>NZ_CP139718.1:1890000-2838420 GCF_034374265.1 Pseudoblastomonas marina | reverse complement strand
ATACCGGAACGCGTGCTCGTTGGCTGACCTCTTCACTCCAAAATTCGGTTTTGCCGAGGTTGATGGCGTAGCGCGTGCGCGCGATCGTGGCATAGAACCGCGCCTCAATCCAAGCGGTTACAAGGTTGAGGAGATAGGTCCGCTAGCCGAGTTCTTGCACCATGCTGAATCCGATGAGCCAAGCATACCAACCTGGCTTGACGCGGATAGTCTCGACCGTTTCTTCGGAGCCCTTTCCGTATCGGGAGCCACGTCGCACAGTGCCGGATCGGGCCGAGCATGGCTGCGTGGAAGCGAGCTTTCGAATGAGGAGATGATCACCACTTTTCAGCAACACGCACATCTTTCAGCAAAGAAGGCTGGCTTTGCATCCAACTCGCCCTTCATCGCTGGCGCTCTTGGCGAATTGATCGGTAACGTCGTTGACCATTCCAACGCAGTGGAGACGGGTAAGGCACTTCTATTGGCGAAGAATGGGCAAATTGAGCTAGTTGTGAGCGACCGTGGGATTGGGGCGCTTTCAAGTTTGCGCACGTGTGAATTGTTTGAGTCCCTTTCAAGTGAAGGGGAAGCCCTCACCAAAATGATTGAGAAAGGTGTTTCGCGATTTGGCCAAGACAGCTCTCATGGATTTGGTTTTCGGCCGATCTTTGAGAAGTTGGCCAACATGACGGGATATCTGCGATTCCGTTCAGGCGACTATGCTCTGACACTTGATGGTAGGTTTGGCGACAAAGTGAGCCTACAATTGGCGCAGAAGCCGCGTCTTCCAGGCTTCTTCGTTAACGTCGTGTGTCGGCTGGAGAAGAAGAGGGCGGATCGTGTTGCTTGACAAAATGCAATATAGCTCCCGCAACCCGAGGCGGACTACAACCTTGAAGAGCAGCATATGCATATTGAATCTGTCACACTTACAAACTTTCGCTGTTTCGGACCGGACCCCACCGAGGTTAGGCTGGGTCCTGAAATCACTGCCCTGATTGGATCAAATGGGGCTGGCAAAAGCGCCTTTATTGAAGCACTACGCCGTCTGTTTGGTGCAACCCGCGCGGAGCGGACTCTGACACGGTCCGATATCTATTTCAGCCCCGAGGAGACGCCCGACGAAGTCGGAACAAGACAAGTTGTCATCGACGTTGTCTTTGCACTTCCCGAGCTTGATGAAGCCGACGAAGCTGAGGCAATCCGGACTGTTCCGGAAGTTTTTCAGGTCATGACTTCGTCAGGCCCTGGCGAGCCACTGCGTGTTCGTATGCGCCTCGAAGCCGAATGGACCCATGGTGAAAGCTACACCGACGATATCGAGACCAGAATCTATTGGGTTTCCCATCTCGACGAGGTCGAATTCGGAGAGGAGGGGGGTGCCCATCTCGACAAGCAGAGGGTTCAGCCATCTGACCGTAGCAAGATCCAGCTCTTCTACGTGCCGGCAACCCGCGACAGCGGCGCGGTCACTCGTCAGGCTCTACGGCAAATCCTCAATAGGCTGGAGCGGAGTGGTGATTTCGGAGACGACACGGAAGCCGATATTCAGGCCATCAGCCACGACTTGCAGGAGAAAGTCGATGAGCTTGATGCCGTAAAATGGATTACCGACAATCTCAAGACTAACTGGGCACGCCTTCACGAGGGCGTGCATATGCAAAAGCCCCGATTGACCGTTCTATCTCAAGAATTCACCCAGATCATTCGCAGCCTTACCGCCAAGGTCGGCCCCGCGCCCGAAGGCCGCGAGAGAGGCATTGAGGAACTGAGTGAAGGGCAAACTTCACTCTTCTTTCTTGCGCTCTCGGCGACGTTGGCCCAGCTTGAAGCCGAAATTGCCAATGGCGCGGCACCAGACGGCTTCTCCGACCTCGACATATCTCCGCCGGCACTGACAATTTACGCCGTTGAGGAGCCCGAAAATCATCTGGCACCCTTCTATATTTCCCGGCTCATGGCCGTACTCGCTGACCTTTGTCAGGGTGTGCAGGCAATGGGTATCGTCACAAGCCACTCTCCTGCGATCCTTCGGAGGGTGCCCCCCGAATCCATTAGACATTTCCGCCTGGATTCGGACGCTTGCGTCTCAAGAGTGAATGCGATCGCGTTCGATGCCGAAGAGGACACAGAGAAGTTCATTCGTCAGGCCGTGCATTCACAGCCGGAAATCTACTTCGCGAAGCTCGTGATTCTAGGTGAGGGTGACAGCGAAGATATCGTTATCCCGCGCGTAGCCAAGGCGTTGGGTGTTGACCTTGATCCCTCGTTTGTGTCGTTTGCCCCATTGGGCGGAAGGCACGTCAATCACTTCTGGCGCTTGCTCAACTGCCTCGAGATTCCATTCCTGACACTTCTGGATTTTGATCTGGGGCGGCACGGCGCAGGTCCCCTTCGATTGAAATACGCCTACGATCAGCTTTCCGAGCTTGAGGATATTGAAGTCCCGGATTGGGTGAACGGCGATCCTGATACGGCGAACTACTGGAGGACACGCAAGCAAGTCGGCATCAGGCGATGGCGTGAGTGGATGGCCGATCGGGGCATCCATTATTCCTACCCGCTTGATCTCGATATGTTGATGGTGAGGGCGTTCCCTGACGCCTACGAAGTTAACGGAATGGGCGATCCCGACGATCTCGACAAGCTCGCGGCATCGGTTTTCGGTAAAGGTGACGGAATGGAGGCCTACGAAGAAAAGGCCCCTGAAGTAGATCACCCGACTGATCTGGAACTGGCCGAGTACGACTACTGGTTCAAAAAACGCAGTAAGCCTGCCTCGCACATACAGGCGCTGGCGAAACTGACGGAAGAGGAAATTGTCGCCAACTGCCCCGAACCTTTGCGCCTCCTGATCGAGCAGGCCAATGAAATTCTAAATGGGCCGCAACCGGACGATCTGGAGGGGTTGCTTTGAGATGGCTTTCGTTAATCCAGATGAGTGGCAGCCGACTGACGGTATAAATCTCGAAGACGCTGCCGAACGGGTCGTGAAATCCCAAACCAACAAGAGCGTAATTGCGGGACCAGGCGCAGGGAAAACTGAGCTTCTGGCCCAAAGGGCCGTATTCTTGTTGCAGACAGGTTTGTGCAAGCCTCCTCAACGGATACTCGCCATCAGCTTCAAGAAGGATGCGGCGAAGACCCTGAAAGATCGTGTCACTAGTCGTTGTCCGGCAGAGCAGTCCAGCCGCTTCGACTCATTCACATTCGATGCCTTTGCGAAGAGCCTTCTTGACCGCTTTCTGGCACTCGCGCCCGACTGGTGTAGGCCGCCGCGCGATTACGGAATCTATTTTCCTTCCCGCGATGAGTGGCTCGATTTCCTGAATGGACTTGAGCCGCCCGCCGAACTCGGCGGCGAAGCAGCCGCACAGGCTCTGAGGCTCAATCAGATCGAGCATTGGGGGCCACTGCCGCTAGAATTCGGCGCGCCCGCAGACATGAGAGCATGGGTAGCACGGGAATGGTGGGAATACTGCCTTAACATGCCGCAGGCGCGGATAACTTTTTCAATGATCAATCGGCTTGCCGAAGCGATTTTGACGCACAACCCCGGTGTTTCGAGGGCGCTGAGGCTCACATACTCGCACGTGTTTCTCGATG
Source organism: Pseudoblastomonas marina (assembly GCF_034374265.1). Taxonomy (NCBI): domain Bacteria; kingdom Pseudomonadati; phylum Pseudomonadota; class Alphaproteobacteria; order Sphingomonadales; family Erythrobacteraceae; genus Pseudoblastomonas; species Pseudoblastomonas marina. The sequence goes on along the minus strand of NZ_CP139718.1, from coordinate 2,834,832 downwards.
AGTTTCAGGATACGACGGGGCCGCAATATCGCCTCACATGTCGCGCATTTCATGGTTCTAACGCCGTCATGACCGCCGTCGGCGACACGAAGCAACGCATCATGACTTGGGCGGGAGCCGAGTCCGAGATTTTTGACTGGTTTGATGAACATTTCGAAGCCGAGCGCGAAATGCTTCAAATGAACCATCGCTCGAATGTGCGCATCGTTCAGATCATAAATGATCTAGTGACCGAGATTGAACCGGATGCCGTCCAGACTATTTGCGCCCGAGCAGATGATGATGTGCCGGAGGACGCTTCGGGATTCTGGATATTCACTACTGATGATGAAGAGTCCGCGAAGATCGCCGACTTCATCGAGGACGAAATTGCGGGCGGACGCAGCCCCGATGATTTTGCCCTGCTTGTGCGTGTGCGGGCTAATGAAGCCGAGGACAGACTCCAGCCATTCTTCGCTGATCGGGATATCCGACTGCGCAATGAGGCGCGATCGATCGCCGGAACAGCCATTCAGGAGCTACTCTCCGATGAGGTGGTAAACCTCATCCTAGGTTTCATCCGCCTCGCACTCGGAGTTCGCGGTCAGGAAGTTTATCGACCTGTGCAGGAAATCATCGGTGCCATACTCGGCACTGACTTTGACAGTACCCGCGATGTAAAACGGCTTGATGAGCGGAGCCGCCAGATTGTAGCGTTCGTAAGGCAGCAGACTAACGCGCCGCCTGCCGATACTGACATGGAAGCACTGGTAAGTGGTGTGATCGAGGCCATCGAGGAACGTCCTTTGCGCAGAGTATTCCGGCAATACGAGGATGATCGCTATTTCCGGCAGCTACTCACTTCTCTGTCTGAATTCATGACCGAATGTGCCGCTGAGGCGAATGACTGGGAGACCTTGATCGACGCTGTGGAAGGTAATGGTCAAGTGCGCTTGATGACAGTCCACAAGAGCAAAGGACTCGAATATCATACGGTGATCTTCGTCGGCCTGCATCAGGAGGCCTTTTGGTCTTATCAACGAAACCAGGAAGAAGAGACAAACGCCTTCTTCGTAGCGCTATCACGGGCGCGTGAACGGGTCTATTTTACTCAGTCGCGGGAAAGCGGCGGCACTGCCCGCATCAGAGGTCTAGTCGAGCTTCTGGAGAGTGCGGATGTTCCCGTAATTGAGTTCGCAGAAGGCGACTAATCCTTCGCCAGAAATCCAATGTCCGCTTTCAGGACCGAAGAACCTCGACGCCTACGCCTTGAATTGGGGCGCATTGCTGACCGATCGATTATGGGCCGAAAGCCGACTGACGACTTCTGCGGATTGTATAACGAAACCGGTCACAACATGCTAACTTGCGGGGCCACAAGACCCATCGGAGAGCGATGTCAACGAAGCCCTGCCTGAAGGTGTTCCACAAACGAACGCCTTCTGAAAATAGGCTAGTTAAAATAAGACGATGCGATCAACACGCTCAGAGCGATCAAGTCATGTGAGGGGTATTTTGCGATGCCATTCGTCTTTTACGACACTGAGACCACCGGAACATCTACCGATTTTGATCAGATCCTTCAGTTCGCCGCAATCAAGACTGACGATGATCTAAATGAAATTGAGCGCTTCGAGATAAGGTCCCGTTTGCTGCCCTACGTAATTCCAAACCCGGGAGCCCTCGCGGTTACGGGCGTGCGACTACGCACCCTTCACGACACTAATCTTCCGCATCACTACGATATGATGCGCGCCATTGAAGCAAAAATCCAAGCGTGGTCCCCCAGCATCTTCATTGGCTACAATACGATCAAGTTTGACGAGGAGCTGCTTCGCAAGGGTTTCTTCAAGACGCTCCAGCCCCCTTATCCTACTAGCCTAAACGGGAATCGCCGGGCGGATGTATTGACCCTATTGCAGGCTGTGTCGTCCCTTCAGCCGGATGCCCTAGAGTTCCCAACGAACTCCAAGGGAAAAATTGTCTTGAAGCTCGATCAGGTGGCCCCGGCGAACGGTTTCGCCCATGAGGACGCGCACGACGCGATGGGTGACGTGCTAGCAACCATTCACCTGGCCGCTCTCGTACGGGAGCGGTGCCCCGTGATCTGGGAGCAGTTTGTCGACCTTTCATCGAAATCAATCGCGCAAGATTTCGTGGATAGTGAGGACGCGCTTCTGCTGACTGAGGTCTACTACGGCACCCCATACCAGTTCATAGTTACGAAGATTGGGCCGACGCCGGGGAACCCATCGTCGATACTAGCGCTCGATCTGAAACATGACCCAGATCAACTGGGGGAATTGAGCCATGAAGAGTTGATAAAGAAGGTCCAATCAAGCCCGAAACCCATCAGGCGAGTAAAGGTAAACGCTTGCCCGAATGTTTGTAAGCTCGACCATGCGCCTCCGCACTGTAAAGGCGATCTCGATGACCAAACGATCACGTATCGTGCAAATCGGATCCAAGCTGACCCTGACCTGCGCCAGCGAATAATTCAGGCTGTTGTAGATGCGGCCCCTGAGTACGAAGATTCTCCGTATGTCGAGGAGCAGCTCTACGCTGGTGGCTTCTTGTCCAACTCCGATGAGCAATTGATGCGGCAGTTTCATCAGGTGCCTTGGGAACAACGTCCCGCAGTAGTCGCCCAGATGCAAGACGCCCGCCTGACCTATCACGCGGCCCGCCTAATGTACGAGATGCATCCCAACGGGCTGGATGAGCCCTCCCGTAAGAGCGTCGAGGATGAAATGTGGTCGAGAGCGATGGAACAGGAAGTTCCAAAGAACAAATATGCTAGCCTCTACAGCGCCCACACAGACACCCTCAATATGCTCGAGGGTGCCGAAGGAGAACAGCGCGAGATTCTCGAGGAACTTAGGGTGTTCCTAGAGGGCCAGATACAAACCGGATTGCAGCGAACCTAACTGCACGGAATGAATAATCTGCTCGGAAAAGATACTCGGCAGGTTTGGGCCAGGGTGCTTAAGGAAGTTGAGCGCGCACGGGACGAGCAAAGACCCGGCGAATGGATCACCTACCTAATTCGAGACCCGCGCGGAGTGGACAAACGAGGTAACAGCGGCGTTCCAATCTATGTGGGACAGACCAAGGAGTATCCGAAGCGTGTCCTCAAAAGGTTTAGGACATGCGAGAAGGTCGCGCTCAAAAAGAAGTCCGATTGCGTAGAAAAGCGCGTACGCGACCTCCTCCACGCTGGCATCGTGCCGACTTATGAGGTGCTCGATCGCCAAGCGACAAGGTTAGGATCGATCCTCTCAGAGACAAACTTTGCTAGAGCCGCATTCGTTAAAGGGTACGACCTCGCAAACAACCAGTGGCCTCAGAACGAGGCTGGGCCGCCTCTTAAAGCTAGCGACCTACCGCAAGCTTGGCTTTGGGCCTTCCTCGTCAACGAAGCAGAGGATGACGGTCTAGCGATTGGGATGGACTGCCAAGCGTGCTCACTCTCCCTCGAAATCGAAATCGGCGAGTATGCTAAGCGGGCTCCCCGCGTTGTGCGTTTGTCTGAAATAAGAAATGCCTACTCTGACCTGCCTTGCCCTCAATGCGAGAGAACAAAGGCAATGAAGCTGCGAGTCGTGGTGCCCAAAAAAAGCAGGGCCTAGGAGGCCTGCAGACGAACCATTAGGTTTCGAACTGAGGATGCATGCCACTTGCCGCCTCTCGCGGTTTGCATGCGGCGCGCATTCAGCTCTGCAGCGATCCCGGCAAGGGTTGTGATGCGACATCGTGCACCTTCCATTGGACTTCGGCCGCAAACGAAGCATTGGTGTGATCACTGGATCGCAGCCGCCTCAACCGGCTGTCGCCCCGGCGACACGCTCTGCCGGGGCCGTGGGTGGTGGGAGCGGCATGTTGCCGCCCTGGAACAGGAGAACCACCCATGACGATGCAGACTATCAAGAGGCCTGCCGGCTCCATGAAGACGGCGACCGAGAAAGCCGCAGCGAAGCCGCGCGAGACCAAGATCGGCAAGGTCATCGCGCTGCTCGAGCACAAGGACGGCGCAACGCTCGACGAGATGGTCGAGGCCACGGGCTGGCTACCGCACACCACGCGCGCAGCGCTGACCGGGCTGAAGAAGAAGAAGGGGCTCACGATCGAGCGCGACAAGCGGGGCGATAAGGCGTGCTACCGCATCACCAAGAGCGCCTGAGCATGACTAACCTCGAAGACCAGCTGGCCGAACTGGACACGTTGGCGAAAGGGGAGCTCAAGGACCGTTGGGCAAAGCTCACCGGTCACCCTGTGCCGCAAGTCAGCGCCAAGCTGCTCCGGCTGGCGTTCGCCTACGAACTGCAGACCAAGACGCTTGGCGGCCTCTCGCGCAAGACGAAGCAGCGGCTCGACCAGGTGGCCGCAGCGAAAACCGAGACCAGGGATATCCGCCCCGGCATGCGGCTCGCCCGCGAGTTCGGCGGCAAGGTTCATGTCGTTACCATCAGCGATGCCGGGGAGATCCTCTGGAACGAGCGCGAGTGGCGCTCGCTGAGCGAGGTCGCCCGCGCGATCACGGGAACGCGCTGGTCGGGTCCGGCTTTCTTCGGGCTCCGACAGAAGAGGAAGGCAGCATGAAAAAGGTTCGTTGCGCCATCTACACCCGCAAGTCCTCTGAGGAGGGCCTCGAACAGGACTTCAACTCGCTCCACGCGCAACGCGAGGCCTGTGCCGCATACATCCTGAGCCAGGCGTCTGAAGGCTGGTCGCTTCTCGACGAAGAGTACGACGACGGCGGCCTGTCAGGCGGGACGCTAGAGCGCCCTGCCCTCCAGCGCCTGCTTGGGGATATCGAGGCGGGCAAGATCGACATCGTGGTCGTCTACAAGGTCGACCGGTTGACCCGCTCGCTCATCGACTTCGCGAAGCTCGTCGAGACGATGGACCGGACCGAGGTCAGCTTCGTGTCGGTGACGCAGTCGTTCAACACCACCAACTCGATGGGGCGGCTTACCCTCAACATGCTGCTGAGCTTCGCGCAATTCGAGCGCGAGGTAACCGCCGAGCGGATCCGCGACAAGATCGCCGCCTCCAAGGCCAAGGGGATGTGGATGGGCGGCATCGTCCCGCTCGGCTATAAGGCCAATGGCCGCACGCTTGCCGTCGTCGACGAACACGCCGAGATCATACGCGATCTCTTCCGGCGCTATTGCGAAGTCGGAAATGTCCGACTGCTCAAGGAGCAGCTGGATGACGAGGGTGTGGTGATCCCAGAGCGCTTTACCGCGACCGGGCGCAAGATGGGCGGCGTTCCCTTCACCCGCGGGCAGATCTACAAGATCCTCTCCAACCCGGTCTACATCGGCGAAATCCATCACAAGGGGCAGGCGTATGATGGCCAGCACGAGGGCATCATCGATCCCGACCTGTGGGCAAGGGTGCAGGAGCAGCTGGCGGCCAACCGGCAGGGTGAGCAGCGGGCGCCCACGATCAAGGCTCAGAGCCTGCTCGCCGGAAGGGTGTTCGACGAACACGGCGAGCCGCTGGTCGCCAGCCACGCCTGCAAGGGCAAGGTCCACTATCGCTACTACGTCGCTCGCGAGCCGCAGGCGGGCGGCACCGCAACAGATCGGATCCGTATCCCGGCCCGGGAACTCGAGGCAGCGGTTGTCGGACGGTTGGTTGCCGCGCTTGATGACCCGCTATCGCTGCTGGCCTTGCTCGGTGCCGAACTCGATCGATCCACCATCGAGGCGGCGGGCGCTCTAGCAAGTGAACTTGCCAACCGATTGCGATCCAGAGATCGGAAACTTGTCCGCAACTTAGTGTACTCTGCAAAGGTAGGTGTCGAAGGGATCGTTGTGACGGTCGATGCAAACCAGCTGCGTCAGGCCCTCTCGGTACCTTTAGGCGAGCATGACGAGGCTGAGCTTGTGCTCGACTGCAAGATTCGCTTGAAGCGGACGGGCATGGCCATGAGGCTGGTGGAGCCCGACGGGCGGGGCGCGCATAACGAGGTCGACCGCTCGCTGGTCGAGCTGCTCGCGCAAGCGCGCAAGTGGTGGGAGCGCCTGTCCGACGGGGACACGACGATCGCCGCGCTCGCCCGCGAACAAGGCATCAACGACTCGTGGATAAGTCGGGTGGTAAGGCTCGCCTTCCTGTCGCCGGAGATCGTTGACCGCATCCTCGCCGGGACGCAGCCAGCCGACTTGAACGGCACAGTTCTGACAACGACCACTCAGATCCCAAGGTCTTGGAACGAACAGGCGGAGTTGCTGGGCCTAACCTGACCGGCGACAATCCAGCGATCCGCAAGGGGCAGCGCGATGCGCTGCCCTTTGTCGTTCCGGCTCGTCGCCAAGTCCGGTGTGGCGAAATGGCCGCCAGAGAACTCTGCCCGTTTCGGCTAGAAGAGGGCGAGTTGCGAAGTCTCCGACACCGCACAGCGTCGCGGACCCCCGCGGGATTGCGGGCTTCAGGGGGACCGACCGCAGATCTTGCGGAAAATCCAGACTAGGTGGCGGAGCAGGAGGGATTCGAACCCTCGATACGGGGTTACCGTATACACACTTTCCAGGCGTGCGCCTTCGACCACTCGGCCACTGCTCCGCATGCCTGACTGGCAGAGGCCGCGCACTAGCGGGGGGGATTGGCTTGCGCAAGCGGCCTCGTGCCCTACCTATGGCGCGATGGACATGCGGACGATCGGCAAGGCGTGCTCGAACGCCGAGATGGAGGCAATGGGGCGGGCGGCGATCGCGCGGCTGCCCGAACAGTTCCGCGAGCACCTCAGCGACGTGGTGTTCCGGGTCGACGACCTACCCGACGAGGAAACGCTGAAGGCGGTCGAGCTGTCGCACCCCTACGAACTCACCGGGATCTACGAAGGCATTCCGCTGGGCGAAAAATCGATCGACGCCCCGCACCAGATGCCCGATCGCATCCGCCTGTTCCGGCTGCCGATCCTCGCCGAATGGGCCGAGCGCGGCGACGAGACACTGGAGCACATGGTCATGCATGTGGTGGTCCACGAGATCGGGCACCATTTCGGCCTGAGCGATGCCGACATGCACGCGCTCGAGGACCAGGTCGGCTGAGGCTTGCCTTTCAGACGCTTGCTGGCAAGGTGCACGGATGACCAAGCATCTCCTCGCCGCCGCCGCACTGATCGCGCTGTCCGTCCCGACGCTCGCACAGGAGGAAGCTGCACCCGCCCTCTCCCCTAACGAGATCATCGCCGCCGCACCCGACAGCGCGTGGATCGCGATCGAACCGGAAGACCTCGTCGTGATGCGCCTAGCGCCCGATCGGGACGGCAACGAGCGCACGGTGGTGATGCAGTTGATGCCGCCGCCCTTCAGCCAGGGCTGGATCGAGAACATCCGCACGCTTGCCCGCGCCGAGTACTGGGACGGCAGCTCGATCAACCGCGTGCAGGACAATTACGTGGTGCAATGGGGCCAGCCCGATCCCGGCACCGGCGGCACCGAAAAGCCCGTGCCCGAGGGCCTGAACAACCCGACAGAAGGCGAATATACCGTTTCCTCTCCCAATTGGCTGACCTCTTCGGTCACCGCCGCAACCCGGGTTCCCCGGGTTCTCGGTGATTGGCCTGCGCCGATGATGACCGATGCCTATGCGAACTATGCCAGCTTCAGGGACGGATTTCCGATCGCCGGAATCCAGCACATGCACCTTGCCCGCCACTGGCCCGTCCACTGCTACGGCATGGTCGGCGTGGGACGAAACCTCTCGCCCGATACCGGCGACGGCTCGCAGCTCTACACGGTGATCGGCCATGCGCCACGGCATCTCGATCGCAATATCGCGCTCGTGGGTCGGATCGTGAGCGGGATCGAGCACCTGTCGAGCCTCCCGCGCGGCACCGGCGGGCTGGGCGTCTACGAGACCGCCGAGGAACGCACGCCGATCGAATGGGTCCGCGTCGCCAGCGACCTGCCCGAAGCCGAGCGCCCGGCCTTCGAATATTTCGACACCGCGACCGAAGACTTCGCTCGCTACGCCGAGGCCCGCGCCAACCGCCGCGACCCGTTCTTCAACGTGCCCGCGGGCGGCGCCGACGTGTGCAATATCCCGGTGCCGGTGCGCGCGGTGGAGGGCTAGATCCGCTCCACCTCCGCCACGGCATCGCTGGCGCGCAGGGCGGAGATGATGCGGGTGAGGTGGGCGAGGTCCTCGACCTCGATATCGACCGTGTAGGTGCCGAAGGGCTGTTCGCGTTCGACCATCTCGATGCGCTGGATATTGGCGGTGTTGCGCGCGAGGATGCCGGTCATGTCGGCGAGCGTGCCGGGACGATTGTAGATTTCCATTCCGAGGCGCACCGGCGCGCCGGAGGAATATTCGCCCCATGACAGGTCGAGCCAGTCGGCATCGATCCCGTCGGCGAGCTGTTCGCAGTCGATCCGGTGGACGATCACGCCCTCGCCATCCTGGCGAACACCGACGATCCGCTCGCCCGGCACCGGGTGACAGCACACACCGAGCTTGAACGCGCGCCCGGGGGTCAGCCCCTTGATCGAGATCGCGCCGTCCTGCCGGGGCCAATGCGGTTTCTTGGGCAGGTCCGCGGTCGACCCGGGGACCAGTGCTTCCATCACTTCGCGATCGTCGAGCCGGGCGGTGCCGATCGCCGCCATCAACTCTTCCTCGTCCCGCAATTGCAGCCGTTCGATCGCGCCCTTGATCGCCTTGCGCCCGATCTTGGTCGGCATCCGCGCGGCGATATCGTCGAACATCTGCTGCCCGATCTCGGCATGTTCGGCGCGCTCCTTGGCGCGCAGTCCGCGCCGGATCGCCGAGCGCGCCTTGCCGGTGACCACGTGGCCGAGCCACGACAGTTGCGGTTCGGACGATTTCGAACGGATGATCTCGACCACGTCGCCATTGTTGAGCGTGGTGCGCAGCGGCACGTGCCGCCCGTTGATCTTGGCGCCGACGGTCTGGTCGCCGAGATCGGTGTGCACGGCATAGGCGAAATCGACCGGGGTCGCGCCCTTGGGCAGCTGGAACAGCGCGCCCTTCGGCGTGAAGGCGAAGATGCGATCCTGGTAGATCGCCATCCGCGTGTGCTCGAGCAGCTCCTCGGGATCGTGGCTCGCATCGACGATCTCGATCAGGTCGCGCAGCCAGCCGACCTGTCCGTCGGGCCGGTCCGCCTGCTTGTAGGCCCAATGCGCGGCGAGACCGAATTCGTTGGTGCGGTGCATGTCGCGGGTGCGGATCTGCACCTCGACGCGCATCGAGTTCTCGTAGATCAGCGAGGTGTGAAGCGAACGGTAGCCGTTGTTCTTCGGCGTCGAGATGTAGTCCTTGAACTTGCCCGGGATGAACTGCCACACCGTGTGCAGCACCCCCATCGCGCGGTAGCAATCCTCGACGCTTTCGGTGATCACGCGGAAGGCGAAGATATCGGTCACCTTGTCGAACGGAAGGTGCCGCTCGGCCATCTTCTTCCAGATCGAATAGGGATGTTTCTCGCGCCCGGTCACCTCGACCTGGAGCCCGGTCTCGGCCAGCGCCTGCTTGATCGCGAGCGCGATCGCATCGACCTGCCCGCTGTCCTGCGAACGGATTTCCTCGAGCCGCCTGGTGATCGTGGTGTAGGCCTCGGGTTCGAGCTGTTCGAAGGCGAGCGCCTGCATCTCGCGCATGTATTCGTACATCCCCACCCGCTCGGCCAGCGGGGCGTAGATATCCATCGTCTCGCGCGCGATGCGGCGGCGCTTCTCGGGCTTCTTGATGTAGTGCAGCGTGCGCATGTTGTGCAGCCGGTCGCCGAGCTTGACCAGCAGCACGCGGATATCCTCGCTCATGGCGAGCAGGAACTTGCGCAGGTTTTCCGCCGCGCGCTCGTTCTCGGGCATCTGCTCGATCTTCGAAAGCTTGGTCACCCCGTCAACCAGCCGCGCCACATCCGGACCGAACAGCTCCTCGATATCGTCGATCGTTGCGAGCGTGTCCTCGACCGTATCGTGGAGCAGCGCAGTGGCGATCGTTTCCTGGTCGAGTTTCAGATCGGTCATCAGCCCGGCGACCTCGACCGGGTGGCTGAAATAGGGATCGCCGCTGGCGCGCTTCTGCGTGCCGTGCTTCTGCACGGTATAGACATAGGCGCGGTTGAGCAGCGCCTCGTCGGCGTCGGGGTCGTATTCCTTGACCCGTTCCACAAGTTCGTACTGGCGCAGCATCGCGGGCGAATGTGTGGCGCGACGCGCCGTTGTGCAAGCGCGAAATGCCGATCGGCACGGGGGACCGACCGGCATCCGCCGCGCCAGAAGGAGCGCGCGACGATCAGTCGAAGATCAGGATCGATTCGGTCTTGAACCGATCGAGCGTGAAGGGACCGCGGGTGATACGGTCGCCATTGACGATCGCCCCTTCGAGATCCTCGGCGCTGAAGCCGAAACGGGAGACGAATTTTTCGACTTGGCCGCGATCGATTTCGGACTGGCGCACCGAGATGGTGCTGGCTTCGTATACGCCTTCACCGCGGTCGTCCGCCTCGACGACCTGGATCCGGACATCGGCATAGGTGCGGCTGCGGCCGGGATCGGCCTTCACGTCGCACGGGATGGTCTCGCCCGGTTCGGGTTCGAAGCAGACCATACCGAGGTCGTTTTCGACCGCGGCGGCCACTGCTTGCGGATCCATCGGCGTTTCGATCGCGCCGCCCGAACACGCGCCGAGCGCGGCGAAGGGCAGGATCGAAAGCATGGCATGGCGGAATTTCATCGGGACCTCCTCGTTGTGTCGAGCGAGGTCTAACCGGGCATGCCGACCGATTTACACGGACGGATTCTGACAGCCGCCCTGCCCGAGCGCCGCGATGAAACCGGCGCTGTCCTCGAGCCGCATCGCCACGCGCACGACCTCGCGCGAACCGCCGAACATGGTCGGGATCGCGACCGGGTAGGCAAGCTCGAGACAGACGTTCGGCGCGGCGAGGAGCGCGATGTCGAGCGTGTCCTTCCGCTTGCGGGTCGCTTCGTCGAACGCTGGCACGATCCCGGCGATCGCATCCAGCGGCACGACGGCATCGACGATCGCGCCCGAGCGCACCCGCAACCTGTCGCGATCGAGCAGGACCGGATTGATGCGGAAGCTCTTCATCAGGGCGACCAGCCACAGCGCCCCGGCCGCGCTGAGCCCGAAAGCGATCCAGGCAATCGTCGGGTTCCACATCATCAGGAAGAAGTGGACCACCGCGAGCTCGAACAATTGCAGCACGAGCAGCGCCGCGATCATCGGGTTGAGGTAGCGGTGATAGGCGAAAGCCTGCGCCCCGGCAGGCACGTCGCGCGGCGCGTTCCAGCGGAACAGCGCGAGATGCATCATGCCGAATTCGTGCAGGATCGCGCGGGCGAGCGGGCGCGGGATGAAACTGCCGAGAACCGCTTCGGCCGAGCGTTCCGCGCGCCATGCGAACCCGGCGCGAACCGCGCTCCAGCCGAGATAGGCGACCACTGTCACGCCCAGCGCAGCGAGCAATGGCGGCATGGAGAGGATCGCAGCGCGCACCGGTGCGGCGGCACCCAGCACGATCACCAGGCTGGCCGCGGCGAAGGCGCCGAGCAGCGCCTTCAGGCCGGGTCGATGACGGTCCGCCTTGGCGATCAGGCCCAGCGCCAGCCCATCGGCTACCACCCAGGCGAAGAGCAGCGCGGCGAGCGTCGCATTGGCGGCGGCCCAATCGGTGAAAGTCATCGTCCGTGCCGCGGCGATCGCCGCCAGCGGGAGGACGATCGGCGCAAACTTGCGGGCCTTTGCGGCGATGGCGGCGTTCATGCGCGCAGCCTAGCGCGCGTTCCCGACCCGCACCATGATCGCGTGGCGCACAGATGGTGCGCGCCACGCAACCCCGGTCACTCGCCTTCGACGATCCGGTCGACCCCGCCGCGGGTCACCGCGTGATAGCCCGCGCGGGTTTCCTCGTAGACGTCGCGCGCGATCGAACGGCCCCATTCGCCCTGGTCCCACAGGACCTGGAACAGCGGTCTGACGAACTTGGCACGACCGATCCGGGCGAGGAATTCCTCGGCCTGTGCGACCGCCGGCTCGTACCGGTTGGCCAGCGCGAGTTCGAGCCACAGGAACAGTTCCTCGTTGTTGCCAGTCTCGGACAGGCCGAGTTCGCGGTTGAGCGTCGCGAGCTGTTCGTCGCTGCGTTCCTTCGGGATGTTATCGAGGAAGCGCTGGCGTTCGGCGCTGGTCCAGCCTTCCCAATTGGTCGGGAGGATGTCGTTGCGCGCATAGGCGTTCACGGCGTTGTCGACCTCGGCGAAGGCCTTCGGATCGGGCTTGGCCACGTTCGCCGGCAGGCCCGGCTCGTAGATCCATTCGCGCAGCATGAGCGCCTCGGCCTCCTGCTCGTCGCGCACGAGGTTTTCCTCCATGTCGGCGAGCAGCATCGCGCTGGTCGCGGGCTGGAAGGCGTGGTTGTCGAACCACTGGCGCAGCCAGGCGTCGAACCGGTCGCGGCCGACGATCTTCTCGACCGTGCGGAGGAAATAGGCGCCCTTGTCATAGGCGATCGCGCTGCCGATCAGCTCACCCTTGCCGTCGGTATGAAGCGCGGTACCGGGCGCGTCCTCGCCCACTTCCGCGAGCGTTTCCTCGATATTGGCGTAGGCCAGCGCGGCTTCCTGTTCGGCGCGCTTCTTGCCGTAGACCGCCTCGACGATGCGGTTCTCGAAATACGAGGTCACGCCCTCGTTGAGCCAGCCGTCGCCCCACACCGCGTTGGTGACGAGGTTGCCCGACCAGCTATGCGCTAGCTCGTGCGCGATCAGGCCGTTGTTCGACTTGTCGCCCGCGATGAAGGTCGGCGTGAGGAAGGTCATCACCGGGTTTTCCATGCCCCCGTAAGGGAAGGCTGGCGGCAGCACGATCATGTCGTAGCGGCCCCAGCGATAGGGTCCGTAGAGTTCCTCCGCCGCGTCGACGAGTGCCTCGGTATCGGAGAGTTCCTCCGCTGCGCGATCGAGCACGGCGGGTTCGGCCCACACGCCGGTGCGGGGCCCGAGCGAACGGAAATCGATATCGCCCGCGGCGATCGCGATCAAATAGGGCGCGACCGGCTTGTCCATCTCGAACTCGAATGCGCGTTTGCCGTTGTCCAGTTCCTCGGTCTCGCCCTTGCGCAGGCCGCTCATCACCACGTCTAGCGGAGCCGGCGCGACGATCCGCGCATCCCAGGTCTGGCGGATGCCGGGGCTGTCCTGCGTCGGGATCCAGGTGCGGTTGAGCGTCGCCTGGCCCTGGCTGAAGAGATAGGGATATTCGCCGCCCGCGGTCTGTTCGGGGCTGAGCCATTGCAGCGCGTCGGCATCAGTCGCGCTGTAGGTGACCTTGATCTGCCGCGCATCGCCGATCTGCACGGTCAGCGGGCGGCCCTTGCCTTCCTCTTCCGCGCCCAGTTCGTAGCGGAGCCGCTTGCCTTCGCCATCGGTGATCGAGGCGACACGGTAGCCGTCATTGTCGAGCACGATCTCGTCGGCACCGTCCTGCGCCTGGATATCGAGCACCGCCTCGCCCGCGACCGACTTGTCATCGAAATCGAGTTCGAGATCGAGGCTGACATGCGTGACCCGCGCGACCTGCGGCTGGGCGAAGGTCTGGTCGTCGAACGCGTCTTCGCTGGTCAGGATCGGCGCCACCTCGGGCGTGTCGGGCGCGGCATCGTCCGTCGCGGTGCATCCGGCGAGCGACAGCGAGAAGGTCAGGGCGGCGGCTAAGATACGCAAGGCAAGTCTCCGGGGAGGAAAAATTCGTGGGGGCAGTTACACGATTTGCGCGGATATGACACAGCCCCTTTGCCAAGCCTGAACAGATTGCTATTGTGAACGTTAACAACGCAATCGAGATCGAGGGGAACTCGCGATGACGACGATAAATCTGGCTCTGGGGAAATCTCTGGCGGGTGGATTGCTGGCTGCGACGCTGGCGGCCTGCACCGCACCTGCGACGGACATGGCCGAACCGGCCATGGATGATGGTCGTGCCGTATTGTTCGAGGAGGGGTTCGACTCCGGATCGCTCGATCGCGCGAAGTGGAACGTCATCGGGCCCGATTTCTGGGTCAACAACGAACAGCAGGCCTATTTCGACAGCCCCGAGACGATCAAGTTCGAAGACAATGTGGAGGGCGCCGACGGCGGCGTGCTGATCCTCGAACCGGTGTGGAAACCGGGCATGGACACCAACGAAGAGCGCAACGCCGATTTCATCTCGGGCCGGGTCAACACGCGCGGCAATTTCGATTTCACCTATGGCCGCGCCGAGGCGCGCATTCGCATGCCCGACAATGTCGGGGCCTGGCCAGCCTTCTGGCTGCTCGGCAATGGCGACTGGCCCTACACCGGCGAGATCGACATCATGGAATATGTCGGCGACAAGAGCTGGACCGCGGTGGCGATCCACGGCCCGGGTTATTCGGGCGATACCCCGCTGGTCGAGCGACGCTATTTCCCCGAAGGCCAGGACGTGACCGACTGGCACGTCTACGGGGTCGAGTGGACGAAGGACGAAATCGCCTTCGATGTCGACGGCGACGTGTTCTACACCGTCAGCCGCGCCGAGATCGAGCGGTACGGCGAATGGCGCTTCGACACGCCGAAATTCGTGATCCTCAATTTCGCGGTCGGCGGGATCTACCCGTGGAAGGTGTTCGACATTGAGGAACCCTATTACGGCCTGCCGCAGGAAACCGCCGACGCGATCAAGCGCGGCGAGGTACGGATGGAAGTCGACTGGGTGCGCGTGCTCGGGCCGGAGTGAGCCCGACTCGGCGCGCTTGCCGCGCGCGCAACAGGAATTGCGCAACCGATACTAGTGGGATGCGTCCTTCTCCTTTAGACCGCTCCCATGCCTGACGGTCTCGACGCGCTGCTGCTCGCCCGTATCCAGTTTGCCTTCACGGTGAGCTTCCATTTCATTTTCCCGGCATTCTCGATCGGGCTGGCGAGCTATCTCGCCGTGCTCGAAGCGCTGTGGCTCAAGACCGGTAAGCCACTCTACCTCGACCTGTTCAAATACTGGCTCAAGATCTTCGCCATCGCCTTCGCGATGGGCGTCGTCTCGGGCATCGTGATGAGTTACCAGTTCGGGACCAACTGGTCGGTCTTCTCGGACAAGGCCGGGCCGGTCATCGGGCCGCTGATGGCCTATGAAGTACTGACCGCCTTCTTCCTCGAGGCCGGCTTCCTCGGCGTGATGTTGTTCGGAATGGAGAAGGTCGGCAGGAAGCTGCATTTCGCCGCGACCTGCATGGTCGCGCTGGGGACCTTCATCAGCGCGTTCTGGATCCTCTCGGTCAACAGCTGGATGCACACGCCGACCGGCTTCATCACCGGCGCGAACGGCCAGCTGCTCCCCGGCGAGAGCTGGTGGGAGATCGTGTTCAACCCCAGCTTCCCCTACCGCCTCGTGCATACGGTTCTGGCCGCCTACCTCACGACCGCCTTCGTCGTCGGCGGAGTGGGCGCCTGGCACCTGCTGAAGGACCGGGCCAATCCCCATGCCCGCAAGATGTTCTCGATGGCGATGTGGATGGCTGCGGTCGTGGTGCCGGTGCAGATCTTCGCCGGCGATCTCCATGGCCTCAATACGCTGGAGCACCAGCCACAGAAGGTGATGGCGATGGAGGGGCATTACGAGAGTCACCCCGATGGCGCTCCGCTCTACCTGTTCGGCATCCCGAACGATGACGAGCAGCGGCTCGATTACGCGGTGGGTATCCCCAAGCTGTCCTCGCTGATCCTCAAGCACGACCTCGATGCTCCGCTGGCCGGGCTCGACACGATCCCCGACGACGAGCAGCCGCCGGTGGCGGTGGTGTTCTGGTCGTTCCGGGTGATGGTCGGGATCGGCTTCGCCATGCTCGGTATCGGGCTGTGGAGCCTGTTCGCGCGCTGGCGGCGCAGGCTCTATGACTGGCCGATGCTGCACAAGGCCGCGCTGGCGATGGGGCCGTCAGGCTTCGTTGCGGTGATCGCGGGCTGGATCACCACCGAGGTCGGTCGCCAGCCCTATGTCGTCTACAATATCCTGCGCACCGCCGACGCCGCCAGCCCGCTCGATGCGCCCGCCGTCGCGGCTTCGTTGCTCGCCTTCGTGGTGGTCTATTTCGCGGTTTTCGGCGCGGGCGTCTGGTACATCCTGCACCTGATGCGCAAGGCGCCCAAGCCGGGCGAATACGGCGTCAAGCGCGGCGACAAGGGGCCAATCCGCACTGCCGGGATCACGCCGGGGCCGACGCAGGATCCGTCCGACGCGAGCCGCCGCGACCTCTCGGGCAGCAAGCACGAGCCGGGGGATGCGCCATGAGCGTCAATGTCGACCTGACCACCGTCTGGGCCTTCATCATCGCTTTCGCGGTATTCGCCTATGTCGTTATGGACGGGTTCGATCTCGGCATCGGGATCCTGTTCCCCACATTCGAGGTCGGGCCGGAGCGCGACCGGGCGATGAACTCGATCGCTCCGGTGTGGGACGGGAACGAGACGTGGCTGGTACTGGGCGGCGGCGGACTCTTCGCCGCCTTCCCGCTCGCCTATGCGGTGATCCTGCCCGCGACCTATCCGCTGATCATCGCCATGCTGCTCGGCCTCGTCTTCCGCGGCGTGGCGTTCGAGTATCGCTGGCGCGATCCCGGCCACCGTCGATACTGGGACGCGGCCTTCACCGGCGGCTCGCTGATCGCGGCGATGGCGCAGGGCATGACGCTGGGCGCGCTGCTGCAGGGGATCGAGGTGGTCGACCGCGCCTATGCCGGCAGCTGGTTCGACTGGCTAACGCCGTACACGCTGCTGACGGGACTCGGCACGGTCGCAGGCTATGCCCTGCTCGGCGCGGCATGGCTGGTGTGGAAGCTCGACGGCGAGAGCCAGCACCACGCGCGCCAGCTCGCCAAGCGCGCGGCCTGGGCTACGCTGGTCCTGATGGGCGCGGTTAGCCTCTACAACGTCTTCCTCAATGCCGAATATGCCGCACGCTGGCTGACCGCACCGGAGATCTTCTACGCCGCCCCGGTCCCGATCCTCACCGCGGTGGTCGCCGTGGCGATGCTCCGCGCGCTCAAGGCCGAGCGCCACTCGAAACCGTTCTGGCTCGGCATCGCGCTGTTCTTCCTCGGCATGGCGGGGCTGGGCGTGACGATGTGGCCCTACGTCGTCCCGCCGGGATTGACGATCTGGGACGCCGCCGCGCCCGAGCGCAGCCAGGTGTTCATGCTGGTGGGCGTCGCCATCACCCTGCCGCTGATCATCGCCTACACCGCCTGGGCTTATTGGGTGTTCCGCGGGAAGGTCGGCCACGAGGGCTACCACTGATGGAAGCCGAGCGTGCTCCTCTTTGGAAACGGCTCGGCTGGATGGCGCTGATCTGGGCCAGCAGCGTCGCCGCGATCGGCGCGGTTGCCTACGTTCTCCGTCTGTGGATCGCGTGAACTAGCTCCACACCGCTTCGGGCGGCAGGCTCATCAGGATCGCGTCGATATTGCCGCCGGTCTTGAGGCCGAACAGCGTGCCGCGGTCGTACACCAGGTTGAATTCGGCATAGCGGCCGCGCCATTCGAGCTGGGTTTGCTTGTCCTCGGGCGTGAACGCGCTCTCCATCCGGCGACGGACCAGCCGAGGGTAGATGTCGAGGAAGGCCTCGCCGACATCCTTGGTGAAGGCGAGATTGCGTTCGAAGCCAGCCTCATCCTCGCATTCGAGATGGTCGTAGAATATCCCGCCGACCCCGCGATGGACCTTGCGATGCGGGATATAGAAATAATCGTCGGCCCACTTCTTGAAGCGTTCGTAATAGGTCGGGTTGTGCGCCGAACAGGTGGCGCGCAAGCGTGCGTGGAAATCCTCGGTATCCTGTTCGTAGGGGATCGGCGGGTTCAGGTCCGCGCCGCCCCCGAACCATGCCGCCTGCGTGCACAGGAATCGTGTGTTCATGTGGACCGCGGGCACATGGGGATTCGCCATATGCGCGACGAGGCTGATGCCCGTCGCCGAAAATTCGGGGTGCTCGGGGCTCGCGCCGTTGATCGAGGCGGCGAATTCGGGCGCGAAGCTGCCGCGCACGGTCGAGACGTTGACCCCGACCTTCTCGAACACCTTACCCTTCATCAAGCCGCGCGTGCCGCCTCCAGGGTGCTCGTTGCCCGCTTCCTCGCGGGCCCATTCGGCATAGTCGAACGCAGCGTCCGATCCGGCCTCGCGCTCGATCGCCTCGAACTCGGCGCAGATGCGGTCGCGCAAGGTCTCGAACCAGGTGCGGGCGGTGGCGGTCTGCTCGGTCCAGTCGGTCATGCGCGAAGCCTTGCCATTGCGCGAAGCCTGCGGCAATAGCCTCCCATGGTTCCCCTTTCGTTCGCAGGCGAGGAATGGCTCCTGTGCGAGAGCCGTACGCTCTACTGGCCGCGTGAAAACGCGTTGCTGGTTGCCGACCTTCATCTCGAGAAGGCGAGCTGGTACGCCGAGAAATCGGGCCAGATGCTGCCCCCCTACGACAGTCGCGAGACGCTCGAACGGCTGGCCGAGGCGATCCGCGAGACCGGCGCACGCCGCGTCATCACGCTGGGCGACAATTTCCACGACGACGATGGACCCGCGCGGCTCGAACCCCATGCCAGGGGCATGCTCGCCGCGCTCACCCGCGCGACCGACTGGGTCTGGATCACCGGCAATCACGACGAGAAGCTCGATCCCGCGATCGGCGGCACGGTGGCCGAGGAAATGGAGATCGGCGGCGTGGTGCTTCGCCACCAGGCGATCGCGGGCGAGACCCGCGCCGAACTCTCGGGCCATTACCATCCGAAGCTGCGGCTCGCCCTGCGCGGCCGCCGGATCGCGCGGCCCTGCGCGGTACTGGCGGCAAACGATGTGGGCGGGACACGCATGATCATGCCCGCCTTCGGTGCGCTGACCGGCGGAATGGACGCGGGCGATCCGGCGATCCTCAAGGCGCTCCAGCCGGCCGCGCGAATCGACGCCGTGCTGCCCGCCGCGGGCAAGCTCGCGCGCATCCCTCTATGGGAGGCGGCGGCCTGACGGCTGGCGAGGCGCGCATTTTTTGCGCGTCGAAACCCACGCGCCCCTTTCGCGTTGCATCAATAGCGCCTATCTAGCGCCCAGAATCTGCCACAATTGGCAAGAGCTACAGGAGACCAAACATAGCCCGCCCACCGCGCCGATCCCTTCAGCCGCCCGTAAAAAGCGGCCCGCGTTTCGACAATTTCATCCAGGTTCCCAAAGTCCGCGTCATCGACGACGAGGGCGAGAACCTCGGTGTGATGTACACCCGGGAAGCCATCGAACAGGCACAGGAGCAAGGGCTGAACCTCGTCGAGGTCTCGCCCAACGCCGATCCGCCGGTGTGCAAGTTCCTCGATATCGGTCGCTACCGCTACGAGGCGCAGAAGAAGGCCAACGCGCAGCGCAAGACGCAGAAGACCCAGGAAATCAAAGAGGTCAAGATGCGTCCCAACATCGACACGCACGATTACGACGTGAAGATGCGCAACGTGAACAAGTTCATCGACAATGGCGACAAGGTGAAGGTCACGCTGCGCTTTCGCGGCCGCGAGATGGCGCACCAGAACCTCGGCATGGACCTGCTCAACCGCGTGCGCGACGACATGGAAGAGACCGCCAAGGTCGAACAGTTCCCGCGGCTCGAAGGCCGCCAGATGCTGATGGTCCTCGCACCGAAGTAATTCATCCGCCGGTCGGAAGGGTGCGGCCATTCGTCGAGCCGCCCCTCCGCCAGCCGACCAATGTCGGTTAAAGGGGCTTCGAAACAGGAGCCTAGCGATGACCCGACTTCTTGCCAGCACCGCCATACTCGCGCTCGCGCTGGGCGCCCCCGCCGGGGTTTCCGCCAATGCGGCGCCCGTCGACTACGCCGTCCAGGCGGATGGCGAGTTCGCCCGCTTCACTCCTTCCGCGACCGTCGAGCAAACCGAGCTCGACTGGGGGCTGTGGGACCGCGCGCTCAACTGGTTCGTGCTCAATATGGGTCCCTCGCTCCGCGAGATGGCGCCGAAGGTCGAACCGAACCTGGGTTCGCGGTTCACCTGGGGCCATACCTCGCGCTACCGGCTCGAAGGCAACAAGATCGCGTTCGACATGCTCGAGGACAAGCAGCGTGCCTCGCTGACCGAATACCGGCTCGACCTGCAGCGCATCGGCAGCGAGATCGGCCTCGCCCGCCTGCCGCGCAACGAACAGCTCGCCTTCTGGATCAACCTCCACAACGTCGCGGTGATCGAGCAAATCGCGCTCGATTACCCGGTGATGAGCCCTGACAAGGTCGAACCCGAAGGCTTCGACGCGCCGCTCGACGAGGCAAAGTTCATCACCGTCGCCGGCGTGGCGATGAGCCCGAAGGATATCCGCACCAGGATCGTCTATCCCAACTGGAAGGACCCGCGGGTGATCTACGGTTTCTTCCGCGGCGATATCGGCAGTCCTTCGATCGCGAAGAATCCGTATACGGGCGACAATGTCGCGGTGCAGCTGGCCGAGAACGCGACCGAATTCGTCAACGCGCTGCGCGGGGTCGACCGGTCGGGCGACACGATGAAGGTCTCGCGCATCTACGCCGAAGCCCAGCCGTTCTTCTTCCCCGATTTCGACACCGACCTGCGCGCCCACCTCGGCCAGTATGCCGAAGAGGACGTCACCGCGATCCTCGCCGCCACCTCGCGCACCGAAGCCTCGATCTACGAAACCGACATCGCCGACCTCTCCAAGGGCGAGCGCGAGCCGATCTACCAGATCACCCAGCAATGCGAACGCGCGAGCACCGGCGAACAGAACTGCTCGTCGCCCGACCCGCGCGTCAACGGCGCCGCCAAGCGTTTCGTGCAGGAGCGCCGCAACAAGGTCGAGAAACTGATCGAGCAGGGCCGCATCGGCACCGTCATCATCCGCGAAATCAGGGACGGCGAGGAACAGGGCGCAGAAGTCGAGTGATTCGGACCGCTTGACGGGCGGCACCGAGCGGCGCACCCTTCCTGCCACCCAAAGGGAAAGGCAGGTTCGCATGCGGTTATCGACGGTCCTGATCGGGAGCCTCGCACTCTCCGGTCTCATCGCACTGCCCGGCCCCGCCATTGCGCAGCAGGCGCGCCCGCAAGCTTTCGCGTCGGCGACGCTCGATCGATTTGCGCCGCGCGCATCGGGTGACGACACGCGTCTCGACTGGCGCGCGTGGGACGGGGCGCTGTCGTGGTTCGTGCTCAACATGGGCCCGTCGCTGCGCGAGCTCCCGCCGCGGCGCGAACCGGCGATGGGCACGCGCTTCGTCTTCGGGCACGATTCGCGCTATCGATTGGAAGGCAATCGCATCGCCTTCCAGTTCCTCGAGGATAAGCAGCGCGCCGCGCTGACCGAGTACCGCTTGGATCTCGAGCGGATCGGGACCGAGATCGACATCGCCAGCCTCCCGCGCAACGAACAGCTCGCCTTCTGGACCAACCTCCACAATGTCGCGGTGATCGAACAGTTGGCGCTGGCCTATCCGGTGATGAGCCCCGACAAGGTGTCCATCGACGGCGTCCCGCTCGACCAGGCGAAGTTCATCACCGTCGCGGGCGTAGCGCTTAGCCCCCAGGATATCCGCACCCGCATCGTCTTTCCCCACTGGGACGATCCGCGCGTGATCTACGGCTTTTTCCGCGGCGCGATCGGCGGACCGTCGATTTCGCGTCGCGCCTATACCGGGCGCGATATCGCCCGCCAGCTGGCCGGGAATGCGAGCGAGTTCGTCAACGCGCTGCGCGGCGTCGACCGCAACGGCAACACGCTCCGAGTCTCACGCATTTATGCCGAAGCGCGCCCCTTCTACTTCCCCGATTGGGAGCGCGACCTGCGCGCGCATCTGGCGAACTATGCCGAAGGCGAGGTTGCGCAATTGGTTGCCGCGGGCGGCCCGGTCGAGGCCTCGATCTACGAAACCGACATCGCCGACCTCAGCAAGGGCGAGCGCGAGCCCGCCTATAGCCAGACTGACGAATGCGCCACCGATCCTACGACCCGCAATGTCGGTTTCCCCGACAGGACCAATGGTGGCCAATGCCCGGTTCGGATCGACATACCGATCGCTATCCAACGCTTCGAGGTAGAACGGCGCGAGAAAATCGCGCGGCTGGTCGAGCGCGGCCTGATCGGCACCGTCGTCATCCGCGAACTGCGCGACGAGGAACCGGGCACCGAGGTCGAATAAGCGCGCGGCGGGCGTTTGCATCGCGCCGTTGCCACGCTAACCCTCGCGGCAGGGAGGGAACATGACCGCACGGATTATCGGCCTCGTCGTCGGCGCCATCGGCTTCGCACTCGCGTGTTTCGCGCCGCTGCCCGGGGGCCTTGCGCGCGAGGGGCTGGTCGTCGCCGGGCTCGTCTGGCTGATGGCTTCGTGGTGGATGACCGAGGCGATCCCGCTCACCGCGACCGCGCTCACGCCTTTCATCGTGCTGCCCTTTGCCGGGGTGATGGATGCCGGCGAAACCGCCAGCGCCTATTACTCGCCGATCCTGTTCCTGCTGCTCGGCGGCGCCTTCATCGCGCTCGCGATCGAGCGTACCGGGCTGCACCGCAGGCTCGCGCTGGCCATCCTGAAGGCGATCGGGGGGCGCGGCGGCCAGGCCGGGCTGCTGCTCGCGTTCATGGTCTCGGCGGCGATCCTCTCGATGCTGATCTCGAACACCTCGACCGCGCTGATCATGATGCCGATGGCGGTCGCGGTCCTCGCCGGCGGCGGCGCGAAAGAGGGCGAATTCGAGGGCCTTTCGGGCGCGCTGCCGATGGGCATCGCGTTCGCCGCCAGCATCGGCGGCCTCGGCACGCTGGTCGGCTCGCCCACCAACGCGATCGCGGTGGGCCTGCTCGACACGATGATCGGGACGCGGATCAGCTTCGCCCAATGGGCCTTCTACGGCTTGCCGATCGTCGCGTTGGGCGTGCCGCTCGCGGCGCTGATCATCGCTAGAGTCCAGCAGGTTGCTACGCATCCGTTCGATGTCGCGAGCGCGCAGGAGGCGATCGCAGACGCGACCCCGATGGGTGTGCCCGAAAAGCGGGTGATGGCGATCGTCGCAATCACGTTCCTCGCCTGGATGACGCGGCTGTGGCTCGCGCCCTATTTGCCCGAGGGCAGCTGGACCGACGGCACCATCGCGATCGTCGCCAGCCTCGCGCTGTTCCTGCTGCCCGACGGCACCGGTCGCCCGCTGCTGGTGTGGAGCGAGGCCGACCGCGCGCCGTGGGGCGTGATCATGATGTTCGGCGGCGGGCTCGCGCTGGCCGCGGGGATGAGCGCGAGCGGGCTGGCCGAATGGCTCGGCAATGCGCTGCTCCCGCTCGAGGCGCTCCCGCTGGTGCTGATCGCGCTGGCGATCGTGGCGATGGTGGTGCTGATCACCGAGTTCGCCAGCAATGTCGCCACCGCCACCGCGATCATCCCGGTGGTGGCGAGTCTGGTAGTGGCGCTCGGAGCCGATCCGGTGCTGCTCGCCATGCCCGCCGCGCTCGCCGCGAGCTGGGGCTTCATGCTGCCAGCGGGGACCGGACCCAACGCGATTGCCTGGTCCACCGGCCGGATCCGCATCGGCCGCATGGTGCGCGCCGGGCTGGTGCTCGACCTGATCGGGATAGGCCTGATCGTCGCGGTCGTGTTCGGGATGCGGACGCTGGTCTGATTTTCCTACCCTGGCGCGGCGGCGTATTAGGCTCCCATGCTCTCGTCCCGCCGCGCCTTCCCCGCTCCTCGACAGCCGGTTCCGCGGCCCGCGGATTTTCTTACCCTGAACACTGTAACACCCGGTCCATGCCTTCGGTCGCGGCGCAGTTGAAAGCGCCGCCGCACCGCATTATGCGCGGGATCCGACACGGCGATCGGCGGAGATGCGTCCCTGCGGAGGTTAGGGACGGGCGCCCCGACCACCCATTGGGCCCCCGCCTTCCTGGGGGCATCGTCACAGGAAGGATGCTCGCATCATGAGCGACAACGAAATCGATCCCACCACCCCGCGCAAGAATCCGCAGCCCAAGGTGAAGACCATCGGTGGGCGCCAGCTCAAGCCCTCGACCCTGATGATGGGCCATGGCTACGACCCGACCCTCTCGGAAGGCTCGCTCAAGGCCCCGATCTTCCTTACCAGCACCTTCGCGTTCGAAAGCGCGGCGGCGGGCAAGCGCCATTTCGAAGGCATCACCGGCAAGCGTCCGGGCGGCGCCGACGGCCTCGTCTATTCGCGCTTCAACGCGCCCAACCAGGAAATCCTAGAGGATCGCCTCGCGGTGTGGGACGGGGCCGAAGACGCGCTGTCCTTCTCGAGCGGGATGACCGCGATCTGCGTGCTGCTGATGGCGCATGCTTCGAAGGGCGACGTGATCGTCCATACCGGCCCGCTCTATGCCGCGACCGAAGGCTTCATCGCCAAGTGGATGTCGCGCTGGGGCGTCAGCTATATCGACTTCCCCGCCGGCGCGACGCGCGAGAAAATCGACTCCGTGCTGGATGAGGCGAAGGCCAAGGCCGCCGAACAGGGCGGCAAGGTCGCGATGGTCTATCTCGAAAGCCCGGGCAACCCGACCAATGCGCTGGTGGACGTCGAGGCGGTGCGCGCGGCGGTGGACGCCGCCGGGCTCGAGTGCCCGATCGCGATCGACAACACCTTCCTCGGTCCGCTGTGGCAGCGTCCCCTCGAGCACGGTGCCGACATCGTCTGCTATTCGCTGACCAAGTATGTCGGCGGCCATTCGGACCTCGTCGCCGGCTCGATCGCGGGCGCGAAGAAATGGATGGATGCGGTCCGCATGCTGCGCAACACGATGGGCGGGATCTGCGATCCCAACACCGCGTGGATGCTGCTGCGTTCGCTCGAGACGGTCGAACTGCGCATGCAGCGCGCGGGCGAGAACGCGGCCAAGGTCTGCGACTTCCTTGCCAAGCATCCGAAGGTCGAGGGGCTCGGCTATCTCGGCATGATCAAGGACGAGCGCCAGAAGGACATCTACGATCGCCACTGCCTCGGCGCGGGGAGCACCTTCTCGCTGCTGCTCAAGGGCGGCGAGGCCGAGTGCTTCCGTTTCCTCGACGCGCTCAAGATCGCCAAGCTCGCGGTCAGCCTCGGTGGGACCGAGACGCTCGCGAGCCACCCGGCGAGCATGACCCACCTGTCGGTCGCCGAAGGTCGCCGCGCCGAGCTCGGCATCACCGACAACCTCGTGCGCATTTCGATCGGCATCGAGGATGCGGACGACCTGATCGCCGACTTCGAACAGGCGCTCGAAGAGGTTTGAGCCGGATCGGTTTCCTCGCCTGCGCGGACACGCTGCCGGGCGAGGGGCCGCGGCGCGGCGACGCATTCGAGCACGATCTCGAAGTCGCTGCGCTGCGCCCGGCCTTTGCCGATGCGGGGCTGGAGCTGGTCGAGCGCGACTGGCGCGCGCCGCTCGTCGCGTTCGAAGGGCTCGACGCGGTGCTCCTCGGCACGGCGTGGGATTACCAGGACCACCCGGAGGAGTTCGTTGCGCGGCTGGACGCGCTGGCGGCGCAAGGGGTGGAGGTGTGCAATCCGCCCGACGTCGTCCGCTGGAACGCCGACAAGCGCTATTTGACCAAGCTCGAGGCGAGCGGCGCGCGGATCGTGCCGACGCAGTGGCATGACGACGCCACGCACGCCGAAGTGCTCGCGGCAATGGACCGTTTCGCGACCGATCGCGTCGTCGTGAAACGCCAGGTCGGCGCGGGCGGTCTCGGCCAGCACAGCTTCACCCGCGACACGCTGCCCGATGAAGGCTGGTCGCTCGGCCACCGGGCGATGATCCAGCCCTTCCTCCCCGCCATCCTCGACGAAGGCGAATACACTTTCGTCTTCATCGACGGCGCCTTCTCGCACGGCGTGCGCAAGCGCGCGGGCAAGGACGACTATCGCATCCAGTCGCTGTTCGGCGGCTACGAGGAGGACTTCGCCCCCTCGCCCGAAGATCGCGCGGCCGCCGACGCGGTCATCGCCGCGCTGCCCTTCACCGGCCTGCTCTACGCCCGCGTGGATATGGTGCGGAAGGACGACGGGCAGCTCGCGGTGATGGAGTGCGAACTGATCGAGCCCTATCTCTATCCCGAGCAATCGCGCGACTTGGGCGAACGGATGGCGCGGGCTATCGTACCGAGACTCGGTGCTGGGGGAGCAAAGACATGAAAGCGTTCGGAAGGTTCATGACGATCGCCTTGGCGGCGTCGCTGGCCGGCGGCTGCGCGACGACACCCTCGACCCCTCCCGAGAGGGAGCCGGACCAGCGCAGCTACGCCGAATTCCTCGCCGACATACCCGAGACCGACTGGCAGGAGATCGCACCCGAGGACCTGATGGTGCTCGAATGGAACGATCGCGAAAGTGGCGAGCCGCAGCGCATGGTGATCCGCCTGATGGAACTCGATTACGGCGCAGCATGGGCAGCCAATGTCCGCGCAATGGCGCGACGGAACTATTGGCGGGACGGTGCGATCTACCGGGTGATCCCCGGCTTCGTCGCGCAATGGGGGCTCGTCCCCGATCCCGACGCGGAGGAAGAACCCGCCGACCCCGATTATCTGCAAACGATCCCGCCCGGCAGCTACATCGCCCCGCTCTCGGGAGCGGCCTCGCCCGACCAATGCCGCCGCAGCGCAACCGCGCTGTCCGGGGTCTGCGATTCGTATGCGCCGCAGGTCCGTTTCGTCGATGGCTGGGTATTCGGCAGCGACGGCGAGCTGATGTGGCCGCTGTTCTGCCGCGGCACGGTCGGCGTGGCGCGCGGGATGGCGCCTGCACAGGGCAGCGGCGTCGCGCTCTATGCGGTACTCGCCAACGACCACCGGCGCATGGACCGCAATCTGGGCATGGTCGGACGGGTCGTCGAAGGATTCGACTTACTCGATGAATTGCCCGGCGGGACCGGCGATGGCGGAGTCTATGCCGATAGCGCGGACGTGCACGCCTTCACCCGCGTTGCGTTGGCGGCTGACCTACCGGAAACGGAGCGCCCGCGTTATCGCTATCTGAAGACCGAGAGTGCGAGCTACACGGCGCTGCTCGACTGGGTGGTCCAGCCCAACGCTTTCTACACCGAGCGCTATGCCGCTGCCGATGCCTGCCGCGATATCGTGCCCGTCACGCCGATCGAGGACTGAACGAAGCTTGGGCTGCTAGCCCTTCCAGACCCGGCGTTCTTCGGCCTGCTTGAGCACGTCGTAGGCGACCTGGTAGGCCTGGAACTGCTTCGCCGCTTCCTCGTCGCCCGGCTTGACGTCGGGATGGACTTCCTTGGCCTTGGCGCGCCAGGCTTTCTTGATCGTGTCGAAGTCGACATCTGGTTCGAGCTCGAGCACATCCAGTGCGCGCATCTCGTCGGCGCTACGCGATCCGTCGCCGCTGCCCGACCAGCCGTAATGCTGCGCCTCGGCATAGCCGGCGTTCTCGGTCTGCTCCTGCTTGGCGCGCGCCGCCGCCTCGGCCTTGTCGAGACCTTCGAAATAGTCCCAGCCCTTGTTGTATTCGGCGGCGTGCTTCTCGCAGAAATACCAGCGCTCGTTCGAACCGACCGCCTTGGGCGCGGGGCAATTGCCGGGCTCGTTGCAATTGTGCCGGTCGCAGATGCGCACATTGGTGGCCTCGCGCGAGGCGCCGTAATCGCGCCAGCGGGGAAAGCCCCAATCCATGCTTCTGCGTTCGCCAACCATGTCCGTAACCTAGGGTATCGAAGTGAATAGGAAAAGGCGCGCCCACCGCAGTGGACGCGCCCCCCGTCCGGTTATTCCGGATCGAACCGAAACTTGTGGGTCGATCAGTCGACGGTGACCGTTACAGCACGGCGGTTCTGCGCCCAAGCGCTTTCATTGGAACCGAGCGCGACCGGGCGTTCCTTGCCGTAGCTGACGGTGCGGATGCGGCTCGCCTGCACGCCGAGGCTGACGAGATAGTTCTTCGCCGCATTGGCGCGGCGTTCGCCGAGCGCGAGGTTGTAGTCGCGGGTACCGCGTTCGTCGGCATGGCCTTCGACCGTCAGGCGCTTGTCGGGATAGCGCGCGAGCCATTGCGCCTGGCGCTGCAGGCGAGCGGCATCCTCGCTGTCGATATTGTAGCGGTCGGTATCGAAATAGATCGTGTCCTGGCCGCGGGTGAACTGTTCGAAATCGCGCTGGCTGCCCGGAACGATCTCGTCCGAAATGCCAGAACGATCGTCCTGCCCGCCCGTCGTCGTGGTGGTGTCGGCCGGCTGCGGGGGAAGCTCTTCGGGTGCCTTCTTCGAGCAACCGGCAAGGGCGATGCCCAGCGCGAGCGGGGCGATATACTTCCAATTGGCCATCGGTTTTCTCCTGATAGAACGGCCTTGAAACAAGGTGCGACCCTGATTTCTCTTTTATTACAACGCGTCAGTCGCGGATCGGTCCCCATGCCGGGTCGGACCCGTCGACCGGCGTGGTGAGGCGACGCTCGTTGCGTCCGGTGAGATCGACCTGCCAGATCGAAGTCTCGCCCGAATTTCGCTGGGTGCGGAAGAACTGGATGATGCGTCCATTCGGTGCCCATGTCGGGGCTTCATCCTGCCAGCTATTGGTCAGGTGACGCATGTTCTTGCCGTTCGGGCTCATCGTCGCGATGCGGAAATTGCCCGAGATATGGGTGAAGGCGATCTGGTCTCCGCGCGGGCTCCATTCGGGAGTCGCCGCGCGTCCGCCGAAGAAGCTGATCCGGCGCTGGTCCGAACCGTCGGCATCCATCACGTAGATCTGCTGCGAGCCCGAGCGATCGCTTTCGAACACGATCTGCTTGCCGTCGGGCGAGAACGAGCCGCCCACGTCGATCCCGGGGCTCGAGGTCAGTCGCACGCTTTCGCCGCCATCGGCGGAAACGCGATAGATGTCCGTATTGCCGGCGACCGCCATCGAATAGAGCACCCAGCGCCCGTCGGGCGACCAGCGCGGGGCGAAGGTCGGATTCTCGCTCTGGGCGATCAGCTTCTGCGTGCCGCTGGCGATGTCGTAAATGTAGATCCGCGGATTGCCGTCGAGATAGGACAGATAAAGGATCTGCTTGTAATCGGGCGAATAGCGCGGGCTCAGCGCAGTCGCATTGCCGCTGGTCAGGAAGCGGTGGTTCGCACCGTCCGAATCCATGATCGCGAGCCGCTTGCGGCGGTTATCTTTCGGGCCGGTCTCGGCGATATAGGCGATCCGGCTGTCGAAGAACGGGTTCTCCCCGGTCAGGCGCGAGAACACCATGTCGGCGCATTTGTGCGCGGCACGGCGCCAGTCCGACGGCGGCAGCCGCCAGCCGGCCTTCTCGACCGGCTGCTTGAGCAGCACGTCGTAAAGATAGCAGCCGACCGTCAGGCTATCGTCGTCATTCTTGCGGACATAGCCCTGGACCAGCATTTCGGCCTTGCGACCGTCCCACACCGAATAGGCCGGGCTGGTGATGTCGCCGAAGGATGGCTGCGGCAGCGAATCCGGCCCGGTCGGCCGGAACAGGCCGTTGTTCTGGAGGTCGGCGGTGATCACTCGCGCGATATCGCGACCGAGCGCGGCCGTCCCCGCATCGTTGGCGGCGGTCGACACGTTTGCATTGGTCGCGAAGCCGGGGATCGCGATTTCGAGGTCCTGCCATTCGCTTTCATCGGTCACCGCACCCGAGAGACCCTGCGGGGCCTCCTGCGAAGTCGCGATCGGTTCCTCGTCGATCGTCGGCGATTGCTGCGCGGCTGCCGGAACGGCGGCGAGCGAAAATGCGGCGGTCATCAGAAGGGCGGCAAATTTCATCACAGTCTCCGGTCGAAACGGAAGTCCGACACGCGCTTCCACGCGTCGTAATATTCTTCGGGAAGGTTGAACGGCGCGGCGAGGCGCACCGCGCGGATCGCTTGTTCGGCATGGCGCGAGGCCTGTGCGCGATTGGCGTCGTTGATACCGAGCTGATCCACAACACGCGGATTTCCGCGCAGCGAGCCGTCCGGATTGAGATCGAACGCGAGGATCGTCACCAGCTTTTCTGCATCAACGCCCTGCGGCGCGCTCCAGTGCGGCTTGAGCTGGCGCGAGATCGAAGCGGCGAGCGAATTGCGCACCCGCGGCCCGATTTCGGCGGCTGGCGTACCGCTATTGGCGCTCGTTTCGGTGGTGCCGCGGCTGCCGAGGAAATCGCTGTCGATCTGGCCCTTGGGCTCGGCGGACCTGGGAGGTGCCTGCCGCGTTTCGCGCGGCGCCTGCGTACGGCGCGGCGTCGGCTGGCGCGTCTCGCTGCGGGTGGCGGGCCTCACGACCGGCTCGCTGCGGGGTTCGGCGCGCGGCTGCGGGAGCGGCTCGGCCGCGTCGTCGGCGCGCGGTTGATCGAGCGCTTCGGCAGCGGCTGGCGGGGCCGCATCGGGCAGCGGGATCGGCGCGGTGCTGGTAAGCCCGGCCTCGTCGGTCAACGAGACCGAAACGCGTTCGGGCGGCTGGACGATCGCTGCGCCGACCGGCTTCCACAACAGGGCCACGACGAGCGCAACGTGCAACGCCACCGCCACCGGCAGTGCGTATTTTTCCTCTCGTGCAAGGCTTCTCGTGGCCATTGGCGCGGACCTATGGAACCTCGGATGAACTGCCGGTGACCAGCGAGATCGCGTTGAACCCGGCGCGATTGAGCTCGCCCATCACCGCCATCACCCGGCCATAGTCGAGATTGCGGTCGGCGCGCAGCGTGACCTGCGGCGGTTCGCCGCCAGCCGCCGACCGCGCCGCCTCGAGCCGGTCGGGCAATTCGCCCGGAGCAAGCTCGTCATTGTCGAGATAGAGCCGACCGTCGGCCGAAAGCGACAGCGTGATCTGTTCGGGTTCCTGGCTCAACGCCTTCGCCCGGCTGTCGGGCAGGTCGACCGGCACGCCCGAATTGAGCAGCGGCGCGGTGACCATGAAGATGATCAGCAGCACCAGCATCACGTCGACGAAGGGCGTGACGTTGATCTCCGCCATCGGCGCGCGCAGGCGTCGGTGCTTGCGGCCCGAATGATGCAAGCCCATCGCCATCAGCTACGCGTCTCCAACTGGCGCGACAGGCTCATGTTGAACCGCTCGGCGAAGCGGTGGAGCCGCGCTTCGTAGGAATTCACGCTCTGCGTCAGGCGGTTGTAGGCAATGACGGCGGGAATCGCCGCGAACAGGCCGATCGCGGTCGCGAACAGCGCCTCGGAAATACCCGGTGCGACCACCGCGAGCGAAGAATTCTGCTGCGCGCCGATCTGGAAGAACGAATTCATGATGCCCCACACGGTACCGAACAGGCCGACGAAGGGCGCGACCGAACCGACCGTGGCGAGAAAGCCGAGCCGCTTGGCGAGATTGTCCGCCTCTTCGGCGACCTGCATGTCCATCGCCATCCGCAGGCGATCGCGGGTTCCGTCGCGGTCGATCGTGGCCGCCTTGATCGAGCGGCGCCATTCCTTGAGCCCGGCACCCGCAATGCGCGAGGCGGGGATGTCGCGATCGGCCACGCTCTTCTGCAATTGCTCGAGGTTTTCCGCCTCCCAGAACTGCTTTTCGTAAATCTCGCCCTGTTTCTTCAGCCGGCCGATCTTCATCGCGAAGGAGATGATGATCATCCAGGTCCAGACGCTCGCCAGGAGCAGGCCGAGCATGACCGCCTGCACGACCACATCGGCCTGCAGGAAGAGTTCGACCGGATCGAGCCGGGTCGGCGCGGCGGCAAGAAGGTTCGTCATCTGGTTCATCTATCGCTTTCGTCGAGAATGGTCTTGAACGCGGTGCGCCAGTCTTCGGGCTGGCGGCGCGGGCGGCCGTCGGGGGCCACGAAGCCGACCCGCAGAGTCGCGTCGGCGAGCATCGTGTCGTCGCGCCAGGCTTCCTGGTGCATGCGGCAGCTTGCGGCCTTCAACTCGGTACAGCGGGTGCGGATCAGCACTGCGTCGTCGAGCTTGGCCGGGCGCAGGAAGCGGATCTGCATGTCGGCGACGGCATAGGCGCCCTCGCCCGCCTCGTTGGCCGCGCGCTGGTCGATCCCCAGCAGGCGCAGGATGTCCGAGCGCGCGCGCTCGAACCAGCGCAGGTAATTGGCATGATAGACCACGCCCGACAGGTCGGTATCCTCGAAATAGGCGCGCACCGGGAACAGGTGCACGGACCCGTCGAACAGGCCGGAAGGAGGGGCTGGCGCATCCATTTGGGCCGCCATAGCGAGCCCGCGACTCGACTGGCAACTGTCGAAAGTTAACCAGTTGGCCAGCAGCGACGGATTATTGCGCCACCATCCGGCCCAGCGGGCGACCGGCGAAGATGTGCACGTGCAGATGGGGCACTTCCTGCCCGCTATCGGCACCGACATTGGCGAGTAGGCGATAGCCCGGCTCGACCAGCCCTGCTTCGCGCGCGATCTTGCCGACGGCGCGCACGAACCCGCCGATTTCCGCGTCGCTCGCTCGCGCCGAGAAATCGTCCCAGCTGACATATTTGCCCTTTGGAATGACGAGCACGTGGGTCGGCGCCTGCGGCGCGATGTCGTTAAAGGCATAGGCCCACTCGTCCTCGTAGACCTTGTCCGAGGGGATTTCGCCGCGCAGGATCTTGGCGAAAACATTGTCGTCGTCATACGGGAGGGTGGCGTCGATCGGCATGGCGGGTCTCCTTTTCCGCAAGGCGTGATA
Source organism: Pseudoblastomonas marina (assembly GCF_034374265.1). Lineage (NCBI taxonomy): Bacteria > Pseudomonadati > Pseudomonadota > Alphaproteobacteria > Sphingomonadales > Erythrobacteraceae > Pseudoblastomonas > Pseudoblastomonas marina. The sequence goes on along the minus strand of NZ_CP139718.1, from coordinate 2,802,190 downwards.
GGCGTTGGCGTCGCCGGTGCAAGCGGGCAGGCACGCGCTTTCGGCTTGACCCGCGCCCGCCGCACCGCCAATTCTGCGCGCATGAGCGAAACACCGCCCGACAGCCTGATCCCCTACGACGAGATCGTGCAGGAAGCCCTGCGCGCCGTGGTCGGCCGCGTGCTGGGCGAAATCGAGCAGACCGGCGGCGAACTGCCAGGCGAGCACCACTTCTACATCACCTTCAAGACCGATGCTGCCGGGGTCGACATTCCCGCCGACCTGCGCGCCCGCTTCCCCGACGAGATGACGATCGTGCTGCAGCACAAGTTCTGGGACCTCAGCGTGTCCGACCAGGGTTTCTCGGTGGGGCTCAGCTTCAACGGCGTGGGTTCGATCCTGACCATCCCGTTCGCCGCGATCACTGCCTTCGTCGATCCGGCGGTCGATTTCGGGCTCCAGTTCCAGGCCGTCGGCGACAATGACGTTGCGCCCGGACACGATCCGGCCGAGAACGACGAGCCCGAGGGCGAGGCGGAACAGGGCGATGGCCCCGACGTTCAGAAGGACGAGGGCTCCAACGTCGTGACCGTGGATTTCGGTCGCCGCAAGTAATTCGCGGGCCTGCAGCAACAGGGGCCGCAAAATGGCGAAAATCGACAACAAGGTAGCTAGCGACATCGTCGGCAAGAAGGTCGCCAAGACCGGGCGCAAGCTCAACGGCAAGGGCGAGGACGAGGTCTGGGGTCCAAGCACCAATCCGGCGACCAATCTGATCATCCAGGACCTCATCCTGCGCGCCGCCGGACGGCTGACCCGCACATCGCTGGAAAAGGGTCTGCTGCGGCGCCGCTATGGCGGCGAACACGCCAAAAAGATCATCGAAAACCGCAGCCTCGTCCAGACGCTGCTCGCCTACGGCGCGACCAAATATGCCACGCGTTCGATCCCCGGCGCATTGCTGGTGGGAACGGCGGTGCTCGGCAAGACGCTGTTCGACCGCTCGCTGAGCCGGGCGAAGTCCCGGCGCAAGGGCGACGAGCAATTGGTGGACCAGGCAGAGGAATAAGCCGCCGATCGGGGTTGATTCGCGCCGCCCCTATCGGGCACAGGCGGGCATGGCCGATCACGACACCCTCCAGCGCCGCGGACTGATGTTCATCCTTTCCTCGCCCTCGGGCGCGGGCAAGACCACCATCGCGAGGATGCTGCTCGAACGCGACGGGCATATCGGCCTGTCGGTTTCGGTCACCACCCGCCCGATGCGCCCGGGCGAGGTCGACGGGCGCGACTACCATTTCGTTTCGGATGCCGAATTCGATCGGATGATCGAGGCGGACGATTTCTACGAGTGGGCGCATGTCTTCGATCATCGCTACGGCACGCCCAAGGGCCATATCCGCAACGCGCTCAAGGAAGGGCAGGATTTCCTGTTCGACATCGACTGGCAGGGCACCCAGCAACTCTACCAGAAGGACCAGCAGGACGTGGTGCGCGTGTTCATCCTGCCACCCAGCCTTAAGGAACTGCACGATCGCCTGCGCGGTCGCGGGACCGACAGCGACGAGGTGATCGCAGGCCGGATGGAGCGTGCGCGCGCCGAAATCAGCCACTGGGACGGCTATGACTACGTCGTGATCAACGACGACGTCGAGGAATGCTACGGCAAAGTGCGCGAAATCCTCGAGGCCGAACGTATGAAACGCCAGCGCCAGACCGGGCTGATCGGATTCGTCCGCGGATTGATGGCACCCGACGCCGAATAGCCGCTCAGATCAGGGCCGCCCGGCCCTCGCCACATCAACCTTGCAGGCGAGGATCCGCCCGTTCTTCGCCTGGCTCGCCGCATCGCGATGCGAGGTCGGCGCGACGACGGTGAAGAGGGTCTTGCCATCAGCCCCGCCGAGCATGCAGGCGTAGCAATTGAGATCGCCCGTCTCGACCACGTCGAGCACCTCGCCGCCCTCGGCATAGCGCACGCATTCGGGCGCGAGCGGGTTGGCGATCCAGATCGCGCCCTCGGCATCGAGGCAGATCCCGTCGGGCAGGCGCTTGCCGGTCTCGGCCCATTCGCGCCGGTTCGAAAGCGTGCCGTCGGCAGCAATGTCGAGTGCGGTCAACCGGTTGGCGAGCGTTTCGCCCACGATCAAGCTCTTGCCGTCGGGTGTGATCACCGAGCCGTTGGGGAAGAAGAATTTTTCCTCGCCCGCGGCGAGTCGGACCGAACCATCCGGCTCGACCAGCGCAATCGGCGCATGCGCGCCGTGTTCGCGGATCCAGTCGGGCCCCTTCTCGACCAGCGCCTTGTCGAGATCGAAGCCGAAATTGCCGACATAGGCGCGGCCCTGCGCATCGACGACCATGTCGTTGCACCAGAAACCGGCGATGTCGGAGAGGTCGGCATGCAGTTCGAGCCCCCCGTCGGGCCAGCGTCGCCAGACCTGCTGCCGAACCATCGACACGACCAGCAAGGATCCATCGGGCATCCAGCCGAGACCCGAGGGCTGGTCGTCGAATTCAAGTTCGACGCGGAGATCGCCGCCCTCCTCGCTCACCGAGTAGACGCGGTGGGCGTAGAAATCGGAAAACCACAACCGGTCCTCATGCCAGCGCGGCCCTTCGCCGAAATGGATCCCCTCGGCGACGGTGCGGAGTTCGCGCGCCATCGTCCTATTTCCCCGACGGATCGACGAAATTACCCGCGCCGATATTGGCGTTCACCACGCCGCCATCGATCGGGATCGTGGTGCCGACGACGTAATCGCCCGCCCGGCTGAGCAGGTAGATCGCGCCTGCCGCCATATCCTCGGTCACGCCGACGCGGCGCGCGGGGATGCCCTTTTCGACCAATTCGGCATTGTCGCGCGCAGCGCGGTTCATCGCGCTGGGATAGGCGCCCGGACCGATCCCGTTGACCACGATGTGGTGCCCGACCAGTTCGGCGGCCATGCGCCGGGTGAGGTGGATCAACCCGGCCTTCGAGGCCTGGTAGGGATAGGTCGGCCACGGGTTCGACTTCATCCCGTCGATGCTCGAAATCATCAGCACCTTGGCGGGCCGGTCCTTGCTCGCCGCCGCCTTGAGCAGCGGGAGCAGCTTCTGGGTCAGGAAGAACGGGGTCTTGAGGTTCAAATCCATCGTCCGGTCCCAGCCGGCCTCGGTGAAATCCTCGAACGGTTCGCCCCAGGCGGCCCCGGCATTGTTGACCAGCAGGTCGAGCCGGTCCTCGCGCGAAGCAAGCTCGTCGGCGAGTTGCTGGATCCCGTTCATCTGCGACAGGTCGCCAACCAGGCCGATCACCTTGTCGCCGAGCTCGGCAGCGGTCTCGTCGACCTGCTCCTTCTTGCGCGCGACGATGTAAACGCGCTCGGCGCCTGCGGCGAGCAGGCCCTCGACGATCATCTTCCCGATTCCGCGGCTGCCGCCGGTGACGAGCGCGATACGGCCATCGAGGCCGAACAGTTTGCTGAGTTCCATCTGTCTCGCTCCCGTGTCTGTCAGCGCGTCGCGCCCATGTCGCCCGAGCTAAAGCTCACTTCCCCGGGGTCGGGGGCGTGCTTGGCGAATTCCATCCGTGCGATCGAGCGGGCGTGGACCTCGTCGGGCCCATCGGCGAGGCGCAGCGTTCGCTGCCCGGCATAGGCCTTGGCGAGGCCGTAATCGTTCGACACGCCGCCGCCGCCATGCGCCTGGATCGCATCGTCGATGATCCGCAGCGCCATGTTGGGCGCCTGCACCTTGATCATCGCGATTTCCTGCTTGGCGGCCTTGTTGCCGACCTTGTCCATCATGTCGGCGGCCTTGAGGCAGAGCAGCCGAGTCATGTCGATATCGATCCGTGCGCGGGCAACGCGTTCTTCCCACACCGAATGCTTGTAGATCGGCTTGCCGAAAGCTTCGCGGCTCTGCAGTCGGCGGCACATCTTCTCTAGCGCTTCTTCGGCCGCGCCGATCGTACGCATGCAATGGTGAATGCGGCCCGGGCCGAGGCGGCCCTGCGCGATCTCGAAGCCCCGCCCTTCGCCGAGCAGCATGTTCGTCGCCGGGATGCGAACGTCCTTCAGCTCGATTTCCATGTGCCCGTGCGGCGCGTCGTCGTAACCGAACACCGGCAGGTGGCGGATGATGTTCACGCCGTCGGCATCGAGCGGCATCAGCACCATCGACTGCTGCTGGTGGCGCTGGGCGCCGAAATCGGTCTTGCCCATCACGATCGCGACCTTGCAGCGCGGATCACCCGCGCCCGAGCTCCACCATTTCCGCCCGTTGATGACGTATTCGTCGCCGTCGCGCTCGATCCGGCACTCGATATTGGTCGCATCGGACGAGGCGACGTCGGGCTCGGTCATCAAGAAGGCCGAACGGATCTCGCCGTTCATCAGCGGGGTGAGCCACTGGTCCTTCTGTTCGCGCGTGCCGTAACGATGGAACACTTCCATGTTACCGGTGTCGGGCGCCGAGCAATTGAAAACTTCGGAGGCAAACCCGATCCGGCCCATTTCCTCGGCGCACATCGCGTATTCGAGGTTGGTCAGACCCGGCCCTTCGAATTCGTAGGTTTCCTCGACGTGGTGGTGGCCGTCATTGCGCGGCGGCATGAACAGGTTCCAGATGCCGGCATCCTTGGCCTTGGCCTTCAATTCCTCGACCACCGGGATCACCTTCCAGCGATCGCCTTCCTCGTCTTGCGCCTTGTAGGTCGGCACGGCGGGGCGGACGTGCTGCTCGATGAAATCCTTGACGCGGTCGCGCCAGTAGAGCTGGCGTTCGGTGGGCTGGAAATCCATGTCGGTCCTCTCCTGAAATATGTTGCCCGCGTGTTTGGAAGCGCGAGCGCGCTGGCGCAAGCCTCGATTTAAGCGAGCGGTTAAACTTCCTCGCCCGCGGCGTCGATCACGCGGTCGAGACCTTGCGGATCGACCCCCGCCACCGGTCCCAGCGGGAAACGCAGATACGACCAGGCCGCCGCCAGGCCGAATACGACGAGCGCGGCCGCGTAGAACAGGGTGAGGCGCATCAGCACGTCCTGGTCGACCGCGCCGGGCTGGGCATTCTCGGGAAAGCCGACGAGGCCGAGGATCAGCCCTGAAAGAAAGATCCCGATCCCCGAAATCGCCTTCTGGAGGAAGAAATAGCCGGCGAAGAACAGACCCTCGGTCTGCTTGCCGCCTTTGCTCGCGGCGTGATCGGTCACGTCGGCCATCATCGAGGTCGTGAACAGAGTCGCCGATATGCCCGCCGTGTTGCCGACGAAGACGAACGCGAAGATGAAAGGCGGCAACCAGTCCGAACCGTTCGGCGGCGCGAGGTCGAAATAGCGCAGCCAGTAAGGCGCCGAGGCGAACAGCATCATCACGACCACGCAGATCGCCGCCGCGCGCTGCTTGCGGAAGCGCCTGCCGATCGGGACCACGACGAGGAACGAGGCGACCGCGCTGGCGAACAGGATCCCGGTATAGGCTACGAACTGGAGCGCCGTGAATTCCCAAACGAAATCGAACAGGTAGTTCGTCAGCGCGAAGGTGATCCCCTGGATCGCCATCCCGAACAGCGCGGCGACCATCAGGATCAGGAACGGTCGGTATTTCAGCGTGGCGATGATTTGGCCGAGGTTTTCGGCGGTATCGATGGGGTGTGCCGGCGGGCGTGCGAATTTTTTGTGCGTCCCCCAGGCCGAGAGCAGGATCGAGGCCAGCATGACGATCGCGCCGATCACCGCATAGGGGGTATAGCCGTCGGGATTGAGCAACCCGTTGGGATATTCGGGCGTATCGGTAAAGATCAGCCCGTAGGCGATCGCGAGCATCACGAGCCCGCCGACCCAGCCGAACAGGAAGCGGTAGCGAAGCACCACAGTGCGTTCCTGGTAATCGCTGGTCATCTCAGGCAGCAGCGAGATCGACGGCACTTCGTAAGCAGACAGACTCGCGCGGACGAGAAAACCGACGATCAGCAGGTAACCGAGCGTCGCCCCGGTGCCCGAGGTCGGCGGGTGCCACAGCATCAGCCACGACAGCGCAACCGGCAGCGCGGCCCCGTACATCCACGGATGGCGCCGCCCGATCCGGCTGCGGGTCCGGTCAGAGAGGTTTCCGACCACCGGATCGATCAGTGCATCGAGCACCAGCGCGAGCCCGATCGTCGCGCCGACCGCTTCGGCCGGCAGCCCCACAACCTGGTTGTAGAACAACAGCAGGAAGACCCCGAAGCCGTTATCCTTGATCCCGAAGGCGACGGTGCCGACCCCGAAGGCGAGCTTGGTGCGCAGGGGCACGCGGCGCGGCGGAGCCGTGTGGGCGGGGGCGTTCACGCGGGCGAGCGATCGATCGGCTTGTCGGTGCTCGGCATTCGCGTCTTCTCCCAATTCTTCTCTGCGTCCAAGCCTAGGGCAAAGCATCCCGAGGTCAACGAGCCACGCGCGACCCGACCACGGCACGGCGGCGCTGCAGCACATCATGGCCTTAGGTGCTTGCGACTCGTACGAGTTTGCTTTTAAACGCGCGATTAAATCGCCGCGCAAGGGCGGCATGATTTTGAAGGAGAGGATCATGGCTGAAGACCTGGACGCTTTCCGCGCCGAGACGCGCGAATGGCTCGAAGCGAACTGTCCCGAGGAAATGCGCCAGCCCGTGCACGACGAGCGCGACGTCTATTGGGGCGGCCGCAACGCCGAGTTCAAGAACGACGCACAGAAGGCCTGGTTCGAAGCCTGCCGCGACAGGGGCTACACCGTGCCCGACTGGCCGAAGGAATATGGTGGTGCCGGGCTCACTCCCCCGCAGGCCAAGGTGCTGCGCCAGGAAATGGCGCGGATCAATGCGCGTCCGCCGCTCTCGAGCTTCGGGATCTGGATGCTTGGCCCGGCGCTGCTGCATTTCGGCACCGAGGGCCAGAAGCAGCGCTTCCTCAACGAGATCGCGCGTGGCGAAATCCGCTGGTGCCAGGGCTATTCGGAGCCGGGCAGCGGTTCCGACCTCGTTAGCATGCAGACCTTCGGCGAGGACAAGGGCGATCACTGGGTGGTCAACGGTCAGAAGATCTGGACCTCCTATGCCGACGAGGCCGACTGGATCTTCTGCCTCGTCCGCACCGACAAGAACGACAAGTATCGCGGCATCACCTTCATGCTGTTCGACATGGCGAGCGATGGCGTGTCGACCAAGCCGATCAAGCTGATCAGCGGCAACAGCCCGTTTTGCGAAACCTTCATGGACGACGTGAAGGTGCCGAAGAGCTATGGCGAGGACATTCCCGGCTATGTCGGCGAGATCAATCGCGGCTGGGACGTCGCGAAGTATCTGCTCGGCCACGAACGCGAGATGATCTCGGGCGCGGGCAACAAGGAACGCTCAGGCTCGCTCGGGCCGAAGCTTGCGCGCAACGGCATCGACAACCCGGTGCTGCGTGCCGCACTCGCCGAATACGATATCGATGCGCTCGCCTATGGCTGCATGGGCGAGAAATTCCTCGACGAACTCAAGGTCGGCAAGGCGCACCCCGCCCAGCCGAACATGATGAAATATGCCGGGACCGAGCTGAACAAGCAGCGCCACGAGCTGATGATGTCGGCGGGCGGTTCGCGCGCGCTCGAATGGGAAAGCGAGGAAACCAGCGGCGGTACGCCTGCGCGCAGCTGGTTGCGCACCAAGGCCAATTCGATCGAGGGCGGCACCAGCGAGGTGATGCTCAACGTGATCGCCAAGCGCATCCTTGAACTCCCCGGCGCCTGAGGAAGAACCAGAACAATGCCTCTTTACCTGAACGAAGATCAGCAGATGCTCGCCGACACCGCGAGCGAATTCATGTCCGAACAGGGCAGCATCGAAAAACAGCTCCGCCACTGGCGTGACAAGGGCTGCAAGGACGGTTTCGGCCACGAATTGTGGGGCCAGTTCGCCGAGATGGGCTTCACCGGGATGATGGTGGACGAGGACCATGGCGGGCTCGGCATGGGTCATGTCGAGGCGGGCATCGTGCTCGAACAGATCGGCCGCAACCTCACGCCGTCGCCCTTCCTCACCAGCTCGGTAATGGCAGCGAGTGCGTTGGGCGCGGGCTCGGACGACCTCAAGGGCCGCTGGCTGCCCGGCCTCGTCGAAGGCAAGAGCGTGTTCGCGATCGCGGTCGACGAAGGGCCCAAGCACAACCCGCAGGAGATCAAGACCCGCGCCGAGAAATCGGGCAACGGCTTTAGGCTGACGGGTGCCAAGACCTTCGTGATCCAGGGCGCCAGCGCCGACATGCTGGTCGTCGCCGCGCGCACCTCGGGCGACGACAGCGACGATGAAGGTATCACGCTGTTCGCGGTGCCCAAGGACGCGGCCAACATGAAGCAGGACCCGGTGCGGCTGGTCGACAGCTCGATGGCGAGCCACGTGACCTTCGACGGGGTCGAATTGGATGGCGATGCCGTGATCGGCGAAGTCGACGGCGGGCGCGAAGTGCTAAACCGCATGCTCAATGCCGGGCGCGCTGGTGCCGCGGCCGAAGGCGTCGGCGTCGCCGGCGGCGCGTTCGACCGCACGACCGAATACCTCAAGCAGCGCAAGCAGTTCGGCAAGCTGATCGGTGAATTCCAGGCGCTCCAGCACCGTGCCGCGCATCTCTATTCCGAACTCGAGATCGCGCGCGCTACCGCGATCAAGGCGGCGCAGATGCTCGACGAAGATGCCGACAAGGCCGACCTGATGGTCTCGGTCGCAAAGGCCAAGGTCGGCAAGGTCGCGCGCCTCGCGGTGCAGGAAGGCGTCCAGATGCATGGCGGCATCGGCATGACCGACGAATACGATATCGGCCTGTTCATGAAGCGCGACCGCGCGCTGCACGAATTCCTCGGCGATCACTATTTCCACGCCGACCGCGTGGCGAAGCTGAGCGGGTACTGATCGTGAAGGCTGCAATCCTCGAACAACCCGGCACCCCGCTCCAGATCGGTGACGTAAGCACCTCCAAGCCGCTGGCGCACGAAGTGCTGATCCGCACCCATGCCTGCGGGCTGTGCCATTCGGACCTGCACTTCATCGACGGCGCCTATCCGCATGCGCTTCCGCTGGTACCGGGGCACGAAGCGGCGGGCGTGGTCGAGGCGGTCGGCAGCGAGGTGAGGACGGTCAAGCCGGGCGATCACGTGGTGACCTGCCTCTCGGCATTCTGCGGCCATTGCGAGTTCTGCGTAACCGGCCGGATGGCGCTGTGCCTCGGCGGTGATACGCGCCGCGCGAAGAGCGACCCGCCGCGCCTGACGCGCGGCGACGGCGAGCAGGTCAACCAGCTGCTCAACCTGTCGGGCTTCGCCGAGCAGATGCTGATCCACGAACATGCCTGCGTCGCGATCGACAGGGACATGCCGCTCGACCGCGCGGCGGTAATCGGCTGCGCGGTGACCACGGGCGCGGGCGCGATCTTCAACGCGTGCAAACTGGTGCCGGGCGAGACCGTCGCCGTGGTCGGCTGCGGCGGCGTGGGCCTCGCAGCGATCAACGCGGCAAAGATTGCGGGCGCGGGGCGCGTGATCGCGCTCGATCCGATTGCGGAAAAGCGCGAACTGGCGAAGGTGCTCGGCGCGACCCATGCGTTGGACCCGACCGCGGAGAATGCAATCGAAGAGGTCATCGCGCTGACCGGCGGCGGGGTCGACCATGCGATCGAGGCGGTCGGGCGCGAGGCCAGCGCCAAGACCGCGGTGAAGCTGTTGAAGCGCGGCGGGACCGCGACAATCCTCGGCATGATGCCCTTGGACTGCAAGGTCGGGCTCGGCGCGATGGACCTGCTTTCGGGCAAGAAGCTGCAGGGCGCAATCATGGGCATGAACCGCTTCCCGGTCGACCTGCCGCGGCTGGTCGATTTCTACCTGCGTGGCCTGCTCGACCTCGACACGATCATCGCCGAGCGCATCCCGCTGGAAAAGATCAACGAGGGCTTCGACCTGATGCGCACCGGCACCAGCGCGCGCAGCGTGGTGGTGTTCGACTGACCCCCTCACCGTTCGTGTCGAGCGAAGTCGAGACACGTCCAGGCCAACGTATCTCGACTTCGCTCGATACGAACGGATAGAAGCTCCGCATGACCCAGATCACGCCCCCCATCGACGCGCAGGCCGAATTCACCGGCACCACCGAGCCGCAGGGCCAGGACGTCCTCGATCTCGACCGGCTCGCCGAGTGGATGGCGGCCAATGTCGACGGCTTCGAAGGCCCGCTCTCGCAGGCCAAGTTCAAGGGCGGCCAGTCCAACCCGACCTACAAGCTGTCGACGCCGAACCGCGACTACGTGCTCCGGCGCAAGCCGTTCGGGAAACTATTGCCGAGCGCGCATGCGGTCGATCGCGAATTCCGCGTCCAGTCGGGGCTCGAAAAGGTCGGCTTCCCCGTCGCCCCGCAATACGGGCTGTGCGAGGACGAAAGCGTCATCGGCGCGATGTTCTACGTGATGGGGATGGTCGATGGGCATTCGATCTGGAACGGCGCGATGCCCGATCATTCGCCCGAGGAGCGACGCGCGCATTATTTCGCGATGACCGACGTGCTGGCGCAGCTCCACGCGGTCGGCCTCAAGCAGGCCGGGCTCACCGATTACGGCAAGCCGGGCAATTATTTCGAACGCCAGATCGGCCGCTGGACCAAGCAGTACCGAATGAGCGAGACTGACACGCTCGAGCCGATGGAAGGCCTGATCGAATACCTCCCCCGCACCGTGCCCGAGCAGACCCGGACCTCGGTGGTTCATGGCGATTACCGGATCGACAACATGATCTGGGCGAAGGGCTCCCCGCAAGTGCTCGCCGTGCTCGACTGGGAGCTGTCGACGCTGGGCGATCCACTCGCCGACTTCACCTATTTCTGCCTCGCCTGGGTAACCGACAATGGCGGGCGATCGGGCGTGCTCGACCTTGATCGCGCGGCGCTCGGCATTCCCGAGCTCGACGAGATCGTCGAGCGCTATTGCGCCGCCACGAACCGCGACAGCGTGCCCGACATGAACTGGTATTTTGCCTACAACTTCTTCCGCCTCGCCGGGATCATGCAGGGCATCAAGAAGCGCGTGATCGACGGCACTGCGTCCTCCGCGCACGCCAAGGCGATGAGCGAGCGCGTCGGCCCGCTGGCCGAACTGGCGTGGGATTTCGCGAAGAAGGCGGGCGCCTAGGCGCTAGAATTCGCGCGACCAGCGGATCGCGACGCCCGGATCGTCGCGCAGGTCGGCATAGTGACCCGGATCGGTCCGGTAGAACAGGCTCGCGCTGGCATTGCCGCCGAGGAACGGACCGCGCCAGGCGAGCTCGCCGGTGATCTCGCGCCCGGTCGGCGCCAGCGCGAGCGACCGGGTCGCCACCGTCGCGCTGCGTGTGGCGTAGTCCCAATAGACCGGCAGCGTCAGGTCGATCCCGCCATCGGCGACGCGCATTGGTTGCGACAGGCGAAAGGCGATCCCGTCATCCCTCCACAGCACGCCGCGCTTTTCGAGGTCCAGGGCCCAGCCGTTGCTCGCCAGGCGCGTGCCCTGCGCGAAGGTCCAGCCCTGCCGGAAGGCGCCGCCCAAGCGCCAGCCGTCGCCCGCATCGAAGCGCAAATCGGCATCGACGAACAGGCTGTCCGCTCCGCCGACGCCGAGCGCCTCGTGGAAGCGTGCGCCGAGCACCGTGCGGTCCTCGCGCTGCCAGCTGGCTCCGAGCGTCGCGGTCAGGGGCCCGTAATCGCCGTCGAGCGAAGCTCCGAAACGGATCGCGTTACCCTCGGCGCGGCTGCGGGCGAAATCCGTCGCGAACCGCCCGCGCGCGCCGGCCAGCACCGTCCCACTTTCCGCGCTCAGCGTCAGACCGAGATCGCCGAGATCGCGTCGCAGCGCGAAGCTCATCGTGTCGCCCAATGCAAAACCGGTATCGTCCTGCGCGCCCGAAGCGATCAGGAAGGCGGGGCGCGACTGGCCCTGCAATTGCGCGACGAGCCCCTGAGCGCCCTGCCGGAAGGCGACGCCCATTTGCGTATCGGGTGCGATCCTCGCGGCCACGCGAGCCGCCAGCACGCGGGCCTGTTCGGCATCTTCGGTCGACAGCGACAGCCGCCCGCCCCACGGCGAACGCAGTGCGGTGCCGTCGATCGCGAAGGAGAGCGAAAGCGCGTCGCTACCGAGACCCACATGGCGCAGATCGTCGCGCAACGCGCCTTCCAGCTTCGGCGCGACCTGTGCTCCCAGGGTGCGCGCGCCGAGATCGGAACTGTAGGCACGTTCGTACTTGTCGAGCAGCGTGACCGGCATCGACGCCCCGGCCAGCGCATCGCCCATCGCCGGCGAACCGACCAGCGTGCTGTCGGTCAGCGCCATCGCGACCCGCGTATCGGCGAGCGACAAAGTGCCCTGCGGCGCGAAGGCCGCGGCGATATCGAGGATCCCCTGGCCGTAGACGTCGTCGTCGCCGGTGGCCCCGGCATCGCGCGCGGTGTCGAGCAGAAGTTCGACGACATCCTGCCCGCTGAGGTTCGGAAACGCCTGGAACAGCAGCGCCGCGGCGCCCGCCACCTGCGGCGCGGCAAAGCTCGTGCCCGAGAAAAGGTAGACGTAGGTCCCGGTACTGTCGGTCTCGGTCTTGAGCACGCCGTTCTGGTAGACGCAGCAGATCCGCTCGCCGCGGGCGGTGAGGAACGAGGAGATGTAGGTCCCGGCCCGGTTCGAGAAGGACGAGATATTGCCGCCCTCGTCGACCGAGCCGACGATCATCACGCCGCCGCTCCCGACGTCTGATATCCCGGCCGCGAAGTTGTCGGGCGATCCGAGGCCGTCATTGCCCGAGGACACGATCACCACCACACCGGCGGCGACCGCGCGCTGGACGGCGGTGCGAACCGCCTGGCTGGGATTGCCACCCCCGAGCGAGAGATTGATGATCTTCGCGCCGTTGTCGGTCGCGTATTGGATCCCGACCGCGATATCGCTGTCGCGCAGGCTGCAATTCGTGCCTCCATCGTCCGAGACATCGGCGCAGGTACCCGGGAAGTCGGCCCGCAACACCAGCAGGTTCGCCTCGTAGGCGATGCCCATCACCCCGGTATTGTTACGCGCCGCCGCGGCGACGAGCGCGACATTGGTGCCGTGGTCGTCCTCCTGGTCGATCCCTCGGCTGCCGGCGACATCGCGCGAGGCCGGAAGGATGCGACCCGCGAATTCGGGACTGTCGCTGTCGATCCCGGTATCGATGATGGCGATCGCGACCCCGGCGCCGGTCGCGCCCTGTTGCCAGGCGGCAATCGCATTGTGGTCGGCTGGTCCATCCGAACGACGATATTCGGACGTGTTGAACACGCTTGCCGGAGTGGGCGTCGGGGTCGGCGTGGGGGTCGGCGTCGGCGTGGGGGTCGGCGTCGGCGTGGGGGTTGCGGTTGGCGTGGGCGTCGGGGCCGGCGTCGAGCGAGGCGGGGAACCGCCGCCACAGGCGGCCAGCAGGGCGATCACCGCCGCGCAGGCACCCGCGCGCACCTTCCATCCACGTTTCAAGCTCATTTGCGTCATCCCGGAAACTGCCGACCTTCACGCGGGCCTAGCACGGCGCTGATACCTAGAACCTTAACGGATACGCCCCAGTTCCCGCGCCGGACGCGCTTGCCGCCCGGCACCCGAGGCGTTAGCGCGCCGAACGAGAACCCATTTGCCGAAAGCGATCGCATGACCGACACACTCGCCCAGACCATCGAAGCCGCTTGGGAAAACCGTGCAGACCTCGATTCCAGCGACGACGCGATCCGGACCGCGGTCGAACGCGCGCTTGCCATGCTCGACAGCGGCGAGGGTCGCGTTGCCGAACCCGACGGCAAGGGAGGCTGGACCGTCAACCAGTGGCTCAAGAAGGCGGTGTTGCTGTCCTTCCGCCTCAACGACAACCGCGTAATGGAAGGAGGCAGCGCGGGCCATCCCGCGTTCGACAAGGTGCCGAGCAAGTTCGCCGGGTGGGACGAAGCCCGCTTCCGCGACGCTGGCTTCCGGGTCGTTCCCGGTGCGATCGCCCGCGAGGGCAGCTATATCGCGCCCGGCTGCGTGCTGATGCCCAGCTTCGTCAATATCGGCGCCCATGTCGGCAAGGGCACGATGGTCGACACCTGGGCCTCGATCGGCTCCTGCGCGCAGATCGGCGAGAATTGCCATATCTCGGCGGGTGCGGGGATCGGCGGAGTGCTCGAGCCGATGCAGGCCAATCCGACGATCATCGGCGACAATTGCTTCATCGGCGCGCGCTCCGAAATCGTCGAGGGCGTGATCGTGGGCGAAGGCTGCGTGGTCGCCATGGGCGTCTTCATCACCCAGTCGACCAAGATCGTCTATCGCGACACCGGAGAGGTGATCCGCGGCCATATCCCGCCTTTTTCGGTGGTCGTCCCGGGATCGCTGCCGGGCAAAGATGGCGGACCGGGTCTCGCCTGCGCGGTCATCGTCAAGACCGTCGATGCGCAAACCCGCGAGAAGACCGGGATCAACGAGCTGCTGCGCGCCTAGCCGAGACAGTCAGGAACCCGCCCGATCCCGGTGCATTTCCTTTGCGTAGCGATACGAACGGGAGGACTTGAAATGCGCAAGGAAGGCGAAGAGATCCACGTCGAGACCGACGAGGTCCGCGGCGGCAGCAGCAGCGGCGTTGTCCGGTGGGTGCTGCTCATCGGCCTGCTGATCGCGATTGTCGCCCTATCGATCACCTGGATGACAGGCGCCGCGTCTTCGTCCGGGGATGAACCCGAACCGAGCGTTTCGAGCACGGCCGCACCGGCGGAGTAGACGGGTGAGCAAGGCGAACAGTTTCCAGGCCGACCAGCATGTCGAGTGGAACTGGGGTAACGGCAAAGGATCGGGCCAGATCAAGGAACGGTTCGAGCGCAAAGTCACGCGCACTCGGCAGGGCACCGAAGTCACAAAGCACGGCGACGAGGCCAATCCGGCCTATTTGATCAGGCAGGACGACGGCGACGAAGTGCTGAAACGCGGCTCGGAACTGAAGGAGAATACCTGATGCCAGCGAAGTCGAAGGCCCAGCAACGCGCGGCCGGTGCCGCCCTTTCCGCCAAGCGCGGCGAGACCAAGGTCTCAGAGCTCCAGGGCGCGTCCAAGCAGATGTACGACAGCATGTCCGAAGACGAGCTCGAGGACTATGCCTCGACCGATCGCGACGGCCTCCCCGAGCACGTGGACGGCGACGACGAAGGCTGATGGAAGACCACGACCGGCAAGCTAGCGCTTCGGCCTCCGACCGTTCGAGCAACCAGCGGCCAGTTCATCGCCTGATGGCCGGGGGTCGCACCCCCGAAGAGACCTGACATGGATATCGGCGCCGAGGGGAGCCACCTGTTCAGCCTGACACCGTCCATGACGTCGCAGCTGGCACTCAGCGCGGTGATGATCGTCGTTGCGGTGCTGATCCACGGGGTCGGCCTGTTCTCGCTCAGCAATTTGCTCACGCGCGAGCAGAATGCGGAAGAGCGCGAGAAAGAAGGAAGTTCCGAACGCCACTATCGGTTCGAACGGTACGAGCCACTCTCGATCCGCGGCGGGATCGTGGTCGTGGGTATCGTTCTCGCGATCTTCGGCTTGCACTTCGCCGAAATCTGGGCCTTCGCCTTCCTCTACTCGGCAATCGGAGCTGTGCCCGACCTCGACACCGCGATATATTTCTCGTCGATCACCTATGCCACGCTCGGTTTCACCGACAATTACATCGATCCGAGCTGGCGAATGATCGCGGCATCGGAGGGGATCATCGGCGTGCTCATGCTCGGCTGGTCGACCGCCTTTTTCGTCCGGGTCCTGTCCAAACTCGAAAGCCGGCGCTAACTCCCCCAGCATGGCGAATGCAGGGGACCTGATCGAACGGCTGTCGCTGCAGCCGCACCCCGAAGGCGGTTGGTATCGCGAAACCTGGCGGGCACCGGCAGACCATGGCGCCCGCGCAGGGTCCACCGCGATCCATTTCCTGCTCGAGGCGGGCCAGGCATCGCATTGGCACCGGGTGGATGCGACTGAGATCTGGCTCTGGCATGCGGGCGATCCGCTCGAACTGTCAGTCGCGACGACCGATTCGGGGCCGACGACACAACACCGTCTCGGTCCGGACATTCTCGCCGGCGATCAGGTCCAGCACGTCATTCCTTCCGGACACTGGCAGGCGGCGCGAACCGCGGCGGACGGGGCGCATGGCTATGTCCTCGTCAGCTGCGTGGTCGCGCCGGGCTTCGAGTTCGACGGTTTCGAGCTTGCGCCGCCCGGCTGGGCGCCCGGCGAGAGTGCAGCGTGATCCGCACGGGCCTGCGCTGGCTTCTCGCTGCCTTCTATGCCTTTGCCGGCTTTCGCCATCTCGTCGATCCGGCCCCATTCCTTGCCATCACGCCGGGCTGGGTCCCGTTGCCGGACGCCGTCATCGCCCTCACCGGAGTGGCCGAGCTGGCGGGCGCGATCGCGTTGCTCCAGCCATGGTCCGGCCGCCTGCGCCGTGCCGGCGGCTGGGGACTCGCGCTCTATGCCGCCTGTGTGTTTCCTGCAAATATCAACCATTTCGAGATGGACATGGCGCGTCCGGACGGTGGCTGGGGGCTCGGCTACCACGTCCCGCGCATGTTCGCGCAACCGCTGCTGGTCTGGCTGGCGCTGTGGGTCTCGAAGGCGGTGGATTGGCCGTTCGCACCCAAGAAAAAGGGCGAGCGCAGCCGCTGAGGCCGCACCCGCCCAGTCATTTGATTGCCTTGACGACTTAGCTGAGGTGCTTCGACACCGCGGCGGTCATCTTGAACATCGAGATCTTCTCGGTGCCGATCACGCCGCCCAGCTTGGCGTCGGGCTCGATCATGCGCTTGTCGTCGGACGCCTGCAGGTCGTGCTTCTTGATGTATTCCCACACCTTCGAAGTCACCTGGCTACGCGGCATCGGCCCCTTGCCGACCACCTCTTCGAGCTGCGGCGAAAGGTTCACCGGCTTGGCGAGTGCGTTGTTCTTGGCGGCCATTGTGTAGTCTCCCTATAATTTGGCGACTTTGCGATACGCCTGTGGCAAGTCGCGGTCGAGGCAGGGGGGCGTTTTCCCCCCAGTTTCCTCGCAAGGGGGGTTACGCCTCGGCGTCCCAATCGAGATCATCGCCGGCTGCGGCCGCGTCATCGCCGAGCAGATCGTCGAGATCCTCGGGCTCGTATTTCGCGGTCAGCACCGCTGCGCCGAGCACGTTGCCATCGAGCACGGAGAAGACTTCGTCCGCGCCCGCGCCGGGCATCAGCCCGAGCGGACGATCGATTGCGAACAGCTGGAACACGTAATCATGCGCCGGATCGCCGATATCGAGCTTGGGCAGGAGCCATTCGGAATTGCCCGCGGCATTCTTGCCGGCGAATGGTGCGCTTTCGCCCTCGAGCAGCTTACCCTGCTGCGGCGCGAAGCCCCAAGCAAGCCAGTGCAGATGCGGCTGGTCGTTACGCCCCGCCGGATCCTGAACGACGAGCACGAGTTCTTCGGTTCCCGCAGGCGGCGTGGTCCATTCGAGCGGTGGGGCGACAGCGTCTTCCTCGTCGGCCGTGAAGCACGGATCGAGCGCACCGCCATTCTGGAAAGCGGCCGATGTCAGCGTGAAACCGTCCACGTCGAGCGTTTCGGCATCGGCATATTGCGCGACAGCGAGCTGCGCGTGGTGCGGCTTCGCTTCGGGCAGCTTTTCCGCCAGCCAAGCGGGGCAATCGGTCATCGTGATCCTCTTCGTGTTATCTGCAGGGGGCGTAGCTGGATGAGCCTCCCCCGGTCGAGGGTGGATAGCCTGCAACGCCCGGTTTTCCCATCAATGCGCAACGACGTGGGGACGATCCCGTTCATTTTCCATATTGCTTCGGGTCGCTAGCTCCCGCATCCTGACGGGAAGTTATCTAGGGGATCGCACATCATGGCTCTTGCCAAGCTCCGCGCCTGCACGCGCACCAGCCGCTTCGCCTTTACCACCGCCTGCGCCGCACTGGTCGCCGCGTGCGGTGGCGACGAGCCTCCCCCGACCGGGGCGACCCCCACGCCGACCCCCACCGTGGCGACCTGTTCGATCCAGAACCGCCTCGCGACGACCTTCAACGTGTTCAATACGAACTACCTGTTCCCCAACCTGCTCGACACCTCGGTCAATCGGTCGCAATTCAACGCGATCCAGCCCTATATCGACGCGCTGGTCGCGCCTGCCCGCGCACAGGACAAGGATCGTTACTTCAGCTACGTCACCTCGATCGCGGAAGAAAATGCGCGGATCGAATCCGGGGCCACCGCAGGCTTCGGCATTCGCCTTGTCTACGATACGTCCAATGCCCGCGTGTTCATCGCCGAGGCGTTCGAGAACGCCCCCGCCTTCGCGGCGGGCTTCGACCGCGGGACCGAATTGCTCGCGATCAACGGCACCACCGTCGCCGCCCTGTTTGCCAGCGGCGGCGCGCAGGCGGTCAGCGACGCGCTCGGCCCGTCCACGCCCGGCACCTCGCGGACCCTGCGGTTCCGTCCGCTCGGCGGCGCGGAAATCACCGCTACGGTGGCCAAGGCCAATTACAACCTCGACCCGGTTTCCGACCGTTACGGCGCGCTCGTCCTCGACGATGGCGGCAAGAAAGTCGGCTACCTCAATCTCCGGACCTTCGGTTCGGAAACGGTCGAACCCAACATCCGCGACGCGTTCCAGAAATTCCGCGATCAGGGCGTAACCGAGGTGATCGTCGACCTGCGCTACAATGGCGGCGGCCTCGTTTCGATGGGCGTGCTGCTGACCGACCTGCTGGCGCGCAGCCAGGCCGGCAGCCTGATGAGTCGGATAAGCTTCCGCCCGTCGCGCGCGAGCGAGAACGAGAACATCAACTTCTCCTCGCAACCGCAGGCGATCAACGCGACCAAGATCGCGTTCATCAGCACCGGCGGTACGGCTTCGGCCTCCGAATTCGTGCCCAATAACATGATCCCCGTGCTCGGCAACGGACTCGCGCTGGTCGGGTCGAACAGCTTCGGCAAGCCGGTCGGCCAGGAAGCGTTCGACATCACCGCCTGCGACGATCGCCTGCGGGTCGTCTCGCTGAAGCTTGAGAACCGCAACGGCCAGGGCGAATACTTCACCGGCCTCGCCAGCGTGATGCCGAATACCTGTCGCGCGGGCGATGACATCTTCACGCCGTTCGGCAATCCGAACGAGGCCTCGATCAAGGCCGCGCTCGATTTCCTCGGCGGACGTTCGTGCACGCCAATCACCACGCAAGCCCAAGGCCAGAGCGTGTTGAGCGCCGACAACAGGGTGTTCCTGCAGCCGCAGCCCGGCAAGCGGAGCGGCGCGCAATGGGAAATTCCGGGGCTCTATTGATGTCCGGGGAGCGCGCCTATTCGGACTTCGCGTCGTTCTGGCCATTCTACCTGCGCGAACACAGCAAGCCGGCGACGCGCGCGTTGCATTATGTCGGGACCACGCTGGTGGTGGCGATTGCAGTCTTCGCGCTTGCCACCGGGCGCTGGGGGTGGCTGATCGCCATGCCGCTGGCAGGGTACTTCTTCGCCTGGATCGCGCATTTCCGCGTGGAGCGGAACCGGCCGGCCACATTCACCTATCCGCTGTGGAGCCTCGCCGCCGATTTCAGGATGTGGTGGCTTTGGCTGACCGGAAGGCTCGGTCCGGAGCTCGAACGCGCGGGCATCAATAGCGATTGAGCCCCACATGAAAAAGGCGGCGCCGAGGCGCCGCCCTTTCCGATTGGGGATCGCTTGCCGTTACTCGGGCATCAGCACCGTATCGATGACGTGGATCACGCCGTTCGAGGCGGCGACGTCGGTTGCTGTCACCATGGCGGTATTGCCCGCGGCATCGGTCAGCACGACATTGCCGTCCTGCACCGTCGCGGTCAGCGTGGCGCCGTTCACGGTCGTCAGCGTGTAGCCGGCCTCGCCTGCATTCTCGATCGCGGAGGTCAGCGTGGCGGCGTTCGTCTCGCCCGGCACGACATGGTAGGTGAGAATGCCCGCGAGATCTTCCTTGCCGGCTTCGCTCATCAGCTGATCACGCGCGGCCTGCGGCACCTTAGCGAAGGCGGCGTTGGTCGGAGCGAACACGGTGTAGGGCCCGGGGCCCGACAGCGTTTCGGCCAGTTCGGCGCTGGTCACCGCGCTGACGAGGGTCGAGAAATCCTCATTGCCCTGCGCGACCTCGACGATCGTGCCTTCGGTCATCGCCGTATCCTCGACCGGCGCCGCTTCTTCGGCAGCCATGTCGGTTTCGGCTTCGTCGGGCGCTTCGGCGCAGGCGGCGAGCGCGAGGGCAGAAGCGGCGGCAAGCGTAAGGGTAATCGGTTTCATCTTGGGTCCTTCTGTCTTGGGAGGGTCGCCCCGCTTCGGGCCGGTTCGACCGGGCCTCTGCGGTTCGGGCTAACAACGAACGCGCGACACCAGCGTTCCGCGCTGATCGGCTCAGCCAATCACGCTGTCAGGCCAAGGCAATCAGCACGCTCGACAGTCCCAGGCCGAGCGAAAGCGGGACGCGCAGCCGCATCCACCAGTGCGGCGCACTCGGCGCGATCCGGCGGTCGACCCAGAGGCTCCCCACGATCGCGACCCCGAGCACCAGCAGCGAGGGATCGGGCCACGGCGCGCCGATCACCCATGGCACGAAGCTGGCGAAGGCGATCAGGCTCGGGACCACGCTCGCACCCCACAGCCAGCCCGGCACCCGCTCGCCCTCGTGCATGCGCGAGGCGGCGATGCCCCACCACAATCCGCCGAGGAAGCTGAAGATCAGCGCGGCATAGGCCCAGGCGAGCGCCTGTGCGGTCCAGCGCCAGCCGTCGGGGCCGAACCACAACGCGGCGAGGCAGGCGAGTTGCGGCAGGAGGCCCGCCAGCCCGAGCCAGCGCGGCCAGGCGGGGACCGGCCCGATCACGGGTTTGCCGGCCCCTCGAACGGACGCGCCTCGCTCCACGCGCAGCCGCGCCGCGTCTCGCCGCGCACCGACAGCGTGGCGACGAAGGGATAGGTCCGGTCGCTCATCCCGTCCGAGCATTCGCCTTCGGTCAGCGAGAGGTCGAACGGCTGCCCGTCGAGCTCGCCGCTCCACGACACTCCGCCGAGCCCGGCGAAGCGCGACACCGCGATCTGCGTGCCTTCGATGTCCTCGGGGGTCGAATAGGTCAGCGTGTCGCCGCGCACCTCGCCGCCCCAGAACGGCTCGGTGCCGGTGAAGTTCACGGTCTCGTCGGCCGCGATCCCGTCGAAGGTCGGCGCGGCGCGATCGCCGTCGGTGGCGCTGTCGGGCGCGCAGGCGGCGAGCGCGAGCCCTGCCATCCCCACGCAAAGGCGGGCCATGGACCGGGTGTTACACTGTTCAGGGAAGAAAAAACGGCGGCGTGCCGCACCCGTCGGAAGCGTGCGGTTCGGGCGGTCTGTCGCGGTTGGTTGGGTCATGCGGGCATAGTGCCCCAGATCGCCGCGGTAGGAAAGCCGCGAGGGCGCGGCTTCGGGAGCGGTCAGCCCTGTTCGGCCGCGCGGGCCTCGGCCTTCTCGCGCTCGGTCTTCTCGCGCTGGAGCGTGACGCGGCGCGCCTGGTCGGCGAGCGCGGTCCAGGTCTTGGCGGAACGCATCTCGCGCTCGCGGACATTGTCGAGCGTGGCATTGTCGGCGGCGGCCTCGGCGGCGGCCGCGCGTTCGGCATAGAATTCGTAGGTCTGCGCCATGAGCTCTCCGTGGTTCGGCAAGGAAAAATCCCCTCCCGCCGGAGCGAGAGGGGACTAGAAATTCGTCAGTCGGCGGCCGAGAGGTTCACGGCGCTTTCCTTGCCGTTGCGGCCCTGCTCGACGTCGTAGTTGAGGCGCTGCTCCTTATCGAGCGACGTCATGCCCGCCGCCTGCACGGCGGTGATGTGCACGAAGCTGTCGGCCGAGCCGTCGTCGGGCTGGATGAAGCCGTAGCCCTTGTCCTGGTTGAAGAATTTTACGGTGCCGGTCTTCGACATAATGGGTTCCTTTCGAGAACGCTTGTGTGCCCGGAGGGCGGGATGCCCAACGGGTCGTGCTTCAAATCGTCCGAAGAAAGGAAATCGTCGCCTGGTTTACGCCGGGGCCCGAAGAAACGGGCAAGCGGCGGTAATCAAATCTCGACATCCGTCGCAAATTTCGACGTCAGCAAGGGCCATTTAGCACGGTTCGCCCCAAACACCTAATCATTGCTTCGACCACCCTCCGCCAACTTGCGGTGTTCGTCGACCGAGCGCTTCATTTCGGCAGCCTGCAGGTGGAGCGCCTGCGACGACAGGCGGATCTCGCGGCTCTGCTGGAAGAAGCCGAGCACCAGCCACAGGAAGGCCAGCGGGCTCGACACCCCGCCTAGGAAATCGCCCAGCTCGTTGAGCCTCAGCTCGGCGGGATTCTGTCCCTGCACGGCAAGATAGATCACCAGCCCGACGAGGTAGAGCGCGGTCAGCACCAGCCCGACCAGCGGCAGGCGCCGTCGCTCGCGCCGGTCGTCGAGCACGCGTGAGGGCTGGTCGTCGGACATGATGCTATCTCCGCTGTCGGCAGGGTCGGTTGGCCGGCATCACTCGGTGCGCCGCGCGTCGGGCTCCTTGGCGACGCCCTTGAACGGTTCGTCGTCGGCCTTGGCGTCCATGAACTGCCCGGCCTCGGTCGAGCCTTCCTCGCGGTTGCGCTTGGTCCATTTGCCGGTCGCGGGATTCTTCACCTGGGTCCGGTCCTCGACCGAGCCGATGCGGTGATCGTCGCCTGTGTTGCGTGCCATGAATTCCTCCTTTGGGGAGGCAACGGGCGGGGATTCGCGCGCGTTCCGAAATAGTTGCGCCGCCCTACAGCACCTTGTCAGGGCGGGGCGCGTGGTTGTTGCGGTCGCTCTTCCCGAAATGCCGGTCGAGCCGCTGGGCCAGCGTCGCCGCCGCCTTGCGCGCGGCATCGTCGACCTTGGCGGCGTGCTCGGTGACCCCGATCGCGCGACCGCCCGCGGGCCGCGCCTCGATCGTGCAGGCCTTGTCGTCGGCGCCGCCCTTGGCCCCGTTCTCGTCGCGGACATGGATCTCGATCCGCGTCAGCCGCTCGGCAAAGCGCGCGAGTTTCTCGCGAACCGCCGCCTCGATCCGCTCGGCGACGTTTTCCGTGCCCATGACCGAACTGTCGGAATTGAACTGCACCTGCATATGGGGACCTCCTCTTGTGCTTTACCCCATCAACGGTCGAGACGGGGTTCGGCTCCCCTTTGCAGCGGATTCGCGCACGCCTAGACGAGGGACCATGAGCGCCCCCGAGACCACCACCCCAACCATCCTGGTCGATGCCGATGCCTGCCCGGTGAAGGAAGAGATCTACCGCGTCGCCGAGCGCTACGGCGCGCAGGTCCGCGTTGTCAGCAACAGCCCCTTCCGCGTGCCGGTGAGCGAGCGGGTGAGGCGCGTGGTGGTGAGCGACGGCTTCGATGCGGCGGACGACTGGATCGCGGAGCACGCGGACGCCCGCAGCGTGGTGATCACCGCCGACATCCTGCTGGCCGAACGCTGCCTCAAGGCGGGCGCGCGCGTGCTCAAACACGACGGAAACGAATTCGACGCCGCCAGCATCGGCAGCGCCATCGCCACCCGCGCGATCATGGAAGACCTCCGCGCGGGGATGGACGGCATGGGCGGCGGCCCGGCGCCGTTCAGCAAGGCGGATCGGTCGAATTTCCTGCAGGCGCTGGACCGGGTGCTGGTGGGGATGGGGCCATAGAATTGGTATTGTGTCTTCAAAACCCTCATGTGATTTAGGTATCGGGTTTGTAAAGCTGCCTGTTTTGGTCCGGAGAATAATATGGACGACTCAGCATTACGCCGCGACATCGCGATAGCTATTAACGAGTACGAGCGGCTGATCGGGGGATACGCCACTTATACGCACCGAATGATTGAGTCACATGGACCAGTCGAAGCATTGAGCAGACTGATGGCTGACAGTAAGATTCAAAAGGGTCTGAAAACCCTCGCTCAAGCACAAAAACTGGATGTCAGTTTCGAGGCAATCGTTTCCAAGCACCGAAGCTTGTTCAAACAATCCATAGTTGATGCTGCCGAATGGCGTTTGGATCGCGCCCAGAAAGGGGACTTCGGCTAGCTCAACACTCCTAGGTTTCACGCGCTATGTGTTGAAGAAAGAAACACTGCGCGAGGCAAGCATCGGCTTTCACGAGATCATCGCCGGCCCCCTCCCTTTTGCGTTTCCTCGGTAGGCCTGCCCCCTCCCCTCACTCGATCTCGCGGCGGTCGGTCAGTTCCATCCCCTCCGCCGGGTTGTCCCAGACGGTCACGTCCCCGCGCGTGCCGTCGGTGAGTTCGATCTCGAGGCAGAAAGCGTGGCCGCCGACGACCTCTGCACCGGCGCCTAGATCACGCGGGCGAGGCGCTCGCCGCCCGGTCCTCGCGCTGGGCTCTCGGCAACAGCACGGCGAAGGCCAGCGTGACCAGCAGCAGCGCGGGAACATCGCCCAGCAGGTGGCCGCGTTGCATCGGATCGCCCATTGCCTGGAACGCCATGATCACCGCGTGGACCGCGCTGGAGATCGCCGTGAACCAGATCAGCGAGGCATGGGCGAGCGGAGCGCGCGCGGCGGCGATCAGGAACACGCCCAGCGTCGCATAGACGCCGAGGATCATCACGTAATAATGCGAGGCCGTGGCGGGCCCCTCGTGCCAGGTCCAGCCCGCAGGCCACACGATCGACAAGGGCCAGATAAGGCAGAACACGGTTCCGAAGGCGACGAGCAGGATTTGCAGCAGGCGGGTAGCGGACATGGCATGCGTCCTCTCTCTTGGAGGCGCGGCCCGTGCAGGGGTGTCTGCCCTTTCACCGGCGCGGTCAATCCAAATCGCACGCCCTCATTCCCCAGCACCCACCTGCCTGCACTCGGTCAGCTCCATCCCGCCCGCCGTTTCGTCCCACACGGTGATCTCCCGGCTTGTGCCGTCGGTGGGTTCGACTGCGCGGTGGAAACTGTGACCGGTCGGGCAATGGCGGTCCTATTTGATCCAGCGCAATGACAGGGCGGCTCCGGGCGCGGATAACGGGGCACCGCAGCGGAAGGAGCCAGTCCATGATTGATATCGACCAGACGCATGAAGGGTTCGTGATCCTGCGTCCCGAGGGCGCGCTGTCGAAGGAGGATTTCGCCGGGCTCGCCGCGGCGATCGACACGCGGATCAACGAGACCGATGCAGTGCCCAACCTCGTCATCGTGCTCGACAAGCTGCCGCACTGGGACAGCCTCGGCGCCCTTTCGAGCCATTTCAATTTCGTCAGGGTTCACCAGAAGGTGGTGAGGAAGGTCGCGGTGGTGGGCGATTCCCCGCTGCTCTCGATCGCACCCGAGATCGCCAATTTCTTCGTCTCGGCCAAGGTCCGCCGCTTCCCCTCCGCCAAGCTCGAGGACGCCAAGGCCTGGGCCCGCGCCGAAGCCGACGATCCGGGCCGGTTCGAGCCGATCGAGGGCCTGCCGCGCGATGTCGTGGCGGTGCGCGCGGTGGGGATCATCACCGGCGAGGACTATCGCGAGACGCTCAAGCCGATGGTGGAGGAGAAGCTCAAGGAGCACGACAAGCTGAAATGCCTGGTGGTGCTCGACGACGACTATGCGACCTATACCGGCGACGCCGCGTGGGAGGATACCAAGTTCGACTTCGGCCACCTAACCGATTTCCGCCGCGTGGCGCTGGTGACCGACGTCGAATGGATGGCACGCGCGGCGCGCCTGTTCGCCCCGCTGATGCCGTACGAGTTCCGGCTGTTCCCGGTGGCCGAGCTCGACGAGGCGAAGAGCTGGATCAAGCGCTAGGGCGCGCCGCCTTCCTTCGCTTTACCCTCCGCATCTTCCGGGCCGAGCCCCAGCCGCTTGCGCCAGTCGATCCGCGCGAGCAGCACCAGCGCGACGAGCATCGCCACCTGCAGCGCGATGCCGAGCGGGCTGGTCAGCTCCTCGCGCAGCACCTCGCCCATGTCGGTCGAGCCGAGCTCGCGCGCAGTCAGGCCGTAGATCGAATAGGACACGATCCGCCCGGCGAAAAAGGCCACGGTGAACGGCAGGAGCGGCAGCCGCGCGAGCCCCGCGGCCTCGAACAATTGCGCCGACGGCACCGGCGAGAGCGCGAACAGCCCGAGCGCGAGGATCCCGCTGCGGCGGCGCCGCTCGAGCGCCTGACGCGCCGCGTCGAGGTTCGCGCGCAACCGCGCCGACAGGAAGCGCTTGCCCAGCGCGCGGGTCGCATGGCCGAGCAGGAAGCGCCCGGTCGCCGCCGCCAGCGCCCCCAGCCCGACCAGCGGCAGGAGTTCGATCTCGCCGCTGAAGGCAAACAGCGCAATGATCGACCAGGTCGGCGGCCCGAAGGCCGGCAGCAGGTTCACGCCGAGGACCACGACGAAGAAGAGCAGGTACGCGTCCAACGCCAGCAGCCCCGACGCGCCGTTACTTGCTCGGCATGTAGAGGTCGCCGCCCTCGCGGTATTTCTCGGCCATTTCCTCCATGCCCTCTTCCGCCTTCTCGCTCGGCGCGGTGGCGGCGAGATAGCTGTCGGAGTTCTGCTTGGCGGCGAATTCACGCACTTCCTGCGTGATCTTCATCGAGCAGAACTTGGGCCCGCACATCGAGCAGAAGTGGGCGGTCTTGGCGCCTTCTGCGGGGAGGGTCTGGTCGTGATACTGCTCGGCGGTGTCGGGATCGAGCGACAGGTTGAACTGGTCGCGCCAGCGGAATTCGAAGCGCGCCTTGCTCAGCGCGTCGTCGCGGACCTTGGCCGCCGGATGCCCCTTGGCGAGGTCGGCGGCGTGGGCGGCGAGCTTGTAGGTCACCACGCCCACCTTCACGTCGTCGCGGTCGGGCAGGCCGAGGTGTTCCTTGGGCGTGACGTAGCAGAGCATCGCGGTGCCGTACCAGCCGATCTGCGCCGCGCCGATGCCGCTGGTGATGTGGTCGTATCCCGGCGCGATATCGGTGACGAGGGGGCCAAGCGTGTAGAACGGCGCTTCGCCACACGCCTCCAGCTGCTTGTCCATGTTCTCCTTGATCTTGTGCATCGGCACGTGGCCGGGGCCTTCGATCATCACCTGGACGTCCTGCTGCCAGGCGCGCTTGGTGAGCTCGCCCAGCGTGTAGAGCTCGGCGAACTGGGCTTCGTCATTGGCGTCGGCGATGGAGCCGGGGCGCAACCCGTCGCCGAGCGAATAGGCGATGTCGTAGGCCTTCATGATCTCGGTGATCTCGTCGAAGCGCTCGTAGAGGAAGCTCTCCTTGTGATGCGCGAGGCACCATTTCGCCATGATCGAGCCGCCGCGGCTGACGATGCCGGTGACGCGCTTGGCGGTCATCGGGACGTAGGGCAGTCGCACGCCGGCATGGATGGTGAAATAGTCGACGCCCTGTTCGGCCTGCTCGATCAGCGTGTCGCGGAAGATCTCCCACGTGAGGTCCTCGGCGATCCCGCCGACCTTTTCCAGCGCCTGATAGATCGGCACGGTGCCAATCGGGACGGGCGAGTTGCGGATGATCCATTCGCGGGTGTCGTGGATGTTGCGACCGGTGGAGAGGTCCATGACGGTGTCCGCGCCCCAGCGGATCGACCAGACCATCTTGTCGACTTCGTTCGCGACGTCGGAGGCCACGGCGGAGTTGCCGATATTGGCGTTGATCTTGACGAGGAAGTTGCGCCCGATCGCCATCGGCTCGGTCTCGGGATGGTTGATGTTGTTGGGAATGATCGCGCGGCCCCGTGCCACCTCGTCGCGGACGAATTCGGGCGTCACGTAATCGGGCAGCGTTGCGCCCCAGGGCTGGCCGTCATTGCGCGCCTCGAACCGCGCGGCTTCATCACGCAGCATTTCGCGGCCGAGGTTTTCGCGCTCGGCGACATATTCCATCTCGGGCGTGATGATGCCCTGCCGCGCATAGTGCATCTGGCTGACGTTCTTGCCCGCTTTCGCGCGCAGTGGGCGCTTCACGACGTTGGGATAGCCGGGCACGCCGCCGCTGCGATCGGGGCCCAGCTGGCCGTTATCCTCGGGACGGACTTCGCGCGCGTCGTATTCCTCGACATCGCCGCGCGCCATGATCCAGTCTCGGCGCAGCTGGGGGAGGCCCTTGTTGATGTCGATCGCGGCGTCGGGATCGGTGTAGGGGCCGGAAGTGTCGTAGACGCGCACCGGCGGCTCGCCGCCTTCGAGGTCGATCTCGCGCATGGCGACGCGTACGCCGCTGCCGCTTTTCGCCGCCACATGCACCTTGCGGCTGCCGCGGATCGGCCCGGTGGTGACGCCGATTTCGATATGCGAGTTGATGTCGGCCATGCGCTGCTACTCCTTGAGGCGGAGCGGAAGCGGTTTCCTGGCAACCAGACCAGCCACTCCCTCCGCCGATGCTAATCGGTTCAGGTTCGACGGGTCGGGTGGAGACTATCCCACCCCTCTCAGCCGGCCTGGCTCCCCGGGGATGGCCCGGGTGTAGGGGTTAAGCGAGCCCGCGTCCAGCGTCACAGGATGCCGTAACGGTATCCCTTTGCCACCGCCTCGGCGAGAGTCTGGGCGCGCATTTTGCGGCGCAAATTGGAAAGATGCATGTCGACCGTGTGAACCGTGATATCGAAGTGCCAGGCGATTTGCTGGCGCTGCGCACCGCCGGCTAGCGCCCCCAGGACATCGCGTTCGCGCTCCGTCAGGTCGTAACCGAAGCCCTCCACCGTCGCATGCAGGCGTGGCGCAATCCCGTCGAGCAGGGCGAAGGCCGCGATCTGCAATTCCGAAATCCGTGCGCGCACATGCTCGCCGCCCGCGCGGTCGCGATTGGCGAAGGCGAAGCCGAAGAACCGCAGGTCGTCCGATCCCGGCGAGGTCGGCGCATTGCCGAGGATCGCCGTGCCGTAGCCGATCCCATGGCGCGCGCATTCGACCTGGACCTGGCGCGAGGCGGGGTTGAAAGCTTCGACTTCGTCGAGCGTATCGAGCCCGATATCGAAGGCGGCAAAAGGGCGACGATCATCGAGCGCGTTCGCCTTCAGCAGCACGTAATCCTCCGCGGCCATCTCCTCGGTGAATTCCTCGATGAAGGTCGCAGAGAGGCGCGTGCCACTGAACTCGACCGTCTGATCCGGCGCGAGCCGGGTGCCGCCGCCCAGTTCGAAGCCGCCGTAATTGCAGTGCTCGACCCCGACCGCGTGGAGATAGTCGTAGAACAGCGACCCCGCCCGATCAGCGGCATCGGGCATCGGACTCGCGCAGGCGGGCTCGGCATGCAGCCTGGTCAGGAAATCGAACAGTTCCGGGCTCATCCTCGTCCCCTCGCCCCGTCAAGCTAGAACTTGTTGGAGGTGGCGCGAATTGTCAAATTTGCCAGACAATTGCGTCCGAAGCGCGGCCCGGAGCACGGCCAGGGACGGCGAGAAGCTCCGCCGAAGTCGCCTCGAGGGAGACCGCAGCATGACCACCACCAAACTGCTCACCACTACCGCGGCCGGCGTACTGGCCACCGCCGCACTGGTGACGCCCGCTCCGGCAAAAGCGGAAGAATGCTTACTCGACAGCTACAACGACAACCGCGCCGGTGGGGTCGGAGGAGACTACGGAGAGCGTGCGGATACGGACGGTTCTGCTCGCAGCGGCGGTCTTGCGACACCGCGAGCAGGCCAGGAGAGCGGTGAAGTCACCGTTGGGGACCCAGGCTATGACGAGAGTAATGACGGTAATACGGCTTGCGGGACCGTCGCGGTTGCTCTGGTGGATGACGTAGGCGACATCACTCCGCTGACCCATAGGACGGAACACGTGGGGCCCGGCACGCCCATCACCGATGGCGCGACGGCGATTGGCGCGCGATCGATTGCTTATGGACGCAAAACCGTAGCAATCGGTTTTATGGCAATCGCGGCCGGCGATGGCCGTACGGCGGGAACCTATGCCGACGTAAGCAACGCGACAGCGATCGGCGCACGATCGCGAGCAAAGGATACCAACGCGACCGCAGTCGGCGCATTCGCGCTTGCCGAAGGACAGAGCTCCACGGCTCTCGGGGTTTCGACCGAAGCCGCTTTCGACGCGACATCGATCGGATTTTTTGCCAAAGCTCGAGGAAGATATTCAGTCAGTGTTGGAGCCCGCGCGTTTGTGCTTGGAGAGGGTGCAGTGGCCATTGGTCACGATGCGGATGCGAACACCATCGATAGTCTTGCGATTGGATCGTATTCTTACTCGGACGCGGCTGGGACAATTGCCATCGGTCGATCCGCCCGAGCTGACTTACTTTCTAACTATGCCATCGCGATCGGGCAAAATGCCTTGGCAAACGTGGAATCGACGAAGGCGATAGCCATAGGGGCGCGCGCCATCGCCAGTGGCGACGGGGCCATCGCCTTGGGAGGTAATACGGCTGACGATGGTTCGACGAGCTCTTTGGGCGCACGCGCAAATGGAGCCTCCTCAGTCGCCATCGGTGCCTCCTCGGACGTAACGGCCGCCAACTCGGTGGCGTTGGGGGATACAGCAACTGTCAGCGCCGCCAATGCCGTCGCGATCGGATCTTCGTCTGAGGCGGACACCTCGCTTACCGTCTCATTCGGCCGCGCGGAAAGTTCCGTAGGGGCAGGCGACGGCATTGCGCGGCGCCTCGTCAATGTGGCCGCCGGAACCGGCGAGACCGACGCTGTGAACTTGGGGCAGATGAACGCTGCGATTGCAGCGGCTTCGGGTGGTTCGGACTACGTAGCGGTGAACTCGACGGGCACCGCGGCGAATGCCGGCGGCAACGATGCAATTGCGATCGGGAATAACGCTCAAGCTACCGCAGAAGCAGCGATCGCGATCGGAAAGGGCAGTTCGAGCACGGTAAGCGGGAGCATAGCGATCGGACTCGGCGCAGAAGCAGTCGCCGACAATGCCGTAGCGCTCGGCCGTGGCAGCAACGTGCAGGGCTTCAATGGAACGGCAGTGGGTATGGGTGCCAGGGTGAACTCGCCTTCCGCCACTTCTCTTGGCTATTCCGCCAGCGCAAACACGGAGGATTCGATTGCCGTAGGCGCCGAAGCGCTCACCTTCGCGGCAGGCGCCACAGCACTGGGCAAAGCCGCCCAGGCATCAGGTGTCGATTCGGTAGCGATCGGGCGAAACTCGGTCGCGAGCAACGACCTCGAAGTGTCCTTCGGCAAGGCCGAAAGCAGCTCTGGCGCCGGCGACGGTTTTACGCGGCGGCTCACCAATATTACCGACGGCGTGGGCGACAGCGATGCCGCTACGGTCGGACAGATGAACACCGCGATCGCGAGTGCGACTTCGGGGCTTGCGACCAGCACGGCAGTGGATACCGCGCAATCGCGCGCGGACGATGCTCATGCGCTGGCCGCTACCGCGGACGGAAAAGCGGATACCAACGCTGCGGCCATCGCGACCAATGCCAGCCGCATCGACACGATCGACGCGCGCAGCAATTCGGTCGCTATCGGTGGGGGATCGAGCGCTGCGAGCGCCGGTGGGACGCAGGGCACGGCGCTCGGCTCGGCCGCGGCGGCATCGGGCGAGGAATCGACCTCGCTCGGCGCGGCGACCGAGGCGGCAGGCCTGCGCTCCACCGCAGTGGGTCGCGGGGCCTTCGCCGACGGGGTGCAGACTTCCGCCATCGGCACCGGATCGAGGGCCACCGGGGTCGGCTCTTCGGCGATCGGCGGGTTCTCCGCCGCCTCGGGCAATTTCTCGACCGCGCTCGGCTATGCGAGTTCGACCGTCGCAGCGCAGGCCGTCGCGGTCGGATACCAGGCGCAAGCCCGGGACGAGAATGCGACCGCGATCGGCACACAGGCGCGCGCCGAATACGCCAAGTCGACCGCCATCGGCTACGCTGCGGTCACCACCGCCGCCAACCAGGTCGTGCTCGGCGGGGCGGGATCGTCGGTGGTGATCGGCGATCTCGACGCCTCGACCGCGGCGCAGGAAGGCCCGGTCGACGTCGTGACGGTCGACGCCAACGGCGTGCTCGGCAAGCAGCAGGTGGCGACCGCAGCTTCGGTCGCCGCCGTGCGCGCCGACATGGGCTATATCGCCGCGGTCACCGATGCGCAGTTCCAGGCGCTGTCTTCCGACGTCGCCGCGCTCGGCGGGCGGGTCGATGCGCTCGGCTTCCGGCTCGACCAACTCGACCGCTCGGCGATGGGCGGGATCGCCGCCGCCGCCGCGCTCGGGAGCGCGATCGCCCTGCCCGACAAGGCCTTCACCATCGCGGGCAACGTCGCCACCCATGGCGGCGAGCAGGGATATGCCGCAAGCTTCACCGGCCGCGTCAGCGACAGCTTCGCGATCGGCGCGGGGATCGCCAGCAACACCGGCGACGACGAGGTCACCGCGCAGGTCGGCTTCGCCTTCGGGTTCTGAACGGGCGCGGAGCGGGCACCGAAGACGCCCGCTCCGCTTCGCCGTTTGACTTGCGCACCGCTCCCCGCCACGCCTTGCGCATGGCGACGCGGCAACAGACCCCGGTCAAGGTCCACCAGTTCGGGCGCGAGCGCGAACCGGTGGTGGTGATCGACGACTTCAGCGGGATCGCTGACCAACTCCTCGCGGCCGGGCGCGCGGCCGAATATCGCGAAGGCGGGGCGAGCTACCCCGGCATCCGCGCCTGGTGCGAACCGGCCTATCTCGACCGTCGCCGCGACCTCATGTTCCAGCTGATGCAGCGTATCTTCGGCTTTCGCCAGCGGCTCGCGCTCGACGTGTCGACCTTCTCGCTGGTCACACTCGCCGAAGACGAGCTCGCCCCGCTCCAGCGGATCCCGCATTACGACCATGCGAGCGACGAGGTGATCGCGGTGATGCATTACCTGCTCGGCCCCGAAAGCGGCGGCACCGCTTTCTACCGCCACCGGCGGACCGGCTTCGAAACGATTACCGAGGAGCGCGAGCCCGCCTACAATGCCGCGCTCGAGGAAGACGGGCGCGAATACGGCGAGCCGCCCGCACGCTACCATTACGGCGACAGCGATCGCTTCGAGATCATCGGCGAGGTCGAGGCCCGACCCGACCGGCTCGTACTCTATCGCGGCAGGCTGCTCCATTCGGGCGTTATCCCCGCCCCGCAAGCGCTGAGCGACGATCCGAAGAAGGGCCGCCTGACGATCAACATGTTCCTGCGCGGGGCCTAGCCACCCGCCGATTCAGGGGATCTGCTTGGCGTTTAGCCGCGGATTGAGCCTGGAAACGTGGTTCAGCCATTCCTTGGGCTTGCGCCGCAGCTCCCACGGATAGCTGACCTTGATGCCCACCATCTGCGCGATGCGGCCGACGAAGTGGATGCAGTTGCGATTGTCGAGATCGTAGCCCTTGCCCGGCGCGTCGCGCCACACCTTCATCTCCTGCACCACCGCGCGATACATCGCGTCGCTGATCTGCACCGTGAAATGGCGGTTGGTCGAGGTGATGTATTTCTGTTCTTCCTCGAAGATCCCGTGCTCGACCGGACCCATCAGCACCGAAGGCCCGATGCTCTTGGCCGAAAAGCCGTAATTCTCGTTGATCTTCTGGCCGGTTGTTTCAAGCGAGCCTTCGAGCACGATGAAGGTGTGCGGGTAGCGGCCGCCGAAATACGAGCCGTTGAAGCTGTGGAACGACAGCATGACCTGCGCCTGCGCGGCCTGCGGCAGGGCGAAGAAAAACGCGGCGAAAAGCGCGAGGATCGCGCGGCGGAAGGAAGGCGATCTGATCTGCATGGGCGGCGCGATACCAATTTTCCGCCCTTTGGTCAGCCCTCTATTCGCCCAACAAATGTAGCGCGATCTCGCGCCGGTGCGGTGCCGCGCGATGTTCGGCGAGAAACACGCCCTGCCAGGTGCCGAGCGCCGGCGCCCCGCGCGCGACCGGGATCGACAGCGTCGTGCCGGTAAGGACCTGTTTCAAATGCGCGGGCATGTCGTCGGGCCCTTCGCAATCGTGTTCGTAGTCAGGGCCCTCCGGCGCGACGCGTTCGAGCCACGCCGCGAGGTCGCGCTTGACCGCGCCGGCGGCGTTTTCGGTGATCAGCAACGAGGCCGAGGTGTGGCGGCAGAAGGCGGTGAGCAGCCCGGTGTCGATCCCGCTCTCCGCGACGAATTCGCACAGCCGGTCGGTGAATTCGACAAACCCCTTGCCGCCGGTCTCGATTGTGATGGTCTCGCTCGCCTGTCGCATAATGCTCCCGCCCTGGTCGCTGGATATTGACGCTGGCCCGCACACGCGGCAAAGCCCGCGCCCTGCCCGATGGCAGCCTCGCGGGTGTAGCTCAATGGTAGAGCAGCAGCTTCCCAAGCTGACGACGAGGGTTCGATTCCCTTCACCCGCTCCATCTCCACCCGCTCGACATTCCATTCCATCGCCGGGCGTTTGCCTGTAGCGCGTCAACATGGCCGCGCTGATGTTCGCTTTCGTCGCTGCGTTTCTCGTCACCATGGGGGCGCGGGACCAGGTGCTGGTGTCCGATCTCTCGGCGAAGGGGCACGGCGCGGCGCTGCCAGTCGGGGTGGTGACCGGGTGGGCGGCTTCGGCGTTGGCGGGATACGGCGCGGGCTACGTGCTCCCGGCGCTGGTGCCCGATGCGCGCGATATCATCGGCGCGGTGGCGGCGATCTTCTCGGGCCTCGAACTGCTGCTGCTTCGCCCCGGGCGCGCGCCGAAGGAGCCGACCCATTCGGTCGGCGCGGCGAGCCTCGTGCTGATCGCGCACCAGATCACCGATGCCGCGCGCTTCCTCGCCTTCGGAATCGGCGCAGCCTATGCCGCGGCGATACCCGCCGCGATGGGCTGCGCGGCGGGCGGGACGATGGCGCTTGGCCTCGGCGCGCTCGGCGTGGTCGATCCGCGCGCGCGCTGGATCGCCATCGGGCGGCGGATTTTCGCCGTGGTCCTGCTGGTCGTCGGGCTCTGGCTCGGGTGGCAAGCCCTGCCCGATTAGCCGGCGAATGCCCATCGTCTATGGCGATCAACCACAGCGCAAATATTGATGGACCCGATTTTCCGCCGGCCCGTTATCCTTGTGAAACCGATATAATCGAAACAAGGGACCCCATCATGGCCAAGAGTGGCGACAACTCGAAAAAAGCCGTCAACGAGCAGCTGAACAAGCTGCTCGCCGATCACTACGCATTGTTCATCAAGACCAAGAATTTCCACTGGCACGTCCAAGGGCCGCGGTTTCGCGACCTGCACCTGCTGTTCGACGAGCAGGCGCAGGAAATCATCGGGGTGACCGATGCGATCGCCGAGCGTGTGCGCAAGAACGGCGGTACCACGCTCACCTCGATCGGAACGATCGCCAAGCAAACCCAGATCGCCGACCAGGATCGCACAGGATTCGACCCGCAGGAGATGGTCCGCGAGCTTCGCGACGACAACCGCACGCTGGTCGACCAGATTCGCGCGGTGAAGGCCGAGGCGGAAAAGGCCGGCGACAACGCCACCGACGGGCTCAGCGACGACTGGACCGACATGGCCGAGGAGCGCGCCTGGTTCCTCGATTCGATCGCCGCCTAGGCCGCGCTCAGAACAGGTCCAGCTGGTCCGCGGCGCTCGCGCGCCTGGTCTTCGTTACCCCTTCGAGACCAGACAGCGTGAGCCCCATCAGGCGGATCGGCAGCGGAAGCGGCAGTGCGTCCTCGAGCAGGATGCGCGCCGCTTCCGCGAACATCACCTTGTCATCGACCGGGCGCGGCAGCGAGCGCGCGCGGGTCTGGATGCGGAAATCATTGTACTTG
The DNA here is from genome assembly GCF_034374265.1 of Pseudoblastomonas marina. NCBI lineage: Bacteria > Pseudomonadati > Pseudomonadota > Alphaproteobacteria > Sphingomonadales > Erythrobacteraceae > Pseudoblastomonas > Pseudoblastomonas marina. The sequence continues at coordinate 2,766,490 of NZ_CP139718.1, read as the reverse complement.
AGCTTGAGCGTGACAGTCTTGCCGCGGGCCTCGTTGCGCTCGATCCGCTCCCACACGATGTCGATGATCCGGTCGAGCGTGTCGCGCAGTTCACCGGGAGCGTGGATATCCTCGGAAAAGGTCCGCTCGCCGCCGACCGATTTGCGGATCCTGCTCGATCGCACCGGGCGCAGGTCGATCCCGCGCGCGGCCCGAAAGAGATAATCGCCGAAGGACCCGAAATGCGCGGCCAGCCATTCGCGATCCTTCGCCGCGAGGTCGGCGCCGGTGGCGATCCCGAGCTTCGCCATCTTCTCGGCACCCTTCGGCCCGACCCCGTGAAACCGCCGGACCGGCAGCGACTGGACGAAGGCGGCGCCCTCGCCCGGGCGGATCACGCACAACCCGTCGGGCTTGTTCTGGTCGCTTGCGAGCTTGGCCAGGAACTTGTTGTAGCTCACCCCCGCGCTCGCGGTCAGCTGGGTTGCCTCGCGGATTTCGGCGCGGATGATCTCCGCGATGCGCGTCGCGCTGCCGATCCCGTTGATGTCGGCTGTGACGTCGAGATAGGCCTCGTCGAGGCTCAGCGGCTCGACCAGCGGCGTGTGGCGCTGGAAGATTGCGCGGATCTGGCCCGAGACCTCGCGATAGACGTCGAAGCGCGACTTGCAGAAGATCAGGTCGGGGCACAGCCGCCTGGCGGTGACCGAGGGCATCGCCGATTTCACCCCGAATTTGCGCGCCTCGTAGCTCGCCGCCGCGACCACCCCGCGGCCCGACGATCCGCCGACCGCCACCGGCTTGCCCCGCAGTTCCGGGTCGTCGCGCTGCTCGACGCTGGCGAAAAAGGCATCCATGTCGACATGGATGATCTTGCGCAGGCCGCCTTGTGCGGCCTCCCCATCCTCGTCGGATTCGATATCGGGGGAATCGATCTGCACCATCGCACGCGAGAATAGGGTCGGCACTTGCAAAGCGGAACCGTTGGTTGCACTTGCCCTTTTGTGCACATGCGAACGAATTCCGAACCGAGCGGAGAAACCAGGCCCGCTCCCCGGGGCGCGAAGCGCAAGCCGGTCGGCGAACGTGAGCTGATCTGGATGATGGCGCTGCTGATGGCGCTCAATGCGTTCGGCATCGACGCCATTCTCCCCGCGCTGGACACGCTCGCCACCGATCTCGGAGCGGCCGGCAACGATCGCCAGTACATCGTCGGCGCATACCTGCTCGCCGCGGGGATCGGCACGCTCGTGCCGGGCGCCTTCGCCGACCGCTATGGCCGCCGCCCCGTCCTGTTCGTCGCCTTGGCCGCCTATATCGCGCTGTCGATCGCCTGCGCGCTCGCCACCAGTTTCGAGATGCTGGTGACGCTGCGCGCGATCCAGGGTTTTGCCGCGGCCGGGATCATCGCGCTCCCCCCGGCGATCATCCGCGACAAGGTGGGCGGCGACAAGATGGCGCGAATGATGAGCCTGATCTTCGTCATCTTCCTGCTCGTGCCCGCTGTCGCGCCGAGCATCGGACAGGGTATCCTGATGATCGTCGGCGACTGGCGGATGATCTTCGTCGCGATGGCGATCGCCGGCGTTGGCATGAGTCTGTGGGTTTATACCCGCCTCGCCGAGACGCTCCACGAGGAAGATCGGCAGCCGATCATCATCCCCAAGATCGTCCGCCACATGACCCACGCGGTCACGCTGCGCGAGACTATCGGTTACACCCTCGGGAGTGCACTCGTCTTCGGCGGGCTGTTCGGCTTCATCAACTCCTCGCAGCAACTGATCGGAGAGGCCTTCGGCGCAGGCGACAAGTTCCCGCTGATCTTCGCGATCTGCGCGGGCTGCATGGCGCTCGCGAACTGGTCGAATTCGCGGATCGTCGAACGCTTCGGCGCGCGGCGGGTGAGCCACCTCGCGCTGTTCCTGTTCATCGCCGTCGCCGCGGCGCAGGCATGGTTCGCGAGCCAGCCGGGCGAGACGCTGTGGACCTTCGTCCCGCTGATGGCCGCGAACATGAGCCTGCTCGGCTTTATCGGGGCCAATTTCGGATCGATCGCGCTGCAACCCTTCCGCCACATCGCGGGCGCGGCATCGTCGGCTCAGGGCTTCCTGCGGATGACGAGCGGCGCCGCGCTCGGCGCGGTGATCGGCCAGGCCTATGACGGGACGGCGCTGCCGCTCGCGCTGGCATTGCTCGCCACCGCGGTCATCAGCCTCGCTTTCGTGCTCTTTTCCGAACGCGGAGAACTGTTCGGTCCGCCCCAACCGGAGACGCCGTGACGGAGGCCGACGACATCGCCCCCTATGATCTGGCGATCATCGGCGGTGGCGTGAACGGCGCCGGGATCGCGCGCGATGCGGCGGGAAGAGGTGCGAAGGTCCTGCTGCTCGAAGCGCGTGACCTTGCCAGCGGAACGAGCTCGGCCTCGACCAAGCTCGTCCACGGGGGCCTGCGCTACCTCGAATATTACGAATTCGGCCTCGTGCGCGAGGCGCTGGGCGAGCGCGAAGTGCTGTGGCGGATCGCCCCGCATATCGTGCGGCCGATGCGCTTCGTGCTGCCGCATGACGAGAGACAACGTCCGCGCTGGATGCTGCGCGCCGGCCTGTGGCTATACGATCATATCGGCGGCAGGAGGACGCTCCCGGGCGCAGATGGCATCCGCCTCGACCGACATGTCGCGGGCGAGGCGCTCGAGGCCGATTACACCCACGGCTTCGAATATTCGGACGGCTGGGTCGACGATGCGCGGCTGGTGGTGTTGAACGCGGTCGATGCGCAAGAGCGCGGCGCGGTTATCCGTACCCATTGCCGAATGACAGCGGCCCGGCGCGAAAACGGCTTGTGGCATATCGAAGCGGGCGGCGAAGAGTTCTCGGCCCGCGCGCTCGTGAACGCCGGCGGCCCCGGTGCGAACGACGTCGATCGGCTCGCCGGCCTCGTCCCCGCGCGCGGCCTCCGCCGGGTTCGCGGATCGCATATCGTCGTGCCCAGACTGTTCGAGCACGAATACGCCTACCTGCTCCAGCAGCCCGATACGCGAATCGTCTTTGCGATTCCCTATGAAGGTGATTTCACGCTGATCGGCACGACAGACGCCGATCACTCTGGGTCGCTCGAAGACGTTCACATCGACGCGCGCGAAACCGAATACCTGCTCGCCGCCGTCAATCGCAGCTTCCGCCGCGATGTAACGCGAAACGACATCGCCTGGACCTATTCGGGCGTGCGCGCGCTGGTCGACGACGGATCGGGACGCCCCGAGGCGGCGACACGCGGCTATGAACTGCCGCTGTCGGACGAGGCCGACGGCGCGCCGGTGCTGTCGGTCTATGGCGGCAAGATCACCTCGTACCGCCACCTTGCCGAGGAAGCCGTCGATGCGCTGTCCAAACGTCTGCCCGCGCTCCGAGGCGGCCCCTGGACCTCGAAGACAGCACTGCCCGGCGGCGACTTCGCCGCGACCGAGCAGCCGGCATTTATCGCCGAGTTGAACGCACGGTACCCGTTCCTTTCGCCCGCCGACGCCACCCGCATCGCGCGTGCCTACGGCACGCGTGCTGAATGGTGGCTCGAAGGCGCGAAGAACTGGGACGATCTCGGCATCGACTTCGGTGCCGGACTGACCGAGGCCGAGATCGCCTACCTTCAGGAAGCCGAGTGGGCGCGCAGCGCCGAGGACGTGTTGTGGCGCCGCAGCAAGCTCGGCCTGCATATGAGCGGAGCCGAGCGCGACGGCGTTGCGGCGTTCATGCGCGAAGGGGGTTAGTCGCCCTCGGGCTCCACCACCGCGAGCACTGCCTCGACCTGCACCTGCGCGCCTTCGCTGGCGGAAAGCTCGGTCACGATCCCGTCGAACGGCGCGGTGAGCGCGTGCTCCATCTTCATCGCTTCGAGAACCATCAGCCGCTGGCCCGCCTCGACCTTCTGGCCCTCGGCCACGTCGAGCGCGATCACCTTGCCCGGCATCGGCGCGAGGACCGCGCCGTCGGCGGCGGAGGCTGCGCCGCCGGCATAGCCGGGCAGGCTGAAGAGGAAGGGGTGGGCTTCCTTGTAAACCAGCGAGCCGCCGTCGATCGTGGCGGCGAACCCGGTGGCGCTGAAGCATTCCTCGAGCTCGAGCGTGCGCGCCTCGCCGCCATGCTGGACCGTGATGCGCGGACTGCCATCGCGGTTGAGGCGGAAACCGCTGGCGCTACCCCACGGTCCCGAACCGGGCTGCTCGCTGGCGAGATAATAGGGCGCGAATTCGTTGAGCGCGGCGACCTGCCATTCATTCTCGCCCAATTCGGGCGCATCGGTCAGCGCGTCGCCGCGATCGGCGATCAGGCCGGTGGTCATCTCGCCGGCACGGAATGTCGGGTCGTTGAGGCAGGCGAGCAGGAAGGCCGCATTGGTCCGCACCGGCCAGACGCGAACCGCATGGAGCGCGGTCGCGAGTTGCAGCATCGCATCGTCGCGGTCTTCGCCCCAGGTCACGATCTTGGCGATCATCGGGTCGTAATGCGGGCTGACCTGGTCGCCCTGCTCGACGCCGGTCTCGATCCGCGCCAGGCCCTCGTCGAGTTCGAGCAGATCTAGCTTGCCGGTGGAGGGCAGGAAACCCGTGGTCGGATCCTCAGCATAGAGCCGCGCTTCGACCGAATGTCCGTTGATCGACAGTTGGTCCTGCTCGAGCGGGATCGGTTCACCGCCCGCGACGCGCAGCTGCCACTCGACCAGGTCGACGCCGGTGATCTCTTCGGTCACCGGGTGTTCGACCTGCAAACGGGTGTTCATTTCCATGAAGAAGATGCGATCGGCGCGCAGGCCTTCGCTCGCATCGGCGATGAATTCGATCGTGCCCGCGCCCTCGTAATCGACCGCCTTGGCGGCGCGCACTGCGGCAGCACAGATTTCCTCGCGCGTGGCCTCGTCCATGCCCGGCGCGGGAGCTTCCTCGATCACCTTCTGGTGGCGGCGCTGGAGCGAGCAGTCGCGCTCGAACAGGTGGACGACGTTGCCGTGGCTATCGCCGAAGACCTGTACCTCGATATGGCGGGGCGAGGTGATCCACTTTTCGAGCAGCACCTCGTCGTTGGAGAAGCTGGCCTTGGCCTCGCGCCGACAGCTTTCGAGAGCAGCCGCGAAATCCTTCGCAGCATCGACCTTGCGCATGCCCTTGCCGCCGCCGCCCGCGACCGCCTTGATCAGCACCGGATAACCGATCGCGTCGGCTTCTTTCTGCAGGCGCTCGACCGACTGGTCCTCGCCCTCGTAGCCCGGGGTCACCGGCACGCCCGCCTCGCGCATCAGCTTCTTGGCAGCGTCCTTCAAGCCCATCGCCTCGATCGAGGACGGCTTGGGACCGACCCAGGCCAGCCCGGCATCGATCACGGCCTGCGCGAAGCCGGCGTTCTCGGACAGGAAACCGTAGCCCGGATGGATCGCATCGGCGCCGGTCTGCTTCGCCGCGGCGATGATCTTGTCGCCGACGAGATAACTTTCGGCGGCGGGCGAGGGGCCGATGTGTACCGCCTCGTCCGCGCTGCGGACATGCAGCGCGTTGGCGTCGGCATCGGAATAGACTGCGACGGTGGCAATCCCCATCACGCGCGCGGTGCGGATGATGCGGCAGGCGATCTCGCCGCGATTGGCGATCAGGAGCTTTTCGATCATGCGGAGGCGCTAGCGTCCCCCGCGTTCCGCATCAAGCGAGCGCGTCACCACCCCTTGAGCGGGCGGATCAGTTCACGGCTGTAGATCGGCATCTGGTCGGGCTCGTGCGGGTTGTTGCGCAGAGCTTCCCACCAGGCCGCGATGATATGCCAGAGCTTTTCCGGACCGGAAACCACCACGCGCTTGTTCCACGCCAGCTGGCCGCGGTCGAGCACCTTGCGCCCGATCGCGGTATAGATTCGCGCCGCCGCCAGCACCGCCCAGCGATCGCGGAAACCGAGCCTAGCCGCGCCGAGCCGCGCGGCATCGGCGTGCCGGTCCATCATCCGGACCAGCTTGGCCACGACCGCGGCAAGCTTGAAGCGGTTGTGCGGCTTGGCGTGTTCGCCCGGCTTGATATCGGCCTCGGCAAGCCATTCCTGCGGCAGGTAGCAACGCCCCGCCGCATCGTCCTCGACCACGTCGCGCGCGATATTGGCGAGCTGGAAGGCGAGCCCGAGGTCGCAGGCGCGATCAAAGACCCAGGCATCGTCGGGCGCCTGCATCACCCGCGCCATCATCACGCCGACCGCGCCGGCGACATGGTAGCAATAACGCATCATCTCGGCCTCGGTGCGTGGCTGCCAGCCCTGCGCGTCGAGCGCGAAACCGGCGATCACGTCGTCGGCCATGTCCTGCGTCAGTCCGACCTCGGCCGCGACCATGCCGAAGCTGTCGAAAGCGAGGTCGAGCGTCGGCTGTCCCTCGAGCGCGCGGCGGGTCAGCGCGCGGATCGCCTGGACCTTGTCCTCGGCCTCTTTTGTGTCGTGGACCTCGGACAGCTCGCCACCGAACTCCTGTCCGTCGGCGAGGTCGTCGCAGCGGCGGCACCAGTGATAGAGCAACCAGCTGCGTTCGCGCGTGTCGCGCCCAAACAGGCGCGAGGCGGCGGCGAAGCTCTTCGAGCCTTCGCGGATCGCCCAGTAGCTTTCCTGCACCAGGTAATCGCGATTGCGCCCGCCGCCCTTGGCCGACGGGGTCTTTCGCAGGATGCGCGAGGGAGCGAGTAAGCGGGGTCGTTTCAGAGGTCGTCTGCCTTCATCGCGAAAATCGGGGTGTGCGGCTCATAATCCGCCATCGCCGTCAGGAGTTCCGGGATCGTCTCACGCGCGACGATGATGCCCTGGTGCGCGGGCCGGATGAAGCCGACCTCGATCATCTTGGCGTTGAATTCGAGCAGTCCGTCATAGAAGCCGAACGCGTTGAGCAGACCGACCGGGCTCCGGTGGTAACCCAGCTGCGCCCAGCTGACCGCCTCCCACAGTTCGTCCATCGTGCCGACCCCGCCGGGGATCGTGACGAAGCCGTCCGAGAGGTCGGTGAAGGCCTTCTTGCGCTCGTGCATCCCGGGCACGACTTCGAGCCGGGTGCAACCGGTATGCGCGACTTCGGAGCCCACCAGCGCCTCGGGGATCACGCCGATCACCTCGCCGCCGGCCTCGAGCGCGGCATCGGCGACCGCGCCCATCAGCCCCAATCGACCGCCGCCGTAGACGACCCCGATCCCGCGGGTCGCGAGCGTGCGCCCGACCTCGCGCGCGAGCTCGATATAGCGCGGGTCCTCGGGCGTGGCCGAGCCGCAATAGACGGCGAGACGCTTCATGCGTGCAAATCCTCCAGCATCAGTCCCGCGGTCGCCTTGGCGCTGCCGACGACGCCGGGGATGCCGGCACCGGGATGGGTGCCCGCGCCGACGAGATAGAAATTGTCGATCACGTCGTCGCGATTGTGGCCGCGGAACCAGGCGCTCTGGGTCAGGATCGGTTCGAGGCTGAAGGCGCTGCCGTGATGGGCATTGAGATCGCGCGCGAAATCCTTCGGCGCGTAGGAAAACTTGGTCACGATCCGGTCTTTCAGACCCGGGATCAGCCGCCGTTCGAGCTCGGCGAGGATCCGCGCCTCGAGCTCGGGGCCCATCTCATCCCAGTCGATCGGCAGCTTGCCCTGATGCGCGACCGGAACCAGCGCGTAGAAAGTGCTCATCCCCTCGGGCGCCATCGAGGGATCGCTCACGCTCGGATGGTGGAGGTAGATCGAGAAATCGCGCGGCAGCACGCCGTGCTTGTAGATGTCGTCGAGCAGCCCCTCGTAGCGCGGGCCGAACAGGATCATGTGGTGCGGGATCCCGGGCCACGCGCCTTCGATGCCGAAATGGACCACGAACAGGCTCGGGCTGAAGCGCTTCTTCGCGAGCGATTTGGCGTATTTCTGTCCGCGCGCGTTCTTGCCCAGCAGGTCGCGATAGGAATGCATGATATCGGCATTCGAGGCGACCGCGTCGAAATGGCCGCTCCATCCGCTTGCGGTCTCGACGCCCGTGGCGTGCGCGCCCATCGTCGTGACTTCGGCCACCGGATCGCCCAGCCGCAGCGTCCCGCCGAGGCGTTCGAAATGCGTCACCATGCCCGCGACCAGGCGGTTGGTGCCGCCCTTCGCCCACCACACGCCGCCATCCTTTTCGAGCTTGTGGATCAGCGCGTAGATCGCGCTGGTTTCCATCGGGTTGCCGCCGACCAGCAGCGTGTGGAACGAGAGCGCCTCACGCAGCTTTTCCGACTGCACGAACTTGCTGACCATGGCGTAGACGCTGTTCCAGGCCTGGTTCTTGGCCAGCGCGGGCGCGGCCTTGAGCATTGACTTGAAATCGAGAAACGGCACGTGGCCGAGCTTGACGTAGCCTTCCTCGAACACGCGGGCCGAGTAATCGAGGAATTCCTCGTAGCCCGGATTGTCGCCCGGGGCGACGCGCTCGATCTCGGCGCGCAAGTGCGCCTCGTCGTTCGAATAGTCGAAATTGGTCCCGTCGGGCCAGTTGAGGCGGTAGAACGGAGTCACTTCCATCAGTTCGACGTCTTCGCCCATGTCGTGCCCGGTCAGCGCCCACAATTCGCGCAGGCAATCGGGATCGGTGATCACGGTCGGGCCGGCGTCGAAGGTGAAGTTGCCCGCGTCGGTCTCTCGCTCCCAGAAATAGGCGCGGCCGCCGGGCTTGTCGCGTCCCTCGACCACGGTCGTCGCGATCCCGGCCGATTGCAGGCGGATCGCTAGCGCGAGCCCTCCGAAACCCGCCCCGACGACACAGGCCGACTTGCCGGTGGGCTCGGGGATTCGGGGCTTGTCGAGGACGGGGGCTTGAGCGTTCATCTTGTCTTCCCTTGCATCGGGCGACCTGCCGAAAGCAAGGCCGGGATTGCGCGCGATACAGGTACGGGGGGCTTACCGATCAATATGCGCGCCTTGTCGCGCAGGGTCGACTTGCCGGCATAGAACCGTTCGATCAGCGGCGGGGGAAGCTTGTAAAACCGCTCGAACACCCGCACGCGCTGCTCGGGCCGCGCGGCCTGGAACAGCATCCGACCGAGCAGGCGATAGAACTTCGTGTCGCGCCAGTGCTCGCGCGCCTCGCGATCGATCAACGCCGCGAGCTGGTCGCCGGGGAGGTCGGCATTGTCGGCGATACGCCCGGCGAGACCGGCGGCATAGGGCAGGGTGTAGCTGGTCAGCGGATGGGCGAATCCGCCGCGCGCACCGGCAAGCACGACCCCGCCATGTGCGGACTGCTCCGCCCGAAAGGCACCGAAATCGCCCCCGGTGACGACCGGCAATACGCCCGTCTCGTGGCCGACGATGCCGTAATCCCAGCCCTGCGCCGCGCAATAGGCGTCGAGCCGCGAGGACAGCGCGTCGCGGTCGAGCTTCGGACTGTCCTGGTAATAGGTGTCCTCGACGAAGATGTCGTTCGCGCTCAGCGGGAGGACGTAGACGAAGCGAAAGCCGCCGATCTGGTCGACCGTCGCATCCATGATGAAGGGGAGCTCGATCCCGTGCGGATGGGTGGTGCGCAGGTGCCGCCCCATGAAGACCTGCCAGCCCCCGGCCAAGTGCCGCGAGGGCGTGGCGGCGCGGCAATCCACCACCGCGCGCGCGGGAATGCGGGTCTGGTCGGCAAGCTGCACGTGATCGTGCGCGAGCGAGACCACTTCGGTCCCCGCCTGGACCACCCCTGCGGGCAGTTCGCGGCGCAGCGCGCGGTCGAAATCGTGCGACGCCATCGAGCGATACGGGGTCTCGAGCGCGCGGTCGTAACCGGGAAACCCGACCATGTATCCGTCCCACGCCGCCTTGCGAAACGGCGCGAGCAACACCTTCGCCGGATCGTCGAGATCGGTTTCGAACCAGCTCCAGCGATGATTGCCGCCGAGCGTCGCGCCCTGTTCGAACAGCCGGACCCGCAGTTCGGGCCGCTTGTTGGCAAGCGCCAGCGCGATCAGCCCGCCCGCGAGCCCACCGCCCACAATGGCGACGTCGACGATACTTGCGGGGGCGCGACTGCTCATGGGGACAGATGCCTATGCACGGGGTCCAAGGAGCGCAAAGAAAAAGGCGCGCACCGTGTCGGAACGCGCCTTTTTCGATCCAATCCCTTGATCGATCAGCTTTCGCCGTCGTCGCTGCCGAGATCGAGCTCGGGCCGCGGGTCCGGCATCTCGGCGTCGCGATCGCCGGTCTTCAGGTAGGTGTCGAACCATTCCATCATGCGGACATTGTAGTCGTAGCGCGAGGCGGCGCGGGCATTGCCGTGGCCTTCGCCCGGATAGAGCACGAGGCGCACCGGCGTCTCGGGCTTGCGCACCTTGATCGAGCGATAGAGCTCGTAGCTCTGGCTCGGCGCGACGCGCGTGTCGCTGTCGCCATGCATGATCAGCAGCGGGGTCTCGGCCTTGTCAACGTGGTAGATCGGCGAGACTTCGAGCATCTTCTGCCAGTCGTCCCACGGCCAGGCGCGGCTATGCACATTATACATCTCGTAGGGGATGTCGGTGGTGCCGAATTTCGAGATCTGGTTCGAAATTCCGACGAACATCACGCCCGCGGCGAACTCGTCCGAGTAATAGGTCGACCCCCAGGCGGTGGCATAGCCGCCATAGGAGCCGCCGGTGATCCCGGTGCGGTCGGCATCGGCGATCCCGTCGGCCGCAAGCGCGCGCTTCGCGTCGACGAGGTCGCGGAACTCGGGATCGGTGTAGCGACCCTGATGCGCCTTGGAAAAGGCAACGCCGTAGCCGGTCGAGCCGCGATAATTGGGCTGGAACACGGCATAGCCCTGCCCCGCGGCGACCTGGCCCGGACCCGAATAGGCCGTCGTCCAGCCGTTCGAATCATGTGCTTCGGGCCCGCCATGGACGTCGAGGATCAGCGGGGCACCGCCGGCAGGCACGCCGCCCACGGGCAGGACCAGCACGCCTTCGATCTCGGTGCCGTCGGTCGCAGTATAGCGATAGGGGCGCTGTTCGCCGAAATCGATCTCGGCGAGCCAGGGGTTGTGGCTCGTCCAGCGTTCCCACATCGCGCCCTTCCAGACGTAGAGCTCGCTCGGATGCTGCGCGGTCGAGGCACGCACCGCGATGCGATTGCCGCCGGCCTCGATGCTGCTGATCGAAAGGTTCTCGCCATCGATCTGCTGCGCAACCGAACCGTCGGGCGAATAGATCCGCAGATCGCTCATCACCCCGGTGTGGATCACCGCCGCGAGGCGGCCATCGGCGAGGAATTCGGCATCGACCGCCGCTTCGGCCGCGCCTTCGTTGAGCGCGGTCATCGCGCCCGACACCGGGTCGACGTAATAGAGCGTGGTCGCGGCCGGATCGTTCATGTCGATCCCGGCAATCATCGACATCTTCATCGAATCGGGCGCGATCTCGACGTCGCCGATCTTGCCCGGGGTCTCGACCACGCGGGTCACGTCGCCGCTGGCGAGATCGACGATATGCACGCGCTTCGAGGTGTAGCTGTCGTCGACCTGCGGGGTCGGCGCGCTCTCGACGGCGGCCCACTGCCCGTTCGGCGCGACCTGGAAGGCCGAGACATAACCCGGGATCGTCACGCTGCGAGGGTTGGCGTCGATCTCGTCGCCGAGCCGGGCCGAGAACAGGCGGTTGAGCTGGGCTTCCTCTTCATAGACGACCGCATCGAAGCCCTTCTTGCTCTCGCCGCTGCGGTCCTTGTCCTCTGCAGCTGCGACCAGCAGGTGGACCATCGAGCCGTCGGGCGAGAAATCGTAGCTGCGGACATGCGCGCCATCGACCGCAGCGAGCTTGCGATAGGCGCCGCCGTCGATCGGCAGGCCCCACACGGCGCGCTTTTCACCGTCGTTGGCCCAGATGAAGGCGATCATCCGGCCATCGGGCGAGAACTTGACCGTCGACGGGCTGATGTCTTCGGGCAGGTAGGCGCGGGCCTGGTCCTTCTCCCATGCGACCATCAGTTCCTGCCGGGTGGTGCCGTCTTCCTCGCCGCTGGTGACGTCGGGCAGGCTGGCGACGGTGTAGGCGATCCGCGTCCCGTCGGGCGAGACCGCGATTTGGCCGACGCTTTCGAGCTTGGCCACGTCCTCGGCCGTCATCACGCGCGCCTGCGCGGCGGTGAACGGCGTGATCAGCGCACCCGCGAGCAGGGCGGATTTGGTCAATTTGAGCATCTGTTTCCTCTCCGGTGAAATCTTCCGCCTGCGCCTTAGCCATTGCAGCGCGCGCGGGGCAAGGGCATCACCCCGCCCGAGAGAGGGAGATTTTTCGATGACGTTCACCGCTTTTGCCGCCCGCACGCTGGCGCCGATCGCCGCGCTGGCGGGCCTGATGACCACCGGTCCCGCGCTCGCGCAGGACGAATTGCAGACCATCCTCGTCGACCGGGTGATCGTCGATCCGGCGCAGCCTGCGCTCGAGGGCCCGCGCACGATCACCGTGCGCGACGGGCGGATCGCCAGTATCGAGGAAGGCTGGGCCGAGGCTGCCGAAGGCGCCCCGACGATCGATCTTTCGGGCAAGACGGTGATGCCCGGCCTGATCGACCTCCACGTCCACCTGACCGGCGATCCGGGCGGCGACTACTGGAAGGAAGCGGTCGAGGCCGACGAATGGGGCGTCGTGGTCGGCGCGAAGAACGCGCGGCTCACCGCGCTCGCCGGGTTCACCACCGTGCGCGAGGCCGGGAGCGGACCGCAGACCGCCTTCGCGCTGCGTCGCGGCACCGCCGAAGGCATGATCGCGGGCCCGCGCATCATCGCCGCCGGGCCGCCGCTCGCGATCATCGGCGGGCATGGCGACGTCAACGGCTTCCGGCCCGAGGTCAACGAATTGCTCGACAGCGGGTTCACCTGCACCGGCGCGGTCGAATGCGCGGCCAAGGTCCGGCTCGCAAGCCAGAACGGGGCCGACACCATCAAGATCACCGCGACCGGCGGCGTGCTCAGCCAGCAGGGGCGCGGGCTCGAGGCGCATTTCAGCGATGCCGAGATGAAGGCGATCGCCGACACCGCGCATTCGCTCGGCCTCAAAGTCATGGCGCACGCACACGGGGCGCGCGGTATCGAGGCGGCGGCGCGCGCAGGTATCGATACGATCGAGCACGGCACCTATCTCGACGAGGCGGCGGCCGAGGCGATGAAGGCCAACGGCACCGTGCTCGTTCCCACGCTGATGGCGTTCAAGGGGGTGACCGAGCGGCTCGGCCAGGGCGTCTACACGCCGGTCGTCGAAGACAAGATCCGCGCCGTGGCCGAGACCGCGCGCGTGTTCATGGGCAAGGCCTATCGCTGGGGCGTGCCGATCGCCTTCGGCACCGATGCCGGCGTGTTCGCACACGGCCGCAATGCCGGCGAATTCGCGCTGATGGTCGAACAGGGCATGAGCCCGCGCGATGCGCTCGCCAGTGCGACCACCGTCGCGGCCAGGGTGCTCGAGATGGAGAACGAGATCGGTCGCCTCGCCCCCGGCATGTCGGCCGACATCATCGCGGTGACCGGCGATCCGCTCGCCGACGTCACCGTGCTCGAAAAGGTCGAATGGGTGATGGTGCGCGGTCGAGTGGTCGAGTGATCCGTCCCCTCGCCGCCGCGCTGGCGCTCGCAATTCCTTCGGCAGCGTCGGCGCAGGACGCGGCGCAATGCAGCCTCGAACTCGTCGTGCTCGGCGCGGGACAGGACGCGGGTGCGCCGCAGATCGGCAATGCCGCTGACGATGGTCCGGAATTGTGGCCGAGCTCGCTCGCGGTGGTCGACCGCGCGCGCGGCGAGCGGTTCCTGTTCGACGCCACCCCGGCGATCACCGACCAGCTCGCGCTGCTCGACGAGATGGCTCCGCCCGACCATGGGCTGGGGATCGACGGCTTGTTCCTGACCCATGCGCATATCGGCCATTACCTGGGCCTCGCCTGGCTCGGGCGCGAAGCGGCGGGCGCTGACGGCGTGCCGGTTTACGCGATGCCGCGCATGGCCGAATTCCTGCGGAGCAACGGCCCGTGGAGCCAGCTGGTCGACCTCGGCAACATCGAGTTGCGCGATCTCGCCGGCGGCGACGTCCAGGCTATCACCGACCATTTCGGCGTTTGGGCGATAGAAGTCCCGCACCGCGACGAATATTCCGAGACGGTTGGCTTCGTCGTGATGAGCCCGGGCAAGACCGCGCTCTACGTCCCCGATATCGACAGCTGGGAGGATTTCGCCGCCGCAAGTCCGCTGAACCTGCCCGCGCTGATCGCCGCGGTCGACCACGCCTTCATCGACGCGACCTTCTGGGACGACGACGAGCTACCGGGCCGCGACATGAGCGAGATCCCGCATCCGCGCGTCACGGCAACGATGGCGATGCTCGCCGACCTGCCCGATTCCGAACGGGCAAAGGTCAAATTCATCCATTACAACCACACCAACCCGATCCGCGATCCGGACAGCGCAGAAAGCCGCGAGGTCGCCGCACGCGGTTTCGCCGTCGCGCGTCGGGGGGATCGCCACTGCCTCGACTGAACGACCATTCGTCGAAACCGGACGGTCGATCATCCATCGCGCCCTTGCCGATCGCGCTCGCCAGTCATAGGCGGGCAACACACCAACAAGGGGATCATCAATGTCGTTCGTTCGTCTCGCGCTGACCGGCGCTTCCGCTCTTTCGCTGGCCGCCTGCGCAGTCGCCGCGGAAGAGCCCGCCTCCACCGCCGCCCAGCCGCTGCCGCAGGTCGCGACGACCGAGACCGGGCAGGCGGCTGAAGAGAGCGAGCACGACAAGCTGTTCGCGCTGTTCGCCGAGGCCGACGAACGCAGCCTCAAGCTCAACCCGATCAGCGCGCTGTTCCGCGGTGATATGCGCTATGCCGACCGACTGGGCGACTATCTCGAGGACGAATACTATACCGCCAGCGAAGCCGATGCGCGATTGAACCTGCGCCAGCTCGCCACGATCGACCGCGCCGCGCTAAACGACACGGACCAGCTCGCCTACGACGTGTTCGAATACAACCAGCAGCAGGCCCTGAAGGGCCTCGCCCCCGAAGTGATCGCCGCCACGCTGGTGCGCCCGGTCAACCATTTCGCCGGCTTCCATACCTTCTACCCGACCTTCGCCAGCGGGCAGAGCGCGGCGCCCTTCGCCACGGTCGAGGACTACGAGAACAACCTCAAGCGGCACGACAACTACGTCGAATTGACCGATCGCGCGATCGACCGCTTTCGCGAGGGCATGGAGAGCGGAGTCTTCGAAACCAAGCTGACGATCCGCAACGTGATCGACCAGCTCGACACCCAGCTCGCGATCCCGGTCGAGGAATCGCCCTTCATGGGTCCGGCAGGCATGTATCCCGAAGGTTTCACCGAGGAGGAAAAGGCGCGCCTGACGGCCGATTATGTCGCCAAGACGCGTGAAATCTACGCCGCGCATGAACGCCTGCGCGACTTCCTGCGCGACGAATACCTCGCCGTGGCGCGCGACAGCGTGGGTCTTTCGCAGATGAAGGGCGGCGCCGCGCTCTATCGCCAGCTGATCGAGGACACGACCACGCTGCCGCTGACCGCCGACTACCTCCACAATCTGGGCCTCAGCGAAGTCGCACGGATCAAGGGCGGGCTGGAAGAGATCAAGGCCGAAGTCGGCTTCGAAGGCACGCTCAACGAGTTCTTCGACTTCGTCCGCACCGATCCGCAGTTCAAGCCGGAAAGCCGCGAGGCGCTGACGCAGACCTACTACGAGATCGGCGAGACGGTCGACGCGCTGATCCCCCAATATTTCTCGCTGACGCCGAAGACCGAACTCGAGATCAAGCCTTACGAGCCGTTCCGCGAGCAGTTCTCGGCCGGTGGCTCGTACCAGTCGGGCTCGCCCGACGGATCGCGCCCGGGCACGTTCTATTTCAACGCCTACGACCTGCCGAGCCGCCTCACCACGGGCAACGTGACGCTGTACCTGCACGAAGGCGCGCCGGGGCATCACTTCCAGATCAGCCTCGCGCAGGAAAACGAGGACCTTCCGGCCTTCATGCGCTTCGGCGGCAACACCGCCTATGTCGAAGGCTGGGCGCTGTATTCCGAGACGATCGGTTACGAGATGGGGCTCTTCGACGATCCGTGGAACCGTTATGGAACGCTGCAGGACGAACAGCTGCGCGCGATGCGCCTCGTCGTCGACACCGGCCTCCACGCCAAGGGCTGGACCCGCGAGCAGGCGATCGACTTCATGCTCGAAAACAGCGGCATGACCCGCACCGAAGTGGTCGCCGAGGTCGAGCGTTACATCGCGATTCCCTCGCAGGCGCTGGCTTACAAGGTCGGAGCGCTCAAGATCCAGGAATTGCGCGCCAAGGCGGAAAAGGCCCTGGGCGATCGCTTCGACATCCGCGATTTCCATGCGCAGGTGCTCGATACCGGGGCGCTGCCGCTGCCCGTGCTCGAGCGCAAGATCGACGCCTGGATCGCCGCCGGCGGCGGGCGCTAGTCCGCCACGGCTGCTTCCCAAAGCCCGGCGAGCGCGATAGGCTCGCCGGGCAAGGGAGAAGGCCGACATGACCAAGATTTCGATCCGCGCCGCGCTGGCGCTCGCCGCCGCCACGACGCTGGCGGGGTGCGCCAGCACCGGCATACCCGCGAGCGAGGCCCCGGCCCCCACCGACAGGCAGCTCGCCGCGGCGATGCTCGACACGCTGCTCGAGCGCAGCGAGGCCGATTACCTCGATCGCAATCCGGTCAGTGCGTTCGTCCGCAGCGATTTCAGCGACGCCGACCGGCTCGGCGATTTCTCGCCCGCCTATTACGACAGGGAACGCGCGGCGGCGCAGGCCGACCTCGCCGAATTGCGGCGGATCGACCGTTCGGCGCTGAGCGAGACCGACCAGGTCGTCTACGACACGTTCGAATACACCATGCAGCGCCGCCTGGCAGAAACCGAAGGCGAGGCGCTGCGCACCGCGCTCGCGCTGCCGCTCGACCATTTTCGCGGTTTCCACGTCTCCTACCCGCGCCTGTCGGCCCCGGGCGCGCTCATGCCCTACGACACCGTCGCCGACTATGAGAACAACCTCGCCCGGCACGAGGCCTTCGCCGAAGGGATCGACCAGGCGATCGCGCGGCTGCGGACCGGCGCTGCGCAGGGCATCACCCTGCCGCGCCTGTCGGTCGAGATCATGATCGACCAGCTCGACACGCAACTGGGCGCGTCCGACGAGGCCAACCCCTATTACGCCCCGCTCGGCGCGTTCCCCGACACCTTCGACCCGGCCGAGCGCGCGCGGCTGACCAAGGCCTATCGCGCCTCGATCACCGGCACGCTGTTTCCCGCCATGCGCAAGCTCCGCACCTTCCTTGCCGAGGAATATCTGCCGCAGGCGCGCGACACGATCGCGGCGACCGCCAATCCGGGCGGCGACGCATACTATTCCTATCGCATCCAGGAAATGACGACCCTGCCGCTCACGGCCGACGAGATCCACGAAACGGGCCTCGCCGAAGTCCGCCGGATCAGCGCGCAGATCGCCGAGGCGCGCGCCGAGATCGGCGATCGCACACGCCCGACCTATGCCAACAAGGCGGAATTGCAGGAGGCCTGGTACGAGGTCGCCGCCAAGGTCGACCCGAAGCTCGACGCGCTGTTCGCCAAGCAGCCCGAGACGCCGCTGCAGATCATCCCGTATGAAGAATATCGCGAGAAATACAGCCTCGCCGCCTCGTATTTTCCCGGCAAGGTCGACGGTTCGCGCCCCGGCACCTTCTATTTCAGCGGTTACAATGTCGCCGAACGCGAACTGCGCCCTTCGATCGCGCTCTACATGCACGAAGGCAATCCGGGCCATCACTTCCAGATCATGATCGCCTACGAGAACGAGGATCTGCCCGATTTCATGCGCTACGGCGGGTTCACCGCCTATAGCGAGGGCTGGGGTCTCTATGCCGAGAGTCTCGGCTACGAGCTCGGCCTCTACGACGACCCGATCGACCGGGTCGCCGCGCTGGCCGGCGGCGAGATGCTGCGCGCGGTTCGGCTGGTGGTCGACACCGGCATGCACGCCAAGGGCTGGAGCCGCGAACGCGCGATCGACTTCATGGTGGAGAACGGCGCTCCGCGCGATTTCGCCGAGACCGAGACCGCCCGCTACATCGTGATGCCGGGACAGGCGCTCGCGTACAAGGTGGGCGAATTGAAGATCAAGCAACTGCGCGCCCGCGCCGCCGCCGCACTGGGCGACGATTTCGACGTCCGCAGCTTCCACGACCAGGTGCTCAACACCGGCGCAATCCCGCTGCCGGTGCTCGAGGCCAAGATCGAGCGCTGGATTGCCGCCGGCGGACGCTGACCCGTTCGGGGACGACCCGTTCATCTGCGGTTGAAGCGGAGTGTGGCATCCCGCTAGGGAGAGTTTCCTATTTTTTCGGGGGTTACATCCATGTCCATCCGCCTCGCACTCGTGGCGTCGCTGTTTGCCGCGATCTCCACGCCGGTCGCAGCGCAACAGCAGCCGCAGCAACAACCGGCCGCCGACCAGCCGCTCGACCGCGGCACCTTCATCCAGCGGATGGATGCCGAGTTCGGCGCGCTCGACGCCGACGGCAATGGCCAGGTGACCGCGCAGGAGGCGATGAACGCCCAGCGCCAGCAGACCTACAACCAGGCGATGCGGCAGAACCAGGCCGCCTTCCAGCAGCTCGACCGCGACGGTAACGGCGTGCTCACCGCCGAGGAATTCGCCGGTCTCGTGAACCCGCAGGCGATCCCGGCCGATCCCGCCCCGCTGATGCAGGCGTTCGACGCCAATGGCGACGGGATCATCACGCTGGTCGAGTACCGCGTGCGCACGCAGGCCAATTTCGACGCGGTCGATTCCGATCGCGACGGGGTGGTGACCAACAGCGAAATGCAGGCCGCCGGCATCGTCGTGAACTGATCGCGTCGCGGTGAATCGCCGGGTAACGGTTTTTCAGCCCCTTGCCGCTATAGCCCCCGGCGGAGCATAAGCCGCCTTTTCGGGTGGCAATGGCAAGGGGGCCTCGATTGTCCAAAACGGTAACCGTCATCGGGCTCGGCTATGTCGGGCTACCGCTCGCCGTCGCGCTGGCGAAGCATTTCGACACGGTCGGGTTCGACGTCGATGTGCGGCGTATAGCCGAACTGCGCGACGGACACGATCGCACCGACGAGATCGATGGCGAGCGTCTCTCGGCGAGCACCCTCGCGCTGACCGACGATTCGAACGCGATTCCGCCGAGCGATTTCTACATCGTCACCGTCCCCACCCCGATCGATGCCGAGCGCAAGCCCGACCTCTCGCTGGTAGAGGCGGCCAGCCGCACCGTCGGCGCCTTGCTTCCGGCCGCGATCGCCGCGGGCAAGACACCGATCGTAGTCTATGAAAGCACCGTCTATCCCGGCGTGACCGAGGAAGTCTGCGGACCGATCCTCGGACAGGTCTCGGGCAAGCCCTGCGGCGAGGAGTTCTTCCTCGGCTACAGCCCCGAGCGGATCAATCCGGGCGATCGAGAACACACGATCGAGAAGATCACCAAGGTCGTCGCGGGCCAGACTCCCGAGGTGCTCGACGCGGTCGCCGATCTCTACGGCGCGGTCACCAGCGGCGGGACCTTCCGCGCTGCATCGATCAAGGCCGCAGAGGCCGCCAAGGTGATCGAGAACGCCCAGCGCGACATCAATATCGCCTTCATGAACGAGATCGCGCAGATCTTCGGCAAGATGGACCTGTCGATCTGGGACGTGCTCGCCGCCGCGCGCACCAAGTGGAACTTCCTTCCCTTCACCCCCGGCCTCGTCGGCGGGCACTGCATCGGCGTCGATCCCTACTACCTCGCCCACCGCGCCGAGGAGCTGGGCCACGATCCGCGCGTGATCCTGTCGGGCCGCGGGATCAACGATTCGATGGCGCGCTTCGTCGCCGAGCGGCTTCACGGTGCGCGCGGGCACAAACCGGGTCGCGCGCTGGTGCTCGGCCTGACCTTCAAGGAAGACGTCCCCGACTTGCGCAATTCGAAGGTCGCCGACCTCGTCGCGGGGCTGGCCGAACTGGGCCATGACGTCACCGTGCACGATCCGCTCGCCGACAGCCCCGAAGCCGAACACGAATACGGGCTCACGCTCGATCCGCAGGCGCTCGAGCGGACCTACGACCTTGTTGTCCTCGCCGTGCCGCATCGCGACTATCGCGACATGGGCAGCGAGGCGCTGCGCCAGCTGCTGGCGGAGGGCGGCACGCTGGCCGATCTCAAGGGCACTCTCGACGGGCAGGCCGACTGGACCCTATAGGCGCTCACCATGCGCAAGGTCTTCATCACCGGCTCGGCCGGCTTCATCGGCTTCCATCTCGCCCAGCACCTGCTCGACGAGGGCTTCGCGGTCGTCGGCTATGACGGAATGACCGATTATTACGACGTCCGCATCAAGCAGCGCCGCCACCAGATGCTGTCGCAGAACGAGCATTTTGCCGCGCATGAAGGCATGCTCGAGGATTTCGACAAGCTCCACGCGCTGATGCTCGCCGAACAGCCCGACGCGATCGTCCACCTCGCCGCGCAGGCGGGGGTCCGCTACTCGCTCGAAAACCCGCGCGCCTATCTCGATTCCAATCTCGTCGGCACGTTCAACGTGATGGAATGCGCGCGCGAGCTCGAGGTCGATCACCTGCTGATGGCCTCGACCAGCTCGGTCTACGGCGCGAACGAGGAGATGCCCTTCTCCGAGCTGCAGAAGACCGACACCCCGCTGACCTTCTACGCCGCGACCAAGAAGGCGACCGAGGCGATGGGCCATTCCTATGCCCATCTCTGGAACCTGCCGACCACCATGTTCCGCTTCTTCACCGTCTACGGACCGTGGGGCCGGCCCGACATGGCGCTGTTCAAGTTCACCAAGGGGATCCTGAACGGCGAGCCGATCGACATCTACAATCACGGCAAGATGTATCGCGACTTCACCTACGTCACCGATCTGGTGCGCGGCATCCGCCTGCTGATCGACACCCCGCCGGTGCGCCCGGAGAGCAAGGACGACATACCCGAATGGGATTCGCTCTCCCCCGCCGCGCCCTATCGCGTGGTCAATATCGGCAATAACGACCGCGTGCGGCTCGAGGATTTCGTCGACGCGATCGAGGCCGAATGCGGGGTCGAGGCGAAGCGCAACTACATGGACATCCAGAAGGGCGACGTCCCCGCGACCTGGGCCGATGCGACGCTGCTCGAGGAGCTAACCGGCTACCGCCCGCAGACCGACGTGCGCGAAGGGATCAAACGCTTCGTCGCGTGGTATCGCGAATATTACGAGGTCTGAGACGCAGACTGCATAAGGGGGCATAAGGCGGCGCGCGGACTTGCCGCGCCGCGCGTCATCGGGAATCCATCCTCCATGGCGATTCTTTCCGACAAGTGGATCCGCGAGCAGGCGCAGGCCAACGGCATGATCGAGCCGTTCGTCGAGGCGCAGCGCCGCGACGGTTGCATTTCCTACGGGCTCAGCTCCTACGGCTACGACGCGCGCGTCGCGCCCGAGTTCAAGATCTTCACCAATGTCGACAGCGCGGTGGTCGATCCGAAGGATTTCGCCGCCAACAGCTTCGTCGATCGCGAGACCGACGTCTGCGTGATACCGCCCAACAGCTTCGCGCTCGCCCGCACGGTCGAATATTTCCGCGTGCCCAAGGACGTGCTGGTGATCTGCCTCGGCAAGAGCACCTATGCCCGCTGCGGGATCATCGTGAACGTCACCCCGCTGGAGCCGGGCTGGGAGGGCCATGTGACGCTCGAGTTTTCCAACACCACGCCGCTTCCGGCCAAGATCTACGCCAATGAAGGGGCGTGCCAGTTCCTGTTCCTCAAGGGCAACGAGCCGTGCGAGACGAGCTACGCCGACCGCGCGGGCAAATATATGGGACAGCGCGGCGTCACCCTGCCCAAATTGTAAGCCGTCCGCGTGTGACCTAATCCGGACCTCGTGCGTATGAGGAGAGGACATGCCACGCGAAAAACTCACCTTCCCCACCGCCGCCGGACACGAACTCGTCGGCACGCTCGAACTGCCTGCCGGACGCGTCAAAGGCGCGGCGGTGTTCGCGCATTGCTTCACCTGCAGCCAGAACTCGAAAGGCGCGACCTACCTGACCCGCGCGCTCGCCCGGCGCGGGATTGCGACCTTGCGGTTCGATTTCACCGGGCTGGGCGGCAGCGAGGGAGATTTCGGCGATAGCGGTTTCGCCGGCGACGTCGTCGATGTCGAAGCCGCTGCGCGCGAGATGGCAAAGCGCTATGAAACCAAGGTGCTGCTGGTCGGCCACAGCCTCGGCGGCGCGGCGGTGCTGGCCGCGGCCGCGCGGCTCGATTGCGTCTACGGCGTGGCGACGATCAACGCCCCCTCCGACGTGCCGCACGCGCTCGAGCGGATCGAGGGCGATCTCGAGGCGATCGCGCGCGACGGCAAGGGCGAGGTCGCGATCGGCGGCCGCCCCTTCACCATCAGCGCGCATTTCGTAGACGATACGCGCGAAGCCGATCTCGCCGTCAAGCTCGACGCATTGCGCGTGCCGCTGATGGTGCTGCACTCGCCGACCGATCGGATCGTCGGAATAGAACATGCCAAGGCTATCTTCGAACGCGCGCACCATCCCAAGAGCTTCGTCGGGCTCGAAGGAGCGGATCATTTGATGACCGACGAGGCGGATGCCGATTTCGCCAGCGAGATGATCGCGGGCTGGGCCGCGCGCTTCATGCCAAGGAACCCGGTGGCGCATCCCGAAAACGGCGTGATCGTGCGCACCGGCAACGGCAAATGGGGCACCGAAGTGGTCACCGGCCACCATGTCCTGACCGCCGACGAGCCGCGATCCTACGGCGGAGAGGACCTCGGCCCGACACCCTACGACCTGCTGCTCGCCGGGCTTGGCACCTGCACCGCGATGACGATGAAGTTCTACGCCGAGCGCGAGGGCCTGCCCTTCCACGGGGTCGAGGTCCGGCTGACCCACGATCGCGACCACGCGAAGGATTGCGATCATTGCGAGGACGAACCGCGCGTGCAGGCGATCCATCGCACGCTGCGTTTCGACGGCGACCTTCCGCAGGAGGTGGTCGACAAGCTGGCCGAAGTGGCCGACAAGTGCCCCGTCCACCGTACGCTCGAAGGCGATCTGCACATCCATACGGAGCTGTCCGAATGACCGAAACCGCACGCGAATTCGATATCATCGTCTATGGCGCCACCGGCTATACCGGTCGCCTCGTCGCCGAGCATTTCGTGCGCGAATATGGTGGCAAGTCCGATGGCCCGAAATGGGCAATGGCGGGACGCAACCCGGCCAAGCTCGAGGATGTCCGCACGCTGATCGGCGCGCCCGACGACACGCCGCTGGTGGTTGCCGATGCCGAGGATCCGGCGAGCCTCGATGCGATGGCCGCGCGCACCAGGGTCCTGATCACCACGGTCGGCCCCTACCAGCTCTATGGCGAGCCGGTGCTCGCCGCCTGCGTCAAGGCCGGGACCCACTATGCCGACCTGTGCGGCGAGCCGGTGTGGATGCACAGGATGATCGAGAAATACGACGCACAGGCGAAGGAAAGCGGCGCGCGCGCCTCCTTCTCCTCGGGCTTCGATTCGATACCGTTCGACCTCGGCGTGCTGATGCTGCAGGCCGAGGCGGTGAGGCGCTTCGGCAAGCCCGCCCCGCGCGTGAAGGGCCGCGTGCGCAAGATGGAAGGGACGTTTTCGGGCGGCACCGCGGCAAGCTTCAAGGCGACCATGGCCTCGGCGGCGAAGAAGCCGCGCGAATTCGCGCAATTGCAGGACCCGTTTTTGTTATGCGGCGATTTTTCCGGACCCGACCAGCCCGGCGGATTGCTGCCGGTCTATGACGATGAGCTCGAAAGCTGGGCAGCGCCCTTCATCATGGCGGGGATCAACACCAAGAACGTCCATCGCACGAACTTCCTCTCGGGGCACCAGTACGGCGAGGAATTCCGCTACGACGAAATGGTGCTGACGAGCCCCGGTGACATGGGCAAGGCGGCGGCCAAGGCGATCGGCGCCGCGCTCAAGGCACCGTTCGGCGATGGCGGGCCCAAGCCCGGCGAAGGCCCCTCCCCCGAAGAGCGCGAGAACGGGTTCTACGACCTGCTCTTCATCGGCCTCTATCCCGATGGAAAGTCGCTCAAATATGCGGTGAAGGGCAAGTACGATCCGGGCTACGGCTCGACCAGCCGGATGCTCGGCGAGACCGGCGTGGCACTGCTCGAAAGCGATCATCCGGGCGGCATCGGCACCCCGGGTGCGATCCTCGGCGAGAAGCTCGTCGCGCGGCTGCGCGAGCGCGCCGAACTCAGTTTCGCGCCGGAGGACTGAGCACGAATTTCTCCCTTACGCGCTCCATGTTCGCCGGGCCCGGGAAACAATGCTAGGCCCTTTCGTTGAGGGTCGGTATACCGGGGGCAACGGGGAGAATATCATGGCCACCATCGCAGCCATTATCGGGCGTATCCTGATCGCGATCCTGTTCGTCGCCGCCGGCGCGAACAAGTTCATCGATCCGAGCGGGGCCGAACAGATGCTCGCCTCGCAGGGCTTCTCGCCCTCGCTGGTCTGGGTGGTCGCTACGTTCGAGGTCGTCGCCGGCCTCGCGATCGCGCTGGGCTTCGGCACCCGGATCGCGTCGCTCGCGCTGTTCGGCTTCACGATTCTCACGATCCTGTTCTTCCACAACGACTTCAACGATCCGGCGCAGGTCCAGATCGCGATGAAGAACGCCGCGGTCGCCGGCGGGCTGCTGATGGTGTTCGCCTATGGCCATGTCGTCGAAAGCTGGAAGGTCGTGCGCGCCCGCCGCGAGGGCGAAGTCGAGGCCAACGAGGCGCGCGCCGAAACGCGCGAGGCCGAGCTCGAGAAGGCGCGCGCGGAAGGCCGCGCCGAAGGGCTGGCCGAAGCAGCGCGCGCGCATGACGGCGTCGATGTGGACGGGGACGGCAAGGCCGATACGTGAAGACCTACCGGACGCCAGACCATCGCTTCGAGGGCCTGCCCGACTGGCCCTTCGCCCCCCACTACACCGAATTGACCTCGGGCCTCCGGATCCACCATGTGGACGAGGGTCCGCGAACCGCGCGCCCGGTGCTGATGATGCACGGTGAGCCGAGTTGGTCGTATCTCTACCGCAAGATGATCGGCCCGGTGGTCGAGGCCGGCTATCGCGTGCTCGCACCCGACCTGCCGGGCTTTGGTCGGTCGGACAAGCCGCTCTCGCGCTCCGACTTCACCTATGCCGCAATGGTCGCCTGGATGCGCGAATGGGTCGAGGCGGTCGACCTGAAAGGTGCGATCCTCGTCTGCCAGGACTGGGGATCGCTGATCGGCCTGCGCGTCCTAGCCGAAGTACCCGACCGCTTTTCCGCTGTCGTGCTTTCGAATGGCGGCCTGCCCGCCGGGCAGACCCCGCCCAGGGCCTTCGTCAAATGGCGCAAATTCGCCAGGTGGAGCCCGGTTTTCCCGATCGGCGGGATCGTCCAGCGCGCCAGCCGACGGGCCCTCAGCGATGCCGAAGTCGCGGCCTATGATGCGCCGTTCCCGGTGCGCAAGGCGAAGGCCGGCGCCCGCATCCTGCCCTCGCTCGTCCCGATGGGCGAGAACGTCGCGGTGCCCGACCAGCAGCGCGCATGGGGCGTGCTCGAACATTGGGACAAGCCGTTCCGGTGCTGCTTTTCGGACAAGGACCCGATCACCCGCGGCGGGCACAACCGGTTCATCGACCGCGTTCCCGGCGCGCGCGACCAGTCGCACGGCCTGCTGCGGGGCGGGCACTTCATCCAGGAGGACGATCCCGACGGATTCGTCGCACATATCCTCGACGTCGCCGAACAGGTCGACGCGAAAGGCTGAATTTTCCGTAAGGTTCGATGGAGCGGGCGAGGCGATTCGAACGCCCGACCCCAACCTTGGCAAGGTTGTGCTCTACCCCTGAGCTACGCCCGCAATTCCATCGGATCGACGGGTCGTGCCCGTCGTGGGAGGCGCGCAGTTAGCAGCGGTCCCGCACCCTATCAAGCCCAAAAATGACGCTTTTGTCGCGCCGCCGGTCGCAGGTGGCCGAACCCGCCCTTCACAAACGGGCGAGAATGGCCAAATAGGGCGCACACCAATCCAACAGGGGAAATTCCTTGGCCAGCATGGGTCTCAATCTCGACGAACAGAAAGCCGTCGAACGTTTCAAGAAAGACGTCGTCGAACCCTCGATGACGAACCTCGTCATCCTCGATTTCTACGCCGACTGGTGCGGGCCGTGCAAGGCGATCGCCCCGATGCTGGAGAAGGTCGCGGCCGAATATGCCGACAAGGGCGTGGTGCTGAAGAAAGTCGATGTCGACCAGGAAAAATTCATCGCCAGCCAGTTCCAGGTCCAGTCGATCCCGACGATCTACGCCATGTTCCAGGGCCAGCCTGTGGCGGACCTGACCAAGGCGCGCAGCGAATCGCAGCTGAAGCAGACGCTCGACCAGATACTGTCGCAATTGCCGATCGGCGACGGCGCACAGGGCGGCGAACAGCAGCAGGATATCGGCCCGCTGGTCGAGATGGGCGAGGAAGTGCTGGCGGGCGGCGATGCCGAACGCGCGGCGGGTATCTTCGCGCAGATCGTCGAGATGAAGCCCGACAGCGCGGCGGCGCAGGGCGGGTTGATCCGCGCGCTGGCGCTCGCCGGGCACAAGGACAAGGCGCAGGCGGCGCTCGACGCGGTCCCGCTCGAGATCGCCGAAGACCCGGCGATCGCTCAGGCCAAGAGCGCGATCGAGCTGGCCGGCGAGGAAGTCGACAGCGGCGAACTCGACGCGGCGCGCAGCGCGGCCGAAGCGGGCGGGGCGCAGGAAAAGTTCGATTACGCCGAAAAGGCGTTCGCCGCCGGGGATCGCGATGCCGCGGCCGACACGCTGCTTTCGATCGTGCGCGACGAGCCCGAATGGAACGAGGGCGCGGCCAAGGCCAAGCTGCTGCAGATCTTCGAAGCGGTCGGGCTCGAGGATCCGTGGGTGGCGGACAAGCGCCGCCAGCTCTCGCTGATCCTGTTCGGATAGGCCCCAGTCGAACAGGCATGGCCACCCAGCGCATCTCGATCTTCCCGCTCCCGGGCGCGATCCTGTTTCCCGGTCTGCAATTGCCGCTCCACATCTTCGAGCCTCGCTACCGCGCGCTGGTGACCGATGCGCTTGCCCGCAACCGCCAGATCGGGATGATCCAGCCCGAACGGCCAGAGGAAGGCTCGCCGCTGTTCAAGGTCGGCTGCATCGGGCGGATCGGCGAGGTCGAGACGACTCAGGACGGCCGCTTCGACATCGTGCTCGAAGGCGTGTCGCGCTTCGCGGTGGTCGAGGAACTCGACGTCACAACCCAATACCGGCAGGTCACGGGCGAGCTGATCGAAGACCCTTCGCACCAGACGCTGAGCGCCATAGCGCGCGCCGATTTCGAGCGCGAGGCGCGGCGCTTTGCCGATGCGCAGGGCTATTCGGTCGACTGGGGCTCGGTCTCGCAACTCGACGACGAGACGCTGATCGACGGGGTCAGCCAGATCGCGCCGTTCGACCATGCGAGCAAGCAGGCGCTGCTCGAGGCCGACGACCTCGCGTCACGCTGCGAGCTGCTCGTCCAGCTGATGCAGTTCTACGGCAAGCGCGACGGCGACGAAGGCCGCGTCACTCTGCAGTAATCACACCGCAAACGCGCCGCGCAGGCCGTCGATGACGTATTGCGCGGCCAATGCCGCGAGCAGCACGCCGAGCAGGCGGGTGATCACCGCCTCGACCCGGTCGCCGAGCAAGCGGATCAGCGGGCGCGCGGCGATCAGCGCGATCATCGTGATGAGCAGCACCGCAGCCAGCGCGCCGAGCACCACGCCGGATTCCTCGATCGTCTCGGCCTCGTTCATCAGCAGCATGATCGCCGCGATCGCGCCGGGACCGGCGAGCATCGGCATCGCCATCGGGAAGACCGAGACGTCCTCGACTTCGGGCGTGGCGGCAACCTTCTCGGCGCGTTCCTCGCGCCGCTGGGTGCGCTTCTCGAACACCATCTCGAAGGCAATGAAGAACAGCATCAGCCCGCCCGCTATGCGGAAACTGTCGAGCTCGATGTGAAGCGCACCGAGGAGGTCCTCGCCGAACATCGCGAAGATGAGCAGGATCACCGCCGCGATCAGGCAGGCGCGAATCGCCATCGCGCGCGCCTGACCCGGGGTCGCGCCCTTGGTCAGCCCGGCATAGATCGGCGCGCAGCCGGGCGGGTCGATGACCACGAACAGCGTGATGAAGGCGGAGACGAAGAGTTCGATCATTGGTCGGACACGTGCTTTCCGTCAGAATTAATCCGGAATTGGAGGGCCTGCTCCCAGGACCCATTGCGCGCGACCAACAGGTTGAGCGTACGACGACCGTCGGCAAATTGCGCCCAACCCCAGGCGAGCGTGTTGTCGCGTGAGCTCCGCCCACCAGTTTCGGAGACCTCCGCGCTGATATTGCTGATGTCGACTGCTTCGTAGCTTCTGGAACAATCCGCCACCCGGCCCTCGATCGCCTCGATCGCGCGGATGACGATCGCGTTCTCGCCGGTCGGCGTGCTGTCGCGGCGCGCATTCTCGGCGGCGGTCAACTGGTCGTCGGGGGCACCCATGTCGTAGACCCAGCGATAGCGACCGTCGCGCTGGCGCTCCCACACGGTGACGTAATAACCCCACTGGCCTTCGGGCTCGGCGAACTTGCCCTGCGTTACCGCCACCGAACCGTCGCAGCTCGACCACACGGCGGTCGGGGTCCATTGCACCGGCGCAGGCGGATCGTCCTGTGCGGCAAGCCACGGATCGGCATCGATCGGGCCGTTGCGGCCGTGGATCACCGCGCCATCGGCGGCAAAGCGGCGGAACGCAGTCCACTGCCCGTCGTCGCGCGCGGCACGCGAGAAGGCGATATCGGTGGCCGCGACTTCGGACGGATTGGCGTAGCCGCCCAGCCGCGAGCCGTCGATCCGCTCGCCCGAGCCCTGGCCGTATCCGGGCATGTTCTTGTAGTCCGGCCCCATCGTGCATGCCGCGAGCGTCAGGGTCGCGAGTGCGGCGACGGCGCTTCCGCCCCTCACAGGCCCGCTTCCTCGAACGCGAGTCCCTCGCGCCGATGCGCGGCGACCAGCGTGTTGCGCAGCAGGACTGCGATCGTCATCGGGCCGACGCCGCCCGGCACCGGGGTGATCGCGGAAGCATTCTCTTCGGCACCGGCATAATCGACATCGCCGACCAGCCTGGCCTTCTCGCCCTCGCCGCGTTCGATCCGGTTGATCCCGACGTCGATCACCACCGCGCCCGGCTTGATCCAGTCGCCCTTGACCATCTCGGCCCGGCCCACCGCGGCGACGACGATATCGGCGCGGCGAACGACTTCGGGCAGGTCCTTGGTACGGCTGTGGGCAATGGTGACGGTGGCGTTTTCGTTGAGCAGCAGCTGCGCCATCGGCTTGCCGACGATATTGCTGCGCCCGATCACCACCGCGTCCTTGCCCGACAAATCGCCGAGGCGATCCTTGAGGAGCATGATGCAACCATAGGGCGTGCAGGGCACGAAGCCCTCGCCGCCCGTCGCGAGCCTTCCTGCATTGACGACGTGGAAGCCGTCGACGTCCTTGTCGGGCGCGATCGCGGCGATCACCGACTGTTCGTCGAGATGGTCGGGCAGTGGCAATTGCACGAGGATACCGTCGACCTTGTCGTCGAGATTGAGCTGTTCGACGAGATCGAGCAGCGCGTCTTGCGAAGTCTGGGCGGGCAGGCGGTGCTCGAAGCTTTCCATTCCCGCCTCGACGGTCGCCTTGTGCTTGTTGCGAACATAGACCTGGCTCGCCGGGTCCTCGCCGACCAGCACCACCGCGAGGCCGGGCTTGCGGCCCGCCTTCGCGGCGAATTCGGCCGCGCGTTCGCCGATCCGTTCGCGCAGGCGCGCGGCAAAGGCTTTCCCGTCGATGCGCTTCTCGGTCAAGTTGCGCTCCTGAGCACGGCGGCGAGAACGATCAGCAGGACCTGCAACCCGATGATCACCACCAGCGGGGAGAAATCGATCCCGCCCGTTTCGGGCAGGCGCCGCCGGATCGGGCCGAGCACCGGTTCGAGGAAATTGTTGATCGAGGTGTAGAAGCTGGCGAGGAACTGGTTCGACGAATTGATCACATTGAACGCGAACAGCAGGCCGATCACGAACTGGATGATGATCAGCCAGATGAAGATCGTCGCGAGCATGTCGACGATCTGGTAAATGGCAACGAGGGCTTCCATGCGTCAATTTCCGATTTGCTTGAAGGTGTGGGGCCTGTCTTAGTCGTGCGATACGCCCGACGCCACCCCGTCTAGCCTTGCGACCGCACCAGCGTGCCCGCGCCGCTGGCGGTGAAGAATTCGAGCAGCATCGCGTGGCGCACGCGCCCGTCGAGGATCACCGCGGCCTCGCACCCGGCGTCGAGCGCGGCGGTGCAGGTCTCGAGCTTGGGAATCATCCCGCCAGTGATCGTCCCTTCGGCGGTGAGCCGCTCGATATCGGCGGGCGATAGTTCGGGCACGAGTTCGCCGTGGGCATCCTTCACCCCGGTCACGTCGGTCAGCAGCAGCAGTCGCGCGGCGCCCAGCGCACCCGCGATCGCGCCCGCCATCGTGTCGGCGTTGATGTTGTAGGTCTTGCCGTCGGCACCCGACGCGACCGGCGCGATCACCGGGATCATCCCCGCATCGCGCGCGGTCCGGATCACCGCGGTATCGACCGTCTCCGGCTCGCCCACGAAGCCCAGGTCGACGACCCTTTCGATATTGCTGTCGGGGTCGCGCTTCGTACGCTCGAGCTTCTTCGCCTGGACCAGCCGCCCGTCCTTGCCCGACAGGCCGATCGCCTTGCCCCCGGCATCCTGGATTCGCGCGACGATCGATTTGTTGATCGCGCCCGACAGGACCATTTCGGCGATCTCCGCAGTGGTCTCGTCGGTGACGCGCAGCCCGTCGACGAACTCGCTCTCGTGCCCGAGCCGCTCGAGCATCGCGCCGATCTGCGGCCCGCCTCCATGGACGACCACCGGATCGATCCCGACCTGCTTCAACAGCACAACGTCGCGCGCGAAGGCGGAAGCTGCATCCTCGTCGCCCATCGCGTGGCCGCCATATTTCACCACGAAGGTGCGCCCGGCATAGCGCTGCAGATAGGGCAGCGCTTCCATCAGCGTCGCGGCCTTGGCCTGGGCCCCATCGGCTCCCGGGTCGGTCGCCTGGCCGGTCATGCGGGGTTCTTGTCGAGCATGCGGCCCCAGCCGACCGCGAACTGGATCAGGAACGGCACCAGCACGAGGCTGAGCACGACCTTGGCGAGCATCTGGCCGAGGATCAGGTCGGTGATCGGGAATTCGCCGTAGAAGGCCACGCTGATGAAGATCAGCGTGTCGATCGCCTGGCTGAGCGCCGAGGCGATCGCGCCGCGCACCATGATAGACCCTGCACCGGCACCGTCGCCCTTGCCCACCCTCAGGCGGTTGAAGAGGTAGACATTGAGCAGCAGCGAAACGCCGTAGGCGATCGGTCCAGCAATCATGATCCGCGGGGTCTGCGAATTGATCTTCTCGAACGCGGCGAGATTGTCTGCCGGCATGTCGGGCGAGGCAGGCAGCGCCAGCACCAGCCCGATCAGCAAGATCGAGATCGCGAGCGGGACGAAGCCCCACAGCACCAGCCGGTTGGCGGTCTTTTCGCCGTGCAATTGGGAAATCGCGCTCGAGATCACCACCAGCAGGAGGAAGGCGAGGATGCCCGATTCGACTGCCAGCGGGCCGATCGCGAATTGCTTGTAGGCGAGGAAGCCCGCCAGCACCGTCATCCCGCCATAGATCAGCGAGAACACGAAGAGCGAACGGTGGGTGGCAGGCGCGGCAATCGTCGAGGTCTGTTCCATGGCGGGGCGATAGCGCAGGGCGCGCGCTCGGGAAAGTGTGACAAATGCCCTCGTCCACGCTCGCCATTGCATCGATGCACCGCTAGAGCGGTCCGCCACACGAACGCCGCTTCTGAGGGGGAGCCCCGAACCCATGTCCATCGTCTACAGCCTGCTGGGGATCGTGATGATCTTCGCGCTCGCCTTCCTGCTGTCGAAGGACCGCAAATCGATCCGCCTGCGCGTGGTCGGCGCGGCCTTCCTACTGCAGGCCGGGTTCGCGGCGCTGGTGCTCTACGTGCCGCTCGGCAACCGTCTCCTCCAGGGCGCGGCGAAGGGGGTCGAGAACCTGCTCGGCTATGCCGGCGCCGGCGTGCAGTTCATCTTTGGCCCGCTCGCCTCGCCCGAGATCGGCGGCAACAGCTTCGCGATCGCGGCGCTGCCGGTGATCATCTTCTTCGCCTCGCTGATCGCGATCCTCTACTACCTCGGCATCATGCAGCTGGTGATCAAGTGGATCGGCGGCGGGCTCGAGAAGATCACCGGCATCTCCAAGGTGGAGAGCCTGTGCGCCGCCTCGAACATCTTCGTCGGCCAGTCCGAAAGCCCGCTGGTGATCCGCCCTTATCTGGCCAGCCTCACGCCGAGCCAGTTGTTCTGCGTGATGAGCGTGGGCATGGCCGGCGTCGCGGGCACGATCCTCGCCGCCTATGCCAGCATGGGCATCCGCATCGACTATCTCGTCGCCGCCGCCTTCATGAGCGCGCCGGGCGGGATCCTGATGGCCAAGATGATCATGCCCGATCCGGTCGCGCTTCCCGCGGTGCAGGACGGGGCCGAGCCGGTCGAGGCGGATGAGGCCCCGCCCAGCCTCGCCGCCGCCGCATTGAACCGCGAGGAGATCGACGAGCCGGTCGCGGTCGACCACGACGACGAGAAGCCCGCCAACCTGATCATGGCCGCCGCGCAGGGCGCGCAGACCGGCGTCAAGCTCGCGGTCGCAGTCGGCGCGATGGTGCTCTCGTTCGTCGCGCTGATCGCGCTCGCCAACGGGTTGCTCGGCGGGATCGGCGGGTGGTTCGGTTACGGCGACCTGACCTTCCAACAGATCGTCGGCTACATCTTCGCGCCGTTCTTCTACCTGCTCGCGACGCCCGACTGGGCCGAGGCGGTGCAGGCGGGCGGCTATTTCGGCACCAAGGTCGTGCTCAACGAATTCGTCGCCTTCATCGATCTCGGCGCAGCGGCGGCTTCCGATGCCAGCGGGCTCTCCGAGCGCACGATCGCGGTGGTCACCTTCGCGCTGTGCGGCTTCGCCAACTTCTCGTCGATCGCGATCCAGATGGCGGTGACCGGCGGCCTCGCGCCCAACCAGCGCCCGATGATCGCCAAGCTTGGCGTGCGCGCGCTCATCGCCGGTTCGCTGTCGAACCTGATGAGCGCGGCGCTCGCCGGACTATTCCTCTCGCTCTAACGCTTCGGCGACCGGCTCGGCGAATTCCCCGTCGCCGTCGAACGGCTCTTCGGCTTCGATCTCGACGGTTTCCTCGGGCGGCGTGGCCTCCTGGAGGTTCTCCAGGTCGGTTTCGGATGCCTCGAGCTCGTCGGGCGTGATCTCCTGCGCGGTCTCGATCTGCTCTTCGCTCAGCTCGGTGTCGGTATCGCCCGCGGTGAGCCACCAGATCAGCGCCAGCACCGCCAGCGCGGCGAGGACCAGCAGCCAGGGGAAGCGGTTTTTCGTTTCAATGTCTTCGACGTCGGTCATGGGTCTTCTCCCTGTTGTTTCCGTGTGACCAACCGATCGCCGCTGTGCCCGTTCCGATTTCCCCTCTGGCCTTGCCCGCGTCAGTCGAGCGCGGGCGGGTAGGACGGCGCGGGGCCGTGATCGAGGCTCAGGCTTTCGAGCAGGCGGAAGCTGCCCTCCTCCGGCATCCACTTCCACACGTGGATATAGCGCCCGCCGCCGGTCTGGACCCAGCCGCCCGCACCGTCATTGGCCGCCCTGCGCCATTCGTGGAAGGTGTGGTGCCCTTCTTCGAGCACGCCCCAGTCGCCGAGCTGCTGGATGCGGCGCGAACCGGGCACGAACAGGCGGCGGTTGCGATAGCCTTCGCTGGCGCCGCCGGGCTTGCGCGCGTCGCAATTGCGGGTCGCGCCGGCGACCATCTCCGCGCCGCTGGCGGAGGGCATGCCGACGAGGTCGTGCAGCATGCGGAAGTCCGGGTGGACGAGGTCGGCGACCAGTTCCGGGTCGCAGCCTTCGAAGAAGCCCCAGAACAGCCGCGCATCGTTGGCCTCGACCGCTGCCTTCAAGGCCTCGCCGGACGGCATGGCGGCGGGTGCTTCGGCGGGCGCATCCTGCGCGGCGAGCGGGGTGGCGGCGAGCAGCGCGAGCGCGGCGGCGAGGGTACGATGGATCATGCAATGGCTCTCCCTTGGTGTATTGGCATTGCATAACACCAAAGCGCCATTTCGCAACCGCAGGCCGCGGAAAACCGAGCCATGGACCGGGTGTTACACTGTCCAGGAGAGAAAAAGCGCGGCGCGCGCGCAGCGACATCCCCGCGCCGATCGAGCGCGCCGAAAACATGCCGGATGCCGTGTGCCATCCCGCGGGAATAGCGCGACACTTGCGAGTAGGAAAACGCCCGCCATGCGCCTATCGTCGCGCGCATGACACGCACCGCCCCCCGCTTCGCCGCGCTCGCCGCCCCTCTCGCCCTCGTTGGCTGCACCACGCTGCCGGGCACCGATCCGCTGCCGCTATCGCAGGAACGGTTCTGGGACGCGCTCTCGAGCCATTGCGGGAATGCATACGAAGGCGAACTCGCCAGCACCGACGAGCGCGATGCCGACTGGGCCGACAAGCGCATGATCGCGCACTGGGCCGAATGTTCGGACACGCGCATCGCGATCGCCTTCCATATCGAGGAGGACGGCATCGCCGACGGCTTCGACCGCAGCCGCACCTGGATCGTCACCCGCACCGCCGACGGCCTGCGATTGAAGCACGATCACCGCCACGAGGACGGCAGCGAGGACGCGGTCACCCAGTATGGCGGCGACACGCTGTCGGCCGGCACCGCGCGGGTGCAGGACTTCCCGGTCGACGCATACTCGATCGCGCTGTTCGAACGCGAAGGCCTCAGCGCCTCGCTCACCAATGTCTGGCGGATCGAGGTCGATCCGGCCGGCACGCGCGGCGCGCGCTTCGCCTACCAGCTCACCCGCCGCAACGATCCCACCCGCCTGTTCCGCGCCGAGTTCGACGCCAGCGAACCGGTCGCGCCCCCGCCGGCCGCCTGGGGCTGGTGAGCCCCGCGCGCCTCCGTTCTCAGTCGAGTTCGCTCATGCAGCCGAGGAATTTGTTGGCGCGCTTGTAATAGAGGTCGAGCTCCTCGCCATAGAAGTGCAGCGCGCGGCGGAAATCGCGCACCTCGTCGTCATAGGCTTCCAGCTGCCGCCGCGTGCAGCTGCCCCCGATCGCGCAGCTCGGCTTGCGCGGTTTCTCCAGCTTGAACATCGGCGCGTGCGGTTGCTTGCACTTGCCCGGAGCGCCCTTGGCGACGGGCGCGGGACCCGGCGCGGCGAGCAAAAGGCCCGCCAGCGCGATCGGCAGGATTCGTATCCAACGCATGTCATTCCCCCATGACGATGCGACCCTGAACCCCTTGGACATAGCGCAAGATCGGGCGCCGCGACAGCAGGAAGAGAACGCCTGCCGCTCCGCAGCGGCGGGGATTGCAACCGCTTGCTAACCACTCGCGGGGTAGGTTTGCGCAATGGGCACGATCCATCGCTTCGACCCCGGCAGGCGCAGGCGAGCGCCCACGCGCCACGCCGCCGCGACGGGCTGGCGCGAAGCCGCGCGCGGGCTCGGCCCGATCCTGGTCGCGCTGCCGCTGGCGGCGTTCACCGCGGTCTGGTTCCTCGGCGGGTTTCCGCCCGCCGACGCCGCGAGCCCCGAGGCCAGCGGGGCGGACACCGTCCGCAAGCATTTCGCCCGCTGCGCCGGCCCGGTGCGCATCACCTGCGTGGTCGATGGCGACACGATCTGGCTCAACGGCGACAAGATCCGCATCGCCGATATCGACACCCCCGAAATCAGCCAGCCCCGCTGCGCGCGCGAGGAGCGGCTCGGCCAGCAGGCGACCGAGCGGCTGATCGTGCTGCTCAACGCGGCCCCGTTCGAACTGCGCCCCAACCCCGACGGCCGCGACGCGGACCGCTACGGCCGCAAGCTGCGCGTGCTGGCGCGTGGCGGCGAGAGCATCGGCGGGATGCTCGTGGCCGAAGGGCTGGCGCACCGATGGGGCGGGGGCAAGCGGAGTTGGTGCGGCTGAAGTCCCGAGATGCGTAAACGAGGGCGGCGCGACCTCAATTCACGATGGTGAAGCCGGGCACGGGCCGTGCTTCGGAACCGCTGTGATACATGTCCATGATGATCGTGACCGGTTCGGCGCCGGGGCAGGTCACGTCGTAGAAATCGACGATATGTCCATCGCCCCGTGCCGATCCGCTGCCGCGCCGTTCATAGGCGGGGGCGGAGCCGTCGGCGCAGCGCAGCCGGTCGAGATAGGCCCGCTCCCCTTTCGGCCCCTGGACGCGGACCGGGTTGGTTTCGCTGCCCAACGTTTCCGCCGAACCGTAACTGCCCGTCGTCGCACACCCGGCCAGCATCGTCGCCAGCGCCGTCATCGCCATGATTCTCATCGTTCTCTCCCCTCGCGGGCAGATTAGCGACCGCGACACCCGGCACAAGGCCGATGCCGCCAAGTCGTCACCCCCCGCGATACGGCTCGCACGCCACCCCGTCGCCGTCGCGGTCTAGCGGGGCGCGATAGCCCGGTTCTCCCCGATAGATCGGTGCGGCCCCGGCGGCGCGGGCGGCGGCGCAATTGCGGTAATAGGCGGAGCCGCGCGAAGCGCCGACGAGATTCATACCGCGAGGTTAGTTGGAAATGGTTATTGAACCTCAAATCCCACGAAGGGTTAGCTCACTCGACTTTGGCGAGACGCCCGAGAAGCGACAACCTTCAGGTTCGCCCAATAGGATCGTTAAGTCCGAACTCGCCCTGCCTGTTATCAGGCTGCGCTGGTTTAGGCGCTCTTCTTACTGCTGGTTGAGTGAGATGAAGCCGCCATGCTTGCCGCAGGGAAGCGATCCTCCTCCGGAACTCACGATCATTCATGGCGTCAGCTGCTGAAAGTTCAACCAATGTACACTGACGCTCGCCATCAGAATTTGCCTCTGTGTCGATGAGCCAGAATCGTGCTTCGTCAAAATAGTCTTCGTAGACTTCGGCAAGGACACGATTCATGAATGAGATATCTAAGGCCCACGGAACCGGATTCTTTCGCGCCTGCAGAAAAATCAAGTTCGGAACACCGTCCACAACCGCTACGGCTTCTGGTCGAATTCCTACCGCGAAGTCCTTGTCAATGGTGTAGGATACACGCTTGATTTTATAGAATGTCCGTCCGCGAAACTCTTTTCGTGACGCAACAAGAGCGGCGACGTCCAAGTTGCATTTACGAGCTATGTCGAACTTGATCGCTTTAATACCAGCCGTAGCCACCCGGTACGAAAGCTCACCAGACAAAAGTGACGCTGCAATTGCCTTGACCTTGGAATAACTGAATGGCCCGGCCTCTCCAAAGTAGGTCCGCACGCGAGATGCTGTCTCGGCTGTCCGCGGTGCGGTCATTCGAGCTGCGTCCATAACGTTCACCAACTTCGGCAAATTCCGTCTCCTAGTGTAGCGTGAATATCGAGCCTAATCGCTTGAAATGGTCAGAAATCAGCGCATCGGGAATTTTCATTCCTGGGTAAATCACTTCGTCTGCCTGTTTCCAAACGTACTCCCACGGACCGTCCTCAGTATGACTTTCTTCGACAAGCTGACCAGCTGAGTACCGTTCGTACTTTTCGAAGATAGCTCGTATTACAGCTTTGTGATCTTCTTTGATCTGATAAGGCTGCAAGACCATATTACCTGTGAGCGGATCTATTCTCTTAGCCCTTGTCCTCTTAATCGCTTTACTTCCAAAGCCCTTGAACTGGTCATAAATAACCCGTTGAACGGGGCCATATTGCCAAGCTTCAAACTTGTTCTTTATCAGCGGCTCATCATAGATTGAATGAAACCACCCATGTGTAAAATAAAGCAACTTTTGCAGTGAAAGGTTAGAAATCTCGCTTTGACGCTCTTCGGCGAGATCAAGAATAAAATTGGCCACATCCCGAACATCGTACATGGGAGCTACCCGGGTGCACGATTGAAAGCGGATCGAATCGGTTTGTTCCACATCTGTTCCATACCGGCACTCTAGGTCCAGCGCAAGCCTTACTCCGCCGCGACCCCCGTACTCTCGCTCGCACCATCCTCGAACAGCCCCGGGCCGTCGTCGGCGGTTTCTTCCTCGTTGGCGGCCTTGGCGCCCTGGCGCTTGTCGAAGCTCGACCAGACGTCCTGCCAGTTCCCCTTGGTCGCGCCCTTCGAATATTCGGTAGCGCGGGTTTCGAAGAAGTTGGCGTGCTCGACACCGTTGAGCAGCGGGGCGAGCCAGGGGAGCGGGTGGTCCTCGACCATGTAGATACTCGGCAGGCCGAGCTGGCCGAGGCGCCAGTCCGCGATGTAGCGGATGTATTTCTTGATTTCCTTGGCCGTCATGCCGGGGACGGGGCCGTCCTCGAAGGCGAGGTCGATGAACGCGTCCTCGAGCCGCACCGTCTTCTGGCACATGTCGAGGATGTCTTCCTTGACCGACTTGGTCAGGCAGTCGCGCTCCTTGCAGAAGGCGTGGAACAGGCGGGTGATGCCTTCGCAATGGAGGCTCTCGTCGCGCACCGACCAGCTGACGATCTGGCCCATGCCCTTCATCTTGTTGAAGCGCGGGAAGTTCATCAGCATGGCGAAGCTGGCGAACAGCTGGAGGCCTTCGGTGAAGCCACCGAACATCGCCAGCGTGCGGGCGATATCCTCGTCATTGTCGACGCCGAATTCCTGCAGGTAGTCGTGCTTGTCCTTCATTTCCTCGTATTCGAGGAACATGCCGTATTCGCTCTCGGGCATGCCGATCGTGTCGAGCAGGTGCGAATAGGCCGCGATATGCACCGTCTCCATGTTGGAGAAGGCGGCGAGCATCATCTTGATCTCGGTCGGCTTGAACACGCGGCCGTATTTCTCGTGGTAGCAATCCTGCACCTCGACATCGGCCTGGGTGAAGAAGCGGAAGATCTGCGTGAGCAGGTTGCGCTCATGCGCGGAAAGCTTCTGCGCCCAGTCGCGGCAGTCCTCGCCGAGCGGCACTTCCTCGGGCATCCAGTGGATCTGCTGCTGGCGTTTCCAGAAGTCGTAAGCCCACGGATATTCGAACGGCTTGTAGGTCTTGCGGGCTTCGAGCAGCGACATGTTGTGATCCCCTTGCGTGTCAGACCTCCAGATATAGTGATTCGGCGCCGGTAATGAAACGGGCGATTTGGGGTTGCCAACAGGGCTGTCCACGGCTGCAGCACGGTTCGTCGCATGGTTAATCCCGCACGGCGAAAGCGCCGGAACGCGCCCCCTCGCGCGCGGTTGGGTGGGCACAGGGATGCGCAGATCCCAACCCGATGGAGAAAGACCAATGTCCGAACTCGAACCCACCGACAGCCGCGTCGTCCATGGCAATGCCGAGCCGAAGAAGGGCGACGAACGCTTCGCCGAGAAGCCGACCCAGGCCGAGCAGTTCGACCGTGCCCACGAGCGGCTCGACGACGATGCCATTCGCAATCCCGAACAGGCGCCGAGCAAACAGGATGACCACGTTGGCGAGGACGGCCTCCAGCAGGAGCAGTCACGCGACAACGACGCGCGGTTCGAAGCCTCCGACCTCGATCGCGGCGCGGCGCAGTACCAGTCCGAACCGCTGATCCAGCAGCAGCACCAGTCCGACGACTGGTCCGAGCACAACGATCGCGGCGAAACGCAGCTGCGCCAGCCGCAGCAGCAAGCCAAGCAATCGCCCGCCGATCCGTCGCCCCGCAAGGACGGCGAGTTCGAGACCGGCCAGGCCGATTACGGCAGCGCGCAGGCGAAGGCGGAAGAGGCATCGGACGATTTGTCGTCCGAGGACGCGCAGGTCCGCCAGCAACTGGTCGACGATGCGGCCGAGGGCGACCTCACCGACGACGATCTCGACGATGCCGCGCCCGAACAGGCGCAGCTCGACCGCGAAGGCCGCGACATCAACGACTGACCTGGGCTTCCCCCGCCGCGGTATGTGGACGCCGCGGCCATCGAGCGCCCCCTTCCTTCGCGGGAGGGGGCGTTTTCGTGTCCGTGTCCCGTGGCTCCGGCCTGACAGAAAACGACCCGTGCACGAGCGTCGACGAGCCGAGGAACGTCCGCCCCCGTTCAGCCGTTATTTAGACAAACTCCTCAACGGAAAGGATTTTATCATGCTCGAACGGTTTCGCATCAAGGAACATATGGAAGTCACCGACTGCAAGGGACAGCATCTCGGCACCGTCGACGAAGTCGACGATGGCAAGATCAAGCTGACCAAGTCGGACAGCAAGGACGACATGCATCACTTCCTGTCGATGGACGACGTGGAGAAGGTCGACGACAACCGCGTCTACATGAAGGAAGGGACGCGCCTCCCCGAAGGACTCGGGACCAAGGCCGTCGAAAGCGCCTGACCAAGCCTAAGCGTTTCTGCCGCTCCGCGAGGAGCGGGAGCAACAGGAGCCCGGCTCTCGCTGACGCGAGGCCGGGTTTCGTATGTCCGGGGCCCCTGGTCGGGGCGAACCGTTCAGAACGGCCAGTCGAAAATGCCCGGCCAGATGTGGCTCGCGATCTCGGCGCTGCGCAGGCCGAGCCAGATCGACAGCGCGAGCAGCACCACCCCGAAGCCGTAGCCGAAGAAGGGGCGCCGGCGCCCCGCGCCCAGCCCGATCGCATAGGCGAGGAACAAGGTAAGCGCGCAGCCGGTCGCGTAGAAGATCAGCCAGAGCATGGCGGCGGCTCAGGCCCCCGAACGCTGGAGCACGAGCAGCACGGCGGAAAAGGTCATCAGCGCGCCACCCAGCAGGAAGTACCGCCCCGCGCGGTCCCTGCGCTCGGGAATGCGCCGGATCCGCGCGCCGTGCGCGACCAACCCGAGCGCGAGCAGGCCGACGATGGCGATGGCGATGACGAGATACATGGTCGCGGGGCCTCCCGCCTGCAAATGTAGGAGCGGGGCGCCCGTGCGCAAGCGCGCTCAGTCACGCGGGGTGACGTTGCGCCGCGCGAGCATCGCCTTGCGCAGCTTGCGCTCGAGCCAGGTGACCGTGAGGAACGGAAAGCTCGCCAGCCACGCGATGTAGAACCAGCCGCGCGGCCCCGCCTCGAGCGAGCAGCGCAGGATTTCGGCCAGTTCCGCCCCGCGCCCGTAATAGCGCTCGTTATCGCATTGCGTGTCGATCGCGATCAGCGCGTCGAACTGGTTCACGCCGAACAGCCACACCGCCGCGGCGATTACGATGAAAATGACGGCGCCCCAACCGATCCGGATGGTCGGCGGGGCGCTGTCGTCTGGTCGAGCAGGGTCGCTCATCGTCGGGGCAGGATCACTGGCAAGCGAGGCATTCCTCGTAATCGGTCTGCCCGCCGGCACCGGCCTGCAGTTCGAACTTGGTCGCGTCCTTGGTATTGTCGGCTTCCACGCCGCCGGCGAAGCCCGCGCGCTGCACGCTCTTCGAGCGGAGGTAGTAGAGCGACTTGATGCCCTTCTCCCATGCCTGGAAGTGCAGCTGCATCAGGTCCCATTTTTCGACGTCGGCCGGGATGAACAGGTTCAGCGACTGCGCCTGGTCGATATAGGGCGCGCGATCGGCCGCGAATTCGAGCAGCCAGCGCTGGTCGATCTCGAAGCTGGTCTTGTAGGCGTCCTTCTCCTCCTGGCTGAGGAAGTCGAGATGCTGGACCGAGCCTTCGTGCTGGAGGATCGAGTTCCAGACGTTGTTGGTGTCCTTGCTCTTCTTCTTGAGCAGTTTCTCGAGATACGGGTTCTTGACCACGAAGCTGCCCGAGAGCGTCTTGTGGGTGTAGATGTTGGCCGGGATCGGCTCGATGCAGGCGCTGGTGCCGCCGCAGATGATCGAGATCGACGCGGTCGGCGCGATCGCCATCTTGCAGCTGAAGCGCTCCATCGCGCCCATTTCTTCCGCGTCGGGGCACGGCCCGCGTTCCTTGGCGAGCATCATGCTGGCTTCGTTCGCCTTGGCGCTGATGTGCTGGAACATCTTCATGTTCATCGCCTTGGCCATCGCGCTTTCGAAACCGATGCCTTTGGACTGGAGATAGGAGTGGAAGCCCATCACGCCCATGCCGACGCTGCGCTCGCGCTCCGCAGAATACTTGGCGCGGTGCATCTCGTCGGGCGCGCGGTCGATATAGTCCTGCAGGACGTTGTCGAGCATGCGCATCACGTCCTCGATGAACTGCTTGTCGCCGTTCCACTCGTCCCATTTTTCCAGGTTGAGCGAGGACAGGCAGCAGACCGCGGTGCGATCGTTGCCGAGATGGTCGATCCCGGTCGGCAGGGTAATTTCCGAGCACAGGTTCGAGGTCGAGACCTTGAGCCCCAGATCGCGGTGATGCTTGGGCATCATGCGGTTCACCGTGTCCGAGAACACGATGTAGGGCTCGCCCGTAGCGAGGCGGGTTTCGACCAGCTTCTGGAACAGCGAACGCGCATCGACGGTCGCGCGGACTTCGCCGGTCTTGGGCGACTTGAGCTCGAACTCGGAGCCCGCGCGGACGGCTTCCATGAACTCGTCGGTCAGCAACACGCCGTGGTGCAGGTTCAGCGCCTTGCGGTTGAAGTCGCCCGCCGGTTTGCGGATCTCGAGGAATTCCTCGATTTCCGGGTGCGAGACGTCGAGGTAGCAGGCCGCCGAGCCGCGCCGCAGCGAGCCCTGCGAGATCGCCAGCGTGAGCGAATCCATCACCCGCACGAACGGCACGATGCCGGAAGTCTTGCCGTTGAGGCCGACCGGCTCGCCGATGCCGCGGACATTGCCCCAGTAGGTGCCGATGCCGCCGCCCTTGGAGGCGAGCCAGACGTTCTCGTTCCAGGTGCCGACGATGCCTTCGAGGCTGTCCTCGACCGAGTTGAGATAGCACGAGATCGGCAGGCCGCGCCCGGTGCCGCCGTTCGACAGGACCGGCGTGGCGGGCATGAACCACAGGTTCGAGATGTAGTCGTAGAGCCTCTGCGCGTGCTCCTGGTCGTCGGCATAGGCATCGGCCACGCGCGCGAACAGGTCCTGGTAGCTCTCATCGGGCAGCAGGTAGCGATCGGTCAGCGTTTCCTTGCCGAATTCGGTCAGGTTCTCGTCGCGCGCGGGATCGGTGACGATGTTGAAGCGGCGCGCATTGACGCGCTTGGAATCGTTGCGATCGTCGGCCGCGGCCTTGGCCACTTCGGCCATCGCGTCGGTGGCGGCGAGGAGCGCGGCCTCTTCGGGCGCGGCTTCCTTGGTAGCGGTCACGGGCGTTTCCTTTGCTTTGGCGGCATCCTTGGCCTTCGCCTTGGGCGCGGCCTTTTCGACGGTGGGTGCGTCGTCGGTCATATTGTCCAGCTCGTCCATCGTCGGCTCGTCCCCGTTCCTGAATTCCATTTCGTGCCCGCTCCCTGTTCCGGCGGGCCTTGCCGCACCGCCTGTTCGACCGTCCTGTTCGAGTCGTCGGGCAGGCATGCAGCCTACCATTCCCAACCCCCGGAGACCCGCGAAACTTATCCGCAACTTGTCCCCAGCCGGCGCTTGCGAAGAGCATCCCGAAGGCCCGAATCCGCCCGCACACCGCCGAAACGCTGCCGATCCATGGATCAAGGTCTTGAGGGCTCCTCCCCGAAGAGCCACTATCCATAGTGCATATCGCGGGAATCGGGCGCAAGCGTTAAATCGCCGTTTACCCTTGCCGAGCCACCGTCAGGCGAGGTGTATTGCCTCGCTGCAACGCAGCGACGCGCCGGAATTGCTTGGCTGGCGCGCGGCGCAACCCCAAAAATCAATCTGTGAAGAAAAATATGGTGATTGAATCTTTCGAATCCAGCTTTGAATCATCATGAAGGGGGTGCGCAATTTTCATGCGGGGGAATCGCGATGGCGAACGAAGTGGGGGCCGCAGATCTGACCGGACGGGCGGCGCGTTTCGCAATCCGCCACAAGCGCGCGCTGACGATCGGCGGGGCGATCTGGTTCTGGGCGAGCATGGCTGTCTATGCCCGGTTGGTGTCGCTTCCCGACCTTCCGGACTGGGCACGGCAGGGCTTCTTCTGGACCGGAGTCGCCTACAACGCGATCTGGTGGGGCTTCGTCCAGCCGCGGATCGCCGGGCATGTGAAGACGATCGAGCAGAAGGGGAACACCTAAGACATGCTGAACATCATCGGAGCCATCATCGGCGGGCTGATCATCGGCGCCCTGGCGCGCTGGTTCTATCCCGGCGCGGTCGACATGACCCTGCTCGAAACGATCCTGCTCGGCATCGGCGGATCGCTGCTCGCCGGTTTGCTGACCCATCGCGGGGCGGCAGGCTTCCACCGTGCCGGCTGCCTAGCCAGCGTGCTCGGCGCGATGGCGTTGATCCTCGCGGGAAGCCTGCTGCTGAACTGACCGTCCGCGCGGTGCCAGATCAGACGCTGACCCGGCGCCCCTTGTTCTCGTAAAGCGCGCGATCGGCATGCGCCATCGCCTTGTCGAGCGCAGCGCGTCCGGGGCCCGAAAGCTCGGCAAAACCGGCACTGAA
Source organism: Pseudoblastomonas marina (assembly GCF_034374265.1). Taxonomy (NCBI): domain Bacteria; kingdom Pseudomonadati; phylum Pseudomonadota; class Alphaproteobacteria; order Sphingomonadales; family Erythrobacteraceae; genus Pseudoblastomonas; species Pseudoblastomonas marina. Next base: position 2,721,796 of record NZ_CP139718.1, on the reverse strand, counting down.
GGCGACCGGCTCGCCATCGAGCAGGGCCGGCGGGCGACGCAGCACCGCGGCATGGACACGCGTGACGACGGCTTCGGCCGCCTCGCGATCGAGCCCGTCGAAGAAGATCACGAATTCGTCGCCGCCCCAGCGCGCGGCGATATCGGTTTCGCGGATGCCGTCGCGGATCTTGTTCGCGATCGTCTTGAGCAGCCTGTCGCCTTCTCCATGGCCAAGCCGGTCGTTGACCTGCTTGAAGCGATCGCCGTCGAGCAGGGCAAGCGTGCCCCTGTCACCACGCCGCATGCTGGCCTGCAACGATTCGAGGAACCCGCGGCGATTGGCGAGGCCGGTGAGCGTGTCGGTCGACGCGACCCCCTTGAGGAGATCGATCCGCTGGTTGGCGGATTGGGCCGCTCCGGCCGTCGCACGCAGCAGGTCTCCGGCGAGGTCCTCCCCGCCGTCGGGGCACTCGTCGACCGGTTCGCCAGCCTGCAGTTGCGCGAGCCGCGCCATCGCCAGTTCGATCGGCGCGAGCAGGCCCGCCAGCCCGATCACCGCAACGATCGTGCCCACCAGCGTGGCGATCAGCAACGCGGCAAAGGTCGACCATTCCCACTCGCCCCGCAGCCCCTGGACGACGAGGAACGTGATCAGCGGGACGTGGACCGAACCGAAACAGATCGCGAAGACACGCAGGCGATAGCTGCGCGGAAACAGAAAACGGGTTGCATTGTAGATCCGCAATGGGGTTCCCTCTCACCGCCACAATCCTTGCGGTCTGTCATGCAATAGGTCCTGTTAAGAAAGGTTCCCCACACGCATAAGTCGATATTAACCAAGGTCGATCCTGCGTCTCGACCTAGGTCGCCCTGGCATGCTCCGCGATATCGTCGGCGATCTCGTCGATCAGTTCGAGCGGGAAGTCGTGGCCCATGCCCGGATAGGTCTTGAGCCGCGCGCCGGGAATACAGGCGGCGGTCGCGTGCCCGCCTTCGCAGCGCACCAGTGGGTCGTCCTCGCCATGAAGCACGAGCGTCGGCGCGGTGACCTTCGCCAACTCCTCAGTCCGGTCGCCATCGGCCATGATCGCGGCGAGCTGGCGCGGCATGCCCGGCGGATAGAAGCTGCGTTCGAAATCGCCCGTCGCCTGCTCGAGATAACGCCGTTCGGGCTGCGGGAAGCCGCGCCCCTCGATCGTGCGCAGGATCTTCACGCCATGCGCGACCACCGTGTCCTTGTCCGAAGACTTGGGCCGCTGGGTGAGCACCTGCATCGCTTCTTTCTTCGCCGGCGGGACCTTGCTCGATCCGGTGGTCGACATGATCGAGGTGAGCGAGAGCACCCGGTCCGGATGTTCGAGCGCGACGCGCTGCGCGATCATCCCGCCCATCGACGCGCCGACCGCATGCGCCCGGTCGATCCCCAGCGCATCGAGCAGCCCGACCGCGTCGGCCGCCATGTCCGAGAGCGTGTATGGCGCCTTGATCCTGAGCCCCAGCTTGTTCCAGATCACCATCTTGAGGATGCCCGGGGCCTTCGCGCCGTCCATCTTCTGCGACAGGCCGATATCGCGATTGTCGAAGCGGATGACGCGGAAGCCGCGCGCGACCAGCGCATCGATCAGTTCGTCGGGCCAAAGCGTCATCTGCGCGCCGAGCCCGTGGATCAACAGGATCGGCGGCGCGTCCTTCGCGCCGTTCTCGTCATATTCGAGCTTGATCCCGTTGGCTTCGATCTGCGGCATGCATTCCCCCTCGGCGCGGCGCGTCAAAATCTGGGCGAGCTTGTCCCAGCGCGCCCGGCTTCGCAAGCCCCGGCGATAAGGACCGCCGCCCACCCCGTATCCGGGAGGGCGGCGGTCACCTTGGGCGGACGCGATCGACTCAGCCGATCGCGATCACCGTGCCCGTTTCGGCAGTCGCGAGACGCGCGCTTTCCATCGCGGCCAGTTCGGCGGCGAAGGCATCGCGCTCACGCTCGTTGGCGGCGAAGATGATATTCGCCTGGAAGCGCACGCCGTCGGCGGACGCCAGCGGGACGCTGTCGAGATCGCGCAGCTGGCTCACCGCCCAGCGCGCGATCCGTTGCGACGCGACACCGGCCGAATTGTGGACGGTCTCGAGCCCGGTCGGCCGGCCGTCCTCGTCGAGCGTGAAGCTGACCTGGACGATGCCGGACAGCGGACGGCCGAAGGGATCGCGATCCGACTGCAGCAGCCGGTCGAGTTCCTTGGTCCGGTCGTTCTGCCACTGCTGCAGCGCCGATTGCGACACGACGAGGACACCGTCCTGCGCGAGCGCGGGTGCCGCCACCGGCAGGGTGCAGGCGAGGGCGATGAAGGCGAGGGGAAGTTTGAAGGTCTTGGTCATTGGATCATCCTCTTATTGTGTGGATGACCGGCCATTCCGGACCAGCAGGCCGAGCACAGTCCCTAATTACTCGTGCGTGGCTTCGATGGTCGATCCGGACACGACGGCGCCTGGGGGAAAGGAGCACCGCCGCGTCCGATTACAGGCGTAAGCGACGCGCAAGAATGCTTCAATTGCGATCCTGCAAACGTTCGAAAATTTCGGACGAATGTCGATCGCAGTCGACGGACGGCTTGCCTCAGGGCACCAGCACCGTGTCGACCGGGACCTCGTCGGTTTCGAGGTAGTCGAGCGTGTAGTGCAGCCCGCGGCTTTCATGCCGCTTCAGCGCACTGCGCACGATCAAATCGGCGGCCTGGAGCAGGTTGCGCAATTCGACGAGATCGGTGGTGACGCGGAACGAGCCGTAATAGTCCTCGACCTCGGCCTTCAACAACTGGATGCGGTTGGCGGCGCGTTCCAGCCTTTTGGTGGTGCGCACGATCCCGACATAGTTCCACATGAAGCGGCGGATCTCGGTCCAGTTCTGCTTGATCACGACCTCCTCGTCGGAATCGGTCACCCGGCTCTCGTCCCATTCGCGGATCGCGGGCGGATCGGGCAGTTCGTCCCAGCGCTGGCAGATGTCCTTCGCCGCGGCCTCGCCGAAGACGAAGCATTCGAGCAGCGAGTTGGAAGCGAGGCGGTTGGCACCGTGGAGCCCGCTCTCGGTCACCTCGCCCGCCGCCCACAGGCCGGGCAGGTCGGTGCGCCCGGCAAGGTCGATCACCACCCCGCCGCAGGTATAGTGCTGCGCCGGCACCACCGGGATCGGCTGCGTGGTCATGTCGATCCCCAGCCCGATCAGCTTGTCGTAGATCGTCGGGAAATGCTCGCGCACGAATTCGGGCGGCTTGTGGCTGATGTCGAGATGGACGAAATCGAGCCCGAAGCGCTTGATCTCGGCATCGATCGCGCGAGCGACGATATCGCGCGGGGCGAGCTCCAGTCGCTCGTCGTAATATTCCATGAAGCGCTTGCCGGTGCGCGGGTTGATCAGGTGCCCGCCCTCGCCGCGCACGGCCTCGGTGATAAGGAAGTTCTTGACCTCGAGGTTGTAGAGGCAAGTCGGGTGGAACTGCATCATCTCCATGTTTGAGACGCGCGCACCGGCACGCCAGCCCATCGCGATCCCGTCTCCGGTGGCACCACGCGGCGCCGTGCTGAACTGGTAGACCCGCCCCGCGCCCCCGGCGGCGAGCACGGTGGCCTTGGCGACATGCGCCTCGACCCGGCCGCTTTCCTCGTCGAGCGCGTAGACGCCCCAGACATGGCCCGATCCAGAGTAAGGCTCGGCATGGCGCCCGGTGATGAAGTCGATGCAGGAGCGGCCCGGCAGCAGGGTGATGTTGGGATTGGCGTTGGCGGCGTTGAGCAGGGCCTCCTGCACCGCCCAGCCGGTCGCGTCGTTCACATGGACGATGCGGCGGTGCGAATGGCCGCCCTCGCGGGTGAGATGGAGGTCGCCGCTTTCGCGGTTGAACGGGACGCCGAGCTCGCACAGCCGGTCGATCGCCTTGGGCGCGCCCTCGATCACGAACTCGACCGTCTCGCGATCGTTGAGACCCGCGCCCGCGATCATCGTGTCGCGGATATGGTTCTCGAACGTGTCGCCGGCATCGAGCACCGCCGCGATCCCGCCCTGCGCCCAGGCGGTCGATCCGCCGGTGAGCGAGCCCTTGGCGAGGACCAGCACCTTGCGGCTCTGCCCGAGCTCGAGCGCCGCGGTGAGTCCCGCCGCCCCCGAACCGATGATGATGACGTCGTACTTTTCCTGTCGCGCATTCATAATTCGCTTGAACACGCCCGCCCCCCGGTGTGCAAGCGGATTGAAGGAGTTGGCGAGTGGATGCCGAGAAACGCAAGCAGTTGGAAGCAAAGCGCGTCGCGCTGCACGAGCGGCTCGAGCGCCAGGTCGAGGGCACGATCATCCCGCGTCTGATCGAACGCGGCGTGCCGCACGAACCTCGTTTCGACGGAATCTGGACCCCAGACTATATCCGCGTGGCGGGCAACGGGCTGTGGTGGCCCGACAGCACCGGGCGGGTCGAAGATGAATGGTGCGGCACGACCGACCGCGAGGACCCCGACGGATCGAAGCAACGCGTGCTTCGCCAGCGGGTAATCGCGCGGATGATCGCACGCGCGACCGGACCGGAAACGGAAATCCGCTTCAGCTACGACGCGGGTTTCGAAACCAACCTGTCCATCAAGGCGCGCGACGCCATCGCAAATCTCGACGTGCTGCTCGATTTCGGCTGGACGATCTGGATCACCTCGCGCGCCGAGAACTGGCTGATCGAGCTCTCGCGCGATGGTGTCGCGCGGCTGGCGATGGAACCGTGCCCATAGGCGATCGGGGATGGCCCCGCTTGGCGAAAATCCGATTGCGGCTGGCAGCCGATTCGCATCACATTTCTATAAAACAGCAATAATCACGCGACATTAAATTGCGGAATTTCGCTAGGGCGCGAAATTTTTTCCGCAGATTTTGAATATGTTGCGCTGCAGCATGCCAGGATTTGGGGCAATTTTCCCCCAGGCACCGATTCCCGTGCTATCATGGTGTATCGCCTTAATTAACGGCGCATTCTCCTTATTCGGGTCAGGAGGCGGCGTCGCTTTGGCTAAGCGGGGTAAGCCATGATTATTCAGCGTGTCCGATGCCTTCTGGATCGCCATACTCCGGTGCGAAACCGGGTGCATTCGGAGGGCCGCCGCCTGACCGGCACCTGCGCCGCTTGCGGCGCGCCGATCTGGCGCAGGATGCACGGCGAATGGCGCAAGATTCTGGAACAGCAGGACCAGTCCGAACCGGTCTGAGCGACCGGCGGTCGTCCTGATCGGCTTCAGGCGCTTTCGGTCAGCTGGACGAACACGTCCTCGAGATCTGCCTCGCGCGTGGTCACGTCCTCGATCGCGTAGCCGTGCTGCTGGATTAGCGCGAGCACCTGTCCCGCGGTCGCCCTGTCGCGATCATAGGTCACCTCGAGCACGCGGTCGCCCACCGCCTCGCTCTTGGTGAAGACCTCTTCCATCGGCGGGCCGGCGAGGTCCTTGTCGACCGAGACGCGGACGATCTTCTCGCGCGCCATGTCGATCAGCTCGCGGGTCGGCTTGTTGGCGATCAGTTCGCCGTGGTTAATGATCGCGATCCGGTCGCACAATTGCTCGGCTTCCTCGAGATAGTGCGTGGTCAGCACCACCGTGACGCCCTGTTCGTTGAGCCCGGTGACCAGTTCCCATAGTTGGCGGCGAAGCTCGACATCGACGCCCGCAGTGGGCTCGTCCAGCACGAGGATCGGCGGCGAATGCACCATCGCCTTGCCGATCAGCAGGCGGCGCTTCATCCCGCCCGACAGCGTGCGCGCGTAGGCATCGCGCTTGTCGGCGAGGCGGAGCTGTTCGAGGATTTCCATCGAGCGGCGCTTCTCGGGCGGCACGCCGTAGAGCCCGGCCTGTATCTCGAGCACCTCGAACGGGGTGAAGAAAGGATCGAACACGATCTCCTGCGGGACGATCCCGATGCTCGCCTTCGCATTGCGGCGATGCTCATCGATATCGAAACCCCAGATCTCGGCGCTGCCCGATGTCTTCGACACCAGCCCGGCGAGGATGTTGATCAGGGTCGACTTGCCTGCACCATTGGGGCCGAGCAGCCCGAACACGCCGCCCTGCGGCACGTCGAAACTCACGCCCTTGAGCGCTTCCTTGGGCGGCGCATTGCCGCTGGCCGGATAGGTCTTGGCGAGATCGCGGATCGAGATGGCGGCATTGTCGGTCACGGATGCGCCCATGCCCGATGCAGGCGGGGGCGCGCAACACCAATAGGACTTTTCCGCCGCGCGCGCCGTTGCTAGAGCGCCTCCATGAGCCAGGTACCCGACGCCCCCGCCCGCAGCGATCTCGTCCCCGAAACCGTGCTGGTCGACACCCGCAGCGTGTGGTGCGACGGGTCGGACCATATTCGCGCGCCCAAGGGTGTTAAGCCGGTCGCGCTGGGCCATCCGCGAGTCTACATGCAGATCGACGAGCGCGGCTTCGTCGATTGCGGTTATTGCGACCGCCGCTTCGTGCTCGAAGGAACGCCTGCCGCGCGCGGACTGTCCGAAGCCGGCGCGGGAGACCTGCCGCCGCCCTCCGACGCCACCGTCGCCTGAGGAAAGGCGGACTCAGCGACGGTTCAGGATATTCGTGCTAGCTTGCGCGTTGTTCCAGTGAACAGTCGGAGAGAACCCATGCGCCGCATCATTTCCACGCTCGCCCCCGTCGCCGCCCTCGGGCTGTTGGCTGCACCTGCCGTCGCGCAGGACGACGAGGATATGACCCGCGGCGAGAAGCAGCTCGCGCGCATGCTCGACGGTCGTGAAGCCGGCGAGGCCGAGCGCTGCGTCCGCACCTTCCCGAGCGCCCGCATCACCATCGTCGATGGCGAAGGTATCATCGTGCGCACCGGCAACCGGGTCTATTTCAACCGCACGACCAATCCCGAAGCGCTCGACGACGACGATATCCTCGTGATCCGTCGCTATTCGGGCGATACGCGCCTGTGCGAGCGCGAAACGCTCGAAACCTATTCGCGCACGGGGATGTTCTTCACCGGGATCGTCTCGCTCGAAGAATTCGTGCCCTACGAACGCGCCGACAAGGACGACGCCTGATCGCGACAGCTGCGCCGCGATGACGAGCTTGGCCCAGTGACCGTCACGCCGTGACCAACGCCCTCAGGCCCTGGGCGGCGCAGCTCCTTTATTTCTGGTTCCACGAACTGACCCCGCGCGACTGGTATCGCGGCGGCAAGGCGGTCGATACGTTGATCGAGGCCCGCTTCGCCCGCTATTGGCATGCACTGCACCAGCAACCGGTCGAGAGCTTCCTCGGTTCGCCGCGCGATGCGCTCGGTGCGGTGCTGCTGTTCGACCAGGTGCCGCGCAACCTGTTCCGCGACGATCCGCGCGCATTCGCCAGCGACGGTCTGGCGCAGGCGATTACCCTGCGCGCGATCGCGCGCGGATGGGACATGCCGCTCACCCGCGATCAGCGCCAGTTCCTCTACATGCCGCTGATGCACGCCGAGGACATCCTCCTCCAGCGGCTGAGCCTCGCCAAATTCACCAAGCTGGGTTCGTCGCAGGGGTACGCCCGCAGCCATCACCGCATGATCGCGCGCTTCGGGCGCTTTCCGCATCGCAACGAGGTGCTCGGGCGCCGCTCGACCGCGGCCGAGAAGCGCGCGGTCGCCGCAGGCTTCAGCTGGTAGCGCCCGCGCGGCGGGAATTTACGAACCACAGCGCCACAACGACCGCCAACGCTCCGCCGAGCACATTGGCCGAAAGCTCGGCCGCGTAGATCGCGTCCTCCCCCCAAGCCGCGCGCAACAGCCACGCGACCGGGATCATGAACAGCGCGACGCGGACGATCGACTGGCCCAGCGCCCAGCCTGCATGGTCGATCGCATTGAGCGCGCCGTTCCCGACGATGAACATGCCGAAGCCGGCATAGCCCCAAGCGGCGATCGAGACGTAGCGCTCGAAACTGTCCTTCACCGCGGCGTCGTCCGTGAACAATGCGGCGAGCTCGGTGCGGAAAACCACGATCAGCCCCGCTACGGCAATTCCCCAAGCCAGCGAGAAGGCGAAACTCTGCAGCAGCGCCGAGCGCGCGCGTTCGATCCGGTTCGCACCCCAGTTCTGCCCGACGATCGCCCCGATCGAGCTCGACAGGCCGAGCAGCGGCACGACCGCGAAGGACTGCAGCCTCCCCGCCGCGCCGAACCCCGCGACTGCATCCTGCCCGGCGCTCGCGAGCAGCGCGGTGAGGATCGATAGCCCTACCGGGTTGATCGAATTGGCGAAGGCCGAAGGGATGGCCACGCGGCCAAGCGCCCTGCTGTCGCGCTTCACGATGCAATGCCTGATGGCAGAAGGAGCGAAGCGGATATCGGTCGTCTGCAGCAGCGCGAAGCCGACCGTCCCCGAGATCACCCAGCTCGCAAGAGTGGCATAGGCGGCCCCGGCGATCCCGAACCCTTCGAAACCGAACGCGCCGGTGATCAGGATCGGATCGAGGATCCAGTTGGTCACCGCCATGGTGATCAGGATCGCCATCGAGCGCTTGGCCGCACCCTGCGCCCGCAAGGCGCCGTTCAATCCCATCATGAAGGGCAGCGCGAAGAAACCCAGCGCATAGGGGGCCATGTAGGCGTCGATCAGCGGCAGCAGGTCGGCCTCCGCCTGCAACAGTTCGAACAGCGGTTGCCGCAGCAGGTAGAGCGTGATCGCCAGCACCACCCCCACACCGCCCGCAAGCAGGAATCCGAGATTGGCGAGCCCGCGCGCATGGTCGTCATCGCCCCGGCCCAATGCGCGGCTCACCACCGAGGCGATCCCCGCCATCACGCCCACGCCGAGGCTGGAAAGTGCCTGCGTGACCGGGAAGATGAAGGCGACCGCCGCCAGCTGCGCCGCGCCGAGCTGGCCGATGAAATAGGCGTCGACGATCCCGATCGACATGATTGCCGCGATCCCGACGATCATCGGCGCGGTTTGCGACACGAGATGGCCGCGGATCGAACCGCGTGTCAGTCTGGCATTGGACGGGCCGCCCTCATCGTCGGACGGTGCGGCGGGATTGCTGGCGGCCATGGCGGAAGCCTTAGCAGCCGCTCAGGCGCTGCCTAGCCCTGTCCCGCTTCGCTTGCGCCCGTCTCGCACAGCGACTGCGCGACGCAGTTTGAACAATCCATGGTGCGCGGGCGGCACCAGGTCTGGCCGACCTTCTTCATCAGCAGGTGGTGTTCGTCGTAATCCGCCGCCGACCATTCGGGCGGCATCGCGGGCATGATCGCTTCGTAGGCGCGCGCGGTGTCCGCCCTGGCCGGGACCAGCCCCATGCGCTGGAGGATGCGGCGGTGATGGCTGTCGAGCACCAGCACAGGCCGGTCGAGCGTCGAGGCGTTCATCACCCCGGCGGCGATCTTGCGCCCGATGCCGGGGAGCCGTTCGAGCCACGCCATCGCCTCACCCGTATCCATTGCCTCGAGATGCGACAGGTCGACCGAACCGCGCCGCGCGATCAGGTCGGTGAGGCACGCCTTCAATCGCTCGCCCGCCATATTGGGATAGGTCTGCGTCGCCAGCTCGGCCTGAAGCTCTTCGAGCGGCGCTTCGGCGACCTTCTCCCAGCTGCCATAGCGCGTGAGCAACCGATCGGTCGCCGCATTGGAAATCTCGGACTTGGTCCGCGCCCCGATCACGCCCTGCACCAGCACCCATTCGGGCGCGCGCCACGCCGCAGCCGCGCGTTCGATCCGCCCGAAGCGCTGGACCAGCAGCGGCTGCAGCCGGCGCAGGATTTCGGTGCGCGGATCGGGACCTAGCGGTAGCTCCAAATCACTCCCACTCGATCGTCCCCGGCGGTTTCGACGTGTAGTCGTAGACCACGCGGTTGATGCCCTGGACCTCGTTGACGATGCGCGTCGCGACATTGGTGAGGAAGCCTGCGTCGAAGGGATAGACGTCGGCCGTCATGCCGTCGGTGCTGGTGACGGCGCGCAGGCCGCAGACGCTGTCGTAGGTGCGGCCGTCGCCCATCACGCCGACGGTCTTGACCGGCAGCAGCACCGCGAAGGCCTGCCAGATCGCGTCGTAGAGGCCGGCATTGCGGATTTCCTCGAGATAGATCGCGTCGGCCTTGCGCAGGATGTCGCAACGCTCCTTGGTGACCTCGCCCGGAATGCGAATTGCGAGGCCGGGGCCGGGGAAGGGATGGCGGCCGACGAAGATGTCGGGCAGGCCGAGTTCGCGGCCGAGCTCGCGGACCTCGTCCTTGAACAGTTCGCGCAAGGGCTCGACCAGCTGCATGTTCATCCGCTCGGGCAGGCCGCCGACATTGTGGTGCGACTTGATCGTGACGCTCGGCCCGCCGGTGAAAGAGACGCTCTCGATCACGTCGGGATAGAGCGTGCCCTGCGCGAGGAAATCCGCGCCGCCGATCTTCTTCGCCTCTTCCTCGAACACGTCGATGAAGGTTTTGCCGATGAACTTGCGCTTCTTTTCGGGATCGGTCTCGCCCGCGAGCCCAGCCATGAAGCGTTCCTCGGCGTCGACCACCACCAGCGGGATGTTGTAGTGATCGCGGAACATCGTCTCGACCTGTTCGCGTTCGTTCAGCCGCAGCAGGCCGTGATCGACGAATACGCAGGTGAGCTGTTCGCCGATCGCCTCGTGGATCAGGATCGCGGCGACCGAGCTATCGACCCCGCCCGACAGGCCGCAGATCACCTTGCCGTCGCCGACCTGGTCGCGGATTTCGCGGATCTTGGTCTCGCGATATTCGGCCATCGTCCAGTCGCCCGCGAGGCCGCAGACCTTGTGCGCGAAATTGGCGATCAGCTTCGCGCCGTCGGGGGTGTGGACGACTTCGGGATGGAACTGCGTGCCGTAGAACCGGCGCTTCTCGTCGGCGATGACCGCGAAGGGCGCGCCGTCGGATACCGCAACGATCTCGAACCCTTCGGCGAAGCGGGTGACCTTGTCGCCATGGCTCATCCAGACCTGGTGGCGCTCGCCCTCTTCCCACAGCCCGTCGAACAGCGCGCAGCTTTTCGTGACGGTGAGGAAAGCACGACCGAACTCGCCGCCTTCGCCGGTCTCGTGGCCGGGCCGCACTTCGCCGCCGAGCTGGTGCGTCATGACCTGCTGGCCGTAACAGATGCCGAGGATCGGCAGGCCGGCTTCGAACAGCATCTCGGGCGCGCGCGGCGAACCTTCCTCGGGCACCCCGGCGGGAGAACCCGACAGGATGATGCCCTTGGGCTTGAGACGATGGAACGCCTCCTCCGCCTGGCTGAAGGGCGCGATCTCGGAATAGACCCCGGCCTCGCGCACGCGGCGCGCGATCAGCTGGGTCACCTGGCTGCCGAAATCGACGATGAGGATGGAATCGGGGAGATGGTCTGGCTGCATGGGCCCCGTTAAAGCGCCCTACGCGGTCCTGTCCAGCCGCGCGCGACGCGAGCCCGAGCATTCGCGTCAAATGTTGCATTTTGCGCAACCCATAGCGCAGTTATTGCGCTTGAGAGTTGCACCGAACTGAACCATTTGGCGGTCACTCCAAGCGGCCGTTCGGCAACCGTCCCCTCCCCCCTTCCCCCCAGGTACCGGACGGCCGCGACCCTTCCCCCACATCGCAGGATCGTCCCCGGACGGGAAAGCGTCAGCATTCGATGACGTTGACCGCGAGTCCGCCCTGGCTCGTCTCCTTGTACTTGGTGCTCATGTCGAGCCCCGTCTGGCGCATCGTCTCGATCACTTGGTCGAGGCTGACGCAGCTTTCCGCGCCGGTCCGATGGAGCGCGAGACGCGCGGCGTTGACCGCCTTGACCGCGCCGATCGCGTTGCGTTCGATGCACGGGACCTGCACCAGCCCGCCGACCGGATCGCAGGTCAGGCCGAGATTGTGCTCCATCCCGATCTCCGCCGCGCTGGCGACCTGCACCGGGGTCCCGCCCCACAGCGCCGCGAGCCCACCCGCCGCCATCGAACAGGCCACGCCGACTTCGCCCTGGCACCCCATTTCGGCACCCGAGATCGAGGCGCGCTGCTTGTAGAGCAGGCCGATCGCGCCCGCGGTAAGCAGGAACTTGCGGCGGCTGTCGCGGCACGCCTTCTCCTCGGCATCGCGACAATAGAAGCGGATCACCGCAGGAATGATGCCCGCCGCGCCGTTGGTGGGGGCGGTGACCACGCGGCCGCCCGCGGCGTTCTCCTCGTTCACCGCCATCGCGTAGCAATTGAGCCAGTCGAACAATTGCTCGCGCTCGTTCGATTGCGGGTTGGCGGAAAGCTTGTCCCACATGTCGGGGGCGCGTCGCTGGACCTTCAAGCCGCCGGGCAGCACGCCGCGCTTTTCGAGACCGCGATCGATGCAGCCGTCCATCGCCTCGAAAATGAGGTCGAGCCCGGCGAGCGTCTGCTCGCGCGGGCGGCGCGCATCCTCGTTGGCGAGCACGATCTCGCAGATCGCGGCACCTTCGCGCTCGCACAGCGCCAGCAGGTCAGCTGCCGAGGTGAATTCGTAAGGCGTCGAGGCGCTCTGGACGCGGTCGTTCTTGGGCGGGTTGCGCAGCTGCTTCTCGCTCGCGACGAAGCCGCCCCCGGTCGAGAAATAGGTCCGTTCGAGCACGAGCTCGCCCGCCGCGTCGTAGGCGCGCAAGGTCATGCCGTTGGGGTGGAGATCGGGAATGACATGCCCCGCAAGATCGATATCGCGCGCGCGCTCGAACGCGATCTCGCGGCTGCCGTCGAGCGCCAGCCGCCCGCTCTCGTCGAGCTTCGCCAGCGCTGCCTCGCCCGCATCGGGATCGAGCGTTTCCGGGCGATGCCCCATCAGCCCGAGGATCGTCGCGCCGACGGTGCCGTGTCCCACGCCGGTCAGCGCCAGCGAGCCCTGCAGCTCGACGGCGACCCGCGCCACCCGATCGAGCCGCCCGCTGCGCGCGAGTAGCCGCACGAACTTGCGCGTGATCCGCATCGGACCGACCGTGTGCGAGGAGGACGGACCGATCCCGATCCGGAAGATGTCGAGCACCGAAAGCATGCGCGGCGGCATGACATTTGTGGCGGCAATTGCAATCGCCAATTGGTCGCGTGCCCGCCATGCCGTAGGGTCCGCTCGCAAAGGAGAACCCGATGAAGAAACGCCTCGCCTTGTTCGTTGCGCTCGTTGCCACGCCCCTGTTCGGCATGGCCCAACAGGAAGAACGGGACGATCCGCGCAAGGCGCTCGCGATCTTCGCGCATCCCGACGACGAATTGTTCGTCGCCCCCGCGCTGGCCCGCGCCGCACGCGAGGGCGACGAGGTCACGCTGGTGCTCGCGACGAGCGGCGACCAAGGGCCGGGCGTCTCGGGGTTCGAACGCGGCGACGCCCTCGCCGCGGCGCGGCGGGACGAGGCGCGCTGCTCGGCTGAAGCGCTCGGCCTTCGAGAACCGGTGTTCCTGGGTCACGGCGACGGCACGCTTACCGCGACTCCGCGCGCGCCCGACAGCCCGGCGCGACGTCTCACTGCCGACCTCGCCGCCATCATTGCCGGGGAGCAGCCCGATATCGTCGTCACCTTCGGCCCCGACGGCGGGTACGGCCATGGCGATCATCGCATGGTCAGCGCGCTGGTGACGCAGGTGGTGCAGGCGATCGACGATGATCGCCCGAGCCTGTTTTATCCGGGTATCCGCAAGGGTACGCTGCCCCCACTCCCGCAGATGCAAGACTGGGCGGAGACCGCGCCGACCCTGCTGACCATCGCCTATCGCTATGCGGACGAAGACCTCGCCGCCGCCCGCGCGGCCACCCAATGCCACGCCACGCAGTTCGACGCCGCGACCCGCGCACAGATCGCCGACCTGTTCCACGCGACGATCTGGGGCGGCGCGGTGCATTTCCGGCCTGCCTTCGGCCAGCCTCGCTGAGGCGGCATCGGCGCGCCGTGACGGCGTCCTACCGGTGGTGGGCCGGATCTTCCTTGCCGTGAGGGGTGAAGGACAATCGCCCCAGCCGCCAGCTACGGCCCGGGTCCATCAGCTCTTCGGCCCGAGGAATTTCTCCCGGGGTCTCGATCCCGTCGACCGAAGCGAGGATATAGCGGCCTGATTCGCGCAATCGGATCCGGCCTTCCGGCCATCGCTGCTGCAGCCGATCCTGCAACCGGACGGCTTCCTCCGAAACGCCGCTGCCTTCGAGCCGTCGCGGGGCACCGTCGAGCAGCTCGGCCGATGCGCTCCTGGTGGCGGTGATGCCGTCCTTCACGATCGAAATGGAAATCAGCAACGCCGCGAGGCTGTCGGCCCACCACAGGCCCAGGCCGATGCCTACGACGCCGGCGATCCCTGCCAGCCCGGTCTGCCAATCGGCCTTCTGCATGAGCGAATCGGTGTACAGGACCTTGTCCGAAATGCGCTGCGCGATCGGCTGCTTGAGCCGGCCGAGAATGACTGGCGGCACCACCGAATAGACTAGCGCCGCGATCATCAGCCAGCCGAGCCAGATCGTCTCGCCGAACACCGTCACCGGTCCGACCGTCGGATGCTCGCCCTTCATCAGGCCCATCCCGTTGGTATAGGCCAGGAAGAGCCCGAGGAAGGTCAGCACCACCGACGAGCCGAGGAAGGCCAGCGAATTCGCCCGGAGGAAGCCGTAGGGAAACTTCTCGGTCGGTGCGCGTGGCTCGAGATGGGCGGAAACCAGGAAGGTCATCGCCGGAACCAGGCTGAGGACGTCCTCGAACAGCGCGGTCTTCATCGCCTGGCTGGCGCCCATGGTGAAATACATCACAACCACCACCGAGCCCATCCAGCCCAGCGTCCACCATTCGAGTTTCTTGGCGTTGCGAAAATCCTGTTTGATGGCCGAGGGAATCTCGCTCATTTGCTCGCCTCCGATACCAGCATCAGCCAGCCGTTTTCACCGTTCATCACGGCAAACCGGGGAACCGGTTCGCTTTTCGGCGCCTTGGCAAGCAGCCCCTGCGGCGCGCTGAAGGCGACCTCGCGGCTCCACGGAGAATCCATCGCGATCTCGCCATAAACGAGATCGATCTCGCCCTTCTTTAGAAGGGCAAGGACCACCTCGCTGTCGCCGCGCTGGATTTCGGGCCGGGACCCGGTGCGATCCAGCACCCGCGCGAGCGTCCGGCGGCTGGCCTCGTTCATTTCCGCGCCTTCGATCACGCCGAGGCGCAAGGTCCCGCTCTGTTCCACCCGATCCATGGTCCCGGATGGATCGCGCGGAATCGAACACGCTCCCAGCGACAGGGCGGAGGATAGCAGGACGATGGAGAAAAGGCGGTGAGCCCCGCCTGACAATGATGAAATCATGTGCGGTCCTCGAAATTCGGCCAGGACGGTTTTCCCGCCCTGTGGATTTCAATGGGCTGCGCTTCCTATCGTTCCCCTGGCTCCCTATATGGTATCCATGACAGATATTCAGGAAAACGGCGCGGCCGAGGGGCCCCGGATGGGCGAATACGGCGCGGATTCCATCAAGGTTCTCAAGGGCCTGGACGCTGTGCGCAAGCGGCCCGGCATGTATATCGGCGATACCGACGACGGATCGGGCCTCCACCACATGGTGTTCGAGGTCTCCGACAACGCGATCGACGAGGCGCTGGCGGGACATTGCGACCTCGTCCTGATCGAATTGAACGCCGACGGTTCGGTTTCGGTCGAAGACAATGGTCGCGGCATTCCGGTCGACATGCACAAGGAAGAAGGCGTGTCGGCGGCCGAGGTCATCATGACCCAGCTGCACGCCGGCGGTAAGTTCGAGAACACTTCGGACGACAACGCCTACAAGGTCTCGGGCGGCCTCCACGGGGTCGGCGTCTCGGTCGTCAACGCGCTGAGCGAATGGCTCGAGCTGGTGATCTGGCGCGATGGCAAGGAACACTGGATGCGGTTCGAGCACGGCGACGCGGTCGCCAGCCTCGAAGTGCGTGGCGATGCGCCGCCGGTCTCATCCAACGGCGACGAGAACGGCCTCAAAAAGGGCACCCGGGTGACCTTCATGCCGTCGACCGAGACCTTCAAGAACGTCACCGAGTTCGATTTCGACAAGCTCGAGCACCGCTACCGCGAGCTCGCCTTCCTCAATTCGGGCGTGCGCATCCTGTTGCGCGACAATCGCCACGAAGAGCCGCTCGAACACGACCTTTTCTACGAGGGCGGGATCGCTGCCTTCGTCAAATATCTCGACCGCAACAAGCAGGCGCTGGTCGCGGAGCCGATCTCGGTGTCGGCGAACAAGGACGGGATCGGTATCGACGTCGCGCTCGAGTGGAACGACTCCTATTACGAAAACGTCCTGTGCTTCACCAACAACATCCCGCAGCGCGACGGGGGCACGCATCTCGCGGCCTTCCGCTCGGCGCTGACGCGGACGCTCAATGGCTATGCCGACCGCTCGGGCCTGCTCAAGAAGGGCAAGGTCTCGCTCTCGGGCGAGGACATGCGCGAAGGACTCACCGCGATCGTCTCCGTCAAGCTGCCAGATCCGAAGTTCTCCTCGCAGACCAAGGACAAGCTGGTCTCCTCCGAGGTCCGCTCGCCGCTCGAATCGCTGATGGGCGAGAAGATGTCCGAGTGGCTCGAGGAAAACCCCAACGATGCCAAGGCGATCGTCCAGAAGATCATCGATGCCGCCGCCGCGCGCGAGGCCGCGCGCAGGGCCCGCGAAATGAGCCGCAAGGGCGCGATGAGCGTCGCCTCGCTGCCGGGCAAGCTGGCCGATTGCCAGAACCGCGACCCGGCGGCGTGCGAACTGTTCCTGGTCGAGGGTGACTCGGCCGGCGGCTCGGCCAAGCAGGGTCGCGATCGCAAGATCCAGGCGATCCTCCCGCTGAAGGGCAAGATCCTCAACGTCGAGCGCGCACGCTTCGACCGGATCATTTCGTCGAAGGAAGTCGGCACGCTGATCCAAGCGATGGGCACCGGCCTGCGCGACGAGTTCGACCTCGGCAAGCTGCGCTATCACAAGATCGTGATCATGACCGACGCCGACGTCGACGGCGCGCATATCCGCACGCTGCTGCTGACCTTCTTCCACCGCCAGATGCCCGAGATCATCAAGGCCGGACATCTCTTCATTGCCCAGCCGCCGCTCTACAAGGTCGCCAAGGGCAAGAGCGAGGTTTACCTGAAGGACCAGGCCGCGCTCGATCGTTACCTCGTCGACGGCGGACTGTCGGGCCGCGTGCTCGAAACCCGCGGCGGGACGCGCGCGGGCGACGACCTGCGCGCTCTCGTCGAGCACGCGCTGCGGATGCGCAACCTGCTCGCCTTCGTGCCGCGCAAGTACGACGAAGGATTGATCGAGCAGATGGCGCTGACCGGCGCGCTCGATCCGGCGGCCTCGCCCGAAGAACGCCAGCAGCGCCTGACGGATGCCGCCGAGCGGCTCCAGGCGGGCGACACCGAAGCCAGATGGTCGACCCATATCCGCTCCGACGGCGCGGTGATGTTCGAACGCGTCTGGCGCGGGGTGACCGACGCGCACGAGATCGAGGCCAAGTTCCTCGACAGCGCCGAGGCACGCAAGCTCCACACCATCGCCGCCCTGCACGCCGATGCCTATGAACACCCCTCGCAATTCGTGAAGGGCGACACCGGCGAGGTGGTCGAAACCGAAGAAGCGGAGGAAACCGATGCCGAGGCCTCGATCGTGGCCGCCGACGGCGCGATCACGACGCCGACGCAGCTGCTCGACGCGGTACTCGCGGCGGGGCGCAAGGGACTGTCGGTCCAGCGCTACAAGGGCCTCGGCGAGATGAATGCCGAGCAATTGTGGGAGACCACGCTCGATCCCGACAATCGCGAGTTGCTGCAGGTCAAGGTCGAGGATGCCGACGTGACCGACGAGATCTTCACCCGCCTGATGGGCGATGTCGTCGAACCTCGCCGCGAGTTCATCCAGCGCAATGCGTTGAACGTCGCGAATCTCGACGTTTGAGGCCTCTTTCGTCCTGACCATTTGTTAACCATCATCGGCGATACCCCACCGTGCACGATTGGGGGTACTGACTGGTGATGGAAGAACTGCTGGCGGATTTCGTAGCCGAAACCCGCGAGATGCTCGAAGCGGTGGGCGGCGAACTCGTCGCCTGGGAAGCCGAGCCCGAGACGGGCGAGCGGCTCGATGCGATTTTCCGCTTCGTGCATACCGTGAAGGGCAATTGCGGCTTCTTCGACTTTCCGCGACTCGAGAAACTCAGCCATGCCGCCGAGGATGCGCTGGCCGATTGCCGTAACGGCGATCGCCAGCCCGACCAGCAGCTCGTTTCGGCCGTGCTGGCCATAATCGACCGCATTTCCGACATGATCGACGCGATCGAGGCGGGCGAGGATTTCCACGCCGCCGACGACGAAGCGCTGATCGACGCGCTGTCCCCCGATGCCGCCCCGAGCGCCAGCCCTGCCCCCGCATCGTCGTCCGACGCCGCGACCAAGGGTGCCGCCAAAGCCGCCAGCGGGCCGCGCTCGATCCGGCTCCCGGTCAACCTTCTCGACCGCGTGATGAGCGGCGTTTCCGACATGGTGCTGGCGCGCAACGACCTTGCCCGCCGGCTGCGCGAAAACGGCGATCAGCCCACCATCGACGGCCCGTTCGAACGGCTCTCGGCGATCCTCGCCGATGTCCGCGACGCGATTACCCGCATGCGCATGCAGCGGATCGAGACGCTCTTCACCAGCTTCCCCCGCCTCGCACGAGACCTGTCGAACGAACTCGGCAAGCAGGTCATGATCGACGTCGAGGGCGGCGAGGTCGAGCTCGATCGCGAAATGATCGAGATGATCCGCGACCCGATGACGCACATCATCCGCAATGCGATCGACCATGGTATCGAAACGCCTTCCGAGCGCCTGTCGAAGGGCAAGCGCGAGATCGGCCTGCTCAAGATTTCGGCGCGCCAGGCAGGCAACCGCATCACGATCGCGATCGAGGACGACGGCAAGGGGATCGACGGAGAACGGGTACTCGCCAAGGCGATCGAGAAAGGCCTGATCGACAGCGAGGACGGTGCCCGCATGGCGCCTGCCGAACGCCGCAGGCTGATCTTCACCCCCGGCCTTTCGACCGCAGAAGAAGTGAGCGAGATCTCCGGCCGCGGCGTAGGCATGGATGTCGTGCGCGCCAATGTCGAACGGGTGGGCGGCTCGATCGAGCTCGATTCGACTATCGGCTCGGGCACCCGCATCCTGCTGCGCCTGCCGCTGACCCTCAGCATCATCCCCGCGCTCACCGTCGAATGCGGCGGCCAGCGCTTCGCCCTGCCCCGCGCCAGCGTTGAGGAACTGGTCAGTGGCAAGCGCGACCATGTCGAATTCGCGCAGGTCGGCGATTCGCTGCTCGCGACGCTGCGCGGACGCCGCGTCGCCTGCCTCTCGCTCGCCGACATCCTCGGCGTCGAGGCCCGCAAATCGGTCGAGGACGCCACGCTGGTGCTCCTGCGCCTGCCCGGCGGCGACCTGTTCGCGATTTCGGTCGACCAGATTCTCGATCACGAGGAACTGGTCGTCAAACCGATCGCTCCCGCGGTCATGGACACCGGGCTCTATGCCGGGACCACCCTGCTCGACGACGGATCACCGGTCCTGCTGCTCGACGTCGCCGGGCTCGCGCGCGACGCCGATATCAGCGTCGACACGCGCACCCCCAATGAAGCAGACGAGGACAAGGCGGCGACCGATGCCGACGCGCCGCGCGAACCGGTCCTGCTGTTCATCGGTCTCGACGGTCGCCGTCGCGCGATCCGGATGAACGTGGTCAGCCGCATCGAATCGCTCGATCCGTCGGCGATCGACATTTCCGGGGGCGGAGCCCAGGTCGTCATCGGCGAGCATATCCTGCCATTGGCCGGGCTCGGCGAGAGCATACCCGCCGACACTGCGGACTCGGCCAAGCTCGGCCTGTTCCGGATCGAGGACGGGCAGAGCGAGATGGCCTATGCCTTCAGCGAGATCATAGACACCGCCGCGATCGAGCAGGACATCATTCCCTCCGAATCGGTCGGCGAGATCGAAGGCCTCACCCTGATCGGCGGCGAAGCGACCGAACTGGTCGACAGCCACTGGCTTTTTGCCAGCCACGCCCGCGTCGCGCGGGTCGGGGAAGCACCGGTCTGCCGGCTCCCGCTCGACGATCCGTGGTCACGGCAATTGCTGCGCCCGCTGGTCGAGGCCGCGGGCTATCGCGTGATCGGGCAGGACGACGACGAAGACGCCGCGATCGCGCTTGCCGCGGTGGAATCGGGCGGCGAAACGCCGCGCGCCGGTCGGGTGATCTGGCTGCGGTCCAGCCCCGAAGCGGCCGTGGACGGCCCCGAATCAATCTATCGCTACGACCGGGCGGGGCTGATCGCCGCGCTCGGCGATGCTCGCAGCGGAGGCGGACGATGAACCAATTGCTCCTGATCGTGACGATCGCGGATCGCGAGGTCGGCATCTGCGCCGCCGAGGTCAATTCGGTGATCGCGCTCGACGGGGTCACTCCGGTGCCGCGCGCACCCGACTATATCCCAGGCCTCACCGCGCTGCGCAGCCGCGCCCTCACCGTGATCGATTGTGCGCGCTCGATGGAGCTGGCCGACCCGGTCGACCTGTCCGGGCCGGGCGAACGCAACGCCGTCGTCATCGAACACGACGAACACCTCTACGCGTTGCTGGTCGACGGGGTCTCCGACGTTATGGAGGCGCGGACGCAGGCCGCACCGATCCCCGGTCGCCTCGCCCCGGGATGGCAGCGCTGCGGCAACGGGATGATCGAAACCGATGCGGGTCCGGTACTCGTGCTCGATGTCGGCGCGGTGGTCGGTGGTCCGCTCGCAGTGGCAGCTTAAGGCGATAGTTACCGTCGGTGGCTAGGGCGGTTGTGCAACACATGTTTCGGGACACCAAATACCCATGAAAAAATGCCTGATAGTCGACGATTCGCGCGTGATCCGGAAAGTGTCGCGACACATTCTCGAATCGCTCGCCTTCGATGTTTCCGAGGCCGAAAACGGCCAGGAAGCGCTCGACGCCTGCGAGCAGTCGATGCCCGACCTCATCCTGCTCGACTGGAATATGCCGGTGATGAGTGGAATCGAGTTCATAACCAAGCTGCGCGCCCGCAATGGCGGCGATGGCCCCAAAGTGGTGTTCTGTACGACCGAGAACGACGTTGCGCACATTCGCGCCGCGATCGATGCCGGCGCCGACGAATATGTGATGAAGCCGTTCGATCACGAGACCCTGCAGATCAAGCTGCAACTCGTGGGCATGGCCTGAGCGGAGGGCGACCATGAGCCAGGCCACGATGGATCGTCGACCGAATTTCGGGCGGCGCAGCGGCAACCGCACGATCCGTATGATGATCGTCGACGATTCGGTCACCGCGCGCGCGGTGATGATGAAGATTCTCGCCGCCGAAGAGGATCTCGACGTGGTCGAAGTCGCGGGCACGGCCGAGGAGGCGATCGAGAAGCTAAAGCAGGTCAGGGTCGACCTGATCCTGCTCGATCTCGAAATGCCGGGCATGGGCGGGATCCGCGCGATGCCGCAGATCCTCGAACAGGCGCGCGGCGCGAAGGTCCTGGTCAACTCCGCGCTGACCGACAAGGGGGCCGAGGCTACGCTGACCGCGCTCTCGATGGGTGCCGCCGACACGCTGCTCAAGCCGCGGCCGGGCAAGTTCAACGACGACTACCGCGCCAATTTGATCGAGAAGATCCGGGTGATCGGCAGCGCGCTGTCGCGCACCGAGCCGGCGCGCTTCGAGCTCTCCGATCCGCCGGCCAAGGTCGATGCGGTCCGACATCGCTCGCGGATCATCGGGATCGGCGCCTCGACCGGCGGGATCCATGCGCTCACCCAGATGCTCAAGGCGCTGCCCCAGGGCCTCGGTGTGCCGATCATGGTCACCCAGCACCTTCCGACCAGCTTCATGTCGGTATTCGCGCGCCAACTCGAGCTCGCCTATGACGGCGAGGCGGTCGTCGCCGAGGACGGCATGCCCCTGGCGGCCGACCGCATCCTCATCGCGCCCGGCGAATCGCATCTCGGCGTGCGCCGGGTGGGCGATGACATCTACGTCGCCGCGCTGACCAAGGGGCCGGTTGCATCGGGCTGTCTTCCCTCCGTCGACCCTCTGTTCAGCTCGATGGCCGAGTGCTTCGGAGAACACGCGCTCGGCGTCGTGCTGTCGGGCATGGGCCGCGACGGGTCGGTCGGGGCCCGCAAGATCCATGATGCGGGCGGAATGCTGCTGGCGCAGGACCAGGAAAGCTCTGCCGTGTGGGGCATGCCCCGCGCCGTGGCCGAAGCCGGCATCGCGGCCGCTGTCGAAACCCCCGACAAGCTTGCAACGAGGATCGGCGAACTGGCGGATCGTTCGTTCTGGCAATGACGAATCTTTCCGAACAGATCATTGCCGACCTCCTGCTCGAATATACCGGACAGGAGCTGACCGACAGCCGTCGCTGGCGGATCGGATCGGCCCTGTCCGGACTGTTCCGCGAGCGCGGGCTCGACAATGTCGAGCAGTTGGTGGTGTTGCTGTCGGAACAGCGCGACAACGTGCTGGCGAAGGAAACCGTCGACGCGCTGCTGAACAACGAGACCTATTTCTTCCGCGACAAGCCGATGTTCGACCAGCTCGAAAACGACGTCCTGCCGCGCATCGCCAAGCAGAACGAGAAACAAAAGCGGATTTCGATCTGGTCGGCCGGCTGCTCGACCGGCCAGGAAGCACTGACCCTCGCGATGATGTTCGCGGACCAGCCGATGCGCTGGAAGGGGTGGACGATCGACATCCTCGCGACCGACGTCTCGAACAAGGCGATCAAGGCGGCCCGCAACGCCAGGTATACACAGTTCGAGATCCAGCGCGGTCTCGGTGTCGGGCAGATGCTCCAGCACTTCGAGGAAACCTCGCAGGGCTGGCAACCGGATCGCGCAATCCGCGACATGATCACCTTCCAGCAGCACAACATCCTCGAGCCGATGGTCCGCGCCACGCGCTTCGACCTGGTGCTTTGCCGCAACGTCCTGCTCTATTTCTGCGCCGACACGCGCCGCCGCGCCTTCGACCGGCTGGCCGAGGCGATGGCGCCCGACGGGTGGCTGATGCTCGGCGCCGGCGAGACCTCCGTCGGACATACCGACGCGTTCATTCCCGCCCGCAAGTTGCCCGGCCTGTATCGTCCGTTCGAGGCTGCCGAAGCGACCGAGGAGCAGGAGGGGACGAACCTTGCGGCTGCTCGATAAGGCTTCGGTAACCAGTTTCGGTCATTGTCTGCCGCGGGGAAGTTCCGGGGACGATCAGCGCAAATGAACGAAGAGAAACACCTCAGCCTGGGTGCCATCGTCCTAGCGCCGATGGTGTTCCTCGCCTGCGTCATGCTGGCCTGGGGGGCTTTCGTCGCGTGGCAGTTCGGTCACTACCAGTCCATTCTCACCGTCCCGAACATCGCCGCGACCGCAGGCTTTCTCGGCGTGGGCGGAATTCTCGCGCGCTCGGTGCTGCGCGGCTTGACGCGGCTCGAAGCCCTGAGCCTCACCGATACGCTGATCCCGCTTCCCAATCGCCGCGCATTGCACCGCGACATCGCGCGGACCGACCTGAATCCGGGGGAAGAATGTGCGCTCGCACTGCTCGATCTCGACGGCTTCAAGCTCATCAACGACCATTACGGGCACACTACCGGCGACCGGCTGCTGCATTCGGTCGCCAATATCATCGAGCAAGTCTGCGGCCGCGAGGCCCGCGCCTATCGCCTCGGCGGCGACGAATTCGCGCTGCTCGTCGAGGGTCCGATCGCCGGCAATCTGCTCGAAGGCATCTGTCGTTCGCTGTTGGCCCGTTTTCACAGCCCGGTGCCGATCGACGATCGCGAGCTTGCGATCAGCGCCAGCATCGGCCTGACGCGCCGCCGGGCGAGCCGGGCGCTGGAGCCGTCCGAGCTGCTGCGCGAAGCCGACGTCGCAATGTATGCCTCGAAACGTGGCGGCAAGGCGCGCTGCACCTGGTTCTCGGGTCATTTCGACCGCGATAGCGAGGCGATGCGCCGGATCGACGAGGAAATGCGCACCGCACTCTCCGAAGGCCAGTTCCGGGTCCACTACCAGCCGCTTGTCCATGCCACGACCCGCGAGATCGTCGCGGTCGAGGCATTGCTCCGCTGGGCGCGTCCGGACGGCAAGAATGTCGGCCCCAACGTGTTCATCCCGGTGGCCGAGAGCACCGGACTCATCAATCCGATCGGGCTATGGGTGCTGCGCCAGGCCTGCACCGATGCCCGCGCGTGGGGCGACATCACGCTTTCGGTCAACATTTCCGCCGCGCAGTTGCGCAACCCCGAATTCCCGATCCAGCTTGGCCAGATCCTCGAGGAAACGGGCTTCGAACCCGAGCGGCTCGAACTCGAGGTGACCGAAACCTGCCTCGTCGTCGATCCTGTCGTCGCCGGGCGCAGCCTCGACGTGATCCGGGGCTTCGGCGTGAACATCGCGCTCGACGATTTCGGGACCGGCTACGCCTCGATCGGTTTCCTCCGCCAGTTCCGCTTCGAAAAGCTCAAGCTCGATCGTTCGCTGATCGTCGAAAGCGCCAACGACGAAGGCTCCCGTGCCATGATGCTGTCGAGCATTTCGGTCGCACGGGCCCTCAAGATGGGCGTCACCGCCGAAGGCGTCGAAACCGAAGCGCAGGCCGATCTCGCGCGCACTGCAGGGTGCGACCAGATGCAGGGGTGGCTCTATTTCCGCCCGATGCCCGCCACCGATATCGAAGATCATCTCAACCTGCCCGCTCCCCGGGCCGGCCAATCCGGAAAGACCGCAGCATGACTGCCATGAGTGCCATCACCGCCGACGATGTCGCGGCCGACCGCCCGATCGAAGCGCAGGATCCGATTTCGCCGATCGACGATGGCGAAGAAACGTCGCGCCATCGCCGTGGCCTTTCGCAATGGCGGTCGCTGAACCTCTCGACCAGGCTCAAGCTCGTCAATTACGGGCTGATGGGGCTCGTGAGCGCGCTCATCGTTGCGATCCTGTTCGGCTTCTCGACCATGGCGAGCGATCTCAAACGCGCGGGCGAGTATCGTGCGGCGACTTATTCGGCGAATGCGCTGTCGGCCGACGTCGATCGTGCCGCACTCGAAACCCAGTTCCTCGCAGCCGGCCGCGAGGGCGCGTTGGAAGAAAAAGCGACCGAAGCGATCGCTTCGATGCGCGCAAATCTCGACGGGATGGGCGAATTGTCGACCAGCGACACCGAGTTCGCACGTCTCTCCGGGTTCGTCGCGACACAGATCGACCGGTTCGAGCAGGCGGTCGTGACGGGCGCCCCAGCGGGCCTCCAGCTCGAGCGCGCCGCCGCGTTGCGCGAAACGAGCGAGGCGCTTTCGTCGCACACGCGCGCGATCACCGAGGACTTCGTTGCAAGCGGTTCGGCGACCTTCAAGACCATCTTTTTCCTGATGATGGCGGTGCTCGGCCTGACCTTCCTGATTGCCGGATTCGGGCTTTTCCTCGCGCGCGACTTCGATCGCACGTTCAAGAACCTGCTCCGCAAGGTCCGCCGCCTCGGGCGCGAGATGCACTATGAAAGGGTCACGATCGACCATCAGGAGCGGCCCGACGAACTCGGCGACCTAGCGCGCAGCCTCGAGGTATTCCGCCAGGGCGGCATGAAGCTCGAGATCCTGCAGGCCGAACGCGATGCACAGGCGAAAGCCGAGCTCGAGGCCGAGAAAGCCCGCCATACCTCGCGTGCCGAACGAGCCCGCGACCGTATCGCCTTCATCGAGAAACTGTCGCACGATTTCGAAAGCGAAGTCGGACGGATCGTTTCGGGCGTGGCGACCGCCTCGTCGCAGCTCCGTGCGACCGCCACCGAAATGGCCGATTCCGCTCAGCTTACCAATCGCGAGACCGCCGAGGCGGGCGACGCGATGGAGCGCGCGTCGTCCGGCGCGACCGCTGCCGCCACCGCCTCCGACGAATTCGCGATGTCGATCGCCGAAATCAGCCGTCAGGCTGCCACCAGCGCCGAACTCGCGCGCCAGGCGACCGAAGCCGCCGATGGTGCCGACGGTACGATCTCCGCCCTCGCCGAGAGCGCGGCCCAGGTCAGCCAGATCGTCGAACTGATCCAGTCGATCGCGCAGAAGACCAACCTGCTCGCGCTCAATGCCTCGATCGAGGCGGCGCGCGGCGGCGAAGCAGGGCGCGGCTTCGCGGTCGTCGCGAGCGAGGTCAAGGAACTGGCGAAGCAGACCAGCCGAGCGACCGAGGACGTGGCCGAGCAGATCCGCGCAATCCAGGGTTCGACCGACGATAGCGTGACCGCCTTGCGCACCATCGGCCAGCAGATCCGCGAGCTCGAGGCGACCTCGATCTCGATCGCCAGCGCGGTCGACCAGCAATCGGTCGCCGGACGCGATCTCGCCCGCAGCATCGATGTGGCCGCGCGCAGCACCGACGAGGCGTCGCGTCACGTCAGCGAAGTGCGCGACGCATCGATCGCTACCGGCACGGCGTCCGACCAGGTCCTCGCGAGCGCGACCGAGCTCGAAGGCCAGGCCGCGACCCTCAAGCGCCAGCTGATCGCCTTCCTCGGCAATACCCGCCGCAATTTCGATCTCGGAACCCGCGAGGAAATGGAGACCGCGCAGGCCGCCTGATCGCTCAGCCCCTGGCGGGCGGCCACGGAATGAAGGACGACGTCCGCGCGACATATTCGGCATATTTGTCGCCGCGCTTTTTCCTCATGCCTTTTTCGAGCAAGGCCGCGCCCGACCATCTGGTGAGCGTGAAGGTCAGGAAGATCGGCCCGGCGACGGTGTAGAGCGCCCATTCCCAGCCGATTGCCGCGGTCACCAGCCAGATACCCCACCAAGCGCAGGCATCGCCGAAATAGTTCGGATGCCGGGTATAGCGCCACAGACCGGTGTCGAGGATCTCGCCCTCGTTTTCCGGATCGGCCTTGAAGCGCGCAAGCTGCCAGTCGCCGACCCATTCGAAGAAGATGCCGACGAGATAGAGCGCCAGTCCTGCCCAGGCGAGCGGCGGGATCGCCTGCGACATCCCGCTCGCGAGGATGCCGACCTGCGCCGGGCTGGAAACGAGGAACAGCAGAACCGCCTGCCCGAGCCAGATCTTGACCAGCGCGGCGAGCGCGAAGCGCCCCTTCTCCCGCGGTCCCTGCGAAGGATGCGTTCGTAGCGCTGGTCCTCGCCCTCGCGCCGCCAGCGGCGGAACAGGTGTATGCCGAGGCGAAAGCCCCAGGCGGTGGTCATCGCCAGCAACAGCCAGGCCAGCGGGCCGGGTGCATCGACCTGCGCGA
Source organism: Pseudoblastomonas marina (assembly GCF_034374265.1). Lineage (NCBI taxonomy): Bacteria > Pseudomonadati > Pseudomonadota > Alphaproteobacteria > Sphingomonadales > Erythrobacteraceae > Pseudoblastomonas > Pseudoblastomonas marina. The sequence continues at coordinate 2,694,524 of NZ_CP139718.1, read as the reverse complement.
AGCTCGCGATCGCGAGCATCGCCATCCCCGCACCCCAGAACGCGTCGATGAAGGAAACGTCTCCGATCCGCACCGACACCAGCCACAGGAGGATCACGACGGCGATCAACAGAATCGCGTTGAACAGCAGCGCATCAATCATCGGTCCGATTTCCTTCCAGCTCGTCGAGCGTCTGCGTGGTCTTCTCGAGGACCTCGAAACGCGCGCAATCGGGCATCCTTGCGCGATAGAACGCCGCAAGCTTCGCCAGGTCCGCACGGTAATCTCCGGTCGCCATGATCGGTTCGCCCATCCCGCCGCGCATCGTCTCGTTGTTGACCCAGGCGGGCACGATCGGAACCCCGGCGCCCAGCGCCATGTGATAGAACCCGCTGCGCCACTCTCCGTTGCTGCTCCGCGTTCCTTCCGGCGCGACCACCAGCGCCAGTTCGTCCACCGCCGCGAAGGCCTCGATCACCGACTGCACGTAGCCGCCGCGCTGGTGCCGCACCACCGGCACCCCGCCCATGTCGAGCATGAAGCGGCGCTGCGGCCCTTCGAACAGCGTGTGCTTGCCCATGAAGCTGGGCTTGATGCCGAGCTCGTGAGTCGCACCGATGAAGAAGACGAAATCCCAGTTCGATGTGTGCGGCGCGCCGACGATCAGGAATTTGTCGCAAGCGGGTCGCCCGCCCTCGAGCTTCCATCCCTTCCAGCGATAGAGCGCGACCAGCAACCGCCGCACTATGCGCGACAAAAGCGATGGTTTGCTATGCAAGAAAAATCCCTCCCCCGATGCGTCTAGCACCGAAGGAGGGATAAGCGGAAGCCGGAGGCTTACTGCTGGTCGCGGTCGACCGAGCTGCCGAGTTCGGGACGCCGCGAGGGCATCTCGCCGTCGTCGTCGTCGCGCTGGTAGCGATCACCGGTGATGGTCACGTCGGGGGTGACCTCGAAATCGGTCCGGATCAGGTCGAGCGCGTCGTTGCGATAGATGAACCAGCCGGGCGAACCGTAATAATCCGACAGGTAGATGCGATAGCCGTCGGGCGTGACGGTGTAGGTACCCGACTGCTCGACGCCCTCGTCGTCGGTGTAGCTATAGGTCGTGTCGGCCGCGTTGAGCGTGATCGAGCGGGTGGCCCCGTCCTCGCCGGTGAAGCTGTACGCCCCCGAGACATCGCCGGCATCGGCGATCTTCGTCGGCGCTACTTCGTCGGGCTCGGAAGTGTCGGTCGCCGTGGTTTCTGCGGCCATGTCGGTTTCGGCCACAGCTTCCTCGTCGGCGCCGTCGCCACAGGCGGCGAGCAGCGCGAGCGGGGCGGCGGCGAGCATGATCGTATGTTTACGCATGTCTGTTTTCTCCTTCGCCGTCACAACGAAGGCCGCCCCCGCCGGTTTCAAAAAAGGCGGAAAAATGGCAGCAATTACATGCGGAAGACGCCGAAGCGTGGCCTGTCGGCGATCGGTGCCTCGAGCGTGGCGGCAAATGCCAGGCCGAGCACGTCGCGCGTTTGCGCAGGATCGATCACACCGTCGTCCCACAGGCGGGCGGTGGCGTAATAGGGATTGCCCTCGTCCTCATATTTCTGGCGGATCGGTGCCTTGAAGGCCTCGGCCTCCTCCTCGGTCCACTTGTCGGCGTCGCGGTGGACGGTGGCGAGCACGCTCGCCGCCTGCTCGCCGCCCATCACGGAAATCCGCGCATTGGGCCAGGTGAACAGGAAGCGCGGGTCGTAGGCACGCCCACACATGCCGTAATTGCCCGCGCCGAAGCTGCCGCCGATCACCACGGTGACCTTGGGCACGGTCGCGGTGGCGACCGCGGTGACGAGCTTGGCGCCATGCTTGGCGATGCCCTCGGCCTCGTATTTCCCGCCGACCATGAAGCCCGAGATGTTCTGCAGGAACAGCAGCGGGATCCGGCGCTGGCAGGCGAGTTCGATGAAGTGCGCACCCTTGCGCGCGCTTTCGGAGAACAGCACGCCGTTATTGGCGAGGATCGCCACCGGCATGCCCCAGATATGCGCGAAACCGCAGACCAGGGTGCTGCCGTAATGCTGCTTGAACTCGTGGAATTCGCTGCCGTCGACCAGCCGCGCGATCACTTCCTTGACATCATAGGGCGCGCGAACGTCGTCGGGCACGATGGCGTAGAGGTCTTCCGGGTCGAATTTGGGGGGGCGCGGGTCCTTGAGCGCCACATCCCTTGCCGCATCGGTATTCGCGCCGAGCTGGCTGACGATATCGCGCACGATGGTGAGCGCGTGCTCGTCGTTCTCGGCGAGATGGTCGACCACGCCCGATTTCTTCGCGTGGAGGTCGCCGCCGCCCAAATCCTCGGCGCTGATCTCCTCTCCCGTCGCGGCCTTCACCAGCGGCGGGCCGGCGAGGAAGATCGTGCCCTGGTTGCGCACGATCACCGTCTCGTCCGACATGGCGGGGACATAGGCCCCACCCGCGGTGCAGCTGCCCATCACGCAGGCGATCTGCGGGATGCCCATCGCGCTCATATTGGCCTGGTTGAAGAAGATGCGCCCGAAATGGTCGCGGTCGGGGAAGACCTCGGCCTGGTGCGGCAGGTTCGCCCCGCCGCTGTCGACGAGGTAGATGCACGGGAGTCGGTTCTCCTGCGCGATTTCCTGCGCGCGGAGGTGCTTCTTGACCGTCATCGGGTAGTAGGTGCCGCCCTTCACGGTGGCGTCGTTGCAGACGAGCATCACCTGCCGACCCGAGACGCGCCCGATCCCGGCGATCATTCCTGCGCCGTTGATCTCGTCCTTGCCATACATGCCGTTGGCGGCGAGCTGGCCGATCTCGAGGAAGGGCGAGCCCGGATCGAGCAGGCGTTCGACCCGTTCGCGCGGGAGAAGCTTGCCGCGCGACACATGCCGCTCGCGGCTGCCTTCGGAGCCGCCCAGCGCGGCCGCCGCGACGGTCGAGCGCAAGTCCGTGGCGAGCGATGTGTTGTGCTCGAACCGCGCCTTGGCATCGGGCGCCTCGCGGTCGAGGGTGGAGGTGAGAACGGGTGCGGTCATCGATCTGCTTTCCTCACTGGGCCCCGATCAGTTCGCGGCCGATCAGCATGCGGCGGATCTCGTTGGTCCCGGCGCCGATATCGAGCAGCTTGGCATCGCGCATGTAGCGTTCGACCGGCCAGTCGAGCGTGTAGCCCGCGCCGCCCAGCGCCTGGACGCTTTCGGCGGCGACACGGAAGGCGTTTTCCGATGCCAGCAGGATCGCGCCCGCCGCGTCGAAACGCGTGGTCTTGCCGGTGTCGCACGCCTTCGCCACGGCGTAGGTGTAGGCGCGCGCCGATTGCAGCGCGACATACATGTCGGCAACCTTGGCCTGCATCAGCTGGAACGATCCGATCGGCTTACCGAACTGCTTGCGTTCGCGAAGATAGGGAATGACCGTGTCGAGGCAGGCCTGCATCACGCCGAGCTGCAAGCCGGCGAGCACCACGCGCTCGTAATCGAGCCCGCTCATCAGCACGCCGACGCCGCCGTTCACCGGCCCCATCACGCGCTCTTCGGGGATATGGCAATCGTCGAACACCAGCTCGGCGGTGGGCGAGCCCTTCATCCCGACCTTCTCGATCTTCTGGCCGATTGAAAAGCCTTCGTCGTCCTTCTCGACCAGGAAAGAAGTGATGCCGCGGCTCGCGGCGTCTGGCGTGGTCTTGGCATAGACCACCAGCGTGTCGGCATAGGGCGCGTTGGTGATCCAGAACTTGGTGCCGTTGAGCACATAGCCGCCCTGCACGCTTTCGGCCTTCAGCTTCATCGAGACGACGTCCGAGCCCGCATTGGCTTCGCTCATCGCGAGGCTGCCGACATGCTCGCCGCTGATCAGCTTGGGCAGGTACTTGGCCTTCTGCTCGTCATTCCCCCAGCGCGCGATCTGGTTGATACAGAGGTTCGAATGCGCGCCGTAGGAGAGCCCGACCGAGGCGCTCGCGCGGCTCACTTCCTCGACCGCGATCACATGTTCGAGATAGCCGAGGCCCAATCCGCCATCCTCTTCCGCCACGGTGATGCCGTGCAGGCCGAGCTCGCCCATCGCGGTCCACAATTCGTCGCGCGGGAACCAGTCCTCGCGGTCGACGCGATCGGCCAGCGGGGCGATCTGTTCGTCGGCGAAGCGGGCGGTGGTCTCGCGGATCATCTCGGCGGTCTCGCCGAGCTGGAAGTCGAAATCGGGGGTGGCACGCATGGTCGTTGTCTCTCCTTGGCAGGCGCCATAGCAACCGCGCCGGATCGCGCAAATGGTGCGGTAACGCCGCGAGTGTCATTTCCATGTGTTGCGTCGCAAAACCCTTGCGCTATGGGAGTGGGATCGCAGACAATCCACATCTCGAGAGCGAGACGATCGCCCCACCGCCGCCTCCGACCGCGATCGGCAAGGATACACGTCGCGAGCGGGCGCTGTCCGCCTTCGGGCTGGACGACCTCGCCGACGATGCGGAACTTTCCTCGATCGTGGAATTCGCCGGGAAGCTGTGCGGGGCGCCCGTAAGCCTGGTCACCACGCTCGACGGCTCGACGCAGCATTTCCTCGCCAAGACCGGCATCGAGGCGAACGAGACGCCGCGCGACGTCTCATTCTGTACCTATGCCATCCAGAGCACGGAAATGATGGAGGTGCGCGACACCACGGTGGACGAGCGTTTTCGCGACAACCCTTTCGTCACCGGAGAGGAGCACGTCCGCTATTATGCCGGGGTACCGCTGGTCAGCCAGCGCGGCGACATCCTCGGTACGCTGTGCGTGCTCGATCGCGAGGCGCGGCCCGACGGGCTCGACACGTTCCAGCGCGAAGGCATGGAGTTGCTTGCCAGGGCGGTGATGCGGCGGCTCGAATCGCATCGCAAGACGCTTGCCGGCAAGGTCGCGCGCGAACGCGGCGAAGCGATGTTCCGCATGCTTGCCAATTCGATCCCCGACCTCGCCTGGTCGGCCGATGCAAGCGGCAAGCGCGACTATTTCAACAAGAGGTGGCACGAGTTCACCGGTACGAAGGATGGCGGTGACGGCCACCTGATCCATCCCGACGACCGCGACGAGACCTACCGCAAGTGGGACGAGGCGGTGAAAGCGGGCACCCCCTACGAAGCGCAATATCGCCTGCGGCATCGCGATGGGAGCTATCGCTGGATGCTCGGTCGCGCGATGCCGGTCGAAGATGCCGATGGCAGCATCCTGCGCTGGTTCGGGACGATCACCGATATCGACAGCGCGCATCGCGAGGCCGAGGGCCGCGAGATCCTCGCCCGCGAGCTGTCGCACCGGATCAAGAACATCTTCGCGCTCGTCTCGGGCCTGGTGGCGTTGAAGGCGCGCGAATTTCCCGAGGCGGAAGATTATGCGATCGAACTCGGTCAGACGATCCAGGCACTGGGCCGCGCGCACGATTTCATCCGGCCCGGCCACATGCCCGGCGGCAAGGGCGGCCTGCGCGACCTGTTGAAAGAGTTGCTCGCCCCCTACGACGACAAGGATGGCGATCGCGTCACCATCGCGGGCGACGACGTTCCGGTCACCGCCCAGGTCAGCACGCCGTTCGCGCTGGTGTTCCACGAGCTGGCCACCAATGCGGCGAAATACGGCGCGCTGTCCGACCCCGACGGGAAAGTCGAAGTAACCGTGGCCCGGGGCGATGACGGCGTCTCCATCGATTGGGTCGAACAGGGCGGCCCGCCCGCACAAGAAGCGGAGCAGGAAGGTTTCGGCACCCGCCTGATCACGATGACGGTGGACAGCCAGCTCAACGGCAAGCTCGACCGCGAATGGCGTGACAGCGGGTTGCATGCCCGGCTGACCGTGCCAGAAAGCTCGCTCTAGAACCCCAAGACCGGAGGGCCCTTGCCCGAACCGATCCTCGAACTGCGCGATCTCGCCAAATCCTATGGCGCGGTCGAGGCGCTGCGCGGCGTGTCGCTCGACGTTGCGGAAGGGAGTTTCGTCGCGCTGGTCGGCGCGTCGGGATCGGGCAAATCGACGCTCCTCAAGACCGTCAACGCCCTGATCGTCCCGGGCACGGGCAGCGTCTCGTTCGAGGGCGAGGACGTCGCCGCGCTCCCGGGACCGGCGTTGCGCCGGAGGATCGGCTACGTCTTCCAGGCGATCGGCCTGTTCCCGCACATGAGCGTCGGCGAGAATGTCGGCATCGGATTGAAGCTCGCGGGCGAGCGCAACCGCGCGGCGCGGATCGCCGAAATGCTGGAACTGGTCGAACTCGATCCGGCCATGGCGTCGCGGATGCCGTCCGAGCTGTCGGGCGGGCAACGCCAGCGCGTCGGGGTTGCCCGCGCGCTCGCGCCGCAGCCCGACCTGCTGCTGATGGACGAACCATTTGGCGCGCTCGACCCCGTCACGCGCGACAGCCTCGGCGAACGCGTGCGCGAACTGCATAAGCGCCTCGGCCTCACGACGGTGATGGTCACCCATGACATGGCCGAAGCACTGCTGCTGGCCGATCGCGTGCTGGTGATGAGCGAAGGTCGTATCGTGGCCGACGAAACGCCCGCCGGGCTGCTCTCCGGAGCGGGCGGCGAAAAAGCGCAGGCGCTGGTCGCGGTGCCCCGCGCGCAGGCCGAAAGGCTGGCGAGGATCGACCGTTGAGCGCGGTGTGGGACGCCCTGCTCGGTCTCGGAGACAAGCTCGCAGCGCACGTCCTGCTCGCCGCCGCCGCGCTGGCGCTGGGCATCGCGGTGGCGCTGCCTCTCGCGGTCTGGGCAAGCCGTTCGGCAACCGTCTCGCGGATCGCATTGGGCTTCGCCAGTCTCCGTGCAGACGATCCCCGCGCTCGCCTTGCTCGCGCTGTTCTTTCCGATCCTGTTGAGCTTGCGCGCGGTGTTCGGCGAAGGGTTGCCGACGCTCGGCTTCCTGCCCGCGCTGCTGGCGCTGGCGCTCTACGCGTTGCTGCCGATCCTGCGCAACGCCGTGACCGCGCGCGAGCAGATGGCGCCGGGCGTGCTCGAAGCCGCCGACGGCGTCGGGATGACCCCGGGCCAGAAACTGCGGCTGGTCGAAGCCCCGCTCGCGGCGCCCTATATCATGGCCGGGATCCGCACCGCCGCGGTGTGGACGATCGGCGCGGCCACGCTTTCGACGACGATCGGCCAGCCGAGCCTCGGCGATCCGATCTTCGCCGGGTTGCAGACGCAGAACTGGTCACTGGTGTTGGCCGGTTGCATCGCTTCGGCCGGGCTTGCGCTGGTCGCGGATACGCTGCTCGGCGCGGTCGAACGTGGCTTCGCCAGCCGCAGGCCCGCGCTTCTGTGGGGCGGCCTCGCGGTAGCCCTGGCCGGGATCGCGGCGTCCGCCCTCGCGCTCTACGCACCGGATGATGACGAGACGGTCGTGATTGGGGCGAAGAGCTTTTCCGAACAATACATCCTCGGCCGCCTGATCGGCGAGCGGCTTGAGGCAGCCGGCTACGCGGTCGAATATCGCGAGGGTCTGGGGTCGGCGGTGGTGCACAGCGCGGTGACCACCGGCGCGATCGACATCTCGATCGACTATACCGGGACGCTGTGGACCAACCAATTGAAGCGCGAGGACAATCCCGGACGGGCGGAAATCTATCGTCGCCTCGTCGAATGGGAACGCGAGCAGACCGGCACGCTGATCCTCGGCCGGCTCGGCTTCGAGAACAATTACGGGCTCGCGATGCGCGCCGATCGCGCCCAAGAGCTGGGTCTTGCAGGCATCGCCGATCTCGCGCGGGTCGCGCCGCGGCTGACGATCGGCGGCGACCCCGAATTCTTCGAGCGCCCCGAATGGATCGCAGTGCGCGACGCCTATGGCCTGCGCTTCGGCGAGACGCGCAATTTCTCGCCGACCTTCATGTACAATGCGCTTCAATCGGGCGAGGCCGACGTGATCAGCGCCTATACCTCAGACGGGCGGATCGCGGCGGACGACCTGCAGGTGCTCGATGATCCGCGCGGGGCCTTCCCGAGCTATGACGCGATCATACTGCTGTCGCCCGAGGCGGCGCAGGACGAGCGGTTGATCGCGGCGCTCCGGCCGCTGGTCGGTGCGATCCCGGTCGAGGCGATGCGCGAGGCCAATTATGCGGTCGATCGCGAAGAGGACAAGCTCACCCCGGCCGAAGCCGCGCGAATGCTGACCGAGCGGATCGGGCTCTAGTCGCCCCTAGTCGCCCCAACCCTTGCCCGCGATCAGGAGCGCCTTGAATAGCCGCCCCATCTGATCCTCCGCGATCAGTCGCTCGAGCCCGGCGGCGATTTCATCGGCGCGATCGGGTGCAGCCTGCGCGAGCGCTTCGGCGCGGCGTTCGATGCCGATCGCGCGCAGCAAATCGCCCTGGGTTGCGATCCCCAGCACCTGCGCGCGAGCTTCGATCGCGGTGTCGGCCAGCGCGAGGAAATCGACATGCGCGGTCAAATCCGCCTCGCCGGGATGGGCGAAGGGATCGATCTTTTCATGCGCGCGCACCGCCTGGAGGGTCGAGCCGGTGTGTGGTCGCGCATAGCCGTAATCCACCACCAGCGCCGCGCCGCCCTGCCGCGCGAGCCGCGAGCCCAGTTCGCGCATCTGCGCGACCTGCGCGGGCGCGGTTTCGATCACCGTTCCCACCGGGGCGTCACGGCGCTCTTGCGGCAGCGCCGAATCCATCGGCTGCGATCCGGCGACCGGGACCAGCCGCTCGCCCTCGAGCCCGACCATCCGCTCGCGCCATCCATCGTCGGTGGCGACCAGCTGCCGCACCGGCAGCGCATCGAAGTACTCGTTGGCGACGACGATCAGCGGGCGATCTTCGGGCAGGCCGGTGAGGTCTTCGTGGAAGGTCGCGTCGGGCACCGCCGACCCTTGTGCTTTGCGCAGCACCGGCGACCCCTCGACGAAATGAACCTCCGGCTCCAGCCCCGCCGCCGCCATCGCGCGCAGTGCATCGGCGGCAAGCGTCCCGCGCCCCGGCCCCAGCTCGACATAGACCGCATCGGTCGGAGCGCCGGCCTTCTTCCAGCGATCGGCGAGCCAAAGCCCCAGCATTTCGCCGAACATCTGACTGATTTCGGGCGCGGTGGTGAAGTCGCCGCCATGCCCCGATGGGTTGCGCCCCAGCGGATCGCGGGTGGCGTAATAATGCGCGTTGCTTTCCGCCATGTAGCGCGCGACCGGGACCGGCCCGGTGGCGCGGATCAGCCGCCTCAGGCTGGCGGCGTAATGGGTCACGCCCCGGCGGCGGGTTTCTTCGCGCCGCTATCGGCCTTGTCCGCGCCCTTGGGCAGCTTCGCCTGCAACCCGTCGATCGGCGGCTTGCGCAGCGCGCGGATCACGAAGAACACGCCGACGAAGAACAGCGGGATCGTCAGCCACTGGCCCATCGACAGCCCGGTGCTTTCGGCGAACTCGGTCAGCTGCGCGTCGGGCTGGCGGAAGAATTCCATCACGAATCGCGAGGTCGCGATACCCGCGGCGAACACGCCGACCAGCAGCCCCGGGCGCCAGCGCGCCTTCGTCAACCAGAAGAGGCCTAGCATCACGAGCAGCAGGATCAGACCCTCGCTCGCCGCCTGGTAGAGCTGGCTCGGGTGGCGCGCCTCGTTGCCGGCACCTGGGAACACCATCGCCCAAGCCAGCGAGGGATCGGCCACGCGGCCCCACAATTCGCCGTTCACGAAATTGGCGAGACGGCCGAGCAGCATGCCCATCGGTACGCCGACCGCGATGTAGTCGCACACCCGCAGAAAGGAGAGTCCGCCACGTCGGGCGACGAACACGATCGCCAGCAACACGCCGACCAGCCCGCCATGGAAGCTCATCCCGCCATCCCACAGGCGCAGGAGGTTCCAGCTGACGAAGGTATCGGGCGTGAAGGTGGTGAACAGTTCGGGCTGGTAGAAGATCGCATAGCCCAGTCGTCCGCCGAGGATCACGCCGAGCATGCCGTAGAACAGCAGGTCGTCGACGTGCCGCTGCGCCATCGGCGCGCCGGGCTGCTTGATCGCCTTGAGCGTGTGCCAATAGGCGAAGAAGATGCCGAGCAGGTAGGCGAGCGAATAATAGCGCAGCATGAACAGGCCGAAGACGTCGATCCCTTCGCGCAGGCCGAGATCGACCCACTGGATCGGCTCGCCAGCCGCGGCGAAAAACGACGGTGCAAGGACGGGTGACAGGTCCATTCGAACTCCCTAAACCCCAAGGGGAATCATGCTTTAAAGTCCGGCGGCGCCCCGCCCCTTCTCGCCACGGCCCATGGCATATCGGGAAGGCAAGCGAAAGGCGCGACAGACACGGACCGGGCGGGATCGAACAGGAGAGCGACAGGAATGGCAACGGCACTCGACGACAAGCTGGCAGCAATCATGGACGCGCTGACCGCGCCCGGCGCTCCGCTGGAAACCGGCACTTACGAACGTTACGGAGTCGAGCTGACGACCCTGAAGGCCGCGCCGCCTTCGATGTTCCACCTGATGGCGCATTACTGCAACGAGCATAAGGACAAGGAATTCCTCGTCGACGGGGATGTCCGCATGACCTTCGGCGAGACCTTCCAGGCCGCGATGGCGGTGGCCAAGGCGCTCGTCGCCCGCGGTGTGAACAAGGGCGACCGCGTCGGCCTGGCGGCACGCAATTCGGCCAACTGGATCATCGCTTACATGGGCATCATCAGCGCCGGGGGTTGTGCCACGCTGCTCAACGGCTGGTGGTCGGGCGAGGAGCTCGCCGAAGGCATCGACCTCGTCGAGTGCAAGCTCCTGATCGCCGATCGCCAGCGCGCCGCGCGGCTCGACGGGATCGACCACGGCGCCGAAGTCCTGCTGTTCGATCACGACACCGCCTGGCAGCAGGGCCTCGGCCCGGTACTCGATGTCGAAGGCGCGGCCGATGCCACCCTGCCCGAGATCGGGCCCGACGACCTGGCGACCGTGCTCTACACCTCGGGTTCGACCGGCAAGTCGAAAGGGGCCTATTCGGATCATCGCGCGGTTGTCCACGGGACACTCAGCTATGCTGCGCAATCGCTGATGGTGCTGCAGCATTTCGAAAGCACCGGCCAGGCGACCGGCGTCCAGCCGAGCGCGCTCGTCAACGTGCCGCTGTTCCACGTCACCGGCGAAGTGCCGCTGTTCCTCCAGAGCTTCGCGATCGGGCGCAAGCTGGTCCTGACCCCGAAATGGGACCCGGTCGAGGCGATGCGCCTGATCCAGGACGAGAAGATCACCTATTTCGTCGGCGTGCCGCTGATGAGCTACGAGATGGCGACGCATCCCGATCGCGACAAATACGACCTCTCGAGCTGCCAGGGCTTCGCCGCCGGCGGCGCGCCGCGCCCGGTCGATCACGTCACCAAGATCAAGGAAAAGATGCCCGACGGCTTCCCGCTGCTGGGCTACGGCCTGACCGAGACCAACGGGGTGGGCTGCGGCAATTTCAACGAGAACTACCTCGCCAAACCCGGTTCGACAGGGCGCCCCTCGCGTCCGCTGGTCGACCTCGCGATCCTCGACGACGACGGCAATCCGCTGCCGCAGGGCGAGATGGGCGAGATCTCGATCCGCTCGATCTGCAATTTCCTCGGCTACTGGAACAACGAGAAGGCTACGAAAGAGGCGATCATGCCGGACGGGTATTTCCGCACCGGCGACCTCGGTTACCTCGATGAGGACGACTACCTCTTCATCGTCGATCGCAAGAAGGACATCATCATCCGCGGCGGCGAGAACATCTCGTGCCTCGAGGTCGAACAGGCGATCTACGGGCACGACGACATCGCCGAGTGCAGCTGCTTCGGCCTGCCCGACGATCGCTATGGTGAGCTGCCCTATGCGGTCTACCTTGCCAAGGACGGCAAGAGCCTGAGCGAGGAAGAGCTGCGCGAATACGTCGAAGGACGGATCGCCAAGTTCAAGGTGCCGGTACGCTTCTTCGAGGAGAGGCAAAGCCTTCCGCGCCTCGGCACCGCCAAGATCGATCGCCGCGTCCTGCGTGATCAATACGCCAAGGAAGTTCTGCCCGAATGAGCGATCCGCGCCCGGAATCCCCCCGGGCGATCGTCGATCGTCGTGCGTTGACCGCCCGCATCGGCGAGCTGGTCGCACGCGACGGCGTGCAGGACGCGCGGCCCGCCATCGTGTCTTCGCTCAAGGACGCGCTCGCCGCCGGGCAGGCCGAGCTCGCCCAGCGGCTGGAGGCCAATCCGGGCGCCGGGCACGCGATCGCCAACGACAATGCATACCTGATCGACCAGCTGTTGCGGATCGTGCACGATCACGTCACGCACGATCTCTATCCCGGTGAGCGCGACGCCGACGATCGCTTCACGATCATGGCCGTGGGCGGCTACGGGCGCGCCGAGATGGCACCGCATTCGGATGTCGACATCGCCTTCATCGTACCGACCGCCGAGTGCGAATGGTGCGCGAAGGCGATCGAGGCGATCCTCTATTTCCTGTGGGACCTCGGGCTCACCGTTGGCCAGTCGATCCGCACGCCGGGCGAGACGGTGGCGCTCGCGGCCGAAGACCTCACCATCCGCACCGCGCTGCTCGAGGCGCGCTTCGTCTGGGGCGAACGCGCATTATACGAGGAGACGCGGCGGCGCTTCTGGGCCGAGGTCGTCCACGGGACCGAGAAGGATTACGTCGCCGAGAAGCTCGCCGAACGCAATGCGCGGCACGAGCGGATGGGCGACAGTCGCTATGTCGTCGAACCCAACGTCAAGGAGGGCAAGGGAGGCCTGCGCGACCTCCAGACGCTGTACTGGATCGGCAAGTACATCCACCGCGTGCGGCATGGTGCGGACCTGGTCGAATCGGGCCTCTTCCGGCCCTCCGAATACCGCCAGTTCCGCCGCGCCGAAAACTTCTTCTGGGCGGTGCGCAGCCATCTCCACACGATCACCAGGCGCAATGAGGACCGGCTGACCTTCGACGTCCAGCGCGAAGTCGCCGCGCGGATGCATTTCGCCGATCGCCCCGGCAAGAGCGCGGTCGAGCGCTTCATGCAATACTACTTCCTGCAGGCGAAGCGGGTCGGCGCGCTCACCGGGACCTTCCTCGCGCAGCTCGACGAGCAGTTCAACGAACCGCCACGTCGCGGCTTGCTGGCCAATTTCCGCGCGCGCAAGCGCATCCTCCACGGTTTCGTGATCTACGGCGGCAAGATCGACGCCCCGACCGACGACTGGTTCAGGCAGGACCCGCACCGCCTGCTCGAGATCTTCCAGCTCGCGCTAGACCAGAACCTCGAGGTCCACCCCGCCGCGATGCGCCGCGCCGCCCGCGATGCTGCACTGGCGCGCGACCTGCGCGACGATCCGAAGGCGAACGCGACCTTCCTCGATATCCTGACCCATCGCGAAGGGCCCGAAACCGTCCTGCGGTGGATGAACGAGGCCGGCGTCTTCGGTCGCTTCGTGCCCGATTTCGGCAAGGTCAACGCGCAGATGCAGTTCGACATGTACCACCATTACACGGTCGATGAGCACACCATCCGCGCGATCGGCCTGCTCGCCAAGATCGAGCGCGGCGAGTTGCGGCGCGACCATCCGCGCGCCTCGGACCTGATCCACGAGCTCAAGCATCGTCGTGCGCTCTATGTCGCAGTGCTGCTGCACGATATCGCCAAGGGGCGGGGAGGCGATCATTCCGAGCTCGGAGCCGAGATCGCCGAAGAGCTCTGCCCGCGCTTCGGGCTCGACGAGGAGGAGACCGAACTCGTCGCCTGGCTGGTGCGCGAGCACCTGCTGATGAGCCGTACCGCCTTCAAGCGCGACCTCGCCGACCCGCGCACGGTCGAACAATTCGTCGGCGAGGTGCTGTCGCTCGAACGGCTGCGGCTGCTCACGATCCTGACCATGGTCGATATCCGCGCGGTCGGGCCGGGCACCTGGAACGACTGGAAGCGCCAGCTGATCGGATCGCTCTACGACCTGTCCGAACAGCGCATGCGGCTCGGCCACCAGCGGCAAGGGAGGCGCCAATCGGTCGCTCGCCAGAAGAGCCGGGTCGGCGAACTGCTCGGCCCGCAGCACCCGCTGGTCGAATATCCGGGCGAGACGCTGCCCGATAGCTATTGGATCGCCGAACCGGCCGACGTCATCGCCGACAACCTCCGCGCGCTGGCGGCCTCCGATCTCGGCGCGATCGCGATCTCGTGCCGGCCCGATCCCGAGCGCGGGGCGACGCTCGCCACTGTCATCGCACCCGACAATCCCGGGCTGTTCTACCGCATCGCCGGCGGCATCAACGTATCGGGCGGCAACATCATCGATGCGCGCATCCACACCACCGACAAGGGCGTCGCGCTCGACAATTTCCTGATCCAGGACCCCAACGAGCAGCCGATGGACGAGCCCGAACAGCTCGAGCGGCTGCGCGAGAATATCGAGGATGCACTATCGCCCGAGGGCGACCCGCTCGAACCGCAACTGGCGCGTAAACCCCAGACCCAGTGGCGCGCCGAAGCCTTCGACGTGCGGCCGCGCGTATTGTTCGACAACTCCGCCTCGAAGCGCTTCACCGTTGTCGAAGTGGTCGCGCGCGACCGGCCCGCACTGCTCTATCGCCTCGGCCGCGCCCTCTTTCGGGCGAAGCTGGTGGTCCATTCCGCCCATGTCGCGACCTATGGCGAGCGCGCCGCCGACGTATTCTACGTCACCGATCCCGACGGTGCGAAGGTCAAGGACAAGGCCCGCCTCAAGGACATCCAGAAGGCTCTGCTGACTGCCAGCAAGCCGAAGGAATTAGAAGCGGCCTAGCCCGCCGCAGCCCGCAGACGCTCGAGCGCGGTGTCGCGGCCGATCAGCGGCAGCAGCGCACCCATGTCCGGCCCGGCATCGCGCCCGGTCAGCGACTGCCGCAGGGGCAGGAACAGCGCGCGACCCTTGCGGCCGGTCTGCTCCTTCAAAGCCGCGGTCAGCGCGTGCCATGCATTCTCGTCCCACGAGATTCCCTCGGCGACCGATACTGCCTGCGTCAGGTATTCACGCTCTTCGGGATCCATCGTCGGCTGCACGACCGAACCGGTCACCACCGCCCACCACTCGCCGGCCTCGTCGACCCGCGTCAGGTTGGGCCGGATCGCCTCCCAGCCGGCCTGGTCCATCCCTTCAGGCACACGCTCCGCCACCTGCGCGAAGGGCAGACGGTGGACGATCTGGGCATTGAGCCGGTCGAGCTCGTCCTCGTCGAACTTCGCCGGCGCGCGACCAAACGTGGAGAGATCGAAGCTCTCGACCAGCACCTCGCGGCGGACGATCGCCTCGACCGGCAGCGAAGTGCCCAGCCGCGCGAGCAGCGACAGCAACGCTTCGGGTTCGAGCCCTCGTTCGCGCAGCGCGCGCGCCGAAAGCGATCCGTGCCGCTTCGACAGCTTGCCTTCCTTGCCCACCAGCAGCGCCTTGTGCGCGAAACGCGGCGCACTCGCCCCCATCGCCTCGAACATCTGCACCTGCGCCGCAGTGTTCGAGACGTGGTCCTCGCCGCGCAGCACGTCGGTGACGCCCATCTCGATATCGTCGACCGCGGAAGGCAGCATGTAGAGCCACGAGCCATCGCCGCGGCGGATTACGGGATCGGACAGTTGCGCCGGGTCGAACTTCACCGGGCCGCGAATGCCGTCATTCCAGCCGATCGGCTCGTCGTGGTCGAGCTTGAAGCGCCAGTGCGGTTCGATGCCCTGCGCTTCCTTGGTCGCGCGCTCGTCCTCCGAGAGCGCGAGCGCGCCGCGATCGTAGATCGGGGGCAGGCCGCGACCCAGCTGGACCTTGCGCTTGAGTTCGAGCTCCTGTGCGGTCTCATAACAGGGATAGACCCGGCCAGCCTCGCGCAGCTTGTCGAACGCCGCCTCGTAAAGCGCGAACCGCTCGGACTGGCGCTCCTCGCGATCGGGCACGATACCGAGCCAGGCGAGGTCTTCACGCGCGGCCTCGACGAAGGCTTCCTCGGAACGCTCGCGATCGGTGTCGTCGATCCGCAGCAGGAATTTCCCGTCCTGTTTCTTCGCCAGCAACCAGTTGTGCAGCGCGGTGCGCAAATTGCCCACATGGAGCAGTCCGGTGGGGGACGGGGCGAAGCGCGTGATCGTGGTCATGCCCTCCCAATTAGCGCGGGGGCGCGATTATTGCGAGAAGACAGTGACCGTATGCCCGCCGCCCGACAGTTCGATCGCGTTGGCGGGCGTCCGACCGGCGCGCTCGACCGCATCGATCGCCTTGCCCAGCGCGATGTCGGTCGGCCGCAGGCCCACGGCACAGGCCACCACCGAGCCGTCGGGTGACACTTCTCCGCCATAATCCGGGTGGCGCTCGGTGGTCAGCGTCCCGTCCGGCGCATAGGTGTAGGTCCAGACGAACCCCGCGCATTTGAGCTCGAACGAGATCTCGCTCTCGGTGATCGACAGCGCGACGCCGTAGGGCTGGTCCAAGGCTTCGCCATCGATCCCCGCGACACGATATTCGCCGATGATGGATGCGGGCGCGGGGAAGAGCGGGCGCTCGGTGCCCTCGCCGGAAGCGGTCGTAAGTTCCGGCTCCGGTGCCGCAGGTTCGTTGCTCTGCGAACAGGCCGCCAGCGCGGCCAGCGGCAGGAGCATCCAGCCCCTCACCGGCCCGTCCGGAAGCCGTGGGTGATCGGATAGCGCCGGTCGCGGCCGAAATTCTTGGTCCCGAGCTTCACCCCCGGCGCGCTCTGGCGGCGCTTGTACTCGGCGCGGTGGAGCAGGTTCTCGACATGGAGCACGGTCTCGCGGTCGAAACCCTGCGCGACCAGCTTGTCGACCCCCTGTTCGTGTTCGACGAGGCCGAGCAGGATCGCGTCGAGCACGTCGTAGGGGGGCAGCGAATCCTCGTCCTTCTGGTCGTGCCGCAATTCGGCGCTGGGCGGACGGTCGATGATTCCCTGCGGGATCACTTCGCCCGGCGGCCCCTTGGCGAGGCGCGGCACCGTCGTGTTGCGCCAGGCGGCGGCGCGGAACACGGTGGTCTTGTAGGCATCCTTCAGCGGATTGTAGCCGCCCGCCATGTCGCCGTAGATCGTGGCGTAGCCGACGCTCATCTCGCTCTTGTTGCCGGTGGTCAGGACCATCTGGCCGAACTTGTTCGACAGCGCCATCAGCGTCACCCCGCGGATGCGCGACTGGATGTTTTCCTCGGTCAGGTCGACCTCGGTATCGGCGAAATCGCTCGACAGCATTTCGTCGAAACCGTCGACCGCGGGCTGGATCGGGATCACCGAGTGCCGCACGCCGAGCGCATCGGCGCATTCCTCGGCCAGTGTCAGGCTGAGATCGGCGGTGTAGCGCGACGGCAGCATCACGCACCACACCCGCTCGGGCCCCAGCGCGTCGACCGCCAGCGCGGCGACCACCGCGCTGTCGATCCCGCCCGACAGGCCGATGATCACGCCCGGCATGTTGTTGCGCTCGATATAATCGCGGGTGGCGATCATCATCGCGCACCACGCATCCTCGGGGTGGTCGGCGAGTTCGTGCCGCTCGCCCTCATCGCAGGTCCAGCCGCCCTCACCGCGTCTCCAAATCGTGGTGACCTCTTCCTCGCTCCAGTCGCGCATCTGAAGCGCGAGCGCGCCGTCGCCGTTGACCACGAAGCTCGCCCCGTCGAACACCAGCTCGTCCTGGCCGCCGACGCGATTGACATAGGCGAGCGGGAGGCCGGTTTCCTCCGCCCGGCGCACGCAGACATTCTCGAGCCGCAGCGTGTCCTTCTCGATCTCATAGGGACTGCCATTGGGCGATAGGAGAATCTCGGCGCCGCGCGCTTTCAGGTGGGTGCAGACCTTCGGGTGCCAGATGTCCTCGCAGATCGGCAGGCCGAGCTTCACGCCCCTGAATTCGACCGGTTCGGGCAGCGGCCCGGCTGCAAAGTGGCGGCGTTCGTCGAAGGTGCCGTAATTGGGCAATTCGTGCTTGTAGCTGACCGCCGCGACCTTGCCGTCGCAGAGCAGCGCGACGCCGTTATAGAGCAGCCCGTCGTCGAGGAAGACGCTGCCGACCAGCATGGCCGGACCGCCATCGGCGGTTTCGGAAGCGAGCTCCTGCATCGCGCGTGCCGCGCGTTCGATCAGCGCCGGCTTCAATACCAGATCCTCGGGCGGGTAGCCGATCAGCTGCATCTCGGGATAGAGTACCAGGTCGCAATCGGATGCCCGCGACCGCGCCTCGCGCATCGCTTCGACGTTGCGGCGAATGTCGCCGACCCACTGGGTCGACTGGACGAGGCGGATCTTGAGCGTATCGACCATGGCTGCGCGCTTAGGCAAACCACGCGCGCTTGGGAAGCGCGTCCGAACGGACACAGCGGCGCAAAAGTCGCGCAGGGCGGTGGAATGGGGCTTGCCAGCCCCGAAGTTCTCGGCAGAATTGCCTGCCGACGGCACCCTGCCGTGGATCGCAAGGGGGAATACCAGAATGAAGAAATCGCTGTTGGGGGCCGTTGCGGCCGCCAGCCTCGTCCTGCCGCAAATCGCAGTCGCCGCCGACGGTCCGTCGCGCTACCTGCGCTGCGACGGCCAGCCGAACAACGTCACCGGAATGGAAGATTTCGCGCGTTTCCTGGGTGCGATCACGCTGCTGGGGCTGTTCGCCCCGGCCAAGGAATCGCCCAACCCCTCGGCGCGCGAATTCGGCGAGGCCGGGGTCGCGGTTTGCACCGGCCTGCTCGATTCGGCCGATCGCGAAGACAACCAGCTGCGCCGGATCCCGCTGTTCCTCGCGCGCGCCGCGCACCGGATCGAAATCGCCGACTATGACGGGGCGATCGAAGATGTCGGCCTGGCCCGCGCCCAGGCCGCCGAGGCCCAGCTGGTCGGCAACCCCTATTTCGAACGTTCGATGGGCCTCCATTTCGACAGGCTCGAATCGGTGGCGCTGCTGCGCCGGGGCCAGCCCGAGGAAGCCCAGCGCGTCGCGCTGCGCGGGACGGTCGACCGCCCGTTCTCGATCATGCCGCTGGTCGCGGTCGACACGTTCTCCGAATACCTTCCGGAAATGAGCGAAGAGGAGGAGCAATACCGGCTCCGCCTCGCGCGCGTGTGGCCGGGCGGACTCAATGCCTACGCCTCGCGGCTCGAGGAAGTCGGGCGTTACGCCGACGCTGCCAAGGCTCGAGACGACTGGCGCGCCGTGATCGAGGCGATGCAGCCGACCAAGCGTTCGGCGCAGATGTACGCCCACAGCGCGGTGAGCCACGCGCTCGCCGGCAATTTCGAGACCGCGCAGGCGCTGGCCGACGAGGCCGACCAGATTCTCCGGATCAACCGCAACAATGGCGACACCGAAGGCCAGACCGAAACGGTCGAGGTACTCGACCTGTTCGAAGTGTTGCGGCTCGCCAGCACGGGCGAGGAGGCCAAGGCGCGGCGCAGCTTCGCCTCGCGTTCGCGATGGCTGTCGCCGAGCTTCGGCGCGGTGATGGCGGCCAATGCGCTGCTGCGCGAAGGAGCGGAATCGGACGACATGTTCGGCGCGCTCGAATTGACGCCAGAAGCGATGTGGGAACAACGCCGCGACGATACGCGCGCCGCCGACCTCGCCCGCGACAAGGACAATGCCTCGCTCTTCTCGGGAATCTCGGGTTACGCCGAGACGCGCAAGTTCAACCGCGCGTCGGGCGACGTCTGGCGCCAGAAGAAATCAAAGATGATGAGCGAGAAACCCTCGGGCAAGAGCGGGCTCTACACCATCTATTCGGACGACGATGTGCTGGTCCGACCCGATGCGATCCTGCTGCATGCGGCGATCGAGGCGAAGAAACAGAAGCAGCCGGGCTTCCAGTTCATGCTCATTCCCTCGGGCCCGGTGGGCTTTGTTCGGTTCGGCAAGCCTGGCGACGAAGGCATCCCCGAAAGCCTGTTCGTCGATGCCGACCGCGTGATCGCCGAGCTCGGCCAGATCATCCCCGACCCGGACAGCAAGAAAAAGCGGCGGCGCTGATAGCGCCGCCGCAGCACGCGCAATAATAAAGAAAAAGGCCCGGCGGAGATGATCCGCCGGGCCTTTTCGTTTGCCTGGTGGCGCGAGGCTTATTCTTCCTCGCCACCATCCTTCTTGTCTTCGGCCGGAGCCTCGGTCGTTTCGCCCGAGGTTTCGCCCATCGCGTCGCCGATCGGCGTATCGCCGGTCGCCGCTTCGGGGCCCTGCTCGAGCTCGGCTTCGTGCTCTTCCTCGGCAGTCTGCGCGGCGACGATCGCTTCCTGCGCCTTCTTCCACTGGGCGCGGATCGCGGCGTCGCGGCTCGAGGCGGTGACGCGCAGGCGGTTCATGCCCGCACCGGTACCGGCCGGGATGAGGCGGCCCACGATCACGTTCTCCTTGAGACCGATCAGCGTGTCCTTCTTGCCCTCGACCGCGGCCTGCGTGAGCACGCGCGTGGTCTCCTGGAACGAGGCGGCGGAGATGAACGAACGCGTCTGCAGCGAAGCCTTGGTGATGCCGAGCAGCACCGGCTTGCCGGTCGCCTTCTTCTTGCGCGGGGCAAGCTTGGCGTTGGCCTCGTCCATTTCCTCGCGGTCGACCTGTTCGCCCGGCAGCAGGGTGGTGTCGCCACCGAAGGTGATCTCGACCTTCTGCAACATCTGGCGAACGATCACCTCGATGTGCTTGTCGTTGATCTTCACGCCCTGCAGTCGGTAGACTTCCTGGATCTCGGTGCAGAGATACTCGGCTAGCGCCTCCACGCCCATCACCTCGAGGATGTCGTGGGGGTTGGGCGAGCCGGAAATCAGGGTATCACCCTTCTTCACGAAGTCGCCTTCCTGCACGTCGATCACCTTGGTCTTGGGGATCAGGTACTCGACCGGTTCGCCCTCTTCCGGAACGATCGCGATCTTGCGCTTGGCCTTGTATTCGCGAACGAATTCGATCTTGCCCGAAATCTTGGCGATGATCGAATTGTCCTTCGGGATACGCGCCTCGAACAGCTCGGCAACACGCGGCAGACCGCCGGTGATGTCGCGGGTCTTGGCGGCTTCGCGCGAGGCACGGGCGAGGATGTCGCCTTCCTCAACTTCCTGGCCATCCTGGACCGAGAGCGTGGTGCCCGGAGCCAGCATGTAACGCGCGGCTTCGGTTTCCTCGCCCTTCTTCGCATCGGACTCTTCGCCGAGCAGGGTCATGCGCGGGCGCAGGTCTTCCTTCTTGCGTCCGGTCTGACGATACTCGGTGACGACACGCTGGGCGATGCCGGTGGCATCGTCGACGCGTTCCTCCATCGTCTTGCCTTCGACCAGGTCCTGGTAGCGGACCACGCCCGACTGCTCGGTGATGATCGGCAGGGTGAACGGATCCCACTCGGCGAGGCGATCGCCTTCCTTCACCTTGGCGCCGTCCTTGAACATCAGCACGGTACCGTAAGGCACCTTGTGGATCGCGCGTTCGCGGCCCTCGGCATCGACGATCACCATCTCGCCGTTGCGGGCCAGCGACAGGCGGCGGCCCTTCTTGTCGGTGATGGTCGGCATGTCGCGATAGACGACCTTGCCGTCGCTGATGCTTTCGAGGTGCGAAGTCTCGTTGACCTGCGCCGCACCGCCGATGTGGAAGGTCCGCATCGTCAGCTGCGTGCCGGGTTCACCGATCGACTGGGCGGCGATGACGCCGACGGCTTCGCCGATGTTCACCGGCGTACCGCGGGCGAGGTCACGCCCATAGCACTTGCCGCAGACGCCCTGTTCGGCTTCGCAGACCAGCGGCGAGCGGATCTTGGCGACCTGGACCTCGGCGTCCTCGATTTCCTTGACCATCGCTTCGTCGATCATGGTGCCGGCCTTGACGATCACCTCGTCGGTGGCGGCGTGGACGATGTCTTCGGCGACGGTGCGGCCGAGGATGCGCTCGCCGAGCGAGGCGATCACCGAGCCGCCCTGCACGATGGCACGCATTTCGAGCGCGTTCGAGGTCTTGCAGTCCTCGACCACGATCACGCAGTCCTGCGAGACGTCGACGAGACGACGGGTCAGGTAACCCGAGTTCGCCGTCTTCAACGCGGTGTCCGCGAGGCCCTTGCGGGCGCCGTGGGTCGAGTTGAAGTATTCGAGGACGTTGAGGCCTTCCTTGAAGTTCGAGATGATCGGGTTCTCGATGATCTCGCCCGACGGCTTGGCCATTAGGCCGCGCATGCCGGCGAGCTGCTTCATCTGCGCGGGGCTACCACGCGCGCCCGAATGGCTCATCATGTAGATCGAGTTGATCTCGGCCTCGCGACCGTCCTTGTCCTTCGGACGCGCCTTGATCTTTTCCATCATGGCGTCGGCGACCTGGTCGCCGCAACGCGACCACGCGTCGATCACCTTGTTGTACTTTTCCTGCTGGGTGATCAGGCCGTCCTGGTACTGCTGCTCGTAATCGGCGACGAGCGACTTGGTCGCCTCGACGAGTTCGATCTTCTCCTCGGGGATGATCATATCGTCCTTGCCGAACGAGATGCCCGCCTTGAACGCGTGGCGGAAGCCCAGCGTCATGATGGCGTCGGCGAACAGCACCGTGTCCTTCTGGCCGGTGTGGCGATAGACCTGGTCGATGACGTCGCCGATTTCCTTCTTGGTGAGGAGGCGGTTGATGACGTCGAACGGCACGGTGTGCTTCTTCGGCAGGCATTCGCCGATCAGCATGCGGCCCGGCGTCGTCTCGACGCGCATCATGTACTCCTTGCCCTTCTCGTCCGTCTGCGGGACGCGAGTGGTGATCTTGGAGTGCAGGGTGACCGCACCGACCTCGAGCGCCTGGTGCACCTCGGCGATGTCGGACAGCACACGGCCTTCGCCCGGCTCGCCTTCGCGGTCCATCGACAGGTAATAGAGACCCAGCACCATGTCCTGCGAGGGCACGATGATCGGCTTGCCGTTGGCGGGCGAGAGGATGTTGTTGGTGCTCATCATGAGCACGCGGGCCTCGAGCTGTGCTTCGAGCGACAGCGGCACGTGGACGGCCATCTGGTCACCGTCGAAGTCGGCGTTGAAGGCCGAGCAGACCAGCGGGTGCAGCTGGATCGCCTTGCCCTCGATCAGCACCGGCTCGAACGCCTGGATGCCGAGGCGGTGGAGCGTCGGAGCGCGGTTCAGGAGGACCGGGTGCTCGCGAATGACTTCGTCGAGGATGTCCCAGACTTCCTTGCGCTCCTTCTCGACCCACTTCTTGGCCTGCTTAAGGGTCATCGACAGACCCTTGGCGTCGAGGCGGGCGTAGATGAACGGCTTGAACAGTTCGAGCGCCATTTTCTTCGGCAGGCCGCACTGGTGCAGCTTGAGCTCGGGGCCGGTAACGATGACCGAACGGCCCGAATAGTCGACGCGCTTACCCAGAAGGTTCTGGCGGAAGCGGCCCTGCTTGCCCTTGAGCATGTCAGACAGCGACTTGAGCGGACGCTTGTTGGCGCCGGTGATCACGCGGCCGCGACGGCCGTTGTCGAACAGCGCGTCGACCGATTCCTGCAGCATGCGCTTTTCGTTGCGGACGATGATGTCCGGCGCACGCAGCTCGATCAGGCGCTTCAAACGGTTGTTGCGGTTGATCACGCGACGATAGAGATCGTTGAGGTCCGAGGTCGCGAAGCGGCCGCCGTCGAGCGGGACGAGCGGACGCAGTTCCGGCGGGATGACCGGCACGACTTCGAGGATCATCCATTCGGGACGATTGCCCGAATCGATGAAGCTCTCGACGACTTTCAGCCGCTTGATGATCTTGGCGGGCTTGAGCTTGGACTTGGTCTCCTCGAGCTCCTTGAGCAGGTCTTCCTTTTCCTGCTGCAGGTCGAGGTCCATCAGCATGATCTTGACCGCTTCCGCGCCGATCCCGGCGGTGAAGGCGTCTTCGCCATACTCGTCCTGGTATTCGTAGAGCTCGTCCTCGGTCAGCAGCTGGAATTTCTCCAGCGGCGTAAGGCCCGGTTCGGTGACGATGTAGCTTTCGAAATACAGCACGCGCTCGAGCTGCTTGAGCTGCATGTCGAGCAGCAGGCCGATGCGCGAGGGCAGCGACTTCAGGAACCAGATATGCGCGACCGGCGCGGCCAGTTCGATGTGGCCCATGCGCTCACGGCGCACCTTGGTCACGGTCACTTCGACGCCGCACTTCTCGCAGACGACGCCCTTGTACTTCATCCGCTTGTACTTGCCGCACAGGCATTCGTAGTCCTTCACCGGACCGAAGATGCGCGCGCAGAACAGGCCGTCACGCTCGGGCTTGAACGTGCGGTAGTTGATCGTTTCCGGCTTCTTGATCTCGCCGAAGGACCACGAGCGGATGCGCTCGGGCGACGCCAGGCCGATCTGGATCTGGTCGAAGGTTTCCGGCTTGGCCAGCTGGTTGGTGAATTTGGTCAGTTCGTTCATGACTTAAATCCCATTCAGGGTAATTTCTCGGGGCGGAAGCGGGAGGGAGCCGAAGCCCCCTACTCCGCCGCGATCTGCAGGCCGTCGCCGTCCTCGTCGTCCTCGCCGTCGCTGAGCGACGACAGGTCGACGTTGAGGCCGAGGCTGCGCATTTCCTTGACGAGCACGTTGAAGCTCTCGGGAATGCCGGCCTCGAACGCGTCG
Source organism: Pseudoblastomonas marina (assembly GCF_034374265.1). Lineage (NCBI taxonomy): Bacteria > Pseudomonadati > Pseudomonadota > Alphaproteobacteria > Sphingomonadales > Erythrobacteraceae > Pseudoblastomonas > Pseudoblastomonas marina. The sequence goes on along the minus strand of NZ_CP139718.1, from coordinate 2,670,015 downwards.
TCGCCCTTGACGATGCTTTCATAGACCTTGGTGCGGCCGATCACGTCGTCCGATTTCACCGTCAGCATTTCCTGCAGCGTGTAGGCCGCACCGTAGGCCTGGAGCGCCCAGACCTCCATTTCGCCGAAGCGCTGGCCGCCGAACTGCGCCTTGCCGCCCAGCGGCTGCTGGGTGACGAGCGAGTAGGGCCCGATCGAACGCGCGTGGATCTTGTCGTCGACCAGGTGGTGCAGCTTGAGCATGTAGATGATGCCCACCGTCACCTTGCGGTCGAACGCCTCGCCCGTGCGACCGTCGAACAGCACCGACTGGCCCGAGGAATCGAGCCCGGCCTTTACGAGTTCGGTCGTGACGTCGCCTTCGCGTGCGCCGTCGAACACCGGGGTGCCCATCGGGACGCCCGCGGTCAGGTTCGAGGCGAGTTCGAACAACTCTTCGCCCGAACGGCTCTCGATATCGGCGTGATACTGTTCGCCGTAGACGTCCTTGAGCTTGTCGACGAGCGCGGCAGGTGGCTTGCCCGGCTTGGCGTCGGGGTTCGCGGCCTTCCACTCTTCGAGCTGCTCGCCGATCTGGTGGCCGAGCGAACGCGCGGCAAAGCCGAGATGCGTCTCGAAGATCTGCCCGACGTTCATGCGGCTGGGCACGCCCAGCGGGTTGAGCACGATATCGACCGGCGTCCCGTCCTCGAGGAACGGCATGTCTTCAGCCGGCAGGATGCGCGAGATGACACCCTTGTTGCCGTGGCGGCCAGCCATCTTGTCGCCCGGCTGCAGCTTGCGCTTCACCGCGACGAAGACCTTGACCATCTTGAGCACGCCCGGGGCGAGTTCGTCACCGCGTTCGAGCTTTTCCTTGCGGTCCTCGAACTTGGCGTCGATCGCCTTGACGCTCTCGTCGTACTGGCTCTTGACCGCCTCGAGCTGCGCCTGGCGCCCGTCGTCGGCGACGGCGAACTTCCACCACAGGTGCTTGTCGACGCCTTCGAGCACGTCGGCCGTGATCTCGATGCCCTTCTTGACGCCCTTCGGCGTGGCCGAAGCGGTCTGGCCGAGCAGCATTTCCTCGAGGCGGTTGTAGTTCGCCCGGTTGAGGATGGCGCGCTCGTCCTCGCGGTCCTTCGCCAGGCGCTCGATTTCCTCGTTGAGGATCGCGCGCGTACGGTCGTCGATTTCGACGCCGTGGCGGTTGAACACGCGGACTTCGACGACCGTGCCCGAGGTGCCCGGGGGCAGCTTGAGCGAAGTGTCGCGAACGTCGCTGGCCTTCTCGCCGAAGATCGCGCGGAGGAGCTTTTCTTCCGGCGTCATCGGGCTTTCGCCTTTGGGCGTGATCTTGCCGACCAGGATATCGCCCGGGTGCACTTCGGCACCGATATAGACGATGCCCGCCTCGTCGAGGTTGCGGAGCGATTCCTCGCCCACATTCGGGATGTCGCGGGTGATGTCTTCCGGGCCGAGCTTCGTGTCGCGGGCCATGACTTCGAATTCCTCGATGTGGATCGAGGTGAAGACGTCGTCCTTCACGATGCGCTCGGAGATGAGGATACTATCCTCGTAGTTGTACCCGTTCCACGGCATGAACGCGACGAGGCTGTTCTTGCCCAGCGCGAGCTCGCCGAGATCGGTCGAGGGACCGTCGGCGATGACATCGCCCGGCTCGACCGGTTCGCCGACCTTCACCAGCGGACGCTGGTTGATGCAGGTCGACTGGTTCGAGCGCTGGAACTTCTGCAGCGTGTAGATGTCGACGCCCGACTGGCCGGGTTCGACGTCGCCCTGCGCACGGATGACGATGCGCGTGGCGTCGACCTGGTCGACAATGCCCCCGCGCTTGGCGGTGATCGCCGCGCCTGAATCCCGGGCCACGGTTTCTTCCATGCCGGTGCCGACCCACGGCGCTTCCGCCTTCACGAGCGGAACGGCCTGGCGCTGCATGTTCGAGCCCATCAGCGCGCGGTTGGCGTCATCGTTTTCCAGGAACGGAATGAGCGATGCGGCAACCGAGACCAGCTGCTTGGGGCTGACGTCCATCAGCGTGATGCTGTCGGACGGGGCCATCAGGTTGTCGCCGTTCTGGCGCGACGAGATCAGCTCTTCGGTGAAGGTGTTATTGTCGTCGAGCGAGGCCGAAGCCTGCGCCACGGTGTGCTTCTGCTCTTCCATCGCCGACAGGTAGATCACCTCGTCGGTGACCTTCATGTTCTCGACCTTGCGGTACGGCGTCTCGATGAAGCCGTACTTGTTGACGCGGGCGAAGGTCGAGAGCGAGTTGATCAGGCCGATGTTCGGGCCTTCCGGCGTCTCGATCGGACAGATGCGACCATAGTGCGTCGGGTGGACGTCGCGGACTTCGAAGCCGGCGCGCTCGCGGGTGAGGCCGCCCGGACCGAGCGCCGAAACGCGGCGCTTGTGGGTGACTTCCGAGAGCGGATTGGTCTGATCCATGAACTGCGAGAGCTGCGACGAACCGAAGAACTCGCGCACCGCGGCCACGGCGGGCTTGGCGTTGATCAGGTCGTTCGGCATCACGGTCGACACGTCGACCGAGCTCATGCGCTCCTTCACCGCGCGTTCCATGCGCAGCAGGCCGACACGGTACTGGTTTTCGAGCAGTTCGCCGACCGAACGCACACGGCGGTTGCCGAGGTTGTCGATGTCGTCGACTTCGCCCTTGCCGTCCTTGAGGTCGACCAGTTCCTTGACCACGGCGAGGATGTCTTCCTTGCGCAGCGTGGTGACGGTGTCTTCGGCGTCGAGATCGAGGCGCATGTTGAGCTTGACGCGGCCGACGGCCGACAGATCGTAGCGCTCGCCGTCGAAGAACAGGCCTTCGAACAGCGCTTCGGCGGTTTCGAGGGTCGGCGGTTCGCCCGGACGCATGACCTTGTAGATGGCCTCGAGGCCCTCTTCGCGGTTCTCGGCCTTGTCGGCCTTGAGCGTGTTGCGGATCCACGGGCCGGTGTTGACGTAGTCGATGTCGAGCAGCTCGAGCTGCTCGATACCGGCGCCGTCCATCGCCTCGAGATTGTCGGGCGTCACTTCGTCGCCCGCCTCGATGTAGATGCGGCCGGTCTTCTCGTCGATCAGGTCGCGCGCAGCGAAACGGCCGAACACTTCCTCGGTCGGCAGCAGGAGCTCCTTGAGGCCGTCCTTGGCCGCCTTGTTGGCGGCGCGGGGGCTGATCTTCTGGTTGGCGGGGAACACTTCCTCGCCGGTCTTGGCATCGACCAGCGCGAAGGCGGGCTTCTGGCCGCGCCACTGTTCGGGTTCGAAGCCGATCTTCCAGCCGTCGCCGGCCTTCCCGGAAACGCGGTCCCAGGTCATCAGCTTGTAGAAGTGGTGGAGGATTTCCTCGCTATCGAGGCCGAGCCCGTAAAGCAGCGACGTCACGGGCTGCTTGCGCTTGCGGTCGATGCGGACGTTGACGATGTCCTTGGCGTCGAATTCGAAATCGAGCCACGAACCGCGATACGGAATCACGCGCGCGGCAAACAGGTACTTGCCCGAAGCGTGGGTCTTGCCGCGGTCATGGTCGAACAGCACACCCGGCGAACGGTGCATCTGCGAGACGATGACGCGCTCGGTCCCGTTGATGATGAAGGTGCCGTTGTCGGTCATCAACGGCATGTCGCCCATATAGACGTCCTGCTCCTTGATATCGAGCACGGAGCGGGTCTCGGTTTCCTGGTCGACCTCGAACACGATCAGGCGCAGCGTGACCTTCATCGGGGCCGCGTAGGTGATGCCGCGCTGGCGGCATTCGGTGGTGTCGTATTTCGGCGGTTCGAGTTCGTAATGGACGAAGTCCAATTCGGCGGTGCCGGCGAAATCGCGGATCGGGAAGACCGAGCGCAGCGTCTTCTCGAGGCCCGAGACGTAGTCCTTTTCCGGTTCGGAGCGCAGGAACTGTTCGTAGCTCTCGCGCTGGACTTCGATCAGGTTCGGCATTTCCACCGCTTCGTGGATGTCGCCGAAGATCTTGCGGATACGCCGTTTCGCGGTGCCGGTGCGCGTGTTGCGCGCGGGCTTCGCGGTCTTGCTGTCGGACTTCGCCTTGGTCGCCATAAAGGTAACGCCTTTTCATTTTGCGCCGTCGTGGGTGCGGCGCGAATTCATCTACTCATGCGCGTGAGCGATACCGGGACGCGAAAAGGCCGCAGCGAAGGGCGCACCGATTCCGGTGGCCAGCTGCAGCTTACAAGCGTCGCGATATGGAAAGCCCGCTTCCATCCCTGACACGATTCCCGCGCATGAATCGGTCTTGCTCGAAGCGAGCGGTCGGGAAGCATGTAGGATCTGCGCCCCTGCGGGTCAAGCAAGGAAGGGACACTGGCGCCGTCAGAAACCGAGCATATCGCATTACGATAGGTATCATATCGTTTTTCGATATTATCGATTGACAATAAGTGGGACTCGAATTATTGAATATCGATATCACCTGAACTGGAGATCGATAAATGACCCATACCGCCAACCGTTTCGCCGCCGCCATCGCGGCTCTCTTCATTGTCCTCGGGACCGCGATTCCCGTGGTGACCGCGCCCGCCGATACCGCGGCCGGGGCGATCGCCGCGGCACCGATCCTCGCCTGACCGAATCGCAGCCTCAAAGACCAGAGGAAATTCCATGCCCATCCGACCCAACGACCCCCTGCTCGCGAGCGCGCGCATCGTTATCCTGGTTTTCCAAGCGATCCTCGGCCTCGCCGCGATCATCGTGACCCTCGTCATCCCCGTCGTGATCTTCGGTCGCGATTTCATCCTCGCCGAAATCCGTGAGGAAACCGGGAACGCCGCCGCGACCTTCCCTGTCTGGGACTTGTTGCCCGTCCTCGCCATCGCGCTGGCGGTCGTGGTGCTGGCCTTCCTGTTCCTCGGCAAGCTCCGCGCGATTGTCGATACCGTCGGCGAGGGCGATCCGTTCGTCCCCGTCAACGCCGACCGCCTGACCGCGATGGGCTGGATGATGGTCGCAACCCAGTTGCTCACGATTGCCGTCGTTCCCTTCATCGTCCGGGTGCAGGACGCGTTCGAGGAGACCAATGCGACCTTCAACACCGATATCGACCTCGGCGGGATCGTGCTGGCGATCACGCTCTTCATCCTCGCCCGCGTGTTTCGCCACGGCGCCGCGATGCGCGAAGACCTCGAAGGGACCGTATGATGCCTGCAGACGACACCGAAGGAACGATCGCGGTCAAGCTCGACGACCTGCTCCACGCGCGCCGCATGACACTGACCGAACTCGCCGATCGCGTGGGCCTGACCCTCGCCAACCTGTCGATCCTCAAGACCGGCAAGGCCAAGGCGATCCGCTTCTCGACCCTCGCCGCGATCTGCCGCGAACTCGAATGCCAGCCGGGCGACCTGCTGGGATACGAAGGCTGACGGTTTGCGACCGGCGATTTGCGCCGAACGGATGCAAAATCCGCTTGGCGCGAATCAGGAATAAGGCGATAATGTGACGGCCAATTGTGGCACAGGAAAAAGACTATCATGAAGAAGATTGCCCTTATCGCCCTCCTCCCCTTCGCGCTCGCGGCCTGCAACGAAGCAGCCGAAGAGCCGGCGGTCGAGGAAACCGCGGCTGCAATCGAAGCCGCTCCGGTCGACACCGTGTCGAGCGACCCCGTCGCCGCCGACCCGATGACTTCGGAAACCGCGGACGAAACGGCCACCGACACGCCGGAAACGGCCGAAACGCCGGAAGCCGTGCCGACCAACGCGCCGGGCTGATCGCCCCCACGAACCATCGTCGCGCTTGACAGGCGGCGAGAAATCCTTAGAGGCCCGCCACCGAATGGCGGGCCTTTTTGTGTCCGGCATTCATCCGTCCGAGACAGCTGCCGCGGATTCATCCGCTTAATCTGCAGCCGAGATGGGAAACGAGATTATCGCAGCCCGCAATTGCATGCGTCGCTGCTATCGGTGCCCGGCACCGCCTCCTTCCCTTCGACAAACGGACTCGTCCCGCGGGCGCCTCGGCGTGCGCGGAACTTTTGAGCCGGTCGCGCAAGGGTTCGCCCCTCGCGGCCATTTGTGAAGGAGTAAGCATGGATCGTTCGCAGAAAACCGATGCGGTCGCTCAGCTGAACCAAGTCTTCAACGAGGCGGGCGTGGTGGTCGTCACCCGCAACCTCGGCCTGACGGTGGCGGAATCCACCGACCTGCGCGCGAAGATGCGGGAAGCCGGCGCGACCTACAAGGTTGCGAAGAACCGTCTTGCCAAGATCGCCCTCAAGGACACCGACTATGCAGGTATCGACGAATACCTGACCGGTCCGACCGCCCTCGCATACAGCGAAGACCCGGTCGCCGCGGCCAAGGCCGTGGTGGAGTTCGCCAAGAGCAACGACCGCCTCGAAGTGGTCGGCGGCTCGATGGGCTCGCAGCTTCTCGACGAAGCCGGTGTGAGGTCTCTCGCCTCGATGCCGAGCCTCGACGAACTGCGTGGCAAGCTCGTTGGCCTGGTCAACGCCCCCGCGACGAAGATCGCGCAGGTCGTCAACGCCCCGGCAAACAAGCTCGCTCGCGTCTTCGGTGCCTATGGCGCCAAGGAAGCGGCATAAGACGTATTCGCAGCGACATTATCGCCGGCGCGCAGATCGCCGCCGGTGCCAAGCAATCTATCGGAGTGAAATATCATGGCTGACATCGCCAAGCTTGTTGAAGAACTTTCGAAACTGACCGTCCTCGAAGCCGCCGAACTGGCGACTGCGCTCGAAGAAGAGTGGGGCGTGAGCGCCGCAGCCGCCGTCGCGGTTGCCGGTCCGGCTGCCGGTGGCGACGCCCCGGCCGCGGAAGAAAAGGACGAATTCGACGTGATCCTCACCGGCGACGGTGGCAAGAAGATCCAGGTCATCAAGGAAGTCCGTGGCATCACGGGTCTCGGCCTGGGCGAAGCCAAGGCGCTCGTCGAAGGCGCGCCGAAGCCGCTCAAGGAAGGCGTCAACAAGGCCGAAGCCGAAGAAATCAAGGGCAAGATCGAAGCTGCCGGCGGTACCGTCGAGCTCAAGTAAGCTTCTTTCTCGCTTGCGAGATAATGAAAGGGCGGTGCCGCGAGGCGCCGCCCTTTTTGCTTGCCGATGCCGCGCGTGCCTAGCCTGTGGCGGCGTGTGCAATGCGGTATACCATGCGTCCTTCGAACTCTTCCCGCCGGAACACGACATGGTGGGCAGGCAGCCCCTCGCTTTTGCAGCCGTGCAACAGCGGCGCATGGTCCGCCTCAAGCGGGGATTCGGCCAGATATTCGTAGGCCGGGCCGTCGTCCGACACGTAGACGACGGCATGTTCCGCCAAGCCGCCGAGCCGGGCGAGGAAGGTCGCGCTGGTATCGGCCTGCATGTATCCAGACAGCACCAGCATAGTCGTGCTGCGCATGGTGAACTGGGCCGTGTTGTACCGTCCGTTGTGCCACGAACACAGCGGTACCAGATAGCAACTGCCCCCTGTCGCGACCGAACCGTCCGCAGCCGTAGTCATGTGCCCGCCCACGTCGAAGCCCGGATGCGACTTGCCCTTGCCCGGAGCAGGCAGCGGGGCGCTGGCATAGCAAGGCGCGCCGATGCCTTGGCTCAGCAGCAGGCTTTTCCAGCCGGTCACCTTGGTCGGCTTTTGCGGATAGGGATCGGGCGTGCTGCCTCGCACATTGTACAGCTTTGACGGCCCAGAAGTGGTCTTTGCGTAGAACGTGGATTCGACGATCCCGCCCCCCACCGTCTCGACGAAACGGCGCAGTTGCTCCTCCGGCGATTGCAGCATCTCTTCGGTCATCACGGCCTCCTTGCGTTCGTGAAGTACCCAAGGACATCGCCTCGCGGCCGATTCGAAAGAAGCCGGATCGGGTCCGAGACGGATGTTTAAGGCTGCCCACGCCGCGCGGGCCCCCGCGCTTTAGTCGCGACGGGCGTCGCGTTGGGACATGATCGTGTCCTTCTTCGCACGCAGGTCGCCGCTTGCGGTCTGCGCTTCGAGCCGGTCGCGGTCCCGGTCCCGGTAGCTCTCTTCGAGCTCGTCGACGAATTCGGGCTCCATCCCGAGGAAGTCGAGCGCCTCGCGCCCCATCGCAATGGCGGATTCGAACAGCTCGCGGACCATGTAGTCGACGTCGCTCTTGCCCAGCGTCATGACGGTGCGGCGGTCGAAGGCGCGAACCATCAATTGCGCCTGGGGAAAGGCCTCTCGCACGCTCGCCACGAGTTCCGGGGTCACCTTTTCGCCATCCATGCAGAAGGCGATGAGCTTGGTATTGGCCCCGCCCGCCTGGCGCAGGATGTCCATCCGCGTTCCGTCACCGTAATAGACCTTGAAGCCGAACTCCTCGGCTATATCGATCTGGTCGACCTTCCGGTCTATCAGCGTGACCCGCACCTGCGCGCCGATGAGCATCTGCGCGACCGTTTGCCCGAATCGGCCATAACCGATCACGATTGCATGGCTGCCCTCTTCGTGCGGCTCCTCGCGGGTGCGATCGTCGTCCGAGGGGCGCAAGGACTGTTCGATCCTCATCAGGAACGGGGTCGCGACCATCGACAGTGTCACGATCGCGCCGAACAGGCTGGCAATGTCGCCGTCGATCAGGTTCCCCGCCTGCGCCTGGGTGTAAAGCACGAAGGCGAATTCACCACCCTGGCTCAGCAGCAGGCCGAGCGCGAGCGCGCTGCGCCAGCCCATGCCGATCAAGCGCCCGATGCCGAAGATCAGCGCGGTCTTCACCGCGATCAGCGCCAGCGCCATGCCCGCGACGAAGAACGGCCGCTCGGCGATCGCGCCGAGATCGAGCATCATGCCGACGCCGAGGAAAAATAGCCCGAGCAGGATCGAGCGGAACGGCTCGATATCGGCTTCGAGTTCGTGGCGGTAAGGTGTGTCGGCGAGCATCACGCCCGCGATGAAGGCGCCCAATGCGGTCGACAGGCCGAGCCATTCCATCAGCGCGGCGGAACCGGTCACCACGGCGAGGCCTGCGACCACGAACATCTCGCGCTCGCGCAAGCCCCCGATCATGTTGAACAGCGGCCGGACCAGGAACCGGCCCGCCGCAACCAGCCCAAGGCTCGCGGCAACGGTCAACCCGGCCAGCGCCCAGCCCGATGGGCCGGTATCGGCCTGCCCGCCGACGCTGACGCTCAGGGCTACGACGATCGTGATCAGCGCGATGATCGAGAGGTCCTGGAACAGCAGGATCGAGAAGGCGCGTTCGCCGAACGGCGTGTTGAGCTTGCCCCCGCTCTGCAGCATCGGCAGCACCTGCGCGGTCGAGGACAGCCCGAGCGGCAGGCCGAGCGCGAGGACTACGGCCCAGGAATAGGGCGTGGCGAACCAGATGATCGCACTCACCGCGAGCCCGCAGACCACGACCTGCGCCAGCCCGACCCCGAAGATCGCTCGCCGCAACCGCCACAACCGCGCCGGGTTCAGTTCGAGCCCTACGATGAACAGCAGCAGGATGATGCCGATCTCGGCGAACCCGATGAACTCGTCGGCATTCCCCGCGAGTCCGAGCACCTGCGGCCCGACGACCGCACCCGCGACGAGATAACCCAGCGTCGCACCCAGCCCGAGGCGCCGGAACAGCAGCACGAAGAAGAGCGCCGATCCGATTAGGACCAGCCCGTCGCGCATCAGATGGGATTCATGCATGCCGCCGCTCTCCGCCTGTTGCGAACGGGCTTAGCCAGCCGCGCCATGCCGCGCTAGGTCAATCGAAGCGGCCGATCAGTCGAAGCGATAAGACAGCCGTACACCCATCATGTCGATCCCGGGATTCTGCTCCCAGTTGAACAGGCGGGCATGGCTGATGTGAACCCAGCTCGCCTCGGCGGCGACGCGTTCGCTCAACTGGACCCCGACGGCGATCTCGGGTTCGAACAGGACCCGGCTGCCGAGCTCGCGATGCTCGCCGGTGACCGGATCGATCTTGAGGTCGGGCCCGTCATGCACGACCAGGCCGATGCCCGGACGCACGAACACTGGCCCCGCCTCGATCCGCCAGCTCAGCCCCGCGCCCGCAAAACTGGTATCGCCCGCGGTATTGAGCGAGGCGACCAGGTAAGGCTGCGGCTTGCCGAGGAAGGAGAGCCCTTCGGCTTCGCCGAACCGATAGCCGAGCATCACATCGGTGCCGCTCTCGTCGACAGCGAAGGTGAACGGCGTTTCGACTTCGTGCGCGTAGACACCGCCGAAGACTTCCTGCGCGAAAGCCGGAGTGGTGGTGCAGGTGCCGAGCGCCGCGATGGCGAGCCAGAATGATCGCATAGGTCATGGTCCGTCGATGTTGGAATCGCCACACTGTGCGTGTTGCCGCCTTGCCGCAAGCTGAAGCCGATTTGCTGGGCGCATCGGAAACACGCTTTGCTGAGACTGGGTGCTGGCTTAACCGGGCCGGCTGCATGAACGACATCACGCATCTCGATCCCGGCACGAAGCCGTGGCGCACCGAGCTGCGCGAGACCTTCCGTCTCGCCTGGCCGCTGGCGCTCGCCAACCTGCTGCAGATGCTGACCTACGCGATCGACGTGGTGTTCATAGCACGGTTGGGCGAGGAGCCGCTCGCCGCCTCCTCGCTCGCGGTCTCGCTGTTCGGCCTCGTGGTGTGGGGCCTGATGGGACTGACCACCGCCTGCGCACCGATCATCGCCGAGGAACTGGGTGCGCGCGCGCCGGCGCTACGCCCGGTGCGGCGCGCGACCCGCATGGCCCTGTGGCTGTGCGTGGGCACCGGGATCATCGGCATGGGCGTTTGCGCGCTGCTGGTCCCGCTGATGCAGGTCACCGGCCAGCAGCAGGGCATCATCGCTTTGGCGGACGAGTATATGGCGCTCCTCTTGTGGTCGCTGATCCCGATGATCGCGGCGCAGGTACTTCGCGCCTACGTCTCGGCGCTCGGTCGCCCGATCTTCGCGACAGCGATCACCGCCGCCGGGATCGGGGTCAACGCGCTCGCCAACTACGCCTTCGTATTCGGCAATCTGGGCGCGCCCGCGCTCGGGCTCGAGGGGGCGGCGATCGCGACCAATATCACCGCGCTGCTCGTCCTCGCCGCCTATATCGTCGCGATCCGGCTCGATCCGCGGCTCCATCGCTACCATGTGTTCGGCTTCTTCTGGCGGCCCGACTGGCAGCGGCTGAGGCAAATCGTCGCGGTCGGCACGCCGATCATGTTCACGATCCTCGCCGAAGCCGGAATATTCGGCGCGGCGGCGTTCCTGATGGGGCGGATCGACGCGACCCAGCTCGCCGCGCACACGATCGCGTTGCAGATCGCCGCGCTCGCCTTCCAGATCCCGTTCGGGATCGGGCAGGCCGCGACGATCCGGGTCGGCTATTTCTACGGCGCGCGCAATCCCGCCGGGATGGGCCGCGCGGGCTGGACCGGGATCGGCATGGCTGCAGCCTTCATGTCGACCACGGCGCTGGCAATGATTGTCGCGCCCGAGCCGTTGCTGGCGATCTATCTCGATCCCTGGGCACCCGAAAACGCCGCGCTGGTCGCCTATGCCGTGCCCTTCCTGCTGGTCGCCGCCGCATTCCAGCTGGTCGACGGGGTGCAGGCGGTCGGACAGGGCGCGCTGCGTGGTCTGCAGGACACACGGGTGCCGATGTGGATCGCGATCTTCTCCTACTGGGTCCCGGGCTTTGGGCTGGCCACAGGACTCGGTCTCGGGACCGCGCTCGAAGGCGTGGGCGTGTGGATCGGGCTCGCCACCGGGCTGGTGTTCGCGGCGGTCCTGCTAACCTGGCGCTGGGCGCGACGAGATGCGCTGGGGCTGACCGAGCGCGGCGTGGCCTAGCCCGTCCTACGCGGCGCGCTGCGTGACCTCGCGCTGCGGGTACGGGATCGAGATACCGACGTCGTCGAAGCGCGCCTTGGCCCTCTCGGTCAGATCCCAGGACAGGCCGAGATAGTTCGGGGTCTCGCACCACACGCGCAACCCGATCCCGACCGAGCTGTCGTCGAGCGAATTGACGAAGGTCACCGGCGCCGGATCCTCGAGCACGCGCTCGTCCGCCCGCGCCAGTGCCATGAGTTCCTCGCGCGCTTGCGTCATGCTGTCTTGGTAGCCGATCCCCACGACCAGTTCGAAACGGCGGGTGGGGTGGCGATTGAAATTCACGATCGCCTGGTTCCAGAGCTCGGAATTGGGGACCATCACGAACAATCCGTCGAACTGCCTGACCTCGGTGGTGAACAGGCCGATCTGCTGGACCGTGCCAGTCACCGAGCCAGCGCTGATCCCCTCGCCGATCTTGAACGGCTTTTGCACGAGGATCATCACCCCCGAGGCGACATTGCTGAGCGTGCCCTGCAGCGCCAGCCCGATCGCTAGCGCCATGCCGCCCAGCGCGGCGAGGATGCTGGTGGTCTCGACCCCGAATTGCGACAGCACGGTCACGAGGACGAGCGCCCACAGCGCGTATTTGACGAGGTTCGAGAGGAAATTGGCGACGGTCGGCTCGAACCTCGGCGAGTTGGTCAGCGCGCGGTGGACCCAGCGCGACACCAGGCCCGCCACAAGCAGGCCGATCACGAGCACGGCGAAGGCACCCGCAATGTCGATCATGTTGAGCTTGAGCCACAGCATGGCCTGCTCGGGAACGCTCATCTCGGCGACGGTTTCTGAGGAGACGGTCGGGGTCGGGTTCATGCGGCGGCCCTTTGGGTTCGAGTGACGGTGACGGCGGCCCAATAGGGTCTCGACCACGCCCTGGCCACCCCACGCCACCGTTCGCCCGACGGCACGAAAAAATTTGCATGAACCCCAGTTGACTCACCGATCGCGCGTTACCAAATGCGGCTCGCTGGCACTCTCCGCCTGGAAGTGCCAACAGAGAAATTCACTCATACGAGAGGTACAAGCAATGGCATTTCGTCCGCTGCATGACCGCGTTCTGGTCCGTCGCATCGAAGCCGACGAGAAGACCGCCGGTGGCATCATCATTCCCGACAGCGCCCAGGAAAAGCCGAGCGAAGGCGAAGTCGTCGCCGTCGGCCCGGGGGCCAAGGGCGAAGACGGCAAGGTGACCCCGCTCGACGTCAAGGAAGGCGACCGCGTCCTGTTCGGTAAATGGGGCGGCACCGAAGTCAAGATCGACGGGGAAGACCTGCTGATCATGAAGGAAAGCGACATCATGGGCATCGTCTCCTGACGATCCGACCGCTTTTCGAAACAACCCAATTCAATTCCAGGAGATAATCTCATGGCAAAGGACGTGAAATTCGGGCGCAACGCGCGCGAAGGCATCCTCAAGGGCGTCGATACGCTCGCCAACGCCGTCAAGGTCACGCTCGGCCCCAAGGGCCGCAACGTCGTACTCGACAAGAGCTTCGGCGCCCCCCGCATCACCAAGGACGGCGTTACCGTCGCCAAGGAAATCGAACTCAAGGACAAGTTCGAGAACATGGGCGCGCAGATGATCAAGGAAGTCGCATCGAAGGCGAACGACGCCGCCGGTGACGGCACCACCACCGCCACCGTGCTCGCCCAGTCGATCGTGACCGAAGGCATGAAGTCGGTTGCCGCGGGCATGAACCCGATGGATCTGAAGCGCGGCATCGACATCGCCGTCTCCAAGGTCGTCGAAGACCTCAAGAGCCGCTCGAAGGACGTTTCGGGCAGCGAGGAAATCGCGCAGGTCGGGATCATTTCGGCCAATGGCGACCGCGAAGTCGGCGAGAAGATCGCCGAAGCGATGGAAAAGGTCGGCAAGGAAGGCGTGATCACCGTCGACGAATCGAAGGGCCTCGAATTCGAGCTCGAAACCGTCGAAGGCATGCAGTTCGACCGCGGCTACCTGTCGCCGTACTTCATCACCAACCCGGACAAGATGACGGTCGAACTCGAAAACCCGTACATCCTGATCCACGAAAAGAAGCTCTCGAACCTCCAGTCGATGCTGCCGGTGCTCGAAGCCGCGGTCCAGTCGGGCCGTCCGCTGCTGATCATCGCCGAAGACATCGAAGGCGAAGCGCTGGCCACCCTCGTGGTCAACAAGCTGCGCGGCGGCCTGAAGGTCGCGGCGGTCAAGGCGCCGGGCTTCGGCGATCGTCGCAAGGCGATGCTGCAGGACATCTCGATCCTGACCAAGGGCGAGATGATCAGCGAGGACCTCGGCATCAAGCTCGAGAACGTCACGCTCGGCATGCTCGGTGAAGCCAAGCGCGTCACCATCGACAAGGACAACACGACCATCGTCGACGGTGCGGGCTCGGAAGACGAGATCAAGAGCCGCGTCGAGCAGATCCGCTCGCAGATCGAGACGACCTCGTCCGACTACGACAAGGAAAAGCTGCAGGAACGCCTCGCCAAGTTGGCCGGCGGCGTCGCCGTCATCAAGGTCGGCGGTGCGACCGAAGTCGAGGTGAAGGAACGCAAGGACCGCGTCGACGACGCGCTACACGCCACCCGCGCCGCGGTCGAGGAAGGCATCGTCCCGGGCGGCGGTACCGCGCTGCTCTACGCCACCTCGGCGCTCGAAGGCCTGGCCGGTGAAAATGACGACCAGACGCGCGGCATCGACATCGTCCGCCGGGCGCTGCAGGCACCGGTCCGCCAGATCGCCCAGAACGCCGGCCATGACGGCGCGGTCGTCGCGGGCAAGCTGATCGACGGCAACGACGCCACGCTCGGCTTCAATGCTGCGACCGACACTTACGAAAACCTTGTCCAGGCTGGCGTGATCGACCCGACCAAGGTCGTTCGCACCGCGCTGCAGGATGCGGCCTCGGTGGCCGGCTTGCTGATCACCACCGAAGCGGCGGTCTGCGACATTCCCGAAGACAAGGGCTCGGCTCCCTCCATGCCCGATATGGGCGGCATGGGAGGCATGGGCGGCTTCTAAGCCTTCCGCGCCGAATCGCGAACATGAAGGGGCCCGGCGGAGCGATCCGCCGGGCCTTTTTGCATTTCGTCGCAGGAAAGAATCGCCTCGTCGCAGTCGCGTTCTTCCGAACTGCCTTGTTAAGCAATTTGCCAGCCGGAAGGTGGTAAACGGTTCGTATGACTTGGGGTAAGACGGTAATCGCCCTCGCGGCGGCATTCGCGGCGCTGGTTTCGGCGCCTTCGGCAGCACAGACGCAGATCGACACGCGCTTCGACGACGTGTTCGGCACCGAAGCGCTCGCACCGGTCGATTTCGACAGCAATCTGGGTGCCCGCATCGCCGCAATCGCGGACGGTTCGCGCGGACGCATCGGCGTCGCGGCCATGGACCTGACGACGGGGCAGACTCTCGGCGTGCTCGACGACCAGTTCTTCCCGCTCGCCTCGACCAGCAAGATCGCCGTCGCGGCGACCTTCCTCGAAGGGGTCGAGCAGGGCAAATGGAGCCTGACCAGCGAATTCCCGCTGCTCTGGCCGCTGCGTTCCAAGGCCTTTTCGACCCGCGTCGCCCCGGTCCGCGAGGGCAAGTACCTCCCCGCGAGCGAACTGATCGAATTGATGATCACCCGGTCGAGCAATCCGGCCACCGACGCCCTGCTGCGCGTGGTCGGCGGCCCCGATGCGGTCAACGCCTGGATGCGCCGCAACGGGATTTCGGAATTCAGCATCGATCGCGACATCGCGACGCTCGTGCGCGACGACGGTGAATACGATCCGGCGATCAAGGTCGACCGGCGCGACGCCGCCACCCCGCGCGCAATGATCAAGCTGCTGGCCATGCTCCACAATGGCGACGTGCTCACCCCCGTCCATCGCCGCGTGATCCTCGGCGCGATGGAACGCTGCCGCACCGGCACACGGCGGATTCCCGCGCTGATGCCCGCCGGCGCCACGGTCGCGCACAAGACCGGCTCGCTCAACAACACCTCGAGCGATATCGGCTTCATCACCGCGCCCGACGGCCACACCTATGCAGTGGCGATCTACGTCACCGGGCAAGGCAGCCGTTCGAACCGCGAGCGTCGCATCGCCGAGATCGCGCGCGAACTGCTCGACGGCTACGAGGAGGTCAGCCACGCCGCTTACGGCGGCTGATACGGCGACCGATTTCAGCGACAACCCGGTGAACCCTTCGCCGCTTCGCCCGTTGGTGAAGTGATACGAAGGAGTACCCTATGAGATTACCCAAGAACGCCCATGTCGCCGTGGTCGACGGCACCCGTTTCGTGCTGCTGCGCAATGACGGCGCACCGCTCGAACCCAAGCTCGGCCAAGCCGAGGAAATCGACGTCCGCGCGACCAATTTCAGCGCCGGGGTCAAGCACCAGGACGAGGCGGGCCAGCGGATGGGCCGGACCGACCTCAACGAACTCGCGCACGGCGCGGCCGCAGCCGAATGCCTCAACCAGAAGGCGATCGGCAACGAGATCGAGGACCTGCTCGTGATCGCCGATCCCAAGACGCTGGGCGAGATGCGAAGGCATTATCACAGCGAGCTGGAAAAACGCCTCGTCGGCGAGATTGCCAAGACCATGACCGGCGAACCGGCGGATCGCATCGCGCAGGCGATCGCCGCCGCCTGATCGAACCGGCCCACCGGCATTTCGCACACAAAAAAGGGCGCGCCGCAATGGCGCGCCCTTCTCTGTTCGTATCGAAACGAAGCTTAGTCGGCCTGAGCTTCGGCTTCGGTTTCGCCTTCGACTTCGGCTTCGACTTCAGCGGCAGCTTCGTCGGTTTCGGCGGCGACTTCTTCGGCACCGGCTTCGATGGCTTCGCCGGTCGCGTCGAGGTTTTCGGCGGTGTCTTCGGCGGCTTCGTCAGCGGTGGTCGCGGCGGCGTCTTCGGTCTGCTCCGAGCAAGCGGCGAGCGAGAGAGCGGCGCCGGCGGCGGCGACGAGAACGAGCTTACGCATAATGATATTCCTTGCAGTCTGTGGACTTCCATCGAGGGTCAGCCCCCAATGGGAGGCCGCGCCGATCGGGCAGCGGCTTCGCGGTCTTAAATAGTGGCGGGAATGTGGCGACGCAAGCCCTATTTTCGTCATAATTGCGACATCGGTCGCCCGATACGGATGGAGCCTTGCAAAATTGCGGCGTCTGGCGAGCGGGCGCAACCTTCGCAAAGCGGCTGCGGACAGGCCACATTTCGCGCGCGACGAAGCGCGCGACCGCTGCTAGCACTGCCCGCATGCCAGACAGTGATCAAGCGCAGCAGCACCTCTATCTCGTGGACGGCTCGTCCTACATCTTTCGCGCCTATCATCGCCTTCCGCCGCTAACCAATCCGGAGGGTACGCCGGTCGGCGCGGTCTACGGTTACACGACGATGCTGTGGAAGCTCGCCGACCAGCTCGACAAGGAAGACGGTCCGACGCATCTCGCGGTGATCCTCGACAAGGATTCGCAGAGCTTCCGCAACGAGATCTACGCCGAATACAAGGCCAACCGGCCCGAACCGCCCGAGGACCTGCGCCCGCAATTCCCGTTGATTCGCGATGCCACGCGGGCCTTTTCGCTGCCCTGCATCGAGGAGCAGGGCCTCGAGGCAGACGACCTCATCGCAAGCTATGCCGTGGCCGCCGCGAAACTGGGCTGGAACGTCACCATCGTCAGTTCGGACAAGGACCTGATGCAGTTGGTCGGCAACGAGCACGGCGGCACGATCGACATGCTCGACACGATGAAGAACGCGCGAATCGGCCCCGCGGAGGTCGAGGAAAAGTTCGGCGTCCCGCCCGGAAAGGTCGGCGACGTGCTCGCACTGATGGGCGACAGCGTCGACAACATTCCGGGAATCTACGGCATCGGGCCCAAGACCGCATCGAAGCTGATCGCCGAGCACGGCTCGCTCGCCGGGGCGCTCGACGCGGCCCCCGAGATGAAGAAGTCCAAGCTCAAGGAACGCCTGCTCGAGGGGCGCGACATGGCCGAGCTGAGCCGCGTCCTGGTCACGCTCAAGGAGGATTGCGACCTCCCCCAGCCGCTCGACGAGATGAAGCTCGACGGCATCCCGCCCGAACCGCTCGGCGAATTCCTCGAGACGCACGGCTTTTCTTCGCTACGCAAACGGCTCGAAACCGCGCCCGCGACGCAGAGCGAGGTCGCGCAGGCAAACGACGAGAGCGAGGGCGATCGCCAGCCGCTCCCCGAACTGCCAGCATGCGACCGGTCGAAATTCGAAACGGTCCAGACGATCGAAGCGCTCGAGCGATGGATCGCGCGCGCGCGATCCGCCCGCCTCGTCGCCTTCGACACCGAGACCTCGAGCCTCGACGCGATGCGCGCCGACCTCGTCGGCGTGAGTCTCGCGACCGGGCCCAACGAGGCGTGCTACATCCCGCTCGCGCATGGCGGTTCGGACATGTTCGACGAAAAACCCGAGCAAGTCCCGATCGACGAAGCGATCGCGCTGTTGAAGCCGCTGCTCGAGGACGATGCCGTCCTCAAGATCGCGCATAACGGGAAATACGATCTCAACGTGCTCGCACGCCACGACATCCATGTCACACCGCTCGACGACACGATGGTGATCAGCTTCGATCTCGACGCCGGGCGCGCGAGCGAGGGGATCGGCGGCGGGCACGGGATGGACGAGCTCGCGCAGCGCCATCTCGGCCACGAATGCATCCCCTACAAGCAGGTCTGCGGGACGGGCAAGAAGGCCATCCCCTTCGGCGAGGTCGCGCTCGACAAGGCGACCGAATACGCCGCCGAGGATGCCGACGTGACTTGGCGCCTCCACCACTTGCTCAAGCCACGCCTCTCCGAGGAAGGCGGCACGCGGATCTACGAACGCGTCGATCGCCCGCTGATCCCGGTGGTCGCGGCCATGGAGCGCGAGGGCATCAGGGTCGATCGCGAACGGCTCGCCGAGCTGTCGAAAAGCTTCGCCGAGACCGTCGCCGGGCTCGAAAAGGAAATCCATCGGCTCGCGGGCGGGGAATTCACCGTCGGCAGCCCCAAGCAGCTAGGCGACGTGCTGTTCGACAAGCTCGGCCACAAGGGTGGGCGCAAGGGCAAGAGCGGGCAGTATTCGACCGATCAGACGATCCTCGAACGGCTCTCGAACGAAGGTGCGGAGATCGCCGACAAGGTGCTCGAATGGCGCCAGCTGACCAAGCTCAAATCGACCTACACCGACGCGCTGCAGGAGGCGATCAATCCCGATACCGGTCGGGTGCACACGAGCTACAGCCTCGTCGGCGCGCAGACCGGGCGCCTGTCGTCGACCGATCCGAACCTGCAGAACATTCCGATCCGCACCGAGATCGGGCGCCAGATCCGCCGCGCCTTCGTGCCCGAAAAGGGCAATGTCATCCTCGCCGCCGACTATTCGCAGATCGAATTGCGCCTCGCCGCGCACATGGCCGACGTCGCGCCGCTCAAGGAAGCCTTCCGCGCGGGCGAGGACATCCACAATCGCACCGCCGAGGAAATGTTCGGCAACGTCGATCGCGACAACCGCGCCAAGGCCAAGACGATCAATTTCGCGATCCTCTACGGCATCTCGCGCTGGGGCCTGGCAGGTCGCCTCAAGATTGAGGCCGACGAGGCACAGGCGCTGATCGACACCTATTTCGCGCGCTTCCCGGGCATCCAGAAGTTCATCGTCCGCACCCTCGAGAGCGTGCGCGAGAATGGCTATTCGGAGACCCTTTTCGGTCGCAAGACGTGGTTCCCGCGGATCAATGCGAAGAACCCGAACGAACGCGCCGGATCCGAGCGTGCCGCGGTCAACGCGCCGATCCAGGGCACCAGCGCCGATATAATCAAGCGCGCTATGGTGCGGATGGTACCGGCCCTGCGCGAGGCCGGCCTCCACGACACGCGCATGCTGTTGCAGGTGCACGACGAACTGGTGTTCGAATGCCCCGAGGCGCAGGCCGAGGAAGCGGGCAAGGTCATCGCGCGCGTCATGTCCTCTGCCGCCGAGCCCGCCGTCACGCTCGACGTTCCGCTCGATATCGAGGTCGGCATCGGGCCGAGCTGGGACGACGCGCATTGACGCGACAGGTTCCGACTGTTGCATTGCCGGGCCTGCGCGTTAGGTCCCGGGCATGATGCAGACGATCCGCCAACAGCTCGAGCTCCTGCCCGACCAGACCCAGGACTGGCTCGTCGCCGCGCTGGCGGCAGGGCTGGCGGTCCTGCTCGCCCTGGTCATCCATCGCATCCTCCTCAAGGGACTGCGCAAGATCGTCGAACAGAGCGAAAGCGAGAGCGACGACGTGCTGGTGCGCAACATCGCCCGTCCATCGCGCTATGCGATGGTCGCGCTGGCGCTGGTGCTGGTCGCGCGCGAAGTGCCGATGCTCGAGACGGTGTGGGACAAGATCGCCGGCTTCGTGATGCCGCTGATCGTAGGCTGGATGGTGCTCGCGGTGTTCCGCGCGCTGATCCATGCGGCCGAGGAGCGCGGCGGGGGCGACATTGCCTTCGATATTGCGGCACGCCGCCGCCGGACCCGGCTGACGATCATCTCGCGGCTGGTCTCGGCAATCATCATCTTCATCACCGTCGGGCTGATGCTGCTGTCGATCCCGGGGGTGCGCGATATCGGCATCACGCTGATGGCCTCGGCCGGTCTCGCCGCCCTCGCAGTCGGCGCCGCCGCGCAGCCCGCGCTCAAATCGCTGATCGCGGGGATCCAGATGGTGCTGACCGAACCGATCCGGATCGGCGACATGGTCAAGGTCGACGGACATGTCGGGCGGGTCGAGGAGATCCGCATGAACTTCGTGCTCGTACGCACCTGGGACGAACGGCTGATCGTAGTCCCGACCGCTCAGTTCTTCGACCAGAGCTTCGAGAACTGGTCGCGCGGCAGCGAGATGCTGACCGGGCCGGTCTACCTGCATCTCGACCCGGCGAGCGAGGTCGACCCGATCCGCGCGGAGCTCGAGCGCTATGTCGAAGGCCACGAGCTGTGGGACGGTCGTACCGCCGCCATGCTGATGACCGAGGCTTATCCCGAAAGCATCGAATTGCGCATCGCCGTCAGCGCGGCGACCATTGGCGATCTTTGGAACCTGCGTTGCGCGGTGCGCGAGCACATGCTCGACTGGATCCGCAACAACCAGCCCGACGCGCTGATCCGCCATCGGCTCGAAGTGCCGCGCGGCCACCCCAAGGCCGGAGAGCCCTGATCCGGAGCACCGGAGGACCCTTCCAGAGAGGCGGTGCGACGACCGTCCGAACGCTCCTGTGCGGCCTCTTCCTCCTGTTCTCGTTGCTCGCCGCGCCGACGTCGGCGGTGGCGAAAGATCGCTGGCCGATCGACCGCGCGCTCTCGCAGCGGATCCTGGTGATGTCGGACACCTACATGCTGGCCGAACTCACCGTGCTGCTCGCCGATGTCGACAGCGAGATTGCCAAGTGTTCGGCGCGTCATCGCGATCTCGAACCGTGCCAGGACCTGATCTTCTATGCCGCAGCCCTTTCGGCGCGGACACTGGAGACACCGGCGCAAATCCAGCGGCGCTTCCAGCGGGCGATCGTGCTGGCAGAGCGCCTGTACGGCCCACTCAGCGACGAGTTCACGATCGAATTGATCGATCATTTGGCAACGCACTACCAGTCGATCGGACGCGACGACCTGGCCGAACCACTCGAGCGCTTGGTCCTCGAACGCCGCGAGCGCATCCGCAGCCCGCATCTCATCGCGGCGACGGGCGATCTGGGATCACTCCTGATGCGCAGGGGAAAATACAGGGAGGCGCGCGCGCTGCTCGAACGATCGAACGAACTCGCACTGGCCGCGGACCCCGGCGAACGACTCAATTATGTTGTCGGCCTGGCCAATCTTGCCCAACTCGAATACCGGGCGGGCAACTTCGCGACGGCCGACCGCCTCTACGAACAGGCCTGCCCAATTCTCGTTCGCGAACTGACCGGCAGCACGGCCGAGCTCACCTGCTGGCTCGACATCGGGATCCTGACGATGGAGTACCGCACGATCGCGGATGCCCGAAAGCTTTTCGAGGTCGCGCTCGCCCGGTCCACCGCCGTACTCGGGGCAAAGAATCTCTGGACGCTTAATGCGCGCAGCATGGCCGCCAAGGCGGCGAGCATTGAGGGCGACGAGCAGCGCGCGGAAGCCCTGTTCAGCGACAACCGGGCCGCGCTGGCCGATGCCCCGCCGACGACGCCTGCCTCGCAGCGAGGTCCGATCTATTTCGAGGAGGGGGCACATTACCTCCGCCATGCGAAGCAGCTGGCGCGAGCCCGCACGCTGCTGCGCCGGTCGACCGAGGAATTCCTCACTGCGATGGCCGGCTTCCCCGAATATGATGGCGAGGCGCGCAAGGTCATGCAGAAGGCGCAGCCGGCCTTTCTCGCGACCGTCGCAGCAGACTGGCGATTAGCGAAAGGCCCGGGCGCACGGTGATCGGGCTGCTCGCCGCGCTGGCCCTCGCGTCGGGTATGCCCGACCAAGTCGCGCGCTGGGAAATGCCGCCCGAGATCTATGCCGCGATCGATGAGGCCGGCGAGTCCCCCGACCTCGCTACGCTGCGTGCGCTACTCGCGCGGATCGACGCTGAAGCCGAACGCTGCGAGCGGATCGAGACCGACCAAGCGGTGTGCGAGGAAGCGTTCAACCTGTCCGCCGCCCTCTCGGGCGAGGCGCTGCTCGATGCAGAACAGGTCGGCGCGCGATATGAGCGCGCGATCGCGGTTGCCGAAGCGAAGCACGGCTTCATCGCCGAAACGCCGCTCCACCTGCACCGCACCTACGGGCTCTACCTCGCGCGGATCGGTCGGGCGCAGGCGGCGGAGGATCGACTGCGGCTCGTGGTCGAGCGCTCTGCCGGGCTCGACGCGATGACCGAGATGAGCGCGCTCGGCCACCTTGCTGTGCTGATGCTCGGCCTAGGCCGGCTCGACGAGGCCGAGGCCTATTTAGCCCCGGTGCTCGCCTTCATCGCGGATGGCGAATGGCGGCAGAACCCGTTCGCGATCTCGGTCAGGAGCACCGAAGCCGCGCTCGCCGCCGCGCGCGGCGACCATGACGAGGCAGCGTCACTCTATGCCGACACCTGCGTGGCGATGTACCGGACGATGGGCGAAACCTGGGGCGTCGCGACCTGCTCGCTCGCCTGGGGTCAGTCGCTGATCGAGATCGGTGACCTCGAGCGGGCCGAAGGCGTCTTGCGGATCGCAACCGACGCGCACGACAAGCTGATGGGGCCCGAACACGTGAATTCGCTGCTCGCCCGCGCGCAGGCCGCGCGCGTGCTTTCGCTGCGCGGAAAGGAGGCGGAGGCCGACGAACTCTTCGCCCGCAATCGCGCGCTCTTGGCGAGCGCCCCGCAATCGTTTCCGGCGGAATTGCGGACCTTGCTCTATCGGCTCGATGCCGCGCCGCTGGTGCGCGAACAGCGCGCGTTGCCACTCGCGCGGAGCCTGTTGATGGCGGCGCAGCAAGCCGCACTCGAGGCAATGGCGATGACCGGTGCGGCCGACGCGCTCGCGCGCCGGAGCCTCGAAAGCGCACGTCCTGCCTTCCTGCTTCGGGTCGAGGCCAGCTGGCGGCTGGCGAACCGCTAACCGCACCAGAACGCGCTATTCGATCCCGGGCGGGGTCGGGCTCGGATGCTTCTCGTCGCGTTCGGGTTCGAGTGTGTCGGGCCAGACGAAGCCGATCGGACGCACCGCGTTGGCGCGCTTCTTCAGTTCGCCCTTCATCTTCGAATATTCCTTCTCCATCTGCGCGGTGACGGTGGCGCGCGAATCCTCGAGCGCCTCGGCGAAGTTCTCCGCGGTCACCTCATTCACCTCCGAGCCTTCCTTGCGGATCGCGATCAGGCCGGCGCGGCGGACCACGTCTTCGAGATCGGCCCCGGTGAAGCGCGCGGTCTTCTTGGCGATCGCGGCAAGATCCACATCCTTGGCGAGAGGCATCTTCTTGGTGTGGATCCTGAGAATGTGCTCGCGTCCCTCGAGGTCGGGCGGGCCGACATAGACCAGCTCGTCGAAGCGCCCGGGGCGCAGCAGCGCGGGATCGACCAGCGTCGGGCGATTGGTCGCGCCGACCACCACCACCGACTGCAATTCCTCCATCCCGTCCATCTCGGCGAGCAGCGTGTTGACCACGCGCGCGGTAACCTGCGGTTCGCCGCTCCCGCTGCCGCGCGCGGGCACGAGGCTGTCGATCTCGTCGATAAAGACGATGCAGGGCGCGACCGCGCGGGCGCGGGCGAACATGCGGGCGATTTGCTGCTCGCTCTCGCCGTACCACTTGCTGAGCAGGTCCGAGCTCTTCATCGAGATGAAATTGGCCTGCGCCTCGCGCGCCGCGGCCTTCGCCAGCAGGGTCTTGCCGGTGCCGGGCGGGCCGTAGAGCAGCACGCCCTTGGCCGGACGGATGCCGAGCCGGTGGAAGCTCTCGGGATCCTTGAGCGGCAGTTCGACGGTTTCGCGCAAGCGGTCGGCCGCCTCGTCGACCCCGCCGACATCCTTCCAGCCGACCTGCGGGACCTGGACCATCACCTCACGCATCGCCGAGGGGCTGACGCGCTTCAGCGCCTCGAGGAAATCGTCGCGCTCGACCTGCAGCTTCTCGAGGACGTCCTCGGGGATCGCCTGCGCCTCGAGATCGAGCTCGGGCATGATCCGGCGGACCGCTTCGATCGCCGCCTCGCGCGCGAGCGCGGCAAGGTCGGCGCCGACGAAACCATGCGTCCCGCGCGCCAGCTCGTCGAGATCGACTTCGTCGCCGAGCGGCATGCCGCGGGTGTGGATCGCGAGGATTTCGCGGCGCCCGTTCTCGTCGGGCACACCGATAACGATCTCGCGATCGAAGCGGCCGGGTCGCCGCAGCGCCTCGTCGACCGCATCGGGGCGGTTTGTGGCTGCGATCACCACGACGTTGGCGCGGTTCGACAACCCGTCCATCAGCGTCAGCAACTGGGCGACGAGGCGCTTTTCGGCTTCGCCCTGCACCCGGTCGCGCTTGGGGGCGATCGAATCGATCTCGTCGATGAAGACGATGGCGGGCTGGCTGCGCGCCGCCTCCTCGAACACGTCGCGCAGGCGCTTTTCGCTCTCGCCATAGGCCGAGCCCATGATTTCGGGACCGTTGATGGTGAAGAACGCCGCTTCACTCTCATTCGCGACCGCCTGCGCGAGCCGGGTCTTGCCGGTGCCCGGCGGACCGTGGAGCAGCACACCCTTGGGCGGGTCCACGCCGAGCCGGGTGAACAGCTCGGGATAACGCAGCGGGAGTTCGACCATCTCGCGCAATTGCTGGATAGTCTCCTCCATCCCGCCCACATCGTCGTAATTGACCGCCGCGCCGGGGCCTTGCGCTTCGGCGAACTCTGTTCGCAATTCGACTTCGGTCGTCTCGTCGATATGGACCACGCCGCGCGGCGCGGTCGACACCACGGACAGGCGGATCTCGGTCAGCGCGAAGGCCGGCGCGTTGACCATCCGCGCGAGTTCGGGGGGCATGTTCTGCACCGGCTGGCGGCCACGCGTCGCGACCAAATCGCCGGTCAGCAAGGGACGACCGAAGAAATTGCGTTTCAATGCCTCGCCTGGCCCCTGGAGCTTCATCTCGCGCTGGGCGGGAGCGAAGATCACCCGCTTGGCGGGACGCGATTCGACCTTGCGGATGGTGACGTGGTCGCCCGCACGCGCCTCGGCATTCGAGCGCTGGAGACCATCGAGCCGGATCAGTTCGAGCCCCTCGTCGTCGGCATAGGGCGCAAGCACGCGTGCGACGGTAGTATCCTTGCCCTCGATCTCGATCACGTCGCCTTCGGTGACTCCGAGCGCGCTCATCGCCGAGCGCGCGATGCGGGCCATGCCGCTGCCGCTTTCCTCCTGCTTGGCGTTCGCGACCTGTAGTTTGACGGTCTTCTCTTCGACCGCCGTCTTCGCATCCGCCATGGAAAGCCCGCTCCGTTATCGTTCTCGTTTGCCGGGGAGAGCTAGGAACGCCCTCCCTCCAATGCAAATGAACGAGCCAGGCAAAGGTGCCTTGGGGGCCCTGCAGTTCCAGCGAGCGAGCAAGAAAAAAGCCCGGGAGCCGAAGCTCCCGGGCTGGGAAGTTTTGGGAGAGGATGCCTAATAGGCGCAGTCTTTATGTGCGGTGCAGCAAATTTGTGCAAGTGCGAAATGCGGGCCGCGTGTTGCGTCTTGCGCAACACTCCGCCGCGGAATGCCCACAATTCGCCCCGTGACAATCGCGTTCGTGCCGCTTAATCCGCGCGGCATGCAGAAACTCTATCCCGATGCCGCCGCCGCCCTCGAAGGATTGCTCGAAGACGGCCTGACCATCGCCGCCGGGGGCTTCGGCCTGTGCGGCATTCCCGAACGCCTCCTCGACGCGGTGCGCGACAGCGGGGTCAAGGACCTGACCTTCGCCAGCAACAATGCCGGAATCGACAATGAAGGCATCGGCAAGCTGCTGCGCACCAAGCAGGTCAGGAAGATGATCTCCTCCTATGTCGGCGAGAACAAGGAGTTCGAACGCCAGTTTCTCGCCGGCGAACTCGAAGTCGAATTCTGTCCGCAGGGAACGCTCGCCGAGCGCATGCGCGCCGGGGGCGCGGGCATCCCCGCCTTCTTCACCAAGACCGGGGTCGGAACGCAGGTCGCCGAAGGCAAGGAAGTTCGCAGCTTCGACGGCGAGGACTATGTGATGGAGCGGGGCATCTTCGCCGATCTCGCACTGGTGAAGGCATGGAAGGCCGACGAGACCGGCAACCTCGTGTTCCGCAAGACCGCACGCAATTTCAACCAGCCGGCCGCGACCTGCGGCAAGGTCTGCGTGGTCGAGGTCGAGGAAGTGGTGCCCGCGGGCGAACTCGATCCCGACTGCATCCACCTGCCGGGCGTCTACGTCCAGCGGATGATCGTCGGCGCGCCTTACGACAAGAAGATCGAGTTCCGCACCACGCGCGAGCGCGCCGAGGCTTGATCCGCGCGGGCCGCCTCGGTCTGGCGACGCTGCTGGGGGCCGCCCTGTCGGGCTGCGTCGCGGCGGCGATCCCGGTGCTGGCCGGCGGCGCGATCGCCGGGTCCACCGCGCGCGGCGGCACCGCGAAGACAGCACCCGAGACGGTTGCCACGCGACCGACGCCCCCCGCCACGACGGCCACTCGCGCCGCGACCGGCCTCGAGGCGTCGACACCCCTCCCGCAACAGGCTGCGCTGTCGGGGCCGACGCCCTACGACGCGTTCGTGGCCTACGCGCTGGCCGAGGCGCGTGCCTACTTGCCCAACGAGACCCGCCGCTCGACCGTGCTGGCGAATCCCGACGCGCTTTCGCCCGAGACGCGCGCCTGCGCCGACCAGGCCCCCGCCGTGATGATCGATCTCGATCCGCAGGACGAGGTGCTCGATCCGGATGCGGTGGCGAAAATCGCGGTCGAGCTTGCGCCCGCGCTGTCGCGACTGCGCGCCAAGGGGCTGACGATCGTGTGGCTGAGCGGTGCCGACCGCAGCCGGACCGAGGCGATCCGCCAGCTGCTCGCGCGCACCATGCTCGATCCGGCAGGGCGCGACGTGCTCGCATTGCCCGCGCCGAGCGAACGCAAGCAGGGCCTTCGCCGCCGTCTCGGCGAGGAATTCTGCATCGAGGCGATCGCGGGCGACCGACGCGCCGATTTCGACGAGCTTTACGATTTCCTGCGCGACGAAAGCGCGGCATTCGCACTCGAACCGCTGATCGGCCAAGGGTGGTTCCTCGTTCCCCCGGTGCTCGCGGAGGGAGACTGACATGCGATATCTGATCCTCGCCATTGCAATGCTGCCGCTGGCGGCGTGCTCGACCAGCACATACAACACCTACGAGGCGGCACCGGCCACGCCCCGCGCCGAGGCGCCCGCGGCCGACGTCGCAGCGATCGATGCGCTGCTCGAAGATGTCTACGCCGTCATCAGCGGCCCCGTCGGCAGCCTGCGCGAATTCGACCGGATGCGCTCGCTGTTCACCCCCGATGCGCGGCTCTCCTCGATCGGGCCCGATGGCGTTTCGGGCGGGACGGTCGACGATTACATCGCGCGCAGCGGCCCGTTCCTCGTCGAGCGCGGCTTCACCGAACGCCAGCTTTCGCGGCGAATCGAGGTATGGGGCGACCTCGCCCATGCATGGTCGTCCTACGAAGGCACATTCACCAATCCCGACGGCACGCCTGGCAGCGTGCGCGGGATCAATTCCTTCCAGTTCGCCCGCATCGACGGGATTTGGAAGGTACAATCGATTTTCTGGCAGGCGACCGGCCCCGGCCGCGCGCTGCCGACTGACATGAGCGGAGAGTAATTCATGCCCTGGGATCGCAATCAAATGGCCGCGCGCGCCGCGCAGGAGCTCGAAGACGGCTATTACGTCAATCTCGGCATCGGCATCCCCACGCTGGTCGCCAACCACATACCCGAAGGGATGCACGTAACGCTGCAGAGCGAGAACGGCATGCTCGGCATCGGCCCCTTCCCCTATGAGGGCGAGGAGGATGCCGACCTGATCAATGCCGGCAAGCAGACCATCAGCGAACTGGAGCACAGCGCCTATTTCGACAGTGCGCAGAGCTTCGCGATGATCCGCGGCGGGCATATCGACCTGACCGTGCTCGGCGCGATGGAAGTCGCCGAAAACGGCGACATCGCCAACTGGATGATCCCGGGCAAGATGATCAAGGGCATGGGCGGGGCGATGGACCTCGTCGCGGGCGTCAAGAAGATCATCGTGGTGATGGATCACACCGCCAAGGACGGTTCGCCCAAGTTTATCCCCGAATGCACGCTGCCGCTCACCGGCACCAACGTGGTCGACATGATCGTGACCAATATGGGCGTGTTCCGTCGCAAGGATCACGACAGCAAGTTCCAGCTGATCGAACTCGCGCCCGGCGTGACCGAGGAGGAGATCGCCGCGGCGACCACCGCCGAGTACGAGGTCGCTCTCGGCTGATATTGTAGGGCTGACCGGCCATGTGGCTCGATAATCCGCGCAAGCCGAACGCCCCGCTCGCGGGGGTGAAGGTGCTCGACCTGTCGCGGGTTCTGGCCGGGCCGTTCGCCGGACAGATTCTCGCGGACCTCGGCGCGGACGTGATCAAGGTCGAAAGCCCCGAAGGCGATACGACGCGCCAGTGGGGGCCGCCCTTCGTCGAGCGCGAAGGCGAGACCACCGCCGCCTATTACCATGCCTGCAATCGCGGCAAGCGCGGGATCGTTGCCGATTTTCGCGACGAGGGCGACCTTGCTCGCGTGCGCGAGCTCGCCGCGGGCGCGGACGTCGTGCTCGAGA
This sequence comes from Pseudoblastomonas marina, assembly GCF_034374265.1. Lineage (NCBI taxonomy): Bacteria > Pseudomonadati > Pseudomonadota > Alphaproteobacteria > Sphingomonadales > Erythrobacteraceae > Pseudoblastomonas > Pseudoblastomonas marina. The sequence goes on along the minus strand of NZ_CP139718.1, from coordinate 2,640,873 downwards.
ACTTCAAACCGGATGCGTTGGCGAAATTCGGGCTCGACTACGCCGCGCTCTCGGACGCCAATCCGTCGCTAGTCTATTGCTCGATCACCGGCTTCGGGCAGGACGGGCCGCGGCGCGACGAGCCGGGCTACGATTTCATGATCCAGGCGATGAGCGGATTCATGGGGTTGACCGGCGAGCCCGATGGCGAACCGATGAAGGCGGGGGTCTCGATCTCGGACCTGTCCTGCGCGCTGTGGTCGGTGATCGCGATCCAGTCGACACTGCTGATGCGCGAACGCACGGGGAAGGGCCAGTGGATCGACATGGCGCTGCTCGATTGCTCGGTCTCGCTGCTCGCCAACCAGGCGATGAGCCTCTTCGCGACCGGGTGGAACCCGCCACGCATGGGCAACAGTCACGCGCAGGTCAGCGCCTATGGCGTATTCCCGACCCAAGACGGGCCGGTGGTGCTCGCCCCCGCCAACGACAAACTGTTCCGCAAATTGCTCGAAGTGCTCGACCGCCACGACCTGCTCAAGGAACGACGCTTCGCCACCAACGCCGATCGCCTCGCCAACCGCGACGAACTCGACGCGCTGATCGCGGCCGAGACCGCGTCGCGCGGCCGCGACACGCTTCTCTCCGCCTGCGCCGAGGCGGGCATCCCGGCAGGCCCGATCAACGATCTCGACGAGGTCTTCGCCGACCCCCAGGTGATCGCGCGCGGCATGAAGCTCGATTGCGACGGGGTGCCCGGCCTGCGCAGCCCGTTCCGCTTCTCCGATGCCGAGCTGGCGCTCGACCAGCCCTCTCCGCGCCAGGGCGAGCACGGCGACTGAAACGAAAAAGGGCGGCTCCCTGCCGGGGCCGCCCTCTTCGTATGCGTGAGACTGAAGCTTACGCCAGCGCGGCCTTGAGATCGTCGACCAGGTCGGTCCGTTCCCACGGGAAGTGATCGCCGTCGACGTCGCGGCCGAAATGGCCGTAGGCGGCGCTCTTGCGGTAGATCGGCTTGTTGAGACCCAGATGCGTGCGGATGCCGCGCGGGGTCAGGCCGCCGAGCTTGGCGATGCCGCGGATCGCATCCTCGATCGCCGCGTCGTCGACCGTCCCGGTGCCGTGCGTGTCGACATAGAGCGACAGCGGTTCGGACACGCCGATCGCATAGGCGAGCTGGATCGTGACGCGCGAGGCGAGACCCGCTGCAACGATGTTCTTGGCGAGGTAACGGGTGATATAGGCCGCGCTGCGATCGACCTTGGTCGGATCCTTGCCGCTGAACGCGCCGCCGCCATGCGGGGCCGCGCCGCCATAGGTGTCGACGATGATCTTGCGACCGGTGAGGCCCGCATCTCCGTCCGGTCCGCCGATCTCGAAGGTGCCGGTCGGGTTGATGTGCCACACGGTGTCGTCCGAGACGAAGCCGTCGGGCAGGATCTCGGTCACCACGCCCTTCACATAGGCGTGGAGCTCGGCTTCCTTCTCGCCCTCGTCATAGCCCGGCGCGTGCTGGGTGCTGACCACCACCGCGGTGCACGCGACCGGCTTGCCATCCTTGTAACGCAGCGTGACCTGGCTCTTGCTGTCGGGCTCGAGGAACGGCGCGACGCCGTTCTTGCGGTCCTCGGCCAGTCGGTGGAGGATCTTGTGGCTGTAATCGATCGGTGCCGGCATCAGGTCGGGCGTCTCGTCGCAGGCGAAGCCGAACATGATGCCCTGGTCGCCCGCGCCTTCGTCCTTGTTGCCGCTCGCATCAACGCCCTGTGCGATGTGGACGCTCTGTCCGTGCAGGTGGTTTTCGAACACCAGCGTCTGCCAGTGGAAGCCGTCCTGTTCGTAGCCGATCTCGCGCACGACGCCGCGCACGGTTTCCTCGATCTCCTGTTCGACGCCGGGTGCCCAGTTTCCATCGGCGTCCATGATGCCCTGGCCGCGAATCTCGCCCGACAGGATCACGCGCTGGGTGGTCGTCATCGTCTCGCAGGCGACCCGTGCCTCGGGATCCTTCGCGAGGAACAGGTCGACGATCGCATCCGAAATCTGGTCCGACACCTTGTCGGGATGGCCTTCGGACACGCTTTCGGAGGTAAACAGGTAATCGGAGCGCATTTGAGCCTCATATAAAGAAAGCTTTATGTGTGGGGCGCGTGTTAGCCCCGCGCGCGGCGGCTGGCAACCAGCGCAATCACGCAAAATAGCACCGCCCACACCATCGCCAGCCAATTCCCCAGCCGCGCGAACAAGGTCGGCGCGTGGGCGGGTGGGACGAACCCATCGCGCCGCTCCGCGCTGTGGCGCGGGATGTATTCGCGCACCACGCCCCGCGCGTCGATCACCGCGCTGATCCCGGTGGTCGTCGAGCGCAGCACCGGCAGGCCTTCCTCGATCGCGCGCATCCGCGCCTGCGCGAGATGCTGCGGCGGTCCCGATGGGCCGAACCAGCCGTCGTTCGAAGGGTTGAAGATGTAATCGGGCCGGTCCGAACGATCGACCACCTGTCCGCTGAACACGATCTCGTAGCAGACCTGCACGCCCGCGCGACCGTATTCGCCGAGCTCGAGCGTGCGCGGCCCCGGTCCGGGGAAAAAGTCCACCGCGCCCGGCACCAGCCGCGAGAGCCCGAGCGGCTCGAGCACGTCGCGCATCGGAAGGTATTCGCCGTAGGGGACGAGGTGCGCCTTGTTGTAGCTCGCGCGGATCTGCCCGCTGCCGTCGATCGCGGTAACGGAATTGCGCGCCCCGGCGAGCGCGCCATCCTCGAATTCGAGATCCTGCGTACCGCTCAGCAACAGCGCGTTGGCGCCGATCGTGCGTGCGATCCGGCGCTTCGAGGCGAGCGGGTCGGCGAGGTAGTTGAAGCGCAGGTAGTAGCGGAAGGGATAGCCTTCGCGCAGGAAGTCCTGGATGCCCGATTCGGGCCACAGCACCAGCCGCGGCTCATCGTCGCGCGGGCGCGAAAGCGCCGCGGTGCGCGCGAAATTCTCTTCGAAATACTCGCGCTCGTTGAGCTTTTCCTGGCGGATATCGGGCTGGACCAGCGTGTAGCGCAGCGTCCCTTCGCGCGGCTCTCCCAACGGGCGCGGGACGAGCAGCGCCAACACCGGCAGCAGCGCGAGCGCGATCGCGAGTCCGCGCCGTTCGCGCCAGCGCGCCGCCAGCCACCAGCAACCGCCCAATGCGATCACCATGCCCGACAGCGCATAGGTCCCGGTGAACTGCGCGATCACGGCGAGCCCCGGTCGTTCGAACGGCCCGAGTGCGATCATCGCGAGCGGGTTCCAGGCATAGCCGGTAAAAGCCCAGCTGCGCAGCCATTCGGCGACGATCCAGCCTCCCGCCAATGCGGGAACCATCACCCAGCCGGTGCGCGCCCGGCCCGCCAGCCACCAGCCGGCAAGCGCGGCAAGCGCAGGAAATACGGCGAGATAAACCGCGAGTAGCAAAACCGCGATCGAGCCGAGCCAGGCAGGCATGTTCGCCTGGTAGCCGAAGGCGACCGCGATCCAGCTATTGCCGAGCGTGAAATGGCCGAACCCGAACATCCAGCCACGCCAGGCGGCGGACTTCCCGTTCGGTGCGTGGGCGACCAGCGCCACGAACAGCGCCAGCGCCGCGAGCGCCAGCGGCCACAAATTGTAAGGGGAGAAGCCGAGCGCGGCGAGCGGCCCGGCCGCCAGCGCGCTCAATCGCGGGTGAGCGACGAGCCAGCGACCGATCGCGTTCGCGCCGGTGCGGGCGCGCCTGTCGAGCGAGCCCACCCGTCAATTCCTAGGCAGCGGCTTCTTCGCCGTCTTCGCTGGCGGCGCGACGGGTTCGGCGACGCGGCTTGGGCGCCTCGTCCGCGTCGTCGCCGATAGCGGGCGGCAGCGCGCTGGGATCGAGCCCGTGGGGGCCGTTGTCCTTGGCCGGCTTCGCCTTGCCGTTGGCCTTCGCCTTGGCCGGCTTGCGCTTGGCCACGAAGGGGTTTTCCTCGCCGTCGGCATCGGAACCTTCGTTCTGTTCGCGCCCCTGGGTGGCTTCCTGCCCTTCGTTCTTGCGCGAGCGGCGCGGCTTCTTCGGGCGATCGTCGCGACCGTCGTTGTCGTGATCGTCCCGGCGATCGTCGTCGTCATCGTCGGAGCCGTGCTTGCCGCCGCGATTGTCGTCGCGCTTGGCGCGTTGTTCGTCCTGCCGGGCCTTGTTGTCGGCGATGACGCGGAAATAGTGATCGGCAAATTGCAGGTAGTATTCCGCCTGCACCCGATCGCCGTTCATCTGCGCGTCGTTCGCCAGCTTCTTGTACTTGTCGAGAAGCTGGGGTGCGTTGCCGCGCGCGCGACTGTCGATCCGGTTCGGAAACTGATTGCCCTGCGACCGGTTGTTGCCGCCGCGACCGCGACGACGGTTGTTACCACGATTGTTGCTCAAGGATTCGTGTTCCTTTGTGACGCCGTCATACGCGGCGGTATCCCTCCTCCGCACGCTCTTCGCGCGGGGCCAATCCCGGTATCCTTTCCGGTTCCTGCACGTCGACGAGCGGCGCGCTGGTATCCGGTCTGGTCTGGGACTTGTCTCCGGCGAACCCTCTGGTTCCCGCCGGAGCAACTCCAGAGGTAGCGGTTGTAGGACGCCTTGCCAAGCCCCCTATGGTTTCGGGCGAAGGATAAGTGCGCGTGGCCGCCCCGCGAGATCACGCCGCAATTCGCTCGAGAACCCGGCCTCGGAGGCGATCTGCGCCACCGATTCGGCCTGTTGGTGGCCGATTTCGAAGATCGCGACACCGTTTTCGGCAAGCAGTTCGGGCAATTTCGGGATCAAGACGCGGTAGTCATCGAGGCCTTCGGGGCCGGCGAACAGCGCCTCGCCCGGCTCGTAATCGTGGACATCGGCATCGAGCAAGGCATCGGCCTCGACATAGGGCGGGTTGCACACCACCAGGTCGAACCGCCCGAGATCGTCTTGCCAGCCGTCGTCGAGCCAGCTGCGCCGCTCGAACCGCCAGTCGTTCGCCAGATCGAGCGCCCGTGCATTCTCGGTCGCGGTTTCGATCGCCCGGGACGAAGCATCGATCCCGACGCCCGCTGCCGCGGGGCGCTCCGAAAGCAGGGTCAGCAAGAGCGCACCGCTGCCCGTTCCGAGGTCGAGCACCCGGCGCGGCGACGAACAGGATTCGAGTGCGGCGCGCACCAGCGTTTCGCTGTCGCCGCGAGGGATCAGAACGCCCGGTCGTACCGCGAAGCAACGCCCGTAGAATTCCTGCTCGCCGGTAATGTAGGCGATCGGCTCGTGCCGGGCGCGGCGATCGACCAGCGCCTCGAAGCCGTCCGGCGCCGGATCGCGCTGATGCCGGAGCAGCATGTCCGAGCGCGAGCAATCGAGCGCATGCGCCATCAGCAATTCGGCGTCGAGCCGCGCGCTGTCGCTAGTGGCGGACAGGTGATCCGCCGCGGCGCGCAGGGCTTCGCCGACGGTCATTCCTCCATCGCGGCGAGGCGCTTGGCTTCGTCCTCGGCGATAAGGGTGTCGATCACTTCGCCAAGCCCGGGCCCTTCGAGGATCTGCGGCAGCTTCTGCAGCGTCAGCCCGATGCGGTGATCGGTCACGCGGCCCTGCGGGAAATTGTAGGTGCGGATGCGTTCGGAGCGGTCGCCCGAGCCGACCATCGCCTTGCGCGCCTCGGCCTCGGCCCCCTCGACCGCATCGCGCTGCTTCTCGAACAGCCGCGCACGCAGGACCTGCATCGCCTTCTCGCGATTCTTGTGCTGGCTGCGCCCGTCCTGGCAGGTCACCACCGTATCGGTGGGCAGGTGGGTGATGCGGATTGCGCTGTCGGTGGTGTTGACGTGCTGACCACCCGCACCGCTGGCGCGATAGGTATCGATCTTGAGGTCGGTCGGGTCGATCTGCACGTCGACATCGTCGGCCTCGGGCAGCACCGCGACGGTCGCCGCGGAGGTGTGGATGCGCCCGCCGCTCTCGGTCACCGGCACGCGCTGCACCCGGTGCACGCCGCTCTCGAACTTGAGCTTGGCGAACACGCCGGTGCCTTTCACGTTGGCGATGATTTCCTTGTAGCCGCCGACGTCCGACGCGCTGATCGAGACCGGCTCGACCTTCCAGCCGCGTTCGGCGGCATAGCCTTCGTACATGCGGTAGAGATCGCCCGCGAACAGCGCGGCCTCGTCGCCGCCCGTCCCGGCGCGGATTTCGAGCATGGCGGGCTTGGCATCGGCTTTGTCGCGCGGCAGCATCGCCGCGGCGAGCCGGCGTTCGGCCTCGGGCAGCTTTGCCTTGAGTTCGACCAGCTCCTCTTCGGCGAGCGCCTTCATTTCGGGATCGGAGACGAGCTCGGACAGCTCGGCGATCTCGGCGCGCATCGCCTTTACCTCGTTGGCTATCTTGGCCACCGGTTCGAGCTCGGCATAGTCGCGGCTCGCCTGCACGAAAGCCTCGCCCTCGAGTGTGCCCGAGGCCATCCGCGCTTCGAGCTCGGCGAAGCGATTGGCAATCTGGTCGAGGCGTTCGGCGGGGATGGTCAAGGAACTAAACTCTCAATCTCGTCATCCCGGCCTCCGAGCCGGGATCCCGCTTATTGCAGCGGCGCTGAAAGAACGGAAGCGGGACCCCGGATCAAGTCGAGGGTGACGGATTGCGGGCCCCTAGGACCGAGATGATCCTGCTCGCGTCTCCTTCACCGGAAATTCCGTGGTAGCCGCGCTCGTCGACCCGGAGGATGTGTTGCGGATTTTGCTTCACCGCCTTGTCGTAGCGTTTCTTCGGAGAACCTGTCGCCATGATGTCGGCGATCACGCCTCCCTTCCGAAGATCGGACAGCAGCTCTATTGCGGCCGCCATGCCTTCGTCGCATTCGACCAGGACCATGGCTTCGAGGCGTTCGGGCGCACGGTCCCCCACCAGCATCGCCAATCGCTCGATCCCCGCGGCCCAGCCGACTGCGGGCGTCGGCGCGCCGCCGAGGCTTTCCATCAACCCATCATAGCGACCGCCGCCAAGGATCGTGCTCTGGCTGCCCAGCCTTCCGGCCGCCTCGCTGCCCTCGTCGGGAATGAATTCGAACGCGGTGTGGCGATAATAATCGAGCCCGCGCACGAGGCTTTCGGCGCGCGTCCATTTCACGCCCGCCGCGTCGAGCCCGGCGGTGACCGCATCGAAGAAGGCGCGCGCATCGTCGGACAGGAACTGGTCGATCTTCGGCGCATCGGCGACGAATTGCCGATCGCGGCGATCCTTGCTGTCGAGGATGCGCAGCGGGTTCTTTTCGAGCCGCTCCTGCGAATCCTCGCTCAACTCGTCCTTCACCGCACGGAAATGCTCCACCAGCGCGGCGCGCCAGGCTTCGCGGCTGTCGCCGTCGCCGAGCGTGTTGAGGTGCAGCGTCACGCCCTCGATGCCGAGCTCCTTCAAGAGCTGGTCTGCCATCGCGAGCAATTCGACATCGGCCTGCGGTTCGGCCGCGCCGATGATCTCGGCATCGATCTGGTGGAACTGGCGATAGCGGCCCTTCTGCGGGCGCTCGTAACGGAACAGCGGGCCGTGCGTGGCGAGCTTCAGCGGCGCGTGCTGCTGCCAGCCGTTCGAAAGAAAGGCGCGGGCGATGCCCGCGGTGAATTCGGGGCGCAAGGTCAGCGATTCGCCGCCGCGATCCTCGAACGAATACATTTCCTTCGATACGATATCGGTGGTCTCTCCGATCGAACGGGCGAACACCTCGGTCTTTTCGAACACCGGCATTTCGGCCCGCCGGAAGCGGTAGAGCCTGCGCACGCGCTCGAAGGTCTCGACCACGAAGGCGAAGGCCTCGGCATCGGCTCCGAAGATGTCCTGCGTCCCGCGGATGGCTTGTGGCGTTTTTGGCATGGGTCGCGCGATTAAGGCGAACTGCCCCCTTCCGCAATCCTCCGCCCTTCGCTATCGGCCCGCCAAGTCTTTCTGGGGAGGGGGACCGAACATTTTCAGCAAGGACGCATGATGCGCATCGACAAGATCCCCACCGGCGACAATCCGCCCGAAAGCCTCAACGTCATCATCGAAGTGCCGACCGGCGGCGAACCGGTGAAATACGAGTTCGACAAGGATTCGGGCGCGCTGTTCGTCGACCGCATCCTCCACACGCCGATGCGTTATCCGGCCAATTACGGCTTCATTCCCCACACGCTGTCGCCCGATGGCGATCCGCTCGACGCGCTGGTGATCGCGCGCTCGCCCTTCATCGCCGGCTGCGTGGTGCGCGCCCGCCCGATCGGCGTGCTCAACCTCGAAGACGAGCATGGCGGCGACGAGAAGCTGATCTGCGTGCCCATCGACACGACCTTCCCCTATTATTCGGACGTCGCCGAGACGAAGGACCTGCCCTCGATCATCTTCCAGCAGATCGAGCACTTCTTCACCCACTACAAGGATCTCGAAGCCGAGAAGTGGGTGCGCGTGGGCAATTGGGGCGACGCCGCCGAGGCCAAGCAGATCGTCAAGGAAGCGATCGAGCGGGCGAAGGGCTGAGCTAGCGTTCCGCTTCGAGCTCGGAGCGGAAGCACAGGATCGCGCGGTTTTCGGAGTTGGGCGGCGGGTCGGCGCGGTCGATCGCGTCGCGCAGCAGCAGCTCGACCTCGGTATCGCGGACGTCGCCCGCGCCCTCGATCACGTAGTGCCGCATCGAGCCCAGCGTGCCGCGCAGCAGCTCGTCCAGATCGTACATCCGGTCCCCGCGCGGAAAATCGTAGCTCACCCAGAAGGCGTGGAACGACACCGTGACGATCGTCGCGGCCAGGTCCACGCCGGGCGCGAAATGCACCCGCAGCAGACCGTCGCTGTCGTCGACGATACGGTTCGCGGTCGGCATGGCGGCGGTCGCGGCGGTGATCGCCTCGCGTCCGATCGCGGCGAGTTCGGGCCCCTGCCGGTCGATCGCATCGTCGAGCCGCAATTGCGCCGGGCGCTGCGGTTCCTTCACTCCACCGGGCGCCCTTCGTCGAGCAGGTCTTTGGCCTGCTCGGAATCGGTCCGGCGTTCCTTGTCGACCAGCTCGGCGATCTCGTTCTGCGGCGCGACGTCCGCGTCTTCGGCGCTCATGGTCACGGTCGCCGCCTTGGGGACGGGCGGCGGCTTGCCCGCAGACCCTTCCGCGACCTGCGCCATAGGCAGCGGGTCGGTGCGCGAATCGAACCGCAGGCGGTAAATCGGTTCGGGCAGCGCGAAGCCTGCTTCCTCTATAGCCGCCTTGACCGCACCGATCGCGCGGCTTCTGGCCTTGTGCCAGTCGCTCTCCTCCTGATCGACCCAGCCGAGGAAGCTCAACACGATGTTCGAATCGCCGACTTCGACCGTGCGGACCTCGGGCGGCGGATCCGCGAGCACGAAGGGCAGCGCCTCGAGCGCCTCCCGGCCGACCTTGCGCGCCGCCTCGGGATTGTCGTCGGCATCGATGCCGAGCTTGAACTCGAAGCGGCGTTGCGGATTGCGCGTATAGTTCAGGATTACCGCCTTGAAGACGGTCGAATTGGGAATCCGCAAGTGATTGCCCTCGAGCGTCATCAGCACGGTCGCACGGCTGGTCAGGCGGATCACGCGGCCCTCGAGATCGTCTATCACGACATGGTCGTTGGCGCGGAACGGCTGGCGCAAGCTCAACATCAACGAGGCGACGTAATTCTCGATCGTATCGCGCATCGCGAAACCCAGCGCGATGCCGATCACCCCAGCCCCGCCGAGCACTGCCCCGAGCAAGGCCCCCGCGCCGAGCATGTCGAGCGCGATGACCAGGCCGAGCACCACGAACACGAAGCGGATCGCCGAGGCGATCAGTTCGGCGAGGAAGGAGTTGGGGGCGACCCGGCGCCACAACCCGGTCAGTCCGGCGAGCAGGTATCCGAACGCCGCGATCGCGATCGCAACCACCAGTGCGAGTCCCCCCAACGGCGCGAGCGCGCGCGCATCGGCCAGCTTGCTTTCGAGCGAGGTCAGGACCCCGCCTGCCTGTCCGACCGATAGGTCGCGTTCGAGCCCGTTTTCGACCGTCACCACCCCGGTGATGCGCGAAGCTATTTCCTCGGCCCGCGCGATATCGCCTTCCTCAGGCACTGTCCCCGACAGGGCGACCACCCCCTCGTTCACCGTCACCGCCACCTCGGCGAAAGCCGGCAGTTGCGAGAGGATCCCACGGAGGCGTCGCGCGATCTGCTCGTCGTCGGAGGCGCCGGTCTCGGCTTCGATCGCCTGCGCGGTCGGCGTCGGCGCGGGTGCCGCGGTTTCGCTCGCCGCTCCCGGAACGAGCGCCGTGGCAGGCATCGCGGCGACGCCCACCAGGAGCGCCAGCGCAAATTTCAGCAATTCCGACAAATGGGAGATGGTCAGTTCAGCGCGTAAAGCGCCTTGAACAGTCCGGCGAGCAGGAAGGGCAGGCCGATCGCGACGACCCACAACCCGATCACCGACTTGCGATAGCGCGGTTCGTAGGACGGGTCGGCGGCCTGCTCGTCGCTCATCTTCATCCAGCAGGATTCGTAGGTCTTGCAGGCGGGAATGACGAGCGCGACGAGGATGGCCAGCGCGATATAGGGGGCGATCGAAGTGCCCGGCGACTGCATCGCATCGACGGTGACGAAGATCTGCAGCGCGGTATAGACCATCAGCGCATAGGCGATGTGGTCGCTCATCCGCTTGCGCCAGTCGAGCTTCTTGCCCTCGGTGCGGGCCTCGGTTTCCTCGTCGTACGCAGCCTGTGCCATCAGTCGGTCTCTCCCCAGTTCCCGAAGCTTGCAGTTAATCACGAACGCGGCGCTGCTGCAAGGACGATCGCCACCCGCCCGGTGCGAAAAGCCGCGCCTGATCGACCAAGGCATGCACGAAGTCTGCCAATCGTTTCCGGCGGGGGTGGATCACGCGCGTCGGAATGCTATGGCGGCATCATGGATATGCCCGCCGCCTCGGCCGAAACTTCGGACGACGTATCGCCAGCCCACGCCTCCGAGCCGATCCCGCAGGGCGGGCTCGAAGTGGTGTCGATCGCGAAAAGCTACGACAAGAAGCAGGTGCTGTCCGATATCTCGCTGACGGTGGGCAAGGGCGAGGTGCTGGGCCTGCTGGGTCCCAACGGCGCGGGCAAGACGACCTGCTTCTATTCGATCATGGGCCTCGTCAAACCCGATGCCGGCCGGATCATGATGGACGGCGTCGACGTCACCAACCTGCCGATGTATCGCCGCGCGATCCTCGGCCTCGGTTACCTGCCGCAGGAAACCTCGATCTTCCGTGGGCTGACGGTTGAACAGAACATCAATGCCGTGCTCGAGCTGGTCGAGCCCGACAAGGACGTGCGCGCCGCCGAGCTCGAGCGGCTGCTCGAAGAATTCGGGCTTACCCGGCTGCGCGATTCCGCCGCCATGGCGCTGTCGGGCGGTGAACGCCGCCGCTGCGAGATCGCCCGCGCGCTCGCGGCCAAGCCCTCGATCATGTTGCTCGACGAACCCTTCGCGGGGATCGACCCGCTCTCGATCAGCGACATCCGCGATCTTGTCGCCGACCTGAAGACGCGCGGGATCGGTGTGCTGATCACCGATCACAATGTCCGCGAGACGCTCGAAATCGTCGATCGCGCCTGCATCATCTATGGCGGGCAGGTCCTGTTCGCGGGCAGCCCCGAGGACCTCGTCGCCGACGAGAACGTGAGGCGGCTCTACCTCGGCGAGAATTTCGAGTTGTAGGATCGAGGTTGGGGGGAACGGTGCTTCAGGGTCAGGGTCGTAAGGGTACGATAGAATAATGGCGCTCGGGCCACGCCTCGACCTGCGCCAGTCGCAATCGCTGGTGATGACGCCGCAGCTCCAGCAGGCGATCAAGCTGCTGGCGCTGTCCAACCTCGAAATCGAGACCTTCGTCGGAGATGCGCTCGACAACAACCCGTTGCTCGAGATGGGCGAGACCAGCCGCGAGAACGAAGACGGCGATGCCGCGACCGAAGCCGAGCCCGCGCAGGCCGACGCGATGGACGGCGATGGCGGCGCGCTCGACATAGACGAGAGCGCGCTCGACCGTGATCGCGACACCGGCGACTGGTCGGCTTCCGGCAGTATCGCCTCGGGCGAGGACCTGCCCGGGATCGAAAACGAGAGCAGCGACGGACCGACGCTGGCGGAGCATCTCCATGCGCAGGTCGGCCCGGCCTCCGCCGACGAGCGCGAAGCGCTGGTCGCGCATGCGATCGTCGATGCGCTGGACGAGGCCGGCTACCTGACCGTGACGCTGGAGGAACTCGCCGGGATGCTCGGGATCGGCGAGGCCGAGGCCGAACAGGCGCTGGCGCTGGTCCAGTCCTTCGATCCGACGGGTGTCGGCGCCCGCTCACTGTCCGAATGCCTCGCATTGCAGGCGAAGGAGGCCGATCGCCACGATCCGTGCATGGCGCGGCTGATCGACAACCTCGAACTGCTCGGCAAGGGCGAGTTTGCGCGGCTCCGGCGGCTGTGCGACGTCGACGACGAGGATTTCGCCGACATGCTCGCCGAACTGCGCGGCTACGACCCCAAGCCCGGCCTCAAATATGGCGGGGGGGCGGGCGCGGCGGTGGTGCCCGACGTACTGCTCTCGCCGAGCGATGAGGGCGGCTGGAAGATCCGCATCAACCGCGACACGCTGCCCCGGCTGGTGGTCAATCGCGACTATTACGTCGAGCTCAAATCGGATTGCACCGACAAGGCTTCGCGCGGCTGGCTCTCGGAAAAGCTGGCCGACGCCAAGTGGCTGATCAAGGCGCTCGATCAGCGACAGAAGACGATCCTCAAGGTCGCGAGCGCGATCGTGAAGGCGCAGGACGGCTTCTTCCGCCGCGGCGTCTCGCACCTGAAACCGCTGACCTTGCGCACCGTCGCCGAACAGATCGACATGCACGAGAGCACGGTCAGCCGCGTGACCTCGAACAAGTACCTGTCCTGCCCGCGCGGGACGTTCGAGCTGAAATATTTCTTCTCGAGCGGCGTCTCCTCGGCCGACGGCGAGGGCGCGAGCGCCGAGGCGGTCAAGGCCGCGATCCGCGAGCTGACCGACGCCGAGGACCCGAAGAAGATCCTCTCCGACGACGCGCTGGTGACGCTGCTCAAGGAACGCGGTTTCGACGTCGCGCGGCGGACGGTGGCCAAATACCGCGAGGCTGCGGGAATCGGCAGTTCGGTCCAGCGGCGGCGGGCGAAGAAGCTGGCGGGCAGGTGACGCCTTATCCTCCTAGGTGAAGATCTCGCCTTCTGAACGCTTTCCTACTCCGCTTGCGACGGAGTAATCTGGCGGGATGCCTGTTCGTCACCCTCAGCATGCCGGATCCGGAAGATTACAACGCGCGCGGGAATATACTCCGCAAAATCTTGAAATCGGGGATCAATTCACCCGCTGCCGGTTTTTCAAAACCCCGGCATCGGTGTCACACCGACTCCGCCTATTCCTCCAGCTCGATGTCCCAGTAGAGCCAGTCGCGCCAGGTTTCGTGGAGGTAGTTGGGCGGGAACGCCTTGCCGTGCTGCTGCAGCTGCCAGTGGGTCGGCCGGATCGGTTCGGCATAGAGCTGCATCCCCGCCTGCTTGGGCGTGCGACCGCCCTTCTTCATGTTGCAGGGCGCGCAGGCGGTGGCGATGTTCTCCCACGTCGTCTTGCCGCCGAGCCGGCGCGGGACGACGTGATCGAAGGTCAGGTGATCCATCTTGCCACAGAACTGGCACGAGAAGCGATCGCGCAGGAACAGGTTGAAGCGGGTGAAGGCGGGAAATTCGCTCGGGCGCACATATTGCTTCAGCGCGATCACGCTGGGAATCTTCATGTCGAGATTGGGAGAGTGGACCTCGCGCTCGTAGCTCGCGATCACGTCGACCCGGTCGAGGAAGATCGCTTTGATCGCGGTCTGCCACGGCCACAGGCTCAGCGGGTAGTAGGACAGCGGGGTGTAATCGGCGTTGAGCACCAGCGCCGGGCAGCTTTCGAGCTTCCGGCAGGGATCCTCGTCCGCGCTCCGAAAGCGCGCCGCCCGTTCCAGAAGTTCGGCCTTGAACACGTGTTGCGTCCTCCCCGATCGATCTGGAAGGGAGCAAAAGCGAAAAATTGCGTCAAGTCCATGACATTGTGCGGGTCGCGCTATTCCACAGTCATCGTTAGGAAGGGCGCGTGAGCACCGTGACCCGCTTCGCCCCCAGCCCCAACGGCCCGCTGCACCTGGGGCATGCATATTCGGCGGTGGTCGCGCATGACCTCGCGCGCGAGGCGGGCGGCACCTTCCTGATCCGGATCGAGGATATCGACGGCGCGCGGTCGCGCCCCGAATGGATCGCGGAGCACCTCGCCGACCTTGCCTGGCTCGGTATCGAGAGCGATCGTCCGGTCGTTCGCCAATCAGAGCGCCTTGCGACCTACGATGCTGCGCTCGAGCGGCTGAAGGCCGACGGGCTGCTTTATCCGTGCCGCTGCACCCGCGCCGAGATCGCCGCGGCGGCGCGCGAGGAGGGACCCGAGGGCCCGGTCTATCCCGGCACCTGCAAAGGGCGCGAGATTCCTTCCGATCGTCCGTGGGCGTGGCGGCTCGATATGGACGCGGCGATCGAGCGCGCGGGCGAACTCGACTGGGAGGATGCGCTCGCCGGCACGATCGTGGCGCGTCCCGTACGCTTCGGCGACGTGGTGCTGGCGCGAAAGGATGCGCCGGCCAGCTATCACCTCGCCGCCACGCTCGACGATGCGGCGCAGGGGGTGACGCTGGTGACGCGCGGGGCGGACCTGTTCGATGCCACCGACATCCACCGCCTGCTGCAGGAATTGCTCGGCCTGCCGGTGCCGCGCTGGCACCATCACGCGCTGCTGGTCGAGGAGGACGGGCGCAAGCTCGCCAAGCGGCGCGGTTCCGGCGAGGAAGGCTTCGGCCTCGCCGACCGCCGCCGCGCGGGCGAAGACGGGCAGACTGTTGCGGCCGCGCTGCGCGCGGGCCACTTCCCCGCTGGCATTACCCTCTCGCAATCCCTATCTGGTGCGCCATGAACACCTTCCTCACCATCCTCATCGTCCTCCTCGCGATCATGGTCGTCGTCAGCCTCGTGCGCGGGATCGTCGCCTTCATGCAGAGCACCAAGATGGAGCTCGAGGCCGACGACGAACGCGCGGGCAAGATGCAGAAGCGCCAGAACGAGATGATGTTCGCGCGCATCAAGTACCAGGCGCTGGCGGTCGTGGTCGTCGCCGTGCTGCTGATGATCAACCGCTGAGCGGGGCCGGTCGGGGGAGGACATGGTCAAGCTCAACAAGATCTACACTCGCACCGGCGACGACGGCACCACCGGGCTGGTCGACGGTTCGCGCTGTCCGAAACACTCGGCGCGGATCGCCGCGATCGGTTCGGTCGACGAGGCCAACAGCGCGATCGGGCTCGCGATTGTCGCGGTGGGCAGCGAAGCGGCGAGCGATCTCACCCGGATCCAGAACGACTTGTTCGATTGCGGTGCCGACCTCGCCACCCCCGCCGAGGATGGCGAGGACTTCGGCCCGTCGGAAATGACACTGCGGATCGTGCCCGCGCAGGTCGAATGGCTCGAAAGCGCGATCGACGCGCTCAACGAGACGCTCAAGCCGCTGACCAGCTTCATCCTGCCCGGCGGCGGCGAGGCCGCGGCGCGCATCCACCTCGCCCGCGCAATCGTGCGCCGAGCCGAGCGCGACATGGTCGCATTGCATCGCGAGGAACCGATCAACCCGGCCGCGCTGCAATATGTCAATCGGCTGTCGGACTATCTTTTCACCCTCGCCCGCGCGATCAATGCCGGCGGCTCGGGCGACGTGCTGTGGGTCCCCGGTGCCAACAGGTAACCGGCGACTCGCCCAAACAAAGTTCTACAATTCGAGGAAATTCGCATGACCACCATCGCTGTCATCGGCGCGGGCCAGATGGGTACCGGCATCGCGCAGACCGTCGCCCAGCACGGGATGAAGGTGCTGCTCGCCGATCTCGATCTTGCGCATGCAGAGGCCGGCAAGGCCAAGGTCGACAAGGCGCTCGCCAAATTGGTCGGCCGCGGCAAGATCGAGGCCGATACGGTCGAAGCGGTACTCGGCCGGATCGAGCCGGTCGCCGATTATACGCCGATGTCCGAGGCGAGCTTCATCATAGAAGCCGCGACCGAGCGCGAAGAGGTCAAGGCCAAGATCTTCGAGAAGGCGAGCGAAGTGCTCGCCGAGGACGCGATCATGGCGTCGAACACCAGCTCGATCCCGATCACCCGGATGGCCAACCACTCGCCCGATCCCAAGCGCTTCATCGGGCTGCACTTCTTCAACCCGGTCCCGGTCATGGGGCTCATCGAGGTGATCCCCGGCCTCGCCACTGCGCAGGACACGACCGACCGCACCACCGCCTTCGCCGAAAGTCTCGGCAAGCAGGTCGTGCTGTCGCAGGACGAACCCGGCTTCGTGGTCAACCGCATCCTGCTGCCGATGATCAACGAAGCGATCTTCGTGCTCGGCCAGTCGACCGCCAGCATCGCCGATATCGACAAGGGCTGTCGCCTGGGGCTCAATCACCCGATGGGGCCGCTGGAACTGGCCGATTTCGTCGGCCTCGACACCTGCTTCGAGATCATCAAGGTGCTGTTCGAGACCACCGGCGACAGCAAGTATCGCCCCGCGCCGCTGCTGGTGAAATATGTCGAGGCGGGCTGGCTGGGCCGCAAGGCCGGCCGCGGCTTCTACGATTACGGCGGCGAGGAGCCGGTTCCGACTCGCTAATCTCGGAACAAACGGCTTCCTCCCTTGATTTTTCAGCTAATCGCGCGCATCGCGCGGCGAGCATTTTCGCGCCGCCGCACCCTCATCCGCGCGCGCCATAACAACAGGAAAGTTGACGCATGACCCAGGTCGGCCAGGATACTCTCGGCACCCGTTCCACCCTCGAAGTCGGGGGCAAGGAATACGCGTACTACTCGCTCGCCAAGGCGGCGGAAAAGCTCGGCGATGTGTCGAAGCTGCCCTTCAGCCTGAAGGTCCTGCTCGAGAACATGCTGCGGTTCGAGGATGGCGGGCACACCGTCGCTACCGACCACGCGCAGAACATCGTCGACTGGGTCAAGAACCCCACCACCGGCGACGAGATCCAGTACCGCCCCGCGCGCGTGCTGCTGCAGGATTTCACCGGCGTTCCCTGCGTGGTCGACCTCGCCGCCATGCGCGATGCGATCGCCAAGCTCGGTGGCGACACCGCCAAGATCAACCCGCAGGTTCCCGTGAACCTCGTCATCGACCACTCGGTGATGGTCGACGAGTTCGGCCACCCCAAGGCGTTCGAGCATAACGTCGAGATGGAATACCAGCGCAACGAGGAACGCTACGACTTCCTCAAGTGGGGCTCGAAGAGCTTCGAGAATTTCTCCGCGGTGCCTCCGGGCACCGGCATCTGCCACCAGGTGAATCTCGAGCATATCGGTCGCGGCGTGTGGTCGACCGAGGATCCCGACGGCAACCTCACCGCCTATCCCGACACCTGCGTGGGCACCGATAGCCACACCACGATGATCAACGGTCTCGGCGTGCTAGGCTGGGGCGTCGGCGGGATCGAGGCCGAAGCCGCGATGCTCGGCCAACCGATCTCGATGTTGATCCCGCGCGTCGTCGGCTTCCGGTTCGACGGCAAGCTTTCCGAGGGCGTCACCGCGACCGATCTCGTGCTCACCGCCGTGGAAATGCTGCGCGAAGTGGGTGTGGTCGGCAGCTTCGTCGAATTCTACGGACCGGGCGTCTCCAATCTCAGCCTCGCCGACCGCGCGACGATCGCGAACATGGCGCCCGAATACGGCGCGACCTGCGGCTTCTTCGGGATCGACGACAAGACGCTCGAATATATGCGCCTGACCGGGCGCGACGAGCATCAGATCGAACTGGTCGAAGCCTATTCGCGCGAACAGGGCCTGTGGCTGGAGCCGGATAATGAGCCGGTGTTCTCCGAAACCCTACAGCTCGACCTGTCCAAGGTCGTTCCGTCGCTTGCCGGGCCCAAGCGTCCCCAGGATCGGGTGATCCTCCCCGAGGTCGACGAAGAATTCAATCGCGACCTCAAGAAGCTCTACGGCAAGGATTCCCCGCACCGTATCGATGTCGAGGGCAAGGACCACGATATCGGCGACGGCGACGTCGTGATCGCGGCCATCACGTCGTGCACCAACACCTCAAATCCCGATGTGATGATCGCCGCCGGACTCGTCGCAGAAAAGGCGGTGGCCAAGGGCCTCACCCCCAAGCCGTGGGTCAAGACCAGCCTTGCTCCGGGATCGCAGGTCGTCACCGACTATCTCGAAAAGTCCGGCTTGCAGGATAGCCTCGACAAGATCGGCTTCGATCTGGTCGGCTATGGCTGCACCACCTGCATCGGCAATTCGGGCCCCCTCGCCCCGCCGATCTCGCAGGCGATCAACGGCAACGATCTGGTGGCCGCCGCCGTGCTGTCGGGCAATCGCAACTTCGAAGGCCGCGTGTCGCCCGATGTGCGCGCGAACTACCTCGCTTCGCCGCCGCTCGTGGTGGCCTATGCGCTGAAGGGCTCGGTCACGACCGACATGGTCGACACCCCGCTGGGGCAGGATCGCGACGGTAACGACGTGTTCCTCAAGGACCTGTGGCCGACCAACCAGGAAATCGCCGATCACCGCGCGGCCAATATCGACCGCCAGATGTTCGAGAAGCGCTATGCCGACGTCTACAAGGGCGACGAGCACTGGCAGAAGATCAACGTCGTCGGTTCGGACACATACCAGTGGAAGGCTGGTTCGACCTATGTCGCCAGCCCGCCCTTCTTCGACGGGATGGAATTGGAGCCCAAGCCGGTCGAAGACATCGAGGGCGCCAAGCCGCTCGCCATCCTCGGCGATTCGACCACCACCGACCACATCTCGCCGGCCGGTTCGATCAAGGAAGACAGCCCCGCGGGCGAGTACCTGAAATCGCACCAGGTCGCGAAGGCGGACTTCAACTCCTACGGCTCGCGCCGCGGCAACCACGAAGTGATGATGCGCGGCACCTTTGCCAATATCCGCATCAAGAACGAGATGGTCCCCGGCGTCGAAGGTGGCGAAACGCTCTATAAGGGCGAGCAGATGCCGATCTACGACGCGGCGATGAAGCACAAGGAAGATGGCACCCCGCTGGTCGTCATCGGCGGCAAGGAATACGGCACCGGCTCGAGCCGCGACTGGGCGGCCAAGGGCACGATCCTGCTCGGCGTGCGCGCGGTGATCGTCGAAAGCTACGAGCGTATTCACCGCTCCAACCTGATCGGCATGGGCGTGCTTCCGTTGCAGTTCCAGGACGGCGAAGGCCGCGAGAGCCTGGGCCTGACGGGCGACGACAGCTTCACGATCAAGGGCCTCGACAGCCTTACCCCGCGCTCGGACATCGAAGTCGAAGTAACCCGCAAGGACGGCTCGACCTTCAGCTTCACCGCCAAGTGCCGGATCGATACCGCCAACGAGATGGATTACTACCGCAACGGCGGCATCCTCCATTACGTGCTGCGCAAACTGGCTGCATGACGCTCGACTTCTCCAACATCCGCGTCTCTTACGGCATGCAGACGGCGTTCACCGACGCCGATCCCAAGGCCGATGCGGCGAAGATGGCGATGGTGGGCGCGCAGGTGCGTGCGCGCCTCCACGCGATGGAGGAGGCCGAGGACCTCGGCGGAGAAAAGGCCGACCTGTTCCGCATTCCGGGCTTTCTCAGCCAGGAGGAATGCGCGCGCATCTGCAGGGTGATCGATCGAAAGATCGGTCCCTCGACACTGTTCGAAGGAACCCAGATCGAGGGCTTCCGCACCAGTTCGACGCATTATTTCGACCGCCTCGATCCTGAAACCTGCAAACTCGAAGAAAAGATCGACGCGGTGCTGGGGCTAGACCACCGCTTCGCCGAGACCACGCAGGGCCAGCGCTACGAGGTCGGGCAGCAGTTCAAGCACCACTACGACTATTTCTTCGAAAGCGAATCCTACTGGCAGACCGAACGTCGACGCGGCGGTCAGCGGACATGGACCGCGATGGTGTTCCTCAACGAGCCGGAACAGGGCGGCGAGACCGATTTCAAGGAGCTCGGCTTGTCGATCCCGCCCGAGACCGGGACTTTGCTGACCTGGAACAACATGGATCGCGACGGGCGCAAGAACCCCAATACCTTCCACGCCGGCACACCGGTCATAGAAGGAAAGAAATACGTGATCACCCAGTGGTACCGGCAGGATCCCTGGGACATCGCCGGCGGCGGCTGATCCGTCCCCGAAAGCGCCCATGAAAAAGGCCGGGATCGCTCCCGGCCTTTTCGTTTTTCGATTGGTTGAAAGAGCTCAATCGAAGTCGAAACTCACCTTCACCTTGCGACGCCGGCGACTCTGCAGGCCGACCGCGCCGAGCGCGGCAAGGCCGAACAGGCCGAGCATGCCCGGTTCCGGCACCGGGGTCGGCGGCGGGGGCGGAGGCGGCGGCGGGCAATTGCCCGTCGTCGTGCAAGGCGGCGGAGGCGGGGGCGGCGGCGGGCAAGTCATGCAGCCGTTCGAACTCGTGCTGGTCGAGGACGAAGTCGATGTCGACGTGCTCGAGGACGTGCTGGTGCTGACATTGCCAGAGGTCGACGAACTGGTCGACGTGCTGACATTGCCCGACGTCGACGAACTGGTGGAACTCGAGACGTTGCCCGAGGTCGAGCTCGAAACATTGCCGGACGACGAACTCGAGACGTTCCCCGAAGACGTCGAAGTGACGTTGCCCGACGAACTGGTCGACGAGACGTTGCCCGAGCTGGTCGAGGTCGTGCTCGTGACTCCGCCGGTCGTGCTGGTCGAGGTGATACCGCCGGTGGTGCTGGTGACACCGCCGGTGCTCGACGAGGTCGAGGAAGAACCGCCCGAAGTCGACGTGGACGACGAGCCGCCAGACGTGCTGGTGGTGGTCGAATTGTCGATATCGATGATGATATCCTGGTTCTGGCCCTGGTCCTGGCCTTGGTCCTGCTGCTGTCCGAAACTGTTGTTGACGACGACGCTGCCGCCTCCGCTCGAACCGATGAAGCCGCCGAAGAAGCCGCCGCCGAACCCGCCGAAGCCGCCGCTCGAGCCCCCGATGATGACCGGGGTCGAACCGCCGCCGCTGGGCGGGATCGAACGTGCGCGGGTGACCGGCTGCTCGTAGGGTACGAGGATGACCTGCGTCTCGGGCTCTTCCTGGCGCGCCGGGATCGCGCGGGCCCGCGGGGGTGGCGTTTGCTTGCGCGGGATGGTGCGCGCGCGCTTGATCGGGCGCTTCACCTGCTTGACCGTCTTGGTGCCCTTGGCCTGTTTGCCGGATTTGTAGGATGGCGCATCGGTGGCCGGAGCTTCCGCCACGTGCACCGCGCCGCCGCCAACGAGCGCACCGCCCGCAGCCGCCGCCGCCAGTTTCGCCAAAGCCATTTTTACCGACATATTGCCCTCTTGGTGTCCACCGGACGCGAATCGGCGTTAACCGCTCCGTGTCCCATTTGGTCATGGATCAGAAAGGCAAAGGAAGGATGTACGCGCAATCGCGTTAACCCTCCCAATCCGTCCCAATCCGGGATTCGGACCCCAAGCGCCTGCCTTATAACGCTGCGCGTCCACGATTGACACGGTTTTTTGGTTAATTTCGGGTTGCGGGCTACTTGCCCGGGCCGAACAGCCCCGCCTGTCCTCCGGCCCCGCCCTTGGGCGGCGCCATGTCGAGGTGCTTCCAACCGTCCTCGTTGAGGCAGCGCCCGCGCGCGGTTCGCGCGACGAGGCCGAGCTGGATCAGGAAGGGCTCGATCACCTCCTCGATCGTGTCGCGCGGCTCGGAAAGACCCGCCGCCAGCGTTTCGACGCCCACCGGCCCGCCCTTGTAGGTCTCGGCGATCATGCGGAGATAGCGGCGATCCTGCGCGTCGAGACCCAGCCGGTCGATCTCGAGCTTCGTCAGCGCCTCGTCCGCTACCGCACGGGTCACCGTGCCGCTGTCCTTCACCTGCGCGAAGTCGCGCACACGGCGCAGCAGTCGCCCGGCGACGCGCGGCGTGCCGCGGGCTCGCCCGGCGATCTCGCGCGCGCCGTCGCTGTCGATCGCCAGGCCGAGCTTGCCTGCCCCGCGCGTCACCACGCGTTCGAGCTCGTCGACGGTATAGAAATTGAGCCGTACCGGGATGCCGAAACGATCGCGCAGCGGCGTGGTCAACAACCCCTGCCGCGTGGTCGCACCGACCAGCGTGAAGGGCGGCAGGTCGATCCGCACGCTGCGCGCCGAGGGCCCCTCGCCGATGATGATATCGAGCGCGCGGTCCTCCATCGCCGGATAGAGCACCTCCTCTACCACCGGATTGAGCCGGTGGATCTCGTCGATGAACAGCACGTCGTTGGCTTCGAGATTGGTGAGGATCGCGGCGAGATCGCCCGCCTTGGCGATTACCGGCCCGCTGGTGGCGCGGAACCCCACGCCCAGCTCGCGCGCAACGATCTGCGCCAGCGTGGTCTTGCCCAGCCCCGGCGGGCCGAAGAACAGCACGTGGTCCATCGCCTCGGCGCGACCCTTCGCGGCCTCGACGAACACCCGCAAGTTCTCACGCGCGGCTTCCTGCCCGATGAACTCGGCCAGCGATTTCGGTCGCAGCGCCGCATCGGGATCGTCCGGTTGGCGGTCGGGGGTGTGGAGGGGGGCGGGTTCGGTCACCATTTCTTCTCGCCTTGGCGTATTTGCTCGCAGCGACCGTCAAGCACTCTCAGCATGCCTATGCGAAGCGGCATTGCGCCGATCCATACACCACCTTCCGATGCGCATTCCTGCATTTCGTCTTGAGCACTAAGAACCTTCGAAACCACTCCCCAGACCATCAAGACGACGAGCAAGCCCAACCCACCCCATAATTTAATGGCGGGGTTCAATTTGAGGTTACCCTTAATGCCTCGAACCAAGATCATACGTCGACACTCAAAACGGGTTTACCGTATAGCCTTGCTGCTGGAGCAGGGCGTGGGCGGTCATGGCGGAGAGGGCGACTTCGATCCCCGGCAGCAGGTCCTCGTTGGCGACGCCCTGCGCGGTCGCACTCTGGCCGCAGACGATGATTCGCACCCCGTGTTCGACCAGCGCAGCGACCAGCGGCGCATTGGCATTCTCGGCGCCGTCCTTGCGCGCGGCATAGGGTTCGGCGCGCAACAGGTCGAGCACTGCGCCACCATGCACCACCACCGCGACGTCGATCCGCTCTTCGGGGACCCCGGCCCGGACATGCATGTTGATGAAGCGCGCGGCGCCATTGAGCGTGGAATTGAGCTTGCCGTCCTCGGCCCCCTTGGCAGCGTCGAACGCGACCCGGAAATAGGCGTTGTCGGGCAGGTCCATGTCCGCCTCGACATCGGCCACCGGCCCGAATTCCTCGAACACCGGTCCCATGGTGAAATTCGACATGTCCTGCGCCGCGGCGGGCGTCGCAAGCGCGAGCGACAGCAGCATGATTGCGTATTTCATTCTCGGTCCTCCGCTAGGCGAGCATGGTCCGGCTCAGTCATAATGCTCGACCCCGTCGCCGACGATCTGCACCCAGCCGTGCTTGCGCTCTTCATAGACCGAATATTCGGGCGGCGGGAACGCGGGATCGGCGAAGCGGCCGATGGGGATCGCCATCATGTCGCGGAAGGGTTCGGCGACGTACCAGAGCTCGCCGCCGCAGGTCGGGCAGAAATGGTGGTCGCTGGTCTTGCCGCTGTCAGCGGTGCGGACCCAGACCTTCGCCTCGCCGGTCACCGTCACCTGCTTCGCCGGAAAGCGCGCCTGCGCGGCGAAGGAGGAGCCGCTGCGCTTCTGGCAGTCGAGGCAGTGGCAGACCGAGATGCGGAACGGATCGCCCTCGCAGGTGACCGACAGCGCGCCGCACAGGCAGGAGGCGGTGCGCGGGGTCAACCCGCAGCTCGCTTGAGCGCGACGCGGATCAGCTCGCTTTCGCCGGCGTCCTCGCCCAGCTCCTCCTGCGCGCGGGCGACGGCCTGCGCGGCCACGGCGGGTTTGAAGCCTAGGTTCTGCAGTGCGCTGACCGCATCGGCGCTGGCGCTGCCCGCAGGCGAGGCGGCGACACCGGCGATCCCCCCGCCACCGGGCAGCGCGCCTGCCTTGTCCTTCAACTCGTTGACGATCCGGCCCGCCAGCTTCGGCCCCACGCCCTGCGCGCGGGCGACCATCGCGGCGTCGCCGCTCGCGCAGGCATCGCGCAATTCTCCGGTGGTCAGCGCCGAGAGGATCGCCAGCGCGACCTTGCTGCCCACGCCCTGCACCTGGGTCAGCAGGCGGAACCAGTCGCGCTCGCCCGCATCGGCGAAACCGAGCAGGCGCATGTCGTTCTCGCTCACCTGGAGGTCGGTGAACACCGTCACCGCATCGCCGCGCGCGCCGAGCGCCTCGAGCGTGCGGACGGAACAATGGACGAGATAGCCGACGCCGCCGACGTCGACGATCGCCCAGTCGGCGCCGAAATCGTCGAGCGTGCCGGTGAGTTTCGCGATCATGGCGAGGACCCTGCCACAGCCCTCCGCGCCAAGGAAGGGACCGCCTCGCTCCGCCAACTGGAAATTCGCGACCGAAACCCCATATATCTGAGGAACAAGCAATTTCGAGGATCCGACATGGCAGGCGGATGGACCCGCGACGGCGCGGTACAGGACCAGATCGACGACACCGTGCGCGATGCGGTCGACGCCGCGCGTGCGCGCCTCAATCGCGGGCCGAGCGCGACCCATTGCGACGAATGCGGCGAGCCGATCCCCGAGAAGCGTCGCGAGCTGGTGCCCGGTGTGCGCAAATGCGTCGAGTGCCAGTCGGGCGAGGACCGTTCAGTCCGCCATTCCGCGATCAATCGCCGCGGCTCGAAGGACAGCCAGCTGCGCTAGTTCAGGTGCGCGTCGGCGATCGCAACTGCCAAGGCGTCGGCGGCGTCGGCACCGGCGATCTCGGCCCCCGGCAACAGTACCTTGAGCATCGCCTGGACTTGGCGCTTGTCGGCACCGCCGGTCCCGACCACCGCCTTCTTGACCAGTCGCGCGGCATGTTCGCGGACGTCGAGACCCGCCGCACCACAAGCCGCGAGCACCACCCCGCGCGCCTGCGCGAGCTTCAATGTCGATTGCGGGTTCTTGTTGACGAAGACTTCCTCCGCCGCGGCGCGGGTCGGCCCATGAGTGGCGATTACCTCGGCCAGCGCGGCTTGCAACGTCGCAAGCCGCGCGGCCATCGGCGCATTTGCATCGGTCGGCACCTGCCCGTTGGCGATATGCGCGATGCGCGATCCCTCGACCCGGATCACGCCCCAGCCAGTGCAGCTGAGCGAAGGATCGAGGCCGAGGATGATCACTGTCAATCCTGCGCGTTACGCGTCGAGCTTGTCCATCACCTCGTCGGAGATGTCGTAATTGCCCCACACGGTCTGGACGTCGTCATCGTCGTCGAGTGCGTCGATCAGCTTGAGCAGCGTGCCGGCGTCCTTTTCGTCCATCTCGACGGTGAGGTTGGGCTTCCACGCAAGCTTGACCGTCTCGGCCTCGCCCAGCGCCTTTTCGAGGTCGCTGGCGACCTGGTGGAGGTCGTCCGCCGCAGTCCAGATCTCGTGCCCGTCCTCGGTGCTGGTGATGTCCTCCGCGCCCGCTTCCATCGCTGCCTCGAGCACCTTGTCCTCGCTTCCGGCATCGGCCGGGTAGAGGATGAAGCCCAGGCGTTCGAAGCCGTGGACGACGCTGCCCTCGGTGCCGAGATTGCCGCCGTTCTTCGAGAACGCGGTGCGCACCGCAGTGGCGGTGCGGTTGCGGTTGTCGGTCAGCGCCTCGACGATGATCGCGCTTCCGCCCGGGCCGTAGCCCTCGTAGCGGACCTCTTCGTAGTTCTCGTCGTCGCCGCCGCTCGCCTTGTCGATCGCGCGCTGGATGTTGTCCTTCGGCATCGACTGCGCCTTGGCGTTGTTGATCGCCAGCCGCAGGCGCGGGTTCATGTCCGGATCGGGCGCGCCCATCTTCGCCGCGACGGTGATTTCGCGGCTCAGCTTCGAAAACAGGTTCGAACGCTTTTTGTCCTGCGCACCCTTGCGGTGCATGATGTTCTTGAATTTGGAATGGCCTGCCATGGGAACTCGCGTTAGCGGTGGACGAATAGAATTATTGGGGGCCGCAATAGCCGCATGACCGATCAATCCTCAAGCCTCGTCGACACGCGCGGCATCGTTCCGGCGTGGGGCGACGTGGCGCGCTTCGCGATCCGCCCGCGCCTGCCGCAGTCGATGAGCGGCATCTCGCCGGGATCGCTGCTCGCGACGATCAAGCTCTATGCGCTCGACATGGTACTGATGGGCATCGCGCTGCTGGTGTTCGTGGCGATCGAAGGCGCCGGGTTTGACCTGCCGAGCAACGAGCTCGAATCGATCGATCTCGGGCCTGGCATGATCGCCTTCATCGTCCTGTTCGCGCCGATCGGCGAAGAGATCGCGTTTCGCGGCTGGCTGTCGGGGCGGCCGGGCGCATTGGCGGCGATCGCATTGCTCGCGCTGGCATTGGCGATCGGCAATCTCTTCGACCACTCGTTCGGCGCGGCAACGACCGTATTCCTGGTAACCGGCTGCATCGTCCTCACGCTGGGGGCGGCCTTCTTCCTCCGCGCCCGACCGGCCTTCGGCTGGTTCGCCAGGCTCTTTCCGCTGTTCTTCTGGCTCAGCACGCTCGGCTTCGCGGCGATCCATCTCGGCAATTACGCCGATACCGAGCAGATGCTGTGGCCGCTCGTCATCCCGCAATTCATCGCCGGGATCCTGTTCGCCTATGCGCGCGTCATGCACGGCCTGTGGTCGAGCATCCTGCTTCACATGCTGCACAACTCGACCTTCATCGCGCTGGTTCTGGGCGGCGAGGCGCTCGCGGTCGCCTGACGGCGGGCGAGCGCGCCCGCCGCCGGCATGGCGTCAACCGAGGCCGAGCGCCGCCTTGTAGGTGTCGAGGATGGCATCCATCTCGGCCCGATCGTCGGGGGTCATCTTCCGCAGGCGGACGATCTGGCGCATGATCTTGGTGTCGTAACCGACCGCCTTGGCCTCGGCGTAGACGTCGCGGATATCGTCGGCGATGCCCTTCTTTTCTTCCTCGAGGCGCTCGATGCGTTCGATCAGCAGGCGCAAGCGGTCGTCGGTGGATTCGGCCAATGTAAGCTCCGTAGTCTGGAATGAGAATCGATTGGCGGCGCTGTTAGCGGCTGCACGGCCCCGTGCGAAAGCCGCGCACGTGGATAATTCCGGCAAAACGGTTCTCTGCGCGGCTTGCTGCGCCATACGCCTTTCAACTGTCGCATCTTTGCCATAGGGCGGCCCGACCAGACGAGGGAAACACGTACGATCATGGCCTACCCACAGCCGCGCGGGCGCAAAGTGAAGATCCTGTCCACGCTCGGTCCGGCGAGCAATGATGGCGAGACGATCGGTGCACTGATCAAGGCCGGGGCGGACGCGTTCCGCGTCAATATGAGCCACGGCGACCACGACTTCCACGCCGCGACGATCGCCACGATCCGCGAACAGGAGAAGAAGGCGGGCCGACCGATCGCGATCCTCGCCGATTTGCAGGGCCCCAAGCTGAGGGTCGGCCAGTTCGAGGGCGGCAAGGCCTTCATCAAGCACGGCGCGCATTTCACCTTCGATCGAAAGGACGAGCCCGGCAACGACGACCGTGTCAGCCTGCCGCATCCCGAATTGTTCAACCTGCTCGAGAAGGGCCAGCGCTTGCTGGTCGACGACGGCAAGCTGCAACTACGGGTGATCCGCGCCGGCGAGGACGAGATCCTGTGTACGGCCGAGGTCGGCGGGCCGATTTCGGACCGCAAGGGCGTCAACGTGCCCGACGCACTGATCCCGGTCCCGGCGCTGACCGACAAGGATCGCCGTGACCTCGCCTTCGCGATGGAGCAGGGCTGCGACTGGATCGGGTTGAGCTTCGTCCAGCGTGCCGAGGACGTCGCCGAGTGCCGCCGCCTGATGGGACCGAAGGGCGCGTTGTGCGCCAAGATCGAGAAGCCCGCCGCGCTACGCAATCTCGACCAGATCATCGAATTGTCCGACGGCATCATGGTCGCGCGCGGCGATCTCGGGGTCGAACTCGCGCCGGAGGAGGTTCCGCCGATCCAGAAGCGGATCGTCGAATTCACCCGCCGCCAGGGCAAGCCGGTGATCGTCGCCACGCAGATGCTCGAAAGCATGATCGAGAATCCGGCACCGACCCGCGCCGAGGTCTCCGACGTCGCCACCGCCGTCTATGACGGGGCCGATGCGGTGATGCTTTCGGCCGAAACCGCGGTCGGCAAGTGGCCGACCGAGGCGGTCGGGATCATGGATCGCATCGCCAAGCAGGTCGAGCGCGATCCGGGCTACGGCGCGCGGGTCCACTTCGCCGAGATGCTGCCCGACGCGACCACCGCCGACGCGTTGAGCCATGCCTGCGCCACCATCGCCGAAACGGTGGTGCTGTCGGGCATCGTCGTGTTCACCGGATCGGGATCGACCGCCCGCCGCGTCGCACGCGAGCGCCCTTCGGTGCCGATGCTGGTGCTCACACCGCGGGTCGAAGTCGCCCGTCGGGTCGCGCTGCTGTGGGGCGCGCATGCGATCCACACGCGCGATATCGGCAGCTTCGAGGAGATGATCGCGAAGGGCAAGCGAATGGCGCTGCGTCACGGCTTCGGCAAGGCCGGCGCAAAGCTGATCACCCTGGCAGGCGTTCCCTTCGGCACGCCCGGCTCGACCAACCTGCTGCATGTCGTCACCCTCTCCGGTGACGAGCTCGAAGGCTATCGCCACTGACGCACATATGTTGCACAGCTGCACCGTCTCACGCATTTCCGTAACAAAACCCTTGGCATTGGAGTCAGGGCTGGCATAGATTCCTCTCACCGGGACGCAATTGACGCCGGACGGGCTTGGCCGGCGTGTTGGAGAGGACACAATCAAATGACCCATCGCTTCGCCCGCGTGTCGAAGACGCGCAGCTCGCTTTTCGCCATCGCACTGCTGGGAAGCGGTCTTGCCTTCCCCGCCTTCGCACAGGATGTAGACGACGCATCGGTCGAGGACGATGGCCAGGAAACGGCCGAAGCACCGCAAGCCGAGAACCGGATCGTCATCACCGCGCAGGGGCGCCAGCAGGAACTCGCAGATGTCCCGGTCGCCGTGTCTGCGATCAACGCCGCCGAGCTCGAACGATCGGGCGCCACCGACATCCGCGAACTCAACCAGGTCGCGCCCTCGCTGCTGGTCTCCTCGACCGGCAACGAAGCCAACGGTTCGGCGCGTATCCGCGGCATCGGCACGGTCGGCGAC
Source organism: Pseudoblastomonas marina (assembly GCF_034374265.1). Lineage (NCBI taxonomy): Bacteria > Pseudomonadati > Pseudomonadota > Alphaproteobacteria > Sphingomonadales > Erythrobacteraceae > Pseudoblastomonas > Pseudoblastomonas marina. The sequence continues at coordinate 2,611,530 of NZ_CP139718.1, read as the reverse complement.
AACCCCGGTCTCGAAAGTTCGGTCCCGGTCTTCATCGACGGCGTCTATCGCTCCCGTTCGGGCAACGCGCTGAGCGAGCTCGGCCCGCTCGACCGGATCGAGATCCAGCGCGGCCCGCAGGGCACGCTCGGCGGGCGCAACTCCACCGCCGGCCTGATCAGCATCTACACCGCGCAGCCCGAATTCACGCTCGGCGGTTACGGCGCGCTGACCTACGGCAATTACGATGCGCTGCGCATCGAGGCCGGCATCACCGCCCCGCTCGGCGACACCGTCGCGGGCCGCATCGACGGCATCTATTTCAGCCGCGACGGTTTCTACAACGACGTCGTCAACGACACCGACGTCAACAATCGCGATCGCTACCTCGTTCGCGGCCAGCTGCTGTTCGAGCCGAGCGACGATCTCTCGATTCGCCTCGTCGGCGACTATTCGAAGAAGGACGAGGCCTGCTGCGCCGCGACCTTCGTCCAGCCCGAGGTCGCGCCGCTCGCGCTGGTCAGCCCGGGACTCGATCCGTTCACCCGGCCGACCGGCAGCACACCGCTGACCTCGACCGCCAACCCGATCATCCCGATCCTGATCGGCCTCGGCAACGATCCGCGTGCCTTCACGCAGAGCACCTATAATCGCGATATCTATGTCACGCCGGGTCGCACCTATGAAGGCGATACCGAGGATTACGGGGTGAGCGCCGAGATCAATTACAATCTCGGCAATGCCTCGCTGACCTCGATAACCGCCTATCGCGAATATTCGAATACCCAGGCCTCGGACACCGACTACACCCAGGTCGACATCCTCTACCGTGCCCCGGGCGAATTCGCCGGCGCGCGTGAATTCGCGACCTTCACGCAGGAAGTCCGCCTGCAGGGCACCGCGTTCGACGGGGTCCTCGACTGGCTGGTCGGCGGCTACTACGCCAACGAGAAGCTGCAGACGCGCGACAACTTGCGCTTCGGCGATGATTACGGAACGTTCGTGGCCTGCCGCCTGGCGATCGCGCTCGACCCGGCGCTTCCGGTGACCGTACCCGATCCGTCCCAGCAGAACTGCTTCAGTCCGACGGCCTTCGCCATCCTCAATTCGGGAGCGGTCTTCGGTGCCGCGACGCCCGCGATCGTGGCCGGCCTCAACAATCTCGCGTCGATCAGCGATGCCGGCGGGACGGGCGATATCTACAACCAGACCAGCGACAACTTCGCGCTGTTCACGCATAATATCTTCCACGTCACCGATCGCTTCGACATCACGCTTGGCCTGCGTTACACCAGCGAAAGCAAGGACTTCGACGCGAGCTTCGGGAACGACAACACGGTCTGCCCGACCAACCGCGCGATCGTCGGCCCGCTGCTCGCGGTCCCGGCCCTCGCAGGTTTCGCCGGCGGCATCCTGGCGCTGTCGTGCCAGGGCAACTCGACCTCCGAACTCGACGGCGTGACGATCGCCGACTCGCGCGACGAGGACCAGTTCACCGGCACCGCGATCCTCAGCTACAAGGCGCTCGACGACCTGCTGATCTACGGTTCGTATTCGCGCGGTTACAAGGCCGGCGGCTTCAACCTCGATCGCTCGGCGCTGTCGAACCCGCTCACGCTGAACGTTGCCAACCTCAACACCGCGAACCTGCAATTCGACGCCGAGACGGTGAATTCCTACGAAGTCGGCTTCAAGTACGCGATCCCGAAATTCAGCCTGAGCGTCGCCGCATTCCACCAGGAATTCAGCGACTTCCAGCTGAACACCTTCAACGGTTCGGTCTTCCTCGTGCAGAACATCAATGGCTGCGAAACCGACCTGCAGGGTGCCGATCGCGATGCCAGCGCCACCACCGGGGCCTGTGCCGCGGACCAGGTCAAGAACGGCGTCGTCGCGCAGGGCGTGGAGATCGAGGCCGCGATCAGCCCGGTTCGCGATGTTCGCGCCTCGCTCGGCATCACCTATTCGGACACCAGCTACGAAGACCACCTGGTCGGTTCGAACACCGGTGAGCCGCTCGATCCGGCGCTGCGGCTGCTGCCCGACGACAACCTGTCGAACGCCCCCGAGCTGATCGGGACCATGTCGTTCACCTGGACGCCGGAAATCGGCGACAGCGGGATGCGCGGCCTGTTCTATCTCAACGCCCGCGCGGTCGACGATTACAACACCGGCTCGGACCTGCTCTACGGCAAGGAGCAGGACGGCTACGTCGTGGTCAACGGCCGGATCGGCCTGACCAATATCGGCGGGGCGTTCTCGATCGAGGGCTGGGTCCAGAACCTGTTCGACGAACAGTACACGCAGGTCGCGTTCAACACGCCCTTCGTTGCGCCGCAGCAGACCTATTCGGCGTTCCTCGCCGAGCCGCGCACCTTCGGCGTGACGCTGCGCGGGAAGTTCTGATCGAACCGTCCGGCGGCTACCGCGCCGCTATCTGGTGATTGACAGGGCGCCCTCTCGCGGGGGCGCCCTTTCTCTTGCGCCAGTCGCGCCGATCAGTCTCTGGCGCCAAACAGCGCGGAGCCGACGCGCAGATGCGTCGCCCCGAGTTTGATCGCGGTCTCGAAATCGCCACTCATCCCCATCGACAGGCCGGCCAGCCCGTTAGCCTGCGCGAGCTTGCCGAGCAGCGCAAAATAGGGCGCGGGCTCGACCTCGAGCGGGGGCACGCACATCAGGCCGAGCAGCGGGATATCCGCGTCGCGCGCCTGCGCGATCAGCGTCTCGAGCTGCTTGATCGCGACGCCGCCCTTCTGCTCCTCCTCGCCGATATCGACCTGGATGAAGCACGGCACCTGTCGTTCGGCCTTGTCGAACGCCTTGGCCAGCGCCTTGACGAGACTCGGCCGGTCGAGCGCATGGATGCAATCGAACAGCGCGACGGCATCCTCCGCCTTGTTCGACTGCAACTGGCCGACCATGTGCAATTGGATATCGCCGTGGCGCTCGCGCAGTTCGGGCCACTTGGCCTGCGCTTCCTGCACACGGTTCTCGCCGAAGATCCGGTGCCCCTGCTCGAGCAGGGGTGCGATCGCTTCGGCATCGTGCGTCTTGGAGATCGCGATCAGTTCGACGTCGTCGCGATCGCGCCCGGCGATCCGGCACGCCCTGGCGATGCGCTGTTCGACGTCTGCGAGCGGGGTATCTGCCTTTTCCATGCTGGCGCGCTATAACGTGCCGGTGACGACAGGCCAGCCCCTCCCCCTCCTGTGGCTCCTCAGCGACGCGCGCAACGACGCGCGGCTTGAAGACGCATTGGCCCGGTTGCCAGCTGGATCGGGCTTCGTCTTCCGCCACTACCATCTCGACGATTCGGCCCGGCTCGACCGGTTCCGGACCCTCGCCCGCGCGGCGAAGGCGCGCGACCATCTCGTGATCGTCGCGCGCGGCGACGAGCGTTTCGCCGGGGCCGACGGCACTTACGGGAGCCCGTTTGCCGAGGCCTGGCGTACCGGGCTCTTCCTCGCCACCGCGCATAACGCCGACGAGATCGAAGCCGCCGAAACGGCGGGCGCGGGCGGCATTTTCCTCTCGCCGGTCTTCCCCTCGCGCTCGCATCCGGACGGGGCGACGCTCGGCTCGATCGGCTTCAACCTCCTCGCCCAGCACACGGCGTTGCCGGTCATCGCGCTTGGCGGCATGACGCCGGAACGCGCCGACGAACTGGGCTGGCCCCGCTGGGGCGCCATCGACGGACTGTCCTAACCATCCGACACACTCCGCTTGACGGCGGAATCCGCACTCGGGCATGGTGACCAGCATTACTCAAGGGGTCACGACAATGGCATCGACCGCGGTCAAGCGGCGCAAGGAAGGCGAATGGCGCGAGGCTTTGCGCCAGACATCGGCGCGCGCCGCACAGATCGGCGGCGCGCTGGTGTTCTTCGCGGCGACCGCGTTCCTCGCGATCGCCCTGATCACTTATCACCAGACCGACCCTTCCGCCTCGACCGCCGCGGGCGGACCGGTCGAGAACTGGATGGGCACTGCTGGCGCGTGGATCGCCGATTTCGTGCTGATGCTGGTCGGTCCGGCCTGCGTCCTCTTCCTGCCGCTGCTATATGTCTTCGGGCGCGGCCTGTGGACCGGTCCGACCGAGGAAGGCGGGCTGTGGCCGCGCTGGAAGCCGGTCGGCCTGCTGCTGGTCGCGATCGTCATGCTCGCCACCGTCGGCGCGCTGCTTGTCGACGGGCGCGGCTCGGTGCTTCCGGCCTCGGGCGGCGGGATCGCCGGCCTGCTCGGCGCCCGCGGGATCGAGGCGCTGGCGGGGCTCGCCCCCGAAGCGTTTTCGGGCTGGATCATCGGCGGGCTCGGCCTCGTCGCGCTGGCGATCGGGACGACCATCGTCACCCGGCTTTTCGCGATCGACTGGAGCCCGCTGTTCAAGTTGCCTGGTTTCCTCAAACGCAAGACGCGCGAAATCACCGCGCGCTTCGACACCGATGACGATGCCGATTTCCGCCCGGCCAGGCGGATCGAGGATGCCGGAGGGGAGGATGGCGATGCCGCGCCGGAACGACCCATCCGCAAGCCTCCCCGGATCGAGGACGCCGCCGCACCGCGCGAACGCGCCAAGCCGCCTGCCAAGGCCCCGCAGCGCGACCTGTTCGACAGCTACAACCTCCCCGCCGCCACGCTGCTCGCCGATCCCCCGCCGGGCAAGGTCGAGAAGCTCGACAAGCTCGCACTCGAGCGCAATGCACGGTTGCTCGAGACCGTGCTCGACGATTTCAACGTCAAGGGCGAGATCAGCGCAGTGCGCACCGGGCCGGTGGTTACGATGTACGAGCTCGAGCCCGCGCCGGGGATCAAGGCCAGTCGCGTGATCGGCCTCGCCGACGATATCGCGCGCAACATGTCGGCGATCTCGGCCCGCGTTTCGCCGATTCCGGGACGCACGGTGATGGGCATCGAACTGCCCAATGCCGAACGCCAGACGGTGATGCTCAAGGAATTGATCGAGGATCCCGCCTTCGCCGACCACAAGGGACGACTGCCGATCATCCTCGGCAAGGATATTTCGGGCGAACCGATCGTCGCCGATCTCGCCGCGATGCCGCATTTGCTCGTCGCGGGCACCACCGGCTCGGGCAAGTCGGTGGGCTTGAACGCGATCCTGCTCTCGCTGCTTTACCGCTTCACCCCCGAAGAGTGCCGCCTGATCCTGATCGATCCCAAGGTGCTCGAACTGAAGAGCTACGACGACATCCCGCATCTGCTCGCGCCGGTCGTCACCGAACCGCAGAAGGCGGTGCGGTCGCTGAAATGGGCGGTCGAGGAGATGGAGCGTCGCTACCGGATGATGTCCGAACTCTCGGTCCGCAACCTCAAGAGCTTCAACGACAAGGTCCGCGCGGCGAAGGCCAAGGGTGCCCCGCTGGGCCGCCGCGTGCAGATCGGCTTCGACCCCGAAACGGGCGAGGAATTGTACGAGGAACACCAGCTCGATTACGAGGAAGCCCCGCAGGTCGTGGTGATCGTCGACGAGCTCGCCGACCTTATGGTCACCGTCGGCAAGGAAGTCGAAGTGCTGATCCAGCGCCTGTCGCAGAAGAGCCGCGCGGCGGGCATCCACCTGATCATGGCGACGCAGCGCCCGTCGGTGGACGTGATCACCGGCGTGATCAAGGCGAACCTGCCGACCCGCATCAGCTTCCATGTCACCAGCCGGATCGACAGCCGCACGATCCTCGGCGAACAGGGCGCCGAACAGCTGCTCGGCAAGGGCGACATGCTCTACAAGCCCAACACCGAACCGATCACCCGGGTCCACGGGCCCTTCGTATCAGACGAGGAAGTCGAGAGCGTCGCCGATCACTGGCGCCAGCAGGGCAAGCCCGATTACGTCACCGCCGTCACCGAAGAACCCGAAGACGGCGGCTTCGGCTTCGACGACGACGTTACCGCTTCGGACGATCCCAAGGAACGGCAATACCGCCAGGTCTGCCAGATGGTGTTCGAGAACCAGAAGGCGAGCGCCAGCTGGATCCAGCGCCAGATGGGCGTGGGCTACAACACCGCCGCCAAGTGGATCGAGCGGATGGAAGACGAAGGCCTCGTCGGCCCCGCCAACCATGTCGGCCGCCGCGAGATCTACCGCGACGAGATGGGCAACCCGCTCTAATTCACGCCCGGCAGCAACGGCACGAAACGTACCCGGCCGAGATCGCGGCTTTCCCATTCACCCTCTGCCAAGCGGTGGATGCACTGCAGCGACTGGACCGCTTCCTCGCCCACCGGGATGACGAGCCGGCCGCCGATTGCCAGCTGGTCTTTCAGCGCCGTGGGGACCTCCGTGCTGCGCGCGGCAACCAGGATCGCGTCGAAGGGCGCTTGTTCGGGCAAGCCGTCCATCCCGTCGCCCGCCATGATCCTGCAATTCGTGTAGCCCAGTGTCTCGATCCGCTCGCGCGCCTGGAGCGCCAGTTTCTCGTGCCGTTCGATCGCGAACACCTCCCTCGCCAGCCGCGACAGCACCGCCGCGGCATAGCCCGACCCCGCGCCCACCTCGAGGACGCGCGAACCGCTCCCGATGCCGGCCGCTTCGATCATCCGCGCGACGATATAGGGCTGCGAAATCGACTGACCCTCGCCGATCGGCAACGGACCATCGTCATAGGCGAATTCGCGCATTTCGTCGGGAAGGAAGTTTTCTCGGGGAACCTCTCCCAAGGCTGCCAGCAATGCGCGATCGGTGATCCCGCGCGCGCGGATCTGCCGATCGATCATGTTCCGTCGGCGGGTGTCGAAACTGGTCACGGTCGCCTCCGCTCTTGCTCGCGGGGCATGCGGTCCGAAGACGCGCCGGCCCGGCGATTCTACAGGCCGCGTGCGTCTATGTTCCGACGGGAGATGAGCGGAGGAGCGAAAAAAAGGGGGGCCGCCCGTGCGCGAGCGGCCCCGGATTTGCTAGCCGCCGTTCATCGCGCCGAGCAGTTCGCCCAGCTTCGTGAGCCGCAGCGCCTCCGCCGAGGCGAGACCGGCGCGGTCGATCGTGGCAAGCTCGGCAAGGGCCGCATTCGCGTCGCCATTCGCGGCGAGGCTCCGCAGCCGCCCGGCGACCGCCGCCTCGATGGTGCCAGCGCGGGCGAGCTGGTCGATCAGCGCCAGTGCCATCGCGTCGGCGGGCCAGGTCACCTCGGTCTGCTGCTGCGGGTTGAAACGATCGTCTTGGTAGATCGCCTGCTTGGCCGCGGCGATTTCGGCCGCCGAGAGATATTCGCTCGGCTCGAGCTCGAACACGTCGAGGCCGCGCGCGATCTCGGTGCCGTAGATCTTGCCGTCATACCAGTAGGCCGACCAATAACCGCCCGTGATCAGCTGGTCCTTGTCGACCGGGCCGCGATCGAAATAGGCGATCTCGACCGGGTTCGCGCTGTCGGTGAAATCGACCACGCTGATCCCGCCCTGGTACCAGGCCTGGACGTAGATATCGCGCCCGGGGACGGGAATGATCGAGCCGTTATGCGCGACGCAGTTTTCCTTCTCGGTCTGCGGCGCGGGCAGCTTGTAATGGCTGCGATAGACCAGCTCGGTGCCCTCAATGTCGTAGATCGCATCGGCACCCCAGTTGCGCTTGTCCTTCGCGCGGCAGCGCGGGCGGCCACCACCGCCCCATTCGTCGGTGTACATTACCTTGGTGCCGTCATTGTTGAAGGTCGCCGAATGCCAGTAGGCGAAACCGTCATCGGTCACCGAATCGATCCGCTTGGGCGCGCGCGGATCGGTGATGTCGAGCAGGATTCCGTTGCCCGAACATGCACCCGCGGCGATGTTCTTCGCCGGGAAGACGGTGATGTCGTGGCACTGGTCGGTACGGCGGGTGTCCTGCGTGTCATCGCCGTGATCGCCGCCCGGCCACAGCGAGGCGACCTTGTCGTCGATCCCGAATACGCGCGGGCTGTCGACGATCCGCGCGGCGGCGGGGTTGTCGACCGGCACCTCGATCACGTCGATGCTGAAATAGGAAGTGTCGGCGGCGGCGAAATCGCTGTTGCAGCCGGCCAGTTCCTTGTCGTCGCGCACGAAGCTGGTGCCCGAATTGTAGACCACCAGCGTGTTGTCCTCGCCCGGGCCCGAGACGACCGAATGGGTATGCGAGCCGCGGCAGGTCTGGACCTGGCCGACCTGCTTCGGGCGATAAGGATCGGAGATGTCGAAGATGCGCACGCCGCGGAAGCGCTCGTCAGAAACGTCCTCGCGCACGCCCTGGGTCCCGCAATCCTTGCGTCCGCGGGTCTGTTCGACGCTCATGATCAGCAGATTGCCGACCGCCGAGACGTCGCCCTGCCCGCCGGGGCAGACCACCGCGGCTCGGAGCGTCGGGATGCCGTCGTCACCGAGATCGTAGACCTGGAAGCCGTGGTAGTTGCCGACGAACAGCGTGCGGCCCTGGAACGCCATGTCGGTGTTGGAGAAGCTGAACAGCGGCGCGCGCTCGACCAGCGAGGGTTCGCGCGCATCGCCTTCGCCCGCTTCCTCGTCGGCCTCGGCGACTTCTTCGACGTCCTCGGCGTCAGGGCTCTTGGGCTTTTCCGGGCGCAGGCCGGCCGGGTTTTCCGGATCGAAGAAGCCCGGTGCCTTGGGCTGCGCGGAAACGAGCTGCATGTTCCACGCCGCTTCTCCGGCATCGCGGAAGCCCGCGGCGAGCGTGGCGCGCGGATCGTCCGACAGGCTGTCGAGCAAGCGCGCCATGCGGTCGATCTCGGCCTGCTGCTCGTTGCGCACGTCGGCGGCGAAATCGGCCAGCGCCGGGTCGTAGGCCGATCCGGGCTGGTCGAGCAGGTCCTCGACCATCCGCAGCGCGCCTTCGTGATGCGCGATCATCAGGCGCAGGAACATGCGATCGAACGCGACGCCACTGAGCGTCGCGAGTTCGGCCATCTGTTCCTTGGTCGCCATGCCCGGCATGGTCATCTCTTCCATGTGGCCCATCGCCACGTGCTGGGCATGCATGGCGGGATCGGGTGCCTTGAGCCCGCGATCGGTCAGCCAGGTGCGCATGAAGGCGATCTCGTCGCCCTGGCTCGCATCGATGCGCCCGGCTGCCTCGATCAGTTCGGGGCGGTTGGTGCGGTCCTCGGCCAGCGCGGCCATCAACTGCGCCTGGTGATGGTGGTGGATCATGCCGCGCATGAAGGCGACGTCATCCTCGGTGTAGCTCGCATCGGCGAGCTTGATCGCTTCGTCGGCGCTCAGCGCCGTGGTTTCCTCGCCGACCGCACCGGGCTGGACGATCGTCACGTCCTGCGCCTGCGCCAGCGAGGGCAGCGAAAGCGCGATGGCGGTGGAGGAAGCGAGGGCGATTCGGCGCAGCGTCATATAATGTCTCTCCATGATCGATTTCGTGGGGGTTTGTAACGAAAACGGTCGCTTTTGGAAGCGTTTCGACCAACGTTTGCGTGGGCTCGACAAGCGGTCTAATCGGCGGCGCACATTGTGAGAGGATCTTTCGAAATGCGTGTCGGCTGCCCCAAGGAAATCAAGAACCACGAATATCGCGTCGGCCTGACGCCCGAGAGCGCGCGCGAACTCGTCGCGCAGGGCAACGAGGTCTGGATCGAGACCCGGGCCGGTGCCGGAATCGACGCGACCGACGACCAGTATGTCGAGGCCGGCGCGAAGATCGTCGATACGCCCGACGAGATCTTCGCCGAGTGCGAAATGATCGTGAAGGTCAAGGAGCCGCAGGCGATCGAACGCGCGAAGCTGCGCGAAGACCAGATCCTCTACACCTACCTCCACCTCGCGCCCGACCCCGAACAGACGGTCGACCTGATGAACAGCGGCGTGACCGCGATCGCCTACGAGACCGTCACCGGCCCGCGCGGGCAGCTACCGTTGCTCAAGCCGATGAGCCAGGTCGCGGGGCGCATGAGCGTCCAGGCCGGCGCCAGCGCGCTCGAGAAGGCGCATGGTGGCCGCGGTGTGCTGCTCGGCGGCGTGCCGGGCGTGATGCCGGGCAAGGTCGCGGTGATCGGCGGCGGCGTGGTCGGCTTCAACGCCGCGCAGATGGCGGTCGGCCTCGGCGCCGACGTGACGATCCTCGATCGCGACCCCGAAGTGCTCGAGAAGGTCGGCACCTTCTTCGAGGCGCGCGCCTCGACGCGCTTCTCGAACCGCGCCAACCTCTATGATGCCGTGACCCAGGCCGATCTCGTGATCGGCGCGGTGCTGATCCCCGGCGCCGCCGCTCCGAAGCTCGTAACGCGCGAAATGCTCGGCGACATGCAGAACGGCGCGGTGCTGGTAGACGTCGCGATCGACCAGGGCGGGTGCTTCGAAACCTCGAAGCCCACCACCCATGCCGAACCGACCTACGTGATCGACGACATCGTCCATTACTGCGTTGCCAACATGCCGGGCGCGGTCGCGCGCACCAGCACCTACGCGCTCAACAACGTCACCCTGCCGCACGCACTGCGGATCGCGCGGATGGGCTGGAAGGAAGCGCTGCGCGCCGACGAGCACCTCGCCGCCGGCCTCAATGTCCACAAGGGCAAGGTGACCTACAAGGCGGTCGCCGACGAGCTCGGCTACGAATACCGCTCGCTCGAAGACGTGCTCGGCTGACCCTGCGCCCCGTAGCGACGGGTCCGGCGCGCGCCTGTCGGGGATTTTTCCGGTTCGGTAACCATGTTGCGCTAAGGCGTCCGCATGGGGTGGTTGATAAAGCGGCTGTGTGCATTTCTCGCACTGGCGGGCGCGGCGTTGGCTGCGCCCGCCAGCGCCGAAACGCTGCCGGCGGATTGTGTCCTCTCGAGTTCCAACGCGGCGAGCCTGGAAGCGGCCCGGGCCGACCGAAGCTGGGATTGCAGCGATGATCACAGGATTGATTCGGCGCCTTACATCTGGCTCAAGTTCGAACGTTCCGGATCGGATCGCTACCGCCATTTCGCAATGGAAGCGCGACCGTTCGGCGACATAACGATCTATGCAATCGGCGAAGACGGCCGGGTTCACTCCGACCGCATCTCATCGGACACGGTCAGCCTCTCCGGGTTCAATGACGTCGTCGGCGCGATACCCGAGGGCAAGGGTGCAACAGGCCCTGTCTATGTCCGGATCGACGGCTATGTGAATTATCGCGATCCGCCGCACGTCGCCCTGCTGGAGACGCCGGGCCAGTCGGTTCGCCCAGTGAATGAACTGATTTTCGCCGCCCTTTTGAGCGGACTCGTTTTCGCGCCCTGCGTTATCGGGATCATGCTGGCTATCGGCCTCCGGCAGAGTTTCGTCGCCTGGTATGCGGTGATGTGCCTGGGCATGGTCGTAACGATCGGCATGACAAGCGGCCTGATTGTCTCATGGACCGCGATGGCGCTATCCACATTTCTCGCATTCGAGCGGATAGGGTTCACGCTCATCGTGTTCGGATCGTGTCTCTTCGCTCGCAGCTTTATCGAGCGCGAAGCCCTGTCGCCGCTGTCGCGAGCAGCGCTGCTCTGGGCGGGTATAGCGATCATCGGGGTGGGCGCATTTAATGCCTTCGTCATGCCGAGCCCCGCTCTGTTCGGCGCAACCATGCTGGTCGTGCTGGCATCCTTGGTCGGCGCGATAATCCAGGCCGTCCGCCGGAACAGTCGCTGGGTTCGCTACCAGATCGTGGGATGGTCGGCACCGATGGTTCTGGCCGCAGACATGGCGATCAAAGGCTTGGGCCAGGGAGGCTTTCTCAACAGCGACATGTCGATCGTCTATTACGCGATGGTGTGGGAAATCGCGATCGGCGCAATTGGCGTGACCGACCGGGTGATGCTGTTGCGAGCGGACCGCGACCGGGCGCGCGAGCGGGCCTTGGAAATGGAAGGCCTCGCCGAGCGTGACCCATTGACCGGTCTGATGAATCGTCGCGCGATCCATAAGCATTTCGAGGAGCTGCAGGCGGACGGGTTCACCGCTTGCGCACTGCTCGACCTGGATCATTTCAAGTCGATCAACGACCAGTTCGGCCACGTCGTCGGCGACGACGTGCTGACGGCGGTCGGTCGCGCGCTCGCCCCTGACGAGGACACCTTGGCCATTCGCATGGGCGGCGAGGAGTTCATGCTGCTGTTGCGGGGACCGAACGCTCACCAGCGCGCCGAGCGCCGCCGCGCCGCGATCTCCGTCCGCATCGCGCGCGAGGTCGCATCGCTCGATCGAATCGTCACCGCAAGCCAAGGCGTCGTCGAATTCGACGGCGCGGCGGCGCAGGCGAGCAGCCTGGAAGCCTACTACATGCGCGCGGACAATCTGCTCTATCGGGCCAAGAAGGAAGGGCGCAACCGGACTGTGGCCGAACGCGTCGGCATGCACGAAAGCGAGATCCCGATCGCCCAGGACGCCGCCTGATCCCGGAAGATCAGGCGTCGTAACTTTCGCCCGGAGTCTTGCGCTGGAGTCCGGCGCGCTTGCAGGTCGCGACCAGCACCTCGTCCTGGTTGTAGGCGCGGTGCTCGAAGGTGACGATCCCGGCATTGGGACGCGACTTGCTTTCGCGCAATTCGACCACTTCGGTCTCGATCCTCAGCGTGTCGCCGACGAACACCGGCGCGGGGAATCGCACCTCGTCCCAGCCGAGATTGGCCACGGCGGTGCCGAGCGTGGTGTCGCCCACCGAAACGCCGACCATCAGCGACAGCGTGAAGCACGAATTGACGAGGATGCGGCCGTAATCCGTGTCCTTCATGTACTCGGCATCGAGATGCAGCTGCGCCGGATTGTGCGACAGCGTCGTGAACAGCAGATTGTCGGTCTCGGTCACCGTGCGCCGGATCGCGTGGTCGAAGGTCTGACCCACTTCGAGCTGGTCGAACCAGAGGCCTGCCATCGCTTCTCTCCCCTAAAACGTTCGGATCAGTAGCTCTTCGGCAGGCCGAGCACGGACTGGCCGATGAAATTCGCGATCATCTGTTCGCTGACCGGCAGGATACGCAGCACTATGCTCTCGCGGAACAGCCGTTCGACCTGGTATTCGGTCGAATAACCCATCCCGCCATGCGTCATCACCGCACGGGTGCAGGCATCGAAGGCCGCGCGCCCGCCGAGGAACTTGGCCGCGTTGGCCTCGGCCCCGCAGGGCTGGTCGGTATCGTAGAGATAGGCCGCGCGCAGCATCATCCAGTAAGCGCTTTCCAGCGCCATCCAGTTTTCCGCCAGCGGGTGCTGGATGCCCTGGTTCTGCCCGATCGGTCGGCCGAACACCTCGCGCTCCTGCGCATATTTCGCGGCGCGATCGAGAGCGTTCTGGCCGAGGCCGATCGCTTCGGCGCCGATCAGGATGCGTTCGGGATTGAGCGAATGAAGGATGTATTTGAAGCCCTGCCCCTCCTCGCCGATCCGGTCTTCGTCGGGGATGAAGAAATCGTCGATGAAGACGGCGTTCGAATCGACCGCGTTGCGGCCCATCTTGGGGATCCGGCGGACCTCGATCTGCTCCTTGTCGAGATCGGTGTAGAACAGCGTCATGCCCTCGGTGCTCTTCTTGCACTGGTCCTTGGGCGTGGTGCGGGTGAGCAGCAGGATCTTGTTCGCCACCTGCCCGCTGGTGGTCCAGATCTTGCGTCCGGTAACGCGGTAACCACCATCGACCTTGGTCGCGAAGGTGGTGATCGAGGTGGTGTCGAGCCCGGCATTTGGCTCGGTCACGCCGAAGCAGACCTTGTCCTCGCCCGCGATCAGGGGCTTGAGGATCCGCTCCTTCTGTTCGGGCGTGCCGAAACGCTTGACCGGGTGCGGGCCGAAGAGGTTGATGTGGATGGTCGAGGCGGCGGCGAAACCACCCGCGCTGCGCCCGACCGTGTGCATCATCAGCGCCGCTTCGGTCACGCCGAGTTCGCTGCCGCCGAGCTCCTCTGGCATGGTGATGCCGAGCCAGCCGCCTTCGGCCATGGCGCGGTGGAATTCGTGCGGGAATTCCTTCCGTTCTTCCTTGCCGGACCAGTACTCGTCGTCGAACTGATCGGTGACCTTCTTCACCGCGTCGACGATCGCCTGTTGTTCATCGGTAAGGGCAATTTCCACGGTCGGACCTTCCTGTTTCCTGTGCGTGCCCGCCATAGCGAAGCAGCGCCCGGAGACAAGGTCACCGCATCACGGGTAGGTCAGCGTGATCCGCGTCGCGAGGCCGCTCTTGGGAAAGCTCGTCAGCACCCGGCCGAAGCTCGGCAGGCCGAACAGGGTGCCCGGATTGTTGGTGAAACCATAGGCCTCGGTCGGGGGACCGAAGCTCGACCGGTCGAGCTTCATATTGGCGTTCTCGTCGTGATACACCGCGATCACGTAGGCGCCGGGTTCGGGCAGGTAGATGCAGGTGCGCACCGTACCCTTTTTCGCCTTCACCCTATCGACCCAGTAATGCCCGTCGCTCGAAAGGAACTTGCTCCGCTCGTTGCCGTAGAGCGTGATCGCGATCAGGCCTTTCGAATTCTGGATCCCGTCGACGAAGACATGGGCGATCGTGTCGCTCTTGGTGCCGATGCATTGGCGCGACTGGGCCTGCGCCGCATCTCCCGGAAGGACGAGCGCGCCGGTCGAACCGGCGATAACGGCGATTGCCGCGGCGAAAAAGCGTCTCGGCATGGTGTTGAAATCCCTGTTACTTTCTGTGCGCGGCCAGCTTGCCACCCATTGGCCCGGCGCGCCAGAGCGCGCAGTCGCGGCCTCGATCATAACCGAAGCTCGCGAAAACGCACTGAATAGCGGCTTAACCCTGCCCCTCGCCCCCGGTGGATAAGCACTCGCGCGAGGTGGAGATACGACATGTGGTGGCGTATCGGGAAGCCCTGCCACAAGCTTACCGGAGCCCCGCACCGATGCCGCTTATTTCCCCTTCGATCCTGTCCGCCGATTTCGCGCGTCTGGGCGAAGAGGTGCGTGCCGTCGACGAGGCCGGGGCCGACTGGATCCACATCGACGTGATGGACGGGCATTTCGTCCCCAACATCACGATCGGCCCCGCGGTGGTGAAGGCGCTGCGACCGCACACCGACAAGCCGTTCGATGTCCACCTGATGATCTCGCCGATCGATGCCTATCTCGAACAGTTCGCCGAGGCGGGGGCGGACATCATCACCGTGCACCCCGAAGCCGGCCCGCACGTCCACCGCACGGTCCAGACGATCAAGTCGCTCGGCAAGAAGGCGGGCGTGGTGTTCAATCCCGCCACCCCGGTCGACACGCTCGACTACCTGATCGACATGGTCGACCTGGTCCTTGTCATGAGCGTCAATCCCGGCTTCGGCGGGCAGAGTTTCATCGACAGCCAGTTGAAGAAAGTCGAGGCGATCCGCCGCCGGATCGACGCCAGCGGCCGCGACATCTACCTCGAAGTCGATGGGGGCGTCGATTCCCGGACGGCGCCCCTCTGTATCGAGGCCGGCGCGGACGTCCTCGTCGCCGGGAGCGCGACTTTCAAGGGTGGTCCCGATCGCTACGCCGACAATATCCGCACGCTGAGAGGCGACGCGGCATGAGCGAGACGCTGTTCGATTTCGATCGCCGCGAGCGCGAAGCGGACGACCAGCCTGCCCTGCCTCTGGGCGACAGCGCGCCCGAAGCGCTGGTCGCGCCGCCCTCGCCGCGCCCGGTGCCCAAACCCGACCTGCCGAGTGCGTCGACCGCGCTGGTGCCGACCGATTACGTCGCGCCCGAAGTCGGCCCGGTCGAACGGATGGTGCGCTTGGCCTATCGACTCGGCATGCCGGGCAACGTGCTCGCCCGCCCGCTGCGCAAGGCGAGCGCACCGCGCGTGCTCGCGACGGTCACCGAACCGCTGCCGGGTCACGCGGCGGCGGGCATGGCGCTGCGCGCGGGACATTTCCTCGTGCTCGGGCTGAAGCAGCCGGTCGCACAGGTCGATTTCCACGGCACCGAGACGCTGACCGCACCGATCGCACGCTATGTCCACGGTTTCCACTGGCTCGCCGATCTCGCCGCCTGTTCGGCGCCCGCTCAGGGTGCACCGACCGCCGAGCGCGTGCTCGACATGTGGCTCGCGGCGAACAAGGAGCCGCCGGCCAAGCCGGGCAAGGGGATGGCATGGAGCGTCGAGGCGACCGCGCATCGCGTGCTCAACTGGATCGTCCACGCCCCGCTCGTGCTCTCGACCACCGCCAATGCCAAGCGCGCCAAGATCCTCGCCGCGCTGAGCGACCAGGCGCGCTGGCTCGACAAGCATGTGGCGAAGGCCGAAACGCGGCTCGCCGCGCTTGCCGGATGGTGCGCGATCACGGCCGCCGGGCTATTGTTGCCCGATGGCAAGCCGCGTCGCCTCTATGGCGAAGCGGGCCTGATCCGCGCCTTGGGCGAAGCGGTCGGCGAAGAGGGCGGCATGCTCTCGCGCAGCCCGAGCGACCAGGCCGCGGCGATCGCGCTGATCGTCCGCCTCAATGCCTGCTATGCCGCGGTCCAGCGCGACCCTCCGCAGGCGCTGGTGCAGGGGCTCACCTCGCTCGTCCCGCCGCTCCTCGCGGTGGTCCACAACCATGACGGGCTCGGCAGCTGGCAGGGCGCCTGGCCGATGCGCGAACAGGATCTCGCGCGGCTGATCCGTGCGAGCGGCGTGCGCGTGCGCCCGGTGCGCGACGCGCGCCAATGGGGTTACCAGCGAATGCGCGCGGGCGAGGCGATCGTCCAGCTCGACGCCGCGCCGCCTCCCGCCAAGGGCGAGGCGCGCTATCCCTGCGCCTCCACGCTCGCCTTCGAACTCAGCTATCGCGGGCAGCGGATCGTCACCAATTGCGGCGGGGCCGAGGCCGCCGGCGCGCTGGTGCCCGCGCGGCTCGAACAGGGCCTGCGCGGCACCGCGGCACATTCGACGCTGGTGCTCGACAACGCCAATTCGACCGCGATCCACGTCCGCGGCGGGATCGGCAAGGGCGTCAGCGAAGTCACGCTCGAACGCCGCACGGTGAAAGGCGGCGCGACCCGGATCGAGGCCAGCCACGACGGCTATGCCGCGCGCTACGGCCTCGCCCATCGCCGGGTGCTGGTGCTGCGCGACGATGGCAGCGAGCTGGTCGGCGAGGATTCGCTCGTCCCGACCAAGGGGAATGGCAAACGCGGCCAGATCGGCTATGCGGTACGCTTCCACCTGTCGGACGATATCGAGGCGACTCCGAGCTCGGACGGCAAGGGCGCGCTGCTGCGCCTGCCCGACGGATCGCACTGGCAGTTTCGCTGCCGCGATGCGGTGACACTGGAAGAAGGATTTCGGGTCGATGCCGATGCGCGGCCGCGCCCGGCACGGCAGATCGTGGTCCAGGGCCTGGCGTCGCGAGGCGGCGGCAGCTTCGCCTGGACCTTCAAACGCATGAGCTAGAGGTGTTCGCGTGAGCGATGTGAAAGTGAAACGGGCGCTGCTTTCAGTGTCCGACAAGAGTGGATTGGCCGAACTGGGTACCGCGCTTGCGGGCATGGGCGTCGAACTCGTCTCGACCGGCGGCACCGCCAAGGCGCTGCGCGAGGCGGGCCTCGAGGTGCGCGACATTTCCGAGCTGACCGGCTTTCCCGAGATGATGGACGGGCGGGTCAAGACGCTCCACCCCAAGGTCCATGGCGGCCTGCTCGCGGTGCGTGACGATGCCGAACACGCCAAGGCGATGGAAGAGCACGAAATCGGGGCGATCGATCTCGTCGTGGTCAACCTCTACCCGTTCGAGGCGACCGTCATGCGCGGCGCCGAGCGCGACGAAATCATCGAGAATATCGATATCGGCGGGCCGAGCATGGTCCGCTCTTCGGCCAAGAACCACGCCTATGTCGCGATCGTCACCGATCCCGCGGACTACGACGAGCTGCTCGGCGAATTGAAGGATGGCGGCACCACATCGCTCGCCTTCCGCAAGCGGCTCGCGGCCAAGGCCTTCGCCGCCACCGCCGCCTACGACAGCATGATCAGCCAGTGGTTCGCCTTTGCCGACCAGCAGCAGCTCTTCCCCGATTTCCTCGCGGTCAACGGCAAGGCGCCCGTCGAACTGCGCTATGGCGAGAACCCGCACCAGAAGGCCGCGCTCTACACACCCGCCGGCCCGCACGGGAGCGGCATCGCGCAGGCCGAACAGCTCCAGGGCAAGGAGCTCAGCTACAACAATTACAACGATGCCGACGCTGCGCTCGAACTGTGCGCCGAATTCGCCGGAGGCGAGCCCGCAGTGGTGATCGTCAAGCATGCCAACCCCTGCGGCGTGGCGCAGGCGTCGACGCTTCACGAAGCGTGGAACGACGCGCTGGCCTGCGACAGCGTTTCGGCTTTCGGCGGCATCGTCGCGGTCAACACCGAACTCGACGGCCCTACCGCAGAGGCGATTTGCGAGATCTTCACCGAGGTCGTGATTGCACCCTCGGTCAGCGAGGAGGCGAAGGCCGCGTTCGCGAGGAAGAAGAACCTGCGCCTGCTCGTGACGGGTGGCCTGCCCGACCCGCGCCGCGGCGGGCTCCTGGTCAAGCCGATCACCGGCGGCCTGCTGGTGCAGACGCGCGACAATGGCGCGATCGAACCCGACCAGCTCAAGGTCGTGACCGAGCGCGCGCCGACCGAACAGGAGTTGAAGGACTGCCTGTTTGCCTGGACCGTCGCCCGCCACGTCAAGTCGAACGCGATCGTCTATGCCAAGGACGGCGCGACCGCCGGGATCGGCGCGGGCCAGATGAACCGCCGCGACAGCTCGCGCATCGCGGCGATGAAAGCCGCCGAAGCCGCCGAGAAATACGATTGGGACGCCCCCCGCACGGTCGGCAGCGCGGTCGCTTCCGACGCCTTCTTCCCCTTCGCCGACGGCCTGCTCGCCGCAGCCGAGGCGGGCGCGACCGCGGTGATCCAGCCGGGCGGTTCGATCCGCGACGACGAAGTCATCGCCGCCGCCAACGAGGCCGGGCTGGCGATGGTCTTCACCGGGATGCGCCACTTCCGCCACTGAGCTGAATCGCGATCGAGCGCGTTTCGTCGACAGGACGGCGCGTTTCGTCGCGTCCGCCTGCAACCTTTCAGCGGTATTCACCGAACCTAAAGAGGATGTCGCTACACAGGACGGACAAGTTCGAAAGACAGATGACCGATGCAATTTCTCACTTCAGACCCCTTCAAGGCCTTCGCCGCCGGCTTCGCCCTCACCGCACTGGCGATGAGCAACGCGCTCGCTCCGGGTCTGTGGAGCGAAGTCCTGGCCTTCATCGGCTAGGTGCCGCGGCGCTGGCGAGCCTCGCGCTCGCCGCCTGTCAATCGCCGCCCGAAAACCCGATCGCACCCACCGCAGAACGCGTCGCCGACGAAGCCGCCGGCCTGCAGACCGCGTTGCTCGCGGGCGGTTGTTTCTGGGGCATTGAGGGCATTTACAGCCATACCAAGGGCGTAACCGGCGCCGTCACCGGCTATCACGGCGGCAGCGCCGAGACCGCGACCTACAAACAGAGCAACACCGGCACTACCGGGCATGCCGAGACAGTCCGGATCACCTACGATCCGGCGCAGATCCGCTACGACGAGATTCTGCGCATCTTCTTCACCGTGGGCATTGATCCCACCCAGGCCAATGGACAGGGGCCCGATATCGGCGACCAGTATCGCGCCGCGATCATCCCGCTGAACGGAGAACAGCGCGCGGTTGCGACCAGTTTCGTCAGGCAAATGGACGCGTCGGGCAATTGGTCCGAGCCGATCGCGGTCAAGATCGAGGATCACATGCAGTTCTATCCGGCCGAGGCCGAGCACCAGGACTGGATTCCGCGCAACCCGCTGATCGCGCGTGCCAAGGCCAAGGAGATCGAGATGATCGACAAGCTCGAGGCCAAGTTCCCGTCGTTTTATCGCGATGATTTCCTGCGCGATTTCGAGGGCTGAGGACGGCAGGTCGCACGCGCGCGCTCGCCCCTTCCAATGCCGATCGAAACCTCGCTATAACCGGCGCATGGCGGGTCATCACCATCACGAACTCGAAGGCGCCGCGCTGGTCGCCGCGGCACGGGCCTCGCTCAAGGATTCGGGCGAGCAGTGGACGCAGATGCGCGCTACGGTGTTCGAAGCGCTGGCCGCACGTGCAGCCCCGGCCTCGGCCTACGATATCGCCGAGGATGTCGCCGACAGCCGCGGCAAGCGGGTGGCCGCAAACAGTGTGTACCGCATCCTCGACCTGTTCGTGCGCACCAATCTCGCGCGCCGGGTCGAGAGCGCGAACGCGTATCTCGCCAATCCGCATCCCGGCTGCCGCCACGACTGCATCTTCCTGATCTGCGATTCCTGCGGGAAGGCGACCCATTTCGATGACGATGCGCTGACCGGCGCATTGGCGGGCGCGGCAAAGGAACAGGGATTCCAGCCCGATCGCCCGGTGATCGAACTGCGCGGGACCTGCCGAAGCTGCAGCGCGCAATAGGCGCGCGGATTGGCCAACAGACGAATCGACAAGGGGAATAGGGGGCTGTAAGCCTTTACGCATGTCCACTACCCCCGATACGCCGTTGCTCGACACGGTCGACACGCCCGACGATCTCCGCAAGCTCAAGCCCGACCAGCTCCGCCAGCTGTCCGACGAGTTGCGCGCCGAAATGATCGATGCCGTCAGCACCAGCGGCGGGCATCTCGGTTCGGGGCTCGGCGTGGTCGAGCTGACAGTCGCGATCCACTACATCTTCAACACGCCCGACGACAAACTGATCTGGGACGTCGGCCACCAGTGCTATCCGCACAAGATCATCACCGGTCGGCGCGATCGTATCCGCACGCTGCGGCAGGGCGGCGGCTTGTCGGGCTTCACCAAGCGTTCGGAAAGCGAATACGATCCGTTCGGCGCGGCGCATTCCTCGACCTCGATCAGCGCCGGCCTCGGCTTCGCGATCGCGAACAAGCTCAACGACCAGCCGGGCAAGGCGATCGCGGTGATCGGCGACGGCGCGATGAGCGCAGGCATGGCCTACGAGGCGATGAACAACGCCGAACAAGCGGGCAATCGCCTGATCGTGATCCTCAACGACAACGACATGTCGATCGCCCCGCCGGTCGGCGGCCTGTCGGCCTATCTCGCGCGGATGGTTTCGAGCAGCGAATATCTCGGCCTGCGCCAGCTCGCCTCGAAGGCGGCCAAGAAGCTCTCGCGCCGGGTCTGGTCCGGCCTCGAAAAGGCCGAGGAATACACCCGCGGCATGGTCACCGGCGGCACGCTGTTCGAGGAACTCGGCTTCTACTACGTCGGCCCGATCGACGGTCACAATCTCGACCACCTGATCCCGGTGCTCGAGAACGTGCGCGACAGCGAGAAGGGCCCGATCCTGGTCCATGTCGTGACCCAGAAGGGCAAGGGCTACGAACCCGCCGAAAGCAGCGACGACAAGTATCACGGCGTGCCCAAGTTCAACGTCGTGACCGGAGAGAAGGCGAAGAGCGCGGGCGGGCCACCGGCCTACCAGAACGTGTTCGGCGATACGCTCGCCAAGCTGGCCGAAACCGACAAGCGGATCTGTGCGATCACCGCCGCGATGCCGAGCGGCACGGGCGTCGATCGCTTCGCCAAGGCGCATCCCGAGCGGGCCTTCGACGTCGGCATCGCCGAACAGCACGGCGTGACCTTCGCCGCCGGGCTTGCGGCCCAGGGCATGCGACCGTTCGCGGCGATCTATTCGACCTTCCTCCAGCGCGCCTACGACCAGGTGGTCCACGACGTCGCGATCCAGAACCTGCCGGTCCGCTTCGCGATCGACCGTGCGGGGCTGGTCGGCGCCGATGGCGCGACCCATGCGGGCAGCTTCGACATCACCTATCTCGCCACGCTCCCCAATTTCGTGGTGATGGCGGCAGGCGACGAGGCAGAGCTGGTCCACATGACCTACACCGCCGCCGAGTACGACGACGGCCCGATCGCGCTGCGCTATCCGCGCGGCGGCGGCGTGGGCGTCGAATTGCCCGAGACCCCGCAGAAGCTCGAAATCGGCAAGGGCCGCGTGGTCAAGGAAGGTAGCAAGGTCGCGATCCTGTCGCTCGGCGGACGCCTCACCGAGGCGCGAAAGGCCGCCGACCTGCTCGAGGCCAAGGGGCTCTCCACCACCGTCGCCGATTTGCGCTTCGCCAAGCCGCTCGACACCGAACTGATCGACCGGTTGATGAAGACCCACGAAGTCGTCGTCACCGTCGAGGAAGGCAGCATCGGCGGCCTCGGCGCGCACGTGCTGACCCATGCCAGTGACACCGGGCTATTGGATGGCGGGCTCAAGATCCGCACCATGCGCCTGCCCGACGTGTTCCAGGACCAGGATTCGCCGGAAAAGCAGTATGACGAGGCCGGTCTCAACGCGCCGCAGATCGTCGATACGGTGCTGAAGGCGCTGCGCCACAACAGCGCGGGAGTAGAGGAAGCGCGGGCTTAGACTAAACCCATCGCCACACGCCCGCTTCCCAGCCGCCCATCGCCTGGTGCGCGTGGGTGAGGCCGAGCCACAGCACCAGCCCGATCGCCCACCACAGCCAGCCGGCCGACAGCAATTTGCTCCAGCGCGGCCAGTAGCTGGTTTTCGCTTCCCACGCGGTCCACGCCTCGCCCAACGCGGCTTCCTTCTTGCGGTCCTGCAGATGCGCGCCGACGAGTGCCAGGAACCCGATCGCGGTCGCGACCACCAGCGTGCGTGCAGTGGGGGCGGCGAGGATATGTGCGATCGCCCATAGTCCGAAGCCCCACATCATCGGATGGCGGGTGACGGCGAAAACACCTGTCGGTTCCTTGTTCGCCGCGAGCTTCTCCGCGCCGGGCTGCGGAAAGGCCGGATTGCCGGCGAAGCTGCCCGCCAGCAGGACCATCGCGACCAGCGTCAGGACGCTAGCGACGATCCAACTGAGATCGTCGAAGCCCGGCCATAGCGGTGTGCCCGTGGGCGCATTGCCAAAGGCCTGCACCATCCAGAACAGCGTCGCGAAGCTGATTACGGCGTATACGAGAGTGAAACCGAGCGGTTTGAACAACCGCACCATGGCGCTGCGCAACGGGTGCGACATGGCGAAATGTGAGCCCACGAACGCCACGCTCGCGGCGACCAGTTCGGCCAGCGGATCAACCATGCAGCATCTCCCTCACTCCTCGATTGCGATCAGCTCCACCTTGAAGATCAGCGTCGCATTGCCCGGGATCGGCCCCTTGCCGACCGGGCCATAGGCGAGGTCGGCCGGCGCGTAGAGCTCGATCGTGTCGCCAACGCCCATCTCGGGGATCGCCAGCTGCCATGCCTTGATCAGCCGTCCGAGCGGGAAGGTCGCCGGTTCGCCGCGCGCATAGGAGCTGTCGAACCCGGTGCCGTCGATCAGGCGTCCGGCATAGTGCACTGTAACCGTGTCCGCGACCGTCGGGCTTTCACCGCCTCCGTCGCCTTCGATGAAGCGATAGCGCAGCCCGCCCTCGAGCACGCGCCAGCCATCTTCCTGCCGGAGCTTGGCCACCGCCAGTTGCTGGGCGTTGTGCCAGGCGAGATCGTAGACCGGCGCGTCCTCGCCTTGCGCATCCTGTGCGGCGAGCGCGACCGGAGCGACCAGCGCGGCGAGGCATACGACCGCCCTCACCAGTCGTAGGCCTTGGGCAGGTCACTCTCGTCGAGATCGCGATAGCGCTCGGCTAGTCGGGTCTGGTGGTTCTCGAGCGGCTGCTCGATGCCGTCGATATAGACCTTGACCGGCGTGCTCGAGACTTCGAGCGGATCGCCGTCCCACACCACGATATCGCCCATCGCGCCCGGGGAGAGCGTGCCTGCACCCGTTCCCATCCCGCTGATCTGCGCGGGGACCGAGCTGATCGCGGCGAAAGCCTGCCCCCAGCTCAACCCGTCGGCACCGGGTAGCTCGGTCAGGGCGACGAGGTTGCCGGCGAATTGCGGCAGGTAGCGCGGCTGTTCCATCGCGCTGGCATTGAGCGCGACCTTGACCCCGGCGCGCACCATCCGCCCGATATTGCTCTGCGTGGCACCAAGCTGCTCGAAAGATTCGGGCAGGTCGTCGAGCGCGTCGGCGATCACCGGCACGTTCGCGGCGGCGATTGCGTCGGCCACCAGCCAGCCTTCGCTCGCCCCGACCAGCACGAGGTCGAGGTTCGGGAATTCGTCGCGCAGCGCGAGCACGGCGCGGATATCGGCGGCGCGTTCGACCATGACGTAAAGCTTCTGCGCCCCGGTCACGACCGGGACCAGCGCCGCCGCATCGAAGCGCGACAGCAACACGTCGTCGCCGCGCTCGGTACGGTTGTCGACCAGTCGCGGATCGAGCGGCATGTCGTCGCCGGTACGCTGTTCGGGCGGGCGCGATGCGGTGCCCGAAATGCGCGAATCGGCACCGTATTGGCGGGCTTCACGCAGCGCGTTGCGGAACAGCGCGTGGGCGGAAACGCGGCTGCCGCCCGCGCGGCGCGCGCCGCCTTCGCCCAGAGCGACGACCTGGAAGGCACGCGCGCGGACGATCGGATCGGGATCGTCGCCGGTATCGATGATCGCGCCCTGACCACCGAAGATCGAACTCGACGGCATGGTTGCGACCGCGGCGCGCGTAATGCCTCCGGCGCGGCTGACCTTCACGTGTTGAGACTGCGGGTTGATCGCGGGCGCGACGTCGAGCGCCGCGCTGAACGGCGAATCGCCCGCCCGCGTGTCGTTGCTTTCGCTCACCGCGCCGACATCCCACAGGCCGAGATCGGTGACCGTGGCGAACAGGCCGGGGGTGACCCAGGATCCGGTTCCATCGAGCGTCGGAACTCCGGCGGGAACGGTCACCCCTACGCCCGCGGCGTCGACGCGGCCGTTGCGTACGACGATCGTCGCGCCCTCGATCGGGTTCGAGCCGTCGCCGGTGGCGAGGGTGGCATTGGTGATCGCGAAATCCTGCGCCGCAGCGGGAGTAGCGAAGGCGATCGTGGCCGCAGCGGCCATCAGCGTGTTGCGGATCATTTCACGTCTCCTTCGCCGGGCTGGCCGAGCTCGAAATCGCTCACCGGGCGACGCTTCCTGTCCAGCGCGTCGTAGAGCAGCGCACCGTCGACCCAGACTTTTTCGGGCCGAGAATAGACCGAGAGCGGATCGCCGTTCCACAGCACGACGTCCGCCATCTTGCCGCGTTCGAGGCTGCCGGTCATCTCGTCGATCCCCATCGCCTTGGCGGCGTTCAGGGTGATCCAGCGGATCACGTCGTGGTCGGGAATGTCGATTCCGAGCCGGCGACCGGCGGCCTGCGCCTTGGCCGCTTCCTGGTTCAGTCGCTGGATGCCGTTCTCGCTGTCCGAATGGATCACCACGCAGGCGCCCTGGTTGTGGATCAGCGCGGCGTTCTCTGGGATCCCGTCATAGGCTTCCATCTTGAAACCGTACCAATCGGCCCAGACCGCGCTGCACACGTCGTTTTCGCGGAGGAGGTCGCCGATCTTGTAACTTTCGCCCGCATGGTGGAACGCGGTCACGCGGTAACCCATCTCCTTGGCCATATCCATCACCAGCGCCATCTCGTCGGCGCGGTAGCAGTGGTTGTGAACCAGGATGTCGCCGTCGAGCACGCCAGCGAGCGTTTCCTTGGCGAGGTCGCGCTTGTCGCGGTCACCCTCGGCATAGTCCTTGGCATCGAGCCAGGTCTGCCGGTTGACCGCGAAATTGCCCATCCGCGTAGAAGGCATCCGGCCACGCCCGCCATAGACCCGCTTGGGGTTCTCGCCGCAGGCCATCTTGAAACCATAGGGCGCGCCGGGGAACTTCATTCCCTGCACCGTGCGGCTGGGCACGTTCTTGAGCGTCACCGACCGGCCGCCCATCAGGTTCGCCGAGCCCGGCAGGATCTGCAGGCTGGTGACCCCGCCATTGGCGAGCGCGCGACTGAAGCCAGGGTCCTGCGGCCAGACCGAGTGTTCAGCCCAGACTTCGGGGGTTGTCGGACTCGTCGCCTCGTTGCCGTCCGAATGCGCATCGACCGAGGGAGTCGGGTAATCGCCGAGATGCGAGTGAATATCGATGATCCCGGGGGTGACGAACTTCCCGCGCCCGTCGATCCGCGTGTAGCCTTCGGGGATCGCGAGCGAGGCGTCGCCGATGCCGACCACCTTGCCATCGGCAAACAGCACGGTTCCGCCGCGGATTTCGCCGCCGGTGCCATCGTAGATCGTTGCGCCGACCAGCGCCGTGGGTGCGCCGGGATAGCGCTCGTAGGTCGAGGCGAAAGGCACCGAGCCATCGTCGGCGCGAGTTTCGCGCGCGGCAGGCGCGCTGTCGGGCTCGGTCGCCCCCGTCGAAGCGCAGGCACCGAGCATCAGGCTCGCAGCGCCGGCGCAAAGCGCCATTCGGATCGTTCGGTTCATGGAAGCCCCCAGTCGGAAAATTCGGAAATTGAAAAAAGAAAGGGCGCGGGGACCGAAGTCTCCGCGCCCTTGCCGTTTGCCTTTAGCTGCGGTTCGGATCGACCGCCGGGTGGATGCCCGCGCCCTGGGCTTCTCCCGGTCCTTCGGACTGACCCAGAAGATCGTCGCCGACTTCGTCGTCCGCCAGCGTCTCGAGATGCATCAGCTTCTTCACGAAACGCGCGATCAGGATGACGAACACACCGACGCCGATCGCGACCCAGCCGATCTGCTGGTAGATCGAGAGCGTTGCTTCGCGCGTCATCTCGCCGTCCTCACCACCGGTGGCGGCGCCGATCATGCCGGCGACATAGTTGCCGCCCGCCGTGGCAAAGAACCAGGCGCCCATGATCAGGCTGGCCAGGTGCCGCGGAGCCAGGCGGTTCATCGCCGAGAGGCCCACTGGCGAGAGGCACAGTTCGCCGGTCGTGTGGAACAGGTATATCCCGAACAGGAACAGCACCGGGATCTTGGCATCGACGCCGACCGTGGCCGCACCCCACACCAGGACCAGGAAGCCGAAGCCGAGCTGGACGAGGCCGAGCCCGAACTTGGCCGGCGTGGAGGGCTCGAGCCCGCGCTTGCCGAGGAAGGTCCACAGCCCGGCGAACACCGGGGCCAGCAGGATGATGTAGATCGGATTGATCGACTGGAAGATCGGGGCAGGCACGCCACCCAGGTCGATATAGCGATCGGTGAACAGGTTCAGCGAACCGCCGGCCTGTTCGAACAGTCCCCAGAACAGCGGCTGCAACGCGATCAGGAACAGGATTGCGAACATCCGCTCGCGCGGCTCCTTCTCCAGTCGGAACGCCTCAACCAGCACGTATCCGAGCAGCGCGATACCCGAAACCAGCATGAGGCCACCCACGACCGACTGGTACTGGATCAGGAACCACATGATCACGACGCCGACCAGGCCGATGCCGTACATGGTGTACTCGGTGTTCTTGGAGAGCGGCTTGGGCGGTTCGCCCTGACCAAGCAGCAGCGGCTTGCCAAGCACGAACACAACGAGGCCGAGCAACATGCCGAGGCCGGCGGCACCGAAGCCATAGGCCCAGCCGAGCGTCACACCAAGGTAACCGGCGAGGATCGTACCGATCGCCGCGCCAACGTTAATCCCCATGTAGAAGATCGTATAGGCGCCGTCGCGACGCACGTCGGTGCGCGGATAGAGTTGGCCCACGATCACCGAGATATTGGCCTTGAGGAAGCCCGAGCCGACGATGATCAGCGACAGGGCGAGCCAGAAAACACTGATCATCGGGTTGTCCTGGCCAAGCGCACCGTCACCCTCGAACGCCATGAAGAAATGGCCGAGCGTAAGGAGGACCGCGCCAAACAGGACAGCCTTGCGCTGACCGAGATAGCGGTCGGCGATCCAGCCGCCAAGCACCGGCGTGATGTACACCAGGCTGACATAGGCGCCGTAGATGATGTTCGAACGGCTATCGTTGTAGAGCCAATGCTGGGTCAGGTAGAAAATCAGGAGGGCGCGCATCCCGTAATAGGAAAAACGCTCCCACATTTCGGCGAAGAACAGGATGTAGAGGCCTTTCGGATGCCCCCCCACTTCCGGCTGCTTGCGCGTGACGGCAAACGCGCCCGCGATAAGGAACAGCGAGAGAACCACCGCGGCGATCGCCGCGATCCAGTCCGCCTCCTGCCAAAGTCCGATGTCTTTCATTAAGGAACCTTCCCCATTTATTGTCTTGATCGCCCTCCCCGGGGCGGAAAGCGGGCACCCTAGCGGATGAATCGCGCGTGTGAAGCGGTTAATCGGCGGTCACGCGCCGATTTTGCAGGGATTCGCTCCTTGACGCGCCACGCTGTATTATGGCACTGCTTCACCCATGAGCGATTCCGACACCCGCCCGATCTACCTGCAACTGCGCGACAAGATCGCCGCCGCGATCATCGACGGGCGCTATGGGGAAGGCGAGATGCTCCCTTCGGTACGCGCGTTCGCGGCGCAGGAAGGCGCCAACCCGCTCACCGTCGCCAAGGCCTACCAGCAGTTCCAGCAGGACGGCCAGGTCGAGGTGCGACGCGGGATCGGCATGTTCGTTGCGACCGGCGCGCGTTCCGCCCTGCTGCGGCAGGAGCGCAAGCGCTTCATCGGCGAGGAGTGGCCCGCGATCCGCGCACGGATCGACCGGCTCGGCATCGCGATGGACGATCTGCTCGAGACAAGCTGACCTTTCCGCCCCCTCCGGCAAAATCCCTAGCCCATTGCGCCGGCGCGCGCGCTCTGGCACGGAAGTGGACAACATTTCGTAGTTCCAACCGGATAGACGGGTCGCACCGGCTGGCGATTGGAGGGAAAACTATGATCCGGTCCGAACTGGTCCACACCCTATCACGCAAGCATCCCGACATGCGTCAGGAAGACGTCGAACAGGTCGTCGACATTTTCTTCGATGAGATCGCCAACCAGCTCGCCGATGGCGGGCGGGTCGAGCTGCGCGGTTTCGGGGCCTTTTCGACGCGCCAGCGCGAAGCCCGCACCGGACGCAACCCGCGCACAGGCGAAGCGGTCGAGGTACCGGCCAAGTCAGTCCCCTTTTTCAAGGCCGGCAAGGCGATTCGCGAACGGCTCAACGACTGACGCTTTCGCTTCCCCGATAGACAGATAGCGTTCGCACCCGCTAGGCCCGCCGCCGTGTGCGGGTGTGGCGGAATGGTAGACGCCGGGGACTTAAAATCCCCTGATCCTTGATCGTGTGGGTTCGAGTCCCACCACCCGCACCACCGGAAATCGCGGCGCCGGGCCCGGTCGCACGGGCGTTCGCCGGTTTTTCAGCGGGCTGCCGATCGGGTTACGCGTTCTGCGTCAGCGCGGCGTTTGCCGAGTGTTAACCAGTCAGACGTAACCCTTGCTTCCGCGTGGCGATTTCCGCGCAAGGGGATACGTTCAGGAGCACCGCGTGGACACCTCCGGGGTTCATCAGAATTCAGAAGATTCGGACGTGCCAGCCGACGCGCGGGACCAGCGTGGCGCAGAGCGCCTGCGCCTACTGATGCGCACCGGCAAGCTGGTGACTCCCAAGGGTGAGTTCCTGTGCGTCCTGCGCGATGCTTCGACCACCGGATTCCGCGCCAAGATCTACCACAAGCTCCCCGACGCGAAGGAGATGCAGCTCGAGCTTGCCTCGGAGCTTTGCTACGACGTCGAGAAGATGTGGGAAAACGAGAGCGAAGCCGGCTTCCGCTTTGCCAGGGAAATCGAGCTCGAGGAACTGATCAACGAGCTGACCCCCTATCCCAAGCGCGGCGTTCGACTCAAACTGGCGCTCGAAACGCATATCCTTGTCGGGATCCAGAAAGTTTCGGCGAAGGTATTCAACCTCTCGCAGCAGGGCGCGCGGATCGAGACGCAGCACCCCCTGGCCCGCGACCAGCGCTTGCGGCTCGAGATCAAGGGCCTTCGCACCGTCGCCGCGCAGGTCCGCTGGCGCAAGGGCGATACCTACGGCCTCGTATTCGACGATACCTTCCGTTTCGACGAACTCGCACTGCTCGCCAGCCAGCTCCAGCGCGGGAAGGGCTCGAACGAAGAAGGATTGGCCGATATCACCCCGACGCAGATCGAGGCGACCGGCTAGGTCACCGCCTGCATCGTCATGCGGGCCTGAACTTCATCGCCGCGCCGTTCATGCACCAGCGCTTGCCGGTGGGCTTCGGCCCGTCGTCGAAGACGTGTCCGAGATGCCCGCCGCAATCGGCACAATGAACCTCGGTGCGCGGGACCACCAGCCGGTAATCTGCTTCGGTGCCGACCGCGCCGCGGATCGGCTTCCAAAAGCTCGGCCAGCCGGTCCCGCTTTCATACTTGGCCGTCGACGAGAACACCGCATTGTCGCAGCCCCGGCAGTGATAGGTTCCCTTGCGCTTCTCGTCGTTGAGCGGCGACGAATGGGGCAGCTCGGTGCCGGCTTCGCGCAGGATGTAGAATTGCTGCCTCGTGAGCCGCCGGCGCCATTCGGCCTCGCTCCGCCGGACCGGGAATCCCTTGGCAGAAACCGGGCTCCCCGACGAGAAGGCGACGAAACCGAGCAGTGCACCGGTGCCCGCGAGCCCGAGCGCCTTGCGGCGGGTGAAGTGAAATTTTCGCGTCGTCATACTCCTAGATACGGAACGGGACGCAGTTTGGTTTCAGTTCAGAAGCGCTTGAGTTCGACCTCGAGCTTGCGGAAACCGTGGACGAAATTGGCGCGCGTGCGCTCGACCTTGCCGGTGACGTTGGCGTGGAGCCGCCGCTTGTGCATCTCTTCGAGCAGCACCCGCAATTGGAGCTCGGCCAGCCGCGCGCCGACGCAGCGGTGGATGCCGTATCCGAAAGCGAGATGGCGGCGGGCGTTCTCGCGCCGGATATCGAGCTGGTCGGGATTCTCGAATACTTCCTCGTCACGATTGGCGGAGAGATACCAGAGCACCAGCTTGTCGCCCTTGGCGATCTTCTTGCCGAACAGTTCGGTATCCTCGGTCGCGGTCCGGCGCATATGCGCGAGCGGGGTCTGGTAGCGGATGCATTCCTGCACCGCGTTGGGAATCAGCGAGCTGTCGTTCTCGAACGCGATGCGCTGTTCGGGAAATTCGTGAAACGCATGGACGATGCCGCTCATCGTGTTGCGGGTAGTATCGTTGCCGCCGACGATCAGGAGCACGAGATTGCCGATGAACTCCTGCGGACTCATGTGGTTCATGCTGTCCGAGCGAATCATCATCGAGATCAGGTCCTTGCCCTGTTCGCCCTTGGCGCGATCGGACCAGAGCTGCCCGAAATAGCTGCCCATCTCGCGCAGGATGTCTTGCCGCAGCTTGTCGAGTTCGCGCACGGTGGCGAGCTCGGTGTCGCCCGCCCAGTCGGACCAGTAGGTCAGCAGGTGGCGGTCCTCCCATGGAAATCCGAACAGGATCGCCAGCATCTGCGTGGTGAGCTCGATCGAGACCTTCTCGACCCAGTCGAACTGCTCGCTGATCGGCAGGCTGTCGAGCAATGTCCCCGTGCGGCGGCGGATGCTTTCCTCGAGCCGCTTCATCTCGGTGGGGGTGAAGGCCGGGGACACGGTACGGCGCTGTGCGGTGTGTTCGGGCCGGTCCATGGCGATGAACATCGGCAGTTCGAAAGCTTCTTCGGGTGCGACGTCCTCGGCCCGGTCGAGGATGGTGATCCCGCCATATTCCCACGAGGAGGAGAACAGGTCGGGCAGCGCTTCGACATGCGCGATCGCCTTGTGCGAGACCACGTTCCAATGCGGCCGGAACGGGCTTTCGTCGACATAGTGGAGCGGGCCCATGGCGCGCATCTCGGCAAAGATCGGCTGCCATCGATCCTCGAGATAGATGTCCGAGCGGCTGACATCGAAGGGGTGCGGATGGTGCAGCTGGTGGTCCGGATGGCTCTCGAGATACTCGCTCAGCGCCGCATAGGCGGTCGGCGCGGAACGGTACTCACCCGGATAGGCGTGCGCTTGGTCGGTCATGGTCTCTCCCCCTGCAGGAATGATGCCGGGCGGGCCTCCGAGTCAAGTCAGTTTCGTTTTGCGACCGAATAGCCGGGACCAGGCGCTGCGCTTCTTCGCGCCGCGCGGGCCGCTCTTCATCACCCAGCGACGGAACAGGCGCGCGCCGATGGTGACGAACAGCGCGACGCTCGCCGCCTGCCAGCCGATCGCCAGCAGGTGCGGCCACAGCGCCGGATCGATCGCCGCGCGCGCGAACATCGCGAAGGGCGAGCTGAAGGGGAAGAGAATCGCGAACCATTCGACCCAAGTGCCCGTCGCTGCGAGCGCATAGCTGGCGAAGAAGAACACCACGAGCTGGAGCATGGTGACTGGCATCGAGAGGGTCTGCACCTCGCGCACCGTGGTCGCGAGCGACCCGATCGCGAGAAACAGCGAACCGAGCAGGAGGTAGCCCATCGAGAAATAGACCACCCCGAAGGCGATGAAGAGCGGCCAGCCGACCGCCGGTTCGGGCAGCACCGGAATGCTGTTGCCCGCGCCGAGATAGATCGCGCCCCCCACGCCGAGCCACACCACGATCCCGACCATCGAGACGGCGAGCATCGCGAAGAGCTTTCCGAGGAACACCGATTCCATCGGGATCGCCGCGGCGAGGATCTCGATCACCTTGTTGCCCTTTTCCTCGACGAGGTTGGACAGGACCATCCCCGCCAGCAACATGATCAGCAGGAACAGCAGCACCTGTCCCGATTGCGCGGTGACGAGCCGCGAGCGGGTGACGTCGGCGGTGCTCGTGGCGGTCGGGACGAGTGCGATCGAAGGCCGTGCGAGCGGTGCGCCGTCGCGCCTGGCTTCGGCGAGCAGCAAGCCGACCGGCCCGTGCCAGCTGGCGATCTGGTCCTGCGTTCCCACCAGGATAGGTCGATCGATCGACCCCGAAAGGATCGCGCCGAGATTGCGCGCATTGTCCTGCAAGGCGGTTCGCGGATCGCCCTCCTCGACTTGCTGGATCGCGGGCAGCGCGCCGCCCATCTGCGGATAGAGCCGGGCATGGGCTTCGCCGAGGCGGATCGTTTCCGCTCCATCGAGCATCACGCCGAGTTCGGGCTGGTCGACCTGGTCGCGCACCGACGACCCGATCCCGCCCGCCAGCGCCCCGACAATGATCGGGAAAAGCGGTCCAAGCAGGAAAAAGATGAAGGTGCGACTGAACAGGATCGCGACGAAATCGCGCCGCGCGATCACCATCGCCGCCTGCCAGCGGCTGAGGCGGCCGGTATGCTCCTCGATGCGTTCTTCGCTCATCGGGTCTCTCCCGTCATATCCGCCTCGAGCTGGCGCGCCGCCGCCTCGCCCGCGATTTCGACGAAGGCGTCGTGCAGCCCCGCGCGTTCGATCGAGAGCGACTGGATCCCCGCCTCGCCTTCGATCAGCGCGCGCAGGAGCGGTTCGACCCCACTTTCGGGCAGTTCGAAATTCCAGAATGCGCCTTCGGGCCGGGTGCCTTCGGGCAAGGCATCGCGCCAGCGACCGTCGCGCGCCGCCGTTTCCAGCCGAACGCGCGGCCGGATGCGGTCGCGTGCCTCGTCGACCGGCCCGGCGAACGGCACCTCGCCGCCCGCGATGATCGCCACCTCGTCGCACAGCCGCTCGGCATGGGCGATGACATGGGTCGAGAAGATCACCGTCGTGCCGTCGCTGGCGAGATCGCGAATCAGTGTTTCGAGCTTGCCCTGGTTGATCGCATCGAGGCCCGAAAACGGCTCGTCGAACACCACGAGGCGCGGCCTGTGCACCAGCGTACCGAGCAATTGGACGGTCTGCGCCATGCCTTTCGACAATTGGCGCACCTGCCGTTCGGCCGCATAGCCGAGGCCGTAGCCTTCGAGCAGCTCACGCCCGCGCCGCCGCCCTTCGTCGAGCGGCAGGCCGCGCAGCGCACCAAGGAAGGCGATCGCCTCGTAGGCCTTCATCGCCGGGTAGAGCCCTCGCTCTTCCGGCAGATAGCCCACGGCATGCGCCATCGACACCGGATCGTCCGAACCGAGCAGGGTGCGCGTACCTTCGTCGGGGTCGATGATCCCCAGCAGCATGCGGATCGTGGTGGTCTTGCCCGCGCCGTTGGGGCCGAGGATGCCGTAGATCGAACCTTCTGGTACGGCGAGGTCGACGCCCGAGACCGCGAGGGTCCCCTCGAAGCGCTTGAGCAGCCCGTGTGCCTCGATCGCCAGCTTGTGCACCATGCCCGTCCTGTCTAGCCACTCGTACCGATGACTGCACCTAGCGCGCCAAAGGTTAAAGCTCCATCGCCCGACAGCCTCGCGGCGCTACAGGATCGCTTGCGCGACGAGGCGGTGCAGCTCGGTTTCGATGCGGTCGGCTTCGCGGCGGCAAAAGACGACCCGGCGACGGGCGCGCGGCTGCATGCCTGGATCGGCGAAGGCATGCATGGCGAGATGGGCTGGATGGAAGCGCGCGCGCATCAACGCCAAGGCCCGCAATCGCTCTGGCCAGAAGCCCGAAGCGTGATTGCGCTGGGGGCGAGCTATGCGCCGTCGACCGATCCACTCGCGCTGGAAGACGAACCCGATCGCGCGCGGATCTCGGTCTATGCGCAGGGACGCGACTATCACGACGCGGTGAAAAAAAAGCTCAAGGCACTGGCGCGCTGGCTGGTCGCCGAAGCAACGAAGGAGGGGCTGGGCGAGCGACAGGTCAAGGTGTTCGTCGACACCGCGCCGGTGATGGAAAAGCCGCTTGGCCAGAAGGCGGGGCTGGGGTGGCAGGGCAAGCACACCAACCTCGTCAGCCGCGAGCACGGCAGCTGGCTGTTCCTCGGCGCGGTCTATTCGGATCTGCCGTTCGCGCCCGACCCCGACCATCCCGACCGTTGCGGATCATGCGACGATTGCCAACGCGCCTGCCCGACCGATGCGTTCCCGCAGCCGTACAAGCTCGATGCACGGCGCTGCATCTCCTACCTCACGATCGAACATGCAGGGCCGATCCCCGAGGAATTCCGCGCCGCCATGGGGAA
Organism: Pseudoblastomonas marina; assembly: GCF_034374265.1. NCBI lineage: Bacteria > Pseudomonadati > Pseudomonadota > Alphaproteobacteria > Sphingomonadales > Erythrobacteraceae > Pseudoblastomonas > Pseudoblastomonas marina. The sequence continues at coordinate 2,576,725 of NZ_CP139718.1, read as the reverse complement.
CCGGATCTATGGCTGCGACGATTGCCTCGCCGTGTGTCCGTGGAACAAGTTCGCCGATACCGCGCATCGGTGGAAGGAATTCCTCCCGCGGGCCGAACTCGTCGCGCCGCGCCTCGCCGAGTTCCTCGCGCTCGACGATGCAGGCTTCCGTTCGCTGTTTTCGGGCTCGCCGATCAAGCGGATCGGGCGCAATCGCTTCGTGCGCAATTGCCTTATCGCGGCGGGGAACAGCGGGGAACACGGATTGCTCGATCAGGTCGGCGTGTTGCGCGAAGACCCCGATCCGGTGGTCGCCGAGGCGGCCGAATGGGCCGCCGCACGGCTTACAGCAACGACTTGAGCGGGATCTCGGGGTCGGCCAGCGCCTCGACCGGCGCCTGCGTTCCGGCTTCGACCAGCCGTCGTCCCTGGGCATAGTCGCGGGTCGCGTTGACGCAGTCGAGCGCCACCACGCGGCCATTCCGCAGGTAGACCACCGAAAAACTGCGGCTGGCCGGATCGCCGCGCAGCACACGCTCGTCATGCGTGTTCGACAGTCCCACCGTCTGCAGCCTGAGGTCGTACTGGTTCGACCAGAACCACGGCACCGCATCGTAGGGCACCGGCTCGTCCACGATCGCGCGCGCGGCGGTATTGGCCATGTCGTTGGCGTTCTGGACCGACTCGAGCCGGATCACCTCGCCGCCGGCGAAGCGGTTGGCGTGCAGCGCGCAATCACCGATCGCATAGACGTGGTCGAGCGAGGTATGGCAGTTCTCGTCGACATCGACCCCGCCACTGCCGACCGCGCCGGCGCTCAGCAAGGGTGCAATATTGGGCACCAGTCCGATGCCGGCGATCACAAGGTCGGTCGGGACGGTTTCTCCGCTTGCTAGGCGGACGCCGGTGACGGCGCCTTCACCCTCGAGCGCGACCACTTCGGCGCCGAGCCGGATATCCACCCCCTGCGCGCCGTGCTCGGCGGCGTAGAAATCGGAAATCTCGCGCCCGGCGACGCGCTTGAGCAGGCGGTCTTCCTGCTCGAACACCGTGACCCCGATCCCGAGCCCGCGCAGCACTGCCGCCGCCTCGAGCCCGATATAGCCGCCGCCGATCACCGCCACGCGGCCCGCGCCCGCCTCGATCGCGGTGCGCAGCGCATCGGTATCGGTGCGGCGGCGGATCGCATGGACGCCTGCGAGGTCCGCACCGGGGCATGACAGCCGCCGCGCCTCGCCGCCAGCGGCCCAGACCAGCGTGCCGTAGGAAAGCTCCTCGCCGCTCGCCAGCTCGACTGTCCGAGCGTCCGGATCGACCCCGACGACCTCGGCTCCGCCCTGCCAGTCGATCCCCTTGGCGGCCCAGAAATTCTCGGGCCGCAGCAGGATTCGTTCGAACGGCTTGGCTCCGGCGAGGTATTCCTTGCTCAGCGGCGGGCGCTCATAGGGCGGGTCCGGCTCGCGCCCCAGCAGGCGCACCGTTCCTTCGAAGCCGCGCTGCCGCAGCGCGATCGCGCATTGGGCCCCGGCATGGCCGGTCCCGACGATCACGACATCGGCAGCGTCCGCCATCGCCTAGCGCAGCAGCAGGTTGCGCGCCTGGCTGGCGATCTGGGCGAGCATCGGCGCGGTTACGGGCACCGCGTTCTGCGCACGGCCGACCATGGCTCGGAACTGTGCGATCGCCGGGGCGTGCTTGTCCGACCAGTTGTCCACCGCCTTGACCGGGTCCTTCGCCAACTTGCCGCGCCCGACGCGGCGCAGGAACGCCAGCCGCATGTGCTGGAAATCCTGTGCCAGTCCCGCGACCAGCAGCCGCTCCCACGGGTCGGACGGATTCATCTGCGAGGCCGTGGTCTGCGCCCAGTCGAGACCCAATTCGCGGCCAAGCTGGATGAAGGCCTTGGTCAGCTGCACCGGCTGGACATCGCTGTCGCAGGCCAGCTGGACGAGGCCGACAGCGCCGTCCAGTTCGAACAGTTCGGCGATTTCCTCCACCAGTTCGCTCGGTGCACCGGCTTCGCTCAGCTTGGTGCGGATGCGGTTCGAATAGGCCTTGCCTTCCTCGGCGAGGAGCCGCTGCTTGGCCTTGTCGAGCTTGGTGATGCCGGGCGAGAGCTTCTTCACCAATTCGCTCGGATGGCAATCGCCGCCGCCACTGCGCAACAGGTCGGCGATATGGGTGCGGATCGCCCAGGCGACGCGGTCGAACAGTTCGAGCCGGGCCTGTTCGTCCATCGGCGTCTCTTCGATCCGCTCGAACAACGCGGGCAGGTCGAACAACCGGTCAGCCGCGACGAAGGCCGACGCGACCTGCGCCAGCGTCACGCCTTCTTCCTCGACCAGTTCGAACGGGTGGCTGACCCCCATCCGGTTGATGATCAGGTTCGAAAGCTTGGTCGCGATCAGCTCGCGCCGCAGACGATGACCTTCGATCTCGCCCTTGAACTTCTTGCGCATCGGTTCGGGGAAGGCGGCGAACAGCTCGCGTTCGAGTGCCGGGTCCTCGGGCAGCGGACTACCTTCGATCGCGTCCTGCAGCACGAGTTTCGACGAGGACAGCAGCACCGCGAGTTCGGGTCGCATCAGGCCCTGGCCGTCATTGGCGCGGCGAACCAGCGAGGCCCCGTCGGCGATCCCCTCGGTCCGGCGATCGAGATAGCCGCGATCTTCGAGCGCCTCGACCAGGCGGACATAGGAGCCGGTCGCCTGCGCCCCGCCGCGTTCGGCGATCGACAGCGCGAGCGCCTGGAGGCGGTTGTCGTCGAGCACGATCTCGGCGACCTCGTCGGTCATCTTCTCGAGCAGGTTGACGCGGCGCTGTTCGGTCAGCTCGCCATTGCGCTTCGCCGCGGCGAGCGCGATCTTGATATTGACCTCGTTGTCCGAGCAATCGACCCCGGCGGAATTGTCGATGAAGTCGGCGTTGATCCGGCCTCCTTCGAGCGCGAACTGGATGCGCCCGGCCTGCGTGATGCCGAGATTGGCGCCTTCGCCGATCGCCTTGACCCGCAACTCCGAACCGTCGACCCGGATCGCGTCGTTGGCCGGGTCGCCGACCTGGCTGTTGGCCTCGCTGCTGGCCTTCACATAGGTGCCGATGCCGCCGAACCACAGCAGGTCGGCGGGTGCCTTGAGGATCGCCTGCATCAGCGCTTCGGGATCGACCGACTTGTCCTCGATTCCCAGCGCCTTGCGCGCCTGCTCGCTCAATGCGATCGACTTCTCCGAGCGCGAGAACACCCCGCCGCCCGCCGAAATCTTCGCCGTGTCGTAATCCTTCCAGCTCGACCGGCCGAGCTTGAACAGGCGCGAGCGCTCCTTCCAGCTGACTGCCGGATCGGGATCGGGATCGATGAAGATGTCGCGATGGTCGAACGCGGCGACGAGCTTGATCGCTTTCGACAGCAGCATGCCGTTGCCGAACACGTCGCCCGACATGTCGCCGACGCCGACGACCTCAATGGGGTCTTCCTGCACATTGACGCCCATTTCGAGGAAATGACGCTGGACCGAAACCCACGCGCCGCGAGCGGTGATCCCCATCGCCTTGTGATCGTAGCCCTTCGATCCTCCCGAGGCGAAGGCGTCGTCGAGCCAGAAACCGAAATCGTCGGCGATCCCGTTGGCGACGTCGGAATAGGTCGCGGTGCCCTTGTCGGCGGCGACGACGAAATAGGGATCCTCGCCGTCGTGGATGACGACGCGTTCCGGATGCACGACCTTGTCGTCGACGATGTTGTCGGTGATCGAGAGCAATGCGCGGATGAAGACTTCGTAGCTTGCCTGCCCCTCGGCCAGCCAGGCATCGCGATCCTGCGAGGGATCGGGCAGTTGCTTCGGATAAAAGCCGCCCTTGGCACCGGTCGGCACGATGACCGCGTTCTTGACGCGCTGAGCCTTCATCAGGCCGAGCACCTCGGTGCGGAAATCGTCGCGCCGGTCGGACCAGCGCAGGCCCCCGCGCGCGACCGGGCCGGCGCGCAGGTGGATGCCTTCGACGCGGCGCGAATAGACGAAGATCTCGCGCCACGGCAGCGGCTTGGGCAGGCCCGGGACCTTGGAGGAATCGAACTTGAATGCCAGCGCGTCCTCGCCCAGCGGGGCGAATGCGTTGGTGCGCAGGATCGCGTCGATCGTGCTCGAATAGAGCCGAAGCAGGCGGTCGTCGTTGATTGCCTTCACCTTCACCAGGCCACGGCGGACCGCATCGCGCGCTTTCTTCGCCGCGCCATCGCGATCCTTGCCATGGTCGGGATCGTGCTGCGCGCGGAACAGGGCGATGAGCGAGCGCGTGACGTCGGGCGCATGCTGGAGCGCCGCGACGACGGTAGGAAGGCCGAAGCCCATCCCGGTCTGGCGGAGGTAGCGGAACCAGGCCCGGAGCCACTCGGCTTCCTGCGCGGCGAGGCCGGTGGCGACGATCAACGAATTGAAGAAATCGTTCTCGTCATTGCCGTTGAGCACTTCGGCGATCGCCGCCTCGATCGGCTCGGCGCGCTCGAGCAGGCGTTCGGCGGTGACCCCGACCGGCAGGCCGAGCTCGAAATCGTGGATCGTGCCGAGTTCGCCGTCCTCGAGCCGGGTCGGAACCTCGCCGAGCACGCGGAACCCGAAATTCTCGAGCGCGGGCACTGCATCCGAAAGCGCGAGCACGCCCTTCTTCTGGTAGACTTTCAGCCGCAGCCGGTTGCCCTGGTCGTCTGGCAGGCGATGGAGCCGCGCGCCGCGCATGGGCGCGCCATCGGCACCTTGTTCGTCGGACAGGTTGCGCAGCCGCCGGATATCGGTCGCCGCCTCGAGCGGGCCGTAATTCGCCCGGTAGCCAAGGGGGAACGCAGGGGCGTAGCGGGCTGCAATTGCCGCCGCGCGGCTTGATTCCTCATGGTTGGCGAGCTCGCCTTCGACCGCTTCGCTCCAGCCGCGAACCATTGCCTGCAGCCGTTCATCGAGCGGCGCTTCTTCGGGCGTCTTCTGCCCGTCGCGGATATCGTAGACAAAGCGGAGCATGGCCAGATTGCCGCCCTCGATCGTCAGGCTCCAGTCGAGCAGCGTGGCGTCGGCGGCATCGCCGAGCATGTCCTGGATCTGCTTGCGCACCGTGGTCGACATCGTGTCGCGCGGCAGCCAGACGAAGGCGAAGAGGTGCCGGGCAAGCGGGGCCTGCACCATCGACAGCTTGGGCCGCGGCCGATCGGTCAGGCTCATCATCGCGGTGACGATGCGTTCGAGGTCGTCGGCCTCGAACCCGATCACCAGATCGTGCGGGAGGGTGCGCAGCGCATGCACCAGTGCCTTGCCGGCATGGCCGCCGGGATCGAAATCGAACTTGGCGATCAGCTCGCCGAGCCGCGAACGCAAGACAGGAATCTCGGTCGGCGTGGTCGCCAGCGCGGCGCTGGTCCAGACGCCGGCATGGACCGACAGCGCGGTGACCTTGCCCTGCTCTCGGACAGGAACGATGAACAGGTCGAGCGGGACCTGGCGGTGGACTTTGCTCAGCCGGTTCGACTTGATGATCAGCGCGCCCTTCGAGCGCGAACCGTCGGCAGCATCCTCGAACCACTTGAACGCGCGATCGTAGCTCTGGTCGAACAGCACCGACTTGCTGCTCTTGCGGCAGATGCCGAGGACGTCGCTGTGCGAACCGTCGCGATAGCGGGTAATGTGCCCGAGCTGGGTGAGGTTGCCGGCGTTGAGCCACTGCAGCAGCGCAGCACTTTCGGAATCGCCGAGCCGTTCGGCATCGGCCGCCATCAGTTCCTGCATCCTGGGCCAGTCGGTCACCGCGGCGCGCGTGTCCGCCAGGGTCGAGGCGATCGCCTTTTCGAGCTCGTGGCGATGCTTCGCATCGATCCGGTCGGTCTCGATATAGATCATCGACTCGCGCCGACAGTCTTTCGCGGGGTTCTTCGGCACGTCCTCGAGACGCCCCTTTGCGTTGCGCTCCACGCACAATACGGGGTGAACGAGGCGATGGATCGCGGCACCTGCATTGGCGAGGGTCAGCGCAATGGAATCGACCAGGAACGGCATGTCGTCGTTGACGATCGCGATCCGCATGAAGCGTTCGGATGCCGAACCGCTGATCGTCTCGATCGCGAAGGTGGGTTCGTCCGCGTCGCGCTGCATCGCGGTGCGCGCGGTGAATTTCGCCGCCTCGTCCAAGGCCTTGCCGGTGAGTTCGGGCTCGTCGGGCAATAGCGAACCGGCGATGCGCCTGCCGATCTCCTCCGCCAGTTTGCGCGGAACGCGCTTGGTATTCGCCTTCGCGCCGGACGCTGCCGCCGCTTTCTTATTCGCCGCCATGCAATGCTCCAGCCGGCTGTCCAATCCTCTCCCACGCGCGACGGCGCGGGTCTCCGGGCGGGCCTATGCGCTTCGCTCCGAACTATCGCAAGGGCTTGTAGTGGCGTCCGGGACGAAGCGGTTTCCGCTACGGAACGGAGCGCGATGTGCGCTCACTCGGCAAGCTGCGCGAGATAGGCCCGGGCGCGGTCGGCCTGTTTGGAATCGGGCGCCAGCGCGACAACCGACTCGAAGCTAGCCCGCGCCGCATCCTCGCGCCCGTCGAGCGCGGCGATAACGCCTGCCTCGAGCCCCGCTTCAAGGTCTTCGGGCGCGAGGCCGATGGCGGTTTCGATGAAGCCCTGCGCGCTTGCGAGGTCGCCGGTCCGCCGTGCGAGTGTGGCAGAAAGCAGCCAGCCGAGCGCGAATTGCGGCGCATCCGCGCGCGCATCGGCGAGCGCCGCCTCGGCATCTTCGACTTGCTCGAGCGCAACGAAGGCACGCGCGAGATCGACCGCGGTTTCGCCGGCGAGCTCGGTTTCACCGGCCGCGCGGGCGTCGTCTCGTGCCATGCGCAGGGTCGGCAACGCTTCGAGCGGAGCGGGCACGGCGAGCAGCGCATTGCCTGCCATCGCCCCGAGTCGCGCGCGTCCGGCGCGGTCGGTTTCGGGCGTCGCATCGCGCGCGGCGAGGAAGGCATCGCTCGCTGCCTGCCAGCGCAACAGGCTGGTATAGGCGATCCCGAGGCAGGTCTGGGGCGCTGCGCTCCCCGAACCCGAGGTTTCGCCCAGCCAGCTGCCGCCATTGGCGATCGCGGTGGTCGGATCGCGGCGCGCCTGTGCGAGGCATTCTGCCAGGCGCGGGTCCTGCGCGATCGGCAGGCTGGCCGATTGCAATGCGGTGGCGAGGAAAGCGGTGGCTATCACGCGTGGTCTTTCAGGCGGTCTAGAAAGGAAGCGATCGTATCGAGCAACCGCGCGACATCGATATCGCGCGACATGCGGTGATCGGCATCCTTGACCAGCAGGACCTGCACATCGTCTGAACCGAGCTTGTCGGCCAGTCGCAGCGAGACCTCCCACGGCACCTCGTTGTCGCGCTGTCCGTGGAGCAGCACCACCGGGCAGGTCAGCGGGATCGCGCCCTCGAGCTGGCGATTGGCCTGCCCGTCGGCCCAGAAACCGGGATGGGTGGGCGTGGGCGGGTAGCCGTAATCGTTGTCCTCGTGGATCGTTTCGCCGTCGGCTAGTTTGCGCTTCTGGTGCGCATCGTAGCCCCAGTCGGTAAAGTCTGGCGCTGCCGCGATCCCGACCAGCCCGGCGCAACGATCGCCCAGCGCGCGTGCCGCGAGCAGCATCAGCCAGCCGCCCATCGAAGAGCCGACCAGCACTGCGCGGTCATCGCCTTCGCTGCCGCCGACATACCCGACCAGTGCCACCACTTCGTCGCGCCAGCGGCTCAGCGAGCCTTCCGCGAATTCGCCCGAGCTCGAACCGCAGCCCGAATAATCGAGCAGGAGGCAGGCGCGGCCATTGCGCGACGCCCAGTCGAAGAGTGCGGTCGCCTTGCTGCCCTCCATGTCCGAAAGGTAGCCCGGCAGGAACACCAGCAGCGGCCCCTGCCCGTCAGCGAGCCGATAAGCGATCCGGCGGCCATCGCACAGGTCGAGGAAAAGGGGGTCGGTCATCGCGCGCGTTGGTCGCGAACCGGCACGGGCGAAGCAACCGATTCTTCTGCTTCGTCGTCGCGCCCTTTGCGAGCTTCGTCGACGGGAAGGCTGATGATCGACGCGCTTTCCGCGACGTCGGGATCCTCCGCGCACATGTCCTGCAGCGCGCGCCACTCGGTATCGCTGAGCGCCGGGTCGTAATCGCCACCCTCGGCTGCCTCGCGAAACGCATCGGCGCGCTCGTCCGAATGCGGGTGGCTCGAAATGTAGCCGATCATCGTCCGCGCCGAGCCTTCGGGACCGCCTTCGCCCGCGAGTCGATCGAACAGGGCCGCTCCACCCTCGGGCGAGATACGTGCGCCCTGCATCCGTGCGATGCTGTAGGTGTCGGCCTCGCGTTCGGCATCGCGCGAATAGCTGAGCGAGAGCAGCCCTGACACGGTCGATCCCCCAGCGCCGTCCATTCCGCCGAGCAGCACCGAAAGACCCATCTGGCGCAGGAGCGATTGCATCACGTGGCGTTTGCGCACATGGCCGATCTCGTGGCCGAGCACGGCGGCGGCTTCCTCGGGCGATTCCGCCTCGGCGAGCAGGCCGTCGAACAGCAGGACGCGCCCGCCGGGCAGCGCCACCGCGTTGACCATGTTCATGTTGACCACTTCGACGCGCAGGTTCTCGTCCGTGCCGTCGAGCTTTTCGACGAGCTTCGCCAGCGCCGCGTCGCCATCCGCCGTCGAGCACACCCGCCCGCCGAAATCGTCGAACAGCAATTCGCCGATCCTCGCCTCGGTGCTCTGCGGCACGAGCGGGGCGATCCAGGTCGGTGCGGTCAAGAAGACGGTCGCCGCGATGGCGCTGATCCCTGCAAGGATCACCGCCGCCCTGGCCAGCCCGATCCGGTCGATGAAGCCGCCATAACGGACCTGCGCGGGCAGCCGCCCTTCGAGTTCCGGCGCGAGCGGATTGCTCACGCCCAGCCGCCAGCCGTCGATATCGGCATGGCGATAGGTCAGGTATTCGCCCTGGTCGTCATTGAAGGTGAGATCGGCGAACTTGTATTCGCCGATGACCGCCTCGTCCTCGATCACGCGGAATTCGGGCCCGAACGGTTCGATCAGGACGTAGCGCCGGACCGCGCTGGAGCCGTCGTAATGCCAGGCCGGGAAGCGCGACACGGCCTAGAACGCCCCCATGTCGAACGCATCGAGCAGGCCTTCGCCATGCTTGGAACGCTGCGTGTCCGACTGGGTCAGCCGGTCGAGATCGATCTCGCCATAGGCTTCCATGTGGGTGACGAAGAATTTCCAGTGGCGGTAGGTGAGGAAGATCCATCCTATCCCCAGCGTGCCGACGACGAGCAGGATGTCGACCAGAAACAGCTTGAACCAGTCCTGGGTGCTCGCATCGAAGCGGAAATCGAGGTTTTCGAGGCTCAGGCCGGAAATCGCGACACGGAAATATTTTGCGTAATAGAACAAGGCGATGAAGCCGATCAGCGCATAGAAGCCGAGAAAGAACAACACGAAGCCGATTACCGCGCCGGCAGTCACGACATCCGAATCGCCCTCCGCGATGCCCGATGCCGCCATCAGGATGCCGAACACCAGCGCGGCGGCGAAAAAGACGAAGGGCGCCGCGTAGAACAGCAAATAGCGCTTCATCAAATCGCCCGCATCGCCCTCGGCACGGAAGCGAAAGGGGCCGAAGCTCATCTGGTTCCAGCGCTCGTTCCAGAGCTGGATCATCGCCCAGGGCACAAGCAGTCCGAGAACGAGGTACCCGACCGCCCATTTCCAAACATAGGACCAGCCATAGGACCAGCCGCGATCGTCGCTGCCGCCACGGATGCCGTGCCAGTAGGTCCGCCCCATGCGATAGCGCAAGGCACGGAACAGCGCGACGCCGCCGAGGTAGAAGGTCAGGACGAACACGCCCAGCAGCAGCGCTCCGGCGAGCCCCGGTTGATTGTCGAAGACCAACCGGTTGAGCACCAGACTGACGAAGAAATACGGGCCGAAGAACAACACCAAAACCAGCAAGAAGCCGAAGAACAGCTCGAGCCCCGTGCCGGTCCATTCGAGCCGCTCGTCGATGAACTGGGTTCGACCCCAGAGATATTTGCGCTCGCGCGTCTTGGCCCAGAAGCGATACACTCCCAGCGTTACGATCGTCAGCAGCAGGTTCGGAAAGGCAATCGCGGCGAATTCGCGCCAAGTGCCGTGAAAGCGGAAAGCGGAGTGCCCGCCCGCATCCTGTTCGTCCATCGATTCCCCCTTTAGGAGGAATGAGTTGTCGCGAAAATCGTATCCGGATCAACCGGGCTTGTCCGGCCGGGCGGGGACAGTCCTACATCAGGACGGGCAGGGTCAGTCGATCCTGCGCATCGTCGCAGACGCCGGGCGCAGAGCAAGAAGCAACCAGCAGCAGCGTTGCCGCGAGCATGATGGCGTTGGTCATCTTCTTCATCGCCCTTCTCCCTCTTCTTCCGGCGCGAAGATATCCTCGATGTGGAGTTCGAAGACTTGCGCTATCCTGAATGCGAGCGGAAGCGACGGGTCGTAGCGCCCGGTTTCGATCGCGTTGACCGACTGGCGCGAGACGGCAAGCCGCTCGGCCAGTTCCTGCTGCGACCAGTTGCGTTCGGCGCGCAGCACCTTGAGCCGGTTTTTCACAACGCGCCCCAGCTGCCATAGGTGATGCGATTGGACGCCGCACCGATGAACTGGCCGAAGAACCAGACGACCGCGACCCAATAGGCGTCCAGATGCGGGACCACGCCACCGACTTCGAGAAACCCCCAGATCGTCGCCGCACCCAGCGCGAAACCGGTCGCAATCAAGGCCTGGCGCACGATCAGCATGCGCAGGAATTCGTCCTGCTCCTCCACGATCAGGCGACCGATCGCCCAGAAGATCCCGACCACGGCCAGTCCAGGCAAGACGCTCAATGCCGCCCGCAGCGCCATCGGCGGATCGCCGGCCTTGAGCACCGCGATCTGGATCGCGAATACCACGAGGTAGAGCGAACTGAAGATCGCCACGCGCTTGATGTATGCGCGCTGCGCCTCTCCCTTTCCACCGCAGCTTGCGGTGGCGACCGCGGCGTTGTTGGCAACCCGGATCATCTGGAAGAACAGCGCGGCTGGAATGATCATCAGGATCATGGTCGTCGCCGTGTTGATGGCTCCGGTCATAGCCAGGCCGGCGACGCCGCCGAAGCTGGCGAAGGTCATCGCGGCCCAGAGCGGAACCGAATGGCGCAGGCGGGACGTGGTGTTGGCGGCGGTCATGCCTTGCTCCGCTTGAAGGGGTTGCAGTTCCGGCGATTGCCGACGAGCCATGCTCCCGGGAACAGCGCGAGCAGCGCGAAGGGCGCGAACTGGGCAATTTCCTCGGGTACGATGTCGACCACCGAGAGCAGCGCGATCCCGATCATCGCCGCGGCGAGCAGGAGGGCTTGTTGGATCTGTTTCATGGCAAGGGTCCTTATCTTGATGTAAAGCGTATTTGTCATGATTCGCCCTCAATGTCAACCGTCCTTTCCAAATTGGAGCGGAGGCTTGTCCCCTGAAGACGACCCCTTGTCATCGGGGCGTCATTCGCGCGATGCAGGCGAACCGCGAGGAGAGAAGCCACGATGATCGCCGCCGAACCGCCCGCCGCCACCCCGCTAGCCCCGCTCGACCGGCGCACCCTGCTCAAGGGCGGACTGCTCGGCGCGGGACTTGCTTCGGCAGCCCCCCTCGCAGCGCAGTCGGCCCAGAGCTTCACCCACGGCGTCGCCAGCGGCGAGCCCGGTCCCGACCGCGTTCTCTTATGGACGCGGTATGCCGGTGCCCAGGACACGCGGCTGACCGTCGAACTGAGTGGAACTATCGACTTTACCCGTCCGGTCGCCGGCGCGAGCGTCACCGCAGCCTCCACGCGCGACTGGTGTTGCAAGGTGGTGGTCGACGGTCTCGCGCCCGATCGCTGGTATTATTACCGCTTCGTCGCCCCCGACGGCGCGACCTCGCCGATCGGCCGTACGCGCACCCTTCCGCAAGGTCCGACGACGCGCTGGCGAATGGCGGTGTTTTCCTGCTCGAATATCGGCTTCGGCTGGTTCAACGCCTATGCCCACGCCGCCGCGGCGGACGAATTCGACGTCGTCGTTCACACCGGCGACTATTTCTACGAATACGGTGCGGGCACCTATCCGTCGCGCGAACAGGCACTCACCGGACGCGGCCTCGACCCGGCCGACGAGACGATATCCCTTGCCGACTACCGGCTGCGCCACGCGACCTATCGCCGCGATCCGGACCTCCAGCGGCTGCACCAGCTTTACCCGATGATCGCGGGATGGGACGATCACGAGAGCGCCAACGATTCCTGGCGCGGCGGCGCGGAGAACCACCAGCCCGACACCGAGGGCACGTGGGTGGTGCGCAAGCGCGCGGCCATGCGCGCCTATCGCGAATGGATGCCGGTATCGGACGATCGCTGGGCGACCTACCAGATCGGCGACCTCGCCACGCTGTTCCGGCTCGAGACGCGGCTTACCGGGCGCGACGAGGCCCCGAGCCTGCGCGCGGTGCTGGTCGGATCGCAATCGCCCGACGAGGCGCTGGCGAGCCTCGCACGGTTTCGCGACGGCGACTATGCCGACCCCGCGCGGCAGATGCTCGGGACCGGGCAGGAGCGCTGGCTGGCCGATGGGCTGCGCGCCTCAAAGGCGGGCAAGACGCGCTGGCAGGTGCTCGTCCAGCAGGTGCTGATGGGTTCGCTTTCCACCCCGGTCGCGCTGGCCGAGGCGCTGACCGACGAGGTGCCGGACTATATCCGCCGCCGGGTGCGCGAAGGCGCACTCGCAAGCCGCGCGGGGATCCCGCTCAACATGGATGCGTGGGACGGCTACCCCGCCGCCCGCGCGCGCCTATTCGAAAGCGTGCTCGCCGCCGATGCCGATCTCGTGGTGCTGGCGGGCGACAGCCACAATGCCTGGGCGTTCGACCTCGATCACGACGGCGAAAACGTGGGGGTCGAATTCGCCGGTCACTCGGTCACCTCACCCGGCTTCGAGGGCTATCTCTCGCAAGTTGCCCCGCAGCGGCTCGCGCGTTCGCTGGTCGAGGGCAACGACCAGTTGCGCTGGGCCGACACCTCGGGGCGCGGTTACATGGCGGTCGAGTTCACGCCCGACCGGGCCGTTTCGGAGTATCGCTTCCTGTCGGGCATTCGCAGCCGCTCGACGACGCTTTCGGGGACGCATCGCGAATCGCTCGCGATCGGTCAGCGCAAGCTGGATGCTTGATCGCGATCCGCCCCGACGCTATCCCGCTGGAATGGCCAAAGCGACCATCACGACCACGACTACCACGACCTCGGGCAACCGGGGGGGGTCGGTCGCGGCGTAAGCCCCGGTCCCGCCACCCGGTTTCGGGTGGCAGCGCGCCAGCTTCCCGAAACCGGTAACTTCACCGTACGGCGCGCGGACAGGCATCATGCGCTATTACATCGATACCGAATTCAACGGCACCGGCGGTCAGCTGCTGAGCATCGCGCTGGTGCGCGAGGACGGCGCGCGTTTCTATGAAGTGCTGCACGCGCACGAACTGGTGGTGCCGTGGGTGAAGGAACATGTCGTCCCGCATTTCGGGCAGGAGCCGGTCGCGCGGCTGCAGGTGGTCAAGAAGCTGCAGAAATTCCTGCGCAAGGATCCCGGGCAGCACGTGTTCATCGCCGACTGGCCCGAGGACCTGGCGCATTTCAACATGATGCTGCTCCGCGATCACGGGCGACGCAACGATCCGTTCCAATATGCCTGCCTGCTCCTGCACCTGCCCGGCTTCGACACCGCCGAGGCGAGCGATATCCCGCACAATGCGCTCGAAGATGCGCGCGCGCTGGCGGATTACGTCGAGGGCAATCTCGCCGGATCACGCAAGGGCATGATCGCCGAAGACCTCGCGCTGGTGAGAAACGCTTGCGGTGACGCACCACTTGCCTAGGGGTCTCGCCCCAAGGCATAGCCCCATCTGAATACGGATACGAAAGCCCAGAGAGATGACCGAACTGCTCAAGATCAGCCTGCCCGATGGATCGGTGCGCGAGATGGAGGAGGGCTCCACCCCTGCCGACGTCGCCGCCGCGATCGGGCCGGGGCTCGCCAAGGCCGCGCTCGCCGCGCGCGTCGATGGCGAGGTGCGCGATCTCAACCGCCCGTTCGAGGGCGATGCCGAGCTCGCGCTGATCACCGCGCGCGACGAGGAAGAGGCGCTCGAGCTCGTCCGCCACGATTACGCCCACGTCCTCGCCGAGGCGGTGCAGGCGCTGTGGCCGGGCACCCAGATCACCTTCGGTCCTGCGACCGACGACGGCTTCTATTACGACGTCAAGGCACCGGACAGCCGCGATCCGTTCGGAATGGACGACCTGCCCGCGATCGAAGAGAAGATGCGCGAGATCATCGCCGCCGACAAACCGCTGCGGCGCGAGGTCTGGAGCCGCCAGCAACTGATCGACAAGTGGGAGGCCGAAGGCGAGGTCTTCAAGGCCGAATGGGCCAGGGAACTGCCCGAGGACGAGGAATTGACGGTCTACCATTCGGGCGACGACTGGCTCGACATGTGCCGCGGACCGCACCTCGCCAGCACCGGCAAGCTCGATCCCAAGGCCTTCAAGCTGACCCGAGTGGCGGGTGCCTACTGGCGCGGCGACCAGAGCAACCCGCAGCTCACCCGCATCTACGGCACCGGCTGGCTCAACAAGAAGCAGCTCAATGCCTACCTCACCCGGATGGAGGAAGCGGCCAAGCGCGACCACCGCAAGCTGGGCCGCGAGATGGACCTGTTCCACCTCCAGGAAGAGGCGCACGGCTCGGTTTTCTGGCATCCCAAGGGTTATCGCATCTGGCGCGCGCTCGAGAGCTATATGCGACGCAAGATGGACGGCGCCGGCTATCGCGAGATCAAGACCCCGCAGGTGATGGACGCGCGCCAGTGGGAGCAATCGGGCCACTGGGGCAAGTATCGCGAGAACATGTTCGTCATCCCCGACGAGGTGCCCAACACCGAGGACGAGGGCGACCTCGTTTCCAAGGACGCCGACTGGATGGCCTTGAAGCCGATGAACTGCCCGGCGCACGTTCTCGTCTTCAAGCAGGGCATCACCTCCTATCGCGACCTGCCGATCCGGCTCGGCGAGATGGGCTGCTGCCACCGCAACGAGCCGCACGGCGCGCTCCACGGGCTGATGCGCGTGCGCCAGTTCACGCAGGACGACGCGCATATCTTCTGCACCGAGAACCAGGTGGTCGAGGAAGTGCGCGCCTTCTGCCAGCTCGCCGACGCGGTCTATCGCGATTTCGGGTTCAAATACGCGATCAAGCTCGCGCTGCGCCCCGAAAAGCGGCTCGGTTCCGATGCCGACTGGGACAAGGCGGAACAGGAACTGCGCGACGCGGTCGAGGAAGCCGGAATGGCGAACGAGGAGTATGGCTGGGAGGAACTCCCGGGCGAAGGCGCGTTCTACGCTCCCAAGCTCGAATGGCACCTCACCGATGCGATCGGCCGCACCTGGCAGGTGGGCACGATCCAGGGCGACCGCGTGCTGCCCGAGCGCCTCGATGCGACCTATGTCGGCGAGGACGGCGATAAGCATCGCCCGGTCATGCTCCACCGCGCGATCTTCGGGTCCTACGAGCGGTTCATCGGCATCCTGATCGAGCATTTCGCCGGTCGCCTCCCGTCGTGGCTCGCGCCGGTCCAGGCGGTTGTCGCGACGATCGTCTCGGACGCGGACGACTACGCCAAGGAAGCGGTGGCGAAGCTCGAAGCCGCCGGCATCCGCGTCGACAGCGACCTGCGCAACGAGAAGATCAACTACAAGGTACGCGAGCACTCGCTGGCGAAGGTCCCGCATTTGCTGGTGGTCGGCAAGCGCGAGGCCGAGGAAGGCACCGTCGCGGTCCGCACGCTGGGCGAACAGCAACAGAAGGTGATGACCCTCGAAGAGGCGATCGCCATGCTGACCGACGCAGCCACGCCCCCCGACCTCAAGCAGGCCTAGGGCTTGGAACTTCTCGCAGGTTTTACCGCCCTCCAGCTCGCGGTCGCACTCGGGACCGGGCTCTCCGCGGCGTTCATCCGCGGGCTGGCGGGCTTCGGACTGGCGATCCTGCTGGTGCCGGTGCTGGCGCTTGCGCTGACTCCGGTCGAGGCAGTGCTGACCACCAACGTCGTCGCGATGCTGATCGGCGGGATCGAGCTGCCGCGCCTGCTGCGCGAGGCGGAAAAGAGCGTCTGGACCATCATCGGTCTCGTGCTGCTCACCACGCTGCCGGGACTGATGCTGCTCGCCGCGACGCCGCCCGACCTCGCCCGGCTGCTGATCGCGCTGGTGGCGCTATCGGCGTTCTTCGCGATCCTGTTCCCGGTGCGCGAGCCCGAACAGCCCGGCCCCGTGATCACCGGGCTGACCGGCGTGGCGACCGGTCTCCTGACCGGGTTCGCAGGGATGCCCGGGCCGCCGGTCGTGCCGTACTATGTCGGACGCGCGATTCCGCGCCATGTGGCGAAAAGCTCGATGATCCTGATCTTCACCTGCGCTGCGGCGATCGGCATCGGTTCGGGCGTGGCGATCGGCGCGATGGAATGGCGGCTCGCGCTATTGGGCGCGATGCTGCTGCCGGTGGTACTCGCCGGCACCTGGCTCGGCCGCAAGGCGGACGGCCACGTCACCGACCGCGCGTGGCGCATCTTCGTGGGATTGGTGCTCGCCGCGGCGGCGATTGCCGCGCTAGTGAAGCTGGTCGGCTAGTAGGGCAGCGGCTGGCCCGCGAGAATCAGCGCGACAGCGCAACCGAGCACGAGCGCCTTGCGGAACAAATCCGCCCGATCGGTCGCGATCATGCGCGTTGCTGCGAAAGCCTTGGCCATGCGGCGAAGTGTCGCAGCATGGCCCTAAGAATGGGTTAAGCGGCCGCCACCTCCGGCTTTTGGGGCATCTGCATCGAGGCGCAGTGGAACGAGCCGCCGCCCGCGAGCACCGCGTCGGCCGGCAGTCCGATCGCCTCGCGGGTCGGGAACAGCTCGCCGATGGCCGCGACCGCCTCTTCGTCGTGCACCGAGCCGTAGGTCGGCACCGCGACCAGCGCATTGGCGATCGCGAAGTTCATGTAACTCGCCGGCACGACCTCGTCGCCCATCGTCACCCGGCCCGGCGAGGGCACGTCGAACAGCGACAACGTGGTGTCGCCGATCCGCGCGCGGGCATCGGCATAGACCTTTGCATTCGGGTCGTCGGCGCCGCTCGGCACGGGCAGGGCCAACGCGTTCGGCGCGACGAAACGCGCAAGATTGTCGACATGGCCGTCGGTGTGGTCGTTGACGAGCCCGTCGCCGAGCCAGATCACCTCGTCGACTCCGAAGGCCTCGCGCATCCGCGTCGCTGCCTCGGCCTGCGACAGATCGTCATTGCGGTTGTCGTTGGGCACGCATTGCGCGGTGGTGACCAGCCGGCCCGCGCCGTCGACGTCGATCGCACCGCCCTCGAGAATCCAGTCGTGCGGCTCCACCGGCAACCCCGCGTCTTGTGCGATCTCCGCACCGATTTCGGCATCGCCGTCCATCAAATATTTCCCGCCCCAGCCGTTGAAACCGAAGCGCAGCGCGCGGCGCTCACCGTCGTCGAACACGGTCAGCGGGCCGGTATCGCGCAGCCAAATATCGCCGTAGCGCCGCCGCTCGAGCTTGACCGAGGCCGACACCAGCGATTTCGCCCGCGCCTCGTTCGCGGCGTCGCGCACCAGCAGGCGGACCTCCTGCCCGCTGTCGGCGACCGCGTTGGCATAGGCCGCGATCTGTTCCTGTGCGCGCGCCAGCACGCCGGGCCATTCGGCCTCGTCATGCGGGAAGCCGATCCACAGCCAGTCCTGCGGCGCCCATTCGGGCGGTAGGATACGCGTCACGAAAGCGGCGTCAGGTAGCCGGATTGCACGGCGCGTCGCCGGTGCAATCCTCGTCCCGAAGGCGGCGAAACTCGTCGCCCTCGTTCCAGTTCGGCCAGCTGGTCGACATCGCCAGCATCCGGCCGAGACGATAGAACAGCCGCAGGTCCTGCATCACGCCCGACCAATCCCAGGTCTCGTCGAACTCGTCGCCGACATCGTGGTAGGCGGTCTCACGATAGCGATCCTCGTAAGCGCGGCCGGCCTCGACCCCGCCATCCTTCAAGTCCTGCCCACCATCGACATAGAGCATCGGCAGGCCGCGCTTGGCCATGCTGAAGTGGTCCGAGCGATAGTAATAGCCGGCCTCGGGCGAGGGGTTGGGTGTCGCCGTGCGACCACCGGCCTCCAGCGCCGCTTCGAGGAAGGCGTCGAGCTGCGACTTGCCCGGCCCGACAACGGTCACATCGTTCGACGGCCCGGCGAGCGAGAGCGCATCCATGTTCACCCCGCCGACGGTCTGGTTGAGCGGGAAGACCGGGTTAGCGCCGTAATATTCGGAGCCAAGCAGGCCCTGCTCCTCGGCGGTCACCGCGAGGAAGACGAGGCTGCGGTCGGCCGCGCCGGCCTTGCCGTGCGCTTCGGCAAGCGCGACCAGCGCCGCGGTACCTGTGGCGTTGTCGATCGCGCCGTTGCAGATTTCGTCTTCCTGCCCCGGCGCACACTTGCCGAGATGGTCCCAGTGCGCGGTGTGGAGCACGTATTCGTCGGGCCGGGTCTTGCCCGGCAGGACCCCGATCACGTTCTTCGAGGCGAAATTGCGCACCGAATTGTCGAACGAGGTCGAAATCGTCGTGCCCAGCGGCACCGGCTGGAAGCCCTGCCGACGCGCGGCAGCGGTCATCTGGGTCAGGTCCTTGCCAGATGCGCGGAGGATCTGCTCGGCCACTTCCTTGCGCACCCAGCCGTTCATCGCGGTCTGGCTCGCGCCCTTGTCGGCCCGTTCTGCATAGCCTTGGCCGCCGGCCCAGCTGTTCTTGACCGTGGTCCAGCCATAGGATGCCGGCGCGGTGTCGTGGATGATGATCGCGCCGGTTGCACCCTGGCGCGCGGCTTCCTCGTATTTGTAGGTCCAGCGGCCGTAATAGGTCATCGCCTTGCCGTTGAACGGACCTTCGAGCGTTTCGACGCCGAAATCGGGATCGTTGACGAGGATGACCGCGGTCTTGCCCGTCATGTCGATCCCTTCGTAATCGTTCCAGTTCTTCTCCGGCGCGACGATGCCGTAGCCGACGAAGACGAGCTCGCTATCCTCGATCCGGGTGCGCGGCGTTTCGCGATAGGAAACGCCGACCCAATCATCCTGATAGGCGAATTCCATCGTTTCGCCGCCAGCCTCGACCGTCAGCGGCGCGAAATTGCTTCCCGTGATCTCGACCAGCGGCACGTCCTGAAACCAGCTTCCGTCATTGCCCGGCTCGAGCCCGGCCGCCTCGAACTTCTCGACCAGCCAGGCGAGGGTCTTTTCCTCGCCGACCGTGCCGGGCATGCGCCCCTCGAATTCGTCCGACGACAGGGTGCGGGTCCCTTCGCGGATCGTTTCGAGCGAGATTTCGGGGACCTCGACTTCCGGGATATCGAGCCCGGCTGCGTCGGCGGTCTGGGGCGTATCGTCCGAGCCCGAGCTGCAGGCGGCGAGCGCCAGCGCGGCGCCGGCGGCCCAACTGCAAGCGATGATACGGCGGATCATGGCAGGTTCCTCTCGAATTTGTTTTCGCCCCCCGATTGCCAGAGCGCGTGCTTGCTCGCAAGCGCCAGCGCGTTACACACGCGCGCCATGGCCACTACGCCGAGCCCTGTCGAACCCGGTGAGGCGATCGAACGCGCCCGGCGACACGCGCCCTATCTCGCGCGGATGATCGACCGATTCGAACTGCTCGCCGGCCTGTTGCAGGACGGGCTGTACGAGGAGGCCCTGCTCGCGGCGCGCGCCGCCGGGGCGGGCGCTTCCGATCTCGGCACGGCCCTCAGGCGCGAGCGCAATGCGCTGGCGCTGGTGCTGGGGATCGGCGACATCGCCGGCGCTTTCCCGCTCGACCGCGTGGTCACCGAATTGTCCGACTGTGCCGACCGCACCCTCGATCGCGCGATCGGCCACGCGATCCGCCGGCGCGCGGGCGACGAGGCCGCGGTCGATGGCTTCATCGCGCTGGCACTGGGCAAGCACGGCGCGCGCGAGCTCAACTACAGTTCGGACATCGACCCGATCCTGCTCTACGATCCCGAGCGGCTCGCCCGCCGCGACCGCGACGAACCGGGCGAGGCCGCGCAGCGTTATGCGCGCGAAATCGTTTCGCTCCTGTCCGAACGCACGCCCGAGGGGTTCGCCTTCCGCGTCGACCTCCGGCTTCGCCCGGCCTCCGAGGTGAGCCCGCTCGCCGTCTCGCTGCCCGCCGCCCTGACGCATTACGAAAGTTCGGCGCTGGCGTGGGAGCGCGCCGCTTTCATCCGCGCGCGACCGGCTGCGGGCGATATTCGCGGCGGCGAGGAATTCCTCCGCGCGATCCGCCCCTTCGTCTGGAGATCGAGCCTCGACTTCGGCGCGATCATCGAGATGGGCCGGCTGTCGGCAAAGATTCGCGACAGCAATGAAGGACCCGATGCGGTCGGCCCCGGCTTCGACCTCAAGAAAGGGCGCGGCGGAATCCGCGAAATCGAGTTTTTCGTCCAGATCCACCAGCTGATCCATGGCGGGCGTGAGCCTGCGCTGCGCGTCCGCGGCACGCGCGAGGCGCTCGATTCGCTTGCCCGCGCCGGACGGATCGAAGCCGACGACGCCGACCGGCTAGGCGCGGCATACGACCGGCTGCGCGTGATCGAACACCGCCTGCAGATGGTGGGCGACCAGCAGACGCACTCGATTCCCGCTGACGCCGAGGCCATCGCCGGGATTGCCGCGCTCGACGGATCGGACGACGCGGAAACCCTGCTCGACGAATTGAGCGACCTGACTGGCGATGTCGCCCGGCGCTACGACTCATTGCTCGATACGCTTTCGGGCGAACCGGACGATCGATCGGGGACCAAGCCACTTTCGCGGCAGGTCGCCGACCTGTCATTCTCCGATCCGGCGGATGTGGCGCGTCGGGTAGAAAGCTGGACCGGAGCGAAATTCCGCGCGTTGAGGTCCGAAGCGGCACGCCAGGCCTTCGACGCGATTCGCGGTCGGCTGCTCGAGGCGCTGGCCGATGCGCCCGAGCCTGATCGCGCGCTCGCGCGGTGGGAGGCCGTACTCGCGCACCTCCCGACCGGCATCAACCTGTTCCGCCTGCTCGAGGCGCGCCCGGCGCTGCTCGAACGGCTGGCGGCGATCCTGTCGCTCGCGCCCACGCTGGCCGACCGGCTGGCGCGGCGCCCGGAGCTGTTCGACCCACTGATCGATACCGGCGCGAGTGAATTACCCGGCAGCGTGCAGGAGATCGTGGCCGATCTCGCGCGGATCGATGTCGGCGACAATTACGAAGCCCTGCTCGACCGCGTCCGTCAGCGGGTCGGCGAATGGCGCTTCGTGCTCGGCGTGCAACTGATCGAAGGCGCGCGCGACCCGCGCGAGATCGGGCGCGCCCTCGCCCGGGTCGCCGAAGCCGCGCTCGCGGTGCTCGGCAAGGCTGCCGAAGCCGAATTCGCGCACAAGCATGGTCGCTTTCCGGACAGCGAGATGCTGGTGCTCGGGCTTGGCCGGCTCGGCGGCGGCGAGCTCACCCACCTGTCCGATCTCGATATCGTCTATCTCTACGAAAGCCCGGACACAGCGGAGAGCGACGGCGAACGACCGCTCTCGGCCTCGCTCTATTTCAATCGGCTCGCGCAGCGCTTTACCGGGGCGTTGAGCGTGCCGACATCCGCGGGGGCTCTGTACGAGGTCGATACACGGCTGCGCCCGTCGGGCACGCAGGGGCCGCTGGCGGTCAGCCTCGATCGCTTCGATCGTTACCAGCGCGACGAAGCGTGGACGTGGGAACACATGGCGCTGCTGCGGGCGCGCACTGTCTACGGGTCGCAGGAAGCGCGAGCCAGACTCGACGCAATGATCCGAGATGTCCTTTGCACCGAGCGCGAGCCCGCGGCGTTGCGTCGCGACGTCCTCAACATGCGTGACGAGATGGCCCGCCACAAGCCGCCCGCCGGGTCACTCGACCTCAAGCTCGTGCGTGGGGGGCTGGTCGATGTCGAATTCGTCGTCCATTTCCTGCAGTTGCGCGATGGCACGGCGCTCGACCCGGAGTTGGGGCAGGCGATATCTCTGCTGGTCGAAAGCGACGCGCTCGATCGGAACTTCGCCGAAGCCCACGCACTGATGGCGCGCACGCTGATCGCCGCGCGGATGCTCGCCCCAGAGGCCACGCCGCCTTCGCCGGCGGCGCGGGCAGCGCTTGCCAAAGCGGCCGGGGTCGGGTCATGGGGGGCACTCGAAACCGCGCTGGGTGAAGCCCGCAGCACCGTCGCCGCGGCCTGGGCGCGCACCTTCGAACAGGATCTGGAGCTCGACCTATGACGATCACCGAAGGCGAAAAGCTACCCGACATCGCCATGGCCACCCCTGAAGGCGGCGAAGTGCGCCCGTCCGATTTCGAGGGGCGCAGTGCCGTGTTGTTCTTCTATCCCAAGGACAACACCCCCGGCTGCACCACCGAGGCGAAGGATTTCTCCGCACTGAAGGCCGACTTCGATCAGGCCGGCTGTGCGCTGCTCGGGATCAGCAAGGATTCACCGCAGAAGCACCGCAACTTCATCGCCAAACACGACCTCACCGTTCCTCTCGCCACCGACGCGCAGGAAGGCGGCCTCTCCGACAAGCTCGGCGTGTGGGCCGAGAAGAAGATGTACGGGCGTACCTTCATGGGAATGGTGCGGACCACGATCCTGCTCGCGCCCGACGGCACGGTCGCCCGCGTCTGGCCGAAGGTAAAGGTGAAGGGGCACGCCGAAGAGGTGCTCGAAGCGGTACGAAACCTGTAGCGGCGAGTCACGATTCAGGCCTCGTAGACCGGCCAAATTTTACCTTTTGGTAACTAAATTTCGGGGTTTTGCGCCGAGTTGAGACAGCCAAATGATTGAAACGCCGGGCTATTTTTTGAAAACCGCGCAAGATTCCATCGTAAAACAAGGTAAATCGTGCGTTGAAACGATTCAACGCAACAGATCACCGGTCTGACGTAAAAACGGGAACTGTCGCTTGCCATGCGCAACATCCCGGTTACCCATACAAACAGCGACGCAGGGAAAGGTTCCCACACGGCGATCGCGAAAGTTTCGGGCCCTTCGCGGGGGACAATGCGAAGCGGCTTCTTGGATCAAGCGGTGCTCCGGCGCCGGTAATGGACGGGTAATTTTATGGTACGGGTCTCGGCGATCAAACGCCTCATGGGCATCGTCTTCGCAAGCGCCATGCTGGCAGGTGCCACGCCGGCAGCTGCCGAAGAAGCGAGCGAAACCGACAGCGAGCTGAACGAGGAGAAATTCTCCGAACTGTTCGATCGCTGGCAGGCAGAAGAAGACGGCCGCAACGCGGAAGCGGGCGATTTCGGCGCGGAAATCTCGGTTCCCTCGACCATGCCGCTCGAAAACATGCGCATGACCTCGAGCTACGGCATGCGCGATCACCCGATCTTCAAGCGCCGCCGCAATCATAACGGCGTCGATCTCGCCGCGCCGACCGGTACGCCGATCCGCGCCACCGGCGACGGTGTCGTCGAGAAGGCGCAGCGCTGGGGCGGCTATGGCCTCTACGTCCAGCTCGATCACGGCGGAAAGCTCGAAACGCGCTACGCCCACATGTCGCGGATGGCGGTTTCGGCCGGCGAACGCGTCACCAAGGGCCAGATCATCGGATATGTCGGCTCGACCGGCAATTCGACCGGCCCGCACCTGCACTACGAAGTGCGCATCGCAGGCGCGCCCGTCGATCCCTCGCCCTACATGACCGGCGCGATGGACGAGGAAACCTTCGCCGCGCGTTACGGTCACCTGACCGGCCAGGGCGGCCCCGAGTAAGGCTCGGCGCGACAAAGCCGCTTCCTCGATGAAGCGACAAGAGGCGACGGCAACCCCGTCGCCTTTTTGTTGCCCCCCTCCTTTTCCTTGCGCCGTTTAATCGCGCGGTTAAGCTCTCCCAAGAGGGAGAGAGACATGCATCCATCGGTTCACGCCGAAAGCCAGCCGGACAAGCCTGCGATCGTCATGGCCGCCACCGGCGAGGTCACGACCTATGCCGAGCTCGAGGCGCAATCGAACCGCGTCGCGCAATTGCTGCGCTCGCGCGACATCGGGATCGAGGATCCGGTCGCCGTCTGCCTCGACAACGATGCGCTGTATTTCCCGCTCGCCTGGGGCATCAATCGCGCTGGCGGGCTGATGGTGGCGATCTCGAACCGGCTGACCGCGACCGAGATCTGCTACATCCTCAAGGATAGCGGCGCGAAGCTGCTGTTCTGCACCGAGGCCCAGTCCGAGCTGTTCGATGCGGTGGCGCAGGAATGCGAGGCGGTGCCGCAATTGCGCGTCCGCGGCACGGGAGAGCGTGACCTTGCCGCTGCGCTGGCCGCAATGCCGCCAGAGCGGATCGCGGACGAGCGCGCCGGGGCCGACATGCTCTATTCCTCCGGAACGACAGGACAGCCCAAGGGCGTACGCTTGCCGCTGCCCGAAGAGCCCGAACTGACCGCGCCCAATGCGCTGGTCGGCCTTGCCAGCATGGCATTCGGGATCAAGTCCGACAGCGTCTACCTGTCGCCTGCACCGCTCTATCATGCGGCACCGCTGCGCTGGTCGATGACCGTGCAGCGGATCGGCGGCACGGTGGTGGTGATGGAGAAGTTCGACCCCGAGCGCGCGCTCGCCCTGATCGAGGAACACAAGGTCACCGATGCGCAATTCGTGCCGACCCATTTCGTCCGCATGCTCAAGCTGCCGACCGAGACCCGCGCAAAATGCGATGTCTCGAGCCTCAAATGCGCGATCCATGCGGCCGCGCCCTGTCCGATCCCGGTCAAGGAAGCGATGATCGAATGGTGGGGGCCGGTCCTGTTCGAATATTACGCAGGCACCGAGGGCAACGGGTTCACTTTCATCAATTCCGCCGACTGGCTCGAGCGCAAGGGCTCGGTCGGCAAGGCGCTGATCGGCACGATCCGAATCTGCGACGAGAACGGCGACGAGGTGCCGCGCGGCACCGAAGGACAGGTCTATTTTTCCGACGGCAAGCCGTTTTCCTACCACAACGACCCCGCCAAGACTGCCGAGGCCGCCAACAAGCACGGCTGGACTTCACTCGGCGATGTCGGATGGGAAGACGAGGACGGCTTCCTTTACCTCACCGATCGCAAGAGTTTCATGATCATCTCGGGCGGCGTGAACATCTACCCGCAGGAGGTCGAGAACCTGCTGGTAAGCCATGAAAAGGTCGCCGATGCCGCGGTGATCGGAGAACCGCACGACGATCTCGGCGAGCAGGTGATCGCGGTCGTCCAGCCGGTCGACATGGCGCTCGCGGGCAACGAGCTGGCCGACGAGCTCTGCGACTTCCTCGGCGAGGCGCTCAGCCGGGTGAAGATGCCACGGAGGATCGATTTCCGCGAAGAATTGCCGCGCGAGCCGACCGGCAAGCTCTACAAGCGCTTATTGCGCGACGAATATCGCGAGGCCGCGCAGGCCTCCGGCTGATCACCAGCGCAAGAATCGCGGTACGATGAGCCTCCCGGCGATCGCCGCCATGCCCAGCGCAGAACTGTACCACAGGCCGATATAGGTGACCGTGCTGCTCGGGCAGTGGATGTTGTAGGCCAGCAGCGCGAAGGCCCCGCTCGCAAAACCCACCAGCCAGCCGGTGCGCTCGGCATCGACCACCGCTCCACCGCGCAGCCAGGCGGTGAGCGGCGCACCGAGCACCATGCCGCCCAGCAAGCCGACGGCTACGCACATCCGCGCCGACGGTGCCTCGATGATGGCGCGCGAGATGCCCCCGTCGACGATCGCGAGTACACCCATCGAGAGCGGGAAGATCGCACCGAAGCCCAGCGCCCATTTCCATCCGTCGTGGTGGTTGCCGACACCGGGCCGCGCCGCCGAGACCGCCGCGGCGAGGGTCGCCGCGCCGATCAGCGCCAAGACGCCCGATCGGAGCAGGAAGATCGCCCGCGGCTCTCCCGCCCCCAGGTCGTCGCGAAGACCGAGCGTCATCACCGTACCGATCGCCAGAATCGTGGTCAGCGCCGCCATGGTGGTGGCGGGCCGCGTCGGGCGCAGCGGATCGACTGGCTCGAGATCGTCTACGAGGATTTCGATTACGGTACGCATGCTCAATCACTCTTCGATCAGGGCGGCCATTTTCTTCACGCCGCGATGGATGTTTACCTTGACCGCGCTTTCGCTCTGGCCGGTCCGCATTGCCGCTTCACGGATCGAGAGACCCTCGATCTTGACCAGCTGGATAGCGTCGTTCTGCTTTTCGCTGAGATGCGCCATCAGTCGCTCGAGGCTGACTGCGGCGGCAACCGCCTCGTCCTCTGCCGCGACGCTGGCGGTGTCGTCGTGCAGTTCGTCGGCGGCGTGGCGGTAGTCCTTGCGCAGGCGATCGATCCAGCGATAGCGCGCGATCGCAGCGAGCCACGGCAGGAAGGCGCGCGCCGGATCGTAGCTCGCCCGCTTGCGATGGATCGACAGCAGCACGTCCTGCACCAGCCCGTCCACCGCCTCGACCGCGATCTTCTGCGCATAGTACCGCCGCAGCCAGTCGCCGCATGCCTCGAGCAAGACCGCATAGGCGCGTTTGTCGCCCGCCTGGGCCGCCACCATCAACCTGCGCAGGGTGCCGTCGTCGGCCTTCATGCGTTTCGCTCCGCCATCGCCGCCGGGTTCGGACGCCGCTTGCGCCCGGTTACAGTCCCGCCATCGCGGTGACCGTTTCCCCGTCGGTCAGTCGCGTAGCAGGCGTTGCGCCATGGCGCGCACATCGGCACCCATATCCGCACGTTCGAGCGCGAGCGCGAGCGTCGCCTCGACGAAGCCGAGCTTGCTGCCGCAATCGAACCGGCGGCCGTCGAATTCGAGCGCATGGAAGGGCTGGTTGCCGATCATCGTCGCCATCGCGTCGGTCAGCTGGATCTCGCCGCCTGCGCCCTTTTCCTGCCTTTCGAGCGTGCGCATGACCTCGGGCTGGAGGATGTAGCGGCCCGACAGGATCCTGTTCGAAGGCGCCTTTTCGACCGGCGGCTTCTCGATCAGTCCGCGGACCTCGGTCAGTGCACCGTTCCGTTCGCCCGGGTCGATCACGCCGTAACTGGACACCTCGTCGCGAGGGACTTCGAGCACGGAGATGATGTTGCCACCGACTTCGCCATAGGCATCGACCATCTGCTTCATGCAACCGGCCCCGCCGTTGCGCGCAATCAGCAATTCGTCGGGCAGGAAGATCGCGAAGGGCTCGTCGCCGACGATTGCGCGCGCGCACCAGATCGCGTGGCCCAGCCCCATCGGGACTTGCTGGCGTACGGTGATGATGTCGCCCGGCGTAGCGCGGGTGGGGCCGAGCACGGACATGTCCTTTCCGCGCGCGGCCATCGTCGATTCGAGCTCGTAGGCAACGTCGAAATGCTCGACGATCGCAGTCTTGCCGCGCCCGGTGACGAAAATCATCTGCTCGATCCCCGCCTCGCGCGCCTCGTCGACCGCATACTGGATCAGCGGTCGATCGACGATCGGGAGCAATTCCTTCGGGATCGCCTTGGTCGCAGGGAGGAAGCGGGTGCCGAGCCCGGCTACGGGGAAGACGGCTTTCCTGATCGGCTTGAGACTGCTCATGCCTGCCTCGATAGCACCGGGAATATGACGCGCAAACGACACCTGCGCCAAAGCCGGCGGTCCGACGCACAACTTGCCGCGCGCACGATTCCCGCTAAAGCCTCGTCGCCATGGACAAACTGATCGTTACCGGCGGCAAGCGCCTCGAAGGAACCATTCCCATCTCGGGCGCGAAGAACGCCGCGCTCACCCTGATCCCCTGTGCGCTGCTGACCGAGGAACCGGTCACCCTGCGCAACCTGCCGCGGCTCGCCGATATCGACGGGTTCCAGCACCTGATGACGCAATTCGGCGTGGCGCACTCGATCGCCGGGCGACGACCGGAAGATTTCGGCCGCGTCGTCACGCTCGAGGCGACGCGGATTACCAACACCGTCGCGCCCTACGACCTCGTGCGCAAGATGCGTGCCTCGATCCTGGTGCTCGGCCCGATGCTTGCGCGGATGGGCGAAGCGACCGTCTCGCTTCCGGGCGGCTGCGCGATCGGCAACCGCCCGATCGACCTCCACCTCGAGGCATTGAAGGCGATCGGGGCCGAGATCGAGCTCGCGCAGGGCTATGTGAAGGCGCATGCCCCCGATGGCGGGCTTCCCGGCGGGGACTACGATTTCCCGATCGTGTCGGTCGGCGCGACCGAAAACGTGATCATGGCCGCGGCGCTCGCCAACGGCACCAGCAAGCTCGGCAATGTCGCGCGCGAACCCGAGATCGTCGACCTGTGCAACATGCTCGTCGCGATGGGCGCCGAGATCGAGGGAATCGGCTCGTCGGACCTCGTGATCCACGGGCAGAAGACCCTGAATGGCTGCACCTATTCGGTCATGCCCGACCGGATCGAAGCCGGGTCCTACGCCTGCGCCGCTGCGATCACCGGCGGCGAGGTGTTCCTGCAGAACGCACGTGCCGACGACATGAACGCGACGAGCCATGCGCTGCGCAATGCCGGCGTGACGGTCGAATACGAAAAGAAGGGCATCCGCATCTGCGCCGACAGGCCGCTCAATGCGGTCAACCTCACCACCGCGCCCTATCCCGGCCTCGCCACAGACATGCAGGCGCAGATGATGGCGATGCTGTGTCTCGCCAAGGGCACCAGCGTGCTGACCGAGACGATCTTCGAGAACCGCTACATGCACGTGCCCGAGCTGGCCCGGATGGGCGCCAATATCGAGGTGTCGGGCCGCACCGCCGTGGTCCACGGAGTCGACAAGCTGTCGGGCGCCGACGTGATGGCGACCGATCTTCGGGCTTCGATGAGCCTGGTCATCGCTGGCCTCGCCGCCGAAGGCGAGACGCAGGTCCGCCGCCTTTATCACCTCGATCGGGGTTACGAGCGGCTAGAGGAAAAGCTCGCGCTGGTCGGCGCGCAGGTCGAGCGCGTGGGCGATTGAGCGCGCGTCGTCGCCGGACCCCGAACGCGGTTCGCGCGTTGAAGGGAAAAGGAGGCAGATGATGGGACTTTTGAAACTCGCCGCGCTCGGGACGCTGGGCTATGTCGGCTACAAATTCTACGAGAAGCAGAAACTCGATCGCAACGGCGTCGCATTCGCCGACGGCGAACCCGAAGGCCAGTTCCGCAATGCCGGGCCCGAGTCGGTCGGCGACAAGCCCCGCCGCGCTTGGAACAAGACCGACGAGGAAAGCGACGAAAGCTTCCCCGCCAGCGATCCGCCCGCGAATTACTGATCGGGCAGGACCGAGATTCAGGAGGGCGGCGCTGCGGCGTCGCCCTTTTTCATATCCAGCACCAGCCACACCCGGATCGCGCTGGCGAGGCCGGGAGGCGTCTCGCTGGCGATGCGTTGTTCGTCTATCCGCGCGACCAGCGCGTTGATCGGCACATCCGCGCGCGCAGCGGCGTCTCGCAGCATGTCCCAGAATATTGGCTCGAGGCTGATCGAAGTCTTGTGCCCGGCGATCTCGACCGAGCGCTTGAGCGGCGGGTGATAGGATGACGGATCGGCCATGCGCCGATGCCTAGACCCGCCCGGGCCCGTGCGAAAGCCCTGCCACTTGCGCAGACAAGCCGGAGATACGCGGTTATGACACGTGCAGTTCGAACCGGAAGGACAGCGCATTGGGCGGCAATCACGCAGGTCACGATCACTCGCACGTACCGAAGAACGAGAAGAAGATCGCGATCGCCGCGGGGCTGACCGGGGCTTTCATGATCGCCGAGGTCGTCGGCGGGGTGGTGTCGGGCTCGCTCGCGCTGATCGCCGATGCCGGCCACATGCTGACCGATTTCGCGTCGCTGGTGCTCGCCTGGCTCGCCTTCCGCCTCGCGCGACGCCCGGCGGACTGGCAGCGGACCTACGGTTTCGACCGGTTCTCGGTGCTCGCGGCCTTCGTCAACGGGCTCTCGTTGTTCGCGATCGCCGCGTGGATCGTCTACGAGGCGATCGAGCGCCTGCGGGCGCCCGGCGAGGTGCTCGGCAGTCTGATGCTGTGGGTCGCGGTGGGCGGGCTCGTGGTCAACATCCTCGCCTTCATCGTCCTGACCCGCGGTGAAAGCGACAACCTCAACGTTCGCGCCGCCGCGCTGCATGTCGCGGGGGACCTGCTCGGCTCGATTGCCGCAATCGTCGCCTCGCTGGTCATCATCTTCACCGGCTGGACCCCGATCGACCCGCTGCTGTCGATGCTGGTGGTGCTGATCATCCTCCGCTCGGCTTGGGCGGTGGTGAAGGAAAGCGGGCATATCCTCCTCGAAGGCGCGCCCGACCATCTCGACCGGCGCGAGCTCGCCGAACGATTGATGCGGATCGACGGGGTCGAGCATGTCGGCCACATCCACGCCTGGTCGGTCACGCAGGAACGGCCGGTAATCACGCTCGAAATCACGACCGCCGCGGACCGCGACCCCGAGGCGATCAAGCGCGAGGCGAAGGGCATCCTGCGCGACGAATACCACGTCGATCACGCCACCGTCGAAATGCATTCGGGTGCGGCGCAGGGGGCGCGTGCCGATTGCTGAGCGGGATGCATTGACGCGATCGGCGCGAGTGACGAAGCAGTGGGCGACGGCTTGAGGGAAGGGAAACGCATCATGCACGCTTGGACGACACTGGCAGGCTCGGGCCTCGCACTGGCGCTGCTGGCCTCGGTCCCGGCCTCCGGCAACACGGCGCCGCAGGATCCCGCCCCGCCCATCCTTCCGATGAGCGAGGCCGAAGAGCCGCATCCCGACATGCCCGAGATCCTGCCGCTGCGCGATCGGGCGGAGGTAATCGACCGTATCCTCGCCGAGCGGCTCGAGACGATCATGCCCGTGATCATGCGCGAACAGGGCATCGATCTGTGGCTGCTGATGGCACGCGAATATTTCGAGGAGCCGGTGGTCGAGAGCATGCTCGACGCGCAGAGCATGGCGGCGCGGCGGCGGACGATCCTGATCTTCCACGATCCCGGCGACGGCCAGCCGATCGAACGGCTGACCGTGAGCCGCTACGGACTAGCGGGCCTGTTCGAGCCGAGCTGGGATCCTGCCGAGCAGCCCGACCAGTGGCAGGCGGTGGCCGAGATCATCGCCGCGCGCGATCCGGAGAAGATCGCGATCAACTTTTCGGACTTCCGCGCTTTCGGGGACGGGATGACGCTAAGCCAGTACCGGCTGTTCACCGCCGCGCTGCCAGAGCGCCTGCAAGGCCGGATCGTATCGGGCGAAGAGCTGGCGACCCGCTGGCTCGAGACTCGCACGCCTACCGAGCTGGCGATCTACCCGGGCATCGTCCGGATCGCGCATGCGATCATCGGCGAGGCGTTCTCACGCCAGGTGATCACCCCGGGCGAGACCACCGCCGACGACGTGCGCTGGTGGATGCGCGAGCGGCTCTCCCAGCACGGCCTCGAGCCGTGGTTCCATCCCTCGGTCGGGATCCAGCGTCGCGGCGAGGAAGGCATGCTGAGCGGCGATACGGTGATCCAGCCGGGCGATCTTCTATGGACCGATTTCGGGCTGACCTATCTGCGGTTAAACACCGATACGCAGCATCTCGCCTATGTCCTCCGTCCGGGCGAATCCGAAGCGCCCGAAGGGCTGCGCCGCGGCATGGCGAGCACCAACCGGGTGCGCGAATTGCTGGTCGATTCCTTCGTCCCCGGCGCGAGCGGCAATGTGATCTTGGCGGAGGCCCGCCGCAAGGCGCTGGCCGAAGGGCTCGACCCGTCGATCTATTCGCATCCGATCGGCCTCCATGGCCACGGCGCGGGCAGTGCGATCGGCTTCTGGGACAACCAGTCCGCCGATCCGCGCGGCGCGGGCCCGGTGCGCGCCGAAACCGCCTGGTCGATCGAGCTGACCTCCTATTCGCGAGTGCCCGAATGGGACGGCCAACGGGTCGATTTCCGCACCGAGGAAGACGCCTGGTTCGACGGCGAGACCGTCCGTTTTCTCGACGGACGGCAGACCGAGATCACGCTGATCCCGTCGAACTGACCTGACCTATCGCTACCGGCTGTCCGCCCCCGCCACCTCAATACATGTGCTGACCGCCATTGATGCTCATGGTCGAGCCGGTGACGAATTCGGCGTCGTCGCTGGTCAGGAAAGCTACGCCGCGGGCGATCTCCTCGGCGTGACCGAGCCGGCCGACGGGAATCTTGGCGACGATCTTTTCGAGCACCGGTTCGGGCACCGCGGCGACCATGTCAGTGTCGATATAGCCGGGCGCGATCGCGTTGACCGTGACGCCGTATTTCGCGCCTTCCTGCGCCAGCGCCTTGGTGAAACCGTGGATGCCGGACTTGGCTGCGGCGTAGTTCACCTGGCCGTATTGCCCCGCCTGCCCGTTGATCGAGCCGATATTGACGATGCGGCCCCATTTGCGCTCGCGCATGCCGGGGAAACAGGCCTTGGCCATGTTGAAGCAGCCACCGAGATTGACCCGCATGACCTCGTTCCAGTCGTCCCAGCTCATCCGGTGGAGCGTGCCGTCACGGGTGATCCCGGCATTGTTGACCACGATATCGATCTCGCCGTGATCCTGCGCGGCCTTCACGCAGCCGGCGAGACAGGCTTCGTGATCGCCGACATCCCATTTCGCGATCGCGATCCCGGTGCGATCCGAAAACGCCTTGGCGCGCTCGTCGTTACCGCAATAGTTCGCGACGACGGTCCGCCCCTGCTCCTTGAGCGCGAGGCTGATCGCCTCGCCGATGCCTCGGGTTCCGCCGGTAACGATAGCCACGCGCGCCATAATCCAGTCCTCTCCGCTTGCGACGGGGTATTCCCGCTTGTCGCACCAGTCGTGACGCTGCGGCGCGTTCGACGCAAGGGACTTTCGGTTGCGATGGCTGGGGTTGCCGAAGGAAAGCGGTCACGGACGGCAAGCGCCCGAACACAGGCGCGTCAGAATTTCAGCCTGGTCCCGACATAGACCGCCTGGTCATCCTTGAGCCCGCCGGTGATCGGCACCAGCCGTTCGCGATCGGCCTGCGTATAGCGCACGCCCGCGGTCACCGCGACCGAGCTCGACAGCCGATAGGAACCGCCGACATCGACCATTGCCTCGCCATCGCCGGTGAAGGTCCTCGGCGCACGGCCCGCCGATTGCTGTTCGTCGATCTGGAGACGCGTCGAAAAACGCGAGGAATCTTCCTTCGCGCCGGGCGAAAGCTTGAACGCCTGCAGGTCTGCGAGCGGCTGGTCGGCCGGGCGCGCGAGGCCGACAGCCCCGTCGGCCAGCCCCTTGGTACCGCGCGGCAGGGTGAGATTGTAAGCCGTCTGCGACATGCGCATCGGCGAGGCTGTGCCCGCCGCATCGGCGGCCGAGCGGACCTGCAAGGCGCGCGCCGTCGCGGCATCGAGCCGCACCGCCACGGCATTTGCGCGGCGCGAACCGGGCTCGCCGCGACCGGGGGTGACGTTGAAGAGATCCGAACCGCGCGAAGTGCGGGTCAGCGAACGCAGCATCACGGTGCGCGCATCGGCCGGATCGAGCACGTCCTCGGACAGCGAATCGAGCCCGCTCTGGGCCGAAGCCGCGACTCTCGCGGGATCGAAGCCGGCCGAGAACCCGAGGATCGCGCTCGGAATCGACAGCAGCGCGACCGCGCCGCCAAGCACGAGCATGCTGTTCGGACCACCGAGAATCGAGCCTTGGTTCATCGAATCCTTCCATCGAACCATGCCGCTGAGCGTCGCATTAACGCCGCAGTCAGGCGCGGAACGCTTTGCTTATAGCAGACGTGCGGCGCTGCGGAAAGTTTCCCTGCGCACGGCGCAGCAGCGATTCGGCGCGCCGCAACCCTTGCCGCGACCGCGCCCGGGACTATAGAGGCAGGGAACGTTGCCCGACGATGTGCGGGATCGACGCCACGACAAGACAGGATCGATACATGAGCCACCGGGCCATCACCCTTACCGCCAAATCCGCCCTGATCGGCATGTCCTCGCTCGCGCTGGTCGCCTGCGGCGGCGGACAGGATCGCCCCGCGGCCGATCTCGCCGCGTCGAACGTCACCACGATCGGCGTCAACGCCTATCTCTGGCGTGCCGCGCTCGACACGGTCGGGTTCGCGCCGCTGCTCCAGGCGGACAGCGCCGGCGGGGTGATCGTGACCGATTGGTACGCCAATCCGAACAATTCGGCCGAGCGGGTCAAGATCACCGTCTCGATCCTCGACCAGGACCTGCGCGCCGACGCGATTCGTGTCGCCGCCAGCCGCCAGGTCGCCGCCGGCGGCCAGTGGGTCGACGCCCCGGTCCAGGCCGCGACGATCCAGAAGCTCGAAGACATCATCCTGACCAAGGCCCGCGACCTGCGCCGCAGCGC
Organism: Pseudoblastomonas marina; assembly: GCF_034374265.1. Taxonomy (NCBI): domain Bacteria; kingdom Pseudomonadati; phylum Pseudomonadota; class Alphaproteobacteria; order Sphingomonadales; family Erythrobacteraceae; genus Pseudoblastomonas; species Pseudoblastomonas marina. The sequence goes on along the minus strand of NZ_CP139718.1, from coordinate 2,542,226 downwards.
CGTCGGGGGCTGACTTCCCGCGTCTTGGGGGCGCTTTGAATGACCGAACAATTCGATCCGTCCAGCGTCGACGGACATTGGCAAACCGTGTGGGAAGAGCGCGGCACCTTCCACGCCGACAGCGATAGCGACAAGCCCAAGAGCTACATCCTCGAGATGTTCCCCTATCCCAGCGGACGCATCCATATCGGGCACGTCCGCAATTACACGATGGGCGACGTGCTGGCGCGGTACAAGAAGATGCGCGGCCACGAAGTGCTCCACCCGATGGGGTGGGACGCGTTCGGCATGCCGGCCGAGAACGCCGCGATGGAAAAGGGCGTCCATCCGGGCGGCTGGACCCGCGACAACATCGCCAACATGAAGGCGCAGTTGAAGCGCCTGGGCTTCGCGCTCGACTGGACCCGCGAATTCGCCACCTGCGACCCCGAATATTACGGCCACGAACAGGCGCTGTTCCTCGACCTCTACGAAGCCGGCCTCGTCTACCGCAAGGAAAGCGCGGTCAACTGGGACCCGGTCGACATGACCGTGCTCGCCAACGAGCAGGTGATCGACGGCAAGGGCTGGCGCTCGGGTGCGGAAGTCGAGAAGCGCAAGCTCTCGCAATGGTTCCTCAAGATCACCGATTTCGCCGACGAACTCCTCGAGGGACTCGATCGCCTCGTCAAGTGGCCCGACAAGGTCCGGCTGATGCAGGAGAACTGGATCGGCAAGTCGCAGGGCCTCGAGTTCAGCTTCGACCTGTCGAACGGGACCAAGCTGCCGGTCTATACCACGCGGCCAGACACGATCTTCGGCGCGAGCTTCGTCGCCGTCGCGCCCGATCACCCGGTCGCGCAGAGCGTGATGCTCGGCAATCCCGAGGTCGAGAAATTCGTCGCCGAGTGCAAGAAGGGCGGCACCACGGCGGCCGAGGTCGAAACGGCCGAGAAGCTCGGGTACGACACCGGGATCACCGCGAAGCACCCTTTCACCGGGGCGGACCTTCCGGTGTTCATCGCGAATTTCGTGCTGATGGATTACGGCACCGGCGCGATCATGGCGGTGCCGGGCCACGACCAGCGCGATTTCGAATTCGCGACCAAGTACGGCCTGCCGATCCCGCGCGTCGTCGCGGCGAGTGCCGACGAGGCCGACAAGCCGTTCGGTGGGGAGGCCGAGGCCGGCGAAGGCGTGCTCGTCAATTCGTCCTTCCTCGACGGGATGGAGGTCGAGGCAGCCAAGGCCGAGGTCATCGCCCGCGCAGAGAATGGCGGCTGGGGCGAAGGCAAGACCGTGTGGCGCCTGCGCGACTGGGGCGTCAGCCGCCAGCGCTATTGGGGCACGCCGATCCCCTTCATCCATTGCGAGGCCTGCGGCATCGTGCCCGTGCCCAAGGATCAGCTGCCGGTCACCCTGCCCGAGGACGTCGACTTCGAGACCCCGGGCAACCCGCTTGAGCGCCATGCCACCTGGAAGCATGTCGACTGCCCCGGTTGCGGCGGCAAGGCGCAGCGCGAGACCGACACGCTCGACACCTTCGTCGATAGCTCGTGGTATTTCCTGCGCTTCGCGAGCCAGCCCGACGATCGCCCCTTCGACCCCGAAGAAATCGCCAAGTGGCTTCCGGTCGAACAATATATCGGCGGGATCGAGCATGCGATCCTGCACCTGCTCTACGCCCGCTTCTGGACCCGTGCACTCGCCCATTGTGGCAAGATCGAGGTGAAGGAACCGTTCGCCAGCCTGTTCACGCAGGGCATGGTGACGCACGAGACCTATTCGCGCGAAGTCGACGGTCGCACCGTCTATTATGCGCCCACCGAAGTGAGCCGCGAGGCAGAGCGCGCGACGCTGAACGACGATGGCGGCGAGGTAGATATCGGCCGCGTCATCAAGATGTCGAAATCGAAGAAGAACACGGTCGATCCGGATGCGATCGTCGACCAGTACGGCGCGGACGCGGTGCGCTGGTTCATGCTGTCGGACAGCCCGCCCGAACGCGACCTGCCGTGGTCGGCCGCGGGCATCGAGGGCTGCGGTCGATTCACCCAGCGGCTGTGGCGGCTGTTCGGGCAGTATGACGCCGCGGCTGAGGGCGAGGACAAGGATCTCGCGCGCAAGGGTGCGCAGACGGTGGCCGCGGTGGCCGACGATATCGAGGCGCTCGCCTTCAACAAGGCGGTCGCGCGGATCTACGAACTGACCGGCGCGGTCGAGAAGGCCAAGCCCTCGGCCACGCGCAGCGAGACGATCCGCCATCTAGCGCTGCTGGTCGGCCCGATGATGCCGCACCTCGCCGAACAGGCCTGGACGCAGATGGGCGTTGCCAAAGACGCAGGCGGACTGATCGCCGATGCCGCATGGCCCGAAGTGGACGAAGCGCTGCTGGTCGACGACGAGGTCACCATCGCGGTTCAGGTGAAGGGCAAATTGCGCGACACGCTGACCGCGCCGAAGGGCGCGCCGAAGGACGAGCTCGAAGCCATGGCGCTCGCATCCGAAAAGGTGCAGCGCTCGATCGACGGGGCCGAAGTGCGCAAGGTGATTGTCGTGCCCGACAGATTGGTGAATATCGTCGTCTGATGCGTTTCGTCGCCGCCCTGCTCCTCGCCTTCGCGCTCGCCTCCTGCGGGATGAAGCCGCTCTACGGCACCGAAAGCGGGGCGACGAAAGCGGGACTGGCCACGATCGAAGTTGCCGAGATCCCGGGCCGCGCCGGCTGGCTCGTCCGCAATGCCCTCAACGACCGGCTGAGCGCGGCGGGCAGCGAACTGCCGCGTTATCGCCTCGACGTGCGCCTCGACGACCGTCTCGAAGGGCTCGGCCTGCTGTCCGACGAATCGATCGGCCGCGAACGTCGCACCCTGCGTGCGCGCTACCAGCTGGTCGATCTCGCGAGCGACGAAATCGTGCTCGATGCGAGCGCCGAATACGATGCCGGGATCGATGTCGTGTCGAGCGACTACGCCACCATCGCGGCCGAGGAGACCGCGCTCGAAAACCTCGCGGTCGAGGTGGCAGACCGGATCGTGACCCGCGTGGCGCTCGCGCTGCGTAACGAGGAATGAAGGTCAAGTCGGGCGAATTCGCGCGCCGCGCCCCCCAACTGGCGCGCGATTGCCGCCTGTTCTTCCTCTGCGGACCCGACGAAGGCGGGGCCAGCGCCGCCGCCGACAAGCTGATCGCCGCACTGCCCGATGCCGGGGAGCGGATCGAGTTCTCGGGCAGCGAAGTGAAATCGGATCCGGTACGGATCGCCGATGAGGCGGTCTCGAGTTCGCTGTTCGGCGGATCACGCCACCTCTACCTTCGCGTCACCGGCGACGAAGCGAAGGACGCGCTCGAACTGATGCTCGACCAGGAGGAGGGCGCCGCGCCGGTGGTGATCGTCGCGCGCTCGGCCACCGACAAGTCCCGCACCGCCAAGCTGATAGAGAAGCGGGCCGACGGGGTGGTGACGATGTTCTACCCTCCCGACCTGCGCTCGCTCGCAGGCGAAGTCCGCCAGATGGCCGATGCCGCGGGCCTTCGCCTGCCCACCGCGCTGGCCGAGCGGATCGCCGGGGCGGTGCGGCTCGATGCAAGGCTTGCGCGCAGCGAGGTCGAGAAGCTCGCGCTATATCTCGATGCTTCACCGCAATCGCCCAAGAGCGTCGATGAGGCCGATTACGATGCGGTCTGTGCGGCGAGCGAGGATGACGGATTCAACCCGCTGGTCACGGCGGTGCTTTCGGGCAAGACCGACCGGCTCGCGCACGAGCTCGAGCGCTATCGCCAGACCGGCATGAACGCGGTCGGCGTGCTGCTCGCCTTCGAGCGCCGCGTGGCGCAGCTCGCCCAACTGGCCTCGCGGCTCGGCCCGCGCCAGTCGATCCCCGCCTTCATCGAGGCCGAAAGCCAGGCGCGGCGGGTGTTCTGGAAGGACAAGGCCGAGCTGACCGACCAGCTATCACGCTGGCGCGGCCCCGCGCTCGACCGGCTGGTGGGGCGGATGATGGAACTGCACCAGCAATTGCTCGCGCGCAGCCAGGATGGTGATGTGCTGCTGGCACAGGCGCTCACCCAGATCGCCCGGCACGCCGCGCGGGGGAGGTAGGAGCTCTTCGTCCGGCTGACGCCGGTGCGGTCTGGCGTCCGCCAGACCTCGGTGCTCAATCCCCGTCGGGCACCGTGAAGCTGCCACTCACCCGTCCATTGCTGGTGGTGGTCGCTGGACCGTCGGCAGAGCCGCTCGCGCCGCCTCCGATGCTCGAGACACCGCTGCGCAGGTCGATCGTGAGCCGCCCGCCATTCAGCGTATCGCCGCCGCGGCGCAGCGCTACTCCACCCGCCATGGTGATGATCCGGCGAGAGAAATCGTACACCGCGACCCCGCCACGTGCCGATTCGTTGCCGCGCGTCACCGTCACCCCGCCGGTCGCGGTGATGCGGTTGATCTGGAGCGATCCGGCGTCGGAATAATCGATGATCGTGCGCTGCGCGCGCATCGTAAGCCCGGCTTGGGTGATCACGACGTTGCCCGACAGCACCGCGCGATTGGCGCGGTCGTCGAGCGTGAAATTGTCGGCGTCGAATTCGACCGGGGCGTTCGAATTGTGCCCCGCGATAACCTGCGCGACGAGTTGCGGCGCGGCGAACATGGCAAGTGCCACGGCCGCGAATGCGAGCAGCGCGATACGCAGCGGGGCGGGAAGATAAAGGTGTTTGGTCATGGTGTCCTCAATCGGCCAGGGACCATTCGGAATTTCGCGCGGCCCGAAAGCCGGAGCGTGCGGGCCTGCAGGTCGACCCGCATCGAGCCGGCGCTGAAGGTACCGGCGGGAATCACGCCCGAGACACCACCGGTCCCGGTCACGATCTGGTCGATCAGGTCGATCGAAATCCCGGTGGCCGACAGCGTGTAGCCGTCGCTCGCGGTAAAGCGGACCGTGCCGTCGACGTCGACGCGGCTGTCCTCGATATCGAACAGCGCGTCGGGCGCGGAAAGCTCGGCCGGGCCGTCATCGAGCAGGATCTTGGCGACCAGCCCGCGCATCTCGACCTCAGGCACAGTGGCGCTGCGTTGAGAGGCACTTTCAGCCACTAGCGAGAAGGGCCGATTCTGCGCGTCGGCCCCGCGATAGATCGCATCCTCGACCCGCAGCCGCTGGTCGGTCACGGCGACCTTGTTGCGATCGAGCAGGAAGCTGATCTCGTTGCGCGGCGCGATCGGCGACAGGATCATCACCGCGGCCACCGCTCCGGCGGCGGCGGGCAATGCCCAGCCGAGCAGCTTGACCAGCCGATCGTGGAATCCGCCCGGCTGCGCCCATTCCTGGCGCGCGGCGCGGGCGCGATCGGCGGCGCGGCTGGAAGAGGCGACCGCGCGCGCCATCAGGAGCGGGCGTTCCTAGGCATGGCTGAAGATGTCGTGATCGTCCCAGCCCATGTAATCGAGCCGCGCTCGGGTGGGCAGGAAGTCGAAACAGGCCTGCGCGATCTCGGTGCGACCTTCGCGTTCGAGCCGTTCGACCATCACGCGGTGGAGTTCGTGCAGGAAGCGCACGTCGGAGGCAGCGTATTCGCGCTGCGCCTCGTTGATCTCGGGCGCGCCCCAGTCCGAGCTTTGCTGCTGCTTCGAGATCTCGTGATCGGTGAAATCGCTAACCAGCATCTTGAGCCCGTGGCGATCGGTGTAGGTCCGCGTCAGCTTGCTCGCTATCTTGGTGCAGAACACCGGCGCGGCGGTGACGCCGAGATAATACTCGATCGCTGCGAGATCGAAGCGCGCGAAGTGATAGAGCTTCACCCGGCTCGTATCGCCGAGCACCTTCTTGAGGTTCGGCGCATCGTAGGAACTGCCCGGCTTGAAGCGGACGAGATGCTCGTCGCCGCTGCCGTCGCTGATCTGGACCACACACAGCCGGTCGCGGCGGGTGATCAGGCCCATCGTCTCGGTATCGACCGCGAGCGGGCCGGTGCCTTCGAGGACGCCTTCGGGGAGGTCTTCTTCATGAAAGTGAATAGCCATATGGGGGTGGCCCTACGCCCTGCCTTTTCCGCAGGCAAGCACGAGCGCGCGCTGGCGATGGCCGGAAACGAGGGGTATTCCCTAACAGCATGGGACAGGAACAGATCCCCGCCAGCTGGGCCCCGGTCCTCGAACCGGTGCTCGCGACCCCGCAAGCGCGACGGCTTGGCGGATGGCTCGCGGCGGAAGAGCAGGCGGGCAAGACCATCTATCCGCCGCGCGGACAGCGCCTCGCCGCACTCGACTTCACGCCTCACGACGAGGTGCGCGTGGTGATCCTCGGGCAGGACCCCTATCACGGCCCCGGCCAGGCGCACGGACTTGCCTTTTCGGTGCCGGAAGGTGTCGCGCTGCCGCCGAGCCTGCGTAACATCTACAAGGAGCTCGCCGACGATCTCGGCGTCGCGCCGCCCGCCACCGGATCGCTCGAGCACTGGGCCCGGCAGGGAGTGCTGCTGCTCAACAATTCGCTCACCGTCGAACAGGCGCAGGCGGGAAGCCATGCGGGCAAGGGCTGGGACGCGATCACCGATGCGGTGGTGGCTGCGGTTGCCCGATCGGACCGGCCGACCGCGTTCATCCTCTGGGGCGGCCATGCGCAGGGCAAGGCAGCGCGCATCGATGCGCTGCGCGAGGACGGACCGCACCTCGTGCTCAGGTCGCCCCACCCGAGCCCGCTGTCGGCCCATCGCGGGTTCTTCGGGTCGAAACCCTTCAGCCGTACCAATGCTTTTCTCGAAGCGCACGGCCGCGGGACGATCGACTGGGGCGCGCCATGACTGAAGCGGCTGGCGGACGATCCCGGCGTGGCGCGCTGTGTCAAGCGCGCCGATAGCGGAGGAGGCTAGGCCGCGCCGCCCATATTGCGCAGGTCCGACAGCGCATCGCGAATCTGGTCGGCATCGGGCGTCGCACTCTCATTGGCGGGCGCGGTGCGGGCGTGGACCCGGCGCAGGCGCTCGAGACCCGGGCTGTTGACGGCGGTGCTGGCCCCGCCCACCGCGCCGCGAGGCCGTAAGCTGGCAGGGGGGTGCGGGTTCTTCGCTATTGCCTTCGCAAGGCGTTCGGTGAGCTGCAGGTAGGAGAGCTTGCCGAGGTCTTCGTCCTCGACGGTCGGCGCCGGTACAGTCTCGGTCGACGGGTCGATAGGCTTGGGCGCGGGCTCGGAATCATTGGCGAAGCGGGTTGGCAGGCCGTGCTGCGCGAGGCGGGCGGCATCGATCGCATGGACATTGCTCGGAAGCGGCGGCGAGCCTGCGAAATCGGGCGCTACGTCCTCTTCCTCTTCGCGCTGGTGATCCTCGGTCGGGCCGTCGGTGGCGCGCAGGTCGACGAGCGGATGATCGCTCGTCGGCGCGTCCGCTTGCTCGATTTCGTCGTGTTCCGGCTCCCCGACCTCGACCGGGGCGATCCCGGCATCGGGCCCGAGTTCGTCGAACACCGAGAACGGTGCGCGCGGCGCATTGCTGTCGACGGGCCGGTCGGGCGATTCACTGCGCAAGAACGGCGCGAGTGCATCGGGATCGGGTGTCTCGATCGGTTCGGGGTCGGTCCCGACGATCGCAATCTCGGGTTCGGATTCCTCCTCCGGCTCCGAATCGGTCGCGAACGCGTCGCAAAGGCCATCGGTCACGATTGCCTCGCTATCGGCCTCCTCCGCGATCGGCGTTTCGGCGCCGTGTTCGGGCGACTTGGCCCGCACCAGCATCGCGGCGAGCGCGAGGCCGAGCAACGATCCCACGCCGCAGGCCGCGAGGGCCAGCAGGACGCGCGCGGTCGAACCGAGCGGCGGACGGGCGGCGGCGAGATATTCGGGCAGTCCGGTCGCGATCACCCAGGATTCGAGCGTCGGCTTGCCGATCACGAGGCTGCACAGCCCGAAGGTGGCACCGAACCACATCGTCACCAGCGCCGGAAACAGCGGGTGTTGCGTGATGCTCCTGGTCGATCCTGCCATTGCCTGCCCCTTCCTGTCGCATTCCCGGCGCGCCCCTGTCGCGAGTCGGAAATACCGGATGAATCCTCTTACCTTGCCTTACTGGCTAAAAGACTATGGTAAATTTTTTCGTAACGGGCGGCATTCTTCGCCCAGTCGTGGTGTGCACGCACATAAGCCTTGCCGGCCGCGCGCAGGGCGGGCCAGGTCTCGCGGTGGTCGAGCAGTCCCGAGAGGGCTTCGGCGCACGCCTCGGGCGAATCGGGCGCGAACAGCGCGCCCGTCACACCATCCTCCACCAGTTCGCGGTGCCCGCCGACCGATGAAGCGGCGACGATCTTGTCCTGCGCCATTGCCTCGAGGGGCTTCAGGGGGGTGACGAGGTCGGTCAGCCGGCTGCTCTTGCGCGGATAGGCCATGATATCGGCGAGCGCGTAGTAACGTGGCACCTCTGCGTGCGGCACGCGCCCGACGAAGCGGATCGCCTCGGCGGCGGGCGAGGCCGCCGCTTGCGCTTCGAGCGCGGCGGCGCGCGGGCCCCCACCGACCAGCAGCAGCCGCGCATCGGGATGCTTCGCCAGCAGCCAGCGCATCGCGTCGATCAGCGTATCGAGGCCTTCATAATCGTAGAAGCTACCTATGAAGGCGATCACGGGCCCATCGCCCAGTTCGAGCTTGTCGCGCAAACCCGGGTCGGGCGCGGCCGCCTCTCCGAACAGCGACAGGTCGACCCCATTGGGCACGACGTCGATCTTGTCGCGGTCATAGCCGCGCTTCGACAAGTCCCCGCGCAGCCCCTCGCAGATCGTCACCACCCGGTCGGCCGCGGCGACCACGCGGTTCTCGAGCTCGCGGGTGAGGTAGTATTTAGGGCTGCCCTCTCGCCCGGTCAGGTTCCCGACCGAGGCATCCTCCCAGAAGGCGCGGATCTCGTAGACGAAGGGCAGGCCGCGCGCGGCCGCGACGCGCTGGGTCGCGCTGCCGCACAGGGCCGGCGAATGCGCATGCAGGATATCGGGCCGCCACTCGTCGCACACCTCGCCAATCACCCGCGCGAGGGCCGAGATCTCGCGCCATTCGCGCCACAATGGCGGTCCGGCCGACGTCCCCGGCGTGCGATGGAAATAGAGACCCTCGATCGCTTCCTCGGCAGGTCCCTCGAGCGAATGGCGCCGCCCGGTCACTGCGCGCACGTCGAGCCCGAGATTCTGCTGGCCCTTCAGTATCGCGCGCGTGCGGAACGTATACCCGCTGTGCAGCGGCAGCGAATGATCCAGAATGTGGAGCACGCGGGTCATCGCACTATGCTAGGGCCCAAACCTTAAGGGCGCATCAACCAAAAGCGGTTATCGCACATCTCGCGCTGGGCTCCGAACAGGCCGGAGGAGGGACGAAACCATGGTAAACATCGCGACCCTCATCCTCACTCATGGGCTGATGGTGGTAATGGTCTGGCGACTGGTCTTCCGCGACGATCTCGATTCCGATCCGCCGACCGGAGGCGAAGACGGAGAACCCGGCGGTGCTTAGCAGCCTGTTCCTCACGGCCTTCCTGCTGATCGTCTTCGCGCTGGGGCTGAGGCGGCCATTCCTGTGGGTGCTGGTCTATCTTTACATCGATATCGTCGCCCCGCAGAAGATCGCCTGGTCGATCCTGCCCTCGATCCCGGTGTCGCTGATCGCATTCGTGCTCGCCTTCGGCGGCTGGTTGGCGTTCGACGACAAGCGGGATTCGCGCTTCGGCCTGCGCCAGTTCCTGATGGTGGTGTTGCTCGGATATTGCGGGATGACGACGATCCTCGCCGAATTCCCCGATTCGGCGTGGGACAAATGGGCGTGGGTGTGGAAGGCCCTGCTGTTCGCGACCTTCCTGCCGCTGACGATGCGCACCCGACTGCGGATCGAGGCGGTGGTGCTGTTCCTCGTCCTCTCGGTCTCCGTCATCGTCATCAATGGCGGCGTGAAAACGGTGCTCGGCGGCGGCGGTTACGGTGTGCTCCACCTCCTCGTCGACGACAATACCGGGCTCTACGAGGGCTCGATCATCTCGGCGGTCGCGGTGTCGATGATCCCCCTGGTGCTTTGGCTGGCCAAGCATGGCACGATATTCCCCAGCGACTGGCGAGTGAAGCTGTTCGCGGCCGGGCTGGTGTTTTCCTGCCTGCTGATCCCGATCGGGACCTCGGCGCGGACCGGCCTCGTCTGCATGGCGGTGCTCGGCCTGATCGTCCTTCTCCAGATGCAGCGCCGCGTGCTCTATGCCGCGATGATGGGTCTGGGCCTGCTGATCGCACTCCCGTTCCTTCCGTCGAGCTTCACCGACCGGATGGGCACGATCCAGAACTACCAGTCCGATCAATCCGCCTCGACCAGGATAATGGTGTGGAAGTGGACGGTCGACTACGTGATCGAGAATCCGATGGGCGGGGGCTTCGACGCCTATCGCGGCAACAGCTTCACCTACGACACGCGCGAGGTCGAACAGAGCGGTCCGTCCACCGTCGTCACCACCACCGAGATCACCGAGGAATCGCGCGCTTATCATTCCTCCTATTTCGAGATGCTCGGCGAACAGGGCTGGTTCGGCCTGTTCATCTGGCTGCTGCTGCAGGCGCTCGGCATCATCCACATGCAGCGCCTCCGGCGCGAGTGGCGCCGCGCGCACGAGGAAGGGGCACCCCATGGATGGATTTCTCCGCTCGCCTTCGCGCTGCAGCAGACGCAGATCGTGTTCCTGGCCGGCGCGGCCTTCGTCGGGATCGCCTACCAGCCCTTCATCCTGATCGTGATCGGGATCCAGTGCGCGCTGTGGAGCTATGCCAAGCGGATCCGTGGCGAAGCGGTGCCGGTCCGCACCGCGCTGCGTCCGAGCCAGCAGCAGGGGCTCGGCGGGGCGCCCGGAGCCTTCACCTCCGCGTAATTCGCATTGCACAACCCGCGCGGCCACGCCTATGGCCCTTGCGACAAAACCAGTTGCGAGGAGAAACCGATGGGCCCCGAAGAATTGCAGGCAAAGACCGGCGAGCAGCTCGGCACCAGCGAATGGGTCGAGATGAGCCAGGAACGTATCAACCAGTTCGCCGAAGCGACGGGCGACCACCAGTTCATCCACGTCAATGAGGAAGCGGCCAAGATGACGCCGTTCGGCGGCACCATCGCGCACGGCTTCCTGACGCTGTCGATGATCCCCTACCTCACCGCCAACAGCGACGTGCCGCGGCTCGACGGGATCAAGATGGCGGTCAATTACGGGGGCAACAAGACGCGCTTCATCAATCCGGTCCGTTCGGGCAAGCGCATCCGCGCCCATTACAAGCAGCTCGAAATGGTCGAGAAGCGCCCCGGCCAGTGGCAGCAGACCAACGAGATCACGATCGAGATCGAGGGCGAGGACAAGCCCGCTTTGATCTGCGAATGGATGACGATGTATTTCGTCTGATCCGCCGCAAGGCCTGACATAAGCTGACAAGGACCCTGGCCTTGGCCGGGGCGACGAAGGAAGAAAATCATGCGCGACGCAGTCATCGTTTCCACCGCCCGCACCGGCATGGGCAAGGCCTACAAGGGTGCCTTCAATTCGACCCCGGGCGCGACGCTCGGTGCCTATGCCCTCAAGCCCGCGATCGAACGCGCCGGGATCGATCCGGGCGAGGTCGACGACGTGCTGTGGGGTGCCGCGCTCCAGCAGGGTGCGCAGGCCGGCAATCTGGGTCGCCAGGTCGCGCTGCGCGCAGGCTGCCCGATCGGTGTTTCGGGCATGACGCTCGACCGCCAGTGCTCGAGCGGCCTGATGAGCATCGCGACCGCCGCCAAGCAGGTGGTGATGGACCGGATGAACATCGTGGCTGCCGGCGGGCAGGAATCGATCAGCCTCGTCCAGACCCCCGAAATGCGGGTCATGCCCGACCCCGAACTGATGGGCATGCACGGCGCGATCTACATGCCGATGCTGCAGACGGCCGAGACGGTCGCCAAACGCTACGGCATCAGCCGCGAGGCGCAGGACGAATACGCGCTGCAATCGCAGCAGCGCACCGCCGCGGCACAGGAAAACGGCATTTTCGACGACGAGATCGTCTCGGTCTCGACCACCCACAAGGTGAAGGACAAGGAAACCGGCGAAGTCTCGGACCAGGACGTCACCATCGCCAAGGACGAGGGCAACCGCCCCTCGACCACGCTCGAAGGCCTCGCCTCGCTCCAGCCGGTGCTCGGCCCCGACACCACGATCACCGCCGGCAATGCCAGCCAGCTGTCGGACGGCTCGGCCGCGGTGGTCGTGATGGAAGCCAAGGAAGCCGAGAAGCGCGGGCTCCAGCCGCTCGGCCGTTATGTCGGCATGGCGGTCGCGGGCACCGAGCCCGACGAGATGGGCATTGGCCCGATCTTCGCGATCCCCAAGCTGCTCGAGCGCTTCGACAAGAAGATCGACGATATCGATCTGTGGGAATTGAACGAGGCCTTCGCGGTGCAGGTGCTCTATTGCCGCGACAAGCTCGGCATCGACAACGACAAGCTCAACGTCAACGGGGGCTCGATCTCGATCGGCCACCCCTACGGCATGACCGGTGCACGCTGCGTCGGCCACGCGCTGCGCGAAGGCCAGCGCCGCGGATCGAAGTTCGTCGTCGTGACGATGTGCGTCGGTGGCGGCATGGGCGCGGCCGGCCTGTTCGAGGTCTTCTGAGGCGAGATTGAGCGAGGCCGATCGCCTCCACTGGAAATGGTTGGGCGCGCTGTTGTTGATCGTCAGCGCGCTCGACTTTTACGATCATGTCCGTCGCGACGGTGCGCCGTTCGCGGCGGCGTGGCCGCAATGGCTCGGCTTCACCATGGCCTCGACGCTGAGCCTGCTAGCGATCGCCTATGCCGCGGCCTTGGTGCTGCGGCGGCTGAAGCTGCCGACGATCGCCGCCGACACCGTGGCGTTCGGGCTGGCGGTCGCCAGCCACCTGATCGTGACCGGCCCGCTGTGGGACCGGGTTTTCTGGACCGGGCAATTGCGCTTCGATGCGGTGATGCTGCCCACCCTGATGGGCATGGCGTTCTACCTGCTCTACCGGCTCCTGTTCCACGGCGCGCAATTCGCGCTCTTGCAGCTGCGGCGGGTGGCCGGATAGCAGGCGGCCTCAGCTGCCGTGCGACACGATCCAGTCTTCCACTGCCGGAGCGATCTCGTCGCGCCAGCGCGAGCCGTTGAAGATACCGTAATGGCCGACCTTCTCGGCCATCAGGTATTTCTTCTGAGAGGCCTTCAGTCCCGGAGTCAGGTCGAGCGCGGCCTTGGTCTGGCCAAGGCCCGAGATGTCGTCGCGTTCGCCTTCGATCGCTAGGATCGCGGTGTCGGTGATCGCGCCGAGGTCGATTTTTGCGCCGCGATGGACGAATTCGCCTTTGGGCAGCGAGTGCTTCTGGAACACCTCCTCGACCGTCTGGAGGTAGAACTCGGCGGTCATGTCGCAGACCGAGCGATATTCGTCGTAGAAATCCTTGGTCCGGTCGGCGCTTTCCTGGTCGCCGACGGTGAGATGCTTGAACATCTCGTAATGGCTCATGATGTGCTGGCCGAGATTCATGCTCATGAAGCCGGCGAGCTGGAGGAAGCCCGGATAGACCCGGCGGCCCGCCCCGGCATAGCGCATGGGCACGGTGGCGATCACGGTGTTGCGGAACCATTCGATCGGGCGCTGCATTGCGAGGTCGTTGACCCCGGTCGGCGACCGACGGGTATCGATCGGGCCGCCCATCATGGTCAGCGTTTTCGGTCGGCAGGGGTGCTTTTCGGCCCCCATGATCGCGGTCGCGGCGAAAGCGGGGACCGAAGGCTGGCATACCGCCAACATGTGCGCCCCTTCGCCGATCTCCTCGAGGAATTCGTGGAGGTAGTCGATGTAATCGTCGAGATCGAAGCGGCCTTCCTCGACCGGCACTTCACGCGCATCGGCCCAGTCGGTGACGTAGACGACGCATTTCTGCATCATCCGTCTAACCGTGCCGCGCAGCAGCGTGGCGTAATGCCCGCTCATCGGCGCGACGAGCAGCAGGCGCGGCGCGTCTTCGGGCAGGCCGTCATGGCTGAAGCGCAGCAGGTCGCCGAACGGCTTGTGCAGCACTACGGCCTCGGTCGCCGGATATTCCTCGCCATCGATCGCGATCGTCTCGATATCGAAACGCGGCTTGCAATAATGGGCCGCGGCGTGCGCGAACACGTCGAGCGCGCTCGCGGTGGCCGGTACGAGCCCGGTATAGCCGTAGGGCAGGCCCGGATTGTTGAGCAGTTCGGCGGCGGCCGAGGCCCAGGCGCTCGCGCCGTTGAGCCAGGCGCGCTGCATTTCGTAAGCGGAATAAAGCAAAATTTCGTCCCTTCCACGCCCCGCAGGAATATGCGGCAGGCGGTCCCTTGCGGACCTAGGTGGCGCGTTTCGTTCCGTGTTGCAATGCAGCAGAGCACGATAGGTTGCGAAAAAGGGGGCTTCCGCCTTTTCGCAGGCGCAGCGAATGACTAGGTGAGGTCGCGATGTCCCGTTCCCCCGAAATCACGCCTAGCGAACCTCCCAAGGCGAAAAGTCTCGGCCCGCTACTGATGATCTGGCGCGCGGCGCTGAATTATCCGGGGCGGGTGGTGGTCGCCTTCCTCGCGCTGGTGACGACGGCGGCGGCGATGCTGGCGATCCCGGCCGGGTTCAAGCTGGTGATCGACGAAGGCTTCACCAATGGCGGCGATCCGGACGAGATCGCCCGCTGGTTCCGCTATCTCGGCGGGATCGTGGTGGTGCTGGCGCTCGGCACGGCGACGCGGTTCTACTTCGTTAGTTGGCTGGGCGAGCGCGTGGTCGCGGACATCCGCAAGGCGGTGCAGGACAATCTCCTGCGCCTCTCTCCCGGCTTCTTCGAGGAAAACAGCCCGCGCGAGATCTCATCGCGGATGACCGCCGATACCACGCTGATCGAACAGGTGGTCGGCACCACCGTGTCGGTCGCGCTCCGCAACGTGCTGATGGCGATCGGGGGGACGATCTATCTCTATTGGCTCGCACCCAGCCTCACGATCGGGCTGGTGATCGCGATCCCGCTGGTAGTGTTGCCTATCGTGATCTTCGCGCGGCGCGTGCGCAGCGTCTCGCGCACCAGCCAGGACCGAGTGGCCGACATCGGCTCGATGGTGTCCGAAGTGCTCGGTTCGATGAAGGTGGTACAGGCCTTCGGCCAGCAGGAGCGCGAGCAGGGCCGCTTTGCCGCCGCGGTAGAGCGCGTGTTCGATACCGCCAAGCGCCGCATCCTGCTGCGCGCGATCATGACCTCCTTGATCATCTTCTTCATCTTCGGCTCGATCACCGTGCTGATGTGGCGCGGCGCGGTGGGCGTCTCGACCGGTGCGGTTTCGGGCGGGACGATCTTTGCTTTCGTGATCACGGGCGGCTTGGTTGCCGGCGCATTCGCCGCGCTGACCGAGGTCTATGGCGACCTGCTGCGCGGCGCGGGTGCCGCCAGTCGGCTCAACGAGTTGCTCCGCGAAGAGCCGGGGATCGCCACCCCCGCGCGCCCGATCGACCTGCCGACCCCGCCGCGCGGAGCGATTGCTTTCGAAAACGTCACCTTCCGCTACCCCACCCGTCCCGAAGTAGCCGCCTTGCGCGATTTCACGCTCACCGTGTCGCCGGGCGAGACGGTCGCGCTGGTCGGCCCCTCGGGCGCGGGCAAATCGACCATCTTCCAGCTCGCCGAACGGTTCTACGATCCGCACGAGGGCACCATCAAATTGGACGGCGTGCCGCTGACCAAGGCCGATCCGCAGGAGGTGCGTGAGCGCTTCGCCTTCGTCCCGCAGGAAGGCATCCTGTTCGCCGCCAGCGCGCGCGACAATATCCGCTACGGCGCATGGGACGCCGATGACGAGGCGATCTGGGACGCCGCGCGCGCCGCGCATGCCGACGGCTTCCTGCAGGATTTGCCGCAGGGCCTCGACACCTTTCTCGGCGAAGGCGGCGCGCGGCTTTCCGGCGGTCAGCGCCAGCGCATCGCAATCGCGCGCGCGCTGCTCCGCGATGCGCCGATCCTGCTGCTCGACGAAGCCACCAGCGCACTTGATGCCGAAAGCGAACGCGCGGTTCAGCAGGCACTCGAAGCTCTGATGCAGAACCGCACCACGCTCGTCATCGCGCACCGCCTCGCCACCGTGCGCGCGGCCGACCGGATCGTGGTGATGGAGGAGGGCCGGATCGTCGAGCAGGGCACCCACGCCGAACT
The DNA here is from genome assembly GCF_034374265.1 of Pseudoblastomonas marina. Classification (NCBI taxonomy): domain Bacteria; kingdom Pseudomonadati; phylum Pseudomonadota; class Alphaproteobacteria; order Sphingomonadales; family Erythrobacteraceae; genus Pseudoblastomonas; species Pseudoblastomonas marina. The sequence continues at coordinate 2,526,048 of NZ_CP139718.1, read as the reverse complement.
GTCCGACAATGGCGGGCTCTATGCGCGGCTTGCCGCCCTGCAATTCGACGAACCGCAGAACGCCATCGTCAAATAAGCGCTCGCGCTTCGACAGGGCGTGCTATCCTCCCAGCCGAGCCGCGTCCGCGGCGGGACTTCACGGGAGCACTTCATGATTAAGCATACCCTCAAGCTGAGCTGCGGCGCACTGGCGCTGGCGCTCGCCACCCCGGCACTGGCCGGCGATGTAACCACGCCCGAGGCGCTGGCGGTCGACACGCTGGTCGACGACCACAATGACGACATGGGCGCCAAGACGCCCACGATGAGCTTCGGCACCTGGGGCTTCGATCCCGCGGCGATCGACCGCTCGATCGATCCGGGCGATGATTTCTTCGGCTATGCCAACCAGAAATGGCTCGAGGCGAACCCGCTGCCCGCGCAGTACAGCCGCTTCGGCGCCTTCACCCTGCTGGGCGAGAAGTCGGTGTCCGACGTCAAGACGCTGATGGACGAGCTCTCCGCCAAGGATGCGTCCGCGCTTACCGCCGACGAGAAGCGGCTGGTCGATGCCTATAACTCCTATTTCGACACCGACGCCATCGACGCCGCCGGCCTGACGAACGCACAGACCTATCTCGACCGCATTATGGCCCCCGATACGCTCGAGGGCCTGCTGACGCTGTGGTCGACGCCGGGCTATCCCTCCCCCCTCGGCGGCGGGGTCGAGGTCGATGCGATGGAGCCCGATCGCTACTCGGTCTATATCGGGACCGGCGGGCTCGGCCTGCCCGATCGCGACTACTACCTCGACGAAAGCGAGAAGGGTGTCGGGATTCAGGAAAAGTACAAGGAGTACCTGACCTTCCTGTTCGCCGAAGCCGGTTACGAGAACCCGACGGCGACCGCAGCGGCGGTTTACGAAATGGAGGAAACCATCGCGCGAGACGTGTCCTCCGACCGCGCCGCGGCGCGGGACGTGCGGCTGATCTACAACCCGTTCACCCCGGCCGAGCTGCGCGAGCTGGCTGGCGATTTCCCGATCTCCACCATGATCGAGGCGGCCGGCTTCGGCGAGACCGATCGTTTGATCGTCACCAATCTCCGCCCGAGCCAGGAAAAGGCCGAGGCGCTGGGCCTGACCCCCGAGGTCATGGCAAAGCTTGGCAGCGGGTTCACCGGCATGCTCGGCCTGCTGCAGGGCACCCCGCTCGACACGCTCAAAGCTTGGACGATCAAGGAATTCCTGTCGAACAACGCCGCGATCCTGCCGACCCGCTTCGACCAGGCGAACTTCGCCTTCTACGGGCAGACCCTGCGCGGCACACCCGAGCAGCGCGAACGCTGGAAGCGCGCCATCGGCGAAACCGAAGGCCTCCTCGGCGAATTGCTCGGCAAGTCCTATGCCGAGCGCTATTTCCCGCCCACCAGCAAGGCCGCAATGGACGAACTGGTCGGCAATCTGCGCAAGGCCATGGCGCAGTCGATCGACGAGATCGACTGGATGGGGGAAGAGACCAAGAAGCAGGCCATGGCCAAGCTCGCCAGCTTCGACCCCAAGATCGGCTATCGCGACAATCTCGACACCTATGAAGGCCTGAACATCGAGACCGGCGATCCGATCGCCAACCGCATGGCGGCGGCGCACTGGGCCACGCGCGACAATCTCGAAAAGCTGGGCCAGCCGATCGATCGCACCGAATGGGGCATGCTGCCGCAGACCGTGAACGCCTATTACAACCCGCTGAAGAACGAAATCGTGTTCCCGGCGGGCATCCTTCAGCAGCCGTTCTTCGCCGCGAGCAACGACATCGCGGTCAATTACGGCGCGATCGGCGGTGTGATCGGCCACGAGATCGGCCACGGTTTCGACGATCAGGGCTCGCGCTTCTCCGCCACCGGAGCGCTCGAGAACTGGTGGACCGACGACGATCGCGCCGCGTTCGACAAGCTCGGCAACGCGGTGGTCGAGCAGTACAACCAGTTCTGTCCACTCGACGACGGCGAAACCTGCGTCAACGGCCAGCTCACGCTGGGCGAGAACATCGGCGACCTCGGCGGGCTGAGCCTCGCCTACCGAGCCTTCAAGATCGCCACCGAGGGCAAGGAACTGCCGGTGATCGACGGGCTGACCGGCGACCAGCGATTCTTCCTCGCCTGGGCGCAGGTGTGGCGCTCGCAGCAGCGCGAGGACAATTATCGCAATCGCCTGCGCACCGACACCCACAGCCCCGAGGAATACCGGACCAACGGTGTCGTGCGGAACATGGACGAGTGGTATGCCGCCTTCAACGTGACCCCGGAGGACGATCTCTACCTGCCCCCCGAAGAGCGCGTGCGGATCTGGTAATCCGAAGTCCCCAGACTAGGCCTCCGCGAAACCCGGTTTCGCGGAGGCTCTTTTTTCTGTACTTGACTTGCCCGGCGCTCGCGGCGAGCGCGCATGCCGATGGACAACTGGCTCACCGCAATCCTGCTCGGCATCCTCGAAGGACTGACCGAGTTCCTTCCCGTCTCCTCGACCGGGCATTTGATCCTGGCGCAGGAATTGTTCGGATACGACGCCGCGCAGTGGCGCCAGTTCAACATCGTGATCCAGCTCGGCGCGATCCTCGCGGTGGTCGTGTCCTACTGGTCACTGTTCTGGGACATGGGCACCGGCCTGCTGCGGCGCGAACGCGAGGCGGTGATGTTCACCCGCAACATCCTGCTCGGCTTCCTCCCCGCCGCGGTGATCGGGCTGCTGGCGAAGGATACGATCGACGCCATGCTCGAATCGCCGATGGTGGTCGCGGTCGCGCTGGTGGTAGGCGGGATCGCGATCCTCGTGCTCGAACGCACGATCACGCCGGGCGAAGACAAGGGCGTCGCCGCATTGCCGATGCGCACCGCGCTGATGATCGGTCTCGTCCAGTGCCTCGCAATGATTCCCGGCACGAGCCGCTCGGGCGCCACGATCCTGGGCGCACTGGCGATGGGCGTCGGACGCAAGACGGCCGCCGAATTCTCGTTTTTCCTCGCCGTTCCGACCATGCTCGGCGCGGCGACGGTCAAGATCTTCGACGACCCCGCGCTGCTCGCTGGCGAAGCCACGATCGGCTGGACCGAGATCGCGCTGGGATTCGTCGCCGCCTTCGTGGTCGCGCTGGCCGTGATCCGCGCCTTCGTCGCCTACGTCAGCCGCGCAGGATTTTCGCCCTTCGGTTGGTATCGCATCGCGATCGGCAGCCTGGCGATCCTGATTTTCATGGACGTTTTGTAAACGTCCTGCCGAATTTTTCGGAACCATGTCGGCAAAGCCCTGTTTCGGCATTGGAATGCAACAGGAACCCGTCCAAGAGAACATATGTTTGGTTTGATCGTCATCCTCCTCCTCGGTGCAACGCTGGGTTGGCTTGGTAGTGTGGTCCTCCGCCAGGAAGACCGCCGCGCGATCGGGCTCAACATAGGTCTCGGCATGGGCGGTGCCTTGTTGGCGAGCCTTTTGGTCGAAGGCACCTCGATCCTTTCGGGGGTCGGAGCTTGGGCGCTGCTCGCCGCCTTTATCGGAGCGATCGTGCTGGTCGGCGGTCATGCCGCCATCAGGCGCGAAGCTTACGATTGATCCTTTAATCGAGACCACACCTCGCCCCAGACGGATCGCGTCCGGGGCTATTCGCCAAAAACAAGGGGAAGATACCATGAAATTCACGATGAAAACCGCCATGCTCGCCACCACTGCCGCGATGGGCCTGAGCCTCGCCGCTTGCGACAGCGCCGCCGAAAACGAAGCCGAAGACGTCGTCGAGGCCGAAGAAGCTGCTGCAGACGAGCAGATCGACATGATGGAAGACACCGGCGAGATCAGCGGCGAAACCGCCGACGAGATGAAGGAAGATGTCGACCAGCAGGAAGAAGCTGCCGAGGAAGCCATCGACGAGAGCATGTAACGCCTCGATCGCAGCATCGCTGCAGAGTGAGAGGCCGGCCGGGTTCGCCCCGCGCCGGCCCTTTCATAATTGGGCGTCGCCAAGCCCCGTGCGATTGGGCAGTTCCGTCCATGCACGAAACAATTGGTTAAATATCTTACCTTGCCCGAAGCTTCCTGCTATCCGGGCGATCCCAAACAAACAAAGGGGAAGATGCCATGAAATTCACGATGAAATCCGCGATGGTTGCCTCGGTTGCCGCGATGGGCCTGAGCCTCGCCGCTTGCGACAGCGCCGCCGAAAACGAAATGGAAGCCGAAGCCGAAGCCATGGAAGACCAGGCCGACGCTGAAATCGATGCTGCCGAAGATGCCGGCATGATGACCGACGAACAGGCCGATGCGGCCGAAGACCAGGTCGAAGCCGAAGCCGACGCCATGGAAGATGCGGCCGACGACATGGACGCGACCCCCGAGTAATCGGACGCGCCATACGGCAAAGGAAAAAGCGGCGCCGGAGCGATCCGGCGCCGCTTTTTCGTGCGCGTCGGCGATCTGGGTCAGACCGGCTTGGCGCCGCTCCCGCGACCGCCGCGCAGCGTGTATTCGAGCGTCCCGCGGTTCACGACGTTGTCGATGTCGATCACGGCCGTGTTGGCATAGGTGAAACCGGGGCCGAGATTGCGATAGAGCTTCTCGAAATCGCGCTCGACCGTCTGGTGGTAGAGGTCCTCGAAGCTGTCGATCACGAAATAGGTCGGTTGCAGGTCGCTGATGACGTAATCGGTCCGCATCACCCGGTCGACGTTGAGCATGATTCGGTTCGGGCTTTCGGCCTCGACCGCATAGACCGCTTCGGTCGGGCCCGACAGGATCCCCGCACCATAGGCGCGCAGGCCGACATCTTCCTGGATCAGCCCGAATTCGACCGTGTACCAGTAGAGTGCACCGAGCGCCTTCAGGCGGTTGTATTCCATAGCCCTCCAGCCGGCGCGGCCGTATTCCTGCATGTAATCGGCGAACACCGGATCGGTGAGCATCGGCACGTGGCCGAACACGTCGTGGAAGACGTCGGGCTCCTGGATGTAGTCGAAGGTCTCGCGGGTGCGGATGAAGTTGCCCGCCGGGAAGCGGCGATTGGCGAGGTGCCAGAAGAACACGTGATCGGGGATCAGCATCGGCACGGGCACCACGCTCCAGCCGGTCATTGCGCCGAGTTCCTCTGACAACTGCCCGAAATCGGGCACCCCGCCGCGACCGAGATCGAGCTTCTCGGTGCCTTCGAGGAACGCGGTCGCAGCGCGCCCGGGCAGGATCTCCATCTGGCGCTTGAACAGGTCGTCCCAGATCGCATCGTCTTCCGAATCGTATTCGGTCTGCTTGGGCTCGAGCCAGTCCTCGCCGACGTGTTCGGGCCGCTTCAACGGCGCGGTGAAGACGTCCGCCGGCATATCCGGCAGCGTCGTAAAGTCGGTTTCCTCTTTCGCGAGTGTGGCCATATCCAGTTCTTCCTCTACCGTTGCGACTCTGCCGCGGGGGTGGTCGCTCATTGCCTATCTAGGGATTGGGAGCCGAAAATGAAACGCAAGGTCTACGATGCCGCGATGGCGCCGATGCGCGAGGAACTGGTGGCGATGGCGCGCTGGGTGCAGGCCAAGGGCGCGCGGGTGGTGGTGGTTTTCGAGGGTCGCGACACCGCGGGCAAGGGGGGCGCGATCCGTGCGGTATCGGAGACGCTCAACCCGCGAGCCTGCCGAACCGTCGCGCTGTCGAAGCCGTCGGAGCGCGAATCGGGCCAGTGGTATTTCCAGCGCTATGTCGAGCACCTGCCAACGGCGGGCGAGATCGTGCTGCTCGACCGCAGTTGGTACAATCGCGCGGGCGTAGAGCGCGTCATGGGTTTTGCCGACGAGGCCGAGGTGGCAGCCTTCCTCGATCAGGTCCCGGCGTTCGAGAAGATGCTCGTCGATGATGGCATCATGCTGTTCAAATACTGGCTCGCGACCGATCAGGACAAGCAGGAGGAGCGCTTGCGCGAGCGGCTCGACGATCCACTCAAGCGCTGGAAGCTTTCGCCGATCGATCTCGCCGCGCGCGACCTCTACGACGCATACACCGCAGCGCGCGAAGCGATGCTTGAGGCAAGCCACACGCCGCATGCCCCGTGGACGTTGGTCGATTTCAACGACCAGAAGCTCGGGCGGCTCACACTGGTGCGCGACCTGCTCGATCGGCTGCCCGATACCCGAATCGATCCAGCGCCGCTCGATTTCCCGCCGCTCGACTCACCGCCGGCCCGCGAGACCTATGGTATCCTGGCACCGCTCGCCCCCTATCGGGTCGAATCCAGCGGGCGCGATCGTGCTTGACTTTTCGCGCCCGGAGGCTAATTGTCGCGCCCGTAACGGGCGGTACGGCGACGTGCCGCTCGCATTGTTTGAGCGGGCCCGCCAGCCGGTCCGACCCATCTCACCGTAGGAACCAAGGCCATGGCCAAGCCCGCAACCGTCAAGATCCGGCTCGTTTCGACCGCCGATACCGGCTTCTTCTACGTCACGAAGAAGAACCCGCGCAATCACACGGAAAAGTTCACTTTCCGCAAGTACGACCCGATTGCGAAGAAGCACGTCGAGTTCAAGGAAGCCAAGATCAAGTGATCTTGCTGAACTGCCGGGAACACGGCAGTTCACTATCGGTTCAAGGCGCATCACCTAACAAGAGTGCCATGATGAACCGTACTTTCCGCAAACCTATGTTTGCCCTCGCTCTCGGCGCGGCGGCCCTGCCGCTCGCCGCGACCGTTCCCATGCCCGCCGCCAGTGCCCAGGCACAGGCCGGCGATATCGACCAGGTCGTGAAGGCATTGCGCGGTATCGGCACGATGACCGCGAATTTCACCCAGACCGATCGCAACGGTCAGTCCTTTTCGGGCAAGCTGACACTGAAGCGCCCGGGCAAGATCCGCTTCCAGTACGAAAAGGGCGTGCCGCTGCTCGTCGTCTCCGACGGCAAGGCGCTGACCTTCGTCGATTACGAGGTCGCGCAGGTCCAGCGCTACCCGATCGGCAATTCGCCGCTGGGTGCGCTGCTCGATCCGAATCGCGACGTGAAGCGCTACGGCAAGCTGCTGCCGACCGGCGATCCCAATGTCGTGAGTGTCGAGGTGCGCGATCCGAAGAAGCCCGAGTTCGGGGTCATCACGCTGATCTTCCGCCGCGATTCGGGCGCACCGGGCGGGCTCGAACTGGCCGGCTGGGTCGCGCTCGATGCGCAGAACACCCGCACCACCGTGCGACTCTCCGGTCATCGCTACGGAATGAGCGTGTCGAACAACACGTTCCGCTATCGCGATCCGCGCAAATAATCGTCTCGTCGCTGAGACGAAACGGAATGGCCGGCAACCGTTCATTCCCTGCGACGAATACGTGCAGTTACGTTCGAATTGTTCAGTTGGCAGCAACGTCCGTAAGGTAGATTGAACGCAGATCGGCTCGATGGGAGACGGGTTTCCCCCCTGTTGCCCTGTCACCCTCAAGTCGGGCCGGTTTTGCGTGACCAACGCAACATGGAACCCTCGTCCCAATGCCCCCGGGACGGGGGTTTTTTGTGTCTGGTGGTTGTGAGCGGTCAGCGCCGCACCTATCACCCCATGCATGCTTTCGATCGCCACCTGGAACATCAATTCCGTCCGCCTGCGTATGCCCATCGTCGAGCGCTTCCTGAAGGAGCAGGCGCCCGACGTGCTGTGCCTGCAGGAGATCAAGTGCCAGGAGCACCAGTTCCCCTACGAGGCGTTCCAGGCACTCGGTTACGAGCACTTCGCCATCCACGGGCAGAAGGGTTATCACGGCGTCGCGACGGTCGGGAAAGTGCCGTTCCGCGATTTCTCGAAGCATGACTGGCAGGACAATGGCGAAGCGCGCCACATCGGCATCGAGCTGACTGATCCCGTGCATCAGGGCATGGTGGTCGAGAACGTCTACGTGCCCGCCGGCGGCGACGTCCCCGATCGCGAGCAGAACGTGAAATTCGGCCAGAAGCTCGATTTCTTCGAGCGTATGACCCGCTGGGCCGACAAGGTCGACCGGCCGACGCTGATCGTCGGGGATTTCAACATCGCCCCGCTCGAAAGCGACGTGTGGAGCCACAAGCAGCTGCTCAAGGTCGTCAGCCACACCCCGATCGAGGTCGAGACGCTGCAGCGCTTCATGGATGCGCATGGGTGGAACGATATAGGGCGCCAGCACATCCCCGATCCCGAACGCTATTATTCGTGGTGGAGCTATCGTTCGAAGGACTGGAAGGCGAACGATCGCGGACGGCGGCTCGACCATATGTGGGCCTCGCCCGAACTGGCACGGCAGGCGACCGGCCATTCGGTGCACGAATATGCACGTGACTGGGAGAAACCCTCCGACCACGTGCCGCTGATCACGGAATTCGAGCTCTGAGCGAGGAGCCGACGCCTGGGCCTTCTCCGGCCCGTCGGGCCGCGCAGGCGGTCGATGCGCTGCGCCATGGCTGGCCGATACGCTTTGTGGGCGGCCCGACACTGCTTCCTGCCGAAACCGCCATTGCGAGCGAGGCGCGCGCCGGACGATTGCTGATCTCCTCGGCGCGCGCGGTGACGCTCAAGCTCGCCAACCAGCGCGAGGCGGCGACACCCGATGCGCCGGTGCTGCTCCACGGGGCCGAGCCCTTCACGCTGGCCGATGCCCGTGCGGCCGCCGATCCGGCGCTCGATCTCGCCCATCCGCTCAAGGGTCCGTTCCGCGCCGATCGGCTAGATTGGCAGGCCGAGGCGCAGGCAGCCCTCGAACTGGCGCGCATCGCCGGGATCCTGCCCGCCTTCATGGTCGATCCGGACAATCCAGGCGAGGCGCAGTCGATCGAAACGGGCGATTTGGCAACCCTGCAATCGGGCCACGGCCTGAGGATCGTCACCCGCGCCCGCCTGCCAGTCGCCGCCGCCCTCGATGCCGAGATCGTGGCCTTCCGCAGCACCGACGACCTGCGCGAGCATGTCGCGCTCGTCATCGGAGAACGACGGGCGGACCGACCGCCGCTCGTCCGGCTGCATTCCGAATGTCTGACCGGCGACGTACTCGGCTCACTCAAATGCGATTGCGGGCCGCAATTGGACGGCGCGCTCGCGCAGATGGCCCATGAAGCCGATAGCGGCGGCTGGGGCGTGCTGCTCTACCTGCGCCAGGAAGGGCGCGGCATCGGGCTCGTCAACAAGCTGCGTGCCTATCGCCTGCAGGACCAGGGCCACGACACGGTCGATGCCAACCAGCGACTCGGCCTGCCCGACGAGGCACGCGATTTTCACACCGCCGCGCGCATGCTCGCACTGCTCGATATCGCTGACTTGCGGCTGCTGACCAACAATCCGCGCAAGGTCGCCGCACTCGAGGCGCAGGGCTTGTCCGTGAGCGAGCGCGTACCGCATGCCCCGGGCGCCAACCCGCAGAATGCGCGCTATCTTGCCACCAAGCGCGACCGATCGGGACACTTGCTGCCATGACCGCCATCACCATCCGCCCCGAACGGGGCTCGGACCAATCGGCAATCCATGCGCTGACCGAGGCCGCCTTCCTCGGCATGCCTTTCGCCGATGGCAACGAGGCCGATCTCGTCGACAATTTGCGCGCCGATGGCGACCTGACGCTGTCGCTGGTGGCCGAAGACGGCGAACGGATCGTCGGCCATGTCGCGATCTCTCCGGTGACGATCGAGGGTGGTGCACGAAGGGAGTATGGCGACTGGTACGGTCTCGGACCGGTTTCGGTGCTGCCCGAGTGCCAGCGCGAGGGGATCGGCAGCCAGCTGATCAAGCGCGCGATCGCAGACCTGCGACTGCGCGGCGGGAACGGCGTGGTGCTGCTCGGCGATCCGGATTTCTACGGGCGGTTCGGGTTCGAGCACGATCCCGCGCTGACCTATCCCGGTCCGCCGGCGGAGTATTTCCAGCGCATGGTCCTCGACGGATCGCCGCCTAAGGGCCGCGTCCGTTACGCCAGGGCGTTCGGCGCGCCGGGTTGATCAGCGCTGGTCGAAGCGCACGATTCCGCGCGCGAGGTCGTTGTTGCGGATGGTGAAGCGCTCGCCGGTCCAGCTGGCAACGAAATGGGTGTTGCGCGCGAGGCCGGGCACGAAGCGCGCGGTGTTGTTCTCGATCACGAGACCCTCGCTCGCATTCGAACCGCCCTCGGCCGCGACTGCGATGAAGGCCGACCAGTTTTCCTTGTTCGACCCCTGCACGAACCAGTTGTTCGCGATGCGACCCACGGCTCCGGCGGGCAAATCGACCATGTAGTTGGTGGCTTGTCCCCTGGCATCGTCGAACGAGCTGTCGCGCAGGTCGATCCGCGCGGCGCGCGATTTGACGTAGTGCCCGCCGCGCCCCTCCTCGAACCTGGAGCGCGTGACGGTCAGGCTGCCATAATCGCCGATATAGATCGAATGCGCGCAACCGGCCGAATTCTCGCAGGTGCCGAGCCGGGAGAAGGTCGACTTGTCGATCACGATATCGCCGTTCGCGTCGTTGGCGGTGAGGATGCCCTGCTGGCTGTCGCGGAACCAGCTCTGCGAGACGAACAGGTCTCCCGTCTCGAGCCGGATCCCCGCACCGTTGCCGTCGCCGACGCGAATGTTCGAGAAGACGAGACCCTCGATGCGCGAGGACTGTCCGCGCAGCACCAGCGCCGCCTTGCCTTCGCAGGCGATGCCGGAAAAGCGCGCTTCGCCCGGCTGCGCGGCGCGGAAGGTGACCGAGCCGCGCTGCTGCACCGCGCAGTTGCGGTGAACGCCCGGCGCGATCAGGATCGTGCCCGTCGGCAGCGCTTCGGCCTCGTAGACCGCGGCCTGGAGGTTGGAATGCGAATTGCCCGTCTCGGCCACGGTGAACGGGCCGGAGGATTGCGCAGCGGCAGCCGCCGAAGACAGCAGGACGGCGGCGGTCAGGATGGTCGCGTGCTTCATGCCTCCGGAGTAACCCGTCCTGCCCGACCTGCGAAGGCCCTTGCCGACCACCGTCCCATTACGAACCCTTGGGCGGGCGGCCGCGCTGAGGCGGCTCGGGCTTGGGCACGTCGATCCCGCGTTTCGCCAGCGCTTCCCTCAGCAGCATTTCGATCTGGGCGTTGACCGAGCGCAATTCGGCCGCTGCGGCCCGCTCCAGCGCCGCGTGGAGCGCCGGATCGAGCCGGAGGGCGAAAGCCTTCTTGGCTTGCTTGGTCGGCTTGCGGGCCATGGTTTACTGGTAGAGCGTGCCCGCATTGACGACCGGGTGCGCTTCCTTCTCGCCGCACAGCACGACCATCAGGTTGGACACCATCGCGGCGCGGCGTTCATCGTCCATCTCGACGATCCCGTCCTGCGACAGCTTCTTGAGCGCGTCCTCGACCATGCCCACCGCGCCCAACACGATCTTGGCGCGTGCGGCGATGATCGCGTCGGCCTGCTGGCGCTTGAGCATCGCGCTGGCGATTTCCGAGGCATAGGCGAGGTGGGTCAGGCCCGCTTCGTCGACCACGATCCCGGCGACCTTGAGCCGGTCGTTGAGCTCCTCGAGCAATTCCTGGTTCACGACGTCGCCGCCCGAACGCAGCGTCACTTCCTCGCCTTCGAAATCGTCATAGGGATGGCGCGAACCGACCGTGCGCAGCCCGGCCTCGATCTGGATGTTCACGAACTCCTTGTAATCGTCGACGTCGAAGCTCGCCTGCGCAGTATCGGCGACCCGCCACACCACGTTGCAGGCGATCTCGATCGGGTTGCCGCGCAGATCGTTGATCTTGACCCGGTCCGAATGGATGTTGTTGGCGCGCGCGGAGATCTTCTTGCGCATCATCCACGGCCACACCCAGCGCAGGCCCTCGGTCCGCTCGGTCCCGCGATATTCGCCGAACAGCGTGATCACCGCCGCCTGGTTGGGCTGGATCATGAAGAAGCCGACGAGGATGAAGATCGGGCCGATCAGAAGCCCCACCAGCGAGGCGACGAAGGTGATCTTCTCCGCCTTGCTCATCCCGTCTTCGGGGAGGTTCTGGAAGAAGCCCCACAGCGCCAGCCCCGTCACCACCACGAAGAGCAGCAACATCACGTAACCGTTGTAACTCGTCGCGTCGCGCTCGACGCTCTTGTTCATTGCCCGAATCATGTTCATGCCCCTTTCGATATAATTATGATATCATATTTATATCAAATGAGGCGCTCCGTCAATATTGGCGGATCACCGCGAGGAACGCATCGCCAAAGGCCTCGAGTTTCTTCGCCCCGACCCCGCTGACCTCGCCCATCTCGGCGCGGCTGGCGGGGCGGCGCGCGGCGAATTCGCGCAAGGTGGCATCGTGGAAGATGACGTAGGGCGGAACCTTGCCCTCCTCAGCCAGTTCGCGGCGGAGTTCGCGCAGCGCGTCGAACAGCGGATCGCCGACCGGGTTGGGGGAGCTGTCACGCCCGGAGCGTCCTTGCCGCCGGCGCTGCTTCTTGGGGGGCAGAACGAGATCGAGTTCGCGCTCGCCCTTGAGATAGGCGCGCGCCTCTCCGCCGAGCATCATTCCGCCATGTTCGGTCGGGAGCAGTGCCCCGCGCACCATCAGCGCGCGCCGCACCGGCTTCAGCAGCAGCGCTTCCTCGCCCTCGACGATCCCGAACACCGAAAGGCTGTCATGGCCGTTCTTTTCCGCCCGGTCGGAGGACTGCCCGGTCAGGATACCCTCGACATAGCCCGCGCCGAACATCTGCCGTGTGCGCGCGACGGCGGAGAGGTATTTCTGGGCGACGACGGTGGCGTCGATCGACTTGGGCGGATCGCAGCAATTGTCGCAATTGCCGCAGGTTTCGGGCGGGTCTTCGCCGAAATGCCTGAGCAGCACCGCGCGGCGGCAGCCCGCGGTCTCGACCAGCGCGCCGAGCGCATCGAGCCGTGCGCGTTCGCCCGCCTGGCGTCCGGCATCGACCTCGGCCACCCGCATCCGCGCGCGGGCGAAATCGTCGGCACCCCAGAACAGTTGCGCCTGCGCCGGGTCGCCATCGCGTCCCGCGCGCCCGGTTTCCTGGTAATAGGCCTCGATCGACTTGGGCAGGCCGGCATGCGCGACGAAGCGCACGTCGGGCTTGTCGATCCCCATCCCGAAGGCGACCGTCGCGACCATCACCATGTTCTCGCTTGCCACGAACGCCGCCTGGTTCGCGGCGCGGACATCGGGCGGCAGCCCGGCATGGTAGCAACGCACCTCGCGCCCGGTGGTCGAGAGCTTTTCCGCCAGCCGCTCTGTCGCGGCGCGGGTGGGGGCGTAGATGATCCCTGGCCCCGGCTCGCTGTCGAGCAGCGCCTGCAATTGCCGCCCGACCGAATCGCGCGGGTGGATCGCGTAACGGATATTGGGCCGGTCGAACCCGGCGACCACCATCCCCTCCTCGGGAATCCCGAGCTGGGTCAGGATATCGGTGCGGGTATGCGCATCGGCGGTCGCGGTGAGCGCGAGCCGCGGCACGTCGGGAAAGGCGTCCATCATCGGACGCAGCAGGCGATAGTCCGGACGGAAGTCGTGCCCCCATTCGGACACGCAATGCGCCTCGTCGATCGCGAACAGCGCGATGCGGGCGCTCGTGAGCAGCTCGCGGAAGCCCTGCTGGCTGGCGCGTTCGGGCGCGACGTAGAGCAGGTCGAGCGCGCCGCTGCGGAACGCGTCGAGCGTCTCGCGCCAGTCGGCGTCGGCGCTGGTGAGTGTCGCTGCGCGGATCCCACTGGCCCGCGCCGCGCGCAGCTGGTCGTGCATCAGAGCGATCAGCGGCGATACGACCACGCAGGTGCCCTCGAGTTCGATCGCCGGGAGCTGGTAGCACAGCGACTTGCCGGCGCCGGTGGGCATCACGGCAAGCGTCGAGCGCCGATCGAGCACGCGCTCGACGACCTCTTCCTGCCGCCCCCGGAAGTCGGCGAAGCCGAACATCGATTTGAGCGTCGCGCGCGCCGCGTCGAGCGGAGCCATGGACCGGGTGTTACACTGTCCTGGGGACGAATCTTCCGGGGGTGATGGCGACGCAGACATGCGGCGCGTCATGACAGAGGCGAGAGGGTTAGGAAACCGAGGCGCAGCTTCGCCCCAACACCTTCGTCATCGCGAGCGTGGCAGCCGCGCGGCTTTAAGATCTGGCCGTATGCGGCGGATCGAGCCGGAGATAGACGCTGTCGGTCCATTCCTCGCCGATCTTCCAGGTTCGTCTTTTGCGCCCCGTTTCCTCGAAACCGAGGCGCTTCAGCAAGCCAAGTGAGGCTTCGTTGCGCGGATCGACATCGGCCTCGACATGCGCCAGCCCGTTAACCGCGAAGCCGCGCGCAAGAACGGCCTGCAAGGCCTCGAATGCGAACCCTCGCCGCCAGGCATCCGGATGGAGGATGAAGCCGATTTCCGGGAAGCGATAAAACCCTGCCTTGCCGATCACGCGGCCATCATGCTCGATCACGAAATCCTCGCCCTCGCCGGGGGGGATGTCGACCATCGACCGGAGCCAGTCCCTGCTTTGGGTGCGGTCGCGATGCGGCGGGGTGGACCAATAGGCGGTCGCGCGAGGATCGGAGAGAATCGCGTGGAACGCATCGAGATCATCCATCCGCGCGGGTCGCAGGACGAGCCTTTCGGTCCTCACTTCGCTCACCGCCCTAGTCCAAATTGGGCCGCAGCCAGCGTTCGGCCTGTTCGAGACTTACCCCCCGCCGCGCGGCGTAATCCTCGAGCTGGTCGCGGCCGATCCGGGCGACGCCGAAATACTGCGCTTCGGGATGGCCGAAATAGAACCCGCTGACCGCCGAAGTCGGCAACATGGCGAAGCTCTCGGTCAAAGTGATACCGACGTTCTTCTCGGCATCGAGCAGGCCGAACAGGATCGGTTTGAGCGAATGGTCGGGGCAGGCGGGATAGCCCGGCGCGGGGCGGATGCCGCGATACTGCTCCTTGATCAGCGCTTCGTTGGTGAGCTGCTCGCCCTCGGCATAGCCCCAAAGGTCGGTGCGGACATGCCGGTGCAACCGCTCGGCGAAGGCTTCGGCCAGCCGGTCGGCGAGCGACTTTAGCAGGATGTCCGAATAGTCGTCCTTGTCCTCGCGGAAGCGCTTGGAATGCGGCTCGATCCCGTGGATGCCGACCGCGAAGCCGCCGATCCAGTCGCCCGCCGGATCGATGAAATCGGCGAGGCACATGTTCGCCCGGTCGCGCGACTTGCGCACCTGCTGGCGGAGGAAGGGGAGCACGGTGTGCGTGTCGCCGTCCTCGTCGTGCAGCGTGACGTCGTCGTCGTCGCGCGCGCAGGGCCAGAACCCTGCCACGCCCTTCGCCACCAGCCATTTCTCGGCCACGATCGTGTCGAGCATGGCATCGGCATCGCGCTTCAAATCGCGCGCGGTCTCGCCGACCACCTCGTCTTCGAGGATCGAGGGATAGGTGCCGTGCAATTCCCAGGCGCGGAAGAACGGGGTCCAGTCGATATAGTCGCGCAGGTCGGCGAGGTCCCAATCCTCGAACACGTGGCGGCCCGGCTGCAGCGGCGGCGCGGGCTTGTCGCTGTAGAACGGATCGTAGTGGTTGGCGCGCGCCTCCTCGAGGCTCAGCAGCACGCTGGGGGACTTGCCCGCGCGCGCATCGCGCACCTTGCGATATTCGCCCGCCGTGTCTGCGACGAAGCCGGCCTTCTGCGTATCCGACAGCAGCTTGCTCGCGACACCTACAGCACGGCTCGCATCGAGCACGTGGACCACCGGACCGTCATAGGCCGGATCGATCTTCAGCGCGGTGTGGACCTTGCTGGTGGTCGCCCCGCCGATCAGCAGCGGGATATCCATGCCGGCGACCTTCATCTCCTCGGCCACGGTCACCATCTCGTCGAGCGAGGGAGTGATCAGGCCCGACAGGCCGATCATGTCCGCCTTTTCCTCGCGCGCGGTCTCGAGAATCTTGGGCCACGGCACCATCACGCCGAGGTCGATCACGTCGTAGCCGTTGCACTGGAGCACGACGCCGACGATGTTCTTGCCGATATCGTGGACGTCGCCCTTCACGGTCGCCATCACGATCTTGCCCTTGGCCTTCTGCTCGGCCGCCGGGAGCTTGTCCTTCTCGGCCTCGATGAAGGGGATCAGATGGGCGACCGCCTTCTTCATCACGCGGGCGGATTTGACCACCTGGGGGAGGAACATCTTGCCGCTGCCGAACAGGTCGCCGACGACGTTCATCCCGTCCATCAGCGGCCCCTCGATCACCTCGATCGGGCGCCCGCCCGCGGCCGCGACCAGCTCGCGCGCTTCCTCGGTATCGTCGACCACATGCGCGTCGATGCCCTTGACCAGCGCGTGTTCGAGCCGCTTCTTGACGTCCCAGCCGCGCCATTCCTCGGCCGCCTTTTCCTCCGCCGCCGACTTGCCCTTGTAGCTCTCGGCGAGTTCGATCAGTCGCTCCGTGGCATCCGGGCGGCGCGCCAGGATCACGTCCTCGCAGGCCTCGCGCAAGGTCGGGTCGATCTGGTCGTAGACGTCGAGCTGCCCGGCATTCACGATCGCCATGTCGAGCCCCGCGGGGATCGCGTGGTAGAGGAACACCGAGTGCATCGCGCGGCGCACGGTCTCGTTGCCGCGGAAGCTGAAGCTGAGGTTCGACAACCCGCCGCTGGTCTTGGCGTGCGGGCAGGCCGCCTTGATCTCCTTCACCGCCTCCAGGAAATCGAGCCCGTAGCGATCGTGCTCCTCGATCCCCGTCGCGACCGCGAAGATATTGGGATCGAAGATGATGTCCTCGGGCGGGAAACCGATCCCGGTGAGCAGGTCGTAGGCGCGCGTGCAGATCTCGACCTTGCGGTCCTTCGTGTCGGCCTGGCCCGTCTCGTCGAACGCCATGACGACCGCGGCGGCACCGTAATCCATACAGGTGCGCGCATGGGCGAGGAATTCCTCCTCGCCTTCCTTCATGCTGATCGAATTGACGATCGGCTTGCCCGAGACGCATTTGAGGCCGGCCTCGATCACCGCGAATTTGGAACTGTCGATCATCACCGGCACGCGCGCGATATCGGGCTCGGCGGCGATCAGCTTGAGGAAGGTTGTCATCGCCTGCTCGGCATCGAGCAGGCCCTCGTCCATGTTGACGTCGATCACCTGCGCGCCGTTCTCGACCTGCTGGCGCGCGACCTCGACCGCGGCCGTGTAGTCGTCGGACATGATCAGCTTCTTGAAGCGCGCCGATCCGGTGACGTTGGTGCGCTCGCCGATATTGACGAAATTGGCAGTGCTTGTGTCGGTCATCAGGCTGCGAGAGTGAAGGGTTCGAGGCCAGCAAGGCGCATCTTGGTGTCTTTCTGCGGGATTTCGCGCGGATCGTGGCCCGCGACGGCCTCGGCCATCGCAGCGATGTGTTCGGGGGTCGAGCCGCAGCACCCGCCGAGGATGTTGACCCGCTTGTGATCGGCCCACGGCTTGATCAGAGACGCGGTGGTTCCGGGTAGCTCGTCATACTCGCCGAGTTCGTTCGGCAGCCCGGCATTGGGATAGGCGAGCAGCAGCGTGTCGGCGATCTTGGAGAGCAACTGGACGTGCGGCCGCAACTGGTCGGCGCCGAAGCTGCAATTGAGACCGATCGCGACCGGATCGGCATGGCGCACCGCGTTCCAGAACGCTTCGACCGTGTGCCCCGAGAGGTTGCGGCCCGACAGATCGGTCAGCGTCATCGAGATCATCAGCGGGATATCGCGATCCATCTCGGCAGCCAGTTCGCGCACCGCCATGATCGCCGCCTTGCAGTTGAGCGTATCGAAAACGGTTTCGACGAGGATGAAATCGACCCCGCCCTCGACCAGCGCGGTCGCCTGTTCGCGATAGACCTCCTTGATCTGGTCGAAGGTCACCTCGCGGAAGCCCGGGTCCTCGACTTGCGGAGAAAGCGACAGCGTCTTGTTGGTCGGGCCCATCGCGCCCGCTACGAAGCGTGGCACGCCGTCGTCGCGCGCATCGACCGCCTCGCGCATGATCTTCGCCGCCGCGACATTGATATCGTGGACGAGGTCTTGCGCACCGTAATCGGCCTGGCTGATGCGATTGGCGTTGAAGGTGTTGGTCGCGAGCAAGTGCGCGCCGGCATCGATATAGCTGTCGCAGATCTCGCGGATCAGCTGCGGCCGGGTGAGGTTGACGAGATCGTTGTTACCCTTCTGGTCGAGGTCCAGCTCGTAATCGCCGCGATAGCCTTCCTCGTCCAGCTTGGCGCGCTGGATAGCGGTGCCATAGGGCCCGTCCTTGATCAGGATCCGCTCGCGCGCGGCGGCGCGGATTTCGGCGCGCTTATCCATCGACCTGTTCCTTCGGGCGCATACCGAGCATGTGGCAGATCGCGTAGCTCAGCTCGGCACGGTTGAGCGTGTAGAAGTGGAATTGCCGCACCCCGCCCGCATAGAGGCGGCGGCACAGTTCGGCGGCGATCGTGGCGGAGACCAGCTGGCGCGCATCGGGACGATCGTCGAGCCCTTCGAACAGGCCCTCCATCCAGTCGGGTATCGCGGTGCCGCACAGATCGCTCATCCGCTGGACCGCGGCGAAGCTCATCACCGGCATGACTCCGGGCACGATCTCGCCCTCGATCCCCGCCGCGGCGGCGCGATCGCGGAAGGCGAAGAAGCATTGCGGGTCGAAGAAGAACTGGGTGATCGCGCGGGTCGCCCCGGCATCGAACTTGGCCTTGAGGTTGTCGAGGTCGGCCTGGCTGTCGGGGCTGTCGGGATGCACCTCGGGATAGGCCGCGACCGAGATCTCGAAATCGGCGACCTGTTTCAGCCCGCCGATCAGCTCGATCGCATTGGCATAGCCGCCCGGATGCGGCGTGTAGATCCCGCTGCCGTCCGACGGATCGCCGCGCAGCGCGACGATGTGGCGGATGCCGCTTTCCCAGTAGTGGCGCGCGACCGCATCGACTTCCTCGCGGGTCGCGTCGACGCAGGTGAGGTGCGCGGCGGCGGGAATCCCGGTCTGGTTCTGGATCCGGACCACCTCGTCATGCGTGCGCTCGCGGGTCGATCCGCCCGCGCCATAGGTGACCGAGATGAAGCGCGGCCCGAGCGGGGCGAGCGTATCGACGCTGGCGCGCAGGGTCTCGGCCATCTTCTCGGTCTTGGGCGGGAAAAATTCGAACGACACGTCGAGGTCGCCGGGCAGACCGGAAAAGAGCGGGCTGTCGAGCGCGGTGCGTGCTTCGTCCATCTGCTCGAGCGAGATCATCGGGTTAGCTCCTGCGCCTTGCGCGCGGTTCGGGTGGGGGTGCGACGGCCCGTGCGTTTGGCGGTCCAGATCTTGACGGTCAGCGGCTTGCCGGGAAGCGCGTGCGCCTGTTCGGGGGCGAAGCCGGCGTCGGCCAGCAGACCGAGCATCTGTTCATCGGAAAACCCGAGGCGGGCGTGCTGGTGCTGCTGGCGCAGTTCCTCGCGCTCGTGCGCGGCGAAATCGACGATCGCGATCGTCGCGCCCTCGCGCGCAACCCGCGCCGCCTCCGCCAGCGCGCCCTGCGGCTCCTGCGCATAGTGCAGAACCTGGTGGAACAGCACGGTGTCGACCGAGGCGTCGTCGAGCGGGAGCGCGGCGAAATCGCCCTGCACGATATCGAGCCGGTCGGCCGCGAGGTGCTGGAGCCGTGCGCGCGCGAGCCGCAGCATTTCGGGGCTCTTGTCGAGCGCGACCACGCTGTCCGCGCGCGGGGCGAAAAGCTCGGCCATCCGCCCGGTACCGGTGCCGATATCGAGCAGCGCCCCGAGACCGTCGTCGCCGAGCGCCTTGCCGAGCGCCTGCTCGACCGGGGCGTCGGGCGCGTGCAGCACCCGCAACCGGTCCCATTCCTCGGCATGGGCGGCGAAATATTCGGCTGCGCGGTCCTCGCGCGCAGCGCGAATCGCGGCGAGGTTGCGGCGATCCTCGGCGCAGCGCGCGGCGAAGGCATCGTCGCTGTCCTCGGCGGCGCTCAGCAATCGCGCGATGGCGGCGGCGAGACCGGGACCTTCCGCGCTCCCGATCAATTGCCGCAGGAACACCCAGCTGCCCTCCTTGCGCCGCTCGGCAAGGCCCGCATCGCACAGGATCCTGGCATGGCGCGAGACGCGCGGCTGGCTTTGTCCGAGCACCTGCGCGAGCTCGCCGATCGCCAGCTCCATCGCCGCCAGCAGCCGCATGATCCGCAGCCGGGTCGGGTCCGCAAGCGCGCGCAAGGTGGGTTCGATCCGCATCGTCGGACCACATATAAAGAAAGCTTTATATCATACAAGCGGGTTTGCCGGGACCCGACCGACGCCTATATGCGTTGGCGCAACCTCAAGGCTTGGGAGAATTCCATGAAGAAGATCATCGCCATTTCCGCCGCTCCGTTCGTCCTCGCGCTCGCTGCCTGCGGCAGCGATTCCTCCGATGCGGGCGAGGAAATCGCCGGCGACGACGTAGAGGAAGTGGCCGAGGATGCGCTCGCCGACGTGCCCGAAGATGCGGAGCCGGTCGAAGTCGGCACCGCCGACGCCGCGCCCGCCGGCGAAGCACCCGAGACGCGCCGCCGCACGCTCGAGGAATCGGGCGATCGCGCCGCCAGCACCGCCGCCGAGATCGATGCCGCGATCGAGGCCGAGCTCGGCCAGGCCGAAGACGCGCGCGATGCGGAAGCCGAATAAGACGTTGGAGTCCAACAAGGCATGGGCGGCGCTGCTCGTCGCGGCGCCGCTGGCCCTCGCGGGCTGCGACAAGCCCGACAATGCGCCCGGACCCGGCGGAGTCTCGATGGGCGAGGCGCGCGCGCTCGATCGCGCCGCCGAGGTGATCGAGGACCGCGCGGTCGAAGTGCCCGAGCCTGACGCAACAGCCCCGGACAATACCGAAGGCACGCCGCTCGAAGTCGAATCGACCGCACCGCCGATCGCCGATGAGACGGCAGACTAGGCCGGTCCGGCCGCTGATCCGAACCGCCGATTGACGCCGCGGCGCGGCTGCGGCATTCCCGCCTTCGAATTAATCGAACGATTAAACGAAGGAGCGGCAATGGGAATTCTCGAAGGCAAGGTCGTCGCGGTTACCGGCGCTGGGCGCGGAATCGGGCGCGAGATCGCGCTGCTCTGCGCCAAGGAAGGCGCGAGCGTCGTCGTCAACGATCCGGGCGTCGGCGGCGAAGGCGAAGGCGGCGATTCCGGTCCTGCCGAAACCACTGCGGGCGATATCCGCGAGGCGGGCGGCAAGGCTCAGGCCAACCTCGCCAGCGTCGCCGATCCCGCCGGAGCGGCGTCGATCGTCGAGGACGCGGTCCAGGCCTTCGGGCGGATCGACGCGGTGGTGAACAATGCCGGCATCCTGCGCGACCGCATCTGGCACAAGATGAGCCACGAGGACTGGCAGGCGGTCATCGACGTCCACCTGCACGGCTGCTTCAACACCTCGAAGGCCGCGACCCCCTATTTCAAGGAGCAGGGTTCGGGCGCGCTGGTCCACTTCACCTCCACCAGCGGGTTGATCGGCAATATCGGCCAGGCGAACTATTCCGCCGCAAAGCTTGGCATCGTCGGCCTGTCGCAATCGATCGCGCTGGATGCCTCGCGCTATGGCGTGCGCTCGAACTGCATCGCGCCGTTTGCGTGGAGCCGGATGACCGCGAGCATCCCGACCAGTGGCGAAGGTGCCGAAGAACGGGTCAAGCGGCTGCAATCGATGGGCGCGGAGAAGATCGCCCCGCTCGCCGCCTATCTCTGCTCCGACGCGGCACAGGCAGTCACCAACCAGATCTTCGCCGTGCGCCGCAACGAGATCGTGCTGTTTTCCAAGCCGCGCCCGGTGCGCAGCTTTGCCAAGGACGGCGGCTGGACCCCGCAGGAGATCGCCGACATCGCGATGCCCGCCTTCGAGCCCGATTTCGCACGCGGCGACGAAGTCTCCGCCCACGTCTTCCCCTACGACCCGATCTGAGGAGTACCTGCATGGCCGCCAGCAATCCCGGCATGGACGAAGACGTCTTCGGGCAGTTCCTCGACCAGCTCGACCGTTATGTCCGCGAGCGCCTGCTCCCCGCCGAGCCGGACGTCATCGCGAACGACAAGGTCCCCGACGACATCCTCGAGGAAATGAAGGAGATGGGACTGTTCGGGCTGACCGTGCCCGAGGAGCATGGTGGCGCGGGGCTCAACACCAGCCAGTATGCGCAAGTGGTCTACACCATGGCCTATGCCGCGCCCGCCTTCCGTTCGATCTTCTCGATCAACGTGGGCATGTTCAATTCCGCGCTCAAGAACGGCGGGACACCAGAGCAGCAGGCCGAATGGTGGCCGCGCATCGCGGGCGGCGAAATCGCCTGTTTCGGCCTGACCGAGCCGGGCAGCGGATCGGACAGCGCGGCGATGCAGACGACGGCGAAACCCGATCCGGACGGAAACGGCTGGATCCTCAACGGGACGAAGCGCTACATCACCAACGCCCCGCATGCCGATGTCGCGCTGATCATGGCGCGTACCGAGAAGGAGGCGCTGCCCAAGAACGCGCATGTCAGCGCCTTCCTCGTGCCGATGGACACGCCGGGCGTGTCGACCGGCAGCCCCGACAGGAAGATGGGGCAGGCGGGTGCGCATATCGCAGACGTGATGCTCGACGACGTCCACGTCCCGGGCGACGCGCTGCTCGGCGGCGAGACCGGCAAGGGCTTCCGCTTCGCGATGATGAGCCTCGACAATGGCCGCATCTCGGTCGGCGCGGCCTCCGCCGGCTATGCTCGCCGCGCGCTCGATTCCGCACTCAAATACGCGACCGAGCGCAAGGCCTTCGGCGAGCCGATCGCGAACTTCCAGCTGATCCAGCAGATGCTCGCCGAAAGCGAGACCGAGATCTACGCCGCCGAATGCATGATGCGCGACGTGACGGCGCGGGTCGACCGCGGTGAGAACACGATCCGGCAGGCCGCAGCGTTCAAGGTGTTCGCCTCCGAGATGTGCGGTCGGGTGATGGACCGCGTGGTCCAGATCTACGGCGGTGCGGGCTATCTCGCCGAATACGACGCCGAACGCTTCTTCCGCGATGCGCGAATCTACCGCATCTACGAAGGGACGACGCAGATCCTGCAATTGCAGATCGCCAAGCACATGCTGCGTGATTTCCAGGCCAACGTATGATGCAGGACGATCGTCATTCCCGCGCAGGCGGGAATCTTGAGCGGCCAACGCCGCGCGGGAGGCCCTGGATCCCCGCCTGCGCGGGGATGGCGAATGTATAGGCTGCTGGACGGCCTTTCCATCATCGAGGCCTCGAGCTTCGTCGCCTCGCCCACGGCGGGGCTCTATTGCGCACAGATGGGAGCCGAGGTCATCCGCGTCGACCAGGTCGGCGGCGGGCTCGACTACGATCGCTACATGCGCACGACCGAAGGCCGCTCGCTCAGCTGGGAGAATTTGAACCGCGCCAAGAAGAGCGTCGCGCTCGACCTGCACTCGGGCGAGGGGCGCGAATTGCTGGTCGAACTGGCAGCCAAGACCGGCCAGCTGATTACCAACTTTCCCGAGAAGAGCTTCCTCTCGCACGCGGCGCTCGAAGCCCGGCGCAAGGACATGATCACAGCGCGGATCATGGGCTGGCACGACGGGCGGCAGGCGATGGATTTCACCGTCAACGCCGCGTCGGGCTATCCGCTGATGACCGGACCCGAGGAGTGGGACACCGAGACCGCGCCGCCGGTCAACCAGCTACTCCCGGCGTGGGATTTCATCACCGGCGCCTACACCGCCTTCGCGCTGCTCGCGGCGCTGCGTCACCGCGACGCGACCGGCAAAGGTGGCGAGGTGCGCGTGCCCTTGGGCGACGTCGCGATCGGCACCGTCGCCAATTCGGGCGCGATGGCGGAAATGCTTTATCGCGGGGGCAATCGCGAGCGGCTCGGCAATGCGATCTGGGGCGCGTTCGGACGCGATTTCACGAGCCGCGACGGCACCCGCTTCATGGTAGCCGCGCTGACCGACAAGCAGTGGCGCGCACTCGTCTCCGCCTTCGATATCTCCGGCGATATCGCCGCGATCGAGACGAAGCACGGCGTCAGCTTCGCAGCCGGCGACCACGAGCGTTACGTTCACCGCCACGAATTGTTCGCCCTGCTGCAGGACAGGATCGGGCGCCATGACTGGCCCGAGTGGGAGCGCAGGCTCAGCGCAGCCGGTGCGACTTTCGAACGCTATCGCACCATGCACGAGGCGGCGAGCGACCCGCAGCTCGTCACCGACAATCCCTTCTTCGGCCCGCCGACCGACAATCCGAGCGGCTTTTCCTATCCCTCGCCCGGGGCCTTCGCCAACCTGCCCGCGCAGGACCGCGGCGCGCCCGAGCCCGCGCCCTATCTCGGTGAGGACACCGAACAGGTGCTCGCCGACGTGCTCGGACTGCCGGGCGGTGCTATCGCAAAATTGATCGATGCCGGCACGGTCGGCACCAGTGACAAGGACAGAATATGAGACGCGTCGCCATCTGCTCGCCCCTTCGCACGCCCGTAGGCAAGTTCCTCGGCACCCTCGCCCCGCTCACCGCGGGCGACCTGGGCGCGGCGATCCTCAAGGCGCTGGTCGAGCGCAGCGGGGTCGATCCGGAGCGCGTCGACGATGTCGTATTCAGCCAAGGCTATGGCAGCGCGGAGGCACCCGCGATCGGCCGCTGGGCGTGGCTCGCCGCCGGCCTGCCGATCGAGGTCCCCGGCTACCAGCTCGACCGCCGCTGCGGCTCGGGCCTGCAGGCGGTCGTCAACGCGGCCATGATGGTGCAGACCGGCGCCGCCGACTGCGTGGTCGCGGGCGGATGCGAGAGCATGTCCAATGTCGAGCACTACACCACCGACATCCGCCAGGGCGTGAAGGCGGGCAACGTCACGCTGCACGACCGGCTGACGCGCGGCCGCCTGATGAGCCAGCCGCAGGAGCGGTTCGGCGTGATCTCCGGAATGATCGAGACCGCCGAGAATCTCGCGAAGGATTACAATATCTCGCGCGAGGCATCGGATGAATTCGCGGTGCGCTCGCACCGGCGCGCTGCCGCCGCGTGGGACGAAGGCAAGTTCGACGATTACATCGTCCCGCTCGAAGTCCCGCAGCGCCGCAAGGACCCGATCCGCTTTGGGAAGGACGAGGGTATCCGCCCCGATGCGAGCATGGAAAGCATGGGCGGATTGCGCGCGATCGAGGGACGTACGAACCCCGACGCCATCGTCACCGCGGGCAATGCCAGCCAGCAGAACGACGCCGCCGCCGCCTGCCTCGTCGTCGCCGAGGACATGGTCGAGGAACTCGGCCTCACCCCGCTATTGTGGTTCGATAGCTGGGCCGCAGCCGGCTGCGACCCCTCGCGCATGGGGATCGGCCCGGTCCCCGCGGTCGAAAAACTGTTCGCGCGCTCGGGCCGGAGCTGGGACGATCTCGACCTCGTCGAATTGAACGAGGCTTTCGCGCCGCAGGTGCTCGCCGTGCTGAAAGGCTGGGGCTGGAGCGAGGATGACAGTCGCCGGGACATGCTCAACGTCAACGGCTCGGGCATCTCGCTCGGGCATCCGATCGGCGCGACCGGGCTGCGCATCCTCGCCGACATGGCGTACGAAATGCAGCGCCGCGACGCGCGCTTCGGGCTCGAGACGATGTGCATCGGCGGCGGTCAGGGCATCGCCGCGATCTTCGAGCGCGCGGCTTGAGCGACTGGTCGGCCTGGATCGGCCGCGAGGAGCGGCGGACCGACACGCTCGACCCGGCGCTCGCCGCGCGCTGGCTCGCGACTTTCGACCGTGCCGCCCCCGCCGACGGCACGCTGCCGCAAGGCATCCACTGGTGCCTCTGCACGCCCGACGCGCCGACCGCGATGCTCGGCGCCGACGGTCATCCGCAGCGCGACGAGAGCGAGGACAGCTTCTTCCCCCCGATCCCGCTGCCGCGCCGCATGTGGGCCTCGAGCGAGGTCGAATTCCTCGCGCCGCTCGCCCCCGGTGACGCGATCGAGCGGGTCAGCAGCATTGACAGTATCGCCGAGAAGGAAGGGCGCAGCGGCAAGCTCGCTTTCGTCACCGTCGCGCATGAAACGGCAGCCAACGGCGTCGCAGCGGTGCGCGAGAAGCAGCACCTGGTCTATCGCGAGGCCGCCGCGCCCGATGCGCCGCTGGTCCCCCCCGAGGGCGACGGTGACGGCTTCGACGGCAGCGTATGGGACGTGGTGCGCGAGCTCACGCCGAAGCCGCCGCTGCTGTTCCGCTATTCGGCGCTGACCTTCAACACGCACCGCATTCACTACGACGCGCCCTATGCGCGCGGTGTCGAGCGTTATCGCGGCCTCGTGGTCCACGGGCCGCTGATGGCAACGCTGCTGCTCGACCTCGCGGCGCAGGAGCTCGGACCGAACGCGGTCACCCGCTTCGCTTTCCGCGCGGTCTCGCCCGCAATCGCGGGGGACAAGCTGCTGCTGGCGATGAAACGCGAGGGCGAAGACCTCACGCTCGGCGTCTTCGCCGCCGATGGTCGCCAAGTGGTGAAGGCCGAAGCAGCGCTCTAATAGTCGCCCGGTTTCACTGCGCCGCGCTTGGCCTTGATCGCGCCGCGCTGCTTCTTCTTGTCGAGCCGTTTGGCTTTGCCCACTCGGTTGAGGCGCGATTTCTTGCGCTTCTTGGGCTCGTGAAACGCCTCGCGCAGCAGCTCTTCCAGCCGCTCGCGCGCGTCGGCGCGGTTACGCTCCTGCGTACGGTGCGACCGCGCCGTGATCAGGATCTCACCCGCATCGGTCCACTTGCTACCGGCCAGCTTCTGGAGTCGCTTGAACACCGGCACCGGGAGGCGCAGCGCATAGGCGTTGACGCGCAATTGCACCGCGGTGGCTACCTTGTTGACGTTTTGCCCGCCGGGCCCCGAACCGGCGACGAAGCTTTCTTCGGCACTGGCGTGGGCGCGGCTTATCGCCTCTTCACGGCCTGCAACATCATGGGGCGACAAAGCCCAGCTCCGCAAAGCGCGCGGGAAACGGCGCGCTGGCCTCGATCGGGGTCTTGCCCTCGCGGTGGAGCACGAGCCCGGCGGCGTGCAGCATGGTCTGCTGCCCCTTGCCGTAGACCGGGTCGCCGAGCAGCGGCGCCCCGAGCCCTTCGACCGCGTGCACGCGTAGCTGGTGGGTGCGCCCGGTCTCGGGGCGGAATTCGACCAGCGTGTTGCCGCCGACCACCTGCAGCGCTCGCCAGTGGCTGATCGAGGGCTTGCCCTTCTTCGCCGCGATCATCCGCCAGCCGCCCTGCTTCGAGCTGATCTTCGCCAGCGCGAGCTCGATCGTCCCCTCGCCCTCGATCTCGCCCGCGACCACGCCGAGATAAAGCTTCTCGACCTGCCGCTCCTCGAACGCGCGAGCGAAGCGCTTCAATGCCTTGGGATTGCGCGCGAGCAGCAGGCAGCCGCTGGTATCGGTATCGAGCCGGTGAACCGGCACCGGGGCGCGCTGGAAGCCTAGCTTGAGGGCGTCGAGATGCTCCTCGAGGCTTGACCCGCCGCGACGAGGGCGATCGACCGACAGGCCCGCGGGCTTGTCGATGACGAGCGCTTCGCCGTCCTCGTAAAGGATGTCGGGCGCGCTCATCGGTCGATCAATTCGGCAGCGACGAGCCCGCGCACCGCATTGCCGAGCAGGAAACCGCCCGCCAGGTCATCGAGCGTCAGCGGTGCCTCGACCGCGCGGCCCTGCTCGATCAGCGAGCGCCGCAGCACGCCGGGCAGCAACCCGTCGGCGAGCGGCGGGGTAATCAGCATATCGTCTCGTTCGACGAACACCGACCAGATCGTGCCTTCGGTCACCTGCCCGTCGTCGCGCAGGAAGATCGCGTCGTCCGCGCCCGCCTCCTGCGCGATCTCGCGCGCCTGTTCGTAGAAGCCGCGATCGGTCGACTTGTGGCGCAGGCGCCAGTCGCCGGGATCGACCGGCAAGCGCAGCACCGCGCAGCGCAGCGGGCGCTCTGCCGGGTCGGGGAGCGCCCGCATCTCGAGCGAGAAGCGGCCCGATCGCGCGACCAGCAGCCGCATCCTCGCCGGCGCCTCGGCGGCGAAGCTCAGGGCCTGGATCGCGTTGCGCACTTCGTGGCGGTCGAAGGCGAAACCGAAGGTCCGCGCGCTTTCGCCGACCCGTTCAAGGTGGAAATCGAGCAGTGGAACGCCTTCTTCGGGAGAAAAGCGCATCGTTTCGATGAGGTCGAAGCTGGCCGCTGCGCTGCTACGCACGAATTCTCCCTTCACCAGGCACTCGCGCCATTCGGCGAGGCCCTCGGAATCGGCGACCACCGCCGATCCCACACCCATGATCGCGTGCCCGCGCCCATTCAGTCCGGGTGCGACGCGCAGGGTCCGGATTGCCACATTGAAGGCCGCTTCGCCAGCCGCATTCTCGCCGCGAACGCCACTTTGCGGCGGGTCGATCCGACCGATCGCGCCGCAATAGGGGCCGCGCGCATCGCGTTCGACCTCGGCGATCAGCTCCATCGCGCGCAGCTTCGGCGCACCCGTGATCGACCCGCAGGGAAACAGCGCGCGCAGCATGTCGGCGATCCCGGCTTCGGGTCGCAGGTCGGCGCGAACCTCGCTCACCATCTGGTGCACGCTGGGATAGCTTTCGACCGCGAACAGTCGATCGGTCCGCACGCTGCCCGGCCGCGAGACGCGCGACAGATCGTTGCGCAACAGGTCGACGATCATCAGGTTCTCGGCGCGATCCTTGACCGATCCGGCCAGTTCCCTGCGCAGTGCCGCATCTTCGTCTGCGTCGCGTCCGCGCGGGCGGGTGCCCTTCATCGGCTTGACCCGCACCCGCTCGCCATCCTGCGCGAAAAACAGTTCGGGCGAGAAGCTGAGCAGCCAGTCACTGCCGTCGAACACCACCCCGCCATAGCCCGCCGCGGCACGCCCGCGGATCGCGGCATAGAGCGCGCGCGGATCGCCGTGCATGCGCGCGACGAGCGGGAAGGTGAGGTTCGCCTGGTAGATATCACCCGCCCGGATCGCCTCCTGCAACCGGGCGAAGGCGGCGAGGTAGCGCCCTTGCGACACGCCCGGTTCGAACGGACCGATCCGCGCCCTGTCGTCGGGCCAGCCGGGCGGGAGCGTGCCGGGTGCGAAACTCTCGTAACCGTCGAACGCGCCGAACCAGACCAGCGGGCCGGCTCCGGTGCGGGGTTCAAGCAGCGGCGCGAGCCGGTCTTCGAGCGCATAGCCAGCCTCGTAGGCGATATAGCCAGCGAGGTGCCGGCCCTGCGCGCGGAGCGCCTCGATCCGCGCCAGCGCCGGTGCGACCTCCTCGCGATTGCGCGCCACCACCAGCTCGATAGGGTCGCGATAGAGCCGCGTCGGGGCCGCGCCTTGCTCGCGCGCGTCGTCCAGCAGGATGAAGGGGCTCTGCATCGCGGCTGCCCTAGCGGGCATTTGGGGCTTTGCAAAAGCGATCCGGTGCCGCCAGACAGGAGCGAACGCGATTACGGGAGCGGCAGGTGGGCGATATCTTTCTAGGCAAGGCGGCAGACGGCACGCCGCAATATCTCCGGCTCGACCAGGCGAATCGCCATGGATTGGTCGCGGGTGCGACCGGGACGGGCAAGACGGTGACGCTGCAGACGATGGCCGAACAGTTCGCGCGCCAAGGCGTCCCGGTCTTCGCCGCCGACGTGAAGGGCGACCTTGCCGGGATCGCGATGCCCGGCAGCGCCGCGTTCAAGCATGCCGACAAGATCGAAGGCCGGATCGCCGAACTGGGGGTCGAGGATTTCGCCTATGAAGGCAATCCGGCGGTGCTGTGGGACCTCTATGGCGAACAGGGCCACCCGATCCGCACCACCGTGTCCGAGATGGGCCCGCTGCTGCTCTCTCGACTGCTCGACCTCAACGACACCCAGGAAGGCGTGCTGTCGCTCGCATTCCAGTGGGCCGACGACAACGCCCTGCTGCTAATCGATTTCGACGACTTGCGCAGCGTGCTCGTCGCGGTGGGGGAGAATGCCAAGGCGTTGAAGCTCGAATACGGCAACGTCTCGAGCCAGAGCATCGGTGCGATCCAGCGGCAATTGCTGGCGTTCGAGCGACAGGGCGCGGACAGGTTTTTCGGCGAACCGGCCTTCGAGATCGCCGATTTCATGTGCGTCGATGGCGACGGGCGCGGGCTGGTAAACATCCTCGCCGCCGACAAATTGATGCGCAGTCCCAAGCTCTACGCCACCTTCCTGCTGTGGCTGCTCGCCGAACTGTTCGAGGCACTGCCCGAGGTCGGCGATCCCGCAAAGCCGAAGCTGGTGTTCTTCTTCGACGAGGCCCATTTGCTGTTCGACGACGCACCCAAGGCGCTGCTCGACAAGGTTGAGCAGGTCGTGCGGCTGGTCCGCTCGAAGGGGGTGGGGGTGTATTTCGTGACCCAGAACCCGATCGACATTCCGGAAGAGGTCGCAGGCCAGCTCGGCAACAGGGTCCAGCATGCGCTGCGTGCCTTCACCAAGCGCGACCAGCGCGCGATCAGAACTGCGGCGGAGACCTTCCGGATCAATCCCGAGCTCGACGTCGAACAGGCGATCACCGATTTGAAGACGGGCGAAGCGCTGGTCTCGACGCTCGACGAACACGGTGCGCCCAGCGTGGTCCAGCGGACCAGGATCGTACCCCCGCGCTCGCGGCTCGGCCCGCTGCTCGTCGCCGAGCGGAGCCAGTTGCAGGTCGACAGTCCCTATGCCGGGAAATACGATTCGGCGGTCGACCGCGAGAGCGCCGCCGAAGTGCTGGCGCAGAAGGCAATCGACGCGGCCGAGACCGCCGAGGAGGTCGCCGAGAAGGGACGCGAGGAAGTCGGCAAGCGCGAACGCAAGTCGACCAGCATCTGGGAAAAGGCGCTCAGTCGTGGGACCAAAACCGCCGCGAGCTCGGCCGCCGGGAAGATGGGCCGCACGATCCTCGGCAAGCGCTCGCGCGCCAATCCGGTCGTGTCGGGCGTGACTTCCGCCGCCGGGTCGATCGCGACCGATCTCGCTGGCCCGCTGGCCGGTCGGTTCGTGCGCAATCTGATCGGCGGGTTGATGCGCTGAACGCCACGACGTTCGCACGGTGAACCGGGCTACAAGGGAAGCCGCAGCACGGCGTCGAGGCCGCCGCCATCGCGATTGGCGAGGCTCAGCGTGCCGCCATGCTGTTCGGCGATCGCGCGCGACAGGGTCAGGCCGAGGCCCGAACCGCCGGTCGCGCGATTGCGCGATTTCTCGCCCCGCCGGAACGGCTCCATCATCGCCGCAATCCGTTCGGCGGGGATGCCCGGGCCGTCATCGCTCACGATCAACACCGCGTTATCGCCTTCGCGGCGCAGCGAAACACGCGCCGCTCCACCATAGCGCAGTGCATTGTCGACCAGGTTGCGCAGCGCGCGGCGGACCCAGGTGGCCCGGAACCGGCCGACCGCCTTGTCTGCATCGACCAAAGTGACGGGACGACCGCGATCCTCGTATTCCTCCACCACGCCGGTCGCGAGCGGGGCAAGATCGAGCATTTCCGGCTCGTCCTGCGGGCGGCCGATCCGGGCGAGCGAAAGGATGTCGTCGAGCATGCGATCAAGTTCGGCTATGCCAGCCGCCATCTTCGTCCGCCGGGTCTCGTCTTCGACCCCCTCGATCCGCACCCGCAGGGCGGCGAGCGGGGTCTTGAGGTCATGACCGATCGCGCCCAGCATGACGTCCTTTTCGTCGAGCAGGGCTACAATCCGGGCTTCGAGAGCATTGTGAGCCTCGATCAGCTCGCGCACGTCGTCCGGTCCCGAGGGGGCGAGCAGCTCGGCCTCGCGCGGCGCCGCAGCGAAGCTTCGCGTGCGCGCGGTGAGCGCGGCGAGCGGGCGGGTGATCCGGCGCAGCACCAGCCACAGCACGCCGAACAGGACCAGCGTGAGCACCAAAGTCTGAAACACGATCCCGCCGATTGCGCGGCGGCCGGTGCGCGGCCCTTCGGCCACCCGGGCAATGCGCCAGTCGCCGGCGGCGTCGTTGCGGACCGCGGCGAGCACCAGCGTATCGGGGATGTCCTCGCCCTGCCGCCGTGCGCGGGCCGCGAAGAATCGCAGCGCGCGCGGATCGTCGTCGATCGCTCGTCGCACGACCGCGATCTGCGCCGGGGCGTAGCCCTGCAGGCGAAGAATGTCGCGCAAACGCGCTTCGATCGCCGGTAGGCGGACGTCGGCAGCACGCACCGGATCGCTCTCGCTTCGTTCGAGCCGCAATCCGCGCCCGCGCATTCCGGGGCCGCGCCGCGGCTCGCGCAATTCTGGGGGAAGCTCAAGCTCGCTGCCGCGCCGCTCGGGCGCGAGCAGGCGGAAGGCGAGCGCATTGGCCGACGCGTTCTGCTGCCGTTCGATCATGCCGCGATAGAGCAGCACGGCATTGAACGCCTGTGCCGCGAACAGCGCGAGCGCGATCGAAAGCAGCACCTGCCCGAGCAGGCTCGAGGGCAGCAACCGTCTCACGCTTCGCACTCGACCCGGCGCACCTCGGCTGCGAGCCGGTAGCCACCGCCGCGGATGGTCTGGATCAGCTGCTCGTCGCCGTTGCGCGCCATCTTCCGGCGCAGACGCGAAACCTGGTTGTCGACCGCGCGATCGAACATGTGCTGTTCGCGACCTTGCACGAAATCGAGCAGGCGATCGCGGTCGAGCACCTGTCCGGGGTGGTCGAGCAGCGCCTTGAGGAGGCGGAAATCGGCCCCGGTAATGTCGACCAGCACGCCTTCGGGATCGATCAGCCGCTGGCGGGTGGGATCGAGGGTCCAGCCGTCGAAATGGTAGGCGCAGGTTTCGTCGGTGTCGTCACCCGGCGCGCGGGTGGCGCGGCGCAGGACCGAGCGGATCCGCGCGACCAGTTCGCGCGGTTCGAACGGCTTGGTGACGTAGTCGTCCGCGCCGATTTCGAGCCCGACGATCCGGTCGGTCGCCTCGCCGCGCGCGGTCAGCAGGATCGTGGGCAGGTCGCGCGCCTCGAT
Source organism: Pseudoblastomonas marina (assembly GCF_034374265.1). NCBI lineage: Bacteria > Pseudomonadati > Pseudomonadota > Alphaproteobacteria > Sphingomonadales > Erythrobacteraceae > Pseudoblastomonas > Pseudoblastomonas marina. Next base: position 2,493,143 of record NZ_CP139718.1, on the reverse strand, counting down.
CAGGTGCCGGCAAAGCGACAGTCCGTCCTCCCCCGGCATCATGATATCGACCAGTGCGAGTGCGAACCCCTGCTCGTCCAGCCGCGCGCGGGCCTGTGCAGCGCTCTCCGCCTCGGTCACGACGAACCCCTGGCCGGTCAGATACTCGGCCAGGGGTTCGCGCAGGGTCGGCTCGTCGTCGACCAGCAGGATGGCAGGCGCGGATAGGTCGGTCATTGCGGTTCCGCGCCGGTCTTCACCATCGGATCGAGGTCAGCGACGCTGGCGCCGTTCGCCACGCGCGGCGCGCATCTTTTCTTGCGCGGCCTTGCGTTCGGCCGCGGTGACCTGTCCGTCGCCGTCGGCGTCGAGCATCGCGAAATGCTTGGCGTGGGCGGCCTGGAACTCGGCCCGGGTAATGCGCTTGTCGCCATCGGCATCGGCCTGGCGCATCATCATCCGGACATGGCCGGCCATCCCGCCGCCGCGACCGCCACGGCGCATCTTGCCGCCGCCACGCTTGCCGCGCATCTCGCCGGCCTTCTCGCGCGCGGACGCCATCTCTTCCTGCGAGACACCGCCGCTATTGTCGGTGTCGAGGCGGGCGAAGCGTTGCTCGCGACGTTCGGCGCGACGCTTCTGCATTTCGGCCCGGCGGGCATCGCGCGCGGCCTGCATTTCGGCCTGCGTCACCTCGCCATCGCCATTGGCGTCGGCCTTGGCGAAGCGTTCGGCCTGGCGCGCCTCGCGATCGGCCTGGTCGAGCACGCCGTCATTGTTGACGTCGAGCCGCTGCCACATCTTGGTGCCCATCGCCTCGTGTTCGGCCTTGGTAATCACGCCGTCGGCACCGGGCCGGCCCTGCGCGTTCGCCGCGCCGGCCAGCGCCAGCGTGGCGGCTCCGAGTACGAAAATGGTCTTTTTCATGGTGGTCATCCTCTGCATGTCTTCGTGAAGGGGGCAGCGGGCCGGACCGGGAGGGGAGAGAGGGATGTCCGACCCACTGACTGTTCCCTTCCTACAGGCATCGTGTCGCAGCATTATGCCCGAGACGCAGGGATTTGTCGCGAATTGTCGCAAGCCGGGCAAACCGTCCATCGCGCCGCCAGTCCGGCGGAGAGCGATGCCTGCCGCCCTTAATCGACCTTTTCCATCAGGAAGGCATTGAGCTTATTGCCGTCCGGGTCGCGGAAATAGGCGGCGTAGAAGAGGTTGCCGTGTTCGTCGGGTTCGCCGCGCGGGCCCGGCTCGCCTTCGTCGCTTCCACCGTTGGCGAGCGCGATTTCGTGCAACTTGGCCACTTGTTCGCGGTCCTTCGCCTCGAGCGCGACCATCGTGCCGTTGCCGACGCTCGCCTCCTTGCCGTCGAACGGCTTGGTCGCGGCAATGCCCGCGCCGCCGTCCCACGCGCCCCAGGCGATGAAGGTCTCGAAATCCATCATCCGACCGTAGCCGAGCTCGGCGGCGATCGCGTCGTAGAATTTTGCGGCGCGGTCCAGGTCATTGGTGCCGAGCGTAACGTAACCGATCATGTGCAAGTCCTTCGCAAAACGACTCGCGACCCACAGGAACATTACGCGAACATCGACTGTCCTACAAGGGCTGGCACTGCCTTTCGAGCCAGGCGAGATCCTCGCCCTCGAGTTGCGGCGCGAGAATTTCGCGGACCTTGGCGTGATAGTCGTTCCACCAGCCGATCTCGCGCTCGCTCAGCAGCGATTTGTCGACCAGCGTGCGGTCGAGCGGGACGTGGGTAAGGGTCTCGAAGGTCAGGTACTTGCCCTCGCTGCCCTCGACCTGCGCGTCGACCACCAGCACGAGGTTCTCGATCCGGATGCCGTATTCGCCCGGCTTGTAATAGCCCGGCTCGTTGGAAAGGATCATGCCTTCGCGCAAGGGAGTCTCGGTGCCGGGGAAGGCCCCGCCGGGCTTGGAGATGCGCTGCGGGCCTTCGTGCACCGAGAGATAGCTGCCGACGCCATGGCCGGTGCCGTGGCCGTAATCGACCCCCGCCTGCCACAGGTGCATGCGTGCCAGCGCATCGAGCGCGCCGCCGCTGGTCTTGTCGGGGAAGATCGCAAGGTCGAGCTCGATATGACCCTTGAGGACGCGCGTGTTGCGATCCTTCATTTCCGCCGTGGGTTCGCCTGGGCCGACCCAGACGGTGCGGGTGATGTCGGTCGTCCCGTCGAGATATTGGCCGCCCGAATCGCACAGATAGATGCTCGAAGGCGGGATCGGGATATTGCTGTCCTCGTCGACCTTGTAGTGCGGCAGCGCGGCATGGCCGGCGGCGGCGCTGATCGTGTCGAAGCTCGAATCCTTCATCTCGGGACTGAGCCCGCGGAATTCGCGCAACTTGGCCGCCGCGGTGAGTTCGTCCACCTCGCCGGAGGGGGCGTTTTCCTCGATCCAGCGGAGATATTTGACCAGCGCCGCACCGTCGCGCGCCTGCGCGTCGCGGTGGCCCTGCTGTTCGGCCGGGGTCTTGATCGCCTTGGGCAGCACCGCCGGATCGTCGTCGCGAACGACCTTGGCCCCGCCCGCCTCGAGCGCGTGGAAGATACCGGCGACGGCATGGTTGGGATCGACCGCCACGGTCTTGCCCTTGAGGTTCGCCAGCGCGGGCTCGAACTGGTCGCGATCGCGGATATGCACAGCGTTGCCGAGGTGTTTGGTCAGTTCGGGCGTCACCTTGTCGGGCGCAATGAACAGCTCGGCCGTGCCGTCGGCATGTGCGACCACATAGGACAGCGCGACCGGCGTGTTGGTGATGTCCTTGCCGCGCATGTTGAGCAGCCAGGCGACCGAATCGAGCGCGGTGACGACGGTGGCGTCGTAGCCTTCGGACTTGAGCCAGTCGGCGACTTCGGAGCGCTTGTCGGCGCTCGAACGACCGGCGAACTTGTCGTCATGCGGCACGGCGGGCGCGAGCGAGGGCTGCGGGCGATCGGCCCACACCGCGTCGATCGGGTTGCCGTCGACCGCGACCAGTTCGATCCCCTTCTTGGCGAACAGCTTTTCCGCCTGCTCGGCCCATTCCACCCCGTGCAGCCAGGCGTCGTAGCCGATCTTCGCGCCCTCCCCGGCGTTCTCGGCGATCCATTTGGCGGGCGAGGTCTCGGGCACGTCCTCATAATCGAACAGGTTTCCGTCGACCTGCTCGCGCACCTGCACGGTGTAGCGGCCATCGGTGAACATCGCGGCGCGGTCCTGCAGCACCACCGCGCTGCCCGCGCTCCCTCCGAACCCCGTCAGCCAGGTCAGGCGCTGGGCGTAGTCGCCGACATATTCGGACATGTGTTCGTCCGAGATCGGCACCACGAACCCGTCCAGCCCTCTTCGCTTCAATTCCTCGCGCAGGGCGGAGAGACGGGCTTCGTGGGTTTGCATCAGCATGGGAGGGACTCGCTTTCGTGAATTCGTTCGCGCGCAATATAGGGCATCGGACCGGCGCTCGCCACCGAAGTCGCTGGACGCGTATCCCTCCCCCGATTAGCAATGCCCCGCACAAGCGGCGCGCAAGCAGAGCTCATGCCGCATGAGGGACCCGCCGATGAACCGACTTGCCGCCTTCGCCGCCGCGCTCGCCATGCTGGCCCCCGCGCCGCTGCTGGCCCAATCCGATACCCCCGAATCCGAGGACGAGACTTTGACCGAGACCCCCAGCGCGCCGCCGATCGCGGACAAGCGCGACTACGAATATTCGCGCCACGGGATCACCATCGCCGATCCCTATCACTGGCTGAAGGACCAATCCTACCCGACGATCGATGACGAGGATGTGCTCGAATACCTCAAGGCCGAGAACGCGTGGTTCGAGGCGAACATGAAGCCGCACCAGGCGCTCGTCGACGAGTTGTTCGAGGAAATGAAGGGTCGCATCAAGGAGGACGATTCCTCGGTTCCGCAGAAGGACGGCGATTTCCTCTACTGGACCGAGTTCGAGCAGGGTGCGGAATACCGCAAATGGTATCGCAAGCCGGTGAGTGGCGGCGAGGCGCAGCTGATCCTCGACGAGAACGAGCTCGCCGAGGGCAAGGAATATTTCCGCCTCGGCGCGTTCAGCGTCAGCCAGAACGGGCGCTATCTCGCCTATTCCTACGATGACAACGGCTCCGAACGTTTCGACGCGCGGATCAAGGATCTCGAGACCGGCGAGCTGCTGCCCGACGTGATCGCCGAAACGCTTTCGAGCCTCGTCTGGGTCGCGGGCGACAAGGGCCTCGTCTATGGCCGCGCCAACGCCAACTGGCGGACCGACAATGCCCGGCTCCACTGGCTCGGCCAGAGCGCCGAGCAGGATATCGAGCTCTACAAGGAAGAAGACGACGGCTTCCGCGTCGGCGCGGGACTTTCGGCGCAGGACGACTGGCTGGTGATCGCCACCGGCGACAACGAGACCAGCGAGGTGCGCCTCGTGCGGGCCGAAGATCCGACCGGCGAGCAGATCCTCGTCAAGCCGCGCAGCAAGGGCGTCGAATACGACGTCGACGTGCGGGACGGAAAGCTGTTCATCCATACCAATGACGAGCACGTGAACTTCCGCCTCGCCACCGCCTCTCTCGATGCGCCCGGCGCGTGGACCACGCTGATCGCAGGGTCGGACGAATTCTACCTGACCGACGTGTCGCTGTTCAGGGATTTCTACGTCACCGAAGGTCGTCTCGCGGGCCTCGACCAGGTCCAGATTCGCGATTACGCCGACGCATCCCGCATCCGCCCGATCGCCTTCCCCGAAGCGAGCTACGATGCGGGCCTCTCCAACAATCCCGAATACGCGGTCGACAAGCTGCGGCTGGCCTATGAGAGCATGGTCACGCCCGACAGCGTCTATGATTACCACCTCGCCGACGGATCGCTCGAGCTGCTCAAGCAGCAGGAAATCCCGAGCGGCTACGACAAGGACCTCTACCGCACCGAGCGGGTCGAGATCACCGCGCGCGACGGGACTAGGATCCCGGTCAGCATCGTGATGCGCAAGGACCGCCCGGAGGGCCCCGGTCCGCTGCACCTCTACGCCTATGGTGCCTACGGCTATGCCGTGCCGCCGGGCTTCTCGACCACGCGCCTCAGCCTCGTCGATCGCGGCTTCGCCTATGCCATCGCGCATATCCGCGGCGGTGACGACCTGGGCCGCAACTGGTACCTCCAGGGCAAGCTCAACGAGCGCACCAACACGTTCAACGATTTCGTCGACGCCGCGAAGGGGCTGGCCGAGCTGGGCTATACCGCGCCGGGCCAGATCACCGCCTCGGGCGGCTCGGCCGGCGGCGAGCTGATGGGCGTGGTCGTCAACACCGATCCCGATTTGTGGGGGGCGGTGGTGGCGCACGTGCCGTTCGTCGACGTGCTCAGCACGATGCTCGACGAGAGCCTCCCGCTGACCCCGGGCGAATGGCCCGAATGGGGCAACCCGATCGAGAGCAAGCAGGCCTTCGCCTACATCCTCTCCTACAGCCCTTACGACCAGGTGGTGGCGCAGGACTATCCGCCGATGCTCGTCACCGCGGGCCTAAACGATCCGCGCGTGACCTATTGGGAGCCCGCCAAGTGGGTCGCCAAGCTGCGCGACGTGAAGACCGACGACAATACATTGCTGCTCAAGACCAATATGGGCGCCGGCCACGGGGGCAAATCCGGACGGTTTCAGTCGATCTACGAGGTGGCGGAAGAATTTGCCTTCATCCTGTGGCAGATGGGCATGACCGAAGCAGCTGCGGAGTAATCGCACCATGAAGAAACTCGTCGCCCTCGTCATCGCCTTTGCCGTGCTGGTGGGCGGCTGGTGGTACGCCTCGCCGCTGATGGCGCTCGACGGGCTGCGCGATGCGGCCCAATCGGGCGACCAGGCCGAGCTCGAGCAGCGGGTCGACTTCCCCGCCCTGCGCAGCTCGGTGAAGGAGCAGCTGCGCGGCGCGTTGACCGCCGCGATGGAAAGCGAAGGTGACGACAATCCGCTAGGGGCGGCGGGTGCCGCGCTCGGCCTCGGACTGGTCGACGGGATCGTCGATACGCTCGTAACCCCCGAATGGGTCGCGACAACGGTGACCGAAGGTCAGCGGCGCCAGGCGCAGGCCGAGGCGGTGCAAGAGCGGCTTCCGGCACAGGACACCGGCACCGCTCCGCCACGGAAGGCCGAAGACCCTGCTCCGGCCACGCAGCGCGAAATCGAATGGGAGATCGAGCGCGAGGGCCTCGACAGCTTCCGCGTGACCACGCAAAACGCTGCGGGCGAAACGGGCCCGACGCTGCTGTTCGCACGCGACGGGCTGGGTTGGGACCTGGTCGGGATCGAGATGCCCGCCGCCGAGCTCATCCCCGGGCGCTGACCGGCGCGATGGGCAACCGCCACACGCTCCACTTCACCGCTGGTCCCGAGCACATCGACGAGCTCGGCCACGTCAACAATGCGGTCTGGGTGCGCTGGATCCAGGACATCGCCACGGCCCACTGGAATGCGGTGGCGCGGCCCGAGGATCGCGAATCATACGTCTGGATGGTGACCCGGCACGAGATCGATTACCGCGGCAATGTCGCGGAGGGCGAAACCGTGACCGCCGAAACCTTCATTCCCTCCCCGCCGCGAGGCGCGCGGTTCGATCGCCGGGTCGATTTCCGCAACGCCGATGGCAAGGTCGTGGTCAGCGCCAACACCACCTGGGCGATGATCGACAAGGCCACCGGCAGGCCGCTGCGGATCCGGCCCGAAACGGCGGCTCCGTTCAGACCTTATGGTTAATTATTTTATGTCGACCGCATCCCGCTATCGGCGGCTGCGTACCCCGATGTTTACCGGAAATTCGCTATATATGTAGCGTTTCCCCGAAAATCGGGCCTTAAGCGGATTCTGCCTAATTACGTATTTGCACTTATGTGGGAGATAACCACGGAAAGGAAATCGTGCGTTACCAACGTCTCGTAACGAGGGGCAAAAACAAAAATGATTTCCGAAATGTTGGTCGGTCGCAGCGAAGCGATCGCATCGGTCCGCACCATGATCCGCTTTGCCGTCAAGGCGACCACAACCGTGCTGGTCACCGGACCTTCTGGCTCCGGCAAGGAAGTGGTCGCCCGTTCGATCCACCAGGAATCCGATCGTGCCGACGGACCTTTCCTCGCGATCAACAGCGGCGCGATTCCCTCAGAACTCATCGAATCCGAACTGTTCGGACATGAAGGCGGCAGCTTCACCGGCGCGACCTCGCGTCATCTCGGGATCTTCGAACAGGCCGATGGCGGCACGCTGTTCCTCGACGAAGTCGGCGAGATGCCGCTCTCGCTCCAGGTCAAGCTGCTGCGCGTGCTCGAAGAAGGCACCATCCGCCGCGTCGGCGGGCGCGAGGACATCAAGGTCGACGTCCGCATCGTCGCCGCGACCAATCGCGACCTCAAGCTCGAGATCGGGGCCGGCCGCTTCCGCGAAGACCTGTTCTATCGTCTGTGCGTCCTCCCGATCCGCATGCCCTCGCTCGGCGAACGGCGCGAGGACGTCGCGCTGCTGATCGAGCATTTCCTCAAGCAGAACGACAAGGTCGAAGCACCGAGCTTCTCCGCGGACGCGCTCGATCGGCTCGCCGCCTATGGCTGGCCGGGCAATGTGCGCGAGCTGCGCAACCTCGTCGAGCGCGCCACGATCTTCTTCTCGGGCCAGCAGATCGTCGCCAAGGAAGTCGACCTGCTGCTCGACATCGCCAGCCAGACCGCCAATGTCGCTCCGAATGCAGTGACTACGGCCGAGGGCGGCACGGTGGAGGCGACCCAGCCGGTCGCATCCGCACCGATCTTCGAAAACGGGTTTTCGCTCCAGCGCCACATGCAGGAAGAAGAACGCCGCCTGATCGTCGACGCGCTCGTCGAATGCGGCGGCGTGATCGCCAAGGCGGCGCGGATGGTCGACGTCCAGCGCACCACCTTCGTCGAGAAGATGCGTCGCCACGGGATCAATCGCGACGACCAGCTCGCCGCCTGATCGCGGTTCCACCCGACACCCACGAAAAAGCCCGCCCGGTTCGTACCAGGCGGGCTTTTTCGTGCCGCTTGTCGGGACGCCCCGTCAGGCCGCCTGCGACACCTTGCCGATCTCGGCCCAGGCTTCGGCGATCTCGGCGATCATCTCGCGCGCCGACACCAGCTTGTCGCCCGCTTCGCTGCCGCTCGCCGAATCGATCCGGTTCGAGGCCTCGCGATAGACAATCGCGAGCGCGGTCGCGATTTCGCCCCCATTGTCGAAATCGAGGCTTTCCTCGAGTGCGTTGAGGATATCCGAGGCGCGCGCGCGCGATTGAAGCATCGCGGCCATGTCGCCGCGATCGAGCGAGCGCTTGGCGCGGTCGAGCCGCAGCAGCAGCTGTTCGAACAGGATCGAGACGAGTTCGTGCGGGCTCGCTGCCGCGACGCGGCTGGTCGCATCGAGGTTGCCGTAATTGGCGGCTGCCGAACGGTTGGCGGAATAATACATAATCGTGTCCTGTCCGATCCCTTAGTCTTCGCCGGTGCTGTTCCAGATCGAGATCTGCTGCTTGAGGTAGGCCTGGGTCTGCTTCAGCACCGCCAGCTGACGATCCATGTTGGCGTAGGTCTGCTGGAGGTTGGCCTGGTATTTCTCGATGTCTTCGTCGAGCTCGACGCGCATCTCGGCGAGCTTGGTGTTGATTTCATCGAACCGCTTCTTGGCGAGAGCGAGCGGGCCGTTGCTGTCCTGCAGCGTGTCGCGGATCTTGTCGAGCGTGCCGGCAATGCCCGGATTGTTCGCATCGGGTTCGAGCGGGTCGAGCATGCTCGCGACCGCATCCGGATCGAGCGCGATCGCGCGGTCGTAGGCGGCGCTGTCGAGCTCGAGCGTGCCGTCGCGCGCGGTACGCACGCCGATATCGGCGAGCGTCCGGAATGGCCCAGTGCTCGACAGGGTCTCCGAGCTCATCCGGGCGAGCTTGCTGACCATGTCGCGGATCGCGCGATTGCCGGCGAGCGGGCCGCCCTGGACCCCGTCGAGCCCGGGTGCGGTGGCGGTGTTGAGGCCCTTTTTGAGGCTGTTGAAGGCATCGATGAACTCGGTCACGAGTTCGCGCGTCGTGGTCGGCGGCTCGCTCGCCGAGATCGTGATCGTCTCGCCCGGCTTCGCCTTGAGCAGGCTCAGCTTCACGCCTTCGATCGCGGTGTTGATCTCGTTCGACGAGTTCACCAGTTGGACCCCGTCGACCACGACGATGCTGTCGAGGGCCTGCGACAATTGGGTCATCCCGCCGTCGACGGTCGGCGGATAGGCGAAGTCGTTGAGCGCGTTCGGCGCGGCCGGGGGCGTGAGCGTGAAGGCCTGGTCGGCGCCGTCCTGACCGGCGATGACGAGACGGGTTCCGAGATTGTCGGTCACAATCGAAGCCGTCACGCCGGCATCGGCCGTGTTGATCGCGTCGCGGAGCCCGGTGAGGCTATCGTTCGTCCCGTCGATGACGATGTCGAAGCTACCGGTGCTGGTCGCGAGCGTCAGCGTGCCCTGGCCGACCGGCTGCGCGGCGTCGGTGTAATTGCGGCTGATCAGCTTCTGCTCGGAGGCGAGCTGCTTGACCTCCATCGTGACCGGCAGGCCCTTGGGGGTCTGCCCCTCGATGAAGCTGGCGATCGCGACCCCGCCGTCGCTCGACACGAGGTCGCCCGAAAAGCGGCGCCCGTCGAGGATACCCTGCAAGGCGTCGGCGAAGGTGTTGAGCGAGGACGAAGCCGAGGCGAGCGCCGAGATACGCGCGCTGTTGAGCTGCTGCTTCTGGTTGATCGCGGTTTCGCGCGGTTCGCGCGTGATCTGCACCAGGTCCGCCACGATCTGACCGGAATTGATCCCGGTATTGCCGCTGATCAGGTTGGAAATACTAGCAAACATATGCGCGCGCGCCTTTCTCCTTGAGCGGAGTAACGGTGGTCTGGACGGTCACTTTAGCTTTTTCTCGTGCCATCGGAATCGAACCTCAGATCGTTGGGGACCTCGATGCCCGGCTTGTCCGACTTGGACGCCATTTTCGCATCGAGGCGGTAGATGAAGGCGAGTAGCGCGGCGACGGCCATGTAGAGCCGCTCGTCGACGATCTGGTTCGCCTTCGAGGTGAAGTAGATCGCGCGCGTGAGCTCGGGATATTGCAGGATCGGCACCTTGGCCTCCTCCGCCAGCGAGCGCATCGCCTGCGCCACCGCATCGCGTCCGCGCGCCAGCACCACCGGGGCCGCGTCGCGCGCCTGGTCGTAGCGCAGCGCGACCGCGAAATGGGTCGGGTTGACCAGCAGGACGGTGGCTTCCTCGACTGCCTTGCGCGCGCCGCCGCTCATCATCTCGTGCTGGCGCTGGCGCACGGCCTGTTTGAGTTCGGGCGAGCCTTCGGTTTCCTTGTGCTCGTCCTTCACCTCCTGCTTCGTCATCTTCAGCTTCTTGGTGCGCTGGAAGATCTGCGCCGGAACGTCGATCATCGCGATCAGCACGAGGCAGCCCGACATTGCGAGCATGGTGTAGATGAACAGCTCCCCAAAGCTGGATACCGAGCTGTTCACGTTGCCCGCGCCCAGCTGCACCATCTCGGGCATGGCGGCGAAGATGATGTAGGCGCCGACTGCGCCCATCACTGAAACCTTGGCCAGCGCCTTGGTCAGCTCGATCAAGGCGTGCATGCCGAACATACGTTTCAGGCCTGCCAGCGGGCTAAGCTTCGAGCCCTTGGGCTTGAGCGCGCTCGCACGCCAGCCGAGCGAGCCGAGCGAAGCGGGGGTGGCGATCGCCGCGAGCATCAGCAGCGCGGCCAGGCCGCCGAACGGGAGCGCCAGCGGGGCGAGCAGCCGCAGCGTGCGCCCGCCCATGTCGAATTCCTCGATATCGGCCGGCGCGATCGACAGCCCCGAGGCGACGACCGATTCGGTCGAGCCGATCAGCCCGCCGCCGAACAGCGCGAACATGAGCGTGCCGCCCATCATCACCAGCGCAGTGCCCAGTTCCTTCGACTGCAGGACGTCGCCTTTCTTGGCGCTGTCCCGCAGGCGTTTTTGTGTCGGATCTTCGGTCTTCTCGCCGCCACCGGGTGGTTGGTCCGCCATCGCCTAGCCTCCCGCCATCGTGCGCGACTGCATCAGGCCGTCGCCCATCGCCTGCATGATGGTTTCGGCCATGATCGGCGTCGCGATGGCGAGCAGGACGAGGCCGGCGAGCAGCGCGACCGGCAGGCCGACCGCGAACAGGTTCATCGCCGGGGCCGAGCGCGCGAGCATCGCCATCACCACCTGGATCAGGATCAGCGCCGAGCCGACCGGGAGTGCGATCAGCAGCCCCATGCCGAACAGCGATCCGCCGAACTGGACGAGGCTCTCGATCGAGGCGAAACTCATGAAGGCGTTGCCGGGCGGCAGCGTCGAATAGCTGTCGACGATGATCGCGATCAGCATCAGGTGCCCGTCCATCGCGAGCAGCAGCAGCGTCGCCGCGATCGAGAGGAACTGGCCAAGCACCGGGGTGCTGGTGCCCGATTGCGGATCGTTCAACGAAGCGAAGCCGAGACCCATCGCGTTGCTCAGCGTCTCGCCCGCGATGAAGGCGGCGGAGAACCCGATCTGCAGTGCGAAGCCCATCGCCGCACCGACGAGCACCTCGCCGAGCACGAACAATAGACCCGAAAAACTGACCATGGTTTCAGGCGGCATCGTGACCCCGCCGAGGCCGGTCGCCGCGACCGCGATCATCAGCGCGAGGATGATACGCAGCGGCAACGGCACCTGCGACGCGCCGAAGATCGGCGCAACCATAAGGGCCGCGCCCGGGCGGATCATCGCCATGGCATATTGCCACAGCTGATCTTCCGCGCCTGCGAGACCCGGTGCGATCATGCCAGCAATTCCGGGATCCGGTTGTACATCTCGATCGTGAAATCGGAGATCAGGTAGAGGATCGACCCGCCGAACAGCGCCAGCATGATCGCGACCACAATCAGCTTGGGCACGAAGCTCAGCGTCGCCTCGTTGATCGAGGTCGCGGCCTGCACCATGCCGAGCAGGATGCCGACAGCGAGCGCCGGGATGAGGAGCGGCGCGGCCGCCATCGCGGTGACCCACAGCGTCTGCTGGGCGATGCCGATGAAGAAATCCGTCTGTTCCATGTCCCGCCCCCTACGTCACGAACGATCCGGCGAGAGACCCCATGGTCAGGGCCCAGCCATCGACCAGCACGAACAGCAAGAGCTTGAACGGCATCGAGATAATGGTGGGAGACAGCATCATCATACCCAGCGCCATCAGCGTCGAGGCGACGACGAGGTCGATGATGAGAAACGGCAGGAAGATCATGAAGCCGATCTGGAAGGCGGTCTTCAGCTCGCTGGTGACGAAGGCGGGGAGCAGCACCGAGAACGGGATGTCCTGCGGGGTGGCGACCGGCGGTTCGTCGCCAAGATCCATGAACAGCTTGAGGTCGTTCTGGCGGGTCTGCTTGACCATGAAGGCGTGGAACACGTCGCCCGACACTTCGATCGCCTGTTCGAGCGCGATCTCGTCATTGCCGTAGGGTTCGATCGCGTTGGCGTTGATCTGCTCGATCGAGGGCGCCATCACGAAGATCGAGAGGAACAGTGAAAGCCCGATCAGCACCTGGTTGGGCGGGGTCTGCTGGAGACCGAGCGCCTGGCGCAGGATCGAAAGGACGATGATAATCCGGGTGAAGCTGGTCATCATCAGGACCAGCGACGGCAGGATGGTCAGCAGCCCCATCAGGATGAGGATCTGCAGCGACAGCGTCAGCGGCGCGCCATCGCCCGAAACATCATCGAGCGCGCGGGTCAGTGCTTCGGAGGCACCCGGAGTCTGCGCGGCGAGCTCGGTCGGGGCGAACACCACGAGCATCGCGACGAGCAGCATTCCGATCCGGCGCCTGCCGGCGGATTTCAGGTCGAGAAGGCCGATCACTGGTCGCGCGTCCGCATTTGACGCAGCGTTTCGGGAGCGTTGAGCGCGCGGTCGAGCGCGGCGCGGAAGCCCTTGGCCTTGGCCGGCAGGTCGACGGTGGGATCCCCGCCGCCATCGCGGTCGAGTTCGTCGACGAGGTCGGCGTCGTCGGGGCGGTCCTGCGTCGAGAGACATTCGATCCGACCACGCACGGCCGAAACGAGAAGACGCTGCTCCCCGAAATCGATCACGGCGAGCTTGCCGGACGATCCGAGAGACAGCGTCTCCACGAGGCGCAGGTTCCGCTGGCGCGTCGCGCCTGCGAAGCCCGGCTGGTATTTACGATATACCCATAGCGATCCGACGATCATGGCCGCCATCAGCGGCAGCATGATCACCAGCTTCAGGATATAGTAGGTCACTAAGCACGCCTTTCGACTTTCGTTCCGGCGACCTGGTTGGAGATGACTTCCGCCACGCGGATGCCGAACCGGCCGTCGATGGTTACGACCTCTCCCCTTGCAACGAGCGTGCCATTTACGTTGATGTCGAGAAGATCGGTTGCCTGGCGCCCCAGCTCGACCACTGAACCCTCTTCCAGGTCCATGATTTCGCTGAGTTTCAGCGACACCGCGCCGACTTCGACCGAGAGCCTGACCGGGATATCGGCGAGGAAGCGGTAATGGTTTGCCGTTTCGTCGGCAAAGCCGGTACCGGGCTGGCAAGAAATTGCCGCATTGGTTTCGGCGGCCTTTGCCGCATCGGCGAGGCCGGCGGCCTGGGTCATGTCGGTCACGAGATTTTTCCCTGTTCGAAGTGGTCGATGCGGAATGCGGCCATACCGTTCTGTTCGCCGATATTGCCGCGCGCGAATGGGCGATCGCCGATAAGCAACTGGAGGTTGCGGACGTTCGGGATCGAGATGATGTCGCCTTCCTTGAGGTTGGCGAGCTGATTCATGGTCATGCTCGGGCGCGCCATCACGGAACGCACCGGCAGGTAGGTCTCGGCGATCGCCAGGCCCATCGCCTGGCGCCAGGCCGGATCGGCGGACGAGGTTTCCTCGGGCTTCGCCGTGGTGCAGAATTCACGTCCCGACTGGATCATCTCGACCGGGTAGACGCATTCGATCGTGAACTTGACGCCGCCCGGATAGGCGAGCGTGAACGGCTGGAGAAGAAGCGGTGCATCGCCCTTTGCGATCCTCGCCTCTTCCTCGTCGTCGGTAAAGCCGGCCGCGACGCAACGGAACGGGCCGATCTGCGACCAGGCCGCGCCGATCTCGGGTGCGGTGTTCTGGGCGATCCGGTGCATCAGGCGCAAATCGCTCGAAGAGAAATTCGTCTTGGTCGACTTGCCGCGCGAGATCGAGCCGCCGAAGAAGGCATCGACCAGCGCCGCGATCAGGTCCTGCGGCAGGAGCATCGCCATCCGCCCCTTCATCGGGGGTAGCTGGTAGAAGGCGAACCCGGTCGGGCCCTTGCGCTTCGCGGCCCATGCGTCGTGCTCGACGACCTGCGGCTCCTGGGCTTCGACCGTCAGGCGCTCTTCCGCGAGCGGCTGGAAGCTCTGCCGCAGCGACTGGCACAGCAGCTTGCCCATCCGCCGGGCGATCGGCAGCACGTCCGCCTCGCCGGTCGCGCGCCGCGGGAAGCTGTGGGCAAACTGCCCCATTTCGACCGCCTTGTCGGCAGCCGGCTTCTTCGCAACGCCCTTGGCGGGCTTGGCCGTCTTGGCCGGTTTGGCAGTCTTCGTCGCCATCGGCTTACTGCAGCACCAGCTTGGTGAAATAGATCGAGTCTATCCCGCCGAAGCCGGTTTTCTCGACCAGAACCTGGTTGATGCTGTTACGCAGGCGCTGGGCAAGTTCCTTCTTGCCGGCACCGGTTTCGAGTTCCTGTCCGTTGCTTTCAGCCAGTTCCATCACGATCGAATCGCGGATCGCGAAATCATGCTCGGTCAAAGCGGCGACGACACGTTCGTCATAGAAGGTCGACACCGCAATCTCGGCCTGGGCAAAACCACTGCCGCCGCGCAGGTTGCTGGTGAAGCTGCCTTCGATCGGGTGGTAGGTAACCTGGTACTTGGCCTTGTCCTTCAAATTGCCGGTCCCATCGCCCGGAGGGGCATCGATCTGCGAACCGTCCTTGAGGACGAGCTTGGGATGATCGGGTTTTTCCTCTGCAGCATCGCCGCCGAAGGCGCCCGCGTAATAGAAGCCTCCGGCGCCGCCGGCACCGCCGATCAGGACGAGCCCGAGCGTGGCGATCAGCACCTTCTTCATCTTGCCGCCCTTTTTCTTGGGCGTGGTTTCTGCATCCGACATGGTCAAACTCCGGTCAATCGGGTGTTATCAAGCGTAAAGGACATTGCCGGCTTCTCCGCCGCCCGATGCCGAAAGCAGTTCGGCGGCGTCGGGAGCGGTCGAGGCCGTGTCATGATTGGTGGCCGGGCCGGGGCGGCGCCCATCGGTATCGGCCTGCGAATTCGTATGTGCGTTAGTCTGGGCGTTGCCCTGCGCGTCGGCACCGCTGTCACGCAGCGCGACGTCGATCCCGGCCAACCTCGCGCCGGCCTGGCGAAGTTCCTGCTCGATCCGGCCCTGGGCCTGCGCAACTGCCTGCCGCACGGCTTCGCTTTCAACCGTGATCTGGAGGCGATCGGACAAGCCCGACGAATCCATCTCGATCTCGATCGGTCCGAGGTGATCGGGGGTGACCTGCAGGCGGAGCATGCCATCCTTCAGCGTCGCGTTGCCCATCGCCGCACCGACCATGGCACCGAGCCGATCGGAGAAGCGCTGGTCGAGCGGAAGCGTCTGGTCGTTATCGGACCGCGTGCCGGTCTCGAGCGAAGCCGGGTCGGCATTCGTGCCGGCGGCGTGCTGCGCGACCAAAGGCGTGGCATGGCCGGCCCGGACATCGACGACCGAAGTCGCAACCTGCCGCTGGAACGGAGTGTCCTCGACCGTCCCGGGCTCCATCCCGGTGAGGTCGAATTCGCGGCCTGCATCGGGCGCATCGATCCGCGCCGTGCTGCGCAACGTGGCACTGCCGCCGCGAATGCGCGAGGTCGCGAAATCATCGTTATGCCGCGTCGCTCTGCCGACCCGCGGGTCGGAGACCGAGGCTGCGACAAGCGGCTGATCGGGAACGGGCGCGGTAGCTGCTGCAGGTTTGTCGCCATACGACGCTGCCTCCGCCGCCGCGTTGGCGACGGCAGTCGACGCGGCGCGGAAGCGCGCCAAATCCGGAGCGGGCTGGCGGGCATGGGCGCCGGGGCCCTGCACCTGGTCGAGGCGCGGATCGATATCGGCTGCCGCCGTCTCGGGCTGGCGCCCCGAAGCGGTGCGATCGACGTCAGCCGCGACGGTCTGGACTGGTGCGCGCTCGGTCCCGGCTGTGCGCACGCGGCGAAGCAGCGCGGCCACGTCGCCGTCGGGATCGGCGAGAACTTCTTCGGGCGCGACGGCATTCGCCGCAAGCTGGCCTGCGGGTCGCTCGTCGCCGGTTTCGCCCGTCACCATGCCGGTCGCGGACGCGGACGCGGTAGTGATCGACGCAAGCGAAGCGGCCCGCGTGGGAATCTCTCCGGTGCCGATCACAACGAAATTGGTCGAAGGCGCGGTGTCGACGATCGGGGCGAGCAGCGCCAGCGTCGGCGCGAGTTCATCGGTGTCGACAAATTCTTCGGTCGCGCGATCGACGGATTCGCCCTCGGGCGCGGCGAAAGAGATGCGCTCCGGCAGCGCGTTCAGCTCGAGGGTCTCGAGCCCCGGGAATGCGGGCGCGGTTCCAGCGACCATACCGGCCATGCCGGCCATGCCGTCGAGCGTCGCGAGTTTCGCGGTCGAACTGGCCAGCTGGAGCCGGAAGTGAAGCGTTTCTCCGAACATGGGATGTCCCGAAGCAGGAACCGTGCCAGTTCCGGCGCGCGGCATGGATTCGCCGCCCGACAAACCGAGTTTCGCGATATTCATGCGTTATTCCCCTCCAATTGCCGCCGCCGGTGCTGCGGCTGGCTGGCGATCTTGCGGTCGAGATGCTGGTCGAGCTCGCGCGCGGCGCGGTCTGTCAGGCGGTCGGCAATCTCGCGATCCTGGTAGGCGGCAATCCTTTGCCGCTCTGCCTGGGCAGTGCGTTGCCGGGCATGGTCGATCGCGCCGACCATGCTCTCGCTCGCCGACCGTAGCCGCTGCGCGAGTTCCATCTGGGCGTGCAGTGTCCGTCCGGTGCTGCACTGGGTGCCTGCGGCATGCATCGTGATCGCGAGCTCCTGCAATTTGCGTCGTTTTTCTTCGAGGCTGTCTTCGGCATGACGAGCCGACGAGATCTCGCCGGTCGCGATCGACAGCTGGGTATTCCGCATCGCGAGGATACGGCGTTTGTCGTTGAGCGCCTTTCTCATGCCGCACCGCCGAACGCTTGCTCGAGCTGGGCGGCGCTGTCGCCAAGGGAAACGGCGGTGCTGATGCCCTGGCGGATGAAGGCGAGCTGTTCGGCGCGGCGCTGGACGGCCTCGTCGATGTTCGGATCGCTGCCTTCGCGGTACGCGCCCATCAGCAGCAGGTCGCGATTGTCCTCGTAGGCCGACCACAAGCGGCGGAAATTGGCCTGGGCGGCGCGCTGGCCGTCATCGACGATGTCGGTCGCGACGCGGCTCAGCGACTTGCCGATGTCGATCGCGGGATAGACCCCCTGCTCGGCCAACTGGCGCGAGAGGATGATGTGGCCGTCGACGATCGCGCGGGCGGTATCGACCACCGGATCCTCCATGTCGCCGCCATCGGCGAGCACGGTGTAGAGCGCGGTGATCGAGCCACCGCTGTTGCGGTCGTTGCCGGCACGCTCGACCAGCCGCGGAATCAGCGCGAGCGCGGAAGGCGGGTAGCCTTTCATGGTCGGCGGCTCGCCGAGGGCGAGGCCGATCTCGCGCTGCGCGTGGGCGATCCGGGTGAGGCTGTCGACGATCAGCAGGACGCGCTTGCCTTGTGCGCGGAAATATTCGGCGATCGCGGTCGCGCGGGAGGCGGCGCGCAGGCGCAACACCGGAGAATGGTCGGCGGGCACGGCGACCGTCACGGTCCGGCTGCGCATCGGTCCGTTGAGCCGCGTGTCGACGAAATCGCTGACCTCGCGACCGCGTTCGCCGATCAGGCCGACCACCGCGACATCCACATCGGCATTGGCGATGATCTGGCCGATCAGCACCGACTTGCCGACGCCCGAGCCCGCCGCGATCGCGACGCGCTGGCCGTAGCCGGCAGTAAGCAGGGCGTTGATCGCGCGCACGCCGAGATCGATCGGCTGGGTCACGCGTCCGCGATTGAGGACATTGGTGCGCTTGCCCGCGAGCGGCCAGCGATCGCCGGTCACCACCGGCCCGCCGCCGTCGAGCGGTTCGCCCATCGGGCCGATCACGCGACCGAGCAGGCCGTCGCCGACATCGGCGAGGCTCGACTGCATGTCGGGTTCGACCCGGGCGCCGTTCTTCAGCGCGCCATCGCTTTCGAGCGGGATCATCATCGCGCGCGAGCCGCGGAAACCCGCGATCTCGGCCTTGATCTTGCGGCCGTCGGCCGTGCGGATCGAGCCGCCAAAACCGAGCGGGTAATCGAAGCCGGTGACTTCCATCATGCCGGCATCGTGGGCGACGAGCTTGCCGATCCTGCGCGGGCCGGCATCGACCGCGCCGACCCGGTCGATCAGCGATTCGACCGCGCGCTGCTGGGCGGCGATCATCGCGCGGCCTGCAGCGTTTCGATCATCGCGTCGAGCTCGTCGAGCATCGACTTGGTGCCCTGCTCGATCCAGCCGTCGTCATGCGCGAGCGACAGCGTGCCGCGCGTCAGCGTGGCATCGTCGCGCAGCACGACCCCGACCTGCGCGTCGCCGAGCAGCGCGCGATCTTCGGGGTGGATATGGAGCGAGGCGTTGGTGCATTCCTTGGCCGCGATGGCAGCGAGCGCGCGGCAAGTGTCCTCGAGCTTCTGCGCATCGGGGGCGGAGAACCCGGCGGTTTCCTCGATCAACCGGCGCACCGTGCGCAGCAGAGTCTCGGCCACCGCGTCGCCGGGTTGCGCCTTGAGCGTGGCGGCCGCGCGTTCGAGCTTGTCGGACGCGGCCAGCAGGTCGGCATTGGCCTCGGTCATCGCCGCCTGTCCGTCGGCGAAGCCCTTCTGGTAGATCTCCTGCAACTCTTCTTCGCGGCTCTTGCCGTTCGCCTGCGGCTGCTCGGATTTCGCCGCTGCCGCCTGGCTGGCCGGGTCGAGCGTGCGGAACGGCTCGGATGCGGACTCCCACACCGGCCTAAACGCGCTCTGCGCGGCCTGGCCGGGGGTCTCGTGGCGCTGGAACTCAGAGATATTCATCGCTCGATCCGCCGATCACGATTTCGCCGTTGTCGGCCAGCTTGCGAGCATGCGCGACGACCTGCCTCTGCGCTTCGATCACATCGGCCATCGGAATCGGCCCGCGTTCCTCGATCTCGTCCTCGAGCGTCTGCGCGGCGCGGCTCGACATGCAACTGAGGATGCGTTCGCGCAGCTGGTCGTCCGCACCCTTGAGCGCCGGGACGAGCGAGTCGTTGTCGACACCGCGCATCACCGTGCCCAGGTCCTTGACCTCGAGCGTGACAAGATCGGCGAAGGTGAACATCTGGTCTTCGATCGCGCCGGCAATGCCCTTGTCGCGCTTGGCGAGCGACTTGATCACGCGCTTGCTCTGCTTCTTGCCGATCAGGTTCATGATCGCGGCGATTTCCGAGGCGCTGTTGCCGCCGGTCTCGACCGGGGCGCTCGCCTGCGGGGCGTGGAAGGCGTTGAGCAGCTGTTCGATCGTCCCGATCGCGTCGGTGCTGACCTTGCCCAGTGTGGCGAGACGGTAGACGATATCGTCCTGCTCGCTCTCCGGCAGGAGCTTGAGCACCTCGGCGGCCGAATCCGAAGACAGGAAGGACAGCACCAGCGCGGCGATCTGGGGATGCTCGTCCTCGATCATCGCTACGATGTCCTTGGAGGCCATCCACTTGAGCGGTTCGAGGTTGGGCGCAGCCTTCTTTTTCGGTGCGGTACGGCTGACGATCGCCTCAGCGCGCTGTTCGCCCAGCGCGGCGGTGAGCATCGATTCGATCTGCAGGTCAGCCTTGTAGCCGACCGTGGTGCGGTGGCGCGCGCGATCGACGAAGCGGTCCAGCACGACGTTGATCTCTGGTGCACCGATATCGGCCACCGAATACATGACCTTGCTCAGTTGCTGAACCTCGTCGGGCTCGAGCCGCGAGAGGATCTGCGCCGCCTCATCTTCAGAGAACAGCAGGAGCAGGATCGCCGCCGCCTGTTCGTCGCCGATATTGGGCCTGGCGGGGGCCGCGTTGACGCCGTTATCGGCGGACTTTTCCATCACGTCAGCCATTGACCGGCTCCTTCGTGTTCTTGGCCGATTTCAGCAGGTCGCGGACGACCAGCGTGGCGTGTTCGGGGTTCTGCTTGACGAAGTTCTGGATCAGCAACGCGCGCTCCTGATAGCTGTGAGCGGAGGTGATCATGTCGAGCGTGACCGGCAGGTGGTCTTCGACCGGTTCCTGCGCGGCGGCGGGCAGCTGGCGGTTGGGCTGGCCGCCCGTCGCGATCGCCTCGGCCTTCATTTCCTTGCGTTTCTTCAGCAGCGGGCGGCCGATGAAGAAGATGATCGCCAGCGCCACGAGCAGCGCCGAGACGTTGCGGGCCAGCAGCGAGACCCAGCTCGCTTCGTACCAGCTCTCTTCGACCGCGGTGGTCGGCTGGAACGCGCGCGAGGTCACCGCCACCTGGTCGCCGCGTGCTTCGTTGTAGCCGACCGCGCCTTTGATCAGGTTCTCGATCTGGGCGAGTTCGGCCGCGCTGCGCGGCTTGCCGTCGGCACTGGCGGCAACGGCCACCGCGACCGAGAGGCGCGAGATATCGCCGCTGGCCTCGCGCACGACCGAGACCTGGCGGCCCAGTTCGAAACTACGCGCGACCTGCTCTTCGCGGATTTGCGGAGCGGCTTCGCCCTGCGCGGGATCGCCCATCTGGTCTTCCAGCGTGGTGTCGGCGGGGGCCTGGTTGGCAAGCGCCCCCGGGATACCCCCGGCGGCACCCTGGCCGTCGGTTTCGGCCGACCAGCTGCGCTGTTCGCTGCGCACGCGGGTCTCGTCCTGCGGGAAGGATTCGCTGGTCGCCTGGCGCTGCGAGAAGTCGAGCTCGGCCGAAACCTCGGCAGCAAAATTGCCGGCACCGAGCATCGGCGTCAGCAGCGCGGCGAGCGAGCGCCGGTAACGGTTCTCGATCTGCTCGCGGACGGCGAGTTGCTGCCCGGCTTCGCCGAGCGCACCGCCATTCGATTCCTGCGACAGGAGGTTGCCGTTCTGGTCGACCACCGAGACTCGGTCCGAAGCGAGGCCGGAGACCGAGCTGGCGACGAGGTGGGTGATTGCCTGGACCTGTTCGCTGCTGAGCGTTCGGCCCGAGGCGAGGTTGAGCACCACCGACGCGGCGGGTTCGTTCCGTTCGCGGATGAACACGCTGGGCGGATCGACGGCGAGGTGGACGCGCGCGGTATTGACCGCGTCCATTGCCTCGATCGAGCGGGCGAGATCGGCTTCGCGGGCACCGCGCAGCTTCTCGGTCTCGACCGCGCGGCTGGCGCCCATCGGCAGGCTGGAGATCATGCTGTCCCCGTCGGGCGCGCTGCGCGGGAGACCCTGCGAGGCGAGCGCCATCCTGGCGGCGTGGTAATCGTCTTCACCAACCGTTAGGGCACCGGTGGCGCTGTCGAGCTGATAGGCGATGTTCGAAGTCTGCAGCGCGGCGGCGACCGCCGCCTTGTCGTCGTCGGGCAGGCCGCGGAACAGGTCACGCTGCGGCGGTTCCTGGAGCGCCAGCCAGGCGAAGCCGGCCAGCGCGACGACGCCGATCAGGCTGACCATCGGCAGCGAGCGCGCGACGGCTGGCTGGGCGAGGAAATCCTTCGCCCGCTGGAACAGGTTCGCGGCCGCATCGGAGGCGGCATTGGCACCCCCGCTGGTGCCGATCGGCTTGAGCCGCTGCGGGGTGCGGGCCGCGAGGGCGGTCGAACCGCCATCGGAAGTGCCGGGCTGGGAAATGGTAAGGTCGCTCATATTACACCGGCATGTTCATGATGTTCTCGTAGGCCGAGAGCAGTTTGTTGCGGACTTGCAGCGTGGCTTCGAAACCGACCGAGGCCTTCTGCTTGGCAAGCATCACGGCAGCGATGTCGCTGGTCTCGCCGGCTTCGTAAGCAGCGGCGGCTTCGGAAGCGGCGGTCTGGGCCTGGTTCACCTGGCCGATCGCCTCGCGCATGGTGGTGGCGAAAGGCGCCTTGTCGTCGCCCCCGCCGATCGTCGGCGAGGAAGGGATCGCGCCGGGACCGCCGGCAGGCTTGTCGGCGACGTTCTGCAGCGTCTTGTTCTGCTGCAGGATCGCGTTGCGGGCGGCGAGCAGGTTGCTGGTGATCGATTCCATGGATCAGTCTCCCTCAGGCGGCTTCGGCGAGTTCGCGCATATCGGCGAGGCGATAGCGGAGCGTGCGTTCGGAGATGCCGAGCATCTCGGCGGCGCGGCGACGGTTGCCACCGGTTTCCTCGAGCGCGCATTCGATCGCCTCGAATTCGGCGGCGCGCGCGCTGCTCTGCAGGTCCCGGCCACGCACGATGCGGCGCGTTCCCGCCGCCGGGATCGGGTCCGGGCGCGGGCCGGTCGCAGCGGGCCTGGCGGTTTTCGGCGCAGGCGTTGCAGCCCGGGCCGAGAGACCGAGGTCCTCGACCCCGATCATGTTGCCGTCGCGCAGCACGATCGCGCGCTGGATCATGTTGCACAATTCGCGGACATTGCCGGGGAAGTCGTGGTCCATCAGGCGGGTCAGCGCCTTGGCCTCGATCCAGGCGAAATCGCTCTGGCCTTCCTGCAGGCCGATCAGCACCGCGGCGGCGATCGCGCGGACGTCCTGGCGGCGCGCGGACAGGCGCTCGATCTCGATTGCCATCACGTTGAGGCGCCAATAGAGGTCTTCGCGGAAGCGCCCCTCGGCCACTTCGCTGCGGAAATCGCGGTTGGCGGCGGCGACGATGCGCACGTCGACCTTGACCGGCATGGTTTCGCCCACCGGAAGGATTTCGCCTTCCTGCAGCGCGCGGAGCAGCTTGCTCTGCAGTTCGAGCGGGAGCTCGGTGATCTCGTCGAGGAACAGCGTGCCGCCGTCGGCGGCGCGGAACAGGCCCTCGCTCTCGTTGGAGGCGCCGGTGAAGGCACCCTTGCGGTGGCCGAACAGCATCGCCTCGACCATCGTCGCGGGCAGCGCCGCGCAATTGACCGCGACGAACGGCTTGTCGGCACGGACGCTCTGCGTGTGGACGAAGCGCGCCATGCCTTCCTTGCCGACACCGGTATCGCCCTGGATCAGGACCGAGGCATTGCTCCCGGCGACCCGCGCGGCGAAGCGCATCAGGTCGGCGCTCTTCGGTTCGCCGACGGCAGGACCGGCACCGCGCGCGGTTTCGGCGATCAGCGCGTGACCCAGAACCATGTCGTCCTGGCCGAACGCGATGCGGACCGGCTGGCCGTTGGTCGCGGGGCGATATTCGGGCGCACCGTCGCGGAAGTCGATCACGATGTCGCGATGCGAGGCGTCCGCCATTTCGGCGTCGGTGAGGATGCGGACCGGCCGCGTGCGCGGCGAGGCCTCCGAAGTGCCCACCGGCGCGGTCTCGATCAGGACCCCGTTGAGATGGGCCTCGAGCGAAGGCAGCATTGCCTTGGCGCCGGTGCTGATTTCGGTCTTGGCATTCTTCATTCGAATTCCCCTGTCGGCTCCAATTCGTGGAAGCGAGCAGGGGGAATTATGCATGCACCGTGCCAAACCGGTCGAACGGCAAAAATCAGCCGCTTTTTGCCACCCCTATAAAGATAAGCCTTGCCGGTTCCGTCAACGGACCGTCGAGCGAGCGTCAATATTCTGACGCTTTCAAAAAATTCGATTTTTCTTGGCGGCGGGATTTAATCGATCCGGCAAGCGACCGTTACCCATTCCGAACCGGGCAGCAGTCCGGATCACCTTCGAGACTACGAATACTGGAATAGGGGAAATCACATGACTGTTATCGGAACCAATATCTCCGCGATGCGCGCTTCGTCCGCTTCGACCAGCGCCGAAATGGGCCTGTCCCAGGCGATCGAACGCCTGTCGACCGGCAAGCGCATCAACTCGGCCAGCGACGATGCCGCCGGCCTCGCCATCGCCACCCGCATGACTTCGGAAGTGCGCGGCCTGAGCATGGCCAGCCGCAACGCCAATGATGGCATCAGCCTGGCCCAGACCGCCGAAGGCGGGATGAACGAAATCACCAACATGCTGCAGCGGATGCGCGAACTGGCCGTTCAGGCCGCGAACGGCACGCTCAGCGATGGCGACCGCGACAACCTGCAAGTCGAGTTCACCGCGATGGTCTCGCAGATCGACGACGTCGCCAACCGCACCAACTTCAACGGTGTCAACGTGCTCAACGCCGCCGGTACGCTCAACATCCAGACGGGGTCGTCGGCTGGTGAAGTGGTGACGATCTCGACCTACGACGTCACCGCCGCCACGCTCGGCGTCAACGCCCTCGTCATCGGCGACAGCGCCACGCCGGGCAATGTCGATACCGATGCCGCGCTGACCGCGATCGATACCGCGCTGACCACGGTCACGACCGCGCAGGCCAATCTCGGTGCCTCGCAGAACCGCCTCGAAGCGACCGTTTCGAGCCTCACCAACCGGATTACGAACCTGTCGGAAAGCCGCAGCCGCATCCAGGACGCCGACTTCTCGGCCGAATCGATGAACCTCGCGAAATTCCAGGTCCTGAGCCAGGCATCGACCGCGATGCTCGCCCAGGCCAACCAGAGCCAGCAGGGTGTGCTCAAGCTCATCAGCTGATCCGATCCCCCGGTCGGCGCCTGGCGCCGACCATCTCGAAGGGCGCCCACCGGAATACCGGTGGGCGCTTTTCCTGCGTCCGCAAGAAATATTTAATGAAATCAGATATTTCGTTTAAGTCGTCAGCGCTGGTGCCGTTAGTCTTATCGTAGCCGCTGGAAGTTCCATGCTGCCTCTAGACCGAAGAAGGAAACGACATGACTGTTATCGGAACCAACATTTCCGCGATGCGGGCCTCGACGGCCTCCTCGCGGGCAGAAATGGGCCTGTCCCAGGCGATCGAACGCCTGTCGACCGGCAAGCGCATCAACTCGGCCAGCGACGATGCCGCCGGCCTCGCCATCGCCACCCGCATGACCTCCGAGGTCAAGGGCCTGAACATGGCGATGCGCAATGCCAATGATGGCATCAGCCTCGCCCAGACCGCCGAAGGCGGGATGAACGAAATCACCAACATGCTGCAGCGCATGCGCGAGCTGTCGGTGCAGTCGGCCAACGGCACGCTCTCGGCCGGCGACCGCACGAACCTGCAGGCGGAAGTCACCGCGCTGATCGGCCAGATCGGCGACGTGTCGGGCCGCACCGAGTTCAACGGCGTCAAGCTGCTCGACGGCACCAATGCCTCGATCGCGATCCAGACCGGCTCGAAGGCCGGTGAGCAGGTCACCGTTGCGCTTTCGAACGTCACGGCCGGCGCGCTGACCGACGGCACGACCGCCGTGTCCGCGATCGACATCAGCACGGTCGCCGGTGCGAACCTCGCATTGTCGTCGCTCGACGCCGCGCTCAACACGGTCACCACCGCGCAGGCGAACCTCGGTGCCTCGCAGAACCGTCTCGAAGCGACGGTCTCGAGCCTGACCGACCGCGTCACCAACCTGTCAGAAAGCCGCAGCCGCATCCAAGACGCCGACTTCTCGTCGGAATCGACGCAGCTCGCGAAGTTCCAGGTCCTGAGCCAGGCGTCGACCGCGATGCTCGCCCAGGCCAACCAGAGCCAGCAGGGTGTGCTGAGCCTGATCCGCTAACGCGCGGAAGAATTCCGCCGGCTTCCCCGCCGGCTGTCTCGAAGGACGCCCGTCGGTTAATCCCGGCGGGCGTTTTCGTGTGGGCAATGACGATTTTTCATATGAATGTCAGAAGCTTGTGCCGCATCACGAGCGGTTTGGATGTATGGTTAATTCCGGGTGAGCGGCGCGCGCGATTTTTTTTAAGGTCCAGTTCTCGCTGCCGTTATCGAATTCGGAAGCCACCCTCTTGGACGGGCGACCACAAACCGAAGAAGGAAACGACATGACTGTTATCGGAACCAACGTATCCGCGATGCGGGCCTCGACGGCCTCCTCGCGTGCCGAAGTGGGCCTGTCCCAGGCGATCGAACGCCTGTCGACCGGCAAGCGCATCAACTCGGCCAGCGACGACGCCGCCGGCCTCGCCATCGCCACCCGCATGACCTCCGAGGTCAAGGGCCTGAACATGGCGATGCGCAATGCCAATGACGGCATCAGCCTCGCCCAGACCGCCGAAGGCGGGATGAACGAAATCACCAACATGCTGCAGCGCATGCGCGAGCTGTCGGTGCAGTCGGCCAACGGCACGCTCTCGGCCGGCGACCGCACGAACCTGCAGGCGGAAGTCACCGCGCTGATCGGCCAGATCGGCGACGTGTCGGGCCGCACCGAGTTCAACGGCGTCAAGCTGCTCGACGGCACCAATGCCTCGATCGCGATCCAGACCGGCTCGAAGGCCGGTGAACAGGTCACCGTTGCGCTGACCGACGTCGATGCCACCGCGCTCGGCGTGGCCGCGCTCGACATCAGCACCGAAGCCGGTGCCGCTGCCGCGCTCACCGCGCTCGACACGGCGCTGACCACGGTCACCACCGCGCAGGCGAACCTCGGTGCCTCGCAGAACCGTCTCGAAGCGACGGTCTCGAGCCTGACCGACCGCGTCACCAACCTGTCGGAAAGCCGCAGCCGCATCCAGGACGCCGACTTCTCGGCCGAATCGACGCAGCTCGCGAAGTTCCAGGTCCTGAGCCAAGCGTCGACCGCGATGCTCGCGCAGGCCAACCAGAGCCAGCAGGGCGTCCTCAGCCTGATCCGCTAATCGCGGAGATAGCCGAAACGCATGGCGGCCCTTCGGGGCATTCCCGATCCTTCGTGGTCGGGGATGTCCTGGGGGCCGCTTTCCGTTGTCGCCCGCGCGCACGGGCATGACGGAATCTAATTCAAGGGTTCAGGCGTAGCCGGACAGGCGCTTTCGCAACCGGTCGAGCGCCGACTTCTTGATCTGGCAGATCCGCGCCGCGGTCACATCGAGCACTGCGCCGATTTCCTCGAGGTTGAGTTCTTCGATGAAGAACAGCTGCAGCACCATCTGCTCGCGCTCGGGCAAGCCAACGATCCCATCGCGCACCAGCGCCTCGAGCTGCGAGCGTTCGATCGCGACCTCGGCATCTTCTTCCTCCGAAGCGAACCAGATGCTGTGCTCGGAATAGACCTCGTCCATCGAATCCATCTGCACGTCGGCCGCCTGGTCGACACGGGCGAGGAATTCCTCTGGAGCCAGGCCCAGTTCCCCGGCCAGCTCGCTTTCCGAGGCTTCACGCCCCAATCGCGTGCGCAGCTTGTCCTGCGCGAGACGCAGGTCGCGGCGGAAATCGAGCGCCGAGCGACACAGATTGCTCTGTGAGCGCAGGTAATCCATCATCGCCCCGCGAATGCGCGTGCCGGCATAGGTCGAGAACTGGTAGCCCTGCTCCTCGTAGCGACGCGCGGCCTCGATCAGCGCGATCATGCCGATCTGGATCAGGTCCTCGACCTCGATCGTGGAAGGGGCGCGACCGGCGACATGCCAGGCGATCTTGCGCACCAGCGGGACGTTTTCCTCGATCAGCTTGTTCGGATCGAGGCGCGCGGGTTCGCGGCCGTAAGTCAGCGTTTCAGCGGTTTGGAAATTCATCGTCTGACTCTCCTTACAGCTCGGTGAAGCTGTGATCGGCGGGCCGCGGGCCCGGGTTCTGCGCCTCGGCCCTGCCGCCGACGGTGGCGATCACTTCGACCGGCTTGTCGTCGGGCAGTTCGCGGAACGAGAGCACCGGCGTATCGGGGAAGCGCGGGCGCAACAGGTCCGACAGCGCCTTGCGCGCGGGCGGCGAGGTGACGAGCGCAAAATTCTGCTGGCGCAGCATCAACCGGTCGGCCGATTCCTCGATCGCCGACAGGATCCGCTGGCCGAGGCCCGGTTCGATCGGGAAGCTGGCATCGCCGGCGACCTTGATCGACTGGCCCAGCAGGGTCTCGAGTTCCGGGTCGAGCGTAACCACGGGCAGCGGCATGCTGACCGGGACCAGCGCCTGGATGATGATCGAGCCGATCCGCTGTCGCACGCGTTCGACCAGCAGCGGGATCTCGGTCGTGCCGTCGCCGGTCGCTTCGACCATCGCCGAGCACAGGCGGCGGAAATCCTTGAGCGGCACGCCTTCGCGCAGCAGCGCCTGGCAGATCGCCGACACCGCGAACAGCGACAGCGGCTGGGGGGTGAGCCCTTCGACCAGCTCGGGCGCACGCTCCTTGAGCGCGTCGAGCAACATCTTGGCCTCGTCCATCCCGAACAGCTGCGAGGCGTTGAGGCGGATCATGTGGTTGAGGTGCGTCGCCATCACGGTCGAGGCATCGACCACGGTGTAACCGAGCACGATCGCTTCGGAGCGCTTGTCGGCCGAAATCCAGCGCGCATCCATGCCGAAGGTCGGATCCTTGCACACGCGGCCCTCGATCTCCTCGTCGATATCGCCGCTGTCGATCGCCAGCATGTCTTCGGGCCAGATCGTGCCTTCGGCGATCACGGTGCCACCGATGGTGAGGCGATAATCATTCGGATCGAGCGTCAGGTCGTCCTTGATCCGCACCAGCGGGATCACGAAGCCGAGTTCCTTCGAGAGCTGCTTGCGGATGCCGGTGACCCGCTTCATCAGCGGCGCGTCCCTGCGCTCGTCGACCAGCGAGGTGAGCGCGTAGCCGACTTCGATCCCAAGCAGCGCCTCGTCGGAGACGTCGGTCCAGCGGATCACGTTGGGATTGGGCGCCGGTTCGGCGTCGGCCTCTTCCTCGACCGGCTGCGGGCGCGAGAACTTCCACGCGAAATAGCTGGCGACCGCGGCGGCGGGCAGGATCACCATCGACGGCATGCCTGGCAGGATGCCGAGGATGCCGAGAATCGTGGCGACCGGGACCCAGGCCTTGGCCGAACCGAACTGCGAGGAGATCTGCCCCGGAAGGTCAAAGGGCGAGGACACGCGGGTGACGATCGCCGCGGCGGCGATCGAGAGCAGCAGCGCCGGGACCTGCGCCACCAGCGCATCGCCGATCGCGAGCATGGTGTAGGTCGAGGCGGCATCGCCCATGGCCATGTCGTGGCTGACCACGCCAAGGATGATCCCGCCGATGATGTTGATCACGAGGATCAGGACGCCGGCGATGGCATCGCCCTTCACGAACTTGCTGGCACCGTCCATTGATCCGTAGAAATCGGCTTCGGTGGCGACGTCGACGCGGCGCTGCTTGGCTTCTTCGGGCGTGATCAGGCCGGCACCGAGATCGGCGTCGATCGCCATCTGCTTGCCGGGCAGCGCGTCGAGGGTGAATCGCGCGCTGACTTCGGACACGCGGCCGGCACCCTTGGTGATCACGACCAGGTTGATGATCATCAGGATCGCGAAGACGAACAGGCCGACGACATAGTCGCCGCCGATCAGCATCGTGCCAAAGGCCTCGATTACGTCGCCCGCCGCGTCGCCGCCTTCATGCCCGTTGACCAGCACGACGCGGGTCGAGGCGACGTTGAGGCCGAGACGCAGCAGGGTGGCGAACAGCAGCACGGTCGGGAAGCTCGAGAAGTCGAGTGGCTTTGACGCATTGAGCGCGACCATCAGCACCGCGAGCGAGATCATGATGTTGGTGATGAAGCCGACGTCGAGAATGAACGCGGGCACCGGGAGCACCAGGAACACGACAAGCAGCAGCGTGGCGGCGGGGAGGAGCCCGGCGCGGATATCGAAGAGAGACGACAGCGAGGAGGATTTGGTGGTCATGAAAGGTCTCAGGCTCCCATCGACGCGAGCAGCATGTAGGCCATCCGCGCATTGTCGTTATTGTTGAGGTCGATGTCGCTCGGCTTGGCGCGCTGGCTGGCGAGACGAAGGTAGTCGGCCGGCTGCACGAACGGCAGGTCGTTGCCGCCCGGCCGATCCTTGCCGCCTGCCGCCGGCACCTTGGCATCGGCGCCGAGCTTGGCGGCGAAGCGGTCGCGGATTTCGTCGAGACTGCGCGCGCGCCCGTTCGAGGCATAGAAGACGTTGCGGTTGGCGCGCGCGGCACTGCCGAACAGCGGCGCGGCGGCGGCATCGGGATTGGCGGAATGGGCAGAGAGGAACTTGTGCGCGCCGCCGGCCCCGAGGAAATGGGCGAGGTAGAGATCGACCGGTGCCATCTCGCGACCGAGCCGGCGTTCGAGATAGTCGCGATTGTCGGCGGCGAATTCGCCCGCCATCACCGCTGCGGCCTCGGGGTTCTTGCGCAGGTCGAGGATCTTCTGCCGCATCGCCGCATCGGGCACGTGAAAGCCCCCGCTGCCGTCGCGCCGGATCGCGCCTGCAGCCCAGTCGAGCCCGTGCTTGCTGCCGTGCTCGTAGACGGTCGCAAGCCAGCTCTGGCTGATGAACTGGTAAAGCCCGGTGGCCGAGCTGGTGGGCGCCTTGGCGTTGGGATTCATCCCGCTTTCGATGCGGGCCTGGCCCATCAGATAATCGAAATCGACGCCGGTCCGGCGGGCGGACTGCGCGATGGCGCGAGTGATGCGGTCAGTCCCTCCCCGAACGGAGGTGTCGATGGTCGATGGCACGTGATGGCTCCTTTGTTCGAAGGACCATCAGCAAGAGCCGTGCCAATTTCTGCAGGATTTGCGCGTGGAAAAGAAAAACCGCCCCGGTTTCAGGACCGGGGCGGCAGTTGGGGACCTGGTTATGAAGAGGTTGGGTGAGGCAGGTCGTTAGAATGAAGGCCTTCGTCAGGCGGCGCGCGGCCCGTAGAGGAGCGGACCCTCGTCCACGCCGAGCATCTGCAGCCGCTCGCGCGTTTGGTCGGTCAACACGCGCAGCCGGTGCGCGGCGGCGTGCGACAGGCGTTCGACATGCTCGAGCGCCTCGCGGGTTTCGGCATCCGCATAGAGCGCGGAAATGTCCTCGATCTCATCGATCAGGCCCGAAAGGTCTCCCGACGCTTCGAGGATGGCATGCGCATCGCACGCATCCAGTGCGGCGATCAGGCGTTCCTGGGCTTGCTGGATCTTTGCAACCTGCACGGTCAGGCGTCGCCGAAGATATCGAGCGCGATCATCTTCTGGGCGAGCTTGCCCGGATCGACGAGATAGCGTCCTTCCGAGATCGCGGAGCGCAGTTCGTCGATCCGCGACTGGTCGACCGGCGCGCCGAGCTTGGCAATCGCGGCCGCGTCGGATTCACGCACCGAGGATTCATCGCGCACGGGACGCGCTTCGGAAGCGGCCGACACCGATTTCGCGCCGGCGCTGCGCAGGCCGGTGGCTGATACGGGGCCGTAACCGGACGGTCGATCGAGTTTCATGGTGTACCTCTTCTAGTTCTCGACACCGGTAACGGCGGCGCATTCGGGTTCTTAAGAAAAAAATTTTCGCGGGTTCGTCTTTTTACCGATCCGATGGCACGGTGACTTCGCCCACGCCCGTGACACGGGCAAGGATCGGCTTGGAGCGACGGTCTGCGCGGACCGAGATCATGTCGCCCACGCGTCCCGAACGATCGGCGATCATCGTGCGCGAGAGCGAATATCCATTGCCTTCGACGGTCAGGCGCACGGCTTGGCCTCGCGTCACCGCATCGCGCTGCTCGCGCTCGGACGCGGCGGTTACGGATGAGCCCTGCGTTCCCGATTCGAGCAGCAGCGGCACGCGGATCGACCAGCCGACCGACTGGCAGCGGACCACGGCGGCGCCGAGGACCGGACCCGATACGGTCGGGAATTCGGGACAGGCCTTGAGCTTCAGGCGACGGTCGACCGGTGCACGCGCACCGCCGGGTTCGCCGATCTCGGCCCCCATGCTCGCGGCGACGGCGACGTCGAGCGCGTCGAGATCCTGGAAATCGGACGCCAGGGCGGGCACGCTCGCCATGGCGAGGATGGCGATCGCCGACAAGGCGGCTGGCTTGCGGATCATGGGACGCACCTTTTCGTTGCTGCGGTTCAATTCTCCCGTGGCTCTAGCAAGGCGCGTGCCAGATCAGTCGCGCGGCGCGCCCGCCGCGATCGTGATGGTGACGAGACCCGCTTCGCTTCCGTCTCGCGGCAGTTGCGGATCGATCCGTTCGTCGTTCACGCCCGCCTGCTTGAGTGCGTAGAGGATCGACGCGGTCCGCGCGGCCGCGATCTCCCACTCGTCGAGGCGCCCGGCTCCGTCCGACGCATCGGGCGCGACGCTGACGCGGACGACACCAAGGCGCGCGTCCTCGACCAGACGCGCGAGCCAGGCACGCCCTTCCGGCGCCAGCCGCGCCTCGCCCGGCTCGAAGACCTGTGCGATCGGACGGCGGAGGACATACTCGGAGCCCGGTTCGGCGACGGGTTCGAGAGCCGGCCCGGCGGCGGACTCCTCGTCGCGCCGCTCGAGATCACCGACCAGCGCGAGCGAGCCCAGCAGGATCAGCGTGAGGTCGACGAAGCCGACGAGCGAGCGCGTGTTCTTCACGACGCCTGCGCGACGCCCGCGAGCGCGCCTTTCTTCAGATCGAGTACGCGGCCGTGATCGGTACCGTCCGGATATTCGCGCCGGGCGAGCGCCAGCATGCGGCTGGCGGTCTGTTCCTGCCATTCGGCCTCGATCGCGGAGACCAGTTCGAGCCGGCGCGCGAGCGGGCCTGCGACCAGGTGCGCGAGGACGAGGCCGTAGAGGCTTGTGAGCAGGCACAGCGCCATCGCGAGCCCTATCCCCTGCGAGCTCTGCATGACCGCGAACATCTGCACCAGGCCGACCACGGTGCCCAGCATGCCGAGAGCGGGTGCCGCATCGGCGATGTCGTTCCACACGCGCACCGTGCGCTGGCGCTGCGCGATATGGCGGTCGAGGAGGTTGCTGATCGCGCGGGAGAAGCCGGCATAGCTGGTTTCGTCGGACATCAACCGGCTGGCTTCGTGGGTGAAGGGACAGGTCTGCGGCCCGCGGTCTGCGCAAGCGACGCCGCGGCGATCGACGATATCCTCGACGATCAGGCGGGCGAGCCGGCTGCGCTCGCCATCGCGCGAAACGGTGAGCAGACGCCGAAGGCCGCCGATTGCCTCGCGGATCGCACCGAAGCCGTTCTGTATCCACGCGATCGCGAGGCTGCCGAGCCCGACGATTGCCAGTGCGGCGGGATCGATCAGCAGGGTCCAGTCCATCGGTGCTTCGATCACGCGGCCTATCTCCTCGCCAGAACGGCAAAAGCTTGCCGGGCGGCAAGATCTTGCCGCTCGGGGCGAAGGCTTGTCGCAACCCGCAGAAACGCTTGGTTTCGAGCGCAGGAAGCCATTTGGCACGGGGTTTGCTTAATCCCCGGGGCAATCCATTCGTCCAACGCCCTTCACGGCAAAAGGCGAGCAGACTTAAGCAGGAATTCGAGTGATGGCAGACAAGATTTTCGGCATTCACGGGGATGCATTGCGGCTTCGCTCGCAGCGCCTCTCCATGCTCGCCTCCAACATCGCGAACAGCGCGACACCCGGCTACAAGGCGAAGGACCTCGATTTCGAGCGCGCCATGCAGGAAGTGCGCGGCGGCAGCGATGCCGACCGCGCGGCCAAGGGCAATGCCGGCTATCGCATCCCGCTCAACCCCTCGCTCGATGGCAACACAGTCGAGCTTTCCACCGAACAGACGCTCTTCGCCGAAAACGCGGTGGGCTATTCGACCACGCTGTCCTTCCTCGAAGGCCGTGTGGCGACGCTGACCCGCGCCTTGAAAGGGGAATGATCCATGCCCGGTAATCTGAACATCTTCGACATTTCGGGGCGCGCGATGTCCGCGCAGCTGACCCGGATGAACACCACCGCGTCGAACCTCGCCAATGCGCGCACGACCTACAGCAGCGCAGAGGAAGCCTATCGCGCGCTCAAGCCGGTCTTCCGCTCGGTCGAGGGCGGCGACGGCATCGCCACCGTCGATGTCGAACAGGTCGTCAAATCGAACATCGAACCGCGCATGCGGCACGATCCGAACAACCCGCTCGCCGACGCAGACGGCAATGTGTGGGATGCGGGCGTCGACGAGGCGGCCGAGCTGATCGACATGATCGAGACCGCCCGCCAGTACCAGAACAACGTCCAGGTGCTGCAGACGGCGAAATCGCTCATCCTCGACACCGTGAAGATGGGACGCTGATCATGATTTCCAGCACGCTCCCCGCGGGTCTCACCGTCGCCCAGCCCAAGAACGCCAAGGGCGGCGAGGACATGGGCCAGGCCCAGTTCCTCCAGCTGATGACCGCCCAGCTCAAGTTCCAGGATCCGTTCGATCCGGTCGACAATACGGCCATGGTCGCGCAGATGGCGCAATTCAGCCAGGTCGCCGGCATCGCCGAGATGAACGCCTCGCTGAAAGGCATTTCCGAGGCCTTCAGTGCCTCGCGCCTGTCCGAAGCGAGCAATTACATCGGCAAGTCGGTGCTCGCCGAGAGCAAGACCGCGGCGATGGATCGCGGCGGTGTCTACCGCGGCGAAGTCACGCTTGCCGGGCCGAGCGACAACCTCACCATCGAACTGGTCGACCAGAAGGGCAACGTCGTGCGCAGCGCCACGGGCCCGGCCCAGGCGGGCCCCGTTCCGTTCGGTTTCGCCAGCGTCGACGAGAACGGCCAGCCGGTCGATCTCGGGCCGCTGCGCGTCCGCGTATCGGGCGGCGTCGCCAGCTCGACCGCCGCCTGGCTGCCGGTCTCGGCGGTCAACAGTTCCAGCGCGGGCACGACGCTTACCACCCCCGCCGGACCGATCGACATCAACACCATTCGCGGCGTCAGCTGACCGCCGGGACCCAAGTCTCAACAGGAGAACCAAGCAATGTCCTTTCTCACTTCCCTTTCGGGCCTGAAGGCCGCGCAGACCGACCTCTCAGTGGTCTCGAACAACATCGCCAACGGCAACTCGACCGGCTTCAAGAAGAGCCGCGCATCTTTCGGTGACCTGTTCGCGGCCTCGCCGACCCAGGCGACCAAGAAGATCGCCGGCCAGGGCGTCCAGCTGCAGGGCATCACCCAGCAGTTCACCCAGGGCACCTTGCAGAGCACCGATCGCACGCTCGACCTCGCGGTCGCCGGCGAAGGTTTCTTCACCGTCAAGAGCCCCGATGCGACGGCATCGATCACCTACACCCGCAACGGCGCGTTCAGCGTCAACAACGACCGCGAAGTGGTCGACAGCACCGGCAACATCGTCCAACTCCTGCCGGTCGATGCCAACGGCGTGATCACCTCGACCGATCCGGCCGACATGACCAACCTGGTCTTGCCCTCCAACGATCCGAGCGATCCCGCCGCCGTGCTCGCCAATATCAACGTCGACACCAACGGCACGATCGTCGCGACCTATTCGAACGGCAACCAGCAGGCTCTGGGCAGCCTTGCCATGGCGAGCTTCGTGGCGGTCGAGGGCCTGCGCCCGGTCGGCGACGCGCACTGGCAGGCCACCGGCCAGTCGGGCCTCGCCCAGCTCGTCCAGGCCGGCTCCGGCCCGATGGGTTCGGTCCGTTCGGGTTCGCTCGAAACCGCCAATATCGACATCACCGAAGAGCTGGTGTCGCTGATCGCGGCGCAGCGCAACTTCCAGGCCAACGCGCAGGCGATCGAGACCGCCAACAACATGACGCAGACGATCGTCAACCTGCAGGTCTGATGATCGCCTCCGCGAGCTGACGACCCCGTTTCACCGACTCATCGAGGGACATTCCCATGGACCGCATGATCCATCTCAACCTTCGCGCCATGCAGGGCGTGCTGAACCGCCAAACGGCGATCGCGCACAACATGGCCAATGCCGACACCACCGGCTTCAAGGCGGAGATCGTCACCGCACAGGCGAAATACCTGGAAGGCGAAGGCCTCCAGAGCCGTGCGACGGTGAACGAATACGTGCTGACCGCGGATCTCAACCCCGGTGCAGTCAAGGAAACGGGGCGTCCGCTCGACATCGCGATCGGGGGTCAGGGCATGCTTGCCGTGCAGGCCCCCAATGGAGACGAGGGTTACACCCGTCGCGGCGACCTGATGATGACCGAAAGCGGTCTCGTCACCACCGGCGACGGGCACCCCGTGCTCGGCGAAGGCGGGCCGCTGACACTGCCCCCGGCCGACAGCGTGCGCATTGCCGAGGATGGCGGTGTGTGGATCGTCCCGGCCGGCGGCAACCCCAACCAGCCGCAGCAGGTCGACCGGCTGCGCATCGTCAGCACCGCCGGCAGCGAGGTGGTGAAGGGCGAGGATACCCTCTTCCGGGTTAAGAATGGCGGCGTGCTGCCGTCAAATCCCGATGCAAGGCTTCGCAGTGGAGCCCTGGAGGGATCGAACGTGAACATGACCGAAGCGCTGGTCGACATGATCGAAACAAGCCGCGCTTACGAAACCCAGGTCAAGCTTCTGACGACCGCGAAGGAAATGGACGATGGCGGTGCCAGCGTCATGCAGCTTCCGCGCTGATCCCAGATATCCAGGAGATAGAACATGAGCAATTCCGCCTTGCAGGTCGCCCGCACCGGGCTCGACGCACAGAACACCAAGATGCGCGTGATCGCCAACAACCTGGCGAACGTGAACACCACCGGCTTCAAGCGCGACCGAGCGCAGTTCGAAACGCTGGCCTACCAGCAGGTCGTCCAGCAGGGTGCGCAGGCCGACCAGCAGAACCGCTTCGCCACCGGGCTTTCGCTCGGTACCGGCGTGGCGATCTCGGGCACCGCGCGGATCGAGACGCAGGGCTCGGTGCAGACCACCGGCAATGCGCTCGACCTCGCGATCGAAGGCGCGGGCTATTTCCAGGTCTCGCAGCCGGACGGCTCGATGGCCTACACCCGTTCGGGCAATTTCAACCTGACCGCGGACGGCACGATGGTGACCTCCGACGGCCTCCCGCTCGAACCGCAGATCCAGGTGCCCGAGGGCGCCACCGCGATCACCATCGGTGCCGACGGAACGGTTTCGGCCACGCTCGCCGGCCAGGCCGAACCGAGCGAACTCGGCCGCATCGAACTCGCCAATTTCGTCAACGGGGCCGGTCTCCAGTCGATTGGCAACAACCTGCTGAAGGAAACCGCCGCCAGCGGGGCCCCGATCGTGGGTGCCGGCGGCGAGGAAGGCCGCGGCCTGATGCGCCAGGGCGCGCTCGAGGGATCGAACGTCAACATCGTCGAAGAGCTCGTTGACATGATCGAAACCCAACGCGCCTACGAGGTGAATTCCAAGATGATCCAGGCGACCGACGAAATGCTCCAGTTCGCCAACCAGCAGCTCTGATCGGGGAGGGATAAAGCATGAAGAACATCATCATCGCCTTCGCCGCCGCACCGCTGCTCGCAGCCTGCATGGGCTCGAACGCCGCAGCGCCCGATCCGCGCTTTGCCGCGACCCTGCCCCCGCCGGCCCCGCCGCAGCAGGTCGTGCCGACCAACGACGGCTCGATCTTCCAGGCTTCGCAGGGCTATGCCCCGCTCACTTCGGGCGCGCGCGCCGCGCGCGTCGGCGACCTGCTCACCATCGCGCTGATCGAACGGACCCAGGCGGTCAAGTCGAACAGCGCCGATCTCGATCGCTCGGGCAATTTCGGCATCACCCCGCCGACCACCGGCCCGCTCGCTGTGTTCAAGCCGAGCGACGTCTCGATCGGCGGCGGCACCGATTTCTCGGGCGGCGCCAGCGCACAGCAGAGCAATTCGCTGCGCGGCGAGATCGCGGTCACCGTGGCCGAAGTCTATCCCAACGGTACCATGCTGGTACGCGGCGAGAAGCTGATCATGCTCAACCGCGGCGACGAATACATTCGCTTCAGCGGCCTCGTTCGCTCGACCGACATCAGTCCGGACAATGTGGTCGCCTCCTCGCGCGTCGCCGACGCGCGGATCAACTACGGTGGCGCTGGCGAAATCGCCGAGGGCAGCAAGCAAGGCTGGCTCCAGCGCTTCTTCAACAAGGTGAGTCCTTTCTGATGAAACGGATCATCTCCCTGTTCGCCTGCTTCGCCATCCTGATCGGTGCGACGAGCCCGGTGCGCGCCGAGCGCATCAAGGATCTCGGCACCTTCCAGGGCCTGCGCAGCAACCAGTTGACCGGCTACGGGATCGTGGTCGGCCTGCCCGGCACCGGCGACGACAGCCTCGAATACGCGACCGTCGCGATGAAGGGCGTCGCCAACCGGTTCGGGCTGACCCTGCCTCCGGGCGTCAACCCGGCGACCAAGAACGCCGCCGCGGTGCTCGTCACCGCCGAGCTTCCCGCGATGGCCAAGCCCGGCCAGCGCATCGACGTGACCGTCTCGGCCATCGGCAAGGCGAAGTCGCTGCGCGGCGGGACGTTGGTGATGATGCCGCTGATGGGTGCGGACGGCCAGATCTACGCGATGGCGCAGGGCAACCTCGCTGTCGGCGGGCTGGGCGTCGAGGGACGCGACGGATCGACCACCACGGTCAATATCCCGTCGGTCGGCCGGATCGCCGGCGGGGCGACCGTCGAACGGCTGGTCGCGACCGGGTTCGAACAGAGCCCCTACCTCACCTTCAACCTCGCCCAGGCCGACATCACCACCGCCCTGCGCGTGGCGGACCAGATCAACGAGCTTTCGGGCCAGGACCTCGCGGTCGCGACCGACGCGGTCTCGATCCGCATCCAGGCTCCGGCCGACCCGACCCAGCGCGTGCTGCTGATGGGCGCGATCGAGAACATGGACGTCAATCCGGGCGAAGCCCCGGCGCGCGTGATCGTCAACGCCCGTACCGGGACGGTGGTGATCAACGGCGCGGTCAAGATCAGCCCCGCGGCGGTGAGCCACGGATCGCTGACCGTTCGGGTCACCGAGAGCCCCGAGATCGTCCAGCCC
This sequence comes from Pseudoblastomonas marina, assembly GCF_034374265.1. Lineage (NCBI taxonomy): Bacteria > Pseudomonadati > Pseudomonadota > Alphaproteobacteria > Sphingomonadales > Erythrobacteraceae > Pseudoblastomonas > Pseudoblastomonas marina. Next base: position 2,454,160 of record NZ_CP139718.1, on the reverse strand, counting down.
GCGCCGTTCAGCCGTGGCCAGACCGCGGTCGAACAGCGCAGCGATATCGCGATCGAGCAGGAACCGGCTTCGGCCTTCATCACTCAGGGCGCATCGCTGTCGGAGATCGTCGAATCGATCAACGCGATCGGGGCCAGCCCGAGCGACCTCGCGGCGATCCTCGATGCGCTCAAGCAGGCCGGTGCGCTCAAGGCGGAGTTGATCATCCAGTGATCGATCCCACCGCCTTTCCGGCCAACCTGGCCACCGGTACGACCGCCACGACCGATTCCGCTACCGCGGCGCGCAAGGAAGAACTGCGCGCCGCGGCGGAGGCATTCGAGGCGGTGTTCCTGCGGCAGATGATCGGCTCGATGCGCAGCGCGTCGCTCGCCGAGGACATCTTTGGCAACCAAGGCACCGAGCAGTTCCGCGACATGCAGGACGCGCGGATGGCGGATGCCATGGCCGACAGCACCGAATTCGGCATCGCCGAGCTTCTACTGAAACAGTTCGAGGGCAGGATATGAGCGGATTGCTGACCATCGGGCGTTCCGCCCTGCGCGGCTACAGCACGGCGATGGAGACGGTGTCGCAGAACATCGCCAACGTCGAGAACGGCGACTATGTACGCCGCGACGTGCTGATGGGCGATGCCACCATCACCGGCTCGCTCAACCCGCTCTATTCGGTCCAGAGCGGCCTGAGTGGCACGCGCATCAACAAGATCGCACGTTCGGGCGACGAATTCATGGAAGCGTCGGTGCGCCTCAGCGGCGCGGCATTGGTGCGCTCCGAAACGCTGACCGGGTGGCTCGGCTCGATCGAGACCGGGCTCGACAATGCCGGCGAGGATGTCGGCCAGCGCCTCACCGATTTTTATTCCCGCGCCGAGGAACTGGCCGCGGTGCCATTCGACAACGCGCTGCGCACGACCTTCATCAACGAGATCAACGCGACTGCGGAAACCTTCCGCCGCACCTCAGCCAACCTCAATCTCGCGATCGACCAGATTTCCGCGCGCGCCGGTTCCGAACTGATCGGTCTCAACCAGACCCTGGCCGACCTTTCGCGGACCAATTTCGACCTGCGCCGCACCCAGCCGGGCACCCAGGCGCATGCCGGCCTGCTCGACACGCGCGATGCGGCGCTGGCCGTCATCAGCGAGCGGCTCGATGCCGAGATCACCCTTGGCGAAAACGGGGTGGCGACGGTCCGTTATGCCGGCGAGACGATCTCCGCGATCGGCGTCGTCGGCCAACTGAGCCTCGTCGAGAACGCCGACGGCAGCCTGCTGGTGCAGGTCAACGGCCAGGGCGGCAAGGTCCCGAGCGACGGCATGCTGGCGGGGATGAGCCGCGCGCGCAACGTCGCCGCCTCCGACCTCGCCCAGCTCGACCAGCTGGCCGAGGATTTCGCCACGCAGGTCAATGACTGGCACGCCAACGGGCGCACCGATGCGGGAGTCCCCGGCAAGGCGCTGCTTACCACCGGCGCAGGTGCAGCAGGGCTGTCCGCGATCCCCGCCATGGCGGCGGAACTCGCGGTCGCCTCGGCCGACGGCAAGCCCAACGGCAACCTCCTCGGGCTCGCCGACCTGCGCGCTTCGGGCAATATCGAGCGCAACTGGAACCAGATCATCTCGGTCCATTCGAATCTCGTGATCGCCGCGCGCAACGAGCAATCGGCCGCGCAGGCGCTCGATCGCAACGCCCGCAGCGCGCGCGACGCGGTTTCGCGGGTCGACCTCGACCGCGAGACCGCCGACCTCATCCGGTTGCAGCAGGCCTACGAAGCCGCGAGCCGGGTGATCCAGGTCGCGCGCGAGACAACCCAGTCGATCCTCAACATCTTCTAGGCCGAGAAAGGCTGAACCCACCATGCTCTCGATCAACCGCAACCGCCCGCCCGACGCCGTCCAGAACCAACTCGACCTGATGAAGTCGATCGGCGACCAGCAGAAGGCGATTTCGACCGGCAAGCGGCTGATCAAGCCGTCGGACGACCCGCAGGGCTGGCTCGAAGTCTCGGTCATCGCCCGCCAGCAGGGCAACGAGGAGGCCTGGGTCGCCAATATCGGGCGCGCCGAAACCCGCGCCGTGCAGGCCGAATCGAGCATGAGCGAGATCACCTCGGGATTGATCCGGGCGAAGGAACTTGTGCTCCAGTCGAACAACGATTCGATCAACGCGGTCAACCGCGAGGGAATCGCGATCGAACTCGAGGGCATCCTCGCCAATATCCGCGACATCATGACGCAGGACGATCCCTTCGGCGGCAAGTTGTTTGCCGAGATCGCGATCGAGGTGCCGATCGGCGGCACCCGCCACGTGATCGCCTCGCCGACGGCGCAGCAATTGTTCGGCAAGGCTCCCGGCTCTGCGCCCGGGGCCTCCATGATCGAGGACCTGTTGCTCGAGACGATCGATGCCGTCCGCAACGGTACCCAGGCCGATCGCAATTCGCGCCTGACCCCGCTCGACGGTGCGATCGACTACATGACCGCGATGCTGACCCAGCAGGGCGTCGCCCGCGGCCGGCTCGAAAGCGCGCGCAACCAGTTCATCGAAAGCCGGGTGGTGCTCGCCGAGCGGCGCCAGGAGATCGAGGACACCAATGTCAGCGAGGCGATCACGAAGCTCCAGGCGCTCGATATCTCGCTCGAAGCCGCGCAGGCGGTCTACGCCAAGATCACCCAGCGTTCGCTGCTCGACTACCTGCGCTGAGCGACGGCGCGAATTGCCTTAAACGGTGCAGCATCGCGCCGTTAACCCATTACCCGAAATGCCCGCCTTGGATCGACCGATGGCGGGGAAGCTGCAACGAAGGAATCCACACTCATGATGCCCGCAATCGGCTTCGTCATCCTGATCGCCATGGTGTTCGGTGGCTTCATCATTTCGGGGGGCGACATGGGTGCCGTCCTCAAGGCCCTCCCGCTCGAGATGATGATCATCGGCGGTGCCGGCGTGGCGGCCCTGACGATCGGCAACAATGGCAGCCAGCTCAAGGCTGTGGGCGGTGGGTTCGCGAAAGCGTTCAAGGGCCCCAAGTACAAGCGCCAGGACTATCTCGACTGCATCTTCCTGTGCGGCAAGCTGATGAAGCTGCTCAAGACCGAAGGTCCGGTCGCGCTCGAACCGCATGTCGAAGAACCCGAAAACAGCGCGATCTTCGCCGAATTTCCGCGCCTCCTGGCCGACAAGACGCTCGTCTCGCTGATCTGCGACAGCCTGCGGCTGGTGGTGGTGAGCTCGGGCGACCTCGATCCCTATTCGGTCGAGGAGGTCGTCGACCAGCATCTCAAGACCCATCACAAGGAAGCGATGGGCCCGGCCAACAACCTGCAGTGGCTGGCCGATGCGCTGCCCGCGCTCGGCATCGTCGCCGCGGTGCTCGGCGTGGTCAAGACGATGGGTTCGATCGACCAGCCGCCCGCAGTCCTCGGCGGGATGATCGGTTCGGCGCTGGTCGGGACCTTCCTGGGCGTGCTGCTCGCCTACGGGCTGGTCGGCCCGATGGCCAACCGCGTGAAGGCGATCATCGAAGAGGATTGCATGATCTACGAGGTTGCCAAGCAGATCATCGTCGCGACGCTGCACGGGCATCCGCAGCCGCTGGTGATCGAAGCCGCCCGCTCGAGCCTGGGCCATGCCAACCAGCCGAGCTTCGCCGACGTCTTCGACGGCATGCGGGCGCGCTGAACCATGGCCAGCCGCGCAGCCGGTACGGGCTCCAACCAGCGCCCGATCATCATCAAGAAGATCGTCGGCGGCGATCACGGCGCGCATCACGGCGGCGCTTGGAAGGTCGCCTATGCCGACTTCGTGACCGCGATGATGGCGTTCTTCCTGCTGATGTGGTTGCTCGGCGCGACCGATGAGGCCCAGCGCAAGGGCCTTGCGGATTATTTCTCGCCGACGCTGGTCGAGACAAAGCAGGGCAGCGCCGGTTCGGACGGCGTGTTCGGCGGCGATGCCATCGTGGCGCAGGACAGCTATCCGCATGCGCAGGGCCAGACGGGCACGAAGACGATGACGATCCCGAAGGACGCCACCGGCAGCAGGGACGGACGCGACGCCGACCTTAGCGCCGAGGACAAGCGCCAATTCGAGGCGATCGAACGCGAGATCCGCCAGCGCATCAAGAACGAGGCGCAGCTGAGGGGTCTCGAGGAAAACCTTCGGTTCACCCAGACCGAGGAAGGCCTGCGGATCGAGGTGATCGACGCCGCCGATTTCGCGATGTTCGAGCTGTCCGACACCCGGCTCGTCCCGCGCGCGAGAAAATTGCTCATCGAGGTCGCGCAGACGATCACGGACATGCCCAACAAGATCGCCGTGCGCGGTCACACCGACAGCCTGCCCTATGCGGCCGGCAAGCGGATGAACAACTGGCTGCTATCCGCCTCGCGCGCCGAAGCGACCCGCGAAGCGCTGCTCGCCGGCGGCGTGGCGGAGGGCCGTTTCGACAAGATCGAGGGAGTCGCCGACAAGCAGCCCTTCAACGCCGACGATTCGCGCGATCCGCGCAACCGCCGGATGTCGATCACGCTCAAGTCGCTGCGGGCCGAGTAGGAAAAGCTGGCGCACCCGACAGGATTCGAACCTGTGGCCTCTGCCTTCGGAGGGCAGCGCTCTATCCAGCTGAGCTACGGGTGCTGACAGCGGGCGATTAGCAAGCTCACGGCGCGCATGCCAGCGCTTTTGCTGGGGCGACGCGATTAGCGATTTCGCAACCATCCGCGTCCTAATGTCGCAGGCGTGATGCAGCACCAGACAGACTCTTTCGACGGGGCCCTGGCCTTCGACCTCCTCCGCCGGAACGCCGATGACGCAGGCCCGTCACTGGCAACACGCTGGCAGTCGCTCGACGATGCCGGGCGCGTGATCGCCGCGCTCGCCGGCGAGGCCGAGCCGCCGCCCGAACCCAACTTCGCTGCCCGCATCGAGGCGATCGCCGACGATCGGCACCGTCTGGCGGTGCAAGGGGTCGAAGATCTCTCCGCGATGATCGAGCCTGGCCTCGCGGCGCTGCTCTACGTCTGCGAGAACGGCGGCGACGCGCGCGCGCCCGCGCTTGCGCTGTGGCGCGAATTCACCGCCTCGCGCGTCGCGCTGCTGGCATTGGCAGCCGACCGCGGCGACTGATCCCGCGCGCGGCAGGTCGGCCCACGGCTTGCCAAGTTCACCTTTCGTTCCTATGCGGTAGCCATGCCGCCTGCTGCCTCCATGCCCGAACTAGCCAACGCGCGCGAGGTTGCTCGCGGAATCCAGCGCCTGTTCGCACGCAACGATATCTGGTGCGTGCCCGAAATGCCGTTGCGCGGTGGCCGGCGCGCGGACCTGATGGGGATCGACGCCAAGGGCAAGGTCATCATCGTCGAAATCAAGGTCGCACGCGCCGACCTCGCCGGTGACGGCAAGTGGCCCGACTATCTCGACCATTGCGACCGTTTCTTCTGGGGCGTCCCACCGCATCTCGACCGCGCCATGCTCGAACAGGATTCGCACCGCCCCGATTGCTGCGGCGTGATCGTCGCCGACGGGTATGATGCGGAAATCCTGCGCCCCGCACCGCTACGCGCGCTTGCCGCGGCGCGGCGCAAGGTCGAGGTCGAGGCGCTCGCCCGCGCGGCAATGCGGCGTTTCACCTGGGCGGGCGACGAAGCCACCCAGGGCTGGGGCCGGATCGACGGCTAGCTTCACCTGCGGCGACGCGGCATAAGGGGCGCGTGGACGCGACCTGGCCCATCATCCTTTCGGCGCTCGCGATGAGCGGGATCGTCGCCGCGCGTTATGCGGCAACGAGCGGCGGGTTCGCCTGGCTGACCGAACGCGTGCGCCCCGGCCATTATGCTGCACTCCGCCCTCAGATCGGGCGCGAAATCCGCTGGTCGCTGTGGTCCGCGCTGATCTACGGCGTCCCCGCAGGGGTGATCGCCTGGGGCTGGCAGGAGCATGGCTGGACGCGCATCTACACCGATTGGAGCGCGCTACCGCTGTGGTACCTGCCGGTCTCGGTGCTCGCCTACCTTATCGCACACGATACCTGGTTCTACTGGACCCACCGACTGATGCATCGGCCGCGCTGGTTCCGGATCGCGCATGCCGTGCATCACGACAGCCGCCCGCCGACCGCGTGGGCGGCGATGAGCTTCCACCCGATCGAAGCGTTGACCGGTGCGGTCGTGATCCCCGCGCTGGTGTTCCTGATCCCGATCCATGTCGCCATGCTAGGCTGCGTGCTCGCGATCATGACGGTGATGGGGGTGACCAATCACATGGGGTGGGAGATGTTTCCGCAGCGCTTCGTTCATTCCAAGTTCGGCGATTGGGTGATAACCGCTAGCCACCATCAGCGACATCACGAGCGATATCGATGCAATTACGGACTCTATTTCCGCTTCTGGGACCGCCTGTGCGGCACGGATCGCGGGCTGGGCGCGTTCTAACCGCGGCCAGCGCGGCAGCGCTGCTCGGTGGCGCCGCGCCGCCCGATTGCCGGCTCGACGTCGAAGTCCATTCGCTGCGCTCGTCGGAGGGGCTCGTCCACCTGTGCATGACCAGCAAGCCGGATCATTTCCCCGAATGCGAAGACGATGCTTCCGCCTACACCGCGACGGTGCCGGCCGCCGCGACGGTCAAACTGCGCTTCACCAATCTGAAGCCGGGTCGCTACGCGATCGCGCTGCTGCATGACGAGAACGGCAACGGTAAGGTCGACAAGACTTTGATGCTCCCACGCGAAGGCTTCGGCTTCTCGCGCGATGCCAAGATCCGGATGGGACCGCCGAGCTTCGAAAGCGCGGCGTTCGAGCTCGATTCGGCGCACGAGAAGCAGCGCATCACGATGCGCTACCTGCTCTGACGTCATTGCACCGCGGGCTCCCGGCGGCGTCAGAAAGTCGCACCGTATTTAACGCTTAATTTACCACGGAAAGGCACAAACCCACGGAACCATGGGCACGAATGGGCGTGCGGCACCGGGGGTACGTGATGGATAGTCTTCGCGGCAATTTCTACGATGCGGATCTCGATCCGTACGCGAGCGATTCCGACGACGATCACGATCAGTTCGACGAGGTGCCGCCGGCTCCCGTCGGCCAGGACGAGCGCCGGATGCAGGTCCGGGCGTATAATTTCTGGGCCAGCCTGCTCGAAAACCGCAATTATCCGTCGATCGAGGATCTCGACCCGACCGCCCTGCCCGATTTCGGTCCGCACTCGGTGCTGCTCGATTTTTCGACCGGCATCGACAACCCGGCGATCCCCTTCCTGGGGGATCTGCTGGCCGAGGAATGCGATGGGACCGCATCCGAAATCGCCTGTCTCGAAGACGTCCCCAGCCGCTCCTTGCTGAGCCGGATCACCGATCACTACATGCAGATCATCGCCAACCAGGCGCCGATCGGGTTCGAGGCGGAATTCGTCAACCAGGCCGGGAACACCGTACTCTATCGCGGAATCCTGCTGCCCTTCTCGAGCGACGACGAGACAATCGATTTCATCTACGGCGTGATCAACTGGAAGGAACTCGCCGACCAGGACACCACCGACGCCCTGATGCTCGAGGTCGACCAGTCGCTCGAACTATCGCTGGCCGAGGCGATCGAGGACGAGGACGAAGAGGTCGAAATCGACCGTTTCCCGCCAGCTCCCGATTTCGACGATACGCAGGTCGATGGGTGGGCCGACGGCCCTGCCTCCGAAGGCGCGGAAACCGGGCCGGGCACTGGCGATTCGGTCGCCGACCTCCCCGGCGAAGACGCCCCGCTCCCGGGCTCGGAAGATCACGCCCGCGACCTGCCCGAACCGAGCTTCGGTCTGAAGCGCACGGTCGACATGATCGTGCCGCCGGTGGTCGATGCAAGTGAACCGCTCGATCTCGACGGCTATGCCGAGGACGACGACGAGCCGATCGATCCGGCGTCCTATGCCCCCGATTACGGCGACACCGAGGAAAACGAGACCGGCAACGATTCGGTCTACGCCTCACTTGCCGGCGCGCATGTCGAGGCGCTCGCGGAGGACGACGACGAGGAGGATTGGGCCGAGCCCGAAGGCGAAGCCGCGGTCCCCACTCCCTACGAACCCGAGAGCGAGCCCGTCACCGACGCGGCCACCCTGCCGACCGTGGCCGAAGCGGACGTCGCCGATGGACTGACCGAGCTCGCGCCCGAAGACATGGGGCTGGCCGACTGGCTCGCCTCCGCGCGTGAGCTCGCGCAGGCGGCCAAGGGTTCGGAGGAGCGCACCCGCTTCGCGCTCTATCACGCGATCGGGCGAGCCTACGATTTCTCGATCGCGGCGCAGGAATCGCCGGAGGATTTCGAACAGCTGATCGAAGAAGCCGGTCTTACGGTGCAGGATCGCGCGCCGATGACCCCGATCGTGAAGCTCGTCTTCGGAGCGGATTACGACAAGACCCGAGTCACCGAATACGCCGCCGCACTGAGCCATGCGCATCGGTTGGGCGTCGAGCGCGGCGAACTCGCCCAGGTCCTGTCCGATGCCAGGGGCGGGTTGAAGGCCATCGTCCGAGAAGAGCGCAAGCTCCGGAAGGCCGAACAGGGCAAGGCGGTCGAAGTGACCGATGGCGTGCGCGAAGAGATCGCGGACAAGCTCCGTGCGCTCGATCCGCAGGGTTTCGAGGATGTCGCCCGTGATGGCGCCGAATTCGCGCTGCTGATGGTGCGCCGCCAGGCCGATGGAACGATCGTGCTGCTCGGCGAGGTGCCCGAAGATATCGGGTTGGTCGAAAAGGCCGCGCGCAAGCTGCTCGACTGATTCCCCGGGATTTTTTGCGCCCGTCGTTCGAGCCCGCTAACGCGGCTCCATGTCGCTGATTCCCCCGCGCGATATTCGCGTCCAGCCCTATTTCGGATTTCGCAATGCGCAACGGCTGATCGTCGACGCCCGCGTCCTGCGCGGGTCTCCACCCAAATTCGACCTCTCGGGCGGCTGGCGCACCTTTCGCACCATGCTGCGACTCTACAACTCGCACGAAGTCGCGGAGCATCCGGTCACCCTCGAAGTCGAAGCGCCCGACGGATCGCGGCAGTCCCACGAATTGGTCAGCGGCAAGGAAGGCTACTGCCATTTCGAGATCGACCTCGCTCCTGCACGGCCCCTGCCCGAATCCAGCGCATGGGAAGCGGTGACGTTTCGCTGGTCCGATGCGCGCGGCGACCATTGCGTGGCCGGTCACGTGCTCGCGCCGGGCGCGGACGATGCAGCAGGGGTGATTTCCGACATCGACGATACGATCGTCGAGACCGGCGTCACCGGCGGCGTGCGCTCGGTGCTCAGGAACTGGCGGCGCCTGTTCGCCACCATGCCTTCGGCGCGCGAGCCGGTCTCTGGTGCCGAACTGTTCTACGAGGCGCTCGGCGGAGGGGTCGATGAGAAGGGCGACGAAGCCGGCGACGCCATGCCCGCCAGTCGCCGTCCGTTCTTCTACGTCTCGTCCTCGCCTTGGAACCTTTATCCCTATCTCGTCGCATATATGCGTTCGCGCGGGATGCCGATCGGCCCGCTCCGGCTGCGCGACTGGGGGTTCGATCGCAGGACCTTCGGCAAGTCCTCGCACGGGTCGCACAAGACCGATGCGATCGACGCCATCCTGTCGCTTTATCCCGAGCGACGCTTCGCGCTCGTCGGCGACGATTCGCAGGGTGACCTGACCGCCTATGCAAAGGTCCTCGAACGGCATCCGGCGCAAGTTTCCGGGATATTCATCCGCAAGGTCGGCGAGCCCTTCACCCCCGAGGAAGAGGCGGCGAAACAGGCGGTCGAGGCGACCGGCGTGCCGCTCTATATCGGCCAGAGCTGGGACGAGGGGCATGAATTCCTGGCGGAAGCCGGTCTCGGCGGTAGCGAAGACGCCAGAACCGTGGTCGAAGCGACCGAACAGGAAGGCGGCAAATGAGCGGGAGGCGGAAGCGTATGGGATGGTGGATCGGCGGCATTTCGCTTGTGCTGCTTCTGGGGCTGGCCCTCGTCGTCTGGAACATGGCGAGCGGCCATGGCGGGCCGCGGCTGGTCGACTGGATCGACCGCGCGAGCGCCGGGTCGCGCGAGGTTGCGCAGCTCGCAAACGTCCAGCTGGGCGACGATCCCGCGGTGACCGCTGCGGTCTACGCGCAGCCGCTCGGCAAAGGCGATGCTCCGCGACCGGTGATCGTATTCACCCATGGTGGCGGATGGAACTGGGGCGATCCGGACGATTACGGTTTCATCGCGCGCAGCCTGGCGAGCGAGGGCTATGTCGTCGTACTGACCGGTTACCGCCTGTTCCCGCAGGCGCGCTTTCCCGCCATGCTCGAGGATCTCGCGACGGCGGTGGCGTGGACCGATGCCAACATCGCCCGCTTCGGCGGCGACCCGGGACGGATAGTGCTGATGGGTCATTCGGCGGGCGCTTACAATTCGCTGATGCTCGGGCTCGACCGCCAATGGGTGGCCGACGAAGGGCTCGATGCCGATCGGTTAGCGGGCGTGGTCAGCCTGGCGGGACCGGCCGATTTCTACCCGTTCGACAAGGAAAGCTCGATCAACAGCTTCGGCCAGGCACCCGATCCGCAGGCGACTCAGCCGGTCAATTTCGCGCGCGCCGATGCCCCGCCGCTGCTGCTCGTACATGGCGGCGCGGACACGGTGGTCCGGATCCGCAATTCCGAAGCGCTCGCACGCGCGGTGGCGGGCCTCGGGGGCCGGGTCGACACCGCCTTTTATCCGGAAATGGGTCACAATGACGTGCTCCTGAAGCTCGCCAGCCCGTGGTGGCGCGACAATCGCGTGCGTACCCGCGTGCTGGCGTTCCTCGCAGACGTCGCGCCGATCGACTGAATTCTTCAGTCCCCGTTCAACTGCAAATGCGCTAGGCTGGCACGATGCGATCCCTGAACCGCCTGCTTGCCCTCGTCATGGCGCTTGCCGCGCTAACGGTCTTCACCGCGCGCCCGGCATTGGCCCAGTCTATCCTGCGCGATGCCGAGAGCGAGGCGGTATTGCAGGATATGTCGGCTCCGCTGATCGAGGCCGCCGGGCTGGAGCCGGAGAATGTCGAGATCGTTCTCGTCAACGATCCTTCAGTCAACGCCTTCGTCGCGGGCGGACAGATCGTCTATATCCATAGCGGCCTGATCAACGCGGCGGAGAACGCCAACGAAGTGCAGGGCGTGATCGCACACGAGCTCGGTCATATTACCGGCGGCCATATCCTGCGCTTCGGCGACGGGATTCGCGAGGCGTCGGGCATTTCGCTGCTGTCGCTGCTGATCGGCGTCGGCGCTGCGCTCGCCGGTGCGGGCGAGGCCGCGATGGGTGCGATCATGGCCGGGCAGCGGGCCGCGATGGGCAAATTCCTAGCCTTTAGCCGGGCGCAGGAAAGCTCGGCGGATGCCGCGGGTGCGCAATACCTCTCGGATGCGGGCGTTTCGGGCAAGGGCAGCCTCGAATTCTTCAAGCGGCTGCAGCAGATGGAATTCCGCCGCGGGTTTCGCCCGAGCGCGCGCGGCGACGACGAATATTACCGCACCCACCCGATGGCGGGCGATCGCGTGGCGACCCTGCGCGAGACCTACGTGATCGACCCCGCCTGGGAAAAGCAAACCGATCCCGAGCTGGAGGCGCGCTTCCAGCGGATGCAGGCCAAGCTCTACGGCTATCTCGCCGAGCCGAAGCAGGTGCTTACCCGGTATCCGACCAGCATGACCGGTGACGCCGCGCGAATCGCGCGCGCCTATGCCTTCCACAAGGATGCGCAGGTCGATCGTGCCGGCGAGGAAATCGAGGCGCTGCTCGAACGTTACCCGGACGATCCCTACCTGCTCGAGGTCAAGGGTCAGGTACTGCTCGAATCGGGGCGCCCCGAAGAAGCCCTGCCGCCGCTGCGCCGTGCGACCGAGATTACGCGCGCCCAGCCGCTGATCGCGACGATGTTCGGCCACGCGCTTATCGCGACCGAGGACGAGGACAATTACGAGGAAGCCGAGCGGGTCTTGCGCGCCGCGGTCCAGCGCGATCGCTACAATCCGTTCGCCTGGTACCAGCTCGGCGTGGTCTATGCCGCTCGCGGCGACATGGCCCGCGCGCGCCTCGCCAGCGCCGAACAGCAAGTGCTGAGCCGACAGATGCAGCGCGCGCTGCAAAGCGCCGAGGCGGCCGAGAACGCACTTCCGGTGGGTTCGCCCGACTGGTTGCGCGCGCAGGATATCTCGATGCAGGCGCGCGCCGCGCTGGAGCGTGAGCGCGAAGGGCGATAGGGGCGTTTCATGAGTGAAGGAATTTCGGCAGGCCGCTTCACGCTGGCCGTAGCGGCAGCACTGGCGATCGGCACCGGCGCGGGATTTCTGATCGATCGCGCGATCCCCGACGACAGCCACCGCGACTACCTCCTCGAAAACCCCGATATCCTGCCCGAAATGGTGCAGGCGTTGCAGACGCAGGAGGCGCGCGCCCAGCTCGCCGACATCCGTACCGACCTCGAAACCCCGTTTCCCGGTGCCGTGCTCGGCAATCCGAGCGGGACCGTGACGCTGGTCGAGTTCACCGACTATTCCTGCACCTATTGCCGCGCGAGCCTCGCCAATGTGCAGGCGCTGATCGAAGCCAATCCCGACCTGCGGGTCGTGATCCGCGAATGGCCGATCCTGTCCGACGCCAGCGTCGCTGCCGCGCGCATGGGGCTCGCCGCCGCGCGGCAAGGCAAATACGGCGAATTCCACCGTGCAATGTATGAGGTCGACGCCCCTGCGGAAGAGGCGATCGAGATCGCGGCCGGGCGCGCGGGGCTCGACATGGCGCAGGCCAGGAAGGACATTGCCGACCCGGCCTTGGACGCCGAGCTCCAAAAGAGCAGCGCGCTGGCTCGCCGGATGGGTTTCGACGGCACGCCCGCATGGGTCGTGGGCGATACCGTGCTGGCGGGCGCGGTCGGCAAGGATACGCTCGCAGAAGCGATCGAATCCGCGCGCGAATAGACCGATGCGCGCGTTGCGATGCACTCTCCTTCTGCTCGTCCTGACCGCTGCTCCGGCGATCGCGCAGCAGACCGAGCCGACGCCGCTCGAGCGTCAGGTCTGGGCCGACCGCCGTCTGCTCGATGTCGGCTGGAAACTGGCGAGGGCGTCAGCGGACCTCTGTCCCGATGCACGCCCCGCCATCGGGCTGATGCTACGCGACGTGCGCGGGTGGGCGGCCCCCGACGCGGTGCGCGAGGCCTTCGGGCAGAAGCGCGATTTCGCGGTGCAGGCGGTGGCCAGCAACAGTCCCGCAATGCGCGCCGGCATCGCTGCCGGCGACGAGATCGTAAGTCTCGAGGGGCGCGATCCCAACACGCTTCCGGCCGAGGATAACCGCGACTGGAAGCGGCTTTATGACGTCAACGAGACAATCGAGGCGAGGCTGCGCAGTTCTGGCGCTGTCGCTATCGCGCGCAGCGGCGAAGACGAACGGCGGATCGCAGGCGAGCCCGCCTGTTATGCCCGTTTCGAAGTCATCCAGGATTCGGACAGGGCGGCGAGCACCGGCCTGCGCGTGCGAATCGGCGACCGATGGCTTGCGGGCGATATCGCCGACGACGGCCTCGCTTTCCTCGTCGCGCACGAACTGGCGCACAACATCCTCAAGCACCGCCTGCGCCGCGAATTGCCGCGGCGCAAGCGCCCCTCGTCGCGTGATGTCGAACGCGAGGCCGACCGGCTCGCCCCGTGGCTGATGGCGCGTGCGGGCTACGATCCGGCGGGCGCGGTCGCCTTCCTCGAGAAGCACGGCCCGGGGCAGGACGGGTTCCTCTATCTCGGGAGGTCGCACGACGGGTGGAAATCCCGCCGAGACGCGATCGCGCGCGAAATCGAGGCGATCACCGCGGCAGGGGCGCTCGACTGGACGCCCTATTTCGAGGCGGAACTCGCGGCCGCGCGCGACGTCATGCCGCCGCCGGTTTCTCGCTGACGGCCGCCGCGATCGGAGAATTGACCGGCGTCGCCATCACCCGGCGCACCATCGGTTCGAAGAATTCGAGGCTTTCCGAATCGTAGTCCGGATCGAAGGCCGATTGGTCGTACTTCTCGCAGAATTCCGCACAGGCGTCGAAATACGGACTGTCGCGGAACTGCTCGCGCGCATCGCGATCCATGCCGAGATGGTGGAAATAGTAATACCCCTGGAAGGCGCCATGATGCTGGCAGATCCAGTGCAGTTCCTCGCTCACGAAAGGCTTGATGATCGCCGCCGCGATATCGGGATGGTTGTAGGCCCCGAGCGTGTCGCCGATATCGTGCAGCAGCGCCATCACGACATAGGGCTCGTCGCGCCCGTCGCGATGCGCACGGGTGGCGCATTGCAGCGAATGTTCGAGCCGGCAGACCGGGAAGCCGCCATGGTCGCCTTCGAGCAGTTTGAGATGTTCGAGCACGCGATCGGGCGTTCCCCGGGCGTGTTCGCCGAATTCGCGCGCGATCAACTGCCAATCCTCGCGCGTGCCTTCGGTCATCGCCGCAAAATTCGCGCGTTCCGTCGCGCCGTGAACTGCCTTGCTATCCACATCCATCGCTTCGCTCCCTAATCGATCGCAGCATACGCGATGGCGAACAGGGCTGCAAAATTTTCCCGCGAGCGCGATTTCCGGGCTAAAGGCAATGGCCTGATGGCCGTGCTTCCCGTCCAACCCACGCCGTTCTTCGCGAACAAGAACCAGGCTTTCTGGCGGCTCCAGCTGGCCGGGTGGGGCGGCGTGCTGGCGCTGCGCATCATGTCGGCGCTGGCGAACGACCAGCCGTGGTCGTTCTTCGTCGTCCTGCTCGTCTTCACCGTGACCGGGTTTTCGATCAGCTTGATCCTCTCGGTGGTGTACCGCCAGCTGATCACCCGTCCGCCGTTGGTGACCTGGGGCGTCAGCCTGATCGTTCTGCTGTTCGCGGTCGGCATCCACGCGATCGTCGATACCTGGATCGTCGGGCTCTACCGACCCGACACCGAATCGGGCTTCGTCCAGCGGCTGGTCGGCGTTTACGGATACGACCTTGTGCTGCTGGGCGCCTGGTCGGCGCTATATTACGCGATCAATTTCTTTCTCCAGGTCGAGGAGCAGCAGGACCGCCTGCTCGCGCTCGAAGGACAGGCGACCAGCGCCCAGCTCGCCATGCTGCGCTACCAGCTCAACCCGCACTTCCTGTTCAACACGCTCAATTCGATCAGCACGCTCGTCCTGCTCAAGCAGACGACGCAGGCCAATGCGATGCTTTCGCGCCTGTCGTCCTTCCTGCGCTACACGCTGATCCACGAACCCGGCGGGCGCGTGACGGTCGAGCAGGAAATCGACACGCTGAAATTGTACCTCGATATCGAGCGGATGCGGTTCGAGGATCGCTTGCGCACCAGTTTCATGATCGACGACGAGGCCTGCGATGCGCTGATGCCCTCGCTCCTGCTCCAGCCACTGGTCGAGAACTCGATCAAATACGCCGTCAGCCCGCAGGAAAGCGGCGCCGAGATCCGCGTCGACGTCCGCCTGATCGGGCCGACGCTGCGAATCATGGTGTCGGACACCGGCCCCGGGCTGAAGGACAGCGCGACCGACAAGCGCATGTCGGGCAAGACTTTCGATGGCGGCGAAGCGGTGTCGACCGGGGTCGGGCTCGACAATATTCGCAATCGTCTCGCACAGGCGTATGAAGGGGAACACCGCTTCGAGATCCGCGAACCGGCCGAGGGCGGCTTCGGTGTCATCATCGAGATACCGGCCGAATTCGCAACCGAAACCGCCGCGCAACCGCGCGTGGCGACCGAAAAACAGGGATCACCGGAGGGAACCGAACTGGTCCCGCCCCGCTTTGCTCAAGGGAGTAGCCAGAGCACATGACCATCCGCACCATCATCGTCGACGACGAAAAGCTCGCGATCCAGGGCTTGCAGGTCCGTCTCGAGCCGTTCGACGACGTCGAGATCATCGACACCTGCGCCAATGGGCGCGAGGCGATCCGCAAGATCAAGACCGAGAAGCCCGATCTCGTCTTCCTCGACATCCAGATGCCGGGTTTCGACGGATTTTCCGTGGTCAACGGCGTGATGGACATCGATCCGCCGCTGTTCGTCTTCGTCACCGCCTATGAAGAGCACGCGATCCGCGCCTTCGAGGCCAACGCCGTCAGCTATTTGATGAAACCGGTCGAGGAGGACAAGCTTGCCGACACGATCGAACGCGTGCGCAACCGCCTGTCCGAGCGCAAGTCGGCCGAGGAGGCGGAAAAGCTCAAGAACGTGCTCGCCGAAGTCGCACCCGACCGGGTCGACGACCTCGAAGGCACGGGCGAGAGCAGCGAGCGCTACGAAAAGCTGCTCAACGTCAAGGATCGCGGCCAGATCTTCCGAGTCGATGTCGACACGATCGAGCATATCGAGGCGGCGGGCGACTACATGTGCATCCGCACGGCCGACAATTCGCTGATCCTGCGCGAGACGATGAAGGATCTCGAACGCCGGCTCGATCCGCGCACCTTCCAGCGAGTCCACCGCTCGACCATCGTCAATTTGAACCTGGTCCGGCAGGTCAAGCCGCACACCAACGGCGAATGCTTCCTGGTGCTGGATTCGGGAGCCGAGGTGAAGGTCAGCCGCAGCTATCGCGACGTGGTCGCGCGGTTCGTCCACTAACCATACAACCGCTCGCCCTGAGCCTGTCGAAGGGCGTCGGCACTGGCGTGCTTGGGCAAGCGCAGCACGAACGGAGAAGTGATGAGTTTCTCGCTGACCGGCTTCGATCTCGAAAAATTCGTCTCCGAGACCCTTGCCGAGGACCTTGGCGAGGGTCTCGAAGGTGGCGGACGCGATGTGACGTCCGAAAGCGTCATTCCCGCCGGGGCTCGGTTCTCGGGCGTGATGGATTCGCGCGATCCGATCACCGTGGCGGGCCTGCCGGTGGCCGAAGCGTTCTTCCGGCGGCTCGATCCCCACATGGCGATCGAGCGGCTGGTCGAAGATGGCGATCGCGTCGAACCGGGAACCGACCTGATGCGGCTCGAAGGTAATGCCCGCGCCATGCTCACCGCCGAACGCGCGGCGCTCAACACCGTGCAGCACCTCTCGGGCATCGCCACGCTGGTGCGGCAATATGTCGATGCGATGGGTGACACCAATGCCGTGCTGCTCGACACCCGCAAGACGATCCCCGGGCTGCGGTTCCTCGAAAAATACGCAGTGCGGATGGGTGGCGGGCAGAACCACCGCATGGGGCTGTGGGACGCGGCGATGATCAAGGACAACCACGTGCTCGTCGCCGGCAGCGTGGGCGAGGCCGTGCGCCGCGCAGTCGATGCCGGGGTGAAGGAAATCATCTGCGAGGTAGACCGGCTCGACCAGATCGAGCCCGCCCTCGAGGCCGGTGCCACCCGCCTGCTGCTGGACAACATGGACCCCGACACGCTGCGCGAAGCCGTGGACATCGTCGCCGGACGCGTCCCCACCGAAGCCTCGGGCGGGATCAATCTCGATACGATCGCCGCCAAGGCCGCCACCGGGGTCGATTACGTGTCGGTCGGACGTTTGACGCAGAGCGCGCCCGCCGCCGACATCGGGCTCGATTTCACCCCGATCTGAGGGCGATTGCACGCGCACCGCAAAGCGCTAATGTAGCCAGCGCAATCCAAGGGGGAGGACGCCCATGCGGCCCGACAGCATCAAGAAATTCGACCTGTTCTATCTCGGAGCGGTCACGATCGAGCTCATCGCAAATTTCCTCGACCGCGCTTCGATCGCTGCGGTCGTCGCCAACCGGTTCGCGGGCGGGCAGGGCTCGCGCGGGCTAGTCGAAGGCTCGTCCGATACGGTCGCGATCATCCTCATCGCGCTGCTGGCGGCGCTGCAATTGCTGCTGTGGTATCTCGTCTCGCGCCGCCGGATCGGCCTTGTGCGCTACCTCGTGGTCGGGGTCGTCACGATCAATCTGCTGGGCCTCCCGACGATCTTCGCCGCATTGCCGGCCATCGCTCCGCTGGTTGCGCTGTTTGTCCTCGCGCTTCAGCTGATCGCGGTGTTCTACCTGTTCAAGGCCGAATCGACGATCTGGCTCAAGGGCAAGCGGGTGGTTGACGAGGACGACGACGGACACCTCGACGGCGAATGACCGGCGCGGGCCCCGTCAGGGCCGGTCTCGCACTAGGTGCCGCAGCACTCCTCGCCTCCGGCCCGCCCGCCCTCGCGCAAGCCTATCAGTGCCGCGTCCCCGAACGGGTCTCGGTGCCGCGCATCGCGCCCGACGGAGAGCGGCGCGAACTGCGCGTCACGGGCTATACCTTCGCGCTGAGCTGGTCGCCCGAGCATTGCCGCGACGCGGGCAGCCGCGCGGGACGCCTGCGCCAATGCAACCGCCGCAATGGCTGGTTCGGGCTGATCGTCCACGGTCTGTGGCCCGAGGGCCCGGGCGGTCGCTGGCCGCAATGGTGCCGTACGCGCTATCGCCCGTCGGGCGAAATGCTGGCGCGCCGTCTCTGCATGAGCCCGAGCGCGGCGTTGCTCGCCCGCCAATGGGCCAAGCACGGCAGCTGCATGGTCCGTCGACCCTCGACCTATTACCGCGTCCAGCAGATCCTGTGGGATTCCTACGACAAGCCCGATCTCGACCGGCTCTCGCGCAAGGACGGGCTCACCGCGGGCGACCTGCGCGATGCGTGGATCGCGGCCAACCCGCATTTCCCGCGCGGCTCCATCGGGATCGACCGGAACGAGCGCGGTTGGCTCGAGGAAATCAGGCTCTGTTACGATAACGATTGGATGCCGACCGACTGCGGTAGGCGCCGCTACGGCCCCGCCGATGCCGCCCCGCTGTCGATCTGGCGCGGCTTGTGACCCCTCGCCGCTAGCGTCGCGCGCGAAAGAAATCGCGCAACAGGGCCGCGGCAGGACCTTCGCCGATGCCCGAATAGACTTCGGGCCGGTGCATGATGGTCGGCTGCTCGAACAGGCGTGGCCCGTGCTCGATCGCCCCGCCCTTCTCGTCAGAGGCCCCGTAATAGAGCTTGGCGATGCGCGCATGGGCGATCGCGCCGGCGCACATTGCGCAGGGTTCGAGCGTGACCCAAAGCTCGCAGTCCTCGAGCCGCTCTCGCCCGAGCGCTTTGGCCGCGCGGCGCAGCGCAAGCATTTCGGCATGGGCGGTGGGATCGTGCAGGCACCGCGGGCTGTTGTGGGCGCGCGCGATCACGTCGCCGTCGCACACCACCACCGCGCCGACCGGGACTTCGCCCTGATGCGCAGCGGCCTGCGCCTCCTCGAGCGCCAATGCCATCGGGTCGGGCAGCGGCCATTGCGTCATCGTTTCTGTCGCGCTTCCGGCCGCGGGTGGGCGACGCGGGCCGGGCGATTACAGCCCGTCGCGCGCCTCGCCTCGTAAGATCTATTCCTCGTCGCCGATAACCGGCTCGCCTTCGGCATCTTCGGTGTCGACATCGACGGTGGGAACGTCGACCGTGACCTCCTCGGTGCCGACTTCCACGTCGGGCGCTTCGACATCGTATTCGGGCATGTTGCCGCCTTCGACCTCGACTTCGGGCAGTTCGCCTTCTTCGGTCTGGTCGACATCGCAGCCGGCGAGGCCGAATGCGAGGGTCGTGGCAGCGACGAGCGCAATCGATTTCTTCATGGTATGGATCCTCCGATCGTGAAGAAGGTCAGTGGTAAGCCCGCGGTCCAATCGTGGCAACGGGGGCTTTCAAGTTGACCAATTCGCACATGCCCGCTATGCGCGCGCCTTCGTCGCCATGGTGCGGCCAAACCGATTCCATATACGAGAAGTGTCATGTCCCGCATTTGCGAGCTGACCGGCAAAGGACGCCAGGTCGGCAACAACGTGAGCCACGCCAACAACCGCACGAAGCGAGTCTTTCTGCCCAATCTGCAGAACGTCACGCTGATGTCGGAAAGCCTCGACAAGAGCTTCAAGTTCCGCGTTTCGACGCAGGGCCTGCGCTCGGTCGAACATAATGGCGGGCTCGACAACTGGCTGCTCAAGACTTCCGACGAGAAGCTGAGCGACAATGCGCGCAAGGTGAAGCGCGAAATCGCCAAGGCGAAGGCCGCGGCCTAACCTTTCCCTCCGGTAGATCCGGTTGCAGAAGCCGCCTCCCGCGAGGGAGCGCGGCTTCTTCGCGTGCGCCGAACCTGATTCAGTCGGACAATCTGCCGGGATCGAGGGTGAGGTGCGCGAGCCAGCTCGCCTGGAAGTGCGAATCGTTGTCGTCGGACACCAGCCAGATATCCCAGCGATGGCCCGCTCCGCGCACCGCAATCCCCTCGTAATTGTCGCGCGGCAGGATCGCCGACAGGTCGATCGGTGCCGAGAGGCGCGCCGTTCCGTCGGCGAGGTCGTCCGGATCGAGCCATGCCAGCCGGCTGTGGAACTCGAACGGCCAGGCAAAACCCAGTCGGCGCAGCAGGACAAGGATTCGCCCGTCGGGTGCGGTCGCTGCATCGACCGGGTGGTAACCGTCCGCGCCCGTGATCGCGATCGTACGCGATTCGGAATTCTCGGTGGGATCGCCCTCGAACAACGCGCCGACCAGTGGATCGGTCTCGCCGACCACGACCTTGCCTTCGCGGAGGGCGAGGAACCGGCCGTCGGCGAGCCGCGCCAGCGATTCGGGACCGCTATTGGCCGGCCAGCCCGCGATCGCCTGCGGGGTGGCCATGCGCTCGATCTTGCGCCCGGGGCCGAGCCGCACGATCGCGTTGCGGTTCTCCAGCGCGAGCCACGTGCGGTCGCCGAACGATGTCGCCGCTTCGATATCCCGGCCCGACTTTCGCGCAGTGTCTTCCCCAATCCGGCGGAGCGGGATCCGCATCGTCGCATCGCCTTTGCGCGGCATTGGCAGTTCGAGCGCCGTCCCGTAATCGCTGAACAGGAGCAGCCCTCGGTCATCGCGCATGGCGAGCGCGGAGAAACCTCCGAAGGAGAATTGCGGCGAGCGCATCTGCCAGACGCCCTCGACCGCGACCCCGCGCTGCGCCTCGCGCTCGAAATGGGGAAATGCGATCAGCTCGACAACGGGTTCGATGTCCTCGGGCGGCGGCTCGGTGCGCGACCAGACGGTGACCCACCCCAGCAGCAGAAGCAGGAGAGCCAAGGTTTTCCGCACCATCGCGCCTGCGCCTTCCTTCCCGCCTTGCCGCCCGCCTCGGCGATGGACTAGGACCTCGGGCGAATACCCGCAACGGACTTCCCGCATGGCCAAGGCACTTTTCGAACTCAATCCCGGCATCGATCGCGGGGCCGCGGCAGAGCGCTTCGCGCGGGACACGAGGGTTCAGATCCGCGACGTGTTGACCGACGAAACCGCGCGCGAGATCCGCTCGATCCTCGCCCAGGCGACGCCGTGGGGAATGGGCTGGCAGGCGGGGATCGACGGCGAACCACAGGGTGCCCGGCGCGAGCAGTTGCAGGACAATACCGCGCAGCCGATCCTCCGCGAGATCGCCGAAAGCACCCACAGGGCCGCGATGCAGGGCGACTACGCCTTTCGCTACGGCCGCTACCCGATGGTCGACGCATACAGGGAAAAATGGGCCGAGGGCGGTCCGCACGACCTGCTGGTCGAATATCTCAACACGCCCGAAACGCTCGAGCTCGTGCGCGAGGTCACCGGGATCCCCGAACTGGTCAAGGCCGATGCGCAAGCCACGCTGTTCGCCCCGGGGCATTTCCTCGGCCGCCATATCGACAGCCATGTCGAAGACGGCTGGCAGGTAGCCTACGTCCTCAATTTCGCGCCCGGCGACTGGCACCCCGACTGGGGCGGATACCTCAATTTCCTCGACGAGGACGGCGATATCGTCGCCGGCTATCGCCCGCGGTTCAACACGCTCAACATGTTCAAAGTGCCGCAACCGCACCTGGTGAGCTTCGTCCCGCCCTTCGCCCCGGCCGGGCGCTTCGCTATCACCGGGTGGTTCCGAGACAAATGAGCCAGGCCGCGCAACTGCACCAGCAGGCGCTGGCGGCCGAGAAGGCGGGCGACGGTGCCCGGGCGCAGGCGCTGTATGCCCGTGCGATCGATGCAGATCCGGAGGATGCCGGCCTCGTCAATTCGGTGGGGGTCGCGCATTTGCGGATGGCAGAACCCGCGCGCGCTGCGGAGCTGTTTGCGAAGGCCCGGGAGCTCGATCCTGCCGCACTCGACTACGCGATCAACCTTGCCATCGCCTTGGGCCGGGTGGGGCGGCATCGCGAGGCGGCGATGATGTTGGCCGGGGCGGAGGACATCGGTCGCGACGAGCCCCGCTACTGGTCGGCGCGCGGCAACGCCGAGCGGCAGTGCTATGAATTCGCCGCAGCGCAGGCGAGCTACGACGAGGTCCTGCAACGCGATCCGGGGCATGTCCGCGCGCTCCACGGGCGAGCGCGTGTCGCACTCGAGCGCGGGCAGGTCGATACGCTCGAACGGATCGAGCGGGCAATCTCGGCTGCACCCGGGGATGCCGGTTTGTGGCAGGCGAAGGCGCTGGCGCTCGATGTCGCCGGGCGAAATGACGAGGCCGTCGCGCTTATGCGCCAGGTCATCGCCCAGGCACCGCACTGGATCGAGGGGCTTGAGACGCTCGCCCAATTGCGCCTGGCCGGAGGCGACACGGACTTTGCGAGCCATTTCGCCGATGCGACGAAGCAAGCCGATCCTCCCGACGCGATCTACCTCGCCTGGGCGAAGACACTGGGCGGGCTCGATTTCTTCGCCGAAGCGGTAGAGATCGCTGCTCGGGCCCGGAATGCCGCACATCAGACGGAGGTCTTCGCGCTGCTCGAAGCGGTCTATGCGGGCATGGCGGGGGACGCCGAACGAGCCGAGCGCATCTTCGCGCAATTTCGCCGCGATACGCGCGACTGGGTGGAGCACGGTGCGCGGCACGATATCCGGATGGGCCGGATCGAACAGGCTGAAGCGGCGCTCGGCGGACTGATCGAAGCGGGCGGCCCTGCGGTCAATCTGTGGGCGCTGCGCGACGTCTGCTGGCGCCTGGTCGATGACCCGCGCCACGAATGGCTGCACGGACGCGAAGAGCTGGTGCGACCGGTGGCTCTGGCCGACCAAGGCGTGTTGGACGAGGCGACCGACTTCCTGCGCGAGCTTCATCGCGGCTCCGCCCTGCCACTCGGCCAGTCGGTGCGTGGCGGCACCCAGACCCGCGGCCGGCTGTTCCAGCGAGAAGAGCCGGTGCTTGCACGGCTGCGCGCGGCGATCGTCGCCACGCTCGAGGCCTATCGCGAGGAATTGCCGGAGCGCGATGACGCGCACCCTGTGCTGCGTTATCGCGACGAGCCCTGGCGGATCACGCATTCCTGGTCGGTGCGCCTGCCGGGCGCTGGCTTCCACACCAGCCATATCCATCCGCTCGGGGTGCTGTCCTCGGCGCTCTACCTCGTCGTTCCGCCGACGGTCGATGACGAGGATTGTCCGGGCCATCTCGAGATCGGACGGCCGCCGCCTGACCTGCGCACGGAACTCGAGCCCTTGCGGGTGATCAAGCCCGAGCGCGGCAAGCTCGCACTGTTCCCGAGTACCTTGTACCACGGGACCCGGAATTTTGCCGAAGGGGAGAGAATGACGGTGGCTTTCGATGTGAGCGCGGGGGATGTCGGTTGAACCGCGAGCAGGAAGCCAAGGCATGGAGCGCCTTCTGGGCGGGTGAGCGCCGCAAGGGCGGGGGCTGCCTGCCCGATGCGTGGCAGGGCATCGACCGGGTCCAGGCCGAAGCCTGGCGCCGCTTTGCCGATGGCCTTCCGGACAAGGCACGGATCCTTGATCTGGGCACCGGCGATGCGCGCGTGCTCGCGACGCTCAAGGCGGTGTCGCCGCGTTTCAGGTTGCAGGGCGTCGACCTTGCGCCCGAGCTGCCCGATCCACCTCAGGGCATCCGGACCCGTGGCGGGGTCGCGATGGAAGACCTGCCCTTTGACGACGACAGTTTCGATGCGGTCACCGCCCAGTTCGCGTTCGAATATGGCGATCCGGCGCGGGTCGCGGCCGAGATCGCGCGTGTGCTCGCACCGGGTGGCAAGGTCGGCCTGATCACCCATCGCGGCGACGGGCCGATCCTTGCGCACAATATCGCCCGGCGCGATGCGATCCGCTGGGCGATCGACGAGCAGGAGCTGGTCGAGAAGGGCAAGAAGAGCCTCGCATTGCGAGCGTTGGGACAGGTCGGCGTGCCGCCCGCCCTCACCGCAGCACCGGGCGAAGGCGCGCGCAAGTTCGGGCCACGATCGGCGGCGTGGGAAATCGCCGAAGCGGTCCGCCAGACGCTCGCCATGGGCGCGCGCGACCACCCCGCCAATGTCAGCGCCACGCTCGACCGGATCGCGGCGCAGGCGCGCAACGAGGTCGGGCGGATCGACTCGCTCGAGGCTGCCTGTCATGCGGCCGACGATGCCGCGCTGATGGAACGGGCCTTTGCGGAGGCCGGGCTGGTGCAACGCGACGTCGAGGAACTGACCGAACCCGGGCGCCCGCCCTTCGGACATTTCCGCATCCTCACGCGCTGATCGCGGTCCCTCGCACTAGCCGCCAGCGGCGGAATTCATGGCAGACAAAAGAAATGGGCGGCGAGCCAAAGCTCGCCGCCCCTTCGTTTGACCGTTCTTCGGTCGGTCGATGCAGATCAGAACTGCATGCGAGCCGAGATGAAGAAGTCCCGGCCGAGCACGTCGTAGGTGCTCGGATAGGTGTTGGCCTGTTCCTGGTTGTCGCCGAGCAGCAGGCTGTTCGGACGATTGTCGACAATGATGCCATTGAACGTCGGGGTCCCCGGCAGCTTGTCGAACAGGTTGTTGACGCCGGCCGAAAGCGTGAAGCTCTCGGTGATGTCGAACGCGAACGACAGGTCGAAGTAGTCGACGGCTTCGATGGTTTCGATACCGTTGAACGCGGCGTAGTCGATCGACGGATCATCGTCGGTGACTTCGCCGATGTGACGCCAGCGGAGGCTGATCGTCGCCGGACCGTCGATGTACGACATACGCGAGGTCCACTTCCATTCCGGAGTCGGCTCGCCGCACTGCGACGTACCGAACTTGCCCGCACACTCGTTCACTTCATCCGGAAGCGCATCGACCGGGGTGAAGTTCGACTTGATCGTGTACGTACCGAGGAAGAAGAAGTTCAGGCGAGCATCTTCTTCGGCGCTGAAGATCGAGAACGGAACCGGGGTGCCGTAATCGACCTGGAAGTCGACACCTTCCACTTCGAACAGCGAGGCGTTGGCCAGGCTGACGAGCGGCGGATCGGCGACCGTGATCGAACCGTTCGGGGCACGCTTGCCGACGAACGGCTGGCAGAACGGGCTGTTGATGTCCTGGATCACACGATAGCAGAGGTTGATCGTGTTGGCGAAGCCGCCGCCGAGCGTGGCGATCGCGTCTTCGATCTTGATGTTGTACCAGTCCACCGTGACGTTCAGGCCCGGGGCGAAGCTCGGGCTCAAGACGACACCGGCCGTCCAGCTGTCCGAGACTTCTTCCGAGAGATCGGGGTTACCACCGCCGAGCGCCGGGATCTGGGTGTTCAGCTGGATGCCGGGGTCACCGACGCTGCCAGCAGGGACACCGGTCGCCTGGCACAGGGCCACGGCCGTCGCATCACCAAGGATCGCCGGATCGGCACAGGGATCCTGCGCGCCCGGGAAGTTGATGAACTGACCACCGAACAGCTCGCCGATATTCGGCGCACGAACCGCACGCTGATACTGGCCGCGGAACGTCACGTCGTCGATCGGCGAGAACGTCACGCCGCCGGCATAGGCCCACACGCCACCGACATTTTCGAGGCTGTAGTCCGAGTAACGAGCAGCGCCCGTCACGTCGAGTTTGGTGCCATTGCCGTTGTCGAAGATCGGCAGGTTGAGCTCGCCGAAGAATTCGGTGACGTCGTAGCTACCTTCGGTCGGGTTACCGGCATTGAAGCCGATCACGTCGCCCGAGGACAAAGCCGTATCCGGAATGAACTGCGCGCCAACGCGGCGATATTCGGTACCCAGAGCGATGCCGAGATCGTCGGCACCCCAGCCGAGATTACCGATCGTACCAGAGATCACGCCCGAAACGACCTGCAGGGTCGAGATGTCGCCGTTCTGCGCACGGATCGAGATCTGGTCGACCATGTCGGGCGTCAGCGTGCCCGGGCCGAAGATGTTGATCGGCGAGGCAGTGCCGTCGAGGCCGGCCTGGAAGGCCGAACGCGAGATGTTGCCTTCCTGGATGTTGGCGTTCCGCGTACGCGCGTACTGGTAGTACAGGTCGTAGCTGAACGTATCCGTGAGCGGGCCGTTGACGCCGGTGACGATCCGGAACGCGTTGCGCTCGTCGAGCGAGTTACGCGCACCGGTTTCGACCGTACGACGCTGCAGGAACAGCGACAGCTGGCCGTTGTTCGGAGCCGAGGCACCGGTACCGGTTTCGGTTGCATCCAGCTGCTGCAGCTGCGCGAAGTCGGCTGCCGAAAGGAACGGCTGAATCGTCGCAAGATTTACGTTGAACGTGCCGGTGACGGGAGTCGCGGCGAGTTCCTGCTGCACGCGGTTGTTGGCGTAGCTCATTTCCGAATAGACGGTGTGGCCGTTGCCGATGTCGTATTCCGCGTGACCACCGATGAGGTACCGCTCCTGCGGGATCATCAGGTAGTTGACCGGCGCGTAGTTGTAGGTGTCGCCGGTACGGGTGCGGAATTCGCCGGGCGTGTCGTCGAACACGACGGCACGGTTGGCCGCGAATTCGGTGCCGGCGCGGTTGCCGTTGCCGAAATAGCGGATCACGCCGTTCGGGAGCGTCGACGAACCGAACTGCTGCAGCGGCTCGCCGAAGCTTTCGGCACCGAGAGCGAAGTTCGAGAACGCGCGGTCGCCCTGGAAGACGCCTTCACGGTTGTAGTATTCGCCGTAGATCGTGGCACGGCCACGACCATCGTCGAATTCGGCGCCCAGCGCGGTGAACACGTTGTAGCGCGAGCCGTCGCCGCGTTCGGTGATCGAGTACTGGCCACCAGCTTCGATGCCGTCGACATAGCGCAGCTTGAAGTTGGTAACGCCCGCGATCGCGTCCGAACCGTAAACGGCCGAGGCACCGCCGGTCACGACGTCCACACTGCCGACGAGGAAGGTCGGGATCGTGTTGATGTCGGTGATCTGGCCCGGATCGTAGAACATGTAACGACGGCCGTTGACCAGCACGAGGTTACGGTTCTGGCCGAGGCCGCGGAGGTTGAGGTCCGCGGTGCCGTTGCCGGGGTTGTTCGAGAAAGCGGTCGTGCCCGGAATGACCTGCGGCAGGGTGTTGATGACCTGCTCGGCGTTCACGGTGCCCGAGAGCTTGAATTCCTCGTCCTGCACGACCGCGATCGGCGCGGCGGTGTCGAGGTCGTTGCGCACGATGCGCGAACCGGTGATCGTCACGCGAGTGGTGGCACCTTCTTCGGCCCCTTCGCTCGTCTGGATCGCGGTTTCCTGATCGGTGGCGTCGTCGGTCGTCTGCTGCGCGAGCGCGGGAGTGGCAAGAGCCATCGCCGCAATCGCACCGCCCGAAAGGAGCGCCGCCTTGTTAAATCGATTCGACATTATTGTCCCCTTGAAGAAGCAGGCCCGGAGGCGTGCTCTATGGTCCATAGCTTTAGCCCGGGGCAAAAGACCCGGAACTGGCGCAAGCCTAACGAAAGTGGGGGGAGGCGCGCAATCGGCAGCGGCGGCGCTGGCTGCATTGCTCATAGATTGTGACTAATTTGCTACAGTGGCTTTCCGGTTGTTGCGGATATATCCTGACCCGAGACACGGAGGGATGTGATGAGGGTTTCCGGAGTACTTTACATTGCGCTGGGCGCCGCGATTGCCGGTTTTCCCGCCGCGGCTCAGGAAGATAGCCGGGATCCGCTGGCCGAGCTGCGCAAATGTAGCGGGATTGCCGAAAACGATGCGCGGCTGGCCTGTTACGACCGACAGGCGCGGCTTTTGCTGAGCGCGGAGGAAAGCGGCGAGATCGAAATCGTCGACCGCGAGAAAGCGGAGAAGGCGCGCAAGGACCTGTTCGGCTTTTCCGGTGTCAAGGTCCCGTTCTTCGACGATGGAGAGGGGGTCGAGGAGATTGAATCGACCATCACCCGGGTTGCCCGGGTCGGCCGCGACGGGTGGTTGATCACGATCGAGGACGGCAATGCCGTGTGGCGGATCACCGATCCCCCGATGCGTTTCAATGCGCCGCGTGTGGGCGACAAGGTGACGATCAAGCGCGGCGCGCTGACCAGCTATTTCATCGAGGTCCGGACGCAGCTGGGGGTCAAGGCCAAGCGCGTCGAATAGTTCGGAAGCTAGCCCGCACTACATCGGCCCGGTGAACAGGATCGGGTCGAGCCGCGCGTCGCGCCACTTGATCGACCAGTGCAGGTGCGGCCCGGTCGCCCTCCCGCTCGCCCCGATGCGACCGATCGGCTGTCCGCGCTTCACCGTCTCGCCTTCGCGCACGAGGATCGCCGAATTGTGCAGGAACGCGCTGTTGAGCCCGTTGCCGTGGTCGATGATCAGCAGGTAGCCCTCGAGGCTGAACGGTTCGGGCGTCGCGAGCACCACGACCCCGTCGGCGGGAGCGACATAGGTCGTCCCCTCGCCGCCGGCGATGTCGATCCCCGAATGATAGCTGCCCGGCTCGCCCTGGTAGATCCGCTGCGATCCGAACATGCCCGAAATCCGCCCGGTCGCCGGCCACAAGAACTCCTGCTTCCAGCCGGTCGCCCCGGTGTCCTCGGCGCGCGCGGCGACGATCCGCTTCCATTCGGGCTCGCGGATACGCCAAAAGGCATCGGTCATCCCGCCCGGGCGTCGCGCGACATTCACGCGCTCGATGTCCCAGTCGCGCGCAGTGATCGCGATGTGCCGTTCGATCCGCTTGTTCGCGAAAATCGCCACGAGCGTGTGATCGAGGTCGGCATCGCGGTCGAACGCGGCGAAGAAGCTGCCGTCATCGGCGACGCGCAGCGGCTCGCCGTCGAGCGTGACGCTGCGGACCCCGCGCGAGGCGGTCCCGCGAATGAAGCCGCCCTGCGTCAGCTGCCCCGTCACCCGCAGGCTCGGGGCCGGGTCGGTCGCCGCCGGGGTCGGCGCGGGCTTGCCCACCACCGGCGCCGAGGTGACGGTCGGCTGCGGCGGCGCTTCGGTCACGACATCGCGGTCGGCGGCGCATCCGGCAAGTAGCGACGCGCCGACGATCGAGGTGGCGAACTTGCCGATCATTCGTCGATGCCGGCGAGCCGCTGTGCCGCCACGGTCGCATTGGCGTAAGGCTCCTGCCGGTCGACACTCCAGTACCGCAATTCCTCGAGCGGGATCTGCACTGCGGTCACTGCACAGACGACATGGTCGCCGCTGCGTAGCACGCGAAATCCGTTGGGGCCGTAATGGAGCGTCGCCGCGCGACCTTTGGAACTCATCAACATGCCGCGACCCTTAACACAGCGCAGATTAACCGAACAAATCTTCTTGTCCCGCCGCCGACGGTTTCGCACGCTTCGGCCTGTGCGCGACCGGCGGCGACCGTCCCTGGGGCACCGCATCGACGATCCCGTCGGCGAATTTGAGGTGCAGCAAGTCGGCCTTGCGCGCGCCGGCAGCGCTGGTGAGCGTCGCGCCGTCGCCCGCCATCACGCGGACATAACCACGCGCCAGCGGCTTGTCGGGATGGAGCTGCTCGGCAAGCCGGGCGAGCGCGGCCAGGCTTTCGCGCCGCCGCGCCAGCGGGCCGAGCACCAGTTGCGGAGCCAGCCGTTGCGCAGCCAGCGCGTGCCGAGCCTGGCGCAGGTGCCCCTCGAGCACGGCCGGCGAGAGACGCAGGCCCGCCAGCCGCTCACGCCCGGTTCGCGCCCGGTCGACCAGCCCGCGGCGCAGCCTTTCGGCCAATTCGTCGAGCCGCTGGGCATAAGGCTGGAGCAGCGATTCGCCGTCGGGCAGTCGCTCGGTGCGCGCCGCGAGCCGTTCTTTCCCGAGATCGATCGTACGCCCCGTCGCGGCGCGCTGGCGCTGGCCGAGCTCCGAGATCCAGCCAGCCAGCTCGGCCCGCACCGGCACCGCCATTTCGGCCGCCGCCGTCGGGGTGGGCGCGCGCTTGTCGGCGGCGAAGTCGGCGAGCGTGGTGTCGGTCTCGTGCCCGACCGCGCTGATCACGGGGATCGGGCTCTCGGCGATCGCGCGCGCGACCACTTCCTCGTTGAAGCCCCACAAATCCTCGATCGACCCGCCACCGCGCGCGACGATCAGCACGTCGGGTCGCGCCAGCGCGCCGCCGGGTTCGATCGCCCCGAACCCGCGCACCGCCGCCGCGACCTGTTCGGCCGAACCCTTGCCCTGGACGATCACCGGCCAGACCATCACGTGGCTCGGGAAGCGATCGGCGAGGCGGTGGAGGATGTCGCGGATCACCGAGCCGGTGGGCGAGGTGACCACGCCGATCGTGCACGGCAATAGTGGCAGGCGCCGCTTGCGCTCGGCATCGAACAGCCCCTCGGCACCGAGCCTCTGCTTGGTCTTCTCGAGCAGCGCGAGCAGCGCGCCCTCGCCCGCGACCTCCATCCGCTCGATCACGATCTGGTAGTTCGAGCGCCCTGGATAGGTCGTCAGCTTGCCGCTCGCGACCACTTCGAGTCCGTCCTCGGGCTGGAAGGCGAGCCGGTCGACGCTGCCGCGCCACATCACCGCATCGATCCGCGCCTTGTCGTCCTTGAGGCTGGCGTAGAGATGCCCCGACGCCGCCCGCTTTACCCCCGACAGCTCGCCGCGAATGCGGACGAACCCGAACCGGTCCTCGACCGTGCGCTTCAGCTGGGCGGAAATCTCGCTGACCGAAAACGGCTCGGCGTTGTCGCCCGCGCGAGCGCTCGCTACGAGGCCGGGAGCGTTACTGTTGTCTTCAGTGTCATCGAAAGGCGGATTTGCGGGCATGAATATCCTTCTACTCGGATCGGGCGGGCGCGAGCATGCGCTGGCGTGGAAGCTGATGCAATCGCCGCGTTGCGACAATCTCCAGGCCGCTCCCGGCAATCCGGGGATGGAGGACGACGGCGCACAATCGGTCGCACTCGACGTCGGCGACCATGCTGCCGTGATCGCACATTGCCGCGATAACGACATCGCGCTCGTGGTGATCGGGCCCGAGGCCCCGCTGGTCGACGGACTTGCCGACAGCCTGCGCGAAGCGGGCATCCCCGTATTCGGCCCCTCGGCCGAAGCCGCCCAGCTCGAAGGCAGCAAGGCCTTCACCAAGCGGCTGTGCGGCGAGGCGGATATTCCCACCGCCGGCTACGCCCACACCACCTCGCTCGACGAGGCGCGCACCGCGCTCGACCGCTTCGAACCGCCCTACGTACTCAAGGCCGATGGCCTCGCGGCGGGCAAGGGCGTGGTGATCGCCGCCAACCGCGCCGAGGCCGACAGCGCGCTCGCCGACATGTTCGGCGGGAGGTTCGGCGAGGCCGGCGCCGAAGTCGTGATCGAGGAATTCCTGACCGGCGAGGAAGCGAGCTTCTTTGCGCTGGCCGACGGCGAAACCGTCCGCGCCTTCGGCACCGCGCAGGACCACAAGCGCGTCGGCGATGGCGATACCGGCCCCAATACCGGGGGAATGGGCGCCTACAGTCCCGCCTCGATCCTGACCCTCGATCTCCAGCGCGAGGTGATGGAGCGGATCGTCGAACCGACGGTCGCCACGATGAAAGCGCGCGGCACACCGTTTTCGGGCGTGCTCTATGCAGGCCTCATGCTGACCAGCGAGGGTCCCAAGCTGATCGAATACAACGTCCGCTTCGGCGATCCCGAGTGCCAGGTGCTGATGGCGCGGCTCGACGAGGACCTCGTCGAGCTGATGCTCGCCTGCGCCAACGGCACGCTCTCGGAGGTGGACGAAATCGCGATGAAGAAATCCGCCGCACTGACCGTGGTGATGGCGGCGCCGGGATATCCCGGCACGCCCGAAAAGGGCGGCACGATCTGCAAGGTCGGCGCGGCCGAGCAGACGGGCGCGAAAATCTTTCACGCGGGCACGAAGCGCAACGAGGACGGACAGCTGGTCGCGAATGGTGGCCGGGTGCTAAACGTCACCGCGCTCGCCGACAGCGTCACCACCGCGCGCAACCTCGCCTACGAGGCGATCATGAGCCTCGATTTCGATACCGGCTTCTGCCGCACCGATATCGGCTGGCGCGAACTCGAGCGGGAGCGGGGGTGAGTTATTTGTTTGATCCCTCAAACGCCGGCCGCCGGCCATCCGGCCCGCTTTGCTTCGCGGCATAAGCCGCGGAGACAGCCGGCCCGGACCTGCCCCGTAGCGTAGCGAAGGGAATAGCAGGGAGGACGCGCGCCCGGATGGGTGCGCGAGAAACGAAGACTCTACCCCACCAGGTCCTGCAAGTCCGCCTCGGGCCGCGCGCCGTAGTGCGAGATGATTTCGGCGGCGCAGATCGCGCCCATTTCCAGGCAGCGCTCGAGGCTCTCGCCGCGCACGTGGCCGGTGAGGAACCCGGCGGCGAAGAGGTCGCCTGCCCCGGTGGTGTCGACCACCTCTTCGACCGGGGCCGCGGGCACTTCGGCGCGGGTGCCGTGGGCGATGGCGACCGCGCCCTTTTCGCTGCGGGTCGCAACGAGGATCGGCAGCTTGCCGTCGAGCGCCTTGAGGCCCGCTTCGAAATCGTCCTCGCCGGTCAGCGTGGCGAGCTCGCTCTCGTTGACGAACATGATGTCGACCAGGCCGTCTTCGATCAGCGCGCGGAAATCGTCACCATGGCGATCGATCACGAAGCTTTCCGACGCGGTGAAGGCGACCTTGCGGCCTGCCGCCCGCGCGACCTCGATCGCGCGACGCATGGCGCGGCGCGGTTCTTCGGGATCCCACAGATAGCCTTCGAGATAGAGCACGCCCGCACTCGCGATCAGGTCCTCGTCGAGCGCTTCCTTTGGCAGGTAAGTGCTCGCGCCGAGGAAGGTGTTCATCGTGCGCTCGCCATCGGGGGTGACGAAGATCAGGCAACGCCCGGTGGCCGGGTCGCCCTCGCGCGCGGGCGTGTCGTAATCGATGCCGACGGCGCGGATATCGTGGCTGAAGACAT
This sequence comes from Pseudoblastomonas marina, assembly GCF_034374265.1. Classification (NCBI taxonomy): domain Bacteria; kingdom Pseudomonadati; phylum Pseudomonadota; class Alphaproteobacteria; order Sphingomonadales; family Erythrobacteraceae; genus Pseudoblastomonas; species Pseudoblastomonas marina. Next base: position 2,421,066 of record NZ_CP139718.1, on the reverse strand, counting down.
CGCCGAGCTGGTCCTTCGCGACCTGGCCGATGAACGCGCATTGTGCGCCGAGCGCGGCCATGCCGGCCAGCGTGTTCGCCGCCGAGCCGCCCGAGATTTCGCGTGCCGGTCCCATCGCGTCGTAGAGCATGGCGGCCCCCTCGTCGTCGACCAGCGTCATCCCGCCCTTGTTCAATTGGAGTTCGTCGATCAGCTCGTCGGAGCACGGGGCCATCACGTCGACGATGGCATTGCCGATCGCGATCACGTCGTAGCGGGGTTCGGTCATGAAAAATCCTGTAGGGCGTAAATGGTGTGGGGGCGCGCCTAACGGTTCGTCCGCGCCCTGCCAAGCGTTGACAGCGGGCAGGTAGCGCCCGATTCGTGCTGGCGATGTTGCGTGCACTCGCCCTTGCCGTCCGCCAGCTCGCCGACCGGCGGGTCCTCGCCCTGTTGCTCAAGAGCGTGGGGCTGGCGCTGGTCGCCTTCATCGTGCTCGGCACCGCGGGCTGGATCGCGCTCGACTGGGGCTTGGGCGCGGCAGGCCTGCAGGACGGGGCCTTCGCCGGGGCGCAGGGCGTGCGCGGGGCGCTGTCGGTGCTCGGCGTGGTGATCGGCGCATGGCTGCTGTGGCGGATCGTCGCGATGGCGGCACTGCAGTTCTTTGCCGACGACGTGGTCAAGGCGGTCGAAGCGAAATTCTATCCCGACCGCGCCGCGCAGGCCCGGGATCTCGGTTTCGCGCGCGAGACGCGGCGCGGGCTCGAGGGGGCGGGCCGCGCGCTGCTGTTCAACCTCGTCGCGCTGCCCTTCGCGCTCGTCCTGCTGGTGACGGGAGTCGGCGCGGCAGCGGTATTCTGGCTGGTCAACGCCCTGCTGCTGGGGCGCGAGCTGATGGAGATGGTCGCCGCGCGGCACGAGGTCGAACTTGGGCCCAAGCCGCTCGGTGGCGGCGAGCGCTTCGTCATGGGCGGGATCGTCGCGGCACTGTTTGCGGTGCCGGGCGTAAACTTCCTGGCTCCCTTCCTGGGGGCCGCGATGGCGACCCATCTCGTACACGGGAAGGCACGATGAGATTCCACGCCGCCCTGCTCCTTGCGCTGGCCCTCGCCGGGTGTGCCGGCGGCTCGGCTCCGCCGAGGATCCCGCCGCAACCGGTCACCCGCAGCGCGACTCCGCCGACTCCCTCGGCCCCGCCCCGGATGACAGGGCGCGGGCTGGAAGGGGTGGTCGACGCCACCGCCGCGCAACTTGTGGCCCGCTTCGGCCAGCCGCGCATCGACCTTTCCGAAGGCGATGCGCGCAAGCTGCAATTCGCCGGGCAGGCCTGCCTGCTCGATGTCTATCTCTACACGCTGGAAGGGGGCGGCGAACGGCGCGCGACCTGGGTCGATGCGCGCAATACCGCGGGTGAATCGGTCGATCCCGCCGGCTGCATCGCGGCGCTCGGTCGTTAGTCGTCGAAATCGAGCGGCGCTTCAGCCCCGCCTTGTTGGGGAGGCGGTCCCTTGGGCGGCACGGCGGGCACCGCAAGACCAGCTTCGGGCGGCTTGCGGCGAAGTTGCCTGAGGATCTTCTGCAGATGAACCTGCTCGGCTTTCAACCCGATGCGGTCCTGTTGTCCGGGAAAGCTCATCAGCCGCATCTTGATCTTTTCGAGCTCAAGCTCGATCAGTTCGATCACACCGTGCGTCGCGCGGACATCGCGCGGATTGCCGCCAAGCTTGTGAGGGCGAAAGGGCGTGGGCATGCGCGCCCTATACCATGAAACTTTCGCCGCACCCACACGCGCCCTTGGCGTTGGGATTCTCGAACACGAAACCGGCGGTGAAATCGTCCTCGACCCAGTCCATCGTGCTGCCGACGAGGTAGAGCACGCTCGCCCCGTCGATGTAGAAGGTGCCGCCCGGGGTCTCGATCTTCTCGTCGAAGCCCTGCTCCTCGGTCACGTAGTCGACCGAGTAGGCGAGGCCCGAACAGCCGCGGCGCGGGGTCGAGAGCTTGACCCCGATCGCGTCTTCGGGCGCCTTCGCCATCAGCTCGGCGACGCGCTGTTCGGCGGCAAGCGTCAGGATGACGGCGGCAGGGCGGGTACGGGTTTTCGTGTCGGTCATGACAGCACCTTATAGCATACCGAGTTCGAGGCGCGCCTCGTCGGTCATCTTGTCGGGGCCCCAGGGCGGATCCCAGACGAGATCGACCTCGGCATGACGCACGCCCGGGACCGAGCCCGCGCGCAGTTCGACTTCGCCCGGCATCGTCTCCGCGACCGGGCAATTCGGCGTGGTGAGCGTCATGATCACCTTTACGTCCGACTCGTCCGAAACTTCGACACCGTAGATCAGGCCGAGATCGTAGATGTTGACCGGGATTTCGGGGTCGTAGATTTCCTTGAGCGCGTCCACGACCTTCTGCTGCAACTCTCCGCCATCGCCTGTGGTCGGCGCGGCTTCGGGCTGCTTGTCGAGGAAGCCGGCGAGGTAATCGCGCTTGCGCTCGAACTTCTCACCCGCGCTCTCCGAGGGCGCGTCGTCGTCGACCGCATCCGAAACGCGTGCACGCGGCGGTTTGGGCGGCATCATGTCCGCCTGGTCGAGCGGCGAGGGCGCCGCGACGTAATCCTTGTTGTCGCTCATCCGAAAATCCTGAGTGTTCTCTCGATCCCGCGCATCAGCGCGTCGATATCGCTTTCGTCGTTGTAGAGGCCGAAACTGGCGCGCGCGGTGGCGCTGACGCCGAGATGTTCCATCAGCGGCTGCGCGCAATGATGGCCGGCACGGATCGCGACGTCTTCCTCGTCCAATATGGTGCCCAGATCGTGCGGGTGAACCCCGTCGAGCGCGAAACTTACGATCCCGGCGCTTTTTTCGGGGCCGAACAGCGTCACCTTGTTGGTGTCGCGCAGCGCCGCGCGCGCCTTGGTTGCAAGGTTGCTTTCATGCTCGAACAGGCGTTCCATGCCGCCGGAGCCACAGACGCTGTCGACATAATCGATCGCCGCGTGGAGCGCGATCGCCTCGGTGATCATCGGCGTACCCGCCTCGAACCGCTGCGGCGGCGGGGCATAGGTGGTCTTTTCGAACGAGACCTTGTCGATCATCGCGCCGCCACCGTGCCACGGCGGCATCGCGTCGAGCAGTTCTTCGCGCGCCCAGAGCACGCCGATCCCGGTCGGACCGTAGAGCTTGTGGCCCGAAAAGACGTAGAAATCGCAGTCGAGCTCATCCATTGCCAGCCGCATGCGGGGCGCGGCCTGGCAGCCGTCGAGCAGCAGCTTCGCGCCGACCGCATGCGCAGCCTTCGCCGCGCGTTTCGCGCCGAGCACTGAACCGAGCACGTTCGAGACATGGGCGAGCGCGACGAGCTTGTGGCGCTCGGTCAAATTGGCTTCGAGCCAATCGAGATCGATCAACCCGTCCTCGGTCAGCGGGCAGACGTCGATTTGCGCGCCCACGCGCTCGGCGAGCATCTGCCACGGGACGATGTTCGAATGGTGCTCGAGCGTGGATAGCATGATCCGGTCGCCCGCGCCGATATTGGCCGCACCCCACGTCTGCGCGACGAGGTTGATCCCCTCGGTCGCGCCGCGCACGAACACGATCTCGTTCTCGCTTTTCGCACCGATGAAGTCCGCCACCCGCTTGCGCGCGGCTTCGTAGCCCAGCGTCATCTGCGCCGAGCGATTATAGACCCCGCGATGGACGGTGGCGTAATCGCTTCCCAGCGCCCGGCTCATCGCGTCGATCACTGCCAGCGGCTTCTGCGCCGAGGCGGCGGTGTCGAGATAGTGCCACGGCTTGCCGCCCGCGGTGACGAGGCCTGGAAAATCCGCCTTGCGGTCGAGGACTGGGGCGGTGCTCACAAGTGCCGGTCCAGCTTGTCGAGCGCGGCCTGCATCAGCGCCTCGCGTTGCTCCTCGTCGTCGAGCGCGACGAAGGCGTCGCCGATAAAGGCCTGCACCAGCAGCCTCCGCGAAAGATCGGGCGAGAGCCCGCGCGAAGCCATGTAGAAGCGTGCGCTTTCGTCGAGCTGGCCGATCGCGGCTCCGTGGGCGCATTTGACGTCGTCGGCGAAGATCTCGAGTTGCGGCACCGAGTTCACGCTCGCGCCCTTTTCAAGCAGCAGGCCCTTGAAGCTTTGCGCGGCGTCGGTCTTCTGCGCATTGCGCACGACGTCGATCCGGCCGAGGAAATTGCCCGTGCCCTTGCCCCAGTGGACCGAACGCACGGTCTGGTTGCTGGTCGCCTCGGGTTCCTCATGCGCCATCCGGGTGACGAATTCGCGCGTCGTCTCGCGCCCGCCGACGGTCACGCCGCCGAGCTCGAAATGGCTCCCTCGCGCCAGCGTCACGACCACTTCGACGCGGCCAAGCCGCCCGGCCGCAATCAGTCCGAACAGTTCGCAGCGCGCGCCTTCGCCGAGCCGCACGCGAAGGCGATGCAGCACGGTCTCGTCGGGACCGGTGTTCTCGTCAGTGATCGCTATGACGTCGCGGAAGCTCTCGCCCGCGGGCACCTCGATGTCGCGCCAGTCGTCGAAGGTGGACAGGTCCATCCCTTCGAGCGCGGCGACATCGGAATAGCGCCAGGCCTCGTCGCGAGTGGTGGGGAGAATCAGGGCTTCGGTCATGCCGTCTCCATGACCCGATCGTAGCCCTCTTCCTCGAGCTGCATGGCGAGTTCGGGCCCGCCGGTGCGCACGATGCGCCCGTCGCTTAGAATCGAGACCTTGTCGGGCTTCACCACTTCGAGCAGGCGCTGATAGTGGGTGATCAGCAGCACGCCCTTGTCGGGCTGGCGCATGATCGCGTTGATCCCATCGCCCACCACGCGCAGCGCATCGATGTCGAGCCCGCTATCGGTCTCGTCGAGAACGGCGAATTGCGGGTCGAGAATACCCATCTGGACCATCTCGGCGCGCTTCTTCTCGCCGCCCGAAAAGCCGACGTTCACGTGCCGCTTGAGCATGTCCATGTCGAGCTTGAGCAGCCCCGCCTTCTCCTTGGCGAGCTTGAGGAACTCCCCGCCGGTCAGCTTCTCCTCGCCGCGCTCCTCGCGCTGGGCGTTCAAGGCCTCGCGCAGGAACTGGACGTTGGAGACGCCGGGAATCTCGACCGGGTACTGGAAGCCGAGGAACAGGCCGGCGGCGGCGCGCTCGTGCGGTTCGAGATCGAGCAGGTCCTTACCGCCGAACGTCACCGAACCGTCGGTCACTTCGTAGCCCGGGCGGCCGCCCAGCACATAGGCGAGCGTCGACTTGCCCGCGCCGTTGGGGCCCATGATCGCATGGACCTCGCCCGGCTGCACTTCGAGCGTCAGCCCCTTGAGGATGGCCTTGCCGTCAATTTCGGCGTGGAGGTTTTCAATCTTGAGCATCGGAATCTTTCTTGTGCGCCATCGCGATCGCGACGGTGGTCGCGATGATGGCGAGGAGTGGGAGGACGATGGCGATGGTCTTCGGTGTCATCCGCGCAGCCCGGTAAAATTGGCGATCGCGACGGCGATCTCGTCGTTGAGATTGCGGATCGCCTGGCGTTCCGCGCGTTCGGCCTGCCTGCCGACCAGGCCCTTGCGCGCCCTGGTCACGCGTTCGGTGCGCACGCGCTTGATTTCGACCCCGCACAGCGCGCGTACCGCGACGATGGCGGCAAGCAGCTCGGTGTGCGGGTGGTTGATCGAACCGGCCGAGAGGCAAGCCCGCAACCGCTCTTCTGCGCGCGTATTGTCGGTCGCCGATGCGGGCATAGTGACGCTCGCCGCCAGAGCCGCGGAGAGCAAGAGCATAAGACGCTTCATTGCTCGCCCCCGCTCTCGTCGGTGGCTTGGGTTGGACTTTCGGGCGCCGGGCGGTCGCGCTTGCCTTGCGCCCGGTGCGCGGCGCGGGCTTCGCGCTTGTCGGCGATGCGCATGCGCATGCCGGCGGTGATGCGCGGGAGCACGTCGTCGATCCGTTCGAGGATGTCCTCGGCCTTGATCCGCATCACGCGGATGCCGACCGCCTCGAGGCTCTTGTCGCGACGCTTGGCGAGCGTCTCGTTCTCGCCTTCCTCGTCGATATCGATCGCCATGCCGAGCTTGTGGCAGGCGAAATCGACGATCGCCGAGCCGACCACCGCGTGGCGCTTGAACGTATACGGCCCCATGTCCGCCTCGGCGAAGCGCTTGGCCAGCGCCTTGTGCGCATCGGAGGAAAAGCGCCGCATCTCGCGCGCCCGCTCGTGCAGCGCATCGAGCCGCTTCTCCGAAATCTCCCACCCGCGCCCCTTCTTCTTGATCGCGGGGGTGTCGTCGGACTGCTCGGAGGGATCGCGGAGCTGGAGGGTTTTGCGGTCGGTCATCCTACGCTCCCTTCGAGCGAGATCGCGAGCAGCTTCTGCGCCTCGACCGCGAATTCCATCGGCAGTTCCTTCAGCACCTCCTTCGCGAAGCCGTTGACGATCAGCGCCATCGCCTGCTCCTCGTCGAGCCCGCGCTGCATGGCGTAGAACAGTTGGTCGTCGCTGATCTTGCTGGTGGTGGCCTCGTGCTCGATCTGGGCGCTGGGATTCTTGACCTCGATATAGGGCACGGTGTGCGCGCCGCAGCGGTCGCCGATCAGCAGGCTGTCGCATTCGGTGCGGTTGCGCACGTTCTCGGCATTGGCCGCCACCGCCACGCGCCCGCGATAGGTGTTCTGCGATTGGCCCGCGCTGATGCCCTTGGAGATGATCGTGCTGCGCGTGCCGCTGGCATTGTGGATCATCTTGGTGCCGGTATCGGCCTGCTGGTGGTTGTTGGTCACCGCGACGGAATAGAATTCGCCCACGCTGTCCACGCCGTTGAGCACGCAGGAAGGGTATTTCCACGTCACCGCGCTGCCGGTTTCCACCTGGGTCCAGCTGATCTTGCTGCGCGCGCCCTGGCACAGGCCGCGCTTGGTGACGAAATTGTAGATCCCGCCGACACCCTCGGCATTGCCGGGATACCAGTTCTGCACGGTCGAATATTTGATCTCGGCATCGTCCATCGCGACCAGCTCGACCACCGCGGCGTGGAGCTGGTTCTCGTCGCGCATCGGCGCGGTGCAGCCTTCGAGGTAGCTAACGTAGCTCCCCTTCTCGGCGATGATCAGCGTCCGTTCGAACTGGCCGGTGTTCTCCGCATTGATGCGGAAATACGTGCTGAGCTCCATCGGGCAGCGTACGCCCTCGGGAACGTAGACGAAGGTGCCGTCGGAAAAGACCGCGCAATTCAAGGTGGCGAAGTAGTTGTCGCGTTGCGGCACGACCTTGCCGAGCCACTTCTTCACCAGCTCGGGATATTCGCGGATCGCCTCGCTGATCGACATGAAGATCACGCCGGCCTTGGTCAGCTCCTCGCGGAAAGTCGTGGCGACGCTGACGCTGTCGAATACCGCATCGACCGCGACCTTGCGCGCGCCCTTCACCCCGGCAAGCACTTCCTGTTCGGCAAGCGGGATGCCGAGCTTGTCGTAGACCGACTTGATGTCCGGATCGAGCTCGTCGAGCGATTCGAGCTCGGGCTTCTTCTTCGGTTCGGCGTAGTAATAGGCGTCCTGGTAATCGATCTTAGGATAGCCGAGCTTGGCCCAGTTGGGCTCTTCCATCTCCTGCCACAGGCGGAACGCCTTGAGCCGCCATTCGAGCATCCATTCGGGCTCTTTCTTCTTGGCGGAGATGTACTTCACCGTGTCCTCGGTGAGGCCCTTGGGCGCGAATTCGGTATCGATGTCCGAATGCCAGCCGAATTCGTATTCGGCGGCCTTCGCGGCGGCTTCCTTCGCTTCCCGGTCTTGCTCGGGGCGGTCCTGGACTTGGGTTTCTTCGGTCATGCAATTTCTCTCTGCTGCGCGAGTTGCGTCAGCGGAATATCGGCCAGCGCGCCGCGCAGGGCCTCGTTGATCAGCGGCCAGTGGGGGCGGACGGAGCAAGTGTGGTCGACCGCGCAGTCCTCGCCTTCGACGCAGGCCGTGAGCGCGATCGGGCCTTCGACCGCCTCGACGATATCGGCCATCGTGATCGCCGCCGCCGGGCGCGCGAGCTGCAATCCGCCGCCCGCGCCACGCGTCGAGCGCAGCAATCCCGCGGACGAAAGCTTGCTCACGAGCTTCTGCACCGTGGGGACCGGAAGCCCGGTTTCCGCCGCCAGCTCGCCCGCAGACGTTCGCCCCCCGCCGCAATGGCGGGCCGCGGCGCTCATCGTGACGATGGCGTAATCTGCAAGGTTGCTGAGGCGCATGCAGCCCAAATCGGAGCGAAACCGTCCGATTTCAACCAAAACCCGCCTGTTGCGAGTCGTTAGCGTTTAGTCCTCCGCTAGTCCTCCGCCCGCGCATCCGCGCGTGCGTCCTCGCAGCCATTCCCTTCGCTTCGCTGCGGGGCTGCTGCGGGCGGGCGGTCGCCCTTGCCTTGCGCTAGCCGCGCTGCGGACGACCGTCTCGATCGTATCCGCTTGGAGTCAGGCCAGCGATATCCGTCCTGAATTTGCGCGCGGTAGCGCGCACGCGTGCGACTGCACGCCGCGGCTTATGCCGCGAAGCCAAGCGGGCCGGATGGCCCGCGCCCGGCGTCTGAGGGGCTTAAAACAAACGAATCACTTCTCCGCCGCAATCCACGCGTCGACATTCTCCTCGAGGATGCTCAGCGGCACCGGGCCGTTGGTCAGCACGACGTCGTGGAATCCGCGAATGTCGAAGTCGGCGCCCAGTTCGGTGCGGGCACGTTCGCGCAGTTCCATGATCTTGAGCTTGCCGATCATGTAGGCGGTCGCCTGGCCCGGCATGACGATATAACGCTCGATCGCCTTGCGAATGTCGCCGTCGGGATTGGGGGTGTTGTCCTTGAGGTACTGGATCGCCCGTTCGCGGCTCCAGCGCTTCGAGTGGATGCCGGTATCCACCACCAGTCGACAGGCTCTCCACAGTTCCATCCCCAGCCGGCCGAAGTCCGAATAGGGGTCGTTGTAGAAGCCCATGTCCTTGCCCAGTTCCTCCGAATAGAGGCCCCAGCCTTCCGAATAGGCGGTCACGCCGCCGAACTGGCGGAAGGCGGGCAGGCCCTCGAGCTCGGTCTGGATTGCGAGTTGGAGGTGATGCCCGGGGATCGCCTCGTGATAGGCGAGCGCCTCGAGCTCGTTCTTGCTCATGTCCTTCAGATTGTAGAGGTTCACGTAATAGGTTCCGGGGCGCGAACCGTCGGGCGCCGGGCGTTGGTAGAACGCCTTGCCCGCGCTCTTCTCGCGAAACGCCTCGACCGGCTTGATGACAAACGGGGCTTCGGGAAGCGTGCCGAAATATTCGGGCAGCTTGGTCGTCAGGCGATCGACCGCGGCGCGCGCATCGGCCAGGTATTGCTCGCGCGTGTCGTAGAAGAAGCGGTCGTCGGTACGGGTGTATTCGAAGAAGTCCTGGAGGCTGCCCTCGAACCCGACCTGGTCCATGATGTCGCGCATCTCGCCGTGGATGCGGGCCACTTCGCGCAGGCCGATATTGTGGATCTGGTCGGCGGTGAGGTTGGTGGTGGTGTAGCTGGCAAGCAGCGCATCGTAATAGGCTGCGCCGTCATCGAACCGCCAGATACCGTCATCGGTGCCCGCGATCGCCTGCTGGCGCTCCATTTCGGCGAGGACGCGCTCATAGGCGGGGCGCGCTTCGCTGTGCCAAGCCGCAAGCGCCTGAGCCTTCAGTTCGGCCTTGTCTGCTGCGGAGATTTCGAGCGCGTCGACCTTGCCCGCGAAATCCTCGAGAATCGCGTTGTCGTCGCCCGCCCCGAGCAGGTTTTCGATATCGCTGATGACGTAGGCGTAGACGAATTTGGGCGGCATGACGCCATTGGCCGCGCGCTCGCGCGATTCAGCCGTCAGCGTGTCGAGTGCGTCGCCCATTTCCGCGATGCGGCTGACATAGGCCTCGGCATGGTCGCGGTTCGCGACCCGGTGGATATTGATCAGGAAGGCCGGACCCTGCGACTGCGCGCCGAACATCTGGTTGAATATGTAGCCGTTGTCGCGAAACGGGAACAGCGAGGCCGAGCGCGCCGCCTGGGCGAGGAACAGGCGATAGCTGAGCGCATCCTGCCCTTCGAGATCGGTAAGGTCGAACTCGCGCGCCAGCCGCGCGGCGTAATCCTGCTGCAGGCGTTCGGCCCGGATCTCGGCGGCATCGGACACATCGTCCCACTTGCCGTAATCCTCGTCGATGATGCCGCGATAGGATTTCGAGATCGGCGACATTTCGAGCTGCGCTTCGTCATAGGCCTCGAAGAACGCGGCGAGTTCCTCGCTCTGCTCGTCCTCGTCGCCGTCGATCGCATCGACCACGGCGTCGGCGATGGTATCCGCAGTGCGATCGATATCGTCGGCCGGGATCGTGGTGCAGGCGCCCAATGCGAAGGGCGCGGTGGCGGCGAGAAGGATCTTCTTGGTCATGGTTCTCTCCCTTGGGTTGCGGTCTCCATGCGGCTGTGCGCAGCGCTTGGCAACCGCATCGACAGGAAGCCGAGGGCGGACTAGGCCTTCTGCGTGATCTACAAACTGCTCCGCCCCGGCATCTTCACGCTCGACGCCGAGCGCGCGCACCGGCTGACGATCGAGACCCTCAAGCTTTCGCCGCTGCGCGGCCCGCAGGCAGCCGGAAACCTGGCCGTGGATGTTGCCGGGCTGCACTTTCCCAATCCGCTCGGCATGGCGGCCGGGTTCGACAAGGATGGAGAGGTGCCCGACGCCGTCCTCGGCCTCGGCTTCGGCTTCACCGAGATCGGCTCGCTGACCCCGCGCCCGCAGGCGGGCAATCCCAAGCCGCGCCTGTTCCGGCTCGAGAAGGACCGTGCGGTTATCAACCGCATGGGGTTCAACAATGGCGGGCTGCCGGCGGCGCTGCCACGGCTCGAGAAGCGCCACGGCAGGCCCGGCATCGTCGGCATCAATATCGGCGCGAACAAGGATTCGGACGACCGCATCGCCGATTACGCGGTGATGGCGCGCGCGGTCGCGCCCTATGCCTCCTATCTCGCGATCAACGTCTCCAGCCCCAACACGCCCGGCCTGCGCGCATTGCAGGACCCGCAGGCATTGGGTGCGCTGATCGACGGGGTGAAAGAGGCTGCCGGTGAAAACGCGCCGCCGGTGTTCCTCAAGGTCGCGCCCGACCTGCTACCAGCCGATATCGACGATATCGCGCGGCTGGCAATTGCCAAGCGGCTGGGCGCGCTGATCGTTTCGAACACCACCGTCGAACGCCCGAACCTCACATCGCGCGCGGCGGGAGAGGCCGGGGGTCTGTCGGGCGCTCCTCTGCGCGATCTCGCCCAGCAGCGAGTTCGCGATTTCCGCAAGGCGACCGGCGGCGCAGTGCCGCTCGTCGGGGTGGGCGGCATCGGTAGTGCCGAGGACGCCTGGGCGCGCATCCGCGCCGGGGCGAGCCTCGTCCAGCTTTACAGTGCGATGGTCTATGAAGGACCGGGGCTCGCAGCGCGGATCGTCGCCGGGCTCGAACGCCTCATGAAACGCGACGGCTTCTCTTCGATTGCCGAGGCGGTCGGAACCGAATAGCACCGCGCGCATGTTAAAGCGCCTCTTCGTCAGCATCGCCCCGCTCGCGCTCGTTTCCTGCGCGACGCTCCCCACCGAAACTGCGCCTCCCACCGATGTAGGCACCGTCGCCTCGGCCGATCCGCGCGCCGCCGAAGCGGGGATGGAAATGCTGCGACAGGGTGGCAGCGCGACCGATGCGGCGATCGCGACCATGCTCGCGCTCACCGTGGTCGAACCGCAGAGCTCGGGGATCGGTGGCGGCGGCTTCATGCTGCGCGGCCTGCCCGACGGTTCGGTCGAGAGTTTCGACGGGCGCGAGACCGCGCCCGCCGCGGCGGGCGCCGACTGGTTCCTCGACACCGAGGGCAAGGCCAAGAGCTATCGCGACGTCGTGCTGACCGGCCTCAGCGTGGGCGTGCCGGGAAATGTCGCACTCGCCAAGCTGGCGCACGACAAATACGGCAAGCTGCCGTGGGCGGCGCTGTTCGCGCCCGCAATCCGGCTGGCAGACGAGGGGTTCCTGATGAACCCGCGGCTCAACGGCTCGCTCGAGGGCAATATCGACCGTGCCGGGGCCGACCCGCTGATGCGCGCGACCTTTTACACCGAGGCGGGCGACCCCAGGCCGGTCGGTACGCGCATCCTCCGCCCCGAACTCGCCGCCAGCCTGCGCGCGATCGCCGCGCAGGGCCCCGAGGCGATGTATGGCGCGGAACCCGCGGCGGAACTGGCCGCGACCGTGGCCGCAGCTACCCCTCTCGCCGCCGGGATGACCCCCAGCGACGTTTCCTCCTACCGGGCCCGCGAGCGTGCGCCCGTCTGCGGGATCTATCGCAGCTATCGCATTTGCGGGATGGGCCCGCCGTCCTCGGGCGGGATCGCGGTGCTTGCCATGCTCGGTCAGCTCGAACGGTTCGACCTCGCCGCGCTCGGGCCGCGCAATCCGCAATTCTGGCACCTGTTCCTCGAATCCCAGAAGCTCGCCTATGCCGATCGCGAACTGTACACCGGCGACAGCGATTTCGTGTCGGTGCCGGTCGAAGGGCTGGTCGCACCCGATTATCTCGCGCGCCGATCGGCGCTGATCGATCCGGAACGCGCGCAGAGCTACGAGGCGGGCGTGCCCGAGGGCGCTCCCCAAGCACGCGCGGACGGCGACGAGCCGATCGAGAATGGCACCACCCATTTCGTCGTCACCGACAGCGCCGGCACCATGATCAGCTACACCTCGACGATCGAGGGCGGCTTCGGATCGGGCCTCCAGTTCGGCGGCTACTATCTCAACAACGAGTTGACCGATTTCAGCTTCTCGCCCGCCAAGGACGGCGTGCCCGTCGCCAACCGGGTCGAGGGCGGCAAGCGCCCGCGCAGCTCGATGGCACCGACGCTGGTGTGGGATCCCGCGGGACGCCCGTTCCTGATGATCGGCGCGGCGGGCGGATCGACCATCCCCGTCCAGGTCGCGCGCAGCATCATCGGCGTGATCGATTTCGGGATGTCGCTGGACGATGCACTCGCCCTGCCGCTGGCAATGGATTTCGGCCGGACGGTGGTAGTCGAGCAGGGCAGCTGGCTCGAGGCGCAGATCGGCGCGCTCGAGGCGCTCGGCCATCAGAACGTCCGCCCCGCCTCGCCGCCCTTCCGCGCGGTCGGTGCGATCCGCACGCCCGACGGCTGGCGCGGGCGCCATGATCCGCGGCTCGACGGGATTCTCGATCCGTCCCAAAAGGGGGCCTGACTTGCCGCTGTTCGAACGAGCGACTATCCCCACCCTCCTTGGCTAAGCGCCCGACGGGCGACGCAAAAAACACAAACAGCGAGGAGTTCCTCCCCGGTGCAGCTGTCCGATTTCGACGAGGCGCAGAACCTCGTAGAGCTATTCCTGAAACGCGCCGATGCGCGCGGCGAAACGCCGTTCCTGTGGGCCAAGCACGAGGGCGAATGGCAACCGATCAGCTGGGCCGAGGCGGCGCGGCAAGTCTGCCTGCTGGCCGAAGGCCTGCGCAAACTCGGCCTCAAGGAAGGCGATCGCGTCATCCTCGTTTCGGAAAACCGCCCGAAATGGTGCATCGCGGACCTCGCGATCATGGCCGCGGGCTGCATCACCGTGCCCGCCTACGTCACCAATACCGAGCGCGACCACACGCATATCATCGAGGATTCGGACGCCCGCGCGGTCATCGTTTCGAACGAGAAGCTCGGCAAGGCGCTGTTGCCCGCCGTGCTCAACACTGACCGGGTCGGTCACGTCATCACGATCGACACTTTCCGCATGCCGCAATTGGGAATCGAGACCGATTGCCACGCGTGGGACGACGTCGCGAGCGGCGACGTCGCGGCCGCGCGCGAAGCCGTCGACGCGCGGATCGCGGGCATCAAGCGCGGCGATACCGCCTGCATCATCTACACCTCGGGCACCGGCGGCGCACCGCGCGGCGTGCTCCAGCATCACGGCATGATCCTGATGAACGTGGCCGGCGCAGCGGAAATCCTCGCGCACGATTTCGGCTGGGAGGACGAAGTGTTCCTCTCTTTCCTGCCGCTGAGCCACGCCTACGAACACACCGGCGGCCAGTTCCTCCCGATCGGGATGGGTGCGCAGATCTACTACGCCGAGGGGCTCGAGAAACTCGCCTCGAATATAGAAGAGGTGCGTCCCACCATCATGGTCGTCGTTCCGCGCCTGTTCGAAGTGCTGCGCACGCGGATCATGAAGCAGATCGAGAAGCAGGGGCGCCTCCCCAATCTGCTGATGGACCGCGCGCTGTCGATCGGCGAGAAAAAGGCGCAAGGGCGTGAGAGCCTCCTCGACAAGCCGATGGACCTGATCCTCGAGAAGACGCTCCGGCCCAAGATCCGCCAGCGCTTCGGCGGACGGATGAAAGCGATGGTTTCGGGCGGGGCGCCGCTCAATCCCGAAATCGGCGTGTTCTTCGATGCGATGGGCCTGACCATGCTGCAGGGCTACGGCCAGACCGAGGCCGGCCCGGTGATCAGCTGCAATCGCCCCAGCGTCGGGTTGAAGATGGACACGGTCGGTCCGCCGATGAAGGGCGTTGAGTGCCGGATCGCCGAGGACGGCGAGATCCTCGTGCGCGGCGAGCTCGTGATGCAGGGTTATTGGCGCAACGAAGCCGAAACCGCGCGCACGCTCAAGGTCGACCCCGCCGATCCCGAGGGCGGGCCGTGGCTCCATACGGGCGATATCGGTCACCTCGACGAGCGCGGCCGGATCAAGATCACCGATCGCAAGAAGGACATGATCGTCAACGACAAGGGCGACAACGTGGCACCCCAGCGGATCGAGGGCATGCTGACGTTGCAGCCCGAAATCGCGCAGGCAATGGTGTTCGGGGACCGCAAGCCGCACCTCGTCGCGCTGATCGTGCCCGACGCGGAGTGGATGGCGGACTGGTGCAAGGCGCAGGGCAAGAAGTTCGACTGCTCCGAACTGCCGAACCTGCCCGAATTCCAGCGCGCGATCCGCACCGCGATCGACCGCGTGAACAAGGATCTCTCGGTGGTCGAAAAGGTCCGCAAATACGCCTTCGCCGACGAGCCCTTCTCGATCGAAAACGAGGAGATGACCCCCAGTCTCAAGATCCGCCGGCACAAGCTGAAAGAGCGCTACGGCGACCGGCTGGCCGGGCTCTATCGAAGCTGACGACGATCAAGCACGCGGCAGCGTGCACAAGCGGGACTGCGCGGCGGACGGTTGAACCGAAGCCAAGCGGGCGGGAGAGCCCGCGGCCGGCGCTTGAAGACCAAAGAAGGTTACGCGACCTCTTTTTCTACCCATTCGGGATAGAAGCACGGCGCCTGGGTCGACCAGCCGGGCGCGGTCGCCGCGGCTTCGCTCAGCGACTGGAGCAGGTCCTTGCGGCGTTCGGGCTCGATCTGCGGCAGCGCACTCGCGGCGCAGAAGGCGGCGGGCAGCCACGGGCGCACTTCGGCACCGAGCAGGCGTTCGTAGAGAAAGCGATAGGCCGAGAAGCTCTCGATCGCGCCCTGCGACAAATCGAACAGCGTCAGCTGCATCAGCACGCCCATGAACGAATCGAGTCCGACCAGCGCCAGCGTATCGGGATGCGCGGCGCGCAGTTCGTCGAGACGATCATAGGCAGCGATATGGCCGCGAAGTGCGTCCTCGGCATCCTGCCGTCCGCCCCACTCGACCATCACGTCGCACCGGCCGAGCCCGATATCGAGCGCGCGCTCGATATAGCGCTGTTCGGCGGGCGAGAAGCTGGCGAATTCGCGCAGCTCGGCGATGGTCAGTGCGGCTTCCATAGTGGCTCCTCGACGGACGATTCGCGCGCCCGTTTAGAGCTATTTATCCCCGCTATGGTTAGCGAAGGGTTTATATGAGTCCGGCCAGCGGCGAACTCGGATCGGCATACTTCCGCGTGGCCATGCGGCCCGCCAGGTAGGCATCGCGGCCTGCTTCGACCGCCAGTTTCATCGCGCGCGCCATCCGGATCGGGTCCTTGGCCTCGGCGATCGCGGTGTTCATGAGCACGCCGTCACAGCCCAGTTCCATCGCCACCGCAGCATCGCTTGCCGTACCGACGCCCGCGTCGACCAACACCGGCACCTTGGCACCTTCGACGATCAGGCGGATCGTTACCCGGTTCTGGATCCCGAGTCCCGATCCGATCGGCGCGCCGAGCGGCATGATCGCGACTGCGCCCGCTTCTTCCAGTTGCTGCGCAGCGATCGGATCGTCGGCGCAGTAAACCATCGGCTTGAAGCCCTCGTTGGCGAGCACTTCGGTCGCCTTCAGCGTTTCGCGCATGTCGGGATAGAGCGTCCGCGCCTCGCCCAGCACTTCGAGCTTGACCAGGTCCCAGCCGCCCGCTTCGCGCGCCAGCCGCAGCGTCCGGATTGCATCGTCGGCGGTGAAGCAGCCGGCGGTGTTGGGGAGGTAGGTGACTTCCTTGGGATCGATGTAGTCGGTCAGCATCGGCGCGGAGGGATCGGACACGTTCACCCGGCGCACGGCGACGGTGACGATCTCCGCCCCGCTCGCTGCCAGCGCGGCGGCGTTCTGCTCGAAATCCTTGTACTTGCCGGTCCCCACGATGAGGCGCGAGTTGAAGGTGCGCCCGGCGACGCTCCAGCTGTCGGTAGTCTTGTCGGTCACGTACTATCCTCCGCCCACGAAGTGGACGATTTCGATCTGGTCGCCTTCGGCGAGCGGTGTGTCGGCATGGGCCGAGCGCGGCGCGATGACGCGATTGCGTTCGACCGCGACCCGCTTGGGATCGAGTTCGAGCGCGCGCAGCAGGTCGAGCACGCTGCCCGGGGCAACGCGTTTCGATTCGCCATTGACGGTGATGTTCAATTGGTCGGCCATATGGACGCGCGATGTGGGGGATCAACGCGCGCGGCGCAAGTTGCTCCAGTGCGCAAAGGCGAGCAGGACGACGCCGACGATCGTGAGGCCCGCCTCGACCGGGCCGTGATCGGCCATCAGCGCGAGCGCCATCAGGCAAAGGCCGAACGCCGCCGGTAGCAAGACCCCGAAGCGTCGATGCCGGGCGACCCCGATCCCCAGGCCGACGATGCCGAGGGCCACGGCGAGCGCGAGGCCGGCCTCGTGGAACACCGGCGACAAGAGCAGACCGCCGAACGCCCCGGCCAACACCAGCGCAAGCACGCAATGCGTGGCGCACAGCGCGGACAGCGCGATGCCCGCGCGATCGAGGCGCTTGCGGATGGGAGAACGGGTCGGAAGGGTGGCCATGACTGGTCCGCTAGATATGTTACATTGTATCATAACGCAAGGGAGGGAATCGGTTCCCGCTCCGCTTCCGCCTCTTGCCTTGTCGGGCGTGCCGCTCCAATCACTTCGACATGACTGCGCTCAATCCGCCGACCGCTCGCCCCAATGCCCTTGCCACCTGGTTGGTCTGCGTCGCCGCAATGGTGCTCGTGATGGTCACGATTGGCGGGATCACGCGCCTGACCGAATCCGGCCTGTCGATCGTCGAATGGGAACCGGTTGCGGGTACGCTGCCGCCGCTGACGCAGGACGCGTGGGAAGCCGAGTTCGAGGCCTACAAGCAGATCCCCGAATATATCGAGGTCAACGGCCCGGCAGGGATGGATCTGGCCGCGTTCAAGAAGATCTATTTCTGGGAGTGGTTCCATCGTTTGTGGGGGCGGTTGATCGGGTTGGCTTTCGCGCTGCCGCTGGCGTGGTTCTGGGCGCGCAAGGCGATCCCGCAGGGATACAAGCCGCGGCTGATCGCGCTCCTGGCGCTGGGTGCATTGCAGGGTGCCGCGGGCTGGTGGATGGTCACCTCGGGGCTCTCCGAGCGGACCGATGTCAGCCATTTCCGCCTCGCAACGCATCTGATGATCGCGCTGTTTACTCTCGGAGGGCTGGTCTGGACCGCGCTCGACCTCAAGCAGCTCGCACGCGACCCTGCCGCCGAAAATGCGCGCGTAACCGGGTTCGCAGCCGTGGTGCTCGTCGCGCTTGCCGTGCAGATCCTGCTCGGCGCCTGGGTCGCGGGGCTCGACGCCGGCTATGTCGCGCGCGACTGGCCGCTGATGAACGATGCGTTCTGGCCCGCGGGGATCGACTGGTCGAGCGGCTGGTGGTTCGCCTTCACCCATGACCCGTTCCTGCTTCACTTCCTCCACCGCTGGTGGGCGTGGGCCGTGGTCGTGTTGCTGGTGGTAATGGCACGGCGGGTGAAGCGAATGGGTATGCGGCCGGCATCGATCGCGATCCACTCGAGCTTCGGCACGCAAATCCTGCTCGGAATTGCCACCGTGATGACGGGCATGGCCTTCGCGCTCGCAGTGCTGCACCAATTGGTCGGCGCGTTGGTGGTGGCATCGACCGCCTGGGGCGCGCATGTGCTCGGACGGAAGGACTGACCCGTGGCGGCCGCGATGATCTGGTGCCCCTTCGCCGATGAGGAGAGTGCGGCGAGTGCCGCCGGTATCTTGCTCGACGAGGAACTCGTCGCCTGCGCCAATATCCTTCCGCCGATGCGCTCGCTCTATCGCTGGGATGGCAAGCGCGGCGAGGGCCGCGAAACGGGCGTGCTGTTCAAGACCGACGGCAACCGGCGCGATGCCGCGATGGCACGGCTTGCCGAGGTGCATCCCTATGACGAACCGGCGATCATGTCGTGGGCCTGCGACGCGGCGCCGGGGACGGCCCAGTGGCTGGCAAGGGCCGGGGCGTGAAGGCGGCGGCGATACTCGCGCTGCTGGGTGCTATGGTCTTCGCAATGCCCGCGACCGCATTCGCGCAGGAACAGGGCGAGGCGGCGGGCGACAGCTTCGTCGAGGCGCTCGACGGACAAACCTTCCTCCTGTCGCGCACGGTTGCGCATGCCATGGCCGACGGGACCGAGATCTCGGTCACGCGGACCTATCGGGTGCGTCCGACGCCGGTCCCCGATGGCTGGCTCGTCGAGGGCGAATCGATCGCGGTGGAGGTCGACGCCCCGCCACAGCTAGCGGCGCTGGCCGAGATGGAACGTCGGCGGGACGACAGCGGGACGTTCCCGATGCGACTTGATCGCGACGGCATGCTCGCACCCCTTCCCGCTGCCCGTCCGACGGACAGCGAAACCGCACGCCAGGCAGGCGACCTGATTGCCGCGCGGATCGGCGAATCGGACGCCAGCGACGACCAGAAGCGCGCAGCCACTGCAATGGCGCGCGCACTCGTCGCGGCCGGTCAGGGAAAGCGCATCGCCTGGCCGGTCGACCTGTTTCGTCCGATCGCGGCGGAGCGGATCGAATCACTCGAGATCGAGGGCGGGACCGTGACCATCGCGCTGACGGCGCAGGCCGACCTCCAATCCGGCCTGATGCAACGCTTCGAGCGGCGCGTGACCACCCGAATATCGGGCAGCGAACGGGTGGTGCGCGAACACTGGGAACTGCGCCGCGATCAGGCCGAAAGCAGCACCGGCGAGTAGTGCGGTATTATTTTACCTCTCTGCTAAGCCGCAGTTTCGCTTGACTTGGGCGGCGTTTTGCCCAAATGGGCCGCTTCCCGCCGCATTGCAGCACGACCGGCTTCGCCCGTCCGCGCAGCCACGCTGCGGCGACACGGAATTTGCAAGGAAAAGTCATGAAGACGCTCAGCAAGACCACCCGGTCGATCAAGCCGGCCGAGGTCGAAAAGAAATGGCACCTGATCGACGCCGAGAACCTCGTCGTCGGACGGGTCGCGGCGATCATCGCCAACATCCTGCGCGGCAAGCACAAGCCGAGCTACACCCCGCATGTCGATTGCGGCGACCACGTCATCGTCATCAACGCCGACAAGGTCCGCTTCACCGGCAAGAAGATGAACGACAAGGTCTATTACAAGCACACCGGCTATGTCGGCGGCATCAAGGAAACGACCCCGGCCAAGATCCTCGAAGGCCGTTTCCCCGAGCGCGTGCTGGAAAAGGCCGTCGAGCGCATGATCCCGCGCGGTCCGCTGGGCCGTCAGCAGATGAAGGCGCTGCATCTCTACAACGGCACCGAACACCCGCATGACGGGCAGAACCCCGAGACGATCGACGTCGCGTCGATGAACCGCAAGAACAAGGCTCTCGTGTGATGGCTGACGAAAAGAACACCGAAGACAAGGTCGAGAAGACCGAAGTCGAGAAGAAGCCGGCCGCCAAGAAGGCTCCTGCCAAGAAGGCTGCCGATAAGAAAGCTCCGGCCAAGAAGACCGACGACGCCAAGGCCGAAGAGACCAAGGCTACGGAAGCCAAGACCGACGACGCCAAGGCCGACGAGCCGAAGGCCGAGGAAAAGGCCCCTGAAGAAAAGGTCGAAGAAAAGGCCGAAGAAAAGAAGGCCGACAAGGTCACCGATCTCGCCGACCTCAAGCAGGTCGCCGGCGATCGCGGTGAAGGCGACGCTACCGCTGCCGCCGCTGGTGCCGCCTCGGTTTCCGACGCGCCGCTGCGCGAGCAGGAAGTCGACGCCCAGGGCCGTGCCTATGCGACCGGTCGCCGCAAAGATGCCGTCGCGCGCGTCTGGCTCAAGCCGGGCACCGGCAAGGTCACCGTCAACGGCAAGGATCAGGAAGCCTATTTCGCGCGTCCGACCCTGCGCCTGATCATCAACCAGCCGTTCCAGATCACCGATCGTGCCGGTCAGTACGACATCGTCGCCACCGTCAAGGGCGGCGGTCTGTCGGGCCAGGCCGGTGCGGTGAAGCACGGCATTTCGCAGGCGCTGACCAAGTACGAGCCCGCGCTGCGCAGCACGGTAAAGGCCGCCGGCTTCCTCACCCGCGACAGCCGCGTGGTCGAGCGCAAGAAGTATGGTCGCGCCAAGGCCCGCCGCAGCTTCCAGTTCTCGAAGCGCTAAGTTTCGGAGCTACGAAAGACGAAGGGCGGCTCCGCGAGGAGCCGCCCTTTTTCGTTGCCGTCAGTGGACCGGCGGATCGGTCCGCGGGACATTGCCGACCGGCGCAACCGGATCCCCCGGCTCGCGCGGCGGACGCGCGTCTTCGGGCACATCCTCGATCAGCATGTCCTTGGTAGGTACGTCCTGCAGGTTGCGCACGCGGACGCGCAGTTCCTCGCCGTCCCAGGTGAGCTCGTTGAAGCTGGGTGGGGAGGAGCGCAGGCGCTGCGACAGCGTACCCGCACCGATCATGCGGACCTTGCCGTTGGGT
The DNA here is from genome assembly GCF_034374265.1 of Pseudoblastomonas marina. NCBI lineage: Bacteria > Pseudomonadati > Pseudomonadota > Alphaproteobacteria > Sphingomonadales > Erythrobacteraceae > Pseudoblastomonas > Pseudoblastomonas marina. The sequence goes on along the minus strand of NZ_CP139718.1, from coordinate 2,399,901 downwards.
GTGTCCTCAAGAATGTCGAAGGCGTCGTGGACATGCCCGCTCAGCACCGCGAGCACGTTGCGTCTGGCGAGTTCGGCGAGCGCCTTGTTGCCGCCATGGGTCAGCGCGGTGCCCGTGGTCCCCGCTTCGCGCAGCGGATGGTGGCAGGCGACCAGTACCCGGGTTCCCTCTGGCAAAGCATCGATCGCGGCGAGGCATTTTTCGAGCGCAGTGTCGGAGATCCAGCCCTTCGACCAGTTGAGCCGCGGCTGCATCCGCGCTGCCGTCTTCAGCGAGACGATCGCGAGGCCCGGCAGATCGATCTCGCGCTCGACCAAGCGGCGCATTCCCTTGAACCGTGCATAGGGATCGAACAGCCGTTCGATGGGGTTGAAGTAAGGCATGTCGTGATTCCCGACCTCGACCGTCACCGGGGCGTCGAGTGACAGGATCCAGTCCTTTGCCGCAGCGAATTCGGAATGCCGCGCGCGCATCGTCAGATCGCCCGTGATCGCGACCGCGGCAGGCTTGCGCGCTGCGATTTCGGCCGCGACCCAATCGAGTGCGCGGTTGTGTTCGAGCCCGAAATGGATGTCGGACAGGTGGAACAGCAGGGTCTCTTCAGCCATCGGCCATGGTCGCTAGCAGATCGACTTCGCACCGCGCCACCGCCAATTCCTCGCGCGGCCCGGCGGGGGCAGGTTCTCCGTCGAGCAGGAGCCCCATCGGCGCACCGTCGTCCGACTGGAGATGGACGCGCTCGAGCGGTCCGTATGTGTCGTGCGGGCCGTTGCGGAAATCGCGGGCGACAAGCGCGCCGAGCTGGACGATGAACTCGCCCGCATCGTCGGCGTGATAGGCATGGACATCGAGACCTTGTTCCGCGGGGAAAGCCTCGATCATCGGGTATCCCTCCTCGCGACCAATGGCGGGATCGACCAGCGCGATTCGCGCGCCGCCGGTGGTCTCGCCAAACGCCGCGACCGTGCCTGCGGCAATCCCGCCCATATCGATATCGCGCATCGCCTCGCGCACTTCGTTCCAGCTGGTGCCAGGCCCCGCCATCACGCCCGCCAACGCGTCGCCCTGGCCGGTGCGGATGATATTGGGGCGGATGCGGCGCGCCGCGCCGGTGCCGACCCGCTCCATGATCGTGCGCCAGTCGGTATCGCCGTGGAGCCGCTTGGACAGCAGGTTCATCGTGCCGCCGGGAAGGATCAGCACCGCACCGTTCCAGCCGTAGAGCCCCGTGACGGTGGCGTTCACCGTGCCGTCGCCGGCGTAGATCGCGAGCAGCTCATTCTCGTCGAGATCGTCGGGCCCGGGACAATCGTCGTCGGGAATGCGGATTTCCCGCGTCGCGCCGCAACCGAGCTCGGTCGCGTGCTCGAGGATCGCGTCGATGGCTTCGCGGTCGTAGCTTCCGCTGCGGCAATTGACGACGAGGGTGAAGGTCCGGTCCATGCACCTCAAACGCCGGAATGCGTTGCGGTTTCCCGGCCATGTGATCTGGCGGTCAGACCTTGCCCTTGAGGATCAGCCAGGCGGCGACAAAATTGAAAATGCTGTAGAAAAGATAGCCGATGACCCATCCGAGCGAGCCTTCCGCGGCAAGCAGCATTGCTCCGAGCAGGATGAGAAATTCGAGTCCGAGACTGAAGCGCCCTCCGAGCGCATTGTACCACGGCATCTGCGCCAGCGCGGGATGTCCGCTGGCGATCACCGCCTTGTGCGCGGCGAAGTTACCCACCCCGAGCGCGAACACGATCATCACTGGCAACGAGAATACCGGCATGACCCCAATGTAGCACATTCAATCGGCGGGGTGATGAACGCCTTTGGCCGGGCGAATCAGGCGCTTCGTCGACTGCGCGCGTCGCTGGTCGAACCGCGCTCCACCGCGCTGTCCCACCCGACTACATCACCATTTGACGGAATTCCCCCCAGACCCTCCGTCAGGCGCAGGACCGCTCCCCGTAACGAGCCTGCGCCTTGCGGCCCGGCTTCATTCAGTCCCGAAGCCGGGCCGCACCCGTTTCGAGGGCTCGATTTCGAACGGTGATACTGTAGGACGGCCGGGACCGCGGCTCAGCGGCCCGCCATCGCCTTGACCTTGGACAGGTAGGTGCGCCCGATACGCACATCCTCGCCGCCCTCGAGCTCGACCATCCACACGCCCAGCCCGTCGTGCCGCAATCCCTTGATCGCGGCCTTGGACAGGATCACCGACCGGTGGACGCGGATGAATCGCGCCGGGTCGAGCCGCTCCTCGAGGCCGGTTACGGTCTGCAGAAGCAGGTAGCTGCGGTCACCGACATGGAGCCGCACATAGTCGCGCTCGGCGTCGATCCGGCTGACATCGTCGACCGGAACGCGGAGCAGTTCCGAGCGGTGCGGGACCCACAATTCCTCGAGCCACTTGCTCTCGCTCTCGCTCTCCTCGCCGCGACGGGCGACGGCGCGATCGACCGCGCGTTCGAGCCGGTCGGCGGCGACGGGCTTGAGCACGTAATCGACAGCGTCGAGATCGAATGCCTCGACCGCGAAATGTTCGTGCGCGGTGACGAAGATCACTGCGGGGCGCTGCTCGAATTCCTCGATCGCGCGGGCGAGCGCGAGCCCGTCCATTCCCGGCATGGTCATGTCGAGAAGCAGGAGGTCGGGCTTCAGCGCTTCGATCAGCGAAAGACCCGCCTCGCCGTCATTGGCGGTGCCGACGACCTCGACCTGCGGCAGTTTCGCGCAAATCACTTGCAGGCGATCGATCGCCAGTGGTTCGTCGTCGACGAGCAGCGTGCGCAGGGTGTGGGACGTGTCAGCCATTTCGGCCTCCCGGAATGCGGATAATACTGGTCCAGCCGCGTTCACCATCGGGACCGGCGGTGAGCGAGGCGTCCTTTCCGAAGCGTGCCTGCAAGCGGTCGCGGACATTGGCGAGGCCGATGCCGAAGCCATTGCTTCCCGGCAACCCGGCTTCGCTGGCGCCGGTATCGGCGACCTTGAGGAGGAGGTCGTCGCCGTCACGATAGGCGGAAATTCGGATCGTCACCGGCGAAGTACTCGGTGCAACGCCGTATTTAACCGCGTTTTCGACCAGCGGCTGCAGGATCATGCCCGGCACGCGCTCTTCCTCGAGTTCCTGCGGCAAGTCGAACTCGGTCCGCAGCCTCTTCGGAAAACGGACCGATTCGATTTCGAGATAATGGCGCTGGAGGTCGATTTCGTCGGCGAGCTCGACATCGCCGGTCGGCTCCTCCGACAGCGAGTGGCGGTAGAAGTTCGAGATCGTCTGGATCATCTTCTCGGCCCGCTCGCCGCGCCCGGTCATGACCAGCGCGGACAGCGAATTGAGCGTGTTGAAGAGGAAATGCGGATTGACCTGATAACGCAGCGAACGGAGCTCGGCGGTACGTGCCGCCTCGCGAAACTCGCCCGCCTGGCGTTCGGCCGTCCGGGCCCGGACCCCGGCCAGCAGCGCGAAATAGATCGCCAGCCATGCGAGCAGCACGAAATAGGGGCCGAGCGAGGCCGCGACCAATTGTTGCCAGCGGGCATTGCCTTTGGGCGCTTCGACGATGGTGATCGTCCGCCCGGCGACCTCGACGTCGCCCTCCTCCTCGCTCGGCAGGTCGAGCAGGAGATTTCCCGCCTCGTCGAGCCGCAGCTGGACGCCCTGGGCTTCGCCGATTTTCTCGACCGCGCGTCCCTGGACCGGCGCGAACATCCGCTCGTTGGCATAGGCGATGCCGAGCGAAGCGGGGAGCGCGACGAGCAGGCCGATCACGACCTGGACGGTCGCCACCGATCGCCGAAGCGACCAGATCAGCAGCAGGAGCAACCCGGTAAAGCCGACCCCGACAAGGCAGACGATCGCGCGCCGCCAGACCAACTCGAGCTGAAGTTCAGATCCGAAGATCGTGCCGCGCAGCGTGGTGAGGAGGAAATAGCACAGCCAGATGCCGAGCATGGAAAGCAGGGCATGCTTCCACGGCAGCCGCGGCGGGGCCGGAGTTCGAACACTGTCCATCATCGAGTTTCTAGCGCCATTCCCTCGCATCCGCGCCCGGCTTGGTCGAACCGTGGCGGCGGTTTATCGACCAATCCCGCCTATTTTGTCGGCAGGAGCCCTTCCTCGGCGATTCTGCGGCTCCATTCTTCGGGCGCCTGCTTGTGGACATTGGTACCTTCGCTGTCGACGGCCACGGTGACCGGCATATCCTTCACCGTGAACTCGTAGATCGCCTCCATCCCGAGATCCTCGAATGCGACGACCTTCGATTCGCGGATCGCGCGGCTGACGAGGTAGGCCGCGCCGCCGACCGCCATCAGATAGGCGACCTTGAAGCGGCTGATGACCTCGACCGCGTCGTGCCCGCGTTCGGCCTTGCCGATCATCGCCAGCAGGCCGAGATCGAGCATCATTTCGGTGAACTTGTCCATCCGCGTGGCGGTGGTCGGCCCGGCAGGTCCGACGACCTCGCCCATCACCGGATCGACCGGTCCGACATAATAGATCGCGCGGCCCTTGAACTCGACCGGCAGCTCCTCGCCCTTGTCGAGCATGTCCTGGATGCGCTTGTGCGCGGCATCGCGACCGGTGAGCATCGCTCCGTTCAGGAGCAGGCGGTCGCCCGCCTTCCAGCTCGCGACCTCCTCGGGCGTGAGATTGTCGAGATCGACCCGCTTGGCCGCGCTGTCGGGTGCCCACTGGACCTTGGGCCAACGATCGAGATCGGGCGGATCGATAAAGCTTGGCCCAGACCCGTCGAGCGTGAAATGCGCGTGCCGGGTCGCCGCGCAATTGGGGATCATCCCGACCGGCTTGCCCGCCGCATGGCACGGCCAGTCGAGGATCTTGACGTCGAGGATCGTCGAGAGGCCGCCGAGCCCCTGCGCCCCGACGCCGGTCGCGTTGACCGCGTCGAAAATCTCGATCCGCAGCCGCTCGATATCGGTTTCGGGCCCCCGCGCCTTCAGCTGCGCCATGTCGATCGGGTCCATCAGGCTCTGCTTGGCGAGCTTGAGACACTGTTCGGCCGTACCGCCAATGCCGATGCCTAGCATGCCCGGCGGGCACCAGCCTGCGCCCATCGAGGGGATTTGCTCGAGCACCCAATCGACGATGTTGTCGCTGGGGTTCATCATCTTGAACTTGGACTTGTTCTCGCTGCCACCGCCCTTGGCCGCAACGTCGATCTCGACCTTGTCGCCCGGTACCATTTCGACCGACAGCACGCAGGGCGTGTTGTCCTTGGTGTTGCGGCGGGTGAAAGCCGGGTCGGCCAGGATCGAGGCGCGCAGCTTGTTTTCGGGGTGGTTGTAGGCGCGGCGGACGCCCTCATCGACGACTTCCTGCAGGCTCAGGGCGGATTCGAGCCGGCAGTTCTGGCCCCATTTGACGAACACGTTGACGATGCCGGTGTCCTGGCAGATCGGCCGGTGACCTTCGGCGCACATCCGGCTGTTGGTAAGGATCTGCGCGATCGCATCCTTCGCTGCCGGGCCCTGTTCCGCCTTGTAGGCCTCGCCCAGCGCCTCGATGTAATCCATCGGGTGGTAGTAAGAGATATATTGCAGCGCATCGGCGACGCTGTCGATCAGGTCCTGCTCGCGAATGATTACTGCTTCCGGCGTCATCTCGGCCATTCGTCGAAATCCCTTTGCTGCTGGCGGATGCGCCATAGGCGCACGCCCTATTGTCCGTCAAAGCGCTTTCCCGACGGCGGTGGACACCGTAAAGCGGGTTTACACGAACTGTTTTATGTGTCTAATACACCCCGCAGAGGATTTATGACCGAGACCGCTCCCGATTTCCCCAAGGCCCGCCGGGCGATGATCGACAGCCAGCTGCGCACCAGCGGCGTCAACGATCCGCGCACGCTGGCGGCGATGCTCCAGGTCGCGCGCGAGGACATGGTGCCCGAAAGCCGCGCTGCGCAGGCTTATGCCGATCGCGCCGTGCCACTGGGCAATGGCCGTGCGCTGCCCGCACCGTTGTTCCATGGTCGCATGCTGCAGGAAGCCGATATCCGCGACGGCGAGCGCGTGCTCGTGGTCGATAGCGGACCCGGCTACCTCGCCGCCTTGGCCGAGGCGATGGGCGGCGAGGTTACCACGATCTCGCCCGAAGACGCCGCCAAGCGCGGCAAGGGCGAGTTCGACGTCGTGCTGGTCGACGGCGCGGTCGAGGATTTTCCCAAGCCGTTGGTCAAGCGCGTCGCCGAAGGCGGGCGGATCTTCACCGGCACCGTCACCCGCGGCGTGACGCGGATTGCCGCAGGCCGTGTCTATGGCGGTGAAGTCTCGCTGCTTCCGCTCGCCGAGATGGGCGTGCCGGTAATGCCCGAATTCGCCGCGCATGAGGAATGGAGTTTCTAAGGATGGTTCGAGGGGGTCTCGCCAAGCTGTTCCTGTTGTCGGCGGCGCCGGTCGTCGTCGCGGCGGCCACGCCGGTGCAGGCCGATACGCTGCGCGAAGCCCTCGCCCAGGCCTATCTCAACAATCCGACGCTGCTCGCCGCCCGGGCGGACCAGCGCGCGGTCGACGAGAACGTCGCGATCGAACGCGCCGACGGCCGTCCGTCGGTCAATGCGACGGCCGATTACCTCGAATTCCTCAAGCCGAGCTCGAATAGCCTCACCACCCCCTCGCGCGCGGTCGGCGCCGATATCCAGCTCGGCGTCCCGCTTTATACCGGCGGCGCAACCCGGAACGCGATCCGCGCGGCGGAGACCCGGGTCGAGGCCGGCCAAGCTGACCTTCGCGGCACCGAAAGCGATCTCTTCACCCAGGTCGTCGCCGCCTATATGGACGTCATCCAGAACGAGGCGATCACCGCGCTCTCGCTCAACAATGTCGACGTGCTGTCGGTGAATCTCGAGGCCACCAGCGACCGGTTCGAAATCGGTGACCTCACCCGCACCGACGTCGCGCAATCGCAATCGCGGCTCGCGCTCGCCCGCGGCGATCTGCGCAGTGCCCAGTCGAACCTGATCGGCGCGCGCGAGCGCTATATCCAGCTCGTCGGCGAGGCGCCGACCGATCTGCAGCCGCCGCCTCCGCTCCCCAACTTGCCCGAGGACGTCAACGAGGCCGTCGACGTCGCATTGCAGTCCAATCCCGACGTGATTGCCGCCCGCGAGCGCGCGCGCGCCGCCGGGATCGACATCGATGTCGCCGGCGCCGGCCGCCTGCCGCGGCTCGAGGCCTTCGTGAACGGCGGGTACGACAACTATCTCGGCACGCTCGGCGGGGGCGTGGTCGTCCCCGGCGCGGTGTTCGAGCAGGAACAGACCAGCGCCACCGCCGGCCTGCGTGCCACCGTCCCGCTCTACAATGGCGGGCGTGTCGCCGCATTCGAACGCCAGGCCCAGGCCCGCGCCGCCGCCACCCTCGAGCGCGAAATCGCGGTCGAACGCAGCGTCGTGCAGCAGGTTCGCGCGGCCTTCGCGAGCTGGCGCGCCGCGACGTCGATCGTCGAGGAAACGCAGGTGGCGGTCGAAGCCGCCGAGCTCGGGCTCGAGGGCGTGCGCGCCGAAAACAGCGTCGGCAACCGCACCGTGCTCGACATCCTCAATGCGCAGCAGGAATTGCTCAATGCGCGCGTCCAGCTCGTCACTGCGCGGCGCAACGCCTACGTTGCCGGCTTCTCGCTGCTCGCCGCAATGGGCCGCGCCGAGGCGCGCGACCTGAACCTCGATGTCGGCGGTCCGCTCTACGATCCGGACCTCAATTTCGAGCGTGCCGCGGACAGCTGGTGGGACTGGGATCGCGCCGCAGACCCCGAGGTGCAGAGCACGAGCACCGTTGACACGACCGCACAAACGGGTGAAATCTCCCCCGATATGTGAATCGGATGGGTCGTTTCGGCCCGCAACGGGGGTCCGAACAATGCGCCAGGAAAACGAACCGTCGGTCGAGGACATCCTCGCATCGATCAAGAAGGTGATCGCCAGCGACCAGCGCGTAGGTGCGTCGCGGCGCCGCGCTCCCGAGCCCGCCATCCCGGACGAAGCCGAGGAAGTGCTCGATCTCGGTGAAGCGGGCGAGTTCATCGAAGACGATTTGGGCGAAACCGAGGTCGACGACACGCTGGTCAACGAGGCCGCGGTCGAATCGATGCGCGAATCGCTCGCGGCGCTCACCATGATGAGCGAGCCGCGCGCCAAGCCGCAGATCGTCCGGCAGGGCGAAACTTCGGTCGAGGCCCTCGTACGCGAGATGCTTCGCCCGATGCTGGCGCAATGGCTCGACGACAACCTTCCCGGCATGGTCGAACGGCTCGTGGCCGAAGAAATCCGCCGGATCGTCGGCAAGAAGGGCTGAGCCCGCCATTCCCAGGCGTTCCGAGTCCGACAAGGCGCGCAATGCCTATGCCAAGGCTGGCGGCGACGGAATCCGGCGCCACATCTTCCTGTGCGCGGTGAGCGAGAAGCAGAAATGCTGCGATCGCGCGACCGGGAAAGCCGCGTGGTCCTATCTCAAGAAGCGGATGAAGCAGCTCGGGCTGACCGGAAACGGCGGAACGATGCGGACCAAGGCCGATTGCCTGACGATCTGCGCCGACGGCCCGATCGCAGTCGTGTGGCCCGACGGCACCTGGTACCGCCGCTGCACCGAGAAGGTCCTCGAGGACATCATCCAGGAGCACCTGATCGGCGGCCGGCCGGTCGAGCGCCACCGCCTCCGCGAACCGGGCGCTGATCAGTCCTCTTCGTCGTCGTGAGGGTTTTCGAGACGGTCCTCCACCGCCTCGTCATGCCCCGTGCCCGCCGACAGGAAAACCAGCCCCATAAGCGCTCCGGTGAGCAGCATGACTCCGGCGATCGCGATCGCCGTCGCAATGTAGAAATGCAGCGATTCGGCGCTGCCGGTCTTCCACAATGCGGCCAGCGCAAGGGCGACGATCGCGGCGGTCAAAAGCCCCAGCCGCTTCATCATCAGGCGGTATCGCGCCCAGGCATAGGCGGCGGTTTCGGTATCTTCGAGCGGAGAGCGGCGAGTCATGGCGCGCGTTGTGCGGATTCACCCGCCGCCGCGCAAGGGAAGACGATTCGCCAATCGCCGCACGCCATGGCATTATGGTCGCCTTCCTAGGGAGAGAAATATGCAGATAAGCCACCTGCTCGCGGACCGTTCGGTCGACGATGTGATCAGCTGCACCGCGGCAGACAGCGTCCGGGATGCGGTCAAAAAGCTTGCGGGAAAGCGCATTGGCGCCATGCCGGTGCTCGGACCCGATGGGGTGAAGGGCGTATTCTCGGAACGCGACGTGATCTACCGTCTTGCCGAAGAAGGCGCGCTGTGCCTCGATCGCCCCGTTGCCGAAGTCATGAGCTCGCCGGCGATCACGGTCACCCCCGAAACGACGGTCGACGAAGCGCAGGCGCTGATGACCCGCCGCCGGGTGCGCCACCTGCCGGTTATCGCAAACGGCGAATTGTGCGGATTCATCTCGATCGGCGACCTGGTGAAATCGAAAATCGGCGAGGTCCAGAGCGAGGCCGAGGCGATGCGCACCTACATACAGTCCGCCTGAGAATTTCCACCGCGGATTGCAAGCCGCGCGTTCCGCCCCATATCGAAGCGACCATGCAAGTACCCACCCTTACACCCAGCGCCGCCGCGCGCGTCGGCCAGATCGCGACCAGGCAGGGCCGCGCGCCGATCCTGCGCCTGTCGGTCGAAGGCGGCGGGTGCTCGGGCTTCCAGTACAAGTTCGAACTCGGCGAGCCCGAGGGTGACGACGTCACCTCCGAACGCGACGGCGTGAAGCTGGTGATCGACCCGGTCAGTCTCGAGCTTGTCGCGGGCAGCACGGTCGATTTCGTCGAATCGCTGGGCGGTGCCGCCTTCCGCGTCGAGAATCCTCAAGCGGCCGCTGGGTGCGGCTGCGGATCCAGCTTCGGAATTTAGCGGTTTTCAGGCGCAGGCCTCGCTTGCCAAGCGCGTCGACACGCCACACAACGCGCGCATGAAAATCGCGACCTTCAACATCAACGGAATCCGCGCGCGGCTCCCACGCCTCATCGAATGGCTCGAGGAGACACAACCCGATGTGGTCTGCCTGCAGGAGCTGAAGGCGGCCGACGACGTCTTCCCCGAAAAGGATTTCCAGGACATCGGCTACGAAGCGATCTGGCTCGGCCAGAAGGGCTTCAACGGGGTCGCGATCCTGGGCAAGGGCCAGAAGCCGGTCGAGGTGACACGCGGGCTCCATGGCGACCCCGAGGACGATCAGTCGCGTTACATCGAGGCCGATTACAAGGGCGTGCGGATCGCCGGGCTCTACCTGCCCAACGGCAACCCGCATCCGGGCCCGAAGTTCGAATACAAGCTCAAATGGATGGAGCGGCTGCGCCACCGCATGGCCGAGATCTGGGCCGAGGAAGTGCCCGCGGTCGTTTGCGGCGACTTCAACGTCATTCCGCATGACGACGACGTGTTCGACCCGGCGCGCATGGCGAAGGACGCGCTGATGCAACCCGAATCGCGCGATGCGTACCAGCGACTGCTTTCCGACGGGTGGACCGATGCGCTGCGCCGGATGAACCCGCGCGGACACGTGTGGACCTATTGGGACTATCAGGCGGGCGCCTGGCAACGCGATCACGGTTTCCGGATCGACCACCTGCTGCTTTCGCCCGAGACTGCCGATCGGCTCGAGGCGGCAGGCGTCGACAAGGAGTATCGCGGACGCGAAAAGGCGAGCGATCACACCCCCGTCTGGGTCCGGCTCGTCGCCTGATGCTCGCGCGACTGCGCGAGTGGGCGAGGGCCCTCAAGCGCGAAACCCTAATGCTGTGGCTCGCCGCGCGCGATCCGCGGACGCCGATCATGGCGAAATTGGTGGCGGGGTTTGCCGCCGCCTACGCCTTCAGCCCGATCGACCTGATTCCCGACTTCATTCCGGTCCTCGGCCTGCTCGACGATCTGGTGATCCTGCCGCTGGCGATCGGCTTCGCGATCAAGCACATCCCGCCGGCGCTGGCCGCCGAACTCCGCGAAGAGGCCGCCGCCCGGACCGAACGGCCGGTCAGCAGCGCCGCCGCCCTGGTGGTCGCGACCATCTGGGCCGGGATCCTGGTGTTCCTGTGGTGGCGATTCACGGCCTAGGAACGAAAAGGGGCGCCGCCCTCTTCAGGCGACGCCCCCCTGTTGAATCGGTCTAACGCCCGATCAGCGATAGAAGACGTGATTGCCGACCTGCGCCATGCGCGTCAGGCGCCAGCGCGGATTGACGTAGCGGGCATGGAAGAACAGCGCGCCGTCGACTTCGCTCTTCCAGCTGCCTTCATGCGCGATCTGGGCGACCGCAACGGCTTTCTTCCACGCGTTCGAGCCGTAGCGGATCGAAGGCATGCGACCGCCTCGCACGAAGCTGAATTGCGAACGCTGGTACACCACGCCGCAATAGGAATTGGGGAAGCGACCCGATTTCGAACGGCCGACGATCACCCGGCCCACGGCCAGCTGTCCGGCCAGCGGCTCGCCGCGCGATTCGAAATAGATCGCGCCTGCCAGGCACTGCATCTCGCGCGACAGCTCGGTCAGGTGCGGCTGCTGCGATACGAGTTCGCCAAGCGAAGAGGCGTCCGCGATCTCGGGCTGCTCTTCTTCGTAATCGGCGGGAATTTCCTGGACCACTTCGCCCGACACCACGGTGACGGGAGCGATCGCTTCGGAAGGAGTCGGTTCCTCTACCTGCACCGCCGCCTGCGCGATCGGGGCATCGTTATCCTGGGCAAAGGCGCTGGAACCGTTGGCGCCGAACAGGAGCGTTATGGTCGAAACCGCGGTTGCAATCGTCGCGGTCCGTTTAAGCTTGCGGGTCATCCCGTCCAAACCAAGAGCGGTGGACATCCGGGTCAGGTTGCACAAACAGGCTGCGCGAGGGAGCGCAATAAACATGCCTGGTTGCGGCGGACCTGTCGGGTGGCCCCCGTCTGCGTGCTAGCCCGCCTGGCCGGATTGCCATGCGATGCCGCCTGCGCGTTTTGGGTAAGCGCCCTATTTACGCCATATTGCTCGAAGTCAAGTAATCGGTTCCCTAATTGTCGATAAACCGTTTACCATTTGCGATATCCAACTCCACGATCCAGAGGTCCGGGTCCTGATTCCGGCGGCGCTGGATATATTCTCCGTTATTGCCTTGTTTTTTAACGATTTCTTCCCATTTTCGCGTGCCGTCGAGCTGCGGCATGCGCTCGTGAAGACCGATTATTTCGCCATTTTCGCTGCACACGACCAGAATTGTTCCCGCGTCGCGTTCACCACGATTAAGTATTGTCGCAAATCCCCCGGCAGCTTCGACCATGCGGCGCAAGCCCGCCACTTCGAGATGCGCCGGAATTCGAGCGTCGTCTTCCACGATTATTATTTCCCGTAACCGTCGAGGCTCGAAAGTGCGATGTGCGAGCGCATGAAGGTGCCCGTCCCGCGGCCGACTTCCTCGCCTTCGGCATCGACGATACGCGATTCGGCGACCAGCACCCGGCGCCGTCCGCTGACCCATCGCCCTTCGGCCCGCGCCCGGCCGGCGCGGATCGGTTTGGTGAAGTGGAGGTTGAACGCGGTGGTCAGCAGGAAACGGTCCGATACCAGCGTGTTCGCGGCGTAGAAGGCCGCATCGTCGAGCATCTTGAAATAGAGTGTGCCATGGGCTGCGCCGGCGGCATGGAAATGCCGCTCCTCGACCGTGAAGTGGATCGTCGAACGACCCTCCCCGTCGATTTCGAGGCGCGAATCGAACAGGTCGTTGACCGGCGCGGTGGCGTAGAGCGCCTCGAGCCCGCGCCAATGCGTCGCGCCGGGCGAGGCCTCGGGCGAATCAGGCGGCGTTGCGATCTTGGCCATTGGCTACGAGGCCGTACATCGCCTCGGCATCGGGTGCCTCGGCAAGCTGTTCGCGGAAATGCTCGTCGCGCATCATCCGCGAGAGCGCCGCCAAAGCGTGAAGGTGGGTCGCCCCCGCATTGGCGGGCGAGAGCAGCGCGCAGGCAAGGTTGACAGGCATGCCGTCCGCCGCGTCGTAATCGATCGGGTGCTCGAACCGCACCAGGGCGGCGATCGGTCGGCTGATCCCTTCCATCCGCGCATGCGGGAGCGCGACGCCATTGCCGAACCCGGTGCTGCCGAGCTCTTCGCGCTCAAGCAGGCACGCTTCGACCTCTTTCGCATCGAGACCGTAGGTCTCGGCGCAGATTTCCGACAGGAAGCGCAATGCAGCCGATTTGTCTGCCACCCGCGTCACGCGCACGGCATCGGGTTCCAGGGTGAAATGGGGATCCATCGAGATGTTCGTCTATCTGCCAGATACGATTGGTGAGGCGGCAATTGCCGCGCGCCGCCAGATACGACGCCAGGCCGTAACGTCAGGTAAATATGCGGCCAATCACGACGGTTCGACCCATCCGATCGTCCCGTCGCGGCGGCGGTAAACCATATTATGGTTACCGGTACCAGCATTTTTGAACAGCAGCGCGTTGGTATCGCGCAGGTCGAGCATCATTACCGCGTCCGAAACGCTCGCTTCGGGCACGTCGACCCTAGTTTCGGCAACGATCGGCGGCGAATCGCCCAGTTCCTCGTCTTCTGCATCTTCCTCGATCGCCTCGAACACGCGGTAGGACGCCTCTTCCTGCGCAACCGCATGGGCGGACTGTTCGTGGCGATCCTTGAGCCGGCGCTTGTAGCGCCGCAGCTGTTTCTCGATCTTCTCGGCCGCCTGCTCGAACGCCTGATGGGCATCGTGCGCCTCGGCGGAAGCCTTGACCGTGAGCCCCTGCATCACGTGCATCACGATATCGGCAGAAAATGCCCCGGCGGGGGCCTTGCCGAAAGTTGCATGCGCCGAAATCGCGCGGGAGAAGAACTTTTCGGATATCGCGCCCATCCGGTCCTCGACATGGGTCTTGAGGGCTTCGCCGGTATCGACCTGGTGGCCCGAAACGCGAATATCCATGAGGTGCTCTCCTGTTCTAGTCTTTGCACGACCGCGCCCGACTGCCTTGGGCGATGCGCGATCGCGGTGGGTCAGCCGCTCCAGAGCGGCGATTCGATCAATTCCAGAAACGCCCTGTGCGCCGCGAGTTCCGCGTCGCTCGCCGAATGCGGTCGCGGTTCGCGACGAGGGCCGCGCGGCGCGGGTCGAACCGATTGCTCGGGTCGATCGACCTCGACCGCCACTTCGGCCGCGAGTTCGAGCCCTATCTGGCGCCCGCCGGTGAGTTCGACATAGACCTGCGCCAAGAGCTCGGCATCGAGCAGCGCCCCGTGTTTCACGCGGTGGCTGCGATCGACCCCGTAGCGGGTGCACAGCGCGTCTAGCGAGAGCTTGGCTCCCGGATGCTTCTTCTTCGCCAACGCGACCGTATCGACCATGCGTGTGCGCTCGAGCGGGTCGTAACCGCACAGCACCAGCTCGGAATCGACGAAGCCGAAATCGAATCCGGCGTTGTGTGCCACCAACGGCGCATCGCCGAGGAAGGAAAGCAATTCGGCGGCCTTGTCGCGAAACAGCGGCTTGTCGGAGAGGAAGGTCGCCGACAGCCCGTGCACCCGTTCGGCTTCGGGCGGCATGTCGCGTTCGGGATTGAAATAGCAGTGATAGGTCGCGCCGGTCGCGACCTTGTTGATCATTTCGACACAACCGATTTCGACCATCCGGTCGCCGGTTTTCGGGTCTAGTCCGGTCGTTTCGGTATCGAAGACGATTTCACGCATGTGGTTCCTATATCGTAGCAAGAATCGCGGCTGACAAGGAGGCGAGGTGCTATTTCGCGCGCAGCGCGCGCACGACCTGCGCCACCGCGGCGCGGGTTTCCTCGAGCGCCACACCCGTATCGATCACATGATCGGCGCGCGCGCGCTTTTCGGCATCGGGCACCTGGAGCGACAGGATGCGCTCGAATTTTTCAGACGTCATGCCCGGGCGGGCGAGTACCCGCTCGCGCTGGGTCTCGAACGGGGCGCTGACCACCACGATCGCATCGACACCCGCATGGCCACCCTTCTCGAACAGGAGCGGGATATCGAACAGCACCAGCGGCGCATCTTCGTGCGCCTGCAGGAATTCCGCACGCGCCTGCGCCACCGCCGGGTGTACGATCGCCTCGAGCCGCGCCAGTTGCGCGGGATCGCCGAAAACCGCTTCGCCGAGTTTCTCGCGATCGACGCCCGCAGGGCCGGTGGTGCCGGGAAACGCATCTTCGATCGCAGGCAGCAGGGCACCTTGCGGACCCTGCATCCGGCGAACCTCGGCGTCGGCATCGAAGACCGGCACGCCTTCCTCGGCAAACATGGCCGCGACGGTGCTCTTGCCCATCCCGATCGAACCGGTGAGGCCGACGATGCGTGGTTCGCTCATACGAGCAGTTCGCGCAATGCGTCGTCCGCGCTGCGGTCGGGCGCTTCGCCGAACAGTTTCTCGAACGACAGCGCCGCCTGGCCGAGCAACATGGCGCGGCCGTCGATCGCCTCGAAACCGGCGCGGCGGGCCGCGCGCAGGAAGGGCGTGTCGATCGGGTGGGTGACAATGTCGTAGAACACGCTTCCGGGAGGCGCATGGCTGGTGTCGAAGGGCAGGTCGGGAAAGCCCTCCATCCCCAACGGCGTGGTGTTGATCACAAGGTCGCAGCAGCCTTCGCGCTCGTCGAAGGGAAAATCGGTGATCTGCGCGAATTGGCCGAGCGCCGCGGCATGATGTTCGCCCGGCAGGTCGAGCGCCTCGATCATGCGCAGCGATTTCCCCGGATCGCGGCCTGCGACCACGAGGGTGAATCCTTCATGCGCCAGCGCCAGCGCGATCGCCCGCGCGGCGCCGCCCGTGCCGAGCAGGCGCGCCATCCGGAACAAGTGCGACTGCTCCAACCGGTCTCGCAGCGGTTCGAGAAAGCCCGGCCCATCGACATTGTAGCCGACCAGCTCATCGCCCTCGCGCACCACCAGGTTCACCGCACCGACCGCCTCGGCGAGCGGATCGAGCCGGTCGCAATGCGCCGCGACCGAAAGCTTGTGCGGCATCGTGACGTTGCAGCCGCGCCACTCGGGATCGGCGCGGCGGAGCGCGAAATAGCTCGCCAGTTCGTCGCTCGCCACGTGATGCGCGCGATATTCACCCTCCGTGTTCGAGCGGGCCAGCCAGTGGGCGTGGATGGCAGGCGATTTCGACTGGGTGATCGGATCCCCGATCACTTCGGCATATATCATGTCGCGAGCACTCCCTGTCGCCGCAATGCGCCCAGAACGCCGATCAGCGGCATGCCGAGAATGGTGAAATAGTCGCCTTGCACGCTGTCAAACAGCAGCGGGCCGAGCGCCTCTATCCTGAACACGCCGACCGAGAAGCCGACCTCGGGCCATTCGGCATCGAGGTATGCGGCAATGAATTCGTTCGAAAGCTTGCGCACCGCCAGCTCGGCCTTGTCGGTTACCCGTTCGACGATCTTGCCGTCGCGCGCCAGCACCGCAGCGCTCCACAATTCGATCGTTTGGCCCGAGAAGAAGGCAAGATGCTCGGCAGCTTCGTCGCGGTCGGCGGGTTTGTCGAAGCGTCGGCCGGCAACCGTGACCACCGAATCTCCGCCCAGAACCAATGCTTCCGGTTGCCGGTCGCACACTTCTAGCGCCTTCGCTTCGGCAAGGGTCAGTGCAATGGCGTGCGGCTCGGCGTCTCCGAGCCCGGCTTCGAGTGCGCGTTCGTCGACCTGCGCCGGGACGACCGCGTGCGCGACACCGCACTGGTCGAGCATGGCACGCCGCGTGGCGCTGCCCGAAGCAAGGATCAATGACATGGCGCCTCCCTCCCGATCGACCCGGTTCATGCCGGGCCCGGCGCGATCAATTCGCCCTGCCGGCTATCGTCGCGGCGCTGCTGGAGGATGCGGATCACCGCCGCGGCGGTCTCCTCGATCGAACGGCGGGTGACATCGATCACCGGCCAGCCATTGTCGGCAAACAGGCGGCGGGCATATTTTAGCTCCTCGCTAACGCGCTCCTCGTCGATATAGGAGGTTCGCTCGCGCTCGTTCAGGGTGAGCAGGCGGTTGCGGCGGATTTCGATCAGGCGTTTGGGGGCGGTGGTCAATCCGACGACCAGCGGGTTCTTGAGCCGGAACAGGCTGTCGGGCGGCGGACTTTCCATCACCAGCGGGATATTGGCGGTTTTGTAACCGCGATTGGCGAGGTAGATCGAAGTCGGTGTCTTCGAACTGCGCGACACGCCCGCGAGCACGATATCGGCCTCTTCCCATTCCTCGCTGAGCAGACCGTCATCATGCGCGATCGTATAATGGATCGCGTCGACGCGATCGAAATAGGCCTCGTCCATCGTGTGCTGGCGACCGGGGCGCGCCTTGGCCTGCCGACCCAGCGTATCGCCGAGCGACGAGAGGACGGGATCGAGCGGTGAGACAGCTTTCAATCCCAGCAGACGGCAGCGCTCTTCGAGCGCCGTGCGGATGTCTGGGCTGGCGAGGGTGAACAGTACGATGCCGGGCTTGTCGGCGACATCGGCCATGATCCGCTCGAGTCCCTGCCGCGAGCGCACCAGCGGCCAGAGATGGGATTCGATCGCCGCGCCCTCGAATTGCGCCAGCGCCGCCTTGGCGAGCATGTCGAGCGTCTCGCCGGTCGAATCGGAGATCAGGTGGAGGTGAAGCGGTTCGGCCATGTGGACAGATGCGAGGATAAACCACGGGAGAGCACCGGTGACAATTCCGGCACGCCGAATTGCACCCGGATCGAGTCATTCGGCCCGGCTATTTTTGGACAGCCTGCAACGTCATGCACAGCCTGTGAAGAACGGGGAGGAGATTCCGATTGACGCGGCGCGCAGCGGAGTCGGAGACGTCAACAATCGCTGGAAGCGCGGGGAAGATTCAGGCACGGCGCGGCCGTCCCCGCTATCCACAGGACAACAGACTCCAACATCCCCTTTCATATTTCATTATTATTTGGTCTTTCTCTCTCGATGACGAATGCTTTGATCCGAACGCTGCGCGGCGAAAACGTGGTCCCGCGCCCCTTGTGGCTCATGCGACAGGCCGGTCGCTACCTGCCCGAATACCGCGCCTTGCGTGCCGAAAAGGGCGGGTTTCTCGACCTCGTCTACGATCACGAAGCGGCGGCCGAGGTGACGCTCCAGCCGCTCCGCCGGTTTGGGTTCGACGGCGCGATCCTGTTCTCGGACATCCTGATCGTGCCGCATGCGCTTGGCCAGAAGCTCGAATTCCTCGCCGGCGAAGGACCGCACCTCTCACCCCGGTTGGCCGAGGCGGAGCTCGCTTCGCTGGTTGAGGACAATACGCATTACGAGGCGGTTTGGCGCACGGTCGCATTGCTTTCGCAGAAACTGCCCGAGGAATCCGCGCTGATCGGGTTCGCCGGCTCTCCGTGGACGGTCGGGACCTACATGGTGAACGGCGAGGGTTCGAAGGAACAGGCCGCGGCGCGCCAGCTGGCCTATCGCGACCCAGCCCGATTCCAGGTGATCATCGACCGGATCGTCGAAAGCACGGTCCATTATCTCGACGGTCAGGTGAAGGCGGGCGCGCGGGCGCTGCAACTGTTCGATTCGTGGAGCGGCAGTCTCGCACCCGACGAGTTCGAGCGCTGGGTGATCGCGCCGACCGTGGCGATCGTCGAGGCGATCCGCGCGCTGCATCCGGATATCCCGATCATCGGCTTTCCCAAGGGTGCCGGTGCGAAACTGCCTGCCTATGCGCGCGAGACCTGTGTGAATGCGGTCGGGCTCGACGAGACCGTCGATCCGCACTGGGCGCACCGCGAACTACCCGAGGGGATGCCGGTGCAGGGCAATTTCGATCCGCAATTGCTGCTCGAGGGCGGCGATCGGGTCGAACAACGTGCGCGGGCGATCCTCGATGCGCTGGCAGGGCGGCCGCACGTTTTCAACCTAGGGCACGGGATCGACCGGCACACCCCGATCGAGCATGTCGAACGCCTCGTCGCGGCGGTCCGCGAATGGAGGCCCGGATGATGGCCGGGCTGACCGACCGTATCCGAAATTTGCCCTATCAAGCGGTAACCCAACCCGTCTATTGAGCGCGCATGCAGGAATTCCTTGCGATGATCTATCTGTGGCTGAAAGCCGGGCACATCGCCTTCGTGATCTTCTGGATCGCGGGGCTGTTCATGCTGCCGCGTTTCTTCGTCTACCACCAGGAAGCCCCGGCGGATTCAGCCGAGAATGCAAAATGGATCGAGCGCGAGCGGCGCCTGCTCAAGATCATCCTCGCGCCGTCGATCGTTGCGGTGTGGGTCTTCGGACTCGCGCTCGCCTGGGTCACCGGTGCCTTCGTGCAGGGCTGGTTCCATCTCAAGCTGCTGTTGGTACTCGCGCTGTCGGGCTATCACGGCTGGCTCGCCGCCTATGCCAAGAAGCTGGCGCGCGGTGAGCGGACGCTGAGCGAAAAGACGCTGCGACTGCTCAACGAAGTGCCGGGGATCGCGACGATCCTGATCGTCGTTACGGTGATCGTCCTGCGCAGCGTTCTCGTCTGACGCGCAATTCGATTGACGGGAAACCCGCCCCGTCATACATCCGACACACCGACCGGGTAGGCCGCAAGCGAACAGCTTGCCGCCGGGTCCGCTTTCCCAAAGCCCTCAGACCATCCCGGCCATCCCAACAGAATCCCACGAAAAGACACACGAAATGCATCTCAAAGACCTCAAAGCAAAAGCACCCGCCGAACTGGTATCGATGGCCGAGGAACTCGGGGTCGAGGCCGCCGGAACGATGCGGCGCCAGGACCTGATGTTCTGCATCCTGCGCGAACTCGCCGAGGACGAGGATTACGAAGACAAGATCATGGGGATCGGCACGATCGAGGTGCTGCAGGACGGTTTCGGCTTCCTGCGCAGCCCCGAGGCCAATTACCTCGCCGGGCCCGATGACATCTACGTTTCGCCCAACCAGGTCCGCAAGATGGGCCTGCGTACCGGCGACACGGTCGAGGGTGAGATCCGCGCGCCGCGCGAAGGCGAGCGCTATTTCGCGCTGACCAAGCTCACCAGCGTCAATTACGAGGATCCCGACCAGGTCCGCACGCGCACCAATTTCGACAACCTCACGCCGCTCTATCCCGAAGAAAAGCTCAATCTGGATACGCTCGATCCGACAGTGAAGGACAAGAGCGCGCGGGTGATCGATATCATCTCGCCGCAGGGCAAGGGCCAGCGCGCGCTGATCGTCGCGCCGCCGCGCACCGGTAAGACGGTGCTGCTGCAGAACATCGCCAAGGCGATCACCGACAACCATCCCGAGGTCTTCCTGCTGGTGCTGCTCGTCGACGAGCGGCCCGAGGAAGTCACCGACATGCAGCGCAGCGTCAAAGGCGAAGTCATCTCCTCGACCTTCGACGAGCCGGCCAACCGCCACGTCCAGGTCGCCGAAATGGTGATCGAGAAGGCCAAGCGACTGGTCGAACACAAGAAGGACGTCGTGATCCTGCTCGACTCGATCACCCGCCTCGGCCGCGCCTACAACACGGTCGTGCCGAGTTCGGGCAAGGTATTGACCGGTGGTGTCGACGCCAACGCGCTCCAGCGCCCCAAGCGCTTCTTCGGCGCCGCGCGCAACATCGAGGAAGGCGGCTCGCTCTCGATCATCGCCACCGCGCTGATCGACACCGGCAGCCGCATGGACGAGGTCATCTTCGAAGAGTTCAAGGGCACCGGTAACTCGGAAATCGTGCTCGATCGCAAGGTCGCCGACAAGCGCATCTTCCCGGCGCTCGACGTCGGCAAGTCCGGCACCCGCAAGGAAGAGCTGCTGGTCGAGAAGGACAAGCTTTCGAAGATGTGGGTCCTGCGCCGGATTCTCATGCAGATGGGCACGGTCGACGCGATGGAATTTCTCCTCGACAAGATGAAGGATTCCAAGACCAACGAGGACTTCTTCGAGACGATGAACCAGTAGGATCATCTGCGCGCGGCCATGGAACGACTGATCTACACCAGCGAAGCGAACGGAAGACTGAGCGGGGACGAGGTTTTCGAGATCGTCGAAACCTCGGCCCGCAACAATGCGAAGCGGGATATTTCAGGTTTCCTGATCTTCAAGGATGGCCGGTTCCTTCAGCTGATCGAAGGTGAAACGGATTCGCTCGAGGTGCTGATGCAGACCCTCGAACGCGACCCGCGCCATCATTCGATCCGAACGGTAAAGCGCACCGCCGCCAATCAGCGCGAGTTCGATGGCTGGCGGATGCGGCGCTTCAACGTCAGCGATGCCGAACGCCACCTGCGCGAGATCGCCGACAAGATCGAGCAGCCCGACGCCCGCGCCACGATCATGCCGCTGGTCGAAGAATTCCTCGCCAGTTGATGCGGTGGTGCCGGCGGCGCCATCGCGAGGCCGCATAACCTCGCTCGCCTAACCCCCACAGCTGAAACTATCGGCGCTTGCGGCGTTCCAGGCGGCGGCGAGGGGGGTGCTGTCGGCCCCGTCGAGCAGCTGGCCTTCCTCGGCAAAGAAGTAAATCCGGTCGATCGGTAGAGATTTCGCGCCGTTCAACCGCTCGCGCATGTCGCGCGGGCGCATGTTCCACGGGCTTTCGAGCCCCATTGCGACCGTAATTTCTCGCAGCGAGTGGAGTGTCTGGCGCTGGAAGCGCGCGATCCGCGGGGCCTTGTCCTCGACCACCAGCCCGCGTTGCCGCCAGGGCGTCTGGGTGGCGACGCCGGTGGGGCAATTGCCGGTGTGGCACTGCATCGACTGGACGCAGCCGGCCGCGAACATGAAGGGTCGCGCGGCGTTGCAGTAATCGGCGCCGATCGCGAAGCTCTTGGCCATTTGCGCGCCCGAATGGATCTTGCCGGCAGTAGCGATCTTCACGCGCGACTTGAGCCCGGTGCCAATCAGCATGTTGCGCACCCAGATCGTGCCTTCGCGCAGCGGCATGCCGACGCTGTTCGACAATTCGAGCGGCGCTGCGCCGGTCCCTCCCTCGGCTCCGTCGACGGTGATGAAATCGGGGGTGATCCCAGTTTCGAGCATGGCCTTGCCAATCGCCATGACTTCGTGGGGCTTGCCGACGCACAGCTTGAACCCGACCGGCTTCCCGCCCGTCATCTCGCGCAATTCGGCGATCCATTCGAGCATCTCGATCGGGGTCGAGAAGGTCGAGTGGGCGGCCGGGGAGACCACCGTCTTGCCGATTTCCACGCCGCGCGCCTCGGCGATCTCCGCGGTCACCTTTTCACCGGGAAGCACGCCGCCATGGCCGGGCTTGGCCCCTTGGCTCAGCTTGACCTCGATCATCTTCACCTGCTCGCCCGATGCATTCTCGCGGAATCGATCCGGATCGAACCCGCCATCATGCGCCCGACAGCCGAAATAGCCGCTGCCGATCTCCCAGATCAGGTCGCCACCGTGCTTGCGGTGATATTTCGAGATGCTGCCTTCGCCGGTATTGTGCGCGAAGCTGCCGATCTTCGCGCCGAGGTTGAGCGCCTCGATCGCGCGACCCGACAGCGAACCGAAGCTCATAGCCGAAACGTTGAGCAGCGCCGCATCGTAGGGCTGGGAGCAATCCGGCCCGCCGATCCGGGTGCGCCAGAATTCGGGGGCATCGGTTCTCGGGACGATCGAATGGCTCAGCCATTCATACTCTTCCGAATATACATCGAGCTCGGTTCCGAAGGGGTGCGAGTCGAGATCTCCCTTCGCCCGCGCGTAGACGAGCGCACGTTCCTGGTGGCTGAAGGGGCGCCCCTCGAGGTCGTCCTCGACGATATAGGCCTGTGCGAAGGGGCGCAGGTCTTCCATCACCCAGCGGGTCCGCGCCACCAGCGGGTAATTGCGCCGCAGCGTGTGCTCGGACTGGAAGAAATCGACCCAGGCGAGCACCACCAGCGGCAACAGGAAGACGAGCGAAGGCCACCACAACCATCCCAGCGCGGCCGCGGCTGCGGTCAGCCCCGGCGGGATGATGTAGCGCCAAGGAACCGTCACGCGGTTAGCCCAAATGCTCGGCGAAGAATTCCTTGGTGCGTCGATCGGCCAGATCGGCACATTCGTCGTGACGCCGCTTGCCGAATTGCGTGGCGAAGCCGTGATCCATGCCCTCGTAATCGTGGAGCGTGACCTTGGGATGGTCGTCGAGGCCGTCATGCATGGCTTTTTGCGTGTCCTTGTCGACGAAGCCGTCCTCTGTCGGAATATGCAGCATCAGCGGGCGCGCGATCGCGTGCTTCTCGCGCAGCAGATTGTCGACGCCGACCGCGTAATAGCCGACCGTCGCATCGCTGTCGGTGCGCGCCGCGGTCATGAAGGCGAGCCGTCCGCCGAGGCAGTAGCCGACCGCGCCGACTTTCCCGCAACCCTGGTTGCGCGCCCATTTGATCGTCGCCTCGATGTCGCGGACGCCCTGGTCCTGGTCGAACTTGCCCATCAGGTCGAGCGCCTTCTGGAATTCGGGTTCGATATCGGGATCGAGCTCGATCCCCGGCTCGAGCGGCCAGAACAGGTCGGGCGCGACCGCGAGATAGCCATCCTCGGCGAGCAGGTCGCATTTGCGCCGGATCCCCGCATTGACGCCGAAGATCTCCTGGATGACGATGATCGCGGCCTTCGCCTCGCCGTCGGGGCGCGCGACATAGGCGCCGAACTCCTCGTCGCCGCCAAGCTGCTTGATGCGGACTGTCTCGCTCATGTCGATCTCCCTCCTGTGCGCCGTTCGTCGGCCTCTTCATTGCAAAATGCGCGCCGCGCGCCACATTGTTCCCGACCATAGAGGGAAACACGGCATGAAAGTGAATATCGAAATCGACTGCACGCCCGAAGAGGCGCGGACTTTCATGGGCCTGCCCGACGTTTCGCCCGCCAACGACGTCTATGTCGACGCCGTGACCAAGGCGATGAAGGGGGTCGGCAATGTCGAGCAATTGCAGGAATACGCGACCAAGCTCGCGCCGATGGGCCAGATGGGGCTGAAGATGTTCCAGCAATTCGTGGAGGCCGGGGCCGCGGGTGCCGCCGGGGCGAAGCCGGCCAAACCGTCCAAGAAAGACGACTGATCCAGCCTGCGTGATGGACGACACGATCTACGCGCTGTCGAGCGGGTCGCCGCCGGCGGCCATCGCGATCGTGCGAGTCAGCGGGCCGCAAGCCGGTGCGGTGATCAAAACACTCGCCGGACGCATGCCCGAACCTCGCCGTGCCAGCGTGGCCACGCTGCGCGACGGGGAGGGGGCGCTACTCGACCAGGCGCTGGTACTTTGGTTCCCGGGCCCGAACAGCGCGACCGGCGATGACTGCCTCGAACTGCATTGTCATGGCGGGCGCGCGGTCGTGCGCGCGGTCGAGGCGGCGATCGGCGCGATGCCGGGATGCCGCGCCGCCGAACCGGGGGAATTCACCCGCCGCGCCTTCGCCAATGGCCGGATCGATCTCGCCGAAGCCGAGGCGCTGGGTGACCTGTTGGCGGCCGAGACCGAATTGCAGCGTCGGGTTGCAGTGCGCGCGGCCGATGGCGCCGCCTCGGCCAAGGTCG
This sequence comes from Pseudoblastomonas marina, assembly GCF_034374265.1. Taxonomy (NCBI): domain Bacteria; kingdom Pseudomonadati; phylum Pseudomonadota; class Alphaproteobacteria; order Sphingomonadales; family Erythrobacteraceae; genus Pseudoblastomonas; species Pseudoblastomonas marina. The sequence goes on along the minus strand of NZ_CP139718.1, from coordinate 2,375,401 downwards.
AACGATGGCGCGACGACGTGCTGTTGCTCGCTGCCGAAGTGGAGGCCGCGCTCGATTTCAGCGACGAAGATGACGTGGCCTCCTTGTCGCGCAAATTTTTTGAAAGCGTTTCAGGTCTGGCGGGCGAGATCGGCGTGTGGCTCGATCGTCCGTCGAGCGAGCGCTTGCGCGAAGGGATCAGGGTTGCCCTGGCGGGGCCGCCGAACGCGGGTAAATCTAGCTTATTCAATAAGTTAGTGGATGAAGAGGCGGCCATTGCAACACCGATCGAAGGGACCACGCGCGACTTGCTCGAACGGCCGATCGCGTGGGATGGCGTGCCCTTCGTCATGGTCGATACCGCCGGGTTGCGAGATTCGACCGACGACACGATCGAGGCGATCGGGATCGAGCGGGCGCGCAAGGCGCTCGACCAGGCGGACATCGTGTTGTGGCTCGGCGAGGCCGGCGCAGGACCGGCGGGAGTGATCGATATCGCGACCAAGGCGGACCTCGTACAGGCTTCGGCGGATGACGGGCGCGTGCGCGTATCGGCGGTCACGGGCGAGGGGGTCGACGACTTGCGGCGAAAGCTGGTCGAAATGGCGGCCGACCTGCTTCCGAAGCCCAACGAGACCGCGCTCAACGAGCGTCAGCGCAGCGCGCTCGAACCGGCAAGGAATGCGTTGCGTGCGATCGATGATGGGCTCGACATGCTGATCGTTGCCGAGAACCTTCGTGTGGCGCGGGTTGCGTTCGACCGTTTCACCGGGCGCGCTTCCAGTGAAGACGTGCTCGATCGGCTGTTCTCCCGCTTCTGCATCGGCAAGTGATGTTCCACGTGGAACAACGCCTTTGATTTAAGCGGGGCGGGCGACTATCTCGCGCGAGCCATGAACACCCAGTTCGACATCATCGTGATCGGCGGCGGCCATGCCGGCTGCGAGGCTTCTGCCGTCGCGGCCCGGATGGGCCTGCGTGTCGCGCTGGTCAATTTCGAGCGCGAGAGCATCGGTGCGATGAGTTGCAACCCGGCGATCGGCGGGCTCGGCAAGGGCCACCTGGTGCGCGAGGTTGATGCCTTCGACGGGTTGATGGGGCGCGCGGCCGATGCCGGCGCAGTCCATTACCGCATGCTCAACCGATCGAAGGGGAGCGCGGTGCAAGGTCCGCGCGTTCAGGCCGACCGCTTGCTCTTCCGCACGGCGATCCAGCGGATGATGCACGAACAGGGTGACCTCACGATCGTCGAGGGAGAAGCGGCCGCGCTGCGCTTCGACGGTCATCGGGTATCGGGCGTCGAACTGGCGGACGGAACCGGCCTCGAAGGCAGGGCGGTGATCCTTTGCACCGGCACCTTCCTCGGCGGCAAGCTCTATCGCGGCGAGGAGGTGCACGAAGGCGGTCGCATCGGTGAAGCGGCGGCGAACCGGCTTGCCGACCAGTTGAAGGACATCGAGATCCCGTTGTCACGCATGAAAACGGGTACCCCGCCGCGGCTCGATGGGCGGACGATCGATTGGAGCCGCTTGGTCGAACAGCCGTCCGACAACGAGTTCTGGACGATGTCGCCGCTGACCGAAGCGCGCGCAAACCCGCAGATCTTCTGTGCGATCACCCGCACCAACGAGCGGTCGCATGACATTATCCGGGCCAATTTAGATCGATCGCCGATCTTCTCGGGTTCGCTCGGCGCGCAGGGCCCGCGTTATTGCCCGTCAATCGAGGACAAGATCCACCGCTTCGCCGATCGCGACGGGCACCAGGTCTTCCTCGAACCGGAGGGGCTGTCTACCAACCTGGTCTATCCCAACGGCATCAGCACCTCGCTGCCGACCGATGTCCAGTTCGACATGCTGCGCTCGATGGAGGGGTTAGAGCGCGTGGTAATGGAAGTGCCCGGCTATGCGGTGGAGTACGTCCATATCGACCCGCGGGCTCTGCGCCCGACGCTCGAGCTCAAGGACGTTCCGGGGCTATATTGCGCCGGGCAGATCAATGGCACGACCGGATACGAGGAGGCGGCGGCCCAGGGATTGATCGCGGGAATGAACGCCGCAAACGGCGTGCGCGATCGCGCACCCGTCGGGCTCGATCGCGCGAATTCCTACATGGCGGTAATGGTCGACGATCTGACGTTGCACGGGGTGAGCGAACCCTATCGCATGCTCACTTCACGCGCCGAGTACCGGTTGCGACTGCGTGCCAACAACGCCTCCGCGCGCCTGACGCCCCTCGCGATCCAGAATGGGTGCGTATCTGACGAGCGCCGAAATTGGTTCGAGGCTCGCGAGGAACGGCGCGCTGCGTTTGAAGAATCGCTGGACCAGGTGCTCGCCTCGAAAGAGATCGCCGAAGCCGGCCTCCCGGTGCGTGCCGACACTGGCAAGCTCACCGCGCGCGAATGGCTGCGCTTCAACGGCGTCGGGATCGCCGATCTGCGCGATCTGGGCAGCTTTCCGGAAATCGAGCCTGCGCTTGAGGACGAGATCGTCGAGGACGCGGTTTATGCGCCCTATCTCGCGCGCCAGGAAGCCGAATTGCGCGACTTGCGTGCTTCGGAAGGGCTCTCGCTCGACGACGATTTTCCTTTTGCCTCGGTGCCGGGTCTTTCACGTGAAATGGTCGAAAGGCTAACCGATGCCCGCCCCCCAACACTTGCTGCCGCAGCAAGGGTCCCCGGGGTCACCCCGGCGGCACTGGCGGCGCTGTTGGTGCATGCGAAGCGTCGCGCGGCATGATCGTCGACGAAACACAGGCAAGAGAGTGGATCGGGACACATGACGGGTTCGATCCCGATACGATCGGACGCCTTGAGTGCTTCGAGGTCATCTTGCGTCATGAGTGCGAGAAGCAGAACCTCGTGTCGGCCAGGACCCTCGACGAAGTCTGGGTCCGCCATTTTGTCGATAGCCTACAGCTCCTCCGAGATGTTCCACGTGAAACATCGACTTGGCTCGACCTCGGTACTGGCGCCGGCTTTCCGGGTGTAGCGCTCGCGATCGCACGGCCCGATATTGCGGTGACCTGCGTCGAATCACGTGCACTCCGGACCGACTATCTGGCGCGCGTCGTCGGCGAACTTGACCTCGAAAATTGCAAAATCGTCCACAGCCGTTTGCAAGACGTGAAGACCGCAGAATACGGCGCAATTTCCGCCCGCGCCTTCGCTCCGCTGCCCAAGCTGCTCGATCTGTCCACGCGCTTTTCCACACGGGATACCGAGTGGCGGTTGCCCAAGGGGCGGTCGGCGGCGCAGGAACTGGAAGAACTTCGCGGATGGGATCACATGTTCCACGTGGAACAGTCGCTCACAGACGCAGACGCGGGTATCATCTGCGGCCGCCTGTTCGGTCGCAAGAAGGGGAAACGGTCTTGATCACGATAGCTGTGGCGAACCAGAAGGGCGGTGTCGGCAAGACCACGACCGCAATCAACATGGCGACGGCGATGGCCGCGATCGGGTGGAAATCCCTGCTGATCGACCTTGACCCGCAGGGCAACGCCTCGACCGGACTTGGAATTCCGAGCCAGCGGCGCGACATGTCGACCTACGACCTCCTGATCGAGGGCGCCTCGGTCGAGGATTGCGTGGTCAAGAGCTCGATCCCTGGGCTCGATGTGCTACCCGCGACGCAGGATCTCTCGGGGGCCGAAATCCAGCTCGCCGAAATGTCGAACCGCAATACCCGGCTGCGTGAGGCGATTTCCGAAGCGCCGCGTCACGAGATCGTGTTCATCGACTGTCCGCCATCGCTCGGGCTGTTGACGCTCAATGCGTTGACTGCCGCCGATACGCTCTTGGTGCCGCTGCAATGCGAATTCTTCGCGCTCGAGGGCCTCAGCCAGCTCCTGCAGACGGTCGAGCAGGTGCAGGGCCACCTCAACCCCGATCTTGGTATCATCGGGATCGCGCTGACGATGTTCGATCGCCGTAATCGCCTGACCGACCAGGTCTCCGACGACGTGCGCGAATGCTTGGGCCCTCTCGTCTTCGACACGGTCGTCCCTCGCAATGTCCGTCTGTCCGAGGCGCCAAGCCACGGTCTGCCGGCACTCGTCTACGACCAGAACTGTCCGGGCAGCCGCGCCTATATGTCGCTGGCGCGCGAGCTGATCGGTCGCCTGCCCGAGAAGAGGAAAGCCGCATGAGCGATTCGAAAGCCAAGGCCGCCCCGAAGAAGCGCCAGGCACTGGGGCGCGGGCTCGGCGCGCTGATCGGCGAGACCAAGCGCGAGCAGGCGGTCAAGCCTGCCGCTGCGAACGAGGGTGCGGGTGAGGAAGCACCGGTCGTTTCGTCGGGCACCTCGGTGCCTGAAGGCGAGGGGCTGGCAAGCCTCCCGATCTCCCAGATCGCGCCGCATCCGGACCAGCCGCGCAAGCATTTCGACGACGAAGCCCTCGGCGAGCTCGCAGCCTCGATCGGCGCGCGCGGGGTGATCCAGCCGGTGATCGTGACCCGCGAGGGACCGCGCAAGTATCGCCTGGTCGCGGGCGAACGCCGTTGGCGTGCGGCTCAAAAGGCCCAACTTCATGAAATTCCTGCGTTAATTCGGGATTTGAGCGAACGCGAAGTGACCGCGTTGGCGCTGATCGAAAACCTGCAGCGCGAAGACCTCAACCCGGTCGACGAGGCGCGCGCTTACCAGCGTCTCGCCGATGACGAGGACATGACGCAGGCCGAGATCGCGCAGCTGGTCGACAAGTCGCGCAGCCATGTCGCCAATTTCCAGCGCCTGCTCGCTCTTCCCGAAAAGGTGCTCGATGCACTGGCCGAGGAAAAGCTCAGCATGGGCCACGCCCGAGCGCTGATCGGTTTCGACGGGGCCGAGGCGCTCGCCAAGAAGGCGATCGCGAAAGGTATGTCGGTACGCGATGTCGAAAAGGCCGTCCGCCGTGAGCGTGAGGGCGACGGTGCCGAGCAGAAAGCGCCCAAAGAATACAAGGGCGCAGCGGGCCCCGATTCGGATATCCGCACTGTCGAGAAACACCTGGAGGAATTCCTCGGCATGAAGGTCAAGATCTCGGCCGATCGCGACCCCAAGAGCGGCACCCTCTCGATCCGCTATTCGACGCTAGATCAGCTCGATACGCTCTGCCAACGCCTGACCGGCGGCGAAATCTAGCGCCGCCGTCGCGGCGAAGAGTTGCGCTGCGCAACTTCCCGCACGGCGATTTAATCGAGCGATTAAATTATCGCTTGGAAGGGTCGGGTGGTCGCGGCATAACGCTCCGCAAACAAGTGGAGAGAGCCATGTCGATCGACCAGATTCCCCGCACCGCCTACAATGAAGACCACGAGGCGTTCCGCGAGACCGTCCGCCGCTTCATGAAAGAGGAAATCGCGCCCAATCGCGCGCAATGGGCAAAGGATAAGATCGTCCCGCGAGAAATCTGGCCCAAGGCGGGCGAACTCGGCATGCTGTGCCCGACCGTTCCGGAAGAATATGGCGGACTGGGGCTCGATTTCGGCTACAACGCGATCGTCGACGAGGAAGGCTCCTACACCGGTGGCGCGGCCACCGGTTTCTCGCTCCAGTCGGACATCGTCTGCAACTACCTGATCGCCTACGGCTCCGAAGAGCAGAAGAAGAAGTGGCTCCCGCGGATGGTTTCGGGCGAAACCATCACCGCGATCGCGATGACCGAGCCCGGCGTCGGCTCCGACCTGCAGGCCATCACCACCACCGCGAAGAAGGACGGCAATCACTACGTCGTCAACGGCTCGAAAACCTACATCACCAATGGCCAGAACGCCGACCTCGTGCTCGTCTGCGCCAAGACCGACCCTGATGCCGAGCCCGGCTGGAAGGGTGTCAGCATCATCCTTGTCGAGGCTGATCGCGAAGGCTTCGAGCGCGGGCGCAATCTCGACAAGATCGGGATGGACGAGGCCGACACCTCGGAACTGTTCTTCAACGACGTGCGCGTTCCGATCACCAATTGCCTGGGCGAGGAAGGCAAGGGCTTCATCTACCTGATGAGCGAACTGCCGCAGGAACGCCTGTCGATCGCGATCAGCGCGCAGGCGGCCTCGCAGCGGGTGTTCGACGACACGGTCGAGTTCGTCCGCGAGCGCAAAGCGTTCGGCAAGCCGGTGCTAAATTTCCAGAACACCCGTTTCACGCTGGCCGACATCAAGACCAAGCTACAGGTCGGCTGGGCACATCTCGACTGGGCGCTGGCGCGCCACCTGAAGAAGGAACTGACACCCGAAGAGGGCGCTGCGGCCAAGCTGTGGCACACCGAGCTGCAATGGGAGATCGTCGACAAGTGCCTGCAGCTACACGGTGGCGCCGGCTACATGAACGAATATCCGATCGCCCGGGCATGGCGCAGCGCGCGCGTGACGCGGATCTTCGGAGGGACCAACGAGATCATGAAGGAGTTGATCGGACGGGGCCTCTGAGCGCCCTGGCGCAAATGATTTAGATCGCGTCCGCCAGTATCGCGGCGAGACGCTCGATTCCCGCGCGGTCTTCGTCGTCGAAGCGCGCCGGGCTCGGGCTGTCGAGATCGATCACGGCGATGACTTCGCCACCCCGGACAACCGGCACGACCAGCTCTGACTTGGTCTCGCCGTCGCAAGCGATGTGTCCGGGAAAGGCGTGGACGTCGGCAACAAGTTGCGTCGCGCGACTTTCGGCCGCTGCGCCGCAGACCCCCTGGCCGACCGGAATCCGGATACAGGCCGGCTTGCCGACGAACGGGCCGAGCACGAGCTCGCGCCGACCATCGCCTCCGACCATGCGGTAGAAACCGGTCCAGTTCACATCCGGCAGGAACTGCCACAGCAGCGCCGCGACATTGGCCATGTTGGCGACCGGGTCGGGCTCGCCCGCCACCAGCGCTTTCGCGGCCGACAGCAGGTCGTCGTAGAGCACCGCCTTGGGCGCATCGGGATCGGTCTGGAAATCGTACATGGGGCGGGAGGTAGGTGCGGTTTTCGTTGCCGCCAAGGGGCGGGCTGATTATCCCTGTCCCATGCTCAAGAAAATCGGCATCGGCCTGCTCGTCATCCTACTGATCCTCGTCGCCTTCGGCGCGTATCTCTATCGCGGCAATCCCGCCGATCTTTCGACCGAGGCGACAGAAGGCACCGACCCAACCATCGCCGAACCCGAAGCCGAGCGCTTTCCCACCGTCGCCATTGCCGAACCGGTGGGCTGGCCCGACGATGCGACGCCCGAAGCGGCCGAGGGGCTGACGGTCCAGCGCTTCGCGGTCGGCCTCGACCATCCGCGCACGATGATCGTGCTCCCCAATGGCGACGTGCTGGTCGCCGAGACCAGTTCGCCGCCGCGCGAGATGGGCGGGATCGAGGGTTTCATCGCCAAGCTGCTGTTCAGTCGTGCGGGCGCGGCGGTGCCGAGCGCGAACCGCATCAGCCTGTTGCGCGATGCCGATGGCGACGGGGTGGCCGAAGCGAAGTCTACCTTGCTCACCGAAGGGCTCGAATCACCTTCCGGCATGGCGTGGCGCGACGGCGTGCTGTTCGTCGCCAACCATGACGAACTGCTCGCCTTCCCGATGCCTGAAGGCGCGACCGAAATCACCGAGGAGCCGACCAAGCTGATGGACCTGCCCGCCGCGGGCAATCACTGGATGCGCAACGTGCTGCTCTCGCCCGACGGGTCGAAGGTCTATGTCGCGGTCGGCTCGGCCTCGAACATCGGCGAGAACGGGATGGAGGTCGAAGAGGGCCGCGCGACGATCTGGGAGTACAATCTGGAGACCAACCGCCAGCGCATGTGGGCCGGTGGCCTGCGCAACCCTAACGGGATGGATTGGAACCCGGCCTCGGGCGAAATGTGGACCGTGGTCAACGAGCGCGACATGCTCGGCGGCGATCTCGTGCCCGATTATCTCACCAACGTCCCGGTGGGCGCGCAGTATGGTTGGCCGTGGCTCTATTGGGGCGACAATGTCGATTCCCGCGTCGACGCGCCGCGGCCGCGTTTTCTCGCCGAGTACACCCGCAAGCCCGAATACGCGCTCGGCGCGCACACCGCCCCGCTGGGAATGGTTTTCGCGCGCGGCGGGGAGCGGCTGGGCTCCCGCTATGCCAACGGCGCTTTCGTCGCGCGCCACGGCTCGTGGAACCGCAAGCCGCCCGCCGGGTACGACGTGGTCTTCGTGCCGTTCGACGAGCGCGGCAACCCTCTGGGCAAGCCGCTCGAAATCCTCACCGGGTTCCTGACGGGGGACGGGAAAACCTATGGCCGTCCGACCTGGGTTGCGATTGACGCCAATGGCGGCCTGCTGGTGACCGACGACACGGCAGGTATCGTCTGGCGGGTAATTTCGCCGTCGGCCGAGCCGTCGCCGACGGTCGAGCCGCTCAAGCGCGCGACCACGCCCACGCGCAGCCTGCGCGGCAGCTCGGCCACGTTCCAGTCCGATGGAATCCGGCAGGATGCGGTGCGCGCCGCGCCGAAGAACTAGGCGAGCAGCGTCTCGGTGGGGATGGCATAGAGCCCTTTCGCCCCGGCCTGCGCCGATGCCTTGAGCCCGCGCGCCTCGGGAACGATCCGGTCGAGGAAGAAACGCACGGTCGCCCGTTTGCGCGCGGCGAAAGCGGTGTCGTCCCCCTCCAGTGCCTCGCGCTGGCGCAGCAATTGCCACCCGGCCACCGCGATCGCACCCATCTCGGTGAAGGGCACGCTCCCTGCGAGGCGATCATCGAGGCTCGCTTCGCTCGCCATCCAGCGCCCGGTCGCTTCGCAGGCCTCGGCCAGATCGGCGAGGTTCGATCCGTCACCAGCTTCGCTCGCGATCTGCTGCATCAGAGCGAACAGCACCTCGCCATTCGCCATGCCGAGCTTGCGGGTGACGAGATCGGCGGCCTGGATCCCGTTGGTGCCCTCGTAGATCGGGGCGATCCGCGCATCGCGATAATGTTGTGCCGCGCCGGTTTCCTCGACGAATCCCATCCCGCCGTGGACCTGCACGCCGATACTGGCGATCTCGACCCCGGCATCGGTTCCCCAGGCCTTGAGCATCGGCACGCAGAGGTCGGCGCGCGCCTGCGCATCTGCGTCGCCCAGCGTGCCGCGATCGACTTGCCCGGCGGTGTAATAAAGCAGTGCGCGCACGCCCTCGGTCAACGCGCGCATACGCAGCAACATGCGCCGCACGTCGGGATGCTCGACGATCGCCACCGGCTTCTTGTCCGGCGCGCCCGCACGCGCCGACTGGATCCGTTCGGCAGCGTAAGCGGTCGCCTGCTGCAGCGCGCGCTCACCGATCTGGACGCCCTGGTTGCCGACATTGATGCGCGCATTGTTCATCATCGTGAACATCGCCGCGAGCCCGCGATTCTCCGCGCCGACCAGCTCGCCGACGCATTCATCGTTGTCGCCATAGCTCATCACGCAGGTGGGCGAGGCGTGGATGCCGAGCTTATGCTCGAGACTGACCGCGCGCAGGTCGTTTCTCGCGCCCAGCGATCCATCGCCCTTCACATGGTATTTGGGGACGACGAACATCGAGATGCCGCGGCTGCCTTCGGGCGCGTCGGGTGTCCGCGCCAGGACGAGATGGACGATGTTCTCGGCCAGTTCGTGATCGCCCCAGGTGATGTAGATCTTCTGGCCCCTGATGCGCCACTTGCCGGCGTGTTCGCCTTCAGTGATCGGGTGCGCGGTGGTGCGCAGCGCGCCGAGATCCGAGCCGGCCTGGGGTTCGGTCAGGTTCATGGTGCCCGACCATGCGCCGGCCACCAGCTTGGGCAGGTAACGGTCCTTCTGTTCCTGCGAGCCGTGCGCGTCGAGCGCCTCGATCGCCCCGACCGATAGCATCGGCAGCAGGTTGAACGCCATGTTCGCGGTGCCGAGATTCTCGAGCACGTTGCACGAGAGCGTGAAGGGCAGTCCCTGGCCGCCGTAATCGACCGGCCCGTCGATCGCGTTCCAGCCCTGCTCGACATAGTGCTCGTACGCTTCCTCGAAGCCTTCGGGCAGGCGGACGACGCCATTCTCGAGCTTCGCGCCCTCGAGGTCGCCGGGCCGGTTGAGCGGCGCCCATTCGCCGGCCGCGAACTGGCCTATCCCCTCGGCGATCGCCTCCACCATGTCGGGAGTCGCCGCCTCGAAACGTTTCCTTTGCGCCAGCTCCTCGATCCCGGCGCACACGCGCATCGCGAAAACCTGTTCCTGGGTGGGCGGGGTATAATTCATGCCTGTATCCTTTTGGCGGGATTCCGCTGGCGTTTCTTACGGGTCAGATATAGCCGCGAGCCATGGCCAGCAAGGACGCTACGGAAACGGTGAGGGCGGACGCGGCGGGAATCGCGCGCGCGGCCGAAATCCTTCGCGAAGGCGGGCTGGTCGCGGTACCCACCGAGACCGTCTACGGCCTGGCGGCGCGAGCCGACAGCGCCGAGGCGGTGGCGCGGATCTACGAGGCGAAGGGGCGGCCGAGCTTCAACCCTCTGATCGTGCATGTCTCCGGGCGCCGCGAAGCCGAGCGACTGGCGACACTGCCGGCCGCGACCGACGTGGTGATGGAGCAGTGCTGGCCCGGTCCGCTGACCCTCGTTTGCCCGCTCCGGGCCGATGCGAACCTGGCCCCGGCGGTGACCGCGGGCCTGCCGACCGTGGCGCTGCGCTGTCCTTCGCATCCGGTCATGCAGGCGCTGCTGGCCGCATGCGACTTCCCGCTTGCCGCGCCCTCGGCCAATCGCAGCGGCTTCGTCAGCCCGACCAGCGCGGCGCATGTGCTCGCGACGCTCGACGGACGGATCGATGCGGTCCTCGACGATGGGAAGAAGTGCGAGGCGGGAATCGAATCGACCATCCTCGCGATCCGCGACAGCGGGGCCTGGGACGAATTGCGCCCTGGCCCGGTCGACCTCGAGGGGTTGTACCGATTTCTGTGGCCGCGCCCCGAACCGCGCATCGGCCAGGGCGATAGTGGGATCGAGGCGCCCGGTCAGCTATCGAGTCATTACGCCCCGGGAAAGCCCGTCAGGTTGAATGCCGAGCAGGCCGAAGCGGGTGAATTCCTGATTGGATTCGGGCCGGTCGAAGGCGACGTGACCTTGTCGAAGGACGGCGACCTCACCGAAGCCGCATCGCGGCTGTATGCGTGCCTGCATGTCGCTGCGCACTCGAACCGTTCGGGTATTGCGGTTGCGCCCGTGCCCGAGACGGGAATCGGGCGTGCCATCAACGACCGGCTGCGGCGCGCGGCAGCCTAGTCGGGCTCGACGGGAATCGTCGGTCGGAGTGCCTCCATCTCGTTCCATGTCGCGCGGGCCTTGGCGCATTTCTTGGCATCGCCCTCATCGCATTTGCGCAATTGCTTGGCATAGTCCCGCTCGAGCTTGCCGAGCCGCTCCTGCGCTTGCGCAGCTCGCGGCCGCGCTTCTCCTCCTTTTCCGCCTGGCTCTCGGTCAGGAGGTCGACCGTCCCCGCCGCGACCTTGACCGGCGCGGTAACGACATCGGCGACGATACAGCCGGATAGCAAAAAGGCCGCAGAGGCGGCCGCGATCGATGGGCGAATCATGGGAAACCCTCCGCGCATCGGCATAGCGCGGAGGGTCTTGATCACAGCTTAATCGTCCGTTTTGGGAGCCTCGGGCGCCTCCGGGGCAGCAGGGCCTTCCGGTGCTTCGGCTGCCTCCGCCGCTCGCGGGGCGGCGGGACCGTCACCCGGTTCGCACTTGAGCGTGCCCGAACCGACCGACTTGATCGTGCATTTGGCCGATCCGCGCACGGTCACGTCGCCCGATCCGACGACTTTTGCCTCGACCGTACCGTCCGACGCGAAGGTCGCGCTACCCGATCCGGCGATATCGACCTCGGCGGTTTCGGCCTTGAGCCCGGCCATGTCGCCCCTGCCCGATCCGGCGATCTTCAGCCGGAGGTCCTGCACGTTGCCGGAGGCGGCATAGTCGCCCGACCCTGCGATCTTCACCTCGAGCTTCTTGCTATCGACGTTGCGCGTATCGGCGCGGCCGCTGCCCATGATCGCGACTTCTGCTTCGCGCGCGAGCTTGCCGGTTGTGACCGAGCCCGAGCCCATGATCGCGATCTTGGTCGGCGCAGGCATGGTAATCGCGATATCGACTGCGGTGCTGTTGCGCGAGCCGTTCTCGCGATGGACGCCCAGCGTACCGTCCTTGAGCACGAAACGAAGTTTCTCGATCTCGTCGGCATTGCCGCTGGGTTCGATCACCAGGCTATCGCCCTCGGTCAAGGTGACGCGATCGGGGCCCATCAGCAGGAATTCGGTCGGAGCCTCTCCGCTGGTGTCGAGTTCGGAGAGGGGCACGCCCTCTTCGTCGTTGATCCGGATCTCGCCGTTGCAGCCGGCCATCGCGCCCATCACCGCCATCGCGGCGATCGGGCCCATCATCTTCGCAAATTTCCCGAAACGCATAGGTCCTGCTCCTTCTCGCTGTGTGTTGGAGATGTAATACACAGCGACGGCAGATACAAGAAGGGCCGCATCGATCGCTCGACGCGGCCCTCGATTGGTTCGACGAACGACGAGTGCGCTTACGCGTCTTCCTCGTCATTGTTGTAATATTGCGGAGCGTGTTCGCGCAGGACGTCGAGGATCTTTTCGAGCGCCGTCGCCTCGTCGGTCTTTTCCATCGCGGCGAGTTCGCGCGCGAGGCGGCTCGAGGCGGCTTCGAAGATCTGCCGTTCGGAATAGCTCTGCTCGGGCTGGTCGTCCGGGCGGAACAGATCGCGCGTGACTTCGGCGATCAGCACGATCTCGCCCGAATTGATCTTGGCTTCGTATTCCTGGGCGCGGCGCGACCACATGGTGCGCTTGACCTTGGGCTTGCCCTTGAGCGTTTCCATCGCTTCCTTGAGCGTCTTGTCGCTCGAAAGCTTGCGCATGCCGATCGCCTCGACCTTGTTGGTCGGGACGCGGAGCGTCATCCGCTCCTTTTCGAACCGCAGGACGTAGAGTTCGAGCTGCATTCCGGCGATTTCTTCGCTCTGGAGCTCGATCACACGGCCGACGCCGTGCTTGGGATAAACGACGTAATCGCCGACATCGAAGGCGAGTGCCTCGCTGGCCATTCGGATTCCTTTCACTGGTGGGTGCGATCGCAAGGGGGGCGATTAGGCTGCATCGCGATGCAGCGAGCCACCGCCCCGGATCGGCGCCCTAAGTAAGCGAAACCGCCAGACGACCGGCAGGGCCGCGGGCGGTATGCGAGGCATTATAACGGATTCGCAACGAAATTGCGAGTCTTATGCGCGCCTTCGATCAATCGGCGCGTTTCAATCGCCTTCGCCGGGCTCGGGCGAGAAATATTTCTCGAACTTGCCCTCTTCGTCCTTGTGCTCGTCGGCATCGGCCGGAGCTTCGCGCGACTGGGTGATGTTCGGCCATTCGGCCGAGTACTTGGTGTTGATCTCGAGCATCTTCTCGAGCCCTTCCTCGGTATCGGGAAGGATCGCCTCGGCCGGGCATTCGGGCTCGCACACGCCGCAATCGATACATTCGCTGGGATTGATCACCAGCATGTTTTCGCCCTCGTAGAAACAGTCGACCGGGCACACCTCGACGCAATCCATGTATTTGCACTTGATGCAGTTCTCGGTGACGACATAGGTCATTGGGGCGTGTCTCCTCGGCCTCTTTGGTCGCTCGCTATGGCGGAATGCCCTTGCGCGTCAAGCTCGCGATAGCACGCACGTGCTTCGCCCGGTGGACCGCGCCGTTTGGGCAGGCAGGTAACCTCGACGATTCGCACCCCGTCAGGTGCCGGAAGCGTGATCACGTCGCCGAGCGCGACCTGGCGATGGGCGCGCAGCACGCGCTCTCCGTTGAGGCGCAGGATACCACTTGCAACGAGCGCTTGCGCCGCGCTGCGCGTCTTCGAGAGGCGCAGCGCGTGCAGCAGCTTGTCGATCCGCATGGGCGATAGTCAGGGCAGCAGCTTGCCCAGCTCGGCGAAGGGATTGCCGGGGACGGGACCGCGCGGTCTGCCCGACGGTTTTCCGGGCCGCGAGCCACCGCGCTTCCCGCCCCGCTTTCCCTGCGTACCATGGGCGGATGGCCCGCCGCGGCGCGGCTGCCAGCGCCAGCGCGGCTGCGCTGGCGGACCGAACGCCCCGTCTTCGAGCGGTATCACGTCCTTGGCCTTGAACCCGCCGGCGCGCATCAACTGGACGATCGTGTCGGAGGTCATCCCGGTGCTGATCGCGAGCGAGGGATCGAGGATGAACTGCTTGTCCTTCGCCTCGACCCGGGTCTTGTGCGCCTCGCGCAGGATCTTTTCCGCGCTGTCGAGCCGCAGCGCCTGCTTGCCGAACACGCGATAGCCGAGCGGAACGGGCTTGCTCGCCTCGCGCACCGGCTGCATCTCGTCGGCCAGCGGGGGCAGGCGGCGACCGGAAACGATGGCGAGTTCGCGCCACACCGCCAGCGCCTTGCGCTTGAGCATGGCGGGGTGGAAGAGATCGAGCGCACCGACCGTCACCCCGAGCCGCGAAAGCATCTTACGCTGCTCGGGATCGAGCGCATCGAGCCCGGAGCGCTCGCGCGGTAACATCCCGCCGCGTTCGGACAGCGCGACCAGCAAGGCGCGTAACTCGGACCCGGCATCGAAATTTTTCGCCGCCGAGGCCAGTTTTTCGAGCGGAGCGAGCGGCTCGATCCGCGCCGCGAGCCAATTCTCCAGCGCGCCCATCACCGCTGCCTTGGGTTCGTCGGGCACCAGCACGAGGTTGCGGTGCGGTAGGATGCGGGGCTTGAGCAAATCCTGCTGGATCTCGACCTGCGCGAGCGGGCGGTCGTCGACCACCAGCATTCCGTCGGCCAGCGCGACGGTATCGGGCGTTTCGGCGATCCGCGCGGCGAGCGCGCGGGCCTTGTCGCCCAGCAGGCGCGGCAGGTGTTTCTCCGCCGCGGCGTGCAGCATGCGGCTGTCCTCGGCGCTGGCCTCGGCATCGGCGCGGAACGTGAAGCCCTCGAGCCGGCCGAGCCGCTCCTGGTCCACCAGCACCACGTCGTCCGCAACGGTCACCGGCAGGCTGCTGCCGTCTTCGCCCATTTTCTTCATCAGCAGGCTCGTCCTTCGATTGACGAAACGTTCGGTCAGCCGCTCGTGTAGCGCATCCGACAGCCGGTCTTCCACCTCTCTGGCACGTGCGGACAGCGCATCGCGCTGTTCGACCCAGTCGGGGCGCTCGGCGATATAGGTCCAGCTGCGGATCGCGGCTATGCGCTGTTGCAGGGTGTCGATATCGCCATCGACGCGGTTCAATTCGTCGATCGCTTGCGCGGCGCGGCCCGCGGCGATCTTCCCGCCGCGCAATTCCTGCCATAGCCGCGCGACGAAGCGGGCATGATTGTCGACCCCGTAATTGCGGAAATCGGGCAGCGAGCATGCATGCCAGAAGCGCTCGACCTGGCGCGTCCCGCCGACCTGCCCGGCGATTGCAGGATCTTCGGCGAGCTTCTTGAGCACGGCGAGATCGATTGCCTCGGGCGGCTTCATCAGACCCGGTTCGTTCGGCGGAGCCTCGAGATCGTCGATCAGCGTTGCGAGATCGTCGTAGCCAGGATCGGGCTCGCGCCAAAACAGGCCGGTCAGCGGCGGGAAGCGATGCTCCTCGATCGCGGCGATCTCCGCCGGGTCGAATTCGAGTTCGCGCTTGCCGGTGCCGGCGATCGTCCCGAAAGTGCCATCGCGCTGGTGGCGGCCTGCGCGCCCGGCGATTTGCGACATTTCGGCGGTGGTCAGGCGCCGGCGGCGCACGCCGTCAAACTTGGTCAAGCCGGCAAAGGCGACATGATCGAGGTCGAGGTTCAACCCCATTCCGATCGCATCGGTCGCGACGAGGTAATCGACCTCGCCCGACTGGAAGAGATCGACCTGCGCGTTGCGGGTTCGGGGGCTGAGCGCGCCTGTTACTACCGCCGCGCCGCCGCGCAGCCGGCGTAGCATTTCAGCGGCGGCGTAGACCTCCTCGGCCGAGAACGCGACGACCGCCGAGCGCTTGGGCAGGCGCGAGACCTTCTTCGCCGGTGCGTGCGCGAGCGTCGAAAAGCGCGGGCGCCGCGTGATTTCGGTGCCGGGCAGGAGGCTCCGCACCATCGGCACGAGCGTTTCCGCGCCCAGGATCATGGTCTCCTCGCGCCCGCGCGTGCCGAGCAAATGCTTGGTGAAGACGTGCCCGCGTTCGCGATCGGCGCCCAGCTGTGCTTCGTCGAGCGCGAAGAAAGACCAATCGGCCTGCGTCGGCAGCGCTTCGGCGGTGCAGAGGAAATAGCGCGCCTTCTTGGGCACGATCCTCTCTTCGCCGGTGATCAGCGCGACTTCGCCGGGCGGCTTCAACCTGCACACCCGGTCGTAGACCTCGCGCGCGAGCAGGCGCAGCGGGAAGCCGATCGCCCCGCTCGAATGCGCGCACATGCGTTCGATCGCGAGATGCGTCTTGCCGGTATTCGTGGGTCCGAGGACCGCGTGGACTGGGGAAGCGACCATGTCGCGCCCTGCCTAGAGCCCCGCCGAGGGGTCCTGCAAGCGCGCGCAACCCTCGCTTCGTCGCATGCAAGATTCAATTAGGCGAAGATTAACTTTGTTTCGGGTAGTTTTCGTAGCAGACATCCGCCCTGACGGGCCGCGTCGATCACCGGCGAAAATCCGACGCGACAGACCATGGGGGTCCGCACATGTTCAAACCCGTGCCCGAGCACGAAGCAACGGGAACCGCGCGCGGCGGTGCGCCCACGCTCGGGATCGCCATGGCCATCGACGAGAGCGCAGACGCCAAGCGAGAATTTTCTCTCCCCGGTCCGCGTGCCTTGGCAGAACGGTACGAAGCCTGGCGCGTCGCGACCGGCGAGAAACTCGCCCGGTTCGATCTCGCCCCGGATCTCGGAAGCAATATCGGAAGTCGCAAGTGGCTGCGCGGGGCGGCGAGCCTCATCGGGCTCGCTGTCCTGGCATTTTCGCTCGGCCCCGACATCGACCCGATCAGCGCCGCCGCTCCTGCCGCGATCGACGACGTCGCGCGCGACGAATATCGCTCGATGATGATCATGCCGCTGGCCGAGGGCGGCGAAAGCGGGCGCGTGACCGGCGCGAGCCTCTCGGTCACCGCGCTCCCCAACACACCCGAACGCCCGACCATCGAACGCAGCCTCACCATGCCGCGCGGTGCCGGGCTTGCGGGGCTGCTGCGTCGCGCCGGGCTGCAGGACGGCGAGGCGAACCGCGCCGAGGACCTCGTCGCCGGGATCATGCCGCTGTCCGATATCGCCGCGGGCACGCAACTCGATCTCACGCTGGGCCGTCGCGCCAAGCCGGGTGCGCCGCGCCCGCTCGAGAACCTGACATTTCGCGCGCGCTTCGACCTGATCCTGGAATTGCAGCGAGGCGAGGATGGCGCGCTCGCGCTGGTGCAGCGACCGATCGCGGTCGACAAGACCCCCTTGCGCATCCGCGGCACGGTCGGCGAAGGCTTGTATCGTGCCGCCCGCGCCGCCGGTGCGCCGACCCGCGCGATCCGCGATTACCTTCGCCTGATGGGCGGCCGGGTCAGCCTCAACAGCGAGGTCGGCGCCGAGGATACGTTCGACATGGTGTTCGAATATTCGCGTGCCGCCACCGGCGAAACCCAACTTGGACGCCTCCTTTATGCCGGGCTCGAACGAACGAACGGCAAGGATATCGCACTGGTTCGTTACGGATCGCAGGACAAGTTCTTCGATTCGGACGGCAAAGGCGAAATCACTGGCGGATTGTCTCGCCCCACCAGTGGGCGCCAGACTTCGGGCTACGGCATGCGCCGTCACCCGATCCTCGGCTATCGCCGGATGCATGGCGGGCTCGATTTCGGCGGCGGTTACGGCGCGCCGATCTACGCCGTGACCGACGGGCGCGTGCGCTTTTCCGGGCGCAATGGCGGCTATGGCAACCAGGTGCGGCTGTCGCACCCGAACGGCCTATCCTCCAGCTATTCGCACATGAGCCGCGCCACGGTGCGCAGCGGCCAGCAGGTCAAGCGCGGGCAGGTGATCGGCTATATCGGTTCGACCGGGCTCTCGACCGGCCCGCACCTCCATTACGAGCTCTTCCAGGGTGGTCGCCGGGTCGATCCGCGCTCGGTGAAATATGTCCAGCAGGAGACGCTGGGCGGGCGGCAGCTTGACGACATGCGGCGCGAGATGGCGAGCCTGAAGCAGGTCGAGCCCGGTGCCGCGCTCGAGGATTTCGCTGCGGCCAATCCGGTGCAGGACGCGCCGCAGCGCGAAATCGACCGGATCGGCGCGGCCGAATAATCGCCGCGTGAAGGGCTGACACGGCGCACGCTTTGCGGCAGGACCCGGGGATGGACGGACATTATCCCGCAATCCGGCTTCGCCGCACCCGCGCCAGCGCCTGGAGCCGCGCGATGGTGCGCGAAACCGCGCTTACCCCCGCCGACCTGATCTGGCCGCTCTTCGTCACCGATGGCGAGGGCGTCGAGGAACCGATCGGCACGCTTCCGGGCGTGTCGCGCTGGTCGGTCGACAATATCGTCGTCCGTGCCAGGGAAGCGATCGACCTCGGCATTCCGTGCCTCGCGCTATTTCCCAACACGCCGGGCGACATGCGCGACGCGACCGGCAGCCATGCGCTCGATTCCGACAATCTGATGTGCCGCGCGATCGCTGCGATCAAGCAGGCCTGCGGCGACGAGATCGGCGTTCTCACCGACGTCGCGCTCGATCCCTACACCGATCACGGACAGGACGGGCTGGTCGACGACGGCGGATATGTCCTCAACGACGAAACGGTCGAAGTGTTGGTCGGACAGGCGCTCAACCAAGCGGCGGCGGGGGCCGACATCATTGCCCCGTCGGACATGATGGACGGGCGGATCGGTGCGATTCGCAACGCGCTCGAGGGCGAGGGCCACGCCAACGTCCAGATCATGAGCTACGCGGCGAAATACGCCTCGGCCTTCTACGGCCCGTTCCGCGACGCGGTCGGCTCGCGCGGGTTGCTCAAGGGCGACAAGAAGACCTACCAGATGGATCCGGCCAATGGCGACGAGGCGCTGCGCGAAGTCGCGCTTGACCTCGCCGAAGGCGCGGACAGCGTGATGGTAAAGCCGGGCCTGCCCTATCTCGACGTGGTGCGCGCGGTGAAGGAAAGCTTCGGTGTGCCGACCTTCGCCTACCAGGTGAGCGGCGAATACGCGATGATCGAGGCGGCTGCCGCCGTCGGTGCGGGCGATCGCGATGCGCTGGTGCTCGAGACGCTCATGGCGTTCAAACGCGCCGGAGCGAACGGCGTCCTGACCTATCACGCGGCGCATGCGGCGCGGCTGCTGCATGGCTGAGTTCCGGGTCGAGACCGAGCGGCTCGTCCTGCGCGACTGGCGCGACGAGGACTGGGACGCTTTCTTCGAGCACACCAATACCCCGGCCGTGATGCAATGGCTCGGCGGCGTGTTCGACGACGAGTCGCGCGAGGCCCAGCGCGCGCGGGTGGAGAATTGCCGCGCGAGGAACGGATTTTGCTTCTGGCTGGTCGAGCGCAAGAGCGATGGTGGTCATCTCGCGGGCGAAATGCTCGGTTTTTGCGGGCTCAAGCGCGCGGACGCTCCAGGCAGCAGCGTCACCGGCGAGATCGAGATCGGCTGGCGCTTTCGCGAGGAATCGTGGGGGCGGGGTTACGCCAAGGAGGCCGCGATTGCGGCGCTCGATGCGGCCTTCAGCCGGTTCGATGCCGAGCGTGTCGTGTCGCTGACCGTAGAGGGCAACGCGCCGAGCTGGGGCCTGATGAAGCGTCTCGGCATGACGCGCCGCCCCGAACTCGACTATGCCGATGACCGGTTCGAACCGCCGTGGCGCGACATGATCCTCTACGACATCGCCCGCGATGAATGGCGCGAGGATCGCCCGCGATGAGTGCCGGGCGAACTACACGGCGCCTGCCGTTTCTGATCACCATCCTGGCCGGCAGCTTCCTGCTGTTCATGGTGCAGCCGATGGTCGCACGCCTCGCGCTGCCCGATCTAGGCGGCGCGCCCAATGTCTGGAACAGCGCGATGCTGGTCTACCAGGCGCTGCTGCTCGGCGGATACGCCTATGCGCACGTCATCGGGCGGCTGGCCTTCCGGACGCAGGTGATCGGGCACCTCGTGCTGCTCGGGCTTGCCGCCATGACGCTGCCGATTGCGCTCGCCAATATCGGCGAACAGGCCCAGGACATGGCGACCTTCTGGGTCCCGCTGCTGTTCTTGATGAGTATCGGCCCACTGTTTTTCGCGGTGTCGGCGCAGGCGCCGCTGATCCAGCGCTGGTTCGGTGCAGTGCCCGATGCGGACGATCCCTATCCGCTCTACGCAGCGTCCAATTTCGGCAGCTTCGCGGGACTGTTCGCCTATCCGCTGTTGCTCGAACCGTATTGGGCGGTCGAAACCCAGACCCTCGTCTGGGCGCTCGGCTACGGCGCGCTGATTGCACTGACGGCATGGACCGGCTGGTCGATGCTGCGCGCGCGTGGCGCCTCGGGAGAGCGTGCGGTCGCATCGGCGGCGGTTGCCAAGCCGACCAGCGAGAACCCGTCGACCCGCGCTATCCTCCTGTGGCTGGCGCTCGCCGCGGTGCCCTCGGGCCTGATGCTGTCGACGACCGCGCACCTCACCACCGATATCGTTGCGATGCCGCTGATCTGGGCGATCCCATTGGGGCTCTACCTGCTCAGCTTCACGATCGCCTTCGCCGACAATCGTCGCCTCGCCTTCATGTTCTGCCTGATTGCACCGTCGATCGTCATGCTGGTCGGCGGGTTATCGTTGACCGGAGCCAGCAATCTCCCGCTGATGGCGGGGCTCGCCTCGGTCGTGATGTTGTTCGTGGTCGCTGTAGCGCTCCATGCGCGGCTGTTCGAACTGCGCCCGGCGCCCGACCGGCTTACCTTCTTCTATCTCGTCATGTCCGCCGGGGGCGCGCTGGGCGGGGTGTTCGCCGCACTGGTCGCGCCGACGCTGTTCGACTGGGTGTGGGAGCATCCGATACTCGTCCTCGCCGCGGCGGCGCTGCTGCCGCCGCTCGCCTGGTTTGACTGGCCGCGCGGCCGCGGCTTCGACGCCCGGCAGAAGAGGAGGGTCGGGCTGTTCATACTCCTGATCGCGGCGATCGCCGGGGCGGTGCTGTTCCGGCTCGACCCCAATCAGGACCAGCTGCTGCGCGCGTTGCTCTACAGCCTGATCGCGCTGTGCGGGGTGCTGCTTGCCTTCGATCGCCGCTTCTTCACCGCCACGCTCGCGATCGTGATGCTGTCGATGGGTGGGGTTCCGTCGATCGAGACGAGCCTGTCGGGCGCGCGCGACCGTTCCTATTTCGGGGTCTATACAGTGCGCAGCGACGGGGTGCAGCGCACGCTGGCCCACGGCACCACCCTCCACGGCGCGCAAATGGCAACGCCCGCCAGGCGCAAGGAGCCCACGACCTATTACGGCGAGACCTCGGGCATCGGTCTCGCGCTGCGCGCGGCTGCGCCCGATGCGCGGGTCGGCGTGGTCGGGCTCGGGGTAGGAACGCTCGCCTGTTACCGACGCCCGGGCCAGCGCTGGACCTTCTTCGAGATCGACCCGCTGGTCGTCGATTATTCGCGCGAGGGCATCTTCACCTATGTCCGCGAATGTGCGCCCGCGGCGGACATGGTGGTCGGCGATGCGCGCGTCCGCCTCGCGGAAGGAGCTGCCGACCGCTACGACCTGCTCGCGGTCGATGCATTCTCGTCCGACTCGATCCCGCTCCACCTGCTCACCACCGAAGCAATGGCGACCTATCGACGCAGCCTCGCCCCGGGCGGGGTGCTGCTGGTCCATATTTCGAACCGCTATATCGACCTCGAACCCTCGCTTGCCGCGCTCGCCGATGCGAGCGGGATGGCTGCGATGATCCGGCGCGACAATCCCGAGGGAGGCTGGCCGCTGACCTCGTCGTGGTGGGTTGCGCTGGCCGAGGACCAGGCGACTCTCGAGACCTTGTCCCGCTCGACCGAGCAGCCGTGGTACCGGCTGCGCAATGACGGGCGCGAGGCATGGACCGATTCGCATGCCTCGATCCTGCCCTATATCGAATGGGGCGAAGTCTTTTCCGCCAAATAGGAGGTACGCCATGGACGGCGTTTCGATCATTCCCATCCACGGCAAGACCCCGCGTATCCACGACAGCGCCTTCATCGCGCCCGGTTGCCGGATCATCGGCGATATCGAGATCGGGGCAGACAGCTCGATCTGGTACAATTGCGTGCTGCGCGCCGATGTCAGCCGGATCGTGATCGGCGAGCGGACCAACGTGCAGGACGGCAGCGTGCTCCATTGCGACCCGCCCAAGCCCGGCGACCCCGACGGTTCGCCGCTGATCATCGGCGATGACGTGCTGATCGGCCACATGGCGATGGTGCATGGCTGTACGATCGAGGATCGCGGCTTCGTCGGCCTAGGCGCGATCGCGATGAACAAGGCGGTGATTGGTTCGGACGCGATGCTCGCGGCGGGCGCGATGCTGCTGGAAAACAAGGTGATGGGCGCGCGCGAGCTGTGGGCCGGCCGCCCGGCGAAGAAACTGCGCGACCTGCCCGATGCCGCCATCGCCGGCATGCGCGCGGGCGTGGTGCACTATGCCGAGAATGCGCGGCACCATAAGGCCGCCATCTCGGATCTCGACGACTAGTCCCTGATCAACGCCCTGAGCGCCTCGATCCGGTCGGCCTCGTGCGCCGGCTTGTCCCAGCGGATGCGGTGGATGCGGGGAAAGCGCATCGCGAGGCCCGATTTGTGGCGCTTGCTTTCGTGCACGCTGTCGAAGGCGACTTCGAACACCAGTGACTTGTCGGTTTCGCGCACGGGGCCGAAACGGTTGACCGTGTTGCTGCGGACGTGCCGGTCGAGCTTCTTCAGCTCCTCGTCGGTGAAGCCCGAATAGGCCTTGCCGACCGGGAGCAGGTCCGCGCCCTCGTCGGGATCGCCGTCCCAGCAGCCGAACGTGTAGTCGGAAAAGAACGAGCTGCGCCGGCCGCTGCCGCGCTGGGCATACATCAGCACGCAATCGACCAGCAGCGGGTCGCGCTTCCACTTGTACCAAAGCCCGGTCCTGCGCCCCGCGACATAGGGCGCGTCACGGCGCTTGAGCATCAGCCCCTCGATCGCATCGTCGCGGCTGCGTTCGCGGATCTCGGCGAGGTGCTCGAAATCGCGTGCCTCGACCAGCGCCGACAGGTCGAAATGCGAATCGGGCAGGTGGGACATCAGACCCTCGAGCCGCTTGCGCCGCTTCTCCCACACCAACTCTCGTAGATCCTCGCCTTCGAGGATCAGCACGTCGTAGAGCCGCACGAACGCCGGGGCCTCGCGCAGCATCTTCTTGCTCACGGTCTTACGACCGAGCCGCTGCTGGAGCGCGTTGAAACTGGCCGCGCCACCCTCTTCTCCTCCCTGCGTCGCGCCGCGTACGAGCAATTCGCCGTCAAGCACTGCATTGATCGGGAGCGCGTCGAGCAATTCGGGGAAGGTGGCGGAGATATCGTCGCCCGAGCGCGAATAGAGCTTGGTCTGCTCCTCGCCCTCGTGGCCGGCGCGGACCAGCTGGACCCGGATCCCATCCCACTTCCATTCGGCCGCGTAATCCTCGAGCGAAACCTCCGTTTCCTCGAGCGGATGGGCCAGCATGAACGGGCGGAAGGTGGGCAGGTTCTCGATATCGGGGGGGTCTTCGCCCTCCGCCGCCCAGGCGAACAGTTCGGAGAAGGGCGGCTCGAGCCCGTGCCAGTATTCCTCGACATCGTCGATCGAGACCTCGAACGCCTGCGCGAAGGCGGTCTTGGCGAGGCGCGAGGAGACGCCGACGCGCATCCCGCCGGTTGCCAGCTTGAGCAGGGCGTAACGCCCGTTCACGTCGAGCGCGTCGAGCAGCTTCGGCAGTTCGGTCGCTACCGTGCCGCGGGTCATGGCAGAAAGCCGCTCGACCACATCGCTAACCGAGAGCGACGTCGTGACGTCGGAGGGCGCGTCGACCTGACCGGTTTCCCACAACAGGCTCGCCGTCTCGGCGGTGTCGCCGACGAAATCGCGGCTCAGCGTCCACAGCACCGGATCGATTCGCTCCTTGAGCAGGTTGCGGATGGTCGAGCTCTTTACCGCAGGGAAGTCGAGCTCGTTGGTCAGCGACGCCAGCGCCCAGCCGCGGTCTGGATCGGGCGTGGCGCGCAGATATTCGGCGATCAGCCGCAATTTCTCGTTGCGGCTGCGCGTGTAGATCAGCGCATCGATCAGGGCGGCGAACTCATCCATCCCTAATCATCCTCGTCCTCGTAGCCGACCAGCGCCAGAGCCCGTGCGCGGCGCTGGTGGAGCTGGCACCAACGCAGCAGCGCATCCTCGCGGCCATGGGTGATCCAGGTCTCCTGCGCGTCGACCTCCTCGATCGTGCGGGTCAGCTCGCCCCAATCGGCATGGTCCGAAATCACCAGCGGCAGCTCGACATTGCGCTGGCGGGCGCGCTGGCGCACGCGCATCCAGCCCGATGCCATCGCGGTGATCGGATCGGGCAGGCGACGGCTCCAGCGGTCGTTGAGCGCCGAGGGCGGGCATACCACCACGTGGCCGCGCATATCGTTCTTCTGGTGTTCGGAGACGAGCCGCAGCTCGCCCAGTTCGACGCCGTGTTCCTCGTAGAGCCGGCACATCTTCTCCATCGCGCCGTGGAGGTAGATCGGCTGCGTATGCCCCGCCGCGCGCAATTCGGCGATCACCCGCTGCGCCTTGCCCAGCGCATACGCGCCGACCAGCACGCAGGAATCGGGATGCGCCTCGAGCCGTCCGAGCAGCTTTCCCATCTCCTCCTCGATCGGAGGGTGGGTGAAGAGCGGCAGGCCGAAGGTCGCCTCGGTAATGAAGACGTCGCAGGGGGTGACTTCGAAGGGCGGACATGTCGGATCGGCGCGGCGCTTGTAATCGCCGGTGCAGACGATCCGCTCGCCCGCATGTTCGAGCAGGATCTGTGCGCTTCCGAGCACGTGGCCGGCGGGAATGTAAGTCGCATCGACGCCGCCGGGTAGGCGGATCGTCTCGCCATATTCGACCGGGGTCGCCCGAGTGGGCAACTCGCCCTTCTCGTCCTCGACGCCGGTGCGATAGCGCAGCGCCATGATCGCCAGCGTCTCGGGAGTGGCGATCGTCTCGCCATGGCCGCCGCGGGCATGATCGGCGTGGCCGTGGGTCACGAGTGCGCGCCCGACCGGGCGACCGGGATCGATCCACGCGTCGGCGGGCACCACGTGGATGCCCCAGGGTTCGGGCCGGATCCAGGAAAAGGGTGCGCTCACAGCCAGATAAGCGGTGCGGCGCGCGAAGGGTTCCTAACGCGGTGCCGGCGATGGCGCAGGCGGCGGCAATGCACGCAGGATCCTGCTTTCCGGATCGAGCGTATAAGGTGCGTCCTCGCTGCCCAGGTCGATGCGCGCGCGGTTGTCCGTGAAACGCGCGACCCGCACCTCGCCCCCCGCCGCGACCTCGATCGGCATCGGGAAGGCCAGGCCGCCCGGCACGGTCCATTCGAGATCGAGAAATTGGCCGTTTCGCGTCGCCGAGAGCCGAGGCAGCGCGGGCTGGCGCAGGTAGGCCTCGAAGAACCAGCCGAGCTCGCACCCGCTCTCTTGCTCG
The DNA here is from genome assembly GCF_034374265.1 of Pseudoblastomonas marina. Classification (NCBI taxonomy): domain Bacteria; kingdom Pseudomonadati; phylum Pseudomonadota; class Alphaproteobacteria; order Sphingomonadales; family Erythrobacteraceae; genus Pseudoblastomonas; species Pseudoblastomonas marina. The sequence continues at coordinate 2,349,780 of NZ_CP139718.1, read as the reverse complement.
AGGATGGTGAGGAATTCGTCGGTGTCGCGGAGCAGCGGGGCGATTCCGCCGGGCTGCGGATCGGGCGTAGCGTAGACGAGTCGCGTCAGGCTGGCGAAAAACGCCTCGTCACCGATCAGCCCGCGTAACGTATGAAGGACCCAGCTGCCCTTGAAATAGATGTCGGTGCCCCAGCCGCCGCCGCCGAGATAGGCACCGTCGTCGATCGCATCGCGCGGCGCGACCGCAACACGGCTGGCAATCCGAGCGTGGTATTCGACGAGCTTGGAGCGATACGCGTCCTCTCCGGCGATATCCCGCAGGTAGAGCGCCTCCATATAACTCGCCATCGCCTCGTTGAGCCACATGTCGGCAGGCGCGCGGTTGGTCATCTGGTTGGCGAACCATTCGTGCGCGAATTCGTGGAACAGGAGCCAGTCGTATGGCTCGTCCGTGACCCTGAATTCATTGCCGTAGGCGTTGATCGTCTGGTGCTCCATGCCGAGATGCGGCGTCTGCGCGATGCCGGCCTTCTCGTCGGCGAAGGGGTAGGGGCCGATCCGGCGCTCGAACCAGTCGAGATATTTCGCCAGCTCGTCGAGCAGCCGCGCGGCGGGCGCGCCGTCGCCGGGGAGGTGATAGAAGACGAGCGGTACGTCCTGGCCCGAGGGAGCACGGTGCGTGCGTTCGATCAGTTTGTAGGGCGCGATGTTGAGCGCGATCGCGTAGGTATTGGGCTGGCGCGCGGACCAGCGATAGCCGCGCCAATCGCCCGCGACGACGGTGTCGACCAGGCTGCCGTTTCCCGCCGCGTAGAGGTTTGATGCTTCGGGCACCCAGATCGTGCTCTCGACGCGGCCGATCTCCTTCGCAGCGTTGTCGATGCAGGGGAACAGCAGGTCGCAACCTTCGCCCTGGATTGCGGTCGCGATCCACGGCTCGCCGCCCGGCGTCTGGGTCCACACGAAGCCGCCGTCCCACGGCGCGTTGGGTGCAATGCGCGGCTGGCCTTCGTATTCGATCGTGACGTCAAGCCGTCCATTGGCGCCCCGGCTGACCTCGATCGGGATCGAGAGCAATCCATCGGCATGCCGATAGCCCTCGGCGGGCAGCTCGATCTTGCCGAGCGCGACGCGGGTGACGCGAAAGAGTCCGTCGAGCTCGAGCTCGACCACGTCCGCCTCCCCTTCGATCGCGAGGCTATAGGCGGCCTTGCCGCGGATGCTTTGGGTAGCGGGATCGACCCAGATATCTAGCCACAGATGCTGCGGGTCGATCGCCTGCTGGTCCTCGGTCAGCGGAAGACCCGAGACCAGACTGCGCCGCTCGCCGAAATCCTGCGCCGAAAGCGGGCTGGCAAGCAGCGCGCCCAATGCGGCGAAACACAGCGCGAACCTCATGCAACCCTCCCTGTAGAAACGGGCGGGTGCATTGCTGCACCCACCCGCTTCTCATTCAATCGCCAATCCCTGTCAGCCTTCGTCGCCAGACGCGTCCTCGGCTTTTTCCGCGCCGCCCGATTTGGGCTTCTTCGCGGCCGGCTTTGCCTTTTTCTTCTTCGGCGCAGGCTTGGGTGCGGCAGAGGTGATGGCGAAATGCAGCTTGTCGTCCTTCACCCCGACATCGACCTCGCCGCCATTGGCAAGCTTGCCGAACAACAGCTCCTCGGCGAGCGGCTGCTTGACCTTCTCCTGGATCAGGCGTGCCATCGGGCGCGCGCCGTAGAGCTTGTCGTAGCCGCGCTTGCCGAGCCATGCCTTGGCATCGTCGTCGAGCTGGATGTGGACGTTCTGGTCGGCCAGCTGCAGTTCGAGCTGGATGACGAACTTGTCGACCACGCGCGCGACGGTGTCCTTGCCGAGATAGGTGAACGGCACGATCGCATCGAGGCGGTTGCGGAATTCGGGGGTGAACATCTTCTTCACCGCCTCCTCGCTCGCATCTTCCTTCGACACGTCGCCGAAGCCGATCCCCTGGCTCGCCATGTCGGCCGCGCCGGCATTGGTGGTCATGATCAGCACCACGTTACGGAAATCGACTGTCTTGCCGTGATGGTCGGTCAGTCGGCCGTTATCCATCACCTGCAGCAGGATGTTGAACAGGTCCGGATGGGCCTTCTCGATCTCGTCGAGCAGCAGGACGCAATGCGGGTTCTGGTCGATCGCATCGGTCAGCAACCCGCCCTGGTCGTAACCGACATAGCCCGGCGGCGCGCCGATCAGGCGCGAAACGCTGTGGCGCTCCATGTATTCGGACATGTCGAAGCGCTTCAGTTCGATCCCCATGATCGAGGCGAGCTGGCGCGCGACCTCGGTCTTGCCGACCCCGGTCGGGCCGGAAAACAGGAACGAGCCGATCGGCTTGTCCGGGTCGCGCAATCCGGCGCGCGACAGCTTCATCGCGACCGACAGTTTCTCGACCGCACGGTCCTGCCCGAATACGACGTGCTTCAAGTCGCGCTCGAGGTTTTCGAGCGCCTTCTTGTCGTCGGCCGATACCGATTTCGGGGGGATCCGCGCCATCGTCGCCACGACCGACTCGATTTCCTTGGCGGTGATCTTCTTCTTGCGACGGCTAGGCGGGACCAGCATCTGCATCGCGCCAACCTCGTCGACCACGTCGATCGCCTTGTCGGGCAGCTTGCGGTCGTTGATGTAGCGCGCCGAGAGCTCGACCGCGGTCTTGAGCGCATCGGGCGTGTACTTGACCTTGTGGTGCTCCTCGAACGCGCTCTTGAGCCCCTTGAGGATCTTGATCGTGTCCTCGATCGTCGGCTCGTTGACGTCGATCTTCTGGAACCGGCGCAGCAGCGCGCGGTCCTTCTCGAAGTGGTTGCGGAATTCCTTGTAGGTCGTCGAACCGATGCAGCGGATCGCGCCGCTCGACAGTGCCGGCTTGAGCAGGTTCGAGGCATCCATCGCCCCGCCGCTGGTCGCACCCGCGCCGATCACCGTGTGAATTTCGTCGATGAACAGGATCGCTTCGGGCATGCCCTCGAGCTCGGTCACGACCTGCTTGAGTCGCTCCTCGAAATCGCCGCGATAACGTGTACCCGCGAGCAGCGCGCCCATGTCGAGCGAATAGATCACCGCGTCCTGCAGGACCTCGGGCACGTCGCCTTCGACGATCTTGCGCGCCAGGCCCTCGGCGATGGCGGTCTTGCCGACGCCCGGATCGCCGACATAGAGCGGGTTGTTCTTCGACCGGCGGCAGAGAATCTGGACGGTGCGATCGACCTCCGGCCCGCGCCCGATCAGCGGGTCGATCTTCCCGTCTTCGGCGCGCTGGTTGAGATTGACCGTGAACTGGTCGAGGGCGCTTTCCTTCTTGTCCTTGCCGGCCTTGTCCTCGACCTGCGCGGCATCGCCCTCGGCGCCCTGCGGCGGCGCGATATCGGCACGCTTGCCGTTCTTGCCGATGCCGTGGCTGATGAAGCTGACCGCGTCGAGCCTGCTCATGTCCTGCTGCTGGAGGAAATAGACCGCGTAGGAATCGCGTTCGGAGAACAGCGCGACGAGAACGTTGGCGCCAGTCACCGTATCCTTGCCCGAGGATTGCACGTGGAGGATCGCGCGCTGGATGACGCGCTGGAAGCCCGCCGTCGGCTGCGGATCGACGGCATCGTCGACCTTCAGCGATTGGTATTCCTCGTCGATATATTGCGTCACCGCCGCGCCGAGCTCGTCGAGATCGACCCCGCAGGCACCCATTACCTGCGCCGCGTCCTCATCCTGCACCAGCGCAAGGAGGAGGTGTTCGAGTGTCGCATACTCGTGGTTGCGCTCGCCGGCATGCGACAGCGCATTGTGCAGTGTTTTCTCGAGGCTTTGGGCAAAACTCGGCATTGGTCACCTGGATTGCGGGCGAATGATCCGTCTGGATGGGGCCCGATGGGATTGTCTCTCTAGCAGGTCTTTATTGACCGCAAGTTGAATGAATTGAAATAAGGCTGCGCGCTTCACGTGGCGGGCTTGCCGAAAAGTGCGTCCGCCGCGGCGCGGTGGGCGGTGGATTTGTCGCGATGCGCCCTGACCCGTTCGATTTCGGCTTCGAGCAGGGCGATGCGCGCCTGAAGCTCGGCCACCGAATAGGGGTCGAGGCTCTCCTTCGAAAGGGCCTCTGCCGCGTCTCCGCGCGGGCGGGGGCGATCGTCTTCGTCCATCGAACTGGAATGTCGTGACTGCCCGCCTTGCTGTCAATCCCGCGAGGAGGTAGCCCCTGCATCGAACGGCCAGCCATGGATTTCATGCCACAGGACGGATGATGAGCGATTTGCCCCATAAGATGCGCGCGATAACCTTCGACACGCCCGGCGATCCCGACGTCATGACGGCGGCCGAGATCGAGGTCCCCGAAGCACGCCCCGGCGAAGTGCTGGTCAAGGTCAGCCATGCCGGGGTCAACCGGCCCGACGTGGTGCAGCGTCGCGGGCTCTATCCTCCGCCTCCCGGCGCCTCGCCGATCCTCGGGCTCGAGGTGTCGGGATCGATCGCCGTGCTGGGCGAGGGAGTGACGCGGTGGCTTCCGGGGCAGAAGATCTGCGCGCTGGTCCCCGGCGGCGGCTATGCCGAATATGTCCGCGTCGATGCGCGCCATTGCTTACCGGTCCCCGAAGGGGTGACGATGGAGCAGGCGGCAGCGCTGCCAGAGACGATGTTCACCGTGTGGCACAACGTCTTCCAGCGCGGGATGGCGCGCGAGGGCGAGACGATCCTCGTCCATGGCGGGACCAGCGGGATCGGCACCACCGCGATCCAGCTTTGCAAGGCGTTCGGGATGACCGTCATCGTGACTTGCGGCAGCGATGCGAAGTGCGAGGCGGCGCGCAATATCGGAGCGAATCACGCGGTAAACTACAAGGGCACCGATTTTGTCGAGGCGGTGAAGGAAATCACCGGCGGGCAGGGTGTCGAGCTCGTGCTCGACATGGTCGCTGGGGACTATGTCGCGCGCAACATGCAGTGCCTCGCGCCCGATGGTCGACACGTAACGATCGCGATCCAGGGCGGCGCCAAGGCCGAGATCAACATGGCCGCGCTGATGATGAACCGCTTCACGCTGACAGGATCGACGCTGCGTCCGCGCTCGGACGATTTCAAGGCGCTGCTGGCGCAGGATATCGCCGAGAATGCCTGGCCGATGGTCGGTGACGGCACGTTCCGTCCGATCATGGACGAAATCTTCCCGCTCGAAGAGGCCTCGGCCGCGCATGCCCGGATGGAAGCGGGCGACCATATCGGCAAGATCGTGCTCGCCGTGGCCAAGGGCTAGGCCGTCGCCGAACCGTCACAAAATCGTGAATCAGCTGTAACACAGGCTCACTAGGGCAGTGCAAACCGCTGACGGGGCTTGCCATGCTCAAACGCTTCGGACGGTCGAACGACACCGCCGACACGATTGCCGACATTGCCAATTTCGCCGGTCGCGCCGGGCCCGGACCCGCGACGCCCGAGCCGAGGGGCAATGAGCGCCGGCAATTCCGCACGATTTGGATCTCGGACGTTCATCTCGGCACCAAGGGCTGCAATGCCGAGCTGCTGATCGACTTCCTCGACCATACCGACAGCGAGACGATCTACCTGGTTGGGGACATCATCGACGGGTGGCGACTGAAGAAGAAATTCTATTGGCCGACCGAACACAACGACATCGTCTGGCGGATCATGAAGCGCGCCAGGCGCGGCACCCGCGTGGTCTACATCCCCGGTAATCACGACGAGATGTTCCGCCAGTTCACCGGGCTGAATTTCGGCGGGGTCGAGATTCGCCGCGCGGCATTCCACGATACCGCCGACGGGCGCCGCCTGATGGTGCTGCACGGCGACGAATTCGACACGGTGATGCTCGCCCATCGCTGGCTCGCCTTCGTTGGCGACGCGGCCTACCACCTGATGATGAAGCTCAATGGCTGGGTGGCGAGGGCGCGCCAGCTGTTCGGCCTGCCCTATTGGTCGATCTCCAAGGCCGCCAAGCACAAGGTCAAGAACGCGGTCGAATTCATCGGTCGGTTCGAGGAAGTGGTCGCGCGGGCTGCCGCGCAGCGCGGGGTCGACGGGGTGGTCTGCGGCCATATCCACACCGCCGAGCACCGGGTGTTCGCCTTCAACCGGCAGGACATCGAATACTGGAACGACGGCGACTGGGTCGAAGGGTGCAATGCACTGGTCGAACATGCCGACGGACGGATGGAAATCCTCGACTGGCCGGCAGAGATCGCCAAGCGCGAAGTGGCGACGGACAAGGAGCTGGCCGATGCGGCCTGAGACCGGCCCGGCGCGGATCGCCCTCGTTACCGATGCGTGGGAGCCGCAGATGAACGGCGTGGTGCGGACGCTGACCACGACGGTCGCGATCCTGCGCGGCTGGGGGCACGAGGTGCTGGTGATCTCGCCCGACGGCTATCGCTCGTTTCCGTGCCCGACCTACTCCGAAATCCGGCTCGCAATGGCCTCGCGGTTCGGCGTCGGTCGCCGGCTCGAGGCGTTCGCGCCCGATGCAGTCCACATCGCGACCGAAGGCCCGCTAGGCCTTGCCGCGCGCCGCCATTGCCTTGCTCGCGGGCAGGCCTTCACGACCGCCTATCACACCCAGTTTCCCGACTATCTCGCCCGCCGCACGCACCTGCCGGCGGCAACCTTCTGGCCGTATATTCGGCGCTTCCACCGTCCTTCGGCGGGGATCATGGTGGCGACCGAGAGCATCGGGCGGACGCTGCGCGACCAAGGCCTGTCGCAATTGCGATCGTGGAGCCGGGGGGTGGACCTCGCCCAGTTCTCGCCCGACATCCCGGCCCCTGGATTGTTCGCCGAACTGCCACGCCCGATCCAGCTCTATGTCGGCCGGGTCTCGGCCGAAAAAAACATTGCGGCGTTCCTCGAGAGCCGACACCCTGGCGCGAAGGTGGTCGTCGGCGATGGCCCGGCGCTCGACGGCCTGCGCGCCCGCTACCGCCAGGCCCATTTCGTCGGGCGTAAGTCGGGCCGCGAGTTGGCCGCTTATTATGTCGGGGCAGATGTGTTCGTGTTTCCCAGCCGCACCGACACGTTCGGGCTTGTCATGATCGAGGCGCTCGCCTGCGGCACGCCGGTGGCGGGTTACCCGGTTACAGGCCCGGTCGATATCCTCACCCCCGCAGCGGGCGCGATGGACGATGACCTGAACACCGCGATCGCCGCAGCGCTGGCGTGCGATCAGGCCGATTGCGTGGCGCTCGGTCGCTCATACAGCTGGGAATCAAGCGCCCGGCAGTTCCTCGGTGCACTGGTGGACGGCCCACAACAGGCCTGCACGGCCGCCTGAATCGGAACGGCGGCTGCTAGAGCTTCAGCGTACGTTCGACGCGGCGGAGCTCGTGCCGCGCCATGCCGAGCGTGGCATGGTCGCTGTCGACGACGAGGCAGAGGAACAAGCCGTCGCTCGCCGATAGAGGGCGCAGCAGGTGATATTGCGCGGGAAGGGTGATCATGATGTCCTCGACCCGAGGATCGAGTCCGAGCGCTCGCAATGCCTTGTACTTGGCGCGCAGCACCTCCGTATTCCCGGCCACCGCGATATCGAGGTCGATTTCGTCCGCCCCCCCCGCGCTGGCGAGCGGCATGCCGCTGTCGAGCTCGACCAGCGCCGCCGCAATCGCGCCGTCGATCGCGAGCAATTGGTCGAGCGCAGACGCTATGACGGCACTTTGCGAAGAGGGGGTGGCGGGCGGCGGGGCGCTGTCGGGCTCCGCGTCGGGCAGCGGATCGAGGGCCTGGCGCTTGCGCGTTTTCGCCCGGGCCGGGTTCTTCGGCTCCACCGCACGTTCGGGCGGAGGATCGATCACCTCGTCGGCGACCGGCTCGTCGGGAGCGCGCCGCATCTTCGCGATGACCGAGCGCCAGCCCTCCTTCGGCATGGCGCCCTGGTCGGGCGAATCCTCCGGCTCTTCGAGCGCCTTTATAACGGGAGCCCCGGAATCCGCGTCTGGAAGGTCCGTCTCGTCCTCGACCATCGAATAATCGACCACGCCGAGCACTGCGTCGATCCGTTCGCCATCGCTCGCACAGGGAAGCGCGATGGCGCGATAACCGATCGCCGATCCGTCCTCGTTGACGAATTCAGCCTCGAAGCCGACCGCAGTGCGGTTCGCCACCGCCTCGAGGTAATGCTCGGTGATCCGCGAAAGGACCGAGCGCGCCGGCACTTCGTCGATGTTCTGCGGGAGCAAGCCGTCGAGCCCAAGCCAGAGCTGGGTGCCGATATGCGAGATGGACGGTGTCGAGTCGTCGCGCTTGAGCTTGATCAGGACCGAATGGTCGACGAAGTTGCAATCCTCGTGGCTGAGCAATTCCTGCTGCGACGGCACGTGGCCGTCCTCGTGGCAGCGCATCCACAGCTCGTAAGCCTTGAGATCGAGGCGCTCGCCCGGCGATGCGGCGGGGTCGTTCCCGAAATCATGGCTGGGGGCGTTCACGGAATTCCTCGGTCTCACGGTTCCAGCCAGCCGTAATCGGGCATGGCTAAGAAAGGGTGAAAATGGCCCCTTCGGTGGCGCGAACGGCAAAACCCTTGCCCGACCGACGCGATAGGCCTATCTCGGGTGCCAAGCGGCCGCTCCGGTAAGGGGCGGCCCGTTTTATTTAGACTCTCGCAAACTGCGCCCCGCGCGCCGGAGAAACCAAGTGTCCGCTCCCACCCCCCTGATGCCCCACGCGACTGCCAGCTGGCTGGTTGACAACACCTCGCTGTCCTTCGAGCAGATCGCCGATTTCTGCGGCCTCCACATCCTCGAAGTCCAGGCGATGGCGGATGACCTTGCGAGCAGCAAGTATACCGGGCGTGACCCGGTTCGCGCGGGCGAACTGACCAACGAGGAAATCGAGAAGGGCGCCGCCGACCCCGAATACCGTCTCCAGATGCAGAAGCAGCCCGTCGCCGTCGCGCGCACCAAGGGCCCGCGCTATACGCCGGTGTCGAAGCGCCAGGACAAGCCCGACGGCATTGCCTGGTTGCTGCGCAACCACCCGGAGATCTCCGACGCGCAGATCGGCAAGCTGATCGGCACCACGCGCAACACGATCGGCGCGATTCGCGAGCGGACCCACTGGAACATTCAGAACATCCAGCCGAAGGACCCGGTGACGCTGGGCCTGTGTTCGCAGCGCGAACTCGATGCGGTGGTCGCCAAGGCCGCCAAGAAGGCCGGCCTCGAAGACGCCTCGGGCGACGATGAAAAGCTGGGCGGCGATCGCGAGAAGCTGATCGCCGAGCTGAAGCAGGAACGCGAGGAGGCCGCCAAGGCCGCGGTCGAAGCCGCGCAGGAAGCCGAGGCCGAAGCCTGGTTGCAGGCGCGCAAGGACGCCGAGAGCACGGGCGAGGGCACCGAAGCCTCCGACTGAGCACTCGGGCGACCGCTTGCGCCGGGAATATCGTAAGCCGGAACTGCTTGCCGCGCTGGGCCAGACGCGCCATGCTGCTGACATGGCTGTCAATTACGCGCGCAACTATTCGCATCCCTGCCCGTGGGATCTCGACCTGCCGTCGCTCTCGATGCCCGACCTGCTGCAGCAGGCGGTGGCGCAAGCGGGCGAGGACCCGTTCATCGATTTTCTGGGGCGCCGCTACACCTATTCCGAAATCTTCGCGCAGGCGCGGCGTTTCGCGGCCGGGCTGCAAGCGCGTGGTATCGGCAAGGGCGAACGCATCGGCCTGTTCCTCCCCAACGTCCCGACCTATCCGGCCGCCTATTACGGCGCGATGATGGCCGGCGCCGTGGTGGTCAATTTCTCGCCGCTCTACACGGTCGAGGAACTGAGCCAGCAAGTCGCCGATTCGGGCACCCGCCTGCTGGTCACGGTCGATCTCGAAGCGCTGCTGCCGACGGCGCTCGAAGTGCTCGATGCGAGCGCGCTCGAAGGGCTGGTCGTCGGTCGGTTCGCAAGCCAGCTGTCGAAGCTCAAGGGGATCGCGCTCCGCCTGTTCAAGCGCGACATGCTCCATGCGGTGCCCGATCGCGGCGATGTGACCGATTGGGACGCCTTCGGCTCCGACCACCCCCTCGAACCGGTGGTGATCGATCCCGAGCAGGATCTCGCGCTGCTGCAATATACCGGCGGCACCACCGGCACGCCCAAGGGCGCGATGCTGACCCACCAGAACCTCACCGCGAATGCGCGCCAGATCAACGCGATCGATCCGCGCGCGCACGAACGCGACATGATCATGGGCGTGCTTCCCCTGTTCCATGTCTTCGCCAATGCCTGCGTACTCAACCGCACGGTGGTCAATCGCGGCTGTATCGCGATGCTTCCGCGCTTCGATGCCAAGGACACGCTGGCGACGATCCAACGGACCAAGGCGACCGCGATGCCGGGCGTGCCGACGATGTACCAGGCGCTGCTCGACCACAAGGATTTCGCCGCCACCGATTTCACCTCGCTGCGCGCCTGCATCGCGGGCGGCGCACCGCTGAGTGCGGCGCTCAAGACGAAGTTCGAGGCCGGCAGCGGCGCTCGGCTGCTCGAGGGTTACGGCCTCACCGAAAGCTCGGGCGTCGTCTCGACCAATTCCTACGAAGGCGAGGAGCGCGTCGGCACGATCGGCCAGCCGATCCCGCGCACCGAGGTGAGGCTGGTCGACAAGGAGGATGCCACCCGCCCCGCACCCGAGGGCGAACCGGGCGAACTGGTGGTGCGCGGCCCGCAGATCATGCGCGGCTACTGGAACCGTCCCGATGCGGCGAAGCGGGCCTTCACCGAGGATGGCTGGCTGCGCACGGGCGACGTCGCGGAAATCGACGGCGACGGCTTCATCAGGATCGTCGATCGGGCGAAGGACATGATCGCCGTGGGCGGGTTCAAGGTCTTCCCGAGCCAGGTCGAGGACGTGTTGCTCGCCCATGAGGGGGTGAAGGAAGCGCTCGTGATCGGGGTGCCCGACGATTACCTCGGTGAACGGGTCGAGGCCTATGTCGTGCTCGATCCCGACGAAGAGACGCTCGATGCCGAAGCGCTGCGCGATTGGGCCAACGAGCATCTCGGCAAGCACGAGCGCATCGCCGACCTCACGATCCGCGACGATCTGCCCAAGACGATGATTGGCAAGCTCGACCGCAAGGCGCTCAGGGCCGAAGTGCTCGGAACCGATTGATCTGGACGCGACTGGCGGCGCCGACTGCGCCTCGTGCCGGTCTTGCTGGGGCTTCTTACTGGGCGGCGACCTTGAGCTGCGGCTCGCCCGCCTGCGGCATGGTGCGTTCCGCCTCGGACGGCTTGGACGCGCCCTTCGGTGCGAAGCGGCCGTCGACCTGCGCGCCCTGTTCGATGGTCAGCGTCTCGTAGTGGACGTCGCCCTCGATCTGCGCGCTTTTCAGGATCACGAGCTCGCGCGCTTCGATCGAGCCTTCGAGCTTGCCGGCGAGGCGGGCGGTTTCGGCCTTCACCGCGCCGTGGATCGCGCCGGTCTCGCCCTGGACCAGGCTGGTGCAGACGACGTCGCCCTCGACCTTGCCGTCGAGGTGGAGATCGGCGTCGGCCTTGATATCGCCCTTGATCGCGACGTCGCTGCCGAGGACCGAGAAGGTCGAACTGCCGTTACGGGAATTGCCGGCCATGGAATTAGCTGGCGAGGGCCGCGTCGCGGCCTCGGATTTCTTTGAGAACATTGGGTGCCTTTTCGAGGATGGCGCGGGGATTGAGCGGCTTGCCGCCCTGTCGCACTTCGAAGTGGAGGTGCGGGCCCGTCGATCGTCCGGTGCTGCCCATCGCGCCGATATGCTGGCCGGCCACGACCTTCTGGCCGACCTTGACCTTGAAGCCCGAAAGGTGGGCGTAGCGGGTGGTGAGGCCGTTGTCGTGGCGCACTTCGATGAGGTTGCCGTAGCCGCCCTTGCGACCAACGAAGACCACGGTGCCGGCGGCGGCGGCACGGATCGCTGCGCCGGTATGGCCCTTGTAGTCGAGACCGGAATGGAACGCCGCGCGGCGGGTGAACGGATCGCGGCGATAGCCGTAGCTCGAGGACACCATGCCCGCGGCAGCCGGCTGGTATTGCGGCACGCCGGCCAGTCCGCGCTCGAGCGCGTCCATCCTGGCGAGGCTCAGGCCGAGACGGACGAAGCGCGGATCGATCTCGCCGTCGCTGTCGACCGGACCACCCATCGCCGAGTGATCGTTGACCGAGGCGAGCAGGTTCTTCGGGTTGAGCCCGAGCTGCTTGAGCGCGGCGCTGGCGCGCTGCGACCGCTGGTCGGCATAGCGGGTCAGGCGTTCGACATAAGCGAGCTGACGGGCTTCGAGCTCGGCGAGGCCGCGCGCTTCGGGAATCGAGAGGCCGATCTTTTCGACCGCCTTCTGGGTTTCCTCGCTGCTGTCGGTGACCGTGTCTTCGGAAGCTTCATCGGGCAGGATGCCGAGATGGGCTTCGGTCATGCGCTCGATGAATTCCTGCCGGGAGCCGAGATCGTCGGCCACCGCGTCGAGATCATCGCGATAGGCGGTGACGCGGCTTTCCGCGCTGGCGACCTTGGCTTCGCGGTCGAGCAATTCGGTGCGTTCGGATTGCGCCAGGTACTGCGTGACGCCCATCGCGCCGAGGCTGACCACCCAGAACGACGTCGCGCCCACGGCGATGGCCGCGAACGCGATCTGAACCCGCGAACTGATCTTGATGAAGCGCACCTGGCCTTGCGAGCGCATGAAGAATTCACGCTCCGGAAACCAGGAGCGCAGGCGAGCAAACAGCCCGCCGCTGTTGTTATCTGTCAAAACGAAACCCCGTACCCGTCCGTAATGTGTGGGGCACCCTATCGCGACAAATGATAAGGTCACCCGTGAATCCGGGATGGCAGGGGCGAGCCGTGGGTACGATACGATGAATCGTTCCATCGCTCGATAAATCGTGGGGAATCGCGGGAACATTCCCCGCCGGAGTGCATTTCAGGCGGTTTCGGCGAATCGTTCGGAGGCCTTCCCGGGCGATTCGCCCGCCGCGAAGCGCTTGCCAACGGGGCTCGGCCTGCGCCATTGACCCGTTCGATGACCGATACGGCCCTCCTCGGCGGGAGTTTCAATCCCGCGCATGGCGGACACCGCCGGATCACGCTGTTCGCACTCGAAGCGCTGGGGCTGGACGAGGCGTGGTGGCTGGTGTCTCCCGGCAACCCCTTGAAACCCAAGGACGGAATGGCGCCACTCGCCGCAAGGCTCGCCTCGGCCAGGATGCAGGCCCGCCGCGCGCCGATCGTGCCGACCGCGATCGAGCGCGAGCTCGGCACGCGCTACACGATCGACACGCTGCGCGCGCTGGTGCGGCGCTATCCCAAACGGCGGTTCGTGTGGTTGATGGGGAGCGACAACCTCGCCCAATTCCACCGCTGGCGCGACTGGCGGGGGATCGCGCGGACGATGCCGATTGCGGTGATCGCGCGTCCGGGGTACGATGACCGGGCAATGGCGAGCCCCGCCATGGCCTGGTTGCGGCGATACCGTGTCTCCGCAGCCGGATTTCGCAAACGGGCCGTGTGGAGTGCGCCCACCCTGGTGATGCTGCGTTTCGATCCCGATCCGCGATCCGCGACCGCGATCCGCCGCCAGTCGCCCGATTGGGCCGCGCGCCATGCCGACCTCCCCGTTCGCGACCCCCTGACGCACCGCTTGATCCCGCCAGAACGGGAACCGGGACGCTGAAGCGCGCCGGCCCCCCCTTGGCGCGGCGGGCGGCACACCCTAAATTGCAGGAGCTATGATCTCACCGATGAATACGGCCCAATCCGCGCGCGACAATGCCGCGTCCCCGCATACCTTGCCCGAGGCCGAAGAGGGATCGCTGCACGAACTCGTGCTGCAATCGCTCGACGACGACCAGGCGCAAGACATCGTCTCGATCGATCTCGAGGGAAAAAGCGGGATCGCCGATTTCATGGTCATCGCCTCGGGGCGATCGACGCGGCAGGTCGCGGCAATCGCGATGAAACTGGGCGAGCGGATCAAGCAGGGCGGCTACCCCGCGCCCAAGATGGAAGGCTTGTCGCAGGGCGACTGGGTGCTCATCGATGCGGGCGACGTGGTCGTCCACATCTTCCGCCCCGAAGTGCGGAGCTTCTACAATCTCGAACGCATGTGGACGCTCGGCGAGGCCTGAGCGGACCGGACCGTGCTCCTTCACATCGTCGCGCGCGGCAAGATCGGCCGCAGCCCCGAGGCCGAGCTGGTCGAGCGCTATCTCAAGCGCATCCGCTGGGATACGAAGGTGACCGAACTGCCCGACACCGGTGGAACCATCCCACCGGCGCAGGCTCCCTCGCGAACCGTCGCGCTCGACGAGCGGGGGAAGGATCTCCCGTCGGAGAAATTCGCCGCCACCCTCGAACGCTGGCGCGATAACGGAGTGCGCGAAGTGCAGTTCCTGATCGGCGCCGCCGACGGGCATGACGGCGCCGTGCGCACGGAAGCCGACCTCCTGCTCGCTTATGGTTCGGCGACCTGGCCGCACATGATCGCCCGCGCGATGCTGGCCGAACAATTGTACCGTGCGACGGCGATCCTTGCCGGGCATCCCTATCATCGCGCATAGGTACGCCCCATGCGTGTCGCGCTGCCCCTGATCGTCCTTGTCGCGCTCGGCGCCGCGGCAATAGCGTCGGTGCCAAATCCCGCCTTCGTGCAGGAAGCCGACGGCACCGCCACGCAGCAAGCGGTCGAGCGGGCGCGCGAGCAGGCGCGCGAGGCCAAGGCGCGTGGCGACCGGCTCGAACGCGAGGCCGAGAAGACCGGAGACGAAGCCGAAAAAAATGCCCGCGAGGCTGCCGCGCTCGCTGCCCGCGTGCAGCAGGCCGAGGCCGAGCGCGTGCTGGCCGAGGCGCAACTGCGCGCCGTCGGCCGCGAACGCAGTCGGCTCGAGGCCGATCTGGCCGCGCGCCAACGCCCGCTTATGGGACTCACCGCGACCTTGCAGCGACTGTCGCGCAACCCTCCGGCCTTCACGCTGTTGCGACCGGGTACGGTCGACGAAACGCTGCGGGCACGGGCGCTGATGTCCTCTATGCTGCCGGTGATCGAGCGGCGCACGGCCGTGCTGCGTGAAGAGGTTTCGGCGATCCGCCAGGTCGAGCGGAGCGAAGCCGCGGCGATCGAACGCCTGCGCACGACCGAAACCCGCCTTGCCGAGCGGCGCAACGCCCTGCTCGAGACCGAAACCCGGCAGCGCCTCGCCTCGCGTCGTCTCGGGAGCGAGGCCGCGCGCGAAGAGGAGCGGGCGCTGGCGCTCGCCGAGCGCGCCCGCGACCTGACCGGGTTGCTCGACGAGATCGACGAGGCCGCCTCGCTGCGCGCGCGCCTCGCCGCCTTGCCGGGCCCGAAGATGCGTCCTGCTCGACCGGGCGAGGCGAGGGTCGAGGATCCGACCGTCACCGCGTTGCAGACCTCGGCCTCGCCCGATCCCTATATCCTGCCCGCGAACGGTCGCCTTGCCGAAGGATTCGGCGGTTCGTCGCGCGGCTTGACGCTCGCGGTCGAAAGCGGGGCGCTGGTCGCCGCACCCGGCGCGGGCCGGGTCGCCTTCGCCGGGCCCTATTCGGGCTATGGCAGGATCGTGATCGTCGAACACGCCAATGGCTGGACCTCGCTGGTCACCGGGATCGGCCGGCTCGACGTGCGGGTGGGCGAGGAACTCGTCGCCGGCAGTCCGCTCGGGGTCGCCGATCCGCGCCTGGGGCGGGTGATCCTCGAACTGCGCCGTCGCGGTGAGCCGGTCAACCCGCTCCCGCTGTTGCGCTAGACGGAGTGGATCGCACGTTTGCAGCGCGCAAGCTGGCGTTAAGGCCGGGTCTGCGATAAATCCGCGCGTATGAGGAGTTTTCGGTTGAAGAAAAAATTCGCTTCGCTCGCCCGTGCCAGCGCCCTCGTCGGTGCCGTGGCGCTGCTTCCCGCGACCACGGCCGGCCTCGCGCAGGTCGATGCGCGGACCTCGTCGGACTTCGCCCGCCTGTTCGAAATCTACGAGATGGTGAAATCGAACTATGTCGAGGGCGTCGATGACGAGCAGCTGATCCGCGGCGCGATCGACGGAATGCTCGCCAGCCTCGACCCGCATTCGGGCTATCTCGACGGGACCGCCATCGAACGGCTCAACACATTGGTCGACGGCGAATACCAGGGCCTCGGCCTCTCGGTCGTGTCAGAGGACGGCGCGGTCAAGGTGATCTCCCCGTTCAAGGGCAGTCCGGCGGACGAGATGGGCATCAAGGCCGGCGACTACATCACCCACCTCGACGGCAAGTCGATCATCGGCTGGGAGCTCGACGAGGCGGTCGCGAAGATGCGCGGGCCCGAGGGCACCGATATCCAGCTCACCATCTTCCGCGCCGGGCGCGAGGACACGTTCGACGTGACCGTCACCCGCGGGCGCATCCAGCTCGAACCGGTGACCTACGAGATCGAGGGCACGGTCGGGGTGATCTCGATCAACGAATTCTCGCGCGATGTCGGGATCGATGTCGCCGAGGCGATCGATTCGATGCGGCGCGACGTGCCGGGCGGCAAGCTGACCGGCCTGGTGCTGGACATGCGCAACAATCCGGGCGGGTCGCTGCGCGAAGCGGTGATCCTGTCCGACCTGTTCCTGACCGAGGGCACGATCGTGTCGCAGAAGGGGCGGCGCGAGGAGGACAACCGGACCTTCCCCGCCGAACTCGTCTTCCGTGGCGAGATCACGCCCGGCCTGCCGATGATCGTGCTGATCAACGCCGGTTCGGCTTCGGCGAGCGAGATCGTCGCGGGCGCGCTGCAGGACCAGCGCCGCGCGCTGGTGATGGGCGAACGCAGCTTCGGCAAGGGCAGCGTCCAGTCGCTGTTCTATCTCGACGACGATCGCACGCGCGGCCTCAAGCTGACGACCGCGCGCTACTACACCCCGGCGGGCAAGTCGGTGCAGGAAGGCGGGATCAATCCCGACATCCGCGTGCCGCAGCTGTCCGATCCCGATGCCGCCCGCCGCGCGCGCCTCGCCTTCCGCGAAAGCGACTTGCGTGGGCACCTGATCAACGAAATCGATCTCGACGAACGCGAGCTCGAGAACGACCGCAAGGCCGATCCGCGTTTCGAGGTCACGGCGGAAGAGCTCGAGGCGCAGGGAATCGAGGACTTCCAGCTCGACTACGCGATCAAGACGCTCAATCGCACGTCGAACCCCGTCGGCCTCGCGCGGCGCAAGTAAGGCGATGCGCGGACGCAAGACCATCGGCGACACCACCGGCACCGCGCGGCGGACCGCGCGCTGGATTGCGCTCGGCGTGCCGTCCTTCCTGCTCGGTGGGGCATTGATTTCGCAATATGTGTTCGGGCTCTTCCCGTGCGAGATGTGCTGGTGGCAGCGCTATCCGCACATCGCGGCGATCGCGATCTCGTTCTTCGGCTTCGCGCTCCGGCCGGCGCGTTGGCCGGTTGCGCTCGCCGCCTTCGCGGTGCTCGTTTCCGGGCTGATCGGCGGCTTCCATGCCGGGGTCGAATATGGCTGGTGGGACGGCATCACTGGTTGCTCGTCGGCGGTCGACCTGTCGGGTGGCGATCCCCTCGCGGCGATCATGAATGCCGATCTCGTGCGCTGCGACGTGGCACCATGGTCGCTGTTCGGGATTTCGCTGGCGGGCTGGAATTTCCTTTTTTCGAGCGCGGGTGCGCTGATCGTATTCGCATTGCTCGCCAAGTCCCGGAGGCCGCGATGACGACCCAGACCGCACCAAGCCGCCTCGCCGAGATGATCCGGGTCGACCAGGCCGGTGAGTTCGGCGCGACCCGGATCTATCGCGGCCAGCTGGCGGTGATGGGCAATCGCTCGCACCTCTCGACCGAGATCGAGGGGATGGCGCGGCAGGAAGAGGGGCATCGCGCCCGCTTCGACGCGCTGATGGCCGAACGCGGCGTGCGCCCTACCGCGCTGCAGCCCTTCTGGTCGGTCGCCGGCTATGCGCTCGGCGCGGGCACGGCGCTGCTGGGCCCCGAGGCGGCGATGGCCTGCACCGCCGCGATCGAGACCGAGATCGACAAGCATTATTCCGACCAGCTCGACGAGCTGGGCGACAGCGACCCCGAACTTTCGGCGATGGTCGAGGAATTCCGCGAGGACGAACGCGAGCATCGCGACGCCGCGCTCGAAGCGGGGGCGGAACAGGCCCCGGCCTATGCACTGCTGTCGGGTGCGATCCGGCTCGGCTGCCGCCTCGCCATCCGTATTTCGGAGAAAATCTGATTGTGCCGGAACCGCGTGGGCCGCTCCCGCGCTGTTTCGATGAGGACAAGGAAAAGCCCATGAACAAGCTCGCTCTGACCCTGATCGCCCCCGGCATCTTCGCTGCCACCGCCTTCGCGACGCCAGCCATGGCGCAGGATGCGGACACCAAGATCAACCAGGTCTTCATCACCGAGGACGAGGAATGCCCGGCCTCGACCGAGACCACGATCACCGTCTGCGGACGGCTCGAGGACCCCTATCGCATCCCCAAGGAATTGCGGCAGAGCGGCAGCCGCGACGCCGAGCCGTTCGAGGATCGCGTGCGGACGTACGAAATGATGACCGATAGCGGCATCCAGAGCTGCTCGCCGACCGGGGCGGGTGGCTTCACCGGCTGCACGCAGGAGATGATCCGCAAGGCCTATGGCGAGAAAGCGATGGCCGATTCGGTCCGCTTCGCCCAGCTGATCGAGGAAGCGCGGCAAGAACGCCTCGCGGAAATCGACGAGGACGCGGCCGAGACGCAGGCCCGCGTCGAGGAGCTCGAAGCGGCCTATATGCGCAAGCTCGAAGCCGAGCGTGCGGCCGAAGATCCTGACTCCGCGCCGCTGCCGGCTCCGCCCGCGACGACGCAGCCGGACGAGAATGCGGACGAAGACACTGCCGACGAACCGCAGGGTTAATGACAGTTTAGGCTTCGGCGGCTAGAGCGTCTCCCGCAAGGCAAGGGGGGCGCATGGCCAAGAAGATTCTCGTCGTGTTCGGGACCCGTCCCGAGGCGATAAAGCTGTTTCCCGTCATCCGAGCTTTGCACGAAACCGACGGGGTCGAACCCGTCGTCTGCGTTTCGGCCCAGCATCGCGGCCTGCTCGACCAGGTGCTCGATATCGCGGGCATCGTGCCCGACCACGATCTCGA
Source organism: Pseudoblastomonas marina (assembly GCF_034374265.1). Lineage (NCBI taxonomy): Bacteria > Pseudomonadati > Pseudomonadota > Alphaproteobacteria > Sphingomonadales > Erythrobacteraceae > Pseudoblastomonas > Pseudoblastomonas marina. Next base: position 2,330,682 of record NZ_CP139718.1, on the reverse strand, counting down.
CCTCATGACCCCCGGGCAGTCGCTCGACGCGCTGACCGCTTCGCTACTGGTCGAACTCGGCAAGGTGATGGACATCGAGCGGCCCGACCGGGTTATGGTGCAGGGGGATACGGCCACCGTCATGTGCGCTGCGCTGGCGGCCTATTACCGCAGGATCCCTGTCGATCACGTCGAGGCGGGACTGCGCAGCGGCGACATCTACCAGCCGTGGCCCGAAGAGGTGAACCGCAAGGTGGTAGGCAGTTTCGCCGCGCTGCATTTTGCCCCCACCGAAACGGCCGCGAGCGCGCTCAAGGCCGAGAATGTCGACCCGGCGACGATCCACGTAACCGGCAACACCGTGATCGACGCGCTGCACTGGGTCACCGAGCGGATCGCGCGCGAGCCCGAACTGGCCGCGGGCCTGGCCGACTTTGAGGAGCGCTTCGCCGACAAGCGCATCATCGGGGTGACCAGCCACCGGCGCGAGAATTTCGGCGGCGGGCTCGAGGCGATCGCCGAGGCGATCCGCCGGATCGCCGCGCGTGATGACGTGGCGCTGATCTTCCCGGTCCATCCCAACCCGAACGTGCGCGCGGTGATGGACGAGGCGCTCGGCGGGCTCGACAACGTCGCAATGATCGAGCCGCTCGACTACCCGCATTTCGCCCACCTGCTGTCGCTCGCCGACATCATGCTCACCGATAGCGGCGGGGTGCAGGAAGAGGCGCCCGCGCTCGGCAAGCCGGTGCTGGTGATGCGCGAGACCACCGAGCGGCCCGAAGGCGTCGCGGCCGGCACCGCCAGGCTCGTCGGCACCGATGCAGACCGGATCGTGGCCGAGGTCGAACGCCTGCTCGACGATCCATCCGCCTACGAAGCGATGGCGCGCGCGCACAATCCCTTCGGCGACGGCAAGTCGGCCGAACGGATCGCGCGGCTGGTCGCCGACGCCGGTTGACCCGTTATTCCGTTACGCATGAATTAACCGTATCGTGCTAGGGGCGGTGCGAGATTTGCGAGGGGCCGAACAGCGACATGAACAGCGGACGCGACCACACGGCATGCGTGATCGGCCTCGGCTATATTGGGCTGCCGACCGCCGCGATCATCGCGCGCGCGGGCATCCCGACCTATGGCGTGGATGTCAGTGAGCAGGTCGTCGAAACGATCAATCGCGGTGAAATCCATATCGAGGAGGTCGATCTCGACGGGCTGGTGCGCGGGGTCGTCCAGCGCGGGTTGCTGACCGCCGGAACCGAGATCAGGCCCGCCGATACCTTCGTGCTCGCAGTGCCGACGCCGTTCGAGAAGGACGGCAACCACACCCCCGACCTGACCTTCGTGATGGACGCCGCCGCGCGGCTCGCCCCGGTGCTCGAACCCGGCAACACGGTGATCCTCGAATCGACCTCGCCGGTCGGCACGACCGAGGCGATGCGCGACCGGATCGCCGAATTGCGTCCCGACCTCAAGCTGCCGGGGCTGGGCACCAATGGAAGAGAAGGGGGCACGCCCGATATCGCGATCGCCTATTGCCCCGAGCGCGTGCTGCCCGGCCGGATCCTGGTCGAGCTGATCGACAACGATCGCTCGATCGGCGGGATCACCCCGCGTTGCGCGCGCAAGGCCCTGGCCTTCTACAAGAGCTTCGTGCGCGGCGAATGCGTGGTCACCGATGCGCGCTCGGCCGAGATGACCAAGCTGGTCGAAAACGCCTTTCGCGACGTCAACATCGCCTTCGCCAACGAGCTGTCGATGATCGCCGATACGATGGATCTCGACGTGTGGGAGGTGATCCGCCTCGCCAACCGCCATCCGCGGGTCAACATCCTCCAGCCCGGTCCGGGCGTCGGCGGACACTGCATTGCGGTCGACCCCTGGTTCATCGTCCACGGCGCACCCGAGCAAAGCGACCTGATCCGTACCGCGCGCGAACGCAACGATGCCAAGATGCACCACGTGCTCGACCGCGCGACTGCGCTGTGCGCCGACCACCCTAACACCCCGGTCGCCGTCTACGGTCTCGCCTTCAAGGCCAATATCGACGATTTCCGCGAGAGCCCGGCCCGCTTCATCGCCGCCAGGCTCGCGCGGCGTTTCGGCAACCGCATCTCGATCGTCGAACCGCACGCGACCGAGCTGCCGCGCGAGTTCGACGGGACAGGCGCGCGGCTCGCCGATATCGACCATGCGATCGAAAGCGCGGGAATTCATATCGTGCTGGTAGATCACGACGTTTTCCGGGCGATCCCCGCCGCAGAGCGCGGCGATGCACTGGTCTACGATACGCGCGGAATCTGGCGCGACTGAGCGTTCGCCGATGGACCCGCGGAGGCTGGCGGGTTAAGGCCGCCGCGGTCGCACGAGGATCCCATGATGTATCGAAACCTTCTCCCGTTCACGCTCGCCGCAGTCATGTCGCTGGCCGGTTGCTCGGCCGAAAGCGAGGCCGATTCGACCCGGGACAAGGACGGGAAGATCGTACCCGAAGAGACGGCGCGGCTGCTGTCACTGGGCGGACATCTGATCGGCGATGAGGCAACCGCCTTCGAGCTGGCGCAGGGCTGCGCAACCTCGCTCAGGGTCACTGCGGGCGCGATGCAGGCGCTTGCCGGACAGGCCGGATCGTCGGAAATGGCGATGATCGACCGCGCCGCCGAAATTTACGAGAACCGGGCCATCGCCAGTTCGGAAGGCCCGTCGGAGCGCGAAATCCGTGCCACGATCGCGCGCGATGCAGAGCGGCTCAAGGACGAGCGGAGCGAGCAGGCGCAGCTGGCGATCGTCTGCCTGCGCTCGCTGGGTTAGCCTCAGCGGCGCGAGAGCGTCGGCGACCCGATCGTCAGGACCGGCTTGCGCGGTTCGAATCCGATCCCGGCCGAAATCGTCAGCAATTGCGTCGTACATCCGGCGGGGATGGTGAAATCGGCGGTAAAGGGTATCCCGTCGCGGATCTCGATCGATTTATCGAGCACGACATCGCTCGCACAACGCAGCTGGAATGTCACCGTCGCCCCCGGCGCCATGTCGGTTGCCCGGATCGGCGCAGAGATACGGTATTCGCCGGCCGGCAGTGCGGCGAGACGGCGCGCGATCGATCCGGAAAAGCCGGGCTCGACCTCGCTGGTCAGTTCGAACCCGCCATCGGGGGCGGCGAGGAACATCGATTCGATCGAGGCGATCGTGAACACCTGCCATGTCGCCGGCGTATATTTCGCGTCGGTCGAGTCGGCCGTCATGGCGATCGATCCGAGTATTTCGCGCGCTTCGGGGCGGATCGAGCGGAAATAATCCGCCGCAGTCGCGAATTCGCCTTCGTTGACGAGCCGGCTCAGCAATTGCGCATGGAGCGTGTCGAGGAACTTGCCCTCGGGGATGCCGCCGGCCTCGTCGAGCAGGCGCACGACGTTGCGCGGTTCGGGACTATTGTTGATCGAGTGGCGGATGAATTCGCCGAGCCAGGGTGCGCGATCGCGGAAATAGGGGACGAGCTCGGTCCGGATCTCCGGCGACTTGATAGCCGAGGAAAGCACCGGCAGCAGCAATCCGCGACTCGATTCCCTGATCCGCATTGCGGTGTCGTAATGGCGCAGCGCCGCGCGGATATCGCGCCGTTCCACCGCGGCTTCGATCAGGAAGAGCTGGGTGGCAAGATCGCGCCGCGATAGCCGGTCGGACATCGCGACCTGCGATTCGAACCGCTCGATCCCCTCGCTCGTCGCGGCCGAGCTGGCGAACAGCCGGAAAGCGGCGGCGTTGAGCGGGAGCACGGCGATCGAGGCGCGCGCGGCTTCGAGCATGTCGTCGTTGTCGAGCGATGATCCCGGATTGGCCAGCGCGGCTTCGGCCCGCCCGATCAGCGCCTCGGGATTGGTGCCGTCGAGCTTGAGCGCGAGCGCGGGATCGCGCGATTCGAGCGCGAACGAGGCCGAGAAACTGGCGGCGGCGCCCGCCGCGACGAGCGTGACGAGCCCACCCAGCATGCGCCGGGCCATGCGACCGACCGGACGGGCCATGTCAGGCCGCTTCGTCTTCGGTACGACCGTATTTGAGACCGTAGCCGTAACCGTAACCGTAACCGTAACCGGCCGCCGCTTCGTCGTCGAACTTGGTCAGCACGCCGCCAAGCAGGGTGGCGCGGCTGTCGCGCAGGCGATCGAGCGACATATTCACTCCGCGCACCGGCACGCCGCGCGATTCGATCACGTAGACGACCCCGCCAACAGATTTCGACAGCAGCGGCGCGTCGGCGATGCCGAGCAGCGGCGGGGCATCGACCACGACGTGGTCGTATTGCGCGAGCAGGGTTTCGATCAGCGTCGTCGTGCGATCGCCGCTGAGCAATTCGGCCGCACTCGGCGGGGTCGGACCGGCCGTCATCACCGAGAGGTTCGGCGTCCCGGTGGTGTGGACCAGACCTTCCAGCGCGCCCTCTCCGGCGAGGAAATTCGAGAAGCCCTTGGCGTTCTCGCGACCGAGGATCTGGTGCACCGACGGCGAGCGCATGTCGGCATCGACGAGCACGACGCTCTTGCCGGTCCGCGCGAGGATCGTGGCGAGGGCATAGGAGGTCGAGCTCTTGCCCTCGGCCGCGCGGCTCGAGGTGACGAGCAGCGAGCGCGGCACGCCGTGACTCGATGACAGGGCAAGGTTCGAACGGACCGTGAGATAGGCTTCGGACACTTCGGATTTCGGATCGTTGATGAGATCGACGATCTCCTCGTCGTCGTCGGCGATCGGGATGGCCCCGAGCAGCGGAAGCCCGGTCGATGCGGTGACGTCGTCGGGATTGCGGATCCCGTCGTCGAACTGTTCGATCAGGAAGACGATGATGCCGGCTGCCGCGATCCCGCCGAACAGCGCGACGAGCAGGTTGAGAAGCAGGTTCGGCGAGGAGGGTCCGACCGGGACCTGCGCGAGGTCGACGATCGAGATGTTGCTCGCACCGACCGAAGCGACGCCGATCTCGCGATAGCGCTGCAGCGTTCCTTCGTAGAGCTCGCGGTTGGTGTCGACCTCGTTCTGGTAGATATTGTACTGGATCCGAGCGCGTTCCTGGTTGCGCAGCTGGTCGGTGAGGTTGTCGACCCGGGCCTGAAGCGCCTGTTCACGGCGCAGCGCGGCCTGGAAATCGCCTTGCGAGCCTCCGCGCAGGCGGGCTTCCTCGCGCGCGATCGAATTGTCGAGCGCCTCGATCTGTTCGGCCAGCGCGCGCGCCGCCGGATAACCCGGTTCGAACCGGACCATCAGCTCGGCATATTGCGCCTGCAGTTCGGAACGGCGGTTCCGCAGGTTGCCGACGGCGGGGTTGGCCGCCACGTCGGAGCCGTTGGGCGAGCTGGCCCGGGCCTCGAGCGCGACGCGCTGGGCGGTGGCTTCGACCAGCGCGGAATTGAGCTGTTCGAGCGTCGCGGCGGTCAGCGTCGGGGTCGAAACCGTGCGGCCGTCCTCTTCCTGGCGGTTGAGGATGACGATGTCGTTCTGGTTGGCGTAGGTGACGAGCTTGCGCTCGGAGTCCTGCACGTCCTCGCGCAGCTCGCCGAGCCGGCGCTCGAGATATTCCTGCGCATCGCTGGTCATCGAAAAGCGGCGGTCGATGCTCTCGGCGATGAACTGTTCGGCCCAGGCGTTGGCGACCTCGGCCGACAGCGTCGGATTGGCGCTGGTGTAGACGATGTCGACCAGCGAGGAACGCGCGATCGGGGAGATCTGGACGTGGTCGAGCAGGAGGTCGACCGCCGCCTCGCGCAATTCGCCCAGCTGTTCGCGCGACGGTGCCTGACCGTTCGTCTCGCGCAGCGGCAGTTCGCTCAGATCGACGCCGTGCGCTTCGAAGAATTCGGGCCGGGTGGCGAGGCGCAATTCGCGTTCGACCCGCTCGGCGACCGCGCGTGCGCGCAGCAATTCGTATTGCGTCTCGTAGAATTCCTGGTCGAAGGTCCGATCGCTGTCGGCCACGCTTTCGACATCGGTGATGCGCTGGTCCTGGCGGGAAATCTCGATTCGCGAGGAGGCGGTGTATTGCGGCGTCGCGAGCAGCGTTGCCGCGACGCCCGCGAGCAGCGCCGCCACCAGCACCGCGAGGATGACCCATTTGCGGCGCAGGACGATGGCGACATAGTCGCGGATCAGCGACCCGTCGCGATCGTGCTTGCGCACGACGGCTTCGTCATAGGCGCGATCGTCGTCGAAGATCGAACCGGTTTCAGCGGGGGGCGTGGCGACGCTCGACATTGGTTTCCGATACCCTCGCTTACAACGTATTCTGCAACAGGATGGTCAATGGCGTGACGACGAGGGTCGCCGCGCCGACGATATCGTCGAACAGGCGCCGCGACGGGCTGTCGCCGACCACGACGATGTCGTTCGGATAGATCGCCGGGTCGTCATACGCACCGCGGCTGATCGCTTCGAGATTGTAGAGCGTCGCCATGCGCTGGCCGTCGACGGTGCGGAACACCACCACGTCGCGCGAATTGGCGTATTCGCTCAGCCCGCGAGCCTTGGCGACGGTGGTGAGCAGCGAAGTCTTGCCGAGGACCGGATAGACGCCGGGGGCCGTGACCGCACCGTAGACGGTGACTTCGCGCTCGGTCGTCTGGGTGACCAGCGTCGTGACCTGCGGGTCCCTGACGAATTGTCCGCGCAGGCGCTGGGCGATGCGGGCGGAAACTTCTGCAGGCTGGAGGCCGGCGACTTCGACCGTACCGATGAGCGGGAAACTGATCTGACCGTTGGAATCGACCGTGACTTCGCGCCCACTCAGCTCGGGGACGCCGAACACGTCGACCTTGAGGCGATCGTTGATCCGGATCGGGCCGACTTCGGGAACGCGGTTGAGGTCCGACGCCGATGGGGCAGGCAGATCGCCCTCTACCACGGCGATATTTGGCGCGCCACCGACCGGGCCGGGCGCATTGCTGCACGCGGCGAGCAGCGAGGCTCCCATCGCGATGGCCAAGGCAACGTTGAATTTCATTTCGACCCCGATCGTCTCACATTCCCGAAACCTTGCGGCGGCTTTCTGCCGGCATGTCCGCAGCGGCCGAACCGGGCGCTCCCATCCAAACAGCCCCGAGCGCGGCCAGGGCGGCCAGCGAGGGGACGCGGAGTGGGTAATCGACCACGCTCCAAAGGCCAAGGATAAAAAGCACCGCAACCCCGGTCCAGGCGAGCTGGTGCGCCCCGCGTTTCAGGGGCAGGCGGACCCAGATTGCGCGCGTGCGCCGGACCAGCACGAAGATCGACAGCCCGAGCAGGACAACCGCGACGAATCCGAATTCGAGGACCCATTCGAGCCAGTCGTTATGGACGTGATTCCAGTAGGCGAAGCCGAGCATTTCGCGCGGCTCGTGCACCTGGAAGACCTCGACGAACGAGCCGACGCCCGATCCGAATGGCAGGTACTGGCCGAGGAAACCCGCGACCGATTGCCACACCACCAGGCGATATTCTTCGGCCACGTCCCCCGTCGCGACGCGATCCACCGCCTCGGCCTGCGAAAAGGCGATGGCGAGAAACCCGGCAAGCGCGACAATGCCGATCGCGCCGGCGACATAGACCGGCTTGAGCGAGCGGGCGCCGCGCCGGGCGGGCGGCTTTTCGTGCGCCCGGATGAAACCGGCGCTCGCCAGCGCCGCGACCACGAGGAAGACGAGGCCGCCGCGCGAACCGGTCGCCAGCGTCAGGAGGACGAACGCCACCGCCGTCGCCCCCGCCACCGAGTGGACGAGCGCTCGCGAGGGACCCTTGGCGCGTAACGCCAGCAGCGCCAGCGGCGGGATTGCCGCACACAGCAGCGCAGCCTGGTGGTTGCGGTTGGCGAACAGTCCGACCGGGTAACCTTCATTGGTGATGCGGTAGGGGTACAGCGCCTCGTTGCCGCCGCTGGCCGCCTGCGCCACGGCCAGCATCGCGCTGAGACAGGCCAGCCCGATCACGAGATAGAGGATTCGCAGGTGCTGCTCCTTGTCGAGCTGGATCGCGAGCAGCACCACCGCGGCAGGGACGGACATCGCGTAGAACGCGTTCCAGCCGCGGTGGGGCGACAGGGTCAGCGGTCGCCACGCATCGTCGAGCCCGACCAGCGCCCCCGCCTCGACCGCAAGTTCGCGGCCCGGCAGGGCGGACCAGATGGCGTGGGGCAGCGGAACGAGGTGGAGCCCGATCACCGCCACGATCGCGGCCATCATCAGGACGACGAAACGGTGTTCGGCGATCTGCTCGCGGGTGACGGAGGCAATCCCCACCGCGAGGCACACGATCGCCACCGGACGCAGTACGACCAACGACAGGATGTCGCCGCGCGATCCGCCGCCGAGCAGGAAGGCGCAAACCAGCAGGACGCATAGCGCCACGAACGGAAGGCTGAGGGCGTACCGCGCGGGGCGCGATTTTCTAGAAGATCGCATCGCCTTACTTCATCAGGCCCTTGCGGCGCATTTCCGCAAGGCTTTCCTCGTAGGAGCTCGCTTGCGGTCCCGAAGCCTTGGCCCAGGCCGCGAGGCGCGCGATCCCGCGTTCGAAATCGTAGGCCGGGGTGAAACCGAGCAGACGCTCGATCTTCGCCATGTCGGCATAATTGTGGCGAATGTCGCCGAGGCGGAAATTGCCGCTCACCTCGATCGGGACATCGGCCTCGAGCAGGCGCGACAGCGTCTGCGCCACCGTCATCACGGTAACCGGATCGCCGGTGCCGACATTGAACACTTCGTTCGCGGCGGCGGGATGCTCGATTCCGAGCACGGTCGCCTCGACGACGTCGTCGACGAACACGAAGTCTCGGCTTTCCTCGCCGTCCTCGAAGATGTTGATCGGCTTGCCCTGCATCATCAGGTTCGAGAAGATCGACAGGATGCCGGTATAGGGGTTGGACAGCGACTGCCCGGGACCGAACACGTTCTGGTAGCGGAAGGCGACGCCTTCGACCCCGATCGAGGGGCACACGGTCATCACCAGCTGTTCCTGCACCTGCTTGGTGATGCCGTAGACCGAGCTTGGGTGGATCTTGGATTCCTCGTCGGTCGAGACCAGCTCGAGCGGGCCGTCGATTCCCGGATGCTTCACCTCGAAATCGCCCGCCTTCATGTCGGCTTCGGCGCGGTGTTCGGGATAGACAAAGGTGCCGTCGGACGCGCGGTAGCGGCCTTCGCCGTAGATCGAACGCGAGGAGGCGACGACCACGCGCTTCACCGCATGCTCATCATTGGCGAGGATATCGAGCAGCAGCGCGGTGCCGCCGATATTGACCGCATTGTAGCGCTCGATCTCGTACATCGACTGGCCGGTGCCGGTCTCGGCGGCGAGGTGGACGACCGCGTCCTGTCCGGTCAGCGCGCGTTGCAGCAAGTCGCGGTCGGTTACCGAGCCGCGAACGAAATTGGTCTTGGCCGCGACAGCGCGGTAGCCTTCGGATTCTTCGGGGCGGTCGCCGTGGACCTGCGGCAGCAGGTTGTCGAGCACGGTGACTTCGTGTCCGCACTCGACCAATCGAAGCGCGAGCCGCGAGCCGATGAAGCCCGCCCCGCCGGTGATCAGCACCTTCATGCGGGCGCCCCTTCGATCAGCGAGACGCTCTGCTTGATGTTGCCGGGCGAGGACGCGCCGAACACCACCGACTGGACGTTCAGCCGGTTGATGTACTCATAGGCTTCCGGTGCCGGCACCGCGCCCGAGGCTAGCGTCGACATCGCCATGATCGGATATTTCTCGCCGTCGTTCTCGGCCAGCACCGCCTCGTATTCCTCGACGCCGGGCGACTGGAGGTAACCGATCTTGTTGATCGAGGCGCAGATCACGACGTCCTCGATCCCCCATTCGATCAGCTTCCGGCGCAAGAAAGGCAGGTTCTGTGTGATCAGGCCCGGATAGGCGCCGTATTTCTTCCGGATGTGCTCGCAATAGGCGACGAACGGCTCGGCTACGTCGTAGCCCAGCATCAGGTCGACGATGATGTTCTGCAGGAAGACCACGCGGACGTCGAGATCGTGGTAGATCTCCATCTCCTGGTCGACGAGCATCTTCATCAGCTTGACCGCGTCGAGCGTGGCGACCGCCATGCCGCCCTTGAGCATCTTGCCGAACGCCGACTTGGCCCCTTGCGCGAAGAGAATTTCCTGCACCGCGCCGACCATGCCCTTGTCGTTGACCATGCTGGCATATTTATGGGGGTAGGGGATCGACGGGTACCAGCGCAGGTGACCGTATTTCCCGGGCTCGGCGCGGAACCGGTCGCAGATGCCCTTCGCGCGGTCGTTGCTGTTGAGCATGATGCCCTCGATCCCGGCCTCGATCGCGTGGTCGTAGACCGCCATCACGTTGTCGAGTTTGGCGAAGCGCTCGGCGCGTTCCTGCGCCTTGTCCTGGCTCATGTGGTTTATGCCGAAGAACTGGTTGTCGCCGAAGACGATCCGGTCGATGGTCATGCCGCGTCTCCCGCTGCGCGCGCCGCATCGTCGGCGAACAATTGCTCCATCACACGCAGATCGGCGGTCGCATCGGCGAAGGTGCAGCGCACGGGCTTGCCCTCCCTGATCGAGGCGACGAAATCGAACAGCTGCGCGGTGTATTCGATCCCGCGGACGTAGAACGGCACGCTCGAGAACACGTCGGTGATGTAGAGCTGGTTCCAGCCCTGCTTGAAGCCGTGCGCTTCGTTCGCTTCGGCGAGGAAGATCTTCATCCCGTGCTGGTCGACCTGGATCTTGCCCTTCTTGCCGAAGACCTCGAACTTGTTGGTCGGCTTGCGGAAGCTGGCGTCGGACCAGTTGACGAAGATCGAGCCGGTCAGCCCGTGGTCGTAGAACAGGTTCGAGGCGACGATATCCTCGACCTGCTTCGAATAGACTTTCGACAGCGTGGTGCCGCCGACGCTGTCCGGCGCGCCGAAGAAATAGGCGATCAGGTCGATCGCGTGGCTCGCCATCTCGTAGACCGCGCCGCCGCCATTGGCATGCGTCGCGCGCCAGCCGGCCTCGCCCACGTCGCGCACGATCGTGCCGCTGAACATCTCGCTGCGGAAGCGCAGCGGTTCGCCGATCAGGCCCTCGTCGACGAACGCCCTCGCCTTGGTGAACATGTCGTTCCAGCGATTGACGTAACCGACCTGGTTGACGAGGCCCGCCGCGTCGAACCCGGCGGCGAAACGTTCGCCGTCGGCGGATTTGAGCATGAACGGCTTCTCGACGAAGGCATGCAGCCGCCGTTCGAGCACCGCGTCGAGGATCTCGGGGTTGTGGGCGGGCGGGGTGCAGACGAGCACCGCATCGAGCTCCTCACCCTTCAGCAGGCCCTTGTAATCCTTGTAGGTGCCGACGCCGGTATACTTGCCCATCATGGTGGTGACGAGTTTCGACGGATCGGCGACGCCGGTCACCTCGGCGTGGTCGTGCGCATTGGCGATCGAGAAATGGGTGATCCCCATGCGCCCGGCACCGATAATGCCGAGCTTCAGATCAGTGGTCATGAAACGTTTCCGGTCGTCTGTTCGAGCGCCGGTCAGCCCCGGCGGGGAATGGCGCGCCTTCTAGTCGCTCGAATGGTCAAGTCAAACCGTTGAAGGGCAAGTCGCCCGCGGTTCGTTGCACCTCGCCGCAGGCTCATTCGAGCGCGCGAATATCGCCCGCCCCGATCGCCTCTTCCAGCCAGGCATAGGTCTGCGCGATACCTTCGCGCAGCCCGTATGACGGTCGCCAGCCAAGGGCGTGCAGGCGGCTGCTGTCCATCAGCTTCTTCGGCGTGCCGTCGGGCTTCGAGCGGTCGTGGACGATTGCGCCCTCGAAGCCGACCACCTCGTTCACAAGCTTCACCAGCTCAAGGATCGAGATGTCTTCACCGAAGCCGACATTGATGTGACCATCGTCCGAGTAGTCGCGCATCAGGAACACGCAGGCGTCGGCGAGGTCGTCGACATGGAGGAATTCGCGCAGCGCCGAGCCGGTGCCCCAGATTTCCATCGTCTCGTCCCCGGCCAGCTTTGCCTCGTGCGCCTTGCGGATCAGCGCGGGCAGGACGTGGCTCGATTGCAGCGAGAAATTGTCGCCCGGGCCGTAGAGATTGGTCGGCATGGCGGAGATGAAATCGCGCCCGTGCTGCGCGCGATAGGCCTGCGCCAGCTTGAGCCCCGCGATCTTGGCGATGGCATAGCCTTCGTGGATCGGGTCGAGCGGGGCGGTCAGCAGCGCGTCTTCGGAGATCGGCTGGTCGGCATGCTTGGGGTAGATGCAGGACGAGCCGAGGAAGAGCAGCTTTTCCACGTCAGCGCGGTGCGCCGCCTCCATCACGTTGGCCTCGATCAGGAGGTTGTCGTGGAGGAAATCGACCGGGGCCTGTCCATGCGCGCCGATGCCGCCGACCTTTGCCGCCGCGAGGAACACCGCATCGGGTCGCTCGGCGGCGAACCAGTCGCGCACCGCAGCCTGGTCGGTCAGGTCGAGCGTTTCGCGACCGGCGGTCAGGATTACGCAGTCTTCGCGCGCGAGTCGCCGAACGATGGCCGATCCGACGAGCCCGCGATGCCCGGCGACGAAAATTCGCTTGCCGGTCAGGTCGTAAGGCTCACCCAGCGCCATGCGCGGCTCAGCCCCGATTGGGGTTCGGGTCCGGGTGTTTTTTGATCCCGACCCGTGCCAGCATCAGGTGCCAGAAGAACTTGGCGATCTGCGGATAGCGCTTGAGCAGCTCGGGCCGGTCGATCGTGCGGATCAGCCAGGCCATGTAGATCTTCCACCAGAACCAGTGGATCTCCTTGCGGTTGCCCGCATACCAGTCGAACACCCCGCCGACTGCGGCGACGATGCTCGCATCGAGCCGGTCGCGGTGGAGATAGCCCCATTTTTCCTGCTTGGGCGCGGTCATGCCGAGGAACACGACGTCGGGCTTGAACGCGTTGACCGCCGCGATCATCGCGTCGTTGTCTTCGTCGGTGAATTCGGGCTTGAAGGGCGGCGAATAACTGCCGACTTCGATATCGGGATAGTCACGGTGGGTGCGTTCTTCCATCTTCTTCAGCGTCGCGGGCGAAGCGCCGAGGAAGAACACGCGGCCCTTCTTCGCCTGCAGCCGCTCCATGAAGTGATAGAAGATGTCCGGCCCCTGATTGGGCTTCATCGTCTTGCCGTCGAGCACCACGCTGGCGAGGCCGAAATAGACCCCGTCGAGGCATAGGTAATCGGCCTGCTGCATCGCGTCGCGATAGGTCTCGTCGCGGGTGGCGTTGCCGTAGCTGATCGGGCTGATCGTCTGGATCGTCGAGCACGGGCGGCGCAGCGGGATCAGCGCCAGGTCTTCGTTGTAGACCGCATAGCCCATCGCCTCGACGCACTGGTCGGGGCTCGCGCGGTCGGGTTTCGCGCCCGATGTGGTCGCGGGCTCGACATCAGCCATGGCGATAGGAATCGCTGTTGAAGATCGGATCGTCGTGGCGCGCAAAGAACAGGTCGATCTGCCACAGCGCCCCGTCGGTCGGACGGTTGAGGATGTCGACCAGGTGGCTGACGCGGAACCCGCGCTCTTCCATGAAGGCGATCATCTCGTGGAACAGCAGCGTGTCGGGCGAGTGGCGGAAATTGTAGGCTTCCATCACGATGTACTTGGTCTGCGCGAGCGTCTTTTCCGCGCTTTCGAGGATCGGTTTCTCGAAACCGTGCGTGTCGAACTTCATGAAGAACGGGCCCTCGAGCCCTTTCATTTCCACCACGGCATCGACCGAATGCACCGGCACGGTACGCATTTCGCCTTCGCTGCCGTGGATCGTGCTGCCGTCGAGATCGGGGGTGACCGCCAGCTCGACCGTGCCGCCATCGTCCTTGCCGGCGACCGCCTGGACGTAATCGAAGCGCGGGTTCGAGGCCTTGAGCCGATCGAGATAGGGCCGCCGCTCGTCGAGCGGGTCGACGCCGACGATCCGCGCGTTCGGGAAGAGCTTCAGCGCCATCCGGCTCCAGTCGCCTTTCGCCGCGCCGAGGTCGATCACCGAATTGATGCCGTGGTCCCAGCCCGCGACCTGCCGCAGCACCGACTCCATGTCGACGCCCTTGCGATACAATTGCACACCGGTCGGCGCGATCAGGCTGTTGGCCAGCCCGAGCAGTTTCTTCTTCGCACTCATCGCTCGATCCTAGCCCAGCCTTCTCGAGAATTGCGGGATTATTTCTGGTTGTCGCGCTTCTTCGCTTCGGTCGCGATCCAGGCATAGGTCTTTTCCATGCCCTCGCGCAGGGTCTGAGACGGCGCCCAGCCGAGCTTTTCCTTGATCAGGTTGTTGTCCGAATTGCGTCCGCGCACGCCGAGCGGACCCGGGATATTGTGCACCGAGACGTCCTTGTCGGCGATGTCGATCACCATTTCGGCGAGGCCGTTGATCGTGATCATCTCGTCCGAGCCGATATTGACCGGACCCGCGAAATCGGAGCGCAGGAGCTTGGTCGTGCCCTCGATGCATTCGTCGATATAGAGGAAGGAACGGGTCTGCTTGCCGTCGCCCCAGACCTCGATCGAGCCGCCGTCGTGCGCTTCGGCGACCTTGCGGCACATCGCGGCCGGGGCCTTTTCCTTGCCGCCCTGCCAGGTGCCGAGCGGGCCGAAGATGTTGTGATAGCGCGCGACCCGGCATTCCATCCCGTAATTGCGGTTGTAGGCGAGGTAGAGTCGTTCGGAGAACAGCTTTTCCCAGCCGTATTCGCTGTCGGGATTGGCGGGATAGGCCGAATCCTCGACGCAGTTCGGATTGTCGGGATCGAGCTGGTTGTGTTCGGGGTACATGCAGGCCGACGAGGAATAGAACACCCGCTTGATGTTCCGCTTGTGGCAGGCGTCGAGCACGTTGAGGTTGATCGTCGCCGAATTGTGCATGATGTCGGCGTCGTTTTCGCCGGTGAAGATGTAGCCGGCACCGCCCATGTCGGCGGCGAGCTGGTAGACCTCGTCGAAACGTTGGTCGACCACCTCGCGCACGAAGCGCTGGTCGCGCAGGTCGCCGATGGCGAAATCGTCGGCCTCGGTTTCGGCGTGTTCGTGGAACTTGAGGTCGACCCCGCGCACCCAGAAGCCTTCGCTCTTCAGGCGCTTGACGAGATGGCCGCCGATGAATCCCCCGGCACCGCAAACAAGGGCGGTCTTCTGCATGGCTAATGTCCTCATTCTCTTGCTCGCATAGACCCCACGCGACGGCGTCATCCAATCGCTCGTGAAGTTCAGGGCCTTGCGGGAAATACGGTTAAAAAAACTCTCGCAAGCCGCTTAGCAATGTCGATCCGATAATCAACCTGCGAGGCGGTATCGGGCTAAAGCTTCAGGTCTTCCATTTCGATCCCCTCGCGCACGACCCGCGCGGGATTGCCGGCCATGATCGTGTTCGATGGAACGTCCTTCGTGATCACCGCGCCCGAACCGATCACGCACTGGTCGCCGATCCGCACCCCCCCCATGATCACCGCGCCGATCCCGATCACGCACCATTCGCCGATATGGGTGTGCACCTTCTCGCCGTCGTAGCGGCCTAGGCTCTTCTTGGGGACCAGCTTGTGGCTGAGGATAGTCACGCGCGAGGTCAGGATGGTGTGCGCGCCGACATGGATGCCCTGCGGGAAATAGCGATCGAGATTGAGCCCGCGTTCGATTTCGCAGGTCGGGTGGATGTCGTATCCGGCGAGCTTGTAGCGGTACCAGCGCAGTCGCTGGACCGCCTTGGCGATGCTCTGCCGCAGGCCTTTGGTTTCTTCGCTCACGCTCACGCTCCCTGCGGTTCGACCAGTTGGCGCAACCAGTTGTCGATCGAGAACTGGCTGGTGTCGAGGATCGATTCGATCGGCCGCGCGAGGAATTCCGGGACACCCGAGAAATCGTGCCCGTCGACCACGTGGAACCGGTCCTCGCGGTAGAAGGGTTCGTCGAGGATCCGGCGGTTCTCGGTCACGATCTTGCGTTCGGCGCACATGTTTTCGATCACCCGCATCGTATAGCCCGACTGCCGGTGATTGGCGAAATCGAAGGTCCCGCGCGAACGCTCGAGCAGGTCGATGACACTGTCGAATCCGATCCCCTTGCCCGTCAGCCCCGGAATCGGCTTGCGCTTGCGCAGCAAGGTCGCGCGCATCACCGGGCTGCAGACCAGGTGGAAATGGGTGGCGAGACCGTGCTGTTCGGCGAAGGCGTGGAGCCGCGCGAGCGCGTCGAAGCGATGCAGCGTACCGATCGCCCCGACGAAATAGAGATCGAAATCCTTCGGCCGATCGCGGTCGATCTCGAAGAAGGTCGGGATCGCGAACAGCGGCAGGTAGGCGATCCCCAGCGCCTCGGCGTCTTCCGGGTCGAAGGTCGCGGCGTGATCGAAGAAAGGGAGCCACGGGGTGAAATCGTGGGTGGTCAGCGAATCCCAATTGTAGAGCACGAAGCGCGCGGAGGGGTGCAGTTCGCGCAGGCGCTGGACGGTTTCGGGCGCCATCTGGTGGACCTGGATGAACAGGACGACGTCGTAATCCTTGCCCGCGCTCTGCTCGACGATGCGGCGGTGATAGGCGTCGAGCTGCTTGCGATAGATCCCGCCGGCGAGTTTCTTCGCCGTCTTGGCGGCGAAGCTGCGATCCTCGAGCGGGTGGAAATCCACCGTATGGCCCAGTCGCTCGCCCGCCGCACGGATCTCGCGCGGATAGGAATGGAAATCGATGCCGATGAACAGGATGCGAGCCATGCGGGGATCAGGCGGCCTGCATCTTGCGCGAACGCGGTGCGTCACGCCGTTCGCCGAAGGAGGCGCTCCGCCTTGGGTTGAGCAGCAGCCCGCTGAAGACCAGCATGAGGAAGAAAGGTGAGAGAAACAGTGCCTCGGCCGAGAGCGACAGGAAGATCAGCGCGGCGAACAGCCATCGAGGTCGGAACAGCCTTTGCCTGTAGGCGCCCCAGAAGAAGATCAGACTGATCGGGATGCCGACGCTGTACAGCAGGGTGACGATGCCGTTCGAATTGGCGCGATCGGTAATGTTGTCGACCGAAAGCTCGGCTTCGCGATACCCGACCCGATTGGCGACGTCGAAATACCTATCGTAATCGAACCCGATCCCGGTCAGCGGTTTTTCCATCACCACGCTCAAGCCGGTCCGCAGGTCGAATTCGCGTGCCTCGGCCGAGCCGCTGAACTCGCCGTAGAACTTTTCCCCGACATTGTAGGTCGTGTAGGCGGCCAGCGGCAGCAGCAGGACCGGGCCGATCAGGAACAGGCCGAACTGCTGGGCACCGCGGCTTTCCTTCAGCCAGCGCAGATAGACCACCCCATACTGGAGGATCAGGATCACCGCGCCGGTGGTCGACTGGGTCGCGATGACGGCCAGCGTTGCGAGCCCGATATCGAAGGCCGAGAAACGCCGCAGGAACAGGCAGATGAACAGGAAGATATTGAGGTAGATCTGGAACACGCCGGGCTCGAAGAAGAAGCCGTCGGGTCGTTTGAAGAAGGTCGCATTGGCGACGAATTCATGGAAGGTGAAGACGTAAAGAAAGGTCTCGTAAATCGCGTCCTGGACCCGGAACGAGACGAAGAACTGCGGGATGGCGAGGTAGACGATCGGGGTCAGGACGGCCTGGTAGGCCATCAGCTTGAGCAGCGGATAAAGGTCCGCCGAGAGGGTGCCGGGCTTGCGATCGACATAAAGCAGGAGCAGCGCCGCGCCGGCGAGGAAGTTCGCCAGTCGCGTCGCGAGAGCGACCAGCTGGAAGGATTCGCCGCCGATCAGCGCGACCGCCACGGTCGCGGCGAGAAGCATCCAGATGCCGACCCATTCGACCTTGAGGATCTGCAACGGGTTGCGCAGCGCGAAACAGATAAGCACCACGATGGCGAGCAGCGGCAGCCGCGGGATCGAAAGGAGCCCGCCGGAGATGAGAATCCCGGCGAACAGCGCGATCTGACGCAGCCGCTGGCGCACCAGCGCATTGCGCAGCAGGCCCCTTCTTGCCGTGTCGATCCTCGTGTCCATTTCAGGCAAACTCCCCGTCCGGACCGGTGCGATACCAGCCCTCGCGGCGCTCGCAATAGCGTTTGACGATCCGCGCCGGCGCGCCGGCCGCAATGCAGCGGTCGGGAATGTCGCTGGTGACGACGCTGTTGGCCGCGATTACGCAATGACTTCCGATCGAGGCCCCCGAAATGCAGACATTCTCGCCGATCCAGGTTCCGTCGCCGATCCGGACTTCGGCCAGTTGGGTCAGGCCTTGGTCGCGGATCGGGATCGAGGGATCTTCGAATGTGTGGCGATTGTCGGACACGAACAGGCGGTCGGCGGTCAGCACGCCAGCCCCGAATTCGACCCGCCTGGTGACCACGATATGCGCATGGTTGCCGATCATCGTCCGCGCCCCGACCTTGAGCAGCGGGGCGTGGTCGAACTCTTTCAGCACGGCGAGATAGGCACCGTACTGGAGCACCGAATCGTCGGCGAATTCGCAATAACGCGCGCCGTAGATCCGTAGCGGCCGCACGATCCGCACGCGCTTGCCCATCTGCCCGAAGAACGGCGCGAGCAGGCGATAGAACAGGATCGAAAGGTAATCGCGAATGCGGAAGTGGAGCATGGCCGGCCCGTGTCTGGATGCGCACCGCGCCTACACCGTGGCCGCGAGGGCGGCAAGGAGCCTGCGCCTAACTCCTTACCAGCGGGCGGAATTCGCGATGCCGCGCCGACAGATTCCACCACCCGTAACCGATCACCAGCGCCATCAGGAGGTAGACCCCGTCGCGCAGCAGGATGACATGGTCGAGCCCCAGCGTGTAACCGGTTGCGAGCGCGATCCCGAAGCCGAGCGCCGTGGCGAGTGTCCCGAGGCCATAGGCCACGACGTACCAAGTGTAGTCGATCACCACGTTGAACACGATCGCGAACGGCCCTGAAAGCGCGAACACGATCAACCCCGGGGCCAACAAGTAGACCCAGCGCAGGTCGGGGATGTAGCTGGGCAGGAACCACGCGAGGATCGGCTCGGCCAGCAGCGCGAGGCCGATGATAGTGGCGAACCCGTAGCCGAGATTGAACAGCAGCAGATTGCGCATCTCGCGGCGGACTTCGGGGATGTTTCCGGCCTTGCGGGCGCGCACTATCCCCGGGAGGAAGACCTGCTCGAGCAGGTTGGGGGTCATCTGGAACAGGGTCAGGAACAGGAAGGCGAGATAGAGCCGGCCAAGCTGCTCGAGGCCGAGCTCGCCGCCGACATACCAGCGCTCCATCTGGTTGATCAGTTGTACCGATAGCCCGGTCAGGAAAAGGATGAAGCCGGCCCGGAAGACGAGGCGGGCCAGCCGTCGGTTGTATTTGAGCTTGGTCGGCCACAGCACCGCGCGCGCCGCCAGCGCGGCGCCGACGAAGAGGACCGGCTGGATCACAATCGAGATGATCGCCATCAGCGGCGGATCGATGCCGAGGAATGGCAGCACGGATAGCGAAGCGGCGATCGAAATCGCGTTGACGATGTTGATCGCCTTGAGCCGGCCCGCGGCCACCATCTCGTTGATCATCCACGCGCGCAGCAGCGTGCAGATGCCGCCGATTGCCGTCAGCAGCGCGGCGGCGCGGAACAGCGCCGTATCGACCTGCGTGAGCGCGACCAGAGCGGCCAGCGCGATGGCCAGCGCGATCGCCGCGAACAGCGCCCAAGCGAGATTGACGATCCGCTGGCGATAGGCGGGGCCGGCATGGCACAACAGGCGATAGCCGCCATTGAGCAGGCCGAAATGGAGCATGCCGGTGAACAGGATCACCGATTGCACCAGCGCGATCAGGCCGAGCGCCTCGTAGTCGAGCGCGGTCATGAACACCACGCCGCGCAGCAGCACGAACAGGTTCACCGCCAGACCGATGGCTACGAAGGCGGTGCGGGTGTTCATCATGTCCGGGTAGGGCGGTCGACCGGCGGTGCCGTTAGGCTTCGAGGATTGCGTCGATATATTCGCAGGGGAGGTCGGGCCGGACCTTGCGAGCCTCTTCCGCCGCCTGCCGTCGCGCCGATTTGAGCGGTTCCTGCATCGGTTCGTAGGGCGTCGCGGTGTTGAATGTCACGAACACCGCGGTGCGCCCGTTCCTGCAGCGACTGCCGTAATGGTAGCAGGCCGAAGGA
Source organism: Pseudoblastomonas marina (assembly GCF_034374265.1). Lineage (NCBI taxonomy): Bacteria > Pseudomonadati > Pseudomonadota > Alphaproteobacteria > Sphingomonadales > Erythrobacteraceae > Pseudoblastomonas > Pseudoblastomonas marina. Next base: position 2,310,600 of record NZ_CP139718.1, on the reverse strand, counting down.
TCGACCAAGACGCCTTCGCCGGCCTTGCCGAAGAAGCGCTGGAAGTCGCTGCCACCGATCTCGCCGGCAATGTCGTCGTCCGACAACCGGCGGATGATCGGGCGCCTGGCCACGGACTTGCTGCGCTGGCGATCGATATATACGAAGGGCCCGTCCGCGTCGTCCTCCACGTCGTTGACGTACATCACGAGGTGGAGCGACTTGTTGTCGCCGTAATCCTTGTGCCACATCTGGCTCGCGCGCAACTTGCCCTCGGTGGGGAAGGAATGCAGCACCTGGATGCTGTCGAACAGGAAGTGCCCGTCGAAATAGGCGTCGGCTGCCCCAAGGACCTCCTCGGAGAAGGCCAGGCGGAAAACAGGATCGTCGGCGGTAAAATCTTCAGCGCGCATGACGTTTTCGAACGGGTGGCCTGCGGTGCGCGGCACGACCTGTGCGGCGCGGGGCATATATTTCTCGCGTATTTCGTCCAGCAGGGGCGGCGCGATCGGCGTCGCGGGCGCGATCCCATCGTTCTCGATCCGCGCGAGCTTATCTCGATCGAAGCGAGTCTCGGCCCGCGGCGGCCTGGCGGGGCGCGCAAGGGTCTTCTTCAACTTGCCGAGCATGCGCACAGGCACCAGCCGCCAACGCAGGAAACCGTAGGTATCTTTCAGGATCGCGGTCGCCATAATCCACTCTTTCCGTGGCCCGATATCGGGTCCGCGTGAGCGCTTACAACCTTTCGGCCTTGACGACAAAGACCTTCGCCATCAGCGCTCCGTCGGATTTGCGCGAGAGCGAGGCCGTGGTCGCCAGCCTGCCGCCCTCGATCCGATGCGAATGGAGCCGGTAGACGATCGTGTCGGTGATGTCGCAATTGGCGTAGTACATGATGTCGCGCGCCAGTGTGCTCCAGCGCAGCTCCCAGCGGGTGTCGCCGCTGGCGGCGTGGGCATTGAAATGCTGTGCTTCGCAAGTATCGGCGATGATCGGATAGGCCGCGAAATAGAGCAGGCCGACGCCGTTGAGGTCGTGATAAGGGTTGAGCTCGTATTCGAACTCGGTCTCGATCGCATCGGTCAGCTGGAGCGTCATGCCCCCCAATCCGAGCGTATCCTGCGTGCCTTTCTTGATCCGGCGATATTCCTCGACGAACTGGGGCGGTTGGGCGAGATCGGTGATCGAATTCTCGGCGACCTGCGGCTGGCTCTTGACGAGGTTGGTGTTCCCTTCGCCGCCGCGACGCGAGAAGCTGGTGATCATCTGCGAGACGATGCGCTTGTTCTGCGCGGCGAGCGATTCGAGTTCGAAACGGCTGATATACATCCCACCGCCAAACCGGGAGATTTCGCCCGACAGGCGGACATCCTCGGCTTCCTCGAAGCTCGATAGCGGCTGCGTGGCGTCATGGCGCACCCGGGCGAAGGTCGCGTAGAGGCGATTGCCCATCTCGTCGGCCAGCGCCGCGGATCGCTGGCCGAGGCCGGCGCACAGCAGTTCCCAGTGCGATGCCCCGATTTCCTTGAACAGCCAGCTTTCCGACAGGCTTTCGATCGCCATTTGCGGCATGTTCAACTCGAACCGACGGACATAGCCGTCTTCGGTGTCCTGGTTGATGCCGTCTAGGGTGGGGCCGCCTCCATCGCGGCTTTCGCAATAGGAAACGATCTGCGCGAGCGACCTGAATTCAGTCCATTGCGTATCCGAGATCTCTTCGCCGAGTTCCCGTTCGAGCCCGACGCGCAGGTTCATCAGGTCGAAGCTGTCGACACCCAGTTCCTCGAACGGGCGTGACAGGTCCTGGCCGACGAGATCCGGCTGGGCCTGCTCGATCAATTTGCGAAAACGGCTCAAGAATGGCCTCCCTTTTTCGGTGGGGCAGGCAGGTGCGCCACCCAGTCCTCGGACACGTCATTCGAGACCCGTCGCGCCGGATTGCCGAGGTAGACGCCCGGTTCGGTGATCGACTTGTTGACCAGCGAATCCGGCCCGACCACCACGTTGTCGCAGATCGTCAGGGGGCCGATCAATGTTGCGCCGGAAGACAGCACGACATTGTCACCGAATTCAAACACTCTGCGTTCGGCATGCTTGCGCAGATATTCGGGATCGCCAGGGCGGCCAGTCACCAGCTTGACCCCGGCCATGATGACCACGCGGCCTGGCGAATACACCCCGTTGCCGCCGATCAGCACGCCCGTGGGGTGCGCGATCGAGAGCGCGAACACGTCTACGGAGCTCGAATCCACGTCGATCGCATAGGACGAGTAGAGCGATCGATCGATCAGCGCCGATACGCCCCAGCCGACCAGCGGCACGCGATAGGCGAAGAAGCGAGACAAATTGATCCGGAACCGGACGTTGCGCTCGATATACCAGAGATCCCCGAGGAGGGTGCGCAGGCGACGGAACATGCTCATGTGCTCGGTCCTTTCGCTAGTCCCGCCCCGTCCATGATGGCATGCTTCACCCGGGCGATGTTCCGCTCCGAGTAGAGCTCGGGATAGGGGAACGGGTTGCCGCGGTAGGAGGCTTCGGTCATCGCCGCGACGAAATGCTCGGCGGTGGCCGGATCGACGCGCGGCAGTTTGGCCACCGGCGTGCGCATCGCCTCGCGCAGTTCCTTCCAGCTCGCCACGCGCTTGATGCCAGGCAGGTCGTCGTAGAAGATCTCGCCCATCACGCACACGCTCTTGCCGAGGTTCGCGGCCTCCCATCCGACCGTGCTGGTCATCGTGACGACGCGTTCGCAGCGCTTGAGCACGGCGCGCCCCGGCACTTCGGCGGGCAGATAGCGCAGAGCCGAATAATTGTCGCGCAGGGTGCGGAACTTGGGCCGCAGCAGCGCGCCCTTGTCGACCGGGTGTTCCTTCACCACCAGCACCTGGTGCGGGCCGAGGCACTTGAGTATGTTCTCGATCGAGGCCGCCTGGTTGGCCATGAATTCGCTCATGTAATTGAGCGTTGCCTCGGGCTCCTGGTGGAGCGGGTAGAAGACGATTTCCTTGTCCTCACCGATTTCCTCGAGCCGGTCGTAGGGTCGCATGAAGCTCGCGAAGAAGGTCTGGATCCGCTTCGAATATTCCTCGAGGTAGGATTCGTAGCGGAACGCGCCCGTGCGGCTGCGGCGGTCGCGCCACCACCACTGGATGGTCTTGAGGACGCCCGCCGCGAGCGGCCGGAGATCGCGCCGCCCGGCGAGGTTCTTGACGTAGAACGGCTTGTAGTCCTGCTGCCGCAATTCCTCGAAATAGGCGGCTGCTTCTGCCTTCGCCTCGGCACCGGGTTCGGGCAGGTCGAAGGTGCGGCCCGAGATCGTCATCGGGTCGGGCAGCCAGTAGAAGAAATCCTCGACCACGCAGTTCATGCCCGCGAGATAGGGGATGTCCCGCGCACGGCTTTCGATCAGCAGGACCTCGGAAATCTCGATCGCGACGAGCTCGTTGAGCACCGCGACGGGCTCGAAGCGGTCGAGCAGGCCGCGCCAGAAGGCGATCTCCTTGCCGAGGATCTCGATCCGCTTGTCGTGGTCGTAACGCCCGAGAAAGCGCTCGGCCATGAAGGAGGTGTAGAGATAGTGCTCGGGCACCTCGGCAGGCGTGATGGCATCGAAATCGGCTTCGAAACAGGCTGCCACCTCGGCCCCCTTCGCGCGCACCTGCGCTGCTTCCTCGCGCGTCAGCGTCACGTAGACAGCCTCGTAGGCGTCGTCACGCAGCTCGGGGAAGAAATCGGCCTGGTAGCCGCGCGCGAACATCAGGATGCGCGGTTTGGTCGATGCTGCGTCAGGCATAGAACTGTCCGGTCCGGCCGAGAATGGTCATGGCGGGGTCGATATCGGCGAGCGCCACGGGCGCGCCACCATCGAGGTGCGACTGGACGAAGGCGAAGAGCACTTCCTGCCCGCGGACTATGTCGCGCTTGAGCGCGGTATTGGCGGCGCGTGCCGCCGCGTCACCCTCGAGACAGGCCGTGAGCTGGAGCATCGGCGCGAGCGCACCCTGTGCAGCGTTTCCGGCGTCGAACTCGACCTGCTGGGTTGCGGGATAGGGGTTGGCGTCGTCGGCGGCGGCGAAGGCCAGCGAATGCCCGTCATTCATCACCGCAAAGCGCGCTCGCTCGCAGGACAGGTGGAAATCGATCCCGTGCGCGCGGCTGATATGGCCGGCGAAACCGTCCTCGAACCACACGCTGGCAGCAAGGATGGCGGGATCGTTGACGATGGTGTCGCCGTCGCGCTCGACCTCGCCCAAGCGGGCCTGCACCGACTGCACTTTGCGACCGGCGGCGGCGAGCAGGATCAGGTCCACCGAGTGCGGATGGGTCCAGAAGAGCGCCCCCGGACCCATGTCGACCCGCGCCTCCAGCAATTGGCCGTAATCGCCCGAGGACGCCCGCGTGACCGCCTCGTGATAGATCGCGAAATGCCGCCGCACCGCGCCCAGCGTCACGAACACGTCGTCGCGGGCGAAAATCTCTTCGAGCCGACGCAGTTCGGCCACCGAGTTGCAGATCGGCTTTTCGATATGGAAGGCGCGCACGCCTGCCTCGAAGCAATCGGAGATGATGTCCGCGCGCCCGGTGGTGCGGGTGGCGATGCCGACGAGCGCCGGGGCGCCGTCGGCCAGCATCGCCTCGTGATCGGTATAGGTTCGCGCGACGCCATAACGTTCCGCCGCGCGGGCGAGGCCTTCCTCGCTGGGATCGCACAAAGCGACGAGGTCGAGCCCGTCGGCGGCCTCGATCGCCTCGGCATGGGCGAGCGGGAACCAGCATTCGGGTGCGAATTTCCGCACGCCTTCACTGGTGAAGGCGCCCATGCGCCCGCATCCGATCACCGCCGCGTCCATCGCTCAGTTCCAGTCCAGCAGGTAGGTGACGGCGTCGTCCTTGCGCGCGTCGAGATCGGCATAGGCCAGCGCGATGTCCTCGCCGCGATAGCGACCCGACAGGATCGGCGCCGGGTCGAGCCGCCGGTCCTCGATCAGGCGCGCGAGAAAGGCGATGTTGGCGCGCTCGTTGAAGCGGTTGAAGCCGCGGCTGTCGTCATGCTCGGGCGACCAGCCGACCGCTTCGATGCGCAGTTGCTTCATGTAGAAATACTGGCTGTCGAACGGATTGTTCTCGGGCGCCGGTTCGCCGCGGCCGGGAAAGCCGAGGCAGGCCACGGTGCCGTTCTGCCCCGCCGCGCGCAGCGCGATCTCCATGTCGCCCCAGCCATTGGTGGTGGTGATCACGGCATCGGCGGCGAGCGTGTCGAGCGCTGCATCGTCGCGCGCGAAAACCTGTTTCGCACCATATCCGCGCGCGAGCTTGGCCGGGGCGGCCTGTCCCGACAATGCGTAGACCTCGGCCCCTGCGAGTTGCGCCATCGCCACCGAGGCGAGGCCGAGCGCGCCGAGACCGATGACGAACACCTTCGAGCCCGCGCGCACATCGCTGCGCAGCACCGCGTTGTACCCGAGATGGAAGAGGTAGGCCGCGACCACCCGGTCCGCATCGGCGCTTTCGGGCAGGCGGTAGAGGATGTCGGCCTCGGCCAGCAGGTGGTGGCTGCGATGCGAGGCGAAGCTCAGCACCCGGTCGCCTTCGACCACGCTTTCGACGCCTTTGCCGCAAGCGGTCACGCGCGCGACATTGCAGTAGCCCTGCAGCCGCGGATAGACGACGCCCGGACGCAGCGGCGGCAGACCGCGCCATGCGGCCAGCTCGGTGCCCGGCGAGATCGCGCTGACCACCGTTTCGCACAGCACTTCGCCTGGGCCTGGCGCGGCGAGCCTCTCCTCGCGCAGCGCGAGCTCGCCCGGTCCGTCGAGCCAGACGACCTTGGCGTTCGCCCCGCTCACAGCGGGAAGCCCTTGCCGACGGTGATGTAGCCGTGCCCCTCGTCGCGATCGAGCGGCGCATGCGAGCGGAAGCCGAGTTGCTCCTCGATCGTTTCGATATCGCCTTCCGCTTCGGCCGGCGGGTCGCGGCGCACGAAGCGGTTGGGCTTGGTCTCTTGCCAGATTGCCGGATTGCGATGCTGGTCGAGGATAAAGCGCAGCCCGTTCGGCTCGACCCCGAGCCATTCCTCGAACATCGCGTCGAAGCGGACCGGCTGGTCCTCGTAATGCCGCACCAGCGCCAGCGCGTCATCGCGGGTCAGGCGCCCGTGGCGGATCTCGCGGCAGGCGTGGTCGGTGACCTTCGAATAACCGTGCTTCACCATCTTCAGGTGGTCGTGCAGGTCCATGTAATTGTAGCAGTCGACATGGTCGTAGGTGTCGAAGGTACGCGCGAAATCGGCGCCCTGATAGCCGTAGGTCTCGACCATCTGCTCGTGCTGCGCCTTGGGGTCCCAGCGCACGTAGTTGCCGAGATAGATTCCGCGCACGCCGACCGCATCGAGATCGGCATCGTCGGGATAGCGATACTGCCAGACGTCCTCTTCGCGCAGAGTGTCGAAGATCGAGAGGATATCGTCCGCCTCGTGCCCCATCAGGTCGTGGTCGCGGCGGTAGCGGCGGGTCATCTCGACCTCGTGCTCGTGGCTGAACATGCCGACCTGTTCGAGCCCCTGGTGCGCGCCCCAGATGATCAGCGGGACCTGGTATCGCACCGCGGTCTGCACCGGGAACACGGTTTGTCCGGCGAGGCACGGCCAGTACATCGAGCCGAACATCCTGAGCGTAGTGCGGGTTATGTTCTTGACCGAGACCGGGTTCACGTTCTGGACCAGGATGTCGCAATCGAGCTTGATCCGCAGATTGGCGAGGTTGCGGATGCCCAGCGGGGTGTTGAAATACTTGTTGTAGGTGACCAGCAGCGGGTTGAGCCCCAATCGCTCCTTCACCGTGTGGACGATGAAGTGGCTGTCGCCCGCGCCGCTGACAGGCACGATGCAATCGTAATTCGTGCCCGTCTTGCTGCGATAGGGGGCGACGATCTCTTTCAGCTGCTCGAACCGCGCATCGAAATCGAGCCGGTCCTTTTCCTCGTGGATCCGGCAGCCCGAGCAGATGCCCTCATTGTCGATGACGAGGCCGAGCGCGTGGCTGGTGGTGTAGAGGCAGCGCTTGCACGCGCGATGCTCGCGGTGCGGGCCGTGATTGGTGGAGGGCGGCGCGGTCATGCGTAGATCGTCCGGTGATAGGTGGCGGGGCGCACCGGCACGCCGACCAGCGCTTCCTTGTAGGCCTGCACAGCGTGTTCGCGATAGGACAGGAAATTGCCGATCGCGACCGCGTCGACCTGTTCGCGCTTGAGCAGGTCGGTCACGCAAGCGGCTTCGGAAATGCCGCCGAACGCAATCAGCGGGACATGGTCGGCGAGCCCGGCATCGAGCACGCGCGGATCGAAGGCGCCCGGATTACCCTCGTTGGCATGGTCGATGATCAGCGCTTCGGACACGACGCCGTCGTCGAGCATCGAACGCACCGCGTCCGACAGGGGCTCGTCCTTGCCGGTGCGATAATCGCGCCACTTCGCGCCGTCATCGGTGGCGGTCATCGGCAGTGCGGCGATCACCGCCTGCGCGCCGAGCTGGTAGCCGACCTTGGCGACCTCTTGCTCGTCGTCGCGCAGCATCGCGTCCAATGCGATCCGGTCGGCGCCCATGTTCACCGCGACCCGCGCATCGTCGGCGGTGCGCACGCCGCCGGCGTAGATCAGCGGGGTGGCGATCCCGAGCTTGGCGACGCGGTCGAGCAGCGCGAAATCGGGACCGACGTCGCCCCGGTCCGGACGCGAGCGATCGATGCATTGCAGCATGATCTCGTCGGCGCCCCAACGGTCGAGGTTCTGGACCAGCACTTCGGGGCGGCCCAAGGGAAGGTAGCGCCTATAGCCGAACGACTGGACGGCCCAGCCATCCTTCACCGTCACCACGCCGATCAGACGTTTCTTGATCATTTGCAGAGCCCCTCGACCAAGGCACTCAGCAGCGCGCGACCGGCCGCCTGGCTCTTTTCCGGGTGGAACTGCATGCCGACGAGGTTGCCGCGCCGCACACCGACCGGGAAGCTGCCCTCGGTCCGCGCTGCATAGACGCGGTATTCGTCCGGCGCGTCGAAGATGAAGCTGTGGTTGAAATACATCGCCATCCCGTCGCATTCGGCGAACAGCGGGTCGTCGCCGAGCTGCTCGATCGCGTTCCAGCCGATATGCCAGCCGCCGCCCGGGAACGGCACGACCTCGCCCGGGATCAGCCCGAGCCCTGCTGTCAGCCCGTGTTCGTGCGATTGCTCCGCGAGCAGCTGCATGCCGAGGCACAGGCCGACGAATGGCTTGCCCTTGTGCGCCTCACCCTGGAGGTATTCGACCAGGTCGTGCTCGTGCAGCTTTTCCATCGCGGTCGGGAAGGCGCCGACGCCGGGCAGGAACAGGATATCTGTCTCGTCGAGCTTCTTGGGATCGTCCGATACGCGGCAGCGATAGTCGAGCTTGTGCAGCGCGCGCCACACGCTCGCCTGGTTGCCCACGCCGTAATCGACGATGCCCACGGTCTTGCGACGGCTCATGCTGCGATGCCTCCGGCGCCCTTTGTGGCGCTTTCGATATAAGGGCGCAGGATGTCTCGCCACACTTTCAGGCCTTCGCCGTTCGGGTGGATCCCGTCCCAGCTCAGCGTCTCGCGCAAGCCGTCCGGGCCGGCCATGCGGGCGTTCAGATCGATATAGGTCGCTTCGTGTGCCCGCGCGATCCGTTCGAATTCGGGCAGCCAGCCGCGCATCCGGGCGCGCCGTTCGGGGGTGCAGACCTCGCCCTTGCCGCAGACCAGCGGCGACTGGAGGTAAAGCGTCGCACCGTCGCGGCCGAGGATTTCGAGCGCCCGATCGAGATCGCGGTAGATCTCTTCGTCGGTGGCGTCGGCAAACAGGTCGTTCACGCCGACCATCAGGAAAATGGACTTGGCCTTGGTTTCGAGCACGATCGGAGCGCGCGCGGCGATATCCGCCACCGTATCGCCACCCAGTCCGCGATTGAGGATGTCGGCCGCGGGAAACATCTCCGACCACTGGCCCATCGCCGTGATCGAATCTCCCAGCATCACGATGTCCCCGGTGGCACCCCATTGTTGCTGCACGCGCGCGAGCTCGAGCATGTCCGCATCGGCGAATTCCGCATTGGGACGCGCTTCGGGGGCGTCCGCGCTGCGCAGTCCATACCAGGCCGATGCGATCGCTGGGCGCGCCAGCACCCCGACGGCGAACGCCGCGAACAGCGCCACGAAAACGAGCGGCGAGGCGCGAAAGGTGCGGCTCACAGCCCCACCCCGACTTCGAACTTGCGGGTGATGCGCCCGTCGTCGTGGATCGTGAACAGGTCCCGGTTCACGCTCGCATGGACCTGGTCCCAGAACTGGTCCTTGCCGATCCCGATATAGTCGCAGAAGCTGGAAATATACTCGTCCGACCCGGCATCGTCGTATTTCTCGACCAGTTCGATCCCGCGTTCGCGGGTCATGTTGCCGTGGCGGATTTCCTCGTTGCAGTAATCGGTCACCCGCCCGAAGCCGAACTTGTAGTACTTGATCATCTGGTTGAACGTCACCCAGTCTTCGTCGAGCGAGGTGACGCCGCGCAAATCGCCGGTGTTTTCGACCGGATCGGTCCGGATCTCGAGCCCGTTTGCGGTCGAATACATGCCGTTGTTGGTCAGCGACCAATCGCCCAGGAACCAGCCGAGATAGACGACCTGCAGCGCGTGCTCGTCGAATTCCTCGGGAGTCGGATACTGGTAGGGAATCAGCTGCTTGAGATCGATTCCGGTCTCCAGCATCCAGTCCATAGCCGCGCCCGACAGCGTGTTCATGTAGCGCAGATTGTTGCCGTCGTAGCCGGTCTTGCCGAGCGTCTTGAGGTCGCCCAGCTGGAGACCCGGGTTCTCGCCCCATAGGATCAGCGGGATGTTGTAGCGGATGGCAAGCTGCGGGACCGAGCTGAACAGCGCGAGCTCGGTTGCGCGCGCCCAGTTGGTGAACTTGTCGAACGCGGCGCGCATCAGCTTCTGCCACACACCCGGCGCGGGCGAAGACAGCACGAGGTCGAAGCCCAGCTCGATCAGCGCGGAGACATTGCGCGTGCCGCGCTCGGTCACTTGTTCGGGCGGATAGGACAGGCAGACCAGCAACGGATTGAGACCCAGCTTGTCGCGCACCCACAGTGCCTGGCGGGTCGAATCCTTGCCCCCGGACACGCCGATGATGCAGTCCCAGTGCTGGCCCGGGCGGCGTGGATATTGCGCCAACAGGTCCTTCAGGATTTCGTACCGTTCCTGCCAGTCGACATTCGCCAGCCGCGCCCAGTAATCGCAGGCAGGGCAGATCCCCTCCGGCGTGAACACGGTGTTGGGCCGCGTATCGGGTTGCAGGCAGTTCGGGCAGTACTTCATGGGGTCTGCCCTTTGGCGAAAGCAGGGTCAAAATTCTAGGGTAAAGGCGATTTATTGTTCGCTTCGGTCAGAGCCTGCGAATGCCTTCGTGCGGAAGGACGCAGGGTGGGGCCCAAGGCGGCAGGCTGGAGATCGCGTCTCGTCCGGCCTCGAGCGCGATGACGAGCGCGACCGAATGGAGCCCGGCGACCCAGCGCGCGCCCGCCAGCGCGGCGGCCATGTCGGACGATCGATCGAGTGTGGCATTCGCGTGTTGCGCCAGCCAATCGTCGTACTTGCCCGCCGGATCGGAAGGGTGCGGGCGCAGGCGCAGCGGCACATGTTCGCCGATCCCGGCGGCGGCGCGATTGGCCATGAAATGGTCGAGGGCCTGGAATTCGCCCGGACGGTCGCGAACCCAGTCGCTGCGTGCGGGCTCGGCGACGAACAGCACGTCGCCATCGTCGGGCACCGGCCCGGCCGCAGCTGCTTGCTGCGCGAGGTAGAGATTGTCGTGCTGCGTGACCGGGATGTCGGAGAAGACCTCCTCGGCGATCGCGCGGGCATAGGCGTCGCCGACCCAGATCTGGTCGGGCAGCCGCGTTGCCCCACCCCGTTCGAAGCGGGGGCGATAATTCACCCAGTGATCGATCACCGCGACCGACCGGATCCCTCGCTCGGCCGCGTTCCGCCGCGCCTCATGCTCGATGTCGCTGGCCCAGCCGGTGCCCGAGAGCAGCGTGGCAGCGCCATCGAGCAGCGCGTCTCCCTGGACAAATGCTTCGGTGCCGAAGCGCTCGCTCCAGATCGCCCGGGCCGGCCCTTCGGCGTGCACGCGTTCCGGGGGGCTCGCCGCGGCTTCGGCCCACGCCGCGATCATATTCGCCGCGCCGGCATCGTGGATCGCCACAGCGAGCGGTCGGGGCAGGGCGTCGATCGGGCCCATATCAGTCGGCGAAGCGGGCGTAGAGCACGATGTCCTCCGGCGCGCCGTTGACGATCTCATGGCGTTTGCGGTTGGCTTCGAGGTGCATGCCCGAGCGCTCCATCAGCCGCACCATGCCCTTATTGGGGGCGAGGCAGCCTGCGGTAAGCTTGCGCACGCCACCTTCGCTCAACAGCCAGCCGGTCAGCAGGTCCCAGGCTTCCTGTCCGTAGCCGCCGCCCCAATAGTCGCGTTGTCCGATCATGATGCCGACGTCGCAGGTGCCGTGATGCGCATTGCGATAGGCGGTCATTGTTCCAACCGCGGCACCGTCCGCCGCGTCGCGCACGCTGACGAACAGATTGTCCGAACCCGCGAAACTCGCGAGATAGGCCTCGCAGCTCGCGCGGTCGTGCGTGCGGAAGCGCTGGTTGGAAAAGCGCGTCACTTCGGGGTCGTTGAGCCAGCCGATATAGGCCTCGCTGACGTCGTCGGCCCCGAAGGGACGGAGGACCACCTTTTGCCCGCGCAATTCCCGGAAGCGCGCGGTCATTTCAGCGCGTCGAGATTGTCCCACACCTTGCGGAACGCGCCAACGACGGCGGCAACATCCTCGCTCGGGAACTGGAACATGCACAGATTGATGCCGAGGAAGCTCGCATCGTGCAGCTCTTCGGCGACCGGGCAGGTGCCGGTGCCATAGGCGAAGTTACGCCCCTCGTCCTCGCGCAGGCTCCAGGGGAAGCTGCCTGTGCCGTAGGCGCATTGCTCGGTGAAAATCGGGAGCCGGTGGATCGTCTGGTAGCCGGGCATGAGGCCGGGCACGCCCTCGGCCTTGAGCGCATCGAAGATCGCCTTGCGCTGAACCCCCAGCGCCTCGGTGTCGAGCACCATGCCGTAAACGTAGTAGACGTGCGTCGCGCCATCCTTGACCTTCGGAGTCGATAGCCCCTTCAGGTCGCCAAGCCCCGCATTCAGCTCGTCGGCCACCCGCTGTCGGTCGGCGACGCGTTCCTCCAGCTTGTCGAGCTGGACCGAAGCGATCGCGGCCTCGATCTCACCCATGCGGAAATTGTAACCGATCATGTTGGCGAGCTGGTCGCGGTTTTCGGGTTTGATCACGCTCTCGGCATGGTTGCGAATCAGCGCCAGCCTCTCGGCCATTTCATCGTCGTCGGTCACGAGGATGCCGCCTTCGCCGCAATGGATGTGCTTGTGATAGTTGAGGCTGAAGCCGCCGATATCGTAGCCGGTGCCGGTGAAATCGCCTTCACGCTTTGCACCGGGCGCCTGCGCGGTATCGCCGAGCAGTTTCAGCCCGTGCTCGTCGGCGATCTTGCGCAGTTCGGCGACGTCGGCGGTCATGCCGAAGATGTCGACCGCAATGATTGCCTTGGTCCGCGGCGTGATCAGCGACCGGACGCTTTCGGGATCGATGTTGAAGGTCTCGCGATCGATATCGGCGAAGACGGGGATCGCGTTCCAGTGCAGGATCGCCATCGCGGTGGCCGACATCGTCCACGGCGTGGTGATGATCTCGTCGCCCGGCTCGACCCCGATCGCGCCCACTTCGGCGATCAGCCCGCTGGTCCAGCTGTTGACCCCGAGCGCGTGCTTGACCCCGAAATATTCTGCGGCCTTCTTCTCGAAGGCCTTCACGTTCTCACCGCCCATGAAGCCCGGCCCCGGCGCACCGATATAGGCCGAGAGCACGCCCGACCGCACGACGCTCACGGCGGCCTCTTCCTCGTCCCTGCCCATCGACTTGAACGCATCGAGCTCGCGGTCGATCGCGGGGCTGCCGCCGTTGATGGCGAGGGTATCGGTCATGGGTCGATGCGGTCCTTCTATGGGTGACTGGCGCTCTGTCGAATTGCTTCGCACAGCGCCTGCGCCGCTAGCGCATTGTGCCCCGTGCTGGCCAGCGGCTTTGCATGGTCGAGATGGTCGGCGATATTCGCGACGGCGAGCGCCATCGCCTCTTCGTAGCGCCCCGGCAAGCTCTCGCGCTCGCCCAGCGTGCGGTATCCGGCGAAGGTATCGTTGTCCTCGACGCGGCGGGTCTCGGTCCGGAAGCCGCCATCGCGCATCGCGATCTCGCCCTGCTCGCAGGTCAGCACGAGCTCGAACTGGGTGAACGCGCGCGCGTTGCCGGCGACGAGGTGGATGCCGATGCCATCGCCCGCGTCCAGCAGCGCCCCGACGGTGGGATCGGCATCCCAATGATCGAACACCGGCTGCCCCACCGAAATCAGCTTCATTTCGCCTACGAACATGCCGAGCAGGTCGACCATATGGCCGCCATTGTGCACCACGCCCTTGGTGTACCAGCCGGTCGCCGACAGCACGCGGCCCCATTGTCCGGCGCGCACCTCTTCGGCGAGCGCGACCAGATCGGGCGCCCAGCGGCGCGTGTAATTCACCGCCAGCGCTACGCCTGCCTGATCGCACCGCTCGACCAGCTTGCGCGCGGTCTCGAACTCGTCAGCGATGGGCTTCTCGCAGAAGATCAGCTTCGGTCGCAGCGCGAGCGCAGCCTCGAGATGCTTCGCATGGAACGCGGTCGGCGAGCAGATCGAGATGACGTCGAAAGCTCCCGCCTGCGCATCGATCCCCTCGATCGTCGGGGCACCCTGCGGCACGTTCCACCGCTCCGCGAATGCCTCGCGTGCGGCCTCTTCCGGATCGACGCAGGCGGCAAGTTCGAAGCGATCGTCCCGTGTGATCGCGCCGGCATGGCTCAGCGGCCAGTCGTCGGGCGAACGATCCTTGTCGTAGCCCCCGGCGATGGCTCCGCAGCCGATGATGAGGACGCGATACGCCATCGCACGATCAGGCGATCAGGTCCCAGCTCACCGGCGTGCCCTTTGTGAGCGCGCGGTTGACCCGCTTGCCCAGCAGCACGTCGTAATGCTTGGGCGCGAGGCCGTAGCCGGGGCGGACCGAGCGCAGGTTCGTCTCGGTGAATTGCTCACCCTCAACCATGTCCTCGGCGACGTAGAGCGAGCGGCGGAACTGGCGCGATCCGCTTTCGGCCTTGGTCCCGCCATAGGTGACCTGCCCCAGCGACTGCCATGCGCGCTCGGTCTCGTCGCGCAATTGCTGCAGTTCGTGCGGTTCGAGGCTGAAGGCGCTGTCGACCCCGCCATCGGCGCGCGCCAGCGTGAAGTGCTTCTCGATCAGCACCGCGCCCAACGCGGTCGCCGCAACCGAGACGCCGGTGCCCATCGTGTGGTCCGACAGGCCGACCTCGCAGCCGAAGGTGTCGCGCATGTTGGGGATCGTGCGAATGTTCGTGTTCTCGGGCGTCGCCGGATAGGTGCTGGTGCATTTGAGGATGCAGACCTGTTCGTTCCCCGCCTCGTGCGCCGCGCGCAGCGCTTCGCCGATTTCCACCACGCTCGCCATCCCGGTCGAGATGATCATCGGCTTGCCCGTTTCGGCGACCTTGCGGATCAGCGGCAGATCGATCGATTCGAAGCTGGCGATCTTGTAGGCCGGGACGTCGAGCTCCTCGAGAAAATCGACCGCACTCGCGTCGAAGGGCGAGGAAAAGCAGTCGATGCCGAGGCTCTTCGCGTGATCCATGATCGGCTTGTGCCAATCCCACGGCGTATGCGCCTCGTCGTAGAGTTCGTGCAGCCGCCGCCCGTTCCAGAGCGAGTTCTCGTCCTCGATCGTGAAGCCCGGGCCGTCGACATCGAGTGTGATCGTGTCGGCGGTGTAGGTCTGCAGCTTGATCGCATCGGCGCCGTGTTCGGCGGCCGAGGTCACGATCTCCAGCGCGCGGTCGAGCGAGTGGTTATGGTTCCCGCTCATCTCCGCGATCAGGTAGGGGCGCTCGGACAGGCCAATGGTGCGGCCGTTAATCTGCATTATGCTCAAACCTTTCGTTTCGCCCGTCCTTTAGCGAGCGCAATGGCCAAGGTGCAAGGCGACTAGCTCCGGCGCTTGACCCAGCGATCGGGCGCGACCTGTTCGTAACCACAGCGCGCGAACAAGGCCTGCGAAGGACGATTGCTCTCGAGCACGGTCGCATCGACGATCGCCGGATCGGCAGCGGCTTCGCCCGCCAGCAGCAGCGCCGGACCGAGCCCGACCCCGTGCAGCGCCGGATCGAGATAGAGTGAGACCTCGGCGCGGGTCTCGCTCGAAAAATCGAACCGGATCACGCCGACCGGGCGCCCGCCGATCTCGCCCACGAACAGCTTGCGCGCCGGATCGGCCAGCACGCGATCGAGCCAGTCGACATGACCGCGCCATTCGAGCGCGCCGCTTTCGAGCGACACTGCGCGGGTCGCCGGATCGTCGCGCCAGTCGAACGTCATCCGCGCATCGTCGGCAGTGGCCGGGCGCACAGACAGCGAGCCCGCGAGCATGGCGAGCGCCACCCGCGTCGCGCCGAGCCCGTCGACCAGCTTGCGCGACGTTTCGGCCAGCGCGCGGCGCCGCGCACTGTCGGGCAGTAGCGCGGCGAGCTCGGCGGTGATGCAGGCGCGCGTCGGCTCGGAGGCGAAAGCCACCGCGCCCTTTTCTGCCAGCGCCGGCGCGACGGTGTTCTGGTTGGGCGCGACCACCACCAGCAGCGTGGGCACGCCGATGCAGCAGCGCTCCCATGTCGCCCCGCCACCTGCGCCCACCTGCAAGTCGTGCCGCGCGAAGAAAGCGGCGAGGTCGGGCAGGTCGAGCGACAGCGTGGTGCCGGGTCGCGCGGCGATGCGTTCGCGCAAGGCCGCGAGGTTGGGGTTGGCGGAGGTCGCGACCACTTCGACCGGGCCGTCGAAACCGGCCTCGTCGAGGGCGTCGAGCACCACTGCCGCATGATGGCCCGCATCGATCCCGCCCATGAATATGCCGACGCTGCGGACGGTTTCGTTGAAGTCGTACCGCTCGGCCTCGGCGAAGGCTGGGCCCAGCAGGCCGAAGCGCGGACCGCCGAGGATCCTGGTGCGACCGACCAGCCAGTCTGCATATTTGGTGCGGTGATCGGGCGCGTAGGTGTGATCGATCAACAGGTCCGGCGCGGTCTTGCGGTCGGGCACGTCGTCGATCTGCGCGATCTTGCAGCCGAGGGCTTCGGCGACGCCCTCGTGCCAGCGCGCGTCGAAGGCGTAGGAATCGAGCACGACCCAGTCGGGCGCGTAATCGTGCAGGGCGTCGACGGTCTCGCCGACCTCCTGCTCGAGCGGGACTTCGGCCCAGGCGCTGTGCGGGATCGCAGGGTCGGGCTCGAACGGCGCGTTGGGAAAGGGCAGCTGGGCGGTATCGGCGAAGCCTTGCCCGGCGATCAGCGCGGCGCTGCCCACGCCGAGGTCGCGGGTGACGAAGCGGATCTCCGCGCCCAGATCCCGCAGTGCCTGTGCCAGCGATAGGCTGCGGCGGACATGGCCGGTGCCGATCTTCGCCGACGCGTCGACGCGGATGGCGATCTTCACCGCGCTCACTCCGCGCCCGAGAGCGCCCGGTAGAGCATCTCCGCGCGGCCCCAGTCGTCGGGCGTGTCGATATCGACCACGCGCCATTCGGGCAGCACGATCGCGCGGCCATGCGCGTGGATGTTGAGCCCCGCGAGCCACGCTTCGACGCCGCCCCAGTAGAACTGGCCGGCATCGAAATAGCCGGGCTCCAGATCCTGCGTGCGGGTGCCGACATGTTCGGGATTGAACGGCGCGACCGATCCGTCCTCGTTGCGCTTGAGCGCGCGCTGGATCGGCGAGGGGAAGCCAGTGACGGGGAAGGTGTATCCCTCGCCACCATGCTGTTCGAGCAGGTCGAGCGCTGCCGCGAGATCCTCGGTGCGGATGAAGGGCACGCCGGGATAGATGCAGCAGCAATGCGTCACGTCCCAGCCCTGTTCGCGGCAGGCCTCGATAGCGTGCGCGATGACCGGCACGGTCGGGGTGATGTCGTCGGCCAGCTCGGCGGGGCGGCGGAACGGGAGTTCGGCCCCGAATTCCTGCGCGATTTGCGAAATTTCCTCGTCGTCGGTCGAGACGACCACCCGGTCGATCGCCTCGCAGGCGAGCGCCGCCTCGATCGCGTAGCCGATCATCGGCTTGCCCGCGAAAGGCTTGATGTTCTTGCGCGGGATCCGCTTCGAACCACCGCGCGCGGGGATCACCGCGATCTTCATGCCACGTGCTCGCGGATCACCTGCGCCACGCGATCCTGCTCTTCATCGGTCATCGCCGGGAAGAGCGGGATCGTGATCGCGCGGTCGTAATAGGCTTCGGCAGCGGGAAAATCGCCGCGCGCGAAGCCCAGGCGCTCGTAATGCGGTTGGGTGTGGATCGGGATGTAATGGACGTTCACGCCGATCCCCGCCTCGCGCATCGTGGCGAACAGCGCCGCGCGGTCGCATTTCGCGTCGTCGGTCAATTCGACGACGTAGAGGTGCCAGGCGGAGCTGCGGTCGTTGAAACGCTTGGGCAGTTTGAGCGGCAGGTCGGCGAGGATCTCGTCGTAGCGATCGGCGCGCCCGGCGCGTTCGGCCTGCATCGTGTCGATCCGCTCGAGCTGCGAGGCGCCCAGCGCGGCCTGCACATCGGTGATGCGGTAATTGTAGCCGAGGTCGACCTGCTCGTAATACCAGCCGCCCTCCGGCGCGTGCTCGAGCAGGTCGGCATCGCGCGTCACGCCGTGCGAACGCAGCAGCGCGATCTTCTTGGCAAGTTCGGCATCCTGCGTGGTGACCATGCCGCCCTCGGCCGAGGTCACGATCTTGACCGCGTGGAAGCTGAACACGCTGGCATCGGCATATTGCCCGCCGACCGGCTTGCCCTGGTATTCGGCGCCGGTCGCGTGGCTCGCATCCTGCAGGATACGGAAGCCGTATTCGTCCGCCAGCGCGCGGATATCCTCGAGGTCGCAGGGCATGCCCGAGAAATCGACCGGGATCACGACATCGGGTAGCGTGCCTTCGGCCTTCGCCCCTTCCAGCTTCTCCCGCAGCCGCTCGACCGACATGTTGCGGCTGTCCGGATCGATATCGACGAAATCGATCGTTGCCCCGCAATAGAGCGCGCAATTGGCGCTGGCGACGAAGCTGTTGGGGCTGGTCCAGACCCGGCTGCCCGGGCCGACCCCCAGCGCCATGCAGGCCACGTGCAGCGCGGCGGTGGCATTCGACAGCGCCACCGCATGCGCGACCTGGTGGCGCTCGGCAAAGGCCTTCTCGAACCGCTCGATCGCGGGTCCCTGCGTCAGGTAATCGGATTTGAGGACCTCGACGACGGCGTCGATATCGGCCTGCTCGATCTGCTGGCGGCTATAGGGAATGAAGGCCATCGAACGCGCCCGTCAGTCGACCGTCTGGCCGATCACGTGCTTGTCGATGAGCTCGCGGATTTCCTCGACGGTGAGGAAATCGGGATTGCTGCCGCTATTGTAGGCGAAGCCCGGTTCGACCGGCTTGCCCCCGTTGTCCTTGCAGTAATCCTCGATCGAAAACTCGCCCGCGACCGGCAGGATCGCGTAGTAATCGCCCATGTCGACGGTGTTGAAGCTGTCCGAGGCGGTGATCATTTCCTCGTGGATCTTTTCGCCCGGGCGGATGCCGATGACCTTCTGCTCGGCCTCGGGCGCGACCGCGGTGGCGACGTCGCCGATGCGGTAGGACGGGATCTTGGGCACCAGCACCTCACCGCCGCGCGCGTTCTCGATCGACCACAGCACCATTTCGACGCCGTCCTGGAGCGAGATGTTGAAGCGCGTCATCCGCGGATCGGTGATCGGCAGCACGCCTTCGTCCTTCTTCGCCATGAAGAAGGGAATGACCGAACCGCGCGAGCCCATCACGTTGCCGTATCGGACCACCGAGAAACGCAGGTCGCGATTGCCGGTGATGTTGTTGGCCGCGACGAACAGCTTGTCGCTGCACAGCTTGGTCGCGCCGTAGAGGTTGATCGGGGCGGCGGCCTTGTCGGTCGAAAGCGCAACCACGCGCTCGACCTTGTTGTCGAGGCAGGCTTCGATCAGGTTCTGCGCGCCGAGCACGTTGGTCTTGATGCATTCGAACGGGTTGTATTCGGCCGCCGGCACCTGCTTGAGCGCGGCGGCGTGAATGACGACGTCGATCCCTTCGAGCGCGCGCCGCAACCGGTCCTCGTCGCGCACGTCGCCGATGAAATAGCGCAGCGCAGGGTATTGCGAGCGCGGGAACATCTGCTGCATCTCGAACTGCTTCAGTTCGTCGCGCGAATAGATCACCAGCCGCTTCACGTCGGGATAGCGTTCGAGCACGGTGCGCACGAACGCCTTGCCGAACGAGCCGGTGCCACCGGTCACGAGCACGGATTTGTTGTTGAGCATGATAGAGAAAGAACCGCCTGTCGCTGTGCGTAGGAGAGGGCTCCGCACCGCTTGAACGCGCGAGCCCCCCGGGAAAAACGCGCGGTCCTTACAACCCGGCAGTGCTCCGTGGCAACGGTCTTGTTCGGCAATCAAAAAGGGCCCGTCCCTCCCTTGCCGATTCGCCGAAGTCTGCGCTATTGGGCGGGCGTCATCCGCGACAACTTCGGAAAAGTCTTTGAATGTAGTGGAGAATAGTGCGCAGGCGATCCAGATGGGTCGGCCGATGCATCCGTTTCGGGCGCTGATCCGCTACAGCGTCGCGTGGCTGCTGGTGGTGTTCGTGCCGCTGGTGGCGCTCGACCAGATGCCGGCGGTCGACGCGTTCACCGATCCGCTCCTGCTCAACACCGGCGCCGCCGCGACCGCGGCACTCCTGCTCGGCCTATTCCTGGTGGGGCGGGTGCTCAACCTGCCGGGCACGCGCGGTGCGGTTCACGGCGTGCCGATCATGCTGATTTCATTCGGCATCGCCGCGCTGGTCCTGTTTTCCTTCCGGATCGAGTACAGCCGCGCGCTGCTGGCCTATTCGACCGTGGTCGGCACGGTCTTCGCCATGCGGCTACGCTGGTTCGAACCGTCGCTGGTCCAGCAGACCTTCTACCTCGTCCCCTTCGGCAAGGCGACGCGGATGGAGAAGATCGGCAATTTCCCGGTCGAGCGAATGGAACTGCCGCGCATTCCCGACACCACGCGGTCGAGCATCGTGGCCGATTTTCGCGCCGACCTGCCCGACGAGTGGGAGCGCCTGCTGGCGCAGGCTTCGCTCGCGGGGGTGCCGGTCTACCACTACAAGCAGCTGACCGAGTCGCTCACCGGGCAGGTCAAGATCGAGCACCTGTCGGAGAACTCCTTCGGCTCGCTCGTCCCCAACCAGTCCTACACCCCGATCAAGCGTTTGATCGATATCGTCGGCAGCGTGATCGCGATCGCGATCGCACTGCCCGTGATGGTGGTGCTCGCGCTCCTGATCTGGCTCGAGGACCGGCAGTCGCCCTTCTACGTGCAGAAACGCGCGGGCCATGGCGGCCGGCCGTTCCGGATGTACAAGTTCCGCTCGATGACCAATCGCCCGCCCGCCGATGGCGAACGGGCGCGCGAGGAGGCTATCACGCAGGACGGCGACAAGCGCGTGACGAAGATCGGCCGCGTGATCCGCAAGTTCCGGCTCGACGAGCTGCCGCAGCTGTTCAACGTGCTGAAGGGCGAGATGAGCCTGATCGGTCCGCGCCCCGAGGCGAACGAACTGGCCGAATGGTACGAGGACAACCTCGCCTTCTATTCGTACCGCAATATCGTGAAACCGGGCCTGACCGGCTGGGCCCAGGTCAACCAGGGCCACGTCGCGACGCTGGAAGACATCGACGTCAAGCTCCAGTACGATTTCTACTACATCAAGTATTTCTCGTTCTGGCTCGACGTGTTGATCGTGATGCGCACGATCCACACCATCGCCACCGGCTTCGGTTCGAAATAGCGCTCTAGTCGAGCAGGCGGACGACGGTTTCGCTCAGCGAATCCTGCCAGCGCGGCGCGGAATGCCCAAAGGTTTCGGCGAATTTCGCACTGTCGAGGCGCGAATTGGCCGGGCGCGCCGCCTTGGTCGGATATTCGCTCGCGGGAATGCCCGTCACCGCGCAACTCGGCCCGCCGTGTTGCGCGCTCTCGGCGAAGATCGCGCGCGCGAAATCGGCCCAGCTGGTCGAGCCCGTGCCGGCGAAGTGATAGGTCTCGTTCGCGCCGCGATCGGGGTCTTTGCTCCAGCAACCGGCCACCGCGAGCAGGGCGTCGGCGATGTCGAGTGCGCTGGTCGGATTGCCGAACTGGTCGTGCACGACATTGAGCGCATCGCGGCTTCCTGCGAGGCGCAGCATGGTCTTCACGAAATTGTTGCCGAACGGGCTGTAGACCCAGGCTGTGCGCAGGATGGCGTAGGTCGCGCCCGACATGGCGAGCGCTTCCTCGCCCGCCAGCTTGGTTGCGCCGTAGACGCCGATCGGGCCGGTCGGGTCATCCTCGCGCCAAGCCTGCTCGCCGCTGCCGTCGAACACGTAGTCGGTCGACAGGTGCAACACCGCCGCGCCGATATCTGCGGCAGCGCGGCCTATATGGCCTGGTGCGGTTCCATTGATCAGTCGGGCCAGTTCCGGCTCGTCCTCCGCCTGGTCGACCGCGGTGTAAGCGGCGGCAGAGACAATCAGGTCCGGCTTCGTGTCCATGATCGTGCGGGCGATCCCGACAGGGTCGGCGAGGTCGAAATCGGGCCGGGCGGCGAAGACGAGTTCATGCGCGCTATTGCGCTCGGCGAGCGAACGGGCGACCTGCCCCTCGCGACCGGTCACCAGAATTTTCATTTGCGTCCGCCCAGCCGCTCGCCGCCATATTTGCCCGAGCGGATCGGGCCCCACCACCACTCGTTGTCGAGATACCAGTCGATGGTCTTGGCGAGGCCGGTCTCGAAGGTCTCCTGCGGCGTCCAGCCAAGCTCGCGCGCGATCTTGCTCGCGTCGATTGCATAGCGGCGGTCGTGGCCGGGGCGGTCGGTGACGAAGGTGATGAGGTCGCGGCGGGACTTGCCGTCTTCGAGCGGGCGGCGCTGGTCGAGCGCGTCGCAGATCGCCTCGACCACCTGCAGGTTCGTGCGCTCCTGGTTGCCGCCGATATTGTAGCTTTCGCCCACTGCGCCCTTGGTCAGCACGGTGATCAGCGCACTCGCGTGGTCGTCGACATAGAGCCAGTCGCGCACGTTCTCGCCGGTGCCGTAGACGGGCAGCTGCTTGCCCTCGAGCGCGTTGAGGATCACCAGCGGGATCAGCTTCTCGGGGAAGTGGTACGGCCCGTAATTGTTCGAGCAGTTCGAGAGCACCACCGGGAGGCCGTAGGTCTCGTGCCAGGCGCGCACGAAATGGTCGCTCGCGGCCTTCGAGGCCGAATAGGGGGAGGAGGGCGCGTAGGGCGTTTCCTCGGAAAACAGGCTGTCGTCGAAGTCGAGATCGCCGAACACCTCGTCGGTCGAGATGTGGTGGAAGCGGAAACCCTCCTTCTTCGCGCCGTCGAGCCCGCGCCAGTATTCGAGCGCGGCGTCGAGCAGGCGGAAGGTGCCGACGACATTGGTCTCGACGAAGGCGCCGGGACCGTCGATCGAGCGGTCGACATGGCTTTCGGCGGCGAGATGCATGATCCCGTCGACCCGCTCCTCGCGCAGCAGCGAAAGCACCAGCTCGCCATCGAGGATATCGCCCTCGACCAGCCGGTGGTTAGTGGCGTTCTCTATCGTCTTGAGGCTTTCCGGATTGCCGGCATAGGTCAGCTTGTCGAGATTGATCACGCGCTTGCCGTCGCGCACCAGCCGGCGCACCACCGCCGAGCCGATGAAGCCCGCGCCGCCGGTGACGAGGATCGTGTCCATGTGGATCAGCCTTCCCAGGTGAACGGAGAGTCGAAATCGGCGAACAGCGGCGCGTCCACGTCCTTAGCCGACAGGGTCGGTTCGCCGTCGATCGCGGGCCAGTCGATGCCGAGCGCGGGGTCGTTCCAGCGGATCGCGCCCTCGTGTTCGGGCGAATAGCTGTCCGAAACCTTGTAGAGCACCTCGGTATCGGGCTCGAGCGTCATGAAGCAGTGCGCGAAGCCGATCGGCACGAGCAGCTGGTTCCAGCGCTCGGCCGACAGCGTCACGCCGACATGCTTGCCGTAGGTGGACGAACCCTTGCGGATATCGAGGGCGACATCGTAGACCGCGCCGCGCAGCACGCGCACCAGCTTGGCCTGCGCCACCGGCGGCGCCTGGAAGTGCAGCCCGCGCACCGTTCCGACGGGGGCGGAGAGCGACTGGTTGTCTTGCACCCAGTCGATCTTGATGCCTTCCTCCGCAAATGCGGATTGCTTGAAGACTTCCGAAAAGAAGCCGCGATTGTCACCGAATTTGGGCGGGATCACCTCGACCACGTCGGGGATCGCATGGCGGATGAATTCAGTCACGCTCGGCGCTCCACCAGCCTTTTCAGG
This sequence comes from Pseudoblastomonas marina, assembly GCF_034374265.1. Taxonomy (NCBI): domain Bacteria; kingdom Pseudomonadati; phylum Pseudomonadota; class Alphaproteobacteria; order Sphingomonadales; family Erythrobacteraceae; genus Pseudoblastomonas; species Pseudoblastomonas marina. The sequence continues at coordinate 2,286,983 of NZ_CP139718.1, read as the reverse complement.
TACTGGCCGTAACCTGTCTTGCCCATCGCTGCCGCACGCTCGAGCAGCGCCTCGTCGCCGAGCCAGTCCTGGCGCCAGGCGATCTCCTCGGGGCAGGCGATCTTGATGCCGGTGCGATGCTCGATCGTGCGCACGAAGCTCGACGCTTCGTGGAGGCTCTCATGCGTGCCGGTGTCGAGCCAGGCATAGCCGCGGCCCAATTGCGTGATGTGGAGGTCGCCGCGCTCGAGATAGGCGCGGTTGACGTCGGTGATCTCGAGTTCGCCGCGATCGCTCGGCTTCACCTCGCGCGCGATGTCGACTACGTCCTTGTCGTAGAAATAGAGCCCCGTGACCGCCCAGTTGGATTTCGGATTGGCGGGCTTTTCCTCGATACTGGTCGCCTTGCCCGTCTGCGGGTCGAAATCGGCCACGCCGTAGCGCTCGGGATCGTCGACGTGGTAGGCGAAGACGTTTGCGCCCCCGGCGGCTGCTTCGGCGGCGGCGGTGCGGCATTTCTCGCCCATCTTTTCGCCGTGATAGATGTTGTCGCCGAGGATCAGCGCGCTCGGCTGCCCACCGACGAAATCGGCGCCGATGATGAAGGCCTCGGCGAGGCCATTGGGCTCGGGCTGGACGGCGTAGGAGAAATCGACCCCAAAGGCGGAGCCGTCGCCCAAGAGCGCTTCGAACATCGGCAGGTCGCGCGGGGTCGAGATGACCAGGATCTCGCGGATTCCGGCCAGCATCAGCACCGACAGCGGGTAATAGATCATCGGCTTGTCGAAGACCGGCAGGAGCTGTTTCGACAGCGACATGGTCGCCGGATAGAGCCGCGTGCCGCTACCGCCGGCGAGAATGATGCCTTTCACGAAAACTCCTCCGTCGAGCGGGTGCCCCGAGCCGCGCCCCTACCGTGGGGGGATGGGCGTGTCACCCCTCAGGCCGAAGGCGCGTCAATCGAGCGCAATATCAGGGGCGTCGGCCTGTTTCATGCCGACCGTGTGATAACCCGCGTCGACATGGTGGACCTCGCCGGTCACGCCCGAGGACAGGTCGGAGAGGAAATAGAGCCCCGCGCCACCGACATCCTCGATCGTGACGTTGCGCCGCAGCGGCGAATTGTACTCGTTCCATTTGAGGATGTAGCGGAAGTCTCCGATCCCGCTCGCCGCGAGCGTCTTGATCGGCCCGGCGCTGATCGCGTTGACGCGGATGCCGTCGGGACCGAGGTCGTTGGCGAGGTATTGGACGCTGGTTTCGAGCGCGGCCTTGGCGACCCCCATCACGTTGTAGTGCGGGACGACCTTTTCGGCGCCATAGTAGGACAGCGTCAGGATAGATCCGCCGTCCTTCATCAGCGGGTAGGCGCGCTTGGCCGCCGCGACGAGGCTGTAGGCCGAGATGTTCATCGTCCTGAGGAAATTGTCGAGGCTGGTGTCGACGTATTTCCCGCGCAACTCGGTCTTGTCCGAAAAGCCGATCGCGTGGACCAGGAAATCGAGCTTGCGCCAGCGCGCTTCGATCTCGGCGAAGGTCGCGTCGAGCGCATCCATGTCCGAAACGTCGCATTCGACCAGGAAATCGCTGCCGAGCTGGTCGGCGAGCGGGCCGACGCGCTTCTTCAGCGCCTCGCCCTGATAGGAGAATGCCAAATCAGCGCCGTGCTCGGCGAGCTGCTTGGCAATGCCCCAGGCCAGCGACTTGTCGTTGGCGAGCCCCATGATCAGGCCCTTCTTGCCCTTCATCAATCCGCTCATGTCCGATCCCCTTCTTCGCTCTTGTCTTGTTCGCTCTCGCGCTCTTCACCGGCGCGTTCGCCGTCCTCGTCCATGCCGGGCTCCCCGCCTTTTTCCTCGGGGGTTTCGGCCAGTGCCGCGTTCAGTTCGGCACCGATGACGACCCCTAATCCTACCAGCCAGAAAAAGAAAAGCACGATCATGACCCCGGCGAGGCTGCCATAGGTGAGATCGTAGCTGAAGAACTGGCGGATTACCGCGGGCAGCGCGAAGGTGACGAGCATCCACCAGAGGGTCACGAACAACGCGCCGGGCCACTTGGGATATTCCCGCGAGCGGTAGGCGCTCGGCGTCAGCGCATAGAACAGCATGTAGAGCGCGCCGAACAGTACGAAGGCCGGGACGAAGCGCGACCAGGCGAGGTTGGCGAGCAGGTCCTCCAGCCCGGGCAGGTAGGCGCCGATGAATTGCTGCAGCGCCCCGATCATCACCTGGACGAACAGCGACAGCAGGATCAACAGCACCGCCGCGACGATGATCCCGGTGGTGAACAGTCGATAGCGCCAGAAGGCGACAGTGGGCTCGGTGCCGTAGGCCCGGCGCAGGATGTCGCGGATCGTCTCGATCAGGCTGCCGACCGTCCACAGGCCGACCAGGGCTCCGGCCCAGAGCAACCAGCCGCTGCGTGCGTCGATCACGTCGAGCGCGACCGGGCCGACCGCATTGGCCGCTTGCGGCGGCAGGGTGACGAGGATGGTGGCGACGGCCGCCGCGCGATCCTCGACTTCCCCGAACGCGTTGAAGATCGCGGTCGCGGTAACGAAGAACGGAAAAATCGCGATGAGCGAGAGGTAGGCGAGGTTCCCGGCGTGTATCAGCCCATCATTATAGGCGCCCGCGAGCACCCGCTTGACGACCTGGAAGAACCGCGTGCCGGGGCCGATCCGGCGCCGCACGCGCGTGTGCAGGGCCTCGCGGCGCCGCGCTTCGGGGGAGAGGTCGCGCGGGTGACGCTGTTCGGGCGGCGGGATATGCTCCGCCTCGTCCTCGACGATCCCGTGACGCGCCTGCGACATCACCCGGTGAGGTCGGCGCGGTGATCGGTGGGGTCGGTCCAGCCTTCGAGCTTCTCGGCGAGCGGTCCGACATCGTCGGGCAACTGGATCTTAAGCGTGACCAGCTGGTCGCCGCGCCCGCCGGACTTCTTCGGCCAGCCCCGGCCTTTCAGCCGCATCGTCGTGCCGCCCGACATGCCGGGCTTGATCGTCAGCATCACCGCGCCGTCGACGGTCGGGACCTTCACCTTGCCGCCGCGCACCGCCTCGTCGACGCCGATCGGGACGTCGAGCCGGATATTGTCGCCGTCGCGGCGGTAATTGGCATGGTTCTCGACTGAAATCTCGACGATTCCATCGCCCGTGCCGCCCGGACCCTGTTCGCCCTTGCCTTTCAACCGCATGGTGGTGCCGGTCTCGACCCCGGCGGGAAGCTTGAGGTCGATCGTCTTGCCGTCGGCCAGGGTGATGCGCTGCGGCGCGAGGGTCGCGGCGTCGATGAAGGGAACCTTGAGGCGATAGCGGATGTCGGCGCCCTTGCGCTTGGGCGGAGGCGGACGCCGCCCGCCGCCGAAGCCGCCGCTGGCGCGGGGATCGGGGCCGCCGCGCCGCCCGAACAGCCCTTCGAACAGGTCGCTCAAATCGACATCGTCACCGCCGCCCATTCCGCCGAAATCCTCGGGCCGGAAACCGCCCTGTCCACCCGGGCCGCGGGCGCCTCCGCGAAACCCGCCGCCGCCGAATCCTCCGCCGAAGGGCGATTTGGGATTGCCCTCGAGATCGATTTCGCCGCGATCGAACTGCCCGCGCTTGTCCTTGTCGGACAGCAGGTCGTATGCCTTGGTCGCCTCGGAGAACTTCTCCGCCGCGGAAGGATTGTCCTTGTTGCGATCGGGATGCAGCTCCTTCGCCAGCTTGCGATAGGCGCTCTTGATCGCTTTCTCGTCCGCCGTGCGCGGCACGCCAAGGATTGCATAGGGATCTGCCATAAGCGGCTTAGCTAGGTGACACACTTGGTGTCTGCAAGCTTTCCTACCGGCTGCAAGGGGTTTAGACGGTCGCGCATGTCCAGTCGAAACGCTTCCGATGCCGCATCGCTCCCGAGGCCGGAGAGGCGCGGCGCGCTTTCCGCCTTGGACAGTGTAACACCCGGTCCATGTCTCCGATGAACGATCGCGCCAGCTCGATCCCGGCCGACGATCCTATCGCGCTGTTCGGCGACTGGTTCGCCGAGGCCGAGGCCGGCGAACCCGACAATCCCAATGCGATGGCGCTCGCCACCGCCACCCCGGGCGGCGCGCCGTCCGTGCGCACGGTGCTGCTCAAGGACTGGGGGGCCGAGGGTTTCACCTTCTATACCAATGCGCTGAGCCGGAAGGGCATGGAGATCGGGCAGAATCCGCAGGCTGCGCTGCTGTTCTACTGGAAATCGCTGCGCCGCCAGGTCCGGATTGAGGGCGTGCTGGCGCAGGTGAGCGATGCCGAGGCCGACGCCTATTTCGCCTCGCGCCCGCGCGATTCGCAATTGGGCGCGCATGCCTCGCAGCAATCCGCCCCGCTCGATGCGCGCGCGACCTTCCTCGACCGCTTCGCCGAGGTGGAAGCGCGCTTCCAGGGATCGGAGGTCCCGCGCCCGGCACACTGGACCGGGTTTCGCCTGAGGCCTGACTTCATCGAGTTCTGGTCGGACCGGCCCAACCGGCTGCATGATCGCCGCTTGTTCAGCCGCCGGCCCGACCGGACTGGCGACGGCTGGACCTCGACTTTGCTCTATCCGTAAGGGACCGGGGATGGCTGAAACGCAAGGACACGATCAGGAACAGCGCGCCGACAGTGCGGCGCAGCGCGCGAGGCTGACCCGCGGCGCGGCCTTCGCCTCGATCGCGACCGCGCTGTTCCTGATCGGGCTCAAGGTCTGGGCGGCGTGGCGGACCGACAGTTCGGCGATGCTCGGCAGCCTTGCCGATACTGCGCTGGATCTCGTCGCCAGCCTCGCGACGCTGTTCGGCGTCTGGTACGCCGCGCAACCGGCGGACGAGGAGCATCGCTGGGGCCACGGCAAGGCCGAGGCGCTCGCGGCGATGTTCCAGGTCGTGCTGATTGCATTGTCGGCCAGCGCGATCGCGTTGCGCTCGACGATCCGGCTCGTCTCGGGCGACACCGAGGTGAGCGCACCGGGCGAAGGCATCGTCGTCTCGCTGATCGCGATCGCGGTGACCTTTGCGCTGCTGGCGTGGCAGCGCTTCGTGATCCGCCGCACGCGCTCGATCGCGATCCATGCCGATCACGTCCATTACCAGTCGGACCTCCTGCTCAATGCGGCGGTGATCCTCGCACTGGTGCTCGAAGCCTATGTCGGACTGAGCGGTGCCGACCCGCTGTTCGGGATCGGGATCGCGATCTGGCTGGCGATGGGCGCCTATCGCGCCGCCTCGACCGCGATCGACCAGTTGCTCGACCGCGAATGGCCTGACGACAAGCGCCGCCGCTTCGTCGAGCTCGCGGCGCGCCATCCGGAGCTTTCCAACCTTCACGATCTTCGCACAAGGTCGAGCGGGACGCACGATTTCGTCCAGTTCCACGTCGATATGCCGCGCGAGATGACGGTCGAGGAGGCGCACGACATCATCGAGCGGGTCGAGGCCGACTTGTGCTCGCACTTCCCCAACATGGACCTGCTGATCCACATCGATCCCGAAGGCCATGTCGACGAGCCCGACAATCCGATGGTCGAGAGCGACGAGTTCGAGCAGCTGGACGATATCCCACGGAGCGATCCATGACCGCCATTGCCTACACCCATGTCGATGCGTTCGCCGATGCACCTTTCGGCGGCAACCAGGCGGCGGTGATGCCGCTCGACGCTTGGCTGCCCGACGAGGTGCTGCAGGCGATCGGGGCTGAGAACAACTTCGCCGAAACCGCCTTCACCGTGCCCGATCCCAGCGGCGCGGCGGATTACGAATTGCGCTGGTTCACGCCCACGAACGAAGTCAAGCTGTGTGGCCATGCCACGCTCGCCAGTGGCGCCGTGCTGCTCGAACGCGACGGGACCGATCGCGTGACCTTCGCCACGCGCGCTGCGGGCGTGCTCGAAGTGCGCCGCGCGGGCGATGCCTACGAGCTCGCGCTGCCGACCAGCCGGGTCGAGCAGCGCGCCATGCCCGAACTCTCGGCTGCGCTCGGCACGGGCGATGCCCCGGTGTTCGACACGGTCGAGGGCACCGAGGACACCACTATCGTGCTGCTGGAAGACGAAGGCGCGGTGCGGGCGCTTTCGCCCGACATGCGTGCGCTCGAGGCGATCGACCGGATGGCGATCTGCACCGCGCCCGGGTCGGATACCGATATCGTCAGCCGGGTGTTCGTCCCCGCCTGGGGCGTGCCCGAGGATAGCGTGACCGGTTCGGCGCATGCGGCGATGGCGCCGTTCTGGGCCGAACGACTCGGGCGCGACCGGTTCACCGCCTTCCAGGCCTCGCGGCGCGGCGGGCGGGTCACTTGCCGGATGGACGGGGACCGCGTGTGGCTCGGCGGCCCCTGCGTCACCGTGGTCGAGGGAACCTTCTACCCCTAGGGTACTTGGCTCTAGTCCTGGAACAACTGGGCGAGCCGCGCGATGCGCCGCACCACGCCATTGCGCAATTCGCCGTCTTGCGTCTTGCCGAGACGCACGATGGTCAGTTCCTGGCTCGGCGAGACGAACACGTACTGGCCGAGATGCCCGATCATCGCGAAGGCGCTCTGCGGGGCGTCGTTGGGAAACAGCGACTGGCGATCGGTGCCCGAGGGGCGGTTGAGCCAGGTCTGCGCGCCGTAATCGGGCGAACGCGGGCTCGGCGTGGTCATGAACTCGATCCAGCGGCGCGGAACGACCTGGACCCCTTCGACCTGCCCGCCCTGGCGGAGGAACTCGCCGAACTTTGCCCAGTCGCGCGCGGTCGCATGCATCAGGCTGCCACCGATCAGCGTGCCGGCCGCATCGTATTCGGGGACGATCGAATCCATCCCGAGCGGCTCGAACAGCCGGCTGCGGAGGTAATCGTCAACCGCGCGGCGGCGGGCCTCGGGTGTGTCGGCGGTCGCCAGCGTGCGCGCCGCGATATCGGCGAGGATGACGGTGGTGTTGGACGAATACTCGAACTTCTCGCCCGGGTTCGCCTCGAGGCTCTGCGCTTCGGCATGCGCCGCCATGTCGTCGCGCCCGTCGGTGAAGAGCATGCGGACCTCGTCCGATTCGTAGACCGGATCGCCCGCCTCGGTATGGGTCAGGCCCGAGCGCATCTGCAGCAGCTGGCGCAGCGTGATCTCGCCGCGCGGGTCGCCGGGGCGGGTCCAGGCCGGCACCGGCGCGCTCTCGTCGAGGCTCAGCAGCCCGTCGGTCACCAGCAGACCGATTAGGACGCCGGTGACGGTCTTGGCCATCGACCAGCTGACGAAGCGGGTCTCGGCATCGTAGCCGGGAGCGTAACGTTCGGCGGCGATCTCGCCCTCGTGCACCACGATCACCGCGCGCGTCTCCGCCACATCCTCGGCGAACAGTGCTTCGACCCGGCGTGCCAGCGCATCGCGCGAGACCGACACCTGTGGTGCGATCGCGGCCTGCGCTTCCTCGCTCAGTGGCGCGGTTTCGGGATCGTATTCGCCATCGCCAGAACACCCGGCGAGGAGGAGAACGGGCGCGAGCGCAAGGGCAGCTATCGACAGGGTGGGGCGAGTGGAAATCAAGCGGCTGGACATCGCGGCGCGTGATGCGCAAAGCCTCGCCGCATGGCAACCGCAAACACGATCCAGACCCGTCGCCTGTGGCCGCGCATGCTTCTGTGGCTGGCGCTGTTCCTGGTGCTCGCGCTCGGTACGGCCTGGGCGGTCTACGGCACCACGCTGACACGCTTCGCCGAGACCGGCACCTCATATGGTGCCCGCGTCGCCTGTTCGTGCCGCTATATCGGCAACCGCTCGCTGGGCGACTGTCGCAAGGATTTCGAGCCCGGGATGGAATTGATCCGCCTGAGCGAGGATCCCGGTGCCAAGAGCGTCACCGCGAGTTTCCCGCTGATCTCGAGCCAGACCGCGACCTACCGCAAGGGCTATGGCTGCGTGCTCGAGAAGTGGGAGGACTAGGCGGCTTCGGCTTCAGCCCCTGATCCGGCCTCGACCGGCTCGGTCGCGGCGATCCAGCCACCGCCGATCACCCGATCGCCGGCATAGATCACCGCAGCCTGCCCGGGCGCGACCCCGTATTCGGGCTCCTCGAAATGCATGGTCACGGCGGCACCGTCGCCGAGCGGCCCGTCGAGCGTGACCGGAACCGGCCTGGCGAGAGAGCGGACCTTTGCGGTCAGCGGGGCGTCCGGGACCGGGCCGATGCGGTTGGTATCGACGATCCGCGCCGAGGCCACGCCCAGCAGGCGCTTGGGACCGACAACGACCGCGCGTTTTTCGGCATCGATGCGGATGACGTAGAGCGGTTCGGCCTGGCCGCCGATATCGAGCCCGCGCCGCTGGCCGACCGTATAGTGGATCACGCCGCGATGGGTGCCGAGCTCCTCGCCGGTCTCGGCATGGACGATCGGGCCGGTATCCTCGGCATCGGGGCGGACCTTGCGCACGACCTTGGCGTAATCGCCATCGGGCACGAAGCAGATGTCCTGGCTGTCGGGCTTGTTGGCCACCACCAGCCCGGCCTGCTCGGCCAGCGCGCGGACTTCCTGCTTGGGCAGGCCGCCGAGCGGGAAACGCAGGTAGTCGAGCTGGCCTTCGGTCGTCGCGTAAAGGAAATAGGACTGGTCGCGCGCGGGATCGACGGCGCGGAGCATCTCGGCCCCGGCCGGGCCCATCTCGCGGCGGACGTAATGTCCGGTGGCGAGGCAATCGGCGCCCAATTCCTTCGCCATCCCCAGCAGGTCCTTGAACTTGGGGCCCATATTGCAGCGGATGCAGGGAATCGGGGTGCGGCCCTGCATGTAATCGTCGGCGAACTGGTCGATCACTTCGTCCTTGAAGGCCGAGGCGTGATCGAACACGTAATGCGCGATGCCGAGCCGGTCGGCGACCATCCGCGCATCGCGGATATCGTCGCCCGCGCAGCAGCTCTTGGCACGGCCGACCGCTTCGCCATGGTCGTAGAGCTGGAGCGTGATTCCGATGACTTCCGCACCGGTGCGCGCGGCGAGCGCAGCGACCACCGAGCTGTCGACCCCGCCGGACATGGCGACGACGATCTTTTTCGCGGCGGGATCGCCGTCGAGCTGGAACAGCGCAGCCGGATCGGCGCTGGAGAGGATCGTTGGTGCGGGCATGCGGGTGCACATAGGCATTATGGGCGAAAACGGCAATCGGTGCGGCGCTGGAGCGTGCATCGGGCGTGTCCCGTAATCATGCTTTACCTTTCATTTGTCATGTTTGGGTATCACGCCCGGTCATGGACATGAGCTTTTCGCCCAAGGACTGGCCGCAAATTCGCACCGAGTCGCGCGATTCTGCCGATTCGGACGGTCCCGACTGGCGCGAACTGCTAGCCCGCCTTGACGCGGCACAGGCTGCGCGAATCACGCTCAACGACGCCGGCGAACCGGGCAACCGAGGCAGCTTCTCGCCCGGGTCGGCGCGCAATATCGGAGCCTTGGGCGAGGACGTTAAGGAAGATGAAAGCGCCGTTAACCAAGGCGTTTCAGGCAATGGCAAGAGCGACACGGCAGAAGGATGCGTGGAGACCGGGACCGAATTGCCCGGTGACGCGAGGAACTAGATGATCGAGAACCAGAAAATCCGTCCGGAATCGGTGATCGGGCCATTGGGTGAACCTCTCACGCTCGAGGACCTGCCCAAGCCGAACACGCGCCGCTGGGTCGTGCGCCGCAAGGCCGAGGTCGTGGCCGCCGTCAATGGCGGGCTGCTGACCATCGACGAAGTCTGCGAACGGTATGGCCTGACGCTGGAGGAATTCGCCTCGTGGCAGCGAGCGGTCGATCGCTCGGGCATGCAGGGACTGCGCGTGACACGCATCCAGCACTATCGCGATCTTTACGAACGCCAGCACAAATACTGACCCTTTCCACCTGATGGTCACGTACGCGCGCATCCCCAGCGGGTTGCGCGCGTTTCGTTTTGCGCGCCTTCCCGGGAACACTTGTTCCGATTGGTCCGTTTGGGAAGCGGAACGGGGCTGGCATGGGCCGAATTCCCGTTCTCATGCTGGTCCCGCAAGAAGGACCGAACAGGAGGAAATCAGGCTATGGGCATTATCATTGCAATCATCGTCGGCGGTGTCGCCGGTTGGCTCGCTTCGATCGTCATGAACCGCGACGCATCGATGGGCATTTTCTGGAATATCATCGTCGGTATCATCGGGGCCGTGCTGGGCAACTGGCTGCTCGCCCCGCTGCTTGGTTTCGGCGGCAGCATCCAGACCTTCGATCTCGGTGCCTTCGTGATCGCCATTCTCGGCGCGGTCATCCTGCTCGCGATCGTGAATCTCGTCCAGCGCGGACGCGTTCGCTAGGAAATTCCGACATTTGCACGCTGATTGCGTGCTCGAAGCGGGCGGTCTCCCTACGGGTGGCCGCCCGTTTTCCATTGACCGGTGGGAATACGCCGTTCGCAGATGCAATATTGAGCAAATGGAGTGTGAGGCGTAACCCGGGCTTGAGTGCGGTGTGATATCAGTGTAACACACCAGCTCCACGATGGGGACCGATATGAACGCCGAAATGCACATCGACACCGACAGCGCCGCACGGGTCGACGATCCGTTTGCGCTCGATGCCAACGAACGCCGCAAGCGTCGTCGGTTGTGGATCATTCTCGCTGCGATCGTCGTGTTGGTAACGGCCGGTCTATGGCTGATGACCCGTGGCGGCGATGCCGCGGCACCTGCCCCGGGCGCCGAAGATGCCGCGGGGCAGGCGGTCACCGTGGTCGTCCCCGGGCGCGCGACGATTGCGGGCGAAATCACTGCCACGGGGACCCTCGCTGCGCGCCGTGAAATGCCGATCGGGGTGCCCGGAGCGGGCGGTCAGGTCACCCGGGTCCTCGTCGATGCGGGCGACTGGGTCCGCGCCGGCCAGGCGCTCGCCGTGCTCGACCGGTCGGTCCAGGCGCAGCAGATCGACCAGCAGCGCGCGCAGATCCGCGTCGCCGAATCCGATGCGCGGCTCGCCCAGTCCAACCTCGATCGCGCGCTCCAACTGGTCGAACGCGGCTTCATCTCGACCGCCGATGTCGATCGCCTGACCGCAACGCGCGATGCCGCCGTTGCGCGGGTCGAAGTCGCCAAGGCCCAGTTGAACGAATTGCAGGCACGCACCGCGCAGCTCAATATCGTTGCCCCCGCAGCGGGTCTCATCCTCGAACGCAACATCGAACCCGGGCAGGTCGTCGGCGGCGGTTCGGGCGCCGTGTTCCTGATGGCGCGCGGCGGCGAGATGGAACTGCTCGCGCAATTGGGAGAAGACGATCTGGCGCGGATCTCGGCCGGCGTGACGGCGGAAGTCGTCCCGGTCGGCCTCGACCGGTCGTTTACCGGGCAGGTGTGGCAGATCGCCCCGACGATCGACCCGCAGTCCCGCCAGGGCACCGCGCGCATCGCGCTGTCCTACGCCCCCGGGCTCAAGCCGGGCGGTTTCGCTACCGCTACCATCGCTTCGGGCACGCTGGTCGCGCCCAAGCTCCCCGAGAGCGCAATCCAGGACGATAACGGCCAGTCCTTCGTCTACATCGTAAAGGACGATAACACTGTCGCCCGGCGCAATGTCAGGACCGGCCTGATCACCGATGACGGCGTGGCGATCGTCGAAGGCCTGACCGGGACCGAAAAGGTCGTCCTGCGAGCCGGCGGCTTCCTGAAACCGGGTGAGAAGGTCTCGCCCAAGGTCCGCCGCGAACAGGACTGAACCCGATGAACCTGCGTTATCTCTCCGCTTGGTCGATCAAGCACCCGGTCGTTCCGCTCGTCCTGTTCGTCGCGCTCACCCTCGCCGGTCTGATCGCGTTCAACCGGATGGAGGTGCAGAACGAGCCCGACATCGATTTCCCCGCCGTCGTCGTCTCGATCTCGCAGCCGGGTGCCGCCCCGACCGAGCTCGACACGCAGATTACGCAGAAGGTCGAAAGCGCGGTCTCGAACGTCGAGGGTATCGAGACGATCCAGAGCCGGGTCAGCGAAGGCAATTCGCAGACGATCCTGTTCTTCGAGATCGGCAACGACGTGAACGACCTCGTCAACGAGGTCGATGCAGCGGTCCAGCAGATCCGCGGCGACCTGCCCGACGGGATCATCGAGCCGCAGGTCCGCAAGATCAATACGCTCGACAATTTCGCCAGCTACGCCGTCGTTGCCGAAGACATGACGATGGAAGAACTGAGCTGGTTCGTCGACGATACCGTCTCCAAGCGCCTGCTCGCGGTCCCCGGCATGGCGCGTGCCGGGCGCAGCGGCGGCGTCGATCGCGAGATCCGCGTGATCCTCGATCCGGCGCGGATGCAATCGCTCGGGGTCACTGCGAGCCAGGTCAACTCGGCGATCGCGCAGAGCAATCTCGATGCCGGCGGCGGCCAGGCCGAAATCGCCGGCGCGCGCCAGTCGGTGCGCGTGCTCGGGACATCGGAAACCGCGTTCGAACTCGGCCAGCGCCGGATCTCGCTCGGCGGCGGTCGCTCGGTCAAGCTGTCCGACATCGCCGAAGTCACCGATGGCGAGAGCGAGGTCTACCGGATATCCAAGGTCGACGGCCGCCCGGTCGTCACCTTCGACCTCACCCGCGCGCGCGGCGAGTCCGACGTCACCGTCTATGACGAGGCGCAGGTGGTCATGGACGAGATCGAGGCCGAAAACCCCGGCCTCGAATTCGTCGAACTGTTCAACGTCGTCAAATACACCAAGGCGCAGTACAAGAGCTCGATGGCGGCGCTGATCGAGGGCGCGATCCTCGCCGTGATCGTGGTGTTCTTCTTCCTCCGCGACTGGCGCGCGACGATCATCTCGGCGATCGCGATCCCGCTGTCGGCGGTGCCGACCTTCTTCTTCCTCGAATTCATGGGCTTCACGCTCAACCAGATGAGCCTGCTGGCGCTGGGGCTCGTCGCGGGCGTGCTGGTCGACGACGCGATCGTCGAGATCGAGAACATCGTCCGACACATGCGAATGGGCAAATCGGCCTACCAGGCCTCGATCGACGCGGCTGACGAGATCGGCCTCGCCGTCGTTGCGACCAGCTTCTCGATCGTCGCGGTGTTCCTGCCGGTCGCAATGATGCCGGGCATCGCGGGCCAGTATTTCCAGAATTTCGGCGTGACGGTCGTCGTCTCCGTGCTGATGAGCCTTGCCGTAGCGCGCATGATCACTCCGATGTTGGCAGCCTATTTCCTCAAGGAACACGGCGTCGCCGATCATGCCAACGGGCCGTGGATCGACCGCTATTCGCGGATCCTTGCCTGGACGCTCGATCGCGACAAGGCGCGGGCGATCAAGGCGCGCAAGATCGAACGCAAGGGCAAGATCGGCTTCTTCGGCAAGCTCGGTGCACATTTGCGCGGCGATCATCGCGCGTGGGTGATGGGCATGGGGCTGCTTTCCTTCGTCGCGACGATCTTCCTCTTCGCCACGACCCCGGCGCAGTTCTTCCCCAACACCGACATGGATTTTGCGCGGGTCCGCATCGAGATGGTCCCGGGCACAACGCTCGAACAGACCGAGGAAGTCGCCGATCAGGTCAACGCGCTGCTCAAGGAAGAGCCCGAGGTGAACCAGGCGCTGGTCAACGTGAGCGAAGCCAGCGCGTCGATCTTCGTCACCTTCAAGGAGGATCGGGCGCGCTCGAGCACCGAATTCGAACGCGAGGTATCGCAGAAGTTCAACCAGATCGCCGATGCGCGCGTCAGCTTCCAGAACATGCAGGGCGGCGGCGGTGGCGGCGGCTCGGGCCGTCCGATCAACGTCATGCTCTCGGGCAGCGACCCGGTCCTGCTCGAAGAAACCGCGCAAGTCCTCGTCGAACAGATGGGTGGGCTTGAGGAACTGACCGCCCCCCGCGTGGAGGCCGATCTCCAGCGGCCCGAACTGATTATCACCCCCCGTACAGAACTTGCCGCCTCGCTCGGCGTGACGACCTCGGCGCTGAGCCAGGCCATCCGTATCGCCACGATCGGCGAGATCGACCAGCGCGCGGCGCGCTTCTCGCTCTCGGACCGCCAGATCCCGATCCGCGTGATGCTGCCCGAATCCTCGCGCGACCGGATCGCGACGATCCGCAACCTGCCCGTGCCCACCGCCAGCGGTGGCTCGGTGCCGCTCGAGCGCGTCGCCGAGATCCGCTTCGGCGCCGGACCGACCACGATCCAGCGGGAAGATCGCAAGCGCCGCGTTTTCGTGAGTGCCGATATCGCGCCGGGTGCCGAAGAGGGTGTGGCCAAGGCGAAGATCGACGAACTGCCGATCATGCAGGACCTTCCGACAGGGGTGTCGAACGCGCCGTCGGGCTCGGATCGCTGGCTCGAGGAATTCCTCGTCAACTTCCAGATCGCCTTGGCGACGGGCATCCTTTCGGTCTTCGCGGTGCTGGTACTGCTCTACCAGCGCCTGATGTCGCCGCTTGTGAACATGGGTTCGCTGCTGCTTGCGCCACTCGGCGCGGTGCTCGCGATCAAGCTCGTCGGCCAGCCGATCTCGCTGCCGTTTTTCATCGGCATCCTGCTGTTGTTCGGAATCGTGGCGAAGAACTCGATTCTGCTCGTCGACTTCGCGATCGAGGCGATGGCCGAGGGTCACCGCAAATACGACGCGATCATGGAGGCCGGGCGCAAGCGCGCTCAGCCGATCGTCATGACCACCGTGGCGATGACCGCGGGCATGATCCCGACCGCGTTGGCGCTGCAGGCGGACGGGGCGTGGCGCCAGCCGATGGGCACTGGCGTGATCGGCGGGCTACTGGTCTCGACCGTGCTCACGCTGCTGATCGTCCCGGCTGGTTTCAGCCTCGCCGACGGGATCGAGAAGCGGGTCGGACCGTGGATGCGACGGAAAATGCTCAGCTACGATCCGAAGGACCGCGAGAACGCCAAGTTCCCGGGAGCGCTTGACGACCGCCGGGGCGAGGGCGCAATGCCTGCCGAGTGAGCGGTAAACGTCTGACATTGCGGCCCGTGGCGGGCGCGCCGATCCCGCCGGACCGCGCGCGCCGGATGCGGATTGCCGCGACCGGCATGCTCGGTGCGATGGCCGCGCTGTTCGTGCTGTCGGGCCAATACCTCGACCTGCACCCGGCCTGGGGCTTCGTCCACAGCTTCGCCGAGGCCGCAATGGTAGGCGGGATCGCGGACTGGTTCGCGGTGACCGCGCTGTTCCGCCACCCGTTCGGCATCCCGATCCCGCACACCGCGATCATCCCGAACAACAAGGATCGCATCGCCGACACGATGGCGGACTTCCTGCGCGACAATTTCCTCACCCCCGCGGTGGTCGCGCGGCGGATGATCGGGATGAACATTGCCGGCGCGGTCGGCGATTTCCTCGCCTCGCCGCCCAAGTCCGACGGTTCGCGGATCGCGGCGGGTGCGGCGAGCCTGTTCGCCGACGTGCTCGAATCGCTCGATCCCGAGCGGATGGGCGGCCAGGTCCGCAGCGGGCTCAAGGCAACGCTGGCGCGGATCGAGGTCGCGCCTCCGGCCGGCAAGATGATCGAGGCCGCGATCGCCGACGGGCGGCACCGCCCGCTGATCGATTCGGTGATCCGCTGGGTCGCGCTCGCGCTCGAGGACAACGAGGATCTCGTGCGCGACATGATCCATCGCCGCGCCAATGCGCTGCTGCGCTGGACCGGCCTCGACGAACGGCTCGCCAATTCGGTGATCGACGGACTCTACAAGCTGCTCGCCGAGACGCTGGTCGATCCCGACCACCCGATCCGCAGCAAGGTCGAGGAAAGTCTCGAGAAGCTCGCGCACGACCTGCAGCATGATCCGGAGCTCAAGGCGAAGGTCGAGAAGGCCAAGAACGACTTGCTCGACAATCCCGCGCTGGCCGACTGGTGGCAGGGCGTGTGGGAGCGCGCGCGCAAGGCGATGCTCGATACCGCGCGCAATCCCGACAAGGCGATGCAGGGCGAGATCGGCAAGCTGGTCGGCGAACTCGGCGGTGCCATGTCGAACGATCCCCGCCTGCAAATCATGGTCAACCGCTTCGCGCGCCGGACCGCGGTCGGCGTCGCGACGCGCTATGGCGACCAGATCGTGCGGCTGGTGTCTGAAACCGTGCGCCGCTGGGATGCGCGAACGATCACCGACCGGGTCGAGGGCGCGGTCGGCCGCGACCTCCAGTTCATCCGCATCAACGGGACGCTGGTGGGCGGCCTCGTCGGCGTGACATTGCATGCGCTGAGCTATGCCTTCTGACCGCCTCCCGCGAGACCGGCCCCTGCTGACCACAGACCGGCTCGAATTGTGGCTGCCGAAGGTCGGCGACACCCCGCAGGTCCATGCGATCGTCAACGAGCCCGAGACCGCGCGCCATCTCGGCCCCCCGCAGGATTATGCCGAGGCCTTCTCGCGCGGACTGCGCGCCGCAGGCAGCTGGCTTCTCTACGGCTACGGCATGTTCATGCTGCGAAAGGCGGGCGAAAAGGAGATCATCGGGCTCGCTGGAATCTTCCACACCTATCGCGGCCTGGGCGAGGGAATGGACGACCAGCCTGAAGCGGGGTGGATCGTCGGTGCCGGACACGTCGGTCGGGGTTACGCCCGCGAGGCGATGCTAGCCGCGCTCGAATGGTTCGACCGGACCCGCGGGCCGAAACGCGTCGTCGCGATGATCGAAGTCGGGAACGACGCGAGCTTCGCGCTGGCGGAACGGCTCGGCTTCGCGGAATTCCGCCGCACCGAAAAGGACGGGTGCGAGCTGGTGCTGTTGGAGCGGGTGCCCGACTGAAGCCTCAGTAGTCGCCCTGCTTGCGCACGGTGCGTCCGCCGGCGTCGCCATAGGTGCGGCTGCCGTCACGCTCGTAGGTGCCCTTGATATCGAAGATTAGCGTGAAGAAAGTGTAGCCGACCATCGGCTCGCCTTCGGCATCGAGCGCCGGCCGGTATTGCGCGAATTCAAGGATGAGTTCGCACGCTGCATCGCGCAGGATGCGCGCGGTCAGTTGGTGCAGCGCCTGGCAGTGGAGAACACTGCCGTCTTCGCCCACCGTGATGCGAAGTGGCACCGGCCCTTCGTAATTGCGCGCCAGTGCCGCGAACGGGAAGCGGCGCGTCAATCGCTTCTGCCAGGTCTCGAAGTCGACCACCTCGACGTCGCGCGACCGCCCCCGTTCGCCCATGGTGTCGATGCCCAGCCGCTCGAGCCGCTTGGTCATGCAATCGTCGATCCAGGCTAGCGGCCTTACCAGCGAGCCGGTTTCGAGCGCGACCGGGTCGTCCGAAGCGTCGGCGACGAAGAAATGAGTCACCCGGTCGAGCCAATCGCGCCCGGTGAGCCCTTCGAAATCGCCCTCGTCGGAAACCGGCGGGAATTCGCCGGTGAACCCGATCCCCTCCATCTTGCGCCAGCTCGCCCTGCTGACGCGGTCGGGCGTCACGATCACGCTGCTGGGCATGACGCCGGTACGAATCTCGCCGTGGCGCCAATCTATATCGTCGCCGACGAGGACGATGTCGGTCGGGCCACCCGGATGATATCGAGTGAAGGACAGGCGCAGGCGGCGATCGCCGAAACCGAAGAAGCGGAATGCGCCGCAGCTTTCGGGCGTGCGCTCGAACCGCCAGTCGGACTGCGCAGCGTACTCAACCGCCTTGAATGAGACGTCATCCTGCGCGGCGACCGGCGCGATGCCGACCGACATAACGAACAGCGCACCGAGTGCGACCCGACGAATACCGAACATGTGCGAACCCTCCACCCCGAACCAAGGGGAAGAGGGTAGCCGGGTCAACCCCTTAGAGCTTCTCGGTAAGCTCCGGCACGGCCTGGAACAGGTCCGCGACGAGGCCGATATCGGCGACCTGGAAGATCGGCGCGTCCTCGTCCTTGTTGATCGCGACGATGGTCTTGGAATCCTTCATCCCCGCGAGGTGCTGGATCGCGCCCGAGATACCGATCGCGATATAGACGTCCGGGGCGACGATCTTGCCGGTCTGGCCGACCTGGTAGTCGTTGGGGACATAGCCCGCATCGACCGCCGCACGGCTCGCACCGACGCCAGCATTGAGCTTGTCGGCGAGCGGCATGATGTACTGCTCGAAGGTCTCCGCATCCTTGAGCGCGCGACCGCCCGAGACGATGATCTTGGCGCTGGTCAGTTCGGGGCGATCGCCTCCCTCGGCGAGTTCCTGGCTGACGAAGCTGGAGATTCCGGCATCGCCGGGACCGCTCACGGCTTCGATCTCGCCGTTTCCGCCTTCGGTGGCGGCCTTGTCGAACGCGGTGCCGCGGACGGTGATGACGAGCTTTTCGTCCGAGCTCTCGACCGTCGCGATCGCGTTGCCGGCATAGATCGGGCGGGTGAAGGTCTTGTCGCCCTCGACCGAGAGGATGTCGGAGATCTGCATCACGTCGAGTCCGGCCGCAACGCGCGGGGCGATGTTCTTGCCGGTGGTGGTCGACGGCGCGAGGAACGCGTCGTGATGGCCCATCTGGTCGACCACCAGCGGCGCGACGTTCTCGGCCAGCTGGTGTTCGTAGGCGGCGTCGTCGGCGACATGGACCTTGCCCACGCCCTCGATCTTGGCAGCGGCTTCGGCGACCGCGCCACAATTGTGACCCGCGACCAGCAGGTGCACTTCGCCGAGCTTCGAGGCGGCGGTGACGGCGGCGAGCGTCGCGTCGCCGAGCGAGTTGTTGTCGTGATCGACCAGAACCAGCGTTTTCATATCGCTATCCTTTAAATTCCTGTGCGGGCGCGCTTACGCGACGCCCAGCGCCTTCAGCTTGGCGACGAGCGCATCGACGTCCTCGACCTTCTCGCCCGCCTGGCGGACCGGCGGTTCGGAGACGTTGGTCGTCTTGAGGCGCGGTGCGATGTCGACGCCGAAATCGGCGGGGTTCTTGGTGTCGAGCGGCTTCTTCTTCGCCTTCATGATGTTTGGCAGCGAGGCGTAGCGGGGCTCGTTGAGGCGGAGGTCGGTGGTGACGATCGCGGGCATGGTCAGCTTGACCGTTTCGAGCCCACCGTCGATCTCGCGCTTCACGGTGACGCTGTCGCCCTCGATCTCGACTGTATTGGCGAAGGTGCCCTGCGGACGGTTCATCAGCGCGGCGAGCATCTGGCCGGTCTGGTTCGAATCGTCGTCGATCGCCTGCTTGCCGAGGATCACGAGGCCGGGCTCTTCCTCTTCGGCGATCGCCTTGAGGATCTTGGCGACGCCGAGCGGCTCGACCTCGTCGTCGGTTTCGACGAGGATCGCACGATCGGCGCCCATGGCGAGCGCGGTGCGCAACGTTTCCTGCGCCTTGGCCGGGCCGATCGACACCGCGATCACTTCCTCGGCCTTGCCCGCTTCCTTGATCCGGATCGCTTCCTCGACCGCGATCTCGTCGAACGGGTTCATGCTCATCTTGACGTTGGCGAGATCGACGCCGGAGCCGTCCGCCTTGACGCGGGGCTTCACGTTGTAGTCGATCACCCGTTTGACGGGGACGAGGATTTTCATGTGGGTCCTTTCGGCTGGAACGGTGCCTGATGGTTGCGCAGGGCTGCGCGGCCCCGCCTTGTTAATCGAATGACGCGGGCGACATTGCGTTCCGATGGCGCGAGGTCAAGCCCCGCCGGCGCGATGCCGCTTTACCGTAACGTAAAGCGGGCGTAGTTTTACGGCGCAACAGGGAGAACCCCGCATGATCCGCCCGTTCCTGGCCGCGATTCTCTTGTTCTCGAGCCCGCTCGCCGCGCAGGAGACGCGCGTCGCGCCCGAGGATCACTCTCCGCCGCCCGCCACGCTCGCGCAGGTCGACTGGCTCGTGGGGCAATGGGCGGGCGAGGGGATCGGCGGTGCCGACGCGATGGAAAGCTGGCTGCCGCCGGTCGGCGGGACGATGGTCGGCACATTCGTGCAGGCGCAGGGCGACGGCACGATCATGTTCACCGAACATCTCTACCTGATGGAAGAGGCAGGCACGCTGGTCCTACGGCTCAAGCACTTCCACGCCGATCTCACGGGGTGGGAGGAGAAGGACGGGATGCTGACTTTCCGCCTCGTCGCAATGGAGCCATGCGCCGCCTACTTCCACGCGCTGACGCTTCGCTGCGACGGCGAGAACGGGCTCCTCGCCGCCGTCCGCATGAAATCGGAGGGCGACGAGGTGCGCGAGCTGGTCTTTCGGTTCGAACGGGCGGGTTAGGCCGCCTTCTTCACCTCGGCCACGATCTTGCGGGCGGCATCGCCCAGGTCGTCGGCACTGACGATCGGCAGGCCGGAATTCTCGAGGATTTCCTTGCCCTTCTCGACATTTGTCCCCTCGAGGCGGACCACCAGCGGGACCGAGAGGTTCACGTCCTTGGCCGCCGAGACGATGCCGTCGGCGATGATGTCGCACTTCATGATGCCGCCGAAGATGTTCACGAGGATGCCTTCGACCGCATCGTCCTTGAGGATGATCTTGAACGCCGCGGTGACCTTTTCCTTGGTCGCGCCGCCGCCCACGTCGAGGAAGTTGGCGGGGAAGGCGCCGTTCAGCTTGATGATGTCCATCGTCGCCATGGCGAGGCCGGCGCCGTTGACCATGCAGCCGATATTGCCGTCCAATTTGATATAAGCGAGGTCGTATTCGCTCGCCTCGACTTCGGCCGGGTCTTCCTCGGTCTCGTCGCGCATCGCCTCGACGTTCTTGTGGCGATAGAGCGCATTGCCGTCGAAGCTCATCTTGGTGTCGAGCACCAGCAGGTCGCCGTCCTTGGTCTCGACCAGCGGGTTGATCTCGAGCATTTCGACGTCGAGCGCCATGAACGCCTCATAAAGCTGCCCGGCGAGCTTCTGGCACTGCTTGTTGGTGTCGCCCGACAGTTCGAGCGCGAAAGCGACCGCGCGGCCGTGATGCGGCATGAAGCCCTGCGCCGGGTCGATCGTGATCGTGTGGATTTTCTCTGGCGTGTCGTGCGCGACCGCCTCGATGTCCATCCCGCCCTCGGTCGACACGACCATCGCGACCTGGCCAGAGGCGCGATCGACCAGCAGCGACAGGTAGTATTCGTGCGCGATGTCGACGCCATCGGTGACATAAAGGCGGTTGACCTGCTTGCCTTCGTCGCCGGTCTGCGCGGTCACCAGCGTGTTGCCGAGCATTTCCTTCGCCGCGTGCTCGACTTCATCGATCGACTGGGCGAGGCGGACGCCGCCCTTCGCATTGGCGTCCAGTTCCTTGAACTTGCCCTTGCCGCGGCCGCCGGCATGGATCTGGGCTTTCACGACGTAAAGCGGGCCAGGCAGCTGCTTGGCGGCGGCGACTGCCTCTTCGACCGTCATCGCGGCGATGCCCTTGGGCACGGCGATCCCGTGTTCGGCGAGCAGTTCCTTGGCCTGGTATTCGTGAATGTTCATGGGTGGGTCTTTCCGCTTGGAATGAGGATTCGTCCGGGGGTTTGCGGCGCGCCTTCGCATATGCGGCGCGACTTGAAAAGTGGGCCCGCAATGGGCAGCGACGATGCGATGGTTTCTCCGGGCGAACTCGAACAGGTCATGCGCGAGGCCGGCGCATTGGCGATGGAGTATTGGCCGGGGGCGGGCAACGACGTCGAATCGTGGGAGAAATCGCCCGACAACCGCGTGAGCGAAGCCGATCTTGCGGTCGATCGCTACCTGCATCGCGCGCTCGGCGACCTCGCACCCGATGCGGGCTGGCTATCGGAGGAGACCGCCGACGACACTGCTCGCGCCGAACAGCGCCGGTGCTGGATCGTAGACCCGATCGACGGGACGCGCGATTTCCTGCGCGGGCGCGACGGCTGGTGCGTGTCGGTTGCGCTGGTCGAGGAGGGCCAACCGGTGCTCGCCGCGCTCGAAGCGCCGGCGCGGGGGCAGACTTGGCTCGCGCGGAAGGGCGAGGGGGCATCGTTCGACGGAAAGGCGCTCTCCTGCTCGGACTGCGCCCAGCTGGCCGGAGCGCGGGTGCCGATCCACGACCTGCCCAAGACCGACCGCGACCTCGCCAAGGTCGCGCAACCCAATTCGATCGCCTTGCGGGTTGCAATGGTCGCGGCGGGAGAGGCAGACATGGTGCTGACGATGCGCTGGGGCGCGGAATGGGATCTCGCCGCCGCGGCGCTGATCGCGAGCGAGGCGGGCGCGACGGTCACCGCGGCGACCGGCGAGCCCTATCGCTTCAACAAGCCGGATCCGCGCATATTCGGGGTCCTTGCGACGGCGCCGGCCCTTCACGGACCGGCGCTCGAGCGTTGGGGCGGGAGGGCGCGCGAGATTGCCAACAAGGCCGCGCGCCCATCCGGGTTCGTCAACTGATCGCAGCTGCGATCACTGCTGGGCCTTGGCCTCGGCGACGTCTTCCTCGGTGATCGGGATGATCTTGATCTCGACCCGGCGGTTCTGCGCGCGGCCAGCTTCGGTGCCGTTGTCGGCGATCGGCTGGGTTTCGCCGAAGCCCTGCGTCATGATCCGGCGACGATCCACATTGCGCGCAATCAAGTAATCCGCGACCGCCTTGGCGCGCCGTTCTGACAGCGCCTGGTTGAACGCGTCGGACCCGGTCGAATCGGTGTGGCCGTAGACGTCGATCAGGCTGTTGGGATAGTCGACCAGCGTCGCCGCGACCTCGTCGAGCGTGGCGCGGAAGCTGGGCTTGAGCGTCGAACTGCCGACATCGAAGGTGACGGTGTCGGGCAGGTTGACGAGGATCGATTCGCCGTCGCTGGTGACGTCGACGCCCGATCCGGCGGTCTTTTCCTTCAATTCCTTGATCTGTTGGTCGATCCGGTTGCCGACGACGCCTCCGGCAACGCCACCGATACCTGCACCCACGATCCGTGCGGTCTTGCCGCCGATCAGGCCGCCGAGCAGGTAGCCGGCGAGCGCGCCGCCCGCGCCGAGGACGGCGGTGCGCGAATAGGTCTTCTCGCCGGTGTTCGGATCGGTGATGCAGCCGGCGGTAACGAGCGACATGCCGCATACGGCGGCAATGGCGAATTTATAGGATTTCATCAGTTCGTCCTTTCCCAATGGGCGCGCTTCGAGCGCAATTTTTTAGAGAGCCGATTATTGAAACGCGTGGTGAACGAGCACGTTCCTTTGCTTTCCTCCCGACCCCACTTTCTGCTAGCGGTCGCAGCGTGACACCCTTTCCTTGGGCAGACCTTGCGATTATCGCCGCACTCATCGTGCTCAACGGCCTCTTCGCCATGAGCGAACTGGCGATTGTCTCCGCGCGCCGGGCGCGCCTGAAGGTCGCGCTGGATGAGGGGCGGGCCGGCGCCCGGCAGGCGCTCCAGCTCGCCTCCGAACCGGGCAAGTTCCTCTCGACCGTACAGATCGGGATCAGCCTCGTGGCGATTATCGCCGGCGCCTATTCGGGTTCGAG
The DNA here is from genome assembly GCF_034374265.1 of Pseudoblastomonas marina. Taxonomy (NCBI): domain Bacteria; kingdom Pseudomonadati; phylum Pseudomonadota; class Alphaproteobacteria; order Sphingomonadales; family Erythrobacteraceae; genus Pseudoblastomonas; species Pseudoblastomonas marina. The sequence goes on along the minus strand of NZ_CP139718.1, from coordinate 2,263,695 downwards.
CCTTGGCGGGCCGGTGGGCGAGCGATTGGCGGCCTGGGGTGTGCCCGCCGATTACGCTCCCGAGGCGGGGTTCGCGCTGGTCATCGTGATCGTCACCTATCTGAGCCTCGTCGTCGGCGAGCTGGTGCCCAAGCAGCTGGCCCTGCGCGCGCCCGAAAAGATCGCGATGCTCGCCGCGCCGCCGATGGCGTTCCTCGCGCGGCTCGCGGCACCGCTGGTGTGGCTGCTCGAGCACTCGTCCAGCCTCGTGTTGCGCTTGTTCGGCGCGCGGCGATCGGATCCGAATCACCTGACCGACGAAGAACTGCACATGATCTTCGCCGAGGCGACCCGATCGGGCGTGCTCGAGGAGGAAGAGCGCGCAATCATGACCGGGATCATGCGCCTGGCCGACCGCCCGGTGCGCGAAGTCATGACCCCCCGCACCGAGATCGACTGGATCGACGCCGATGCCTCGCTCGAGGAAATCAAGGCCGCGATCGCCGCCTCGCCGCATTCGCTGATGCCAGTGGCCAAGGGCTCGCCCGACGAAGTCGTCGGCGTGGTCAAAACCCGCGAGGTGCTGGCCCAGATCGTCGACGGCAGGGTCCCGCAGCTCGCCTCGCTTATGGCGCGCCCCGAAATCGTTCCCGACCAGCTCGATTCGATCGACGGTCTGCGGATGCTCCAGCAGGCCGATGTCGCGATGGCGATGGTCCACGACGAATACGGCCATCTCGACGGGATCGTGACCCCGGCGGACCTGCTGCAGGCGCTGGTGGGCGAATTCGCCAGCGACCGCGATCTTGGCGACGGTCCGCAAGTGGTCGAGCGCGAGGACGGATCGCTGCTGATCTCGGGCGCGATGCCGGCCGATGCGCTGGCCGAACGCCTCGGCATGACGCTGCCCGACGAACGCGAATACGCGACCGCAGCGGGCTATGTCCTCGCGATGATCAAGCGGATCCCGCAGGCGGGCGACTATTTCGAGGACGAGGGCTGGCGGATCGAGGTCGTCGACATGGACGGCCGCAAGATCGACAAGCTGCTGGTGGCGCGAGTGAAGGGCGAGCCGGAGGTGGCGGAAGCGGAATAGCGGAGTTGCTGCTGGCGCGGCGCGAGTGGGGAAGATTTATCTGTTTGAGACCCTCAGACGCCAGGCGCAGACCATCCGGCCCGCTTGGCTTCGCGGCATAAGCCGCGGTGGGCAGTCGCCCGCGTGCACGCTACCGCGCGAAACTTCTGGAGGAATATCGAGAGGAAGCGCGAGGGACACGATCGAGATGGTCGTCCGCAGCGCGACTGGCGCGGAGGCGAGCCCGACCGGCCACCCGCAGGTTCCTCGGGGCGCAGCGGAGAGATTAGCACCGAGGATGGACCCGCGGATGCGGGTCCGTAACCAATAAAACTCTATCTACTCTTGGAGCCCAAGCCCAGCAATCAGCCCGGGATTACCGCCCGCGCGACCTGACCTTCGCTCTCCGGAGCGCTGACAATGTCGCGGGTGAGCGCGCCCTTGTCGACGGTGTTGGTGTCCGGATCACCGATCTTCGAGCGGATGCCGGGAACGGCCGCGCCGGCGCGGTCGAGCGCGCTGGTTTCGACGTCGCTGCGCGCGGCGGGGCCGCCGAACAGCGCTTCGAGTGCCTGTTCCGCCGCGCTGCCTTCGGCCGGGCGCGGATTCCCTTCGGACGGCGGCACGAGGTTGAAATCGGGCGGGATCACGAGCGGGGCCTGGCGCTGCACGGCGAACTCGTCCGGGCGGTCGCGGTTGAACACGCCGGTCGATCCGCAAGCGGCGAGCATCGAGGCCAATCCGGTGGCGATGGCGAGTTTGGCGAATTTCATGTCGTTTTCTCCGGGGCAACGTCGCCCGTCTCGTCCTTCGCATCGAGCAGCGAAGGGTCTTTCATGGGGTCCTTGTCGCTGAAGAAGAAGCTCCGCGCAAGGATGATGAGCACGCCGAAGGTGATCGCGACATCGGCGAGGTTGAAGATGAGGAACGGCCGGAAGCTGCCGATATGGAGGTCGGCGTAATCGACCACGTAACCGTAGTTGATGCGGTCACGGATATTGCCGAGCGCACCGCCGAGGATCAGCGCGAGCGCGAGGATGTCCCACTTGGCCTTTTCGCGCAGCATCCATACGAACACGACCACCGCGATCAGTGCGGTGAAGCCGACCAGCATAAGCCGCTGCTCCATGCTGTCGGCACGAAACAGGCCGAGCGAGACGCCGCGGTTCTCGGCCCAGGTCAGGTCGAAAAATGGCAGTAGCGGGATATGTTCGAGGTTGCGCAGGTCGAGCGGGCCGATCATCGCCCATTTGACGAATTGGTCGAGCACGAACACCGCGAGTGCGACGGCGAGCCCGATCCAGCGGCGTTTCCACAGAGTGCTGGTGAAGTCGACGCTCATGCCACCTCGTCCATTTCCGCGACCACACTTTCGCAACGGCCGCACAGATCGCCGTCTTCCGCCACTTCGGGCAGGAGCCGCCAGCAGCGGCCGCACTTGCTGTCATCGGTCCGGGACACCGCGATTGCCTGCCCGCGCGTCACTGACGCGGTGATGAACAGCTCGGCGAGGTCCGCGTCGCTGAAGCCCTCGGGCACCGCATCGGCGGACACCACGACGTCGGCTTCGAGGCTCGAACGGATGGTCTTCTCGCGTCGCAGCGGTTCGATCGCCTCGTTCACGTCCTCGCGCAGGTCGCGCAATTTGTCCCACCGCGCGGCGAGATCGTCGTTGCGCCAGTCGGCGGGGATCGGGTGCCATTCCTGCAAATGGATGCTGTCGCGGTCGGGGAAACGCGTGCCCCACACTTCCTCGGCGGTGAACACCAGCACCGGCGCGGCATAACGCACCAGCGCCTGGAACAGGATGTCGAGCGTGGTGCGGTAGGATTGGCGCGCGAGTCCCTCGGGATCGTCGCAATAGAGCCGGTCCTTGCGCACGTCGAAGAAGAAGGCCGAGAGGTCTTCGTTGGCGAAATCGACCAAAGCACGCGTGTAGGCGTTGAAGTCGAAATCGTCGACCGCACGACGCAGCTTCGCATCGAGCACGGCGAGCAGGTGAAGCACGTAGCGCTCGAGCTCGGGCATTTCCGCCGGATCGACCGCTTCGGCGTCGTGATCGAACCCGCCCAGCGCACCGAGCAGGTAGCGGAAGGTGTTGCGCAGCCGGCGATACTGGTCGCCCACGCCCTTCAAAATCTCGTCGCCGATGCGGTGGTCCTCGGTGAAATCGACCGAAAGCGCCCACAAGCGGATAATGTCCGCGCCGTAGGTCTCCATGACCTTGAGCGGATCGACCGTGTTGCCGAGCGATTTCGACATCTTCTTGCCCGCAGAATCCATCGTGAACCCGTGGGTCAGCACCGTCTCATATGGCGCGCGGCCGCGGGTGCCGCAGCTTTCGAGCAGCGAGGACTGGAACCAGCCGCGATGCTGGTCCGAGCCTTCGAGATAGAGGTCGGCCGGGCTCTGCAGTTCGGGCCACTCGTCCGACTCGAGCACGAAGGCGTGGGTCGAGCCGCTGTCGAACCACACGTCGAGGATGTCGGACACCATCTCGTAGTCGTCGGGATTGCGTCCTTCGCCGAGGAATTCGCCCGCGCGGGCTTCTTCCCAGGCATCGATCCCGTCGGCGCGGATGGCGGACTGGATGCGCGCGTTGACCTCCGCGTCGACCAGCAATTCGCCGGTCTCGCGGTGGACGAACAGCGCCAGCGGCACGCCCCAGGCGCGTTGGCGGCTGATCAGCCAGTCGGGCCGGTCGCCGACCATGGCGCCGATGCGGCGGCGACCCTTTTCGGGCACGAAGCGCACGCGCTCGATCTCGCCCATCGCGGTCTCGCGCAGGCTCGCGCCGTCGAGATGGTCGAGCTTGCCGTCCATCCCGATGAACCATTGCGGAGTGCAGCGGTAGATCACCTTGGCCTTCGAGCGCCACGAATGCGGGTACGAGTGCGCGTAGTCGGCGCTGGCGGAAAGCAGCGCGCCGGCTTCGCGAAGATCGGAGCAGATCGGCCCGTCGGGCGCATTGAACGGCTTGTTGATCACCGCACGGCGGCGTTCCTTGCCGTCTTCGTCCTTGTCGTCCGCGCCGAGCCACAGCCAGTCGTCGCGATATCGCCCGTCGCTCTCGACCGCGAAGACCGGGTCGATCCCGTTGGTGCGGCACAGCTCGAAATCGTCCTCGCCATGATCGGGCGACATATGGACGAGGCCCGTGCCGCTGTCGGTGGTGACGAAATCGCCCGCCAGCAGAGGACGCGGCTTGGCGTAGAACCCGCCGAGCTTGTGCATCGGATGGCGGGCGATGGTGCCGGCGAGGCCGGAGCCCCGCACGAGCTTGTTGGCCTGCCAAGCAAATAGCTCATCGGTCGTCGACGGCATATCGGCTTCGTCGACGAGCCTATATCCTGTTCGAGCAAGGAAAGCGTCGACCAAATCGAAAGCGATGAGATATTTTTTTCCATCGCTCGTATTGATCAAATCGTACTGAACTTCGGGCCCGTAAGCCAAAGCCTGGTTGACCGGGATCGTCCACGGCGTCGTCGTCCAGACCACCGCATAGGCACCGACCAATTCCTCGATCGGGCTCTCGGTGATCTCGAACGCCACGTCGATCTGCGGGCTGTCGGTCAGGTCCTGGTATTCGACCTCGGCATCGGCCAACGCGGTTTCCTCGACGGGGGACCACATCACCGGCTTGGCGCCGCGATAGAGCTGGCCGCTCTCGGCGAATTTGTGGAGTTCGCGCACGATATCGGCTTCGGCCTCGGGGCGCATGGTGAGGTAGGGCTTGTCCCACCGCCCGCCGATGCCGAGCCGCTTCAGCTGTTCGCGCTGCACGTCGACCCATTTCTGGGCGTAGGCGCGGCATTCGGCGCGGAATTCCTTCGGCGAGACCTCGTTCTTCGACCGCTTCTTCTTGCGATAGAGTTCCTCGACCTTCCACTCGATCGGCAGGCCGTGGCAATCCCAGCCGGGCACGTAAGGCGCGTCCTTGCCGAGCAGCGTCTGCGTGCGCACGACCATGTCCTTCAAGACGTGGTTCAGCGCGTGGCCGACATGGATGTCGCCATTGGCATAGGGCGGGCCATCGTGGAGGATGAACTTCTCGCGGCCCGCGCGGCTTTCGCGAATGCGTTCGTAGAGCCCCTGTTCCTCCCAGCGCGCCTGAATGCCCGGTTCCTTCTGCGGAAGGCCGGCTTTCATCGGGAAGTCGGTTTTCGGCAGGAAAACCGTGTCTCTGTAATCGCGCTTCTGGTCGGACTTTTCTGGCATGGTTTGCGCCGTTAGGCGAAAGTCGCGCGGGGATAAAGCATTCAGCGTGCTTCCCGCCGCCGTTTGACCACTTCGGCCAGCGCCTTGCGCTCTTCCTCGTCGCGGTCGTTGAAGCCGGGGCGCAGCGCCGGGCCGAGGATCCAGAGATCGTCGATCCAGATATAGCCGTTGAAGCTGTCCGGGATCTCGCCGAACTGTTCGGGTAGGTCGAGCCCGTAGGTCACCGTCTCTCCGTCATGTGGACCGGTGACGACGATCCGCGCGCCGACTTCTTCCATCCGCGCGATGGTGCGGTTGGGCCAGCCGGCGAACAGGTACTGCTTGTCGAGCGGGACGATCAGCGTGCCGTTCTCGCACGCCTCGGGCACGATGGTGAGCCAACCGGTGCGCATGTATCCCGCCGAGCAGGCGTAAGCGCGATCGAGATCGACCACCCAGCTGTCGGGGAACAGCTCGGCCAGCCGCGCGATCGCCGGGCCCTGGCCGATGAAGGCATGGTCGGTCCCGCGAACGGCGCGGCGCGCGGCCTTGAGCTTCTTTGCCAGCAGTTCGGCGTCGGCGGGGTCGTCGCTCTTCAGGTTGAACATGTAGCGCGTGTTGCCGCGCAGCCGGTCGAACGCCTCGTCGAGCGTCGGCATCAGGCCCTCGCCCTTGCCGCGCAGCGGGTGGTCGCCATCGGGCGTGGTGTAGCCCCAGCCGATATCGAGCTGCTTCAATTCCTCGACCGTCGAGGTGCTCACCGTGCCCTCCGCTCCGGTGCGGCAGGAAAGATCGTCTTCGTGGAACAGCACCAGGTCGCCGTCGCCGGTCGGCAGCACGTTGATTTCGGCCATGTGGCCGCCGAGCCGCGAAACCTCGCTTATCGAGCGCAGGCTGTCCTCGATAAGGGGATGGTAGGGCTCCTCGATCTGCGCCGAGAAGCAATCTTCCTCGCCGGACTGCCCGTGCTGCAGCAGCGGCTGTCCGACCGCGCGGTGCGCGACGAGCTTGGGTGCGCCGCGCGGGGTGGGCGCGAGCCAGCTCGCATGGAGGAAGGTGAAGACGAAGAAGATCGCCGCGAGCACGAAGAAGATGCGCCGCGGCCACGGTCCGAAATTCATGGATTACTCCAGCAACTCGCGCGCCTGGGCGCAGTCGGCTTCCATCTGCGCGACGAGCGCATCGAGCGAATCGAACTTCGCCTCGGGCCGGATGAAATGGTGCAGGGCGACCTCGATCTCCTGTCCGTAGAGATCGCCGTCGAAATCGAAGAAATAGGGTTCGAGCAATTCCTTGGGCGGATCGAATTGCGGGCGAGTGCCGAGATTGGCCGCGCCCTTCAGCTCGCGCCCGTCCGCCAGCCGCGCGGTGACGGCGTAGATGCCGAATTTGGGGCGCAGGTATTGGCCGAGCTCGAGATTGGCGGTCGGATAGCCGAGCTCGCGCCCGCGCTTGTCGCCGTGGATCACCTCGCCCCGGATCGCGAATGGGCGGGTCAGAAGCCGGGTCGCGGTGGCGCAATCGCCTTCCTGAAGCGCGTCGCGGATGCGGCTCGAAGAGACGACTTCTTCCGCATCGGAGACCGGGCCGACGCGGCGCGTCTCCATCCTGCGCGCCCTGCCGAGATCGCGCAGCACCTCGACATTGCCGCTGCGGCCCTTGCCGAAGGAGAAGTCCTCGCCCGTCACCACGCCTGCCGCGCCGAGATGGCCGGCGAGCAGGTCGACGAAGCCCTCTGCGCTGGTCGAGGCGAGCTCGTCGCCGAAATCGAACACCAGCATGGCCGCCGCACCGGCTTCGCCGAACAGTTCCTGCCGCTGGTCGAGCGTGGTCAGGCGGAACGGCGGCGCGTCGGGCCGGAAATGGCGCACCGGGTGAGGATCGAAGGTCGCGACGATTGCCGGGCGGCCTTGTGCCCGCGCCCACTCGATCGCCTCCTCGGCGACGCGCTGGTGGCCGAGATGGAAGCCGTCGAAATTGCCCAGCGCGATGATCGCGCCGCGCAGGGCTTCGGGAATGGAGTCACGGTGATGCAGGCGCTGCATGGCGATCCTATAGGTCGCGCACCAGCGTGACGAAAGAAAAGTCCGGGTGGCTCTCCCCGCCCGCATGCCGTTCGCGGAAGGTCTCGCGCCAGCCGTCCCCGCGGTCGGGGAAATGGGTGTCGCCCTCGATCGCGGCATGGACCTCGGTCAGTTCGAGCCGGGTCGCGCGGGGCAGGGCGGCGGCGTAGATCTGCCCACCGCCGATCACCGCGATCTCGGGCGCGTCGGCAAGTGCGAGCGCATCGTCGAGGCTGGCGGCGATCTCCGCGCCCGCTGCCTCATACGATCGATCGCGGGTCAGCACGATGTGGCGCCGACCGGGAAGGATGCCGGGCAGCGATTCGAAGGTGCGGCGACCCATCACCATCGGCTTGCCCATCGTCAGCGCCTTGAAACGCTTGAGATCGGCCGGGATGTGCCACGGCAGCCCGCCGTCGAGGCCGATCGTGCCGTTTTCGGCGACTGCGGCGAGGAGGATGATGTGAGGCTCGTCGCCCAAAGGATCAGGTGCGTTCGACACGCGTGACATGCCCCATCTTGCGGCCTTCGCGCACCTGGCCCTTGCCGTAGAGGTGGAGCGCGGCCTGCGGATCGGCGAGGATTTCCACCCAGCCATCGGCCGCTTCGCCGATCAGATTGTCCATCACCACTCGCTTGCCCGCGAGCGCGGTATCGCCCAGCGGCAGGCCGCAGATTGCGCGGATATGGTTCTCGAACTGGCTCGTGACCGCGCCCTCGATCGTCCAGTGGCCCGAATTGTGCACCCGCGGTGCCATTTCGTTGAACACCGGGCCGTTCGCGGTGGCGAAGAACTCGATCGTGAGCACGCCGACATAATCGAGTGCATCGGCGATTTGGCGGGTCAGTTCGCGCGCTTCCTCGACCTGCGCGACGATCGCCATCGAGGCTGGTACGGTCGAGCGCGACAGGATGCCCCCCTCGTGGTCGTTTTCGGCGCTGTCGTAAAAGGCGATCGAGCCATCGAGCGCGCGGCAGGCGATGACCGAGAATTCGGATTCGAATTCGACGAAGCCCTCGTAGATGCAGCCGGTCTCGGGAAACGCGATCGCGGCGAGATCGTCGTCGCTCGCGCCGCCATTGCCGGTGCGCCACTGGCCCTTGCCGTCGTAGCCCTCGCGACAGGTCTTGAGGATGCCCGGCGTGCCGATCGACTTCATCGCCGTTTCGAGCTCCCCGGCGTTCGCGACCGGCGCGAAGGGAGCCGGTCGGCCGCCATGATCCTCGGCAAAGCGTTTCTCGGCGAGCCGGTCCTGTGCCACTTCGAGTGCGCGCAGGCCGGGACGCAACACCATGTCCTTGATGGCCGCGAGCGGCGCGACAGGGACATTCTCGAACTCGTAAGTCACGACCGAGCATTCGCGCGCGAAACGTTCGAGGGCCTCGATATCGTCCCATGCCGCGACGGTGGAATGGGCGGCGACATCGGCGGCGATGCTATCGGGCTCGGGCGAATAGATTTCGACGCGGTAGCCGAGTTGCGCGGCGGCAGTCGCGAGCATCTTGCCCAGCTGGCCGCCGCCGAGGATGCCGATGGTCGACCCGGGCGGGATCACTGAGTGGTCGCTCATCGGGGCGCCCTCACTCGGGCCGTTCGGCGACCCGGGCGGTCTGCGCGGCGCGCCAGTCCTTGAGCCGGGTGGCGAGATCGGCGTCGCCATTGGCGAGGATGGCGGCGGCGAGCAGTCCGGCATTGGTCGCGCCGGCCTCGCCGATCGCCAGCGTCCCGACCGGGACTCCGGCGGGCATCTGGACGATCGATAGCAGCGAATCCTGTCCGTTGAGCGCGCGTGACTTCACCGGCACGCCCAGCACCGGGACATGGGTCTGCGCGGCGATCATTCCCGGCAGGTGCGCCGCGCCGCCTGCGCCGGCGATGATGACGTGGAAGCCGTTCTCTTCGGCAGTGCGCGCGAATTCGGCCATCCGGTCGGGGGTGCGGTGGGCGGAGACGATCCGGACATCGGTGGGGACATCGAGCTCGTCGAGGACCTCGACCGCACAGCGCATTGTATCCCAGTCCGACTGGCTGCCCATCACGATTGCGACCTTTGCAGACATGCTCAGCGCTCCGAGAGGTAATAGCGATCGGTGGCGGCGAGATCGTCGTCGAGTTCGTAGACGATCGGCTGGCCGGTCGGGATTTCGAGCCCGGTGATCTCGTCGTCCGAAATGCCCGAGAGATGCTTGACCAGCGCGCGCAGCGAATTGCCGTGGGCCGAGATGATCACCGTCTCGCCCTGGCGCAGCACCGACTCGATCGCATCGCGGTAATAGGGCAGCACGCGGGCGATCGTGTCCTTGAGGCTTTCGCTGTCGGGCACTTCGACCCCGGCATAGCGCGGGTCGGAGGAGAGATCGAATTCGCTGCCCTTCTCGAGCGGCGGGGGCGGGGTATCGAAGCTGCGGCGCCAGATATGGACCTGCTCGTCGCCGTGCCGGTCGCGGGTCTGCTGCTTGTCGAGCCCGGTCAGTCCGCCATAATGCCGCTCGTTGAGGCGCCAGTCCTTGTGCTCCGGGATCCACAGTCGGTCGCACTGTTCGAGCGCGAGACACAGCGTCTTGATCGCGCGCGTCTGGTAGGAGGTGAAGGCGACCGTCGGCAGCATGCCCTTCTCGGCCAGTAGCCTACCGGCGGCCTGCGCTTCGGCGATACCCTTGTCGGTCAATCCGACATCCCACCAGCCGGTGAAGCGGTTGGCGAGGTTCCATTCGCTCTGGCCGTGGCGGATCAGGATCAGGCGGGGCAAGGACGCGCTCCTAGTGCGTTGAAAGAGCGCCGTGGCCTAACGGCCCGAATCGCTTTTGGGAAGTATTTCGCCGAGATCTTCCGCCGCCGAGTCCATGGGCTGCTCGAGCTCGCGGGCCTGTGCCTTTCGGCGGCGCAGGTTCTCGCGCAGCTTGGCCGCCAGTCGCTCCTCGCGCGTCGGCTTGTCGTCTTTCCCGCTCATGGCGCCCTCCTGCCGCGAGCGCGGGCAGCTTTCAAGAGCGGGTTAGCTTGACATTTGCCTGTTCGGTGGCAATAGCGCGCGCCGGTCGACGCGACCCCACGGGGATCGCGCAATTCCGACTCGCGAAATGGTCTTGCTGCTGTAGCTCAGTGGTAGAGCGCACCCTTGGTAAGGGTGAGGCCGAGAGTTCAATTCTCTCCAGCAGCACCATTCCCACATACAATCAGGCGCGCAGATCGCTCCAGTCGGGGTGTTTGTGAAACTTCGCTTCGACGTAGCTGCATTGCGGCACGATCTTGAAGCCCTGCTCGCGTGCGTCGGCGACGAGCCGATCGACTAGCGCGGCCGCGATACCGCGATTGCCGATGGCTGGTGGCACTAGCGTGTGGTCGGCCACGCGCACGCCTTCCTCGCGCTGCTTCCAGGTCAAACGCCCGATTTTCTCGCTGTCGGGCACCTTGGCGCGATATTCGCCGCTGGTGCCGTTGTCTTCATGCGTGATTTCCAAGCCCTCGATCGCCATGCGAATCTCCTTCTTCCATCGCAACGGGTGCGTGGTTAGGAGCGTTCCATGCAATTTCTCTCCGACAATGCCGCGCCCGTCCATCCCAGGCTGTGGGAGGCGATGCGCGCCGCCGACGCGACCGATGCGCCCTATGATGGCGATGCACTGTCCGCCCGGCTCGACGATGCGATGGGCGCCCTGTTCGGCACCGAATGTGCAGTGCTGTGGGTCGCGACGGGCACGGCGGCGAACTGCCTTGCGCTCGGCCCAATGTGTCCGCCGCACGGCGGGGTGGTGTGCCACCGCGAGGCGCATATCGAGATGGACGAGGGCGGTGCGCCGGGCTTCTATCTCCACGGCGCGAAGCTGCTCCTGGCAGACGGCGAGCATGCGAAGATAACGCCCGAGGGAATCGCGGCAGTGATCGATCCGATCCGCGACGACGTGCACCAGGTCCAGCCGCACGCGATCTCGATCACGCAGGCGAGCGAATATGGCTGCTGCTATCGCCCCGACGAACTCGCCGCGATCGGCGAGCTGGCGAAGCAACGCGGGCTCAAGCTGCATATGGACGGCGCGCGCTTTGGCAATGCCGCGGCGTTCCTCGGCGAGGGTGCTGCAAGTGCCGCCGGGGTCGGTCATGTCGATGCGTTGAGCTTCGGTTTCGTCAAGAATGGCGGGATGAACGCCGAGGCGGTGGTGTTCTTCGATCCCGAGCTGGCCGACCAGGCGCGCTATCGCCGCAAACGGGCGGGGCACCTCCAGTCGAAGGGGCGCTACCTTGCGGCACAGGTGCTCGCGATGCTCGACGGCGATCTATGGCTCGAGAATGCTGCCGCCGCCAACGAAGCGGCGCGGGCGCTGGGCGGTGCGGCCGGCGAGCGACTGCTCCACCCGGTCGAGGCCAACGAGGTCTTCTTGCGCTGCACCGCCGGGGAGCGCGAGGCGCTGCGCACAAAGGGTTTCGGATTCTACGATTGGGGTGCCGACGCCGCACGCTTCGTCAGTGCGTGGAATGCCGACCAGCAGGCCGCGCGCCAGCTTGCCGATGCGATCGCCGATCTATGAGCGGCGATAGCCGCGAGGCACCGAGCCTCGCCCAACCCCGGCACCTTGTCCCCTTCCTGCTCGTCAGCCTGATCTGGGGCGGAACCTGGATCATCATCAAGGACCAGCTGGCGAGCGTCCCGCCGTTCTGGTCGATCTGCTATCGTTTCATGGTCGCGCTGACGGGCATGTTCGTGCTGGCGCGGTTCCGCGGACAGCCGTGGCGACTGGCGAGAGAAGGCTGGGTCATCGCGCTCCTGATGGGACTGTTCCAGTTCTTCGCCAATTTCGCCTTCGTCTACAATGCCGAACGATTCGTCACCTCGGGCCTCGTCGCGGTGATGTTCGCGCTGCTGATGGTGCCCAATGCGGTGCTCGGGAAAATCTATCTCGGCCAGTCGATCTCGCGCGGTTTCGTGCTCGGTTCGACCATTGCGGTGGCGGGTATCGCGCTGCTGTTCTTCCACGAATGGCGCGATTCGCCGGCCGGACTGTGGGATGTGCTGGCGGGTGCGGCGCTGACCGGCGGTGGCATCCTGACCGCCTCGATCGCCAATATCGTCCAGGCGACCAAGCGCGCGGCACACCTGCCGCTGCTGACGCTGCTGGCGTGGTCGATGGCGATCGGCATGCTGCTCAACGCTTTGGTCGCGCTGATCTGGTTCGGCCCCCCGCAATGGGATCCGCGCCCCGGCTATGCGCTGGGCATCCTCTATCTCGGCCTGCTCGGTTCGGTCGCGACCTTCCCGCTATATTACCCGCTGGTGCGGACCGTGGGCGCGGGCAAGGCTGCCTATTCCTCGGTGCTGGTGCCGGTGGTCGCGATGATACTGTCGACCATGTTCGAAGGCTTTGAATGGACCGCGCTCGCGGCTTGCGGCGCGGCGGTGGCGATGATCGGGATGCTGATCGCACTGCGCGCCCGCGATCCGGGGCGGATCACTTCGCCGCCCAAGGCGCCCTAGACCAGCGAGCGCAGTCCCTCGCGATAGGTCGGGTAGAGCGGTTCCCAGCCTAGTTCGCGCTTGGCCTTGCGGTTCGAAACGCGCCGGTTCTGGGCGTAGAAACTGCGCGCCATCTCGGACAGGCCGGCCTCCTCGATCGTCTGCAGCGGTGGCGGTTCGACCCCGGCGAGCCGCGCGGCCTCTTCGGTCACCGCGCGCTGCTCGGCAGGCTCGTCGTCGCAGATATTGTATGCCCCCGGCGGGGCATCGAAACCGGCGACGGCCGCGCTCTCGATATCGTCGACATGGATCCGGCTGAAGACTTGTCCGGGAAGGTCGATGCGGTGGGCTTTTCCGCCCCGCACCCGGTCGATCGGGCTGCGGCCCGGACCATAGATGCCCGCCAGCCGGAAGACCCGCGCCTCGCGTGCCAGCCATGCCAGGTCCGCCGTGAGCCGGGCTTGCCTGCGCGCGCCGCGGAGCGGGGTCGCCTCATCGACCCACGCCCCGCCGCGATCGCCATAAACCCCGGTCGAAGAGAGGTAGCCGAGCCACTTGCCGTCGAGTGCATCGCCATAGTTCGCGAGCACGGGGTCTGCGCTCTCAGCCGGTGGGATCGAAGACAGCACATGGCTCGCGCCGGCCAGTGTGGCCCGCACCGCTGCGTCGTCGTCGAAGGCGATATTGCCGTCCGACCCGGTCGCATCGACCTGCCAGCCGCGCTCTCGCAAGCGCGTTGCGATCCGTTTGCCGGCATAGCCGAGACCGAAAATGAATAGTCGTCCTGCCATGGGTCCGGGCTGCGTTGCGCCGGAGATCGAGTCAAGCGTGGCGCTTGACCGTTGAACCTTCAGCGGCGACGGACGTTGTCGGCAGGAACACCCCTACGGACATATTGCCCAAGGACATCCATGGATATCGCACGCACTCCCTCGACCGCCGATGGCAACCCGGAAATGGCGGATGCCGCACATGAACCGCATGCGCCGGTCACGATCCGGCGCGCGGATTACACGCCGCCGGCCTGGCTGGTGCCCGAAATCGCGCTCCATTTCGACCTCGGGGCCGGGGCGACGACCGTGCGGTCCGAGCTCAAGGTGGTGCGCAATCCGGAAGCCGAGCGGACCGGGAACATTCGCCTGAACGGCGACGAGATCGAGCCCAAGTCGGTGCTCTGCAACGGCGCGCCGTGCGAAAGCTGGACCATGGATGGAAACGACCTGCTGGTCTCGATCGATGGCGAGGAGGCCCTGATTTCCATCACCACCGAGCTGGCGCCCGACACAAACAGCAAGTTGATGGGACTCTATGCCTCGAACGGCATGCTCTGCACCCAGTGCGAAGCCGAAGGCTTCCGCCGCATCACCTTCTTCCCCGACCGGCCCGACGTGCTGTCGACCTACACCGTGCGCATGGAAGGCGACGCGACCACCTTTCCGGTGCTGCTGTCGAACGGCAACAAGACCGGCGAGGGCGAACTCGAAGGCGGGCGTCACTGGGCCGAATGGCACGATCCGTGGCCCAAGCCGTCCTATCTCTTCGCGCTGGTCGCGGGCGACCTCATGGCGCTCGAGGACAGCTTCACCACGATGAGCGGGCGCACGATCGATCTCGCGATCTGGGTGCGCGAAGCCGATCTCGGCCGCACGCAACACGCGATGGATTCGCTGAAGAAATCGATGAAATGGGACGAGGAGACATTCGGTCGCGAATACGATCTCGACGTGTTCAACATCGTCGCGGTGGGCGATTTCAACATGGGGGCGATGGAGAACAAGGGCCTCAACATCTTCAACACGAAATACGTGCTGGCCGATCCCGAAACCGCTACCGACGGTGATTACGACGGGGTCGAGGGTGTGATCGCGCACGAATATTTCCACAACTGGTCGGGCAATCGGGTGACCTGCCGCGACTGGTTCCAGCTGAGCCTGAAGGAAGGCTTCACCGTGCTGCGCGACCAGCTTTTCTCGCAGGACATGCAGGGCGAGGCGGTCAAGCGGATCGAGGACGTGCGCGTGTTGCGCGCGGTCCAGTTCCCCGAGGACAGCGGCCCGCTCGCGCATCCGATCCGGCCCGACAGCTACCAGGAGATCTCGAACTTCTACACCTCGACCGTCTACAACAAGGGCGCCGAGGTGCTGCGCATGATGCGGAGCATGGCGGGTGAGGAGCGGTTCCGGAAAGGGACCGACCTCTATTTCGATCGCCACGACGGCGAAGCGGCAACCTGCGAGGATTTCGTCCGCGCGATCGAGGAGGGTGCCGCTCTCGACCTCAAGCAGTTCCGCCGCTGGTACGAGCAGGCCGGCACGCCGCGGGTTTCGGCGGCGCTGAAGGATGGAGAACTACGGTTAACACAGGAGGTCCCGGCGACCCCCGGCCAGCTCGACAAGCAGCCGATGGTGATCCCGCTTCGCGTGGCGCTGTTCGACCGCGATACGGGAAAAAGCAGTGGGGAACGGCTCGTCGTGCTCGACCGGGCTGAAGCGAGCTTCAAGTTTGAAGATGCCCCTGCCGACGCGGTGCTGTCGATCAATCGCGGGTTTACCTCTCCGATTTCGCTCGATGTCGAACGCGCCGCCGGCGACCTGCTGTTCCTCGCCGCCAATGACGACGATCCGTTCGCGCGTTACGAGGCGCTGCAGGAACTCGTGATCGAGCACCTCCTGGCCGAGGCCGGCGCGGAAGGCGCGGTCCGCAACGACGCCGCCGATCTTGCCGCGCTGGGCGAGGCTTTCGGCGCGATCCTCGACGACGATGCCCTCGACGACCAGATGCGCGGCGAAATGCTGTTGCTGCCGCCGGTGGCCTATCTGTGCGAACAGGTGCTCGTCGCCGACCCGGTCGCGCTGCACAAGGCGCGCGAAGGCCTCAAGGCCTGGTTGGGGGACGAGCTGCGCGAGCGTTTCGAAGCGCTCCATGCCCGCGCCAGCGCGGTGCCCTATTCGCTCGAGCGCAAGGCGCGGGGTGCGCGCAAGGTGAAGACGCAGGCGCTCGCCTATCTTGCCGCCGCCGATGCCGCGGCGGCCGCACCGCGCGCCAAGGCGCAGTTCGATGCGGCGGACAACATGACCGACAGGCAGGGCGCGTTGATGGTGCTCGCCGGGCTCGACCGGCCCGAACGCAAGGCCGCATTGGCCGATTTCCATGAGCGTTTCGCGGGTAACGATCTTGCGATCGACAAGTGGTTCGCGCTGCAGGCTGGTTCGCTTCATCCCGACGTGATCGAGCACGTGAAGGACTTGGCCGGGCACGAGGATTTCCGCCTGACCAACCCCAACCGGGTGCGCTCGCTCTACATGGCCTTCGCCGCGAACAAGCACGGCTTCCACGCGGAAAGCGGCGAGGGCTATCGACTGGTCGCGGACCTCATCCTCCAACTCGATCCGATCAATCCGCAGACCGCCGCGCGATTCGTTCCCCCGCTGGGTCGCTGGCGGCGGATGGCCGAGCCGCACGGCACGATGATGCGCGAACAGCTCGAGCGGATCGCCGCGGCCGATGGGCTGTCGCGCGATACCTACGAGCAGGTCAGCCGAAGTCTTGGCTGAAACCATGGAACCGATTCGGACCGAGGCGCTGCGAGACGTGCCGCACGGTTTCTTCGGGCGCGAGTCCGATTCCGTGGGCGAGACGCCGTTTGCGCCCGAAGGTGAGGTGGTCTTGCCCGGCGCCGAACTCGTGCTGCTGCGCCAGACGCATTCGCCGCAGGCGATCATCGCGACCGAACCGTGGAACCATGCCGATCGCCCCGAAGGCGATGCCCTGGCGACCCGCGAACCAGGACTGCTGCTCGGGATCGTTACCGCCGATTGCGCGCCGGTGCTGCTGGCCGATAGCGAGAACGGCGTGGTCGGCGCGGCGCATGCCGGATGGAAGGGCGCGCTCCACGGCGTGACCGATGCGGCGATCGTCGCGATGGAGCGGCTGGGTGCCAACCGTTCGAAAATCAAGGCCGCCATCGGCCCCTGCATCGCGCAGCCGAGCTACGAGGTGGACAACGATTTCGGCAACGCCTTTCTCACCGCCGATCGCCGCAATGCGCGCTTCTTTCGCCAAGGAAAGGCGGGCAAGCCGCATTTCGATCTCGAAGGATATGTCATGGCACGGCTGGTGCAGGCCGGGATCGCCACCGTCGAGGCGACCCGCCGAGATACCTATGCCGAAGAGGAACGATTTCATTCCTATCGCCGCGATACCCATCGCGGGATCGTGTGCGAAGGGCGGCAGGTGTCGCTTATCGGCCTGCCGACCGCATAGAAGGCACGCTGGCGCTCGGGGCGACGGAAGGTGTCGAAAATGCGGTTGAAGGCGGGGGCGTTCGCGTCTATCAGCCGCGCCAAAGTCGAGCCCGCAATGCGTTGGCGATCCAGCCCGCGCAATCGGACGAACCGGTGACTCTCGCGTCGCCGGGGCTTCTCCCACCGGGTGGCGGCTGAATCGCACCCCCGCACTCGCGGGGCGGAAAAAAGAGAGCAAGGCGAAGCAGATGGCAGATCAGGCGATTGCCGATAATGAGGGCGCAGCCGCGGTCGTCACCGAGGGTGACGGCGTGCGTAGGCGCGATTTCATCAACATCGCGGCGGTTTCCGCTGCCGGGATCGGCGGTCTCGCGGTCGTCATTCCGCTGGTCAGCCAGATGTCGGCATCGAAGGACGTGCTCGCCGAGAGCACGACCGAGGTCGATATCTCTTCGCTCCAGCCCGGCCAGGCCATCAAGGCCGTGTTCCGCAAGCAGCCGGTCTTCGTCCGCTCGCTGACCGAGGCGGAAATCGCCGCGGCGGAAAGCGTCTCGCTCAACGCGCTGCGCGATCCCGAGACGCTCGCAGAGCGAACCGTCGAAGGTCACACCAACATCCTCGTGACCATGGGCGTCTGTACCCATCTGGGCTGCGTCCCGCTGGGTGCGGGCGATGGCGAGAACCGCGGCGAATTCGGCGGCTATTTCTGCCCGTGCCACGGTTCGCAGTTCGACACTGCCGGCCGCATCCGCAAGGGTCCGGCTCCCACCAACCTGGAAGTGCCCGAATACGCCTTCCAGTCCGACACCCTGATCCGCATCGGCTGAGGTAGATAGAATGAGCTTTCCCTGGGCCCAGCAGTACGAGCCGAAGAACGGCTTGACCAAGTTCCTCGACGAGAAGCTGCCGCTGCCGCGCCTCGTCTACAACGCCGTCGGCGCGGGTTACCCGGTGCCGCGCAACCTGTCCTATTTCTGGAATTTCGGTGTGCTCGCGGGGTTCTGCCTCGTGCTGCAGATCGTCACCGGCGTCGTGCTAGCGATGCATTATGCGCCGAACACGCTGGTCGCGTTCGATTCGACCGAGCACATCATGCGCAACGTCAACTGGGGCTGGCTGATGCGCTATGCCCACGCGAACGGGGCCTCGGCCTTCTTCGTGGTGGTCTACATCCATATCTTCCGCGGCCTCTATTACAGCTCGTACAAGGCGCCGCGCGAGATGATCTGGCTCTTGGGCGTGGTCATCTTCCTCCTGATGATGGCGACCGCCTTCATGGGCTACGTGCTGCCGTGGGGCCAGATGTCCTACTGGGGCGCCAAGGTCATCACCGGCCTGTTCGGGGCGATCCCGCTGGTCGGCGAAGGCATCCAGAACTGGCTGCTCGGCGGGTTCGCGCCCGACAATGCCGCGCTGAACCGCTTCTTCTCGCTGCACTTCCTGCTGCCGTTCGTGATCGCCGGCGTGGTGATCCTCCACATCTGGGCGCTGCATATCCCGGGTTCCTCGAACCCGACCGGGGTCGAAGTGAAGAAGGAAAGCGACACGCTGCCCTTCCACCCGTATTACACGGCCAAGGACGGTTTCGGTCTCGGCGTCTTCCTGATCATCTATTTCGCCTTCGTGTTCTTCATGCCGAACGCGCTGGGCCACCCGGATAACTACATCCCGGCCAACCCGCTCTCGACTCCGGCGAACATCGTTCCGGAATGGTATTTCTGGCCGTTCTACGCGATCCTGCGCGCCTTCACCGCTGACTTCTTCTTCGTGCCTGCGAAGCTGATGGGCGTGCTTGCCATGTTTGCCTCGATCCTGGTGTGGTTCTTCCTGCCGTGGCTCGACAAGTCGCCGGTGCGCAGCGGCCACTACCGTCCGCTGTTCCGCAAGTTCTTCTGGTTCGGCCTGATCCCGGCGATCGTGGTGCTCGGCTATTGCGGCGGCGCGCACCTTTCGACGACGACGATCCTGCTCAGCCAGATCTTCACCGCGTACTACTTCCTCCACTTCCTCGTGATCCTGCCGATCATTTCGCTGATCGAGCGGCCCGAGCCGATGCCGTATTCGATCACCGAAGCGGTGCTGGGACACGACCCGGACAGCAAGCTCGGCCCCAAGCCGACGACAGCTTCGCCGGCCAAAGCCTGAGATTTAGGGAAAGACTAGCATCATGATCCGCATCTTCGGCATCCTGACCGGCCTTCTCTTCACCGTAGCGGTGCTGTGGTCCTTTATCGTCGACACCGGCGCGGCCATCAGCGAACCCGCACCCGAAACGGCGGAAGAGAAATACCACCTCTACCCGAAGGGCCCCGAGGGCGGCTTCGCCCATGAAGGCCTGTTCGCCAAGTGGGACACCGCGCAATTGCAGCGCGGCTACCAGGTCTACAAGGAAGTGTGCTCGGCCTGTCATTCGCTGCGCTTGGTCGCGTTCCGCAACCTCGGCGAGATCGGTTACGACGAAGGCCAGGTGAAGGCCGAGGCCGCCTCCTGGCAGGTTCCGGGCGTCGACCCGAACACCGGCGAAGCGACGATGGTCGAAGGCTCGCCGACGGACTATTTCCCGAAGCCCTACGCCAACGACATCGCGGCGCGTGCGGCGAACAACAACGCGATCCCGCCGGATCTCTCGCTGATCACCAAGGCACGTCACGACGGCACGAACTACGTCTACGACCTGCTGACCGGCTATCGAGAGCAGCCGGCCGAACTGGTCGAGGAATTCCCTGAAGCGAAGACCGCCGAAGGCCAGTATTACAACCCGTTCTTCCACTCGCTCAACATCTCGATGGCCCCGCCGCTGACGGGCACCGGCCAGGTGACCTACGGCGAGGGCAATCCGGAGCCGACGATCGAGCAGATGGCAGAGGACGTGACCGCGTTCCTCGCCTGGACCGCCGAACCGACCCTGGTGAAACGCCGTCAGACCGGCTGGGCCTTCCTGCTCTTCCTCGTCTTCGCGACGGTCCTGGCCTACTTCTCGAAGAAGCAGGTCTGGGCCCGCGCAAAGGGCGGCGATGTCGGCGAAGCCTCGGTCAAGGAAGACTGATCGCGACGGGGCTCGGCTGATGACGAGCCCCGCGCTCACTCCCGATCAGTTGAAGGCGCTGGTGCGCACCGTGCCGGACTGGCCGGCGCGCGGGGTCCAGTTTCGCGACATCACGACGCTGATCGCCGACGGTGACGGCCTCGCCGCGACGATCGCGCATCTCGCCGATCGCGTCGATGCGGCGGACGCCCAGATGGTCGCGGGCATGGAAGCGCGTGGCTTCATCTTCGGCGCGGCGGTCGCGGCGCGGCTCGGCCTCGGCTTTCTCCCGATCCGAAAGCCCGGGAAGCTGCCGATCGAAACCCTCGGGATCGACTACGCGCTCGAATACGGGGCCGACCGGCTCGAAATCGATCCGGGGGCGGTGACCGACCGGATGCGGATCGCGCTGGTCGACGACCTCATCGCAACCGGCGGCACGGCCTGCGCTTCGGCGGCCTTGCTGCGCAAGGCGGGAGCGATGGTCGAAACCGCGCATTTCGTGATCGACTTGCCCGACCTCGGTGGTGCCGACCGCCTGCGCAGAGACGATATCGCGGTAGACGCGCTGATGGCATTCGACGGTGAGTGATTCCGGCGATTGATTTTTGGGAATTCCGCCGCCACATAGGGCGCGAGCGGGCGGGTATAGCTTAGTGGTAAAGCCCTAGCCTTCCAAGCTAGTTATGCGGGTTCGATTCCCGCTACCCGCTCCATCTCCTTTCCCCGCCCGGCTGATTGACAGTCCGATTGGGCGACTTATCCCCTTCATGTGTTCAAGCTTTGTCTGACCGGGGTTTCCGCATTTGCTGGAATGCTGTTGCTGGCTGGCTGCGTGCCGGCGAAGGAATTGCATCGGTCTGCCGAACTTTCGACCAATCAGCTCTGCCAGCTGCCGCCGAATTTGTGGCGAGAAGTGGGAAGCCCTGCAAATCGCGAAGCTCTTCTGGGCCTACCTCTGCCATCCACCGATGTTTCAGTCCTCGATTCCTTCAAGCCACAAGCCGACGTCCAAGAAGCCTGGTGCGAAAGCGGCGAAGGTGATCGGTTACAACTTTGCCAATACACCTCAGCACAGTCTTGCTACGATGACGGCCTCCTTCGACGTGTCGAATTCAGGAAGCTTAATTCCTCATGGCGGGTCGAGCGTGCCGCAATCGCCATAGTCTGCACTGACTAAATGCGGCCGCTACATTCGGGGGCGGCCTTTCGCTCAACCTATAGCCATATTATCGATGAGCCGTGCCGGCCCGATCCGGGCGGCGACCAGCAATCGCGCGGGCCGCGTTCCGATTCGTGACAGCGGCTCCAGCGTCTCCGCGTCGCGCAGCTCGGCATAGTCGACTTCTGAAAAACCGCTGTCGAGCAGCGCCTCGCGCAACCCGGCCAGCACCTTGGGCGGATCGCCGCCCTGCTTCATAACCGCGATCGCGGCCTGCATCGCGCGCGGCAGCGCCGCCGCCTGTTCGCGCTCTTCGTCCGAGAGGTAGGCATTGCGCGAACTCATCGCGAGCCCGTCTTTCTCGCGCACGGTCGGCACGCCGTGGATGGCGTCGACATGCGGACGCACGAGATCGAGATCGCGCGCCATCCGCCGGATGACGGCGAGCTGCTGCCAGTCCTTCTCGCCGAAGAATGCCATGTCGGGGCGCACCTGGTTGAACAGCTTGCACACCACTGTCGCCACGCCGTCGAAATGGCCGGGGCGATCGCCGCCACACAGCCCTTCGCTGACACCCGCGACCGAGATGTTGGTGGCGTAGCCATTAGGGTACATCGCCTCGGGGGTGGGCGCCCACAGCAGCGCTACGCCTTCCTTTTCCAGCAGCGCAGCGTCCGCCTTCAACCGGCGTGGATAGGCTTCGAGATCCTCGCCCTCGCCGAATTGGCGCGGATTGACGAAAATCGACGCCGCGACATGGTCGGCGCGCCGCTTGGCTTCGCGCACTAGCGCCAGGTGTCCTTCGTGGAGCGCGCCCATCGTCGGCACCAGCGCCAGCGTTCCGCTGTCGCGCAAGGTATCGACCACCATGCGCAGTGGACCGAGGCTGTCGATGGTTTGCACGGGCAAATCCCCTCCGATAATGGCAATGCACCCGGCCTAACCGCCTGCCTCACTGATAGAAAGCCACTATGACCTCCGCCGCCCCGCATCGCATCGTTTTCGCCAATGAAAAGGGCGGCACGGGCAAATCGACCACCGCCGTGCACATCGCGGTCGCGCTCGCCTATCGCGGGGCGAAGGTGGCGGCGATCGACCTCGATCCGCGCCAGCGCACGCTGCACCGCTATTTCGAAAACCGCGCCGAGACGATGGAGCGTCGCGGGGTCGACCTGCCGAGCGCGAGTTTCGCGGTGCATGACGGCGACGATCCGGCCGCCCTCGAGGCGCAGGCCCGAGAACTGGCGATGGGGCACGATTTCCTTATCTTCGATACGCCGGGCCGTGACGATCCGCTGGCGCGCCACGTCGCGACCGAGGCCGACAGCCTGATCACGCCGCTCAATGACAGCTTCGTCGATTTCGACCTCATCGGTCAGGTCGATGCCGAGACCTTCAAGGTCCGCCGCCTGTCCTTCTATGCCGAGCTGATCTGGGAGGCGCGGATGAAGCGCAGCAAGGCGACGATCGAGGAACAGCGCCGCGAGATGGACTGGATCGTGGTACGCAACCGCACCGGCTACACCGAGGCGCGCAACATGCAGCGGATCGAGCGCGCGCTGACCGAACTGTCCAAGCGGGTCGGGTTCCGCGTCGCGCAGGGCCTGTCCGAACGGGTGATCTATCGCGAGCTGTTCCCCTCGGGCCTTACGCTGCTCGACAAGGGGCACCTGGGCGAACTTGGCACCAGCCATCTCGTCGCGCGCCAGGAGTTGCGCGAGCTGCTGCATGCATTGAGGCTTCCTGTCGGCGAAGAAAACGGCGACAAGGCGGCATGATCAAACTGCTCCTCCTTGCCGGGCTCGCCGCCATCATCCTTCGTTGGGCGCTTGGACGATGGCCGTGGGACTATCTCCGCAGTCCGCCGACCCGCTCGCAACGGCTCGACGATGCCCGCCGGGTGCTGGGCCTCGATGCCGCCGCGACCCGCACCGAGATCCGCGAGGCGCACCGCCGGATCGCGGCCGCGATCCATCCCGACCGCGGCGGCGACAATGCCCGCCTCGCCGAACTCAACGCCGCACGCGATACATTGCTCGCGGCCCATCCCGACAGAGAAAGCGATCCCCGATGAGTCACCAGTTCGATTCCACCGTGCTGCGCGAATACGATATTCGCGGAATCATCGGGGAGACGCTGGGGCCCGACGATGCGCGCGCGATCGGGCGGGGCTTCGCCACCCTGCTGCGCCGCGCCGGCGGTTCGAAAGTCGCGGTCGGCTATGACGGGCGCACCAGCTCGCCCATGCTCGAGCACGCGCTGGTCGAAGGGCTCAACGCGAGCGGCTGCGACGTCGTGCGGATCGGCATGGGCGCCACCCCGATGCTCTATTACGCCGAGGCGTCAGCCGAGGACGTGCATGGCGGCATCCAGATAACCGGCAGCCACAACCCCGCCAATTACAACGGCTTCAAGATGGTTTTTCAGGGGCGACCGTTCTTTGGCGCGGATATCGCGACACTGGGCGAGTTGGCTGCCGCTGGCGATTGGGACGACGGGGTCGGTGCGGTCGAGGAGCGCGATGTGCTCGAGGCCTATGTCGAGCGGATGCTGACCGCGCTCGACGGGATTGACGAGGCCGCGCTGGCCGATCTCCGGATCGGTTGGGATGCGGGGAACGGTGCGGCGGGCCCCGCGCTCGAAGCGTTGACCGCGCGCCTGCCGGGCGAGCACCATTTGCTGTTCACCGAAGTCGACGGCAATTTCCCCAACCATCATCCCGATCCCACGGTCGAGGAAAACCTCGCCGACCTGCGCGCGCTGGTCGCGGAAAAGAACCTCGATTTCGGAGTCGCATTCGACGGCGACGGCGATCGCATCGGCGCGATCGACGGCGAGGGCCGCGTGGTGTGGGGCGACCAATTGCTGATGATCTATGCCGAAGACCTGCTGTCGCGCATGCCCGATGCCACGATCATCGCCGATGTGAAGGCCAGCCGCGCGCTGTTCGACCATGTCGAGCGCCACGGCGGCAAGCCTATGATGTGGAAGACCGGCCACTCGCTGATCAAGTCCAAGATGAAGGAAATCGGCAGCCCGCTGGCGGGCGAGATGAGCGGACACGTGTTTTTCGCCGATACCTATTACGGTTTCGACGATGCGCTCTATGCCGGGGTGCGGTTGATCGCGGCGGCAGCGCGACTGGGCAAGTCGGTCACCGAATTGCGAGGCGCGATGCCCGCTATGGTCAACACGCCCGAAATGCGTTTCCAGGTCGACGAGGCGCGCAAGTTCGCGGCGATTGCCGAGGTCGAGGAGCGGCTTGCGAACAGCGATTCGCAGGTCGACGGGACCGACGGGGTGCGGGTCACCACCGAGGACGGGTGGTGGCTGTTGCGCGCCTCGAACACGCAGGACGTGCTCGTGGCGCGCGCCGAAAGCGAAAGCGAGCAAGGGCTCGCGCGGCTGATGGAACAGATCGACGAACAGCTGGCGCTAAGCGGACTCGAACGCGGCGAACAGGCCGGACACTAGCCCCGCTTGACACTTCCCCCGGTGCATGGTCCCATGGAGCCGTGGTCGTATAGTGAGGGGGAATACTATGGAAAAAAAGCCTTTTTCTGTTGGTGATCTGTTTCAGTTCGAGCGCATGGTCGCGCCGACGGTCCTGAAGATCGTCTATTGGATCGGTCTCGCGGGAATCGCCATCTACATGCTCGTCGCGATGGCCGGGGGCCTCGGGATGATGGATTATTCGCCCGGCGGTGGGCTCGGCATGATCCTCGTTGCGATACTTGCCGGCCTGTTCGGGCTGCTGTTCTGGCGCGTGATGATCGAGGTCTACATGGTGCTGTTCGGTATCTTCGAACGACTCGGCCAGGTGCGCGATCACCTCGTCGGGGAGAAGGACGACGATATCGTCCAATAGGTTGCGAAGCGGGGCGGCATGGTGCCGCCCCCCTTTCAAGGAAGAAACTGCATGAAATGGATGACTGCCGGCGTGTCGATCGCCGCCCTTGCCATCGCCACCCCGCTGGCAGCCCAGGACGTCGAGACCGAGGCCGAGCTTGAGGCCGAAGAAACGGAAATGGCAGGTGCGATGCTCGGCGCGATGCTGGGCGAGAACGAGGAATTCCAGCAGTTCGTCGACCTGTTCAAGCCCGAGCCGCTGACCCCCGACCAGGAGGCGCGGCTTCCGCTCGCGACCCAGGTGGTCGGCGCGATGATTCCCCCAGGCACGATGGGCGACGTGTTCTCGTCGATGTTCCGCGACATCGTCGACCCAATCATGGCGCTCGAGGAAGAGGACAAGATCGGCACGGCGTCGTCGATGCTCGGCTGGTATGTCGGCGAGGGCGATATCGATGAGGCGGCGGCGGTGGAGATCGTGGCGATTATCGATCCCTCGCGCGAGGCGCGCGAAACCGCCACCATGAAGGCGATCGAGAAGGGTATCGGCGACATCATGATCGTTCTCGAACCGTCGGTTCGGGAAGCGATGTCGAAGGCCTTTGCGGCGAGCTTCAGCGAGACCGAACTGACCGATATCGGTGCCTTCTTCGCGACACCGTCGGGCGCGGCCTTCGCCTCGAAGAGCTACAAGCTGGCGAGCGACCCCACGATCTTCGTCGGCATGCTCGAGAACCTGCCGCAAATGATGGGGCCGATCATGGCCGCCGTTTCCGAAGGTGAGAAGGCAATCGAAGCTCTTCCCAAGGCCAAGGCCTTCGCCGATCTCAGCGCGACCGAACGCGCGCGGCTGATGGCGCTTTCGGGTCTCAGCGAAGCGGAACTCGAAGAAGCGATGATGATGGCCGACGAGGACGCCGTCGAGGCCGCCGCTGAAGCCGCCGAGGAGGCGATGGAGGAGGCGGACGACGAATGGGATAGCTGAGCGCCGCCGGAACGCGCGTTCCGCCCATGCGCTCTAGCCGGGTGAGCACAAGCAAAAAAATCCCGGCGATCCCGCCCGAAATCGCCGACTGGTTCGCCGTGCGGGAGTGGCGCGTGCGGCGGCACCAGGCCGATATGCTCGCTGCCAGCGATGCAGGGCGCCACGCGCTGCTGGTCGCCGATACCGGCGCGGGCAAGACGCTCGCCGGATTCCTGCCCACGCTGGCCGATTTCGCGCCGTCACGGCTCGCCGGCGCACCGCCGCCCGAAGGCCTGCACACGCTCTACGTTTCGCCGCTGAAGGCGCTGGCGCACGACGTCCAGCGCAACCTGCTGGCGCCGATCGAGGAAATCGGGCTGTCGATCCGGGTCGAGACCCGCAGCGGCGACACGCCGTCGGACCGCAAGAAGCGCCAGCGCACGAAACCGCCGCATGTCC
This sequence comes from Pseudoblastomonas marina, assembly GCF_034374265.1. Taxonomy (NCBI): domain Bacteria; kingdom Pseudomonadati; phylum Pseudomonadota; class Alphaproteobacteria; order Sphingomonadales; family Erythrobacteraceae; genus Pseudoblastomonas; species Pseudoblastomonas marina. Next base: position 2,237,231 of record NZ_CP139718.1, on the reverse strand, counting down.
TGCTGACAACGCCCGAGAGCCTGTCGCTGCTGCTGTCCTACCCGGAGAGCTTCGACCTGTTCGCGGGGCTGAAACGCGTGGTGATCGACGAGGTCCATGCTTTCGCCACCGGCAAGCGCGGCGACCTGCTCGCGCTCGCGCTGTCGCGGTTGCAGGCCATCGCCCCCGACATGCAGCGCGCGGCACTCTCGGCGACGGTGGCCGAACCCGAAGGCTTCCGCGAATGGCTGGCGCCGTGGGGTGATATCGACGAGGTAGCGCTGGTCGAGGGCGAGCAGGGCGCCGAGCCCGAGGTCGAGATCCTGCTCCCTGACGAAGAGCGTGTCCCGTGGGGTGGGCATGCCGCGACCTGGGCGATCCCGCAGCTCTACGAGCTGATCAAGGCCAACCGGACCACGCTGGTTTTCACCAACACGCGCTTTCTCGCCGAATACACCTTCCAGAACCTGTGGGACGTCAACGAGGACAAACTGTCGATCGGCATCCACCACGGCTCGCTGTCGAAGGAGGCGCGGCGCAAGGTCGAGGGCGCGATGGCGCGCGGCGAATTGCGCGCCCTGGTAGCCACCGCCAGCCTCGATCTGGGTGTCGACTGGGGCGATATCGATCTCGTGGTGCAGATGGGCGCACCCAAGGGCTCTTCGCGACTGTTGCAGCGGATCGGGCGCGCCAACCACCGGCTCGACCAGCCGAGCCGCGCGATCCTCGTGCCCGGCAACCGATTCGAGTTCCTCGAGGCGACCGCGGCCAAGGAGGCGGTCGACGAAGGCCAGCGCGACGGCGAGGATTTCCGCCCCGGCGGGCTCGACGTGCTCGCCCAGCACGTGATGGCCTGCGTCTGCGCCGCACCGTTTCGCGAAGACGAACTGCTCGCCGAGATCCGTTCGGCGCTGCCCTACGCCTGGGTCGATGCGGAGGTCTGGCGCCGCGTCCTGCATTTCGTCGAGACCGGCGGCTATGCGCTCAAGGCCTACGATCGCTTCCGGCGGATCGTGCGCGAGAGGACCGGCCAGTGGCGGCTCACCCATCCCGACCATGCGGCACGCCACCGGCTCAATGCCGGGATCATCCTCGACGCGGAGATGCTCGACGTTCGCTTCCGGAACGGGCGTTCGCTCGGGCGGGTGGAGGAGCGGTTCGCCGCCTCGCTCTCGCCCGGAGACACCTTCGCCTTTGCCGGAACCAGCCTTGAGGTCGAGCGGATCAAGGACATGGAAATCACGGTCCGCGCGTCGAAGCACTCGGCGATGATCCCGAGCTATGGCGGGGCCCGATTGCCGCTCACCACGCACCTCGCGGGGAGGGTGCGCGCCATGCTGCTCGATTCGGCGGGTTGGGCGCGCTTTCCCGACGATGTGCGCGAATGGCTCGAAGTGCAGGATTGGCGCAGCGAGATGCCGTCGCCGGACCGGCTGCTGGTCGAGAGCTTCCCGCACGGACAGCGCGAATACAGCGTCTATTATACCTTCGCGGGGTGGAACGCGAACCAGTCCCTCGGCATGCTGATCACGCAGCGGATGGAGTCGCGCGGACTCCAGCCGCTGGGCTTCAACGCCAACGACTACTGCCTTGCCGTGTGGGGACTGAAACCGGTCGACGATCCGGCCTCGCTGCTCTCGCCCGACATCCTCGACGATGAATTCGTCGACTGGGTGCAGAATTCGCACCTGCTGCGCCGCGCCTTCCGCGAGGTGGCGGTGATTTCCGGCCTGGTCGAGCGCCAGCACCCCGGCAAGCGCAAGAGCGGCAAGCAGGTCACCTTCTCGACCGACCTGATCTACGACGTGCTGCGCAAATACGAGCCCGACCACGTGCTGATCGAGGCGGCCTGGGCCGACGCGAAGACCCGGATGACCGATATCGGACGACTCGCCGAGGTGCTCGAGACCGCGGCCGAGCGGCTATGCCATGTCGAACTCGACCGGGTCAGCCCGCTGGCGGTACCGGTCATGGTGATGATCGGGCGCGAAAACACGCCGCAGGGTTCGGCCGATGACGAATTGCTGCTCGAGGCGGAAAGCCTTGCCGGCCAGGCCATGACGCCCGAACGCGGCGAAGGCGGCGGACGCAAGCGCGCCCGCCGCCTCGGCGACTGATCATCTGTCGAACCGGGCGTAGAGATGGGTGTCGGCAAAGGCGAAATTGCCCACCTCGACGCGACGCACCAGGTCGAGGACCTTGGCCGAACGGTCGTAGCTGGCATTGGCGCTGGGCGCGAATTGCAGCTCGGGCGCCGGTACCATCAGCTTGGTGTCCTGGAGGAGGCCGACGAACTGCCGGTCGCTCACCGGTTCGCCGCTCCACAGGATGGCGCCGGCCTCGGAGATCACGACCCGGTTCTTCACCGGGTCGGGCACGGTCGTGCCCGGTTCGCCGGGGAGATCGACCTCGATCCCGTTGGTGGCAATCGGGATGGTGATGATGAACATGATGAGGAGCACCAGCATCACGTCGATCAACGGCGTGGTGTTCATCTCGCCCATGGGACGGGAGTTGTCGGACATGTGCACTCTCCCGCGCGCGAGGGGAAAAACACTGCCGACAACCGCGCGCATCTCGCCGGCGGTCGGCCGAGGCTACGCCTGTTTTCAGTGATTTGGCAGGGGCATGAAAAAAGGGGCGGATTTCTCCGCCCCTTGCAATTTGGTCTGGATGTCGGCCCGATCAGTTGGGAGCGTTGACATTCAGCGGGTTGATATCGGTCTTCCCGAAAGTGGCGTAACGCTCGTTTCCGACGAAGCCGAACTTGGTGATGCCCGAACCCTTGATGATGTTGAGCACGTTCGCCGACAGGTCGTAGGACGCGTTGGCTTCGGGCTCGAACTGCAGCTCGGGTTCGACCGGAAGCGCGAGCGACTGTTCGAGCAGGCCGAGCAGCTCGCCGTCGGTCTTCTGTTCGCCGTTCCAGAGGATGCGACCGTCCTGGGTGAGCACGACCTTGTTCTTGACGGGATCGATCTCGTCGAGGTTCTCCGGCGGGTTCGACACCGGAAGGTCGATGTTCACCGCGTGGGTCGCCACGGGGATGGTGATGATGAACATGATGAGCAGAACGAGCATGACGTCGATCAACGGCGTCGTGTTCATTTCCATCATGGGGGAGCCGTCGTCCTTGCCGCCCGACATTGCCATGAGATTTACTCCTTGAATTCAGCGCCTGAAGGCGCGGATCAGATACCCGGTTCGGTCGGGTTCGAGATGAAGGCGACGATCGGGTAGCCCGAGATCTGCACGTTGAAGATCGCACCGGCGACACAGCGCCAAGGGGCTTCCTCGTCGGCACGGATGTGCACCTGCGGGATCTTTTCCGGGTCTTCCATCAGCGCTTCGGGGCCACCGGCGCGCTGCACGATTTGGTCCAGACGGTTGAACGACTGTTCCTGCAGCTCGGTCGAATCGACCGGGGTGATGTTGTTGTAATAGACCCGGCATTCGCCGTTGCGGCTCGCACCCATGTAACCGGGTTCGCCCGCATTGAGTCCGTTCGCGTCCGTCGTCGTGACCGTCAGCAGGAGATTCTCGACCTTGTCGTCCGATTCGACCGATTCGATGATCGGGATACGGAGGTTCTCGATCTGCTGGATCGCGACCGGAACCGCGATCAGGAAGATGATCAGGAGCACCAGCATCACGTCCACCAGGGGCGTGGTATTGATGTCCGACATCGGCGTCTCGCCGCCGCCGCCGCCCGTCGAAACTGCCATGGCTTAAATCCTGTCTACGTAAATAGTCATTGGGGTTCGAAAGGGGCGGCGGGCCTAGGGCCGCGCCGCCCCGTATTCGATTAGCGCTTGGTGGGCGGCGTGGTGGTGCTGGTACCCGGGGCGCCGACCTTGGCCGGGGCGGGCTTCGCAGCCGACGTCGCCTTGGCGGGGGCCGCGGTGGCCACGACCGGCTTCACCTTGCCGTCCGACGAGATGTACGCGAGCACGTCGGTCGAGAAGCCGTGCAGCATCTCGGCGATCCGCTTGTTGCGCGCCTGCAGGTAGTTGTAGGCGAGCACGGCCGGAACCGCGACCAGCAGGCCGAGCGCGGTCATGATCAGCGCTTCGCCGACCGGGCCGGCGACCTTGTCGATCGAAGCCGAACCGGCGATGCCGATGTTGATCAGCGCGCGGTAGATACCGACCACCGTACCGAACAGGCCGATGAACGGCGCGGTCGCACCGACCGTGGCGAGGAACGGCAGGCCCGTAGCGAGCTTGGCGTTGATCGTGTCTTCCGAGCGCGAGAGCGAGCCGTGCAGCCAGTCATGCGCTTCGAGGCTGTCGGTCATCTTCTGGTGCTGTTCCTCGGCGACGACGCCGTCGTCGACGATCTGGCGCCAGGCCGAGTCCTTCTCGAGCTTGGTCGCGCCTTCCTTGAGGCTGCTGGCACGCCAGAACGTGCCGCGCAGCTTCTTGTACTGGCTCATGATCTTACGCTGTTCGAACCACTTGGTGAACAGGATGAAGAACGAGCCGAAGCTCATGATCGCCAGGATGATCACGGTCGCATAGGCGACGGCGCCGCCCTGCTCGAGCGCTTCCCAGAAACCGAAGGCGTTCTTGATTTCTTCGCCTTCGGCAGCGGCGGTTGCCAGGATTTCAAGCAGCATGGGTTAGGTCCTCTTCGAAAAAGTCGTCGTTTGTTTCAAGTGACGGTCGTGGTCGGCCGCCGGTCTCAGTCAAGCCTGTAGGTAAATGCGAAAGTCGTGGTGTCGCTGATCGGGTCGCCGGCGGCATTTTGCGCCGGTTCGAAGCGCGCATAACGCTCCATCCCGCGACAGGCGGCGCTGTCGAGATCGGAATGCCCACTCGACCCGGTCACCGAACAGGCGCTGACGCGGCCGTTGGCACCGATCGTGATCCGCATGGTGACGGTTCCTTCGCGACCTTCGCGCTGGGCGCGGTTCGGATAGTCGCGCTGGATACGTCCCAGCGAGCCCATGTTCACCCGGGCCGGACGCGCCTGCGAAGGGGCGGGCGGCGGCGGCGGCGGCGGCGGCGGCGGCGCGACGACCGGCGCGGGCGGCGGGATCCTCAGCACCGGCGGGGCCGGCGGCGGGATGATCTGCGTCGTCCGCACGGGCGGCGGATTTGGGTTCACATTGACCCGGACCGGCGGTGCAACCGGCGGCGGCGGGGCCACGTCCTTCTGCGGCTCCGGCGGGGGCGGCGGCTCTTCCTCCGGGGGCGGCGGTTCCTCGATATCCACTGCCGTCACCCGCTCGGCGATCTTCTCGACAGCCTCGTATGCGAGACCGCTGATCAGGCCGTAGCCGATGGCGATATGGATGAGAGCAACGATGACAAAAGCGGTAACCTTGTTCCCGCTCATCTGTTGGTCAGCGTAAGCCATTCAGCCGCATCACTCCTGCTATTGGACCGGCGGGGGAGCCGATCCCGACGCATGCGCCTCCCGCAGAGGAGAGGCACAACGCCTTCGTTAGTTATTGACCACTCTTGGTAACTGAACGTCTCGAGACCGGTCATTGGTTCCCGATCTGCTCCCGTCCCCACGAGCGGCACTGCTGTGCCAAGGCCGCTCCCACGGCCCGCATTTGCCGCCTGTAGCTGTTGCATGGTGGCGGCGCAACGCTTTCATGTTAACGCCCGATTCACGCGCCGGACGTTCTAACATTATGCCTTGTCCGGCTTGAACCGAACCTTAATTGCGCAGTCGAAAGGACCGCCAAATCCCTATGAAACAGGCGCTTCTCGCCCCTATCGCCCTCGTTGCTTCGGCCTGCTCGGGCGTTCCGTTCGTTTCCGAGGCCGCGGCCGAGGAGGCCCCGGCGCGCACGGACCTTACCTACGCGGACATCGTCGCCTTGGCCGAATCGGCGCCGATCGTGATCGAGGTCCGTCCCACCGAAGCGATCGAGCTCGAACCCGAACGCACACCCGGCCTCGCGCCCGGCATGGCACGGCTCTATGTCGAGGCGGACACGCTCCAGCTGCTCGGCGCGCGCTCGCCGATCGGGGCGACGGTCAAGTACCTGGTCGACCTGCCGCGCGATGCGAAGGGCAAGCCGCCGCGGATCGAAAAGACCCGCCAGCTCCTGTTCGCGCGCTCGGTGCCGCGCCGACCGGGCGAACTCCAGCTGGTCGCGCCCGATGCCCAGTTCCCGTCGGCTGACCCGATGCTGGTCCCCGCGACGATCAACATCCTGCAGGAACTCGCGGCGGACGATGCGCCCCCGGTCGTCACCGGCGTGCGCGAGACGATCCACGTGCCCGGCAACCTCGCCGGCGAGGGCGAGACGCAGATATTCCTCGAGGCGGGCGGCGAATCGGCCGCGATCACCGTGCGCCGTCGCCCGAACCAGCCGCGCCGATGGGGCGTTTCCTTCACCGAGCTGGTGGCCGACGTGAACAATCCGCCGCGGCGCGAGACGCTGGTGTGGTATCGTCTCGCCTGCGCGCTTCCCGATACCTTGCCGCGTGCGAACGACCTGTCGGCCACCCGCGCTGATTCGCAGAAGGCCGCGGAGGACTACGCGTTCGTGATGGAGCAGCTGGGGTCTTGCAATCGCACGCGCTGATCTGCGTCCGGCCTAGTTTTCGGGAGCATCAGCGGGCGCCTCGTCGGGCTCGATCCGCGTCACCGGATCGGGGCGTCCGCCGCCATTGTCATCGCCGCGCGGGGCAAGTCCGCGCGCCACGCGATCGGCGTCCGAGCCGGGCGGCGCTTCGGGAATCGCCTCGAGGTCGATGATCAGGACCGGCTCAGGAACGCTTCCGAACGGGATCGGGATGCCGTGATTGGGAATGCCGAACACGTCGGGTGCGCGCGGTACGTCGCCATAGGCATCCACGCGCTCGGGATCGATCCGTCGCGGCACGCGGAACTGCTCGTCATCGCGCGGGGCGCAGATGACCACGGTGTTGTTGAGCGGGTCGGCCTCGCATTCGGGCGGCAGCGGCGGGCCGACGACCGGTTCGCTCTCGGCGAGCACTTCGTCGGCGGTGAGCCCGGCTTCGGCACCGTCGTCTTCGTCCGAAGGAACGCCTTGGGCCGACAGTGGAACGGCGAACGCGAGCAAAGCGCCGCCCAGCGACAAGCGAATTCTCGACAAGCTGCGGCCCCCTCTCTAAGCGCGCAGGCGAACGTGCGTTCCGGCGCTGAATAGGGAGTGAACATGTCCGATCTTACGCCGAGCAAAGTGCTCGATCGCGTCCTCGTCCTCGAAATGGTGCGCGTGACCGAAGCCGCCGCCGTCGCCGCTTCCAAACTGGTCGGACGTGGCGATGAGAAGGCCGCCGATGCCGCCGCTGTCGAAGCGATGCGCAAGGCCTTCGACGAGCTCTACATGGACGGCACCGTGGTGATCGGCGAGGGCGAGCGCGACGAGGCTCCGATGCTCTATATCGGCGAGAAGGTCGGCGGGGCGCCGGGCAAGGGACCCAAGATCGATATCGCGCTCGATCCGCTCGAGGGCACGACCATCACCGCCAAGGCCGGGCCCAACGCGCTGGCCGTGCTGGCAGCGGCGGAAGAAGGCTGCCTGCTTAACGCGCCGGACACCTACATGGACAAGCTCGCGGTTGGCCCCGGCTATCCGGAGGGCATCATCGACCTCGCCAAGTCGCCGACCGAAAACGTCAAGGCGGTGGCCCAGGCCAAGGGCGTCGATCCGTCCGACATCGTGGTCTGCGTGCTCGACCGCGATCGTCATGCCGACCTGATCGCCGAACTACGTGGTCTCGGCTGCGGCGTGGTGCTGATCGGCGACGGCGACGTCGCGGGCGTGATCGCGGTGACCGATCCCGACACGACGATCGACATGTATATGGGCCAGGGCGGTGCGCCCGAAGGCGTGCTCGCGGCGGCGGCGCTGCGCTGCGTCGGCGGACAGTTCAATGGCCGCCTCGTCTTCCGCAACGATGACGAGAAGGAACGCGCCCGCAAATGGGGCATCGCGGACGAGGATTTCGACAAGATATACAAGCTCGACGAACTCGCCCGCGGCGATTGCATCTTTGCCGCGACCGGCGTGACCGACGGCTCGCTGCTCGAAGGGGTCAAGCGCCTCCGCGGTGGCAAGATGACCACCGAAAGCGTGGTGATGCGCGCCTCGAGCGGCACTGTGCGCTGGATCAGGGGCGAGCACCACAAGGGGTAAAACCGCCCCGCGGCGCTGTCGTCCGGGCGACCGCTCCGCTAAGTCCGTACCGAATCGCGGCGCAATTACAGGAATACCTCTCATGAAGATCATGTCGGCCAACTCGAACCTGCCGCTGGCGCGGGCGATCGCGGGCTATCTCGAAATGCCTCTGACCGATGCATCGGTGCGCCGCTTCGCCGACGAGGAAATCTTCGTCGAGATCCATGAAAACGTGCGCGGCGAGGATGTCTTCCTGATCCAGTCGACCAGCTTTCCCGCGAACGACAACCTCATGGAACTGCTGATCTGCATCGACGCGCTGCGCCGCGCTTCGGCGCAGCGGATCACCGCCGTGATCCCCTATTTCGGCTACGCCCGGCAGGACCGGAAGCCCGGCCCGCGCACGCCGATCTCGGCCAAGCTGGTGGCGAATTTGATCACCGAGGCGGGCGCCGACCGCGTGCTCTCGGTCGACCTGCATGCCGGGCAGATCCAGGGCTTCTTCGATATCCCGACCGACAATCTCTATGCTGCGCCAGTGATGGCGGCCGATATCCAAGCGCGATACGGCGACCAGGACCTGATGGTGGTCTCGCCCGATGTCGGCGGCGTGGTGCGTGCCCGCGCGCTCGCCAAGCGGCTCGACAACGCCCCGCTGGCGATCGTCGACAAGCGCCGCGATCGCCCCGGAGAATCCGAGGTGATGAACATCATCGGCGACGTGAAGGGCCGCCACTGCATCCTCATCGATGACATCATCGATTCGGGCGGCACGCTGTGCAACGCGGCCGAAGCCCTGCTCGAACAGGGTGCCAAGTCGGTCGCCGCCTATATTACCCACGGCGTGCTTTCGGGCGGCGCGGTGGCGCGGGTCGACAAGAGCTCGCTGACCGAACTGGTCGTTACCGACACCATCCGCGCGACCGATGCAGCCACCGATAGCAAGCGCATCCGCTATCTCACCATCGCTCCGCTGATCGGCGAAGCCGTCCGCCGCATCGCCGACGAAAGCTCGGTCAGCTCGCTGTTCGACTGACATGGCGAGCGTGGACGACCTGAAACTCGCCCACCGCCTTGCCGACGCGGCGGGAGAGGTCATTCGGCCGATGTTCCGCGGTGAATGGGCGAGCGAGCGCAAGCCTGACAAGTCGCCGGTCACCGAAGCCGACAAGGCTGCCGAACAGGCTATCCGCGCGATCCTCGAGGCCGAGTGCCCCGATGACGGGATCCACGGCGAGGAATACGGCCTGACCAATGAGAACGCCGGGCGTCGCTGGGTGCTCGATCCGATCGACGGCACGATCAGCTTCATGGCCGGGCGCCCGATCTTCGGCACGCTGATCGCCCTGCTGCAGGATGGCTGGCCGGTGCTCGGGATCATCGACCAGCCGATCGTCGGCGAACGCTGGGCGGGCCGGATCGGCGAGGGCACGACTTTCAACGGTGCGCCGGTGCGCGCGCGCAGCTGCAAGTCGCTCGACGAGGCCGTTCTGGCGACCAGTAGTCCGCATTATTTCTCCGCCGACGAGGCCGAACCCTACATGCAGCTTGCCTCCAGCGTCGGCGGCAACGAGCGTCAGGGGACGATCGTCTATGGCGGTGATTGCTACAATTACGGCCTGCTCGCGGGCGGCCACCTCGATATCGTCTGCGAGGCGGGACTCGCGATCTACGATTACGCCGCGCTGGTTCCGGTGGTCGAAGGTGCCGGCGGCACGATGAGCGACTGGCAGGGCAACCCGCTCGATCGCGACAGCGACGGCACCGTTCTGGCGCTCGGCGACCCGGCGCGGCTCGAGGACGTTCTCGAGGCCATGGCGAACGTGCAACACTCGCACTGAAACGCGCGCCACCTGCGGTGCCGCGACGTTTATGCGATTGCCGTTCAGGATCAGCCCGCTATCCGAATCCCCGCCCGCCAATCGGGGGGCTTGAAGAGGGTTTCATTCGATGAAGAAATTGCTTGTTGCGGCGGCCTGCGTCGCCCTGCTGCCCGTGCCTGCCTTCGCGCAGGAAACGGGTGAATATTACGATGACGAGCCGGTTCCGTTTGCACGTGACGGTCTGCGGCTCGAAGGCCGCATCCTGTGGGAGCGGATCAACGATCCCGACGAAGCGGCCGGCATCAATTACGAGCTCGGCTCGGGCGTCGCCTTCGGCGGCGAGATCGGCTACGACATCGCGGTCAGCGACACCGTCGCGATCGGTCCCTTCGTGAGCTACGAGGCCTCGAGCGTCGAGGAATGCGACGGCGGGTTGTGCGTGTCGAGCGACGGCTATTTCGTCGCCGGCCTGCATGCCGGCTTCGCCTCGGGCACCAACAGCCAGTTCTACGCCAAGGCGGGTTACTCGCAGCAGACCATCGCGGTCGAAGGCACGTTCAACGATCCGGTGCTCGGCCAAGTCACGCTCGACGAGAGCGAAACCGGCGGTGGCTACCAGTTCGCCTTCGGTTACGAGCAGGGCTTCGGCAGCAACGCCTATGGCCGCGTCGAGCTCGGCATCGGCGAGAACTACGATCTCTACAGCTTCGATTTCCAGCGCGTGAGCGGCGGGGTCGCCTTCGGCGTCCGCTTCTAAGCCGACCGATCGACACTTACCCGAGGGGCGCCGGTTTCGGCGCCCCTTTCTTTTGCGAAACCTTGTTTCGGCCCGGGGCGTTGCAGGCCCATGGCAGACAAACAGACGATACTCGTGACCGGCGCGGGCAACGGCATCGGCCGGGCCGTGCTGACTCACTTCCACGGCCTCGGCTGGCGCGTGATCGGGCTCGATACCGACGAGGAGGCGCTGGCCGAACTGCGCGCCGCCCTCCCGCAGGACAGCGCATTGCTGATCGCGTGCGACGTGGGTGTCGAGGATGCGGTCGCGAAAGCGTTTGCGCAGATCGGCGACTGGCTCGGCGACGACCCGCTCGCCTGCCTCGTCAACAATGCCGCGATCGCCGATCCCTATTGCGGCCCGCTCGAAGACCTTGCGCTGGCCGATTGGCAGGGCTGGATCGATGCCAGCCTTACCGCTGCTTTCCTCGTCAGTCGTTCGGCGGTTCCGCTGCTGCGGCGGGGTGAGGGTGCGAGCATCGCCAACATCTCCTCCACCCGCGCGGTGATGAGCGAACCCGACACCTTCGCCTATGCCGCATCGAAGGGTGGAATCGATGCGCTGACGCATTCCATGGCGGTGTCGCTCGGGCCGGATATTCGGGTGAACGCGATTCGCCCTGGCTGGATCGAGACCGGCCCTTGGCAGAAGGAATCGCAACGCAGCGATCCCGATCATCGCAAGAAGGATCGCGACCAGCATCCCGTGGGGCGCGTCGGCAGGCCTGAAGACATCGCCGAGGCGGTCGCCTATTTCCACGCCGCGGAATTCGTCACCGGGCAGCATCTCAACGTCGATGGTGGCATGACGGCCAAGATGATCTACGAAGACTGACATGACAGGCGAACTGGACGGCAGGATCGCGCTCGTGACGGGCGCCGCACGCGGGCTCGGCTTCGAGATCGCGGCGCGGTTGCACGAATGTGGGGCGACGGTCTGGCTCAACGGGCGCGACGATGCCGCCCTGGGCGCCGCGGCAGATCGGATCGGCCCGCGCGCCCGCCCGCTTGCCTTCGACATCGCCGACGATGCCGCGACTGCGGCGAGTTTCGCCGGCCTTGCTGCCGATGGTCTCGACATCCTCGTCAACAATGTCGGCCACCGCGACCGCCGCCCGCTCGACCGGTTGGCGCGACGCGACATGGCGGCAATGCTCGACGTCAATCTGGTCGCGCCGTTCGACCTTGCGCGGCGCGCGGTGCCGCTGATGCGCGCGCGGGGCTATGGGCGGATCGTCAATATCACCTCGATCGCCGCCGATATCGCGCGCGGAGACGTGCTCTACACCGCAAGCAAGGGCGGGCTGGCCGCGCTCACAAGGGCGCTAGCCGCGGAATTGGGTGAGCACGCAATCACGGTCAACGCGGTTGCTCCGGGCTATTTCGCGACCGAGGCCAATGCCGAAATGGTCGAGGATGCGGAGATCGCCGCGCATCTCTCGCGCCGCACTTCGCTCGGCCGCTGGGGCGAGCCGGACGAAATCGCCGGCGCGGTCGCCTTCCTCGCCTCGCCGCAGGCTAGCTACATCACCGGGCAGACGCTGGCGGTCGATGGCGGGTACCTGACCCACTTCTGACTTGCATTTGCCGCGCAAAACGCTATCTGCGCGGCCTTCACCGACACATGAATCGGAGATCGGCCTGGCCGTAAGGGCTGCCAGGGCTGGTCGAATGTGTCTCTGACTAGGAGATGAAAATGCCCAAGCTGAAGACCAAGAGCGGCGTCAAGAAGCGCTTCAAGCTCACTGCCACCGGCAAGGTCAAGCATGGTGTCGCCGGCAAGCGCCACCGCCTGATCAGCCACAACGCCAAGTACATCCGCCAGCAGCGCGGGACCAAGGTTCTCGCCAAGGCCGACCAGGCCGCGGTGAAGAAATGGGCCCCCTACGGCCTGTCTTGAGCCGGTAACAGCAGGAGTAAGAACACATGCCCCGCATCAAACGCGGCGTCACCACGCGCCAGAAGCACAAGCGGCTGCTCGACCAGGCCAAGGGCTATCGCGGTCGTCGCAAGAACACCATTCGCGTCGCGCGCCAGGCCGTCGAAAAGGCCGGCCAGTACGCCTATCGCGACCGCAAGGTCAAAAAGCGGAACTTCCGCGCGCTCTGGATCCAGCGCATCAACGCTGCGGTCCGCGCCGAAGGAATCACCTATTCGCAGTTCATGCATGGCGTTAAGCTCGCCGGCATCGAACTCGACCGCAAGGTGATGGCCGATCTCGCCATGAACGAGAGCGCCGCCTTTACGCACATCATCAAGCAGGCGAAGGAAGCGCTTCCCGCCTGACGCGCGATGATGTCTTGAATTCGAAGGAAGCGCCGCCCCTATCGGGGTGGCGCTTTTTTCTTGTCCCGCTAAGAGGCCCGCCATGGCTGACGACACGCAATTGAACGAAACACTGGCGGCGATCAATGCCGCCACCGATGCCGATGCGCTGGAAGCGATCCGTGTATCGGCGCTGGGGAAGAAAGGCTGGGTCTCGGCCCTGCTCAAGACGCTCGGCGGAATGAGTCCCGAGGAACGCCAGGTCGAGGGCCCTAAGATCCAGGGCACGCGCGCGGCGGTCGCCGATGCGATCGCGGCGAAGAAGCAGGCGCTCGACGATGCCGCGCTGGAAGCCCGGCTCGCCTCCGAACGGCTCGACCTGACGCTGCCCGCGCCCGCGACGCCCAAGGGCTCGATCCACCCGGTCAGCCGGGTGATGGAAGAGCTTGCGGAAATCTTCGCCGATCTCGGTTTCACCGTCGCTACGGGTCCCGAGATCGAGGATGACTGGCACAATTTCACCGCGCTCAACATGGCCGAGACGCATCCGGCGCGCGCGATGCACGACACGTTCTATTTCCCCGATCGCGATGCCGAGGATCGCGCGATGCTGCTGCGCACCCATACCTCGCCGGTTCAGATCCGTTCGATGGTCGAGGGCGGTGCCCCCGTCCGCCTGATCGCGCCGGGCCGCGTCTACCGCTCGGACAGCGACGCGACGCACACGCCGATGTTCCACCAGGTCGAAGGGCTGGTGATCGATCGCGACATCCATCTCGGCCACCTCAAATGGACGCTCGAGACCTTCCTCAAGGCGTTCTTCGAGACCGAGGACATCGTCCTGCGCCTGCGTCCGTCCTACTTTCCCTTCACCGAACCCTCGGTCGAGGTCGATGTCGGCTATCGCAACGAGAAGGGGCGCCGGGTCGTCGGCGGGAACGGCGATGACGAAGGACACGACTGGATGGAGCTGCTCGGCAGCGGCATGGTCAATGCCCGCGTGCTCGAATTCGCCGGGCTCGAGCCCGGCGAATGGCAGGGCTTCGCCTTCGGCGTGGGCGTCGATCGCCTCGCCATGCTCAAATACGGGATGGACGATCTGCGCGCCTTCTTCGACGGCGACGTGCGCTGGCTCGACCATTACGGCTTCGATCCGCTGGCCGTACCGACCCTTTCCTCCGGCGTGGGAGAACGCGCATGAAGTTCTCGCTCGAATGGCTGAAGCACTTCCTCGACACCGAGGCCGATGCCGCGCAGATCGCCGAGACGCTCAATGCGATCGGGCTCGAGGTCGAAGGCGTCGAAGACCCGGCCGAACGGCTCGCCGGTTTCCGGGTCGCCGAGGTCCTCACCGCCGAGAAGCACCCCGATGCCGACAAGCTCCAGGTGCTTACGGTCGATACCGGTGAAGGCGACCCGCTGCAGGTTGTCTGCGGCGCGCCCAATGCGCGCGCAGGGATGAAGGGCGTGCTCGGCCTGCCCGGCGCGGTGGTGCCGACCAACGGTATGGAATTGCGCAAGAGCGCGATCCGCGGGGTCGAATCGAACGGCATGATGTGTTCGGTGCGCGAGCTCGAATTGGGCGACGAGCACGACGGGATCATCGAACTGCCCGGGGATGCCCCGGTCGGGCAAGCCTTTGCCGATTACGCCGCTTCCTCGCCGATCTTCGATGTCGCAATCACCCCCAACCGCCCCGATTGCATGGGCGTGATGGGGATCGCGCGCGATCTCGCGGCGGCGGGGCTCGGCACGTTCAAGCCGGTCGAGGTGCCCGCGATCGACGGCGCGGGCGCGTGCCCGGTCGAGGTGCGGACCGACGATGCGCAAGGCTGCCCGGCCTTCCACGCGCGCGTCATTCGCGGCGTCAAGAACGGCGCTTCGCCCGAGTGGTTGCAGAAGCGGCTGATCGATGCGGGCCAGCGACCGATTTCGGCATTGGTCGATTGCACCAATTACCTGATGCTCGCCTGCGGCCGCCCGGCCCATGTCTACGACCTCGCCAAGCTGTCGGGCGCGGTGGTCGCGCGGCGCGCGAAAGATGGCGAAACAGTCGAGGCATTGAACGGCAAGACCTACACGCTCGACGACAGAATGACCGTGATCGCCGACGACGAAGGCGTGCACGATATCGGCGGGATCATGGGCGGCGAGCACAGTTCGGTGACCGGCGAGACCACCGACGTCCTGCTCGAGATCGCCTATTTCGAGCCCGAGGCGATCGGGGTGACCGGGCGCAAGCTCGGCCTTGCCACCGACGCGCGCACGCGGTTCGAGCGCGGAGTCGATCCCGCCTTCCTCGATGACGGGCTGGCGCTGCTCACCGACCTGATCGTGCAGACCTGCGGCGGCGAGCCGACCGAGGTCACGGTGGCGGGCAAGGCTCCGGCTGATGCCAGGACCCTCCAGTTCGATCCGGCGCTCACCGCCAATCTCGGCGGCGTCGAGATCGCCGAGGACGAACAGCGGTGCATCCTCGAATCGCTCGATTTCTCGGTCGATGCCGACTGGCAGGTCACCTGCCCGCCGCGCCGCCATGATATCGAAGGCGCCGCCGACTTGGTCGAGGAAATCGTGCGTATTCACGGCCTCGACAAGGTCGAGAGCGTCGCGTTGCCGCGGGCAGAAGGCGTTGCACGACCCACTGCGACCGCCGAGCAGAAGCTCGAGCGCCGGGTGCGCCGTGCGG
The DNA here is from genome assembly GCF_034374265.1 of Pseudoblastomonas marina. Lineage (NCBI taxonomy): Bacteria > Pseudomonadati > Pseudomonadota > Alphaproteobacteria > Sphingomonadales > Erythrobacteraceae > Pseudoblastomonas > Pseudoblastomonas marina. The sequence continues at coordinate 2,221,588 of NZ_CP139718.1, read as the reverse complement.
CTGCGGCCCGCGGGCTGCACGAGGCGGTGACCTGGTCGTTCCTGCCGACCGACGTGGCCGAGCGCTTCGCCGAAGAGGGCGCGCAGCTCTGGTCGCTGGCAAATCCGATCAGTGAAGACCTCAAGACGATGCGGCCCTCGCTGCTGCCCGGGCTCCTCATGGCGGTGCAGCGGAACCTCGATCGCGGCGCTACGTCGTTGCGGCTGTTCGAGGTCGGGCGCCGCTACGGTCGCGGCAAGAATGGCGCGAGCGACGAACAGCTGACGCTCGGCGCGGTGTTCGCGGGGGACAAGACCCCGCGCGGCTGGGCGACCGGCAAGGCGCAGGGATTCGACGCCTACGATGCCAAGGGCGAGGCGCTGGCCTTGCTCGCGGCGGCGGGCGCCCCGGTCGACAACCTGATGGTATTCGGCGAGGCAGGGCCGCAATTCCACCCCGGCCAGTCGGGCACGCTTCGCTTGGGGCCGAAGAATGTGCTCGCGCGCTTCGGCATGCTTCATCCGCGCACCATCGAGAGCTTCGATGTGGATGCACCGGTCGCGGCGGTCGAAATCTACCTCGACGCACTGCCCAAGGGCCGCAAGTCGGACTTTGCCCGCCCGGCCTATGCGCCCCCGGCGCTGCAGGCAGTCACGCGCGACTTCGCCTTCCTGTTCGATGCCGAAAAGCCCGCCAGCGACCTGCTTCGCGCGGTCAAGGGCGCGGACAAGACGCATATCGTCGATGCGCGTATCTTCGACGATTTCCGAGGGTCAGGCGTGCGCGAAGGCAAGCGTTCGCTGGCGATCGAGGTCACGCTCCAGCCGGGTGAGAAGAGCTTCACCGAGCAGGAGCTCAAGGCGATCTCCGACGCCATTACCGCCGCGGCGTCCAAGCAGGGTGGGGAGTTGAGAGGATGACCAAGACCGCATTCGTTTCGGGCGCGACCGCAGGCATTGGGAAGGCCACCGTCGAAGCACTGGTCAAGGCCGGCTGGCGCTGCGTCGCCACCGGGCGGCGCAAGGAGCGGCTCGATGCTCTGGTCGCCGAACTCGGTGCCGACAAGGTGCATCCCTGCGTGTTCGACGTGCGCGACGGTGAAGCTATGGATGCCGCGATCGCCGCGCTTCCGGCGGAGTTCGCCGGGATCGACCTGCTGGTGAACAATGCCGGTCTCGCGCAGGGGCTCGCGCCCGCGCAGGAGGCCGATCTCGACGATTGGCAGACCATGATCGACACCAATGTCTCGGCGATGGTGCGGTTGACGCGCAAGCTGCTGCCGGGGCTAATCGAGCGCAAGGGAGCCATCGTCACCATCGGCTCGGTCGCGGGCAGCTACATCTACCCCGGCGGCAACGTCTATGCCGGGTCGAAGGCCTTCGCCAATCATTTCACGTTAGCCCTCAGGGCCGATCTCCACGGCACCGGGGTGCGCGTGACCTGCATCGAGCCGGGGATGGTCGAGACCGAGTTCACCATGGTGCGTACCGGGAGCCAGCAGGCCTCGGACGATCTCTACCGCGGGGCCGATCCGATGACGGCGGAGGATATTGGGGATACCGTGCTGTGGATCGCCGAGCTGCCGCCGCATCTCAACATCAACCGGATCGAGCTGATGCCCGTCACGCAGGACTTCGCGGGCTTCCGCGTCGCGCGCGACAAGGACTGACTCGACGAGATATCAAAAGAAAGGGGCGGCGCCTCGCGGCACCGCCCCTCCCTGCGATCCTAGATCGAGATCAGTAGTCGAAGGTCAGCGTCACGAAGACCTGTCGCGGCGCGCCGTAGAACGCAGTCAGCGTGCCTTCGGGGCCGAGCGTCGGGATCGGAAAACCGTTGGTACCCAGCGGGATTGCGCCGGTCACCGGGTCGGTCCGCACGAAGGTGTAGCCGGAGGTCTTGTAGCGCTCGTCGGTCAAATTCTTGCCGTAGAGCCCGATCGACCAGCGATTGCCTTCGCTGCGATAGACGATGCTCGCATCCATCAGCGTGTAGCCGTCCTGGTCGAGATATTCGTTCGGGATCTCGAACTGGTAGGTCTTGCTGCGATAGCTCAGCGTGAAACCGGCATAGAGCTCGCCCGAGCCGAGCGGGGCCTCGGCGGCGAGCGTGCCGCTGGCGGTCCATTCGGGGGTGTTCTGCACTTCGCGGAATTCGGCCAGGTCGGTCGGCGTGCCGCCGATATCGGTGATGTATTCGAGATATTCGGCGTCGATATAGCCGACCGAGCCGGACGCGATCATGCGGCTGCCGTCATTGTACCAGTCCTGCCCGAAACTCGCGTTGAATTCACCTTCGAAGCCTTGGAAGCGGGCCTTGCCGGCGTTCGACACGATCCCGCAGAAGCTGGGCAGGCCGCCGACGGTGCAGGCCACCGAACCGGGGATCTGGACATCGGTATAATCGGCTCGGAATGCGGCGACGGCAAGGTTGAGATTGCCGTCCATCAGCGCGGCCTTGTAGCCGAGTTCGTAGCTGTCGACGCTTTCGGGCGCGAAGCTGAGGAAGGCGGCGATCTCGTCGTCCGAACGCACGCCGTCATTGTCGAGGTCGGGGGCGTTGGAGCCCGCGCCGCGCGGGTCGAAGCCGCCGCCCTTGAAGCCCTGCGAATAGGACGCGTAGAGCGTCATGTCAGGGGTCGGCTGGTAGGCGAGGTTGGCACGCGGGGTGAACTTCTCGAAGCTCGCCGAGCCGATGAAGTCGGTGCCCGGTGCGCCGAACGGGATGCCCGCGCCGCCGAAGGTGGGCGAGCCGCCTCCGAGATAGTTCTGGCGCAGGATCGTCGCCTTGCGCTCGTCCCAAGTGTAGCGCCCGCCGACCGACAGGCTTAGCTGGTCGGTGAGGTCGTAAGTCAGGTCCCCGAACACCGCGAAGGTCTCGGTCTCGACATTGGCCGAAGTGAAGGCGGTGAGGCCCGGGAAGGTCGTGAAGATGCGGACGTCGAACTCGGTCAGCGCATTGGCATCGAGGAAGTAGAACCCGCCCAGCACGTTGAGCCGGTCGGTTTCGTAGAGAACCTGGAATTCCTGGCTGATCTGGTCGTTGACGTAGATGGCCGGCACGTCGAGATCTACCGCCGGCAGGGCGTCGAAATCGATCGGCGAATTGCTGTCGTCGTCGCGATAGGCGCTGATCGATCGCAGGGTCACGGAATCGCCGAGATAGGCTTCCATCGACAGCGCGACGCCGAAGGAATTCACTTCCTGCGTCGGGTCGTCCAGCCCGCCGCGGGTGTCGTAGACATTGTCGAGGATTGGCGCGCCGCTGAGCAGGCCGGGGATCAGCCGGGTACCGCCGCGGGCGTTCGAATCGTCGTCGGTCGTATCGACCGCGAGGCGTGCGAAGAACCCGTCGGTGTGAACTTCGCCCGAGACGCGCAGCGCCCAGATGTCCTTGTCGTAATTGTCCTCACCGGTGGTGAGGTTGGTTCCGAACCCGTCGCGCGTAAGGCGTGCGGCGGCGGCACCGAGGCGCAGCGTACCGTCTCCGCTCACCGGACCGCTGATCGAAACGACGCCGTCGAGCTGGTTGTACTCGCCATAGGTCGCGCGGCCGCGGATCGAGAGCTCGTCGTCGATCTTGCGGCTCACATACTTGACCGCGCCGCCGACGGTGTTGCGACCGTAGAGCGTGCCCTGCGGGCCGCGCAGCACCTCGATCCGCTCGATATCGTAGATGTCGAGCACCGCGGCCTGTGGACGGTTGAGGTAAACGTCGTCGAGATAGATGCCGACGCCCTGTTCGAAGCCCGACACCGGATCCTGCTGCCCCACGCCGCGGATGAAGGCCGACAGCGTCGAATTGGTCCCGCGCGACGGCTCGAGCGTGACGTTGGGGGTGGTCTGGCCGATTTCGGTGATGTCCTGCGCGCCCGAGAGCTGGAGCTGGTCGGCCGAATAGGCGGTGATCGCAATCGGCACGTCGACGAGTTGTTCCTCGCGGCGGCGTGCGGTTACGATCACGCGATTGCCTTCGGGCACCACTTCGCCCTGGGCCTCAGTGGCGCTGTCGTCCTCGCCTTGCGCATCCTGCGCGACGGTGGGGCTTGCGAAAGCCATGAAAGGCGCGGCGGCGATCCCGGTCAGCAGCGCGCGGCGCAGCGATTTGCTCGCGAAATTCATTGATCCTCTCCCTCAATCGTGGCGGCTTGACCGCCGCTCGTTCGTCCTTATGCTGAAAGTTGAACCGGGTTTCAACTTGTAATTGCAGGGGCCGGTTTCCTGGAGAGTGACGATGGCCGACGCGGCAGCCGAGAAGAGCGCAGACAAGACCCCGCGGACCGCGCGCGGGCGCAAGACCCAGCGCGCCCTGCTCGATGCGGCGGAGGCCGAATTCGGCGAGCGGGGCTTTCACGAAAGCTCGATCGTCTCGATCACCAAGCGCGCGGGCGTGGCGTTGGGCACGTTCTACACCTATTTCGACAGCAAGGACGCGCTGTTCCGCGCGTTGGTGCGCGACATGTCGGGCCGGGTGAAGGACGCGGTCGCGCCCGCGATCGCCGGGATCGAGGATCCGGTCGGGCGCGAAGGCGCCGCGCTCGAGGCCTTCCTCGGCTTCGCCCGCGACCATAAGGAAATCTATCGCATCATCGACGAGGCCGAATTCGTCGCGCCCGACAGCTGGCGCGAGCATTACGAGCGCACCGCCGCGCGTATCCTCGAACGGTTGCAGGAAGCCGCAGCCGAGGGCGCGATCTCCGGCCCCATCGACGAAGTCCACGCCTGGGCGCTGATGGGGATGAACGTGTTCCTCGGCCTCAAATTCGGGGTGATGGACGAGGACCGCCCGGTGGGCGAGGTGGCGCGGATCGCCAATGCGCTGATTGCAAAGGGGCTGGCCCGCTAGGCGTTTCGCGCTGGCCCTTTTCACGCTGGCCTTGCGGCGCTGCGCCCGCTAGGCGGCGCGGCGCAATCATGACCGACGCCATTTCAAACCGCCGCACCTTCGCGATCATCTCGCATCCCGACGCGGGCAAGACGACGCTGACCGAGAAACTCCTGCTGCAGGGCGGCGCGATCCATCTCGCCGGCGAAGTCAAGGCGCGCGGCCAGGCGCGACGCGCGCGTTCGGACTGGATGAAGATCGAGCAGCAGCGCGGGATCTCGGTGACGAGCTCGGTGATGACCTTCGAGCGTGATGGAATCACCTTCAACCTGCTCGACACGCCGGGGCACGAAGACTTCTCCGAAGATACCTATCGCACGCTGACCGCGGTCGATTCCGCCGTGATGGTGATCGACGCCGCGAAGGGCATCGAGCCGCAGACGCGCAAGCTGTTCGAGGTTTGTCGCCTGCGCAGCGTGCCGATCATCACCTTCGTCAACAAGGTCGACCGCGAAGGCCGGCCGGTGTTCGAACTGCTCGACGAGATCGCCGACATGCTCGCGCTCGACGTCAGTCCGCAGGCCTACCCGGTCGGCATGGGCGGCGAGTTCGAAGGCGTGCTCGATTTTGCCACCGGTTGCGTCGCGCGGCCCGAAGGCCCGTCGAAGGAATTCGCAGGCAAGCGCGATTGCGAACCCGAAATCCCCGATCGCTTTGCCGAGGAGATCGAGCTCGCCAAGATCGGCTATCCCGAATTCGACATCGACGCCTATCGCAGCGGCGACCTGACGCCGGTCTATTTCGGTTCGGCGCTGAAGAGCTTCGGCGTGACCGAGCTGATCGAGGCGCTGGCGCAATACGCGCCGCCGCCGCGCCCGCAACCTTCGGACGAGGGTTTCGTCGAACCGACCCGCGACGAGGTCACCGGGTTCATCTTCAAGGTCCAGGCCAACATGGACCCCAACCACCGCGACCGGATCGCGTTCATGCGGATGGCGAGCGGGACCTTCAGGCGCGGCATGAAGCTCACGCCTTCGGGGCTGGGCAAGCCAATCGCGGTGCACTCGCCAATCATGTTCTTCGCGCAGGATCGCGAGATTGCCGACACCGCCCTTCCGGGCGACATCATCGGTATTCCCAATCACGGTACCTTGCGTGTCGGCGACACGCTGAGCGAGAAGGACACGGTGCGCTTCACCGGCCTACCCAACTTCGCGCCCGAGATCCTGCGCCGCGTCCAGCTCAAGGACCCGACCAAGACCAAGCAATTGCGCAAGGCGCTCGACGACCTTTCCGAGGAAGGCGTGATCCAGGTCTTCTACCCCGAGCTCGGCGCACAGCACATCGTCGGCGTGGTCGGCCAGCTGCAATTGGAAGTGCTCGTCTCGCGGCTGGCGGCCGAATACAAGGTCGACGCCGCGCTCGAGGCCGCGCCGTTCGATACGGCGCGCTGGGTAACCGGCCCTGACGACGGCGTCCGCCAGTTCGAGGATTTCAACCGCGCCAACCTGGCGCGCGACCGCGACGGCGACCTCGTGTTCATGGCGAAGAGCGCCTGGGACGTGAATTACCAGCAGGAAAAGCACCCCGACCTGACCTTCAGCGCCACCAAGGAACGTTGAGGAACCGCGCACCGGTGGTTACCGTTCGACCGGATATGCAGATCCGCGTCGCGAGCTGGAATATTCACAAGGGAGTGGGGCTCGACCGGCGCCGCGATCCCGAGCGCATCCTGGCGGTGCTCAAGGAAATCGACGCCGATATCGTCGCACTGCAGGAAGCCGACAAGCGCTTCGGCACGCGCGACGCGATCCTCTCCGAGATGGCGCTGTTCGAAGCCGGCTGGCAGGCGGTCGATTGCAACCCGGCGACGCCGAGCCTCGGCTGGCACGGCAACGCGATCATCGCGCGTCCGGAATACGGCGTGCCGGCGGTCAAGAACGTCGAGTTACCCACGCTCGAGCCGCGCGGCGCGGTGCGCGCCGATTTCCACGTCGGCGAGGCCACCGTGCGCGTGATCGGCATGCATCTCGACCTATCGGGCCTGCGCCGTCGCCAGCAGATCCGTACCGTGCTCAACCATCTTGCCGACAGCGACGGCGATCCGCCCGCGGTGCTGATGGGCGATTTCAACCAGTGGGGCGACCGCAGCGGGGCGATGCAGGAATTCGAGGGGCCCTGGCACGTCTGCCAGACCGGCCCGACCTTCCCCACCCGCCGTCCGATCGCCTGCCTCGACCGGATAGTAATTTCGCCCGAATGGCACTGCCGCTCGACCCATGTGCACCTGAGCGAATTGTCGCTTCAGGCCTCGGACCACCTGCCGATCGTCGCGGAGATCGAGCTGGTTTGAGTGTGATGGGGAACCGGGGCGGCATGGAGACGCCACCGCGCCGGCGTCACCCGGTCGAGAAATTCAACCCAAGGCTTCCCGCACGAAATCCGCGCACCTCTCGCCGATCATGATGCTCGGCGCATTGGTGTTGCCCGAGATCAGCCGCGGCATGATCGAGGCATCGGCGATCCACAGCCCGTCGACCCCGCGCGCCTTGAGCTTCGGATCGACCACGCTGTCCTCGTCGCTTCCCATCCGGCAGGTGCCGACCGGGTGGTAGACGGTGTCGGCGCGGTTGCGGATCATTTCGTCGAGCGCCTCGTCGTCTCCGAGATCGACCGGATGGCGATCGCGTGGCTTGTAGCGTTGCAGCGCCGCACCCTCGACGATCCGATGCGACAGGCGCACGCCTGCGCGCAAGGTTGCGATGTCGCGCTCGTCGTCGAGGAAATTGGGATCGATCGCGGGGGCGTCCTTCGCCCGGTCGCTCGCCAGCCGCACCATGCCGCGGCTTTCGGGGCGCAGCACGCAGGCGTGAAGCGAGAAACCATGCCCCTTCACCTTTTCGCGTCCGTGATCCTCGAGCATGGCGGGGACGAAATGCCACTGGATATCGGGGGCCGGCGCGCCGTCGGTGACGGTCCAGAACCCGCCGCTTTCGGCATAGGGCGTGGTCATCATGCCGGTCTTGTGGCGGCGGTGTTCGAGCATCGCCTTCAGCGTGCGCACCGTGCCTTCGCGCGAATCGCCGATCGGTACGTGGCTGTCGGTCTCCCAGCTCGAGACGTAATCGATATGGTCCTGCAGGTCCGAACCGACGGCGGGCCTGTCGTCGACCACCGCGATCCCGTGTTCGCGCAGGTGATCGGCGGGGCCGATCCCTGATAGCATCAGGATCTGCGGAGAGTTGAACGCGCCGGCCGACAGCACTACGCCGCCGCGCGCCCTCACCACTTCGCGCCGGAAGCCGCGCTTGATCGCGACCCCGGTGACCCGACCGTCCTCGATCACCAGTTTCTCGACCAGCACGCCGGTGCGGATATCGAGATTGTCCTGCTCGCGGCGAGGCTCGATATAGGCCCGCGCAGCCGAGCAGCGCTCGCCGTTTTTCTGCGTGACCTGGTAGAGCCCGAAGCCTTCCTGTCGCTCGCCGTTGAAATCGCGCGTCTCGGGCATCTGGAGCGCGGCGGCGGCCTCGACGAAATGGCGGCTCGCCGGGTTGGGCCAGAGCTGGTCCGACACGTAGAGCGGCCCGCTGCCGCCGTGATATTCGCTTTCTCCGCGGACATTGTGCTCGCTGCGCCTGAAATAGGGCAGCACATCTTCATAGGCCCAGCCGTCGCACCCGAGCTGCGCCCAATTGTCGTAATCCCACTTGTTGCCGCGGATGTAGATCATCGCATTGATCGCCGACGACCCGCCGAGCCCGCGTCCGCGCGGCTGGTAGCCGACGCGACCGTTCAACCCTTTCTGCGGGACCGTGTCGTAACGGTAGTTCTGCGATCCGCGCAGGAACGGCATCATGCCCGGCGTGCGCACGCGCCAGTCGTTGTTGCGCGGGCCCGCCTCGAGCAGGCACACGCTGCGGTCGCGATCCTCGGCCAGCCGCGCGGCAACCGCGCTTCCCGCGCTGCCGCCACCCACGACGATGATATCGAATGTGTCCAAAACCCTCTCCTCTAGAAGAAGGTTTAAGCGCGCGATTAAGTCTCGGCAACGCCCGACTTGTCATGTCCTTCGGGATGCCGGGCCTGCCAGCGCGCGCGAATCTGGTCAGAGGTCTCGCGACTGCCGTCATGCGTCCAGCCGGGCGGGCGCAGCAGGTAGGACAGTTTGTGCTTCCACGGCGCGCGCCACATATCCTGCACGATCCCGATCCATTCGTGGAACACCGCCCATAGCAGGTTGAAGCTGCCGAGCTGTTTGACGATGCCGTAACGGATGTCCTCCTCTTCGGGGCGTTCCTCCTCGAAGGTGCCGAACATCCTGTCCCAGACGATGAAGACGCCCGCGTAATTGCGGTCGAGATAGCGCGGATTGGTCGCGTGGTGGACGCGATGATGGCTCGGCGTGTTCATCACCGCCTCGAACCAGCGCGGCATCTTGCCTATCGCCTCGGTATGGATCCAGAACTGGTAGATCAGGTTGAAGCCGCCGCAGATCACGATCATCACCGGGTGGAAGCCGAGCAGGACGAGCGGCAGCTTGAAGGCAAATCCGAGCGTCAGAAACCCGGTCCAGGTCTGTCGCAGCGCGGTGCTGAGATTGTAGTGCTGGGAGGAATGGTGGTTCACATGGCTGGCCCAGAACCAGCGCACGCGGTGGCCGAAGCGATGAATCCAGTAATAGGCGAGGTCGTCGAGCACGAAACAGGCGATCCACGCCCACCACACCCAGCCGATGTCGAACAGGCGATATTCCCACGCGGCGAGGAACAGCGCGAGGAAGAACCCGCCCGTCAACAGCCCCGCCACCGTGCTACCGAGCCCGAAGGACAGGCTGGTGAGCGTATCGCGCGGTTCGTAGCTGGTCGGGCGCTTCTTCCACGCCCAGACCATCTCGATCAGTACGAGCAGGACGAAGCCGGGTACGGCGAGTTCGGTCGGATTGAGATCGGGCATGCTCGGCGACCCTTATAACCGGCGAAGGCTCGCCGCCCAATGGCCGGCGCGGTCGCCGAGATCGAGCGTGACCGTGCCGAAGCGCTTGTCGTCGGTCCCGATCGTCAACTGGCGCTGGTCGAGCCGGCAGGTCGCGTGGCCGGTCAGGAGGCGACCGGCAAAATGCGCGCCATGGCGCCGCAGCACCATCACCCGGCCCGTGGCATCGCGCATGATCGCGCCATAGCCCGACCGGTCGATCGCGATTTCCGTGGGTTCGTAGCCGTGCAACTGCTCATCGGCGAGGCGGCGGGCGTGCTCCTCGTCGCGGATGCGCTCATCGCCGCCCAGGTCGAGCTTCCACACCAGCCAGCTGAGCGCGAGAATCGCGGCGAGCGAACCGGCGAACTGCAGCAGGGTGGGCGGGATATCCATCTGCCTTCTCTGCCCAATCTCCGGGGGCTTTCCAAGTGGCGCGTGGTGGGGCAGGTAATGGGCCAAAGGGAGAAGCAGCCGATGAAACCATTCACCGTCGCCGCGGCGATATTACTCGCCACGCCCGCGATCGCGCCTATCGCAGATGCCCAGGCGCAGGAGGCCGCCCCCGATCCGGCCGCGCTGGTCGAGGCTGAATTCGCGCGCACGCAGGAAACCGCGTTGCAGATCTGGCAATGGGCCGAACTGGGTTACCAGGAAGAGCGCTCCGCCGATCTGCTCAAATCGCAATTGCGCGAGGCGGGCTTCCGGATCGAGGAAGGGGTGGCCGACATCCCGACCGCGTTCACCGCCGAATTCGGATCGGGCGGGCCGGTGATCGCGATCCTCGCCGAATACGACGCGCTGCCGGGGATCAGCCAGACGGCCTCGCCGACGCGTGAGCCATCTGAACTCGGCGCTGGCCATGCCTGCGGGCACAACCTCTTCGCCGCCGGCTCGCTCACCGCGGCCATCGCCACCGCGCAATGGCTCGAGGCGACCGGCACGCCGGGCCGCGTCCGGCTCTACGGGACCCCGGCCGAGGAGGGCGGTTCGGGCAAGGTCTACATGACCCGCGCGGGCCTGTTCGACGATGTCGACATCGCCTTGCACTGGCATGCCGGCGACGAGAACAGCGCGGCGGCGCGCACCAGCCTCGCCAACCGTTCGGCCAAGTTCCGCTTTCGCGGTGTGTCGGCCCACGCCGCCGGCGCGCCCGAGCGCGGGCGCAGCGCGCTCGACGGGGTCGAGGCGATGAACATGATGGTCAACATGATGCGCGAGCACACCAGCATGGACACGCGCATCCATTACGTGATCACCGAGGGCGGCGCGGCCCCCAACGTGATCCCCGATTTCGCCGAAGTGTTCTATTATGTGCGACATTCAGACGCCGACGAGGTCCGCGCGCTGTGGGCCCGGCTCGAGGATACGGCGAAGGGCGCCGCGATGGGCACCGGGACCACGGTCGACTGGGAGATCATCCACGGCAACAACCCGCTGCTGGTCAACGAAACGTTGGCTAAGGTGATGGATGCCAAGCTGCGCGAGGTCGGCGGAGTCGACTACACCGAACAAGAGCGCGCCTACGCCGCGCAGCTCCGCGAGACGCTGGGCGCGGGTGCACCGCCGCTCGCCGAAGCAGGCGAGATCCAGCCCTACGACGTCACGCTCGGCTACGGCTCGACCGATGTCGGCGACGTGTCCTGGGCCACCCCGACCGTCGGCGTGCGCACCGCGACCTGGGTTCCGGGCACTTCGGCACATAGCTGGCAGGCGGTTGCCGCGAGCGGTTCCTCGATCGGGATCAAGGGCACGCAGGTCGCGGCCAAGGCGCTGGCGCTGATGGCGGCCGAATTGTTCACCGACCCTGCGCTGCGCGCCGCGGCGCGGGCCGAATTCGATGCCGCGCGGGGCGAGGATTACGAATACGTCTCGCTGCTCGGCGATCGCGATCCGCCGCTCGACTACCGCAAATAGGGCCTCGCGATCAGAGCTGCGCGAGGAGGGCGTCGAGGCGGGAGAGATCGTATCCGGCGTCCGCGCCGGCTTGCTTGATTGCGTCGAGCGGGGAGCCATCGCGGGCCTCGGCGAGGCCCCACAGATGCGCCGAGCGCGTGCCCGTACGGCAGAAGGCGAGCGTCTTGCCGTCGTTCTTGGCTAGCGCGTCGCGCATCGCGTCGACCTTCGCGGCCTCGAAAGTGCCCGAAATGGGTATCGCGACGTAATCGAGCCCCAGCGTCCTGGCCGCAGCCTCGATCTCGGCACCTGCCGGCTGCCCGGCCTCTTCGTCGTCCGGACGGTTGTTTACCACGAGCGTGATGCCCTGCGCCTTAGCTTCGGCGAGGTCGGACGGATCGATCTGGGGGCTGGTGAAGACCGTATCGGACAAGGGCTTGAACGTGCTCATGGAATTTCCTCGCTAGCGATTCCCCGCATAGATGGTGTGTGACCGGATCTCGATCAAGCGTGTGGACGCGCGGCACAAATGCCACGATTGACGTTGTCCAAAGGCAAAATTCGAATATCAGTGGGATTCTGTGCAAGGTTAAGTTATGCACAGGGTTTGTTGGGGGGAAGGTTACGCCTGATTGTGACTTTACCCAATGCGATTCGTGCCCAGCCCGGGGCCGGATTTGCGCGAGTTTATGGGCAGGACGAAGGCGTTGAGATTTAATGGGTTACGATAAAGGCCGTCGGGGACGAGGTCGCGACAAACGAGACAATATCGGCGAAGAAGGTTTCGATCCCTTCGGCGGCGGTGGTGATTTTGGCGGCGGCGGTGGCGGCGGCTACGGCAACCGTGGTGGCGGCGATCGCGGCGGATACGGCGGCGGTGGCGGCTGGCAGGACCGTGGTGGCGGCGGCGGTTTCAACGACCGCGGCGGCGATCGTGGCGGCTTCGGCGGCGGAGGCGGTGGCTTCCGTGGCGGCGGTGGCAGTGGCGGTGGCCCGCGCGGCGGCGGCATGCCCGCCCAGGTCGTCGGCACCGGCAAGGGCACGGTCAAGTTCTTCAATTCGCAGAAGGGCTTCGGCTTCATCCAGCAGGAAACCGGCGGCGACGACGTGTTCGTGCACATCAGCGCGGTCGAACGCGCGGGTCTCGAAGGGCTGGCCGAGGGCCAGGAACTCGAATTCAACCTCGTCGATCGCGGTGGCAAGGTTTCGGCGGCCGATCTCCAGGTCGTCGGCGACGTGATTCCGGTCGAGTCGCGCCCGGCGCGCGACCGCGACGAGGCTCCGCGGCGCCAGCTGACCGGCGAGAAGGCGACCGGCACGGTCAAGTTCTTCAATTCGATGAAGGGCTTCGGCTTCCTGACGCGCGACGACGGGAAGGACGATGCCTTCGTTCACATCAGCGCGATTGAACGCTCCGGCCTGTCGGGGATCGACGAGGGCGAACGCTACGAATTCGATATCGAAGTCGATCGCCGCGGCAAGTTCTCGGCCGTCAACCTGGTGCCCGTCAACGACTGATCGCATCGCGCTGCACGGCGGGTTTGACCCCGTAGCGGCGCAGGCCTAGAGGCATGAATGGCGGTCCCACAGGGGGCCGCCATTTGCTTTTGCGCAATCGTGAGAGGAGCCTGCCACCCATGTCGATCACCCCGCTGATGCCCGTCTATCCTCGCTGCGACGTGCGGCCGGTGAGCGGCGACCACTGCCATTTGATCGACGAAGACGGTACGCGCTATCTCGATTTTGCCAGCGGGATCGCGGTCAACCTGCTCGGCCACAGCCACGAAGGCCTGATCGGCGCGATCCAGCGCCAAGCCGCGACGCTGATGCACGTCTCCAACCTCTATGGCAGCCCGCAGGGCGAGGCGCTGGCGCAGAAGCTGGTCGATCACACTTTTGCCCACACCGCCTTCTTTACCAATTCCGGAGCGGAGGCGGTCGAGACCGCGATCAAGACCGCGCGCGCCTATCACCAGCACGCCGGGAACGAGGAACGCTACGAGCTGATCACCTTCAAGAACGCCTTCCACGGTCGCACGATGGCGACGATCAGCGCCTCGAACCAGGAGAAGATGCACAAGGGGTTCTACCCGATGCTCGCCGGGTTCAAATATGCCGAGTTTGACGACCTCGAGAGCGCCAAGGCGCAGATGGGGCCGCACACCGCTGGCTTCCTCGTCGAACCGATCCAGGGCGAGGGCGGCATCCGCCCCGCGTCCGAAGAATTCCTGCAGGGCCTGCGGGCGCTGTGCGACGAACACGATCTCATGCTCGTGCTCGACGAAGTCCAGTGCGGCGTCGCGCGCACCGGCACGCTCTACGCTTACGAGCAATACGGCATCGAGCCCGACATCCTCGCCACCGCCAAGGGGATTGGCGGCGGCTTCCCGCTCGGCGCCTGCCTCGCGACCGAAAAGGCCGCGCGGGGCATGACCTTCGGAACCCACGGCTCGACCTATGGCGGCAACCCGCTCGCGATGGCGGCGGGCATGGCGGTGATGGAAGCGGTCGCGAACGACGAATTCCTCGCCGAAGTGCGCGAGAAGGGCGAGCGGATCCGCAGCCGGCTCGAACAGTTCATCGGAAATTATCCCGAATTGTTCGACTTCGTCCGCGGGCGCGGGCTGATGCTCGGCATCCGCATGAAGGTCGAGAGCCGGCCGTTCTTCCAGCACCTGCGAGACAACCACCAGCTGCTGACCGTGGCCGCGGGCGACCAGACGCTGCGGGTGCTGCCCCCGCTGGTTATCGGCGACGCCGAGATCGACGAATTCTTCGACAAGCTCTCCGCCGGCGCGGCGAGTTACGAGATCCCGGAAGACTGATGGGGGCTCGCCATTTCCTCGATCTCGGGGACGCGGGCGGAGACGCGATCGCGGCGATGATCGGCGACGCGATCGATCGCAAGGAAGCACGGGCGGGCTGGCCCAGGGGGCGCGTCGACAGCGACGCGCCGCTCGACGGGCATGTGCTCGCCATGGTGTTCGAGAAGAACTCGACCCGCACCCGCGTGAGTTTCGACATCGGCATGCGCCAACTCGGCGGCAGCGCCTTCGTGCTCGACAGCGCCTCGAGCCAGCTCGGTCGCGGCGAAAGCATCGCCGATACTGCGCGGGTGCTGAGCCGGATGGCGGACGCGATCATGCTTCGCACCGACGATCACGCCAAGGTGGAGGAGATGGCCCGTTTCGCGAGCGTCCCCGTGATCAACGGCCTGACCGATCGCTCGCACCCCTGCCAGATCGTCGCCGACCTGCTGACGCTGGTCGAGCACGGGAAGCAACTGCCGGGACTCGAGGTCGCATGGTTCGGCGACGGTAACAATGTTCTCAACTCGATCATCGAGGCGGCGGGGCTGATGAAGTTCAACCTGCGAATCGCCACGCCGGAGGGCTATGAGGCTGACGAAGGCTTCGTCGCCGCCGCCCGCGAGAAGGGCGTGACGATCACGCTTACCGGCGATGCCGGAGCTGCCGCTGATGGCGCTGACGTCCTCGTCACCGATACCTGGGTGTCGATGGGGCAGGAGCATGCGGAGGCCAAGCTCGCGGCGATGGAGCCCTACCGGGTGGACGCGGCGCTGATGGCGCGTGCGAACGACAACGCGGTGTTCCTGCATTGCCTGCCCGCGCATGTCGGCGACGAGGTCAGCGAAGATGTGTTCGAGGGCCCGCAATCGATCGTCTTCGACGAAGCGGAAAACCGTATCCACGCGCAGAAATCGATCCTCCGCTGGTGCTTCGACCAGCTATGAGCGAGAGCCCTGAAAACATGTTGATCGAAAACGGCGAGACGGGGTTCGATCGCGTCCTGACCTTCACCATTCCCGAACGCCACGCGCGCGGCCGTATGGTGCGGCTCGGCCCGGTGCTCGACACGGTGCTTTCCGCACATGCATATCCTGCCCCGATCACCCACCTGCTTGCCGAAGCGCTGACGCTCGTCGCGCTGATAGGCTCGCTGCTCAAGGGCGAAAGCGATCAGCTGACGATGCAGGCGCAGACCAAGGATGGCGCGGTCGCGTTGCTGGTGTGCGACTACCGGGGCGGCGAGGTGCGCGGCTATGTCGATCACGACCCGGCAGCGGTCGCCGCGCTGGGCAGCAACCCCTCGCTAGCGGCATTGTTCGGCGAGGGCTTCCTGGCGATAACCTTCGAGGTCGGAAAGCAACGCCAGCGCTACCAAGGGATCGTCCCGCTCGAAGGGGATTCCCTCGCCGAGGCCTGTGAATCCTATTTCCGACAGTCCGAACAGCTGCCGACCCTGATCCGGGTCGCGACGCGTTCGGGTGACCAGGGCTGCGTTGCCGGCGGGTTCCTCGTCCAGCATCTGCCCGAAGGCGAGGAAGGGCGCGAGCGGTTGCATGTCCGGCTCGACCATCCCGAATGGGAGCATGTCGCCGTGATGGCGGGCAGCCTGACCCACGCCGAACTGCTCGATCCGCAGATCTCGCAGGAAGCCCTGCTGTGGCGGTTGTTCCACGAGGAGGACGAGGTGCGGGTCGAGAAGGGACCGGCGCTCGCGCGCGGCTGCCGCTGCACGATCGAGCATTACCGTACCGTGCTGTCGCGCTTCCCGGCAGACGAGCGCGCGGAAATGGTCGGCGATGACGGCGCAATCGGTGTAGATTGCGCGTTCTGCTCGAAGCGCTTCGCGATCGACCCGGCCGAACTCGGCTGATTGCCAAGCGACGCTCGCCCCATTAGCCGGGTGTCATGACCGGTCCTGCCAAACACGCTGTCGTCCTGCTTTCGGGAGGACTCGATTCGATGGTCTGCGCCGCGATCGCGCAGGAAGCGGGGTACGTAGTGCACGCGTTGACGGTCGATTACGGGCAGCGGCACCGGGTCGAGATCGAGGCATCGAAGGCGATTGCGCGGCACCTCGACATCAACGACCATCAAGTCGTCCCTCTCGACATGCGACTGTTCGGCGGGTCGGCGCTGACCGCCGATATCGAGGTGCCGAAGGAAGGCGTCGGCGAGGAGATTCCCGTCACCTACGTGCCCGCGCGCAACCTGCTGTTCTTATCGCTCGCGCTGAGCTGGGCCGAGGCGCTCGGCGGGCGCGACATCTATATCGGCGTCAACGCGCTCGATTATTCGGGCTACCCCGATTGCCGTCCCGAATTCATCGACGGATTCGAACGGCTCGCGCAGATCGCAACCAAGGCGGGCGACCAGGGCGAGCACTTCACGCTCCATGCACCATTGCAGCATCTTACCAAGGCGCAGATCGCCGCCGAAGCCGCGCGGCTCGGGCTCGACCCGGCGATAAGCTGGTCGTGCTACGATCCGCAGCCCGACGGCGCGGCTTGCGGCGAATGCGATTCCTGCCGATTGCGCAAGGCGGGGATGGACGAAGCCGGGATTGAGGATACAACGCATTACGCGGTTTGATCGGGAGGGAAATAATGGCCGAAGACACACGTGATCCGGCGATGGCGCCGGCAACCGCGCCTGCGCCGAAGGGTGCCCAGGACAAGGTGCCGGCCTATAGCTGGTACGCGCTCGGCGTCCTCGTGCTGGTCTACGTCCTCAATTTCGTCGACCGGCAGATCCTCTCGATCCTCGCCAACGACATCAAGGCCGACCTCAATGTCGAAGACGATTACCTAGGCTTTCTCTACGGCACCGCCTTCGCGGTGTTTTACGCCCTGTTCGGCATCCCGCTCGGGCGCCTCGCCGACAGCTGGAAACGCACGAGGCTGATGGCGCTGGGCCTCGCGCTATGGTCGACGATGACGGCACTGTCGGGCTTCGCCAAGAACGCCGCCACGCTCACCGTAGCGCGGATCGGCGTGGGCGTGGGCGAGGCGACCGCGAGCCCCTCGGCCTATTCACTGATCTCGGATTGGTTTCCGGCGCGGCTGCGCGCCACGGCGCTGTCGATCTATTCCTCGGGCCTTTACATCGGCGGCGGCATCTCGCTGCTGATCGGCGGGCTTATCGTCGAGAACTGGAACGCCGCCTATCCCGATGGCGGGCCGCTGGGCCTCGCGGGTTGGCAAGCGGCCTTCGTTGCGGTCGGCCTGCCGGGCCTGCTGCTGGCAATCTGGGTGCTGACGCTGAAAGAACCGGTACGCGGGGCCATCGACGGCCTGCCGACGCCCGAGGATCCGCAGCCGTTCCGCGGTTTCTTCCGCGAACTGTTTCAGGTCATCCCGCCCTTCACCATCTTCGGCGCCGCCTCGCGCGGAACTTCGGCACTGGTCATAAACCTCGCCGGGCTTGTCGGCTTCGGCGTGCTCGCGTGGGCGCTTTCGCAAGCCGTGCCATCGGGCTCGGCGCTCATGTCGGCCTTCGGCATGCCCGGCTTCATTTCGGACCAGTGGCTGTTCCTCGGGGTCGGCTACTACGCCGTATTCAGCTGGGCGATGGGTTTGAAGGCGCGCGACCTGCCTACCTTCCGCCTGACCTGGGGATCGCCGGCCTTCCTGTGCGTCGTACTCGGCTACGGCACGGTCGCCTTCATGGCCTATTCGGCGAGCTATTGGGGCGCACCCTATGCCGAACGTGCACTGGGTGCGGACAAGTCCGATCTCGGCTGGTTCCTCGGCGCGCCGTCGGCGGTCGCCGGTTTCCTCGGCGTGATCCTCGGCGGGCGGATCGCGGACTTCCTGCTCGAGCGGCGCGAGAACGGGCGTGTCTGGGTGATCCTGTTCGGCCTCGTCGTGCCCATCCCGGCGATCTGGATCGCCTACACCACAGCGAGCCTGCCGGTGTTCTACGTCGCGAGCTTCTTCGCGCAGATGCTCAGCGCCTCGGCGCTGGGTGCGGCGGCCGCTTCGAGCCAGGCGCTGGTGCTGCCGCGCATGCGGGGGCTAGCGACCGCGACCTTCTTTCTCTCGACCACGCTGATCGGCCTCGGGCTCGGCCCGTTCATGGCCGGCTACGTTTCGGCCACCAACGGAGACGATCTCTCGCTGGGCGTGCTGTCGACGCTGATCGCAGTACCGTTCGGGCTGGTGCTGCTGTTCGCGGCGCTCAAGCTCGTTCCCGCCGCGGGCGCGACCCTGATCGAGCGCGCGCGCGAGGCGGGCGAGCAGGTCGGGAACTAGACGCCGCACCCCGGCCGATCAGGTCGGGGAGACGACCCCGCAGGCGATCCGCGAGCCAGCGTCGCCGCTCGGGTCGGTCTTGTAATCGTCGGCCCCGGCGTGGAGCACCACGGCGGTGCCATCGGCATCGAAGATCGCAGCGATCGCGTCGGCGCGGTCACCGCTCAGCATTGCGTCGATCGTCCCGGTTCCATCCGCGGCCACTATCAAGTTGGGTAGGTCGCCGAGATGCGCGCCGTCGGGATCGAGCGTGCCGTGGTTCTTGCCTTCGGGATTGAGATGTCCGCCTGCGCTCGTGAAATCGGGGCGGGTGCAAGTTCCGGTCTGGTGCAGGTGGAAGCCGTGCACGCCCTCCGGCGCGCCCACGACTGCCGCAGTGACGCGCAGTCGATTGCCGCTTTCCAGCAATTGGACCGTGCCGGCGGGCGCCCCATTGGCGTAGCTCAGCGTGGCCTGCCCGACCCGGGCGGTAGGAACGTCGCCGAAGCTCATGCAGCCCGTGAGTGCGGTGGCGGCTGCGACGGTGGCGAGAATGCGTGCGGTCATGATTGGTCCTCTCTCGTGATGGGCTCTGAGATAGCAGGCAGCGCGCCGATTGTGCGCGGGTTTCGAGAGGACAACGAAAAAGGGGCCGGATTGCTCCGGCCCCTCGATCTTTGGATCAAATCCGTGCCGCTTACGGCGCGTACTTGATTTCCACGCGGCGGTTCTGAAGCTCGCGGACACCGTCCGCGGTCGGAACGCGCAGCTGCGTTTCGCCGAAGGCTTCGCTGGTGATCCGGCCACCCGGGATGCCATTGGCACTGAGGTAAGCACGAACCGAGTCGTTACGACGCTCGGCGAGACCCATGTTGTAGGCCTGCGTACCCGAGGTGTCGGTGTGACCCGCCAGCATGACAGTCGCGGTACCGCAGTTGCGATAGGCGCTGACAGCCTGGTTGAGCACGCCCTGTGCATCGGCGGTAAGATCGGACTGATCCCACTCGAAGAACACGATGTACGGACCCGTGTTGCACACTGCCGGCGGCGGAGGCGGCGGCGGAGGCGGGGGCGGCGGCGGCGGAGGCGGAGGCGGCGGGGGCGGCGGGGGCGGCGGGGGCGGAGGCGGAGCTTCCGCGCCACCGAAGTTGAAGATGAAGCTGCCCATCAAGCTGTGCGTGCGCAGCTCGGTCGCCAGGGCGTCGCCGTTGGTCGCCACGAGGTCAACGTTGTCGTGGTTGAAGAAGCGATAGCGCAGGCCGACGTCGATGCTGTCGGTCAGCGGAGCGCGGACGCCGGCAAGGATCTGCCAGGCGAAGCCCGAATCGCTGTCATCGACGAGCTGGCCGGTGAGGACCGTAGCGACGTCGACACTGGTACGGGCGATACCGACACCACCACCGACATAGCCCTGGAGGCCGTCATCGGGGCCGAAGTCGAGCAGGCCGTTGAGCATGAAGCTGAGCGATTCGGTGTCGCCAGCCGGTTCCGTGCCAACAACGGTACCGTCGTAGGTCACGCCGGCGACGCGGATCGTGTCCGGATCGGCGCCACGATAGCTGGCTTCCGCTTCGAGACGGAACGCACCGAAATCGTAGCCGACACGGCCGCCGAAATCGTAGCCATATTCATGGTCGGCATCGGCAGTGTAGCCGGCACCAGCTGCTGCGGGCGTTGCGGCGATGTCGAGATCTTCGAACAGCGAAACGCCGCCGTCGATGCCGACATACCACGCACCGTCGCGCGCCATCGAAGGCGTCGCGAGGGCAGTGGAAGCCATCGCCATCCCTATTACAAGTTTACGCATTTAATATTCCCCTTTAGCGATTATTGCCACCGAGCAGCCGTCTTACTATCGACATAAAATTGCCGACGCAAGCAGACAAACGGACCGGGTGTTGCACAAACAACGCGGTTTCCCGCCGATTCCGTCCATCGTGTCTCCGGTTGCCCGGGCGGACTGGGGAATAACCGCACGAAGGGGATCGCGTTCCTCAACTTTCCGAGATCAATCCATAGTGTGACAATGCTGCAACAATGGCCCCGATCGCCGCGCGGGCTTCGGTGTCGATTGTCGTGCCGCCGGTGGCCGCCGGAACAGTGGGTGCGGCGCTCCAGCCTCCGCTAAAAAGGCGGCGTTGTCCGGCCCCGCGATCGAAGGCGAGCATCCCTTCGGTTGGCGCGAGGAACAGCCATTGTCCGCTCTGGCGGCAGGCGAGCGTGCCATCCTGCCCTAGCCATGCTCCCGAGGCGCCCGACCCGACGATCCAGGCCTCGCCTTCCACCGGCGAAGCGGGCGGGGTGGCGGCCTCACCCTCGACCACCGCATGAAGCAGCGCGTCGAGTCGGGCGAGCGCTTCGTTGACGAAGATCTCTTTCTGGGCCTGCCCGGCGAACAGCAGCGGGAGCGACCAGCGCGGACTGGAATCGGCAAAGGTGAGTGGATCGGTCATCGGGGGCCTCCAGAGGTCGGTTTCGGATCAGGGACGGGGCAGGAGCAGCGGCAGTGACATTGCATGGTCGCCACTCTGCCGGACGAAGAAGCGCCCCGCGGGCGCGACCTCGTCCAGCACGACCAGCTCCGAGGCAGAGAGGGTGAAGACCGGCGCGGCGACATCCCACCGCGCCACCGGCATGTCGGGATCGCCAAAGCCAACCTGGTAGGCCTCGACCTGTTCGTTGAGCGGTACGTCGACCTCGTCGCGCCACGCCCGCGCGCCGCGCGCGCGCCGAGTCCAGCGCCATTCGAGTGATCCGTCGGCGGCAATCCGAATGCGAGGGTGGACCGGGCAAAGCGGACGGGTCGAAATTCCCGCATTGGCGATCGATCCCGTTACCGGGTCCGGATCGGCGAGCCCGATCGCGGCGAGTTCGCCTTCGCCGCCGAGCCGCACGGGATCGATTGCAAGCCCGGCACCGTCGAGCAGGACGAAGCGTTCGCCGGCGGCGTGATCGAGCGTCAGGTGCTCGGTTCCTCCGCGGCCGCGCAGCAGGACCGAGAGTTCGACGACGCCCCCGCCGAGCGGTTCGGCGCAGGCGAACTGCACGATTTCCCTG
Organism: Pseudoblastomonas marina; assembly: GCF_034374265.1. Lineage (NCBI taxonomy): Bacteria > Pseudomonadati > Pseudomonadota > Alphaproteobacteria > Sphingomonadales > Erythrobacteraceae > Pseudoblastomonas > Pseudoblastomonas marina. The sequence continues at coordinate 2,199,819 of NZ_CP139718.1, read as the reverse complement.
CCGATCAGGGCACGATTGTCCCCAAAGGCCAGCAGCTCGGGGGTCGCCGAGGCGAGAGCGAAATCGGGATCGAGCAATTGCACCCGCACACGCGCTGCCCGGTCGAACAGTATGGAGGATCCGGGGGGCAGGGGATCGAGCGTCGTTCCCGCGATCGCGCGGCGTCGCCCGCTTGCTCCGAGCGAACGCAATGCGCCGCCGGGTTCGACCGCGAAGAGTGCGGCTCCCGACCACAGGGCATGGTCGGCCGAGAGCGCCGCATGAACGCGCGGGGCCGCACCATCGCCGTAACCGTCCCACGGAAGCTCGAACGCCGACATCCAGGTCGGTGGCATCGGGTGGTCGGGCAGCGTCGGACCTTGGCCGGGGCTGGCGGCGATCGCCGCGACATCACCGGGCACCATGCGCACCAGCTCGAATTCGACACCCTCGGCGCGCCATTCCCAGCCCGCGACCCGCCACAGGCCGGGCTCGTCGGGCAGCGTCACGACGCTCCCGGGTCCGAGGCCCGGATCGAGCGTCGCGTCGCGCCATAAGCGCATTTCGCGCCCGTTGGTCTGACGGCGTGCGGCGGCGGCGATCAGCGCGCGAGCATCGGCGGCATGGAGCGCCGCGGGCACTTCGAGGACCTGCGGCTCGCCATCGGGCACCGGCCCGGGCGCGCGTTGCTGGCCCGGCTGGTAGTCGCGCGCGGGATCGTAATAGCGCAAGGCACCGAGCGAACGCGGGTCCGGCGGCAGGCGTCGCCGTGACTGCCCGGTCGCGGGAGCGAAGCGGTCCTCGCCCCGGGCGAGGGCCGGGGGCGAGAGCGAGACCGGGATGGCGGTTCCCGACGCCCGAACGGCCAGCCGGTCCCCCGCGCCGTCGCAATCCATCGGCACAAGTTGCGCTAGGGTTTCGAGCGCGGCGACGGGCGCTCCCTCGAGCGCGAAACCGCCGAACGCGTCGAGCGCGACCGCATTCCCGTCGACCGCGCCGCCCGCGAGTCCGGCCAGCGAGATCGCGCCGTCGTCTGCGACAATCTCGAACGAAAGCGCGGGAATCCGGTTGCCGTAATCGGCCAGCTGGAGGTCCTCGAACACGGCATAGGCGATCCCCCGAAAGGCGGGGCAGCTCGCGCCCTTGTCAGCCGCGATCAACGGATCGGGTACCTGGTCGGCCCCACCGGAGTGAACCCTGATCGTTCCGCCGACCTTGAGGTCGCCGGCCGCGCCGCGCAGTAGGTTGCCGTCCGCCCAGACCCGCCCGAGCCGAACGATCGGTCGGCTCGACAGCGCCACCGCGAAACTCGCCGAATAGGAATAGGTGGTGGTGCTCGGTCGCCCCTTGCCGCCTCCCGCGACCGTGCTGTCCTCGCGCAGGTCGGTCGCCCAGATGATCGACCCGCCGGCGCGCATCGTGCCGTGCACCTGCGCGATCGGCTGGCCGTAGCTCGAGGTGGACAGCGCCAGTTCGGCGAGACGCGGGCCTTCGCGCGATGTCGAGCCGATGATCGCGCCGTCGATCGCGCGCCCGGCCAGCGCGCCGATGGCAGCGCCGAGCGGGCCGCCGACGAGCGTGCCGACGGCGGTAAGGGCGAGTGTCGCCATGTTCGGGTACCTTTCAATCGGTGCCCCGACGGGTGTCGAGACGCGCGTGGGAGAGCAGGGGATACGGGGGCATGCCGGGAGTTTCGACGACCCGACGCAGGCCGGCATGGGCATGGACGAAGCCGGCCAGGGTAAGGATTGCGCAATGCGGCTGGGCGGGACCGCAGCGCAGCAGCATCACATCGCCTGCGATCGCAGGCGCCTGCGCGATGACGAGACGATTGGCGACAAGCCACGGGTCGAGATCGGGCAAGGCAAGCTTGCGCTGCCGGTGGGTCGCGGGCAGCGACGGCTGGATGCCGATCGCGACCAGTGCGGCATGGAGCAATCCGAAGCAGTCGAGTCCAGTCGCAGGGTCCCGTCCACCCGGGCGGAACGGCGTTCCGACGAGCGCGCGGGCGGCTGCGGCCAGCGCGTCGGGCGGGGTCATGCCGCGCGCGGGCCGCGGGCGAGGAGGTCGTTGCCCGGGAGGTAGGGTTCGCCGCGGAAATTGACCGCGTTGGCGAACCGCGTCGCGCACGTCTGCAGCAACCGGTCGCAGCCCTCGCGCAGCATCACGCGTGCACCGCTCGCGAGGTCGCTCGGCAGGAGGTCGCCGAGCACGACCGCATCGCCGTCGGTGGCGACGATCTCGCTCCGCAGCCCGGCTGCGCTGCCGTCGCGCCAGCGCAGCCATCCGCCGACCAGCATTGACGGGGCGGGGCCGCCCGCGACGGTGACGCTGTTGGCGTCGCGATCGACCGCGTTCAGCACCGCCCGGTGCGTGTAATGCGCCGAGCCGAGCCCGCATTCCGCACCGCAGAACTCGGCTCGGCACGAAGGGCCGGTGCGCGGCACCGGATCGCGCGACAGCTCGGCCTTGCGCGAACGCAACTCGGCCGCGAACCGTCCGCCTTCGGCGCTGACGGTGCCGATCGTGCCGGTATGGAGCCGGTGCCGTTCGAGGCTTTCCCAGTCCACCAGGCCGATCGCGATCCGGGCATTGTCGTAGCGCCCCGCGGACAGGTCCTCGGCTGCGATAGCATCGTGCGACAGGATTCCCTCGATCTCGGCGCTGTCGGCCGCGAACCCGGGATTGAGGCGGATCGCGGCGGGGGTCATGCCCGGCGCGGCGCGATGGACCAGCCCGTCGAAGGCGAGGTCGCGATCGTGGGTGGTGAAGCCGAGCGTCACCCCGTCGCGCCGGGCGACCCGCCAGTAGGTCGCCACCGTCTCGAGCGGTTGCGCGAACCACAGCCTGCTCATGCCGCCTCGCGGATTTCGACCACGCCGACGCTCGGGGCCTCGCCCGCCGCAAACGCCGCCCCCGCAATGTCGAGGCGATCGTCGGCGAAGCGAACGGGAACATCGAACACGAAGCCAGCGCGGATTTCGGCCCCATCGGCAGGGACTTCGTCGAATACCACCGTGCCGCCATCGAGCGTCCAGCCATCGCTCGTCTCGACCCCGTCCACGCTCACGCGCAGGCTGGCGGGATCGGGGCGGGTGATGCGGCGCAACTGCGGTTCGTTCGCAGGATCGCCGTACTGCTTGATCAGCGCGAACCCGGTCACGCTGCCATCGCCGGTGCCGAGCAACTGGTCGACCGCGGTGGGCGTGTCGGTCATGCCGTTCGAGCTGAAATCGAGCGGATCGCGCAGGCGGAAACCGCGGGCCGGGCCGTGCCTTGCGCGAAAGAACGCGAGCAACGTCCCCAGCTCGTCCTCCGAGCGGATACCCGGCCCGACATCGAAATGCAGCAAGGCATCGGACCACAGCGCATTGCGCCGCTCGTGGCCCGATGCGGTGATTGCAATGGTAGTCGAGAATTCGGGGCTCACCGTCGCGTCGCGACCGAGCGCCAGCGGATAGGAAACGTTGTCGAAATCGCGCATTTCGGGCTCCATCGGTTGTGGCAGGCGGACGTAACCGTCGCGGACGATCTGCGGCAGCGCCCAGACGAAGCGACTGGGCACGCCGCGTTTCAGCGCCTCGTCGAGCGCGGCGTCGATCCGGGGCCAGAAGGCATCGGCATCGTCTGGATCGAGCACGAAGCCCGCGAGGTAATCCTGCCGTGCGAGCGGATAGCCGAGACGTGCATCGACCTCGGCATAGGCCGCGCGGCGTGACCCGTCGGCGCCCGCGGTCAGCCAGTCGTAATCCTCGACCTGCAGCCGGTCGAAGGCCGGGTGTGCCCAGCCAGTCGGCAGGTTGAGCCGCTTCTGCTCGGGCATCGAGGCGTCGAGCACGCTCGGCGTGAACACCAGCAGGAGCAGCTCCGCCGGCCCGTTCGCAACATGGCGCACGGCTTGCCCGAGCGCGGCGGTGCTTTGCGCGAGCAACTCGCCCGCGCGGTCGAGCAGGGCGAGATGGGGGGCATAGAGCGTCGCCTGGAGCGAAGGCAGCGACACCATGATTCCTTCGGCGGAATAGAGATCGAGCGCGGCTTGGTCGTAGACGCAGGCATGCCCGTCGGCACGTACCCACCACCATGGTTCGCCGATCTGGAACGCGACGGGGAGGGCGGCCTCCTCGACGAGAGTCACGAAGCGCGCCGCGACGGCTTGCAGCCAGCCCATCGCCTGCTGGTTGGCAGGCGAAATCAGCGCCGACGGCGGCACCCAGCCGGTACGGGCAGGCGTGCCGTCCAGCGCAAATTGCTGCCATCCGGCCGGGCAGTAATCGGCCAGCAATTCGTAGGACAACGAGACGATCGGGGGCAGCCCCGCCTCACCGAGCGCGGCGAAATATTCGCGGTGCCAGCTTTCTGCCGGACCCGCGATCGGCGCCGTCAAATCGCCCGCGACGTATGCGCCGCCGCTTTCCGCAAGTCGCGGATAATGGCTCATCCCGACATAGTGGATCACCTTGCCGCGATAGCCGAGCGCCTCGATTTGGCGCACCACCCGCGCGGGCGCCTGTCCGGCCGCATCGTCGTAGCCGGTCGCGCAACCGGTATCGTGCGGCGGCAAGTGGACGTCTCCGATGGGCAGGCAGGCATGCGCCCCGTCGGCGGCAATGCCGCTCATCTCGGCCCAGCCCTCGATCGGCGCGGCGAGCGGCGCCTCGCTGTCCTCGACATAGCCGGGCGGCACCAGCGAGACGAACATCCGGTCGATCTCGGCCGGGTGGACCGGATCGTCGCCCGCCCAGCCGCCGGCGAGCGCAGAGAAGGGCAGCGTCACCACCGCATCTTCGGGCGAGCCGGCGGCGTAGTTCCACAACCGTACGAACCAGTTGCGCGGGTTGCCGGTCGCGTCGCGACCCTCGATCGTGAGCGTCGGGCCGTCGACCGCGTCTAGCGCGACAATCCCGCCGGAACGCCAGCGGAAGCTGAGTGTCGAACGCGCATAGTCGCGCACCGTGTCGTAGGCGAGCAGCGGGTGATCGAGCGTGTCCTCGCTCGCCCAGATAATGCCCGCCAGGTCGCCCTCGCGGCGGAAGGTCGCCTCGACCCGCAGCGTGCCGGGCGCGGGGGTGGTGATGCAGGCGAGCATCGGGCGCGGGAAATTGACCGTCCAGAAACGCGGATCGAAGCGCGCGATCGAGTCGGTCTCCTGCCCGTCGCGTGCGCGGGCGAGCCAATATGCCATCAGTGGTTCTCCAGTGCCTTGCGCACGGCCGCCGCAACCTGGCGGCCCGATCGCTGCAGGGCCTGAGGGCGCTCGACACCGCGCGGAACATCGAGCCGGATCGCGACATTGACCTGGCGCGGCGCGGCGATCGCGGAGCCGGATTCGACCCGTCCCGCGGCGGTCGGCACGAACAGTTCGGGGCCGCGCTCGCCGACGAGATAACCGCGCCCCGGCGAGACATTGCCGCCGGTCGCACGGCCCGGCAGGCCGAAGATCGCGCCGAGCATTCCGGCAAGGTCGAACGGGATTCCGGCCTTGCTCCCGCCGAACAAGCCGCCAAACGCGCTGCCCAGCGCATCGAGCGCCTGTGCGGCGATGTCGTCGAGCACCCGGGTGGCGATGCGCCGCAGATCCTCGAAGCCGAGCGAACCCTTCTTCAGCGCATCGAGCAATCCGCGCTCGAGCGTGTCGCCGGCTCTTGCAAATCCGTTGACCAGTGTCGCGTCGAGCGACTGCTTCATTGCCGCGATATCCTGCGCGAAGCCCTGCGTGTTGGCGCGCACGTCCACCGCCAGCGTTTCCACCTCATCGTCCATCGTCGGCCTCCATCAATGCGGTCATCTCGTTGCGATCCAGCGGCGCGCCTTGCGCTCCCGGATCGGCCAGCGCGCCGAGCAGTTCGGCGGGCGTTGCGCCCCAGAATTGCGCAGGCGCCCAGTGCAGCACGCGCGCCGCAACGGGCCAGGCGATCCGGGTCACCTCGGCCCAGCTTTCGTTCACCCTCCGCCTTTCAGGATCTGCCCGAGCAGCACGCGCAGCGGCTTCGTGGCTTCGGCCAGCCCCATCGCGGCGATCGCCTCGCCAAGCCGCTCGCGCGGGATGTCGTCTCGCTTGGCGAGGCAGTGCCAGAACAGCGCGTTCATCTCGGCCAGTTTCAGGCCACCCTGGGAGGCGCGTTCGACCAGCGCGAATAGCGGCCCGAGCTCGTCCTCCGCCGCGAGCAGGGCGGCGTAGCTCGGGCGCAGCAGGCAATCGCGCGCGCCGATGCGGATCGACGCTTCGCCGCGTTCGCTGTTCGCCATCAGGCCGCGACCACGGCGCCGGAGCTTTCGAGCTGCATCGTGTAATTGCGCTCGCCGTTGAAATCGCCCGCGTAATCGAGCCGCTGGATCAGGAACCTGCCCCGCAGCTTCTCGCCGTCCTCGAACGAGAGCTCGTAATCGTCCAGCGTTCCGGCAAAGGCATTGGCGCGCACCTGCGCCTCGGCCGCGCTGCCAAGGAAGATTCCCGCCGCGCTCACCGAGACCTGCCGAACCCCGGCACCCGAAAGGAGCTCGCGCCACCCGCCGCTGGCCTTGTTGGTGACCACCACCGTATCGCCGGTGATGGACATCTGCGTGGTCCGCAGCCCCGCGACGGTCTGGTAGGCGGGTGTCGCCGCGCCGTCGGAAATCTTGAGCAGGAAGGCGCTGCCTTTCTGGGCGGTCATGCGGGTTCTCCTTGAGGTGTGGTGAGCAGCAGGAAGCGAAATTCGAGCAAGCTGCTTCGAAGGTTGTGGCTGCGCTTCTCGTTGCGGGCGCGCAGGAACTGGCTCGCGACGAGCGTGAACCCGGTCTGGTCGCGTGGCAGGGCGAGCACGCGCGCCTCGATCGTCGAAAGCATCTCGATCGCGGTGTCGGCCGCGTCGCCACGCGAGCGGTGCTCGATCACGATACGGACCTCGCGCCCGGACTCGGTCTTGGTCGACCAGTCGCGACTGGCGCTGGCGGCGATCGAAAGCATCGGCGTGGTGATCGGCCCCGTCGCTTCCTCGCGAATGGCACCGAGATCGGTGAGGGTGGGATCGGCGCGCAGCCAGTCGATCAACGCGGCGCGCAAGAGCGCTTCGAGCATCACAAATCTCCGGTGAAGAGCGGCCACAACATGCGCGGCGCGTGCGAGCCACGCGCTTCGGCAAGGGCGCGCGCCTTGGCAGTGAGGCGTCGGACTAGCGAATTGTCGGGCAATCGCGTGGCTATCATCGGCCCGCTCACTGGAGGCGCATCCGGCGATAGGGCCGCCACAGCGCGGCGACGGCCGCGGGCGGGATCGTCCAGGCGTCTTCCTCATCGTCCACCCGCGTGCGCCATGAATGCGACGCCAGCCGTTCGATCCCGTGACGGATCGAGGCGGGGAGTCCTGCCCAGTCCGGCGCCAGCCCGGCGGTGAACTGAACCGCGATGCGACCGGCATTGCCGGGCCGGATCGTGCGCAGCCGCGCCGATCCGTCGGCGTCGAGCTCGAAAGCGTAATCCTCGCTTGCGAGCGGGGTGCGGGTGCCGTCGGCGGCGATCCCCTCGACGCCGAGCAGCGTGTTCACCGGCCGGGTCGCGAGTGCGCGGAAACTGCCCGCAACGGGCAGCACTTCCTCGCAGGCATGGATGAGCGGCATCTGCCCGGTGAAGGCCTCGCACGCCTCGATCGCACTGGTGAGCAGCCTTTCGAGCTGGTCGTCCTCGGCCTGGGTGGCGATGCCGAGCCACGCCTTGAGTTCGGTCACGGCCAAGGCCCCCGGCGCGGCGGGGGTGAGGATTTTGCGGTTGGTCATGAGAAACATCTCCACACCGAACGGCGGAAAAGCCCCCTCTCCTTAAGGGGAGGGGGAGGGGGAGGGGGGGGGGGCCGGACAGGCGATGCTGTGCCGCCCGCGCCCCACCCCACTGCGACTAGGCTCACCTTCGGCTCGCCAAGTCTCGCTGCCCCTCCCCTGAAGGCGGAGGGGCCCGTCGCACCTACACCTCCACCTTCAGCAGCTTGATCGCTTCGCTATCCAGCACCTGCCCGCCGACGCGCTTGGTGGCGTAGAAGTGGACGAAGGGCTTGTTGGTGAACGGATCGCGCAGGATCCGCGTCGCGCTGCGCTCGGCGATCAAATAGCCGTTGCGGAAATTGCCGAAGGCGATCGGGGTCGCGTCGGCGGCGATGTCTGGCATGTCCCCGGCCTCGACCACCGGGTAGCCGAGCAGGCGATCGGGCTGGCCCTCGACCAGGCCCGGCTGCCACAGGAACGCGCCGTCGGCGGTCTTCAGCTTGCGGATCACCGCCAGCGTGGCCGAGTTCATCACGAAGCTCGCGCCCTGGCGATGGCCGGCCTTGAGCGAGTGGACGAGGTCGAGCAGCAGGTCTTCGGGGTTGGCGCCGAGCGTCGCCGCATCGCCCGTGCCGAGATACTGCAGCGTGCCGAAGGCGCGCACGCCGTCGGCTGCGGTGCTGGTCGCGGCGGCGAGAAAGCCCTCGGGCTGGTCGCTGCCAGAGCCGTTGACGAAGGCCACCCCCTCGGCGCGAGCGAATTCCATCGCGATCTCGCTCGCGAGCCAGCTTTCGAGGTCGAACCCGGCATCGTCGAGCATCGCCTGGCTGGCGGCGGGATTGGCGTAGAGTTCGCCGGTCGGGGGCGCGATCTCGGCGAAATCGGGGGTGTCGGTCTCGGGCCGGACGGCGGTCTCGGAGACCCAGCCCGAGGCGGTGCCGCCGGTGGTGACGAGCTTGCGGTAGCCCGCGCTGCCGGTCTGGACGACCTGCGCGATGGCGCGGATCGGCGAGAGCTCGGTGAGGGTGCGGGCGATCGCTGCGTCGATCTGCTGCGGTACGGCGTAGCCACCGTCCGCAGCGACTGCGCCGGAGATCGATTTGAGCTCGGCCTCGCTGCCGCGGCGCAAATAGTGGTCGACGAAGCCCTTCACTTCGGGCGCTGCGGGGTCGCTACCGATTGCGGGGCGCTGCGCGGCCTTTCCGATCTTGTCGACGCGCGCCTTCACCTCGTCGACGTCGGTACGCAGCATGGCGATGTCGCTCTCCGCCTTGTCGGCGCGGGCGACGAGATCGAAGCTCTGCTCGAGCTCGGTATCGGGGGCGGTCTGGTTGGTGGTGGGGGAATCCATGGGCAGTCACCTTTCTTGCGGGCATGAAAAAGGCCGCTCGAAACGGCGGCCGTGGGGTGAAGGAGGGATGGGACTAGGGTTGGACCAGGTGCACCCGCGCGCCGTGTTGCATGGGGCGGGTCACGAGGCTGACCTCGAAGATGTCGACCGCGCGCAAGGCCCGCCCGGCGGTCGAATGTTCGGCAATGCGGGTGCGGAAGCCGAAGCTGAGGCCGGTCGCCGTTCGGTTGGCGAGCGCAAGGCCGGCACCGCCTGCGGGGTTGTCGATCGATCCGATCACACGCAGGCCGCGGGCATCCTCGCCGACCTGTTCGATCCAGCCGACGCGCTGCTCAGGGCGATGTTGCCAGTAGAGCGGCAGCGGGTCGCGGCGCGAAGCCAGCGAGGCGGCGAACGCGCCGTGCCGGATCGTATCGCGCCCGGCATCGCGCCGATCGAACAGCGCGGCGTAGCCGGCGAATCTCACTTGAGCATCTCCCACGCCCCGAACCTCACGGCCAATCCGATCAGCAGCAGCGCCAGCGCAGCGCGGACGATCCAGTCGACCGCCGCCTTCCACGCCGAGCGCTTGGCATCGCGCCAGGCGCCGAGCAGTTCGCGCAGTTCGGAAAGGTCCTCGCGCGCCCCGGGATCGTCGAGACCCATCCGCACCAGCACGCGGTTGGCGCCGAGCTCGCTCGCTTCCTCGACCACGGCGCGCAGCGTGACGAGGTCCGAGCCCTCGGTGGCGGCCTGCGACAGCAGGCGGGCGAGCATGTCTTCACGCATCATGGTTGACCTCCAGGCCGAGCAGGCGGCGCTTTTCATCGTCGGAGAGGAAATCGGCGGCGGTGACGCGCGCCCACAGTTTCTCGCGGTCCTCGGCCAGCTCGGGCACGCGGTCGATATCGATCGCGAGCCTTTCGCGCGGCCACCACAACGCCAGCCCTTCGGCCAGCGCACCGAGGATCTTCGCGCCGAGCGGCAGCAGTGTGAGCCGCCACAGCGCGCGATTGGCCTCGCGGTAATTGGCGTAGGTGTTGTCGCCCGGCAGGCCGAGCAGCATCGGCGGCACCCCGAAGGCGAGCGCGATGTCGCGCGCGGCCCCGGCCTTCAGCTCGGCGAAATCCATCTCGGCGGGCGAGAGCGCCAGCCCCTGCCAGCGCAACCCGCCTTCGAGCAGCATCGGCCGCCCGGCATTGCCCATGCCCTGGTAGGCCTGCGCGAGTTCGGCCTTCAGCCGCTCGAACTGTTCGGCGGTGAGGGTATCGCCGTCCTTGGCGTCGTAGACCAGCGCGCCGCTGGGCCGCGCCGCGTTGTCGAGCAGCGCGCGGTTCCAGCGGGTCGCCGCATCGTGCAGTGCCACCGCCGGATCGGCGGCGGAGAGGCAGCCGGTGCCGTGATGGTCGTCGACCGGCGAGAAGCCGCGGATATGGACGATATTGGGCGCAGCCGACTCGTCCTCGAGCGGGATGTGCACCGCCTTTTCGCCCACGCGATAGGTATAGCCGGTCGGCCAGCCATCCTCGCCCGCGACCGGGGTGACCCGCTCGGGTCGCAGCGCGAACAGCTCGCAGGGGCGACCGTCGGCACCTTTCAGCACCTGCGCATAGGCATTGCCGTGGAGCAGCAATTGCGCGGCCAGCGTTTCGAGCAGCGATTGCCCCGCACTGGTCGCGGTGACGAGACCGGAAAGCTCGTCCGCACATGGCGCAAGCGGCGCTCCGCCGATCCCTTCCGAGACCAGCCGCACCGCGCGCTGCGCTACCGGATTGTCGCACCAGGCGCGGCGCACCGAGCGGTTGTATTCGTAGGCGGGCGGTGCATCGCCCCCATCGGCGAAGAACCACGGCGAGGTGAAATGGCGCGCAATCGGCAAGCGCGAGCCGCCCCCGCCCTTGAAGGCGGCGGCGACGCTGGAAAGGAAGGACATTTGGTTTCCCCAAACAAAAAAACCCCGCCAACTTGGCGGGGTCTCAGATCATTGAAGGGCGTAGATTAAGCGGCTTTTTTCAGCCCAGCTTTATCCGCCGAAGGGAAGCAAGAAAGCGTGCGCACGAAAGCCACGCCAAAGTGCGCGACGGTTTCCTCCATCGCTTCTCTAATCGCAATTTGGGCTTTCGCTTCGTCAAATTTGATCATGTTAAATTCACTTCGCTAATTGAAGCGGAGCGACTTTGCTGATTGTCAGCCAAGCGCCATGCGCCTCGGTTGCTGCAAAAACCCCCTTGCTGTCAAGTGTGTTCCCGAAAGCTCGGAAAAACACGGCGTCTGCAGGGCTACGTAAATGCAGCTTGATATGGTCTGCCTTAAGATGGCTTTCAGAAAGCTTAAGAGCGCCGTTTAAAATTGCTATCAGGGTGTCAACATAGGAGTTTTCGTCGAGATTTCCATAGTCGAGCAATGGGCAAACTGTAACTTCTCGAACTCGCAGCACCCATCCAGCAAAACCTTTTTGCATGGTGCGGATCGCACACGCTACGGCCATAAACTGGTCGCCGTCTGCGACACCAATGGCCCATTCCTTTTCGGTGGCCTTCTTGGCGAACGTGCGAATCGGTTCCATCGCGGATGGTGCGAAGCCTTCAAAATCCTCTCCTACCGCTTCGCATTGCGACGCCCAATTGTCTTCGAGCTGCTGAAGCGTGCCATCAGCCTCTAGGAGATGAATTGTTTGCATTTTTTGCCCCTCAGATTTGAGCGTTAGCTAGGGCGGAGTTCATAGGATTGCAATCCGCGCTGTAGCTCGTTTTCGCAGCATCAGTTCGGTCAGCGCCCAGACCAGCGCATCGGCGCGGTCCGGCGACCTTCCCGGGCCTTCGTAGCCGCCGCCCGCCATCAACCCGCAGAGCTGGTCCTCGAGCCTTGCGAACAGGCCCGCATGGCTCACGCGGCCCGCCTCGTAGAGCGCGGCGACAGGTTCCGCTCGCGCCGACTTGCCGCGGGTCGCGTGGACCAGCTTGAGCGGCAACGATAGCTCCGCTGCGCGCAGCACGCTGGCGACCATCGCGCCGCCCTGGTTGGCTTCGGCGACCACGCGCTCTGCCTCCCATTCGCGTGCCGCTGTCGCCACCGCGCGCGCCCAGCTCTCGGGCGATGCCCTTTCGACCGAGCAATCGGCGAGCACGCGCGCGGTGCCGTCCGCCAACAGCCCGGCGACCACGATCCCGCAGGCGTCGCCGGTGGCGGAGGCGGGCGGATCGACCGCGACCACGATGCGTAGTGGCGCGGCATCGTCCGCCGCGACGCGACACCGCTCCAGCAGCGCGCGGCTCCACAGCGCGCCTTCGACCTCGTCGAGCAATTCGCCCTCGAGCTCCTGCCGCCCCAGCGCGGTATCGCCGTATTCGCGGTCCATCGCCGCCATGAAGGCGAGCGGGAGGTTGCGCCAATTGTCGGCGGTCGCGCCGCGCGTCACCACCGTGCCCTCGCTCGCCAGCAGGCGTTGCAGCAGCGGGACGGGACGCGGCGTGGTGGTGGCGAGCACCTGCTGTTTCTCGCCCAGCCTCAGCCCGAGCTGGAGGTTGTCCCATGTCCGCTCGGCGCGCCGGTGGCTGTTGTTCCATTTTGCCAGCTCGTCACACCACGCATGGCTATGTTGCGGACCCCGGAGACTCTCGGGCTCGGCGGCCGAATAGAGCGTCGCCTCGGCGCCGTTGCGGAAGCTTATCCGCCGCAGCGAGGCTTCGTAGACCGGCGTGCTTTCGGGCGGAAAGACCGACATGATGCCGCTCTCGCCCTCGACCATCACCGAACGCGCTTCGCCGAGGCTCGCCGCGATCAGCGCGATCTTTGCGTTCTGGTTCGTGTCGGCGATCAAGCGAACCCATTCGGCACCCGCACGGGTCTTGCCAAACCCTCGCCCGGCCATGATCACCCAGTTGCGCCAGTCGCCTCCGGGCGCCTCCTGCCCCGGATGGGCGTCATTCTTGAAGTCGACGTCGAAGCCATTCCTGGCGTCCTGCTTCAAATCCTCGGCGAATTCGGCCCGCATCTTCGGGGTCGCTTCGTCGAAGATCTCGGTCCGGGTCATGTCCGTCACCGGCTTGCGATCATCGGTCATCCGGCCTCGCGCTCCCGTCGCGCGGCGATCTGCTCGCGCAATTTCTGCACCCGGCGCTCGATCGAGGCACGCACTTCGGCGGCGCTGACATTGGCGCGCTGCGCGCCTTCCTTCGCGATCGATTCCTTGTGCGCGGCGAGCAGGCGGAGCGCGTTGGCGACATTCATCTTCCGCTTCGGCGCCGGATCGCGCAGATAGCCGAGCACCTCCATCTCGAGGTTGCAGTAGCCTTCGTAGAGCGCCGCGCGCCACTTGGCGGCGAAGGCGCTGTTCCTGCGGCGCTCGTCGTAGACTTCGCGGGTCGATACCATGGCGCGCGCTGCGGCGGCGGAGACGTTGGAGGTTTCGGCCAGCGCCTGCATGAAATCGCGTTCCCAGTGATAGGCCATCGGCAGGACTTCGCCCTGTTTCGCGGCACGGCATTTCGCCGCTCCCGCGTCCCGCAGCGCGGCGTCCCAGCGCCGCGCGAATTCGGGATCGCGCTTGCGGATGCGATAGGCGGGGCTCTTGGTGATCCCGGCAGCCTTGGCCGCGCGGCCGATATTGCCCCAGCGTGCGAGCGCGGCCAGGAACGGTTCTTCCCATAGGAGGATGTTTCGCTGTTTTTCGGTCATCGTCCCCACCCGCCGTCCGATCGATCAGCGCGATACGAAAAAGGCCGCAGCGGCAGGATGCCGGCGGCCCGAATCGGTTTATCGCGATGTTCTTTATATGTACCTAAACAGCGTGACGATGTCAATTAGAAAAACCAAATAGGTTTGCGCCGGTCAGCTGCGCGTCCATTTCTGCTCGGTCCGTTCGATCGCGAGGTCGCCCGCCCACGGCACGCACAGGGCCCGCGCGTCGTCGGCCGGCGCGGACAGCCAGGTGGCCCAGTTCTCGCGGGCCACGATCACCGGCATCCGATCGTGCACTTCGGCCGACGCCTCGCTGGCATCGGTCATCACCATGCTGAACGCCCGGCCCCATTCGGCGGTGTCGCGCCAGATCCCGGCGCAGGCGAACAGCTCGGTGTCGGGCAGCGACAGCCAGGTGCGGGTCTTGGCGCCCTTTGCACCCTCGGCCTCGGCCCAGGCGGAGACCGGGATCAGGCAGCGCCGTTCGCGGAAGCTCGCGCTCCAGAACGGGCTCGACAGCTTGTCGGTGCGGGTATTGTTGACCGGCCGCGGCTTCAGCGGTTCGCCCGTGCGCTTGCTCTTCTGCACCAGCGGGAAGCCCCAGTGCATCCCCTCGACCGCGTCGGTCACCACCATCGCCGGGTAGCCGGGATAGACCTCGCCCCCCGCATTGCCGACCTGGCCGATCTCGCTGTCGAACAGGCGCGCGACCTCGCTGGCGGCCTTGGTCATGCGATAGAGATTGCACATCTTCGAAGGACCCTCCCTTGGCTTTCGCCCGACAAAGCCCTTTCGCGCCGGATGCGCAACGCATAAAGCCGCGCCGACCTAACCGACGGGATCGACAATATGAAATGGCTGCGCGCCCTCTACGAATGGACGATGGACAAGGCCGCGCACCCGGCTGCGGTGTGGTGGCTCGCGTTCTTCTGCTTCATCGAGGCGAGCTTCTTCCCGATCCCGCCGCACCCGCTGCTCGGGCTGATGTGCCTCGCCGAGCCGAAGAAGGCGATCCGCTTCGCGCTGGTCGCCACGCTCGCCTCGGTCGCCGGCGCGCTGCTCGGCTACGCGATCGGGTGGGGGCTCTACGACAGCGTCGGGGCGTGGCTGATCGGCGTACTCGGGCTGACCGAGAGCTTCCCCGTCGCGGCCTGCTACCTGCGTGAATACGACTGGCAGGCGATCGTGATCGCGGGGGCGACCCCGGTGCCGTTCAAGCTGCTGACGATCACCGCGGGCTTCGTCGGCATGAACCTCGTCACCTTCGTGCTCTCCAGCCTCGCCGCGCGGGCGCTGATCTTCATGACCGTGGGCGTGCTGTTCCGCGTCTTCGGCGCGCCGATCAAGCGCGTGATCGACAAGTATCTCGGCACGATGACCACGTTGTTCGTCGTGCTCGTGGTGGGCGGCTTCATCGCGCTGACCCAGTTCAGCAGCAGCGACGAGGATGTCGCCGACAAGTGCGAGGCCGCGACCGAGGTGCGCGTGGCATAAATTTCGACAATACTCGAAATAATGCTTGCATCGCGCGAGCGATAGTTCGATGAATGTCGAAATGAAGTCCGATGACGCCATTGCAGCCCTGTCCGCGCTTGCCCACGATCACCGCCTCGCGGTGTTCCGCCTGCTGGTGCGCTGCGGGCAGGACGGCATGGCGGCCGGGGCGATCGCGCGGACGCTCGACCTGCCCAATTCCTCGCTCTCCTTCCATCTCGCCCAGTTGCAACAGGCCGGTCTGGTCAGCCAGCGGCGCGACGGCCGCTCGCTGATCTACGCCGCCGACTACGCGGCGATGGACGGCTTGATGGGCTTCCTCACCGAGAATTGCTGCGAGGGCGCTCCATGCGACCCGGCCCAGCGCAACGACCAGGAGCACTGCCGATGACACGTATGCATATCCATGTCGGGGTCGCCGATCTCGACGCGTCGATCGCATTCTACAACGCTCTGTTCGCTGCCGAGCCGACCGTCCGCAAGCCCGATTACGCCAAGTGGATGCTCGACGATCCGCGGGTCAATTTCGCGATCTCGCACGAGCATGCCGCACTCGGGATCGAACATCTCGGGATCGAGGCGGAAAGTCCCGAAGAACTGCAAGAGGTCTATGCCCGGCTCGAACGGGCCCAGCGCCCGGTGCTCGAGGAAGGGTGCACGACCTGCTGCTATGCCCGCAGCGAAAAGAGCTGGATTGCCGATCCCGACGGGATCCAGTGGGAAGCCTTCCACACCAGCGGCGCGGAGACCACCTACGGCAATCCGGCCATGGCAGCGCCCCTCAACCCGGAACCGATCCGGGCGGCGCCGTAACCGATCGCCATCCCGAGCGAACCTACCGACATGCCTGGACACGATCTCGCGCGTCGCCTGACGGCAGAAGCGATCGGCAGCTTCTTCCTCTTCGCAGGGGTGATCGGCTCGGGCATCATGGCCGAGCAGCTGGCGGGCGGGAACGTCGCGCTGGCGCTGCTCGCCAACACGATCGCCACCGGCGCGATCCTCTACGTCATCATCGCGATGCTGGGGCCGGTCTCGGGCGCGCATTTCAACCCGGCGGTGACGCTCGCCTTCGCGCTGCGCCGCGCACTCCCGTGGCGCGAGGTCGCGTCTTACATCCTCGCCCAGCTTGCCGCGGGCGCGATCGCCGTCGCCGCGGTCCACCTGATGTTCGACCAGCCGGTCCTGCAATTCTCGACCAAGGCGCGCGCCGGCATCGGGCAATGGACGGGCGAAGGGATAGCCACCTTCGGCCTGGTGCTGACGATCCTGCTGTGCCTTCGTTACCGACCGGAATCGATCCCCGCATCGGTGGCGCTCTACATAACGGCCGCGTATTGGTTCACGTCCTCGACCAGCTTCGCCAACCCCGCGATCACGGTGATCCGCTCGCTCAGCGACAGCTTCGCCGGCATCGCGCCGGCGAACGTTCCTCTATTCGTCGCCGCCCAGTTGCTCGGTACGCTGGTGGCAGTCGCGCTGGCGGGATGGATGCTGGCGCGCGATCCAGCCGAGGCCTGATCGACGCGGAAAAGCTCGCAATCTCGGTCGAGGACGAGGAGCGTACCGTCCCAGCCGACCGCTCAGCCCTCGAACTTGGTCTCGAGGGTGATCTCCGCGTCGAGCAGTTTGGAGATCGGGCAATTGGCCTTGGCGTCGGCGGCCAGCTCCTCGAACTTCGCGCGTTGGAGGCCCGGGACCTTGCCCTTGGTCGAGAGTGCCGACTTGGTGACGGTGAAGCCCCCATCCTGCTTTTCGAGCGTCACTTCGGCGCTGGTCGTCACCGTGCCGTCCGCGTGTCCGGCCTCTGCGAGCTTGAACGACAGCGCCATGGTGAAGCAGCTGGCATGCGCGGCGGCAATCAGCTCTTCGGGATTGGTCCCGGGGGCGTCCTCGAACCGGGTCTGGAAGCCGTAGGGCTGCGCGGCGAGCGCGCCCGACGCGGTCGACACGTGGCCCTTTCCTTCCTTGCCGAGACCTTCGTATTTGGCGGTGGCGGAATTGGTGGTCTGCATGGATTCGTTCTCCGGTTGGTTGTACCGGAGAGACGCGCGGACCGTGCGGCGCGTTCCGCCCAGCTTCGCTTCAGCCGATGATCCCGGTCGCCTTGCCGGCGCGTTCGAACATGTCGAGGATCGTCTCGACCTGTTCGCTCGAATGCTCGGCACAGAGCGAGCAGCGCAGCAGCGTCATGTTCGCTGGCGTCGCCGGCGGGCGGGCGAGATTGACATAGAGTCCTTCCTTCAGCAGCGCTTCCCACATCGCCGCACCGCGCTCCAGATCGGGCATGATCACCGCGATGATCGCGCTTTCGGGCGTATCGGTGCCCAGCTGGAAACCCAGTTCCTTGAGGCCGGCATGGAGCGTGCGCGAGTTCTCCCACAGGTGCGCGCGCTTGTTCGAGCCGTGCATCAGCTTGCGGATCGAGGTCGCGGCGGTGGCGACCACGCTCGGCGGCAGGCTGGCGGTGAAGACGTAAGGGCGGCAGACCAGCCGCATGATCTCGAACTTCGGGTGGTTCGAGACGCAGAATCCGCCGACCGTGCCGACGCTCTTCGAGAACGTACCGATGATGAAGTCGACGTCGTCGATCACGCCTGCAGTCTCGACCACGCCGCGTCCGTTCTCGCCGATGAAGCCCATCGAATGCGCCTCGTCGACCAGCACCATCGCGCCGTATTTCTTCGCCACCGCGACCATTTCCTTCAACGGTGCGATATCGCCGAGCATCGAGTAGACGCCTTCGAGCACGACCAGTTTGCCGGCCTCTTCGGGAATGCGACGGAGGCGCTTTTCCATCGCCTCGATATCGTTGTGCTTGAACGGCACGATCTCGGCATTGCCCAGCGCGCAGCCATCCCAGATCGAAGCGTGGCTATCGATGTCGAGCACGACGTAATCGCCCTTGCCGGCGATCGTCGAGATTATCCCGAGATTGGCTTGGTAGCCGGTCGAGAAGACCATCGCGTGGTCCATGCCGTAGAATTCGCGCAGCGCGTCCTCGCACTCGCGATGGCCCTGATAGGTGCCGTTGAGCACGCGGCTGCCCGTGGTACCCGAACCGAAATCGGCGAGCGCCTTCTGCCCCGCCGCGACAACTTCCGGATCGAAGGTCATGCCCATGTAATTGTACGTGCCGAGCAGGATCGTCTCGCGTCCGTTGCAGATCGCCCGGGTCGGCGAGAGCACCTTTTCCATCACCAGGTTGAACGGATCCTCGAGCCCCGAATCGAGCAGCGCCTGACGCTGGCCGATCAGGCTGTCGAACTTAGAGAACAGGTCCTTGCCTTCACCCGGATGCGGCTCGGGCTGGTCCGGCTGGCTGATGCCTTCGCTCATGATATCGTCCTGGGGCTCAATCGTCGGCGAGCTTGCACACGGCGTCGACCAACTGGCCGTATTTCTCGATCTCGGCCTGCTGGTTCATCGAGATGATGATGTCGAATTCGTCCTCGATCGCGGCGACAAAATCCATCACCGTCAGGCTGTCGAATTCGAGATCGCCGGCGAAGGTGGTGTCGTCGGTGATCGTCACGCCCTTCTTGTTGAACGGCTCGATCAGCGAGCGGATTCGGCTATCGACTTCGGCGCGGTCCATGCGTGGCCCTCGTTGTGGAATGACAAGCGCCCGCAAGACGGGTTTCGCGTCGCGCTGTCAAGTTTGTGGAGGTGCCGGTCGGGCTCAATCGACCGCGCTTGCTTCGTCGCAAGGCGCGGGCTTGAGGTACAGTTTCATCCCGACCTTCTCGGCGCGAATACGATCCCCGACTTCGCAGCCCTCCACTCTTTTCGGTAGAACAATGGTCGAACCGCGGATTCCGTCCGCGGTTCTTGCCGAAACGCGATAGCCCGGCGTCCGGCCCTGAAATCGATTGCTTCCTACGCCCATGGACGTGATTGTGGCATCCAAGGGTTCGCCAGGTTCGTAGTAGGTCAGGAACGGGTCCCGCGAAAAAAATACGAGCACCGGAAATATGAGCAAAGCCGGAAGGAAATAATGAACCTTCCAATCATGCCGCAAAAGCCAATAGAGATCGCGTATGGTTCTCATCGATCAGCGATCGCGCGAAAATTCCCGTTTCGATCAATCGACCAGCTTGCTGACCGCTTCCATGAAGGGCCGGATCGAGACCGGCTTGGCGAGGTAGCCCTTGGCGCCGGCCTGGCGGATGCGGTCCTCGTCTCCCGAACCGGCATAGGCGGTAACGGCGAGGACCGGGATATCGCGCAGGCCTTCTTCGTGCGAGGCTTCCTCGATCAGGTCGAGGCCCGAGACGTTGGGGAGCTGGATATCCATGATAATGAGGTCGGGCCGGAACTCGCGGGCCCGCATGAGCGCTTGTTCACCGTCCGCGCAGGGCTCGACCTCGTAGGAACGCGATTTGAGCACGTCGCAGAACAGTCGGCGGTTGAGATCGTTGTCCTCGACAACGAGGATGCGCTTTGACACGGATAGGCCCCTTCGCCCGGTTTGGGCTGGGATTCCGTAGACCGAAATTTAACCCAATTTGCAATGAGGACCGATGAGCCTGTCCAGACGAGAGACACTATTCGAGCCCGGTGAAGCGAGCGACCTGGCACTGCGCGCGCTGGTCTGGATCCTGTCCGAAGATCGCCGCGCCGAGCGCCTGCTCTCGCTGACCGGGCTGACCCCCGATGCGCTTCGTTCGGGGCTCGACGATGCCGCTACCCAGCTCGCGGTGCTCGATTTCCTCGCCGCGCACGAGGCCGATTTGATCGGCGCAGCCGACGCGGCGGGGGTAAGTCCCGAACGGCTCGCCGCGGCGCGCGCGGAGCTGGCACGATGACCGCCAGCGTAAATGGGGGCGAAGCGCGTCCGCTCGTGATCTGCGATTGCGACGAGGTGCTGCTGCACATGATCGCGCCGTTCCGGCAATGGCTCGATGCGGAGCACGATATCGATTTCGTGATGCAGAACGATTTCACCGATGCGCTGCGCCACCAGGCGAGTGGCGAGGTCGTCGATCGGGAGGATATCTGGCGGCTGCTGGGCGCGTTCTTCGACACCGAGATGGAGCGCCAGGAGCCGATTTCGGGTGCGATCGAGGCGATGCACGCGCTGGCCGAGCGAGCCGACGTAGTGATCCTCACCAATTTGCTCGATCACCGCGCCGAGGCGCGCAGGGCGCAGCTCGCAGGCCATGGCCTCCATGTCGAGGTCTATACCAACCAAGGCCCTAAGGGCGCGGCGATCCGGCGGATCGTGGAGGAGCATGCACCCGGTCGCGTCGCTTTCATCGACGACCTGCCGCAGCACCATGCCTCGGCGGCGGAGGAATATCCCGACAGCATCCGCCTGCACCTGTGCGGCGAACCCGAGCTCGCGCCGCATATCGATTGCGCGTTCGAGGCCGGCCACGCCCATGCGCGGATCGATCGCTGGGACGAGGCCCTTCCATGGCTGCTCGAGCGGTTGTAGGACGCGGCCCATGAGCATTTCCGAACGATTGAAAGCCCGGGGGATCGAACTCCCCCGTCCTGCGGCCCCGGTCGCATCCTACCAGCCGGTCGTGATCCATGGCGGCATGGCCTATGTTTCGGGCCAGCTGCCGTTTCTCAATGGCGAGTTGGTGACAGGGAGATTGGGCGACGATGTCGGCCTCGATCGCGGGGTCGAGGCGGCACGCGCCTGCGGGCTGATGATCCTCGCCCAGCTCGAAGCCGCGCTCGGCTCGCTCGACCGGGTGGAACGGGTGATCAAGCTAGGCGGTTTCGTCAATTCGACCGCCGATTTCACCGACCAGCCCAAGGTCGTGAACGGCGCCTCGGACCTGATGTTCGACGTGTTCGACGAGATCGGCCGGCATTCGCGCAGCGCGGTCGGCGTTCCGGTGCTGCCATTGGGGGCGGCGGTCGAGGTCGACGCGATCGTCGCCGTTTCGGAAGGCTGAGCCGCTGTTCGGATCGCGCGACATCCCGCAACGGGTCGCGTGGATCGCGAACACGCGTTTCGCGCATCGCGGGCTGCATGGGCGCGGGGTGCCGGAGAACTCGCTGGCCGCTTTCTCTGCCGCGATCGAAGCCGGCCACGGGATCGAATGCGACGTGCAGCGTGCGCGCGACGGCACGCCGATGGTGTTCCACGACTGGGAGCTCGACCGGCTGACCGATGAAGAAGGGCCGGTGGCAAAGCGCGATGCGCGCAGCCTGGCGGGGATCGCGCTGAAGGGTGGCGAGCAGCAGCGTATCCCGACACTCGCCGACTTGCTCGAGCTTGTCGCGGGCCGGGTGCCGCTGCTGATCGAAGTCAAGTCGCGCAAGGAGGCGCGAGTATCGGCGCATTGCCTTGCGATCCGCCGCGCACTCGAAGGCTATCGCGGTGCGCACGGGGTGATGAGCTTCGACCCGCGCGTTGCACATTGGTTTGCCGCGCATTCTCCCACCACACTGCGTGGGCTGGTCGTCAGCGAACAGGACGACAAGGCACTGCCGGGCCGGATCCGGCGTTCGCTCGCGATCCGCCACGCGCAGCCCGATTTCCTCGCCTGGGACGTACGCGACCTGCCGAGCCGGCTCGCTGCCGCCCAGCGCCGCAAGGGCCGACCGGTTGCGACCTGGACCGTCCGGACCGAAGAGCAACGGGCCCGCGCGGAACGATATGCCGATGCGCCGATTGCCGAAGGGCATGGATTCGGCTGACCAGATAACTTTCCGCACCGCGCCCGGCGTCGCCGAATTCGTGGCCCCCGAATGGGATTCGCTCGCCGGCGACAATCCGTTCGTCGGCTACGACTTCCTCGCCGCGCTCGAGCAATCGGGCAGCGTGGGAAAGGGGACCGGCTGGGATCCGTTGCCGATCGCTGCCCAGTCCGCCGACGGGACGCTGCTGGGCGCCTTGCCGTCCTATCTGAAGAGCCACAGCCAGGGCGAATACGTGTTCGATCATCATTGGGCCGACGCCTATGGGCGCGCCGGCGGGCGCTACTATCCCAAGCTTCAGATCGCCGCGCCCTTCACTCCGGTGAACGGGCCGCGCGTGTTGGCGGGTGATCCGGCAATCGGCCGCGCGCTGTTGCAGGCGGCGGAGACTTTGTGTCGGCAGAACGGGATCTCGTCGGCGCATGCGACCTTCGTCGCGCCCGAGCAACGCGACCTGTTCCGTGAGGCGGGATGGATGCTGCGGCACGACATCCAGTATCACTGGTTCGACCGCGACTACGGCGATTTCGAAGGATTTCTCGCCGCACTGTCCTCGCGCAAGCGCAAGAACATTCGCAAGGAACGGCGTCAGGCGGCGCAGAGCGTCACGATCCGGCGATTGAGCGGAGGCGAGATCACCGAGGCGCACTGGGATGCGTTCTGGATGTTCTACCAGGATACCGGTGCGCGCAAATGGGGCACGCCCTATTTGACCCGCGAGGCCTTCTCGCTGATCGGGGAGACGTTGGCGGATCGGATCGTACTTGTGCTGGCGGAAGAAGACGGCAAGGCCGTCGCCGGGGCGCTCAACCTGATGGACGGCGAGGCGCTCTACGGTCGTTACTGGGGAACGCTGGTCGACCGCCCGTTCCTCCATTTCGAGGTTTGCTACTACCAGGCGATGGAGGAGGCGCTCGCACGCGGGTTGAAGCGGGTCGAGGCGGGGGCGCAGGGCCAGCATAAATTGCTGCGCGGTTATGAACCGGTGGAAACGGTCTCGGCACACTGGATCGCCGATCCGGGATTTCGCGCGGCGGTCGAGCAATTCCTCGAAGCCGAGCGAGAGGCGGTGAGCGCGGACCGGGTGGCCCTCGCGCGGCACACGCCGTTCAGGAAGAGCTAGCCTTCAGGCGACTCGGCGCGCGGTGACCGACAGCCAGTCGCGCGCGTCGCGCTGGGCATCGGCAATTTCGCGTGCGGTCATCTCGTCGGAGATATCGGCGCGGCAGGCCTTCGCCTCGTCGTTTCCGCCGAGTGCGGCGAGATTGAACCACTTGTGGGCTTCGACGAGATCGACACGCACCCCGTTCGAGCCGGTCGAGTAGATCACGCCGAGTTCGAACAAGGCGTCGCAATCGCCGTCCGAGGCGCGTTCGATGAAGCGGGCAACCGCGAGGTCGAGCGGCTGGTCGGGTGTTTCTTCGATCTTGTCGGGTTCGATCACCCGTAATGCGGCAACAGCCATTGAACTTCCCCCTTGCAGAATTCCCCAATTCCAATCGTGGCGGGACGAATTTCGCGCCATGAACGTTTACGGTCGCCGAACATGGTTCTTAAATGGTTAACGCCACGCAATTGGTGTTTTGGGCATCAGGCGGTGTGGCCGAAACCCCACGTTCGGGAAGCCAGAGGACAATCGCCTTGTGTGGTCCAGATGCGCTCTTTATAGGCCCGCCCAAGACCGGCTCCGTCCGGAAGAGTCGATCCGAAGAGCGGGATCGCTGGGGGGACGGGGACCGGGCGCGACGACGATTTGGAGAATGGGATGTCGACGGCCCTTGGAGACGATCTTGACGTTCTGGCGCGAGCCAAGCGTGCGCTCCCCGCCGATTATACGCCGTCTGAAAACGAAGATTACATGTCGGCGCGCCAGCAGGATTACTTCCGCGTGCTGCTGATCGAATGGAAGCGTTCGATCCTCGAAGCCGCCGAAGGGACGCTCCAGCAATTGCAGGATGGTCCGATCCGCGAAGCCGATCTCAACGATCGCGCCTCGTCGGAAACCGATTGGGGAATCGAACTCCGGACCCGCGATCGCCAACGCAAGCTGATCGGCAAAATCAATGCCGCGCTGCGCCGGATCGACGACGGCGAATATGGCTGGTGCGAGGTGACGGGCGAACCGATCGGCCTCGGACGCCTGACCGCGCGTCCGATCGCGACCATGTCGCTTGAAGCGCAGGAGGCGCACGAGCGGCGCGAAAAGGTCTCGCGCGACAAGTGACGAAATTTGTGAGCCTGTCCCGTTCCGGAACGGTTTCGAGGGGTTCGCTTAAAGCCTCGTTTACGGTGCGTGCGCTAGGTATACCGGCAAGGTTCCGGGAGCTTCGCAGCGGATCGGAACACCGACTTGGCCATCCTTGATGCGCTGGATCGGCGAAACGGAGACTGGGCAGATGCAGGACATCGATAACCGAGACCGGGAAAGGGACAGCCTGTTCCTGATGGCCGATCTTCGTCTGCGCGGTGAGAGCGATGTCCAGCGGGTGAAGGTCCGCAACCTGTCGAAGGGCGGAATGATGGCCGAGGGTGCCCCAGTTCCCGAGCGCGGGCAATCGATCTCGGTCAACTTGCGCAATATCGGCTGGGTGGACGGCAGCGTCGCCTGGGTCCAGGACAATCGTTTCGGCATTGCCTTCGCCAACGAGATCGAACCGAAGGCCGCGCGCGCCCCGATCGTGGTGGGCGAGGGAGCGCCCCGTTACACGCGCCCGGTGGGCGAAGCGAAAGACCGGGGATCGGTGCGCAAGATTTAGTCGCACGCGGCATTTCGCCACACCGGTTTTCACGATAGACGCGTGCCATGCACGCGCGACTGCTCCTGTTTTTTCTTCCGTTGGCAGCTTTGCTGTCCGGCTGCGGCGCGCGCGACGACGGCAGCATCCCGATCGCAATCATCGACAATGCGGACGAACCCTTTGCCCGCAGTGGTTCGGGGCGCGCGGCTGCCGCCTGGGACGATGCGACGGATGAAGGGCTGGTTGCCTTCGATGCCTATGGGAGGGTGATCCCCGCCCTGGCGGACCGTTGGATCGTGACCGATGACGGAACCAGCTACATCTTCCGCCTGCGTGACGGGAACTGGCCCGATGGAACCGCGATCGACGCCGAAAGTGCACGGCGCGCGCTGAGCGACGCGATTCGCCGCCAGCGAGGGTCGCCGCTCGGTGCAGATCTCGGCCGGATTTCGGAGGTGCGGGCGATGGCCGGGCGCGTGCTCGAGGTGCGGCTCAACCAGCCCGTGCCCGACCTGCTGGTGACCCTCGCGCGCCCCGAACTCGGCTTGTTGCACCAAGGGCGAGGAGCCGGGCCCATGCGCGGCTCGATCGCCGGGCGTACCGGTACTCTCAGCCCGCTCAACCCCGAGGCGCGGGGGCTGCCCGCCGAGATCGGCTGGGAGGCACGCGCGCGGGATATCGAATTGACCGCGATGTCGGCGACCGAGGCGGTGCAGGCATTTGCCGATGGCGAGGTCCGCGTCGTGCTCGGTGGAACGATCGCCGATTTCCTCCTGACCGACCGGACCGGCCTGTCGCGCGGCGCCTTGCGGGTCGACGATGTCGACGGGCTCTTCGGCCTCGCTTTCGTTCATCGCGGCGGATTTCTCGCTTCGGCGGAAAATCGGGCTGCGCTGGCGATGGCGGTCGACCGCCAGGCGCTGATGGAACCTTTCGGTATCGGTAACTGGGAGGCGCGGCTGGGCATGCTGCCGCGCGAAGGGCCGACCGGCCGGTTGCTGCCGCTGGCACAATGGCGCGACATGTCGTTGGTACAACGCCGCAGCACGGCTAGCGCGCGCGTTGCGCAGTGGCGCAGCGCCCATGGCGATATCGCACCGATCCGCATTGCCTTGCCGAGTGGCCCGGGCGGCGCGCGCCTGTTCGAATCGCTGGCGCGCGATTTTGCCGCTATCGGGCTCCAAACCGAACGGGTCGGCTTTGGCGCCCCCGCCGACCTCGTCCTGCTCGACCAGGTCGCTCCGTCCTCGGATGTCGAATGGTATCTCAATCGTTTCCGCTGCGGTCTCGCCCGGCGCATCTGCATCGAGGAGGTCGACGGGTTGCTGCGCGAGGCGCGACGCGAGAATCCGCGTGCCGCGCGAGCCGTGCTGATCGACGAGGCTGCCGCGCTGGTCGAGGCGCAGCAGATCTTCATCAGCTTCGGCCAGCCGGTGCGTTGGTCGCTGGTCGGTGGCGGAATCGACGGCTTCCAGACCAATGCGCTGGGCGTCCATCCCTTGATGGAAATCGCAATGCAGCCCAGATAGGCGTGATGGAAAGCGAACGCCCCACCCGCATGATGCCGGCCGTGCCGCTCGGCCGCGAGCCCCATCACATCCGCCAGCGGATCGAGGCGCTGGAGTTCATCCTCGAACGCAGCTTCACCGTTCCTGGCTGGGGCCGCAAGTTCGGGATCGACGCCCTGGCCGGGCTGATCCCCGTTGCCGGCGACCTGATCACCGCCGCGATGAGCGCCTATCTCGTGTGGGAGGCCCGCAATCTTGGCCTGCCCAAGTGGAAACTGGCGCGCATGGCATTGAATGTCGGCATCGATACGACGCTCGGCGCGGTCCCGCTGGTCGGCGATGCGTTCGACTTCTTCTATCGCTCGAACAGCCGCAACCTGGCGATCGTCAAGAAGCACCTCGACAAGCATCATCCGGAAAGCCGCATCATCGAGGGCTGATTTGTGCCGCGGACCGCGCTAGTGCCATCGCCATGAGCGACGTTACCTATTCGTCCTATTTGGACCTCGAGAAGATTCTCAATGCGCAGCACCCGGCATCGGACGCGCATGACGAGCTTCTGTTCATCGTCATCCACCAGGCGAGCGAGCTGTGGCTCAAGCTATGCCTGCACGAGCTCGATGCCGCGCGCGACCTGATCGCCGAGGATCACCTACGCCCCGCCTTCAAGATGCTCAGCCGGGTGGCAATGGCGCAGCGCCAGCTGATTTCGAGCTGGGACGTGCTGGCGACGATGACCCCCTCGGACTATTCGCAGATCCGTCCCCATCTGGGTAATTCGAGCGGTTTCCAGTCGGCCCAGTACCGGCTGATGGAATTCATCATGGGCGGGCGCGACCCCGACATGGTGACGATGCACGAGGCTACGCCGGACGTGGCCGCGATGCTGCGCGCCGAACTCGACAAGCCGTCGCTCTACGATGTCGCGCTCGCCCTGCTGAAGGCACGCGGGTTCGAAATTCCGTCCGCGGTGATCGAGCGTGATCGCCACGCGCCGCACGAGAATTCCAAGGCGGTCGAGAGCGCGTGGGCGGCGATCTATGCCGAGCCAGAGAAATACTGGGAGCTATACGAGCTGGCCGAGAAGCTCGTCGATCTCGAGTATCACTTTCAGCGCTGGCGCTTCGGCCACTTGAAAACGGTGGAACGGATCATCGGCTTCAAGCGCGGGACCGGCGGCACCGCCGGTGTCGCCTATCTGGAGAGCGTGCTGCAGAAGGGGTTCTTCCCCGAGCTGCTGTCGGTGCGCACCGTGCTCTAGGCGCGGACGACGAAGGCGAAGCTGGTGCGGTTTTCGCGCCTGTCCTGAACGTCGCGTACGAGGATTTCGAGGCCGTAGAGCTGCGCCGTGCGCTCGGAGGCGAGGACCGCGCAATGGCGTTCGTCGCAATTGTGCACCGTCATTGCAGCGACGGCGGTGTTGACGTCCTCGATTTCGCGCCAGTCGTGCCTGGCGAGGAATTCGCCGCATTGACGCAGGGCGACGGGGTGGCTGCGGACCGTGTCGATCGCGTCGAGCGAGACACCGGTCAGTCCGAGGCAATGCACGGCAATGTCGAGATCGTTCTCGCCGACCACTTGCAGGGCCGGGTTGTCCAGCAAGTCGGCGACGCCCGGGACCGGGCCTGCGACGGTATTGCGGGTCGGGATTGCGGCCATCTCCACCTGCCCGGCCTCGACGGCCGCGATGGCCTCCGCGAAACCTGGTCGTCCGACCGGATCGTGATCGGGGCGGAAGGTATGGCAGGCGATCTCGGCATAGGCACCCGGGACACCCGCATATGCGATTCGTGGCCGTACCATGGCGTTACGCCGCTCCTTTCAGCTGCACCGCGACATCTTCGACGATACACAGCACCTTTGCGTGCGAACATGCCAGTGGGAAGAGCGTTTCGCCATACCGAAGCCGCGTTTCGAACTCGCTATCGGCCAGCACTTCCCAGCGCCGGGCGCGGGCCAAGGATGCGTCGGAGACCCGTGCCAGCGCGAGCGCCGAGGGCTTGTCGCCCGGGCCCCTGAGCTGCTCGATAACGGCAAGTCCGTCGTCGCGGTCGAGTGCCAGCCACCACGGATCGGACCGCGAGAGTTCGATCACCGCGACGGCCGACCCGGTGCGGGCGCGGGCCAGCGCGGCTTCGACGCTATCGACCGCGACGATCGGTGCCGCCGCCCCGAATCGCGCGGCGCTGCGGGCGGTGGTGCCGGACGGATCGGTCGGGGCATGGATGACGATGTCGGTGCGGCGCTGCGCCTGCAGGCTCAACGCCATCAATTCGCGCCACACGGTCGCGAGGCTGCCTCTCGGCATCGTGCTCAAAGCCGAGAGGCGGTCGATCACCTGTTCCTCGCGGTCCGGCCGGACCAGGGCAACCGACTGTGCGGGATCTTTGGCGTGCGCAACCTTGCGTGCGACCGCGACGCGGCGTTCGATCAGCGCGAGGATCTGGTCGTCGAGCGCGTCGATCTCGCTGCGCAAGGCCTCGAGCGCGGGCGGATTCTGGGTATGACGGGACATGGGATTGGTCTTTCGGATGCGGCGCGAGCGATCGTCGCGCGGGATTTACCTGCAATGTCGAAAATTACGGGCGCCCTTGGGCTGCTCCGTCGATCACCGGCACGCCCGGTCGGCGTACCGGCAGGTAAACGATCCGAAATAATAGAAGCCCCGCACGTCCGAAGCGGTCAGGTGAAAATCCCGATCATTCGTCATGGCGTTGCTCCTTCGCGCTCCTCGTGGCGCAGGCAGGAACTTCGCAGCGAAGCCCCGGTCGGTCAATCTGG
Organism: Pseudoblastomonas marina; assembly: GCF_034374265.1. NCBI lineage: Bacteria > Pseudomonadati > Pseudomonadota > Alphaproteobacteria > Sphingomonadales > Erythrobacteraceae > Pseudoblastomonas > Pseudoblastomonas marina. The sequence goes on along the minus strand of NZ_CP139718.1, from coordinate 2,170,916 downwards.
TCGATGCGAAGGCGAAGGAACGTGGCGTATGCGCAACACAGGCAATTAAGGTCACCAGAAATTTACCGTTAAACCCTTGAGCTCGCGGAGCGAAATTAAGCCGCGTTAAGAATTTAGGACATATTAACCTTTTCTGTTCAGAACTGGCCATGTTAACTTCTACGCGAAATGCGAGGGCGGGGGTGCCGTCGCGATCGCGGCCCGGAGGGTTGGAATACCGGGGAGCTAGGGGATACGAGATGCGCGTACTGCTTATCGAAGACGAGCCGACAACCGCCAAGGCGATCGAGCTGATGCTCAGCACCGAAGGCTTCAACGTCTATTCGACCGACCTCGGCGAAGAGGGCTTGGACCTCGGCAAGCTGTACGATTACGACATCATCCTGCTCGACCTGAACCTGCCCGACATGCACGGCTACGACGTGCTCAAGAAACTGCGCGTCGCCAAGGTGCAGACGCCGGTCCTGATCCTGTCGGGCATCGCCGAAATGGATTCGAAGGTCCGCAGCTTCGGCTTCGGCGCTGACGATTACGTCACCAAGCCGTTCCACAAGGACGAGCTGGTCGCCCGCATCCATGCCGTGGTGCGCCGTTCGAAGGGCCACAGCCAGTCGATCATCCGCACGGGCAAGCTCGCGGTGAACCTCGATGCCAAGACGGTCGAAGTCGACGGCGCGCGGGTCCATCTGACGGGCAAGGAATACGCGATGCTCGAGCTGCTTTCGCTGCGCAAGGGCACCACTCTGACCAAGGAAATGTTCCTCAACCATCTCTATGGCGGGATGGACGAGCCCGAACTCAAGATCATCGACGTCTTCATCTGCAAGCTGCGCAAGAAGCTCTCGAGCGCCTGCGGCGGTGAGAACTACATCGAAACCGTCTGGGGCCGTGGCTACGTGCTGCGCGATCCGCAGGACGAAGTCGAAGCCGCCTGATCCGATCTCTCCCCTCGTCACTGGTGTGGCGACTCCTTTCACGCCCTTCCGGCTCCGCGCCTGAAGGGCGTTTTCTTTTGCGGGAATGGCGGTCACGGTCCGTCGCAGTTGAGCACTGGCGCCAAGCTATCTAAAGCGCCCGCCATGACAGCGAACAAGCCCGGCGATCCGACCACGCTCAACCGACTCTACGGACGTTCGGTCGGCAAGCCTCTGCGCGCGGGCAAGCAGGAATTGGTGGACAACCTCCTGCCGCAAATCGCGGTGCCCGAAGAGGGCGAGGTCACCGCCGAGGGCTTGTTCGGCTTCGATCGCCCGCTGCATTTCGAGATCGGCTTCGGCGGCGGCGAACATCTCGCCCACCGCGCCGACCTTCTGCCCGACCACGGCTTTATCGGTGCCGAGCCGTTCCTCAACGGGGTCGCCAGCGCGCTGACGCATATCAAGGAGGGCGGGCTGGCGAATGTCCGTCTCCACCACGGCAATGCGCTCGACGTGCTCGCGCGCGTGCCCGCCGGCGCGCTAACGATGGTCTACCTGCTGCACCCAGACCCCTGGCCCAAGGCGCGCCATGCCAAGCGGCGGATGATGAATCCCGGCCCCCTCGACATGATCGCGGCCAAGCTGAAGCCCGGCGGCGAATTCCGCTTCGGGACCGACCACCCGGTCTATCTGCGCCACGCGCTGATGGTGATGCGCGGCTATTGCGGCGAGGGCGGTCCGTTCGACTGGCTGTGCGACGGCCCGGCCGACTTCCTCACCCGCCCCGGCGGCTGGCCCGAAACCCGCTACGAGGCGAAGGCTCGCAAGAAGGGTCACGAGGTCTGGTACTTTCGATTCAGACGACGCTAAAGTACGAAATCGTTGTAAAACAATGTACTTAGCAGATTCACCCTACGCCAGAATTGCCTCCATTTCGCCCCTTTTTCCGCTTGCGTGATTGCCCGGTGATTGCCAGAAAAGGGACACGAGGTTTCGGATGGCAACAGGAAAAATCACGAAAAAATCGATAGATGCGCTTGAGCCGAGCAGCGCGAGCCAGCTCCTTTGGGATACAGACCTCAAAGGATTCGGTGCGAAAATCACTCCAGCTGGCTCGATATCCTATGTGCTGCAGTTCCGAATGGGCGGCCGTGAAGCTCGAACAAGACGCTACACAATCGGGCCGCACGGATCGCCTTGGACACCGACGACAGCGAGAGCGGAAGCAGAGCGCCTTCAGTTGCTAATTGCGCAAGGTATCGATCCTGTAGACGACGACAAGCGGAGGCGCCGCGAATCCATCGATCTCGCATTCGACAACTATGCGTCGCATTTCGCTCGGTCCTGCAAGGGCGTTGGCTGGGCGAGGCTCGTTGAACGCGTGATCCGGCTTTACCTTGAACCGGTTATCGGAAAAAAGCCGCTTCCCCGAATTTCGAGGTCGGACATCGTAGCCGTTCTGGACAACATGCCCGAAGAACAGGTGGCCAATCGCCGGAATGTCTTCGCTGTCATGCGGCGGCTCTTTCGCTGGGCGGTCAGTCGCGGCGATATCGAGCGCAGCCCGATGGAGGGGATGGAAACGCCGCCCCCGGTCAAGCCGCGAGATCGTTGGCTTAAGGATAATGAGCTGCGGCTCGTCTGGAATGCGGCTCCTCAATGCCATCCCTGCTTCGGGCCGATCGTTCACTTGCTCATTGCCACCGGACAGCGCCGCGAAGAGGTCTCGGGAATGCATTGGCAGGAACTTGATCGGAGCGAGCGGTTATGGACGCTTCCAGGCTCGCGAACCAAAAACGGTGAACCCAACTCGATCCCGTTAAACGATCTTGCAATCGCAGAACTGGACCGGCAAGCGCGCGGCGACATCTGGCCGCGCAAAGGTAGGATATTTGCAACATCGACCGGAGCGGGTTTCACGGGCTACGCCAAGGGCAAGAAGACGCTTGATAGCGCAATCGAGGCGGAACAGGGGGATCCGTTACCTGCTTGGCGGTTGCACGATCTGAGACGAACGCTTGCCACCAACTTCCAGCGTCTGGGTGTGCGGTTTGAGGTCACCGAGGCTGTGCTCAACCACGTCGGTGGCTCGCGTGCAGGTGTCGCTGGAGTCTATCAGCGGCATGACTGGAAGGACGAGAAGCGCGAAGCCTTGGATGACTGGAACAGACATTTAGAGCAAATCCTCTCCGCACCAGACTCATTGGAGAGCGAGAGCGGTTCGAACTCTACAGGAGGCTGATGATTTGCGACACCGCCGAGCGGCACTGCTCGTGGTAATTGCGTATCGCTTCGATTTGCTCACCTCGAGTTGCTGTTACGCTGGCCTCGATCCGATTGAGCATATCAATCGCTTTCGGCAAAACCTGCGGTTCGAGCTTCCTGACAGGATGAAGGCGCTCGTTTATCCTCTCGACCAGATGGACGAAATACCCGTTGTCTGATCCGCGCGCGAGACCCAGAAAAGCTGCGGCGAGGCGGTCGGGATAGGTATCAGAGGAGGGTTGATCGTCACTTTGGCCCGCCTTCGGCGTATTTTCCGACAATGAAGTTTCGAGGAGCAGCGCATTCACATCGAGGATATCCCGCAAAGTTTGCTCGGTCAGTACGGGAACCCGGAACCCTTCTCCAGGAGTCAGGTCGACTAGGCCTTCCCCGACGAGCTGGTTCAGGCTGTCCCTTACCGGTGTCATGCTCACTCCGAAGTCGTCGGCAAGCCGCATTGCCTCCAGCTTCGTTCCGCCTCGCCATTCTCCCTCCATCAGCGCCCGCTTGAGGCGGCGATAGGTGGGTTCGAGAACGTGCGCGGGGCTCACGGCCGATAACGCTGCGCTTCGGCAAATTCGCGAACAGCTTCCTCCTGGTCCGGACGCAGGCCATCGGTAGCCTGCGGATAATCGGGCACATCGCGGCGAAGAAGGATCGAAGGACATTGCCCCTCATAGTTTCCGAGATTGGGGCGATGCTGGATGTATCCTGCCAGCTCAGCAAGTTCAGGCGAGAAGGTTTTGGCAATCTGTGGCGGATAAGCGAGCCAGAGGTTTTCATATGGCTTAAGCCAACCGAGGCTGTACCCAATCACCACGCCGCGTCGGACTCTGTTGGTATGATTTGGCCCGGCACCGTGCACGGTCGATCCAAGGAAGCAGATCGCATCACCCGGCCGGCATTCGGCCACTATCGGATCATCGAGCTGATCGAGGCTCTCAACCGCTTGCATGTGCGTACGGGGATATATCCGCGTTGCGCCGTTTTCGGCGGTGAACTCGGTGAGCGGCCAGATGACGTTGAGGAGATATTCGTGATCGCCTTTGCGGCCCGCCCACATGTCGTGATCGCAATGCGGGAATTGTTCGATCTCTCCGGGATGGATGGCGATGGCCTGTGCGACATTAAGCTGGATCTTGTCGCAAGCGTCGCCGAGTATCTCCCGAGCGATTGCCAGGACCAGAGGCTGGAGCACGAGATCACCCGCCAGTCGTGAACGGCGTAGCAGTCCGCCGAAACGCTGGGTCCGGTGACCATAGAAGTTGCCTTTGCCCATTGGCGTTTTCTCGAACGCCTCTTCAAGGTCCGCATTGAGCTCGGCGATAGTGGCATCGGGCATCAGGCGAGGGATGATGCAGTAGCCATCGGACCGTAGTTGCTCCAGCCATGGGGTGTGCGCTTTGTCGGTCATGCGGCCAGCTCCATGCTGGCATTGGCGATCCGGTATGCCTCGCCGCAGTAGATGTCGGTCCTTTCGAGATCCTCGCGCGTATTTCGATCGATATCAATCTGCAGTGCGACCAATTCCTGACCATCGATCATTTCGCCCGGTCCGAGCGGATGGCATTGCCAGCCGAAGTCTGCGATCTGGCGGAACCAGGGCATCGGAGCCACAGCCGTGTAGCCTGCAATCCCGTTCGCCAAGGCATGGTCGGCCAGCGCAGAGACAAGTTCATTGCGGGCCTTGCGCCGATCGCCGCGCGGTAGCGTTGGCTCGATGCAGAAGCGGGTGATCTCGCGGAAATTGCCATGTAATGGCACAGGTCCGGCACACAGATTCGGGAACAGATCTTTGAGAATATGAGGGCCGTCAGACCTCAGCAACCGCGCCGAAGCCCGGTGTCCGAAATCGCTTTCGGTAAGAACCAGATAGCTGGCCGAAGGCGTGTCGAACTGATCGATTTCGTAGGCGTCCTCCAGAACGGGCACATCCCATTTGAGGAGGTCAACGAAGACCCGCTTGCGCGCCTCGAACATTACGCGAAGTGCCGGATCGGCGAGACTGGCGCGAATTGCGCCCATTGATTGCTGCATTGGGTCCACCTGCAAGATTGATGACAGGCGGCACCTCAACAAATTCGCTCAATTGCAGACATACCAAGAACTGGGGATGGTGACCTTTTCGTCCTACTCCCCCGACAATTGATGGCGTGGTTGCCCAGATTTTCTGTAGCGTTAGTCAGGGGCCCCGTTTTCGCATTTTGTTGGGCGTAACCATTGGCTTCATCCAAAAGCTCCAGGTGGCCAAAATGCCCAGCATCGCCAGCGAAATCCCTGCGAACGTCATGGCGAGGCGCCAGAGGATTCCGCCCACTTTGGCAGCATGGACAGGATAGTATTTCTCGGTCACTGCGGAAGCCGCATCTCCCGAGGCCGGATCTTCGACGCTCACGATGGTTGCGGTGGCAGGATCGACCCAGACATAGCTTCGCCCGTTCGGGGTCCATTCGAAGTGCTGCCGGTAGCGTATAGCGATGGGCTCCCCTGAATCGACAGGGAGCATTATGCGCCGCGGTGCCGCCTGAGGAAAGGCCGCTTGCGCACGTGTCATGACCAAGGACCAGTCTGTTTGAAGATCAGGTGCAGAGAGATCCACGGGCAAGACCCGCGCTTCGGTTTCGGCAGCCCACGGAGATAACACCCAAGCCGATAGTGCGGGAAAGACCATGAGTGCACCGGTAGAAGCTGCAAAGATCAGAAGCGGCGAGGCAACCGCGCCCAGGTCCCGGTGATGTCGGACGATGGCACTGGTCGTGAAACGCGCGGGCCAGAGCCGCAGCCGGAAGGTCTTGCGGGTACGCCACCACAATATCAGCCCGCTGATGCTGAAACCCAGCAACAAAATGCCGAGGATGCCGGTGACCGTCTTTCCAGCTTCTCCGATGAAAAGGTAGTGATGGAGATCGAACAGCCAGAGTTCGGGCCTTTCCCACATGCTGTCCCAGCGATCGATCAGGGTGCCATCCTGAGCAAGGTAGGCACCGCTGCCATCGCCATAGATCGCCTGATGCAATCCGATTTCCTCACCCGCGAAAGTGATGCGCGAGAGCCCCGGGTCTAGTTCCAAGGCTGCCGCAATCGAGCGCCCGAGCGCTGCAGGATCGTTTGTCGCCTGATCGTCCGCACCAGGCAGCATGATCCAGCTTCCCTCCCACAACAGCACGGTGCCGGACAGCCCGATTACCGCGAGCAGGATGCCCACGATGCCACCTGTCCAGCGATGCAGCCATGAGAGAAGCTTCATCAGAAGGCGCCGCGCCAGCTTAGCGTGAAGTTGCGTCCGCGACCGGCAAAGAATCGGCTGTTGTCCGTTACACGCACAGTGTCGCTGTCGTAGGTCACGTAGAATTCATCGGTAAGGTTCGATGCGGCGAGCGCAAACTCGCCGATATCGGTACGATAGGCGATGAAGGCATCGAGCAATGTGTAGCCTTCAAAATCCGTAGCACTGGCAACGTCATTGAATTCTCTCGGAAGATAGAAGCGGGCCTGAGCGCGCAGGCTAAGCGGACCGGCGGAATAATCCGCAGCGAGATTGACCCGGTCCGGGGAGATGTTCGCTCCATCGAGATCCTCATCCACGATCCCGTCGCTATCACTGTCGGTTCTACCCGAAAGATTGGCATAGCCGCCGCTGAGAGAGAGGCCCGGAAGAGGTGTTCGCCACGCGAGGCTCGCTTCGAACCCTTCGATCTCTATGGGTTGACGTTCGACCTCGAAGACGTCGTTGCGAAGCACGAGCAGCGATCCGAAGTCGCTCGACGACCAGAAATAGCTCGCTGAAGCTTGGAGCGCTCCGCGATCCCATTCGAGGCCAAGCTCGCGATTGTTCGAGACCACGGGTTCCAGTGAAAGGAAGTCGTCGACATCGACTCCGGTTTGGGTGATGCCGCGCAAGATGCGGCCGACATCGGCAATAGTGAAGCCCTCGCCATAGCTACCGTAAGCGCGGAGCCCATCGACAGGTTCGACTATTACCCCAGCGTTCCACAAAAGGTCTTTGAACGACGGAGATCCGCCCTCCACCTGCACCGAACCATAGCTGGCGAGCGTCTGGAAATCATCAACGGATAGCTGGACATTCTCATAGCGCAGACCACCCGCTACGCGAACAACTCCATCGGCGAGCGCCAGATTGCTCTGCAGAAACGGCGCGAGGCTGCGGAAATCGCTTGGTGGCACCCACACCCTGCCGGTCTGAACCAGCGATTGTTCCGTCCGATCAAAGAGCGCATCGAAGCCTGCCGTCAGAACGAGATCTTCCAGGCCGGGAATAGCGCGTTCGTAGCTAACCTTGCCGCCTAGTTTACGCGACTGGTTGGCAGACTGATCGAAGAGAGTCCTCGACGGATCGATTGCCGGATCCTGGAATGTCCCAAAAACTCCGCCGCCGAACACATCGTTCGTGCGGCTGTAGAAGCCCTGCAGGATGAGTGTGCCTCCACCCAAATCGGGGTCCACGAACGAAGCCGATAGGAGTTCTGCGGTATTGGAGGGAGGGTCGCCCGGTGTGACGCCGCGCACGCTGGTGGACGGGACACCTGTAGCGCGATCGCCGGGAACGATGACGTAATTGGCATTTCCCTCGAGTTCAAAACGGTTGGCCACCACTTCAAACCGTGCACCGCTCGCAAGGTCATACCCCAGGCGCGCAAAGACAGACCAGCTGTCGCTGTCCTGGATTTCCCCTTGTGTTCCATCGACCCCGATCCTGTTGCCAGCACCATCGAAGAAGGCTCCACGCCGTTCGAGCGTTGCGCCGAAGCTCGCATCGAGCGGGCCGTCCCGATAACCCAGCAGGGCACCTGATTTTGCTCCGATGCCTTCGCCGTCGAAACCGTCAGGCAGTGTGAGCTGGGCGAGTGCACGCACTGCAATGCCGTCCTCGCTCGGCGCACCGACCGTGACCTGGTTCACAACACCGCCAGTAGCGCCAATGCCCTGCAAGGCGTTCGAACCATAAATCACTTCCACCCGGTCGATGAAAAACGGGTCAATCGTATATCCATCACGCGAACCGTCTCGCACCGGTGTCGATTGGGGGATGCCGTTGATGGCGTAAAGCGGCGAACGGCCACGCAGGCTTTCGCCCGCCCCACTCAGTTTTTCGCGGGTAGGCGAGAAGGAGGGCAAGAGCGCGGAGACTGCATCCACGGTCGAGCCGGAAATCTGCACCTGGCGCTGGAGAGATTCACTGTCGATCACGTCCACAGTAAGCGGAAGGGCGCTTGACGGTAGCTGGGTACGCGCCGCGGTAACGACGATTACCTCGCTGGACCCTTCCATTTCGTCGGCCTCTGTTTGAGCAACGGTCTGGGCCATGGCGGGCGAAACGAAAATGACTGCAAACGCGCTAGCGAGATATCGATACATGGACGGCTCCTTCAGAATCTGAAGGCGCCAATATTGAAATTGCGATTAATTCGCAATAGCAACATTGCGTTTTGCGGTGGTTGAACTGACTAGCGGCTCCTTGTCACAGCGTCGCACTTCGCTGAGCCAAAGGTTGGTCTCATGAAAGAATCAAAATAGATTCAAGCCGCGTACCCCCTCCGATGGCATTGCTTCACGGTCGAGCGGCAGGACCACGACCAAAGAGCGTATCGATGATGGGGCATTCTGGAACATTTCCGCCCTCGCAGCGGGCCGATACTTCGGCAAGGGTCTGCTCCAACCCTCTCAAGTCGGCAATCTTGGATCGCACGCTGGCCAGATGGTTACTGGTCAAATCCTGAACCTCGCCGCAGCTGTAGTCGTGCGAATCGACAAGGCTAAGCAGGCTTTTTAGCTCCTCGATCGAAAAACCCAGATCGCGGCCTCGCAGGATAAAGCCGAGCCGCGCCTGGTCGCCGGGTGAGTAGAGCCTGTGCCCGCTTGCCGTGCGCTCGGGCGTCTTAAGCAGACCGATCTTCTCGTAGTAGCGGATCGTCTCAAGGTTGCAGCCCGACTGTTTGGCCAGTTCGCCGCGCTTGATCATTTGTGATGCTGTCATGAGCCAAATGCCAATTAGTGCTTGAACCTGTAGTTACTACAGAGACTATATCGGTTTCCATGACCGATCAAACGCAAAAGAATGCGCAGCAAATATGGGCAAGTGGAGGCGCGCTCGGCGCGATACTCGCCTCGTCCTGCTGTATTGCTCCGCTGTTGTTGCTGAGCCTGGGCATCGGCGGCGCATGGATCGGCAATCTTACCGCGCTCGAACCTTATAAATGGGTGTTTATCGCCATCGCGCTCCTCTTTCTGGGCCTTGGATTCCGGCACACCTATTTTCGGCAAGCCGAACCTTGCGAAGACGGAACCTATTGCGCCCGGCCCGAAGCAAACCTGATCGTCAAGAGCGCCCTATGGCTGGCAACCGCTTCGATCGGTGCATCGGCCACCGTCGATTGGTGGGCGCCGCTATTCTATTAGGAGTTCGAAAGATGAAGAAGACGATGATCGCCGCAGTTGCGGTATTGGGGCTGGCCGGAGCGGGAATCGGGGCAGCGACCCTGTTGCCGCAAAACTCCGACGAACGGGTTCAACAAAATCCGGCAATTCTGCAAACGGCGAGCTTTGCGGTCGAGAACATGACCTGTGCTACCTGCCCGATCACGGTGCGGCGCGCGATGGAGGGCGTTGCGGGTGTCCATGACGTGACGATCAATTACGAGGCGAAAACCGCCATCGCTAGGTTCGATCCTGCACAAACGACCACCACTGCCATCGCAGCGGCGTCGACCGACGCCGGTTATCCGGCGACCCTTGCCGCGAGCGCGCTATGATCGCACTGAAGTCCGAGATCACATGCCCTACTTGCGGGCATAAAAGGATCGAAACGATGCCGACGGATGCCTGCTGGTTTTTCTACGATTGCAAAGGTTGCGAGGTGAAACTCCGCCCCAATGCGGGCGATTGCTGCGTCTTCTGCTCATTCGGCACCATCCCCTGCCCGCCAATCCAGGAAGCGCGTGCCGATGGCACGGGCGCCACATGTTGCGGAGGACGATGAGATGAATACGCGAAACTTCGATCTTATAGTGCTGGGTGTTGGCATGGCAGCCGTAAATGCCGCCAACAAATGCGCCTCTGCGGGCTGGTCGGTCGCTGTCGTCGACGAACTGCCTTATGGCGGCACCTGCGCCCTGCGCGGCTGCGATCCGAAGAAAATGCTTCGCCGCGGGGCGGAAATCATCAACGCAGCGCGGCTCATGCAAGGCAAGGGCATCGAGCCGAACGACATCGCGATCAACTGGCCCGATCTGGTCGACTTCACACAGACCTTTACCGACAAGATGCCCGGCCGGATCGAAAACGGTCTGGAGAGCAACGGCGTGACTACGCTTCACGGCAAGGCGCGCTTCGTCGGAGAAGATACTGTCGAAATCGACGACAAGGGGCAGTTTCAGGCAAACCACTTTCTGATCGCAACGGGCGCCAAGCCACGGTCGATAGAGGTGCCCGGTGCCGAACATCTCACCGACAGCACCGAGTTCATGCGGCTCGATACGCTGCCCAAACGCATTCTGTTCATCGGCGGCGGTTTCATCTCGTTCGAGTTTGGCCATATCGCAGCACTCGCCGGCAGCGAGGTGTGCATGATCGATCGCGGCAAGAGACCGCTTAAAGGTTTCGATGCCGATCTTGTTGAAAGACTCGTCGCGCGAGGCGAGGAAGTCGGCGTCCAACTGCGACGGCGCACGTCACTCAAATCCATCAAGAAGGACGGGACGGACTTTCTTGTCACGGTAGAAACGGACAGCGAAACGAAAGATTTGCGCGCCGATCTCGTCATCCACGGCGCGGGCCGCGTCGCGGCAATTGATCAGCTCGATCTGGCCGCAGCCAATGTCGAGGCAGGTGACAAGGGCGTTGCGGTCAACGCCTACCTGCAAAGCACGTCCAACCCGAAAATCTACGCTGCCGGGGATGCCGCCGATACGCAGGGTGCCCCGCTTACGCCTGTCGCGGTTTTCGAGGGCAAGGTAGCTGCGTCCAATATGCTCAAGGGCAACCGGACCAAGCCGGATTATTCGGGAGTTCCGAGCGCTGTATTTACCGTACCAGAGCTAGCCCGTGTTGGCATGCTCGAAGAGGAAGCACGAGAGGCCGGGCACGATATCCGCGTCGTCGAGAATGACACCGGCGACTGGTATTCCAACCTTCGCGTTGGCGAAAGCTGCGCTGCAACCAAGGTCATAATCGATAACGACAGCGACACTATCATGGGCGCTCATTTGCTCGGCCCCGAATATGGCGAAATTATCAACTTCTTCGGTCTCGCGATCCGCCTTGGGCTGACGACTAGCGATCTCAAGAAAATGGTTTCAGTCTACCCTAGCGTGGGATCGGACCTTGGCTCAATGGTGTGATTGTGTTGAAGAAGCGGTTGAATAAGGGCTTCGGCATTTTCTGATTTGCCGACACAGAGAGATGCCTGCATTGTGAACGAAACTCTTGAGCTCGTGTGACACGTCTATCCGACATCGCGCCAACGGATGATGTCGGCAAACCCGATCAACCCGTCGAACAGCGCCGCGACGACGAGGGACTGTTTACAATGGACCTGGTAGCGTTCGCGGGCCATCTTGAGATGCTGAATGACGGTTTCGGTACTGATTTCGAGTATCATGGCCGTTTCAGCTGCAGTCTTCCCTCTTGCAACCCAAAGCAAACACTCGCGCTGCCGATCGGTCAGGGAAGGGACCTTCTCATCGAACTTTTCTGAGCTCAGTCCCAGTGCACAGCTCAAAGCCAGCGTCCCGACCATTTCCGCGACAGCGAAGCACCGTCGGGGCAGTTCTCGCTCGGGCCGAACAGCAAAGGTGCAGGTACCGCGCCCTATGCCGGGCAAATGCCGCGGAACAGTATAGCCGTTGCCGATACCGCATTCCCGGCCGACATTGAGCATTTGACGGTCGCCGCGCGTGAGAGGGACGAGTTCGTCAATCCAGTCCCAGGCGAAACCGATGATGGTCTTGTCACAGGCTCTTCGCACCGGATCCTGCCCTGCGAGGTCGAAGGCAATATAGACTTTCGCCCATTCGTCGGGATAGTCGTGCAATAGCAGGCCCGGTGCCTCGCACGATGTCGAACGCATCTCCAGGCTAAGCGCCAAGTGGTCGAAGCCAAGGCGCCGGGAAACCTGTTTAAGGGCACCGTCGAGTTCAGTGTCCGAACGGACATTGACAAGTTCAGTTGCGAATTCCTCCGCGAGATATGCGTACATAGACCTGCCGTTCGATCGGCAGCACGCAATCCAACACGCCGCCACCTGACCGCCTGCTCGGTGCCTGATCAGACGGTTCCATTCCACCTGTTCCAGCAGTTGCAGTTGCGACCCTCAAGGTCCGGTTCCAATCCGGGCGCGCCGCAAAATTCAGCAGCATGCCCCACGAAAGACCATAGTGTATTCAGTGCGTTTGAAAAGGTCGGAGCCGACTTTGGCGAAGCAGGCCGAGATAGCCGTGCGACGCCATTCGCCGTGCCTCAGCCACGAGACGCTGGGTCTGGCGGCGCTGCGATGATGATTTCCAGTCAATGGCGCGCTGCGCGGACAATCCCCGATAAACGATGGTTCCAGCGATATCTTTTAGCATAATACCCTCAGGCGCCCGGCTCAAAGCATCAAGTATGGCGAGCAGCAAGTGGAGGCGGTGGGACTGATAGGCGGTGGGCTGCAACTGGTTTCGCACGGTAGGAGCAGAGGAACCATCGACACAGCAGTGAAATGCATCGAGCGCCGCCAGCCTGATCGGAAACGATTGGTCTCGAGGGATCAGATAAGTGTCTACCTCCGGTCGGGCGGAGGCCGTCATGAGCAGGCGGTGCCGAGCGCCCCTGCTGGCGAGGACCAGATGATCTCCCGCATTGCTCGCTCGCTTGACGATCACGTCACATAACGCGAGTGCCGCTTTGACTGCGTCGCCACCGCTAAGAATTACCACATGAGCGTTTTCCTCGGCTTGCCAGATTGCCGGATGGGTGCGAGCCGAAAGGTCGGGATCAATCGGGAAATTCAAGGCCCCATGAACGCGCCATTTGGCGGCAAGCTGGGGATTGCGGGTCGAAACCGCTTTCGCTGGCGATCCGTGAGTATTGTTGCCGGTACGCGGCATTGCGGCGCAGGAATTCCTGCGCGAAATCCGAATAGTCCAATGCGCCTGTCCGGTCGTTGCTGTCAAATGGTCGAGCCATGAAGCACCTCCTTTCTCGCCGATTTCGCTAGAGGCGCCAGCACCGCGCCGACATTCCATGACCTAGGGGGCCGCCTCCCCAATATTGGGCATATTTGATCAGGCGCTCGCCGAGACCGTTGCTTTCTTAGGGAAGGCGACGACCGCCGCCACAAGCGGGTCCAAAACGGCTCTACTTACCTCTTGCAAGCCATTCCTATGTTGGGCAGATTGACAGCGCGCGGATTGATATTCTGGCACCGTCCGCGTGGATCTTTCCGCCGGACATCATGCACGCCGGTCCATCGCAGGCCCGGCGGCCGGACCGATCAAGGGGCACAAACCAGGCCCCGGACGGCGGCACAGACCTGGAACCCGCACGCAGTTCGCCACGGCGAACTCAGGTTGCGGTCGCCTCCAAGTTCGAAGCATGACTCAAATTGCCGCCGAAATTCGGCACCAATCTCCCCAGTGCGTGGGTCCCGCATATTGCGCTGCAAAGGTAAGCCGAACGGTCGGTCGCCGCCGCACACTCGATGCCCTCTACCGCGAGGAACGGGCTGGACTGATCGCCTATCTTGCGCGCCGCGTGGGCTCCGAACGCGCCCGCGACCTGGCACAGGACGTGTTCCTGCGTGCGGCGACCAGCAAGCAGCTGACGGAACTCGTCAATCCGGCGGGCTTTCTGAGGCGGATTGCATTCAACTTGCTGGTGGACGAGGCGCGGCGGCAAAAGTGCCGGGTCAGGACCCAGCCACTTCTGGAGAACGCAGACGCGCCAAGCCGTGCTGCGCAAGAAGATGCCGTGCATGTCCGTGAAACCCGGCACGTGCTGGAAATCGCGCTCGCAGAGCTCCCGCAAAAGACCGCACGTATCTTCGCTATGAATCGCATCGAGAAGAAATCCTACCGTCAGATACATCTCGAGCTGGGCATCGCGCTGCCGACCGTCGACTATCACATGATGAAAGCTCTTGCGCATTTGCGTCAAACGCTGGGTCACAGCTGGTGTCTGCAGACAACCGGCCAAAAGGGACCAATCAAAATTTAATTTCAATTGAAACTAAGGTGCTCGCAAAAGTGAGCGTCATCTTCTGTAGCGGCCGGTCCGCGCCAAAACAGGGAGATATCAATGTCGTCGACAATTCGCACACTTTCCGTCCTTCTAACCGGGGCAGCATTTGCAGGTGCCGCTCCTCCTCTTTTCGCCCAAGACAGTCCAGGCGACCAGGCACAAGATGACGCTGCCGAGGTTGGCGATACGGCTTTGGACGAAGAGAGTTCTGCGATCGTTGTCACGGGAACGCGAATCCGAGGTGCACGGGTCGTAGGTGAAGTCATCGAGCTTGATCGCGAGACGATCGTCGAGACGGGCCAGGTGGACCTCGGCGAAGCGATCCGCAGCCTACCCCAGAATTTCTCTGGCGGTCAGAACCCTGGGGTTGGTTCGGGCGGCGGCATCGGCAACGAAAATGTAAATTCAGCATCGACTCCCAATCTGCGCGGGCTCGGGCCCGATGCGACGCTGACATTGCTCAACGGTCATCGCCTTCCATACAACTCGGCGTCCCAGGGCGTCGACATCTCCGCCATTCCGCTCGCCATTGTCGACCGGCTCGAGGTCGTCCCAGATGGAGCTTCGGCGCTCTATGGCTCGGACGCGGTTGGCGGCGTTGTGAACGTCATCCTGCGCCGCGACTTTGAGGGCGTGACAACCTCGGCCCAGATTGGAGCGAGCACCGATGGAGGCAACTTTCGCCAACAGGCCGACATAGTCGCAGGGACAATCTGGAACAGTGGCGGCTTCGTCTTCGCCTACGACTTCGCGAACAATTCCGGGATTGAGGCGAGGGAGCGCGCCTATGCAGGATCACTGCTACCGGAAACCCTGCTTTATCCCTCAAACCGGCGCCACGCCGTAACATTTTCGGCGCACCAGAGCTTGTTAGAAGGCGTGGAGGCCAATCTCGACGCGCTGTATTCGTATCGCGAATCAACCACCATTGATGGCACGCCGGCCCAGCGCATTCGGCGTGAGCCCGACCTCGAGACCTTTTCCGTAGCGCCGTCGCTGCAGTTCGACCTTGGGCCGAGTTGGAAGGCCAATCTCGTGGGTGTCTTCGGGCGCGATCGAACCCGCTTCCAGACCAGTTTCATTCCAGAGACAGGTCCGGCGCGCGTCTCTACGGGAAGCTACCTGCATCAGATCACCTCGCTGGAAATGGGTGCGGAAGGCCCGGTCGTCACTCTTCCCGGCGGCGAGACGCGCTTAGCTGTCGGCATCGGATTTCGTAACAATCGACTCGAGTACTCTCTGGAAAGCGCGATCCTCAATGCGCAATTCGATGCAACGCAACGGGCACGCTTCGCCTATGCGGAACTGTATGTTCCATTCGTGTCGGGTCGGAACGCCGTCGATGGAATCGAGCAGCTAACGCTATCCGCTGCAGTTCGCTACGAAGACTATCCCGGACTCGACCAGCTCGCCACCCCGCGCCTTGGGATTACCTATTCGCCAGGTGGTGATCTGATGTTCAGAGCGAGTTGGGCACGCTCGTTCAAGGCTCCCACGCTTTACCAGCAAAACATCTTTTCTCAGGCCATTCTGGTGCCTGCTGCGGCGTTCGGAGCGGGCACCGGCTCCGACACTGTGTTTCTGAGCGGGGGCGGCAATCCCAACCTCCGTCCCGAGCGCGCCCGAAGCTGGACGGCGGGAGTCGAGTTCCAGCCTGCAGCGGTCCGAGGATTGACCGCCTCCGCGACTTGGTATGATATCCGCTATGACAACCGCGTCGTTGCGCCGATCGCTGGATCGATCGCAGCTGCTATCAACAATCCGGGATATGCCAGCCTCATCGATTTTTCACCTGATCCGGCCGATTTGGCCGAACTCATCACGGGTGCCCAGTTCGGATTGGAGAACTTCACAGGCCGCCCGTTCGATCCTGCAGACGTTGTCGTTCTGTTCGACAACAGGAACATTAATGTCGCGGCGTGGAGCGTCGAAGGGCTGGATGCCAGGATTGCTTGGAACCGCGATCTCGGGAATGACCGCTCGATAGGATTGGATCTCAACGGCAGCTGGTTGCGCAGCAGGCAAACCATCACATCCGAACTACCTGAAGTCCAGCTTGCCGGTACGACTTTCAACCCGCCCCGCTACCGCGCGCGTGGAGCAGCAAGATATCGGGCAGGCCGCCTTACCGCCAATGCGGCAGTCAGTTATATCGGTGCGCTCGTCGACAGACGGCTTGCAACCGTGCAGCGGCTGTCACCAAGCGCAACTGTCGATCTTGGCATGCACTATGCGGTCATTCGGGGAGACGGCCGTGATCCCGGTCTCGAGTTCTCGTTGACCATTCAAAACCTGTTTAACGATAAGCCGGACGTGATCGGCCAAACCGGTCCCAACACAACACCCTACGATTCAACCAACTATTCTCCCATCGGGCGCTTCATCGCGTTTGGCGTGAGGAGGCATTGGTAATGACTGCGCTCTTTGCCCTAGCGCTCAGCCTGACGATCGTGCCTACAGCTGACGATCCGCCATCGGCCGAAGATCCGTGTGATGCACTGCACGTCGCCCCGGAAGCGGCAAATGCGGAGTTAGGTGAGTGGACAGTGGACGGACAAGTCCGGATTGCGGATATTGGCGCACCGGTCGGAACTCCCAATCGAAGTGTATTTGGTATCTCGCCTGACGACAGCCAAATCGCCTTCACCGTCCGTCGCGCAATTCCCGAGACGAATACCTATTGCCAAAGACTGCTGGTCGCGCCGTTGAGCGGCGAAGGTTCTCCAATCGAGGTGGCGCGCGGCGGGGAATTCATTCGCGACGATTTCCGGCTTCGCGACTTCACCGCGATACTGGCCGGTTGGCCTAGGACGAGCGCGCCGCGATGGTCGCCGGATGGCATGCGGATTGCGTATCTGAGGAGAGAAGCCGGTTCGACACAGGTTTGGTTGGCCAGCCCAACCGGGCAAACGGGTGCGGTCCGAGCAACCAATCTGGCCGACGATGTCGACGATTTCGCCTGGGCTCAGGACGGAATGGGTCTCATTGTCAGCACAAGACCTGCAATTCGCCTCGCCGCCGCGGCAATCGCCAGCGAAGGCACACGCGGATTTCTCTTCGACGCGCGGTTTGCGCCGCAGGCAGCCGACCGACCGATACCGACCGGTCATGCCGATCCGGTCTATACATGGGTTTCGCTTCGGGACGGGTCATCGCGACCTGCAACCGAAATGGAGCAGGTGCTTATTGCCCCGCCGCGACCGGCAGCGATACCGGACAACGCACGAAATGTTCGATCAGGAGAGGGCGGGTTTTCGGCCTGGCTCGAAGCAGAGTTCCCCGAGCGTCTCCTCAGCCCGACGCGGCTGGTTCTGGCCGCTCCGGACGGCAGCCGAAAAGTCTGCCCTGTCACGCAATGCGACGGCATGCGAAAACTGTTCTGGTCGGCCTCGGAGCGCGCCCTTTTCCTCGTCCAGCGTACTGGATGGGCGGACAGCCAGACGGCGTTGTTGCGCTGGGATCCCCGCGATGCTGCGCCTCGCCAAGTCCTGATTTCCGATGATGTGTTCATGGGGTGCGCCCCTCATGCCAACGAACTTATTTGCGGGCGTGAGGGCAGCACACAGCCCCGCCGATTAGTGGCGCTCGACATGCGAACGGGATCGGAACGACTGATCCACGATCCAAACCCGCAGCTCGAG
Source organism: Pseudoblastomonas marina (assembly GCF_034374265.1). Classification (NCBI taxonomy): domain Bacteria; kingdom Pseudomonadati; phylum Pseudomonadota; class Alphaproteobacteria; order Sphingomonadales; family Erythrobacteraceae; genus Pseudoblastomonas; species Pseudoblastomonas marina. The sequence continues at coordinate 2,152,858 of NZ_CP139718.1, read as the reverse complement.
AACATGGAGTATGGCTCCGTCCAGCGTTTCCGCTTCCGCCTGGCAAGCGGTGTCGAGAGTTTCGCCGACCTTGTCCTGCCGCCCACTCATCAACCTGGCGAACTACATCCCCTGATCGTGGTGCAGTACCGGAGCCGGGGTTTCCTTCGCGGAGGAACCGGGGACGAAGTTCCAATCCAGCCTCTCGCCGCACGCGGATTCGCCGTCCTCAGTTTCGACCGGCCCGATTTCCCGCCAGAGGCGTATCTGGCGACAACCGAAGCAGAAATACGGACATTGAGCGAAGATGACTGGGCGGACCGGCGCCAGGTGCAGGAAGCACTAGAGCTCGCTGTACGACGCGCCATCGAGACTGGTGCGGTCGATCCATCGCGCATGGGGATCAGCGGATTCAGTGATGGCGGATCGACCGTCCAGTGGGCGCTGATCAATTCGGACCTTTTCCAGGTCGCTTCGATGGGATCGTGCTGCGAGGATCTCTACTCCTTCGCCCTCGCTGCAGGGCCACGGTTTACCGAGTATTTGCGGGACATGGGTTATCGCTATTTCGAGCCCGGCGCCGAAACATTCTGGGAGCCCATGTCGCTCATACTCAATGTGGACCGGATCGATGTCCCGATTTTAATCCAGGCAGGAGACAGTGAGTACGAAGGCAGCCTCGATGTCGTTGAAACCTTCTCGCATAACAATAAGCCGATCGAACTCTACGTGTTCCCCGATGAGTCTCATGTCAAATGGCAATCGTCGCATCGTCTGGCGATGTACGAGCGCGTCGCCGAATGGTTCGAGTTCTGGCTAATGGGCAGGCTGAACTGCGATCCTTCAAGAGAAGCGCAGTACGCCCGCTGGAGCGCCATGGAGGGTGCGCCGCCCACACGCGACCTTCGCTGCCATGCTGAACCATTAGCGGGTCCATGAGCGAGCCCAATTCTCGGCTTCGAGCAGGTCAAGTATGCGACCGAACATGCTGTTGTCGTCTCGTTCATCAGTGCGCAGCGCGGCTTCCACGGCATGGCGGTCGATTACCCCGTTCGCGGCGAGCAACCCATCCAGCAAGCGCTCCGCGATCGAATTTCGGTTCAGGGCGAATATTTGCCTTACGAAGCTGTCGGGTCCGGCCTTCGATGTTCTGGCCAGCACGGCAGGCGGCAATTCCTGTGCGAATGCCGCCCGGGCCAAAGCGCGGTTCCTGCCGCCGTGTGCCCATATCCAGGTCGGAACACCGAGACAAAATTCCATGAGCGGCTGACTCATTAGTGGCGAAAATCGAGGCAGGCCGGCGGCCAGTCCATGAATGTGGTTCTGTGCCCGCATGATCAGGACCATATGGTCACGTTTTCCCGAACCTGAGATCCCTAGAGGACTCAGCCAGGGCACGAGTGGCTCGCTGTACGCAGCGTCAGTTCCCCAGGTAAGCAGACTCGCATCGACCGGCCAGCTTTCCCTCGTTCCCTTACCAAGCCGCCTGCGAAGAACTGCGGCGATCATGGTGGGGACCGAGCATCCGGTGATATGGCACATGTCAATCAGGGAGCGCAGCACGCCTGTCCCCAGACCCTCCGCTGCCAGCCGGTCGGCTACCGGCGCAGAGGAATGGAGGAAACAGAACAGATTGTCGCCTCCGTTGCCATCGTAGATGACCGAGGCGCCGAGGTCCGCCATCGCATCGACAAGCAAGGTGTCAAGAATGTGCTGGAATGAGCGTCGGGCCGGTCGCGGCAACCCCCGGGAGGAAGATCTCGAAGGATCGTCAAACGCCGGGTCGTATATCCGCTCGACACACCGAACCCCGAACCATTCCGCCACGCGATTGGCGTATATCCGCTCGTCGCCGGACGGATCCGAAGTGGCGAGAGTAACGCAATCGAAGCGTTCGCCCGAATAGGCCAGAGCAGCGCAAATGAATGACGAATCGACGCCGCCCGATGCCGCTACGCTTGCTCTTCCAAACATGCCGCTCCAGCTTTGCAGCACTGCAGCGCCGAGCTCCTTCAGTTGCGCGGCGTAATCCATGAATGCCGGGATCGGCATTCGTGGGAGAAAGTCGGTTGCATGCCATATCCTACGGATCTGCAAACCCTGGCGCGCGAGTAAATGCAGCGATCCAGGCGCGAGTTCGTCAATTCCCTCAAGACACGTTTTCCGGTGGCGTTGTTCAGGCCGTAGCAGGTGCGCGTGCAGCGCCGGGTACGAAACCGGCGTCTCCAATCCTGCCGCTTCCGCAATCAGGAGCGGATCACTGGTCAGTATGACGTGCTCCGATGTGGAGAGAAGGTAAACGGGCAAGAGTCCGGAAGGATCGACCAGCACACCGATTGGTCCATTGCTCCAATCGCCTAGGATGGCGACATATCCACCCCAGACGTTGGCGGCGAGATGCTTGGCGGCCTCCTCGGCTATGGCCGGAGCCAACCCGAGTTGCTCGGCGGCGCGCACGCGGCGATATGTCGTTCGGGAAAAAGCGATCCCGATCAGGCAGCACTGTCGGTTCAGGAAATGGCAGGGCGTTTCGCTGTCACACCACAAGGCCGCGACATCGGAACAAACCTGACCCGGGGTTGCAACGATTGACGGCAAGATTTGGCCGTTCGCGCCATGAGGAACCGCAAGAACAAAACGTAGCGGTCTCATACGACAAGAATTGGTTCATAGCGGAGCACTTCTTCGACACTGTCGTTAAGGACCGTGTCTCGGTGCTGCGTCCAGCAGTGTGCTGCAAAAGGGGGTGAATGGACGCCGATGACGATCCGCGCCCGGTCGCCATATGCGGCAAGACAAGTCGCGAGAGCGATGGAGCGCGAAAGACACCGGTCCGCAGCGGTGCGCAACAATCGTGCATCCTCAAAAGCCCCGATACACCTGCGTCCCTTCTCACTGATCTCGAATTGGCTTTCCGACCTGGATTCGACAACGCTCCGCAATTGGGAAAGGACCAGCGCCAAAGAGTGTTTCGCGAGTCGCGCTTCAACGCGGCGTTGCAACCAAAGCGCTCTCGCGACTGCGGGCAGACTAAAGGTATGCTCGGCGATTGCCGGGCTCGATTGTTCTGGGACGGTCCAGTCCGCAGGCCGGGCGAAGCTGCTCGGTTGGTGCCATTGCTTCTCGGGATACCGGCCAAGTTTTTCGAGACATCTGCGATTTTCGTCATCCGACAACCGAAAGTAACGATCGTTGGAAACATCGAGAAATAGGAGCTGGCCATCCAAAATGCGCCACGCCAGTCCTTCGCGGTGGAGATCCATCGATTAGGAGCCCGAATCGGCGGGTCGCGCGGCAGGATTGCGCCGCACGGCCCGCCGAGGACCTATTCGTCGAGCAGGCCCGGGCTGTTGGCCAATTGCCCGCCGCTGGCGTCGATGTAGAAACCGACGGCGCCCTTGGTCTCAACCGAGGCCTTGCCGAGGTCAATAACCTCATTCTGGTTATGGTCGAACTCCTTCATGATTCACTCCTGTGGTTGGTATCGCGACTCGGACGTCGCAAGTGGAGAGTGAGCGCGGAGCGGAATTCAGACCAACTTATAATGGAATTATAAATACAGTGTGGTCGAAGATGCGACCGGGTGATGGAAACACCCGTTGGCGAGTGTATCGACACTTTTAGCTTTTCGCCTGGACATGCGTGTCGCCACCCGGTCGCTGGGAACATGCGTTCCCTACTTCACGATAAGGCCAATCATGCACGCGGAAACAGCGCAATTCTACCTATTGGCGCATTTCTTATCTAATCGTGGCCAAGAGGAACCAGAAAAAGTCCGGACATTGTCAGAACTTATCGACTTGAGGATGCATGCGTTCTTCTGCGTGCCTTGGCAAAATCCCGGTCACTTGCAACGAAGCGCTCGATCATTGGCGGGATGAGAACTTCGGGCACTGGCGCATCCTCGTGGACCCCGCCATTGAGCACGGTCCCATATTCAATCAGCCGGCGATGGAGCCGGGCAGGGATTTCGATCGTCAGCTTTACGGGCTTGCCATCGGTGATGTCGGAGAGTTTGAGCCGGGTCATGCTCCAGCCTCCAGCACAATATCGCGCGTCACCAGCACCCGCACGGGAAAGCCGGGGCGGATCGTCAGCGTGGGGCGGATATCGAGCTCGCGTGCAACCACCTGCTCGCCCGCGCGATTGATGCTGTCCTGGCTGCCGCGGCGAACGGCGCGGATCAGATCATCATCTCCGCCTGCGCCGAGTTCGCCGCCAATCCCGAGCAATGTGGAAACGAGCGCCGCCTTGACGACACCGCCCCAATGGTAATCGACGCCGTCTTCCAGTCCGGCATAGCCCGACGGATCGGCGACTGGCTGACGATCCAGCACAATCGAGCGACCATCGGGCAGGACGAGCCTGTTCCACGCCAGCAGCACCCGGCGTTGCCCGAACCCGACATCGGATTCGTACTCACCGATCAGGCGCGCACCCTGCGGGATCAGAAGGTGCCGCCCGGTCAGGCTGTCATAGACATTCTCGGTCACCTGCGCGGTCACGAGGCCGGGCTGGTCTGAGCGGATGCCGGTGATCAGCGCTGCCGGAATGATCGACCCGGCCTGAAGCAGCGCGCCAGATGGCACCGCCTCAAGCCGCTGCACGGACGCTGTCCGCGTGTCGGCAGGCCGCTGGAGAAAACTTGCCCGCGCGGTCGAGACGGAAGGCTGAACTGGTGCTGGGGGTTGCGGCCCAGCACCCGAAGCTGCCGGACCGGAACTGGCAGCTGGTGTCCCGCCGCCGAAAAACAGGCGACTGCCGCGCGCCGCCTCGCGTTCCTGTTCCAGGCGTTCGCGCTCTATCTCTTCAGGGCTCGGCGCCGCCCGCTGTGGCGGAACTGGAGGCGGCGCGCCGACAGGGGGCAGCGCGGCAATAGCACCGCGATCCTGCGCTTCGAGGATCGGTTGACCCAGATCGCCCGGCAGCGGTGGCCCTAACCTCGGAACTTGGGAATAGTCCGCCGGAGCTGCGGCAAGTCCGTCTGCCACAGCGATCCCGTCAGTGTTGACCAGCTCTTCGACGCCGTCCTGCGAAGGCGGCTGCAGGGCATAGAGCAATATACCCCCAAGCACGGTCAGACCCGCGGCGCTGGCAATGCCAATAGCCTTGCGCGACAGCCTGACGACGCGCGGTCCTTCCCCGCGCAATCGAACGATACTTTCGGCATCGGGTGGCGGCTCGGTCTTGCTTTCCTCGTTCACGACCGGCCCCGCTTGCGGTTTTCAATCTTCACCCGGACCTGTCTGCGACCGGCACCGAGGCGCAGTTCGGCTTTGTGGAAGAGGCGGTCGACGATGAGATAGCGCCCTGATACCCGGTAATTGACCAGCTCGGCTGCGCCACCGGCGCCCACCACGAAGAATGGCGGCATTTCGCCTTGGGCGATGTCGGGAGGAAACTCGACCAGGGTCCGCTGTCCGTCGTCGAAGACGCGCACGGGCCGCCAATCGGGCTCATCACCCGAGATGCGGTAATCGAAATTGAGCGCCTCCAGAGTGAACCCCTCGGTGACCGGTGCGGCTCGTGCCGCTCGCTCTTCTTCGCGGCGCAGCGCGATCAGTTCGTCTGCCGGATAGGACCAGCTGACCGAGGCCATATAGATGTTCGGGTTGGCGCGCAGTTCGATGTGGTAGGTGCGGCGGTCGGTATTGATGACCAGATTGGTGGCGATATCGGGCCGCGTCGGTTTGATGAGGATATGGACCCGCTGCGTCGCTCCCGAGCCGCTCAGCGTGTCGCCAATCATCCAGCGCACTGTATCACCCGCAGCGACCGGTCCGGGGCCAACCAGCGTTTCGCCTTCCTGCAAGGCGATGTCGGTTACCTGCCCGGGTTTGGCGTAGACCTGGAACAATGCACCTTCGCGATAGGCATAGCGCTGGATGGCATTATCGAACCCTGCATTGTCCGGTTCGATCCTGGCGGCCTCATTCGCCGCCCCCACATGGCTCTGAGGACTAGGGGCGGGGTCAGAGGCAGGGGAGCGGCGCGCGGCAGTTGGGGAGGCCTGCCGCGATGGGGGAGTGTCTTGGGCGGATGCCTGAAAAAATCGGGATGCATCGGCGAAGTCGAAAGCGGCGATCGCCCGCGATGCGGCCTGTGCCTGCGGCGCAGGCGTCGCGACTGCCGGCGACCCGGCAAAAAGCAGAACGCCCGCTGCGAGCAGCGCCGGACGGGAAAATGCAAGTAGGTGGGTCATCAGCCAAGCTCCTTTGACCAGTTGATCGATGTGACGAAGATCCCGAGCGGATTGCTGGTGAGCGCGTCGGGTGTCCTGGGAGGCTGGACGGCAATGCCGAGAATGGCGGTCCAGCGAGTGGTTTCGGCGAGCGCGCCGTCGCGATAGCGCCGCTCGACCCAGGCCACGCGGAAGCTGCGCGGCGAAGCGCGGATCACGCTGGTGACATCGACCGCCACCTGTTCGCGGCCGATTGCCGCGAACGGGTCGTTGGCCCGCGCATAATCGTTGAGCGCCAAGGCACCCTTGTCGCTGGCGAACTGGTAGGCTCTGAGCCAGTTCTCGCGCACCACAATTGGATCGTCGGGGATAGCGCGGACATGCTCGATAAACCGCGCGAGGTGAAAGGCGATCTGCGGATCTGTAGGTGCGAACTCCGCATTGGCGGGCGCGACGCTACGCGCTTCGCCAAGCTTGTCGACCTCGACCACCCAGGGCACGATGGTGCCGCGCGCATTCTGCCACACAAGCCCGCCTGTCAGCACGGCGGATAGGCCTAGCGCACCGAAAAAGGCGTAGCGCCAGCTCTTTGCCTGGACGCGCGCGGAACCGATGCGCTCGTCCCAGACCTGCGCCGCGCGCTGGTAGGGCGTCTCTGCTTGAGGCGTCTTTGCGTACCGGATCGAAGGCCGTTTGAACATTGTAAAGCTAATCCTTCTCTTTGGTGTCGATGGAAGCGCCTGCGCCGGAGCCGTCGCCGGCACGCACGGTGTGCGCGGCAAGCGAGGCCGAATGGCCCAGGCTCTGCCTGTGCTGCATGGACCGCGCCCAGGCCGGCGGGCCGTTTGTCTGTTCCGGATCCGGTGACGAAGCACCGTGAGCGGGCACGATGCGCCCACCCATATTCCCGACCGACGCTCGTGCGCCGTCGCGGAAATTGCTCCTGGCGCTGTCTGCCGCCTTGCGCAGCGGCGACATTGCAGCTCCCCCTGCTGCGCGGCCAACACCCGCCATTCCGCCTGCAACTGCGGCGCCGCCGCTCTTGCCCGCCGAACCGGTCGCATAGGCCATGGTCGCACCTCCGGCGGCGCGCGAGGTGCCTCGCGCGACGGAAGAGGCAGCACTGGCGACCGCGCCGCCAGCGAGCTTGGCACCGGCCACGCCGCCAACCGCAGCGCCGCCTGCAAGAAGCGCGGTGCCCGCGGCAGCGCCTGCGCCGAGCTGCGGACCGCCCGCGACTATGCCATTGGCGATCCCCGGCCCGAAAATGCCGAGACCGAGCAGGGTGAGGCTGGCGAGCACGATGGCCAGCGCATCCTCGATGGTGGGCTCGCCGGGGATGGCGCCGGTGAACTCGGCGAAGAGCGTCGAACCGATGCCGATGATGACGGCAAGAACGAGAACCTTGATCCCCGACGAGACCACATTGCCGAGCACGCGTTCGGCGAGGAAAGCGGTCTTGCCGAACAGCCCAAAGGGAATGAGCACGAAACCCGCCAAGGTCGTCAGCTTGAACTCGATAAGGGTGACGAACAGCTGGATGGAGAGAATGAAGAAGGCGATGATGACAATCGCCCAGGCGACTAGCAGGATGATGATCTGCAGAAAATTCTCGAAGAAGCCGACATAGCCCATCAAATCGGCAATCGATTCGAGGAGCGGCCAGGCGGCATCGATGCCGACCTGCGCCACCCTTCCCGGCTGCAAAAGATCGCCCGCGCCGAGCCCCGAACCGCTCGCCTTGAGGCCAAGCCCGGCGAAACTGTTGAACACGATATTGGCGAGCGCGCTCCAGTTGCCGATGATGTAGGCAAAGATCCCGACAAAGAGCGTCTTCTTGATCAGCCGGGCGATGATGTCGTCGTTCGCGCCCCAGCTCCAGAAGAGAGCGGCGAGCGTGACATCGATCACGATCAGCGTGGTCGCGATGAACGCCACTTCGCCCGAAAGCAGCCCGAAGCCGCTGTCGATATATTGAGAAAAGATCGCGAGGAAGCGATCGACGACGCCGGTGCCGCCCATGTCAATCCTCCCCTCGCGCTTCGCTGGGCGAGGAGCCAGGCAGCGTCCGATCGCCGATCCCGGAATAAGCCTCGGGGTGATCGACGCCGAAGAAGCGGCGGCGCTTCTCGGCCCAGGCGGCGCGGCAATCGGGCGAGGACAGCGCCAGTTCGCCCATTTGAGCGCAAACCCTCAGCTGAGCCGGCAGCGGATCGCCGTCGGGCACCCATATGTGCCGGTCGACTTGCCGCACCGGCGCGGGCTCCTCGCGCAGCTGTACGATCGTCATCGCGATGGCGAGACCGACGAATACAGCGGCGCCGATGCGCGCGAGGAGCTTGGTGTCCATCGCTGATCAGTCCGATCCGCCGGGCAGATAGCGCGGACGAATAGCGAGAAACCGCCTCAGCTGTTCGCGCGCCTGCGCCTTGGCCGCCGCGCGTTCGGCCGCATCGAGCGCCTGCGCCCTGCCAGTAGCGGCGAGCGTTGCGGTCAGGTCGGCCAGCTGGCGGGCCTGCAATGCCAGCAGCTGGTTGCCAGCCTGTGCTGCCTGCAAGGCACCCGTGGCGGACTGGCTCGCCGAAACGAGGCTGCCGAGCGCTTCGCGCGACCCTTCGATATTGGCAACTGTGCCCGCCTGGACCTTGAGGGCATCTTCGAAGGCCGCCACGCTGTTTTGCCAGCGCGCCTCGGCGCCGTCGACCATCGCCCGCTGCGAGGCACCGAGGGGAACGTTCTTGTAATGCTGTTCGAAAGCGCCCTCGATGGTGCGGACATCGTAGGCGATGCGCTGGGCTTCGTTCAGCAGTTGTTGGGTCTGCCGGATCTGGTCCTGCAGGGGCTGCACGATCGTCAGCGGCAGGCTCTGAAGGTTCTTCGCCTCGTTGATGAGCGACGTCGCCTGGTTCTGCAGCATGCGGATCTGGTTGTTGATCTGCTCAAGCGTGCGAGCGGCAGTCAGCACGTTCTGCGCGTAATTGGACGGATCGTAAACGATCCCGCCGAACTGGGCGTGTGCAGGCGTTGATACCAAGGCGCTCGTACTCGCCATGGCGAGCGCGGTGCCCATGGCGATGCTGCGGACGATTTTTCGAGAGGTCATTTCAGGTCTCCTTCTGGTGGGTTTGGGGGATCGGAAGAGTGCGCATTGTTGCCGAGTAATTCGGCGGCCCAGTGGAGGCCGCGATGTCTCAGCCAGTGGGCGGCAAAACCGCTACGGCCATGCTCTTCGACGGTGCGGGACATGGCGAGCTGGTCGCTCTTGGAAGAGGCGGCGGTAAAAGCGAGCGCCACCTCGCCAAGGCCCAGTTCGAACAGACGATTACCGCGAGAGGACTGACAGTAATAATCGCGCTTGGCCGTCGCCCGGCTGAGGATTTCAATCTGGCGGTCGTTCAGTCCGAAGCGGCGATAGATGCCCAAAATCTGGGGCTCGACCGCCCGGTCATTGGGCAGGAAGATGCGCGTCGGGCAGCTTTCGATAATCGCGGGCGCGATCGCCGAGGTCTCGATATCGGCAAGGCTCTGGGTAGCGAAAACGACGCTCGCATTCTTCTTGCGCAGGGTCTTGAGCCATTCGCGCAATTGCGCGGCGAAGGCCGGACTGTCGAGCACCAGCCAGCCTTCATCGATAATGATGAGTGTGGGCGAGCCATCGAGGCGGCCTTCGATTCTGTGAAACAGATAGGACAGCACGGCAGGCGCAGCCGCCGATCCGGTCAGCCCTTCGGTCTCGAAGGCCTGGAAACTCGCTTCGCCCAGCCGTTCGCTTTCGGCATCGAGCAGCCGTCCGAACGGCCCACCGACGCAGTAGGGGGCAAGCGCCTGCTTCAATGCCTGTGCTTGCAAAAGAACAGCGAGCCCGGTGAGCGTGCGTTCGGCGACCGGCGCGCTCGCCAGCGAGCTCAGCGCCGACCACAGATGGTCCTTGGTCTCCGGATCGACTGTGACGCCCTCCGCAGCGAGGATCGCCTGGAGCCATTCTGAGGCCCAGTTGCGCTCCGCCGGCTCATCGATCCGCGCCAGCGGTTGCAGCAGGACCGCCTCGTCGCTGTCCTCGGAAAGACTCGATCCCAGATCCTGCCAATCGCCGCCGCAGGCGAGCGCGGCCGCACGGATCGAGCCGCCGAAATCGAAAGCGAAGATCTGCGACCCGGCATAGCGGCGGAATTGCATCGCCATCATGGCCAGCAACACCGACTTGCCCGCCCCGGTAGGGCCGACGACGAGGCTGTGCCCGACGTCGCCAACATGAAGCGCAAAGCGAAACGGGGTGGAGCCTTCGGTCTTCGCATAAAACAGCGGCGGCGCATCGAAATGCGCGTCGCGTTCGGGTCCGGCCCAAACCGCCGAAAGCGGCATCATATGCGCGAGGTTCAGGGTTGAGACCGGAGGCTGGCGGACATTGGCATAGACATGGCCGGGCAGCGATCCGAGCCAGGCCTCGATCGCGTTCATGCCTTCGGTCACGCAGGTAAAATCGCGCCCCTGGATGACCTTCTCGACGAGCCGCAGTTTCTCGGCGGCAAGCGCCGGATCCTCGTCCCACACCGTAACGGTCGCGGTGACCAGCGCGAGCCCGACATGGTCGGCGCCCAGCTCCTGTAGCGCGGCATCGGCATCCTCGGCCTTGTTGGCGGCATCGCTGTCGACCAGCACCGAGGCCTCGTTGGTCATCACTTCCTTGAGGATCGCGGCGACCGATTTGCGCTTGGCGAACCACTGGCGGCGGATTTTCGAGAGCAGCTTCGTCGCGTCGGATTTGTCGAGCATGATTGCCCGCGTCGACCAGCGATAAGCGAAGCCCTGCGCATTGAGTTCGTCGAGCAGGCCGGGAAAGGTCGCGCTCGGAAAGCCGATCACGGTCAGTGTGCGCAGATGGGCCGCACCCAGGCGCGGTTCGAGACCACCGGTGAGCGGCTCGTCGGCAAGCAGCGCGTCGAGATGCATCGGGGTTTCGGGAACGCGTACATCTTGCATCCGCGTCGAGATGCAGCTGTGAAGATAACTCAGCGTCTCGCCATCATCGAGCCATTGGACCTCCGGAAAGAACCCTTCGAACAGGCGCAGCAGCCGGTCGGTCCGATCGGCGAAGCCCTCGAGAAGCTCGCGCGGATCGATGCCCTTCTCGGCCTTGCCTTCGTAGAGCCAGCTCTCAGCCCGTGCGGCATCCTCGGCAGGCGGCATCCACAGCAGGGTCAGATAATAGCTGCTCTCGAAATGCGCGCCCTCTTCTGCGAACTGCGCAGCGCGCTCACGCTCGACCAGCGCCGAAGCCGGATCGGGAAAGGCGCAGGCCGGATAATCCAGTGCCGGGCGGCGTACCGCCTCGACGAAGATCGACCAGCCCGAGCCAAGCCTGCGTAGCGCGCTGTTCAGGCGCGCGGTCGTTGCAACCAGTTCGGAAGGGGTCGCGCTGTCGAGATCAGGCCCGCGAAAGCGAGCCGTCCGCTGGAAACTGCCGTCCTTGTTGAGCACGACGCCGGGTGCGACGAGCGCCGCCCAAGGGAGGAAGTCTGCAAGCCGGTCGGCCTTGCTTCGATATTCGCGCAAGCTCAGCATGGCTCAGACCTGCAGATACGCGGGGAACCGCAGATGCCGCCGCGCGACATCCACGAATTGCGGGTCGCGCCGGGCGGCCCAGACCGCGACCATGTGGCCGAGCGCAAAAAAGGCGATGCCTGCGATCCACAGCTGCAGACCTAGGCCGATCGCGCCCGCCAGTGTGGCATTGGCGATGGCAAGCCCGCGCGGCGCACCGCCGAGCAGGATGTGCTCGGTCAGCGCCCGGTGGACAGGCACCGCAAAGCCGTTCGGAAGGGAAGATTGACCGCTGTCCATCAGACCAGCGCTCCGCCGCCGAAGGAGAAGAACGAAAGGAAGAAGGAGGATGCGGCAAAGGCGATCGAAAGCCCGAAGACGATCTGGATCAGGCGCCGGAAACCGCCCGACGTATCTCCGAAGGCAAGCGCCAGCCCGGTGGCGATGATGATGATTACCGCGACGATCTTGGCGACCGGGCCCTGGATGGATTCGAGGATAGCCTGGAGCGGCGCTTCCCAGGGCATCGACGAACCGGCGGCATGGGCGGGCGTGGCGACAGCCAGTGCCGCGAAGCTGCCCAGCACAAGGGCCGACAGGCGCGAGCGCGCCCGCATGAATTTATGGGTCACGAAGGGTCTCCTGCTGAGGATGGAAGGGGAGCGAGAACGTATTCGCCTGTGGCATCGAGTCCGCGAACTTCGGCGAGTTCGGCAAGGCGCCGCCCGGTGCCGTCGCGCACGAGCACGGCGATGATATCGATGGTCTCGGCGATAAGAGCGCGCGGCACGGTGACCACGCTTTCCTGGATCAGCTGTTCGAGCCGCCGCAGCGTACCGAGCGCCGAGCCGGCGTGAATCGTGCCGATCCCGCCCGGATGACCTGTGCCCCAGGCTTTCAGCAGATCGAGCGCTTCGGCACCGCGCACCTCACCGATCGGAATGCGATCGGGCCGCAAGCGCAGCGCGGATCGGACGAGATCGGACAAGGTCGCAACGCCGTCCTTGGTTCGCAGCGACACCAGATTGGGCGCTGCACATTGCAGCTCCAGCGTATCCTCGATCAGAACGACACGGTCGGACGTGGATGCGACTTCGGCGAGCAACGCATTGGTGAGCGTCGTCTTGCCGGTCGAGGTGCCGCCAACCACCAGAATGTTCTTCTTTGCAGCGACTGCACCGGCAAGCGCTTCGGCCTGCCATTTGCTCATGATCCCTGCCGTCACATAATCGGCCAGTGAGAACACCGCGATAGCTGGCTTGCGGATGGCAAAGCTGGGAGCGGCAACCACCGGGGGCAGCAGACCTTCGAAGCGCTCGCCGCTTTCCGGCAGTTCGGCGGACACACGCGGTGCGCCTGCATGAACCTCGGCGCCGACATGATGGGCGACCAGCCGGATAATCCGCTCACCATCGGCTGCGCTCATCAGACATTCGCTCGCCGCGAGACCCTCGCCCAACCGGTCCACCCAGAGACGCCCGTCGGGGTTGAGCATGACTTCGATGACATCGGGCTCGTCGAGCCAGCGGGCGATGTCGCCGCCAAGCGCAGTGCGCAGCATGCGCGCGCCGCGCGATGAGACTTCGGATCGAAGGGGGATGACGCTCATGGACTGCCTCGGATGCGGCAACCGACCATCGGCTGCGTTCGCGAGGCAGATCAAAAAGACATTACTTTGCCCTCAGGCAATAGCGATCTGCAATGAGGGTAGAAGAGCGAAGAATAAGAAAGAAAGGAAAAGGCCAAATCGGAAGGTCGCCGCCGTCCAAGCTCGAACGCCGCGCGATCGCGGTTGCTTTGCCTGGCCAGGTTTGGTCTTATCGGCGCACCGATTTCAACGAAGGTTGTTCCTTGCGCAGACCCGGCCCCGCCTATCTCGATTTCATGGCCTCAACTCCGGTCGATCCCTCGGTCATCGATGCGATGACGGACGCGATGAGCCATGATTGGGGCAATCCGCATTCGGATCATGCGCATGGCCTGCAAGCCTCGAAAATTGTCGAACGATCGCGCGAAGCGCTTGCGGCGCTGCTCGGTGCCGGGGAGGACGAAATCCTCTTCACGAGCGGAGCAACCGAGGCGAACAACCTCGCCATCAAAGGTGTTATGAGCTCAGCCGAACGACGCGGAAACCATCTGGTGGTGTCGTCGATCGAGCACAAATGCGTGCTGGAAGCCGCCCGTTCGCTCGTCAAACGCGGGATCGAGGTCACCGAGGTCAGACCAGGGTCAAATGGCCGCGTTCGCGCAGAAGCCATCGCGCAGGCCCTGAGGCCCGACACGGCGCTCGTATCGGTCATGCACGCCAACAACGAAACCGGCGTTATTCAACCCGTGCACGAGATTGCCGAAATCTGCCATCGCCAGGGCGTCCTGTTTCACACAGACGCGGCGCAGACCGTCGGAAAGATCGATGTCGATTTCACTTATATCAGTGCCGATCTGCTGAGTTTCTCCGGTCACAAGTTCTACGGTCCAAAAGGAATCGGCGGCCTTGTCGTGTCGCGCGCCGCACGGGTACGGCTCGTTCCGCAGCTTGATGGCGGTGGACAGCAACCTCTCGGACGCAGCGGCACAGTGCCCGTTCCGCTTTGCGCCGGGCTTGCGGCGGCGGCGCGGCTTTACGAGCGCCATGGTCAGTCAGCCCGTACACATATTCAATTATTACAAAGACTTTTCGAAGATCGGATCGCCAAGAAAGGATGCCCTTTCACTATCAATCCGCATGCCGAGCGCATCCCGGGTTGCACGAGCCTCAGGGCCGAGGGAGTTAATGCGGAAGACATCCTCTTGCATGCCCGCGGCGATCTATCAGCATCGACAGGTTCAGCCTGCAACTCAGGCAGCATCGAGCCGTCTTACGTCCTGTTGGCGCAAGGGCTTTCCTTCGACGAAGTTTCGTCGTCCATGCGCATCGGGATTGGCCGGACCACTTCCGAGGCCGACATCGACCGGGCCGTCAGTGCGCTCTTGGCCGCGCACGAGAAGGCCTACCGGACCGCTGCCTGAGGCCTAAATGTTCGCACAAGAGCCGCGACAGGGTTGCCAACTGGGGGAAATCCCCAGTAGGAACAAATCATGCTCAGAGGACCCCTTGGACAGCCCGGCGTCAAGACGCGCTTCGCGGGACATGAAACCTTCCCGCTGAGGCGGCTGTGGCTGCGCAAGGCTTACGATGCCGTCTGCGAGGATGCGGAGGCTCCGACCCCCAATACCTTCGACAAGGACGAAGGGATCATCCGGTTCGGGGTCGGCAAGAATATGGTTGCGGCAATCAAGCATTGGGCGCTCGCGTGCCGTATCATTGAAGAAGACCCGGAGCGGGGTGTCGGCGCCTTGAAGGCAACGCCCTTCGGAGATCTCATCTTCGACCGCGATTCAGGTCTCGATCCGTTCATGGAAAGCCTCGCGACCACATGGCTGCTCCATTGGCAGATCGCCAGCAATTTCGAGCGCGCCACGACGTGGTATTATGCGTTCAACCATCTGAATGCACATGGGTTCGACCGCGACGGCATTGCCGAGCCGATCCGGCTGCTGTGTGCCCAACTCGACCGGTCGCGGGCCTCCTCCACAACGATCAAGCGGGACGTGGAATGCTTCGTCAGATCCTATGTCGCCAAGGTCGGCGCGGGCGCGGTCGACGATCAGGTGGAAACCGTACTTGGCGAACTCGGTCTCATGCGCGAAGTGTCATCGCGATCTTTCGCTTTCCGCCACGGACCCAAGCCCGGTCTGCCCGACGGCATCTTCCTTTTTGCCCTTGCCGATTTCTGGGCAAGGCGTGCGCCCGAGCAGGCAACGCTCGCCATCGATACGCTGGTGTACGAGCCGGGATCGCCGGGGCGGATCTTCAAGCTAGATGAGGACGCGCTGATCGACCGGCTTGTCGATATCGAAGGGGCCGCCAAGGGCGCCTTTCTGTGGACCGATAGCGCAGGCGTGCGCGCGATTGCCAGGCGGGGAGAAGGCCTGCCTGATCCGGCCTCCTTCATCGCCAGCGCCTATCCGCACACCAAGGCGCTCGCGGCATGACGCAGACTTATCTCTCAGACCATGTTTCGGTCGCGCCGCGCTACCAACGATCGATCAGGATCGATGCCGATTTTGGCCAGGCCGATCCCCTCTCCGGTTATGTCCTTCAAGGATCGGCGCGCGATGCGTTGACCACCACGCTCCGCCTCGCGACAAACGGCCAGGGCGCGTTCACCTGGACGGGCCCTTACGGCGGCGGCAAGTCGAGCCTCGCGCTTGCGCTTGCCTCCTACTCGCTCGGGCGCGGGCCCGCCTACAAGGAAGCGAAGCAATTGCTTGGCGATGTGCCCGAAGTGGCCGACGTTTTTGGGCGTGCGCCCAAGGACTGGCTCTGCGTGCCGGTGAGCGGTCGGCGGGGCAACCCGGTGGCGGACCTGCGCGAAGCGCTCGCATCAGCAATCGCTGGCGAGCCGGGCCACGCTCGGACCAAGCGGTCCAGGATGGAAGCCGCTGACGGGCGCGATATCGTCGAGCGGCTGCAACGCGAGGTTGAAGCGCGTCCCAGGGGCGGGGTTCTCGTCATTGTCGACGAACTGGGCAAATATTTGGAAGGTGCTGCCGATCACGCCGTCGACATCCATTTCTTCCAGGATCTCGCAGAGGCGGCCAATCGCAGCGAGGGAAGACTTATCGTTGTAGGCGTGCTGCACCAGGCTTTCGAGCGCTATGCCGATCGCCTCGGACAAAGCGTCCAGGACGAATGGCGCAAGGTTCAGGGCCGCTTTGCGGATGTCCCGATCATTACGGCGGTCGACGAGGTCATCGAATTGGTCGGTCGTGCCGTCACGACAGAGCGTTCGCACCCTCAGTCGCATGCGATTGCCGCCATTGTTGCAAGCGAAATTGCCGAACGGCGACCAGGTGTGCCCAAGGATCTTGCGGAAAGGCTCGACGATTGCTGGCCTCTCAACCCAGCCGCGGCAGCGCTGCTTGGTCCGATCACCCGGCGGCGCTTCAGCCAGAACGAACGCAGCCTGTTCGGTTTTCTCGCCTCGGCGGAACCCAATGGCTTCACCGAATTCCTTCAGCGCACGACACTCGCCTCGGAAAGAACCTTCGGACCGGCAGAACTGTGGGACTATTTGCAGGTCAATCTGGAGCCGGCGATCATGGCTTCGCCCGACGGCCATCGCTGGGCACAGGCCGCAGAGGCGATAGCGAGGGCGGGCCGCGACGGCACCCACCTGCGCTTGCAGATCGCGAAGACCGTGGCGGTCATCGATCTGTTCAGCAATGGATCGGGGCTGGCAGCCTCGTCCCGGACGATTGCGGCAAGCCTCGGTCAATCCGATGCGGACGTCGAGGAGCAGCTTGCCGATCTCGTCAAGATTTCGGCGCTGGTCTACCGTCGCCATCTCGGTGCCTATGCAATCTATGCCGGCAGCGATTTCGACATCGAGGGCGAAATCGAGGCGCGCATCGCCGAACGCGGGCGGCTCGAGATAGCGTCGCTGAACGATCTCGCCTCGCTGCAGCCGATTCTGGCCAAGCGGCATTACGCCGAATATGGCACGCCGCGCTGGTTCGACGCACAGATCGGCGAACTGGCGCCGCAAGGGCTTGGTCCGAAAGACGTTCGGGTTAGCGCCGGGGCTGCTGGCAAGTTCCTGCTGCTTCTGCCTGGGATCGACGTCGATCCCGACCAAGCGGAGGCGAGCCTGATCGAAGTCTCGCGCACGGAGCATCGGCACGGTCTGCCCGTAATTGTCGGTCTTGCATCGAACAGTGCGGACATTCGCAAAACAGCGATCGAGCTCGAAGCTGCGCGAGACGTGCGCAACGAAAGCCCCGAACTGGCTGGCGATGCTGCCGCCCGCCGCGAGATCGATGCCCGCATTGCCCATTTGTCCGCGCAGCTGGAAGGTCTCCTGAGAGAGGGTTTCGAGCGCGCGCACTGGTTCGACACGGGTAAACCGCTCGATTTGCAGTCGCTTTCCTATGGCCTGTCGCAAGCAGCAAGCGATATCGCCCGGCGGACTTTCCGGCAGGCTCCGATCGTGCATTCCGAACTCATCAATCGTCGGCGGCCTTCGAGCAATTCCAATGCGGCGTTGCGAGCCCTGTTGCATGCTATTGTAGTGGGCCGCGGCGAGCAGCACTTCGGGATCAAGGGCTATCCGGCCGAGAAGGGCCTAGCGGTTACCGTTCTGGAACGCGCGGGTCTCTATGTCCGGCAAGGCGAGCGGTGGGACTTCGTTCCGCCCGGCGAAACCAGCACGTTCGGCCCTCTCTGGTCGCTAACCGATGGCCTGCTCGAAGCCGGCGAGCAGGTTGGTGTTGCCGACATTTACCGGGCGTGGGGCGAGCCGCCTTACGGCGTGCAGCAAGGCGTGATGCCCCTATTACTCGTGACCTATCTTTTCTCGCGCCGTCATAGCACTGCGATCTATGCGAAAGAGGCCTTCCAGCCGGCCATATCCGATTTGGTCATGGATCTTCTGCTGCAGGACCCCGAACATATTGCGCTGAGATCGGTTCCGACCGATGCCGCGAATGCGGTCGCGCTGAAGGAGTTTGCCGCCGTCGCGAGCGAATTCGTCGAAGAGGCGCCATCGGAGGAGCCGCTCGATATAGCACAGGCGCTCGTGCAGTTTGCGTACAGCCTTCCCAACTGGTCCCGCAAGGCGCAAGCCACACTCTCCAAGCAAGCGATCGATGTGCGCCGCTTGTTGCTCGATGCGGACGATCCCTACCAGCTCCTCTTCGTCGACATACCCGAAGCGCTCGAGGCTTCAGGCGAAGGCACCGCACGTGCGCTGCGCACGGTCCTCAGCGAACTTGATCGCGCTTACCCAGACATGATCGAGGATCTGAAAACCCGGATGCTGGAGGGCCTGAAACATCGCGATGCAGAAAATCTCGCCGAGTTGGTGGAGCGAGCCAAGCGAATAGCGGGGCATGGGGGAGACGACCTCAAGCTTCGAGGCTTCATCACGAGGCTGGCCGAGTTCGATGGGTCGACGGAAAGCATGGCGGAAATTTGCGGCCTTGTGATGGGCAAGCCGGTGACGACGTGGCACGATCTCGAGCCAAGCCGCGCGGCGATGCAGCTGTCGGAATACGCCTACCGGTTCCGCCGCGTGGAGCTGTTCGGCGACAGCGACCAGCAACCGACCCAGACCGCCGTGATGGTGATGGCGGGTGTCGGGTCGACCGAGCGAAGCGTCGTCCGCAGAGCACAGATTGCAACCGAGGCGCAGAAGCGTCTAGGGCCACTCCTCGACGAGATCGGCAAGACGCTCGACGCCGCACAGCTCGAGCCCGATATGGTGCTCGCCGTGATCGCGGAGCTCGCACAGCGTCATATCGAGGATGACGGCGAGCGCGATGTAACTGTGCCCATCAGCGCGGAGAAGGAAGCGTGACCGGCAAGGCGATGCATGTTCTGGGTCTGTCCGGCGGACGAGACAGCGCTGCCCTCGCGGTCTGGATGCGCGATCACCGTCCGGACATCGATGTGCGGTATTTCTTCACTGACACCGGCAAGGAGCTACCCGAGGTCTACGATTATCTCGGCCGCCTTGAGGGCTTCCTTGGCAAAACCATTGAAATGCTCAACCCTGGTCGGGATTTCGATTTCTGGCTAGCCGAATACGGCCACTTCCTGCCTTCCCCGCGGACCCGCTGGTGCACCCGACAGCTAAAGATTCAGCCGTTCCAGAAGTGGCTCAAACCGCATCTCGACGCAGGCGTGGAGGTGCATTCCTATGTCGCGATCCGGGCCGACGAACCGAGTCGTTCGGGGATGATCGCTACGCATCCCAACATGCACGTCCATTTCCCCTTGAGGGAGGCCGGCCTCGACAAGGCTTCGGTCATCGGTCTGCTGGAAAACTCCGGGCTCGGCCTGCCGGACTATTACCGTTGGCGCTCTCGCAGCGGTTGCACATTCTGCTTTTACCAGCAGAAAATCGAATGGGTGCGGCTGATGCGCGAGCACCCGGACGCCTTCGAGGAAGCCAAGCGCTACGAGAAATCAGCCATCGAGCACGGTTCACCGTTCACCTGGACCCAGAACGAAAGTCTCGAAGAACTGGCGCTGCCGGAGCGGGTTGCCGAGATCGAGCGTAATCATGCAGAGCGCAAGGCACAGGCGCTCGCTCGCAGAATGCCAAATCCGCTGCGAGCACGGATCACCGATGAGACGGTGGAACAGATGCTGGCCGACGAGGACAGCGGCTGCCTCGTCTGCCACAAATAGCCAGCCGCCAGCTTTCTGCTCAACGAAGGGACGAGCCCGCACCCAGTATATGCCTCGGAGTGTGCCGGGTCCGAGAATTCTTATATCACAATTCTGTTGCCTCTTGCCCGAGCATGCTTTTCTTACCAGCCGAAATATCGCTAGGTAATCAAAGCACATGGACACAACCGCTGGGGGTAGGGTCTCTTGACCATCGATGTAGAAAAGGCCTTTCGGGCAAATCCAAGAAGCGTCTTACAATTCCTGCAAGTCCCGGGGCAGGGTTGCTACATTCCCGCCTATCAACGGGAATACCGGTGGGACAAAGAAAACGTCAATCGACTGTTCGAGGATGCGCTTCACGGCCTGAGTCTGCTTCCTGAGCGAGAGGAAACGATCAGCTTCCTCGGTACGATCATCGCGATCCACGACACGCAGTATGTGACCGTGAAGCCGCATTTCCGGAACGAGATGCCACGGCCGGTGATGACGATCATCGACGGCCAGCAGCGCATCTCGACGTTCATTCTGCTCTTTGTTTCAATTCACAATCTTCTGGCGACCTGCCTGCCCTCGGTCGAGAAAGATGACGAAGAAGGCAGCGCCTGGCTGCTTGAAGAAATTCAGAAGATGATGGCGGAACTTCGCGACTGTTTCATCCTCGACAAACGCAGCGGAAAGGCGCTCAACAGGTACTATCCACGTCTCATCAGATCGTTCGACGATGTGTGGTCTTCAAAACCGGAAGCCCGGTATTCGAGCGCGATCGCCCGCCTGATTTGGGACTACCTCAAGCATATCGAGAACGAGGAGACCGAGGCCAAGCAATTTCGTCCGAGCGAGCCCGATGGCGAAAAAGCTTCGACGCACATGAATGTGGCCGCCGTCTTCCGGCATATGAACAAACGCCTTCGCGACCTTGTGCAACCGCAGGAGGAGATGCCGAGCCTGATCGAGCAGGCGCTCAAAGCCGGATTCGGCGAAGCGCTCTTTGGTTTCGAAGTCCCATCCGAGGTCGCCGAAAGGCTCCGCAAGGATGACGAGACGACCACGGGCAAGCGTTTCCGGCTTGCCTTTGCCGCGATTATTTTCGCCCACTACTTGCAAAGGCGGATGGCCTTCACAGTTGTCGAAAGCGAAGGCGAAGATGACGCTTTCGATATGTTCGAGGCTCTCAATACGACCGGCGAACCGCTAACCGCATTCGAAACCTTTCGGCCCCGGGTGATCGACGCGGAAGGCCTAGAGGATTATCAATCCACCCCTTCGCACGCGGACATGCTGCGGACCGAGAAATACGTCGATCGCTACGCCAAGGACGCGAGCAAGCTGCAGCGCACGACCTCCGAACTTCTTGTCGCTTTCGCGCTCGCAGAAACGGGCCAGAAGCTGGGTAAGAAGCTCAACGAGCAACGACGTTACTTGCGCGCACAATACGGCGATCCGGACGACAAGACCCGTACGGAATTTCGGCGGGGCTTCGTAAAACGTTTGGGCGATGTGTCCGATCTCATGTCGACTTCGTGGGATCCTGCAGAAACCCTTAATCCCAGCTTCGGCGGCCTCTCGAACATCGACGAGCCGGCGAAGGTCGCGTTCGAGTTTCTGCGTGGACTTAAGCATACGGTCACGATTCCACCGCTCAGCAGATTTTTCGGGGCCGCATTATCCGCCGATCCGGAAGAGCGCCTTCAGAAATCGGTGGCCTTTGCCGATGCAATCAAGGCGAGCGCTGCCTTCACTGCGATCTGGCGCGGAGCATTCGGCACGACGTCGGGCATCGATGCGGTGTATCGCGATGTCATGCTTTCCGGCGACGGGCAGGCTGCCCTTGCGGCACGGCCCTTCTCAGGAAACCCATCCACCAAACGCAAGAGCGCGCTCGACATCGCACTTTACAAACGCGTCCTGTGCGATGCGCTGGAAAAGGCCGGCATTTCGGAGAAAGGGAGCTGGTCCGGTAAAGTCGAAACGAGCCTGTTAGCCAAGCACGGGACCGAGGTTGCGAAATTCCTTCTGATAGCTTCGGCGCACGACGTAGAACCCGACCTCAAGAATCCGGGTTTGGTCGTATCCGGCCGGAAAGGTGTTCATCCAACCCTGACGCTGGATGCCTGGAACCTGCTTTCGCCCATGCAGGTCGAGCACATCGCTCCACAGCAAGGGGCGAGCACTGACTGGCCCGCTGACCTCTACGACGAACGAGAGCTGTTCCAGACTCTGGGTAACCTCACGCTGCTGCATCGCGACCACAACATCGTGGTGTCAAATCACCCCCAACCGAAAAAGATGGCAAGCTACCGCGCCTTGGCATCGCGAACGTCCGAAGCCTTCGAAACCGCGCGCGACGAAGCCAGAAAGTTAGGGTATGACTTGCCCGAAAGATCGGATGCGATCCTCGCCGAAGCAACCCACGCCAGACTGTTGATTCCGCTCGTGGAATGTCCGTCCGACTGGGACGGGGAATTCGTGCGCCAACGCTCGCGAAGGTTGGCGGAAATTGCATGGGATCGCTTACGGCCATGGTTGGACTGACGGCCTTGTCGCGCAGTTGCAAACCAATGCCTTGGCGTCACGAGAGGACTTAAAGCTTGTTCCGAATTACTGCCCGAACTGTTCTCGAACTTGGCTCTGAACTAATCAGTTCGGATATTATCGCGTTTTATGAGCTCATCAAGAACGGTTTCGACGCTAGAACAAAAGCTGGGGTCGACGTAAAGTTCGACATTGTCCTGACACGCCGAGCATTTCTACGCCTCAAGGGTACAATACACGGAGAAGCGAGCCTCCTGGATCTGAAGAAGCTCATCAAAAATGAGCTTCTTCCTACGGCGTCAGAGGCTGCGTACACCGGCTTCCTCGCATTGATGGATGAAGCGACTACAAAACAAGAGCTTACCGAAAAGCTCGATCAAGCCCAGCGACGCTTCAACACAATCACCGTGACAGATACGGGAAGCGGAATGTCGCTAGAGGATTTGGATCGAAGCTTCCTCGTGATCGGAACGCCATCAAGGAAAAAAGAAGTCGAAGCAGCGCTTGCGCGTGGAGACAAGAGCACCCCGTATCTCGGCGAAAAAGGTATCGGGCGCCTGTCGGCAATGCGTCTTGGCGAGCGGTTGCTGGTTGAGACGGCCCGTTCAACCGACAAGAAACTCAATCGTCTCGAAATCGATTGGACTGAGTTCAGCAATGTCGATGCAATGCTCGATCAAATTGCGGTGGCCCCGACGAAAGGAGGAAAAAAACCCAGTGCGGAGTGGTCCGGCACAGCTTTGACGATCAGCGACCTTGTCGAGAATTGGACCGAAGCGAGGGTCCGCGACATGGCGGACTATGAATTTGCCCGCCTGACCGACCCTTTCGCCAATGCGACAACGCGACCTCGGATCGCCATCTTCTGGAACGGAGAAAGGATCGGCATTCCCATAATGTCCGGTGCCCTGCTCGATGCTGCCCATGCACGCGTGTCAGGCACATATGAGCTCATCGATGGCGCACCCGTTCTGACCTGCACTTTCGAGGCGTTGGATCTCGGGTTCGAGCATCCGCGAGAGAGGCAAACCGTAAAGCTCACGGAAGAAGATCTTCAAGCCACGATCATCGGGAAAGACGGACCTGTCGAGGATAGTGCGCTGCGTACAATCGGGCCATTCTCATTCGAGGCACATTGGTACAACCGCCGCAGACTCGGCGCAATCGACACTATTGGCGAGCAAAAAGCTGTTCGTGAGTTGCAACAGAAATGGTCGGGGATCTTGCTGTTCCGCGATCGCTTCCGTGTTTTTCCCTACGGCGAGGATGAGGACGACTGGCTTGAACTTGACCGCCGGGCTCTGCGTCGATCTGGCTACACTCTCAACAAAACCCAATTTATTGGGCGGGTAAACATTTCGCGGATCGCGAACCCGCAGCTGCTGGATCAAACGAACCGTGAAGGGCTGCGCGAGACTTCGGAGCAATATGTGCTTTTGGAAGTCCTGCGGTACGCCGTGCAGGATATGCTCGGCAAATTCATGAAGGATGTCGAACGGCAGTACAAACATCAAAAAGTGGATCTGTCCGACGCGCAGGCACAGGTTACCAAGCTTGAGGACCGAGCCAAAAACGCCATCCGTCAACTCAAGAGACTTACACCGTCCGAGGGCGACGACGCGATAGAGGAGCTCCAGCAAACTCTTTTCGAGTTCTCCGAGTTCGCGGCGCGCGCGCGCCAGCGCATCGCGGAAGTCGAACAGGAAAGCCGACAGATGATCGAGATGGCAGGTGTTGGCCTCATGGTCGAAGTGGTCGCACACGAACTAGCCCGCTCATCCGAAAATGCACTGAAGGCTCTTGCCCATATGAAGGGTCGCGATGTCCCAGACCGCCTGCGCAGCTACTTCAATACGTTGCAGGCGGAAATGAAGAGTGTCAGCAAGCGCGTGCGCGTTCTCGACCCGATGAGCGTCTCTGGTCGACAACGATCGGAAGTCTTTGCACTCGACGAAGTCATTCGGGACGCCATTGAAGCCCATCATGCCCAATTCAAGCGTCATAAGATCGACGTGATCACCGACCTGACTACGCGACCTCTGCGGATCAGGGCAGTCAAGGGAATGATCGTTCAAATCATTGAAAATTTGATTTCGAATTCAGTCTATTGGCTAGATATGCGTGCGGAGCGAGAACCGTCCTTCAAGCCGAAAATTTCAATCTCGCTTGAAAGTGACCCACCCGTGATGATGTTCGAAGACAATGGGCGCGGCATTGCTCCGGAAAACCGAGACCAGGTTTTCAAGATGTTCTTTTCGCTCAAGGATACGCGCAGGAGGCGCGGACTTGGCCTTTACATCGCCCGCGAGGCGGCCATGCATAACGGCGGCACACTTGAATTGGACGAGGAGCGCGATCCGGAGACAGGCAGACTCCACAAATTCGTTCTCGAATTGCCAGCAGGAGCGCAGGTGTGACGCTTGGAGACCTTCTGGCGGAAAAGAGAATAACAACTGCTCTCGTGGTGGATGACGTCTGTGACGCCGTGCCGACAGCGGTGGATATTGGACCCGAGAACGAGGCTTGGGCGATCTTCAATGACGACCTTACCGCCGAACAACGCCAGCTTATCGAAGCTGCATATGAGGTTGCGAAAGACAGAAGTTTCGATGAGCTGGTGTCCGATGATGCCTATGTGGCAGCCGTATGGGGCTTGCGCGATACCCTTACGGAAGTCGCCACTCCTTTGTTCGAGCAGTATCTTGCCGATCAGGCATCTGACCAAACTTATGTCGATGTGGTGGTCCAGAAGCTTCAAGAGCTCGGGCTCGAGTGTCGGACTTCCGGGCGCGACTTCATCGAAGCTGCGCAGGAGGTCGATCTCATTGTTATCGACCTGTTCTTCAACAAAGCGCAGGACGAGGCGGCCCTTCACGCATCCAAAAGGATGCTGCGCGACGCCATAGAGAAGCGTCGAGCCACGCCGCCCCTGGTTATCCTTATGTCACGCAGTCCTCGGCTCGAAGACAAGCGAGAAGAGTTTCGAGACGAAGTGGGCCTCTTGGACTCGGGTTTCAGGATCATAAGGAAATCGGAACTAGAAGAGGCAGGCAAACTCGATCGCCAGCTTGAGCGCCTTGCCCACAATGCGGATGACTCCCGCATGCTCGCGCGATTCTTTGAATCCCTCGAACAGGGAATGGCTGAAGCCACTTCGCGAACGCTCAAACTTTTGCGAAATCTCCGCCTCTCGGACATCGGTCAGATCCAGCAACTGCTACTTAACGCCGAGGGCGAACCGGCGGGAAGCTATCTGGTCGATGTCTTCGATCGTGTTCTGCAACACGAGATCGAACGTGAGCGGCAAATCATCGATGCGGCAATTCCCTTAAACGCCTTTTCCGCCGTTAGTCATCCTTCGCCCTACGTTGCCGGATCCCCCGCACTTCAGGAACTGGTGGAACGTCTCCTGACCCAAAACAGCGAACGATTGCGACTTCCCGGTTCGCTGGAAGCTCAAGTGACTTTTGGAGATGTGTTGCAGGTCACAGAAGGATCAGACCTCGACCAACTTCGCACCACGATAGCCGTCGATCTCGATGCCAATACGGTCCTTCTTGTCCTCACGCCGGTGTGCGATCTGCAGCGCAACGGAGCTCCGCGCATTCTGCTCCTAGTCGGCAAAACGCAATCACTCGGAGTAACGAGCTGGAAGTACGGCGACGATGCCCGGACTGCAGCGATCCGCCTCGACGACGAGGTTTCTTGGATAAAATGGAACCTCAAGCATATCGATACGGTGTCGCATGAACAGCTGAGCAAGGCATTTGACGATAACGATCTGAAGGTAGTGGCACGTCTGCGCGAGGCGCATGCCTTGGAACTCCAGCAACGCGTATTGTCAGGCCTCGGACGCGTAGGTCTCGTGGCAGCCATGCCAGCGACATTCGCTGTCGACGTCGAGATCTATCATCCGGACAGCGAAGGAGTGCCGGTAAGACTAGATGTTCCAGCTCTCAATGACGGGGCGGTCTGCTTCGTTGGACGAGAAGATAATGGGAAGCCGGCGCTGAGGTTGGTCATGACCGATGTAAGCTGCGATGGCGTCTTGGATGCTCTCAATAAGCTGGACCCCGATCTTGTAGCGCCCGGTGCGCGGGCTGTTCTTTCTCATGTCCAGAGCTCCGAGGATCTGCGCAAACTCCTCGAAACCGGACTAGACCTCAATTCAGCGAAATCAGATAGTTGGACCCATATACCCTCGATCAGCGGAGAACAGGCGCTAGCGAAGATGGGACTGTTAGCGTGGAACTACGATTTCGCTCCTGAGGCCTTGGGAAAGAAAGACTTGCCCAAGGCAGGGGTTATCATCTTGGTGAAAGACAGAGAGCAGGCCGATGCCGTCGGTCGCGACGAGGCGATACGTAGCGGTCTGTTGCCCACTGAACCCGATAGCGAACCTTCATCGGACTGATGGGGAGACATTCGTTGTTTCCAATGTCGCTCCCCATACATACCAAAGCGAGAAAAATTGGATATCAAAACTGGGCTCTTCTTGAATTGAGTCGTCTTGGCAGTTTCTTTGCCAGCCTGGAAACAGCGGCGGATGTCTGATCGTATCCTTTCAGCGCTTCAAGCTGCGCATCATCTCGGGATCACGCCGGAACTCCTGACCGCTTATGCTCGGCCGAACTTTGCACCGGGGCGAGCAACATCGCGACCACTCAGGTCCCTGGAGAGCACCGGCCCGATCCACTTTGCTGAAAGCGAACTCGATGCATTCGACGGCATCTTGCAGCAGCCCTGGAGCAAAAGCGCGAAGGATCGTCCATCAATACCAGCTGCTATTGTTGCCCACCTCAAAGCGGAAAGCCGCAATCAATGCGCGTGGTGTGGAAGCGGCAGTCGGATAGAAACTGCACATATCGGGTCGTGGGCTGCGACCCTCTCGCACTACCATCATAATCTCATCCGATTGTGCTCAGTTTGTCACGGAAGGCACGATACGGAAGGCACGATCACCACCGCACAGCTCAAAGCGCGTAAATCGGAGATGGTAGAAGCGACCCGGGCAAATCTCCGCGCACGGATGGACGGAACCTTAACGCACACGCGTATTCCCCGCCCCACGGCTCGGTTCTATGGTCGTGAGAACGACGTCGATAAACTCGTCCAAAGCCTAGTAGCAGGAAGCTCAATTCTAATTTCGGGGCCAGGTGGCATCGGCAAGACCGAATTGGTTCTCCAGGCGCTTCACAAGCTTGGATCGGATCGTAAAGCAATCTGGGTGGATGTGGAGCGCTACGCGTCTTCCAGCGCAGTGCTGGACGCTCTTCGGATTGCGCTTTCCGCCGACGGCGAGCCTTGTGGGTTTGAAGATATCGCGCATCGCCTTGACCAGTGCGAGGCGATTTTGATCCTCGATGGCATCGATCGAGGCAACCTGGACGATCTAGAAGATTTCGAGGACAGGTTCAGCAAGCTGCATGCGGAAACTCGAAAAGCCCAGTTTGTAATCACCTCACAAGTGAACCTGGTGCGAGCCCCTGTCGACGTTCGACACGTGGCAGGAGCGCTCGGACGCGCGGACAGTCACAAGTTGCTCGCGAGCGGATTTGATGAAGGCATCTTCGATGAAGGACCTGAACTCGAGGAACTACTCGAACTTTGCGAGGGGCATGCGCTCACATTGCAGCTCGCGGGAGCGATCACGTCGCACTACGGATCCGTGCGCCATTGTATCGACCTCGTGAACGAGCGCGGTTCCCAGGCCATTGCTCTTCCGGCTCGTCAACGACACGATCGCACAAGCTCTCTGGATATCTGTCTCGATGTCGCCTTCCATGCATTATCGCCCGAGGCGCAGGCCATGCTCTGGGTGATCGCTCAGGCTCCAGCCGGTCTTTTCCGAGCTCAACTCGAACGCGGAAACTTCGAAATTATGGAGCCGGTCGAGGCCCTCGCCCAATTGCGTCGCTGGAATCTCATCTACACCACTGATCCTGGCATTCGCGAGCGGATCCACTGCCTGTCACCTATACGCCTCTTTGTGGCGGACCGGTGGCCTAAGGCAAATCGCGAATGGGCAGATAAACTCAAACGGTCCCTCCTGCTCGATATTGCGATGATAGTGTCGGTGATCGAGGACAGGTCGCTCGAGGCGGAAGAGGTCGGATACATGGTCGCCCGGTATTCGGAAGAGATGCCGAATATCAATTACCTCATAAACGAAGCCTTCAAGAAGGAGGCAAATGATGAAGTGGCCTTGCTAGCAGAAGCGGTATGCTCGTCGCTGGTCAGATATTTCTTTGTGCAACGTATGGCCGAGGAGGGTGGGCACGCGATGCTGAAGGCGGCCAGGATTGCGCTCGCTAATAATCGGCCTGACAGAGCCGCCTCATTCGCAGGTATGCTCATTGGCCTCGCTAGACAGTCAGGGGCCGATATTGCCGGAGTCGCCGAAGAAGTTATTGTCAAGGTCGAAGCCTGTCGCCCTTTGAGCGATGGCGCCGAAGGAGACCTGCTGATAGCCAAGACTATGCTGGCGCTCGATGCAGGCGAACCCGAACGCGCGAGCAATTTGTCACGTGAGGCCTTTGAAAGGTTCAAGGCCGCTAGCAGGAAGCTGGATAAGCCTTTGCCGGGTGATCGAGATGAACTCGACGAACAAGCGGAGAAAGAACGCCGCGAAGGGATCCACAACGATCTCGCTTCCGCCCTGCAGTTGCATGGCGATGCCCAACTCGCCATGCGGAAATATAAGGAGGCCGCCGATGCCTATCGGCACGCGCTTCGGCATCAGCGAGGCGCCTCGGTAGCGGTCAACCTCGGACAGACATTGCATCAGATCGGCAATTGCGAAGGCAATCTGGGCAATCACGCCCAGGCCACCGAATACTACGCGAAAGCGCTGACCGTTTTCCTCGCGGTCGAGATGAAAGAGTTCACCAGCAATGCCAGCGGCGAACTGGGGTTCGCTCTCATCGACGCAGATCTACCCAGCGTACGAACCGGGAAACCTGAAGGCCTCCAGGCCTGTTTCGAGGATCTCGAATGGGAAATTCGCAGGTGCCTGCAGGATAGTTCTGTGGACCTGAACCGAGCCTTCGTAGTCGCTCGCAAGGCTTTCGGTACCGTCGCACTCGGGATCTTCGCGCGCCAGGCGCGCCTGACGGGTGACTGGGCTTTGCAGACCGCAACAGACCTTCTCGTGCCGTTCGCCGATGCCGCCGCTTCGTTCGACGAGCGGTTCGCCTACACCGTATTGAACATTCCGTTGCAGCTCGCATTCCTTGTTGGGGAGCTTGAAGCCAGTCGGGACAGCACAGGCGATCCGGAGATCGGGTTAGTGCACGAATTGCTGAGGTTTTGCTGCTCCCCCGATCCACGCTCCCGCGATATGTTCCGGTTAGCAGACTGGCTCGCCACCTACCTTACACGCGAGATGGGAGTGGAGGGCCTGACGGGAGCCAGAGTCCGCGAGTTCATGGTGAATGCGGACGACGGGGTCCATGACGAGCTGGAGCTATTTCGACCGCGACCAGAAAAAAGCACCGAGTGATGTACTTCGGCTTCAAGCCCTGATCATTTTTCGGACTTTATCTGGAGCTCAGCCAGCCTTTCGGAACATACCTCGTGGACGACCCGGCCGAGTTCCTCGACCTGTGCGCCGAGCCAATCGAGCTCTTCCTTGGTAATACGGTAATGCTTCGAGTATCGTGCCTTGACGTACGCTTCCTTCAGCTTCTCGAAGCGCGCACGATCGCGGCGCGTGTCGCGCGGCCAGACATAGATCAGGCGTGGGTCGATCCGCTCGGCCTGGGTGCGAAGGAAACCAAGATTATGCACATGCGGTGTATAGAACGTGCAGACCAACAGCACGCAATGGTATAGAAATTCGGCCGATTGATGCATGTCGAAGGATGCGGGTTTTACGAATCCTCGCTCCCGACCCACCTTTGATAGCTCATATCGCTGCATCGCTGTCGGAAACCACTCGTCGAAATACTCTTGCGCCATCGCCAGCGCTTCGCCGGCCGTCTTGGGCTTCGGCGTGTGGAGCTCGGTGTCATCGGATTGGTAAAGCGCGACCCCGTCCTTCGCGACGTCCATAAAGAAATAGCGTCCGTGCGCGAGACCGTCGTTCACCTCCTGCAGGGTGTGAACGATGAAATTGACCGGCGTCTTGAGCGATTTGGTCACGCCGTACTCGCGCATCAGCCGGTCATCGAGCTTCGACCAGTACTTGACCCGGTCGACCAGCCGCTTGTCGTTGACGATGATGAGCAGATCGTAGTCCGACTGGTAGCCCTTGGCCGTATGCGGCTCGTCGACCCAGGTGCCGCGCGCATAGCTGCCGTAGAGAATGATCTTGAGAATGCGGCCGGCCTTCTTCCACTCGTGCTTCGCCAGGGCAAAGGCATCATCGAATTCTTCGAAAATCAGCTGCACCACGCGCTCAAGTTCGCGTTGCTTTTGCGGAGGCAGGTGATCGAGTTCGGTGCGCATTACTGGACCTTTAGCAAGCACTTGGAATGGTTGCACCCTCGCATTCCTGCAGGTGCGTCGGCATACCTAAGAAAGCGTCCCTCTCCTCCATTGGTTGGATTTCTCCGCCGGACTATCGAAGGCTTCTGTCAGGGCTACGCCGGAGGCTCTGGGCCGCTTCCGTTTGTCTTCTCGACCTCACCAAGCTCTGGTTCCGGGACCGCGCGAATGAGATCGTCAGCGAGATGCCTGCCCGTTTCCATGCGCCGCGCGAGCGCTTCGACGAAGAAGTCGAACCGCTTTTCTACATCGGCACGCGCGGCAGCGTTGGCCTCGACCGGAGTTGCCGGCGTCACCGCCAGCCATCGCCTCAGATAGAGCGCGAAAGCCTCGTTCCCGACCTCGATATGATAGTCGAGCTTGCCGATCTGTCGGCTTATGCGATCAAGGCGTCGGCTGAAGGCCGCTTCCATGCGTTCCGATCCATCGGGAGAGAGAAAAGAGCCGATGGCGGCCTCCACCACCGAAGCCTGCGAAACACGCTTGCGACCCGCATAGTCTGCAAGCTGCCTGGAAAGGGCTGGCGGCAGGCGGAAGGTATGCTTGATACGGTTGCTCTTGCTCATAGCTCGATACCGTCGCCGGGATCGAGCGCAGCGCGCCGCGCATTGGCCTGCATCCGCTCGGCCATTCTGCGATTGCGGTTTGCCTGATCGTCGTCCGTTCGGTCGTCAAACTCAAATTCGTTGGGGATCTCGACTGGCGGCGGCGCCACATCTACGTAGTCCGGCAATTCAGGCGATTGGCGGATCCCGCCATCGGACTGGCGATCATCGACCTCGTACTCTTCAGACCCGGTCAGCGATTTCTTCAATTGCACAGGCGCGGTCACATGTCTCCCGTGCCATTCGCTCTCGTCCGCCGCAAACTCCGACTTTTGGACCGTCGGTGGACGCTCTACCCGTTTGCTGAACCGGGGGTCGCGGTAGTAGCGCGCTTTTCTGGCACGGATCGGATGCACGCCTGCGAGCAACACGATTTCGTCGGTGTCGGGCAGCTGCATGATTTCGCCTTGGGTCAGTAGAGCGCGCGCCGTCTCCGAGCGCGAGACCATCAGGTGACCAAGCCACGGAGAGAGGCGGTGTCCGGCATAATTGCGCATCGCCCGGGTTTCGGTCGCGGTCCCGAGCGATTCCGAAACGCGCTTGGCAGTGCGCTCATCATTGGTCGCGAAGCACACCCGCACATGGCAATTGTCGAGAACGGCATTGTTCTGCCCGTAGGCTTTCTCGATCTGATTCAATGACTGGGCGATCAGAAAGGCCTTGATGCCGTAGCCCGCCATGAAGGCGAGCGCGCTTTCGAAAAAGTCGAGCCTACCCAAGGCAGGGAACTCGTCGAGCATAAGGAGAAGCCGCTCGCGAACGGCACCTTCCTGCAGGTCCTCGGTCAGACGTCTTCCGAGCTGGTTGAGAATGAGCCGGATGAGCGGCTTGGTGCGGCTGATGTCTGACGGCGGGACGACGAGATAGAGCGTGACCGGCCGGCCCTGTGCTACGAGGTCCGCGATGCGCCATTCGCAATGCCGCGTGACCTTGGCGATAACCGGATCGCGGTACAGCCCGAGGAACGACATGGCGGTCGAGAGCACGCCCGAGCGTTCGTTCTCCGACTTGTTGAGCAATTCTCTCGCCGCGCTTGCAACCACCGGATGGACGCCGTCTTCCCCCAGATGCGGCGTGCGCATCATTGCGGTCAGTGTCGCCTCGATTGATCGGCGCGGATCGGACAGGAAGTTCGCCACCCCGGCAAGCGTCTTGTCAGGCTCGGCATAAAGCACATGCAGAATGGCCCCTACAAGCAGCGCATGGCTGGTCTTCTCCCAGTGGTTGCGCCGTTCAAGCGAGCCTTCGGGATCGACCAGCACATCGGCGATGTTCTGCACGTCGCGCACCTCGTTGATGCCGCGTCGCACTTCCATCAGCGGGTTGTAGGCTGCCGACGCCTCATTGGTCGGATCGAACAGAAGCGTGCGACTGAACCGGGAGCGGAAGCCTGCGGTCAGCTCCCAGTTCTCACCTTTGATGTCATGGACGATCGCCGAGTGCGGCCAGGTCAGCAGCGTCGGGACGACAAGACCAACACCTTTGCCGCTGCGGGTCGGTGCGAAGCAGAGCACATGTTCGGGGCCGTCGTGACGAAGATAGAGATTGGCATGCTGGCCGATAATGACGCCCTTGCCTGCCAGAAGGCCCGCGCGTGAAATTTCGGAACGGGTCGCCCAGCGCGCCGAGCCATAGGTCGCGCTGTTCCTGATCTCTCGGGCGCGCCAGACCGACATGCCGATCGCAACCATGACCGACACGAGACCGCCCGATGCGGCGATCATTCCGCCGGTTTCGAAGATGCGAGGCGCATAGGCTTCGTAGCTGAACCACCACCAGAAGATGGCATAAGGCGGATAGACAGGCACTCCGGAGAAGCTGAACCACGGCGCGCCCAATTGCGCCTGATAGCCGAGCGCGTGTGCCGTCCATTGCGTGCCCGCCCAGACGCCTGCAAGCGTCAAGGCAAAGACAGCTACGATCTGGCCCCACAAAATTCTCGTCGCAGACACGCCGTCCTCCTTTTGCCAAAGCAGGTCGACGTAGGGATCACCGATATGCAAGGTGCGAATTCGTGGATCGCAAGGCGGCGTAGCAACAGAAGGTTTGGGGTACGACTCATTCCCGTTTCCGGCCACGGTGGAAGCCCCCTTCTATCGAGAAGCTTCGATAGTCTGACTACACGTTTGAGACAAAACCCGTCCTCATTCTGCCCACGCCGGCCTCGCCTCGACACGATCCAGAACGATCGACCGCTTGTTCCTATCACGACCGCCAATCTCAGCGCCCAATTAGAAAAGCCGGAATTGCCAAACTGAGAGGAGCAAATTGCATTGCCCTTTCGATCTCCGATCACAGGTGTGTGGGGTTTAACAGATTCGATTTACGATTGACGTTCTTAATCACTCTGCGATCTTCGAAAATCGAAGGCTTGATACGATATTCTCAGAAAACCAAGATCTAGCAATCATCTGCCAGCCGTACGGTAGATCTGGGTCTGCGAGTACCCAGTAAAAGTGGGACCCTAGGCAAAACCCTTAGCCAAGGCCTTATCCTTCTCGCTTCTCATTGCCAACATCGCAGGCAGGAAGAGCAGAACCAGCGGCACTGCGGCCAGCAAGCCAAAAATGATCGAGGTGGCCAAAGGTTGTTGCAAACCCGCGCCGCGGCTGAAGCCGATGGCCAGCGGGAGCAGCGTAAGGATGGCAATCAGTGCCGACATCAGGATGGGGCGCAGGCGCTTTGCCCCTGCCTCGCGCAGTTCGGCAGGGCCGATCTTCCGATCACAAGGTAGTTCGGCGAGGTAGAAGATAATCAGCTCGCTCACCATGCCGACCACCATCGTCAGACCCATCAGCGCCGAAATATTGAGTTCTATGCCTGTGATCCACAGGCCAAGCAGACTGGACGATGCCACCAGCAGGATCGTGGTGACCGCAGCAAGGCCCCAATAGAACCGGCCATAAAGAATCGTGACCAGTAGCAGGGTCAACAGGATCGCTGCTGAGAACACCATGGCGAGGTCAGAGAAGCTCTGCTTCTGCTGGCTATAGAGGCCACCATATTCCACACGGATACCAGCTGGCAGGTTGAGCGCCTGAACCTTGTTCTGCACCTCGCTCATTGCCGCACCCAGGCTTCGCCCTTCGAGTCGCGCGGTCACTCCGATGAACGGTGCGAGCTGTTCGCGCGTCAGCTGTTTTGCACCACCGACAACCTCGACCGTGGCGACCTGCGCCAGCCTGACCGAATGCCCGTCAGGCGCGCGCAGCACCATATCCTGCACCTGCGCGATATGCTGGCGCAGGTCTTCCGGGCCGCGTACGCGCACGCCCACCAGTTGCTCGCCATCGCGGATCTGCGTGGCGACAGTTCCGTCAATCAGGGCAGAAAGCTGATCAGATATGGCCTGTGGGTCCAGCCCCGCCTGCACAGCCGCGCCGCGATCCACCCGCACGGTGATGTCGCTGCCGGCAACGCGCAGCCCATCGACCACCTCGACCACGCCCTGAATGCCTGACAATGTACTGCCGACTTGCTTCGCCGCCGCTTCCAGCTGGGTTTCATCGTTGGAAAACAGCTTGACCTCGATCGGCTGCGGCACATCCGTGAGATCGCCGATCAAGTCTTCCATCAACTGCGCCGTTTCGACCTCCAGCGCCGGAACCTGCTGTGCGACCTTGTCGCGGATTTCGCTCATCACCGCGTGGATATTGCGGCGGCTGCCGCCGTTCAGGCGCACGAAGTAATCGCCTTCCGACGCCTCGGTCAGCCCGCCGCCCAGCTGGATGCCGGTGCGCCGCGAATAGCTGGCCACTTCGGGTGTGGAGGAGATTATCGTTTCGACCTGACGCAGCATCTGGTCGGTATCGTCGAGCGCGGTTCCCGGCGGTGCGCGATAGTCGAGGATGAAGCCGCCCTCGTCCATTGCGGGCATGAAGCCGGAGGGGACGTGCGACCATGAGAGATAACCGAGCACCCCCAGCACGCCGCCCACCAGCAGCACGGTGAGGCCGGGGCGCGCCAGTGCCTTGCCGCCGGACCGATCGTAGGCGCGGATGAGCGGGTTCATGACCTTCTCGCCCTTCTCGACCTGCTCGGCGTCCTTCTCGGTCAGCCAGCGCGCAGCCAGCAGCGGGATGGCAAAACGAGCATAGAGCAGTGAAACCACAAGGCAGGCAACCATCGTGATCGCCAGCGACTTGAAGAAACCTCCGGTTACGCCGCTGATGAAGGCGAGCGGGATGAAGACAACGATTGTCGCGAAGGTCGAGCCGAGCAGCGGGCGGCCCATTTCCGCCGCCGCCCCCAGCAGATGCTGCTCATCGGTCGAGTTCTTCTCCTGCATCCGGCGCATCATGTGTTCGAGCACGACCACGGCATCGTCGATCACCAGACCCACAGCCGCTGCCATGCCGCCCAGCGTCATCATGTTGAAGCCAAGGCCCAGCAATTCCAGCGCAACGCAGGCGGCCGCCAGCACGGCAGGGAGCAACAGGCCGGTCAGAACCATCAACCGCCATGATCGAAGAAACACAAACAAGACCAGACCCGCCAGCAGCGCCCCGATCAGAATGGCATCGCGCACCGCATTGGCCGCGCCTGACACGAGTTCGGACTGGTCGTAAAACGGGGTGACCTTTACCGAAGGGGGAAGGCCCGACTGGTCCAGCCTCTGCTGCACATCCTTCACGATCTTGACGGTATCGCCCTGCAAGGCCTGCCGCACATTCAGCAGCACCGCGCTCTGCCCGCCGCTGTTGACCAGAGTGTAGCTCGGTTCGAGCGAACTGGAGATATCGGCAATATCGCCCAGCCGCACCACGCCCGGCCCCGTCTGACCGCCCACTGTGACGGGCGTGTCCTCCAGATCGGCGATGGAGGTCAACCGGTCATCCACCAGCACCAGGAACAGCTGGTGCTGGTCGGTCAGGCGACCCACGCCATTGACGGCGTTCTGCGCGGCGAGCGATTTGCTGACATCGTCCAGCGTCAGGCCCAGCGCGCCAAGCCGGGCCGGATCGAGGTTGACCGCAAATTCTCGCGGGGAAGAACCAAGGATATCGACCCCAGCAACCCCGTCGACCGAGATCAGCGATGGCAGCAGCTTGAGTTCCGCAAGTTGCCGCAAATCGGCAGGCGAGAGACTGTCCGATGTCAGCGCGATGCCATAGACCGGGAAGATAGTTGGATCAGAACGGCGCACGTCGAACCGTGCGCCTTGTGGCAGGTCGGGCAGAATGGAGGCCAGCGCCGCTTCCGTTTCCAGCGTGGCGGCGACCATGTCCTGCCCCCAGGCGAAATCGACCGCCACTTCGGCCGATCCGCGACTGGTGGTCGAGCGCACGCTCTTTGCTCCGGGTACGGCGCGCAGAGCGATTTCAACCGGGCGCGTGATCGAAGCGGCCATTGTAGCCGCATCGCGTTCGCCCGCGTCAACCGATACGACGACGCGAGGGTAATCGATGAACGGAAACAGGCTGACCGGCAGCCGCCATCCCGACATGACACCGGCGATGGTAAGAAGCGCCACTGCCAGCAGGATCGCCGAGCCATGCTTGCTGATCGGGGAACGCGCAGACTTCGCCATCCGATCAGTTACCCGATGCGGTAGCGGAAGGCGTCGGAGCGGGAGACGGCTTGGCTGTTGTAACCTTAGAACCGTCGCTCACTGCAGCAGCGCCTTTCACGACGACAACATCGCCCACAGCAAGTCCGCTGGCGATACCGACATTGTCGCCATCACGTGCAGCAACCGTCACATCCACGCGTTTGGCCACGCCCTTGGTGACGGTGAAGACATAGGGCTGGCCAGCATCATCGAGCAGTGCAGCATATGGGATCAGGATGGCGTTGGGGTCGCTCGAAACCACGATTTCGCCCCGTAACGGCTCGCCCGGAGCGATCTCGGTCTGTGCGGGTATCGTGGCGAAAACAGAGGCCAATCGTGTGGTCGGGTCGACAACGGGATCGACGGCATTCACGCGCACGGAGAAATCTGCGCTGCCTTCGGAGCCAAGGATGCGGATGGTGTCACCCACGCGCACGTGACGGGCCAGTACCGGATCGATCCCAAACTGCCCGCGCACATCGGAATCGGCGGTAAGGCGGGCCACGGCCGTTCCGGCAGGGACAAGATCGCCTGTAGAATAATCGAGTTGAGTCACCGAACCGCCAATTGGTGCGCGCAGCGTAGTGCTCTGGCCGCGCAGGCTTCGCACCGTCGCATTGGCAGAAGTGGCGCTGGCCTGCGCCTGTTCCACGTCTGCATCGCTCATCAGCCCGTCTGCACGAAGCCGCTTGGCACGGGCCAGAGCCTCGTTGGCTTGATTGGCGGTGGCGGTTGCCTGCGCGATACTGGCCATGGTTTGTGGGCTGGGGCGTAGGCTCACAACCGGCGCGCCTCTCCGAACATAGGAACCGAACGGGGCGTAGATGCGATCGACAATGGCATCGACCGGCGCGACCAATGCACGTTGCCCGGCAGCATCGGCAGAGACGGTGCCGTATACGGTTACGGTCTTCGCCAGATTGCCCAGTTGCGCCGTTGCTGTTTCTACCGACACCACCGGATCGGCTTGCTGCGTGGGCTGGGATTGAGAACATCCCGCAACAGCCAGCGCCATGGCCGCAAGCATCGTTCGGGTTGAAGTTCTTATGACGGTCATGGGCGGTTCCAGTTCTGCCAGGGAATCCCGCTGGCGAGTTCCAGGGCGATATATTGTTCGGCAAGGCTCTGCTGCACGCTGGCGAGCAGCAACTGCTTATCTCGCAGCGATTGGCGGGCTGTCATGGCGGTGGCGAGTGGCAGATCGCCTCGACCTGCCGCTCTGGCCGTGGCGTCCGAGAATTGCCGGAGCGGAGCGATTTCGGCTGAGAGCCGCGCTTTCTCTCGCTGCAAGTCGCCAATCAGCGCCAGCGATTGCGCCAGATCGGCACGCACGGCAAACAAACGCGCATCATACTCGGCGCGCAATGCTTCCCGCGTGGCCCGCTCGATGGCGATTTGCCCGCGATTGCGGTTCCACAATGGCAGGGTGAAATCGAGCAGCGCGCCGATGATGCCATTGTCGCTGGAATCGCGCGTGACGCTGAAACCCAGATTGAGCGATGGAAACTGGTTGATGATCGCCTGCCGCACATTCGCCTCTTGCGAGGCATAGCCTGCGCGGAGTGCGGCAAGATCAAGTCGTTCTGCTATCGCGGCATCGGTTATTTCGATCAGGTGAGGAGCGGCGGGAGCAGCTTCTGGCATCGCCAGTTCGACCGTAAAATCTGGCGGCACACCCAATTGACGCCGCAAATCCTGCTGCGCCCCGGTCAGATCGATTTGTGCGGTGTAGGCTCTGTCTGCCGCATCCAGTGCGGCGATCCGCGCTGCCTGCAACTGGTCTGGCGGAATGTCTCCGCGCCCGGCGGCACGCAGGGTCCGCCCAAGCAAGTCCTCCGCTTCCGCACGATTGGACTCCGCCAATTCCGCAATCCGTTGCAGATAGGAAACCCGCACCCCCAGCAGACGCACCTGCTCGACCACCTGCCATTCTGCCCATGCCAGATCGAGCCGAACCTGATTGAGCCCCTCCTGCGCCGCATCCATCCGCGCGCCACGGCTGCGCAGGCTGTTGATGTCCTGCGCGATCTGCGCTGCAATCGTGCCGGGCATTGCCGTCGCAGGACCGGAAATCACCCGATCTGCCGAAAGACCGACTGAGGGATCGGGTATCAGCCGCGCATCGAGCAATTGCGCTTCGGCCACGCCCGTCTGCTTGCGCAAGGCGATCAGATCGGGATTATAGAGCAATGCGATGAGGCCCAGCGCATCGCGATCCAGCGGCTGCAAAACATCGACCGGCTTGCCTGCCAGAAACGGGCGCTCGATCAGTGCCGCATCCTGCACCAGCCCTTTCGGCGCTGTGGCGAGAATAGCGGCAGACGTATCAAGCGGTTGCGGCTGATAAGTCGCGCATGCCGACAACGAGCCAAGGGCAATCAGGGAGACAAGCGCGCTGCATCGATTTCGTATTGCATTGCGCTGCTTCAAAATTGCCCTCCATCAGCTCGTTCAAGGTTTTAAGGGCAGATTTCCTATCGGGTCCAGTCCGCTTCCCAACCTTACCGAATTGTATGTTTAGCTCAGTGTCCCCAATCTATTCTTACGAAATTGTATTCGGACCGAATGCCCGCAGCAATCTGGGCACTGCGATAAGAAGCTCACGGTCCATTCACGGATCGAGTGAAGGAGCTGAAAAATGAAGACTATGACCACGAAGAACAAACTAATCGCTGCCATACTGAGTGTCGCGGCACTCGGCGGTCTCGGCGCAGCAGGCGTTGCCAACGCTGAAAGCCTTGGCATGAATGGCGCCGAGACCGAACAGTCCGAAGCGCAGGAAAATGCCGCTGAGGCGCGGATGCTTGCCAGCGCGACAATCACGGCCAGCGATGCTGCACGGATCGCAGCGGAACACACCGGCCTGAAGGTCGCCGAAGTCGAGCTTGACGATGAAGCGGCGAATCCCGCCTGGGAGGTCAGCGCCGGCTCGGGTGCGGATGAGCAGGAAGTGAAAATCGACGGCACATCCGGCAAGGTCCTCTCCGTCCAGGCGGACGATGAGGGCATTGAAAATGGCGAACAGGACGACGACTGATCGCACAAGGAAGCGGCGGGTTGCGGCCCGCCGCTTCTTACCTGCTAAAGCCAAACCGACATGAAGATACTTGTAGCCGAAGACGATATCGAAACCGCCCAGTTCGTGGCCAATGGCCTGCGCGAACTGGGCCATGTCGTGGATGCCACGGGCGACGGCCGTGAAGCCTTCATGATGGCGGGCAGCGAGCCTTATGATGTGCTGGTGCTCGACCGGATGCTGCCCGGGATGGACGGCCTCAGCATCATTCGCGGGCTTCGCTCGATGGAAACTATGACGCCAGCGCTTTTCCTGACTGCCCTAAATGGCGTGTCGGACCGAGTGGATGGTTTGGAGGCGGGCG
Source organism: Pseudoblastomonas marina (assembly GCF_034374265.1). NCBI lineage: Bacteria > Pseudomonadati > Pseudomonadota > Alphaproteobacteria > Sphingomonadales > Erythrobacteraceae > Pseudoblastomonas > Pseudoblastomonas marina. Next base: position 2,112,384 of record NZ_CP139718.1, on the reverse strand, counting down.
GCGATGATTACCTCGTCAAACCCTTCGCCTTTTCAGAGCTCGCGGCAAGGGTGATGGCGCTTGGCCGCAGGCCGCGTCAGACCGCCAATACACAGACGGAGTTGTCAGCGGGTGATCTAAAAATGGATCTGCTTTCCCGGACGGTCACCCGCAACGGCAAGCCGATCACTCTGCAACCGCAGGAATTTCGGCTGCTGGAGTTTCTGCTGAACAACGCCGGGCAGATCGTCACCCGCACCATGCTGCTGGAAGGCGTGTGGGGTTTCCACTTCGATCCGGCGACCAGCATCGTCGAAACCCATATCAGCCGCCTGCGGTCGAAGCTGGACGATGGATTCGACAAGTCCGCCATTCGCACTGTGCGCGGCGCGGGATACATTATCGATGGGTAACGCCAGCTTTTGGCGCTCTGGCGCGTTTCGCACCGCCATGCTGTCCGGCGTGCTGTTCGTAGGGCTGACAATGCTCTTGCTGGCGCTTGTATATGAAGTCGCAACATCAACAATAGAACATCAGATTTCTGCTTCGGTCGAAGCACGCGCACGCACGCTGGAGCAAGCGCTGGAGGAAGATGACGATGCAGAAGAGCTATCGCATATTGTCCCCGCGCAGGAAGAGCTCTTTCGCTATGTCGAAAATGCCGAAGGCAAGGCGCTGATCGCCGATCTTGTACCGCGGCAACATATCATCGGAGCCGATGTCCTTTCAGCGGATCAGGTCCATAGCGGCTTTGTCGATGGAGAGCGGCTCGACGATTCCGGAATCATCGGCTTTGGTATGAAGGGTCGCGGCGGCGGTTATGTCTTCGTCGGGCAGGAAGACGAACAGGTCAGCGAATTGCGCGAGGCATTGCTGCAGGCAGGGCTAGTAGCAACCGGCCTCGCCATCCTCCTTTCATTCCTGCTGGGCTGGTGGATCGCCCTGCGCAATTTCCGCCGGATTGATGGCCTGAACAATGTGGCGGCAAAAGTGATGGGCGGAGATATGGCCCAGCGTATGCCGGTCAGCGCGAGACGGGACGAGATCGACCTGCTGTCCGCGCAGCTGAACCGTATGCTGGCACAACTGGAAAGCGTTATGGGGGCGATCCGCCAGGTCACAAATGACATCGCGCATGACATGCGCACGCCTTTAGGGCGCCTTCAACGCAAGCTGGAAGAGGCTCAGGTTGAAGATGATCCCGCTTCTGCCAACGCCCTTGTGGACAGTGCTCTCGATGAATCGCGGACTATGCTCGACATGTTCGGTTCGATGCTGAGGATCGCACAGATCGAGGGTGGCGGGCTGCAGAAGCATTTTCTGCGTTTCGATCTTTCAGCCATGCTGACAGACCTTGCCGACACATATCGTCCTGCCATGGCCGATGGTGGTCGAGAGCTTGAAGCGCATATTCAGCCAGGCATAGAAGCGTTCGGCGATCGCGCGCTTGTGCAGCAGATGTTCTCCAACCTCATCGACAATGCGGTGGTCCACACGCCTCGCGGAACAATTGTTCGCGTAACCCTAGAGGGACGCGGCCATGATTGGATGGCCAAGGTCACTGACAGTGGCCCGGGAATCGATCCGGAGCATCGACCCCACATTTTCGACCGCTTCTATCGTGCCGACGCATCCCGAACCACACGTGGCAGCGGTCTTGGTCTTGCATTGGTGAAAGCAGTAGCTGATGCACATGAGTGGGAGATCACGATTGCGAAGGAAGCTGGGTTGGCACTGGAGATACGACCAGCGAAATAGGTATATGACCTGCTTGCCGAGCTCGGGTCGATCGATAGGCGGTCGTTCTCAACATCTTGCCGAAAGGGGACAAACTCCTTGCGACACCACTCTCATCATCGGCCAAATGCTCGTTCTTACGTGCGAGTATCTAAACGCCACCGGTCAGCATCCCACCTTGCTGAGGAAGCTTTGGGTTCGATAAATCATATCAACTAGACAATCCGCCCAGATCGCTTGACTTGCATGTCCGAGTCATAGGCAACCTTTTTCGTAACGGTTATGCACGTGGTTTAGGTCGCTTCCCAAACGTAGGCCGGATTGCCGGACCAGGTCAGGCGGTACATCGCCCCTTGCGCGACCGATTGCACGACGTTGGGCCACAGGGCCGCGATGCAAGTCCCATCCGCATGGCGCACAGAGGGATAGATAATGCCGTTATGACCGGCTGCGCGTGCCTGCGCCGCTAGAGCATTGCCGACAGGATAGCCTTTCGTCTTGTCCGGATCGAGGGCCGGGTGACCAGGTAGGTCGCGCAAATCGATGAAGACGCCCGCCATGCTGGCAATCATCTCGCCATATTCGACAACGGCATCGAAATCGCCGGCATCGGCGAGCGCCTGTGTCAGGTGATGGCCGACCTCGGCAATACAGGTCTCGACATCGAGCGCGGCATACCATGCGCCGCGGTTCGCGGGGTTGAAGCGATTGGGCTCGCGCGGTTTGGCGTAAGCAAAGCTCGCATTGATGAACCTGGCATGCGGCACGCCATGAACGAGTTCGTCGGCTGTCAGCCCGCCGAACCCGCGCTCTTCGGCGATCAAGCGCGAACTCGTCGCCCCCTCGATTTCGGCGAGCAGCGCAAGCTCTTCATCATTGTCGGCGAGCGGAGCCATGACTGCTTCGCGCAAACGCGCGCTGGAAACGAGCCGGACCGTCCGCTCGAATGCTTCGCGGATCTGCGGGGGCTCGCCTGCCTCCTCAGAGCCCGCCACGAAGCGCGTCGATATATTGTCTGGTCTCCAGCATGCGCGGAATGCCGCCTTCGATCATTGCCCGGATCGGCGAGCGGCGATCGAACACCGGCGCCCTGTTTTCGAGCTTTGGCCAGCGATCGGCCATGTCGTTGGCGAAGAGCAGGTGCAATCCCTTGAACAGACCGATCAGCGCCGACGCGCGGGTCAACTGGTCCTGACCAAGCGAGCCCTCCCAGGTTCCGGCTTTCATCCGGTCCCAGGTACTTTCGGACACGCCGAGCAGCGCGGCGCCTTCGGCGTTGCTCGCACCCCAGGCCTCGATGAGACGCAGCACGGCTTTGACCGCAGCGCTAGTGAGGCGGCTGCGATCACCGTCGCTCGTAAAGGTCTGAAGCCCGCTGGGAGCTTCGGCATGCTGAATTGCTGCACTAACCATATCGCATCTCCTGATGCGCTTATAAGCATCATGTGATGCGTTGTCAAGATTTCCGGTTTGATGCAGGTGCTCATCAAACCGCGGGCCCGCGCGCGCGCGCAAAGTTCCAATCGACACCACCGCGCGCATTGACCTTGCCTGCGATCTCTTTCCCCAAATGCCGCTCAAGGTCGCGCCTCCAGGGCACGAGCTGGAAGCCCACTCCGTCATCGATCATGGCAAAACGGCCCGAGGCGAGCGTGATGCGCTCGCGGTAGACGCCGGAAACATGTTCGCCCTCCGCAATTGGTCTTGCCAAACGGCCGTGACGCGCGGCCAGCGCTTCGCCCGCTGCGTCCAGTTCCTGCTTGCGAAGCGTTCCCAGCAGATTGCGGGCCAGGGTCACGCTCTTCCCATGCCGCTTCGCCAGCCCTTGATCGACAAGCCGGTCACGGCGCTCATCCAGAGCCTGGCGGACTTCGTTGCCGAAGCCGTCTGTCAACGTCTCGGCTCGAGGCGACAGCAGCTGCCGGTCGAGCCAGGTCGCCCCGCGCGCGTCAATCTGCCGCTCGAGTGGCAGGTCCGAACGCACCAGCAGACTACTGCGCCGTCGCCCCTTGCGGTCGGTCCATTCGCTTGTCTCGACGATGGCGCCCGGGGCCGCGTCGCTCGTCTGGTCCAGATCGGGAAAACGCAGATAATGCGCTCGCCCGTCCACTCCTTCGACAATCGCATAGGCCTCGCCCGTCAGCTCATCATGAAGACCGCGCTCGACAAACCTTCCGATGACCAGGCGGTTCTCGTCTTCTCCATGCAGCGCGAAGGATGCAAGGGCGCCTTGTGCGCCGCGCCCACTCATCGCCTTGTGCAAGGTCTTGATGATGTCGCCGCGCTCGCCAAGCGCGCGCAATGTCGGTTCGAGGTCTGCGGCCAAGGTCCAGCGCGCCGACCCGACCCGATCAGCCAATCCCATGCGTTCGAGCATTTGTGCGCGGCCGATAAGGAATGCGCGGTTGCTGCGGCGTATCGCACCAACCTCTGGGCGCAAATCGACCACGCCAAGATCGTCGCGCTGCTTTTGCAAGCGGCGGTCGAGCGAGGTCCAGCGCTCGGCATCGACTTCGCGGCGGAGCACTTGCTGAATATCGCGCTCACTGCGCGGGCCGAGTTCGACAGTGACGCGCTCCTGGGCACGGGCACGCATACCTTCACTGATATAATAGCGATCGATCACCAGATCTCTGCCGTCCGAGGCAACGCCGCGGACCAGAACATGGACATGCGGGTTGTCGGTATTCCAGTGATCGACCGCCACCCAGTCGAGCCTGGTATCGAGGTCGCTCGCCATATCTTCGAGCAGTTCGCGCGTGAAAGCGCGCAGGTCGGCCATCTCGCTTGCGTCTTCCGGCGACACGATGAAGCGGAAGTGATGCCGGTCGTCTTCGCAGCGCGCGGCGAAGGCATCGCCGTCGACCTCATCCGACAAGGCATCGAACATCTGGGCATCCGATCCGTCACGGGTGACGCCGTCCCGTTCGAGATAGGCGGTGTGGCGGGCGAGCGGTGCCGAGCGGAAATGACTGCCCCTGTGACGAACGACGCGCGCCTTGATGATGACCCGCCGCTGGAAAGCATGGGGGCGGCCTCGGAACGCAGCACGCTTGCCGCGCCCCCGGTGCCCGGTCCCGCCGCCCGCCCGGCCTCGCCCGAGCGGTGTATAGCCTGAACGGCGTGAAACCTGCAGCACGCGCCCGACCAGCGTACCGGCCTTGCGATAGGCGCGCGAATCGCTGTCTCTCGACCGACCCGGCCTAATATCGAGTTCATCGTCAGCCACAGACAGGAAAACCGGTAGACGGCGCTTTCAGCATTGAAAAGCCTAAGGATTTCGACGCAAGCGCCTGCTGGTCCATCGCAGAGACGGCGTAGATTGCCGAATAAAACCAACCACCTGCAGCCCGGCCGACGGCGCTGCTTTTATCTCGCCATCCCTCTCTTCTTTTGTTGTCTAGAACGCCACTCCTACGCTCAGTTTCGCCAGTCAACGCATGCCTGCGCGAAAGTGCGAGGCTCGCTTTCATTGGGAGGAAGCCGTCGAGATGGGCGCGAAAAGATCATGCTCTGGCTGTTCCAGGCGCGCAAAGGGATTCGCTACGGGGCCGGGCGTAGCGACCTCGTCCAACTCTTGTCGCGCCGCCCCGGGAGGCTGAAAGACGCCGGGCGGAACATTCCCGGCTTGTAGAGGCGCCGCTGCTAAAATGCGCTCGGACTGCAACAGCGGCGCAATCCGGGCGACATAGCGGCGTGTTTCGAGTGGCAGCAAACGCCGTCCGGCAAGCCAGTCTTCGTAGCGTCCCGGACCCGCATTGTATGCAGCGAGGAAGCCTTGCGCGCCGTAGCGATCGTACATTTCGCGCAGGTAAGACGTGCCGGCCAGAATGTTGTCGCGTGGGTCGAACGGGTCTTGCCCGAGGGAAAACCGGGCGCGCTGCCGCGCCCAGGTTCCGGGCATGAGCTGCATGAGGCCCATGGCCCCTGCCGTGGAAACGGCCCGCACCCGGCCAGCACTTTCGACCCGGATCACCGCGTAGATCCAGCGCTCGGGAATGCCGAATTGCTGCGATGCTTCGCTGACATGAGCCGCCATCTCGACGTGCGGCGAAGGTCGGACAAACTGCTCCGATTGCGCAAAAGCCTGCCCGGGACTCGCCGCCAGCACGGCGGCCATGAGTCCCGGCAGAAGATACGGGCGGGGCACGGATTCAGTCCTTTGCCGGGCGGCGCGCGCTGCGCGACCATATCAGGACATGGCTCTGGTCGTCAGAACTGAACAGATTGGCGCGCAGGGGCCCCGCCAAGGCAGGATCGTCGATGAGGAGCGTAACAAAGCTGCCCGCCTTGTCACCAACATGCTTCCAGCCTGCGCCCACTTCGTAGGTTTCCTCGCCCTCGCCTGCCATAATGCGATAATCCGGGGTGTTCTCGGTGTCGCCGGGGTCGGCGGCCACGAGGGTCAGCGGTCTATCGATAGTCAGGGTTTTCAGCCGCCCCTCGAAGCCGTCGGGCGTAGCTGTAAAAGTGCCGATACAGGTCATTGTGCGTCTCCTTCAGTGACGTTGGGGATGGGAAAGTCGGCGAGCGAGGCAAGCAGGACATAGTCTCCGTCGCCCGCTTCATCGGTCCAGACGGGCCGCGCCCGCCCGATGACATCGGCGCGTGCGACAGGCCCGAAATAACGCCCGTCAAAGCTGCCGGGGGCGCACCTGTTCATCACGAACAGTTCATCCGCCGCGATAGTCCGGCAGCCTTCCCAGACGGGCAGTCCGCGTCCAAGGCTGTCGAGCTGGCGCGCCGACCCCGCAGGCTTGCCATTGATTGTAATCAGAAGGTCGTGCCGGCAGACCGTATCCCCGCCAAGCGCCGCAACCTCCTTGATGAGCGGAACGCCCGCAGGAAGATAACCACGCGAGGCGAGGTATCGCTGCAGCCTGAAAGCAGGTTCGATCGCGACGCGGTCGCCTCTTTGAAGACCGGTCTTTCCGCCGATAGAATACAGGCCAACCGGCACGCTGGCAGTCGCGTTCCAGATGAAAAGTCGCGAGAGCGGGAAGGCAGTGCTGGCCAGTGTCGCTGCCGCGACCATGCCTGCCAGAAAGGCGGTGCGCCGCTTCATGATTGCAGCTTTCGCCGCCGCATCCAGTCGCGATGGCGCGCAGGGGAATAGGAACGTGCCTGCATGCCCGCTGCCAGCCTGTTGTGGACATGACGCCAATGGTCCGGAGCCACATCGCAGGGATCGATGCCGTGCTCCTCGATCGCATCGATCAGCGCAAAGGCCTGGCGGACTTTGGGCCAGCCTTTCACCGACAACAGGATTTGCGCGCCGGGATCGACCTGCGGCAATGTGGTCAACGGGTCGCCGATGCCGACGGCGCGGGCGATTGCGAACGCCGAGCGGATAGTCCCGTAATCGTTCGAAGCCCACCGAACCAAGGCAAAAACCTGTCCCGGAGCATAGCTTTCGATACGCGTCCGGCGATCAAGAATGCGCTCTTCAACGGGCTTGCCGAACCGAAGCCAGTCTTCCTGCACACCGCCGCGCCACACCAGTGTGACATGCGTGAGTGGCGGATCACCGGCACCTGCGTCGACCCTTTCCGTGGGCGGAAGCGAAGCGCGCGCTGCGCTTTTGCACAGGCGTGGCTGTGTTAGCAGGAATCTGGAAGATTCCTTGTTAGCATTGTTAAGGGCTCCGCGAGCGCTGCGTTTCCGGCGAGTCGCGCAGACATTCGGTTCCTGATAGTCCGGGCATCGGGTTCCCGATCGTCCGAACGTCATGGTTCCCGATAGTCCGAACATCACACGCCCTTTTCCACAGGGGGCAGACCGATGCGGCGCCGCGCGGCTGTAAAGGGATCGACAGGCGTCGCGACGAACAGGAGGCGCTCGCGGCCGAACTGGTGCTCAAGAGCGAGGCTGTAGCCCGGGAGGGACTGGCGGCGGACGATGGCCCGCACTTCGAAAGCGAAGCGCTTCAATGGCGACAGGGCACCAGACTTCACATGCAAGTGCGAAATGTCGAAACTCCACCCACCCTTCTGTTTGCCGCCGTGTTTGCGCACGATGCGATAGAGCCAGCGCTCAAGACCGCCGGTGAGCGCGAAATAAGCCGGGTCGATAGTCAGGACGAGCGCACGGTCCAGCACACCCTCGTAGAGCCAGTCTGGCACGATCATTTCGATGCCGAGTGCGCGCCCCTTGTCATCGAGCCGTTCGCGCCATTCGTTGATCCAGGAAAATCGTCGGCGTCGCCGCGTCCCGGCCTGCCGGATGGAGGTGGCAATGCTGGTCGACTGCAAGCGGTCGAGCGCTGCCTTCAGGCGCTCGTAGCCAGCTTTTCCGGTTCCGCGCCGGGTGAAGGTCAGGATTTCATGGGGCGTCGCCGCGATAAGGCGCGAGGTGGCTTTGCCGGCATCGCGCGCCTCGACGATCTGGCTCGCTACCCAGATCAGCACATCGGCATCCCAGATCGTGGCCATGCCATGCTCGGCGGTCGCTTCGACCAGAATGGCGACCTCGCCCATGCGAAAGTCGATCGGCTTCACCCGCTTCGACTTGGCGAGGCTGAAGAAAGGCCAGGCCATCAGGTCCTGGGCATCGCGCGCAGCGATGTCGCTGCCCGCGCCAAAGAACAGGTCGAGCTGTCCGGCCTCGCCGTCCGATGTCCTCAAGGAGCGCATCATACCGCCTCAGCGCCGGACCGGACCGGTGTAGCCGTCGATCCGCTTGGCAGGATGGACAACGCCCTTGCCCGGATCGCTGGTCGAACGCCGGAGGCCCTGCTCGGCCCAGGCGTCGAGATCTTCGGGCCGGTAAACGATGCGGCCGCCGAGCTTGTGGTAGATCGGCCCTGTTCCATAGCATCTGTGCTTTTCGAGCGTGCGCGGCGAAAGCCCCAGATGCACTGCGGCATCGGGGGTGCGCAGATAGCGGGGACGGACCGGATCGGGAACGGCGGGCATATTATGAGCTCCACGAGGCTTGGGTGGCTGCGGCTAACTGCCGCTGATTGCGGAGGGTGATGGCGCATGCCTTGGCGATGGGGGGAGCGACACAATGCTGCGTTCGGATTTGTCGCCCCTACCGGTCGTGGGCTCGGCAAGATCGAGGAGGGGCGGCATCCGTGTAGAGCCCGGCCACATCGCGCAGCCCGGCAGGCTTTCGGCTGCAATGCCGAAAGGTCCGAGAAAGATGCCGCACCTGCGAGAATGGCAGCGGCCAAGGGCATGTGGGAAGCAAGGCAAGCGGGGCGTGTCGCGGCCGTAGCTTCCCGCTCGCCCGACCCGCTGCCGGGTCGCAAGTGCGTGCGGGGCCCCGGAACACATAACGTCGCACCCTCAGGAGCGCATCGCCAGATGCGCGGGACAGAGTGCGTCCCCAGCCCCGCTCGACATACCCCGACGGCCAGTGGGCCAGGCTGATACTCGGAGAAGCGCCGGTTTCTTCGGGATCGACATCTTGACCCTAAAGCCCAGCTGCTGAGACAAAAGGAAAAGGGCAGGAACCGCTGCTGGCCCCTGCCCTGCCGAATGCCTCAGAATTCGTCGAGCATTCCACCATGGACGGTATGAACGACCCGAACCGCAAGATGCGGGGGCAGCGCGTTGTAGTCGCCTTCGTCGACCGCGCGATATCCGAGTTCGTCATCCTCGATAACATGCTGGTCGAAGAAGCTGTGCAAGGCCCGTTGCTCGGCTGTTTCCAGAGCCTCGAAATAATTGCGCGAGGGCAGTGTGCATTGCGTGAAATAGGTCATGATAATCCTCCTGAAATCTGTCGCGAGACGACAGGAGGTCGGCGGATGGGCCTGGGCAGGCCGGGTCACAGGATCGCCCACACGGGCGACCGCGAAGCGGCGCAGGGGGTGACGATTTTGTCCGGCGCCGGATGCAATCCGGTGGCGGGCAAAATGGTGGGGCCCCTGACGTCCTTGATGCGGACAGTGCAGGACCATCATGCTGGAAGTGCGGCAAAGCCAGGCCAATCCAGTCCACCACAAACGACGGCTTCGAATGAGCGCTGCCAGCATGGATTTGGCCATCCGGGCAAAGCTTGTCTGACCCAGGGAGAACAGATCGAGCGAAAGGACAGGTGAACAGCAAAAAGGCCCTGCCGTTTCCGGCAGAGCCTCTTCGTAAGGGGACGACCGGGATCGATGTCAGTCGATCTCGGGAGCGTCGGTGTTGTCGTTGTCGTCGTTCTCGCCGGAGCCGTTGCCGCGGGAGAGGAAGTCGACCTTGTCGGCGAGGATCTCGGTGCCGTAGCGGGTGACCCCGTCCTTGTCCTCCCACTGGGTGTAGTGGATGCGGCCCTGGACACTGACCAGCTGGCCCTTAGAGCAGTACTGGCCGACGGTCTTGGCGAGGCCGTTGAAGCAGGTCACCCGGTGGAACTCGTTTTCCTTGGCAGTGTAGCCGTTCTCGTCCTTGTAGGTCTTGCCGTCCTTGTCCCGCGCTGGACGATCGGTGACAACGGTGATGCCGGTGACATTGGTGCCGCCCTTGGTCTCGCGGGTGTCGGGATCGCGGGCGATGCGGCCGGTGAGGATTGCGATATTGGTCATGATGTAAGTTCCTTCAGTTCCTCAAACCGGAGACCATCTCCGGCTTGCGAACATCCAGAAGAAGCAGGGCACGGGAGGACTGCACCGCAGGAGCAAAGCTCCAAGGGGAACCTGTTCATGACGGGTGGTGCGGGCAGGCGGCGCAGCTGCCAACACGGCCGTCAAAGGAACGGGTTGCTGTCCTCAGCTGACCTGGTTCAGGACTGTTCGCGACAAAAGCCGGATGGGTATCGGGTGCGGGCCTGAAGGTGCCAGGACCCTGCTGCAATCAGCTTACCCCATCGCCTTCCGATGCCGCCAGGAGATCCATGAAATTGCGGGCTGAATCCCGATCATCTGCCTTGTCGAACACGGCCTCGAGGTCGGGGGCAGACCCGAGCAGGTAGAGCATGGCCCACAGGGCAAAGCGCTTGCCCCGGTCCTGCTCGAGACCGAGATCGACCTGGCACCGCTCGATCCCCGATGCCAATGTCTCTGCGCCAACCATTCCGAGATCGGCAGTGCGGAAATAGCGGGCGAGGAGCGTATCGAGGTCCATCGCAGTCTCTTCAGGTGAGCGATCCAGCCGCAGGCAGGAGAGCCAGGGTTCGAGGGCCGGTCATACGTCGGTCAATCGGCTGAAGGTTCCTCGCGAAACCGTCGAGCGCGCTCCACAAAGTTCTCCATTTGTGTGGCAGCGTGCAAGGTTAGCGGATGCTGCGTCGCGTCGGCGCGTGGGGAGATGAACTCGGCCAGTTGTTCGATCGCAGTGAGCTGATGATCGCTTGCCGTGGACAATAATCCTAGCACCATGTTTTCGAGCGCGATCACCCTTATGCGTAGCTGGATTATTTCGGCATCCGTGAGCGGAGGGATGTCCCATTTCTCGCAATCGGCCGCGAGGGCTTCTTGCGGCCCGCAAGGGAGCGCACCGCCTTCGTCTTCCCAGCGCGACAGCGCACCGGCCTTTCTTTTTTCGGTCATTGGCAGTTCCTTTCCATGTCCCACCACGCGATTGGCAGCGCAATGCTTGTATAGCACGAAGCCATGCCGGGAAGCGCCTGGCACGACGACAACGAAGACGAAGAGATGGAACCCCGCGCGTTGGGTTGGTCTTCACGCGGGGTTCCAGAACGGCCCCATGGGCACCTGCGACCCGCAGGGCTTCGGGGGGAGGCGGGGCCGTCCTTTTCTGATGTCCGGATTTTCGTCGCGATTGCTTGCAGACGATTTCTCCTGACTATCCTGACTGATGGGCCATGCGCCGGATTACATGCCTTCCATGTCGTGATCGGCCATCGAGGACATGTCATGGCCGGCATGGGGATCGGCGGGCGGGGTCGCCTCGCTCTCGGGTTGCGCGCGCGGTGCCGGCGCGGCGGATGTGGCAGTTGCACGTGGTACCGGAGAGGCGGCTCGCCGAGACGCGGGCGCGGCAGCATCGCCTGTCGAAAGAGCGTCCTGCCGCGCAGCCACTGACTCACTTTCGGAGGTAGAGGTTGTCGGGTCTGCAAGACCACCCTCGGGTGCCATGCCGGGCGTCACCGCTGCTTCGCCCATCGGCGACACCTCTGAGGTCGGTGTGCTCTCCTGCGCTTCGTCGCAAGCGGCGAGAGCGGACATCATCGGCGCAATCGCGAAAAATGCGATCGCTGTTTTTGACCTGGAAGTACGCATGCTGTTCAACTCCTTCAGAGCCAGGAAATTCCGAGATGGTTTGGCCCATGCGCGAGCTCGCCACCAAGGAAGCCCTGCACCAGAATAAGTGCTGCCATCGAGAAGATAGCCGTACGCAACCAGGCGCGGCTCTGGCTCGGCCTGCTCGCGAGGTATGCCATTGCCACACCGAGGACCGCGATCAGCATCCCGTTCCATCGATGGACCTGCATGACGGCATCGCCGCCGAACCAAAGGCCGGTGTGAATCCATCCGAACAGAACTGCGACGACTGCGCCGATCGCGCCGCCGTAGACGAGTACGCGCACCGCACTTTCCAGGCCCGCTCCTTTCCGGCGCATCACGAACAATTCGGTGGCCGCAGCCATGAAAAACAAGGCGATCGGGAAGTGGATCGTTGCCGGATGAAGCTTTTTCAGTACGGCCATGACGCCGGTTTCGCTCTCATCCGCATGGCCACCGGCCTCGTCATGGGCTGCGCCCGCTTCATCGTGCGCGCCGGAGGACTCGCCAGCATCCGCAGTCTCGCCCATCTGCGCCATGGCCGCCTGGTCGTGCACATCGCCATTGGTGGCAGCAGGCGCGGCGCTCGCCTCTTCGCCGTGCTTTTCGTCGCCATGAGCCTGAACGGGTCCGACGAAGAGCAGGCTTGCGGCGAGCAGCGCCAAAAATGAGGGGGCTTTCATGTCTCGTATGTCTCCCGACCCTGCAGTTAAAGTGCGACCTATGTGCCTGATACGCACGGCAGCCGACTGCCCCTCACATTAATTTGATGGTATTGGCGCGACAGATGTGCGTCCGCCGTATCACGTCTGATGGCGGCACCATCGCGATCGTCGAACGCATTCGGCTCCTGGCCGCGTTCGGCCTGGCGAACGAGGGTAAGGCGTTCGCCCACGCACATTAGCCCCATGGGCTCAGGCGAGCTTGCTCTTCTTTGCGCGGCGGCGCAGCCTCGGCATCCGGTTCGCCAGCAGGACGAAACCCGACAGGGCTATGATCGTCCCGCCAATGCCGAACAGCAGAAGCCACCAACTGTTGATGCGATCGCGCTCGGTCCAGTCCATGATGTGCAGGCCCCAGATGAAATCGAACAGGCGCCATGTATCGCTGCGCGCCGCCCCGAGCGTGCCGCTGGCGGCATCGATGTAGATGCGCGTCGAAGCCTCGTCGGCATAGGTGACCTGCCAGGCCGGAAATGGCCCGCGAAACTCTGTTCCGACGGGGTCATCGACGATCCGTGCGGCCTCGATGGTCGTGCGCGGCCCGGTCCATGCGCGCAAGGCGATGGATTTTGCCGTTGCCGCCGAGATGGGGGAGAGTTTACGCCCAGTCACCGGATCGTGGAGGCTCACGCTACCGTCGACCTTGCGGACCTCGGTCACGGCATCGCCGTCGAGCGAACGTGTCGTTACCGCTGCAAGAGTACCGTCGTTTGCGACCCAGGCCGGGAGCGGGGCATCGGCGGGCAGCGCCTCTTGTTCACGCGAAACGACATGTTCGGAGCGAACTTCTTCCAGGTCGAGAAACGACATGAGGGCGCCGGTTCCCATCCACAAGAGAACCTGGACACCGACGAAAATCGCCAGCCATTTGTGGATCTTGCTGCCGAGCACATGCAGGCGCAGCTTCAGCGACGGCGTTGCCAACCGGTGCTACCTCTTCGAAAGCCGTAATCAGTTGCGCGGCGCGCGCGACGAGGAATGGTACTGGACGATTCTCCACCCGTCCGCATCGTGAGCAAGCACCGATGTCGCCACGCCGTCGCGCTCGATCACCCGGCCATCGCTAAGTTCGATGCGATAGCCATACGTCTCATAGGCATGGGCCATGTGCCCCATCCGGGTGACGGTCAGCGTGGGGTCGGTAAAGGTGAAGCTCACAATCGCGTCGAGCTCGGGGCCCAAATGGTGCTCCATGTAATTGGCAAAGCTTCCTTCGGCCTTGCCATTCTCGAAGATCGCCGAGTCCTCGGCGAAGAGCGCGCGCATTGCCTGCGCGTCGCGCGCTTCAAGAGCGGTGCGATAGGCCTTGAGGGTTTCTTCAGCGCCCGCGACATCGTCCGCCGAAGCGTCCATCGCGTGCATCTGATGGTTCGCATGGGAAGAGTGGTCCATCTGCTGCGCGAAGGCTGGCAGCGGTAACAGCGTGGCAACAAGCGCAGTCGCCGCGATGCGTGTCAAAGTCTTGGTCATAGAATTTCTATCCTTTTTGAGATTTCAGAACCAGAATCGCACACCGACGACATAATTGGTGACGCTCGGATCCTCTCCGGCGGCCCGCGCAAAATCCGCGCTGTCGCCGATGCGCCATTCCTGGGAAACGCCGACATAGGGCGCGAATTCGCGTGCGAACTCGTAGCGAAGACGCAAACCTGCCTCGATCCGATCGAGCCCGGCACCGATGCCCAGCTCGGGAATGTCCTGCGCAGAAAGCGCGAGTTCGGCTCTGGGCTGGAGGATCAACCGCTGCGTGATGCGCTGATCGAGTTCGCCCTCGATACGCGCGGTCACATCGCCCTTGGTGGAGACGAAGGCCGCGGCATCGACCTCGAAGCGGTACGGCATGAGACCCTGGATACCGATAACCGCGTGCGTGCGCTCCGGACCGGTGAGGTCCTGGCGAACACCCGCCTGGAAATCGAAGAAGGGCGCAATGGCGCGACTCCAGAGCGCCTGGACCTCGGCGCCTTCTACGGGTTCGCCGAAGCTGCCCTCACCCTCGGACTTGAACCAGAATTTGTCGATGTCGCCGCCATAATATCCCTGGATGTCCCACAGATATCCATCCTTCCCCTCGCGGGCGCGGTATTCGAGCCGGTCGCCCTGAAACCAGAAGCGCATTCCTCCGTCGGTCTCGCGGACAAGCTCGCGGCGCGCTTCGTTCATGGCTTCCTCGCCCCAGATGGCGACCGCCGCGCGCGCTGGGCCGCTCCCTGCTTCTGGAGGAGGCGGCAGCAGCGGGATATCATCGTCCGAGCCCATCTGCATCGCCGAATGGTCCATGCCCTGCCTGTCCTGCGAAGGCGTCTGCCCATGGTTCATCTGGCTGTGATCCATCTGCCCATGGTCCATCGACGAACTGGCCTCCGCCTGTCCCATCTCGCCGTGATTCATCTGCGAATGATCCATCGCGCCTTCGGCGGGCTTGCCCTGCGGCATCGAGCCGTGATCCATTCCTTCATGACTTTCGGGCGATGCCTGTGGACGGGCAGCGTCCATTGGCATTGTCATGCCAGAATGGCCATCCTGAGCGGTCATCGAACCATGATCCATGGTTGAGTGATCCATCTGCGAGCGGTCCATGGCGGCTTCAGGCTGTGCAGCCGGTTCGCATGCTCCATCTGCTACCGAATGCCCCATCGCGCGATGGCGCTCGGCTTCTTCCTCGCACTTTGTATCGGGGTCAGCCTGCGCCTCGGCGCTTTGCTGCGCTTCCGCCGACGAATGACCGGCATGCTGCGCCGCCGCGGGGGAGGCGAGAATTGAGCTGGCTGCGGCCGATGCGAGCAGGCTGGCAATACGAATTTTCATGCTTCGCTCCCGTCGGGATTGGCGACCGTGACGATCTGAAACATCCCGGCATGCATGTGGTAGAGAAGGTGGCAGTGAAAAGCCCAGTCGCCCGGTTCGTCCGCCGTCAGGTCGAACTGCGCGCTGCCACCCGGCTGCAGGATGACCGTGTGCTTGAGCGGTTGACGATCGGCCGGCGCGCCATTGACCAGCTCGAAGAAATGACCGTGAAGGTGAATGGGGTGCGCCATCATCGTGTCGTTGACGAGCTTCACGCGCACGCGCTCGTTATAGGCGAAACGGATCGGCTCGTCCGAGACGGCGGAGAACTTCTTGCCGTCGAACGACCACATGTAGCGCTCCATATTTCCGGTCAGATGAATTTCCATTCGCCGGGACGGCGTGCGGCCCTCGCGGTGCGGCGTCAGAGCGCGCAGCTTGCGATAGTCGAGCGTACGATGCGGCACATCGGCGAGGCCGATGCCGGGATCGCCCATGCGGTCGACCGGGTTCATCGACACCATGTCGAGACCGGGCCCGACCTTCACATCGGGCGGCAGAAGCGAAGTGTCGCGCATCTGCATGCCAGACATGCCGGCCATGCCTGGCATCTCGGATTGGCCGGAGGAACCATGATCCATCCCTGCCATGTCGCCGCCACTTCCGTGGTCCATACCCGACATGCCGGCATCGCCAGACGAGCCGTGGTCCATGCCGCTCATGCCCATGTCCGCCATGGTCAGAAGCGGCGGATCGCGCAGCGGCGGAATGGCGGCGCGAGCGCCGGGTGCGCTCGCCAGCGTGGCAATACCCATGCCCGAGCGGTCCATCGACTCCGCGACCAGCGTGTAGGCTTGTTGCGCGCCCGGCGTCACGACGACGTCATAGGTCTCGGCCACACCGATCTGGAACTCGTCGACCTCAACCGGCTCGACGTTCTGCCCGTCCGCCTGAACGATGGTCATCGGCAGGCCGGGAATGCGAATATTGAAGAAGGTCATGGCGCCGGCATTGATGAAGCGCAGCCGCACGCGTTCGCCCGGGCGGAAGAGGTATTCCAGATTGTCGAGCGGGCCATGGCCGTTCAGAAGATAGGTATAAGCCGCGCTCGACACGTCGAGGATGTCCGTCGGCATCATGCGCATTTTCGCCCACATCCGGCGATCCTCGCCCGAAAGCGGGTAATCGTCGGTCCAGGTGTTCTGGTTGTAGTTGAAGTAGCCTTCGCCCTTCTTGAGCTTGTCGAAAATCGTGTGGGGCGACATTTCGCTGAATTCGCTCAGCACCACGATATATTCGCGGTCGGCCTGAACCGGATCGGGTCCGGCGGGATCGACCACGATCGCGCCGTAATGCCCGGCCTGCTCCTGCAGGCCGCTATGCGAGTGCCACCAGTAGGTACCTGACTGGCGAACCGGAAATTCGGCGGTGAAGGTCTCTCCCGGTTTGACACCGGGGAAGCTCACGCCGGGCACTCCATCGAGCTGAAACGGCACGAGCAGACCGTGCCAGTGGATCGAGGTATCTTCCTCGAGCTGGTTATGGACATTGAGCCGGACGGTCGTGCCTTCCTGCAATCGCAACAGCGGACCAGGGATAGTGCCATTGACGGCGATCGCTCCGCCGCGCCTGTTACCGGTCGCGAAAGCCGATCGGGCAACGGTGAGGTCGATATTGGGGCCGGATACCTCGTCCAGCCCCTTGCGGGCGTTACCTGCGAGGATGTCCGCGCCGCGTGCCCAGGCAGGCATCGCCCCGGCAAGGCCGAGCAGGCCCATGCCTCCTGCTCCGGCTCCGAGAAACTTGCGTCGATTGACGGCGATCATAAAGGGCTCCTGACTTGGCGTTTACCGTTACTTACGCGCCCGCCCATCCAACCCCTCAAAGTTTTTCGAAGCGCTCCTTCAGCCTGTTGCGCGCGCGGTATACGCGGGTTTCGATCGCCTTTTCGGTCGTTCCGAGAAGATCGGCCGCCTCGGCCTGGCTACGCCCCTCGATGGTCACGAGCACGAGGGCTTCGCGCAGCCTTACGGGCATTCGTGCGATCTCGGCCTGAACGAGATTGAGCTCTTCCCTGGAAACGGCCAGCGCTTCAGGACCCGGGACATCGTCGGCGACGGAATGGAGTTCGGCATCGCCCGACAATCCGAAAAAGCCCGCGACCTTGCGCCTGCGCAAACGGTCCCGGCACCGGTTGAGGACGACGGTTGTCAGATAGGGTCCGATCGGCTTGTCCGGATCGAGCCGATGACGCGTCAGCCACACCGAAGCCAGGCTGTCCTGAACAACGTCCTCGGCCTGGGAAGGAGAGGAAAGCATGCGTGTCGCGAGCGCGAGAAGCCGGCCGGTTTCATGCTCGACGAGTTGGCTGAAAGCCCGCTTGTTTCCAGCCCTCGCCTGCGAGACAAGGGCCTCATCCGGATTGTAGCCCGCCCCCGACATGGCGCTTCAGTCGCGCGGGTCGCGGGTCAGGGCGTCGGAGACCTTGCGGTCGAACTGGCGTTGCTGTTCTGGATCGAGGATTTCGCGCATATCGAAGACGTGGCGCACCGTTGCCTTCTGCAGATCGCCCATGCGCGCATGCACCTCGTCGATCGCGGCCGAGACCTCGGGGCCGTACTCGTGCTCGTTTTCCATCGCCTGGGCGAGCCGGGCATTGGCTGCGCGCGCCGATCCTTCGAGCCGTGCCCTTTCGACGGCGAAACGGGCCTCGAGCGCGTCGAGACGCTGCTCCTGGTCGGCCGTCAGGGTGAGCTCGTCGTGCACGAAATCGTGAAGGCCGGAGCCTGCCTCGTGATTGGCCCAGCGGTCCGCGGCAATCGCGCCGAGGCATCCTGCGAGCGCTGCGAGAAGCACCGCGAGAACGATATGCGTCGTCTTCAAACCTTATTGCTCCACATGGAGGAGTGCCGATGGGGACAGCTGTTCGCCGAGGATAAGACTCTCGCCCAGTGGCGCGGACGACGTGCCATAGCTGCCAGGCCAACCGCTTGTTCCGGCGCCAGCTCCAAGCCCGACGACGAACAGACCGACGAACAGAGCCGTCCGGCGGCGTCGGTCGGCGATTTCGCCAAGCTGTCCGGCGCGCTGCCAAACGCCATCCATGAAGTCCGCGGGGACCTCGTTGGTGGCGGTGGCGGAAAGGGTTCCGAGCACCGCATCAAGAGAGTGATTGTCACGCATCCGAAAAACTCCTGTGGGTTGCACGTGTCCTATACGCGCTCGCCTGCACAATCCCTTAAAGTTCCTTTTTTGAGGGAATGTCCACCGCCATACGTAATCGAGACGGGTCTGTCAGAATCGGGTCGAACCCGGGATGAATGGGAGCCAACTCGTGAGCAATATCACCGCACCTGAAGATCAGGGCGAATTTACGCCTCTTCTTGGCAAGAGCTTTCTGACGCCGCTTTACGACCGGGCGATCGGTCTGTTCACCCGCGAACATCTCTGGCGCCAAAAGATTGTCGAAGAGCTGCACCTTGTCCCCGGCGACCGGGTGATCGATGTTGGCAGCGGAACCGGCACTCTTCTCAAGGCCTTGATGACGGATTGCCCGGAAGCGGGTCTGATCGGTGTCGAACCCGACCCGGAGGCGCTCGCGCTTGCGCGGCACAAGTTTGGAGCGGGAGCCGATCTCGTGAAATGGCACAATGGCTTTCTCGAAAGCCTCGAGCTGCCCGCAGGGTGGCGGCCGAACAAGATCGTCAGCAGCCTCGTCCTTCACCAGGTTCCCTTGCGCAAGAAGCAGGCAATCCTGGAAATTATCGAAAGCTTGCTCGTGCCAGGCGGAACCGTTTTGATCGCCGATTATATGAAGCAGGATAGCCCACTCATGCGGAGCCTGTTCCGGGCGACCGTCCAGTCGCTTGACGGCGTAAGCGACACGCAGCCCAGCGCCGACGGCGAAGTCGAAAAACTGTTCGCCGAAATCTTCACCGAGCCATGCCTGCTCCACCGGTTCCCGACGGTGACCGGGACGATCTCGCTATGGCGCGGATATAAGAAAGGAATTGCACAATGATCTGGAAAAAGCCTTCGCTGTCCCGGCGATCAATTAGCGGCGCGGCCTTGCTCGTGCTGGCAGCCTGTTCGAACGTGGCTCAGGCAGCGAACTATACTATGTTCAGGGATCCCGGATGTGGATGCTGCCTCAACTGGGCAGGCCATCTCGAAGATGGGATGAACACGAAGGTGGCATCGGTCGACAGCAACGACATGGCGGCGATCAAGACCGCGCGGGGCGTACCGGAAGAATTGTGGTCATGCCACACGATGGAGGTCGATGGTTACATCATCGAAGGTCACGTGCCTGCCGAGGCAGTCGCCAAGCTCTTGCGCGAGCGGCCCGCCGGCGTTGCCGGCCTAGCGGTTCCGGGAATGCCTCTGGGATCTCCCGGTATGGAGGCAGGAGACCGGGTGCAGCCCTACGAGGTCATCGCCTTTGGTTCAGCCGGACAGAGCGTCTTCGCATCCTTTCCGTGAGGGTGTGGGACCACACCATGCGTCACCGTGAAAGGGATGCAGGTGATGAAGATTAATTGCGGGAAGCGACAAAGAACCCGGTAAAACAGGGACAGGCGGTAAGAAGCCTATCGAACTTCTCGCAGGGTCCGGGGCCAGCTGCCCCCACGGTCCCGGACCCGTCCAATTGTATGATTTCAGCACGCACGAAGTGGGAGAAATGCGATGGTAAAAGGATCAATCAAGAGCTCGATATTCGCATGGGGCTGGACGCTCAGCGTGTTTCTGCTTGTCAGCTATCTCCTGTGCATTGCTTTCGGGGCGCTTGCACCCGAGCGGTTTCACATGCACGAAGCCTGGGCTCCGTTACTGCCATGGTTTGAATGGCTGACCCTGTCAGGATTTCTTGCAGGAGCGGTGGGCAGTTTTCTCTACGGCTGGTACATCGCACTTGTAGCAGTCCCGCTGTACCGGTTTTTCCAAGCCCGGTTTTCCTGATTTGAGGCGCTGAATATTAGGCGCACTCAGCGTGGACTGCCGTGCGTTGACGCGCCGCCATCGGCATCGCTGCAGGAAGAAAAAGCGCGCCGCCGGAAATCGATAGCTCAACGCTATTCCCGGGCCAGCCCAAGGATGGCATGCCCCGTCAGAAAATTTTTTGAGGGGTGAGCCGCTTCGCAACGTACTGCTTATCGTGATGTTTCTCGGACGGGAGGACATCGACAGGGGAAAGACTTGCAGACAAATGGCGACGATCAACATAGCGAGAGTGCGGGCTCGATAACGCTGCTTGGCGGTGTCGCAATGGGAACCGGCGTCATGATCGGCGCTGGCATCTTCGCACTGACCGGCCAGATTGCCGAACTGGCTGGACCGCTTTTCCCGCTTTCGTTCATTGCCGGCGCTGCGGTCACTTCATTGGCCGCCTACAGCTACATCAAGATGTCGAACCGCTGGCCTTCCTCGGGCGGCATCGCGATGATCCTGCAAAAAGCCTATGGACCAGGCGTCGTGGCAGCCTCGGCATCGCTCCTGATGGCGCTGTCGATGGTCATCAACGAAAGCCTGGTCGCCCGAACCTTCGCGACCTATGCCCTGCGGCCCTTTGGGCTTGAGAGCAGCGGCGTTCTGGTTTCCGTCGCGGCACTGGCGCTCATCGTTTTCGCCTATTTCGTGAATGCGGCCGGCAACAAATCGGTCAGCGGATTTTCGCTCATTATGTCGGCGATCAAGATCGGCGGCATCGCCCTGTTCGCGATTGCGGCGATCTGGGCCAGCGGATTTTCGGACGGTGCCTTCTCAGAGCCGGTCGCGCTTTCGGGCCTCGACGCGCTGCTCGCGTCGGTCGCCTTCTCGATCCTTGCTTTCAAAGGTTTCACCACCATCACCAACAGTGGCGGTGAAATCATCAATCCGCACCGGAATGTCGGTCGAACCATAATCATCTCGATCGCAATATGCGTGGTCGTCTACCTCCTTGTCGCGGTGGCGGTCGGTGCCAGCCTCAGCACGTCAGAAATAGCTGAGGCGCGCGATTATTCGCTTGCGGCGGCTGCGCGCCCCGCGCTCGGAGAGCTTGGCTTCTATTTCACAGTGGCAATCGCGATCGCAGCCACGACCTCGGGTGTCATCGCCAGCGTTTTCGCCGTTTCGCGAATGCTGACGATGCTGACCGAGATGAAGATGATCCCGCATAGCCATTTTGGCATGAGCGGACCGATCCGCAGTCACATGTTGGTCTATACCGTTGTTGTCGCAGGCACGCTCGCGGTCCTGTTCGATCTTTCGCGGATCGCCTCGCTCGGAGCGTTCTTCTATCTCGTAATGGACATGCTTGTACATTGGGGCGTGCTGCGCGGTTTGCGGGAAGAGATAGGCGCGCGCGCCTGGATCCTTTGGTCGGCCCTGGTGGCAGACGGCGTAGTCCTGACAGCTTTTGCCCTCGCCAAGCTCGAAACCGACCCTGCGGTCGTCGCCTATGCGGTCGCAGGTATCGTCGCAGTGTTCGGAGCCGAATGGTTCTATCTCCGTCGAAATCCCGCGCTTCGTGAAATGCCTGCCACTCACGATGGAGATTATAGATGATCGCCGCACTTGTGCTCGCCATTGCACTTTTTCTGGCTTCGGTCGGCGCGCATCTTTCGATTCTCGGTGTCGGACATCGCATGCTCGACGCACGCCGAAATTTCTCTGCCAGGCTTGGGGTCGCGCTTCTCGCCCTGGCATCGCACCTGCTTGTCGCGACGCTCTTCGCTGGCGGTTTCTGGCTGGGCGCGGAGCTGGGCCTCGGCGGGTTCGACAAGACGCCGGCGATGAGTGCGATGGACTATTTCTATTTCTCGCTGATCAACGTGACCACACTGGGGCTCGGCGACATCTACCCGACCGAGCACCTGCGCGTCATTGCCGGCGTCGAAGCCTTGACCGGCTTCGCACTCATCAGCTGCTCGGCACAACTGTTCTGGACCATGATGAAGGAAGGAGAAAACGCATGACTGAAAGTACATCCCACTCGGACAAGGGAGGGGGCGGCAACTACTGGCGGTTTATGGCCATGGTATCCACCTCGACCGTGATCATGTTCTTCCTGATGTATGCCAACAGCTTCGACATGGACGACGTGTTCTGGAGCGAAACGCGCTTCTGGATGATGTTCGTCATGGGCGCGATGATGATGGTGGTCATGCTGCTCTTCATGTGGGGCATGTACAAGGACCGGACCAAGAATTTCATCATCCTGGGTGTCGGAGCCGTCGTCTTCGCACTCGCGCTATGGCTCGTACGCAGCCAGACCACGGTCGACGACACCGAATACATGGCCGCAATGATTCCGCACCACTCGATCGCGATCATGACCAGCGAAAGGGCGAGCCTGAAGGATCCGCGTGTCCGGGAACTTGCTCAGGCCATCATCGTGGCGCAGCGGCGTGAGATCGCCGAGATGAAATACCTCATCCAGGACATCGAGGAGAACGGCCCGCGCACCGAAGAACGCCTGTCCGAGGAGATGCAGCAATGAACAAGATCGCACTTCTGACTCTTGCAGCCCTTCCGCTGGCGGCCTGCAATACCAACACCGCGATCGGTAATGACCGCGAAGCACAGCTCGATCCTCCGGCAACGGCAGCGCCGATAGAGAGCGCTGCGAGCGCTCTTGCCAATCTCAGCCCCGGCCTCATGCTGCCCGAGACCATGAGCGACGCGGACCTCGCCGCGCTGGGAGCCGAGAACACGTGCCAGTTCCGCCTGACCGAGGTCGCGTTCCCGTCGTTCGTCTACGACAACAGCGGTCGCGGGGCGATCAAGATCAATGGCAAACTGATCCCCGTCACGGCAAGCGCCTCGGGTGAGTATGCGAATGGTGAGCTTCGTATCCGTACGCGCCTTCTCGATGACGAAGGAGACGCGGGCCTGCAAATGCAGGAGCTCATCGTCGCCGGCCCCCGGATGAAGGACGAGTTCGGGTTCTGGGGGTACACGACCTGCGGCAACAGCGAAGCGTGAACACGAGCGAGCGGGCGCCGGCTTCCGTCGGTGCCCGCTCCATGATCATGATCGGCCCGGCACGCGCGGCCGAATTTATAATGAGGTGCTACAGTGGAAGCTGAGCCTGTGAGCGATGCAGCCCCCCTTGCGGTCTTCGGTGCCGGAGGAAAGACCGGCACGGAAATACTGCGCCATGCGGTTCGCAAGGGCATCGAGGTTCGAGCGTTCGAGCACACCTTGCCCGAACCATCGGACCGGGTCGATAATGTCGAGTACTTCCAGTGCGATGTACTCAACGACGACTTCAGCAGCGAGCTCGAAGGTTGCCGTGCGGTCATTTCCGCACTCGGTATAGGATTTAGCCCATCCACGGCGATCGATCCGCCTCCGCTTTACACGGAGGGAACCCGCAGGCTGGTGGAAGCGATGTCGGCGACCGGCATTTCCCGGATCGTCGTGATATCGGCGGCGTTCGTAGAGCCGCAGCCCAGCGTTCCTGCATGGTTCGAGCTCACAGCAAGACCAGCCTTGCACAATATTCTCGAACAGATGCGTGTCATGGAAGATCTTCTGGAGCGCGCGAAAGGCCTGGAATGGACGGCGGCGCGACCGGGCTGGCTCCTCGACGAACCCTATACGGGCGAAGCCGTCATTTCCGACGAGCGTCTTGCCGAGGGTTGCTTTCGTTGCCGGCATGCCGACCTCGCGGCAGCGATGCTCGAATTCGTCTGCGAGAACACCTGGGTCAACGCCAAGCCCGCTATCGCCCGTCCAGAAGCAGACCCCTTCGAGAATGTCTCGGCACTCAAAGCCGAACTCGGGATCGACTAGATCGACGCGGTCTCACGGAAACACTCCAACAACGAGGCAAAACATGCTGCTCGAGAAGATAAAGACCCCCGGTCTCTCCCACCTTTCCTATCTGATTGGTTCGCAGGGCAAGGCAGCGGTCATCGATCCGCGCCGGGACTGCGAGATTTATGTCGAGCGTGCCCGCGCCGAAGGGCTGGAGATCACGCATATCTTCGAAACGCACAGGAATGAGGATCTCATCACGGGATCGCCGGTATTGGCCAAAATGACCGGTGCCCGCGTTCTGCACGGTCCAAACCCTGCGGACGAGATTGTTTTCGCCGACACCGCGCGAGAGGGCGACGTTTTCGAGATCGGGAAGTTGCGGACCTCGGTGCTCGAAACTCCCGGTCACACCGACGATCATCTCGCCTTCGTCTTTCACGACGACGATTATCCCGAAGGACCGGTCGGCGTCTTCACCGGCGATGCGCTCTTCGTGGGCGACGTCGGCCGAACCGATTTCTATCCCGAGCGCGCGCGGGAGGTCGCGGGCCTCCTGTACGATTCATTGCAAAAGATTTGCGCTCTGGGTGACCAGACGATCATTTACCCCGCGCATGGTGCAGGCTCCGTCTGCGGTTCGGGAATGGCGGACCGCGAATTCTCGACCATAGGCCACGAACGTCGCAATAATCCGCGGCTGCAGATCGCCGATCGCGAGGAGTTCATCGAGGCGAAGCTCGCCGAGCATCATTACCAACCGCCCTATTTCAGGCTGGTGGAACGCCTGAATGTCGAGGGAACATCTCCCGCGCCACGGATCCTGCGACCAAAACGCCTCATGCTCTCGGACATTCGCGAAATCGACGCCGATCATGTCGTCGACGTGCGGGATCCGCTTGCATACGCAAGCGGGCATCTGCCCGGTTCGATATGCCTTCCGGTCGGCATGATTTCGGCGTTTGCGGGCTGGTTCATCGGAGAAGGCGACACAATCGCACTCGTCGGATCGGCGGAAGACCAGCTGGCATCGGTCATGACGCACCTCGTGAGGATCGGGCTCGATTCGATCGTCGGCGGCTATGTCGGTATCGTCCCGGCTGCTGCGCAAGGAATGGAGATAGCGAGCCTGCCGATGATCGGGACGAGCGAGGTTCAGGATCGTCTCGAGCGCATGCGCGACAACTGGACCTTGCTCGACGTGCGTGAACTCGATGAGCGGCGCAGCGGCGCGATCGAGGGATCGAAACACATCTACGTGGGCGAGCTCAATTCCCGCTTCGCCGAGCTCGATCGCGAACGCGCCTATACCGTCATGTGCGCCAGTGGCATGCGTGCCAGTGTGGCTGCGGGCTGGCTGCAAAGCAAAGGATTCGAAAAGCTCGACGTATATCTGGGCTCGATGGGTGCCTGGCAGCACGCGTCGTGATGAACCAGCGCACCGGACTGGAGGTCCTTGTCTTGCGCTCCTCAAAGCTTTACGCCCTTTTTATGCGAGTCTTGCGCTCCCTTGGACTGTTACTGATCGCTTGCGGGCTGTTCGTTCAATCGGCAGCGCATGCGTCTGCCCTGCCTCAGGCGCTCGATGCAGGCAAACCGACCTGCGCCGAGATGGAGATGATGGCGGGAGCAGCTTCCATGGACGATCATGACGGCGTGCCTTGCAAGAACCTTCGGCTGGATTGTCTCGTGGCATTCGGCTGCATCCCGCCCCTCGTTCCAGGGGGTGATGCGACCCTGGTCGGAGAAAGACCGGCGCAGGCTGCGCAATTCAGCGGTTTGATCTCCAATTCGCTCGCAGCCACAGGACTGGGGCCAGAGCCGCCACCTCCGCAATTTCCGGCATGACCCGCGTGCAGGCTTAAGCCTGCGCGCTCCTGCCTCTGGATGAACGGCCTGCGCTTGACGCGAGCCGGTGATCCGGAACGCGTGCCTGACGCGCTCCTTTTGCGGATGAATGATCATGAAACGAATAAGCTGGACCGCGCTTCCGGTCCTGCTGGCCCTCGCGCCGGCGAGTAATGCCCAGTCGGTGGGCTATGAAGAAGCTTTGCGAGCAGCAACGAGCGACCAGCCCCAGGTTCGAACAAGTGAACTGCGACTGGACGCCCGGCGCGAGATCGCCGACGCTGCCGATGAACTGCCAGACCCGCGCCTTCGCGCGGGCATCCAGAACCTGCCGGTAAGCGGGCCGGCTGCGTTCGAGCTGGGTCGCCAGCTCCCAACGCAGATCCAAGTCGGCATCGAACAGGAGATCCCCAATCTCGCGAAACGTCGGGCCCGGTTCGGAATGGCGGACGCCGACATCGACCTTGCCGCAGCACAATTGCGTCAAACCCGTTACAGGGTACGCGTCGGAGCAGGAATGGCATGGATTTCGTTGGCTTATGCCCAGCGGGCTCTGACGGTCGCCGACGATGCACTTGCTGAAATCGAGGGGCTCGTACCACTCGCGCGCAGTTCTGTCGCCGCCGGTTCGGCCAGACCCGCCGAAAGTCTGGAAGTACGCCGAGCCGTGCTCGAAGTCGAAGACATGCGGACCAGAATCGAAGCCGACCGAGAGGCCGCTCAGGCCATGCTGTCGCGCTATACGGCTCTGCCGAACGCTACCGCGACCGGAACCATTCCTTCGGCCGATCTCGATCCCGAAGGTTTGCGGGCCATGCTCCAAAGTAATCCGGAGCTTGTCGTAGCGCTTGCTCAGGTCCGCCAAGCGGAAGCGAGAAGCGATCTTGCCCGATCGGAAAGGCGTCCGGATTTCGGCGTCAACGTGAGTTATGGGCGGCGCGATCCCGATTTTGGCGATGCGATCTCGGTGATGGGTTCGATCACTCTCCCGATTTTCGCGGACCGGCGCCAAAACCCGCGTATAGCCGCCGCCGAAGCCGAGGCGGCTGCGGCGCAATCGGCCAGGGCCGACCGGCTGCGTGAACTCGAAGCCCAGTTCGAGACCGATCTCGCCGCCTGGCGCAGCGCTTATCGACAATGGCAGCGCGCGACGGACGAATTGCTTCCCCTTGCCGAAAGCCGCGTGGACCTCGAGCGCGCGAGCTTTGCCGCAGGCCGCGCGGAACTGCTCGACGTCATCGACACCATCAAAACGCTTGCCGTGCTGCGGGTGGACATTCTGCAACGCGAGGAGGCGACCGTCGAAGCCGCCGCGAACCTGCGACTGACCTATGGGGAGTATGGCCGATGAGAGCCGCAATGGGAGCCGCGTGGGACAGGCTATCGCCGCGCCAGAAGTCCTGGACCATGGCAGGCACGGTCGCGCTAATCAGTCTTGCCGCCGGCTATGGTCTCTCGCAGCTCGGTGAAGGCCAGGGTGGTGCGAGCAATGCGGGCGGCAGTGCGACCGAATGCGAGGAGGTCCTTTACTGGTACGACCCGATGGTGCCGGGGCAGCACTTCGGCGAGCCGGGCAAGTCACCCTTCATGGATATGCAACTGGTGCCCAAGTGCGCGGGCGAGGAGGCCACCGCAGGCGTCAGGATCGATCCCGGCCTGGTCCAGAATTTCGGCATCCGCACCACTGAAGTCGAGTACGGCGTCCTTGAGCCAGAAGTAACCGTCACAGGCGTTCTGGCCTACAACGAACGCGACGTTGCGATCGTCCAGCCACGTGCCGGAGGCTATGTACAAAGAACCTACGGCCGCGCACCCGACGATGTCGTTGGACGGGGCGCTCCGCTCGCGGATATCCTGGTTCCTGAATGGGGCGGAGCGCAGCAGGAGTATCTGGCCGTCCTGAACAGCGGTGATGAAGAACTTGCGCAGGCCATGCGCGAACGCATGCGCCTTTTGGGCATGCCTCCAGGCCTGATCTCATCGGTAGGGCGCAGTGGACGTCCGCAGTCCACGATCACCGTTACCGCGCCGATTGGAGGTGCCATCACATCGCTCGGCGTGCGACCGGGGATGACGGTCATGGCCGGACAGACGCTCGCCGAGATAA
Organism: Pseudoblastomonas marina; assembly: GCF_034374265.1. NCBI lineage: Bacteria > Pseudomonadati > Pseudomonadota > Alphaproteobacteria > Sphingomonadales > Erythrobacteraceae > Pseudoblastomonas > Pseudoblastomonas marina. The sequence continues at coordinate 2,084,288 of NZ_CP139718.1, read as the reverse complement.
CCGGTTTCTCACCGATCTGGCTCGAAGCCGCGGTGCCTGAAACGCAGGCGGCGAATATGCGCGTCGGGCAACCTGTCAGCGCGACGCTGACCGCATTCCCCGAGGAACGCTTCTCCGGACCCATCATCGCCATCCTGCCGAGTGCACAGGATGCAAGCCGTACGATCACCGTTCGTGCGCACCTGCCCAATGCATCCGGGCGCCTCAAACCGGGTATGTTCGCGCAGGTCTCGCTGACCCCGGACACACGCCGCGCGCTGCTGGTACCGTCCGAAGCGGTTATCAGGACCGGACGTCGAACCATCGTGATGGTGAAGCAGGACGAGGGCGGTTTCATGCCCGCCGAGGTTCGGATCGGCCGCGAAGCGCGTGGAAGGACCGAAGTGCTGGCCGGACTTTCCGCCGGCGAGCAGGTCGTGACATCGGGTCAGTTCCTGCTCGATTCCGAAGCAAGCCTCACAGGACTCGACGTCCGTCCGATAGATCAGGCAGATGACGCTTCCACCGGCGGCGAGGACGAACCAGCGACCTTTGGGGCCACCGGCACGATCCAGTCGATCGCCAATGGTTCGGTGACGCTGCGGCATGGTCGCGTGCCCCGGCTCGATTGGCCCGCGATGACCATGACCTTCCGCACGAGGAGCGCGGCGCAACTGCGCGGGCTCGAGAGGGGAGACAGAGTGCGCTTCACCTTCACCCAGCAGGATGCCGGCCCCCGGATCGAGTCTATCACGAGGGCCGGACAATGATTGCTCGGATAATCGACGCCTCGATCGCGAACCGCCTGTTTATCGTTCTCGCCGCCGTCGCGGTGACGCTGGCCGGTTTCTGGGCGGTACGCACGACGCCGGTCGACGCGTTGCCCGATCTGTCCGATGTGCAGGTCGTGGTCCGGTCCAACTATCCGGGGCAGGCCCCCCGGATCGTCGAGGACCAGGTCACCTACCCCCTGGCAACGACCATGCTTTCGGTGCCGGGGGCGAAAACCGTCCGCGGCTACTCGATGTTCGGCGACAGCTATGTCTATATCATCTTCGAGGACGGTACCGACCTCTACTGGGCACGCTCGCGAGTGCTCGAATATCTCAACCAGGTGCAGAACCGCCTGCCCGATGGCGTCACGAGCACGCTCGGGCCCGATGCAACCGGTGTGGGGTGGATCTACGAGTATGCGCTGGTCGACCGGACCGGCGGGCACGACCTTGCCGGTCTTCGCAGCCTGCAGGACTGGTTCCTGCGCTATGAGCTCAAAACGATCCCCGGCATTGCCGAGGTCGCCAGCGTTGGCGGCATGGTCAAGCAATACCAGGTCGTTCTCGAGCCTTACCGGATGGCGTCGCTCGGCGTGACCCACGCCGAGATCGTGAGCGCAATCCGGTCCGCCAATCAGGAAGCGGGCGGCTCGATTGTCGAGATGGGCGAAGCCGAATATATGGTCCGCGCTTCTGGCTATCTCGGCGACCTCGATGATTTTCGGCAAATTCCGCTACGCACCGCGAGTGGCGGTGTCCCGGTCACGCTGGGCGACGTAGCGATGATCCAGGTCGGCCCCGAACTGCGCCGAGGCATCGCCGAGCTCAATGGCGAAGGCGAGGTTGCCGGCGGCATCATCGTTCTGCGTCAGGGTGCGGATGCAAGAAGCGCAATACAGGCCGTCGAACAGAAACTCGACGACTTGCAGGCAAGCCTTCCCGAAGGCGTCGAGATCGTCACGACCTATGATCGCTCTCAGCTCATCGATGCGTCGATAGAGAACCTCACCACGAAGCTCATCGAAGAGTTTATCGTCGTGGCGCTCGTATGCGCTCTATTCCTCTGGCACGCGCGTTCGGCACTTGTCGCCATCATCACCCTGCCTTTGGGCGTGCTCGCGGCCTTCATCGTGATGCGCTTCCAGGGCGTCAATGCCAACATCATGTCGCTGGGTGGCATAGCCATCGCGGTCGGTGCGATGGTCGATGCCGCCGTCGTCATGATCGAGAACGCGCACAAGCATCTCGAGCGATGGGAACACGAGAATCCCGATACCGTGCTCGCGGTGAAGGAACGTTGGCGGATCATCGCCGATGCATCGAAGGAAGTGGGACCGGCGTTGTTCTTCAGCCTGCTGATCATTACGCTGTCGTTCCTACCGGTCTTCACCCTGCAGGCGCAGGAAGGGCGGTTGTTTGCACCGCTCGCTTTCACCAAGACCTATGCGATGGCTGCCGCAGCCATTCTCTCGGTAACGCTGGTGCCGGTCATGATGGGATGGCTGATCCGTGGGAAGATCCCTTCGGAGGATTCCAATTTTCTCAACCGCTGGCTGACGAAAATCTATCGTCCGGGGCTCGACTGGGTGATGCGGCGCCCCAAAGCGACACTGGCTTTCGCGGCGGTGATCTTTCTGACCACCGCGATCCCCTTCACCCGGCTTGGCGGCGAGTTCCTCCCGCCGCTCGATGAAGGCGATTTGCTTTATATGCCGAGCGCGCTGCCCGGCCTTTCCCCCGGCGAGGCTTCGGCGCTGCTGCAGCGCACCGATCGCCTGATCAAGTCCGTCCCGGAAGTGGAAACGGTGTTCGGCAAAGCGGGGCGCGCCGATACAGCAACCGATCCGGCTCCCCTGACCATGTTCGAGACGACGATCCGCTTCAAGCCGCGTGAAGAATGGCGCGAGGGAATGACGCCCGATCTGCTGGTCGAAGAGCTTGACCGGGTCGTCCAGGTGCCGGGCCTCGCCAATGTCTGGGTGCCGCCGATCCGCAACCGGATCGACATGCTCGCGACCGGGATCAAGAGCCCGATCGGGGTCAAGGTTTCAGGCGACGATCTCGATCAACTCGAACGCGTTGCACTCGATGTGGAGCGTATCGCCAAGACCGTGCCTGGCGTGAGTTCCGCCCTGGCCGAACGCCTGTCGGGCGGTCGCTATGTCGATGTCGATATCGACCGGATGGCGGCTGCGCGATACGGGCTCAACATTGCCGACATCCAGCAGATCGTCTCTGGTGCAATAGGCGGTGCCAATGTCGCACGGACCGTAGAGGGGCTGGCGCGCTATCCGATCAATGTGCGCTATCCCCGCGAAATCAGGGACAGCGTCGATGAACTCAGCGCCCTGCCGGTTCTGACGCCGTCCGGCCAACAGATCACGCTTGGCACTGTCGCACGTATCAGCGTCAGCGACGGCCCGCCCATGCTCAAGAGCGAGCAGGGTCGTCTGACCAGCTACATCTACGTCGACGTCCGGGGCCGCGATCTTACTTCGGTGGTCGCCGATCTTCAGGAGGCCGTCGCAGCGGACGTCGACCTGCCTGCCGGCGTCAGTCTGTCCTATGCGGGCCAGTTCGAATATCTGACGCGCGCCTATGAGCGACTGAAGATCGTGGTTCCCGCGACGCTCGCGATCATCTTCCTGCTGCTCTATCTCATTTTCCGGCGCTGGGACGAAGCCTTGCTGATCATGGGCACGCTGCCCTTCGCGCTGACGGGCGGATACTGGTTGCTCTATCTGTTGGGCTACAACCAGTCGGTGGCGACTGCGGTCGGATTCATCGCGCTTGCCGGCGTCTCCGCCGAATTCGGCGTGGTGATGCTGATCTACCTGAAAGCCGCACTGGAGCGACGGCAAGCTGACCTGAGCGCCGAAGAAGTGGACGAGGCCATCCGGGAAGGTGCGCTCCTGCGCGTGCGGCCCAAGGCAATGACTGTCGCAGTCATCCTTGCGGGTCTCTTTCCGATCCTGATCGGCACCGGCGCGGGCTCGGAAGTCATGAGCCGCATCGCCGCGCCGATGGTCGGCGGCATGATCACCGCCCCGCTCCTGTCCATGTTCCTGCTTCCCGCCGCCTATCTGTTGTTGCGGCGCCCCCGTCCGGAGAAACCGGCGAACCCTCAAGGAGAAGAAGAATGCGTACCCCAACCTACATGATCCTGCTCGCGGCACCGCTGGCGCTTGCAGCCTGCGACGCTGCAGACGACAGCACCGGGACCTCGATGTCTGACGAAATGGCGAACTCGGACAGTATGCCAATGTCAGGCGAAATGCCGATGGCGGAGGAGACCGGCGGCGAGCAGAGCGCCGGCGCGGAGGGAACGGTAACAGCCATCGATCCCGAGGCGGGCACGGTGACCATCGAGCATGGTCCGGTCGAAAGTATCGGATGGCCGGCGATGACCATGGCCTTCGAAGCCGACGAACAAATCCTCGAACAGGTCAGTGTCGGTGAGGGAATAGCCTTTGAATTTCGTACTGGAACCGAAGGCAGCGTCGTTACCTCGGTAACGCCGCGATAGCATGATGGGTGGGAGGCGCTCGGTTGCGCCGGTGCCTCCCACGCAAAAACAGGTGAATATGCCCGGTATCGACAGCCCCAACTTTCAGGATCGCCGCGACTTCATGAAGAGTGCCGGCCTCGCGGCGACGGGTTTCGCGGCGCTGCCGCTGGTGGGTTGCGACACGCAAAGCAGGGTGTCGCTCGATCGCTCAGGCGCAAGCAATCCTCTTGCCATACCTCGGCTACAGGCAGGAACGATCGAACGGGGCGAGCGTGTCTTTCGCCTGTCCCTGACACCGGGCGAGAAGGAATTCGTGCCCGGCACCCCGTCTCCGACGATCGGTATTGACGCATCCTATCTCGGGCCGACCCTCGAAATGCGTCGCGGCGAACAGGTTCGCTTTCACATCGACAACAAGCTTGCCGAAGATGCGACCGTCCATTGGCATGGTTTCGAACTTCCCGCTGCCGCGGATGGCGGACCGCACCAGCTCGTGCGGCCCGGCGAGCGCTGGAGCCCATCCTTCGAAATACGCCAGCGCGCTTCACTATACTGGTATCATTCGCATCTGCATCGCCGGGCCGGACCACAGGTCTATGCCGGTCTCGCAGCCCCGATCTACGTGCGCGATGAGGAAGAGGATCGCCTCGATCTGCCGAGCCGGTACGGTGTGGATGACATACCGCTCGTCGTGCAGGATCGCGTGATCGACGGCTCAGGCCGCCTCGTCTACCCGCTCGACATGCACTCGCGGATGATGGGGGTGATAGGTGAGCGCATCTATGTGAACGGAACGTCCAATGCCGCCTTCGACGCCGCCGCCGGTCCGCTGCGCCTGCGGCTTCTCAATGGATCCAATGCGCGGTTCTACACCTTCTCGCTCGAAGGTGATCGTCCGATGCAACTCATCGCAAGCGATGGCGGCCTGCTCGCCGCACCCCGCGGGATTCGCAGTCTTACCCTTGCCCCAGGCGAACGCGCACAAGTGATCGTCGACCTTTCCGAAGGGCGCCCGCTCCGCATGATTGCCAGCAGCCCTGCTAACGCCATGGGCATGATGGCCGGGGAAGGCGGGGGTATGATGGACGGCGGAATGATGGGAAACCGGACCGCTAGCGGAAGGCAGGGCCGCACTTTTTCGATCCTCGATATGCGCCCCCCAAGCGCGTCGACTCCAGTAATGCTCCCGCCCACCCTGGCCGCGCTTGCTGCGCCAGACCCCTCGCTCGCCGTTCGCAGCCGCCGTTTCGTGCTCGATATGGGCATGATGGGCCGGGGCATGTCGATCAACGGCGAAACCATGGACATGGACGTCATCAATCAGCGCGTACCGGTGGGTCAGTGGGAAATATGGGAAATCGCCAACGCATCGATGATGGCCCATCCCTTTCATATTCATAACGTGCAGTTCCGCTTGCTCGACCGGGACGGTCGGCCTCCGCGGGCGGAAGAGGCGGGCTTCAAGGACACCGTAATCGTCAACCCGCGTGAACAGGTCAGGCTGCTGTTGCGGTTCGAAGAAAATACCGATCCCGACACTCCCTACATGTATCACTGCCATATCCTCGAGCACGAGGACGCAGGCATGATGGGCCAGTTCGTGGTGACGGCCAATTAGGGGAGAACGACAGATGAGCGATGGGTACAATGCAATCGAGGGTATGGCGACCGACCCCGTTTGCGGAATGAGCGTGAAGATGGACGGCGCCCGCTTCGTCGATCGACACGAGGGTGGCGACCATTACTTCTGCTCCTCGCGCTGCCTCGACAAGTTCCGCGCGGATCCGGAGATGTATCTTTCGAAGGCGCACCTCGATGCTGTCGAGGATGTCCCGGAAGGTACCATATACACCTGTCCGATGCATCCGGAGATCCGGCAGCCGGGGCCGGGCTCTTGCCCGATATGCGGGATGGCCCTCGAACCCGAAACGGTCACTCTGAACGAGGGCCCCGATCCCGAACTCGTCGACATGCGGCGAAGGTTCTGGTGGAGCGCGCTCTTCACGCTGCCGCTCTTCGCCTATGCGATGGGCGACATGATCCCGTCGCGACCGTTCGATCAGGTCATCGAACCCGCTATCGCGCAGTGGCTGCAGCTCCTGCTGGCAACTCCGGTGGTGCTTTGGGGCGGCTGGCCCTTCTTCACCCGCGCGCTGCAATCGGTCCGGACCATGAACCTCAACATGTTCACCCTGATCGGCTTCGGCGTCGCCATCGCCTATCTGTTCAGCCTTGTGGCAACCCTCGCCCCGGACATCTTTCCCGAGGCATTCCGCGATCATGCGGGCCGGGTCGGCGTCTATTACGAGGCCGCAGCGGTTATCACGACCCTCGTGCTGCTCGGGCAGGTGCTCGAGCTCAAGGCGCGCGGATCGACATCGAGCGCCTTGCGAGCGCTTCTCGAACTCGCACCCCCGACCGCGATGAAGATCTTCGGTCGCGGGGACGAGCGCGAAGTACCGCTCGATGAATTGACGTCGGGGGACCTGCTGCGCGTGCGTCCGGGCGACAAGGTCCCCGTCGATGGCACGCTCGAGGATGGAAGCAGTGCCATCGACGAATCCATGATCAGTGGCGAACCCATTCCCGTCAAGAAAAGCGCGGGCGATCCCGTGATCGGGGGCACCGTAAACCAGACCGGCAGCTTCACCATGCGCGCGACGCAGGTCGGCGCGGACACCATGCTCTCGAAGATCGTGCAGATGGTCGCGGAGGCCCAGCGCAGCCGGGCACCGATCCAGCGGCTCGCCGACCAGGTCACCGGATGGTTCGTACCCATCGTCGTCCTTGTCGCTATCGTGAGTTTTGTCGTCTGGGCCATCTGGGGACCGGCACCGGCCCTTGCCTACGCGCTCGTCAACGCGGTCGCCGTTCTGATCATCGCGTGTCCCTGCGCGCTCGGACTGGCGACGCCGATGTCGATCATGACCGGTACCGGCAAGGGCGCGCAGCACGGGATCCTGATCAAGAACGCCGAAGCGCTCGAAACGCTGGAAAAGATCGATACGCTGGTCGTCGACAAGACCGGAACGCTGACCCGGGGCAAGCCTGATCTTGTCGACGTAAAACCGCAGCCAAATTTCGACGAGCAGGAATTGCTGAGCCTTGTCGCTGCCGTTGAGAGAGGAAGCGAGCATCCACTCGCCCACGCGATCGTGGAAGGGGCTCAAAACAGGGGCGCTGCCATTCTCGACGCTTCCGATATCGAATCCGTGACCGGCGAAGGTATCCAGGCAAATGTCGACAAGCGCCTGGTCGCGATCGGGAATGAAAAGATGATGGAGCGTATAGGGGCGCTCGAAGAAGGCTGGCGGTCAACGGCGGACGAAGGCCGAAGCCTCGGACAGACGGTGATGTTCGTGGCCGTGGACGGGGCACCGGCAGGCCTTATCGCGGTCGCCGATCCGATCAAGGCAACCAGCCGCACCGCTATTGCCGCGTTGCATGAGCGCGGCATCAAGATCGTGATGCTTACCGGCGACAGCGAAGCCACCGCGCGTGCGGTAGCAAGCCAGGTCGGTATCGACGAAGTCGAAGCGAACGTCTCGCCCGAGGACAAACATCGCAAGATCGAGCAGTTGAAGAGCGAGGGTCGCCGGGTCGCTATGGCCGGCGACGGCATAAACGACGCACCCGCGCTTGCCGCTTCGCATGTCGGCATCGCGATGGGAACGGGTACCGATGTCGCGATCGAAAGCGCGGGCGTGACATTGGTGCGCGGCGACCTCGTCGGCGTTGTTCAGGCGCTCGTCCTGTCTCGGGCCACTATGCGCAACATCAGGCAGAACCTGTTCTTTGCCTTTGCGTATAATGCGCTCGGCATACCGGTCGCAGCAGGTGTCCTCTATCCATGGACCGGGTTGCTTTTGAACCCGATGATCGCGGCCGCAGCGATGAGCCTGTCTTCGGTATCGGTGATCGGCAACGCCCTGCGCCTGCGCGGCCTCGCTCTTCCCAAATTCGATACCTGAGCGATGGGGACGGGACGGAGATCGCAGGAGTGACGAATCAGACGATGCAGGATCAGGACCAAATCTCTGAGGAATCGTGCGAATGGCGCGGTGCTCATCCAGCCCTCTGGATCGCGATATTCGGAATTCTCATCGCTTTCGCCTGGGAGATGCTCCAGCTTCCTTTCTACCAGTCGGGAGGTCTGTCGCCTGCCGAGGCAGCACGTCGCTGCGGCCTGGCCTCGTTCGGCGATGCCGGGATCATGGTGGCCGCTTATCTCGGCGCCTCTGTCGGCAGTGGTAAAACGCCGTGGCTCGTAGACTGGCCGATCTCGCGTTTTGTCGTGTTCCTGGGAATCGGCCTGGCCATTACTGCCATGGTCGAAGTGCTGGCTGTCGGTGCCGACTGGGGGTGGTCCTATAGTGCAATCATGCCGCTTGTGCCCGGGACCAAAATCGGCCTGGTACCGATCGTGATGTGGGTCGCGGTTCCCACGGCCACCTTGTGGCTCGCGCGCCGTCTCGGCACCGGACCCCGCTGATCGCAAACCGGGATCTCCTATCCCTCGACAGCTGCCGGCTGCGGTCCCGATGGTGATCGACTTACCCGAAATCCGGCAATCAGGGCCAGCAGCGTGAGCAATTGCGCGCCGATCGTCTCGACAGTCGGGAAGAAGCCGAGTTCGGCGAGGCGCGGCAAGCCGGCAATGAAAGTGGCGGAAAGAACTCCGGCCTCCTGGAAAGCGCCCACGCCCTTGCCCGCGAGAATGACCGCAAGGATCGCAATCAGGATAGCACTGTAGCGGAAGAACTGGGTGATCGGCAGTTTGCGGCTGTAGCGCAGCATGGCCCATGCAATGAGCGCCAGCAGCGCTACTGCGGACAAGGCACCTGCCAGTATGATGCCGCTGCTCTGCGGGTTCCACAGGGCAGCGTAGAACAGGATAGTCTCGAACGCTTCCCGGTAGACGACCACGAATGCAAGACCAAAGAGAAACCATGCCGATCCGCGCGAAAGCGCCTTGCCCATTTTTTCCTGGATATAGCGCCGCCACTCCTCGGCCTGGGATTTGCCGTGCATCCAGATCCCGACCGATACGAGAATGACAGCCGCAAGCAGCGCGCCGATCCCTTCGGTCATCTCGCGGCTCGCCCCGCTGATGCTTACGAAGTAGGTTGCTACGACCCAGGTGGCGACACCTGCAAAAAGAGCAGCGATCCACCCACCATGGATATAGGGCAATACCTCGGAGCGCTGCGACTTTTTCACAAAGGCGATCATGGCGATCACAACCAGAAGTGCTTCGATCCCCTCGCGCAGCAGGATGGTGAACGCCCCGAGAAAGGTCGAGATTTCGCTGGCCGCCTCAGGAGCCAACGCTCTCTCGGCTCTGGCCAGCATACTATCGATGCGAGCCCGCTCTTGCTGTAGTTCGGATGGGTCCACACCGGACTCTATTCCGGCCCGAAATTGCCCGAGCGCCTGTTCTACCTCGCGCATCAAACCGCCATCGCGCGTTGCCAGGAGGGCCTCCAGGGGTTCAAACCCGTCGAGATAGGCAGACAGGGCAAGCTCCCGCGCTTCTTCACGGTCGCCAGCCTGATAGGCTGACAGGCTGCGATCGAGCGTATCGCGAACGAAGGCGAGCGAACCTGCGTCATTTGCCTGTCCCACCGCATCGGGATTGGCGCGAAGATAGGCCATGACGGCGAGCGCACGGTCCTCGCCGATCTGCTCGGCCAGACTTTCCGGTGTGAGCGCGGCGAGCGTCTCGAGATCGGGGACAAGCTGGCGTATGCCATCATCTTCCCGCCAGATACGCTCGCCTTTGGCCACATCTTCAAAAGCAATGCTGCCGGCATAGAATGCAAGCGCCCAGCGATCCTCGTCGGACAGCGATGCGAAGCTGGCCATGGACGTTCCTTCAAGCCCCTGCGTGATGACCTGGTAAAGCCCGAACGCACTGCGCTGCCGTGCCCGGTCGATATCGGTAAAGTCTATCGGCGGGGGATCGAGCGCCTGCACTGCGGCTGGTGGCGCACTTCCGGCTGCGCCGTGACACGAGGCGCAGTTCTGCGCGAAGAGGGTGCGGGCGCGGACAATGTCGGGCGCCTGCGAAGGGGCGAGCGGAACCGGGTAGGCTGTCAGCAACGAGGCTGCCAGCGCGCGCGCTAAGTGCCCAACTCGCTCGGCGGGTTCCTTATTGGCGATCAGAGTTCGCAGCTGGTCCGATCGGCGGATGAGTGCTTGATTGTCTTTAGTATCCGGAAATGCAGCAACCTGCCGCGCTACGACATCGGAAAACTCCACCATTTCGCGATATTCGAATTCATCGGCAACACGTCCCTCGGAAACCGCGGAGGCGTAGTCGACCGCGATATAATCGAGCAGACGCCAGGTGGTTCGCACGTCGGGTTCTTCCGCGTTCGCGGTGACGGACAGACACAGCGCAAGCGCCAGCAGAATGAGCCGCAGTGCCGGATGGACGGTGGCGGAGACAATGCGATGCATGAGGGGTCTCTATATCTGTTGCAATTAATTCGCAATAGCAGGGTCTAGACGGAAACGTATTTCCCCCAATCCGCAATCGCGGGCATATTCTGGAGTTTAGGTAGAGCGCAGTTCGCCACGTGCCTGTTTGAAGACTTCGGCACTTCCCCACACCGCCAGTCCTGCCATGATGCTCGCCACAACCAGATCGGGCCACGCACGGCCGGTGCCGAAAACGCCAATCGCTGCCGCCAGCACGGCGATATTACCGATCGCGTCGTTGCGCGAACAGATCCACACCGAGCGCATGTTCGCATCGCCCGAGCGATACCGGAACAGCATCGCGGCGACGGCGAGATTTACCGCCAGAGCAAGAGAACCGATGGCGCCCATCGTTCCCGGATCGGGCGACGCCCCGACAAAGAAACCCCAGATGGCCGAGCCGAGCACCCACAGGCCGAAAGCCAGCATGGTCGCCGCCTTTACGAGAGCCGCACGCGCGCGCCAGACGAGCGCCATCCCCGCTACACCGAGACTGATAGCATAGTTTGCCGCATCACCGAGAAAGTCGAGCGCGTCGGCCTGCAAGGCGCGCGAATCCGCAGCAATGCCTGCCACGATCTCCACGCCGAACATGATTGCATTAAGGCCCAGTGCGATCCACAGAATGCGCCGCCATGTCGGATCGTTGTTGTTTGCACCGGCCTCATCGGGGCCGCAGCAGGTCTTTCCCATTTACTCGACTCCTTGCGTCGATCCGCCCTATGCACCTTGTAGTAACTACAAGGTCAAGCGGCAGGAGCCTTTGTCATGAGAATTGGTCAACTTGCCCGGAAAACCGGTGTCAAATCCGAAACAATCCGCTTCTACGAGCGTGAGGGTATCCTCGCTGCCCCTCCACGCACGCGGGCCAATTATCGCGACTATGGACCTGCAGAGGAAGCGCGCCTCAACTTCATACGGCGCGCGCGTGATCTCGGCTTCTCCATGGCACGCATCAGGGAATTGCTCGATCTTTCCGATGATGCCGACCGGTCCTGCGCGGGCATCGACGCTCTGGCCAGAAGCCATCTCGGCGAGGTCGAGCGCAAGATCGCGAGCCTGGAGGCGTTGCGGACGGAACTTGGGCGTATGATCGCTGCCTGCGAGCAAGACACTGTAGGCGATTGCCGCATCATCGATGCACTTGCGGGTACCACCGAGCCTTGATGTCCGCGCCTCGTGCGCCAGTTCGGTCAGGCTCGCCGATGCACGGCTTTTGTCGGCCGCCCATAAGAGACTTAACTTCGGGAAAGGCCGACGAGTGCGAAGCTGCCCGTGTCGCCATCCCGGGTCTGTCGAACGGGTTATGATGCCGCCGCAGGCCAGTTCCAGACGGCCATTTTTTCAATGCTCATATCCGCCATAGTGTAGGCGATCCCGCCGACGCCAAGCCCGGAGCGGCGCAGCCCTGCAAAAGGCATCCAGTCCACGCGGAATGCCGTATGGTCGTTCACCATCACAGCCGATCCCGCCAGAGACTGTATGCAATGATTGGCGATTGACAGCCGATCGCTGAATACAGCGGCCTGAAAGGCGTAAGGCAGGGCATTGGCCTGCTCGATAGCCAGGTCGATATCGTCATAGCCATACACGCAGATCACGGGGCCGAAGATTTCTTCCTGGGATACCTTGGCACTATCCGGAGGATCGACAATGACGGTCGGGGAGAAAAGAGTGTCACTCAGACGGCTTCCCCCGCACACCAGGGTGCCTCCTGCTGCGATGGCTTCATCGACCCAGCGTTCGACGCGGTCAACTTCCTCCGTTCGGATCAGGGGTCCGCATTGGGTCTCAGCATCGGCGGGATCGCCCACTACCAGCTTTTCGGCAGCTCGCCCTAGGTCATTGGCGAAGTCTTTCAATTCTGCAGCAGGGACGAATACGCGCTGCACGGAAACGCAGACCTGACCCGAATGATAGAACCCGCCCTTGAGCAACGAGGCGATCACCGCTGCGCGCTCCACGCCGCTGTCCACGATTACCGGCGCCGCGCCGCCGTGCTCGAGAGCAATGCGTGTTCCCGGCGCCAGCTTCGAGCGAAGCATCCAGCCGATTTTCGCAGAACCGATGAATGAGAAGAACGCCGTGCGCGGATCGGTTACCATTCTTTCGGCGATATCGTTGCCGCAAGGCGCGAACCGGCACCGGGCCTCGGGCAGGCCGGCTTCATGGAGAATATCCACGAAGCTCTGACATGACAGAGGCGTTTCCAGCGCAGGCTTGATGAGAACGGGGCACCCGGCTGCTACCGCCGGTCCAACCTGATGGACGATCAGGTTGAGGGGGTGATTGAATGCCGAGATCGCCACGACAGGACCGATCGGCTCGCGGAAGGTATATGCCGTCCTTCCCGCACCCGCTTCTGTCAGATCCATGGGGATCTCGTGGCCGCCGCCATCGCTGAGCGCCTGAACGCACAAGTCGACGCTGTTGATCGCGCGACCGACTTCCACGCGCGCATCGACCAGGGGTTTGCCGCCCTCCCTGACGATCTGGAGCGCCAGATCCTCGGCTCGTTCGCGCATGATATCCGCAGCCCGCCGGAGAGTGGCGACACGCTCGTGCACGGCAAGCCAGCCATGGCGGTCGCGGTGGAGCAACTGCGCTTCATTCAGCCATTCATCGATTTGAGGCCAGTCGACAAGCGGTACTTCTGCAACCGGCTCGCGGTCGAAGGGATTGTGAACGATCGTTTTCATAGCTCGCACACCTTCGCGCCGAGTTCGTCGATCAGCACCTTCTTGTTTTCGGAATAGTCGACGGGCAGATCGACAAGGTGCACGCCGCCAGCCTCGAATGCGGCGTTCAGGACCGCCACAAGATCTGCGCTCCGCTCGACCCGGTGACCGGTCGCTCCATAGCTTTGTGCGTAGGTGACGAAGTCGGGATTGGAAAAGGTCAGGCCGTAGTCCGGAAAGCCGAGCTGGTCCTGCTTCCAGCGGATCATGCCGTATGCTGCATCGTTCAGGACGAGTACGACGAGGTTCAGGCCCAGCCTGACGGCCGTTTCCAGCTCCTGCGAGTTCATCATGAACCCGCCATCACCGCACACCGCGAGAACTCTGCGCCCGGGCGACAGCATCGCCGCCATCATGGCGGATGGAAGGCCTGCGCCCATCGTCGCCAATGCATTGTCGAGAAGGATGGTGCCCGGTTCATTCGCAATGTAGTTTCTGGCGAACCAGATCTTGTAGATACCGTTGTCGAGCGCAACGATATCATCGCGCGCCATTACGCTGCGTACGTCGGCAACCACGCGCTGGGGGACCATCGGAAAACGTTCGTCGTCGCTGGTCTCGGAAATGTGCGAAGCAATCTCGTGATGCAGCGCAGTGTAATAGCTGCGATCGCACTGCAGCTTGCCATCCAGACGGTTTCCCAGCCGCTCGACCGATCCGGCGATGTCGCCGATGACCTCGAGCTGCGGGAAGTAGACCTGATCGACTTCAGCCGCCTTGTAATTGATATGGATGACGGTCTGCCCGCCCGGCTCCATGAAGAAGGGCGGCTTCTCCACCACGTCGTGACCGATATTGACGATCAGATCGGCCTTCTCGATCGCGCAGTGAACATAATCGCCCGACGATAGCGCCGCAGTGCCCAGATAGAGTTCGCTATCTTCATCGACCACGCCCTTGCCCATCTGGGTGTCGAAGAAGGGAAAGCCGGTATCAGACACGAATTTGCGCAACGCCTTTGAAGCGCGGCGGCGGTTCGCACCGGCACCGATCAGGAGCAATGGCAGCTCAGCCGCGATGATCCGCTCGGCCGCTTCGTCGAGCGCAGCATCACCCGCTACGGCATAGCGCCTGTCATGCGGCGGTATGACAGGTTCGACCGTTTGCTCTTCCGCAACGTCTTCGGGCAGCTCGAGCAGCACAGCGCCCGGCCTTTCTTCCTGCGCCAGACGGAACCCTTCGCGAACGAGCGAGGGAATGCGATTGCCGTTCACGATCTGGGTCGAAGCCTTGCAGAGCGGCGTAAACAGGGAAACAACGTCGACAATCTGGAACTGGGCCTGCTTCGATGTCTTTATCGGTTTCTGCCCGGTAATGATGACAAGCGGAAAGGCCCCGAGCGCGGCATAGGCCGCCGGAGTTGTCAGGTTCGTCGCACCAGGCCCGAGAGTTGCGAGGCAAACCCCCGCCTTGCCGGTCAGGCGGCCATAAGTCGCCGCCATGAAGCCAGCGCCCTGTTCGTGCCGGGCCAGAACCAGCGTGATGGTGGAAGTTCGCAGCGATTCCAGAAGGTCCAGGTTCTCTTCGCCTGGAACGGCGAAAACATACTCGACCCCCTCGGCCTCGAGCGCGGCAACCATAAGATCGGAAGCTTTCATTCGTTGGTCCTCATTTTACGAGTTGCAGGGCGGTTCATGTCGTGCGCTGCCAAGCTGCTTGCCCACAGCGACCGACCCGATCGCCGCGCCTGTCAATGGTCGTGGTCATGGTCGTGATGATGGTTCTTCTCGACCTGATGGTCCGGGATCATGTCGGGATCACAGTCTGCAGCGAGACAGGCTTCGAACGTTGCATGGGCGATGGCGTGCTGCGTCTCGAGCATACCGCGAGCCCGCGCCTTCACATCCTCGAAAGCCTGCAACGAAAATTCGGCAGGAACGATATGCGCCTCAAGCGCGCGATAATGCTCGCTGATGCTCCAGACATGGACGTGATGGACGTCGACCACGCCTTCTGTGTCACGCAGGTCGCTCACAATGCGATCGAACTCGCTTTCGTCCGGCACCGCGCCCATCAAGAGCCGCACCGTGCGAGGCAACAAAGTGACGCCCTGCCAGATCACATAGGCAGCAATGACCACAGTGATGATCAGATCGGCGATATAAAGTTCGTATCGCAGAATGAGTACGCCAGCCACGATCACACCGACCGAAGCCAGCGCATCGGACACATTGTGCAGAAAGGCGGCTTTCATGTTGAGGGAGTTCTTCGAGCTGGCGTAGACCATCACTGCCGTAACCACGTCGATCACCAGCGCTATCCCGGCGACCCAGATTACGGTCCACCCCTCAACGGGTTGAGGGTCTGCGAAACGGTTGATCGCCTCGACCAGCAGATAGAAGCCGATGATAAGCAACGTCGTCAGATTGATAAGCGCCGCCACGACTTCCGCACGAGCATAGCCGAAGGTCATAAGCTTGTCGGCTGGCCGGCGCCCGATCCGCCTCGCAAACAGAGCCAGTCCAAGCGATGCCGCGTCGCTGAAGTTGTGCAGCGCATCGGCGATCAGTGCGAGCGAACCCGACAATATCCCCCCGATGATCTGGGCGACAGTCAGCAGGACGTTGAGGGCGACGGCCAATACAAGGCGGCCGTCGCTCATGCTTTCTTCGCCGTGACTGTGCCCGGCATGACCGCCCGATTGTGCCACTACCTGCCTCCTTTTTCCGTTCTCTTGGTCGTCGTAACGGACTGCGCGGGGGAATGCTGGAACGTGCTGTTCGAGACATCGAGTTCGCGCGACAGTTCTCCAAGCGCCGAGATCGCGAGGCCGAGCAGGGCGAACCCTCCGACGAATGCCAGGAGCGTAATATGATTGGCGGCGACCGATCCGGTTCCCATGCGAAGCAGCGCGCGCGCCGATGCAACTATAAGAAAGCCCGGGATAATGGCCGCTAGCCAACCTCGCCCGCTGTCGGTGAATCCGTGCAGCGCCCAAAAGGTCAAGAGAGCGATGCCAATGAAAAGCAGAGAAAAGAGGACCAGTAGCGCAAACTGGTCCATCCTGCTCACTTGGGCGGATCGGTAATTATCGATCGCTTGTCGTCCTGTTTCCAGGTTCGCAAAAACAAGCGCTGCAGACACCGCCATTGCTGTCGTCGCGGATGCCGCAGCGGCAGCACCCAAGAGAAGGCTGTAAGGCAGGATGTCGGACGCAATCGACACCGAGATGCGACGTACCAGGGTTGGCCTATCGGAGCATCGCTCGGGTCCGTCATCATCCGGTCTGAGTTTTGCGTATCGGCCAAGCTCGTTGAAAATCAGAAGTAGCAGCCCGCCCGCCAGCATCAAACCAGTGAGTGCCCAGCGGGAGAGAGGGGATTGTCCCAGCGGAAGAGTTAGCAAGACGGCAAGGGCGGCAAAGGCACCCGAAACGCCGCCCGGCAGGAGCGGGTGCAGGAAGCTCCAACTGCCTTCTGCCAATCTGCCGCCAATCATGACCCCGATGCCTGATAGCATCGCCAGGACAAGGACCCGCGAAAGGTCCTGCGCGGCAAACAAGGTATCGAATAGCGTCAATTCCTCTTCTCGCCGTGGACGGTTCCCGCCTCTTCGTGCACATCCATATGCGTATCGCGCAGGATCTGCACTCCGCCGTAAAGCGCTATGCAGGCGACCGCTATTCCGACCACCAGATCGGGCCAGTTGGCACCGGTAATCAGCACAACGATGCCGGCGATGATGATCCCGCCATTGGAGATGAAGTCGTTGAAGCTGAAGGTTGTCGCCGCCCGCATATTGACGTCCTTGTTCTCCATCTTCTGCAACAGGCGCAGGCAATAGAGATTCACCAGTCCCGCGACGAACGCCATCGCCATCATCAGCATGCCGCCCGGATCGGAACCTTCCACGAACCGTCGGTAAGCATCGAAAATGACCCCAGCGGAGAAGACCAGCAGCATGATGCCGGAGAAACGCGCGGCCCCGCGTTTCCAGGTCCGCGAGCGGGTTAGCGCAAGCAGGCTGAGCGCATAGACGATTGCATCCGATGAGTTATCGAGGCCGTTTGCCAGCAGCGCGTTGGAATCGGCAAAATATCCGACCGCGAAGAAGCCGACTGCAATGGCCACGTTGAGCCATAGCACCACCCACAGGGTCTTGCGCTTTTCAGGCGACCCGACATCGACCTCATGACCGCCACTCATGCTGTGTCCTCCCCGGTTCGTACCCAGCTTTCCGCATGACTACGCTGTGATGGCCGGAAGAACTTCATTTCGGCGCGGAAGAGCGACGATGACATTTTCGTGCCCCACTCTTCCCATTTGCTGTCGCCGATTATGGCGATCCGGCCGAAGCAGTCCTTATGCCGGACGTCGAACTTGAGATCGCGCCAGAGACCTCCGAGGTCCCAGCCGGAAAAGTCAGGCGCGAGCTCGATCACCATCGGGACGGTGCCGGCCTCGCGCTCTGCGATACGTTCGAATTGGGGAACAAAGCGGTCATAGTCTTCATCCCCAAGCCTGCCTCCGGCGCGTATCCAGAGCAGTCCGTTCTCTTCCTTCAGTGCCAGCACCGTATTCTCCTTTCCCGATCGGTCATGCGATGTCCTTCAGCTCGGCCTCTTCATCGCTCGTCACATTGCGACGCAGACGGTCCCACCACTTCTCGCGCCAGCTCCGCTCGTCGTCGGAACGGTGCAGTACAAGCCGCGCGATCGCGGGTAGGACGAACAGCGTGAGCGCGGTCGCCGTGATCAGACCGCCAATGACGACCGTAGCCAAAGGACGCTGCACTTCGGCCCCTGTTCCGGTTGCAAGAGCCATGGGTACAAAGCCGAGCGAGGCCACCAGCGCGGTCATCAACACCGGCCTCAGGCGCGCGAGCGCACCATCGGCGATTGCCTCATCAAGCGGCATACCACTTTCAAGGCGCTGCCGGATCGCAGTCATCATGACGAGACCGTTGAGCACAGCCACACCCGACAGGGCAATGAAGCCAACCGCCGCCGATACCGAGAAGGGCATGCCTCTCAACACGAGAGCAAACACACCGCCCGCCAAGGCCATCGGGATGGCGCTGAACACCGCCAGGGCCGGAACCCATCCACCAAGCGCCATGTACAGCAGGAGCAGGACAACGGCGAAGCAGATGGGCACCACGATCGCGAGCCGAGCCTGCGCTTCCTGCAGGTTCTGATACTGCCCGCCCCACTCGATGAAGGAGGCAGGGGGCAGATCGACCTGGGCCGAAACGCCTTCCTGCGCTTCTTCGACGAAGGAACCGAGATCGCGTTCGCGGACGTTGGCGGAAACGATGACGAGCCGGCGACCCTGTTCGCGCCGGACTTCGGCGAGACCATCAACGACCTCAAAATCGGCCAGCGTTCGCAGCGGAACCGTGACGCCGTTTTCAAGGACGATCGGCAGGGCTCCTAGCTGGTCGAAATCGTCGCGCGTTGCGTCTGCCAAGCGCACGACGACATCGAAGCGGCGGTCGCCTTCGAACACCAGGCCCGCCGGTCGGCCGCCAAGCGCGATGGCAACGGATTGCGCCACGTCCTCGACCGTTAGACCGTACCGCGCGATGGTGGGACGATCGAAAGCGATGTCGAGCGTTGGAAAGCCCGTCACCTGCTGCACCTTCACATCGGCCGCACCCTCGACACCGCGAAGTACGCCTGCAACGTCGCCCGCCGCTTCGGTCAGTGCGGTGAGATCGTCGCCGTACAGCTTGACCGCCACATCGCCGCGTACGCCTGCGATCAGTTCGTTGAAACGCAGTTCGATAGGCTGACTGAACTCGTACAGGTTCCCGACAAGACCGCCAAGTGCACTCTCCATCTCGCCAACGAGTTTATCCTTTGGCAAATCCGGGTCTGGCCACTCCTCACGCGGTTTCAGAATGACATAGGCATCCGATGCGTTGGGCGGCATGGGATCGCTGGCGACCTCTGCCGTACCGGTTCGCGAGAAGACCAGCTCGACCTGCGGAAACTCCTCGAGCCTGTCTTCGACCCGCCGCTGCATCGCCAACGAGCGTTCAAGCGAGGTCGAAGGAATCCGAAGCGATTGCACCGCTATGTCGCGCTCGTCGAGCTGGGGAGTGAACTCACTGCCAAGAAAGCCGAACATTATTGCCGCGACAGCAAACAGGCCAGCACCAGCACCGATAACCGGCCAAGGGCGCGCAATGGTCTTGCGAATAGCGGGACCGTAGCGACCCTTTGCCATACGGATCGGTTTCACCTCCTTCTCGGTCAGCTTCTTGTTAAGCAGGACCGCGATCATGGCGGGCACGAAGGTGAGTGACAGCACAAAGGCCGAAGCCAGCGCGAGCATGACCGTAATCGCCATTGGCGAAAACGTCTTGCCCTCGACCCCGGTGAAGGTGAGCAGCGGCGCATAGACCAGCAAAATGATTGCCTGTCCGTAGACCGTCGGCTTGATCATCTCCTGCGCGGCAAGCCGCGTCTCGGTAAGGCGTTCGCCCAGGCTGAGCAGCCGGCCTTCGCGATGCTGGCGCGCGGCAAGCCGCGCGACACTGTTCTCGACGATGATCACCGCGCCATCGACGATCAGGCCGAAGTCGAGCGCGCCGAGGCTCATCAGATTCCCCGAGACGCCCAGCCTGTTCATGCCGATGGCCGCCATCAGCATCGAGATCGGGATGACCAGGGCCGCGATGATGGCGGCCCGGATATTGCCGAGCAGGAGGAACAGCACCGCGATAACCAGCAAGGCGCCCTCGACCAGGTTTTTTTCGACCGTGGCGATCGTCGCATCGACAAGCGAAGAGCGGTTATAGACAATTTCTGCCACCACGCCGTCGGGTAGCGATGCGCGCACCTCTTCCAGTCGGTCTGCCGCCTGAGCCGATACGGTGCGGCTGTTCTCTCCGCTGCGCATCAACACAGTGCCGACGACCGCCTCCTCGCCATTCAGCGAAGCAGCCCCCGTGCGCAGATCGCCCCCGATTTCGACATTCGCTACATCGCCGATGCGGATGGGTACACCCTCGCGCGTCGCGACGACAGCCTCCTCGATATCGGCGATTCCGCCCAGTCGGGCATCGACGCGAACGAGCAGGGCTTCATCGGCCCGGTCCACGAAATTGGCGCCCGCCGCGAGATTGGCGGCCTCGAGCGCATTGATCAGGGAGTCGAAAGACAGGCCGTAGCCTGTAAGCCGTGCCGGGTCGGGCTGAACGAGGAATTGCTTCTCGAATCCACCGATGGAATCGACCCCGGCCACGCCGTCGATCGAGCGCATGAGGGGTGCCACGACCCAGTCCTGCACAGTGCGCAGATAGGCAGCCTTGGCGACCTCGCTTTCCAGCCGGTCGCCGCGTTCGGTTATGAAGCTGCCATCTCTCTGCCAGCCCGTCCGGCCGCCTCTGGTCGCTCCCTTGCCGCCGGGATGCTCGTATTCGATCGTATACATGAGCACTTCGCCAAGCCCGGTGGAGATTGGCCCCATGGTCGGTTCCGCCCCTTCCGGCAGCGAGGCGCCGATCGGCGCGAGACGTTCGTTCACCTGTTGGCGAGCGAAGTAGATGTCGGTGCCTTCCTCGAAAATCGCGGTAACCTGGCTGAAGCCATTGCGCGAAATCGAACGGGTCATTTCCAATCCTTCGATTCCGGCCAAACCGGTTTCGATGGGAAAGGTCACCTGCGTCTCCACCTGAGAAGGCGAAAGCGCAGCCGCGCTGGTATTGATCTGCACCTGTGTGTTGGTGATATCCGGCACCGCGTCGATCGGCAGGCGCAACAGATTGAATGCGCCATAGATTGCCGCGAAAATGGTGAGGACGATAATCGCCCAGCGGAATCGCACGGCAACATCGAGAATCATCCCGATCAGGCCATGGTGGTGGCTACCCTCGTCCGAATGGGACGACGCTTGATCAATGGCCATGTTCTGCGCCCTCCTTTTCGAGTTCGGCTTTCAGCAGGAAGGCGTTGGCAGTTGCGATCTGCTGGCCCGGTTCAAGCCCGGACAGGATCGTCACCATTCCAGCGGAACGGCTGCCAGTTTCTACCGCGCGCGCCTGGAAGCCGCGACGCGTTCGCACAAACACGACGTCGCGTCCCTCGAACGCCTGCACTGCATCTTCAGGAACCGCGATAAGGGTCTGATCCACTTCTCCCGAAGGGCGGATACGAGCCTGAAGGAACGAGCCAGGCTGAAGACCTGGAACAGCGCGCGAGATGCTGAGAACAGCTGTCGCGCTTCGGCTTTCGGGATCGAGCGAAGGGGTGACAGAGCGTACGCGCGCGCCGATCTCGCGACCATCGCCAACAATCAATGCTGCCTCATCGCCGGGCTGGATGCGCGAGGCATCTTCCGACGGTAGCGCGACTTCGACCTGGAGACCGTTCGGATTGACGATCTGATACAGTTCCTCGCCGGCATCGACGAAGGAGCCGAGTACGATCGGCGCAGCCGTGACGCGTCCGGATAGGGGACTGGTGACGGCGAGCGAGCGACCGTCACCGCTTACCCCGGCAGCGCTGACCGCGGCCTGGGCCCGGTTAAGCTCGGAACGGGCGACATCGAGGTTAGCACGGGCAGCTTCGAGATCCTGCCGGGCAGTTACATTCGCCTCGAAAAGGCGGCGTTCACGATCGAATGCCGACGACAGTTCGGTCACGCGAGCACGAGCTGCACTGAGCTGCGAGGCGAGCGCAGCAGCATCGGCGCTTTCAATCCGTGCAACAGTCTCGCCCTGGCGGACATAATCACCGAGCGTCTTGCCCACAGTGCGTACCACACCCGATGCGCGCGCATCGATACGCGCACTTGCGGTCGGACTAGCGGCTATCGTGGCCGGAAATACCAGGTCGACGGATGCACCATAACGTACTGTACCGATTACAATTTCGGCAGCCCGAATCTGTTCTTCGCCGATCAGAACGAGGCCCTCCGGCATTTCTGTTTCGGCTGCTTCTTCGACGCCACCGGTTTCGACTTCACTGTCAGGCCAGAGCATCAACAGCAAAGCTGCAGCGAGAATGACGATTCCGGCGATGATCGCCAGTTTCTTGCGGTTCATTTGATTATTCCTCATTGTGCGGCCAGCCGGATCAATTCGGCAGCAGCCTGCCCCCGCTCCTGCTGGGCAGCGATCAGGGCTTCGCGAATTGCATCGCGCGCTTCGGCAGCGCTCAACACTTCGATCAACGGAAAGCGGCCGTTGCGGTAGCCAATGCGGACGAGCCGCAGCGCCTCTTCGGCCTGGGGCAGCGATGTCCGGGAAAGCGTTTCGACGCGCGCCTCAGCAGCGAGATACTGCGCCCGCGCCCGGGTTACCGATTGTTCAAAATCCGCCAGTGCCACGGCCTCGCGTGCATTTGCGGCGCGAAGCCTCGCTTCTGCAGCCGCGATATTGCCCTGATTGCGATTGCTGAACGGAAGCGGGATCGAGACGCCTACAAGGAATGCGCTGTCGTTGCTTTCTTCGAAACGGCGCACACCCGCCGAGACGACCGGATCGGGAACGCGCAAGCTGCGCTCACGATCAATATCTGCCGCAGCAGCCCTGCTTTCGGCGCGCGCCACCCGCAACTGGAGCCCGCTCGCCGCAGCCAGTGCAACTCCAGGTGGCCGGATGACCGGAAAGTCCGCCGGGACTACAGGGGGCACGTCCTGAACGCCCCAGAGAGAAGCGAGCGCAGTGCGCGCCGCGAGACTGGCCGCTTGAGACGCTTGCAATTCGGCGCGCGCCTCTGCCAGGGCCGCCTCTGCACGCAAGGCGCGCAAAGGTGGCTCACGGCCTACTTCGACCAGCAGTCCTGCAATGCGGGCGAGCTCTTCGTTCCGTTCGACCACATCGCGGGCCAGTTCCACGCGCGATGCAGCGGCCGCCGCTGCGACATATCGCTCGCGGACGAGGTAGCCGAGTTCGACATCGGACAGGTCGGCGCGAAGGTTTGCAAGCTGTGCTTGCGCCCGGGCAGCTTCGACCCGGGCCCCCCGCTTGTTGCCAAGTTCAAGGCGCTGCCCCACCGCAAGCGTGTATTCGGTAGCCCGCAGTCCGGAAAAAGCGCCGCTTCCGGCGATATTCTCGACCTCGAGCGAAACTTCGGGGTTCGGTCGGAGACGCGCCTGCCCGACGAGCGAGCGAGCGGCATCCGCTTCGGCGCGCGGTCCCACCATACGCGGGTTCGCGGAGATTGCATCGACTTCGCCCGTTACACCTGAGCGGCTCAGCGCGTCTTCAAGCGTCAGAAGCTCCTGCTCCTGCGCGGCCACGGACGTGGCTGTTGCGACGAGAAACAACCCTGCAATCAGGGTGTCTCGCCAATAAATGGCTGACATTTTGGAAGAATTCCTCTGCTAACAATCGAACGGGCGCTGCACCGGGGCAGCGCAACGACGATTGTCAGTCGCGAGGAGGACGTTTCAGTCGGGTACTGACATCCGAGACGGATGCCGCAACAGGAGGCGCTGCAAGAATGACCGACGCAAGTGGAACCTGTTCTTTGTGGATTCCGCCAGCAAAGCTCGCGCCGTGATGACAATGACCATGACCGCAAACGCCGTGTTGATCGGCTGGCACTTCGGAATCGCCCTGATCGCCATCGACATCTGAGGTTGCCGATCCCTCGTCAGCTGCAATCCATGCCGCCGCATCGCCCGGAGCCACTTCCGAGCCGCAGGCAGCTGCATCCGCCGCAGTCGCAAAGATCATCGCGACCAGCATGAGCAGGACGACGAGCGGGTTGAGGACAAGGCGGCGATAGCTGTAAGTCATGAATTTGGGCCGCCATTAGCAAAGACAAACCGAGCTGCCTAGTGTAATATTCTGTCAGCGTAGATCCATTATTGTGATACTATAACGCAACACCAGTGCTCTTATATTGTCGAAGGAGGACCCGGCGGGGGCGTAAAGCCAGGCGAATTTGCATCGGACTGCAAGAGGCAGCTGGCCTACCGCACGAAACAAAAACCAATTAGCGCGCCAGCGACATAATCGTCGCCGGCGCGTAGCAAGTTCGACGTTCAATCATATCGTTTTGGGATGCTTGCACCCAAGCTGCGCCGGTCAACGACGGTGATACGCCGGGCCTTGGCGTCAATCACTAGACGCTCAAGAACGCCATTGCCGGGAAGCGCGACCACATAGCGCGGATTCATCTGAAGCATCTGCTCATTGCGCTTGAACCCGGCTCGTGCCCCCAGCCGTCTGTCGAGTGAAAATACCAATTGCTGTATATCGTGCCGTTCGGCCCAGCTGGCCGCAAGCCGATCAACGCCTTTGGTGTCGCCGCCGTGCACCAGAAACATGTCGGGCACATGATCACGTACCTTGTCGAGCGTTGACCAGACCTTGGAGGCGAAAGCCTTGGCGTCTTCCGCGGTGGCAAACGAAGACCGGCCACCGGAAAAAACGATTGGCGTGCCTTGCGGTGTATTGGCATCCCGGCGGCGCTCTGCACGAGCCCGCAGGAAGTCACGTGCATTGACGACAGCGGACGTCATATGGGCAGCGTGGTTCGAACGCGAACCGGTCATGGGACGCCAGGACGATCCGATCTCTTCAAGATAGAGGACAGCGGCGGTTTCGCGCATTTGCTCGAACGCAATCATGCTGGCATCGGCGGCCTGGGCACGTTCGACCTGCTCTTCCAGATTGCTTGTGTGAACTTCGGAGCCGTCGGCCGAGGCTAACAATGCTCGAATTTCGTCGCTGGCGCGGTCGAGCCGCGATGACTTCCGACTTGCTGCACGGTGGAAGAGATTGACGAAACCCCAGGCGATATCCTCGGCATCCGCCTCGAGCGCCGTATCGGAAAACATCGCGAAGAGGTCGGACCATACGGCGCCAAGCGTCTGTTCGATCGCATCCTCGCAGGGGAAGTCGGTCTCGTTGAATGGGGCGGGCCTGATGCTGAGGCCTGACAGGTCGAGGCCGCTCAACTGGTCGATGAAGCTGTCGTACATGGTGTGTCTCCTGATCGCGGGGACAGGAGAGGAGGCACCATTGCCTCATCCCTGTCCGCCGAAGCCCGATCAGGGCCGGGACAAGGGGCGAAACGCACCGCGCAGCGGGAAACCTGCGGCCCTAGGCTGGCGCGGGCAACACGGGCCGACGGGCCGCAGGTTGCGGCTCGCCCCGACCGGCCCAAGGGCCTCTCCCGGCGGTCAGGGACGAGGCAGGATCAGGACCCGGTGTCACAGGTGGATCGGGAGCGCTCGAAGATCGCTTCGCCATTCGAGAACCGACCGACCATGCGCAGCTCGCCGAACAATTCGATGAACCGTCCCGACACCTGGGCAAGCCAGTGCCGTGCCCTTCCCGTTCTCGGCTGGCTGAAGTCAGCTTCCCAGTACCGGGGATCGTCGCGTTCGGCGAGCCAGATCGCCGCGAGCCCGCAATATGTCGATATGCCGCAATCGGCGAAGGCGTTTCGCAGGAGAATGCGGTCCTCGCGGCCGCGCCATCCATCGAAGCGCTCGAAAGAAGGAAAGGTCGCCTTCGCAGGATCGATGACCTCTTCGACGAGGCATTCATAAGCCCAGTCGGTGTCGTTCTCCTCGCCGTCATCGAGCAGGCGAAAGGCCACTACGGAGCGGGGCGGATAGCTGACGGAACGTCCCATCTCACTGCTCCTCAGGCTGCATCAGCGAGATCGATGTCGGCCTCGCTTTCGCTGGATTGGCGACCCCCAAGGTCAAGCAACAGGCTGGCCGCTTCCTCAGCCTTGGCCGCAGCGGTGAGGATCGCGCGCTCGTCCGATTTGAGGATCTTGAGCCAGGATGCGATATAGCTGGCGTGATGGTCGAGGTGGGTGACCGGAAGACCCAGTTCTGCCCCGAGAATGGCGGAGGACAGTTCTGCGATCAGTTCCTCGGCAGCATAGGCGTCGCTGCCGAAGCGGTTCTTGAGATCGCGGTCGAGCCGCGAAGAATGACCCGTCCAGTGCGACAGCTCGTGTGCAAGCGTCGCATAGTAGTGGTCGTAGGCTTCGAAAAGTTCGGCTGGCGGCATGGTGACCCGGTCGAGCAGCGGTTCGTAATAGGCCTGCGCGCCATGGTGGCGCAGGTCTGCGCCAATATGGGCAAAGAAAGCATCGAGCCGCTCTTCACGTCCTTCGGGCTCAAGCGCGGCAACCACCGGTTTGGGATGATAGAACTCGGGGAGGCCGTCGCACTGGTCGGCGTTGAATACGGCATAGGCTTTGAGCACGCGCCGGTTTTCGGTGTCAGTTTCGCCATCGGCGTTCTCCACCTCCTTGGTGTAGCTCTTGTAGAAGATCGCGATGGTCGATTTCTCGCCCTTGCGGACCTGTCCGCCCAACGCCTGGCACTGGCGATAGGTCATCCAGTAGGGCGAAGCGTAGCCACAGCCATCGGCAACCATCCACAGCCAAAAGGTGTTCATTCCGCGATAGGGCGTCCCGCAGGAACGTAACGGCCGCGAAACTGGCACACCGCGCCACGGCTTGACCCAAGGCTTGGTGCCTTGCTCGAGCTTTGCAATGATAGCGGCAGTGATGCGCTGAGCTGGCGAAGTCGATGCAGCGCGGCGATACTTGGTCATAGGAGGTCTCCTGATCGCCGGGACGGAATTGCCCCGGCTCAGGAAGAGCAAAGCTGCCTCTCCTCTCGCCTTTCTGCGCGTCACCTTTATTGGTGCCGGGTCTTCCATCGGACACGGGGTCGCACGGCAAGCAATCGCACAAAAACCAATCCTCGCGGCTTGCCCATTCGCTTGCGATCGGCTAACCGCCCGCCGATGCGCCAGCTCCATTTCCTTTTTCTGTTGGCATTGCTTCTGGTCTCGCATGGCGGGCTTCCGGGAGCAGTTCCGCATCTGGAAGCGGCGCACGCGCATGAGGCGGCAAGTGCGCAACATGCGCATGAACACAAATCGATCGAGGTGATCGAAATTCAGGCAGATACCGCTTCGCATGCATCGGAAGAACTGGTTCCGCACGCTGCATCGCACTCGCATAGTTCGATTGCCATGCCTGATCAGGCCGCCTTCGCTGCCAATGGACCTTCGACCCCAGCACTTCTGCGCCCGGGCGAAGCACCTCCGCTTGTCGGCTTTTTAGCGGCTCCGCTAACCCAGCCACCGTCAGCCTGATTTTCTGAATCCGGCCCGATCTACGGGCCGATATCCATTCGGAAGATCAGGAGTAATTTATCATGCACGTGTCCACGCGTGCCGCCATTCTGGCGGCCACGTTGGTGTGGGCGACCTCGGCATCAGCCCAGACGTACACACTCGAAGAGGCCGTTCGAATTGCGGTCGCCAACTCACCGCAAGGCGAGGCGACCGCCGCTCGCCTTGATGGTTTCAACGCAGCCCGAAACGCTGCCGATACCAGCCCCGCGCCCACAATCGAGGGGACAGTTGAGAACATCGGAACCCCTGGCTTTTCGCAATGGCAAATCGACGGGACCTACAACCAGCGACTGGAGCGCGGCGGCAAGCGCGCGGCGCGTGTAGGCCTCGCGCAAGGTGATATCGCCGTTGCCGAAGCCGAGGCACTCGTTCGGCGTCTCGATCTCGCGAGCGAAGTCCAGGCGTTGTATGTGGAAGCGCAAGCCGCGGCCCTGTCGCTCGAACTTGCCAGGAGCAGGGTCGAGATCGCCGAAACCCTCGCCAATGAGGTGCAGCGCAGGGTCGACGAGGCGCGTGACCCGCTCTTCGCCGGAACGCGCGCTCGCACGCAGTTGGCCGAAGCGCGAGTGGATCTTGGACTGGCGGAGCATGCCTATACGGCAGCTCTTGCCCGACTCGCGCTTCTCACCGGTGGGGATCGGGCCAGCATCGGGATCGTGACCTCGGGTTTCCTGAATGCTCCAGAAGTTGCCGCCGACCCCGCAGACCTCACTCCGGTCGATCTTGCCGTCTTCCGGGCCCGGCGCAACAGGGCGGATGCAAACTACCGCCTGCAGGAGGCCAATTCGCGAACCGATCCCACTGTCTTCGCAGGCCCGCGGCTGTTCGGCAACGGCGACGTCGCCGTCATCGCGGGCTTTTCGCTCCCCTTGCCCAATCGCGCGCTCAACCGGGCCAACATTGATCGCGCCGCGGCCGAGCAGCGGCAGGTAGAGGCGGATCTCGCGGTCGAACGGTTCCAGCGTCGCCGGCAGATCGCTCTGGCCGCCGAGCGGGTAGAAGAGGCCCGCCATGAGGCCGAAGCGATTCAGGAGCAGGTGGTTCCCGGTGCCGAACAAACGCTCCGGGAAGTTCGTGCCGGCTACAATCGCGGAGGATTCACCTTCCTGGATGTCTCCGTTGCCCAGACCGCATTGCACGAGGCCAGAGTACGCTTCGTCGATGCTCTCGCCGAATATCATCAGGCCAAGGTCGACTACGACCGACTGACCGGCCGCTTCATCGAACTTGTTGGGGGATACTGATCATGCGCAAGACGCATTTCTTCCTTGCTGCGTTTTTTGCAGCTATACTCACCGCCTGCGGCCAGTCGGCAGAGACGCCGGAAACTAACGAGGAGCAGGCCGCGGCCGAAGGCGATTACGAGCGCGGACCGCACAACGGACGCATGCTTCGTGATGGTGACTTCGCCATCGAAGTCACCGTCTTCGAGGACGGCGTTCCGCCCGAATATCGCCTCTACGCCTACCGCGACAACGAGCCCGTCGATCCCGAAACGGTCCGTGCCCGGGTCATGATCACGCGTCTTGGCGGCGAAAAGACCACGTTCGAGTTCGAACCGGAACAGGATTACCTGCGAGGCCAGGGCGTTCTCGTCGAACCGCACAGTTTCGACGTGGTGGTAGTGGCAAACGAAGGCGACGACACCCATCGGTGGGCGTTCGAATCGTACGAAGGCCGGGTTACGATCTCGGACGAGGCGGCTCGTGCGGCCGGTATCCGGACCGATACGGTCGGACCGCAGCAGGTCGGTGAAACCGTGGAAATCATCGGACGGGTGGAGCTCGATCCCTCTGGCAGCGCCGAGGTGGGAGCCAAATTCCCGGGCACCGTCATGTCACTGCATGCCAATCTCGGCGATCGTGTAGCCCGAGGGGCGTTGCTCGCGCGGGTGGAAAGCAGCTCATCGTTGCAGACCTATCCGATCTACGCGCCGATTTCCGGAGTGGTCACGCAGCGCAGCACCAATATCGGCGATATCGCGGACAGTGACCCTATGTTCGTCATATCCGATCCGTCGCGCACGGTCGCGACCTTCCCGATCTTCCCGCGCGACATCGAACGGGTCCGCCCGGGACAATCGGTGCTCATCCGGGGTCTTGAAGGCCAGCGCGCGCAGGGTTCCCGCATCCGGGACTTCCTGCCGCTGGCGGAAGTCAGCAGCCAGGCTGTTACCGCACGTGCACCGCTCCCCAATCGCGATGGCTTCTGGCGACCGGGAATGGCGGTCCGAGGGCTGGTGTCTGTCGATCAGCGGCGGGTTCCGCTCGCCGTGCGAACGGACGCCATCCAGCAATTCCGCGATTTTCGTGTCGTCTTCGCCAAGATCGGCGAGACCTACGAAGTGCGGATGCTCGAGCTCGGCCAGGAAGGTCCCGAGTGGACCGAAGTGCTGAGCGGGATCGATGCAGGCACCGTTTACGCATCCGAGAACAGCTACGTGATCAAGGCCGACATCGAGAAGTCGGGCGCGAGCCACGATCACTGAGGGGCGATATTATGTTGGAAAAGATAGTCGAGCTGTCGATCAGGCAGCGTTTCGCAGTGCTGGCAGCGGTGTTCATTTTCGCCGCTGTGGGCATTTACAGTTTCGGTAAGCTCAAAATCGATGCCGTGCCGGACATCACCAATGTGCAGGTGCAGATCAATACGTCCGCGCCGGGCTTTTCTCCGCTGGAGGCGGAGCAACGCATCACCTATCCGGTCGAAACCGCCATCGCGGGATTGCCGGGGCTTTCCTATACGCGTTCGGTTTCGCGCTACGGCCTCAGCCAAGTCACCGTCGTGTTCGAGGATGGCACCGACATCTTTTTCGCCCGGCAGCTGGTCAACGAGCGGTTGCAGGCGGTGCGTTCGAACCTGCCCGAGACGGTGGAGCCGGAGCTCGGACCTATCGCCACGGGCCTGGGCGAGATTTTCATGTACACTGTCGAGGCCAAGCAGGGAGCGGTCAAGCCGGATGGCTCAAGCTATACCGCTCAAGACTTGCGGACGTTGCACGACTGGGTGGTTCGCCCGCAGCTTCGCACGGTTCCGGGGGTCACCGAGGTCAACTCAATCGGCGGCTACCGCAAGGAATACGTCGTAGCCCCGCTACCCGAACGCCTTGCCGGTTTCGGTCTGACGGTCGAGGATGTGATCGAGGCGCTCGAGAACAACAACGCCAATGTCGGCGCTGGCTATGTAGAGAGGTCGGGTTCGCAATACCTGATCCGCGTACCCGGACAGGCCGAGGACGAACGCGATCTGTCCGGGATCATCGTCGATTACCGCGAGGGTGTCCCGATCCGTATCGCCGATGTCGCCGATGTCGAAATCGGCTCGGAAATCCGCAACGGTGCGGCGACCAAGGATGGCCGGGAGGTAGTTCTCGGAACGATCTACATGCTCGTCGGCGAGAACGCCCGCGATGTCAGTATCGCGGTGGCTGAACGGCTCGAGGAAGTGAACCGGTCGCTTCCGGGCGGCGTTGTCGCCAACACTGTTTACGACCGATCCGAACTGGTCGAAGCAACCGTCTCCACGGTCGAGAAGAACCTCGCCGAAGGCGCACTGCTGGTGATCGTGGTTCTCTTTGTGCTGCTTGGCAACTTCAGGGCCGCGCTCATCACCGCAGCCGTGATTCCTCTTTCCTTCCTGCTGATGATCACGGGCATGGTCGAAAACGACATATCGGGGAATCTGATGAGCCTTGGCGCTCTGGATTTCGGTCTGATCGTCGATGGCGCGGTGATCATTGTCGAGAACTGCTTGCGCCGCTTCGGCGAGGCCCAGCATTCGCTTGGAAGGCTGCTCAACCGCGAGGAACGTTTCAAGCTGGCGGCCCGCGCCTCGGCGGAGGTGATCAAGCCGAGCCTGTTCGGCATCCTGATCATCACCATCGTCTACGTACCGATCTTTGCTCTTGAGGGCGTCGAGGGCAAGACGTTCCACCCGATGGCGATCACGGTCGTCATGGCGCTTACCGCTGCCATGGTGCTTTCCCTGACCTTCGTTCCCGCAGCGGTTGCGACGTTGGTTACGGGGAAAGTCGAGGAGAAGGAAACGCGCGTCATGCGCGCGTCCAAATCGGGATATCGACCGATGCTCGACTTCGCATTGCGGTCGCGCAAGGTGGTGCTTGCCGGAGCCGTCGCACTGGTGGTTCTCAGCGGCTTCGGGGCGAGCCGTATGGGATCGGAATTCATCCCCAATCTTGACGAAGGAGATATCGCACTACACGCGCTTCGCATTCCGGGCACCAGCCTAAGCCAGGCAGTCGCCATGCAGACCGCTCTGGAAGACCGGATCCGGACCTTCGCCGAGGTTGACCAGGTATTCGCGAAGATCGGTACGGCCGACGTGGCCACTGACCCTGTGCCGCCATCGGTCGCCGACACCTTCGTCATCATGAAACCGAGGGAGGATTGGCCGGACCCCCGCAAACCGAAGGAGCAACTCGTCGCCGAAATGAACGAGGCGGTCCAGCAAGTGCCGGGCTCGCGCTATGAGTTCCTCCAGCCGATCCAGATGCGCTTCAACGAGCTCATCGCGGGAGTGCGATCCGATGTCGCCATCAAGATATTCGGGGACGATCTCGACCAGCTTGCCGCTGTCGCAGCCGAGGTCGAAGGCGTCGTCTCTTCGATCGAAGGATCGCAGGATGCGCAGACCGAGCAGGTTACCGGCCTGCCCTTCATCCAGGTCATTCCCGAACGGGACCGCTTGACCCAGCTCGGACTGAATGTGGACGACGTCCAGACGGTGGTTTCGACGGCAATCGGCGGGGCCGAAGCCGGACAGATCTTCGAGGGGGACCGGCGCTTCGACATTGTTGTTCGCTTGCCCGAGGACCTGCGCGAAGACCGGCAGGTGCTCGAACGGCTCCCGATTCCGTTGCCGGGAGGCGGCTCCGTTCCCTTATCGGAAGTCGCGACCATCGAGAACGTTCAGGGACCGAACCAGATCAGCCGCGAGGATGGCAAGCGGCGGGCCGTGGTCACCAGCAATGTGCGGGGACGGGACCTCGGTTCCTTTATTTCCGAGGCGCAGGAACGGATCGCCACGGAGGTCGATCTTCCGGAAGGCTACTGGGTAGACTATGGCGGCACCTTCGAGCAGCTGGAGTCAGCATCCGCACGCCTTCAGATCGTGGTGCCGCTCGCCCTGCTGTTGATCTTCGGTCTGCTGGTCGCGCTGTTCCGCTCGGTGAAGGATGCGCTGGTCGTGTTTTCCGGTGTGCCTCTGGCGCTTACCGGAGGCGTGGCAGCGCTCATGCTGCGCGGCATCCCCTTCTCAATTTCCGCGGGGGTTGGCTTCATCGCCCTGTCGGGCATTGCCGTGCTGAACGGCGTCGTCATGCTGACGTTTATCCGGCAGCTGATGGATGAAGGCAAACCGCTCGAAGATGCCATCAAGGAAGGGGCCATGGCCCGCCTGCGACCGGTGCTCATGACCGCGCTTGTCGCGAGCCTGGGCTTCGTGCCGATGGCTCTCAATGTCGGGCTCGGTTCGGAGGTACAGCGTCCTCTTGCAACCGTTGTCATCGGCGGGATCGTGTCGGCTACCGCCCTGACCCTGCTGGTTCTTCCGGCTCTCTACCGGGTAGTTCGCGGCGATCGCGGG
Source organism: Pseudoblastomonas marina (assembly GCF_034374265.1). Classification (NCBI taxonomy): domain Bacteria; kingdom Pseudomonadati; phylum Pseudomonadota; class Alphaproteobacteria; order Sphingomonadales; family Erythrobacteraceae; genus Pseudoblastomonas; species Pseudoblastomonas marina. The sequence continues at coordinate 2,051,130 of NZ_CP139718.1, read as the reverse complement.
GATGTCCGGGAGACAAGGACATCCGACGAAGATCATAACCCTCAACTCGCAAGCTGAAGCCGGAGCGACCGTCCGTAGGGCGCAATCCTGCGGACGGCAGACATCCGAGACCGGAGACTGAAATGATATCCATAACGAAACCTCAATCCAATACAGCTTGCGTGCGCATCCTCGCGTTCATTGCAGTTTTGCTGATCTTCCTCGCCTCGGGTGCCGAAGCCTGGGCGCACAACGTCGCCGAGGGGGACAAGGGGTACATCCAGGAGAGCAGCGGAATGCTGATCCTGCCGTTTATCTATCTCGGCGCGAAACACATGGTGACCGGATACGATCACCTGCTCTTCCTCTTTGGCGTTATTTTCTTCCTCTACCGGTTGAAGGACGTCGGTATCTACGTGACGCTGTTCGCGATCGGTCATTCGACCACCCTGCTTTTCGGTGTCCTGACCGGCATCACGGCCAATGCCTATCTGATCGATGCGATCATCGGCCTGTCGGTGGTCTACAAGGCTTTGGACAATCTCGGCGCCTTCCAACGATGGTTCGGGTTTCAGCCCAGCACCAAGGCAGCGACGCTGATCTTCGGATTCTTCCATGGTTTCGGCCTGGCCACGAAGATCATTGAATTCGACATCGCAGACGACGGCCTCGTTCCGAACCTGCTCGCCTTCAATGTCGGGGTGGAGATCGGACAGTTGCTGGCGCTTGGCGCAATCCTGATCGTGATGGGCTTCTGGCGCAGAACCCAGAGCTTCATGCGTCACGCCTTCGCCGCCAACACTCTTCTCATGACCGCGGGCTTCATGCTCGTTGGCTACCAGCTCGTCGGCTTCGCCGCAGCCTGACCACATTTTTCCAGGAGCAAAAGATATGTTCAATTCACAGCGTCCCTCCACCAGCGACCTTCCCACCAACCGCCAGCTCGTCAAGGCGACCGCGTTCGCCGTGGTGACCTCGACTGTCCTTCTGGTCACCGTGGTTCTACCCGCAGAATATGCGATCGATCCGACCGGAGCGGGCCGTATTCTAGGGTATTCCGAGATGGGCGAGATCAAGCAGCAGCTAGCCGCGGAAGCGGCCGCTGACGAACAGAACACAGCCGTCGAGGAAGTTCCCACACTCGCCGATACAAGCGGGAGCGGCTCCGAGCGCACCGATGTGACCGAATTAACGCTCGCGCCCGGTGAGGGTGCCGAAGTAAAGGCGATCATGGCCGAAGGCGCCAGCCTCCAATACGAATGGTCGGTGCAAGACGGCCATGTCAACTTCGATACGCATGCCGATGCGCCGGGCATCTCTTATCACGGATATGACAAGGGCCGCGAATCTACTGGAGAGGCGGGCACGCTGGTCGCCGCCTTCGATGGCAGCCACGGGTGGTTCTGGCGCAATCGTTCAGGTGCAACCGTCACCGTGACCCTCAAGACCGACGGCAGCTACTCCGAAATCAAGCGCGTGGTTTAGGTCAAGCTTTGCCTCAAGGAAGACATCGCCATGCTCTCCGTTCTGACCAATTGCACGTATCGTCACCTGTTTCTTGCGCAGGTCATCGCGCTTGTCGGAACGGGGCTGGCGACGGTTGCTCTTGGCTTGCTGGCCTATGATCTCGCCGGTGCCGACGCCGGCGCGGTCCTGGGTACGGCACTTGCCATCAAAATGGTCGCTTATGTCGGCATCGCTCCCCTGGCGGGCGCTTATGCCGACAGATTGCCCCGCAAACGCCTGCTTGTGGGAATGGACATCATCCGTGCCAGCGTGGTGCTTCTGCTCCCTTTCGTCGATGCGGTTTGGCAAATCTATCTGCTCATTTTCCTGCTGCAGTCGGCATCGGCCGTGTTCACGCCTACCTTCCAAGCAACCATACCCGACATCCTGCCGGACGAAGAAGAGTACACGAATGCTCTTTCCCTGTCCCGACTGGCCTATGATCTCGAAAGCCTCATCAGTCCGGTCCTGGCCGCCGCGCTACTGGTTATCATAAATTTCCATTGGCTATTCGCAGGAACAGCTATCGGTTTCGTGGTTTCTGCGCTTCTCGTAGTGAGCGCGGCTTTGCCGTACAGAAAATCGGCCGCAAAGCGCGTCGAGAGCGTATGGCGCAAGACCACGCGGGGCATGCGGGTTTATCTAAAGACACCCAGACTTGTCGGCTTGCTGGCAGTAACCCTGGCAGCGGCAGCCGGTAGCGCCATGGTCATCGTCAATACGGTAGTTATCGTGAAGAACATGGGACGGACGGAGGGCGACGTTGCGCTGGCTCTGGCGGCTTACGGAGCGGGCTCGATGTTGGCTGCGCTCGCCCTCCCGCGCATCCTGACGCGAATTAACGATCGCACGATCATGATCGCTGGCGGCGGCCTCTTGCTGGTCACGCTGGCAACTTTAGGACTGGTGTTCGGAGAGGCGGGGATACAAACCCTCTGGGTGGCTTTGCTCGTCGGTTGGCTTGCGATGGGTATCGGGTATTCGCTTTGCGTCACGCCGAACGGGAGATTGCTCAAACGATCGTCGGCGGATGAGGACCGCTCGGCATTGTTCGCTGCCCAATTCGCGCTCAGCCATGTTTGCTGGCTCGTCGCATATCCCATGGCCGGACAAATCGGCGCACAGCTTGGCATGATGCCAGCCTTCTTGGTTCTCGCTGGCCTGGCCGCCATGGGTGTTGGACTTGCCCTGTGGCTTTGGCCCCGCAACGACCCCTCGATGTTGTTCCATTCGCATCCCGACCTGCCATCCGATCATCCGCATTTGGAAGAGCACGGAGGAAGCAGTCACCAGCATCATTTTGTCATTGACGATCTGCACACCGGGTGGCCGGGCAAGGTGTGAAGCAAGATAGGCGGCCCGTCCTTGCAGGGACGGACCGCCCGCCGAGAGACCTGGACCTGTCAGGAGGAGTCAGGCAGCCTGCTCGGCATTCTCGTTGGTCACATCGCCGCTGAGCGTTTCGCCGGTTTCCCCATCGACAGAAGCAGCTTCCTCCAGATCGGCAGGGACGTCAGCATCAGTGAACCGCATGATCAAAGGCACCCAAACCTGTGCCCGTTCCTTGACTTCGGGCTCGCCAATGAAGTTGCCCGAGAAGATGCGTTCGGCAGCGCTCGCCAGTTCGGCTTTCTTCGAGGCAGCATAGCGACTGACCAGTTCGGGACCGCCCGTAGCATCGAGCGCTTCGAGCGTGCGGGCCTTGGCCACGCGGTCGAAGTAGTTGGACGCCGTGGGACGCCACCAATGCGCGGTCTCAATTTCGAGGAGCGAGCCGAGTGCCTCGTGCATCGGCACCGATCGTTCGCCTTCGCAGGCAAGGCTGGCAACTAGCGTGCGCGAGACAACATGGCCAAGCCAGGCCGAGCACGCCCCGTCGGAAAGCGCTCGGAATTTCGCGAACCGCTCGACATCGCTTTCACCCGCACGCCAGCTTTCATCGAGCGACCCGGCGAACTCGGCAAGCGCGGCACTCGCCGGCGCATCCTTCGCCTCGAACCCGGTGACAGGCCCGGACGCGACCGAGCCAACGAGGGTCGACGCTTTCTTGGCGCGCCAGTCGTGCCCATCGGCATCGGCGAGCGTGAAGACCATGAAGTCGAGCGCTAGTGCCGGGTCGTTGGCGAGATGGATTGCCAGGATGTCGCGGCGCTGCATTGCGAGTTCGTCGAGCAGGCGCTGGGACAGCGAGCTCCCCTTGGGCTTAGCCGCACCGCTCTCTTCAATGGCCTCGACCATGCCTTCGTCAGCAATAACTTCGGTCTCGGTGTAGTACTGCGGGACCAATGTCGGCTCGCCATTGCGCGAGAGGACGAGGAAGGCGCCGGCCTCCGGTTTCAGTTGGTCGGCAAGCACGGGGGGACGATCATTGAGCGCGCGCATGGCGCGGTCGATCACCACGAGTTCCTGTTCGGCCTTGGCGACCTCATCTTCGTCGCTGTCTTCATCTTCGAGCACGGCGGCGACGCGGTCGTAATCGGCCTCAAGCTCGCCGAGCTCCTGCGTTTCCTGCTCGGTCATCGGTGCAGGTTCGCAAGGCAAGCGGCTCATACCTTCGACAAGGTCATGGCTGACATAGTTGCCAAGGGTCGGCCGAACCCAGGCGAGGCCATATTCGATCGCGACCTTTTCTGCGGCTTCTTCCATGGCCTTGTGTGCGAGGTCTTCGAGCAGCGCGACATCGATCCAGCTTTCGCTGGCATCATCGTCGAACAGTTCGCGCTCGATCCGGCCGCCTGCGGCGAGATAGGCATCGCGTCCGACGAGAACCGCTCGCGGATCGGAGCCACGAACAGTTGCGTCGAGCACCATGCGGCGGATCGTGTCGGGAGTGATCTGGTACCAGGCGTCCTGCAGCTCGGCATAGACATGCGCCTGGCGCTCGACATCGGAAATCGCGCCGTAGGCCTTGGCCATGTCGAGCGTGATCGTGCCTTCGGCGAGCGCTTCGAAAACGCAGGGCGCGAGGCTTGCCAAACGCAGGCGCCCTTCGACGAACCGGACGGTGAGGCCGAACCGACGCGCCACATCTTCGGTGGTTGCCCCTGCCTCGATGATGGAAGCGAAGGCCTGCGCCTCGTCGGCCGGGTTCATCGCGAGACGCTGGAAGTTCTCGGCAAGACTGGCCTCTCGAACTTCGCTTTCCTCGCCTTCGATGACGAGGCAGGTGACCTCGTGGCTTTCGGGCAAGGTGCCCTCTTCGGCCAGCGCCTGCAGCGCGGCGAGACGGCGACCGCCAGCCTCGACTTCGAACTTGCCGCGCTTTCCTTTGCGCACGACGAGGTTCTGCAGCAGGCCGCGCGCAGCAATGTCTGCCCGCAGCTGGAGGTCGGCGAGGACATCGCTCGACTTGCGAACATTGCGCGGGCTCGGGACGAGCTTCTTCAAGGGAATCGACTGGATCATGGGTGTTCTCCTGATGGAATGAAGGCGCAGGTGAGTGTCACGAGGCCCACAAGCCCAAAGGGCTCCCTCCACTCTCATTCTGAGATTGGGGTCTGCCCGAGGGATCAGGCGGCAAGCGCGGGGAGGACCGACGAGGCTTTCGACGCCGGGACGAACAGGCGCGTGCGGTAGCGGATGATCTCGGTGAAGCAGCCCTTGTTCTTGTACCAGTCGAGCCGATCGGGGGAGAAGCCGATCAGTTCGAGGCGCTGTTCGCCGCCGACCAGCGAGCGTTTCACGGTGAGTGGATCATGGCTAGCAAGGCCCAGCGGTTTGCCGCTGGCGAGGACGAGGTCGCCGATCTGGTCCGGCGCCGGACCGGTAACGCCGGAAAGACCAAAGGTATCGGCAATCGCAGCGAGATCGATATCGAGCACCTCGCGGCCGATGATCGACTGACCATCTTCGGCAACGAGCCGGGTGACCCGAACATGATCGCCTGGGAGGCGCTTCCAGACCGGAAGCAGAAGTCCGGTGGCGAGATGGACGCGCTCAGTTACCGGTGAGTTGGCCGCCTCTTCTTCCTCGGTCCGCCATGCGCTGGTGAACGAGGTGACGCCAATTTCCTCCCAATGGCTCTCAGCGAGTGCGTCAATCGCCCAGTTCGCGGACTTGAGCGGTCGCAGCAGGCGCCGACGTTCGATCACGGCCCCGTCATCAGCGATGAGCCGCCGGGCTGGAACCGACAGCGCAACCTTGCCCGAGCGCGCATTGCGCATCGGGATTGCGTGCGGGCTGCCAATCTCGTGCATCCGCACGAGGCGCTGCAAACGCAGAGGCCGAAGGTGCCTCGTCACTTCGAGCGAGACGAGGCGGGTTTCGGCCCCTGAAACAGGATCGGTGCGGAGCAATTGATCAGAGAACACCTCGAATCTGTCGACGCGGACAGTTTCCAGACCCAGATCGAGCGTTCCTGCTTCTCGTGCGGCCTCGATCCGCGCTTCGACAAGCCCGAGATACTCTTCGAAGATGGCGTTCTGCAGTGCGATCGGGAGCGCGAGTATGCGATTGAGCCAGCGCTGGATGGTGGGAAGGTTATCGCTCAGCCCGCCATCGGGATTCCCGAGCTTGAGGCCTGTCCTCTCGACGAAGTCCCCGAAACCGACCGCCTCGAGTTTGCCATCGTAAAGCAGGTGGAACCAGCGCGAGAGCGCGTCCTTCGCATAATCGCTTTCGAGATTGTCGGCAGGGTCGAACAGGTTCTGACCGCCGGTCTGGCGCTGGCCGCGTGTGAGAGCGCCCAATGCGTCGAGCCTTCGCGCGATGGTCGAGATGAAGCGGCGTTCGCCCTTCACATCGGTAGTGACCGGGCGGAACAGCGGCGCAGAGGCCTGGTTGGTGCGGTTTGTCCGGCCGAGACCCTGGATCGCATTGTCCGCACGCCAGCCCGGCTCGAGGAGGAAATGGACCCGGCGTTGCCGGTTCCGGGCACCGAGGTCCGCGTGGTAGGAACGTCCCGTTCCTCCGGCGTCCGAGAAGACCAGGATCCTCTTGGTCCCCTCCATGAAGCTTTGCGCTTCAGCGACATTGGCGCTTGCGCTTCGGCGCTCAAGCCGCTGCTGACCGTCACGCCCCATGACAAGCCGGCGCGAGCGGCCGGTGACCTCGGCGACCGCGTCGGTTCCGAAATGCTCGATAATCGCATCGAGCGCGGTAGCGATGGGCGGCAAGGCGCAAAGCTGCTCGATCAGCGCGTCGCGCGCGGCAATGGCACGCGAGCAAAGAACGGGATTGCCGTATTCATCGCTCATCGCTTCGGAGCGCGGATTGCCGTCCTTGTCGGTGAAAACCTGCATCAGGCGCACGGGAAAACTTTTGGCGAGGTAGTCGATCACGTATTCGCGCGGGCTAAGATCGATGTCCAGCGCTTCGAGTTCCTCGTCGGAGAGGTCGGCCAGGCGACGGTCGAGCATCGCCTCGGCGGTCGAGACCAGTTGGACGACCACCGAATGGTCATCACTGAGCGCCTCTTCCATCGCCGGGATCAGGCTCGGCAGTTTCATAAAGAGCAGGAGCTGCGCAAAGAACCGCTGCTTGGTGCCTTCGAAGATCGAGAGCGCCGCAGCCTTGGCGTTGCGATTGAGCGTATCACCGCTGTCTTCGTCGACCACGCGGGTCGCTTCGAGCGCTTCGTCGAGATTGCGGTGGATGATCGCCCAAGCCTCGGCGTAGGCATCATAGATTCGCACCTGCGCTTGGGTGAGTTGGTGCTCGAGGATTTCGTATTCGACCCCCGCAAACGACAGCGCGCGGGCAAGGTAGAGCCCCTGTGCCTTGAGATCGCGGGCGACGAGTTCCATCGCCGCGACGCCGCCGGCGCGGATATCGGTCATGAATGCCTCATGCGTCGGGAAGGCAGTTTCGGGGCCCCACAGTCCAAGCCGGGCTGTGTAGCCGAGATTGGCGATGTCGGATGCGCCCGTGGCCGACGCGTAGAGCACGCGGGCGCGCGGCAGATGGTTTTGCAGCCTGAGACCTGCCATGCCCTGCTCCGAGCCTTTGACCTTGCCGCGGGTGGACGAAGAGCCGAGCGCATTGGCCATGGCATGCGCTTCGTCGAAGGCAATGACACCCTCGAAATCTTCGGCAGCCCAAGCGAGGATCTGATCGAGCCTCGTGTCCTCGGCGCGTCCCGAACGCAGCGTCGGATAGGTGACGAAGAGAATGCCCTCGGGCATCGTTACTGGAGTTCCGAGCTTCCAACGGGAGAGCGGCTGAATATCGAGCGGGAGCCCCCCGAGCGCTTCCCAATCGCGGCGCGCATCTTCGAGCAATGCCTCGTTCTTGGTGATCCAGACGTGACGGCGTTCGCCCGAGAGCCAGCGATCCATCATGACGCCCACAATTTGGCGCCCCTTGCCTGCGCCCGTACCATCACCGAGGAAAAAGCCCTGCCGGTAGGAGTGGCCATCCTCAGCAAGTTCGACCGTCGTTCCTTGTTGGCTCGGTCGAAACTGCCCGGGAAGGTCGCGGGCGAATGCCTCGCAAGCGTAGATCAGTGTTTCGCACTGTGCCGCCGATAGCAGTTTGTCGCTCTGCCAGTTCGCAGGAAGCAAGGGACGCGCCTCAGGCACGGGCGCTGCAACCGAGCCCATCGCAACCGATTCTACGAGCGGCGTCGGGTGGACCGGTGCATCCTGCATGATGACGCGGCTTGGCCGGTAAGGCAGGTAAATACCCGCCTGTTCGGGAACGGGTGCGGGCTCTGCCAGGGCGTGATAGTTGAGCGCGACTGCCGCGCTTTTTTGGGCGACTCCAGTCACGAAAGGAGCGACCGGCTTGCGCGAGGCAGTGCCGCTTACCGAGGTCGCAACCGAGCGTACCGGAAGGCGTTGGATGTTCGGTTGCCTCGGCGCGCGATCGGGCAGCTTCGCCAGGCAGGAATGGAGTGCGGAGAGATCGGCGAGCTCCTCCGTGATTGTGGAGGCGTCCTGAAGAGCCGCCTTCTCGATCACGACCATTCTTACCGCGATCCCGGTTCCGCTTCGTGAGAATGCGCCCGACAACCTGATATTGAGCAGCAGCGAAGCGTTTTCCTGATCTTCGACAAATGCCGTGGCATCAAAGCCGTCCGGGAGAATGGCCACGAGGCGACCTCTTGACGCGCAAATCCGAAGCGCACTGCGCAAGTGGCGCATTGCCGTGCGGCCATCGACGCCCCGCTCCCGGCTTCGGGCGAAGGGAGGGTTCATCAAGATGACGCTGGGGCTTGGACCATTGGCGAATTCGGCGATCAACTCGCCATCATGTGCGGATAGACGGGCATGAGGGAAGGTATGTGCCAGCGTATCGCGCCTTGCGATATCGATCTCGTTGAGACTGAGCGAGCACCCTCGAACGTCACTCCACAACGCAAGCGCGCCATTACCGGCTGACGGTTCGAGAATCTGATCACGCGAGATGAGCGACGCGGCCTTGGCCATGAGCCAGGCAAGGATCGGCGGCGTTGAGAACTGCTGAAATTCGACCTGTCCCTCGCTGCGCACGTGGCGAGGCGGCAAGGCTGCCTCGAGCCAATCGAACCGCGCTGCAGCCTCGTGGAAACCGGTATCGAGGTCGATCCGTGAGAATTCTCGAAGCCAGAGCAAGGCTCCGATTTCAACCGCGTTGTTATAGTCGTCGATGGTCCAGGTACTGCCCCAGTCCTGCGCGTCGGTTTGAGCGGCGAAGAATTCGGCGATGTCGGGTCGGGTGAGGTGGCATCCATCCGCAAGTCGCCGGGCAATTTGTTCACCGATTGCGAAAGCGAGCGGAACCGTGCGTGATTTTTCACGGTCGGAGAAAAGGTCTGACTGAAACATGGCTTGTCGTCCTCCTGATTGAGGCATCGGGACATGCGCCCTCTGCCGGGTCAGGAATTCGAGAAGCTCTCTCCACTCTTATCGACACGCCTTTCGGCGCAGCCATGACTGAAGTGCGTCGTTCCAATCGGTGCCGCGCGATTTGGGCCGTCGGACTTGGATGTGTCGCCCTTCACGGAGATAGGCATCGCGCCCTCGCTCTGCCGCAAGCTCGCCGCCCGCATCGTGATCGACGAAGAGATGGAGGTCGGCAACGCTCTCCGGGATGGCAACCAGGCCGAAGCGTTCATTGCCCAGCGTTGCCCACGTTGGAATCCCGGTGAGCGCATAGGCCGACATGGCGCTTTCAATGCCTTCGGCGAGACCGAGCTTTCCTTCTACTGGTGCAAAAAGACGTACCGCCGCTTCGCCGAGCGAACCCAGCGCACGTTTCGGCTTGGCAAACGATGCCTGCGTATCGCCGGAATGCGACAGGAAGGTCCGGTGAACGGCAATCGGTCCCTCGTCGAGGCTGACCGCAGCTATCATCGCCGGCAGAAAGCGCGCGCGCCCCTTCGGTCCGAGCGGTGTGCGCGGATGAAACCTCAGCGCATGGGACGTCGCGAGGATGCCGCGCTCTTCGAGATATGCCTTGGCAGGACTTCGTTGCAGCGGCCGGGCATCGCGCCAGATGCGGAGTGCTGCAGCCGATGGCTTGCTGGAATATCCCGGCTGGATCGGAAATTCGTCAGAGGAGCCAGAGAATAGCGCTGAGATCTCGAGCCCCTCTCGAGCGAGGGCGGAAAGCACGCTCGCCTGATCGCAGCCGGCGAAACAATGGAATAGGATGGCCTTCCGGCCAAGGGTGACACCAAGCGAAGGCGTGCGATCGTCATGCGCAGGACAACGGGCTATGCCCTTGGTGCCAGACCACTTGCCGCCGTGGCTCTCGCAGAGCCTGCGAGCGGTGATCTCCATTGAAGTGAATCTTGTCGTTTCATGAGTGGACATGGGCTCTGCGATCCTTCCTGGCTCACCATCCGATGCCCCCTCTGCTCTGGCTGACCGATGCACGAGATAGCAGCTGCCGGAGGCTCGGGCGCTGGATCACAAGACCGGCAAGACGGAGCCTTGAATAGCCCAACGCCAGATGCTCGTAACAGAGCGCCGCACATTCCACTTGGCGTCTTCTACCAAACCATTGCGGAGTATTCCCGCAGGAAGGCGAGCCGGAGACGGCAGGCCGCCTCCGGCCAAGGGGCAGGCGTCTGCCTAATCCCTTGTCTGTCAGATCACTTGGTTTGTTCGCCTCTCAATTCGCGCCGTGCCTGCGGCAGACGGTCTCGCCAGGTCCGCTCATGAGACACGCGAAAGACCTTTCCGGGCCTGCTCAACCCGACCAGCGCGGCAACGGGCATATGTCTGGTTGCGCCTTCGCGCTTCGCGCGCGCAAAGATCACTTTTGCCCGTTCGATTTCTTCGGCTGTGTAATTCATATCGTGCTCCTTTGGTTAGCCTGCAGGAGCGGTCGCATGAAAAAAGCGAACCCCTCTTACAGGGTCCGCCGGTTAACCTCCCGATGGAGGACGGGACCTTGGATCATCGATCCAGGGCTGCCGACCAATGCCGGCATGCGAGACGGTTTTGATATAGGCAGCGATAGCGATCATACAACTTCCAGAAATGCTACTCCCTCTCCATGACCGAGCCTCTCCCCGCAATCGACATCAAGATCTCTGCAGAACCCTCGCTCTTTCTGGAGAGAATGTTCGCGCTAGGCGAGCAATCAGGCCGTTTTACCATCGAGCATGTCGACGACCGTGCCGGTGGAACGCGCCTGGAAGTCGTCAACTTCCGTCTCCTGAACGAAAGCCCGCATGAAGAACACGGTTTCCAGCTGATAGCGCGCCGGGAGAAGCCCGACCGTATCCAGGTCGAGATACGCGCGCAGCGCTGGTCGCCCGATCCGCCCACGCGGGCTGTCTATGAACAGTCCGCCCGCGATCTCGTCCGACCGCTTCTGAAAAGCTACAACCGGTCCTTCCAAACGAAGCATCGCTTGCGCATTGGTGCCCGTGAAGGATCATCGTTCAGAATTTCGGAGCGAACGCAGACCCTGCTCCGTCGTTTCACGACCCTCGCCAATACACGGTCGCTCCATCCCTTCGACTGGCGCCGGTTCTACCTACTCGTACGCGAGGGCCGACAGGAAATTCCCGATCATATCCTGCGCGCGAAACTCGAACAGGCAGGTTTCGCGCCCGCCAAGGCTCAGGAACTTGCGAGACTCTACGCGCATCTATGGGAATTCAAGCAATTGCGCTGAAGGGATGCGATTGGGACCATGAGGCGGCAGCGAAAGAGTGTCGGTCGAGCGGCCGCGCCGTTCGCGAAGGTGCAGACCGCATTCGAACCGACGCCCCGGACTCACAATACCAAGAGATAGGCCTTTCAAGCGACCTGGGAGCGAAGCTCTGATACGGACGGATAGCGGGTTATGACCACGTCGCTGTCGTTAACGGCGGGCTGCGATGCCTCGAGCTGGGCAACTATTCGCCTCAGGGTTTCCGTATAAGCCTGAGGACAGCACAGGATCAGTTCGGTGCCGTTTCCATAGATGCCGCCCCAATTGACGAAGAAGGTGGCCCAGCCATGTCGGCTTTCCCACTTGGCTTGCGCTTTGGCGTTTTGTTCGGATCTACCGGGATAGGGCTCGGTCGAGAGCAGGTGCATGCGCGTATCGGGATCATACCAGCTATGGTCGTGATCTGCGACCGGCGGGCGGCAATCCCAATCGCCCCCCGGATAGCGTCGACGCGCATCCGAAGGTTTTAAGCCTGTCGCATCCATGAACTGAAGCGCTCGCGCGACCCGTCCGATGTACCATTGGGTTTCATCGGCATGGCGTTGTTGACCCGATCTTTCGATGATTTCGGGCGAGCGCAGTCTGCAGGCACCGAAATAGCCGGTCAGATGATGGGGTCTGATGAGTTTCAGGAGTGGGGTGTGAAGATCAAGGCCAATTTCGGCAGTGCCCCCGTCTTTAGATTCATAACCCCACCAGTCCTGGCGGATCGTGATCCTGGAAGGAGGTCGCCGTTTCTCCGGCAGCTTGCGCTTCGCTTCGATATAGCCGCCAAACCCACCATGCCGGGCAGCAAGGTCCAGTGCGCGGTGGCGGGGCAAATCTTGCTCGGCCTCAATCTTCTTGGCGAGCGATTTCAGTCCGGCGAGGGTTTTGTATGCAAATGACATCGTTGGTCTCCGTCAGCCTCGGACCGGCGTCGCCTGCTACCGCCCCCGAAGCCGCGAAAACGCGATGGGTGCATGTTGGATTTGCAGTGCCGTTATGGCTTCGCGGTTGCAGGCGGCAGGCCTCTGCTGAAGGCCATGGAGAATGTGCATTGCGGGCTGGGCCGTGTCAACGTTCGGTGAGTATGTCCGAAATTGTGATACAGTTTTCGGACAAAGACGCTGCGCCTTCGTCGCGCGATACGCAGATTTTCGATGGAAAGGTCTGAAACCGAAGAGCGCGCGCTAGGCGTGGGAAAGTGGTGATTTGGAAGGAAACCCCAACCAGAGCCACGCGCCCTGCCGAGACAATCGCATACTGCGACCAGATTGGCATAGTTTGCACAGCCACAGCAGAGCCGTCGTTTTTTCCTAGCGTAAACATGACATATCATTCACTATTGCTTAAATTCACATGATATGTCATGTACTGCCTATGCCACGCGCCTCCAGAGCCGCCAGCGGACTGCCGCCACAAAGCCAGCGAGCTATAACGCAGCTCGGCAAGGACATCGCGCTTGCTCGTCGCCGCCGCAAGATGCCGCAGCGGTTGATGGCGGAACGCATGCTGGTGTCGGTTCAGACCCTCCAGCGGCTCGAAGCTGGTGATCCGACAGTCGGTCTCGCAGTACTTGTCAGCGCACTGCATGTGCTGGGGATGACACAGCGCCTTGCCAGCCTGGTTGCGCCAGAGAGCGATCGAGCGGGCATAAGCGAGGACCTCTCGCGGTTGCCCGAGAGAACGCATGCGGCCAGCGATGACGAACTGGATTTCTGATCGGCCATGACGACCATCCGCACTTATGTATTCGTCCATCTTCCCGAGGGCCCGGTCCCTGCGGGTCTGCTGACCATGACCGACGAACCGCGCAACCAGTCCGCGACCTTCGCTTATGGCCGCCGGTATCTCGAGCGCCCTGACCGGATCCCCGTCGACCCGGTCGCTCTCCCACTGCACGACACCGGGACCAGCCGCACCTTCCGCACCGAGGAAGGGTTTGCCGTCTTTGGCGGCATCCGCGACGCGGCTCCCGACGGTTGGGGCCAGTATCTTATGTACAAGGCTATGGGCGATCGACTTCCGAGCGAAATCGATCTTATCCTGGCTTCCGGAGAGCATCGCGTAGGCGCGCTCGCATTCGGGCCCACTCCGGAGCGACCGGAGCGCATTACTCCATGGGGCGACGGTCCCGCTCCGGGTGAAGAGTTCACCCTCGCCGAGCTCGCCGAGGCAGCCGAACGAGCGCAACATGTCGATGAACTGGATGAGAACTTGCGCGCGCTCCTGGCCGCAGGTTCTTCGCTCGGCGGGGCGCGCCCGAAGGCAGTGACGCAGATCGGCGAGCAGCCCTGGATCGCCAAATTTCAGAAGCGCGGCGACAGCTTCCCCGAGTGCCGTGTAGAACTCGCAACGATGCGGCTCGCCGCCGAATGCGGCCTCGACGTACCCGCACTCGATTTTCGCTGCGTGCTCGAACGAGAAGTCTATCTCATCGAACGGTTTGACCGGGTGCCGCACGGCAACTGGCTTGAACGATGTCCGTTCGCCTCAGGGCTGACCATGTTGGGTGCCCATGAAAGCGAGGTAAGCCGCTACAGCTATGCTGATCTCGCGGGGGCTATACGCCAATATGGAACGAAGGTGCGTGAGGACCTCCACGAGCTGTTCCGCCGGATGGTATTCAACATACTCGTCACCAATGATGACGATCACCTGCGCAATCACGGCTTTCTGTTCGACGGGAATGGCTGGCGCCTGTCTCCGCTCTACGATGTCGTGCCCAAGCCGCAGGTAGGGCTGGAGCGACGCCTTGTACTGGGCGTTGGCCCGGAAGGCCGCAATGCCACGCTCGACAATGCGCTGGCTGGAGCAGCAGTGTTCGATCTCGGCCCCGATGAGGCTTCGGCCGTGACCCAGGAGTTGCGCATGATTGTTTCTGCGCGCTGGCGGCCGCTGTTCAAGGACGCAGGGTTGAGCGCTGCTGATCAGGGCCGCTTCGCAACCTGCTTCCGCTTAGCCAGCGAAGATGACTGAAGCGATCTGTGTCGCAAAGCGGTCACCCAGTGCGGGTTTGGAACTCGCCTTTCAAACCGAGAGGGCATCAAATACGACCCAAATACCTATCGCAAGAAACAGCACCGCGGCAATCATCCGAACCGTCTTTAGTGGAACCCGTTCAATAATCCGATTGCCGAAGTAGACTGCGGGTACGTTCGCCAGCATCATCCCAAATGTGGTACCAATGGTGACGAGAAGGACGTTCTGGAACTGGGCACTCAATGCGATAGTGGCAACTTGCGTCTTATCGCCGATTTCGACGAAGAAGAGTAAGCGCTGTTTTCAGCCCACGTCGCCCCAGGGCATGAGTTCGCCGACGCGGTTGGCCGGGTGACCGTTGGCGAGGCTCGAGAGAGTGGCGGTCAACCAGGCGTTCGGATCGATACCGTTCAGTTTGCAGTTTTCGATGAGCGTGGCGATCACCGCCCAGTTGTCGCCGCCTTCGTCGGAACCGGCGAACAGGGCGTTTTTGCGATTGAGGGCGAGCGGGCGGATGGAGCGCTCGACGGTGTTGTTGTCGAGATCGATGCGGCCATCATCAAGGAACCGGAGGAGGCCATCCCACCGGGTGAGCGCATAGCGGATCGCTTCACCGAGCCTGCTCTTGGTGCTGACCTGCCGGCCACGGGTGTCGAGATACTGGTGGAGATCGTCCACGATGGGCCTGCTCCGTGCATTGCGGACGGTCTGGCGTTGCCGCGCCGACGATCCCCGCACTTCGTCTTCGATGGCATAGAGTTCGGCGATGCGGCGCAGCACATCTGATGCGACCGGCGAGCTGTCTGCCAGTTCGTAGAATTTGCGTCGCACATGCGCCCAGCAGAACGCGAGGGTCACGTCGCCGCGACGGCGGGCAAGAGCAGCGTAGCCGCCATAGCCATCGACCTGCAGAATGCCTGCAAAACCCTCGAGATGCGCTTCAGGCCGTTCGGCCTTGCGATCGGCGGCATAGACGTAGGCGACCATCGGGGGATCGCTGCCGCCCCAGGGTCGATCATCGCGGGCATAGGCCCATAGCTGACCGGTCTTGGTTCTGCCTCGTCCTGGATCGAGCACCGGTGCCGTGGTCTCGTCGGCGAACAAGCGCCCAGATCGTCGCATTTCTTCGAGGACATGATCGCGCAAGGGTCGCAGATACCAGGCCGCCCGGCCAACCCAGTCGGCAAGCGTCGAACGGTCAAGCTGAACGCCCTGCCGGGCATAGATCTGTGCCTGCCGGTAAAGCGGCAGGTGATCGGCGTACTTGGAGACCAGCACCTGCGCGATCAGCGTTTCGGTCGGGATGCCGCCCTCGACGATGCGGGCCGGTGCTGGAGCCTGGACGATGGCGCTCTCGCACGATCGGCAACCGTAGCGGGGACGACGCGTGACCAGCACGCGGAAGGTTGCCGGAACCACGTCGAGGCGTTCGGAGACATCTTCGCCAATCTGGTGGAGAGCACCGCCGCAGCAGGGGCAGTCATGGCTCTCAACATCGACAACCTGCTCGATCCGTTCCAGATGCGTCGGAAGCGAACCACGGTTGGTCTTGCGCGGGCGCTCGGCCTTCTGCTTGCTCGCCTGCTCCTGCGCGTGTTCGGCTGCGGCCAGGGCTGCTTCGACTTCCTCAAGGGCAAGCTCGAACTGGTCGGGATCGAGTTGCTCGGAACGGCGACCGAACCGGGGACGCTGCATCGCTTCGATGATCGCGCGCAGGCGCTCGACCTCATCGCGAAATGTCTTGAGCGTATCGAGCTCACGAGCCTGTTCGAGCACGAGCGCTCGCAGCGCTTCGACGTCTTCGGGCAGGTCCGCTTCTATCAGCATGGAGACACTGAATCAGTGGTGCGGTATCCCGTCAAGCGGCAATCTGCGGCGCCTTCGGGCGACGTCCGCCGTGGACACGCCGCCAGTCCAGTCCCTCCAGCAAAGCGCCCAGTTGTGCCGCTGTAAGACGCATTACACCATCGCGGATGCCGGGCCACTTGAAGCCGCCCGTCTCCATCTTCTTGGCCATCAAACACAGGCCCGTGCCATCCCACCAGATCATCTTGATCCGGTCGGCGCGCTTGGCCCGGAACACATAGATCACGCCGGAATAGGGCTTGCCGCCATACTCGGCGGCCACCAGTGCCGCGAGCGAGTCCGGTCCCTTGCGAAAATCCACCGGGCGCGTTGCGACCATCACCTTTGCGCCAGTACCGGGCCCGATCATCGCGTCTCTCGCAGCGCAGTGATCACTGCCGAAATCGTGCCCGCATCCGCTCCGCACCCGATCTTCACCGTGATCCCGTCCACTTCCAGTTCCACCGTACTGGCCTTGCCGCGGCGTCGCCGTCGTGTCGGCTTGTGCCTTGGTGCCGGATCGGGATCGGGCATCGCATCGATCACCGCCGGAACGAAGGTCTGCTCCGGCTTTGCAGTCTCAGGAACTATGAGACCGTGTTCTTCCATCTGCGCACGCAACTGGCGACGCCAGGTGAAGAGTTGCGAAGGAACCAGGCCATGACGGCGCGCGACCGCGCTCACCGACTGCATCCCCGAATAGCTCTCGGCGACAATCGAGGCCTTCACCTCCGGCGGCCAGTCCCGACGCTTGCCCGCGCCGGTGAACACCTCAAACCGCTGAACACCGTTAGTGCCAGTATCGTCACATGACATCGTCATAGCACCAACGCCCCTCCCGCAGATCAGGGCGCGGAAACTCGACGCTTCAGATTATCTGCGCAAGGTGGAGACGCGACAGCGCTTACGAAGAAGAAGGCAATCGTCGTGGTGAGAAACGCGCCAAAGCGCTTAGGGTTTTCTTCGTCGTCATCTTCGAACTTGTCAGGTACTAGTGTCCACACGGCCATCGCCATAAAGCTAGCTCCCACGGCCAGTCTAAACCACTCACCGTCGAGTATCGCAGCGACCGATTGTCCAATGAAGGCGGCGATCCCGTGATTGGCGAGCGTGGCGATAAGTATACCGAGAATGATCGGGAGAGGTTTGCGGAAACGGGTCGCGAGTACGATCGCGAGCAACATGGTCTTGTCGCCGATTTCGGCGAGCGCAACGACCGCTGCTGATGTAAGAACTGGGTCCATGAAATTAATCTCCGGGCCGGGCTGCAAGACTGCAACGACACCACGCCTTCCGCCGGCCGGACGAAAGCGAGGTGTCATTGGTCTTGCCCGGACGGAAACCCGTCCTGCTGCGCCATGATCTCTCGACCAAGTATGTTGACGCAGAAAATCGCTCCTGGAAGCGGTTGGGCTACTCCCCAGATGACGCGTTGCCGCTAGCATGCGCCAGCCCAAGATACAACCAGACCGACCGAAAGCATCATGCGTCTGGCCTTTGTCAGGCTGTCGTGAGCGAGTTCACCTCAACCGTGACATGAGAGAGCCCTGCTGCTTCGATCAGCCGGTCGCGATACACCGCGGGCTCGCGTCTGTCCTCGGTGACGAGAGCCACGATTGCGGCATGATGGCCTGGTCCGAGCTGCCAGACATGTAGATCGGTAATCCGATCGCCCTCTGCGGCGATGACCTCCCGGATCTTCATTTCCAGCGGGTCGCTATGGCCACGGTAGTCTAGCATCGTCGCTCCAGTATCGCGCATAAGCCCCCATGACCATTTTGCGATGACCAGCGCACCCACGATCCCCATCAGCGGGTCGAGCCATATCCAGCCGTAGAGGCTTCCAGCGATGAGCGCGACAATAGCCAGAACCGAAGTCAGAGCATCTGCCAGTACATGCAGATAAGCTGCACGCAGGTTCTGGTCCTTCCCGCTTTGGTGATGCGAATGGCTGTGATCGTGGTGATGATCGTGGCCACCATGGCCATGACTATGACTATGACCGTGGTCATGGTTGTCATGCAAAAGCCACGCACTTGCCAAGTTTACGACAAGCCCGATGACTGCGACAATAATTGCCTGTTGGAAGCTGATGGCTACGGGATTTGCCAGCCGGACAACGCTTTCCCAACCAATAAGAAGTGCGACCAGTGCGAGTATGATGGCGCTGCCGAATGCCGCAAGATCCCCGACCTTGCCCGTGCCAAAGGCGAACCGCGGATTGCGAGCATTCTTCCGCGCAAACAAATAGGCTAGGGCCGCGATAAGCATGGCGGCAGCATGGGTAGACATATGCCAGCCGTCTGCCACCAGAGCCATCGAACCGTAGAGTGTACCGGCGGTAATTTCGACGATCATCATAACCGTCGTCAGCGCGATCACCAGCCAGGTCCGGCGCTCATTTCGCTCATGATTGTGGCCGAGGAAAACGTGCTCATGTTCGTGCTCGCTCGTCCGGCTGTCGTGCCCACCGGTCATTTCAAATAGGTCCGCACGACCTGAATCAGGTCCGCTGTACCTTCAGCTCTGGCCGGATCGGTCTCGGTATCAGGGTTGGAGACATGTTCGCGGATGTGATCTTCAATCAACTCGACGGTGAGACCATTCATTGCTCCTCGGACAGATGCGACCTGGTTGAGAATGTCACTACAAGGGGCCTGAGCCTCCAAAGCGCGCTCAATTGCCTCGATCTGACCTTTAAGCCTCTTTACCCGCGCCAACAGCTTCGGATTATTGTTTGTATGAGCCATATAGAATAGGGGGGTACCCTATACCTACGGTCGGATCAACAGTTTAGTACGAGGCAGTTTGCATCAGCTGACCGACAACCTTTCGATCATCCGCTTCCGCAATGACAGAGCCGAAATGCCGACCGCCCGATCTACTCGACCAAGTCCGTTCTCAAACCAAAGATTGACTACCCGTTCTCGGGAAACCGATTTCACCAGTGCCACTAGGGCTTTTCCAGTGGTTGCTCCTAAAATTACAGGTTCGCCCTGACGTCAGCTTTGTCGCGCCCGATGCTCCAAACCAGACAAGAAGCAAAGGGCCCGAAGCTACGGGTTATAGAAATCAGCAATAGCTCCGCGCCAGGGATAAGGACTGCCTCCCAAATCAGTCCTCTGACTCGGTGATTGCCCGGTGATTGCCCGGTGATTGCTAGGCACAAAAAAGGATCCGAAAAAACCTATTTTAGAGTTTATGTTCAATATGTTACTGTTTTTCTATGCTAAAATCTGGTACTTCCGCTACCGCCGTCGCTAGGGCGAACTTTACTCCGGCTCGGCCCCGTCACGCTCCTGTGAGGCGGCCATCAGGTCCATGAAATTGCGCGCGGCTTCGCGATCTTCTTCGTCTTCGAAGGCGACATCGAGAGCGGGGGCCGCATCGAGCATATAGAGCATTGCCCACAAGCTGAAGCGCTTGCCCGGATCGCGTTCCAGCCCGAGATCGACGCGGCAATGCTCGATTCCCGCGGCGAGGGTATCGGGCGAGATCTCCGATAACTCGGTGGTGGCGAAATAGCGCTGGAGCAGGTCGTCGAATTGCATCGCGCATCCCTAGCAGCGGCGATGCGCGGGTGCCACGCCGGGCGAAAACAAAAGGGCCGCCCCAATGGAGCGGCCCTCGAATCATGGATTGGCTTGCCGCTTAAAAGCGGACGCCGAGGCCGACCACGACCTGGTCGGTGGTCGTCTTGCCGAAATCGGCCGAGGCGAGGTCATCATATTCCGAGCGGCGATATTCGACCCGCGCTTCGAGCGGGCCGGGCAGGCCGATCTGCACGCCGCCGCCATAGCGGATGCCGCCGGCATTTTCCTCGAGCTCGGCGAGCGAGCCCGCCTGGGTAAAGGCGCGGGTGTCGAGTGAGGTGTAGCCGACCTTGCCGTAGGCGGTGACGCCCGGAGTCAGCGCGAAACCGGCGCGCGCACCGATATAGTACTGCGCATCGGTCTCGAGCCCGTCGCGGGCCCCGGCGAAAGTGCTCGGGAATTCGGTCGTGCCGCTGCTGGTCGAGATTTCGCCCTCGACGCCGACGAAGGCGCCGCCGAGCGCGATATCGTAGCCGGCATTGATGCCGTAAACGGCCGAATCGGCATTGGCGGTGGCCGAACCGTCTTCGGCCTCGACATCGATCCCTTCGTAACCGGCGAGCGCGCCGACATGGAGGCCGCCCGGGGCCGACTGCGCCAGCGCTGGCGTTGCGGCGATCGACGTGGCCATCGCGGCCAGCAGGATAGTCTTTTTCATCGTGTGTCCTTTCTCGGGATCTGTTGCACGGCGTGCCATTTGCCTCCTGCTGTTTGCGCGCGGATGAACCGGCGGACGAATTGGCGCTGACTTGCGATGAGCGGCGGAGGGGAACGAGCGCCTCCCAGGCCCATTGGTCTGGAAAGACCCGGAGCGCAGCATGATCACGACCACAAATCCCGCCACTGGCGAAACGATCGCCGAATACGAAGAGCTCGACCAAGCGGCGATCGATCGCAAACTATCTCGGGCCGATGGCGCCTATCGCGACTGGCGTACGAGCCCGATCGCGCGCCGCAGCGACGTGCTCGCGAAGATGGGCGATCTCTACGACAGCCGGAAGGACGAGCTCGCGCGGCTCGCCGTGACCGAGATGGGCAAGCCGATCGCGCAGGCCCGGGCCGAGGTCGAGAAATGTGCGCGGCTGCTGCACCATTTCGCCGAGGCCGGCCCGGCGATGCTCGAACCCGAGACATGGCAGCTGTCCGACGGCGGGCGGGCCGAAGGGCGCTGGCTGCCGCAGGGCCCGGTGCTCGCGGTGATGCCTTGGAACTTTCCCTATTGGCAGGTGATCCGGTTCCTCGCGCCGACCATCCTCGCGGGCAATGCTGGGCTCCTGAAGCACGCCAGCATCGTCCAGGGTGTCGCGGCCAAGCTCGAGGAACTCGCGCTCGAGGCGGGCGCGCCCGAAGGCGTGTTCCAGAACCTCGCGATTTCCTCCGACCCGGTGGCCGACATCATCGCAGATGATCGCGTGATCGCCGCCACGCTGACCGGCAGCGAAGGCGCCGGCTCGGCGGTGGCCGAACAAGCGGGCAAGAACATCAAGAAGGTCGTGCTCGAGCTCGGCGGATCGGACCCGTTCATCGTGATGCCCTCGGCCGATCTCGACCGCGCGGTCGAGGATGCGGTCGACGCGCGGATTCAGAACAACGGCCAGTCCTGCATCTGCGGCAAGCGCACCATCGTCCATGCCGATATCTACGACGATTTTTCCGAGCGCTTCATCGCCGCGCTGAAGGACATCGAACCCGGCGATCCGATGAGCGAGGATACCCGGCTCGGCCCGCTTTCGAGCGAAGGCCAGCGCGACACCGTGCTCGACCAGGTCGCGAAGGCGCAGGAAGAAGGCGCGACGCTGCTGTTCGGGGGAAAGAAGATAGATCGCCCGGGCGCCTGGATGAGCGCGGGGCTGCTGACCGATGTCGAAATCGGCAGCGAGACCGGCACCGACGAGATCTTCGGACCCGTCGGCCAGCTTTATCGTGCGGAGGATATCGACCACGCTATCCGCATCGCCAATGCGATCCCCTACGGACTCGGCTCGGCCGCCTGGACCAATGACGCAGATGAGC
This sequence comes from Pseudoblastomonas marina, assembly GCF_034374265.1. NCBI lineage: Bacteria > Pseudomonadati > Pseudomonadota > Alphaproteobacteria > Sphingomonadales > Erythrobacteraceae > Pseudoblastomonas > Pseudoblastomonas marina. Next base: position 2,029,141 of record NZ_CP139718.1, on the reverse strand, counting down.
GCGAACGCTTCGCCAACGAGATCGAGGCGGGGATGACCACCTTCAACGCGGTCAACGGATCGAAGATCGAGGCGCCGTTCGGCGGGATCAAGCGCTCGGGCCATGGCCGCGAACTGTCGCGCTTCGGCCTCCACGAATTCATGAACCTGAAAACCATCGTCTACCCGGAAGGATAATCATGTCGGACAAGACAATTGCCATCATCGGTGCCTCGCGCGGGCTGGGCCTCGGCCTCGCAAAAGAATTCGCCTCGCGCGGCTGGAAGGTCCTCGCGACCGAGCGCAGCGAAGGCGAGGACCTCCACCAGCTCGCCGACGAACACGAGCGGATCGAGCTCGCGACCCTCGACGTCACCGATCCCGCGAGTTTCGACAATGTCTGCGGCAAGCTCGCGGACGGCAGTCTCGACGCGGTGATCGTCAATGCCGGGATCACCGGCGCGAAGCACCAGTCGAGCGTCGAGGCGACGCCCGACGAGGTCGCGCATGTGATGATGACCAACGCCTACGGGCCGATCCATCTCGGCAAGAAGCTGCTGCCCAAGTTGAGGGACGGTGGCACGATCGCCTTCATGTCCTCGCTGATGGGTTCGATCGCCGACAGTTCGGGAGGCTACGAACTCTATCGCACGAGCAAGGCGGCGCAGAACATGCTCGCCAAGGGCGTCGCCGAGCAGGATGCGGGTCCGCGCGACATCGAGGTGCTTTCGCTCCATCCCGGCTGGGTGCAGACCGATATGGGCGGCCCCAATGCCAAGCTGACGGTCGAGGAGAGCGTCACCGGCATGGCCGACGTGGTCGAAGCCGCCGGCAATGGCGGATACCGCTTCGTCGACTACAGCGGAAAGGAACTACCCTTCTAGGCCAGCCCAGGCTCACAACGAAGCCAGCGCCGCGATCAGCGCTTCGGCATCGGCCTCGTCATTGTAGAGATGTGGCGTGATCCGCACCGATTTGCCACGCGCCGAGACGAACACCTTTCGCCGGGCGAGGTCGCCGAGCAGGTCAGGTGGCACGCCGTCGGGGAAACCGAGCGAAAGGTAGTGCGGCGCCCCGACGCCCGCCGGGGCCGAGGCGAATCCAAGCCGTTCTGCCTCTTTGGCGAGCGCGGCGGTTTTTCGTCCTAGCGTCGCGGCGACCGCTTCAGTCCCGAATTCGAGCAGGAAATCCATTGCTGCCACTGCCCCTTCGAGCAATGGCGGGTTGGATTTCTCGCCCATATCGAACCGGCGCGCGCCGGGTTGGTAGTCGTCGCGATAATCGACGAGGCCGGAGAAATCCTCCGACCCGGCGCGGTTGATCCAATTGTGCTCGATCGGGGCCCCGTCATGATGCCGCAGGTCGCAATAGAGCAATCCCACGCCATAGGGGCCCATCAGCCATTTGTAGCTCGCCGCCACCGCGAAATCGGGCCTGACGCGAGTGAGGTCGATCGGCATCGCGCCGAGCGACTGCGTGAGGTCGAGCACCAGCGCGGCGCCAATTTCGCGGCACTTGTCCGCAATCCGCTCGAGGTCGAGCATCCGCCCGTCTGCCCAATGGCAATGCGGCAAGGCGGCGAGCCCGGTGTCGGGGCCGATCGCGTCGAGCACCGCTTCGGTCCAGTCGCTATCCGCATCCCGCCGCGCCACGACGATCCGCGCGCCGCTATCGCGGGCGCGCTCGCGCCAGACATAGATGTTCGAGGGAAACTGGTCGGCAAGCGTGACGATTTCCTGCCCTTCGGCGAGCGACACATTGCGCGCTGCCACGGCGAGGCCGTAGCTCGCGGCGGGCACGATCGCGATGGTCGAGGGATCGACCCCTGCCAGCATCCCGGCGCGTTCGCGAAATCGCTCCGCCAGAGCGAAGAAATGGAGCGGCTGGAACTCCCAAGGAGATGCCTTGCGCCTTGTCCCCGCGTCCATCGCCTCGACCACCGCGTGGCACAGCGGTGACATGTAGGCGCAATTGAAATAGTGGACGTCGTCCGGAATCGCGAAGCGGGAGCGCTGCGGAGCGATCGGAGCGTCCTCCATTAGGCCGGTCGCTAGCTCACCACGCCCGCGCTCGCGAGCACCGCCAGCGTCAACACGTCGGGTGCGCTCGCGGTCATCGGGGCGATCTGGACAGGCTTTTCCATGCCGACCAGCATCGGCCCGATCGTGGCATTGCCCGCCAGCTCGCGCAGCATCTTGGCAGACAGGTTGGCCGATTGCAGCCCCGGCATGATCAGCACGTTGGCGGGACCCGACAGGCGGCTGAACGGATAGAGCGCCATGACCGTCTCGTTGAGTGCGGCGTCGGGCGCCATTTCACCTTCGTATTCGAAGTCCACGCCCTCGTCGTCGAGGATGTGCACCGCGTCGCGGATGTTCTCGAGCCACTTGCCCTCGGGATTGCCGAAGGTCGAATAGGACAGGAATGCGACCCGTGGCTCGTGGCCGAGGCGGCGCGCGACGCGCGCGGTTTCCTTGGCGATATGCGCGAGATCCTTCGACGAGGGCCGCTCGTTGATCGTGGTGTCGGCGAGGAAAGTCGTGTGGTTCTTGCCGATCATCATGTGGATGCCGAACGGGATTTCGCCGGGCTTCGGATCGAGCACGCGATTGATTTCCCGCGCGGTCTGCGAGAACGTCCGCGTGATGCCCGAGATCATCGCATCCCCTTCGCCCAGCGCGACGAGCAGCGCGGCGAACACGTTGCGTTCCTGGTTCACCATCCGGCGGACGTCGCGCTCGGTGTAGCCGCGCCGCTGGAGGCGCGTGTAGAGGAAATCGACCATCGCCGGGATGTGGGGGCTGTCGGCCGAATTCTCGATCTGGAAGCTGTCGACATCGTCGACCCCGAGATTCCCGAGCGCGGCGCGGACCTTCTCGGTGCGCCCGACGAGGATCGGCTTGCCGTAGCCGAAATCGCGCAGCTGGATCGCGGCGCGCAGGATGACTTCTTCCTCGGCTTCGGCGAAGACCACCCGTTGCGGGTTTTTCTTGGCGTCCTCGTAGGTCCGGGTGAGGACCGCGGTGGTGGGGTTGAGCCGGCTCCTGAGGCTGAGGCGGTATTCGTCGAAATCCTCGATCGGCCTGGTCGCGACGCCGCTGTCCATCGCGGCCTTGGCGACCGCGGCGGAGACTACTTCCATCAGCCGCGGATCGAACGGAGCGGGAATGATGTATTCGGGCCCGAACTGCTGGTGCTTGCCATACGCCGCGGCAACTTCCTCGGGCACGCGCTCGCGCGCCAGCTCGGCGATCGCGTGCGCGGCGGCGATCTTCATCTCTTCGTTGATCGCGGTCGCCCGCACGTCGAGCGCACCGCGGAAGATGAAGGGGAAGCCGAGCACGTTGTTGACCTGGTTGGGGAAGTCCGACCGACCGGTGGCGATAATCGCGTCGGGACGCACCTCCTTGGCGAGATCGGGCATGATTTCGGGCACCGGGTTCGCCATCGCGAAGATGATCGGCTGGTCGGCCATTTCCTTGACCCATTCGGGTTTGAGCGCGCCGGCTGCCGACAGGCCGAGGAAGATATCCGCGCCCTGCAGCGCCTCCTCGAGCGAACGGGCATCGGTCTCGACCGCATGCGCGCTCTTCCACTGGTCGACGTCGCTGCGCCCCGGATAGATCGGTCCCGAACGGTCGCACATGGTGACGTTTTCGTGCGGGACGCCCATCGCCTTGATCAGTGCGGTGCAGGCGATCGCCGAGGCACCGGCGCCGTTGACCACCATCTTGACGTCCTTGAGATCGCGCCCGGTAAGGTGGCAGGCATTGATCAGCCCGGCAGCCGCGATGATCGCGGTGCCGTGCTGGTCGTCATGCATGATCGGGATGTTCATCCTCTCGCGCAGGGCCTGCTCGATGATGAAGCATTCGGGTGCGGCGATGTCTTCGAGGTTGATCCCGCCGAAGCTCGGCTCGAGCAGGGCGACCGCCTCGATGAACTTGTCGGGATCCTCGGTGTCGAGCTCAAGATCGATCGCGTCGACATCGGCGAAGCGCTTGAACAGCACCGCCTTGCCTTCCATCACGGGTTTGGAGGCGAGGGCGCCGAGATTTCCGAGGCCGAGGATCGCAGTGCCGTTGGAGATGACGGCGACGAGATTGGCGCGCGCGGTGAAGTCGCTGGCGCAGCCGGGATCCTTGGCGATCGCCTCGACCGGGGCGGCGACGCCGGGGGAGTAGGCCAGCGCGAGATCGCGCTGGGTCGTCATCGGCTTGGTCGCGACGACCTCGATCTTACCGGGACGCCCGGTCGAATGGTAGAACAGCGCCTCGCGGCGGGTGAAATCGTCGGCTTCGTTCTCGGACAAGTCGGGTCTCTCCACTGGTTGCCACCGCCCCTAAACGATGCCTACGCTCAGCGATAGGGGATAGCTCGGCGGCGGGTGGTCTCTAACCCGTCTTGCCAATTTCCCCTTCCATCCTATTCCTCCCGCATGAACGAATCGAACGCGGGTTCGCACGAGGCGGAAAAGGCGCGATTGGCTGCGCTGGAAGCCCGTATGGCCCGAATGGAAGCGTCTGGCCCACGTTCGGCAAGGTTCAATCGCCTGCTCAAATATCTGCCCTTCGTGGCTCTTGGCAACGTAGCCCTGGCCTTTCCGGCGGTGCTGATTTCGCTCGCGGTCGCCTATTTCGCCTTCCAGCAAGCCGAGGCGACGGAAAAGATGCAGATCGCGGCAGTCTGGCCAATAGTTGCTTACGACACGGGCAATTTGTCGGAGGAAGGCGATCCGGTTCTGACGCTGAATGCCAGCAATAATGGCGTCGGCCCCGCTCGCATTCGCGGAATGGAAGTGAGTTATGAGGGCCGTACCTATCGCGACATAAGGATGTTGCTGCGCGATTGCTGTGCCGAGCCTGGCGAAACCATCGCGGTTGTCATGTCTGCCATCAATGGAGAGGTCCTCAAGTCTGGCGAAGAACTGTCATTCGTGCAGGTCACGCGGGATCAGACCAGTCCTCGGGTTTACGAGCGGTTCGAGGATGCACGGCTCTCGATCCGGGTCCGGATGTGCTATTGCTCGGTGTTCGACGATTGCTGGATCGAAGACTCGGCGGCTACGACGCAAGTGGTAGTAAAATCCTGCCCGGCGGACTGGACCCAGTTCGGTTTTCCTCAAGGCACCACTCCCCCATCATGATGGTCTGCTGCGGTGCACGCCGCGACAGGGGATAGTGCAGACTGGCGTTTGGCGAATCGCTCCCGTCATCGCTAGCGTCGCGCGCCTGATGGCCGGACAAATTACACCCATGATGGCGCAGTATCTCGCGCTCAAGGAGCAGGCGGGCGATTGCCTTCTGTTCTATCGCATGGGCGATTTCTTCGAATTGTTCTTCGACGATGCGAAGGTGGCCGCCGGGGTGCTCGACATCGCGCTGACCACGCGCGGCGAGCACGGCGGCGAACCGGTGCCGATGTGCGGCGTGCCGGTGCATTCGGCGGAGGGCTATCTCGCGCGCCTGATCAAGGGCGGCTGCCGGGTCGCGATCGCCGAACAGGTCGAGACGCCCGAGGAGGCCAAGGCGCGCGCCAAGCGCGAGGGCACTCCGGTGTCGAAGGCGCTCGTGGCGCGCGACATCGTGCGCTTCGTTACCGCCGGGACGCTGACCGAGGAAGCACTGCTCGAACCGCGCCGCGCCAATGTGCTGGCGGCAATCGCGCCGGTGCGCGGGAGCGTGGGCGTCGCCTCGGTCGATATCTCGACCGGGCGGATGGAACTGGAGGAATGCGGCGAGGGTGCGCTCGGCGCGCTACTCGCCCGGCTCGGCGCGAGCGAGGTGATCGCGCCCGAGGGCCGCGACGATACCCCCGACGGCGCGATCGAGCGCGATGCGCGCGAATTCTCCAGCGAGAGCGGCGACAAGCGCCTCCGGGCGATCCATGAGGTCGCGACACTCGATGCATTCGGCACCTTCTCGCGCCCCATGCTGGCGGCGGCGGGCGGGTTGCTCGCCTATCTCGACCATGTCGGGCGCGGGACGATGCCGCTGTTGCTGCCGCCGGTGGCGCGCGACGGTGCGGGCACGCTGGCAATGGATGCGGCGACGCGTTCCAGCCTCGAAATCCTCGAGGCGCAGGGCGGCGGACGCAGGGGAAGCCTGGTCGCAGCGGTGGACCGCTGCGTGACCGGCGCTGGGGCGCGGCAGCTGGCCGAGGACCTGTCGGCCCCGCTGACCGACCGCGCAGCGATCGGCGAGCGGCTCGCGCTGGTCGGCTGGCTCCACGAAGACCAATTGCTTCGCGACGAGGTGCGGACCGCGCTCAAGTCGCTGCCCGACATCGGTCGCGCGCTGGGACGCGTGGTGGCCGGACGCGGTTCTCCGCGCGATCTCGGGCAGCTGCGCGACGGCCTGGGCATGGCGCGCCAATTGCGCGACCGGCTGAGGCAGGCCGAGGACCGGCCGCCATTGCTCGATGCCTTGCTGCCCGAGTTGGCCGGCCATGGTGCACTGGTCGATCACTACGGCCGTGCGCTGGTGACGACCCCGCCGACCGAGCGCGCCAAAGGCGGCTTCATCGCTGAAGGCTACGACCACGCGCTCGACGACTTGCGCCAGACTTCGGGCAATGCCCGGCGCGCGATCGCCGCGCTCGAGGCGAAATACCGCGACGAGACCGGCGTGGGATCGCTTAAGATCAAGCACAATGGCGTGCTCGGCTACTTCATCGAGGTGCCCGCCAGGCACGGCGATGCTCTGATGGCGGCCGACAGTGGCTTCACCCACCGCCAGACGCTCGCCAATGCGGTGCGGTTCAATTCGCTGCATCTGCACGAGGAAGCGAGCCGGATTGCCGAGGCGGGTGCGCATGCGCTGGCGGCCGAAGAGGCGCATTTCGAGGAACTGGTCGAGGAAGCGGTCGCCGCGCGCGAAGCGATCGCCCGTACCGCCGCCGCACTGGCAAGGATCGACGTCGCCGCCGGCAATGCAGAGCGCGCTGCAGAGGACGGCTGGACGATGCCGGAGGTGGTCGACGCGCCGTGTCTCGAGATCGAGGGCGGTCGCCACCCTGTGGTCGAAGCCGCGCTCGCGGGCTCGGGCGAACGCTTCGTCGCCAATGACTGCACGCTGGGCGAGACCGACCGGCTATGGCTCGTCGGCGGCCCCAATATGGGCGGCAAGTCGACCTTCCTGCGCCAGAATGCGCTGATCGTCCTGCTCGCGCAGGCTGGCTGCTTCGTGCCTGCAAGCGCGGCCAGGATCGGTCTGGTCGACCGCTTGTTCAGCCGCGTCGGCGCTTCGGACAACCTCGCGCGCGGACGTTCGACCTTCATGGTCGAGATGGTCGAGACCGCGGCGATCCTGAGCCAGGCGACCGAGCGCAGTTTCGTGATCCTCGACGAGGTCGGACGCGGGACCTCCACCTATGACGGGCTCGCGCTGGCCTGGGCGGTGGTCGAGGCGGTGCACGACACGATCGCATGTCGCTGCCTGTTCGCGACGCATTATCATGAGCTCGCGCTGCTGGCCGATCGCTGTGAAGCGCTCTCGCTGCATCACGTGCGTGCGCGCGAGTGGAAGGGGGATCTCGTGCTGCTCCACGAGGTGGCCGAAGGCTCGGCCGACCGCTCATACGGCCTCGCCGTAGCCAAGCTTGCGGGCGTTCCCGCAGCGGTGGTGAAGCGCGCGCGATCGGTGCTCGACAAGCTCGAAAAGGGACGTGCCGAAACCGGCGGGATCGCGGCGGGACTGGGTGACCTGCCGCTATTCGCGGCGGCGGTCGAGGCCGAGGAAGAGCAGTGCGATACGCTGCGCGACGAACTCCGGGCGCTTGATATCGATGCGCTTAGCCCCCGCGACGCACTCGAAAAACTCTACGAGCTGAAGCGCGAGGCGGGCGAGCGCTGAGATTTGCCTTTCGCCAAGGGCGGGCTAGAGTTTGCCGATGGCACAGGACGATCCGCCCGCAGACGAGGACAAGAGCACGCATTGGGCGGAGGTGCGCACCGACCTTGCCGAAGACCGTAACATCATGGCGATGGAGCGAACCTTCGCCGGGTGGATGCGCACCGCTTTCGCTGCGATCGGGATCGGGCTCGGCTTTCGCGCGCTATTCGGCGCGTGGGATCCGAGCTGGGTCCCCAAGCTGATCGCCAGCGCCTTCATCCTCGGCGGGGCCTGGCTGGCGATCAGCGCCCAGCGCCGCGCCTGCCATACGCTCGCGCGGCTCGACACGCACGAATTCGAGCCGATCTCGACGCCCAACTTTCGCGGCATGGCTTACGGCGTGGCGTTCGGCGCAGCGGTGCTCACGGTCGGTTTGTGGTGGTAGGCTGAAGCCCCGGAAAGGATGCGGCGCGGATCAGGTCCCGTCGCCGCGCAGCCCGTCGGGCTTCTTGTCCTTTCCGAACTTGTCGACATTGTCGTCGTGGTTCGGTTCGCCCCGATAGGCGTCCATGTCGACCCGACCCGAACTTTCCATGTCGCGCATGTGGTCGATCGTGTCCTGGGTCGAATCGCCCATGAGGCCCGATTTGTTCGGCCCCTTCTCGCTTTCGGTCGGCGAGCGCGTTTCCTCGGTCAACGTCTCGGCCTGTTCGGTCACTTCCTGCGCCTGGCTGCGATGATCGTCCTGCTCGTCATTATGCGTTTCGGGGGCTAGGCCGGCCTGGCGCTGTTCCTGGCTCTTCGGTCCGTCGGTCATGGATATCTCCTTTGCCCCATCAACCGACCGCAGCCCGTTCGAGTTCCGCCTAGATCGCGCCTATCTCGGGCCGCTTGCGCCGGGTGGCGATCCAGCAGCCCGCCACGATCAGCAGCACGCCGGATATCGTCGTCAGCGGGACGGCCTCGCGAAAGAAGAGCCATCCGAACAGGCTCGCCCACAGGAACCCCGAATATTCCATCGGAACCAGGACTTGCGCCTCTTCGCGGGCATATCCCCATGCGAGCGCCGCGGCGCCGACCACGGTCAGCAGCGCGGCAGCGGCGAGATCGCCGGTTACCGCCGCGTCCGGCAGGACGAGGAACCACGGCGCACCGAAGGCGAGCACCAGCCCCCCGATTCCGCTATGGAAGGTGGCAATTTCGAGCGGCTTGGCGACCAGCGCCTGCTGCCGCCCGAGCACGAGGTTGTAGGCGTAGAGCAGGGCGGAGAAAGTGATCGCGGCGAGGCCCAGCGCGGCATCCTCGGTCATTCGCTCGCGGCCGATCCGCCCGCCCACGATCACCAGCGTGCCGGCGAGGCCGAGCAATGCCGCCCAGATCGCCTCCCGCCGGATTTGCTCCTTGAGCAGCAGCGCGGCGAGATAGAGCGAGAGGATCGGCGCGAAGAAGCTGATCGCGATCGTCTCGGCGATCGGTAGCTTGGTCAGCGCGTAGAAGAAGGTCAGCGCCATGAAGGCGGAGATCACGCCGCGGATCAGGTGGAAGCGCAGCGGCTCGCGCGCGGGCCAGCGCCCACCTGCGGCAAGCCACACCGGCGCGGCGACGGCAAAGCCGATCCCGTAACGCAGCACCGCCGCGCTATAGGCCCCGATCGCCAGCGCCGCGCCCTTCATGAAGGCGTCCATCAACGACAGGCACGCGACCCCGGCGAGCGCGGCGAGAACGGGCATGAGGTGAAGGTGACGGTCCGGCATGGCGTGCCTCATGCGCGGCGAATGACTGCGCGACAAGCGCCGCGATTCAGTTACGCGACAGCTACCCACATGCTATAAGCGCACGACGTTGGCGGGAGATTCCGCCGAAGACAGGGATCAAGATGAATACCAGGACCATTCTTTCGCTCGGCGCTGCGACGCTGTTGGTGACTCCGCTGGCCGCAGGCGCGCAGGAAGCCGGCGCGGAAACCGAGATCTCGACCGATTCGATGGCGGTCGACCGCGTGACGGTCGAACAGGAAGTCTCGCAGGCGGTGGTCCAGGACATCCCGCCCGAGGCCGATCCCGACCCGGTCGGTGAATGGTCGGTCAAGCACGCCGAGGCGCTCCTCGCCGCGGTCGAGAACATCGGGACCGAGGGCCTGATACCCGCCGACTACGAGCCCGAAGCGCTGCGTGCCGCGATCGACGCGGGCGAAGGCGAAGCGCTCGATACGCTCGCCAGCCGAATCTTCGTCTACCTGGTCGAGGATCTGCGCGACGGGCGCACCCCGATGGACGCGCGCCGCCAGTGGTTCGTGGTCGATCCCGACGCCGATCGCCTGCCGACCTTCACCGTGATGGAGCAGGCGCTTGCAAGCGGCGATATTGCCGGGGCGCTGGTGGGGCTGGCGCCCGAGCATCGCGACTACGCTGCGCTCAAGGCCGAACTGGCGAAGACCACCGAGACGAAGAAGCGCAAGCTGATCATGGCGAACATGGATCGCTGGCGCTGGCTCCCGCGAGAGCTGGGCCGGTTCTACCTCCTCACCAATGTCCCCGAATACAAGCTGCGCGTGACCGTGGGCGACAAGGTATTGTTCAATTACCGCACCATCGTGGGCAAGCCGGGCCGCACCGCGACCCCGCAGCTCGCCGAAACGGTCGAGGGCGTGGTCTTCAACCCGACCTGGACGGTGCCGCAATCGATCGTGAAAGGCGAAGGGCTTGGCGCGAAGGTGCTGAACAATCCTGCCTGGGCGCGTGCCAACGGCTATGTCGCGACCAGAGGGGAGAATGGCTGGGTGACTGTCGTGCAGCAGCCCGGTCCGGGCAATTCGCTCGGCCGGATGAAGCTCGACATGCCCAACCCGCATGCAATCTTCATCCACGATACGCCGGCGAAATCGCTGTTCGCCCAGGACTACCGCGCACTCAGCCATGGTTGCATCCGCACCGAACACGCCGACGAACTCGCGATCACGATGGCGATCGTGGGCAAGGGCGCGACGCGCGACGAGGCGGTCGAGATCGCCGCGTCGGGCAAGTACACCAAGGTCCCGCTGGAGCGGAAATGGCCGGTCTACATCACCTATTTCACTATGGGGACCGACGTCGACGGCAAGATGAAGACCTTCGGCGACATCTACGACCGCGACGCGCCGGTGCTCGCGAGCTTCGACGCCGAGCGCGTGGGCAACCGTGCGCGCGTCACCAGCGAGAAGGCGGTCGCGATCGAAGCTCCCGGAGCCTAGTAGATCCCCGGATTGGTGCGCTGTTCGTCGCGCGGGGGATCGGGCTGGAGGATTTCGGCCTGCTGGAAGGGCGGAATGATCTCGCCGCCGTCGGGCCCGATGCCATAGCTGTCGGCCAACAGCAGCTTGCCGCCGGCGAGATGCAGCTTGGCCTCGTCGAAATCCTTCGGGTCCATTGCGAAACAGCCGTTCGAACGGCCGAGCCGACCCCACCGCTCGACATGTTCGGCGCGGGCATAGGTTGCCTGGTGCATCACGATCGCTCGGTCGAGCGCGTTGGAATTGGTCGCATCGAGCCCGTCTAGCCGGATCGAGACGCCGTAGCGCCCGGTGTACCAGCCGCGGGTGAAATAGGCCCCGCGGCTCGTCGCATTCGAGCCCTCGACATTCGAAAAGTTTTTGAGCCAGCCATCGTGCTGCGGGTCCGACCCCGTGCCGTGCGAGCACAGGTAGGAATGCACGCGCTCGTTCGCGAGATCGACGAAATGCAGCCGTTCATTGGCCGAATGCAGGCCGAAATCGGCGATCCCGACGACATCCTTGTGCCACAGCAGTGCGCCGTGTTCCTCGATGCCCCGGCGGGCGATCTCGAACAGGCGCCGATCGCGCGGCGAATGGGTCGCAACCTGGGCGGACAGGCGCGCGGGAAGCGCCGCAACGGCACCGAAGGCGAGCCCTGACTTGATCAGTGTGCGTCGATCCATAACCCCTTCATAGCACATTTACGGTTTAGCAAAGCCTGAATGCGATGCGATTATCCGCGGCTGCGATGGATCGTGGCGAAGGAGGCCGGGCGCGAACACGGCCATCCGATGCGACTTCAGGCGCCGACGCATTGGCGGGCGGCGCCGATCGCCCCGTCGCGGACCTTGCCCATATAGGCGCGCGACAGGCGGTTGAACTCGCTGCGTTCCATCCCGAGTCGCTCGGCGGCCTCGGCGTCGGGCACGCCGCGCTCGAGCGAGTAGAGCTTGTCGATGAAGGCGCGTTCCTCGCTGTTGAGCGTTTCGAACGCCTTGTCGGCCATGCAGGCGCATTCGCTTTCGGTCAGCCGACCGTTGCCGCTAGAAAAACAGCTTTCGGCCATTTCCTGTTTCGCTTGCCCGATACCCGAGCCGCAACCGGCGAGCGTGGCGCCGAACACGACCAGCGCAATCATGGATTTCTTCATCTGGGTCCTCCTGTTTACCGCCGCGAGCATGGCGGACCGGGTAAACATTCGACACAGACGCTTTCTGTCAAGCGAGCCGGGGCTCGGTCACTCCGCCGCCACCGCGTCGGCATTGCCGGCATCGCTCATCTGGTCCTCGATCATCGCCGCGCGCTGTTCGACGAGGTCGACGATGTGATCGAGCATGTCGCCCGATTTCACGTGGTGGTCGGTCACGCCCGAGAGGTAGACCATGTGCTTGCCGTTGCCGCCGCCGGTGATGCCGATATCGGTTTCGCGCGCTTCGCCCGGGCCGTTGACGACGCAGCCGAGCACCGAGAGGCTCATCGGGGTCTTGATGTGCTGGAGCCGCTCCTCGAGCGCCTGCACGGTGCGGATCACGTCGAACCCCTGCCGTGCGCAGGAGGGGCAGGAAATGACGCGCACGCCGCGGGTGCGCAGGCCAAGTGCCTTGAGGATCTCGAAGCCGACCCGGACCTCTTCCTCGGGTTCGGCGGAGAGCGAGACGCGGATCGTGTCGCCGATCCCGGCCCACAGCAGCGAGCCGATCCCGATCGAGCTCTTCACCGTCCCGCCGATCAGCCCGCCCGCCTCGGTAATTCCGAGATGCAAGGGGCAGTCGACCGCTTCGGCGAGGCCGTGGTAGGCGGCCACCGCGAGGAATACGTCGCTGGCCTTCACCGCCACCTTGTAGTCGTGAAAATCGTGGTCCTGCAGCAGCTTGATGTGGTCGAGCGCGCTTTCGATCAGCGCCTCGGGGCAGGGCTCGCCGTATTTCTCGAGCAGGTCCTTTTCGAGGCTGCCCGCGTTCACGCCGATGCGGATCGCGCAACCGTTCGCCTTGGCCGCGCGAACGACCTCGGCGACGCGTTCGCTGCTGCCGATATTGCCCGGGTTGATGCGCAGGCAGGCCGCGCCCTTGTCGGCGGCCTCGAGCGCGCGCTTGTAGTGGAAATGGATGTCGGCAACGATCGGGATCGCTGCGGCCCTGGTGATCTCGTCGAAGCGCTCGGTCGCCTCGGCGGTGGGGCACGACACGCGGATGATGTCCGCACCCGCCTCCTCGCAGCGGCGGATCTGGTCGATCGTCGCGGAGACATCCTCGGTCGGGGTGTTGGTCATGGTCTGCACGGTGATCGGTGCATCGCCGCCGACCGGCACGCTGCCGACCATGATCTGGCGGGACTGGCGGCGCTCGATCGTGCGCCAGGGACGGATGGAATCTAGGCTCAAGGCTCAAATCCTAACGGGCATGGACCGGGTGTTACACTGTCCAGGGCAAAGAAAAGACGACCGCGCGCAGCGGTGTGCGCCGCCCATATGGGCGCTATGTTGCACGATTGCGATACGCGGGAACATGGGCCCTGCATAACAGGCCCGGCGCGCTTAGGAAAACGCCTTAGAAGCGCGTCGATAGCGAGAAGGCGAGCACGTCTGCATCGCCGGTGCTGTTCGAGCGGGTGACCACGCTCGTCTGCGCCGGCGTACCGGGATAGAACACCGTCTGACGCGCGATCGGCTCGCTCGAGACGAAGACGTGGCTGTAGGCGAGGTTCACCGCCATGTGATCGGTCAGGCGATAGGTCGCACCGGCGCTGGCCCAGAGCCGGTCGCCATCGGGCACGCGGGTCGAGCGGAACGTGTCGCCGACCGGGCTTTCGTCCCACATCGTGCCCGCTCGCAGCGTGAGCTTGTCGGAGAAGTCATATTCGCCGCCCGCCGCGATCGACATCGTGTCCTCGTAGTTCTGCGGGCTGCTGGTCGGCGGGAATCCGGGGGCGATGAAGTCGATCCGGTCGAAATCGCTCCAGTCGTAATGGCGCGCGGTAGCATAGCCTCGCCACTTGCCGCCGGGGTCGATCGCGACCGAGAGCGTGGCGATATCGGGCATGGTGATCGGCGTGGTCGCGTCGAACGTGCCGTTCTGCGGCGCGAGCGGTCCGGCGAGGCCCGAGATCTCGAGCGGCCCTTCGAGCGTGTGTTCGACCTGCGAACGGTAATGCGCGCCGAAGCGCAGCGGGCCGGCCTTGAACAGCGCGCCGACATTGAAGCCGAACGAGATATCGTCGCCTTCGATCGCGAAGCGCCCGTCGGGCGCGGTCGGCGAGAGGTTGGGCAGCGCGTTGACCAGCGTGGTGTCGATATACTGGATGTCGATCCCGCCACCGAGCGAGAGGTTCTCGGTCAGCTTGACCGCGACGCTCGGCTGGACGTTGAAGGTCAGCAGGTCTGCCTGCACCGCATCGAAGCGGCCGAAGAAATCGTCCTCGTAGCCCGACGCGACGCCGAACGGGCTGTTGACGCCGACACCGACCCACACGCGGTCGCTGACCTGTGCACTGGCATAGAAGCTCGGGATCGGGATCGGCTGGGCGAACGGATTGCCGCCGTCGCTGCCGGCAACGGGAACGGTCCCCGCCAGGCCCGGCACGGTGCGCGTCGATCCGGCGTTGTCCTGCTGCGCGGTGACGAACAGCAATTGCCCGCCGCCCTCGATATTGATGCCTTCGAGTTCGGTCATCCCCGCCGGGTTGAAGAAGATCGTCGCGCCGCTATCGGCGGCGGCAGCTTCGCCGGAATAGGCGCGACCGGCCTCGATTCCGGACTGCTCCTGGACGTAGAATCCACCTGCAACGACAGGTGTGGCAACGAGCGCGCTCGATAGGCCGAGCGCAGCGATGAAAGGCTTGTTCTGCATCTGGATATCTTCCTACAGGCCAGCCGTGGCGGCAAGCCGTTCCTTTGCGATCCACTTAACGGTTGAATTTTCGTGGCGCTTAGGCCGCACCGCGTTGCCAACGCCGCAGCTTTGGGCGAGACGGGATCGGTGACCGACAACGAAGCTGCCCGCGAAGACGATGCCGATGGCCCGCTGCTGTTCGGGCGCGTCCTCGACGGCGAGGGCGGGGCGCGAGTGATCGGCTGGGACGAAGCGCGGGACTGGAAGCCCGCCGCCCCGGGCGAAATCATGTGGGTCCATCTGTGCCGCAATCGCGCGGGCGTGACCGAGTGGTTGCGCGACGGTCTCGGCCTGCCCGAACCGACCTGGGAACTGCTGGTCTCCGACCGTACCCGGCCGCGTGCATTCCGCGAAGCCGGTACGCTGGTCGCGACGCTGCGCGGGATCAACTTCAACCCGGGGGCCCAACCGGAGGACATGATCTCGATGCAATTGTGGTGCGACGGGGCGCGGCTGGTCACGCTGCGGCGCCACCCGATGCAGTCCCCGCGCCGCGTGCTGAAGGCGATCGACGACGGCATCGGCCCGCGCGATTGCGGGGCGATCGTGACTGAGTTGGCCGAAAACCTCGTCACAAGGATGAACGCCGCGATCGTCGACATGAACGACCATATCGACGAACTCGAACAGGCCGATCTCGAGGGCGATACCGACAGCATGCTCGACAGGATCACAAGCATCCGGCGCAACTGCCTAGCCCTTAAGCGTCACATGGGTCCGCAGCACGTCGCGCTCGAAGCGATCAGCCGCGAAGCGCCGCCATGGTTCGAGGATCACGACCGCCGCGAAATCGCAGAGACGATCGACCGGCTGCGCCGCTACCTCGACGACATCGATATCTCTAAGGAAAGCGCGATGGTGATGCAGGACGAGCTGCGCGCCCGCGCGCTCGCGGCGAACGAACGCGCGACCTACATGCTCACCATCGTGGCGGGAATCTTCCTGCCGCTCGGATTTCTCACCGGCCTGTTCGGGATCAATGTCGGCGGGATGCCCGGATTGGAAGATCCCGAAGCGTTCTGGTGGGTCGTCGGCCTGTGCATCGCGATCATGTTCGCGCTTTATTTCCTGTTCCGGAAACTGCGCTGGCTGTGATCGCGAGGGACGGCGCTGGTCCGGGCCAGCTCAGTCGTCGTGCTCGATTACCTTGATCGCTTCTGGCAGCGCCTGCTTCAACTGGCCGAGCAGGGCTTCGCATTCCTCGTGACGCCCATCTTCGAGGCATCGCAATGCCTCGGCGAGCTTGCGATCGACCGCGCCCAGCATCTGGCGGCAGTTCTTGTTTGCATGGTTGAGCCGGTGGATGCGTTCTTCCGGGGTCATGATCTGTTCGGGCGCCACACCGCGCCCGCCTCCGTTAAGGGTTCCTTCCCGATCGTGTTCGCGGGGAACGCGGTGCCGGTCAAGCAGACGGGGCGCGGGATCGAAATCCCGCGCCCCGCCGCATTGCCATCGCCGTCGATCACGCGCCGGGGGGCAGCGGATCTTCCGAGCCCTTGGTCGAACGCCGGCGCGGCGGCTTGGGTGCCGGTGGCACGCCATCGCCCGCCGCGTCGTCCATCTGTTCGAGCTTGCGCGCGGCCCACTCGCGGCCGCCGAGGCCGAAGGCCAGCGCACCCGCCACCGAGACACCGATCACGATCGCGGTGAATGCGGTTTCGGTGATGATGTCGCCGACGCCGGTGAAGCTCAGGCCCATGAAGGTGAAGAGGATGATGGTCGCCCACTTCACGATCGAGCCCGCGGACGACCCGCTCTCCGCCCCGTCGATGATCCGCTGGAGCATGTTGGCGAGCAAGAAGCCCACCCCGATCACGACCGCGCCGAACACGACCTTGCCGCCCAGTTCGAGGACTTCGTTGAGCAGCGCCGTCAGTTCCGGGAAGCCGAGCAGCCTGGTCGCCGCAATGGCGAAGAACAGGATGATCGCGACCTGCACGACGCGTGCGATCACGCTTGATGCGCGCGTGTCGTGGGGCAGGATCTCGGCGGCCTGCAGCGAACGGTCGACGCCGAGCCCGGCGAGGATTTCCTTGAGGAATTCCACCACGAAGCGGCTGATGACGTAGCCGATGCCGAGCAGGATCGCCGCCCCGATGATCCGCGGGATCGCGTCGAAGATCAGCTGAAGCATGTTGCTCGCTGGAGCCATCACGCTGTCGAGGTTGAGCGCATCGAGCGCGAGGATCGAGACGAACACCACGATGATCGCGTAGATCACGGTGCCGATGGTCTTGCTGATCGTGCTGTTGCCGGTGACGGTGTCTACCCCGCCGCGATTGGCCCATTTGTCGAAATCGACCGTCTGCAGCGTCGTCGTGACGAGGTCGCGCACGATCTTCGCGACCATCAGGCCGATGAAGAAGATGAGCCCCGCACCGACCAGGTTCGGGATGAAGTCGACCACGTTGGCGAGCAGCGCGTTGATCGGATCGGCCACCGAAGCGAGGCCGAGCACGGTCAGCAGGACGAGCAGCCCGAACAGCCAGATCAGCAGGCTGACGATCTCGCCCAGCGATTCACCGAGCGATCGCCCGCTGCCGGTCCCGCGTTGGAAGAAGGAAATCTTGTCGACAAGCTTGGCGAATGCCCATTTCGCCGCCCGTGCAGCCACCCAAGTGGCCAGGAGGATGACGACGGCGAGCCCGATCTTCTCGAGAACCTCCATCGCGACATCCTGGTCCCAACGATAATTCCCTAGTTGCATATCGTTTCCTTCCCCGTGTTTATGATGAGGCCCAAATTAACAGGTTGCGGGGCTTTAACCAAATGGCGTGTGCATAATCTGGCCTCTTGCCAATCGCCGGGCGCGGTTACACAACCGCCGGCATGCGTATTCTCAGCCAGTTCTTCGCCGCCCCCGTTCTCGCTTTCGCCGGGCTTCTCCTTCTTCTCGCCGCCCCGGCGTCCGCACACGATCCCGAATGGTCGATCGCGATCCATGGCGGCGCGGGCACGATGTCGCCCGAGCGGATGGATGCGGAGACCCGCGCCGAATACGAGGCTGCCCTGCAGGCCGCGCTCGATGCCGGGTCGAAAGTGCTCGCAGAAGGTGGAACCGCGATGGACGCGGTGGTCGCCGCGATCACGCTGATGGAGGACGATCCCAAGTTCAACGCCGGGCGCGGCGCGGTCTTCACCTGGGACGGGGTCAACGAACACGACGCCTCGATCATGGACGGCCGCACCCGCGATGCGGGCGCCAGCACCGGCACGCGCAACGTCCGCCACCCGATCCTGCTCGCGCGTGCGGTGATGGAGGACAGTCCCCATGTATTCTTGAGCCGCGAGGGGGCGGAGCAGTTCGCGGCGGAACAGGGGCTCGAGCTGGTCGACCCGGCGTGGTTCGGCACCGACAGCCGCCGCGAGGCTCTCGAGCGCTACAAGGCGGCGCAGATGGAAGAGCAGGGCATGAGCCAGCTCGCAA
The DNA here is from genome assembly GCF_034374265.1 of Pseudoblastomonas marina. Taxonomy (NCBI): domain Bacteria; kingdom Pseudomonadati; phylum Pseudomonadota; class Alphaproteobacteria; order Sphingomonadales; family Erythrobacteraceae; genus Pseudoblastomonas; species Pseudoblastomonas marina. The sequence continues at coordinate 2,010,764 of NZ_CP139718.1, read as the reverse complement.
TCGATACCAAGTTCGGCACGGTCGGCGCGGTCGCGCGCGACAGCAACGGCAACCTGGCCGCCGGCACCTCGACCGGCGGGATGACCGGCAAGCGCTGGGGACGGATCGGCGATTCGCCGATCATCGGATCGGGCACCTATGCCGACAATCGCGCCTGCGCCGTCTCCGCGACCGGCTGGGGCGAATATTTCATCCGCACCAACGTTGCCGCCGAGATTTGCGCGCGGATGCGGATGAAGGGCGAGAGCGCGAAGGTCGCGGGCGAAGCGGTGATCGCCGAAATGGGCGCGCTCGGCGGTAATGGCGGTGTGATCGTCGCGGGCGCGAACGGCGATCTCGCCTTCGCCTTCGACACCACCGGCATGTATCGCGGGCGCGCCGATTCCGAGGGATTGAACGAAGTGGCGATCTTCGCCGGCGAAGATGGCGGTGAGGACGACTGATCCTGCGCCTTCGCACCCTTGCCTTGATCGGCTCCCGCTCCTAAGGCGGCGCGCAAACTTCCATCACTAGCAAAGACGCGAAAACGCCATGGACGATCGGACCAACACAACCTTCGGCTGGATCCTCTTTTCCGGGATCGTGCTGCTCGGCGGCGCGAGCCTCTCCTCTCATTATTTCCAGGCTGACAAGCCGCACGCCCCCGAAGAAGGTGGCTACTTCATCGAAGGTGCGGCGGAAGAAGGTGGCGAGGACGATGGTCCCGCGCTGGCGACGCTGCTCGCCAATGCCGATCTCGCCGCGGGCGAGCAGGTCTTTGCAAAGTGCTCCGCCTGCCACACGGTCACCCCGGGCGGCGCCGACGGCATCGGCCCCAACATCCATGCCATCATGGGCGCGCCGATCGCCTCGGGTTCGTTTGCCTATTCGGCCGATCTCAAGGGCGTCGGCGGCACCTGGACCTGGGAACAGATGGACGCCTGGCTCGCCAGCCCGCGCAAGTTCGCCGCGGGGACCAAGATGAGCTTCGCCGGTCTCGGCAAGCCCGAGGACCGCGCCAACCTGATGGCATGGCTCAACACGCAGGGTTCGAACATCGCGCTGCCGCCACCCCCGGTCGAAGAGCCCGAGGAAGGTGACGCCCCGGCCCAGGACAATGGCGAGATGGGCGAACAGGTCGGCACCGACTTCGACGATGCCACCGCGGTCAATCAGCCAGATCCGGAACTCCAGGATACACCCATCCTTTCCGACCAGATCCCCGAAGAATAAGGTCAGCGGCCACTTGTAATTCGTCATTGCGCGGCGGCGCGGTCGCGGCGGCCCTCCTGCGCGGGCGCGCCTTGCGCCTTGGTTCGCGTCGCCATGCTAGCGGCGCCAAGAAGGTGGCTTAGCCGCGCCCCTTGAAGCCCTTCGCCACGACGTACCATTCGGGCGAGCCCTTGCGGCTCGCCTCGGGCTTGGCGTGCTTGACGCTCTTGAAGTGCTGCTTGAGCACCGAGAGCAGTTCCGCGTCGGTGCCACCGGCGAACACCTTGGCGACGAAATTGCCGCCCGGCACGAGCGTCTCGATCGCGAAATGCGCGGCGGTCTCGACCAGTCCCGCCGTGCGCAGCTGGTCGGTCGTCTTGTGGCCGGTGGTATTGGCGGCCATGTCCGACAGGACGAGGTCGGGCGGCCCGCCCAGCGCGTCGCTCAGCGCATCGGGCGCCGCATCGTCCATGAAATCCATCTGCAGCAGCGTCACGCCCTCGATCGGCTCGGTCTCGAGCAGGTCGATCCCGACCAGCTCGGCCTTCGGCGCGACCTCGCGTACCAGTTGCGCCCAGCTGCCCGGCGCGACGCCGAGGTCGACCACGCGTCGCGCTCCGCGCAGCAGGTCGAACTTCTCGTCGATCTGCTTCAGCTTGTAGGCGGCACGGCTGCGATAGCCATCCTGCTTGGCCTGCTTGACCCACGGATCGTTGAGCTGGCGTTCGAGCCAGCGGCGCGAGCTTTCGCTGCGTCCGCGGGCTTTCTTCACCCGCCGGACCGGGTCCTTGCCCGAACGGCTCATGCTGTATCTCCCCGACCGGCGACGATTTCGCGGCGCGCCTGCTCGCCCTGCAGCCCCGATGCCATCATCGAGCGCAGGATTCCCTCGCGGATGCCGCGATCGGCCACGCCGAGCCGCTCGGCCGGCCACAGGTCGAGGATCGTCTCTAGGATCGCGCAGCCTGCTACCACCAGCTCGGCGCGGTCATGGCCGATGCACGGCACCTCGCCGCGTTCCTCGGGCGAGAGCGAGGACAGCCGCTCGGCGATGTCGCGCATGCCTTGGCTCGGCATGATCAGACCATCGACCGCGCCGCGATCATATTGCGGCAGTTCGAGGTGGAGGCTGGCGAGCGTGGTCACAGTGCCGCTGGTGCCGAGCAGCCGGAGCCCGCCTTCGCCGAAGCGGCTCTCGCGCCGCGACGGTGCGATCCGCTCGGCGAATTCGGCAAAGGAATCGGCCACCGTCTCGCGCATCCTGGCATAGCGCGCCAGCCGCGCCGCCCGGCTGCCTTCGGTCTCGGGGCCCTCGGGCTCGGGCCCGATCTCCTCGGTCAGCGAAACCACCCCCCACGGCACGCTCTGCCAGTCGATGATGGTGGGAATGGTGCCCCCGGTCTCGACCAGCACCAGCTCGGTCGAACCGCCGCCGATATCGAAGATCATCGCCGGTCCTTCGCCGTGTTCGAGCAGGACGTGGCAACCGAGCACCGCGAGCCGAGCCTCCTCGCGCGCGGAGATGATGTCGAGCACGATCCCTGTTTCCTTGCGCACCCGCTCGATGAATTCGGCGCCATTGGCCGCGCGGCGGCAGGCCTCGGTCGCGACCGAACGCGCGAGGTGCACCCGGCGGCGGCGCAGCTTGCCCGCGCAGACATGCAGCGCAGCGAGCGTGCGTTCCATCGCCTCGTCGGACAGCCTTCCATTGAGCGCCAATCCTTCGCCCAGCCGCACGACCCGGCTGAAGGCGTCGATCACGGTGAAGTTCTCGCCCTCGGGCCGCGCGATCAACAGGCGGCAATTATTGGTACCGAGATCGAGCGCGGCATAGGCCTGCCGGTGGTGTGGGGTGCGAATGAAAGGGTTGCGGGCGGGCGTGGCCCGGCCGTTCTTGCTGCCGCTGCCGGAAACCGACGAGGCCGGTTTGCCGTTGTCCCGGTGCTGGCCGGGCGGGCGCGAGGCGTGTGGGGAAGCCTTTCCGTTATGCGAGTGGCCCTGCGACCTGCCGTTCCCGCCGGACCTGTGCTCCCGGTCCCGATTATGTGCCCCGCGCACTGCCGACGGATCGTCTTCCGCCATGATACGCGTGTCTCTTGTTCTTTCGCCCGCGAGCAGGGGCTCGCGGGAACCTGTCACCGAACCTAGGGCAAGCGATTCGAATCGGCAAGTTCGGTTCGGATTTGGGACCGATCGGGGGGTGCGAAAGCTTGCGATCGCTATGCTTGACGAATCCCCGGCACCGACCTAGATGCGCGCCTCCGATTGCCCCGTCGTCTAATGGTAAGACTGCGGACTCTGACTCCGTCAATTGAGGTTCGAATCCTCACGGGGCATCCAATTCCTCGCCAGAACAACCCCCGCGAGCCGGTCCCGCCGGATCGCATGCGCGCGCGCGGCGGCCTTGGGCGAATTACAGTTTCATTTTGCTCCGGGCTGGGTGCTAGCCCTTGCCGAATCCCACGCGGGGAACCGCGGCCCAGGTGGAATCCTTCTTCATGAAACGTCGGATGCCCTGAAGGCGATACCAGAGATTGATCTGGCGATAGCCGAAGTTCTCGATCACCGCGGCGATGCCGATGCGGACGAGATCGGTGGCGGTGGGGGTGCGGCGCAATTGCTGTTCCTCGAGCGCCAAGGTGCCGAGGCTTAGCACGCAGCCGAAAACCACCGAAACGAAGAAGAAGGCGAGCGCCATCATCGGGTCGAGCAGACCGAGCAAGGCCGCCGCGGGCAGCACCAGGTAGCCGAGCAGTTCAGCCGGTGGGCCGATGATATCCTCGAGCACGATCTGCGGCATGGCGAGCATCCCGATCCGACCGTAGCGCGGGTTGAAGATCATGCCGCGATGGCACTGTAGCGTTTCAAGCGCACCCTGCTGCCAGCGCTTGCGCTGGTTATCGAGTCCGTCGAGCGCGGCCGGCGCCTCGGTCCAGCAGACGATGTCGGGAACGAAGGCCATCCGGTATTCGCGCTCGCGATCGCGCATGTGGCGGTGCATGCGCACCACCAGTTCGAGGTCCTCGCCGACGGTATCGTGGCGGTACCCGCCCATCTCGACGAGGGTCGAGCGGCGGAACAGGCCGAAGGCGCCGGAGATCAGCATCAGCGTGTTGGTATGGGCGTTGGCCACCCGGTTCATCAGGAAGGCGCGGAGATATTCGACCGTCTGGAAACGCGGCACGAGGCTCTTGGAGATGCCGATCTTCTGCAGCGAGCCGCCCTTGATCGTGCAGCCGTTGGCGATGCGGATCGCGCCGCCCACGGCGATCAGCCTGCCATCGTCATACATGAACGGTTCGGCCGCGCGCAGAAGGCCGTCGGGTTCGATGATCGAATCGGCGTCGATCACGCAGACCAGCGGGGTCCGCGCGAATCCGATCCCGGCATTGGCGGCGTCGGCCTTGCGTCCGTTCTCCTTGTCGACGACGAGCAGGTTGGGATAGCGGCGCGACCTGTAGGTGGCGCGAATGCGGGTCTGCTGCAGTTCGGCGCTGCCGGGCGGCGATATCGGCGTGGCGGCCGACGGGACGATCACCTTCACCGACAGCGTGACCGGCGAATTCAACGGCAGCGACGTCGCGGGCACCAGCCCGTCGCCCGACACCAAGGGCGAGCGCAATGTCTACTCGGCCTTCGCCGAGATCTTCGTGCCGCTGGTCAGCGAGGGGATGGACGTGCCGCTGGTCGAGGAACTCAACCTCCAGCTCGCGGGCCGGCTCGAGCATTTCGACGATATCGACGAAACCGCGATTGTTCCGCGCGTTGCCGCCTCCTGGACCACCGTGCCGGGCGTGACGCTGCGCGGCGCCTGGTCGCAAGGGTTCCGCGCGCCGAACCTCGTCCAGGTCAACGACGAGGGCACCACCCGTTCCAACACGCGCGACGATTTCGTGCAGTGCCAGGCGCAGGTGATCAAGGGCGTGATCCCGAGCCTCGGTTCGTGCGCGGGCGCGGGTGTGATCTCGTTCCGGTCGGGGACCGACGAGCTCGTTCCCGAGGACAGCACCAGCATCAATCTGGGCGTGGTGCTCGAGCCCGAGTTCATTCCCGGCCTGACGCTGACGGCGGACTACTGGCGTGTACGGCAGACCGGGCTGGTCGGCACGTTCGGCGACGACAACGCGATCGCGCTCGACCTGCTCCGCCGCCTCAACGGCAGCACCAACCCGAACGTTGTCCGCCTCGCGCCGACCGCCGACCAGATCGCGCTGTTCGCCGGGACCGGCCTCGACGCGGCAGGCAGCATCGACTTCGTCAACGATCCCTATCTCAACCTCGACAGCCGGACCTCGAAGGGGATGGATTTCGGGCTGTTCTACAACGTTCCCGATTTCGGCCTCGGCAGGTTCCGGGTGCGGTTGAATGTCGCGCGGCTGATCAGCTTCGTTCAGGATGCAGGCCCCGACGGGCAGGAGATCCTCGACGCGGTGGCGGCGGGCACACTGCCGCTCGACGTGACGGTCGGCGGGCTAGGCGAACTGCTCGAGGTCGAAGGCCGTCCGAAATGGCGTGCCAGCGGTTCGATCAACTGGGAGCAGGGCCCGGTCGAAATCGGTCTTTACGGCCAGTATGTCGGGATGGTCTACGACACCAGCGTCGTGCGCGACAATCTGATCGTGTCGGAAGACCCGAACGCGAACTTCTTCCCGGTCGACGAGTGGTTCACCATGAACTTCTCGATCGCCTACACGATCGAGGATACCGACACGCCGCTCGACGACACGCGCTTGCGCTTCGCGATCAACAATTTGTTCGATGAAGATCCGCCGCTGGCCGACGAAACCTATGGTTTCTTCAGCGAGCTCCACAGCGCGCGGGGACGGGTGTTCCATATCGAGCTGCGGAAGAAGTTCTGATAATGCGGGCAACCATGCAGCGGTTGCCCGCCATCATCCTGGCCAGCATGCTGGCGGGGGCATGTGTCGCCACGCCCCCGCCGGTTGTGCAACCAGCCGAGGCCCGAACCAATGCGCTCGCCTGCCGCAGTGCGAGCGTCACCATTGCTTTCGATTTCGAGGGTGCATCGCAATCGCGTTGCACGATCGAGGGCGAACGGGCCTTTTCGATCCTCGTCTCGCCCGAACACGCCCCGCCGATCAACCCGAGCGCCTGGTACGCCTTCCGCTACGAGGCGGCGCCCGGACCGGACGTCGCGATCACCCTGCGCTATCTCGAATCCGAGCACCGCTATCGGCCGAAGCGCGAGGTCGGCGGAGAATGGCAATTGCTCGAGACCGAAGTGGCGGAGGATGACCGGTCCGCGCGCTTCACCTTGCCGCCCGGAGCGGGCGTGGTCGCCGGGCAGGAAATCTATGCCGGTGTCCGTTACGCCGCCCTGATCGAGCGGCTCGATCGGTGGAACCAGACCAGAAGGGTAGTCCTCGGCCGCAGCCACGAGGGTCGCCCGATCGATGCGCTCGAGATCGGCGATGCATCGGCGCCGAACGTCGTCGTCCTGCTCGGCCGCGCGCATCCGCCCGAAGTGACCGGTGCGCTGGCGATGGAAGCCTTCCTGGTCCGGCTGGTCGAACTGGTCGAGGCGGGATCGCTCGAAGGTCGGGGCATTCGCTTCCTCGCGGTCCCGTCGCTCAATCCCGATGGGGTCGCGCGCGGGCACTGGCGGGCCAATCTCGGCGCCACCGACCTCAATCGCGACTGGGGCCGGTTCGCGCAGCCCGAGACCCGCAGCGTGAAGCGCTGGCTCGATTCGCTGCCGACCGGCCATCGGCCGATCGGCCTTGTCGACTTCCATTCGACCCAGCGCGACGTCTTCTACACGATCCCGCCCGAACTCCCGACCGTGCCCGCCCAATTCACCGAACGCTGGCTCGACGCGATCGGCGCGCGGGTGCCCGAATTCGAGGTCCGGCGCAGCCCCGGCCACACCAGCGGCAGCGGCGTCGCGAAGAACTGGTTCTACGAGACCTACGGCATCCCTGCCGTCACCTTCGAGATCGGCGACGAAACCGATCGCGAGCTGATCGCCAAGGTCGCCCGTGCGGCCGCCGAGGCGATGATCGAGCGGTTGGTCGAGGCGGACCTGACCGTGCCGGGCGAATAGGCCAAGCCCCGGACCCGCTTGCCGACGCCCCCGACGCGATTGCGATTGTTCCCGCCTAATGTCGGTGACAGCCCCGATTGACCTTGAATTCGATTGCGCCTGCGCGCACTCATGGCGGCGTGGAGAGTGGTGGGAAGAGACCGAGACGCGTCGCGATTTGCGGCGGCGGGCCGGCGGGGCTGTATGCCGCGATCAGCCTCAAGCTGCGCGATCCCGATTGCGCGATCACCGTGTTCGAACGCAACCGTCCCGACGATACCTTCGGCTGGGGCGTGGTGTTGTCCGAGGAAACCCTTGAAAACCTCGCGGCCAACGACCCGGTCAGTGCCGCCGCAATTCGCGACCACTTCGCCTATTGGGACGATATCGCGGTGGTGCGCGGCGACAACCGGATCGTGTCGACCGGGCACGGTTTCTGCGGGATCGGGCGCCAGCGGCTGCTGACGATCCTGCAACAGCGCGCCTTGGAACTCGGCGTGGAAATGGATTTCGAGAGCGAGGTCGAGGACGTCGCCTCCATGATGCGCGAATATGATCTCGTCATCGCCGCCGACGGGGTCAATTCGCGGGTTCGCGAACACTTTACCGAGGTCTTCCGCCCCGAGATCGAAATGCGCGCCAACAAGTTCGTCTGGCTCGGGACGCACCAGAAGTTCGACGACGCCTTCACCTTCATTTTCGAAGAAACCGAGCATGGCTGGGTGTGGGCGCACGCCTACCAGTTCGACGACGACACCGCGACCTTCATCGTCGAGTGTAGCGAGGCGACGTGGGACGCATTCGGCTTCGGCGCGATGGATCGCGAACAGTCGGTCGCGACCTGCGAGGCGATCTTCGCCGATCATCTCGGCGGGCATGAGCTGATTTCCAACGCGAAACATCTGCGCGGCGGAGGCTGGCTCAACTTCCCGCGCGTGCTGTGCCAGCGCTGGCACCATGAGAACCTCGTCCTGCTCGGCGATGCCGCGGCGACCGCGCATTTCTCGATCGGCTCGGGGACCAAGCTGGCGATGGAAAGCGCGATCGCGCTCGCCGATCTGCTGCAGGACGAGCCAGACCTCGAAGGCGCCTTCGCAACCTATGAGGAGGAACGGCGGGTCGAGGTGCTCAAGCTGCAATCGGCGGCGCGCAATTCGTGCGAGTGGTTCGAGGAGGTCGAGCGTTACCTCAAGCTCGAGCCGATGCAGTTCGCCTATTCGCTGCTGACCCGTTCGCAGCGGATCAGCCACGAAAATTTGCGGCTGCGCGATGCGCGCTGGCTCGGCGAGGCCGAAGGCTGGTTCCACCGACAAGCGGGCAGCAATACCACGCGCGCGCCGATGCTTGCGCCGTTCCAGCTGCGCGGCATGCATCTCGCCAATCGCGTCGTCGTCTCGCCGATGGCGCAGTACAAGGCGGTCGACGGCTGCCCGACCGACTGGCACTTCGCGCATTATGCCGAGCGCGCCAAGGGCGGGGCGGGCCTCGTCTATACCGAGATGACCTGCGTCAGCCCCGAGGGGCGGATCACCCCCGGTTGCCCGGGGCTCTACGCGCCCGAACACGAGGCGGCGTGGAAGCGGCTCACGGATTTCGTCCATGCCGAGACCGGGGCGAAGATCTGCGCCCAGCTCGGCCATTCGGGGCCCAAGGGTTCGACCCAGCTCGGCTGGGAGGAAATGGACGCGCCGCTGGCCGAGGGAAACTGGCCGCTGCTTTCCGCTTCGGCGGTACCCTGGTCGGATCGCAACCAGGTGCCCAAACCCATGGACCGGGGCGACATGGACATGGTGCGCGATCAGTTCGTCGCCGCTGCGCAAATGGCAGAGCGCGCGGGATTCGACATGATCGAGCTGCACATGGCACATGGCTATTTGCTGTCGAGCTTCATCACCCCGCTGACCAACCGCCGCGACGACGAATATGGCGGGAGCCTCGAAAACCGCATGCGCTTCCCGCTCGAGGTGTTCGCAGCGGTGCGCGCCGAGTGGCCCGAGAGCAAGCCGATCTCGGTGCGCATCTCGGCCAATGACTGGGTTGGCGAGGAAGGGGTGACGCCGGAAGAGGCGGTCGCCATCGCGGCGATGCTGCAGGAGGCGGGCGTCGATATCTGCGACGTGTCCGCGGGCCAGACCTCGACCCGCGCCGAACCGGTGTATGGCCGGATGTTCCAGACGCCGTTTTCGGACCGCATCCGCAACGAGACCGGCATGGCGACGATGGCGGTCGGCAATATCTACGAGCCCGACCACGTGAACTCGATCCTGCTGGCGGGGCGTGCCGATCTCGTCTGCCTCGCCCGCCCGCATCTTAGCGATCCCTACTGGACGCTGCACGCGGCGGCCGAGCTCGACGACCGGTCGGTGGCCTGGCCCGACCCCTATCTCGCCGGGCGCGACCAGCTCTACCGGCTGGCGGAGAAGGAGCGGCTTGCAGCGGAGGAATTCAAGGCATGATGATCGACGGTGCCCATGCACTGGTAACGGGGGGCGGCACCGGGATCGGCGCGGCAATTGCGCAGGCGCTGGCCGACCAAGGCGCGAAGATCACGCTGCTCGGGCGGCGCGAGGCGCCGCTGCGCGAGGTCGCTGACAGCATTGGCGAGCAGGCCTACGTCACCACCTGCGACGTCACCGATCCCGCGCAGGTCGCCACCGCATTCGCGGCTGCGCGCGAGCGGCGTGGTGCGATCGACATCCTCGTCAACAATGCCGGGGCCGCCACGACCGCCCCGTTCGCCAAGCTCGAATTCGAGACCTGGCGCAGCACGATGTCGGTCAATTGCGATGCCGTGTTCCATTGCACCAGGGAAGTGATCGAGGCGATGGTTGAGGCGGGCAGCGGGCGGATCGTCACCGTCGCCTCGGTCGCGGGGCTTCACGGCGTCGCCTACGCCTCGCCCTACAGCGCGGCCAAGCACGCGGCGGTCGGGCTGATGCGCTCGATCGCGCTCGAGATGGAGGGCAGGGGCGTCACCGCCAACGCCGTCTGCCCCGGCTTCGTCGATACCGACATGTTCGCCCGCTCGGTCGCGACGATCCGTGAAAAGACCGGACGCAGCGCCGACGAGGCGCGCGCCGAACTGGCCCGGCTCAACCCGTCGGGCCGCGTCATCACCCCCCAAGAAGTCGCCGCCGCCGTGGTGGAACTGGTCCGGTCGGACCGGAATGGCGAAGCAGTGGAGATCGCATGAATCCCGAAACCTTCCAGCCCGAGCATTTCCTGTGGGACTTCGCAGACGGCGTCGCCACGATCACGCTCAACCGGCCCGAGCGCAAGAACCCGCTGACCTTCGAAAGCTATGCCGAATTGCGCGATACCTTCCGCGCGCTGACCTATGCCCAGGCGGTCAAGGTGGTGGTGGTCGCGGGTGCGGGCGGCAATTTCTCCTCGGGCGGCGATGTCCACGAGATCATCGGTCCGCTGACCGAGAAACCGATGCCGCAATTGCTCGAATTCACCCGCATGACCGGCGACCTCGTCAAGGCGATGCGCGGCTGCCCGCAGCCGATCGTCGCCGCGCTCGACGGGGTTTGCGTCGGCGCGGGCGCAATCATGGCGATGGCGAGCGACATGCGGCTGGCTACGCCCGAGACCAAGACCGCCTTCCTGTTCACCCGCGTCGGGCTCGCCGGCTGCGACATGGGCGCCTGCGCGATCCTGCCGCGGATCATCGGGCAGGGCAGGGCATCCGAGCTGCTCTATACCGGCCGCGTGATGAGCGCCGAGGAAGGCGAGCGCTGGGGCTTCCACAACCGGCTGGTCGATGCGGGCGACCTGCTCGACGAAGCGCGCAAGCTTGCCCGCTCGCTCGCCGCGGGGCCGACCTTCGCGCACGGCATCACCAAGACCCAGCTCGCGCATGAATGGAATGTCGGGATCGATACCGCGATCGAAATGGAGGCGCAGGCCCAGGCGATCTGCATGGCGACCAAGGATTTCCACCGCGCCTTCGAGGCCTTCGCGGCCAAGGAAAAACCGGTCTTCGAAGGAGACTGACCATGGAGCTACTTCCGTCCGGCCACAGCGACAGCTTCGCGCGCGACAATCTCCCGCCATTCGAACAATGGCCGGAGCTGCTGCTCGACGGGTTCGGTTATGCCGAGCGGCTCAATGCGGGGGTCGAACTGTGCGACCGGCTGGTCGACGAGGGGCATGGCGACCGCATCGCGCTGATCGGCAATGGCCGGTCGCGCACCTACAAGGAACTGGCCGACTGGTCGAACCGGATCGCACGCGCGCTGGTCGAGGATTACGGCGTGGTGCCGGGCAATCGCGTGCTGATCCGCGGGCCCAACAACCCGGCCTTGGTCGCCTGCTGGCTCGCCGCGACCAAGGCCGGCGCGGTGGCGGTCAACACCATGCCGATGCTGCGCGCGGGCGAATTGTGCAAGATCGTCGACAAGGCCGAGATCGGCCTTGCTCTGTGCGATACGCGCAGCCTCGACGAAATGGTCGCCTGCGCCAAGGATTCGCGCTTCCTCGAAAAGGTCGTCGGCTTCGACGGGACCGCCAATCACGATGCCGAGCTCGACCGCGTTGCGCTGTCCAAGCCCGTGCGGTTCGAGGCGGCGGACACCTCGCAGGACGACGTCGCGCTGCTCGGTTTCACCTCGGGCACTACCGGCGAACCCAAGGCGACGATGCATTTCCATCGAGACCTGCTGATCATCGCCGATGGTTATGCGAAGGAAGTGCTCGGCGTGACACCCGACGATATTTTCGTCGGCTCGCCTCCGCTGGCCTTCACCTTCGGGCTCGGCGGGCTGGCGATCTTTCCGCTGCGGTTCGGTGCGGCCGCGGCGTTACTCGAACAGGCGAGTCCGGCCAACATGGTCGAACTGATCGAGACCCACCGCGCGACGATCAGCTTCACCGCGCCGACCGCCTATCGCGCGATGCTCGCCGCGATGGACGAAGGCGCCGACCTCTCCTCGCTCCGCCTCGCCGTGTCGGCGGGCGAGACGCTGCCCGCACCGGTATGGGAGGAATGGGAGCGCAAGACCGGCACACCGATCCTCGACGGGATCGGGTCGACAGAATTGCTGCACATCTTCATCACCAACCGCCCCGACGACCGCGCCCCCGCCTGCACCGGGCGGCCGGTCACCGGCTACGAAGCGCGCATCGTCGACGACGAGATGCAGGACGTGGCGCAGGGAGAAATCGGTCGCCTCGCCGTGCGTGGACCGACCGGTTGCCGCTACCTCGCCGATGCGCGCCAGGCGGAATACGTCCGCGAGGGCTGGAACCTGACCGGCGACAGCTTCCGCCAAGGCGAGGACGGGCGCTTCCACTTCGCCGCGCGATCGGACGACATGATCATTTCCTCGGGCTACAATATCGCCGGGCCCGAGGTCGAAGCGGCGCTGCTGTCGCATTCCGACGTCGCCGAATGCGCGGTGATCGGCGCGAGCGATGCGGAGCGCGGGCAAGTGGTCGAGGCCCACGTGGTCGTCGCCGCGGGCGTGGCGCGCGACGAAGCGACCGTTGAGCGCTTGCAGGAGCACGTGAAGGCCCGCATCGCCCCCTACAAGTACCCGCGCTCGGTGGTGTTCGTGGATGCCTTGCCCAAGACGACCACCGGCAAGATCCAGCGGTTCCGCCTGCGCGAAAATTCATAGGAAAGACACGATGCACGAGACGATCCACCCCGAAGGCTGGGCGCCCGCGATCGGTTATGCCAACGGTATCGCGGCCTCCGGGCGCACGCTGTATCTGGGCGGCCAAATCGGCTGGAATGCGCAGCAGGAATTCGAGAGCGACGATCTGGTCGACCAGTTCCGGCAGACGCTCGAAAACATCGTAGCGATCGTCGAGGCGGCGGGCGGCGAGCCCGGTCATCTCGTTTCGATGACCTGGTTCATGACCGATCTCGAGGACTACACCGCGCGCCTGAAGGAAATCGGGCGCGCCTATCGCGGCGTCATCGGCAAGCACTTCCCCGCGATGGCGGTGGTCGAGGTGAACCGCCTCGTCGAACGCCGCGCCAAGGTCGAAATCCAGGCGGTCGCGGTCTTGCCGGACTAGCGGAGCTTGGCGCGTGCCATCGCTGGGCCAGCCAATCGATCAGTATCACCATGTCCCCCGCCTTTCTTGCTGCGGGTATTTGCGTCTCTGACTGGAACTTGGGTAAAAATTAACTCGGGATCGGCATAACCGGGTATCGCAGCGAGGGCCTTACGCGGGCCGAATTGGCAAGCGAACTGGCGGGCACATGAAACAGGGCAGCATCGGGCGAGAAGTCCTCGATTTTCTGGCGGGCAATCTGCTCGACCCGACGCCGCTGAACTATCGATTCGGCTATCTCTACCTCACCCGCATGAGCAAGGTGGTCGTCGAGGAGACCGACTTCAATATCGAGAACGGCCTGCGCTTGCGGCAGGACACGATCATCGAGATCATGGGCAAGCATGTCGAGGCGTCGGACGATCCGGCGGAACGGCTCGCGGCCCGCGAAGAGGCGGTCGACGTCTACCTCAGCGCCGCGGGCGAACTGGCCCGCGAGACGCAGCAGCAGGCCGACGATCTGGGCATCGATATCGCCGAGGAAAGCCAGACGATCCGTGACGGCGCGCAGGGAGATGATTTGAAGGCGGCGATCCGTCGCATTCTCGATCGTGCGGCCGAAGCCGAGCGCGAACTGGCCGATTCATCGACCCGGATCGAGCGCCTCCAGCGCGATCTCGACGAGGCGCGCAACAAGGCCCTGGTCGACGAACTCACGGGCATCCCGAACCGTCGCGCCACGCGCGCGAAGCTGAAGGACCTAGAAGTCGACAAGGTGCGATTCAGCCTCGCCATCATCGACATCGACCATTTCAAGGCGATCAACGATACTTACGGCCACCCGGTCGGCGACCGTGCGCTGAAACTGGTCGCCAACGCGTTGACCGAATCGCTCGCGCCATGGTCGGTGGTGCGCTGGGGCGGCGAGGAATTCCTCGTGATCGCCGAGACGCCCGACGCCGCCAAGCTCGCCGACAAGGTGCGCGAGGCGAAAGACGAGCTTGCCGGTCGCAAACTGAAGCTGCGCGAGACCGACGAACCGATGGGCGCGATCACTTTCTCTGCCGGCGTCGCAGCCAACATTTCCAGCACCGACGAGACGCTCAAGCAGGCCGACCGTGCGCTGTATGATGCCAAGAAAGCCGGTCGCAACCAGGTGCTGGTCGCGCAGGAGTCCGAGCAAGTCACCGCCGCCGCCTAGAGGACGCCGCGCCCGGCAGGGTCCGGACCGTAGCGCGGCCGAGGCTCATCGGGATTTCGTGCGGGAAGCAGTGGTGCCGCTTACTGGACTCGAACCAGTGACCCCATCATTACGAATGATGTGCTCTACCAACTGAGCTAAAGCGGCGCGGCCCGCGCCTGCCGATCGGGCATTGCGGGCGAGGGCGCGCCAATAGCGTCGTGTGCGCCACGCGGCAAGCGTAAAGCTGGGGCTCTCCAAAAAGCGGTTGACCTGCGCTTGCTCCCCACTAGATGTGAAGCAACTGTAACAACGTGCTGTAACATTGTAATGAGCGATTCGACCGACCAGACCTCGACGTTCGGACCCACGCGGGACGAGGGGGAGTTGCGCACCGGCCTCGCCGAGGCGCTGCTCTCGCCCGAGACGCGCGAGGGCATGCTCGCATTGCTGACCGACCTCTGCACTCCGGCCGAACTGCACTCGCTGGCCGAACGCTGGCATGTTGCCCGGCTGCTCGACGCGACCGAGCTATCCTATCGCGACATCTCCGAACGCACCGGGGTCTCGCCGACCACGGTCACGCGGGTGGCGCGCTTCCTCAAGACCGAACCCCACAAGGGCTACCGGATCGCGATCGATGCGCTCGCGGCGAGGGAGGCGCGCAATGTTCGCTGACCGCGACCGGCTCCACATCGCGATCCAGAAATCGGGGCGCCTGTCCGACGACAGTCGCAACCTGCTGAAGAAGGCGGGGTTGCGCGTGCAGAATGGCAAGAACCGCCTGACTGCGCGGGTCGAGAACTTCCCGATCGACCTGATGTTCGTGCGCGACGACGATATCCCGACCTTCGTCAATGACGGCGTGTGCGAATTCGGGATCGTCGGCGAGAACGTGCTCGAGGAGTTCGCACTCGGTCGCGAGCGGGTCAAAATCGAGACCGTGTGCAAGCTCGGCTTCGGCCGCTGCTCGCTCAAGCTCGCCGCCCCGGTGGGGCGCGACTTTCCCGGGCCCGCGGCGCTGGCCGGCGAGCGCATCGCAACGTCTTATCCGCGCATCACGCGGGCCTGGCTCGAACGGCAGGGCGTCGATGCTCGGGTGGTCGAGATGACCGGGGCGGTCGAACTCGCGCCCAAGCTCGGGATCGCGAACTACATCTGCGATCTCGTTTCGACCGGCCAGACGCTCGAGGAGAACAACCTTCGCCCGGTCGCCGACGTGCTCGATAGCGAAGCGGTGCTGATCCGCGCGAGCCGCGATTTTCCTGCCGAGGTCGAGACCGTGTCCGACAACTTGCTGACCCGGATCGACGGCGTCCTCGCGAGCACCGGGTCGAAATACATCCTGCTCAACGCGCCCGGCGAGGCGCTGGGCGAGATCCAGCGTATCCTGCCCGGTGCGGGCAGCCCGACGGTAACGCCGCTGCACGGCAAGCCGGGCGAATTCGCGGTCCACGCGGTGTGCCAGGAATCGGTCTTCTGGGAGACGTTGCAGGAACTCAAGGAAGCGGGCGGCTCGGCAATCCTCGTCATGCCGATCGAGAAGATGCTGCTGTGATGCAGCGGATCGTCTGGAGCGAGGCCGCGGCAGGGGAGCGGCGCAAGGCGCTGGCACGGCCCGACCTGCGCGCCGATGCAACCATGCGTTGGCGCGTCACGGAAATGCTCGACGCGGTGTGCGATCGCGGCTGGGAGGCGGTTTGCGATCTCGCCACGCGGATCGACGCCTCTGCGCCCCGACTGATTGCGGTCGCTCCTGCCGCAGCGCAAGCGCGGCGGAGCTTGGGTGCCGAAGCGGTCGCGGCGATCGAGCTGGCAGCGGAGAATATCCGCGTGTTTCACGAAGCCTCGCGCCCAAGTGACCTTGCGGTCGAGACCATGCCGGGGCTGACCGTGCGCAAAGTCTGGCGCGCTATCCCCCGCGTCGGACTGTATGTTCCGGGCGGCGAGACCCCGCTGTTTTCCAGCCTGCTGATGCAGGCGCTTCCGGCGCGCGCAGCAGGCGTCAAGGACCTGACCGTCGTCACGCCCCCGCGCAAGGATGGCGGGCTCGATCCGGCGCTCGCGCTGGCGGCCGAATTGTCCGGCATCGAGGCGGTGTGGACGATCGGCGGCGCACAGGCGATCGCCGCGCTCGCGTTCGGCGCGGGCAAGATCGCCGCCTGCGACAAGATCTGCGGCCCGGGCAACGCCTGGGTGGCCGAAGCCAAGGCGCAGGTCGCGGCGCGCGGAGTCGCGATCGACCTCCCCGCCGGGCCGAGCGAGCTCATGGTGATCGCCGATGCCGGTGCGGAGGCGCGCGTGGTGGCGGCGGATCTGCTCAGCCAGGCAGAGCACGACGCCAATGCACAGGTGCTGCTGGCGACGCCCTGCGCGAACCTGGCCTCCGCGGTGGAAGCAGAGCTCGAAATCCAGCTCGCCGATCTTCCGCGCGGGAAGCAGGCGCGCGCTGCGATCGCCAATTCGCGCCTCGCGTTGGTGGATAGCCTCGACGAAGCGGTCGCGATCGCCAATGAATATGCACCCGAGCACCTGTCGCTCGCGGTTGCCGACCCCGAGGCGCTGCTCGACCGAATCGCCAATGCCGGGGCGGTGTTCATGGGCTACGACGCAGCCGAGACCTTTGGCGATTACCTCGCCGGGTCGAGCCACGTCCTGCCGACCGATGGCGCGGCGCGCGCCTGGGGCGGGATCTCGGTGTACACCTTCCTCAAGGCGATCAGCGTGCAGCAACTGACCAGTGACCGGGCCGATGCGCTTGCCGCCCCGGCGGCCACGCTTGCCCGCCTCGAAGGGCTCGAAGCCCACGCCCGTGCGGCCGATCTGCGCGCAGAAGCGGCATGAGTGCGCGACAATCCCTCGCCGAGAAACTGGCACGGCCCGAAATCCGCGCGCTCGCCCCGTTCGACATTGCCGAGACCGGGCCCGATCCCGATGCGATCCTGCTCGACAGCAATGAAAGCCCCTTCGCGCCGATGGGGACCGATGTGCCGATCAATCGCTATCCCGAATCGCAGCCACAGGCACTGCGCGCGCGAATGGCGGCGCTATATGGTGTCGAACACGACAACCTCTGGGTCACGCGCGGCGCGGACGATGCGATCGAACTCCTGGTCCGGACTTTCTGCAATCCGGGAGAGGACGCGATCGCGATCAGCTCGCCGACCTTCACCGCCTATGAGCGCTTCGCCGCAGTGCAGGGCGCGCGGGTGCTCGACGTGCCGCTCGACGATGGCTTCGATCTGCGCGCCGATGTGCTGGCCGAGGCGATCCTTGCCGACGGCAAGGTCAAGCTCGCTTTCGTCTGCTCGCCCGCCAACCCGACTGGCAACGTCGTGCCACCTGCCGATATCCTCGCGCTGGCCGAGCGCCTGCCCGACACGATCGTGGTGGCGGACGAGGCTTATGTCGAATTCGCCGGAGTCGAGAGCCTCGCGGGCGAGGCGGCAGGACGCGGGAACCTCGTCGTGCTGCGGACGCTTTCCAAGGCTTTCGGGCTCGCCGGGGCACGGGTCGGCGCGCTGGTGGGACATCCCGATACGGTCGCGATGACCTCGCGCGCTTCGCCGTTCTATCCTTTGCCGGTGCCCTCGATCGAGGCGGCGATGGCCGCGCTCGCGCCTTCGCGCCGCTCGCTGCACGAGCGCCGGATCGCCGAACTGCTCGAAGAGCGCGCCCGGCTGGCCAAGGCGCTCGAAGGCGCAGACGGCATCGTTTCGGTGCGCGTCGGCGGCGGCAATTTCCTGTTCCTCGAAGTCGAGGATCCGGCGGCCCTGGCGCGCGAAATGCGCGCGCGCGCGATCCGGGTCCGGTTCCGCCCGCAGGCCGCGCCCGGTGGCGTACGGCTGACCGTCGGTACGCGCGAGGAAAACGACGCGGCACTTGCCGCATTCGGAGTGAGGGATTCGGGCGCGAGGACTCCTTCGCGGCGTGCCGAAATCGTGCGCGAAACCAAGGAGACCAGGGTCGCACTCGCGCTCGACCTCGATGCCGAGGGACCGCGGCGCGTCGCCACCGGCAACCCGTTCTTCGATCACATGCTCGACCAGGTCGCCGCGCATGGCGGCTTCGCGCTCGACCTCACTTGCGAGGGCGATCTCGAGGTCGATGCCCACCACACGGTGGAAGACTGCGCGATCGCGTTGGGCGAAGCGCTGCGCGAGGCGCTCGGCGACAAGCGGGGGATCGGTCGCTACGGCTTCGCGCTGCCGATGGACGAGGCCGAGGCCAAGGTGCTGATCGACCTCTCGGGCCGCCCCTACGCAGTGTGGGAAGGCGAGTTCGCCGCCAGCCATATCGGCGATTATCCGACCGAGATGACGGCCCACGTCTTCCGCAGCCTCGCGGATTCGATGAAGGCCGCGATCCACATCGCCGTCGCGGGCGAGAACGACCACCACAAGACCGAGGGCGCGTTCAAGGCGTTCGGACGCGCGCTGCGACAGGCGATCCGCGCCGAAGGCGATGTGTTGCCTAGCACGAAAGGCCTGCTGTGACGCTTGCCATCGTCGATCTCGATTACGGCAATATCGCCTCGATCCGCCACGCTTTCGCGCGGCTGGGCGTGGACGCTGAAGTGACCGCCGATGCGGACGCATTGCGCGCGGCGGATCGCGTCGTCCTGCCAGGCGTGGGAGCGGCGGGGCACGCGATGGCACGCCTGCGCGAGCGCGACCTGGCCGACACGATCCGCGCGCTCGAATGCCCCGCGCTCGGCATCTGTCTCGGCATGCAATTGCTGTTCGAAAGGACCGACGAAAACGACATCGAATGCCTCGGCCTCATCCCCGGCCGAGTGCGCGCGCTCCAGCCTGCGGCGACCCGTCCAATCCCGCATATGGGCTGGAGCGCGCTTTCCCTTCCCGATCCCGCGGCGGGTCTCGCGGCGGGCGACTACGTCTATTTCGCGCACAGCTTCGCCTGTCCCGATGGCGAGGCGACCGTCGCGCGCGCCGATTACGGCGAGCCGATCCCGGCGGCGCTCCGCCAAGGCAATTGGTGGGCCGCGCAATTCCATCCCGAACGTTCCGGCGCGGCCGGGGCGCGATACCTGCAAGCCTTCCTGGAGTGGCAGCCTTGATCCTCTACCCCGCCATGGACCTGATGGACGGTGCCCCGGTGCGCCTCGAAAAGGGCGATTTTTCCGCCCGCACGGATTACGCCGCCGATCCCGCGGAAACGCTTGCCGGTTTCGCGGCGGCGGGCGCGACCTGGGCGCATGTGGTCGATCTCGACGGCGCACGCGCGAAGGAACCGCGCCAGCACCAACTGATCCGCACGCTGGCGAAGGACGCGCCGCTCAACCTGCAGGTGGCGGGCGGATTCCGCACGATCGACGACGTCCGCCGCATGCTCGAAGCAGGTGCCGCGCGGGTCGTGATCGGCAGCCTTGCGATCCGCGAACCGCGCACCGTCAACCGCATGCTCGACCTGTTCGGGCCCGAGGAACTGGCGCTCGCGCTCGACATCAAGCTGATCGAGGGCGAGCCGATCGTGGTTACCGCCGGCTGGACCGAGACGAGTGGCATCACGCTTTACGATGCCGCCGCGCGCTTTCCTGCCGGGTGCCACCTGCTGCTGACCGATGTCGGCCGCGACGGCATGCTGCAGGGGCCCAATTTCGACCTGCTCGACGAGGCGCAGGCGCGGCTCCCGAACTGGAAAATCCAGGCCTCTGGCGGCGTCGCCACGCTCGACGATTTGCGCGCGCTCAAGACGCACGGCGCGGTCATCGGCAAGGCGCTGTGGGAAGCCCGCTTCGGCCTCGCGGAGGCGCTCGATGCCTGCGCGTAGGATCATCCCCTGCCTCGACGTGAAGGACGGCCGGGTGGTCAAGGGCGTGCAGTTTCGCGACCACCGCGACGTCGGCGACATCGTCGAAAACGCGACCCGCTATTCGGCGGAAGGTGCGGACGAGCTGGTGTTTTACGACATCACCGCCAGCCCCGAGGGGCGCAGCGTCGACACCGCGTGGATCGAACGCGTGAGCAGGGTTATCGACATCCCCTTCGCGGTTGCGGGCGGGATCCGCGACCTCGCCACCGCCGAAGCAGTGCTCGAGGCGGGCGCGGACAAGGTCTCGGTCAATTCGCCCGCGCTCGCGCGGCCCGAGCTGATCGACGAACTGGCCGCCGCCTTCGGTGCGCAATGCGTGGTCATCGGGGTCGATTCGATGCGCGAGGAAGGCGGCTATCGCGTCTGGCGCAATACCGGCGATCCCGAGCGCTCGGACGAGGCGGGCAGGCTCACGCTCGACTGGCTGCGCGAAGCGACCCGGCGCGGGGCGGGCGAAGTGGTGCTCAATTGCATGAGGAAAGACGGTGTGCGCGACGGCTACGATTGCGAACACCTGCATGAAGTCGTCGCTGCGGTCACAGTCCCGGTGATCGCCAGCGGCGGCGCCGGCGCGCCCCGACATTTCCGCGAGGCGTTCGAACACGGCGCGAGCGGCGCGCTGGCGGCAACGGTCTTCCACGACCGGTTGATCGCGATCCCCGACCTGAAGCAGGACCTGCTGGCAAACGGAATCGAGGTGCGACCATGACCGAGGACCAGCTCGACCAGCTCGCTTGGAACAAGATGGACGGCATGCTCCCCGCGGTGGTGCAGGACGATGCGACCGGACAGGTGCTGATGCTAGGCTACATGGACCGCGCCGCGCTCGAGGCGACGAAGGAGACCGGCAAGGTCACCTTCTTCAGCCGCTCGAAGCAGCGCCTATGGACCAAGGGCGAGACCAGCGGCAACACGCTCGATCTCGTGTCCGTCATGCCAGATTGCGATGGCGATGCGCTACTTGTGCGGGCCATCCCCAATGGGCCGACCTGCCACCTCGGCACGATCTCCTGTTTCGGCAGCGACGGCGCAACAGGCCTCGCTTTCCTCGCCCAATTGTCGCGGGTGGTTGCAATGCGGGCCGACGATCCACCGGAAGAGAGCTACACCGCGCAACTCCTGTCCGAAGGCCGAGAGAAGATCGCCCAGAAGATCGGCGAGGAGGGCGTCGAGGTCGCCTTGGCAGCCGTCACCCGCGACGACGATGGCCTGACCGACGAACTGGCGGACCTCGCCTATCACCTCGCCGTGCTGCTGCAGGCGCGCGGACTGTCATGGGACGATGTCGGGGAGCGGCTGCGGAAACGTCACGCTGCCGATTGATGGAGGCCCGAGCCGGAATCGAACCGGCGTGCAAGGATTTGCAGTCCTCTGCGTAACCACTCCGCCATCGGGCCTCATGGGTGGTGAACGGCGCGCACTAAACGAGGTCCGCCCGGGTTGCAATCGCCCAATGCACGGAACTTGTCACGTCCACCGCACATAGGCATGACGACGCCCAAAGGAGAACCCCGTGAAAACCAGAGCCGCCGTCGCCTTCGAAGCCAAGCAACCGCTCGAGATCGTCGAGCTCGACCTCGAAGGGCCCAAGGCGGGCGAGGTCCTGATCGAGATCATGGCGACCGGCATCTGCCATACCGATGCCTACACGCTCGACGGATTGGACAGCGAAGGACTCTTCCCAAGCGTGCTCGGCCACGAGGGCTGCGGCGTGGTGCGCGAGGTCGGCCCGGGCGTGACCTCGGTCAAGGAAGGCGATCACGTCATCCCGCTCTACACCCCCGAATGCCGCCAGTGCAAAATGTGCCTTTCGGGCAAGACGAACCTGTGCAGCGCGATCCGGGAGACGCAGGGCAAGGGGCTGATGCCCGACGGGACGACACGGTTCTCCTACCAGGGCAAGCCGATCTACCACTACATGGGCTGCTCGACCTTCTCGAACTTCACCGTCCTGCCCGAGATCGCAGTCGCGAAGATCCGCGAGGACGCGCCGTTCCACACCACCTGCTATGTCGGCTGCGGCGTGACCACGGGCGTCGGCGCGGTGGTCAACACGGCGCAGGTGAAGCCGGGCGACAACGTCGTCGTGTTCGGGCTCGGCGGAATCGGCCTGAACGTGATCCAGGGCGCGAAGATGGCCGGGGCGGACCGGATCGTCGGCGTCGACATCAACGATTCCAAGCGCAGCTTCGGAGAGCATTTCGGGATGACCGATTTCGTCAATCCGAAGGAGGTCGACGACGTCGTTGCCTATCTCGTCGAGCTGCTCGACGGCGGGGCGGATTATTCGTTCGACTGTACCGGCAATACCGACGTGATGCGCCAGGCATTGGAATGCTGCCACAAGGGTTGGGGCACCTCGATCATCATCGGCGTGGCCGAGGCGGGCAAGACGATCGAGACGCGCCCGTTCCAGCTGGTGACCGGGCGCAACTGGCGCGGCACCGCATTCGGCGGGGCGAAGGGGCGCACCGACGTGCCCAAGATCGTCGACTGGTACATGGACGGCAAGATCCAGATCGATCCGATGATCACCCACGTCCTCGATCTTGAGGACATCAACAAGGGCTTTGACCTGATGCATGCGGGCGAGAGCATCCGCAGCGTCGTCGTCTACTGACCACCCCAAGGGAGAGAAGAGAATGTTCAGCCACGTGATGCTCGGCGCCGACGATATCGACGCCTCGAAGAGATTCTACGATGCCTGTTTCAAGGCGCTCGGCGGGCGCGAAGGGTCGGTCGATCCCAAGGGTCGTGTGATCTACATGCACAATGGCGGGGTGTTCCTGCTGACCAAGCCGATCGACGGGCAGCCCGCAAGCTGCGGCAACGGCTCGACCATCGGCTTCGCCGCCGATAGCCCGGAGATGGCCGATGCCTGGCACGCGGCGGGCGCGGCCAATGGCGGGACCCCGATCGAAGACCCGCCCGGCATGCGCGAAGGCGCAGGCATGAAGCTCTACCTCGCCTATCTGCGCGATCCGGCCGGCAACAAGGTCTGCGCGATGCATCGCCCGGGGTGATCGCGTGGCGCTCGAAACCGTATCCGAGAACAAGGCGTTCGGCGGGACGCAAGGCGTATACTTGCACGCCTCCGCCGAGACCGGCACCGAGATGAGCTTCGC
This sequence comes from Pseudoblastomonas marina, assembly GCF_034374265.1. Classification (NCBI taxonomy): domain Bacteria; kingdom Pseudomonadati; phylum Pseudomonadota; class Alphaproteobacteria; order Sphingomonadales; family Erythrobacteraceae; genus Pseudoblastomonas; species Pseudoblastomonas marina. Next base: position 1,987,381 of record NZ_CP139718.1, on the reverse strand, counting down.
GGTCTACGTCCCGCCGCATGAAAAGGGCGCAAGACTGCCGGTGCTGTGGTATCTCTCGGGCCTCACCTGCACCCATGCGAACGTCATGGAGAAGGGCGAGTACCGTGCCGCTTGCGCCGAGCATGGCGTGATCCTCGTCGCGCCCGACACCTCCCCGCGCGGCGACGATGTGCCCGACGCCAAGGACGAATACGATTTCGGCAAGGGCGCGGGCTTCTATGTCGATGCGACGCAGCAGCCATGGGCGAAGCACTATCGGATGCGCAGCTATACCGAGCGCGAGCTGCCCGGGCTGGTCGCGGCGAATTTCCCGGTCGACATGGATCGCCAGGGCATCACCGGGCACTCGATGGGCGGCCACGGCGCGCTGACCATCGGTCTGCGCAATCCCGAGCGCTTCCGTTCGGTTAGCGCCTTTGCCCCGATCTGCGCGCCTTCACAGGCGCCGTGGGGCGAAAAGGCGCTGGGCCGCTATCTCGGCGACGACCGCGCGGCGTGGCGCGAATACGATGCCGTCGCGCTCATCGAGGACGGCGCGCGCGTGCCCGAACTGCTGGTCGACCAGGGCACGGCGGACCAGTTCCTCGACGAACAGCTCAAGCCGGAGCTGCTGCGCGCGGCCTGCCAGGATGCCGGCATCGATGCCGAGGTGCGAATGCAGGAGGGCTACGACCATTCCTATTTCTTCATCTCGACCTTCATGGCCGAGCATGTCGCGTGGCACGCGCGGAGGCTGAGGGCCTAGCTTGCTCGAATCCGTCCCCGTGCAGGCATGGATACTGCTCATCATCGGTATCTGGGCGATCAATCCGGCGCGAAATCTGTGGGACCATGTCAGCCACGCCCCCAACCGCCGCGACATTACCCTGCCTCCGGAAGACTTGGCTTGGCGGACCGGAACAAACCTGTTCCGGTCGGCTGCCTCCCTATTGGTGCTGGGAGGCGTGGCGATCTTCGTCTTCACGCCGACGGCGGAAGAATTTGCCCGCTCAGATTTCCTGGTCCCTGCCCTGTTCGGGACATTCGGCATCCTTGGCCTGCTGAGCAACATCAGGGGCTTACGCGAAGGCGAAAGCGAGCCGTTGGTCAAGGGATCTTCGCGAAGCTACCGGCACGATGACGAGCCCGCGAAATACTGGCTTTCGGTAAGCTGGAACTGGATCCTGGTCGTCGGGCTGCTGGTCGGGGCGGTGGCGACTGGCCGCGATGCAATGGAACCACGGTGCCAATACGATGAGGCGACTGACGAACTGCCCCGTTCGCTGCGCATCTGCGCGGATCTGATCGCTGACGCAGCGGGAGAACCCGAGCAGGCCGGCCTGCTTGCCGAGCGCGGCAGGATTTATGATCTGACTGGCTCGCGCGAACTCGCCCTCGCCGATTACAATCGGGCGACCGTGCTCGATTCGGAAAATCCCTATCTGCGGTATGATCGCGGGTTCCTGTTGCTCAGGATGAACCGCTTGCCTCAGGCTATCGAGGACCTTGATGTCGCCATCGAGCTCAATCCCGATCACAATGATGCCTACCTGAAGCGCGGCGTCGCCTACTTACGTATTGGAGACCTGCCGGCAGCGATCGCAGATTTCACCGTTCTTGCAGATCGTGAACCGGAGAATCCCTATGCCTATGCAAATCGCGGTGCCGCCTATGCCGGGCTCGGACGAGTGGAAGAAGCTCGGGCCGACTTCGCCAGGGTGGACCGCGAGTCCGAACTGTGGCGCGTCGTCTTGCAGGGTCGGGCATTGCTGGCCCTGCGAGAGAAGGACTACGAGCAGGTCGTGAGTCTGTTGACCGATGCGATCGCCCTCAATCCCGAAGATCCGTGGTCGTATCGCTCCCGGGCCGATGCATATTGGGAAATGGGGGAACTGGATCTCGCCCGCGATGATGACGACACTGCGTGGGAGCTCGAACAGAAACTCTATCCCGAGCGGATCCCGGTGCTCATCGAGACCAAGGAAATCCCCCGAGGCGATTAGCCATCCTCGAACGCGCCCTTGCGCTTCGCCATCTGGCTGGCGACGGCTTCCATCTGGTTCCTGGTCCCGATCAGCCGCTGCTGGCGGATCGATTCCTCCATCAGGATCTCGTCGGGCTTGAGGTCGAGATAGGTGCCGAACAGCCCCTTGGCTTCGCGAATGGCGTTGGGATTGCGGTCGGCGATGATGCGCGCGAGCTCGGTCGCGCGTTCGAGCGGCTCGTCCGCAAGCTCGGTGACGACTCCCCAGTCCTGCGCCTGCTCGCCGGTGAACTCCTCATAGGTGTAGACCAGCCGCCGTAGCACGTCGTCGCGCACCGTGCCGCGCCACAGCTGGAAACCGCCCATGTCGGGGATGATGCCCCATTTGAGCTCCATGATGGCCATCCGCGTTGCGGGATGCGCGACCCGGATGTCTGCGCCGCTGGCGATCTGCATGCCGCCGCCGAAACACACGCCGTGTAGCGCCGCCACTACCGGCATCGGCAGCTTGCGCCAGCCGACCGAGACCTCCTGGAACCTGTTGGCATTGCCGTAGGTGCGCTCGGTCAGCGGCGTCGGATCGTTCTGGCCGACCGTGGCCATGCTGGCGAGGTCGAGCCCGGCGCAGAACGCGCGGCCTTCGCCCGACAGGACAACCGCGCGGATACCCCGCGCCCTGGACAGGGCGAGCTGCGCGCGGATGATGCTGTCGAACATCTCCGGGTCGAGCGCGTTCATCTTGTCGGCGCGCACCAGCCGGACCTGCGCGACGTGATCCTCGACCTCGATCGCAACGCGCTCATTGTTCTCATAGGACAGTTCGGTCACGCTCGCGCTCCTCGGCATCTGGATTGCCAGCCTTGTCGCGAAGGATATCGGGCTCGTCCAGTGGGATCAGCCGATATCGTCCGGCGCGATCGGTCGCGAGCATCCCGGCGAGCCCATGGACGCGCAGCTTGGCGCGGAGACGGAAGGCGTGGACCGCAACGCTGTTGGTTTCGGGTTCGTGCCGGATGTCCCAGACTTCGCGCAAGAGGCGGTTCCGGCTAGCCCCGCGCGGCCCGAGTTCGGCCAGGTGCCATGCCATTTCGAATTCGCGTGGGTGCAGGCAGAGCCGGCAATCCCGTACGAAACCATCGCGGCGCAGCAGGTCGAGCGTGAGCGCGCCAACGGATCGACAGCGCGAAACCTCTCCGGCGCGATCGAGCACGCGTCGCGCGCGGATCGCCAGTTCGTCGATTGCGGTGCCGGGCGCGAGCACGTCGCCGACGCCCAGCGCCAGCAGCCGGGCGCGCAGGCGCGGATCGGCGATATCGGTGACGAGCGTGTGTTTGATCGGCTGGGGCAGGAACCCGTGTTCGCGGTCGACGAGCCACAAGACCGGCTCTCCTGCGCGCTCCGCCTCCTCACACCCGATCCGGTGCCACCCTCGCCGTTCCAGGTCGTAGCCGCGCGGCAGGTGCCGCGGCGACTGCCAGCCGAACGCCCCCTTCGATGTCCTCCCCATGCAGCAGGGGAATGCCTCAATATTCGTGCAAAGGTAAGTCGAACCCGTTCGGCTTTGGACCTAACGGCGGGCGAGGAAGTCCTTGAGATTGCGGGCTGCCTGCCGAATACGCTGCTCGTTCTCGACCATCGCGATCCGCACGAAGCCTTCACCCCGCTCGCCATAGCCGACCCCCGGTGCGACCGCGACCTTGGCTTCTTTCAGCAGCAGCTTCGAGAATTCGAGGCTGCCCATCTCGCGATAGGCTTCGGGGAGCGGCGCCCAAGCGAACATAGAGGCAGGTGGCGGGGGGATGTCCCAGCCGGCGCGGGCGAAGCTTTCGGCCAGCACGTCGCGGCGTTTGTGGTAGATCGCGCGGGTCTGTTCGGCATATTCGTCGCCATGGTTGAGCGCCGCCGCGCTCGCGGCCTGGATCGGCGTGAAGGCGCCGTAATCGAGGTAGGACTTCACCCGCGTAAGCGCGGCGATCAGCTCGCGGTTGCCGACCGCGAAGCCCATCCGCCAGCCCGCCATCGAATAGGTTTTCGACAGCGAGGTGAACTCGACCGCGACGTCCTTTGCCCCCTTGGCCTGCATGATCGAGGGGGTCGGGTTGCCGTCGTAATAGAGTTCGGAATAGGCGAGGTCGGACAGTACCCAGACCTCGTTCTCGCGCGCCCAGTCGACCAGCCGCTGGTAGAACGCCGCATCGACCACCTCGGCGGTCGGGTTGGAAGGATAGTTGACCACCAGCACCTTGGGTCGCGGCACGGTATAGGCCATCGCCTGATCGAGCGCGCGCCAGTAATCCTCGCCCGGCGTGGTCGGTACCGCGCGGATGCTGGCGCCCGCGATCATGAAGCCGAAAGTGTGGATCGGGTAGGACGGATCGGGCGCGAGCACGACATCGCCCGGCGCAGTGATCGCGGTGGCGAGGCTGCCGAGACCTTCCTTCGATCCGAGCGTCACGACGATCTCGCTTTCGGGATCGAGGTCGACTCCGAAGCGGCGCTTGTAATAACCCGCCTGCGCCTTGCGGAGGCCCGGAATGCCGCGCGATTGCGAATAGCCGTGCGCCGAGGGCTTGCGCGCGACCTCGCAGAGTTTGTCGATCACGAAGTCCGGCGGCGGACGATCGGGATTGCCCATGCCGAGATCGATCACGTCTTCGCCCGAGGCGCGCGCGGCATGGCGCATCGCGTTGACCTCGGCGATGACATAGGGCGGCAGGCGCCGGATGCGGTAGAAATCGTCGTCCATCGCATTGTCGATAATCGATCACGGTCCCGACCGGAACTGACTTTGTTGCGACGCACTATTTCTATAGGAACGCAGTCGAACGCGAACGGAGAACCCATGGCCCAGGACGAAAACAGCGACGATCCCTTCGGCATGGGGCAGTTCGCCAAGCTGATGCAGTTCCAGGCCGAGGCCGCGCGCGAGATGTTCGGCCAGTTCCTCCCCGGCGCGGGGGCCGAACCCCCCAAGGTGCACGGCATGGAACACTGGCTGGCGCTCGGTCACCGGGTCAACGCGATGTGGGCCGATTTTCTCCAGCACCAGGCGAGCGAGGCGCAGGAACAGGCCCGTGGTTTCACTCCCGCCCAGTTCGCCGCGCTGATGCAGGGTTGGGCGGGTTCGATGCCCAAGGTCGACATGGATGCCCAGCAGAAGGCATGGGGCGAGGGCCTGCAATTGTGGGACAGCGTGATGAAGGGCTTCGCCGGCAAGCAGGGTGAGGAGCCCCCCGAACTGCCCCGCAAGGATCGCCGCTTCGCCGACCCGGCGTGGCGAGCGCACCCAGCCTACGCGTTATTGCATCAATTGTACCTCATGCTGAGCGAGTACTGGGTCTCCACCGCCGACAATATCGAGGGGCTCGATCCGGCCCAGCGGGAGAGCCTGCGATTCGCGACCCGCGCGATGACCGAGGCCATGAGCCCCGATCATTTCCTGATGACCAACCCGGTGGTGCTCGAGAAGACCATGGCAACCGGCGGCGAGAACCTCGTGAAGGGCCTCGAGAACCTGATCGCGGATCTCAAGAAGGGGCAGCTGACCCACACCGATCCCGATGCCTTTACGCTGGGCGAGAACATCGCGACCACGCCGGGCAAGGTCGTCCACCAGACCGATCTCTACCAGCTGATCCAGTATTCGCCTTCGACCGGCAAGGTGCTCGAGGTGCCGCTGGTGATCTTCCCGCCGTGGATCAACCGCTTCTACATCCTCGACCTGACCGCGAAGAAAAGCTTCATCAAATGGGCGGTCGACCAGGGCATCACAGTGTTCGTCGCGAGCTGGAAATCGGCCGACGAGAGCATGGCCGATGTGGTGTGGGACGATTACATCCGCGCGCAAATGGACGCGATCGACCATGTGCGCGCGCGGCTCGACGTGCCCGCGGTCCACACGATCGGCTATTGCGTCGCCGGGACCACGCTCGCCGCGACGCTGGCGATCCTCGCGCGGCGGGGCGAGGCCGAGAAAGTGAAGAGCGCGACTTTCTTCACCGCGCAGGTCGATTTCGAGAAATCGGGCGAATTGAAGAACTTCATCGACGACCAGCAGTTGGAGACGATCGCCAAGCTCAGTCCGCAGGGCTATCTCGACGGGCGCTACCTCGCCGCGACCTTCAACATGCTCCGCGGCAAGGATTTGATCTGGAACTACGTCGTCAACAACTACCTGCTGGGCGAGGACTATCCGGCCTTCGACCTGCTCCACTGGAACGGCGACGTCACCAACCTGCCGTCGAAATGGCACAACGACTATTTGCGCGACCTCTATCGCGACAACAAGCTGGTGGTGCCCGACGCGCTGAGCGCCGACGGCACGCCGATCGACCTGACCCGGATCGAGACTCCGGTCTACCTTCAGGCGGGTCGCGAGGATCACATCGCCCCGGCCGAAAGCGTGTGGCGCTTCACCCGGCACCTGAAGGGCGACAAGACCTTCTTGCTCGCCGGATCGGGCCATATCGCGGGCGTGGTCAACCATCCTGATGCGGGCAAGTACCAGTACTGGCTCGGCGACAGCGAGGCCGACACGCTCGAAGCCTATATCGCGGGCGCGGAGGAGCATCCGGGAAGCTGGTGGCCCCACTGGGTCGATTGGCTGCGCGGCATCGACGATGACGAGGTCGATCCGGCCGGCAAGCGCAAGCCGGGCGGCAAGGGCGACGAAGTGATCGAGGATGCGCCCGGCAGCTACGTGAAGACGCGCTAGACCGTTTCTCACCTGCGATTGTGCACTGCACAAAAATCTTGACTTGATCGCGCGCACCCGTTATTGTGCAGTGCAACAAAGGCGTTCGGAATCCGTCCGGGCGTCGGGCAGATCCAAGTCAAGCGAGGCACTATGGCCGACCAGAATTCCAAAGCCGATGCGCCGGTTGCCGAAAAGGTGACCGAGGCCGTCGCGACCGACGTTCCGGCCAAGCCGGATATGAAGAAAATCGATGCCGCGGTCGAAGCGGCCTCGAAGCCGAAGCAGAAGCCCGCTGCGAAAAAGGCTGCGCCGAAAAAGGCGAAGACGCCCGCAGCGAAGAAAACCTCCTCCAAATCAACGAAGACCAAGGAGCCGAAAATGGCTACGAAGCAGACCAAGACCACCAAGAACACCGCGACGGACCAGGCCAAGGCCATGTTCGCCGACCTCTCGACCCGTGCGCAGGGCGCCTACGACAAGACCCGTGAATATGCCGGCGAAGCCGTCGAATTCTCGAAGGGCAACGTCGAAGCCGTCGTCGCCAGCGGGAAGATCCTCGCTGAAGGCGTGCAGGGCATGGCCAAGGGCGCGGTCGAAAACGGCCGTGAAGCCGTCTCGACCATGACCGCCGACGCCAAGGACTACGCCGCCGTGCGTAGCCCGAGCGAACTGGTCCAGCTCAACAGCAAGATCGCTTCGCGCAATTTCGACGCGATGGTCGCGCAGACCTCGAAGAACGTCGAAGCGTGGACCAAGCTAGCCACCGAAGCGTTCGCGCCGATCCAGGATCGTGTTTCGATCGCGGTCGAAAAGGCACGCAAGGTCGCCTGAGCGACCTGCTCCCCCGAGTTAGTGCGGCCCTTCCGGCGACTCCTCTCCCCGCCGGACGCTGCATGAACCGCAGGCCGGGTGGCGCACGCCATCCGGCCTGTTTGCGTTTCGGCAACACTTCGCCGCGATAGCAGTCCGTTAGGGCCGCGCCTCGAGGGCAGCCCCTTGTCTTTCTTCGCTTCGATAAGATATTCGCCACCGGTAATGATCGATCCCAGCACCATCCTGGCCGCGAGCAAGCCCCCGCAGGGGCCCGATACCGACGACGAAACCGGTATCGCGACCAAGACGCGCGCCAAGCCCAAGCGGCCGAGCCAGTTCAAGGTGCTGCTGTTGAACGACGATTACACCCCGATGGAATTCGTCGTGATGGTCCTGAAGCGCTTCTTCGGCATGGACATGGAAGAGGCGACGCGAGTCATGCTGCAGGTCCACCAGAAGGGCGTGGGCGTTTGCGGCATCTACCCTTACGAGATTGCCGAGACCAAGGTGAACCAGGTGATGGATGCCGCTCGCCAGAACCAGCACCCGCTCCAGTGCACGCTCGAAAAGGCCTGATTGCGCGCACTAGCATAACTGGCAGGTGACGAACGCAGCCTGACGGATTAGGGAGGCGACATCATCCTCCAGCCGCCCGGAAGCGTGTTCACCTTCATTCCCGCCCTCGACCGCTATATCTTCCGGCTCGTGATCGTGCCGATGATCGGCGTGTTCGTGCTCGCGGCCTCGCTGCTGACGCTCGACAAGATGCTGCGGCTGTTCGATTTCGTCGCCAGCGAGGGCGGTCCGGTCGACATCGTCTTCAAGATGCTGGCCAATCTGATGCCCGAATATGCCGGGCTCGCGATCCCGCTCGGCGTATTGCTCGGCATCCTGCTGGCCTTCCGCAAGCTCGCGGTCAGTTCCGAACTCGACACGATGCGTGCAGTCGGCCTGTCATATGGCCGACTGCTGCGCATGCCCTATGCGATCGCGCTGACCATGATGGCTGTGAACCTCGCCGTGGTTGGCTGGCTCCAGCCGCTGTCGCGCTATTATTACGAAGAGCTCGAATTCGAGCTCACGTCGGGCGCACTCGGGGCTTCGATCAAGGTCGGCGAATTCGTCACGATCGAAGACAAGACGGCGCTGCGGATCGAACGCAGCGAGGAGGAAGGCCGCCGTCTGTTGGGGGTGTTCGCGCGGGTGAACAGCGAGGAAGGCGATCTCTCGATTTCCGCAGCGGAAGGGCGGTTCCTGCGGCTCGAGGAAAACCGGAACACGATCGTGCTGCGCCTGCGTGACGGGCAGATCATCCAGGAGGTCGAGGATGCCAGTCCGCGCGTGCTCAATTTCTCGCTCCACGACCTGCCGATCGATCTCCCCGCGCTCGAACGTTTCCGGGAGCGTGGTGGCGACGAGCTGGAATACGTGCTGCCGCAATTGCTCGAAATCGGCTGGAGCCCTACCACCGACAAACAGACGCGGACCGAGATCCAGGCCAATTTCAGCTATCGCCTGGTCGAGGTGGTAATGATGATCTTCCTGCCACTGCTCGCGCTCTCGCTCGCGATCCCGCCCAAGCGATCGACCAGCGCGCTCGGCGTGTTCGTCGCGGTGGTCATGGTGGTCGCCTACCACAAGGTCAACGAGTGGGGCTGGGGGATCGCCGCGCTCGGGCGGGTCGATCCGCTGGTTGCGCTGTGGCTGCCCTGCGTGATCTTCGCCGCGCTGATCTGCTGGATGTACTATCGCACGGCCTTCGTGCCCGGCGCACAGGCGATCGACGGGCTCGAGGCCGTGTTCGCCAAGCTGGTAAAGTGGATCAAGTCGAAGTTCCGTCGCCGCCGCAGGTCCGAGGCGATGACGCGGCACGATGCGATCGCCGCCGAGCAGGAGGAGACCGGCCATGCAGCTTGATTTCTTCCCGTCGAAGACGTTGACGCTTTATCTCGCCCGGACCTTCGTGGTTCGCATCGCGGCGGTGCTGGTGATGCTGGTGCTGGTGCTCCAGGCACTCGACCTGCTGTCGCAAAGCTCGAAAGTGCTGGCCTACGAAGGCAACGGCCAGGGCGAGCTTCTGCGCTACATCGGCTATCGCATGCCGCAGTTGGTCGCGCGCTTCCTGCCCTATTCGGTGCTGCTGGCGACGATCATCACGCTGGCGACGTTCAACCAGAATTCCGAAGTCGTGGCGATGAAGGCGGCCGGGCTGTCCGCGCACCAGATTCTCGCCCCGTTGCTGCTTGCGGCGCTCGCGGTGTCGGTGATCAGCTTCGCCTTCAACGAAAGAATCGTGACGCGCTCCTCGGCCGCATTGTCGGCCTGGCAGGCCGAGGATTACGGCCCGGTGGCGCCCGATTCCGATGTCCGCACCAATGTCTACCTGCGCGACGGGGACAACATCCTCTCGGCGCGCGTGCTGGCCGGTACGGGCGAGGACATCCGCATGCGCGGCGTGCAATGGTATCGCCGCGATGCCGAGGGCCGCGTGACCGAGAAGATCAGCGCCCCCGCCGCGACCTATGCCAATCCGGGCTGGCTGCTCGACGATCCGGTGCGCTTCGATGTCGCCGCGGCACAGGAAATCCCGATCGACCCGGTGCGGATCGCCAAGGGTGTGTCGCCGCGCCAGGCCGAGCTCGGACGGATCGATCCCGACGCGCTGTCGCTCACCGATCTCGGCGGCGCGATCGGAGAGCTGTCCGATGCCGGACGGCGCACCGCCGAACTCGAAAGCAAGTGGTGGCACAAGCTGTCCGGGCCGCTCTCGGCCTTCCTCATGCCGCTGCTAGGGGCGATCGCGGCCTTCGGGCTCGCGCGGTCGGGCCAGCTATTCGTGCGCGCGATCATCGGCATGATGCTCGGCTTCGCCTATTTCGTGGTCGACAACGCCGCGCTGGCGATGGGCAATTTCGGGGCCTACCCGCCCTTCGTTGCGGCCTGGGCCCCGTTCCTGCTGTTCTTCCTGATCGGCGAGACGCTCCTCATCCGGACCGAGGAATGAACGACTGGTCGCTGCGTCTCGCTCGCCCCGGGGATGCGAGCCACTTTCCCGCGGTCGAGCACAGCGCGGCGCAGGCATTCGGCGAGATCGAGGGGCTCGAAACGCTGGTCGATGGCTGGTCGATACCCGAGGAGCGCCACCGGCTGCTGATCGCCAAGGGACACTGCCTGACCGCGCTGGTGGATGACCAGATCGCCGGCTTCGTTGCCGCCGAACGTTTCGGTCGCGCACTGCATCTGTGGGAAATGTCTGTTGCCAGCGATTTCCAGCGGCACGGCATCGGGTCCGGACTGGTGCGAGCCTGCGCGATCGATGCCGCGAATGCCGGCTGCCAGTGCCTGACGCTCACCACCTTCGCACAGGTCCCGTGGAACGCCCCCTTCTATGCCCGGCTCGGCTTCGAACGGATCGAGGATCTGGCCGCATGGCCGCGCCTGGCGCAGCTGCTGGAGGAGGAAAACGAAAGCTTCGGCAAGTCGCACGAACGGATCGCGATGGTGCGATTCCTAGATTGATCGTCGGGCCTTGCCTTTTTTTTGACATATTCCGGAACGGAAGTTGCCGGACGAGTGTTTTCCCACCGACGACCAAACAGGAGACCGTCGATGAAGAAAATTATCGCTGCCGCCACCGCGGCTTCGCTACTGTCGCTTGCCGCCTGCGCCGATGCCGACGAAGCGACCGAAACCGAAACCACCGTGGGCGAGGCCGAAACCGCGCCGATCGATTCCGGCGCCGTCGACACCGTGCAGACCCAGCCCGAAGTCGATGGCGACGGCGTGAGTGTCGGGGTGGACGAAAACGGCGTGCGCGCCGATGTCCGCGATGGCGACACCAGCGTTTCGGTCGATGCGGATGGCAACCCCTCCGCCGAGATCGAAGTCGAATAATAATCCGATTATGCAGGAGAGCGCCGTCCGGTCCTACCGGGCGGCGTTTTCTATGGATTCTAGGCGCGGCGGCTCATGGTCGCGCGCGACAGGCGGATCACCAGCGGGCGCAGCCCAGGATGGTTGGCGCCGTGATAAGTCGAATCCGCTTCAAGATTGGCCTTGAGCCGGCGATGCGCCTCGCCCAGCGAATGATAGGGCATCGACGGCATCAAATGGTGCAGCGCGTGGTAGCGCAAGCCGACCGGCGCCCAGATCGCAGCCAGCGGCGAGGGCGGCGGGACGTTGACAGAATCGAGATATTGCGCGGTCACCGTCATCGGTTCGCCCTCGTTCTCCCACAGATGCGCCACCAGCGTACGGACCTGGTTGAACACCGCGACGGTCGAGAAGATCGCCAGAGCGACGAGGAACGGCTTCCAGCCGAGCAGGGCGATGCTGGCGAGCAGGGCCCACGACCACAGCGTACCGCCCACTTCCTGCTTCAGCACGCGCGGCTTCAAATCGCCTTCGGGGGGGCGACGGCGGAAGTCGGGATTGATCGAAAGCGCCGAGAAACGCTGCCACACGATCTCGCGCAGCTTCGGCACCACCAGGCTCAGGGGGTTGAGCACGGCAAAGCGGAGCAGCAAGGCCGGCGGCGCAAGCAGCGCGATCAGCACGAACAGCGGTAGCGACCACCACTTCATCCGCGCCAGGGGAAGGTATTCGGGATCTTCCTTGGTGCCGTAGCGCGTGCGGTTGTGGTGCAGCGTGTGGACGCCCTCATACATGAAGGAAGGGGTCAGCATCGGCACTCCGACCAGCCAGTTCCACGCGGTGCGGAAACCGGGCAGGGCATTGCGATGGATATGGCTCAATTCGTGGATGAACATCAGCGCGCGATAGATCGCCAGCACCGAAACGGCAGCGAGGCCGAGCGCGGCCCAGACATTCTCGACCAGGATCGCCCCGACCATCGCGCCGTAGCCGATGATCACGCAAGCGAGCATGTCGGGCCAGTAGATGCGTGGATTGGCCTCGCCGAGGTCCTTGGTCAGTTCGCGCGCGGCGCGCAGCATGGCCTTGTCGTCGGCGATCCGGCCATCGGGCTTTCCATCGGGCAGGGGCGCGCACGCGATGTCGCGCATGCTGCGCTTCGCTAGGCCATCCTGGGCGAGGTTGGTGCTCTGTGTCGTTGCCATGTCTCGAAATCCGTCTTGCGCGGCGTAGCTTGCTGCTCCCTCGCTTGACAAGCAAGCCATCGCAAACACAGGGCTAACCCATGCTGAACGAGAGGGCTCGATGGCCGGTGAAATAAGCATCCAACCCGTATCCGGCAAGCGCGACCTCGCCGCCTTTATCGATTGCGCTTATCGCCTGAACGCATCGGATCCGAACTGGGTCGCGCCGTTGCGCAGCGAAATGCGCGAACTGCTGACGCCGGGGAAGAACCCGTTCTTCGACCATGCGCGGGTGCAATTCTTCCTCGCCCGCCGCGGCGGAGATGTGGTCGGGCGCATCTCGGCTCATATCGATGAACTCGCACTCGCGCAGCCGCCCGAACAGGGCATGGGGCCTGGTACCGGCAATTGGGGCCTGTTCGAAGCGGTGGACGAAGCGGTGGGAGTCGCCTTGATCCGCCGCGCCGAGCAATGGCTGCGCGAACAGGGCATGACCCGCGTGCTCGCTCCGCTGTCGATGTCGGTGTGGGAAGAGCCTGGCCTGCTGGTCAAGGGGCACGACCACGCACCGACGGTGATGATGGGGCACGACGATGCCCGCTACCAGGCCTGGATCGAAGGACTCGAATACCGCAGAGCCAAATCGCTGCTGACCTACGAGCTCGACATCACCCAGGATTTTCCGCCGCTGCTCCAGCGCATCATCGCCTCGGGCGAGCGCAACGAGAAGATCCGGATCCGCAAGGTCGACAAGCGGCACTTCGAGCGCGACGCGGCGATCATCATGGGCATCCTCAACGATGCGTGGTCGGACAATTGGGGCTTCGTGCCGTTCACCGAGGCCGAGATCGCCTATGCCGGCAAGAAGCTGAAGCCGCTGGTGTTCGAGGACCTGATCATGATCGCAGAGCTCGAAGGCGAACCGGTGGCTTTCATGATGACTCTGCCCGACGCCAACGAGGCGATTGCGCCGCTCAAGGGGTCGTTGTGGCCGTTCGGTTGGCTCAAGATGCTGCGCTGGCTGCGCCGCCCGCGCGTCACGACGATGCGCGTGCCGCTGATGGGCGTGCTCAAGCGCCTGCAGAGCTCGCGCATGGCGAGCCAGCTCGCCTTCATGATGATCGAATATATTCGCCGCAACTCGATCGCCAATTATGGCGCGACCCGCGGCGAGATTGGCTGGATCCTCGAGGACAACAAGGGCATGATCGCGATCGCCGAGGCGATCGACAGTTTCGTCAACCGCGAATACTTGATCTACGAAAAATCCCTCTAGGACCCGGGTTTGCGGGAACGAGGCTGGGTAGGGGGCGTTTGCAGAACCAGGCGGCAAGGACCGCTCCGGAACCGGGATTTGGGTCGCCACATGGGCAAGCAGGACAGCACCAGGAAGAAAGTCGATCTCGGCGCCGTCCTCGTCGTCGAGGACGATCCGGTGCTGGCGCTCAATCTCGAGGCGACGCTGACCGACCGCGGTGCGCGACAGGTGACGATTTCACCTACCACGCAGGATGCGCTCGAGGCGCTCGAGGAAAACAGTTTCGATGCGATCGTGCTCGATGTCCATCTCGCCGATCGAAGCGACGGATGGACGGTGGCCGAACTGGTCTCCGAGCTCGGTCCGCGCCCGCCGGTCTTCATCTTCGCCACCGGTGCGCCCGAAGCGATCCCCGCCGAAGTCGCGGAACTCGGCATCGTGCTTGAAAAGCCCTACGATGCGCAGGAGCTGGTCGACGCGATCGAGCGCCAGCGCAAGACGGGCGGCGGTGTGCTCGCAAGACTGCGCGAAGTGATCGCCCGCCGCCGCTGAATTGCGCCACTGCCGCACAGGCTGGCGCATGCGACCCTTTCACCTCCCCGATTCGACTGGGTTCAGCCGAAAAAAAGGCCTCCATTCGAACGAATGGAGGCCTTTCGGGATCGTATCACCAGCCGCTTGGACGGGAGGGGGGTCTCGGCGGTGACAGTGATTTAATGAGCGAGCAGAAAAGGGGTTCCCGCCGCCGCGAATTTTTTGCCAGAAATTTCGATCGGCCTTGGATATGAGGCGGTTAGAGGAACGGGCGCGGCTTGTCGTCGAGACCGTCGAACTTCGCGTAATCGCACGCCGCCTCCATGTCCTCGATCGTGATGCCATCGCCGTCCCAGTGCAGCAGGTTGGACTGGCGCAGCGCCTGCATCGTGCGGTTGGTGTGAACCAGCGACAGGCCCAACATGTCGGCGATCTGACGCTGGGTGATGGGGATCTCGAGCCGGGCCCTGCCATTCGCCTCGGCCAGACCGGTCATGATCCCGCGCTGCACCAGGTACAGTGCCAGATAGGCCACGCGTTCGTGCGCGTTGCGCTTGCCGAGCGCGACGAGATGGCTTTCGAGCGCCGATTCCTCTTTCGCCGCGAGCCAGATCACGTCGTAGGAAAAGCGCGGAAAGCGCGTGACGAGGTCGGTGAAGCGGTCGCGCGGGAAGACGCACAGCCGACAGTCGGTAAGCGCCTCCACCGAGTGTTCCATGTCCTGGTCGATCGCCGCTTGGAGCCCGACGAGGTCTCCGGGGAACATGAAGTTCACGATCTGGCGGCTGCCGTCTTCCAGCTTGACCTGCCGGATCATGATACCGTCGAGCAGGGTGTAGATATGCGGGCTGGGCGCGCCCTGGTTGAGCAGCGCGCCGCTGCGCGTCAGCGATAACTCGCCTTCCTTGAATTCCTGGAGATAACGGACGCTTTCGGCATCGTGCGGGCGCAGGCCTTCGCACTGATCGAGCGGACACTCTCTACACGCCACCCAGTGATTTCGGTCCGAACGGATCGAATGCGAATTCGCCAACTGCCCCCTCCTTCGAGCATTCGTCACAGACAATAGGCCGCAAAAGGTCAAGCAAATTCAGAGACCCGGTCCGGATGGCGGCAAAGACCTTTCCCTGCGCAGCGCTATTCGCTACCCGGCGGGAACGCCGAAGGCCAAGGTGCGTTCAGACGGCGGACCAGAAAAGCCCGGGAAGGGAATTACCGAATATGTCGATTGGCGAAGAAATTGCCGCACACCTGCCGTACCTGCGTCGTTATGCCCGTGCCCTGACGGGGTCGCAGGCGACCGGCGATGCCTTCGTGCGCGCCACGCTCGAGGCCGCACTTTCAGACGATCATCTGCGCGATTCGCTCAGCGGTGGTCGCGTCCCGCTCTACCGCGCCTTCAACAAGGTCTGGGCGAGCGCCTATATCGATGCCGGCGAGGAAAGTGGCGCGGGCGAGCCGGCCAATGCCGCGCATTCGAGCCTATCCGCCGCCACCCCGGTCAGCCGCCAGGCCCTGCTGCTCACCACGCTGGAGGATTTCTCCGACGAAGAAGCGGCCGAGATCATGGAAATGGACGAAGCCGACGTGCGTCGCCTCGTTCAGGAAGCGATCGAGGAAATCGACCGGGAGAGCGCAACCAGCGTGCTGATCATCGAGGACGAGCCGCTGATCTCGATGCAGCTCGAAGACCTGGTCAAGAATCTCGGCCATGAGATCTGCGGCACCGCCGCCACGCGCACCCAGGCGCAGGAAGTGGTCGCGGAAAAGCGCCCCGGCCTCGTGCTCGCCGACATCCAGCTGGCCGATGGCAGCTCGGGCCTCGACGCGGTCGACGATATCCTCGCGCTGGGCGACGTGCCGGTGATCTTCATCACCGCCTATCCCGAGCGACTGCTCACCGGTGACCGTCCCGAGCCGACCTATCTCGTGACTAAGCCGTTCAAGGAATCGACCGTTCGCGCAGCGATCAGCCAGGCGCTGTTCTTCAACGCCAACGACGACTGACGTCGAAGCAGGAAAAGTAAGCCGAAACGGCCGGTGCGCGGATCGCGCGCCGGCCGTTTTCTTTGCGCAACGGGTTTATGCTTCTTCGGGGGGCTTGGGCATGCGCGGCGCGCGCAGCCCGAATTCGGCCGGGGTGCGAACCGGGACGGTAAGCGTGCAGCGAACCCCGCGGGCATCGAATTGCAGGTCGACCGGATTGCGCAATTCGTGCGCGACGATCTTGCTAATCAGCTCGGTCCCGAAGCCGCTGCCGCGCTTGTCGTCGGGGGCCACTTTCGGCCCGCCCGACTCGCGCCATTTCACCCGCACAAGGTCCTGCGCGACCAGTTCCCAAGTCACGTCCAGTTCGCCGTCGTGCACGCTCAGCGAACCGTATTTGGAGGCGTTGGTCGCCAGCTCGTGGATCGCGAGCCCGAGCGACAATGCATCGTTCGGGGCCAGTTCCACCTTGGGTCCGTCGAGCCGGACCTGCATGTCGTGACCCTGGCGATAGGGCGCGATTTCGGCTTCGATCACCGACCCCACCGGAGTCGTACCCCAATCGGATTGGGTAAGCAGGTCGTGGGTCGCCGACAGCGCGCGGATGCGCCCGCCCAGGCTGTCGGCGAAATCGTCGAGATCATCGGCCCGGCGACGCGTAAGCGAAATGATCGAGAGCACGTTGGCGAGCGTGTTCTTGACCCGGTGGTTGAGTTCTCGCGTGAGCGTGTCGCGGATCGCGTTCTGCTCCTGCAGCCAGACCAGCGCCTCGCGGTCTTCGGTAGCCTGCGCGGTGAGCAGGCGGGTGATCGCGACGATCATGATCGAGGCGAGCAAGCCGAACAGCAGCGTCGCGAGGGCAAGATTGGACAGGCGACCCGCCGCGGGCTGGGCGATGGCGATATCCCAATCGCGGCCTGAAACGTTGATCGTCTCGCTCGCGAGTTGCACCCCGCCGCCTTCAATCGTGGTGCCACCCCTTGCGAGTTCGATGCGCTCTTCTCCCTCGGCGTCGTAGACCTCGACCGACAGGTTTTGCAGCGATTCGGCGGCGATCGCGTCCTCGAGGAAACCACGCGCCTCGAACGGGCTGAACACGAAACCGCGCAGCGCCCGAAAACCGAACTCGTCGTCGAATACCGGCATCACCAGCATGAAGCCGGTGCGTTGGTCGCCCTCGGGCGTGTTGCCGAGATTGATCGGGCCGCTGGCGGTCGAGCGCCCGGTGCGCTCGGCATGGTCGAGCGCTGCGGCGATCGCCGGGTCGGAGGAAAGGTCGTAACCGACCAGCGCCCGATTGCCGAGCGTTGCCGGATTGACGAAGCGGACCGGCACGATGAAGTCGCGCGTGGCATCGGCATCGCGATCGAGCATGAAGTTGGAGCGCCCCGCTTCGCGCATCTGCTCCTCAAATTGCTCGATTTCGGTAATTGCCACCCGCGGGGCCCAGCCGATGCCGACGACCCCGCGATAGCGGGCATCTTCGCGCATTTCGGTGAAGAAGGTTTCGAAGGCGGGCGCATCGAGATCGTCCTCGCTGGCGACGAATGCCGCCCCCGCGCGCAGATAGGCGACCGCCGTCAAGGATTGCGATTCAAGCCGCGAGCCGAGCGTCTCGGCAATCTGCGTCGTCTGCGCCGCGACCCGCTCGTCCTCGCTCCGCTCGATCGCGTAGACCGCCATCAACGTGATCGCGAGGATGATGATGAACATCCCGATCGGCGCCGCGCGTGGATAGCGCACGTACCAGCGCGCTGCGCGCCGGCTACGTTGGTTCTTGGGGTAGGACTCAGCCATCGATTTTGATTATTCGGCCTTTCGCCCTCACATCGCACGCCCAGCCCGGCCTTTTCGGGCATACAGTCACTTGCGGGAACCGCGAACCTTGCATTTCGTTCCGACAGCGCGCACCGAAGGTGACACGTAAGGCAGGCGCTTCGGCGATGCCACGGCGGGTGGAGGGTTTTCGCCCGCGAAAATGGATCAAGGACGGATAACAGCCACATTATGGCCCCCAAGGACAAGACACCGGACAAGTCCGGCACCCCGCGCAAGAAACAGCCCGACTGGGCCCGTGGCTTGCGCGATCTTTACGACGACGTTGTGGACGAACCGCTGCCGCCGAGTTTCAAGGACCTCCTCGACAAGCTGGACGCACCCAAGAAATGAGCAAGCGCTCAGCCGAAGACGCGGCCGCGTTCAAGCGCGAGCTGGAAGCCGTCATTCCGCACCTGCGCGCATTCGCGCGCGGCCTTTGCGGGCGCCCCGACATGGCCGACGACCTCGTGCAGGAAGCGCTGATGAAGGCGTGGGCAGCGCAGGAGCGGTTCGAACCGGGCACGTCGATGCGCGCCTGGACCTTCGTGATCCTCAGGAACGCCTATCTCACCGATATGCGGCGCAACCGCTTCCGCGGCGAATATGACGACAATGTCGCCGAGCGTATCCTGACCGCCCCGGCGGGCCAGGAGGATCCGCTCCACCTGTCCGACATGCATCGCGCGCTGCTGACGCTCCCGCCCGAGCGGCGCGAGGCGCTGTTGCTGGTCGGCGCGGGTGGCTTTTCCTACGAGGAGGCGGCCGAAATCTGCGGCTGCGCGATCGGCACGATCAAGAGCCGGGTCGGTCGTGCGCGCGCGGCACTCAATTCGATGTTGGCCGATGGCGACATCCCGAAGCGTTCGCTCGACGATGCCGGTGCGCACCGCGCGATCCTCGAAGAGCTCGACGATGTCGCGGCGGGAGACGGGGTCACCGGCGGGAACTGAATTTCGCTGTCGGCCATTTTCTGCTCACCGACATCGGTGAGAGGCATGATGACGAAACAGGATGAATCGAGCGCCCGCGCGCCCAAAGCGACCGAGACGACGATCCCCCGATTGCTCGAACAGGCCGGCGCCGTACTCGATACCGCCAAGGACAGGCGGAAAAGCGGCATCGCAAGCCCAATTAAGCGCTTGTAACGCCTGTCCGTGCCGCGCATTGATGGGCGCGCGCGGTCCCCGCGCGAACCGAGGAGCCCTGGCGCATAATGGCCGACGAACCGGCGGATCCGACTGCGGAAGACAAGGCCGCGCCCTCGACCGGCGCGCCGCCGACGCGGCGCCTGCTCGCCGAACAGGAATTGCGCCTGATCTCGGCGCTGGTCCTGATGCTCGGCATCGGCCTGTTCCTCGCCCTTCCGTTCGTGCTGTCGATCGGCTCGGTGGTGTTCCTGCCGGTCACCACCGCGATCATCCTCACGATCATTCTTTCGCCGTTGGCCGACCGTTTCAGCGGGTGGGGCGTACCCAACATCCTGTCCTCGCTGCTCGCGGTGATGATCTTTCTCGCCCTGCTGGTGGCGGCCCTGCTGACGATCCTCCAACCGGCGCTCGACCTGATCGACACGCTGCCGGCCTTCCTCGCCCGGGTCGGGGAACGCGTGATGCAATTGCGCGGTGCGTTCGCGTGGCTGGCCGATGCCGCCGCCCAGCTCGAACGCGTGCTCGGCAGCGAGGACGACCGCCAGGTCGTGGTCGCCAGCCCCTCGCTGATCCAGCAGCTCGCGCTCGCCACGCCGTCGGTCGTGGTCGAAACGCTGGTAACCTTCCTGATGGCCTTTTTCATGATCGAGGCGCGCGGGCGCTGGCGGCGCCAATTGCTGCTCGGTCGCAGCGATTACGGCGCGAGCCTCAAGGCCGCGCGCGTATTGCGCGACGTGCAGGACCGGGTGGCGCAATACTTCGCCACCGTCGCGACGATCAATTTCGCGGTCGGCGTGATCGTCGCGCTGGGGGCCTGGGCGTTGGGGATGACGGCGCCGTTGATGTGGGGCGGATTGGCAGCGCTGCTCAATTTCCTGCCCTATCTGGGTCCGCTTGCGATGACCGTGTTCCTGACGCTCTACGGCCTCTCTACCGACGGCAACATCCTCGTCGCGCTGATTCCCGCCTTCGCCTATGTCGGCCTGCACACGGTCGAGGCCAACGTGGTTACACCTTCGGTGCTCGGCGTGCGCTTCACGATCAACCCGGTGATCATCCTGATCGGGATCAGCTATTTCGCGTGGATCTGGGGCGTGGTCGGGGCGCTGCTGTCGGTGCCGATCGTGATCACGCTCAAGGCGCTGTTCCAGCACATCGGAAAGCCCAACCTGCTGGGCTTCGCATTCGGCGAGACGCTGTTCCCCAACGCCCCGGCCGAGCCCGCGCCCGAACCGCGGCCCGACAGGCCCCCCGCATAGGAACGGCGCGCCGCCCGGGTGGGCGACGCGCCGTTCATCAAGCGTTGCGCCGGATCAGCCGGGGTAGGCCCAGGTGCTGCCGCGCGCGAGGTTGTCGGCAGCGAAATCCCAGTTGAGGTGGTTGTCGACCACCGCGTCGAGATAGCTCGGGCGCGCGTTCTGGTGGTCGAGGTAATAGGCGTGTTCCCACAGGTCGATCACGAGCAGGGGGTTCTTGTCGCCATCGGCGATCGTGTCGGCATCGTGGCTGTCGACGACTTCGAGCTTGCCGCCATTGTCGACCAGCCAGACCCAGCCGCTGGCGAAGTGGCCGGCGCCCTTTTCCTTGAGCGTCTTCTTGAGCTCCTCGAGCGAACCGAAGGCGTCGTCGATCTTCGCCTTCAGGTCGCCGCTCGGGCCGTCGGTCGAAGGGGTGAGCGAGTGCCAGTAGAAGCCGTGATTCCAAGTCTGGGCCGAGTTGTTGAACAGGCCCTGATCGCTGCCGCGCGCGACCGAGATGACCTCGATCAGGCTCTTGCCGTCATGGGCCGTGCCTTCGATCGCGGCGTTGGTCTTGTCGACATAGGCCTTGTGGTGCTTGCCGTGGTGATAGGAAAAGGTTTCCGCCGAAATCGCGGGGTCGAGCGCGTCGTCGGCGAAGGGCAGGGGGATAAGGTCGAAAGCCATGAGATCTCCGTCTCTTTAGTCTTGTGTGGGTCGCGGGATTCCGGGTCGGGCGCGCGCATTCGCGCCCGCCTTCACCCTACCAACGCATGAAGTGGCTCACGGTTGCAAGCGCGATTTTTCGCACCCCGTGACTTTGCCCGCGAAACCGAGCATGTAGCGGCGCAGATCGAACGAACGACAGGCAAGCAGGCACGATGGCACGACAATATTTCGGCACCGACGGGATTCGCGGCCGGATCAATGCGGACAAGATGACCGCCGACATGGCGATGCGCGTGGGGCAGGCGGCGGGCTGCCACTTTTTGCGCGGCGATCACCGGCACCGGGTCGTGATCGGCAAGGACACGCGGCTGTCGGGCTACATGATGGAAAGCGCGATGGTCGCCGGCTTCACCAGCGTCGGGATGGACGTGGTGATGACGGGGCCGCTGCCGACCCCGGCGATCGCGATGCTGACGCGCGAGATGCGCGCCGACCTGGGCGTGATGATTTCGGCCAGCCACAACCCCTACGAAGACAACGGTATCAAGCTGTTCGGCCCCGACGGGTTCAAGCTCTCGGACGAGGACGAGGCGGCGATCGAGGCGCTGCTCGCCAGCGGTTGCCAGCTGGCCGATGCGCCCGATGTCGGCCGCGCGCGGCGGATCGACGATGCGCGGGGGCGCTACATCCACGCGGTCAAGCAATCGCTGTCGAACGATATCCGGCTCGACGGGCTCAAGATAGCGGTCGATTGCGCGAACGGGGCGGCGTACCAGGTCGCGCCCTCGGCGTTCTGGGAGCTGGGCGCGCAGGTCGTGACGCTGGGGACCAATCCCAACGGCAAGAACATCAACCACAATGTCGGCTCGACCCATCTCGAGGCGATCCAGTCCGCCACGGTGGCGGCGAACGCCGATATCGGGATCGCGCTCGACGGCGATGCAGACCGGCTGATCGTGGTCGACGAGAAGGGCGAGAAGGTCGATGGCGACCAGATCATGGCGCTGATCGGCAGCCAGTGGGCCGCCGACGGGCGCCTGCGCGGCGGCGGCGTGGTGGCGACGGTGATGTCCAATCTCGGGCTCGAACGCTTCCTCCAAGGCAAGGGGCTCGACCTCGTGCGGACCAAGGTCGGCGATCGCCACGTGCTCGAGACGATGAAGGCCAAGGGCTACAATGTCGGCGGCGAGCAATCGGGCCACATGATCCTGCTCGATCATGCCACCACCGGCGACGGCACGGTCGCGGCGCTGCAGGTGCTCGCGGCGCTGGTGAAGTCGGGCAAGCCCGCGAGCGAGCTGCTGCACCTGTTCGACCCCGTGCCGCAGGTGCTCAAGAACGTCCGGTACCCCTCGGGCAGCGCGCCGCTCGAAGCCGACAGCGTCAAGCGCGCGATCGCCGAGGGCGAGGGCCGCTTCGGCGACAAGGGCCGGGTCGTGATCCGTCCCTCGGGCACCGAGCCGGTGATCCGCGTGATGGCCGAAGGCGACGATGCCGACACGGTCGAGGACGTGGTCGATACGATCTGCGGCGCGGTCGAGAAGGCGGCGGGCTGAATGCTGGAGCTGAGACCGGATTGCGAGCGCTGCGGGGCCGACCTGCCGGCGCATCTGGGAGGGGCGTTCATCTGCAGCTTCGAATGCACCTTCTGCGCGCAATGCGCCGAGGCGCTCGACGAGCAATGCCCCAATTGCGGCGGCGAACTGCTCGACCGCCCCACCCGCGCGCCGGACTTGCTGGCGAAGTACCCGGCCAGCACCGAGCGGCGTCACAAGACATGACTTCGCACCGATCTCGTCTTTCCCGCGCAGGCGGGAATCGAGGGCGGCGTGGCGCAAGGCGACCCAGGGTCCCCGCCTGCGCGGGGATGACAATCTAAGATGGCCAGCAAACCTCCTCCCCGCATCCTGATCGTCGCCGGCTCGGACTCTTCGGGCGGCGCCGGCATCCAGGCCGATATCAAGACCGTCACCATGCTGGGCGGCTATGCGATGACCGCGGTGACCGCGCTGACCGCGCAGAACACGCAAGGGGTGCGCGACGTCGCGCCGTCCTCGCCCGACTTCGTGCGCGCGCAGATCGCGGCCTGCGTCGAGGATATCGGGGTCGATGCGGTCAAGATCGGCATGCTCGGCGGGGCGGCGATCGCCAGCGCCGTGGCCGAGGAGATGGACAAGCTCGCCGTGCCGATCGTGTTCGATCCGGTGATGGTCGCGACCAGCGGCGCGGCGCTGGCCGACGAGGGCACGATCGCAGCCTTCGCCCGGCTGATGGAGCTCGCCACGGTCACGACGCCCAACCTGCCCGAGCTGGCCGCGCTGACCGGCATGTCGCCCGGCAATTCGGTCGCGGTGGCCGAGGCGGCGCAGGTGCTGCGCGACCGGCATGGCTGCGCGGTGCTCGCCAAGGGCGGGCACGGGACAAGCGATCGGTTGCAGGACATCCTCGTGACCGAGGACAAGGCCGCGAGCTTCGACGACGAGCGGATCGACACGCGCCACACCCACGGGACGGGCTGCACGCTGTCTAGTGCGATCGCGACGCTGCTCGGCCACGGCCAGTCGCTCGAACACGCGGTGCGCCTCGGCCGCCAGTTCACCCGCAAGGCGATCCTCGCCGCGCCGGGTTTCGGCAAGGGCAATGGCCCGCTCGGCCACCAGGGCGTGCGCTGAAAGGGAGTGCCCATGGACCACCGACCGGGGGGTTTTGCAAAACTCCCCGCTCACCGGTTTGCACTCCCGCGCGCGACCGCCTCGCACAGCGCATCGTGCCGTCGCAAGACCCTTAAAAGCGCGGAATTGTCGGGCCTGCGGCGGATCGCGGTGAGCTTTCCGGCATAGAGCACGGGCTGGACGAGGCCCGTCTCGACCCGCTCCATCAGCGTTGGATTCGTAACCTTCCGCCAATCGGTCTTGGGGCACGCCATCTTCCCCATGCCGGGCAGTGCGAAGATATGATCCCATGCGCAGGCAAAGCTCTCCGCCCCCGCGCGCCGCCGCAGCCGATAGGCGCTCATCCGCGACATCCCCACGGCCCGCGCTGCGGCAGTCACCGATCCGGTGAGGTAGAGCTCGGCGAGGAAGGTGCATTGCCGCAGCTCGCTCCACCCGTCGCGCCGATGGCGCAACGGCACGGGCCGAAAGAAGGGCGGCTTTCGGCGGATACGATGGGCGGGGGGGTGGGACACGCGCCGAGGTTACGTCGGGCGCGTGCGGGTAGGAAAATGGTTTTGAGAGGGATGGCTGCTATTGGGTGGAAAGCCGACATTCAGATCACCCAAGTCTATTTTGGCATCTTGGACAAACTGGATCTGTGTGGAGGCAAAGGTTCACAGTTGTGGTATGGGGAGATAACAGACCAGCCGGTGCAAGCGATACTTACGGACCCTCACGGGCGATTTTCTATCAGCGAACGGACACTTTGCTCATCCAGGAATTGGCCAAAGTTGACGCTGGAATATTCGCCTACGTCGACCCCAACAATGCTAACTTGATTGCCTAGCACTAGAATAAAGGCGCCACCCGAGGCACCGCCGTTTTCGTCACAGAGATGGCTAAAGAAGGGCGCCCCCCGCTGTAAGGACGGCATTAGCTCGCACTCCCCTGATGTGTAGGTCGTCTTCGCGTCCAAATCTTCGTGATGTGCGATCAACTCAATTCCTTTTTTCAGGAAACGCTCGTCTGCTCGCAATAGGAGAGGCCTTACCGGATCATGCACCATTACGTCTCTTGGCACCTCATCCTCAAGCACGATGGTGGCAATTTGTTGAAATATTTCGAATGACGAGATTTTGCTTTCAAATACTTTATTTTGAATAGAATTATATATTCTGAAAACACATTGATTTGCAGTGAACCGGGGCCCAGTTTTCTCATCGTCTCCGAGGAAGTGGCCTGATCCAACTAGTTGTCGACGGCTATTGACCACTGTTGCGGATGAGGCGGTAAAAGCACCTGTCTGACGATTTTTACAATAGATGACACCCATCGCTTGACCGTAGATAGAATAGGCTTGGGGGTTTAGCGGGCGTCGATCATCAACTCCTCTCACTTCTGCCATCAACGAGCCTTCGCCGCTAAGTGCGAAACACAGGAGATACAAAAATGTGAGGCCAATGGACTTCTTCACTGTGCACGCATCAAGCTGTCGGGACTCCTATCGAGAGTCCGAAATTACTTGGACTAACGCAAATGTCAAAGTGCAGTCATGAGGCGGCCGCATAAGTTTAGCGTCCGCAATCGGGTCGTTACCCGACCGTCTGTTCCCGGCACTAGCCTATCTCGGTGAACGCGTCCCCAGATGGGTGGCTAGCTGTCGTTCTCGTTGTCCCATGACAAACCCGCTAGAATGCCCAGTCGGGCTCGAAACACGTAAGCAAGGAAGAGAAGTCCACCCGCCCAGAAAAGGGCCCAAGTCACGCTTCCTCCGAGCAACAAATGATAGCCGAATATCACCACGACAAAGGGGGCAAGAATTACGATCCCCAACGGAGCTGTGCGATTGAAAAACAGAGCGGAGCCTCCGAAGATGAAGCAAGCCAGCATCACAGGAACCACAAATCTCGTTTCTTCCAAAGCCCTTTGAAAGTCGGCACCGGGTCCGGGCCGCACATCGAAAGGGTTACCGCCTCCCGAAAGAAGTGAATAGCTGCCGTAAAGGCCGACAATTACAAAGAATGCTCCGTATCCAATCCTAAAGATTGATTTCGCCCAGCCGCCGATACTCATCGTGCCTCTCCCGCTATCACGGAGCAAAACTACGGCGCGACATCAATGTCCGCAATCGGATCGCAAGCGGACCTTTCAATCACCCCTCGATCCCGTAAAACTTCGCAATCGCGTCCCACGCCTCGGTCGCCGTCTCGCACCAGGTGATCAGGTCGAGGTCCTTCTTCGAGATCGTGCCCTCGTCGGCCAGCGCGTCGAGGTCTACCACGCGGTTCCAGAACTCCTTGCCGAACAGGATGATCGGCATCGGCTTCATCTTGCCGGTCTGCACCAGCGTGAGCAGTTCGAAGAATTCGTCGAACGTGCCGAAGCCGCCGGGGAACACCGCCACCGCCTTGGCGCGCAGCAGGAAGTGCATCTTGCGCAGCGCGAAGTAGTGAAAGTTCAACGAGAGATACGGCGTCACGTAGGGATTGGGCGCCTGCTCGTGCGGCAGGATGATGTTGAGCCCGATGCTTTCCGCGCCGGCGTCGCTCGCGCCCTTGTTCGCCGCCTCCATGATCGACGGGCCGCCGCCGCTGGTGATCACGAACTGGCGCTTGCCGTCCTCGATGATCGCCTTTTCGCTGACCATCTTCGCGAGCTGGTAGGCCTCGGCGTAATACTTGCTCTTCTTGACGAGGTTCTCGACCACGCGGCGCTCGTCCTCGGGCAGGTCCTTGGCGCCGTCGAGCGCTTCCTGCGCCGCCTCGGGCGGGGGGATGCGGGCCGAACCGTACATCACCAGCGTGGAGCCGACGCCGGCTTCGTCGAGCAGCATTTCGGGCTTCAGCAGCTCGAGCTGGAAGCGCACCGGGCGCAATTCCTCGCGCAGCAGGAAATCGGTGTCGCGGAAGGCGAGGCGATAAGCCGGGTGGCGCGTCTGCGGGGTGCCGTGCGGCGCCTTGTCTGCGAATTCGGCCTCCTGCGAGGCGTGGTAGAACTTGCTGTCGTCCGCGATATCGGACTTGTTCTTCTTGTCGTCTGTCATGCCACTTGCCCTAGGCAGCGCACGCCCGGGCCGCAAGCGTGCTTGAGCGCGTCACCGCAAGCCCTTATGCCTTTGCGCAGAGGAGAACTGATCATGGCCACCGCAGCGAGTCCGCAGGACAATTGCAGCCCCGAGGAATGGGAGGCGCGGGTCCAGCTCGCCGCCTGCTATCGCATCTTCGAGCATCTCGGCTGGTCGGAATCGATCTACAACCACATTTCGGTGAAGGTCCCGGGCGAGGACGGGGCGTTCCTGATCAACCCGTTCGGCCTGCTCTACGACGAGGTGACCGCGTCGAACCTCGTCAAGATCGACGTCGACGGCAACACGCTGTCGGGCAATTATCCGGTCAATCGTGCGGGCTTCACCCAGCACGCGCATTTCCATCGCCATATCGAGGATGCACACGCGATCTGCCACGTCCACACCACCGCGACGATGGCGGTGTGCAGCATGGAAGAAGGCCTCCAGCCGACCAATTTCTACGCCTGCGGCTTCATCGGCCAGATCGGGTATCACGATTTCGAAGGCGTCACGATCCGCCCCGAGGAGGGCGATCGCCTGCTCGATAACCTCGGCGACAAGCGGATCCTTATGCTGCGCAACCACGGCCCCGTGGTGATCGGCAAGACGATCCCGCAGATGTTCCAGACGATGTGGGCGCTCCAGCGCGCCTGCGAGATCCAGGTCGCGACCCTGTCGATGGGGCAGCCGCTCCACGTCCCGCAGGAAGTGCTCGACGTCCACCAGCGCGACCTCAAGGTGATGCAGGGCGATAGCGGCGCGGGGCTGTTCGATTTCGGCGCGTGGATGCGCAAGATGGATCGGATCGACCCGAGCTACAAGGAATAGGGCGCCGCGCCCCGGCAGCCATGGTGGCCATTCCGCTCACGATCAACGACCGACCGCTGGCGATCGAGATGGATCCGCAGACCCCGCTGCTGTGGGCGCTGCGCGATGCCGTCAACCTGACCGGCGCCAAGTATGGCTGCGGCAACGGCGATTGCGGCGCGTGCATGGTGCTGGTCGACGGCACCGCCTTGCGCTCGTGCCTGGTCACGCTGGGCGAGGCCGAAGGGCGCTTCGTCCAGACGATCGAGGGCCTGTCGCGCGGCGGGCTGCACCCGGTCCAGCAGGCGCTGGTGGACGAAGGCGCGATCCAGTGCGGTTTCTGCAGCCCGGGCATGGTGATGGCGATCGTCGGGCTGCTCGACCGGACCGCGCGCCCGAGCGAGGACGACATCGCCGCGGCGATCCCGAACATCTGTCGCTGCGGGGCCTATCCGCGGATCAGGCGCGCGATCCTGCGCGCCAGCGGGCAACGGCTTCCGCGCCGCGAGCAGGCAGAAGAAACCCCGGCGCCGGGGTTCGAAACGGCGCCGGGGTCCGATCCCGCCTAGCGGTCGATGCTTCAGAAGCGCAGGCGTGCGGTCAGCGAGGCGTTGGCCGGGCGCGCGGGCTGGATGTTGTTGTCGCCATGCGCCGAGGCGTAATAGGTCTCGTCGAACACGTTCTCGACATTGAGCTGGAAGGACAGCCGCTCGGTCGGGTTGTAGAACGCGGCGAGATCGACCCGCGTGTAGCCGGGCAGCGTCACGGCGTTGCTGAAGCTCGCGAACTGGTCCGACTGCGCGATCAGGCCGCCGCCGATCCCGAACTTGTCGGTGATGTCGTAGCGCGCCCAGGCGGCGAAGTGATGCTCGGGCAGCTGCTGCAGGCGGGTGCCGGCTGCCGCGAAATCGCTGTCCGAGGTGATCTCGCCGTCGAGATAGGTGTAGCCGAGATTGACGTGCAGCCGCTCGGCGATCTCGCCCGCGATGGCCAGCTCTGCCCCGCGCACGCGGCTCGCGCCGGTCAGCACGGTCAGGCCCGGATTGGCCGGGTCGGCGGCCTGCGTGTTCGAACGGTCGAGCTGGAACACCGAGGCGGTCAGCAGCAGGTCGGCGGCCGGGGCCCATTTCGCACCCACTTCGAAGTTATCGAATTTCTCCGGCTCGAGCGTCGCGGTGGTCGGCGACAGCGCGTAGAACTGGTCGCCCGATTGCGGCAGGAAGCTCTCGGCGTAGCTGGCGTAGAGCGAAACGCTTTCGGCCGGGTGGAAGACGATGCCGACGCGCGGGCTGAGCAGTTCGTCTTCACGCGCGAGCGTGCCGCCGGTGCCGAGCAGGTCGGTGGTTTCGAGATCGAAGCGATCGAACCGGACGCCCGCGATGAGGTCCACCATCGTACCGATATCGAACTGCGCCTGCGCATAGGCCGACTGGGTCGAAAGGTCCGAGGCGCGATCGCGGATCAGCGGCGTGGTCGAGACCGCCGGGAGAGTGAGGGTTTCGGCCAGCGGCACGGTGACGCTCGAGGCCGGGCCCGTCGCGGTGGCGAAGCTGATGCCGTTGCGGCCGTTGCGCGTGTCCTGCCAGCTCGCCTCGACACCGCCGAGCAGGGTCAGGCCGAAACCGTCGCCCTGCATCTGGTAGACGAGGTTGCCCTGCGCGATCCAGTTCTGGCGGGTGGTCTGGTCCTGGTAGCCGCCCAGCGTGACGGTGGTCGCGGTCGCCGACGACGGCACGACATTGGCGTAGACCTTGTCGAAATCGGCGAATTGCAGCGACGCGTTGGCCGAAAGCGCATCGGAGAATTCGTGGTTGAGGCGCGCGCGGGCGATGTGGGCCTGCGCCGAGGCGCGGTTGAAATCGCGATCGCCGAACAGCGTCTCGTCATAGCCCGCGATCGGCAATCCGTTCAGCGAGGGGACCCCGCGATCGGTCACGCGCTCGTCGTCGTCATAGCTGTAGGTGAGGGTCAGCTGGGTGTCCGGACCGAGACCGAAGGTGGCGGTCGGCGAGATGCCGAAGAAGCGCCCGCCGTAGAACTGGCGGTGGCTGTCGAATTCCTCGTAGATCGCGTTGATGCGCGCGCCGCTATCCTCGCCGAAGGGCAGGTTCGCGTCGACCGCACCGTGGAACGCGCCGAAGGTGTCGACCGAGCCCTCGAACTCGGTGAAGGCGTCGCCGCGATTGGCGACCTTGCTGACGCGGTTGATCACCCCGCCGCCGCCGCCGCGGCCGAAGATCAGCGCATTCGGGCCCTTGAGGACCTCGACGCGCTCGACGTTGTAGAGCGGGCGGTAATACTGCGCGTCGTCGCGCAGCCCGTCGAGATAGAAGTCGGCGGTGGTTTCCTGGCCGCGGATGAACACCTCGTCGCGATGGCCTTCGCCGGTTTCGAGGCTGATGCCCGGGACGAAGCGCAGCGCCTGGTCGAGCCGGGTCGCGTTCATGTCGTCGAGCTGGTCCTCGGTCAGCACGCTGATCGTCTGCGGCACGTCGATCAGCGGGGTCGGCGTCTTGGTCGCGGTCGATCCGTCTTCTTCCGAATAGGTCTCGCGCTTGCCGACGATGGTGATGTTGCCGGGCGCGTATTCGGGGTCGACGTCGTTCGAATCGGCGACGACCGGCGCGGCGGCTTCAGCCGCCTCGTCGGCCATCGCGGGCGAGGCGAGGGTGGCGATCGAAAGGGCGAGCAGCGAGGCGGCGGAGCGGGAATTGCGAAGTTGCACTTGCGGGGGACTTTCTGAACTTGGGTCGATGAGTAATTGCGAATCGCTCGCAAGCCTCTATTGCGAGCGATTATCAGTTGCAACCAAAGTCTCGCTGTTGGCGTGAAAAACTTGTCGCGCTAGGGGCGAGGGCAAATCCGACCTGGGAGAAAATCGATGAAGGCGACGATCTGGCACAACCCGAAATGCGGCACCTCGCGCAAGACGAAGGCGATCCTCGAGGACCGCGACGACGTCGAGCTTACGGTGGTCGAATATCTCAAGGATGCGCCGAGCCGGGACAAGCTCGCGCAGTTGTTCGCCGATGCCGGAATGACCCCCAACGAGGGCCTGCGCCTGCGCGGAACCGACGCCGAGGAACGCGGACTTCCCGATGCCGATGCGGATACCGTGCTCGAAGCGATGGCGGCCGATCCGATCCTGATCGAACGCCCTCTGGTCGAAACCGAGAAGGGCGTCGCGCTGTGCCGCCCGCAGGAAAAGGTGTTCGACTTGTTGTGATCTTCGCCGGCTAACGCACCCGGCAATGATTCCTACAAATCAGCCCCGCGCAACCAATTCCTCGTCGCGCTCCATCGAGCGCCAGCCGAGCAGCAGCACGGCCAGGCACAGCGCGACGATCGCACCGAAGCCGAGCCAGACGTGCTGGTTGTAGAGGAACACACCCAGAGCGGGCGCGAAGATATAGGCGGCTCCGTTGGTCGAGGCGACGATTCCCGCGACCTGGCCCTGCTCGGCGCGCGATACCGCGAGCGAGGAGCCCGAGGTGAAGCCCGGGCGGAACAGGCCGAAGCCGAGCGAGGCGAGCGAGAACCCCAGCGCGATCGTGTGCAGGTCGTCCGCCACCGCGACCACCAGCACCCCGACCAGCGCGAGCCCCACGCCCCACAATGTCGAGGCGCGCGGACCGAGGTCGAGCGTGGGGATCAGGCCCCATTGCGCCACCAGCGTCGCGAAGGCACCCGCCATCAGCACGAGCCCGGTGGGAGCCGCGCCCAATTCGGGCGTGGCACGCAGCCCGAGCCGGTCCAGTATGAGGAAGCCGATGATGCCGAGCACGGCTGCCTGCGCGTGTCCGCCGACCAGCCCGGCGACGATCCAAGGGCGAAGCCGTCGGTCGCGCCATGAGAGTTTGGGCGGATCGGGATCGGGCTCGGCACCGACGGGCCGGTCTTCGCGCTCGTCGTCGGCTTCGCGCAGCTGCGCGTTGGAGGCGGCACTGAAGGGAGCGGCGACCACCCGGCCGCGTGCGGCGTAGGTCGGATCGTCATTGGGCAGGATGAGGCGCAGCGCGACAAGCATCGCCACGCCGATCAGCGCCGAGGCGATGAACGGACCGGTCAGCCCGACCACGGGGAAGATCAGGAGCGGCGCGATCGCGGGGCCGATCACCGTGCCTAGTCCGAACGAGGAAGCGATCAGCGCGAGCACGCGGGTGCGGTCGGATCGCGGCGTGCGGCTGGCGACATAGGCCTGCACCGCCGGTGGCGCGGCCGATCCCAGCCCGCCGTAGAACGAGCGGAAGGCAGCAAAGAGCAGCAGCGTCGCGGTCGCGCCGAGCAGGCCCTTGAGCCCGAACCACAGTACCGCGCCGCACAGCGCGAAACTGGCGATGAAGCCGATCATGCCCAGCGCCATCATCGCCTTGCGGCCGCGCCGGTCCGAGCGTGCGGCCCAGTAGGGAGCGGTGGCCACCCACAGCAGCGCCGACCAGCTGTATGCGAGGCTGATCCAGACGTCGGCAACCCCCAATGCGGTGCCGATCGACGGCATCACCGATTGCATCGCGGTGTTGCCTGCGGCGGTCACCAGCATGACCATGAACAGCACCGCCATTCGGTCCTTGGGTAACGAGGCTCGCGGCGCCTCGGCAGTTGGCGGTTTGTCCGGCCACTCCGAACGGGGAGAAGATGGGTTGCTATCTGCCATGCAAAAAAGCGGCTAGGCCTTCCCCCGCATGCTTGCAACGCCGGAGGCAAGCTGCCACCAAACCGCCGAAGTTTTCGAGGGAGATCGAATGTCGGGTCGAGATATTGCGCGCGAGGCGCCGGGTAGCGGGTTGCGCCGCAGGATCGAACGCAGCCTCGGGGCATGGGGCGTGTTCTTCAAGGGCTTCGTGCGCGAGCCGGTCATGGTCGGTTCGATCATTCCCTCCTCGCGGTTCACCGTGAACAAGATGCTCGACCCGGTGAAGTGGGACGAGTGCGACCTGTTCGTCGAGTACGGACCGGGTGTGGGCACGTTCTGCCAGCCGGTGCTCGACCGGCTGAAGCGCGACGGCACGCTGATCGTGATCGACACCAACCCGCTCTACATCGACTATTTGAAGCGCACGATCACCGACAGCCGCTTCCACGCTGTGCTCGGCTCGGCCGAGGACGTCGAGGAAATCGTCAAGGCGCACGGTTTCGACCATGCCGATTACGTGCTCTCGGGCCTGCCGTTCTCGACCCTGCCCGACGGCGTGGGCGAGCGGATCGCCGCCGCGACCGGCCGCGTGATCCGCAAAAGCGGTGCCTTCCTGGTCTACCAGTTCTCCGCCGCCGCGCGCGATTTCATGGCCCCGCATTTCGCGCGGATCGACAGCGGCTTCGAACCGCTCAACGTGCTCCCCTGCCGCCTGTTCTGGGGCTGGAAGGGCTGACGCCCTAGTCCTCGACCGTCGGCGGGACGCTGGTAGTGCCGGTCGGCCCGGCAGACAACTGGCGATAGATCATCGCGATGCAGGCGATCACCACGACGGTGACAGCGCTTTCGAGCACGGCGGACACGATCAGCGCCAGCTGCTCGCCCGTCTCGGACCCGGCCACCGCGATGAATACCAACCCGAGCACGGCGCCGATGATCGCCATCACGATCGCGGCGGCGATGACGAGCAGCAGCAGGAAAAAGAAAATCCGCAGGCTGTTGCCCTGGGTGATGGCGAAGGATCGCTTGAGGATCGTGACGGGATTGTTCGTCCGTTCCGCCATCAGCACCGGCCCCGACAGGATTGTCCGCATCGAGATCCAGATCGCCACCGGGATGACGAACAGGATCAGGAATACGCCCACACCACCAATTGCCAGCGGGATCGCGAACAGCAGGCCGACCGGGATGCCCACCAGCAGCGATGCCCCGATCATCGGCAGCAATCCCTTGACGGCATCCTGCAGGGCCCCGCTGACCGTGCGGTCGTCGCGGCTCGCGGCGAGCCGGTAGATCGCGAGCGATCCCAGCGTCGAAAGCACCAGCGTGATGAGCATGATCCACCAAGTCTCGCCGTAGAACGCGCCGAGGATCGTGACCATTTCGTCCCATGTCGCGTTTTCGGGGACTTCGGGGGGAACGAACATCAAGCCGAACACCGCCGCCGGCAGGAAGAACAATAGGCCGGCGATAACCGTCAGCAGGCCGGCATTGTTGCGCGTGAAGCGAAGCCCGCTCTGCCAGGCCTGATCGAGATCGAGTTTCATGTGGGGTCCCTTCCGTTTCCCCCTTGATAAGCGGTCGAGGGCACGCCACGCAATCGCCGATGGACGTTAATGCCGAAATCGAGTGGCTGCGCGAGGCGGCGCCCGTGCCCTATCGAGCGGCGCTGGCGGAGATGACTGCGCGCAACGCCGCGATTCGCGAAGAGGGTGCGCGCGAACTCGTCTGGCTGCTCGAGCACCCGCCAGTCTACACGGCGGGGACGTCGGCCGACGAGACCGAACTGCTCGATCCGCGTTTCGACGTCGTGACCGCGGGGCGCGGCGGGCGTTATACCTATCACGGACCGGGACAGCGGATCGGCTATGTCCTGCTCGACCTGACGAAACGCGCGCGCGACGTGCGCGGCTTCGTCCACGCGCTCGAGGGCTGGGTGATCGCCACGCTCGCCGAATTCGGGGTCGAGAGCTGGCGCGCCGAAGGCCGCATCGGCATCTGGACGCAGGATATCGACGGGCGCGAGGCCAAGATCGGTGCGATCGGCGTGCGCGTGCGGCGCTGGGTCACGATGCACGGCTTCTCGGTCAATCTCGATCCCGACCTGTCGCATTTCGCCGGAATCGTGCCGTGCGGGATCGACGAATATGGCGTGACGAGCCTCGCGCGGCTTGGCATGATGGTTTCGAGCGAGGAATGGGATGCGGCGCTGCTGCGCCATGCCGACGATTTCCTCGCCGCGCTCGGGCGGGCCTGCCCCAAGGAGGATTCGTGAGACTAGCCGTTGTGATGGTGGCGCTGCTGGGCGTGTCGGCCTGCGGCGGCGAAAGCGCTGGCGAGGTGGCCGAAGGCGATGCGACCGGCGAAGTGCTGCCCGGATCGGCCAGCGATGCGATGATCCCGCTCGACCAGCTGCGTTCCGAAGCGCCCGCCGACCCGCAGGGCACGAGCGTGCCGACCGAAGAAGGTACGGAAGACGGGGAAGCAGGCGACGCCGCCAAACCCGATGGCAGCGCGCCCGCTACGGAAACGCCCCGGCCGGGGGGAACCGCGACGTCTCCCTCCCCCGCACCGGCACCGGCGCGCCCCTCGGCACCTGCCAAGGCCGCATCGTCCGATGCCCCGCCGCCGCCGGTCTCGGTCCTGCCGTCGAAGACCCCGAGCGACGAATAAGTCCGCTGGGGCGGCTGCCCGCTGGCGGCTAGCTGTCCATCCCGAGCACGCGCCGCGCCAGCTGCAAGTGCGGCTGGTCGAGCATCTTGCCGTCGAGCGACAGCGTCCCGACCCCCGGCTGGCTGGCGAAGGCGGCGACGATCCGGCGCGCCTCCTCGACCTCTTCTTCGCTCGGTGTGAAGGCGCGGTTGATGACCTCGACCTGCTTGGGGTGGATCGCGAGCATGCCGGCGAACCCGTCGGCGCGGGCATTGCGCGCGGCGGTCTCGAGCCCTTCCATGTCGGAAAAATCGTCCCACAGCGTGTCGATCGCGGGCACGCCCGAGGCATGCGCCGCGAGCAGCACCTGCGCGCGGATCATGCGGAAGGCGTCGGTCCAGTTCTTGTTCGCGTCGCGCTTGCGCGAAGCCCCGATCGCGGCCGAGAGATCTTCGGCGCCCCAGGTCAGCCCGCCCAGTCGCGGCAGCGCGGCCCCGGCATAGGTCCCGATCGTCAGCGCCGCCTGCGGCACCTCGCTCACCAGCGGGAGGATCCGGGTCGTGCCCTTTTGCGCGCTGCCCGCCTGTTCGAGCTGGTAGAGCTCGCCGGCGAGCTGGCTGACGCTGTCGGGGCCGAGCGCCTTGGGCAACATGATCCCGGCCGGCGCGCCCGGCATCACCGCGCGCAAATCCGCCGCCCAGTCATCGGTGTCGAGCGCGTTGACGCGGATCCAGCGCTGCGGCGCTTCGGGATCGAGCGCTTGCGCTTTTGTCCGTTCGAGCCACTCGCGCGCCATCTCGCGGCCTTGGTGCTTGTTCTGCGGAGCGACCGAATCCTCCAGGTCGACGATGATCACGTCGGCCCCCAAATCCATCGCCTTGCCCAGCTTCTTCTCGCTGTCGGCGGGGACGAACATCCACGAACGGTGTTGCGACATCACGCGGCCTCCTCTGCCATCGTCGGATAGTCGATATAGCCGGCGGGCCCGGGCAGGTACCAGCTTGCGGGCACGTCCTTGTTCGGCGCGAGCGGCGCCTGCTGGGCGAGCCGCTGATCGAGGTCGGGATTCGAGATATACGGGCGTCCGAAACTGATCGCGTCGCAGCGGCCGAGCCGGACGTCGCGCGTCGCATCCTCGCCGGCATAGTCGCTGTTGAAGATCAGCGGCCCGGTGAAGATATCGCGGATCATCGTGCCCTGCTTGGGCACGCCGGTCTGGCCGAAGGTGCCGTCGACCCCCGGCTGGCGGAGTTCGAGATAGGCGATGCCGAGCTCTTCGGCGACGCCTGCCGCCGCACCGAACGTGTCGGCCGGGC
Source organism: Pseudoblastomonas marina (assembly GCF_034374265.1). Lineage (NCBI taxonomy): Bacteria > Pseudomonadati > Pseudomonadota > Alphaproteobacteria > Sphingomonadales > Erythrobacteraceae > Pseudoblastomonas > Pseudoblastomonas marina. Next base: position 1,951,072 of record NZ_CP139718.1, on the reverse strand, counting down.
TGATATCGTCGCAACCTTGCGTCTCGCCATTGGGCGAGAGCCGCAGTCCGACGCGGTCGGCGCCGATCTCGGCGATCAGCGCGGTCAGCACCTCGCGCAGGAAGCGGGTGCGGTTCGCGGTCGAGCCACCATACCTGTCGTCGCGAAGGTTGGTCGAGCGGCGCAGGAACTGGTCGACGAGGTAGCCATTCGCGCCGTGCAGCTGCACCCCGTCGAATCCGGCTTCCATCGCATTGGCCGCGGCCTTGGCATAGTCGGCGACGACACGCGCGACCTCGTCGGTGCCGAGCGCGCGGGCGGGCTGGTAGTCCTGTCGCCCGGTCGGGGTGTGCGCGTGCCCCGGGGCGCAGGTCGCGGAGGCCGAGACCGGCGGTTCGCCGTCGAGGAAGTCCGGGTGGACGAGACGGCCCATATGCCACAGCTGGCAGGCGATCCGGCCGCCGGCCTCGTGCACCGCGCTCGTGACGCCCTTCCAGCCTTCGACCTGTTCCTCGCTCCACACGCCGGGCGCGGCCGGCCAACCGAGCCCTTCGCGGGTGATCCCGGTTGCCTCGGACAGGATCAGCCCAGCGCCGGCGCGTTGGCGATAATAGGTTGCCATCATCTCGTTCGGGACCGAGCCCGGCTGGGTCGAACGGCCGCGCGTCAGCGGGGCCATGAGGATCCGGTTGGGCGCATCGATCGCGCCGAGCTTGATCGGCTGGAACAGGGCTTCGGTCACGCAGGTCTCCACGATTTTCTCTAGGCAGGACGTGCCGCTCGGCTAGGGCAGGGCAATGGGCATTGCAACGCATGACGAGACCGAGGGCAAGGTGCCCGCGCTGGCCTTCGCCGCGCTGCTTGCGGGCAATGCCGCGCTCGCGATCGGGCCGTGGTTCGTCCGGGTCGCCGATAGCGGTCCGGTGGCAGCCGGATTCTGGCGCCTTCTCATCGCATTGCCCTTGCTGTTGGCTTTCGCGTGGCACGAGCGAAAGGGCGCCCCGCCGCTGCCGCGCCGGGTTCTCTGGCTGGCGCTGGGTGCAGGCGTGTTTTTCGCGCTCGATCTTGCCAGCTGGCATGTCGGGATCGAACGCACCCGGCTCGGCAACGCGACGCTGTTCGGCAATTCGGGCAGCGTGTTGCTGATGGCGTGGGGCCTGTTCCTGTTGCGGCGCCTGCCGACCACGAAGGAAGCGATCGCGGTGGCGGCGGCGCTGGGCGGAGCCGCAATCCTTCTGGGACGCAGCCTCGAGATTGATCCGCGCTTTCTGGTCGGAGACCTGTTCTGCATCCTCGCCGGACTCCTCTACACCTTTTACATCCTCGGCCTCCAGCGTGCGCGGATGCAGGCAGGCAATTGGACCCTGCTCGCAATCGCCAGCGCCGCTGGCATACCTGTCCTGCTGGCAATCGCGCTTGCGCTTGGCGAGCCGGTCCTGCCGCAGACCTGGTGGCCCAATATCGGCCTCGCCTTGTCGAGCCAGATCGTCGGCCAAGGCTGCCTCGTCTACGCACTGCGCTATTTCGCGCCGCTGATCGTCGGCATGGCGCTGCTGACCCAACCGGCGATCGCTGCGGTGATCGGCTGGTTCGCCTTTCGCGAGGCGGTGTTGCCGCTCGACGCGCTCGGCATGGCGCTGGTCGGCGGGGCGCTCGTGCTGGCGCGATCGAGCAGGGCGGGCGACCCGGCGCGACTGGCGAAAATCAGCTAGCCGAACGCCTTTTCGAACGTGGCGAAGCGCGCCTCGACCGCCTCGAGCTCGGGCCCGACCAAATGTTCGCGCGACTGGCGGATGAGCAGGTCGCCCTCCTGACGGAGCAGCGCGTCGCGGCTCTCGCTGACGAGCGAGGAGCGCGCATTGAGCAGCGCATCGAACATCGCGAGCGCGGCAATCCGGTTGGTCGCCACGCCCGAGCGGATCGAGCCGAAGCCGCGCTGGAGGTAGTGCCGAAAGTCGTCGTCCAGCGTGACCACATGGTCGTCGATATCGTCACCGTTGCCGAGCTTCAGGCGGAGGTCGCGGCCGCCCAGTTCCGCCGTCGCCGCGCCGAGCCAGTGCAGCGCCGTGATCGCGGTGAAGGGATCGTTGATGCCGGGCGACAGTGCGCGCAACCCGATCTCGACCAGCTCGTCGATCAGGAATTGGAGGTCCTGCCCGGGGGTCCGGCGGCTGCCGAGCGCGAAGGCCTCGCGGACCTCGTCGTCGGGACAATCGGCAGCCTCGTCGTCATCCTTCACCCAGTAGGCCAGCACCATGTCGCGATGAACGAAATCGCCCGTGCGCACCGCCATCACGAGGCAGCATTCGTTGCGGTCTGCAACCCGGTGGAGCTTCTCGTAGTCGACGATCTGGATGTAGCCGTTGCCGGTTGCACGAATCGGAATGCCGTCGGGCCGGTTCTCGGGTTCGATCCCGGCATCGTCGTCGGGGAAGCGGTGGCGGACCTTCTCGATCAGCCGCGCGCCGATATCCTTGAGTACCGAATTGATCCGGATCGAGGCGGGGATGTGATTGAGGAAGAACACCAGCACCGCGACCGACAGGGCCATCAGCCCGTAGGCGACCAACAGCGACAATTGCGGCACGAAGCCCGGCAGCGCGGTGGAAACGGCGTCCTCGAAATTGGCGGCCGCCTCGTCCTCCGCCCGCACACTGCGGAGCACGGTGATCGCGTAGACGAAGGTACCGATGAAGGTCGCGAGACTGAACTGGTTGCCGCGATCCTCCATGAAATTGGTCAGCAGGCGCGGGCCGTAATTGCCGCTGGCATAGGCCACCGCGGCGATGGTGATCGAGAACACGGTCGAGGCGACGCCGATCATGCTGCCCGCGATCACGGTGAGCATGTTGGAGGCCCCCTCGGGCCGCGCGGGGATGATGTAAGACAGGTCGGTCAGCCGGTCGGACCAGCCACTCCGGTCGAGAGAGATCGTGACCACGGCCAGCAACACCGCCGCGCCCGCGAACAGTGCCGGGAGGAACCAGTAGCTAGCATTGATATTCTGCCACAGGGCGCGCAGCTGGGTCATGCGGCGACCTTGAGCGGCGACGCGTCGTCGAAGCGGAGATAGGCCTGTTCGATGGCGGTTCGATCCTTTCGATGTTCGGCATTGTCGGCGGCGTGGGCGCTCAATTCCTGCGCCCTTTGCCTGAGAAAGGCGAGAAGGTTCGGCGAAGCATCCCCCGCCGCCAGCAAGGCATACAGCCGCCCGTAATTCTCGATCATCCGGATCGAGACCGAAGGGTAATCCGCCGCGGCCTGGCGGAACTGGTCGAGCGGCGCGTCGAAAAGGCCGCGGAAATCCTGCCCCGGCAGTTCGAAGCGCGGATCGTCCGCCCAACAGGAAGCCTGCCCCTCGTCGACCCAGTTTACGGCCTGCCCGGCCATCGCGGCGGCGAGCCGGTCCGCACAGGCGAGCGCGGTGTAGAAATCGTTGATCCCGGGCGACAGCGCGCGGGCTGCCACTTCGACCAGCAGGCGCACTTCGAACACGGTCGACTGCACGCCCGATCGGAAGTCCCCGATCGCGATCGCCTTGCCGATGGCGTCGACATCGTCGGGGCGCGAGGCGAAAAGGGCGATCGGCTCGCCGTCCAGCACGTGGCTGCCCGGCGGCGCGCAGATGCGGATCGCTTGGCAGTGATCGGGCACGAGCTCGCGCAGGCGCGCGAGATCGACCCCTTCGACATATCCCTCGCGCGGGGTGGAAAGCACGTAGGACCAGGGGCCATCGAACGCCTCGCGCGCATCCAGCCGCAACGTCACCTCCGCTGCCGCGGCACCGACATGCGCGATCGACCGGTCGACGAACATGGTCCGCCCCAGATCGTGGATCGCGACGCCGAGCATGCCGAGATTGAACAGCTGGAGGACGAACATCGCCGCGAGGGCGAAATGCGGCAGGGCGGAGAGTTGTGCTTCGGGATCGAGCCGGGCGAGCACGATGATCGAGAAGACCAGGCAAAAGGTCAGCCCCGCCATCGACAGCCGGACCAGTCCCTTGTCGAGCCAGCGATCGACCAGTCGCACGCCGAGATGCCCGGTGGCGAGCGTCAGCACGATCAGCGTGACCGACCAGTAGAGCGTGAGAAAAGCGGCATCGATGCCGACGATCGCGATCGCGAGGTCCTGCGCGGTGTCGGCGGCGACCAGCAGGTTGAGCCCCCGCGCGAACACCCATGCGCCGGCCCCCGCGCGATCGGCCCACAGGACCAGCGCGGCGACGATCGGCGCGGCGATCACGGCGACCGCGGGCAGCGACCAGTAATTCGCCACCAGCCGGTGGAGAATCCAGGCCCTCAGCCCCTTGAGTGGCGTGCCACCGGTCAAGCGCGTATCCCCCTTCGACTGCGTTACGAGGGAGATAACGCGCCGGAACGCGATCCGTGCCTACTGGGTGTCGGCTTCGCTCCCGATCTCGCGGTTGAGGAAGGCGAGCAGCAGCGCGGCGCGCTTGGCGTCTTCCTCGTGGTCGGCGCCGACCGAATGGCCGCCTTCGCGATATTCGTGGTAGTAGAAGGTCTGCCCGAACGCCTCGTGCTTGGCGGCGGCCTTGCGCGCATGGCCCGGATGGACCCGGTCGTCGAGCGTCGACAGGTAGTAGAACGCGGCCGGGTAGCCCGGAACGTCGCGCATGTTCTGGTAGGGCGACCATTCGCGCATGAACGCCCAGTCCTCGGGCACGTCGGGATTGCCGTATTCGGCCATCCACGAGGCGCCGGCGAGGAGCTTGTTGTAGCGCCGCATGTCGATCAGCGGGCTGCCGCTGATGAAGGCGCCGTAAAGGTCGGGCCGCTGGTTGGCGACCGCGCCGACCAGCACGCCGCCGTTGGAGCGACCCGAGGCGGCGATGCGTCCGGGCGTGGTCAGATTCTGCGCGACCAGGTCGTCGGCCACGGCGTGGAAATCGTCGAAGCTGTTCTGGCGCTTCTCGCGCAGCGCGTCCTCGTGCCAGCGCGGACCGTATTCGCCGCCCCCGCGAATATTGGCGAGGACGTAGGCGTTGCCGCTTTCGAGCCAGAACAGCGACAGCGGACCGCTGCGATAGGGCTCGGCGGTGAGGTATTTGGGCGTCTGGGCGGCACGAAACCCACCATAGGCGTGGATCAGCGTTGGCAGCGGGCCTTCGGCGCCTTTCGGTCGGACGAGGTAATACGGCACCTGCGTACCGTCTTTCGAGGTGGCGAACTTCTGCACGACCTCAAATTTCGACGCGTCGAACTGGGCCGGCTCGCTTGCGACCGCGACCGGCTCACCCTCGCTCGACACCGCATAGAGCGTCGGCGGCGACAGCATGCTCTCGACCGTGACGAAGGCGGTGTCGCCCTTGCCGCTGGTCTCGGCGATCTGGATCGTGCTGTTGGCGGGCAGGGCGATCTCGCGTTGGGTCCAGCCGCCCGCGCCGGGCGTCAGTTCGATCAGCTTGCCCGAGACGTCGTCGAGCACCTTGACCCACAGCTTGCTCTCGGACGAGGCGACTTCCTCGATCGCCTGGCTTTCGCTCGGGCGGAACACCGCGACGGGAGCGGGCGCGGAGCCGCGCATGATATCGGCCAGCGGCCAGGCGAGCAGCGCGCCGGGCCGTTCATTGCCGAGCGGCGAGTTGAGCTTGGCGATGACCTGGCCGTTCAGCACTGCCTCGAATTCGGCATCCTCGGGCAGGGGCACGGCGACGGTGCTGCCGTCCTCGCGCACCAATTCGAACCGGTTGGTCCAGAAGCTGGGGCTGCGGTTGACGAGCCGCCAGCGCGTGTCGCCGTCGAGGACCGAAAACCCGCTGATCGAGACATCGGCCTGCTCGCCTGCGGCGATCTGGCGTGCCTGCGCGAATTCGGTCCCGCGTTGCCACAGCTTCACCAGGCGCGGGTAACCCGAGTCCGTCAGCGAACCTTCGCCCTCGTCGGTGCCGACGAAGAGCGTGTCGCGATCGAACCAGGCGACATTCGACTTGGCCTGCGGGAGGGTGAAGCCGCCCTCGACGAATTCGCCCGTGTTCAGGTCGAATTCGCGCACGATATCGGCATCGGTGCCGCCGGGGCTGATCGAAACGAGGCAGCGTTCGTAATCGGGCGCGAGGCAGTTCGCGCCGTGCCAAACGTAGCTCTCGCCCTCGTCGCGGCCTAGCTGGTCGACATCGATCAGCGTGCGCCATTCGGGATTGCCGGCGCGGTAGCTTTCGAGGCTCGCGATCCGCCAGATGCCGCGTGGATTTTCGGCATCGCGCCACAGGTTGGTGACCTGATCGCCATAGATCGCGGAGGGCATCGCGATCTGGCGGGTATCGTCGAGGATCTGCTTCGCCCACGCCTTGGCGACCGGGTATTCGGGCTGGATCGTGAGCACCGCCTCGGTCTCGGCGTTCCATGCGTCGACCTGTTCGAGCGCGCGCTCGCCCTGGATTTCCTCGAGCCAGATATAGGGATCCTCGGCGTCGGTATCCTGCGCGGCGAGCGGGGTTGCGACAGCGGCGAGCGCCGTGGCGAGCGCGAAACGTGCGATCATCTATTCTTCTCCGGAGATTGTGTCAGGCGCGGCCGAGGTCACCCTTGCCGATCGTGCCGCTGGCCATCTCGAGCATCTTGTCGAGGCTCTGCTTGGCCTTGAGGCGCAGGCCTTCCTCGATCTCGATGCGGGGCTCGAGGTCTCGCAGGCAGGTGTAGAGCTTCTCGAGCGTGTTCAATGCCATGTAGGGGCAGATGTTGCAGTTGCAGTTGCCGTCCGCACCCGGCGCGCCGACGAAGTTCTTCTCGGGCAGCGCCTTTTCCATCTGGTGGATGATATGCGGTTCGGTCGCGACGATCAGCGTGTCGCCCTCGAAGGTCTTGGCGAATTGGAGGATGCCGCTGGTCGAACCGACATAGTCGGCATGGTCGACCACGTGGGGCGGGCATTCGGGGTGCGCGGCGACCGGCGCGCCGGGGTGCTGCGCCTTGAGTTTCAGGAGCTCCTGCTCGCTGAACGCCTCGTGCACGATGCACACGCCCGGCCACAGCAGCATGTCGCGATCGTATTTGCGGTTGAGGTAGCCGCCGAGATGCCGGTCGGGGCCGAAGATGATCGGCTGGTCCTTGGGGATCTGCTGGAGGATCGTCTCGGCGCTCGAACTGGTGACGATCACGTCCGACAGCGCTTTCACCTCGGTCGAGCAGTTGATGTAGGTCAGCGCGATGTGATCGGGATGCGCCTCGCGGAAGGCCTTGAACTTGTCGGGCGGGCAGCTGTCCTCGAGGCTGCAGCCGGCATCCATGTCGGGCAGCACGACGATCTTTTCCGGGCTCAGGATCTTGGCGGTGTCGGCCATGAACTTGACCCCGCAGAACGCGATCACGTCGGCATCGGTCTCCGCTGCCATCTGCGACAGCTGGAGCGAATCGCCGACGAAATCGGCGAGATCCTGGATCTCGGGCCTCTGGTAATAATGCCCGAGGATGATCGCGTTGCGCTCCTTGCGGAGGCGATCGATCTCGGCGACGAGGTCTTCGCCGGTCGGCAGCTTGGTGTCTTGAGCAGTCATAATTCTGGTCCCGTCTGGCGCGGTTCTGACGCCTCTATAGATCGAACGAGCCGCGATGCGAGAGGGTTCCGTCCGGGGGGCGTCAGGAAGCCTCGGCTGCCTCGGCGCAGGCCTCCGCGGTAGTGGGGACGCCGTGCCGCTTGCGGACGATGTCGAACGCCACCGCCTTGACGATCGAGACCGCCATCGCCGCGACCACGAACGAGAACGGCAGCGCCCCGATGATCATGGTGATGCGGATCGCGTCGATCCCGCCGAGGATCAGCATGCTGCCGACGACGAAGGCGAGCGCCGCTCCCCAGAACAGGATGTGACGGCGTCGCTGGCCTTCGCTCTCGCCAGCGCCGTTGATCGTGTTGACGATCAGGATCGCGCTGTCGGTGGACGTCACGAGATAGGTCATCAGCAGGATGACGACGAGACCCGACACGATCGCCGCGATCGCCGGGTCGAGCAGGATCGCGAGCGTCGCGAACAGCTGGTCGGCCATCGGCGCATCGACGATCGCCCCGTTCGCGGCGCCGCTGAGTTCGAGGTCGATCGCGGTCCCGCCCACCAGCGTCATCCACACGAAGCACATCAGCGAGGGCACGAGCAGCACGCCGAGCACGTATTCGCGCACCGTGCGGCCGCGTGAAATGCGCGCGATGAACATGCCGACGAAGGGGGCAAAGGCGATCCACCACGCCCAGTAGAAAACCGACCAGTCGAGCTGCCACTGGACCAGCGCTTCGGAGATCGCGCTTCCGGTATCGTCGAACAGGGTCAGCGAATTCGGGACCAGCGTGACGAGATAATCCCACAGGCCGACGCCGAGAAGCTGTGCGCCATAAAGCCCCGATCCGACCACGAGGAACAGCGCGAGCAAGGCGAAGGACAGGCCCATGTTGAGGTTCGACAGCCATTTGATGCCGCGGCCGACCCCCGACAGCGCACTGAGCGTCGAGGCGCCGACCAGCACCAGCAGGGCGAGGACGATGGCGAGCGCCGAAGACGAGCCGTCGCCATCGAGCAGCCAGTCGCCGAGACCCAGTCGCGCAAGCCCGGCAATGAATTGCTCTACCCCGAGGCCCATCGTCACCGCCACGCCGAGGATCGTCGCGACCACCGCGACCACATCGATGATATGGCCCCAGATCCCCGACAGGCGCAGCCCGAACAGGGGGGCGAGCGCCGAGCGGATCGTCAGCGGCAGGCCGCGGCGATAGGATACGTAACCGATCGCCAGCCCGACGAGCGCGTAGGTGCCCCAGGCGGCGAAGCCCCAGTGGAGGAAGGTGTAGACATAGGCCGGGCGCACCGCCTCGCTGCTGCGGGCCTCGATCGCACCGCGGATGATGTCGGGGTTGTTGCTGAAATGCGCCAGCGGTTCGCCGGTCGAATAGGTCAGCATGCCGATCCCGATTCCCGCGCCGAACAGCATGGCGAACCAGGAGAACCGGTTGAACTCGGGCTTTTCGTCCGCCTCACCGATCCTCAGGCGGCCCGCGGACGGCACGAGGGCGAGTGCGAAGCAGACCAGCATGAGGAAGGCGACGAGGTACACGTACCAGCCGGCGAAGGTCGCGATGATGGTCGAATTCGCGGCGTTCAGCGTTTCACTGGCGCTGACGGGAAAGAAGATCGCCCACATGATCAGCAAGGAGACGATGATCTTCGACGGGATCGTGACCGCGCGACTGAAACCGTCGTAGAACCCCCGCGAGGCGGTACGGATCGGAAGGTCGATCAGCGGCGGCGCGATCGTGCTGTCGGTGGCGGTGGTATCGGTGCTCATGGATCCTCGCGATCATGATGGAATGGCGCGCGAGATCCCGATCGGAAAAGCGATCGATTACGGCGGGTTTCGTGCGGAATGCGCGCGCAGCATAGGCCTCGCTCCGGTACTTGCAACGTTACCGGCCCGTGCGGCTCCCGGCGCGCTACATCGTGAAACCGGGCGGCAGGAACGCCTCGAGCGGGCGTTCGGCTCCGGGCGTACCGGCGATCACGCTCTCGGTGATGGCGAGCCCGAGCGGCGAATAGGCCAGCAGCATCGAGGCGAGGAAGGCACCGGCATAGATGCCCGTGCCCCACCAATAGGCCGGGTGCACCCGGCCGGTGCGGCGCTTGTCGGCGATCATCCCGATCACGGGGAAGGTGAAGGTCGCCGCCACGGTGATCGTCCAGGCGTTGGGTATCATCAGCGGGAGCGGCAGCAGCCGGCCGAGCCCCGGGCCGGTGAGGATGGCCATCGCGCACAGCATCAGCCGGCGGTGCCAGCCGGTGTAGCGCTGGCGCTTGAGCGCCCACCATGCGAGCCCGCCGAAGACCAGCAGCATCGCGATATTGCTGATCAGGAATTCGCTGACGTGGAAGAAGAACGGACCGCCGGTGCGGCGCGCGACAACGAGCATGATCATGATGCCCGCCGCGACCATCGTCGGCACCCAGAACCACGCGAAGCGCCCGATCCGGCGATGCAAGGCCATATTGCCGGACGCGATCGTGACGTGCTGCGCGAGGAAGAGCGCGATCCAGCCCATGAAGATCACGCCATGGACATGATATTGCCACGGCACGGCGAAACTCGAGCGCCCCATCGCGAGATTGACCGAGAACCCCGCGACGATGATCGCGGACATGACGAAGGCCATGATGACGAAGAAACGCGTCGAGCCCGCGGTGTTCGCGGGCTGGCCGGCGGCGGCTGTTGCCATGGGCTGAAACTCCCCCCAGAGATTCCAGCGACCCTCGGCGTACGAATTTATGCCGCGCCCGGCGGAAGGTCAATCGGAAGGCGAATCGCCGTCGAACCGCACATCGACGGTGACATCGCCATAGCCCGCGACCTGCATCGGAATGGCGAGGTTCTGGCGCACCGCCTGCTTGGCCGCATTGCGGGCGAGAGCGAGGATTTCCGGATTGCGCGCGAAGGTCGAGGCCTTGCGCTCGGCCTGGCGCGAATTGTTGCGCGCGAGGTCCTCGCTCGCGTCGCGGGTGACCCACGCGCCTTCGGTGAAGGTCCGCGCCGCCGCCTCGTCGAGATTGGGGCGCGAGACGCGCAGCGGCGGCAGGGTCACGGTCAGCGTCTCGGCGTCCTCGTTCCAGACGAAGCGATCGCGATCCATCGAGCCGAGATCGACGCGATATTCGACCTGCGCGGGGATGACCGCCAATTGGCGCGAATTGAGCAGGTCGAGATTGAGAACGCCGCGCGAATCCTCGCTTTCGGCGACCACCTCGAACCGCGATGAAAACACCGTCAGCGAATTCTGTTTCTCGAAAGCGAGCATTGCGCTGCCGACCGGATCGGCGCGCTCGTCGTAGAAGAAGGCGCGCCAGGTCAGCCAGGCGACCGCGGCCAGCGCAAGGATCAACAGCAGCCACGGCAATGCCTGCACGCGGGCCAGCGGCTTGTCTCGTTCGACGCGGGGCTCGAGCCCTTCGGTCGTCGGTTTTTCGGTTACATCGTTCGCCATACATCGTCCGAACGTGCGACTTCGCCGCGGCGTTCCAGATCGATCAGGTGCGCCTCGACCGATTTGCCCGCGGCGCCGACGAGGCGCGGATCGAGCCCCTTGTACATTTGCGGAACCATGTCGGCGATTTCGTGGGGTTCGCGGTCGAGCAGTTTGAGGATCTGCCGCTCGCGCTGGCGGCGATGTCCGATCATGCCGCGCACCAACTGCCGGGGCCTTTCGACCGCGGGGCCGTGGGCTGGGTAATAGATCCTGTCCTCGCGACGATAGAGCGTGTCGAGGCTCTGCATGTAATCGCGCATGTCGCCATCGGGCGGCACCACGACGCTGGTCGACCAGCCCATGACATGGTCGCCGGTGAACAGCGCGTCGCTCTCCTCAAGTGCGAAACACAGGTGGTTCGAGGTGTGGCCCGGCGTGGCGAGGGCGGTCAGGGTCCAGCCGTCTCCGCTGACCCTTTCGCCGTCTGTCAGCACCCTGTCGGGCACATAGCTGGCATCGAACGGCGCATCGGCGCGCGGGCCGTCGCTGTCGAGCGCCAGCGGCGCGCAGCCGATGATCGGCGCCCCGGTGCGCGCCTTCAACGGGATCGAGGCGGGCGAGTGGTCGCGGTGGGTATGGGTGCACATGATCGCAACCACATTTCGCTCACCGATCGCATCGACCAGCGCGGCGAGGTGCGCCTCCTCGTCCGGACCCGGATCGATCACGGCCAGATCCTTGCCTGCCCCGACGAGGTAGGTCTGCGTCCCGGTATAGGTATAGGGCGAGGGATTGGGCGCGAGCACGCGCCGGACCAGCGGTTCGAGCTGTTCGGATGTGCCCGTGGGCCAGGGTTTCGGCGGAATGTCTACCATGCAGTCCCATGTGGCGCTTGTCCCGCGGCGATGCAACGCGCAGCGGCCGACACAAGTGGGACGACCGCTCTCGACTTCGCTCGCGGCGAGCGGATAGAACGCCCGCATGAGCCAGTTCATCCTCGTCCTCGATGCCGGTACGACCTCGACCCGCGCGATGCTGTTCGACCGGGCGGGCGCCTTGCACCACACCACCCAGCGCGAATTCACCCAGCATTACCCGCAGCCCGGTTGGGTCGAACACGATGCGGCGGAAATCTGGGACGAAACGCTCGCCTGCCTGCGCGCGGCGATCGCGGCGGCGGGCGGCCGGCAGAACGTCGCGGCGCTCGGGATCTCCAACCAGCGCGAGACGGTCGTCGCGTGGGATCGAGGCAGCGGCGAACCGCTGGCGCGCGCGATCGTGTGGCAGGACCGCCGGACCGCCGCTTTCTGCGCCGAGCTCAAGGGTCGCGGCGAGGAAGCGGGCGTCACGGCCAAGACGGGATTGCTGCTCGATCCCTATTTTTCCGCCACCAAGATGCGCTGGATGCTCGATCACGAGCCCGCGGTTGGCGAGGCCGCGAAAAGCGGAAACCTGGCCTTCGGAACGATCGAGAGCTGGCTCGTCTTCAAGCTTTCGCGCGCCCATGTCACCGATGCCAGCAATGCCAGCCGGACCTTGCTGATGGCGCTCGACGGCGAGGGGTGGGACGCGGACCTTTGCGAATTGTTCGGGGTGCCCGCGGGTGCATTGGCGGAGATCGTCGACAATGCGGGTACGCTGGCCGTCGCCGATGGCGATTCCGCCTTCGCCGGACTGCCGATCTGCGGGCTGGCTGGCGACCAGCAGGCGGCGACGATCGGCCAGGCCTGCCTGTCACCCGGCGAGACCAAGGCGACCTACGGCACCGGCGCCTTCGTGCTGACCAACCAGGGCACCACGCCGCCAAGCTCGGGACATCGCCTGCTCGGCACCGTGCTCTACCAGCTGGACGGCGAACGGCACTACGCGCTCGAAGGGTCGGTGTTCGTTGCCGGCAGCCTCGTCAAATGGCTCCGCGATACGCTCGGCCTGATCGAATCCTCCGCCGAGACGGAAGTGCTGGCAAGGTCGGTGGCGGACAGCGGCGGCGTGGTGGTCGTCCCGGCGCTGTCGGGGCTGGGCGCGCCGCACTGGAAGCCCGAGGCGCGCGGCGTGGTCTCCGGCCTGAGCTTCGCGAGCGGGCGGCCGCAGATCGTGCGCGCCGCGCTCGAATCGATGGCGCTGCAGACCCGCGACCTGGCGACCGCCTTCGCCGCCGACGGGACGCGATGGGAAACCCTGCGGATCGATGGCGGGATGGCAGCCAATGACTGGATCGCGCAGGACCTTGCCGACATGCTCGACCTCCCGGTCGAACGGCCGGCCATGCTCGAAACGACCGCGCTGGGAGCCGCGATGCTCGCCGCGCACGGCTGTGGCTGGTACGCCAGCCTCGAAGATGCGGCGGAGGCGATGGCGGGACAGCGCAGCCGGTTCGACCCGGCGATGGATGATGAAGCCCGAAGTGCGCGGATCGCGGCCTGGGAAAAGGCGCTGCTCGCGGTCTAGGAAGCGACCGCGAAAACCTCCGCCAGCCGTTCCTGCATCGCGGTTACGGGTGCGGCGACCATCGCGTCGCTCTCGCTCCACTGTTCCTCGAAACGCTGCAGGTGGCGGTAGAAGGTCTCGGTCGCCTCGATCATTTCGCGCAGGTGCAGCGGCAATTGCGCGATCCGCTCCGGATCGCGGCCGGTAAGACGCGTAAGCTTGCCCAGCCGATGCATTTGCAGCGCGGAAAGTTCGCCGCGCATATAGGCGCGCTGGTTGAGCAGCCAGGCGACGGCGTGCATCATCCGCGTGGTCGCGCGCAGCGCTTCGCACGACAGCGCGACGCGGAACGGATCGTAGGACTTCTCGTCGGAGGCCTCGAGCGCGGAAAGGTCGAACACCGCGCGCACCTCGTCGGACAGCGCGAGGGCCTCGACATAGAGCGACTCGACAAGTTGCGGTCTGACGGATGCGGTGTCCTGCATGGCCGGTTTGGTATCGGGAAATCGGCAAAGCTGGCAAGGTATACAAATGGTTAACGGGCCTGTCGTTGAAGGCCTGTCCCCCGATGGGACGGAACCGCGAACGCTCAGGCGATGATGTCGGGAAGCAGCTCGTCCGCGATCGCCGCCATCTGGTCCTTCAGCGAAAGCTTGCGCTTTTTCAGCCGCATGATGCGCAGCTGGTCGGGCGTGTCGGACAGCGCCAACGCGTCGATCGCCGCATCGAGATCGCGATGCTCGATGCGCAATTGCTCGAGGCGGCGGCGCAATTCATCCTCGTCCATCTCCGCCCGCACGCTCCTTTTGTCGCATCTCGCGCGCCGTCCGGCCCGCGCATTTCGTCATGCCGCTTGCAAGATATGTTTAATCTGCTTGCATGACAATCTGTCGGTCGCCCGAGGGCGGCGAGTCGCTTCCTCGGGTCCGGCTTCAACCGGGCGGTGCCGCTGGCACCGTCGAACCATACGAGGAGCAAATCCATGGTAGCATCGCACGCATCCGCATTGCAGGCCAAGCACGCACGGGTCGACGCCCAGTTGCGCGAGGAACAGGGCCGCCCCATGCCCGATGAAGTGCGCATTCACGATCTCAAGCGACAGAAGCTCGCGCTCAAGGACGAGCTGACCGAGCACTGATCCGCATTTTGGCGTGAGCCGCTTTCCCTAGCGGCTCACCCTGCGCTAAGGGTCGGCGCATGCCCAAAGCCGCTGCCGCCGCCCGCACGATCCTCACCCGCCTTCACGAGGTGATGGCTTCGCGCGACAGCGCGCAATCGAAACTGAACACCGTCGTCGAGGTGATCGGCGAGGAGCTCGATAGCGAGGTCTGCTCGATCTACCTCCTGCGCGAGGGCGAACTCGAATTGTTCGCCACCAGGGGCCTCGACCAGTCCGCCGTCCACGTCACCCGGCTCGGAACGGGCGAGGGCCTAGTCGGCACGATCGCGATCAATATCGAGACGCTCAACCTCGCCGAGGCGGCGTCGCATCCCGACTTCAGCTACCGCCCCGAAACGGGCGAGGACAAGTTCCACTCCTTTGCCGGCGTGCCCATCGTACGGCGCGAACGGGCGGTGGGCGTGCTCTCGGTCCAGCATGCCGATCCGCGCCGCTACGACGATGTCGAGATCGAGGCGCTGCAGACCGTCGCGATGGTGCTCGCCGAACTGATCGACAATGCCGGACTGGTCGACAATGAAGCCGTATCGGGCGCGAACGAGCAATTGACCGAACCGTGCCAGCTCCACGGGCAGACTTTGGTGCGCGGCCTCGCCGCAGGCAGTGCGGTGTTCCACCAGCCGCGGATCACGATCGAGCACACGGTGGCCGAGGATACCGAGGCCGAACGCCAGCGGGTCTATCTCGCCTTCGACAAGATGCGCGAGCAGATCGACAACATGGCGAACCAGGCGGAGTTCGGCGTCGGCGGCGAGCACGAGGAGGTCCTCGCGACCTACAAGATGTTCGCCTATGACGAAGGCTGGTCGCGGCGGATCAACGAAGCGATCGACAGCGGGCTGACCGCCGAGGCCGCGATCGAACGCGTCCAGCAGCGCACCCGCATGCGCATGCGCCAGATCGACGACCCGCTGCTCGCCGACCGGATGCACGATCTCGAGGATCTCGCGAACCGGTTGTTGCGGATCGTCTCGGGCCAGCTCGGTACCGCGGCGAGCCGGGGGCTGCGCGAGGATGCGATCCTGATTGCGCGCAATCTCGGTCCGGCGGAACTGCTCGAATACGACAAGCGCCGCCTGAAGGGCGTGGTGCTCGAGGAAGGCTCGCTCACAGCGCATGTCGTGATCGTGGCGCGCGCGATGGGCGTGCCGGTGCTCGGGCGGATCCGCAATCTGCGCGGGCATGTCCGCGAAGGCGACCCGATCCTGCTCGATGCCGACAGCGCAACCGCCTTCGTGCGGCCCGCGCAAAGCGTGGTCGATGCGTTCGAGGCGCGTTTCACCCAGAACAAGAAGCGCCAGGCTGCCTATGCCGAATTGCGCGACGTCGAGCCATTCACCCGCGACGGCACGCGGATCATGGTGATGATGAATGCCGGGCTGCGCGACGACATGCCGACGCTCGCGCTGACCGGCGCGGACGGCATCGGCCTGTTCCGGACCGAGTTCCAGTTCCTCGTTTCCTCGACCCTGCCGCAGCGCGAGCGCCAGACGCGCCTCTATCGCGACGTGCTCGATGCCGCCGGAAACAAGCCGGTGGTGTTCCGCACCGTCGATATCGGCGGCGACAAGGCGCTGCCCTATCTCCAGGCGGACGATATCGAGGCGGAGGAAAATCCCGCGATGGGCTGGCGCGCGCTGCGCATCGCGCTCGATCGCGAAGGCCTGATGAAGGCGCAGTCGCGCGCGCTCCTGGAGGCCGCGGCGGGGCGTACGCTCAACGTGATGTTCCCGATGGTGTCCGAGCCGTGGGAATTCGACGCTGCGCGTGCGATCTTCGAAAGCCAGCTCAAATGGCTGCGCGAACAGCGCAAGCGCGTGCCCGAGGAAGTTCGCTACGGGTGCATGCTCGAAGTACCGGCGCTCGCCGAATGCCTCGACGACCTGCTGCCGCGGCTGTCCTTCATTTCGGTCGGGACCAACGATCTGACCCAGTTCCTGTTCGCGGCCGACCGCGCGCATCCGCGCCTCGCCGAACGGTACGACTGGCTGAGCCCGGCGATCCTGCGTTTCCTCAAGCGGGTCCACCAGGCGACGGTCGGGCGGCAGGTCGACATCGGCGTGTGCGGCGAGATGGGCGGTCGGCGGCTCGAGGCGCTGGCCCTCATCGGGCTCGGCTATCGACGCCTCTCGATCACCCCGGCGGCAGTCGGACCGATCAAGGAACTGGTCCGGCGGATCGATATCCCGGCCATCGAATCGGCGATGAACGAGTGGCTCGTCAATCCGCCGCCGAACATGCGCGAGGCGCTGTCCGAATGGGCCAAGGCGCATGAAATCGAGGTGGATTAGGCAGCGCAGCCTCGCGCAGCGGACGAACCATCGGTGATTCGGCTCGGCTCGGCGCTTCGCGGCGATTCGTTCATTGACTCTTAGCCTTCCGCGGGCACTCTTGGGCCCAGACGGAAAGTTTGGGCGGGGATTGATGACGGCGCAATCGGCTCCGGTGCATCCGGAAGAAAATGACGTGGAAGATGAAAACGTAGCCGCGGAAGCGGACGCGCAACTGCGTGCGCACGAACGGCTCGCGGCGGCGCGCAAGGAGCGCGGGCTCTCGCGCAACGAGATCGCGAATAAGACCAAGATCCCGCAGCGCTCGCTCGAAGCGCTCGAGGATGGCGACTATGACGCGCTCCCTTCGCGCACTTATGCGATCGGCTTCTCGCGTACCTTCGCCCGCGCGGTCGGGCTCGACGGCGAGGAGATCGCCGAGCAGGTGCGGGTCGAACTCGACGGTGCCGCTGCCTATGATCGGGTCGGCCAGCCCGACAAGTTCGAACCGGGCGATCCGGCGCGGGTCGCCAGCCCTAAGATTGCATGGATTGCCGCGATCGCCGGGCTCGTGCTGATGGTTGCGGGCGCGCTGACCTTCTGGCGCAGCTATTTTGCGCCCGGCGCCGAATTCCCGCCTTTGCGCAGCGACGATCCCGCCGAGCAGGGTGAGGCCACCCAGCAAGCCGGCGTCGAGGAGGAGGCCGACGGGCCGGCCGGTCCGATTTCGCAGGACGACGAGGTCGTGTTCACCTCGCTCGCCGACG
Source organism: Pseudoblastomonas marina (assembly GCF_034374265.1). Taxonomy (NCBI): domain Bacteria; kingdom Pseudomonadati; phylum Pseudomonadota; class Alphaproteobacteria; order Sphingomonadales; family Erythrobacteraceae; genus Pseudoblastomonas; species Pseudoblastomonas marina. The sequence goes on along the minus strand of NZ_CP139718.1, from coordinate 1,933,490 downwards.
AAGTGTGGGTCAAGTTCTACGACAGCAACGGCCGCCAATTGATGCAGAAGATCATGGCCAAGGGCGAAAGCTACACCGTGCCCAGCGAGGTCGAGCGCCCGCTGCTCTGGACGGGGCGGCCCGAAGCGCTCGGTATCAGCGTGGGCGGACGCGAATTGCCGCGGCTCTCGGCCGAACAGGTGACGATGAAGGACGTGCCGGTCTCGGCCGTCGCGCTGGGCCAGCGCTTCGGGCAGCCGGTTGAAAACGCACCCGATCCGGCGGCGACATCCACCACTGAAGGCTGATCTCCGCTCGACAGCGGCCCCGCCGTTTGGTTATCAATTCGTTCATCGCGTGTTGGTCCGGACGGGGCCATGTTGCGCGTATCATCCGGCCAGTCACGGTCAGGACAGTCAGGGATCGACCATGCTTCGCTTTTCCGTAACCGATTTCAAAACCTCGATCGGCGCCGCGCTCGCGCTGGGCCTCGCCGTCGCTTCCGTGCCGGCGCAGGCCCAGGACGATGCCGAAGTGCGCATCCGCGCGCTCGAAGCGCAGGTCCGCGCGTTGCAGCGCGTCGTCTTTCCCGGCGGCGACGGCCGTTTCTTCGAACCGCAGGTCGATCGCGGCACGTCGTCGCAGGGCGGCTCGCAGGCGGGTACGCCGGCGACCGGCGCGGTGACCGATATCCTTGCTCGGCTCGAAGCGCTCGAGACCGAGCTCGCCCGCCTGACCTCGCTGGCTGAGGAAAACCGCAACGACCTGCGCGGGCTCGATACGCGGCTGACGACGCTCGAAAGCGCGGCGGAGGCCGAGGCGGTCGCCGAGACAGCCGAAGTAACCGTCGCTCCCGAAACCACCACCGCCGTAGCCGTGCCCGAGCAACGCGAAGAACCGTCCGCCGAGCGCGTCGCGGCGGTCGCGGCGATCGTCAAGCCGCAGTCGGACGATCCGGGCGATGATGAATACACCTACGGTTTTCGCCTGTGGGATGCGGGTTTCTATCCCGAAGCACGCCAGCAGCTGAAGATCTTCGTGCGCGATTATCCGAACCACCCGCTGATCAGCTTCGGCCGCAACCTGATCGGCCGCGCTTATCTCGACGATGGCGATCCCGAGCAGGCCGCCGCGTGGTTCGTCGAGAACTACACTTCGGACAAGACCGGGCGCCGCGCCGCCGACAGCGTGCTCTACCTCGCGATCGCGATGATCCGCCGCAACGAGACCGAGCGCGCCTGCACCGCGCTCGGCGTGTTCTCTCGCGAATTCGCCGCGGAGGCCGTCGGGCGGCTCGAAACGCTCTACAACACCACGCGCGAGCGGGTGAATTGCAGCTGAGGAAGACCCGCCCATTGATAGCCTTCCCGCCTCGCTACGGATCCGGTTCCAGGACAGCATCCGCGCGCTGACCGACGGCGCGCCGGGGCGGCTGGGCGTCGCCGTCTCGGGCGGACCCGATAGCCTCGCGCTCCTGTTGCTCGCGGCGGAGTCCTTTCCGGGAGCAGTGTGCGCGGCGACGGTCGATCACGGTTTACGTGCAGAAAGCGCTGCCGAAGCCGGGCTCGTTGCACAATATTGCGGCGAGCTTGGCGTTCCGCACGATACGCTCGTGATCGAGATCGGCGAGGGCAATGTTTCGGAACGCGCCCGCGAGGCGCGCTACGAGGCGCTCGCGGGTTGGGCGGCTCGCCAAGGCGTCTCGCACGTCGCCACCGCCCATCATGCAGACGACCAGGTCGAAACGTTCCTGATGCGCCTCAATCGCGGCTCGGGCGTGGCGGGTCTCGCAGGAATCCGGAAGCGCGCCCGAATCTCCGCGCTGGAGGTGATCCGCCCGCTGCTCGACTGGCGGCGGGCGGAACTGGCCGAACTGGTCGAGGCACGCGGCTGGATGCCGGTCGACGATCCCTCCAACCGTGACCCGCGCTACGATCGCGCGAGAATTCGGACGGCGCTGATCGAGGCCGATTGGCTCGACCCGGTGGCGATCGCGGCGAGTGCGGCGCACCTGGCCGATGCCGATACTGCGCTCGACTGGATGGCGGACCGTATCATGGCCGAGACCGTCAGGGCGGTCGGCGAGCGACTGGCATTGCCCGCCGACCTGCCACGCGCACTCGCGCTGAGGGTCGTTGCGCGACTGCTCGGGCAAATTGGCGAGGGTGCACCGCGGGGCTCCGAGATTGCGCGGCTTTGCGATGCCCTGGCGGCGGGGAAGGTCGCGACGCTCGCGGGTGTGGTCGCGCGACCGGGGAAGGGCGTGTGGCGGTTCGGAAAGGCCCCCGAACGGCGCGGCTAGGTCAGATCAGCGGGTCGCCGACGCCGATCCGCTTGCCGTCGGTGACGACGACCTTGTCGCCCAGCTTGGCGATGGCGAACAGCTTGGCCGCGAATTCCTCGGGCGTCCCGACGCAGCCGTGGCTGGCATAGCCGTTCTCGACCAGGCTGCCGTGGATCGCCACCCCGTCCCAGGTGAGGCGCATCATGTACGGCATCTCGGCATCGTAGAGATTCGAGACGTGATCCTTGTTCTTCTGCAGGATCGGGAACACGCCGACCGGGGTCGGATGCTCGTCGGTGCCGAGCAGCACGGCCGCCGCGCCGATCTCGTAACCGTCGCGGAACACCGAGATCACGCGCGCCTGCTTGTCGACCGTGATCACCAGCGGACCGTCGGGAACGCCCTCATCGTCCCAGTGCCATTCGCCGTACTTGATCGGGCCGGAGATCGGCAGCACCCGCTTGATCACGAACGGATCGGGCGCGACCGGTTCGGGCGTCGCTTGGACCTCCTGCACCACCGGGGTGGCAACCTTTTCCTCGCCCAGCGTATCCTCGTAGGCAATGTCCTGCCCCGTTGCATCCTCGCCCGCACCGACGAGCAGTGCGCCCCCGGCCGAAATGCCGAGCGCCAACACGAGGCCGCCGAATGCGCCGAGGCGCTGGAGAGGAGAAAGCGTCGCCATTCGCCCACCTTGTAGCCGGAACGATGGTAAATTTGGAGCGGTTTCGCATGACGCGTCCCGCAATGCGACGGCGGCAGGCCTTGGTTAACGCCGCGCAGGCTCAGGCGCGGGCAACCGAAACCGACTTGTCGACCAGCTGCAACTGCCCGAAACTGGTGAGGAAACTGACATCCGCGGCATCGCGGCCGACGCCGATCTTCACCATGTCCGCCGCTTCGACCATGCCCGTCGCGTCGACCGGCTGCCATTCGCCCCCTTCGCCGTCGTCGCTGGCGAGGAAGACCTCGGCCACGGCGTGGAAGTCCTGCGGATCGACCTCGGGGCCGTAGAGGCTGACATAGCGCGCCGGGATCAGCGAGGCGCGCGCCATCGCGATCGTCACATGGGCATAGTCGCGACACACGCCGCGCCGCTCGACGAAGCTGTCGAGCGCGGTGGTGTGGGGCCCGCTCGCACCCGGGACGTAGGCGAACTTGCGCGAGAGCCAGTCGCAGATCGCCTCCATTCGCTTGCCACCCGAGGTCCCCCCGAATTCGGCATCAACGAAGGCCTGGAACCGGTCGGCCTGGCAATAGCGGCTGTCGAACAGGTAGGGCACGACCTCGCCCGGCAGCCTGTGGGCCGGCAGCGCTTCGAGCGAGGGCACCGGCGAGAGATCGCGCCGCGGCTCGATCGTCGCCGTATAGTCGATCGCGACCTCGCCTTCGGCCCGCAGCCAGATCCGTTCGCCGATCATGTCCTGTGCCGGGACCCGCGCGAAATGCTCGCCCGCGCTGTGGTCGAGCGAACACTCGACCACCTGTTGTTCGGGGATGTCGGCGGCCTCGATCTGCAACAGGATGTCGGTCGGTCGGTCGAGTCGGACCTTGAGGTGGGTTTCGATGTCGAGCTTCATGCCTGCCCAATGCGCCAGCGAGGTAAAGTGTCCGATGGTCCGCGGAGTTGCGGCCGGTGGCGGAGACGGAGGGAGACTAACCTTTGTCTGGCCGCACACTGATTTCCTTGCCTTTTATTGCTGATGTTGATCGGCGTTTGTAGCACTGATTGTAGCATCCCGCTGGGTGAGATCATTGACCATATCCCGGTATGGCGGGCAAAGGCCGTAAATTGCAGGCGCGCCATTCAGATCGCGCACACGCGGCCGATTTCGCTCAATGATGCCCCGGCGCTCCAATTCTCTTAGGACTTCTGGTGGGGCATCGTCCTGTCCGATGCTTCCATCGGTGAGCAACAACAGCAACACGCGGCCGATCTCGCTTTGCTCGTTTCCAAACGCTGCGCCGACGTTGGAAATTAAGGAGCCTAGATCGAAATGACCGTAGCTATCCGGTCCGCTGAAGGCTTCAAACACCTCATTCCAACGAACTTTATCGAGAAGTTCGGATCGCTCGTTATCGAGGATGCCGAGAAACCGGGTGCTGACCTCTGCACCGCTGTCGACGTTGCGATAATTTCCCTTCGTCAGCCGTTTCACTTCAAATCTGATGCGGTCATTGGACTTCGCATAAACGGCCAGTTTCTTCTTGGTCGGCAGATCGGTGAGAACTCGCACGGCTCGACCTTCTCGTCGTAAGGTGACGTCATTGGAAAAGTAACGTGCCTCGCTTGAATGATCCGATGCGATCATAAACGCACCGCCTCGCCTAACCATTAATCGAGCCGAGGGTCGATAACGCTCAAAGTAAGTCTCAATCTGCGGCACGCGGACCGATCCCCAGTCGATAGCTACCTGCCCGCCGTTCACGCACATCACTTGTCGAACGCCTTCTGTCTGAAGTGATCCATCTCCGAATATCAGCGAGAGTATGCGTTGAAATTGCTCGATAAGCACAACTGGGAAGGTTAGTCGGAAGTCGCTCCCAAAAATGCGATCTGCGCGACCGAGATCGTCAATCCAGTTGTCGTTGCCATCCAGCGATGAACCGACATCCATATGGCTTGAAAAGAAGTCGGTCGGGTCCAGACGGCGGCATCGCTCGAAACCATAGGGCTGATTACTATCTACATCAGGCAGTCCGTGAAGGCGGTGCGCGAATATGCGTGATGGGTTGATGTTCGCACGCACATAGAGGTTACCCCGACCTTCGGCGCGCTGCTTTAGATCGATCTTCAAATCGCGAATGAGACAGTTTGTGCGCTTACGTCCTTCGATCTTAGCTGTGACGGGTTGCAGACCTGTTCCAAACTCTGGCCCGTTAAGCCAATAGTGCCCATCACCAAAAAGTGCGGGCGATCCTAACGAATTGACCCATTCACTGAACGCGAGACCTCCTGACGACCAATCGCCCGCAAGTTGTATCTGCAATCTGTCAAAGAAGCACTCTGATTGGGTTGGGAGAGTGTGCCCGTCATACCCGGGCAATGGCGAATTGCGTTTACGCAAGGCGATACGGATCGCCCGTTCACGCGGTTCGCTTGATGATCCTTCCCTTCTCGACACAATTCGCCCTCTTAAAGAAGGCGTGGAGGAATTGAAGTGAGTTGAAAGAGTGGGGGGATGCTAGGGAATATTCGGCTCGTCAGTATCTGCCTTCACGCAAATCTGATCCCAAACCTCGACACCGAACTTGCCGTCGTTGACGTCGCTCTCAAAGAAGGCTGCGTCACCGAGCGCGACAAACCGCTCATATCCAGAAAATCCACCGAAGGCGTTCTTCGCGTTTACGTAGCCACAAACAGCAGCGGCTCGACCTCCGCTGTAATAGCCGACATCACGGAACTGGGCGCTGTCCGGGTCTTTCAGCCTTTTTCTGATCCCGTCACGCGACATGATAACGAGATTTCGTTGGGCCTCCCTGCTTAGCGGCCCATCCTGTTCTTCAGCTTTGCCCGGTCCACTGCCGCGTTGGATTTCGAGGATTTCTTCGCGCGATGGTGGATCGGGAAAGTCCACGAGAGCGAACAAGCCAATGACGGCGACAACCACTCCCGCGCAGCCGATGCGGGAGTATTTCGCGACCTTCTTCTCACCTTCGGTTCGGGGTCCATCAGAAGGGTTCGGGCTCCGGAAACGATGGCCGCAATGTTTGCAGACTGCCGCGTCCTTCTTGATTGTCTCTGCGCACTCCGGACATTTCCGCTCGTCACTTTCCATCATTCTTGCCCCTCACTCTGTTACTCTTTGTCTACCTTCCATATCGGCTGCGTCAAAAGCATTTTGTTACTCTTGGTATGGCGACTTTTGGTCAGCATTGTGGTCGATCCTGATGGATGCTGCTGCGGAACAATCTTGCTGCAAATATCCGGCGCATACGGCGCGAGCGCGGTCTGTCGCAGGAGGCTTTCGCGGCCGAAGTGGGCATCCACAGAACCTATGCGACGATGCTCGAAAGCCGAAAGCGCAACCCGACGATTGATGTGATCGAGCGGATCATGAAGGCGCTCAATCTAGAGGTCGGTGATCTACTGGGACCGCCGCCCAACCGTTGAGGAGCGGATCGGCTCTCGCCTCGAAAGTGCGTCAAACACATCGACCGCCTCCGCGATCTGGAGAGCCTCGGCACGAGTTAGTTCCACGAGTGGCAGTGACTGCGCCCATCGGGCGGCTGGCAATGTCGCTAGGCGCTCAAGCCAATGGTCCGGCTCACGGAAGCGGCGGTGCACATGGTAGTGGCAGGAACGACAGATAGGCTGTGCCGTCAGCGGCCTCGCATAGATTTCGCTATGCCGTTGCGGGGCATCCGCAGCGCCGCAAACGCCGCAAGGCTCGTCGTTCGATCCCAGTCCGATCCGCCGCGCAATGATTACCTTTTGCCATCCAGCGATCCGCTCCGGCCCCGTGAAACCGTTGTATGGTCGCGGCACCTTCCAACCCCAGCGGGGGAGAGGATAGCCTTCGCTGATCGCAGTATCGACTTGGGCTTCGATTATCCAGTCCGGAAGGGCGGTCATGATCGCGGTTCCGCAATCGAACGCTTGATCTCCCCGAGCGTCGTTCCGGCGCGTTGCAACCCGTTGCCAATCGAAGCGACAAGCGCGTTGAGAACTTCGGGCGGCTGATCGGATTGCTGTCCCTCGACAGTGAGCCCGTGCAAGTCTTCGAGTTCCCCAGTCAGGCGAGCGAACAGTTCAGCAGGCTTGGTCATGTCCGGGCCTCCTTCAAGAGCCGATACACGGACGCTCGGGACAAATTGAGCCTAGTTGCGATTTCCGGAGGGGTAAGGCCCTCCTCTTTCAGCGAGACGATCTCTGGCAATTTTCTGCGGGCTGTGGGCTGCCTACCTCGATATTTGCCTTCTCGCTTTGCGCGCTCAATCCCCTCACGCTGCCTTGATTTCATCAGTTCGCGCTCGAACTGCGCAATGGCACCGAACATCGTCAAAACCAGCTTTCCAGTTGGGCTTTGCGTGTCCATCTCCGTGCCACCGAAATCGAGGACACGAAGACCAACCTTCTTGGCTTCTAATTTGGCGATGATCTCCAGCAGGTCGCGGGTGGACCGTGCCAGGCGATCAAGTCGGACGATCACCAGAGCGTCCCCTTCGCGCGCAAAATCGAGCGCGAGAGTTAGCTGTTGCCGCTCGGCGACCGAACTTACTTGCTCGGAAAATACCTTCTCGCAGCCCGCCTTGCCTAATTTCTCGATCTGGCTCTCGAACCCTGCCTTCTGATCGAACGTGCTGGTTCTGGCATACCCTATCTGCACCGTGCTTCCCCGCTGCTTTTCCTAATGAAATCAGCCTAAAGGGGTATGCAGTCGGATAAAGGGCTAAGTGACTATGTTCGCTTAGACGGCGAGACTGTCTTCGGCCAACGCTGGCGGCCGAACATCTGAAGGGCAGCTAATCTGATCTCGTCGAGTTGCCGTTGAGCGTCAGCGAGTGCTGGCGACATCCGAGCGTTTTGGCTCGATCTCGCCTTGCCCTTGGCAGTTCTAGGCCCGGTCGATCTCTCCCATGGCTTAGTGCGCGCGATGATTTCCCGCTGCTTCGCTCGGCGCTCCGGTGTCCATGCTGATTTGGTGCCCATCCACGACTATCCTGTTCAGTTCGATTTCCCGGTTATACTACGCTCGAGGTTCACTTGCCACGGCTCCGAAGGGCCGAAGCCAAAGCCGCGCGCGTCTTATCAGAGGACAAGTTCTGCCGGATGTTCAGCCCATGCAGATTGGCATAATCTCCCATCGCTTCTCTCGACACGGAGACCTTCAAGGTGGCCGGGTCGATCCGGACATCGCCAGCGTCGAACAAACGATGCAAGTCTGCCCTCAAGGGTATGCCGTTGCCCGCTTCGTCACCGCCGCCAGATGCAACCGTTACGATGTGCGCAGCTTCAAGTGAGGTCAGGGTCTCACAGCCCGTCAAAAGAGATCGCGCGCCATACAGATCGAAAACTGCTGCTCTGAACTTTGCCTGATTTGGCCGCGCCCATGTTTCGGCAAGCCGTCGCTGGCGTTCTTCAGCCTCGGACGCCTCGGTCTCCAGATTTTCGATTAGTTGGAAGCCAAGCCGTTCAAAATGCCGACGAAAAACGTTCGTGATCGGATTGTCACTCATTGGAGCCCCGGCAATTTCACTCGCCAATCGCCCGAGCGGCTTCACTGGAAATCGTTCGCCCTCAAATACGAGAAAGCCTGTTGAGGATCGGCGGGATTGCCCACCCGGCTTCGGGTAAGTTTGGTAAAGCCAGCCCTCTCCGTTCTGTCTGGCCAATCTGATCGCTTCTTCGGCGTGGCTGCGGCGGAAAGACAGTTCGCGTGGCATTACAGCAGTCCTAATAGGGTTCTAGGTTCACTGGGAACCGTCTAGCATAAACGATCTAGACCCTCTTGAGACAGCTACACACGGATGGGCGGTGTCCAATATGGGGAAGGATCAATTGGAGTAGAAATGGAAGCACAGGGGGATTGCATGCTTGTAGGGCTGGTCGGTGCGTCTGGAGCTGGGAAGACGGCAATCGCGGAGGCTCTGGTGCAAGGACATGGGTTCTATCGAGTGCATATCGGCCAGCCTATCAAGGACATGCTTGGCGCTTTCGGCCTGAACAACGAAGAACTTCACGGCCCACCAAACCTACGTGCTGCGCCTTCTCAAAAGCTGGCTGGAAAATCGCCTCGATTTGCGATGCAGACCCTCGGCACCGAATGGGGCCGTGAGATGATTTCCAAAAATATTTGGGCGGACCATTTGCATCGAAGACTGAATAGCTTGCAGCGTGATCGAGTGTCCGAGATCATCGTGGATGATTTGCGATTTCCGGAAGATTTTGAAGCAATTCTTGGAGCGGGTGGGGTGGTCGTTCGCGTTATCCGGCCCGCGCTCCATGATGCCCCTAGCACTGCGGAAAAAATTGCTCGCAAATTTCCTTTGACGCGCCACTGGTTACGAAGGCTTGGCCAAAATGTGGACCACGAAACCGAGGTCCACTGGAGGACAGCACCTGCTGCCTTCGAGATTATCAATGACTGTGAACCAGAAGTGGCTGCCGAGCGGTTGCTAGCCGCCTATGCAAGCGAAAGGCGAGGTCATCAGCAAAACCGCTAAATCGGAATTGAGCTCGGCAGCCGACCTTCACGCTGCGTCTCAGAAACGAACTTTTCAGGCCAAGAGATGCCAAGCAGGGCATACGGTTTCAAAACACCCTCAAGATCGGTCGACGATTTTGAGAGAATTTTTGTCAAGGCTTCGATCAGCCCAACATGCGCAGTCTCAATCGGGTGATCAAAACCCGGCTCTGCCGTTAAATGATGTGCAGCCTTAAGTGCGTTCTGACACTCGCCGTACTCTTCGATTTGAAGGTAAGCGCAAGCCAACCCTAGCCAGCTCCATAGCTCGCTGTCTCGGTTTCCTATGTCACGGCCAATGTCTATTCCAGAGCGATAATACTCTACCGCTTGGCGCTCCTCTCCCGCGTACCGCAGGGCTTCGGCGTAAGCCAAGTTAGCATTTCCAATTGCGCGCATATCATTCTCATCATGCGCAAATTGCACCGCCTGTTGCGCACTTTCGAGAGCGTGTTCGACCTCGCCAATTTTTGCGAGTGACCTTGAAAGAGCACGATGAAGTTTTGACCCACCTTCATTCGGCAAACGCTGCGCTAGAGAAACCAAACGATCAATTGACGCAGGCAAGTGCTCATAGTCACCGTGATCTCGCAGCGCTGTGTTAATAATGCGCTCACGCTCGAATTGCATCACGGCATTGGCAGGAGCCTCCTCCGCGATTTCATCTGACAGCGAGCTGAGGAGCTCGTACTCATTCAACCTCAGTGCGAGCCGCATTCTGAGAAGCTTCGCTTCAAGCGACAGGTCTGATCGCCTATCAGCATGCCTTTCGACGGCTTCAAGAGGCTCGAGCACATCCGTATAGCGACCGAGCTCGAGATTGAGGCGGGCAGCGGATAAAGCATGGTCGATCATGTTTTGCCTCCTCCTTTCATCTCTGGCCCGTCGCCTCGATACGATAGCTGGTGCAATAGCAGACTGTCTTCCTTCGAGCCTGACGCTTCCAACTGAGCAGCCAAGCTATCGACTTCTTCGCTTTCTAGCCCATCCACAATATCCTGAGCGAGCAAAGGTATCATCCCTGCTGCTTTCGCGACATTTGGGAAGAAGCCGATTTCCACAAGTGCATCATACCATACCTTCCGAAGCATCGCGCGCTTGTTCGCGTCGATGCCAGAAAGCCAAGGTGCCGCGTAGCTGGAGTGACCAAATCTCACTCGATCATCGACTTGCTTGAGCAGCCCTCTAGGTGAGGCGTCATCCACGGCCTTCTGCAGATCAAAATTTTGTGAGGCAAGCGCAGGTCCTAGCAGTTCGATGGGAACAGCAGCATTCCCCGGCAATAGCGACAGGAGGTCTCCGACGAACCGTGCATCATCGCACATTCCATCCCGTTTTCTGCGAATTACCACTTCGCCGATGTCAGGGATAAGTGGGTCATCCCTTCCCTTACGCCACGCATCGAGAACCCAGCTGACATATACAGCGCGACCGCCGTTTGAACTCTCCACTAGTCGTTCGAGTTCAGCAGCTGTCGGCTTTTTGCCGATTACGTCCTCAAACCACTCGCACAGTTCTGCACGGCTTATTTCGGGCATTGCTAACACCAACCCTGGCACAAGTTCGATGCTCGGTTTCATCGTTTTTTGCCAGTCCGAGGTGCAAGGCTCCTCAACATTGGTGGCAATCACGAGCACGCAGCTAGTCGGCTTAGAGCGTACAAGAGTGCGTAAGAAACTCTCTGCGGTCGCATCCAAGAGCTCGTAGTCCTCAATGACTACGCAAAGCGGCTTTCCTAGATCGCTCACAAAATCGAGGGCCCTCGCGATTAGCCTACGCTTGTTAGCGCTTTCCTCAGCCAAGAGATCATCGAACGGGTCGGGCTCACCGTCCTTTCCCGAAGCCATATCGGCGATCTGCTCAATGGTTTTCTCTGCCGCCCCAAGTGTGGCAGCTTTCGCGATGTCCTTCATCATCGCGCCTGCCAACCTCCTCAGCCTAGTCGGCAACTTGGAAACAAATTTCTCCGCGGCTCCATCGAGCCTCTGATCAAGTGCGCATGGAATTTCTGTTAGGGACTTATATAGGCTAGCGATCAATTCACCTTCAGTTCGATCTACCCCGCCTCGGAGGATGATCGCGTCCGGGCCCCGTCCGTTTTGAAGCGCTCGCGAGAACTGAAACAGAAACTCGGACTTTCCATCGCCCTTGACGCTCTCGATGCCGAAAACAGTTTGCCCGTGATGATAGGCATCCAGCAGCTCGGCCGCGATTTTTTCGCGCCCCCAGAGCCTATCTCTATCCATGAATTGCAGAATGGACGAGGCATCGTTCATGAATTATTCGCTTGGGTCCTTGTCCCGCTGTCAATGCTGAGCAGCCAATGCGACGCGTCGCGATAACGGCGCCCTCGATATAAAGTAAAGGCTTTCACTTGAGCGACAACACCAAGACCGAGGGGTGGCCACAGATTTCAAGCCGCCCTGCAGTGACAATTCCAACGGCGCACGGCGCAGTGAAAATTCAGCTCGCTGAATTCCCTGACGAAAGCCTTTTGGTGGTTACATCCCTTCACGCCCCAGAAATCCCAGTCGTGAGATTTCAATCTTCATGCGTGTTTGGGGAGGGCTTGAGCGCTCTCGATTGCGATTGCGGCGTTCAGCTTGACGCCGCAGTGAAAGCAATCTGTGAGAGCGGCGGCGTAATCACCTACGCATGGGAAGAAGGTCGGGGCGTCGGCATCGCGAAGAAGCTAGACGCTATCGCGCTGCAGGAAACGAAAGGTATAAATACGGCCGAGGCTTTTAGAGAACTCGGATGCGATCCCGAACCCCGAGATTTCGTCAATCACGTCAAAGCGCTCCAGCTCGTATTCAGCGGCGAGAAGGTCGTGATCGGCTCGCGCAATCCAAGGAAGATCGCAGCCTTGGAAAGTGCGGGCTTTAAAATCGTCGAACGCGTAGATTGGGAAACTCCCATGACTGAGGAGCGAGAGGCGTACTTAGACAGCAAAATTTCCGCCCTCGGACATATTGAAAAATGACCTTAAGTTCGGCCCTTTCGAGCCAGCCTTTCAAGGTTGATCTGCTGAGCTGCTTTCAAGCTGCCGAAAAGCTGAAAGCATACAGGCCCGCGCCTGTCGCCGAACCTTGGGCGGAAGAGCCAAAAGTTGATCAGTTTGTTTTCAAGATACTCTTCATATCGGTCTGCCATCAAATGAACTGGGACGTGATGCAGTCGGCAATGGCAGCATATCTGTTTCCAGATACCTACAGCAGGTTAGACGAATTTAGCTGCATCAAAGCCAGCAAGATTGACGATCTACTTAGCGACTATCCAAAACAGGAAAGGGTCAGAGCTGCAGAGCGTGCGAGAATTTTGAGAGAAACTGCGGCTAGGCTCAAACAGCTCATCCCGGATCGAAATGCAGCTGAAAGAAGGATTGCGCATGCACTATTGGAAGGCCCGGATGGCTTTTATGGCTTCGCAGCTGAGATCGACGCTTTCACTGGCGATCCCTTCGAGAAGAAACCTCGGGTCTTAGCGCATGACCTCTTCCGCGAGAAAATCATACCCTTTCGCGATCCAGAGAACCTCAAACCAGCGGTAGAATATCACCTTATCCGTCTTTATCTCCGGTCGGGCCGCGTTTCTACGGAAGATGAGACGGTTCGTGAGGTGCTATCTGGACCACGATTGCCGACGCGGGATCGTCTGGTGAGACTGGTTCGGGAAGCCGTTGAAGATGCGATGCGTCAGACCGCCCTATATGCGGGGCTCGATGCGGCGACACTGAATTACCTAGAGTGGCAGATCGGCCGCGCCGTATGTGTCGAGGAATTAGACGACGCGACGGTCGCAAAATACTGTCTTTCGGACGAGAACCACGATCTTCCTGATGATATACGAAGCCTCTGCGCCAACGGCTGTCCGATGAATTCGTTCTGCCGGAAACTTAGCGATCCACAATATCCTTGGCTGAATGAACCGCACTTTCAAAAGGCCTTTTACTGACCTTTCTTTAGCAGGAAACATGTTTCTTGCACGAGCTTCTTCGGTGCAGATTTGCGAGCAAGAGGGCTCAGATTTGAAAGAGCGTGCTTAACTTTGAAATCTGTTCGTTCCTTCAACTCAAAGCCGATATTTTCAGCTATGTCGATCAATAGGTCTGCCACCGGGATACGTAGGTCCTTATAGTAGGCATCTTGTACCACAATCACTGCTGAGCCACCGCTCTTGAGCAAGCGGCGGAAATTTCTAAGCGTAAGGTCCATATCAGCAAAATAATACTGATAACCCTTCACGTAATAGCTCTTCGACGCGTAGCTTTCATGCTGTCCAATCGCCTCAATAATGCTGGTCGCACTGTGTGGAAGCTTAACTGGAGGGAGAACTTTCCTGATGAGCGGTGTGCCGATTTGATCCTCTCTCAGCTGCCTTTCGGTATCGTCATCCCCTCCGATCAGGAGCTCAGTGGCGGGCAAATAGTGCCGAATATAGTCGGTGCGATTTGGATAGGGCGGAGAGGTCAAAATCGCGTCGAACTTGTCTACCAAAATCTGACTGTGCGCGACATCACCGCAAGTGTGGTGAGCCCTGAACTCGAAATGGGTTTCAGGAAGACTTGTGACGTAAGCGTCAACCTTATCGAGAACACTGGATTTGGCAGCTTCAAGGCGCGCTGATGGCACCGCCTCGCTGCTCGCTTTTTTAGTCCAGGTTGGATTTGACCCACGATACCCGCGATGTGTTTCTATCCGGATCAGGCAGAGAATATGAATGGATAGCAAGCTTACCGCATGATCTTCCCCCTGATCTGCGTTCATCCAAGAGATCACGGGCTCCTTCGAGCCACTTATCTCCCGTATCGCACCAAGAAAGACCTTCCTCTCATTACCGGAGAGCCTGCCAAAATTGATTGAACGAACTCGGTCAATGGCTCGGCGAAGCGCTTTGTGGTTGCTGGTCCGGAACAGCCCTGAGAGGGACGCAAATGGACTGATATCGTTCAACGTGATCTCGAGCGGTAGATCTCTCCCCGCTTCGCCGACAGTACCCATGCCCCCAAAAGGGTCGAGTATCTTCGTTTGCCCACGTGCAGCAAACTTGGTCAGCAAATGAGCAGCAAACTCCCGACTGAACGCGGTGTAAAGGCTCGCCAACTCACCGTATCCCCGCTTGTCAGCTGGCTGCGGCTTTGGGTTTGGAAGCCCTCGCAAAAATGAGAGATTTTCGAGCTCTTTGAAGGGTAGCTCAGACACTTTGACGATCCTTAAGCTATTGGCCTTTTAGCATCGTCACGTTGGCACGATCCCCTCTCGGCAAGCTGGCAAAGATACCATCTAGCAAAGTCACCAAAGCAGGCAAACATTTCGCGTCAACGGTCTCGAACGACAGCCAGAACGCTCTCATCGAGAAGGTTAGAGAGACGGGCTTAGCGATAAGCGCGCTGCAAAGGCGAAGCCAGTTAGGTCAGGCAGAGTTCGTAAGCCTCATTTTCAACTACTGAGGTGTCAGCACCTGCCCTCGGTGCAACTCGTTGCAAATCGAGTTTACCTTGTAATCTCAAGCCACTGATTTGATTGGGGCCGATTTAATCGCGGTTTACAGCAAAAGCAGCAGAAGTCCGGGCTTCTAGGCTGCTTGGGAAGCTGCTGCTCAAGCTACTCCGTAGCGCGGCAACTTCTTGATCTCCCGCAACGTCACCTCGACATCGATCTCCCCATACGCTTCCCCTTCGGTGCGCGGCTTATGTCCCTGAATGTAGTCCCTAATTTCAGGGTCAAGTCCAGAGCGCCGGGCCAAAGTCTTGAAGCGGTGTCGCCATCCGTGATTGGGTTGCACCTTCGGATCATCAACGCCGAGGCTGCGCGCCCATTTCGCCAATCGCTCGCCTACCTTTTTGTATTGAGGGTTGGCGTCACTGCCCGCGCGCTTTCGCGAGACGTCGTAGAACAACGGACCTTCCAGTCCTCTGATCGCCTCGATGAACCCTTGTTCGAGAACATGGGGGTGAATGGCGACGGTCCGTTCGCGATCATTTTTCACGGTGCCCGCGTCTGGGGTGATGTGAATTGTCCAAATCCCGTTGATCTCGCGCACGTCTTGAGCGCGAGCCTGCGTGATCTCGTTCACCCTCGATCCGGTGTAGGCGCAGAGCCATGGGACCCATCTTTCCGCTCGATTTTGCTCTCTAGTCTTTCGAGGGTTGGGATCGCCCAGCGTCGCTCGAAGGATCGTAATGGCCTCGTTGTCGGTAAGGCTACGCCCCTCTTGCGTCGCGCCTTTCGCTGCTCGCATTTTCACCCCCGACGCCGGGTTGGACGGAATTAGCAAGTTTTCTGCCGCGAACCCGAGAACGATCCTCAAAACGCGGAGATAATTTCCATTGATCGTATTTGGTGAGAACGGCTTCCCCTTCTTCGACTTCCGTGTTTGCAATTCGTCTTTCCAACGGATGATGTCCTTCGTGCTTATGCGCGCTGCGTCATCATGCTGGACGAAGTCGATGAAAGGTTGAAGGTGAAGGCGGTAGGCTTTCCTCGTCGGTGGTTTCGGCTTTCTCTCTCGGATGTATCGCTCAAGCAAATCGGTAAGAGACGGACCAGCCTTGGGCGATGCTCGGTCTCTGTCCATTCGATATTTGTCGGCACCAAACCGCTCGTCGAGGATGCGGACTGGCTCTCCGGCCAATTCCTGACGCTGGCGTTCATTGCTCTCAATTTGGCCGCGCAGGATCATCTGCGTCATCCGACGAAATAGCACGCTGTCACCAGCTAGGCTCCAGCCATTCTTTTCCACCAGATTTTCAGCGACCCAACTCGCATCTAGGGCGCTTGCTGGGTTCGTCGCGACGTTCTCTAAGGCCGAACTGTGCAGCGACAAGGCGCGCTCTGCCTCGTCAGCATTGGCCGCATGATCCCTCGAATTACGGGCATCCATCCGCTCGTCCCGTTCGACGAGCCACTGGCGAACCACCATTTCGATGTCCGCCATAGAAGGTGTGTAGCCGGACTTTTGTGCCCTTTCGGCTGGCGCTCTCACGCCTCGGCATCTTGCCAGCTTCGCCTCAAAGCCTCGTAATTCCGCAATTAGAAGATGGCGTGCTTCCGCCAAATCTTTGGTCTTGAGGGACGTGACAACCTCACCCTTGCCGAACAAACTTCGCGCATCGGGTGGAACCGCGCGGCGAAAGTAGAAGATCCCGCTTCGGATGGAGAGATAATCTGATCCGCGAACCTTCTTCAAAAGACCTCCGAGCCCTCCGACTTGTAGCAAGTCTTGTGACAGTTCTAGGAGGGAAAAGCCTTGGGGCGCAAGGACTTTAGGGCCTCTGCGGGCTTGAAGGGTGGCTGGCGGAGACGGAGGGATTCGAACCCTCGATACCCGGTTTGGGTATGGTTCCTTAGCAGGGAACTGGTTTCAGCCACTCACCCACGTCTCCGCTTGCCGAGCCTAAGCCTGTGGCAGGCGAGCGGGCGCTATAGCGGCGGCTTCCCCGCGCCTCAAGGGGGCTTTCCGACTCGTTTTGGCACGAAATCGATTCGGTTCATCGCGCGTTCCTTGTCGTTGTGCCATTGCGGGATTCAACTATGGGTCGGCAGGGACACGTCCACCGGGAGGGTTCATCATGATGGTCAGCTTCACGCGCGGTTTCGCACGGTTTGCGCTCACCTTCGGCGGGGCGCTGGCGCTTGCGACCGGTCCGGTCGCGGCGCAGGTCACCTCAGTCGATCCCGACGTCGCGATCGACGGCGACCTGCTGGAAGAGGATGCCGGCCCCGAACAGCCGGCCCCCGAGAGCAGGCAGGGGCAGGCCACCCCGGTCGGTCCCGAGGCCACCACCCCCGATTCGGGGATCGAGAGCTGGCGCGACGATTATCCCGCCAGCGCCGAGGACGCGCCTGCGCCCGACATGGCGGGCCCCACCCCCGAAGAGGCGACCGAGCAGCAGGCCGACGACGACATCACCTATCGCGAGGACGACCTGATCGGCGCGGCGGGCAGCGTGTTCGGCGAAGGTGCGCGCGAGGTCGCCGGGCTGATCGAGCGCATCCTCAAGGACCAGGGCCAGCCCAACGGCTACATCGTCGGGCGCGAGGGCGGCGGCGCCTTCATCGTCGGCGTGCGCTACGGGTCGGGCACGCTCTACCACAAGATCGAGGGCAAGCGCCCGGTCTACTGGACCGGGCCGTCGATCGGGCTCGATGCGGGCGCGAATGCCGGCAGCACCTTCGTGCTGGTCTACAACCTCTACGACACGGAGGACCTCTACACCCGCTTCCCGGCGGGCGAAGGCCAGCTCTATTTCGTCGGCGGGGCCTCGGCGAGTTACTTGCGCAAGGGCGATATCGTGCTGATCCCGATCCGGGTCGGCGCGGGGCTGCGCGCCGGCGTCAATGCGGGCTACCTCAAGCTGACCGAAAAGGCCGATTGGCTGCCGTTTTAGCTTCGAGCCCGCTTGCGGTGGAAGCCGCGTCCGGCCATACGGCGGGGCATGCTCGAAAAGCTCGACACCCAAAGCCCCGACGCGCTGCTCGCGCTCATCAAGCTCCACCGCGAGGATCCGCGCGAGGACAAGATCGACCTCGGCGTCGGCGTCTATCGCGACGAGGAGGGTGAGACCCCGGTGTTTCGCTCGATCAAGGCGGCCGAGGCCATCCTGCACGACAGGCAGGACAGCAAGTCCTATCTCGGGCCCGAAGGCGATATCGGCTTCGTCAACGCGCTGATGCCTTATGTCTTCGGCAATGCCGATCCGACCATGGGTGGGCGCATCGCCGGGATGCAGACCCCTGGCGGCACCGGTGCCGTGCGGCTCGCCTTCGCGCTGGCGCAGGCCGCGGGCGCGAAATCGGTCGTGCTGGGCGAGCCGAGCTGGCCCAACCACCGCCAGATCGCGCGCGATCTCGGGCTCGAGATCATCTCTTTCGAACACGCCGCCGATGCGTCGACCACCGATTTCGAGGCGCTCAAGACGGCGATCGCCGATGCCGGCGAAGGTGACGTGTTGCTGCTCCACGGATCGAGCCACAACCCGACCGGGATCGATTACTCGCTCGCGCAGTGGCAGGAGATCGCGCAGCTGGCGCAGGAGAAGGGCCTGATCCCCGTGCTCGACATCGCCTACCAAGGGCTGGGCGAGGGGCTCGAGGAAGACGTTGCGGGTGCGCGCGCCTACCTCGCCGAGGTGCCCGAGGCGATGGTCACCTACAGCTGCGACAAGAATTTCGGCATGTACCGCGACCGGGTGGGCGCGTTCTACGTGCTCGCGGCCGATCGCGACGTGCTCGACAAGGCGATGAGCAATGCCAATTCGCTCGCACGCGCGAATTGGTCGATGCCGCCCGATCACGGCGGCGCGGCGGTGCGGATCGTGCTGCGCGATACCGAGCTGACGCGGCGCTGGAAGGATGAGCTCGCCGCTATGCGCGGGCGGCTGCGCTGGATCCGCGATACGCTGGGCAAGGCCGGCACGGCGGGTTCGGTCGACCTGACCCCGCTCGCGAGCCATAACGGGCTGTTCTCGATGCTGCCCATCGGCCCGGAATCGATCGAGGCGCTGCGCCGGGACCACGCGATCTACATGGCGGGTTCGGGTCGCATCAACATCGCCGGGCTGAACGAGGGCAACGTCGATCGTTTCATCGCCGCGCTCGGCGACGTAACCGCCTGAAGGGTAATGGCGATGGATCGCCAGCCGGTGCTCGAAGACGATCGCGTCCTCCTGCGCCCGCTGGCCGAGGCGGACCGCGAGGCGCTCTACGCGGTCGCTTCCGACCCGATGGTGTGGGAACAGCACCCGATCCACGACCGCTGGCGGCGCGAGGTGTTCGACGCCTTTTTCGACGACAACCTCGCCTCGGGCGGCGCGCTCGCCGTGATCCGCAAGGGCGATGAGGGGCGCGAGGACCGCGTGGTCGGCGCGACCCGCTACGACGCCTATGACGAGGAGGAGGGCGGCAGCGTCGAGATCGGCTGGACCTATCTCGAGCGCGCGCAATGGGGGAAGGGCATCAACCCCGCGATGAAGCGGCTGATGCTCGCCCATGCCTTCGAGAGTGTCGCGCGGGTGGACTTCCGCGTCGGCGACACCAATTGGCGTTCGCGCTATGCGCTCGAGGCGATCGGCGCCGAACGCGGCACGCGCTATGAACTGGAGCGCTACCAAGGCAAGCGCGTCGTCCACCTCATCTACGAACTGACCCGCGAGGCCTTCGAACAGGGGCCGCTGGCAGGCGATTGAGGGTCAGATCTGGCGGAGAGCATGGACTGCCGAAGCCGTGCAGGCGGCGTTTCAGCCGCAACTGCGCGGCACTATCTTCGAGATCATCTCCACGAGACCGCCGCAATCGTCGGCTGCGTGTCGCTACCTTTCGGTCGTTGGGTCAATTATCTTGGAAATTTCGGTTATTTTCGATGCCGGGAATCCGGAACGCTTTGCATGCTCGTGAATCTGCTCTTCGCTCTCGGCTAGGTAGATGCAGAACGTCTTGTCGCCGGCCACGTATGAGTGTTCCCACTGTATTCCGGATATTTCCGACAATGCTTTGTTCGAAGTCTTCGCAGCACCGCCCAATCCATCCCGATCCATCTGCCCGACGCCAGGCAAGTCCCGTTCGATCACATACCGCTTCATCATGGTGAGTTCCTCTCCTCAACTGCCTCAGCACTTAATGCTTCTTGTTCGCAGAGTCGGGACCCGAGCATGAATCGTAGCTCACTTGGGCATTAGCGACAAACTCCGCTTGAGAAGGGCAGAAGCGAAGTCGAACCGGCTGGTCTGCGATCGGGTCGGTGGCCGACCCTAACCCGCCAGCGCCTGCATCCGCTTGAGGTAGCGCGCCAGCACGTCGATCTCGAGGTTCACGCCGTCGCCCTCGGCCAGCGCGCCGAGCGTGGTGACTTCGCCGGTATGCGGAATGATGTTGAGGGTGAAATCGCACACGCCGTCGTCGCGGTCGCGCACCTCGTTGACCGTCAGCGACACGCCGTCGACGGTGATCGAGCCCTTGGGGGCGATGAAGGGAGCGATATCCTTCGGTGCGCGGATCGTCAGCTTGGTCGAGCCGCCCACCTCTTCGCTGCCAACGACCTCGCCCACCGCGTCGACATGGCCGGTGACGATATGGCCGCCGAGTTCGTCGCCGAGGCGGAGCGCGGTTTCGAGATTGAGCTTCGCGCCCTCGTCCCACATGCCCGGCGCGGTGCGGCTGACGCTTTCTCCCGATACGTCGATTGCGAACCAGGCGTCGCCAGTGGCGCCGCCCTTTTCGACCACGGTCATGCAGGCGCCCGAACAGGAGATCGAGGCGCCGATATCGATGGTCGCAGGGTCGTAGGGGCAGGCGATCCGCACGCGCCTGTCGCCCTGCTGTGCGCTGTGGGTGACGGTGCCGATGGCGGTGACGATTCCGGTGAACATGGCGTCGTCCTAGCGGGTGCGCCGATAGATTTCGAGCATGTCGTCGCCGAGTTCGCGCCACGCGATGCGCTGCCAGCGTCCATGCGCGGCGGCGAGGTCGGTCAGCCCGATATCGCCGACCCCCGCGCGGCCATTGCCGATGATGACGGGCGCGCGGTAGATCAGGAGCTTATCCACGAAATCGCGCTCGAGGAACGCCGCCGCCGCGCCGCCGCCGCCTTCGACCATCAGGTACTGAAGATCGGAGAGGGCCGAGAGGTCGTCGAGCCCGGACAGCGCGTTCCAGCCCTCGGGCGCATCGCCGCGAGTCAGCACGAAGCGTTCGGGCGAGCGATCCTCCAGCCCCGGCAGGCGCACGTCGAGACTCGGATTGTCTGCGCGCAAAGTCGCGCCGCCGACGAGAATCGCGTCGACCGCCGCGCGTTCGCGATGGGTGTGGGCGCGGGCCTGCTCACCAGTGATCCACTTGCTGGTGCCATCGGCAAGCGCGATCTTGCCGTCGAGCGAGAGCGCGAGCTTGAGCGTGATATGCGGACGGCCTTCGCGCCGCTGGATCAGATATCCGGCAAGGCTCTCATGGCTGGCCGGATCGTCGACCACCTCGGCCTCGATCCCCGTCGCGCGCAGTTTCTCGATTCCCTTGCCCGCGGTGCGCGGATCGGGATCGGCCACGCCTGCGACCACCCGAGCCACGCCAGCCTCGATAAGCAGGTCGGAACAGGCCGGGCCGCGCGCGCTCTCATGCGCGCAGGGTTCGAGCGTGACGTAACCGGTCGCGCCGCGCGCTGCTTCGCCCGCTTCGTCAAGCGCCATCGCCTCGGCATGCGGGCGGCCTCCGGGCCGGGTCCAGCCGCGTCCGACCCCCACGCCGTCCTTGACGATGATCGCGCCGACCGCGGGGTTGGGGCGGCTCAGCGGGCGTGCACGCTCGGCGAGCCGTGCGGCCTGCGCGAGCCAGTCGGCATCGGTGCGCGCCTCGCTCGCAGCCGGACCCAAACCCGGGCTCACTCTTCGATTTGTTCGTAGGCTTCGGCCTGGCGCTGGGCGAGGATCCGCCGCGCCTCTGCGCGCTGTGCCTCGACCCGGGCGCGCTCGGCCTCGGCCTCGGCCTCGACCGCGTCGACGTCGATCCCGCTCATCCGACCGAGCGAGCGGTAGATCTCCTTGACCTCCTCGTTGCGCGCGGCCTGTTCGGCGGCCAGCCGGTCCTTGCGTTCCTGGTTGGCGATGTTGCTGGCGACGATCTCGGCATCGGTGCGACCTGGGGCGAGGGTCGAGATGATCTCGATCTCGGGGCGCTCGGGCGGGATCATCGCGCGTTCCTGCGCCATCGTGCCGAACAGGGTGAAGGTGATCGCGGCGGCCAGCGCCATGAAGCGCCAGCGGTTCTTGCCTGCGACCTTGTAGACCTGTCGGAAATCCTCGATCGCGCCGACCGGATTGACGTTTCGGATAAAGCCCATGCGTCCATAGATAGGCGCATTGGCTTAACCTTGCCAGTATCGCGTGCCTCCCGGGGCACCGCGCACCCTAGGGATAGGCGGCGTAAAGGCTGCGACCCTGCGCTTTCAACCAGCGATCGGACGGTTCCTGCAGCCCCGGCGCGAGCGAATCGCACAGCGCCCGAAACGCGGGCGAATGGTCGAAGTGGACGAGGTGCGCGACCTCGTGCGCGACCACTGCGCGGCGCACGAAATCGGGCGCCATCACCAGCCGCCAGTTGATTCGCAGCGTTCCGCCCGAGGAACACGAACCCCAGCGCCGCCGCGCGCTGGTGAGGCGGAAGGGGACCGGATCGATGCCCGCCGCGGCGCAGAAATACGGCACGTCCCCGGCCAGCAGGTCGAGCATCCGCGCACGCAGCCAGCGCTCGATTCGCCGGCCGAGATTCTCGTCCGGACCGCCGACCACCAGCCGGGTGCCGTCGAGCGCGATCCGGCGCGGGCGGGCGCGATCGTGATCGACCAGCAGTTCCTCCCCGCGGAACGGCAGCCACGCGCCGTCACGCAGCACGAGCGGTTCGGGCCGCGCGGCGAGCTGGCGGGCGATCCAGTCGCGCCGGTCGGTGGCGAAGCGCATGGCCTCGCGCTCGCGGCCCCAGCGCGGGATCGTGATCGCGACCGCCTCGCCGTCGGGCGCGATCCGCAGTGTCATCCGCCGCGCGGTGGCGTGGCGCCGGATTCGCACCGGCACCTCGCGCCCTTCGAGCGACAGCCGGTGCTCGCTCACGGCTCGTAGTCCGCGTCGTCGGGATCGATGATGTGCTGCTCGATCGGTCCCGCATCGACTTCGCTGATCACGCGACCCGCCACGCCCACCCCGGCGCGGTGGACCGCCGCGCGATCGCCGCTCAGCAGGTAATGCCACTCGGGCAGTGCCTCGCCGCGCGCGCGAACCTTGTAGGCGCAGGTCTCGGGCAGCCAGTTGATCCGGTGCGCGAGCCGCGGGGTGAGCCGCAGGCAATCGGGGACGAAGGCGAGCCGGTGGCGGTAATTGGTGCATACCGCCTTGCCGGTATCGAGCAGCTTGCACGCGACGTTGGTGTGGAGGATTTCGCCGGTATCCTCGTCCTCGAACTTGTGCAGGCAGCAATTGCCGCAGCCGTCGCACAGCGCCTCCCACTCGGCGCGGTTCAACTTCTCGAGCGGCAGCTCCCAGAACTTTTCGCGCAGGTCGGTCAGCGAATCCATCGCCGCATTTCCGCCAGCGTTCCCTCGACGCTTTCATCGACCGGGAGCAGTGCCAGTGGCTCGCCCTGCGGGCCGAACAGGTAGGCGCCCGGCGGCCCGTGGGTGACCTTGTAGAAGCCGTATTCGTCCTCTTCCTCGAGCGCGCGATAGGCAGCGAAATCCTTCACTACCTGGTCGATCTGTTCCTCGCTCCCGGTCAGGCCGACGAGGTCGGGGCCGAAATTGCCGGTGAACTGCGCAAGCGCCTCGGGCGTGTCGCGCGCCGGATCGACGGTGATGAAGATCGCGGCGATCTCGGTGTCGGGATTTTCCTCGAGATAGGTCTGTCGCGCACGCACCATGCGCTGCGTGTCGTAGGGGCAGACGTCGGGACACGAGGTGTAGCCGAAATAGACCATCCGGTACTGCCCGGCGAAATCGGACCAGCTGACCTCCTCGCCCGCGCCCGAGGTCAGGGTGAAATCGCCGCCGATCCGCGCGCCCGCCAGCGGCGGCTCTTCGGCCGGGACGTCGGCGGCGGGCGAACAGGCCGCGAGGGAGAGGGAAAGCAGGGCGAGGAGCGAGGCGGTGCGGGGCATGACAAGCGCGTTCATGGTCTGCTAAAGCGCGGCTCGCAAGGGGTGGCCGTACGGTCGGGCCCGGGCATTCACGGCTTTGTGCGCGGATGCCGGAAAATTACGTCGGAGCAAGTGGTGGCAATCTCAATTCGCAAGTCCCTCATCCTCGTGCTGAGCCTGTTCGCGGTGTCGGTGTCGACGCCCGCCGCGGCGCAGCTGCAGTCGCAGGGCTACAAGTTCCTCGAAGCGGTCAAGAAGCGCGAGGGACAGGAAATCATCGACATGCTCGCCGCTTCGAACAACCAGCTGGTGACGTCGCGCGAGTTCACCACCGGCGACACCGCGCTGCACATCGTCGCGCGCCGTCGCGACCTGCAATACCTGAAATATTTCTCGCAGAAGGGTGCCGATGTGAACGCGCTCAACAAGGCTGGCGAAAGCCCGCTCACGATCGCGGTCGGGTTGGGCTGGCTCGAGGGGGTCGAATACCTGCTGTTTCGCAAGGCGCGCACCGATGTCACCAACCAGACCGGCGAGACCCCGCTGATCCAGGCGGTCCACCAGCGCTCGACCGACATGATCGAGATGCTCCTGGAGGCTGGAGCCGATCCCGACCGCAACGACAATTCGGGCCGTTCGGCGCGCGACTATGCCCAGCTCGACACCCGCAATTCGCGCATCCTCGCAGCGATCGAGGAGCATGAGAAAGAGAAATCCTCCGCCCCCGTCTATGGCCCCGGAGGCTGACGGCATGGCTGATCGCGTGGCCGAAGACCTCGCCGACCTGACGCTCGACGAATTGCGGCTGGCGCTCGCTCCTCGAATCGCCGACGAGGCGATCTTCGACGGCTGGAGCGATACCGCGCTGGTCGCCGCGGCGGAGCGCGAAGGCGTCGATCCCGATGTTGCGAAACTCGCCTTCGAAGGCGGCGCGATGCAGATGATCGAAAGCTGGATCGACGCGATCGACGCGGCGATGATCGTCGAACTGCCGCGCGAGAAGCTTGCCGAAATGAAGATCCGCGAACGCATCCGCACGCTGGTGCAGTTCCGGCTCGACCAGGCGCTGGGCCGCGAGGAAGCGCTGCGGCGCGCGCTGGCGGTCATGGCACTGCCGCAGAACGTCTCGCGTTCGCTCAAGACCGGATGGCGCAGCGCCGACCTGATGTGGCGGCTCGCGGGCGACACCGCGACCGATTACAACCACTACACCAAGCGCACGATCCTCGCCGGGATCTACAGCGCGACGCTCGCCGTGTTCGTCGAGGACACGAGCGAGGACAAGGCCGAGACCCGCGCCTTCCTCGACCGCCGGATCGAGGGCGTGATGAAGTTCGAGAAGGCCAAGGCCAAATGGCTCGGCGGCGAGCGCGAGCATTTCGACCTCGTGCGGTTTTTGGGGCGGCTGCGGTATCCGGCGAAGTAGGACTTTTTTGTGGTTACCCCCGCCCATCCGGGCGGGCATCCTCGGTGTTATTCTCTCCGCTACGCTCCGAGGCACCTGCGGGCGCGCAGTCGCGCTTGCCTCCGCCTGATCGGCGTCGGGCGACCGCCTTGATCGTGTCCACTCGGCGCCCCCTTTCGATATCCGTCCTCAATTTGCGCGCGGTAGCGCGCACGCGTGCGACCGCACGCCGCGGCTTATGCCGCGAAGCCAAGCGGCCCGGATGGGCCGCGCCCGGCGTTTGAGGGCGCAAAACAAATGAATTTAGGCACGCAGACATAACCACGAATCCTCACGCTATTGAGAACCGATTGCAATTAGCGCGCTCTCATGCCAAGGCCGGAGCATGACGCTCGACACCCTCAAGCCCGGCCAGCGCGCGCGGATTACCGCGGTGGACACCGATTCGATCGATCCTTCGGACGCGCGGCGCCTGCTCGCGCTCGGCCTCGATACCGGCGCGCGGGTCGCGATCGCGCACAAGGGCGTGTTCGGCGGCTCCGATCCAATCGCGGTGATCGTCGGGCGGATGACGGTCGCGGTGCGCCGCGCCCACGCCCGCGCGCTCTCGGTTGAGCCCGCCGCGCATACCGAAGAAGAGCAGGCGGGGGCCTGACATGACCCGCCAGCAACGTCTCGTGGCCCTTGCGGGCAATCCCAACGCGGGCAAGAGCGCGCTGTTCAACGCACTCACCGGTGCGCGGCAGAAGATCGCCAACTATCCCGGCGTCACGGTCGAGCGGAAGGCGGGCCGGATGTATTCCCCCGCGGGCGAACCGATCGAACTGGTCGACCTGCCGGGAAGCTATTCGCTCGATCCGTCGAGCCCCGACGAGGAAGTTACCCGCAAGGTCGTGATGGGCGAGTTCGAGGGCGAAACGCAGCCCGATTCGCTGATCATCGTGATCGATGCGGCGAATATCGAACAGCACCTCGTCTTCGCGCAGGAATTGCTCAGCCTCGGCCTGCCGACGGTGATCGCGCTCAACATGGTCGATTTGGCCGAGCGCGACGGGCTGGTGCTCGATCCGGCGGCCTTGTCCGAAGCGCTGGGCGTACCCGTGATTCCGACCGTGGCGGTGCGCCGCAAGGGGCTCGACGAATTGCGCGCCGCGCTCGCCTCGCTCGACGGGGCTCCCGCGCGCGAACCGCGCCCGAGCATCGGGCTGACCGAGCGGCGCGTCTCGGCCGAGGCGATCGCCGACGCCGCGATCCTCTCCGAAACCGCGACCCGCCGCCTGCACGCGCATCTCGACCGGGTGCTGCTCAATCCGTGGATCGGTCCGGTGATCCTCGCCGGGATACTGTTCTTCGTCTTCCAGGCGGTGTTCGCCTGGGCGACGCCATTCGCCGATGCGCTCGAGGGTGCGGTGGCGTGGCTCAGCCAACTCGTGACCGCCAATATGGGCCCGGGCCTGGTGCGCGACATCATCACCGAAGCGGTGCTCGCGGGCGTCGGCTCGGTGGTCGTGTTCCTGCCGCAGATCGTGATCCTGTTCGCCTTCATCCTGGTGATGGAAGCGACCGGCTACATGGCACGCGCGGCCTTCCTGATGGACCGGATGATGAGCTTCGTCGGCCTCTCGGGCCGCAGCTTCATCCCGCTGCTGTCGAGCTTCGCCTGCGCGATTCCCGGGATCATGGCGACGCGTTCGATCGCCGATCCGAAGGACCGGCTGACCACGATCCTCGTCGCCCCGCTGATGACATGTTCGGCGCGGTTGCCGGTCTATGCGGTGATCATCGCCGCGTTCATCCCGCGCCAGAGCGTGGGCCCGGGCATCGGATTGCAGGGGCTCGTCCTGTTCCTGCTCTACGTCGCCGGGATTATCGGCGCGATGGCGGTCGCGCTGGTGCTGCGTCGCTCGGTGACGAAGGGCGCGGGCTCGGGCTTCATCATGGAACTGCCGAAATACCAGTGGCCGCAATTGAAGGATCTCGCGATCGGGCTGTGGCAGCGGGCGTGGATATTCCTGCGCCGCGCGGGCACGATCATCTTCATCGCCACCGCGCTCCTCTGGGTGCTGCTGAGCTTTCCCAAGGCCGGGCCGGGCGAAAGCCAGGTCGATGCCAGCATCGCCGGCAAGATCGGCAGCGCGATCCACGTCGTGGTCGAGCCGATCGGGTTCAATCGCGACATCGCGATGAGCCTCGTGCCCGCCATGGCCGCACGCGAGGTGGCGGTCAGCTCGCTGGGCACGATCTACGCGGTCGACAGCGACGACGAGGACGAGACCGCAGAGGCGGTCACCGCAAGCGTCGCCGCGCGCTGGAGCCTGCCGACCGCGCTCGCTTTCCTCGCCTGGTTCGTGTTCGCCCCGCAATGCGTCAGCACGATCGCGGTCGCCCGGCGCGAGACCAATTCGTGGAAATGGCCGACCTTCATGGTGGTGTACCTGTTCGCGCTGGCGTACGTATTCGCGGGAATCACCTATTGGAGTGCTGTGGCACTCGGACTCTAGCAAGGACGGAATATTATGGCGGGCTCGCTCAACAAGGTCATGCTGATCGGCAATCTCGGGCAGGACCCGGAGATCCGCAGTTTCCAGAATGGCGGCCGGGTCGCCAACCTGCGCATCGCCACGTCGGAGAAATACAAGGACCGCGACGGCAACATGCAGGAAAAGACCGAGTGGCACACCGTCGCGATCTTCTCCGACGGGCTCGTCGGCGTGGTCGAGCGGTTCCTCAAGAAGGGCTCGAAGGTTTATGTCGAGGGCCAGCTGCAGACCCGCAAGTGGCAGGACCAGCAGGGCAATGACCGCTATTCGACCGAAGTCGTCCTGCGCGGCTTCAACGGTACGCTGACCATGCTCGACGGTGCGTCGGGCGGCGGCCAGCGTTCGGGTGGCTGGAACGACGGCAGCTCGGGTCCGGGCGCATCCTCGGGTGGCGGCGACAACTGGCAATCGGGCGGCGGCAATGGCGGCCAGGGTGGCGGCAACTTCACCGACGACCTCGACGACGATATTCCGTTCTGAGTCGTTTGTTTTAGACCCTCATCACCTGCGCCGTGCAATCGGCCCGGCCCCGAGACTCCGCGCCTTACTCCTTCAAGCCCTTCAGCGCATCGGCGAGCGGTCCGCTCGGCGCAGGCTCTTCGAGGCCCTTCTCCTTCCGCACGCGGTCGGCATTCGGGCCTTCGGCGTAAGGATCGATCGCCAGCGCGAGGCTTTGCGCGATCGCTTCGCCGAGGTCGATCTGCTGGCCTTCGTACTCGATCTCGTCGAGCTCGTCCGAACCCACTTCGACCGGTTCCTCGACCGCGGCGAAGTGGCGCGGGGGGACGAAGGTGAGCGCCATGTCCTCGGCCAGCTCGGTTTCGAACGGCTCGCCGGAGACCGCGCAGTCCTGCACGATGGTCGCGGCGAAGGATCCGGTCGCGGCGATGTCCCGGCCCTTCTTCGCCAGCGTCAGCGTACCCGTAAGCGACTTGATCGCGGGGATGTCGAAGCGTTTGGCGAGCGCCGCGCGCTCCTCTTCGGTGGCTTCGTAGTCCAGCGTGCGGCCCTCGGCATCGCCGGTGCCGACCAAGCGCGAGAATTCGGGGGTGTCGCTCAAGCGATCTCTCCTGCGAGCAGTTTCCGGCTGTCCATCGCGCCGAAGCGGTCGTGCATCGCACGCATCCGCTCGGCCACGCGGTGCGCACCCTCTGCGCTCGAAAGCGAGACGTTGCGATCGACCGCCGCCTCGAGCGTGGCGTCGTCTGCAGCGGTGAGCCCGGCGCGATAGGCCTCGATCCGACCGGCGAGCGTACCGACCAGCTTGCCGACCTTCTTGCCCACCATCAGGTCCCCGACGCCGCTTTCGCGCAGCTGGCCCGACATGTCGTCGACGAACAGCTCGGTCAGCCGGGCAGAGGGTTCGCGCAGCGGCTCGTCGCGTTCCATCCGGATCATCACGAGCGCGGTGACGAGGGTGATCGCATCGAAGCGGCCCTCGACCGTGTCGGCGATCCCGCCATTCTCGTACCACGCCGGATCGCGCGCCTCGCGCACGATGGCATGCCACAGCGGGCGCAGCGCCTCGGCGGGGTCGGGCTTGGTCGAGAAGAAGCGGGAGAGAAAGCGTTTCAAGGGGATTTCCGTTCAGCGGGAATTCAATGGCAGCGGCACAGCAATGCGGCGTGTTGCGAAGCCGCGTCGAGCCGCGTAAGGCTTGCCGCGCAAATAGGGTCGCCGCTGCCGCTTGGCAATCGGTCGGCCAGGACAGGAGTTTTCGATAGATGAAGCGGAGCGCGCTTACCGCGATCCTGATCGGCACGGCGGCACTGGCCGTCTCCGGCTGCACCTCGATCCGCGGGCAGAACGGATTCGTCGGCGACGGGGCGATTACCAATTCGGTCCTGCCGGGCGTCGACAACCAGGGCTCGGTCGAGCGCGGGCTCGGCCGCCCGACCTTCGTCTCGCAGTTCGGCGAACCCGTCTGGTACTATGTGTCGTCGACCACCGGCCAGCCGGCCTTCGGCACGCCGCGCATCACCAACCACTCGGTGATCGCGATCCGGTTCGACGACCGCGGCAACGTCACCTCGGTCGATCGCACCGGAATGGAGCTGGTCGCGCGGATCGATCCGAACGGCGACACCACGCCCACGCTCGGCCGCGAGCGCGGCTTCCTCGAAGACCTGTTCGGCAATATCGGCCAGGTCGGTGGGGTCGGCCCGGGCGGCGGCGGCGGCGGACCGCCCTGACGTACCCGGCGGCTTGAACGCCGGTCCGCGCGGCATATATCCCCGCGCATGACTTCTCAAAACGACAGCCACGGGCTCACCCCCTGGCACGGCACCACCATCATCGGCGTCAAGCGCGGCGACAAGATCGTCATCGCGGGCGACGGCCAGGTATCGATGGGCAATACGGTGATGAAGCCGAACGCCCGCAAGGTCCGCCGGATCGGCGAGGGCGGCCCCGAAAAGGGCAAGGTTGTTGCCGGCTTCGCTGGGGCGACCGCCGATGCCTTCACCCTGTTCGAGCGGCTCGAACGCAAATTGGAGCAGTATAGCGGCCAGCTGATGCGCGCCTGCGTCGAGCTCGCCAAGGACTGGCGCACCGACAAGTACCTGCGCAATCTCGAAGCGCTGATGATCGTCGCGGACAAGGACACGCTGCTGGTGCTGACCGGCAATGGCGACGTGCTCGAACCCGAGGGCGGGATCGCCGCGATCGGATCGGGCGGCAATTACGCGCTCGCCGCCGCACGCGCGCTGTCGGATTACGAGGACGACGCCGAGAAGATCGCGCGCCGCGCCATGGCGGTAGCAGCCGAAGTCTGCGTCTTCACCAACGATCAGGTGACCGTCGAGACGGTCTGACCTCCCCCGAATTCGTGGATTTTCAAATGACCGAAGCACTCACCCCCAAGGCGATCGTCGCCGCACTGGACGAACACATCATCGGCCAGAAGGAAGCCAAGCGCGCCGTCGCCGTCGCGCTGCGCAATCGCTGGCGGCGCCAGCGCCTCGCGCCCGATCTGCGCGACGAGGTGACGCCCAAGAACATCCTGATGATCGGCCCCACCGGCTGCGGCAAGACCGAGATCAGCCGCCGTCTGGCGAAGCTCGCCGACGCGCCCTTCGTCAAGGTCGAGGCGACCAAGTTCACCGAGGTCGGCTATGTCGGGCGCGACGTCGAACAGATCGCGCGCGACCTGGTCGAGGAAGCGATTCGGCTCGAAAAGGACCGCCGCCGCGATGCGGTGCGCGAATCGGCCAGCAAGGCGGCGATGGACCGGCTGCTCAACGCGCTGGTCGGCGAGAACGCCAGCGAAGCCACGCGCGAAAGCTTCCGCCAGCGCATCACCGACAATTCGATGAACGACACCGAAGTCGAGATCGAGGTCGAGGAAGGGCCGCAGATGCCGTTCGACCTCGGCGGTGCAGGCGGCAATGTCGGGATGATCAACCTGTCCGACATGTTCGGCAAGGCGATGGGCAAGGCGCCGCGCAAGCGCCGCAAGCTCAAGGTCCCCGATGCGTGGGACAAGCTGGTCGAGGAAGAGGCCGACAAGCGGATGGACCAGGACGACGTCAATCGCGTCGCGCTGGAGAATGCCGAGACCAACGGCATCGTGTTCCTCGACGAGATCGACAAGATCGCGGTCAGTGATGTGCGCGGCGGCTCGGTCAGCCGCGAAGGCGTGCAGCGGGACCTGCTGCCTCTGATCGAGGGCACCACCGTCTCGACCAAATACGGCCCGATGAAGACCGACCACGTGCTGTTCATCGGCTCGGGCGCGTTCCACGTCGCCAAGCCCAGCGACATGCTGCCCGAACTGCAAGGCCGCCTGCCGATCAGGGTCGAACTGCGCGCGCTGACCGAGGAGGACTTCGTCCGCATCCTCAAGGAAACCCGCGCCAACCTGCCGCAGCAATACACCGCGCTGCTCGGTACCGAGAACGTCACGCTCGACATCACCGACGAGGCGATCGCCGAAGTCGCGCGGATCGCCGCGCAGGTGAACCAGGGGGTCGAGAATATCGGCGCCCGCCGCCTCCAGACCGTGATGGAGAAACTGCTCGAGGAGATCAGTTTCGACGCCGAGGAACACGAGGGCGAAACGGTAACGATCGACGCCGAATACGTGCGCGAGCGTCTCACGGAACTGGCCGACGACACCGACCTGTCGAAGTATATTCTCTAGAGGGACGGCACTTACGAAAAAGCGCGGGACAGGCCCATGCCTATCCCGCGCTTTTTACGTGGTTTCTGCGTCGGGGCTTAGAGCCCTTCGACGGCCTTGCTTACCAGCACGCTCACTTCGACGCGGCGGTTCTGCGCGCGGCCCGCTTCGGACATGTTGTCCGCTTCCGGGTCGGCTTCGGCCATCCCGGTCGGGGTCAGCATGCGCCAGGGTTTCCACTGGCATTCCTGCTGGAGGAAGTTGACCACGCGGCCCGCGCGGCGCTCGCTCAGCACCTGGTTGTAATCCTGGTCGCCGACCGAATCGGTGTAGCCGACCACCAGCAGCAGCGCGTTGTCGGTGCCCTGCGCCTCGGCCGCGGCCTGGCACAGCTTGCGCTGGTCGGCCTGCGACAGCTGCCACTCGCCGGTGTCGAAATAGACCGCGGTGGTCGAACGCACATTGTAATTGTCGATATCGCCCACGCGGCTGCGCAGCGCGTCGGTCGCGGCAGTCTGCTCGGCGAAACCTTGCGCAGTACCGTTGCGGATCATCTGCGCCATTTCGAGGCTCTCGTTCGAGAAGCGCACATCCTTGGCGATGAGCGTGTTGCCCCACTGGACCGTTTCGACATCGACCTTGAGGCCGTTGAGCAGCGCGGCCTGGGTCTTGTCCGACCGGCCGAGGCTGAGGAAACCGTTGACCTCACGAATCGAGGTGGTCGGCGCAATCCGGATGTCGTTGGTCGAGCCGTCCTCGCCGTTGACGCGGATCGCGCCTTCCTTGCGCGCGGCGATCATGCCCTTGATGGTCGGGCCTTCGGGAAGTTCGGACAGGTCTGCCGGAAGCTGGCCGACGATGTCGACGCGGGTTTCGGCGCTCGCACCGGTCTGATCCTGCGCCGCGACGCCGGTTGCCGGAACGGCCAGCATCGCGATGAGGGCGAGGCCCGTCGATTTGCTGAAAATGGATTTCACTCTGACAATCTCCTTCGGTTTGCCCCCGAATGTAAGCTCTCGGCATGGCGGATCGGCCAATGCGGTCGCGCCTGCCCAATCGCCTCCCTAGGCGGGGGTTCCGACTGCCAGATGAACCGCGGAGGCGGCCCGGGGCGAAGCTGCGACGGGCCGAAGGAGCCGTGCAGGATTTGCGATGAAATCAGGGATGCGGGGCGAGCCCGATCTCGACCCCGGTCTTGTCGGTGAGGGCGAATCTGTCGACCAGGTCGCTACTGGCGCGGTTCAGGCCCTTCACCTGCACGCTCCGCCCGTTCATACGCATCCGCTCGACCACCTTGTCGAGCGCGCCGATCGCCGAGATATCCCAGAAATGCGCCTTGCTGACGTCGATCACGACGTGCTCTGCCGGATCGGGCTGGGTGCTTTCGGGGCCGAGCGCGGCTTCGAACCGCTCGACGCTGGCGTAGAAGATCTGCCCCTTGGCGCGATAGGTCGCGGTGTCGCCCTTCCGCTCGCGCACGACCTCGAACATCGTCATCACCTTGTGGGTGAAGAACGCACCCGACAGCAGCACGCCGACGAGCACGCCGATCGCGAGGTTGTGGGTCGCGACCACCACCGCGACCGTGCTCAGCATCACCACCGAGCTCTGCCACGGATGCACGCGCAAATTGGGGATCGAGTTCCACGAGAAGGTGCCGATCGAGACCATGATCATGATCGCGACCAGGGCGGGCATCGGCACCTGGCCGACCAGCGGGCCGAGCGCGGCAAGCAGGACCAGCAAGGTAACGCCGGCGGCGAAGGTCGACAGTCGACCGCGGCCGCCGCTGGTGACGTTGATCACCGACTGGCCGATCATCGCACAGCCGCCCATCCCGCCGAACAGCGCGGCGACGACGTTGGCCGCGCCCTGGCCCGCGCTTTCGCGGCGCTTGTCGCTGCCGGTGTGGGTCATGTCGTCGACGATCTGCGCGGTCAGCAGCGATTCCAGCAGGCCGACCGCCGCCATCGTCAGCGAGTAGGGCAGGATGATTTGCAGCGTCTCGAGCGTCAGCGGGACGTCGGGCAGGACGAAATAGGGCAGGCCTTGCGGAAGCTCGCCCATGTCGGCGACGGTGTTGACCGGCGCCTGCAGCCAGATCGACAGTCCGGTGAGCACGATGATCGCGATCAGCGGGCTGGGGACCGCGGTGGTCAGCTTGGGCAGCAGGTAGATGATCGCGAGCGCGGCGGCGACCATCGCATAGGCTTCGATTCCGACGCCCGGATTGCCGGGGATCAGCTGCGGCAGCTGCGCCATGAAAATAAGGATCGCGAGCGCGTTGACGAAACCGGTGATGACCGAACGCGAAACGAACTGCATCAGCAGGTCGAGCCGCAGCAGTGCCGCGATGCCCTGAAACACGCCCATCAGGATCGTCGCGGCGAAAAGGTAATCGACCCCGTGATCGCGCACCAGCGGCACCACGACGACCGCGACCGCGGCGGTCGCCGCCGAGATCATGCCCGGGCGTCCGCCGGTGAAACTGATCACGATCGCAATCGCGACCGAGGCATAGAGCCCCACGCGCGGATCGACCCCCGCGATGATCGAGAAGCCGATCGCTTCGGGGATCAACGCCAGCGCGACGACGATACCTGCGAGGATGTCGGCGCGAATATTGCCGAACCAGTCGCGCCGCAGCGCACCGGGATTTGCCATGACCAGGACCTGTGGAGTTGGGCGGCGCGATCGGGCGCCGCTTCTTCGCCGCTCCCAATACGGAATTGTGCGGTGCAGCACAACCTTGGCGGCGTGGACCCCCGGTCGGGTCAACTGGGCGCTTCGCAGAGTCCCCCCTGTTGCCTTCGGCACCCGGGCGGCTAGCCTGCTGCGCGCAACAGATCAGGGAAGGGGTCTCACATGTTCAAGCAGTTTCTCGCCGCCTCCACCGCCGCGCTCGCGCTGGGCGCCGCCGCGCCGCTCGCCGCGCAGGAGGGGGCCGATGCCACCATCTCCGCGCCCGAGATCGAATATACGATGTGGACGCTCGACAACGGCCTGCGCGTGATCGCGATCCAGGACGATTCGACCGCCGATGTCACCACTTCGATGTGGTACGACGTCGGATCGAAGCTCGACCCCGAAGGTCGCAGCGGCTTCGCGCACCTGTTCGAGCACATCCTCAGCCGCAAGACGCTGAACATGCCCTACAACCAGATCTACGGCCTGACCGCCGATGTCGGCGGCACCCGCAACGCTTCGAACGGCCCGGACCGCACGAATTACTTCGAGACCGTCCCGGCCGAATATCTCGAGCGGATGCTCTGGACCCACCGCGAACGGATGTATTTCCCGGTGGTCGACGACGAGGTGTTCAATCGCGAGCGCGACGTCGTGAAGGAAGAGTTGCGGCAACGCGTGCTCGCGCCGCCCTATGGTCGCTTCCAGCGCTTCGTGCTGCCCGAAAACGCCTACGACACCACTGCCTATCGCCGCCCCGGGATCGGCTCGATTGAGGAACTGAACGCCGCCACGCTCGAAGACGCGCTCGCGTTCCATGAGGCCTATTACGGGCCCGACACCGCCACGCTGATCGTCGCGGGGAATTTCGACGAGGCCAATCTGCGCGCGCTGGTCGATGAGTATTTCGCCGACATCCCGCGGCGCGAGAACCCGGTCCCGCTCGAACTGAACACCGAGGAACCCGAGCGAACCGAACCGCGCACGATCGTCGCGCGCGCGCCCAACGTGCCGCTGCCGGTGCGCGGCACCGTGTGGAAAGGCCCCAAGACCGCGACCGAGGATACCGCCGCGCTCGAAGTGCTCTCGGCGATCATGGCGCGCGGCGACAACAGCCGGTTGAACGAGGCGCTGGTGCGTTCGGGCAAGGCGGTCGATGCGAGCTTTTTCTACAGCGATGGCGAGGAAGCCGGGATGATCGCCGGTTTCGCGATCACCAACCCGACCGCCGACGCCGCCGAGGTCAGGACGATCCTCGATGCCGAGTTCGAGAAGGTGCGCACCACCCCGGTCTCGCTCGCCGAATTGCGCGAGGCCAAGAACGAGCTGATGTCGAGCACGCTGCGCCAGCGCGAGACCGCGCGCGGGCGGGCGTTCGAGCTGGGCGAGGCGCTGGTCTCGACCGGCGATCCCAAGGCCGCCGACAAGCGGCTCGAGGCGATCGCCGCAGTCACCGTGGCCGACGTCCAGCGTGCCGCCGCCAAGTGGCTCGATCCGCAGGGCCGGGTCGACATGACCTATGAGCGCGGCGAAGAGAACCCGCAGGACTGGGCGAACCCCTATCCGTTCCCGACCTTCCGCTCGCTGCCCGAACCGACCCGCACCCCGCTCGCCGTGCGGCCCGAGGCCGAGCGCGAAGCACCGCCCGCGCCGGGTATGAAGCCGACGGTCGAGGCCCCGGCGATCGTCGAGCGCACGCTTTCGAACGGGATCGAAGTCGTCGCCGCGCAGACCGGCGACGTGCCCTTCGGCACGATGACCGTGCTCGTCCCCGGCGGCGCCAAGTCCGACGCGCGGGCCAAGGCCGGGGTCGCCAACATGGCCGCCGCGCTCGCCGACAAGGGCGCCGGCGGCATGGGCGCGCAGGAGATCGCGGCCAGGCTCGAAAGCCTCGGCGCCAGCGTCGGCGCGACCGCGGGCACCGACGGCACCTTCTTCAGCCTCACCGCACCTGCTGCCAACATGCAGGAAGCGGGCGAGGTGCTCGCCTCGATGATCCGCAGCGCCGACTATCCGGCGGAGGAATTTGAACGCGAGCGCAAGCGGGCGATCGACGGCCTGCAGGTCGACCTGAAGGATCCCGGCGCGCTCGCGCGCATGGCCGCGCTGCCGGTGTTCTACGGCGATGCCGCCTACGGCTCGCAGCCTGGCGGAACGCAGGCGAGCCTTGCCGCGATCACGCGCGAAGACCTGCTCGAGCACCGGCAGGCCTACTGGCACCCGGCCGGGACCAAGATCATCGTCAGCGGCGGCGTGTCGGCCGACGATGCGGTCGCGCTCGCGGATTCGCTTTTCGGCGACTGGACCTCGGACGCCCCGGTGCCACCCATGGTCGAGGATGCTGCGGGCGAACCGTCGCCGGTGCGCACGGTGGTGATCGACCTGCCCGAAGCCGGCCAGGCGGCGGTCTATGCCGGAATGCGCGCGCCGTCGCGCTCGAGCGAGGATTATGTTGCGCTCGAGCTGGCCAACTCCGTGCTCGGCGGCGGTTCGAGCGGCAGGCTGTTCGAAGAAGTGCGGACCAAGCGTTCGATCAGCTACGGTGCCTATAGCGGCCTCCCGGCCCGGGCCGACGATGCCTATTTGATCGCCAGCGCGCAGACGCAGAACGCGACCGCCGACGAGGTGGTGCAGGTGTTCCTCGACGAATTCGACCGGCTCGGCAGCGAGACCTTCGCCGAAGAGCTGATCGACAAGCGGCGCCTGTTCCTTTCGGGCGGGTACGGTCGCAGCCTCGAGACCTCGTCGGGCTTCAACAACATCGTCGCCGAGCTGCTGATGTACGGCCTGGAACCGGGCGAAGCCGCGAATTACGCCGCCGACCTCCAGGGCGTGACCCCCGAGGCGGCCAGCGCCGCCGCGGCGAAATACGTCTCGGCCGACAAGGCAACGATCGTGGTGGTCGGCAATGCCGCCGAATTCATCGACGACCTGCGCGCAATCCGGCCCGACGTCGAGGTGATCCCGGCATCGGAGCTGGACCTGTCGCGCGGCGATCTGGGCGTGAGCGAATAAGGATCCGTGAAGCGAGGGCCGGGCACCCGCTCGGCCCTTACTCCGCCGCTTCGGCTTCCTCTTCCGCCTCGGCCTGCTGGCGCAGCCACATCTCGGCATAGAGACCATCGCGCGCGAGCAGCGCGCGGTGGCTGCCGCTCTCGACAAGGCGCCCGTCGTCGAGCACGAGGATCGTGTCGGCATCGGCCACGGTCGAGAGCCGGTGCGCGATCGCGAGCGTGGTGCGGTTCGCGCCGACCGCATGGAGCGTTTCGAGGATGTCCTGCTCGGTGCGTGAATCGAGCGCGCTGGTGGCTTCATCGAACAGCATGATCGGCGGATTCTTTACCAGCGTGCGCGCGATCGCCACACGCTGCTTCTCGCCGCCCGACAGCTTGAGCCCGCGCTCGCCGACCTCGGTGTCGAAGCCGTGCGGCAGTTTTTCGATGAAGGGCAGGATCGCCGCGCGGCGCGCAGCCTCGTGAATTTCGTCATGGGTTGCGCCACCGCGGCCATAGGCGATGTTGTAGCCGATCGTGTCGTTGAACAGCACGCTGTCCTGCGGGACGATCCCGATCGCCTCGCGCAGGGATTTCTGCGTAACCTGCGAAATGTCCTGCCCGTCGATCAGGATGCGACCGCCCTGCGGGTCGTAGAAGCGGAACAGGAGCCGCGCGATCGTGCTCTTGCCCGCGCCCGAAGGCCCGACGATCGCGACATGGCTGCCCGCCGGGGCCTCGAAGCTGAGGCCTTTGAGGATCGTGCGACCGGGATCGTAGCCGAAGCGCACATTGTCGAACACGATCGATGGTTCGCGCACCACCAGCGCCGGGGCGCCGGGCACGTCTTCCACCTCTTCGCTCTCGTCCATCAGCCGGAACATGTCCGCCATGTCGATCAGCCCCTGGCGGATCGTGCGATAGACCCAGCCGAGCATGTCGAGCGGGCGGAACAGCTGCATCAAATAGGTCTGGATCGCGACGAGATCGCCGACGGTGAGCAGCCCGCGGCTCCACTGCCAAACGGTAAAGCCCATCGCGAACAGCATCAGCGCGTTGGTGATGAAGGCCTGCGCGATATTGAGCAAAGCGAGCGAATTGTCGGACTTGATGGCGGCCGCCGCATAGGCGCGCGCGGCGCTGCCGTAGCGCTCGCGTTCGCGCTCCTCGGCGCCGAAATATTTCACCGTTTCGTAGTTGAGCAGCGAATCGACCGCGCGCGAAAGCGCCGTCCCGTCGAGGTCGTTCATCTGCTTGCGCAGCTTAGTGCGCCATTCGGTGATCGCCTGCGTCGTCCAGATATAGGCGACCACGGTGATCGCAGTGGCGACGACCAGCTCGCCGCCGAACATGGTGTAGAAGATGATCCCCACCGCGATCAGCTCGATGATCGTCGGGGCAATGTTGAAGAGCAGGAAATAGAGCATCGAATCGATGCTCTTGGTGCCCCGCTCGACCACCTTGGTCACTTCGCCCGTGCGGCGCGACAGGTGGAAGCGCAGGCTCAACCGGTGGAGCCGCGCGAACACGTCCTCGGCCAGCCGGCGGGTGGCGTCCTGCCCGACCTTCTCGAACGCGATGTTGCGCAGGTTGTCGAACCCGGTCGCGGCGAAGCGGCCGAGCGCGTAGGCGAGGACGAAGGACAGTGCGACCAGCAGCAGCCCGTCGCCTTCGAGCGCCATGGTATCCACCACCCGCTTGTAGGCGAGCGGCAGTGCGAGCATCACGCCCTTGGCGACCAGTACCAGCGACAGCGCGATCGCGATCCGCCAGCGGAGGCCGCGATTGTCGCGCGGCCACAGATAGGGGAGGAAGCGCCGGATCGTGGCCCAGCCGTCATGGCGGCCCTCGCGTGTCTCGTCCGGCGGCATGATGCTGTAAGTGGGGTGCGGCGGCGAGAGGGGCAAGACCCGGCGACGCGCCGCGCCGCCTAGTCGTCCTTGCCGAGGCGCGAGGCGTAGGCCTTCCTGAAGGCGCTTTCGAGCGGGACCGAGCCGGACGGAAGATCAAACAGGATCTTGCCGCTCTTGAAGTCGATCGCCACGCGGCGGAACATCCTCAGGTGTTGAATGCCGAGGATGAGAGCGGGTTTCTCGGTCAGGCCAAGGTGACGAAAGGGCGGGGCATCGGCGAAGGCGATCGGGATGTTGACGATCGAGAAGCCGGGGACCTTGACCTCGCCCGCCACCATCACATTGCCGGTCTGGCTGTTGCCGAGCACGTCTTCCCATTCGGCGAGCCCCAGTTCGCGCGCGCGGAGGCGGTTGCGGAGCGCGAAATTGCCGATCGAGATCTGCGATCCGGTGTCGATGACGATATCTGTAGCGATCCCGTCGATCCTGGCGCTGGTGATGATCAGCTGCCCGAGCCGCTGCTTGGCCCGGATGATGATCTCGAACCCGCGCTGGCTGAGGCCGGGGCGCGCATCGTGGACGGTGAGCGTGTCCTCCTCGAAATCGAGCAGCACGCGGCTGTCCTGCAGGCTGTCGAGCCCGAGAATGCCGTCGGCGCCGATCTTGTCGCGCGCCAGCACCGGCGAGGTGAGGCAGCAAAAGTCCATTTCAGCGAGCGTCAGGTTCTCGATGTCGACGAGGTCGGCTTCCTCTTCGCTCGCCATCCCCACCACGAGCGCCCGTCCGGCGGGCGCGAGCGCGAGGGCGGTGGCAATTTCGCGCGAGACGACGGTGGCCTCGGCCCCGGTATCGACGAGGAAGCGGTATGGGCCCTGACCCTGGACCGAGACCTGAACGGTGACCCGGTTGTAGCGCTCGCGCTCGAGCGCGACGACTTCTTCCTGCGTGAGCTGATCGGTCGCGCCCGGGTCGAGCGGGGGATTATCTGCGGGGGTCGCGCCGCCCAGGCCGAACGCGACGGCGGATAGCGCGAGGGACAAGGCGAATTTCTGCATCGAACGTCTCCGAGGGGGCGTTATACCACGTTCGGACACCCGGCAGAAACGCCGATCCACCAGCGCCGCTATCCGCCCGACCGACGGAACGAACTGGCCAACGCCCTGGCGAGGTCGCGCGGGTGGGCGAGCAGGCTGGTTGTGGGGTTCAGCCCGGTTTCGGGCGCAACCGAGCGCAATTCACGCCAATAGGTCGCAAGGCCGTCGCGCGAGGCGAAATAGCGATGCGCGGCGGCTTGCTCGGCGATCGCCCGATCGAGCCGAGCAGACTGGGCTTCGGTCAGCGCGATGTGATCGCCGTGGCGGATGCTCGCGAGTGATGCGGTGATCTGTCGCGCATTGAACAGGGCATTGGCCTCGTCGGTCAGATTGTCGCCTTGGCGATGGATGATCGAAACGTCCTCGAACCGGCAGACGAACTCGCCCAGCTCGGTCAGCCGGAGCCAGAACAGCCAGTCCTCGCCATAGCGCAATTCAGGCATCCAGCCGGCGGCCTCGGCGGCGCTGCGGCGGAACACCACCGAGCAGGTCGGGATGAAACTGGTGGTGAGGAAATGTTCCTGCGGCGAATCGAGTCGGAAGTCGCCGTCGCGGCCGAGCGCGGTGGTGCCGGCACCTGGGGCAAGACGCCTCGCCAGATGGCGATGGGGCGGCCGCCCGTCGGCGAAGGTCACCAGTCCATCGGCAAAGGCGACCACGGCCTGCGCATGCCGATCGAGCATCGGGGCCAGCGTGGCGAGCGCGTGGGGCAGGTATTCGTCGTCCGAATCGAGTGGCGCGAAGAGCGAGCCGCGCGCCGCCTGCATGGCCGTATTGCGCGAGGCACCCAGACCGCGATTGCGGGGCGAGACCACGAGCTGGACCGGGATCGACGAATCGGCCGCCCAGCGCTCTACCACCGTGGCGGTATCGTCTTGCGAAGCGTCGTCGACCACGACGATCTCGCCCGGCGGCTCGGTTTGCCGCGCGACGCTGTCGAGCGCGCGGGTGATCAGATGCGCGCGGTTGTAGGTCGCGACGATGACGCTGACGTTCACGTTGCCGGCCATCGTCAGGCCGCCTTTGGGCGGTGCAGGCGTTCGCTGACCAAGCGGGTGATGTCGTCGACGCTCGGATGACGCACCGCGACGAGCGTGCCGTACCACAGCGCCACGCCGGCCGCCGACAGGATCATCAACAGGCCCAGCCCCATCTCGGACGGCGCGACCCAGAAGCGATAGGCGAGGAGTAGTGGCAGTGCGGCGGCGGCGGCGGCGATCGCGGTCCGGGCATAGATCGCGAACAGTTCGCCCCAGCCGAACCGCACCAGCCGCTGGATGAAGACCGCGTGGATCGCCCACCAGATCGCGCCGTGGATCATGCGCGAGAAGGCCGCCCACCACAGCCCGTACTGCGCTGCGATGACGAGGATGCCGAGCGACAGGATCGCGTCGAGCAGAGTGAGCTGGATCGCCCGCGACCAGCCGCCGAGAAGGTAGCCGACATCCACCTGCATCGGGACCGCGATGAAGAAGGTCTGCGCCAGCGCGATCCACACCAGCAACGGCGCGACCTCGGCCCAGCGCTCTCCGTAGAGCCCGAGCACCAGCGGTTCGGACGCTGCGGCGAGGCCTGCCATCGCGCCCCAGGTCACCGCGCACAGCGCGGCGGTCAGGCGGAGATAATGGGCGCCGAGGTCCTCTCCTCTATCGCGCGCGCGCGCGAGGGACGGGTAGAATACTGCCGCGATCGGTCCGCCGACCAGCAGGCGGAATTGCAGCGCAAGTCCGGTCGCGCGGCTGTAGAGCCCGAGCGCGGCCTCGCTGATGACCTTGCCGATGATGAGGTCTGGCGCGCGCGCGGCGAACCCCGCAGTAAACGACAGCACGCCCGACCACCCGCCATAGGTGAACATTTCTCTCGCCCCTTCGAGGCTCGGCGGGAAGACGGCGAAGACCGGGCGCACGAACTGGGTCAGCAGCGCGCGGGTGAATTGATAGGCGAACACGCCGAAGGCGAGCGACATCGCCGAATAGCCCTGCCAAGCGGCAGCGATCGAAACGAGCGCGTTGACGAGATGCGCACCGCCCTCGACGAAGGCGGTCTTGCGGAAGTCCATGTCGCGCTGGACCAGCGCCATCGGCACCACCGCCAAGGGGGTGAAGATGAACGAGATCCCGATCATCAGCGTGATCGTGAACAGCGCCTCGTTGTCGTAGAAGTCGGCGATCGGGCGCGCCATCAGCATGACCACCACGACGATCGACAGCGCGACCGCGATTGACACGGTGAAGGCGACCCTCAGGGTCGACCGCTCTAGCTTCTCGGCCCCGACGAGGAAGCGGGTCAGGCCGAAATCCTGGAGGCCGTGGACCAGCGCGGCGGCCGAAAAGGCAACCGAGAACACGCCGATCTCTTCCGGCCCCAGGAAGTAACGGGCGATGATGACGCTCGCGACGAATTGCAGCGCGAATCCCGAATATTGCGACACCGCGGCCCACAGCGTGGCCGATCGCAGCGATATCTTGGGGACGGTGGGGGGCGCTTCGCTCATGTCACGCGCACCCGCACGACCGATCTGAGCCACTCGGCGATATTGCGCCAGCGGCGGGCGACGACCGTCGGGTCGTCGCACAGCGCCCGCCACAGGTAACGCAGGCGGATGGCATAGGGATCGCGGGTGGCGAGCTCGAGCCAGGCGCGCGCGCGCCGCGCATCCTCGGGCATCTCCTCCACGCGCGGCGCCAGCACCTTCACGCTGAGCTCGCGGATATGGCGCGCGCGTCGGTCGGTCAGGC
>NZ_CP139718.1:0-1885000 GCF_034374265.1 Pseudoblastomonas marina | reverse complement strand
GGAGGCCCTGAATCGAGGCAACTCTTTTCAGGGGGCACAGGCCAGGGGGTAGCGACTGTTTAGCAAAAACACAGGACTCTGCTAAGTCGGCTTCAAGACGACGTATAGGGTCTGACGCCTGCCCGGTGCTGGAAGGTTAAGAGGAGGAGTGCAAGCTCCGAATTGAAGCCCCAGTAAACGGCGGCCGTAACTATAACGGTCCTAAGGTAGCGAAATTCCTTGTCGGGTAAGTTCCGACCTGCACGAATGGCGTAACGACTTCCCCACTGTCTCCAGGATATGCTCAGCGAAATTGAATTCTCCGTGAAGATGCGGAGTACCCGCGGTTAGACGGAAAGACCCCGTGCACCTTTACTGCAGCTTTAGAGTGGCATTAGGAAAGAACTGTGTAGCATAGGTGGGAGGCTTTGAAACTTGGGCGCCAGTCCGAGTGGAGCCAACCAGTGAAATACCACCCTGTTGTTTTCTGATGTCTAACCTAGGTCCGTTATCCGGATCAGGGACCCTCTATGGCGGGTAGTTTGACTGGGGCGGTCGCCTCCTAAAGAGTAACGGAGGCGCGCGATGGTAGGCTCAGGACGGTTGGAAACCGTCTGCGAGAGTGCAATGGCATAAGCCTGCCTGACTGCGAGACTGACGAGTCGAGCAGAGACGAAAGTCGGTCATAGTGATCCGGTGGTCCCTCGTGGAAGGGCCATCGCTCAACGGATAAAAGGTACGCCGGGGATAACAGGCTGATGATTCCCAAGAGCTCATATCGACGGAATCGTTTGGCACCTCGATGTCGGCTCATCACATCCTGGGGCTGGAGCAGGTCCCAAGGGTTTGGCTGTTCGCCAATTAAAGTGGTACGTGAGCTGGGTTCAGAACGTCGCGAGACAGTTTGGTCCCTATCTGCCGTGGGCGTCGATACTTGAAAGGAGTTGCCCCTAGTACGAGAGGACCGGGGTGAACGTACCTCTGGTGTACCAGTCATGCCGCCAGGCGTGCCGCTGGGTAGCTATGTACGGACGGGATAACCGCTGAAAGCATCTAAGCGGGAAGCCTCCCTTAAGATAAGGTATCTTCGAGTCGTGATAGACCATCACGTTGATAGGCTGGGTGTGGAAGCGCGGTAACGCGTGGAGCTAACCAGTCCTAATAACTCTGATCATGCTTGATGAATCCCACCATCAACGTCAGCCCTGCGAAGGGAAGCGTTGACGGACGATTGATCGGCCAGATCAACGCCTATACGTATCGCATCGATTTAAACCCGCACGCCGCGCCGGCTTCATTGCTTGGTGGTCATAGCACCTGTGACCCACCCGATCCCATCTCGAACTCGGCCGTGAAACCAGGTAGCGCCGATGGTACTAGTGCTTAAGCACTGGGAGAGTAGGTCGCCGCCAGGCATTGCAGCCGGCGCTGTGCGCGGGATAACCCATTCACTTGTCAGAGGGCCGCCCATCAGGGTCGGCCCTTTTGGCGTCTCTGACGTCAGCAAAACGGTGCCGCGGGGTG
Organism: Pseudoblastomonas marina; assembly: GCF_034374265.1. NCBI lineage: Bacteria > Pseudomonadati > Pseudomonadota > Alphaproteobacteria > Sphingomonadales > Erythrobacteraceae > Pseudoblastomonas > Pseudoblastomonas marina. The sequence goes on along the minus strand of NZ_CP139718.1, from coordinate 1,883,497 downwards.
GAGCAGTCCGGTAGCTCGTCAGGCTCATAACCTGAAGGTCGTTGGTTCAAATCCAACCCCCGCAACCAGTTTTCTAAGAACCGCCCTCCGGGGCGGTTTTTTTGTGTCTCGAATGGACAGCCCGCCGGGGCGTCCGAAGGCCACGGGTCTCCCGCAGGAACGTTCAGCCAGTGCCTTTACGTCGTTCGCCGGGTTTCCCGCGCAGATGCGCGACATAGGCATAGCCGAAGATCTCGCCATCGCTCGAACGCAGCGGCCTGATCGTCTCGGTGACCCGCGCCTTTTCGCCGCTGGCAAGCCGCCGCTCGGTGTGCTGGGTCGTTCCGCCTTCCTGTTCGGCCTTCTCGAGCAGGGCGTATGCAGTGTCGGACTGGCCTTCGTTCAACCTTACTATCTTGCCGATACCGTCCTGCCCTGCGCGAAGAGCGAACAGGTTTCTCGCTCCGGCATTGGCACGCAGGACCATCCCATCCGGATCGAGCAGCACGATGGCATATTCCTCGACCGCATCCACCAGCGCATCGAACGACTGGTTGAGCCTTCGTTCGTCCTCGGCGAGGCGGCGGGTCATGGCGTCGAGCGCGTGATGGAGCCGTTCGATCTCGCTGCCACCCGAATGGCGCGCATTCGCCTCGCCCGTGTGTCGGGTGTCGGGAGCGACCGCATCTGCACGCTCGGCGATGCGCCTCAGGGGGCCAGACACCTGGCGGGTGAAGAACACCATCAGCACGACCGCCAGCAACCCTGCTCCGACCAAACCGCCCAGGAAGATGGGCAGCGCGAGTTCCCGGCCGTCTGCTTCGAGCCGATCTCTCGGTACCATGGCGACCACGGTCCATCCGGGGACTTCGATGCGCTTGGCGGACGCATAGGCATCAAGCCCTTCGACATAGCTCGGCTCTACCGATGCGTTTGCGCCGCCGACGAAGGCGCGGAGCTCGGCGAACTCTGCGTTGGGAGGATCGTTGAGGTCTAGCAGGCTCCCAAGATCGCGCCCAAGTCGGTCGGCGAGCGACGGGTGCCCCAGCAATTTTCCTTCGTCGGTCACCACGGCAATGCCGACATCGCTCGAACCGAGACGATCGGGAATCGCGTTCATCAGGTCCTCGAGCGGGATGCTGACACCCCAGGCGCCGAGATGGCGCCCGTCCAACCGTACTGGGAACATGCAACCGGTGGTCCAGCGTAGCCCGGTCTGATCGTAGGCGGCCTGCACGAGATCGGTGCAGCGGAAGTCGCCGGCAGGATTGTTGTCGGGGATCGATATCTGAACGAAGACTCGGTCCTGGAAATCGAAATCGGCGGGTGCATCGCGGCGATAGAAGATCAGCTCGTCGGTGCGGCGTGGGCCGTAAATCACCAGTCCGTTATAGGGGGTGAAAAAATATAGGCTTTCGATCTCGGGTGACAGCCCTGGCACGATGTCCTTCAGGGTTTCGAAACTGGCGACCATTTCGCGGCGCTCGCGCGGGTTCGGCGGCTCCCCGGTTATCAGCCCCCCGATTCCGGCGACTTCGGTCCCATCGGGGCGCACGCTCCCATGCCAGAGTTCGTCCGGTGTCCGGTAGGAACCGTCCGCCTGGCGGGGAAAGACCCGGTCGAAGCTTTCGAGAGAGTCGGCGCGCCGCAGCCGGTTGGCCATGCGCCGTGCCGCCTCGCGTTCGACCCGTTCGATTTCGGCGACATGGCTTGCAATCGCATCGGCAGTGGCTGCGCTTACCGACTGGAGGTCAACCAGTGCTTTCTCTCGCTCGTCGGCCAGTTCGGCCCGGTAGGTTGCATAGGTCAGCAGGCCGAAGATGACGAAGACCGTCGGCAAGACGAAGAGAAGGGCCCGCGTCCGCAACCTCATGCTCTGGCCGTTCTCCTCTCCATTCTCCCGAGGGAACTACCAGACTGCCTTTAGCGGTTGGTAAATCAAGCGCCGGTATTATCGGCCATCGCAACGAGATCGGCGGATCGTGCAATCGCGGCGATTCCACGCTTGCCGTCGGTGCGGTCGAGCTGGACGATCACGTCGATCACGCTCGCCGCGTATTCGAGCGTGTCCTGGCGGCTCAGCCCGATCCCGGTCTGCATCACCATTAGCGACAATTGCTCGAGCGCGCCGCGCACCGAATTGGCGTGGATGGTAGAGAAGCTGCCCGGATGGCCCGTGTTGATGGCGCGCAGGAAGGACACGCTCTCGGTCCCGCGCAATTCGCCCAATACGATCCGGTCGGGGCGCAGGCGCAGCGCGGCCTGAAGCAATTCGTTGGCGGTGACCTTGGCCTCGCCCAGCTCGCCCTTCACGGCAACCAGGCCGACGCCATTCTCGCCCCGCAGTTTCAGCTCGGGCGTGTCTTCGACGAGCACCACGCGCTCCTCGCCCGGAATCTCGCCGAGCATGGCGTTCAGGAAGGTGGTCTTGCCGGTCGAGGTGCCGCCCGAGACGAGGATCGTCTTTCGTGCCTGGATCGCTGCCCGGAGGAATTCGATCGGCTGCTGCTGGTGATCGGGAAAGTCGGGCTCCACGTGCTGCCCGAGGGGGCCGTGGTCATAGGCGTCGAGTGGCAGGTCGAGGCGGCGATGCCGGCGGATCGCCATGCACCAGTGCTTGCGCGCGGCAGGCGGGCCGCAGAACTGGATTCGCGCGCCATCTGGCAGCGTCGCCCCGAGCAGCGGGTGCTCGCGATTGATCCCCTGGTGCGAGACCCGCGCGACCTGTTCGGCGAGACGCTGGACGAGGCGATCGTCGATCTCGCTGGTCTCGACCTTGCGCATCGGCCCGCGCAGCTCGGCGTCTTCGATCCAGACTTCGCCGGGGCGGTTGACCAGGATCTCGGTGACCGAATCCTTGTCGAGCCATTGGCGGAAGGGCGCGAGATAGGCGTCGAGATAGACGCTGCGCGCATCGGCACCGATTTCGGGCGGGCTGTCCGGGCCTTCGCCGTCGGCCGAGATCGGCGCGTCCATCGCTCAGCGTCCCGTGACGACGGTCGAGAAATCGAGGTCGCGCGCGGTGAAGACGCGGATCGGCTCGCCCTGCTTGACGCGAATGGTCGGGCCGATCTCGCCGTTCTGCTGGAGCGCGGTGGCCGCAGCGCTCTGGCCGCCGCCGAGGACGACGCTCGCCCCGCCGCCGGCGATCGCGGTCAGCCCGCCGATCACCGAGAGCAGGATCGCCGAGCCGAAACGCTGGAAGAACTTGTTGTCGACGTCGCCGGCGAGCCCGGTGGTCCCGTCGAACCCGGTCCCGGGGGAGGCGAGGTCGACCGAGACGCCGTCGGGTTGGAGCAGCCGGGTCCACACGACATAGGCGCGCTTCTGCCCGGCCTGCACGCCGCTCTGGTACTGGCCGACGAGCCGCGAGCCGCGCGGGACGAGCACCCGCTTGCCGTCGAAACTGCGGACATCCTTGCTGACGACCGCACGGACATAGCCGGGCACGTCGGTGTTGATCGCGGTTTCGAGCACGGCGGGAATGAGCGTGCCCTGCGCCACCGTGGTCGACGGATCGATCGACCGCGCTGCGCGGGTCGGCGCGCCGCCCACGCCGCCGATCCGCGAGGCAAAATCGCTTGCGCTGCCGCCGCCGGGGGTCGGCGGGGCTCCGGCGGCTGCTGCATCGGCGGCTTCGGCAGCGGCGGCGGCGCCGGGCGCGCGCCCGACGTCGTACACCACGGTGGGCGAAGAATAGGGATTGCCGATCGGGGCGGTCTGCACCGTCGGTACGCTCGATGTCGTGGCGGTATAGACCGGGGCGGGCGAGGCTACAGGCGGTCCTGCCGCTTCGGCCGGCTGTGCCGCCGGAGGTTGGACGATCGGCTGAGCCGGTTCGCCCGTCGCGATACCGGACACCTGTTCGTCCGGCTGACCTCCGCCGATCCCTTGGGCGTTGCGCTCGGTATCGGGATTCTGCAACGCCCACAGCGTCACCGCCCCGAGCGCCCCGATTGCAATGATGCCCGCGGCAAGGCCGAGGCCGTCGCTCGCGCCCTTGCGCTGGGTCACCGCGGGATAGGAATTGCGGCGCGCGAGATCGGTATCTTCGAGATCCATCGCGTCGCGCGGGTCGACCGCGTCTTCGGTGGCGGCATCGCGCATCATCGGCTCCCCGCTTCGGCGCTCACCCGCGGCGGGCCGGCATAGAACAGTTCGGCAAGATCGTCGCCGCTGCGCAGGACGATCAGCGCGGGTACGCCCTCGACCACGATCGTGTCGCCGCGCAGCGTGTAATTGGCGGGGCCTTCGTCGCCCTCGTCGTTGCGCAGCAGGATCGCCGGGATCGCGCGCTCGGGATCCCAGACGAGGAAGGTCGCCTCGGCGTCGTTGTAGATCCGTTCCGGCATCAGCACCGCCGCGCCGCGGCGCGACCACTGCGTATTGAGCGTCGCGGGATCGACCACTGCATAGGGATCGCTGGCGGCCGCGAGCTCGGCCGCGGTCGCGCGGGCAGCGGGGCTCGCGACGGTCTCTTCGGCCTCGGCTTCGTCGGGATAGATGAAGCTCAGCATATAGACCGGCGGGTTGCGCGGATTGCTGACGAGGTCGAATAGATAGGTGCGCTTGCTCGTCACCACAGTCATGTTGGTCGACGCGATTTCGGACAGGGGTTTGACGAAGACGCGGTCGGCACCTTTGTTCGGCGTGACCTGCCAACTGTTGGAATCGCCGATTCCGATATTCTCGATCACCTCGTCTTCGCCAAAGACGATCATCGCCTGGACATTGGTGCGCCCTTCGAGCCGGACCACGCGATCCTCGTCGTAGAACACCTCGACCAGGCGCGGATCCTGCGCGCGCACGTCGGTAGCTGACGCGATCAGCGCCAAGAGCAGGGCTGCGACCACCCGCATCATCGTATCATCTCCGGTTTCCTGGCTGCGGACGGCGCGCGGAAGCGGCTGCCGATCCCGTGGGTTCGTGATGGTGTGCCGGCACTGTCGCTCGATCCGGCTGCGACGCCCGCGGCGCGTTCGGTGACGGTGCGGATCTCGGTCCGGTTCGACATGCCGCCGGAGTCGTTGGCGGCATTGGCGGCCATGATCGCGGCGGGCATGCGCGCGCGCTCGGCGGTGCCCGAGACGGACGACGCGGCCTGCGCCGCCGCCGGTTCGCGGGCCTGTGCATTGGTGCCGGCTGTGGTGTTGGTGATCACGGTACGGCTCTCGCTGCGATCGCGGGCGAGGCCGAACACGGTCCACCCGGCGACCATCGTCGCCGAGACCTTGAGTACCAAGATCATCAGCGCGACATGGACCGCGCCGATCAGGAAGAACGCCATCGCAGCGCGCGGATCGATATTGCCCTGCTGGGTGGCGAGGCTCGAGATCACCGGCACGGCGAGTTCGAGCATGACCCCGCCCGCGAGCACCGCGAACAGCGGCGCGAGCGCGAGCATGGTCAGTCCCTTGATCCAGCCGACGAACAGCCCGCGCGTCCCTTCGAAAAGGACGAGGCTGACGAAGATCGGGCCGAGCGCGACCAGCACCGCGAGCGCGATCTTGGCCGTCACCAGCACGCCGACCGTCCCGAGCAACAATAGCGTCCCGCCGAGCCACAGCAGGCCGGTCGGCGAGAACACCGAAATGTCCTGCCCGGCACCGCCCGCCCCGGCGATCTCGCCGATCGTGAGGAAGGTGATGTCGATCTTGTCGGCGAAGGTGGCGGTGGCCGATCCGTCGATCCCGGTGATCACGCTGGCGAGATAGTCGGGCGAGAGCACGAAGACGTTCCACACCAGCGCCTGGAAGGCGAGCCAGCTCGAAGTCAGCACGATCACCAGCACCAGCGTCGCGAAACGCGGGGTGAGCTGCGAAATGCCGAGCCGCGTGCGACCGGTCATCAGCGCGATCCCGAACAGCGCGACGAACAGCGTGAAGAAGATCGTCAGCGCGGGGACGAGTTCGCCGCCCGGGCCGAACAGCCGCGCGAAGGCGGCCTGGGCCATCTCGCCCGCGACGCAATCGACCCCGCGCAGCGCACCGGCGAGCCCGCCGGCAATACCGTCGGTGTAGAGATCGCAGGACGAGGCGGCGGCGGCGGTCGTCACTCGGCTGCCTCGGGCATGTCGCTGTCGTGCTCGATGCCACTGTCGCCGGGCCACGGATGCCCGGTCAGGTGCGGGTACCAGGCCGCCGGATCGTCCCCGAGTTCGGCGCGGAGATTGTCGAGCTTGCGCACCGAGGCCTCGCGGCCCGACAGCACGGTCAGCACTTCGGGCGCGCCGCCAAGGTCGAGCCGCACCACCACGCTCGCATTGGGCTGGCGCACGAGGAAGCAGCGGCTATGCGCGGGCAGCGTCTTGATCAGCGCGAGCTCGTGCTCGGTCAGGCCGAAGCCTTCGGAATAATCCTCGGCGCGGGCGCGCGGGTTGGGAGTGAAGACCAGCGTCGCGGTCTGTTCGACGAGCGCGGTCGATATCTTCGAATCGAGCGCGTCGCGCGCGCTCTGCGTGGCGAAGCCGACCAGCGCGTTGCGTTTCCGCAAGGTCTTGAGCCAGTCGCGGATGCGCGCGGCAAAGACCTCGTCGTCGAGCGCCTTCCAGCCCTCATCGATCAGGATCATCGTCGGATGCCCGTCGAGCCGTTCCTCGATCCGGTGGAACAGGTACATCATCGTCGGCGTGCGCAGGCGCGGGCTTTCGAGCAATGCGGTCATGTCGAAGCCGAGCACGCGGCGTTCGAGATCGACCTCGTCGCGCTCATTGTCGAACAGCCAGGCATGTTCGCCGTCCTCGATCCAGGCCGAGAGGCGGTCGGCGAGGTCGCCGGGTTGCGGGCGGCGCGTCCCGGCGAGCAATTCGCGGAAATGCCGCAGGCGCCGCAGGCGCGGGTCGTTCTCGTAAGTCGCGTCGACCGCCGCTGCGATCGTCCCCAGCTCTTCGGGCCCCTCGGCATTGAGCATCACGCCCAACCAGTCGCGCAGGAAAGCCTTGTTGGCTGGGGTCTCGGGCAGCATCAGCGGGTTGAAACCGGTCGGCTCGCCCGGGCTGATCCGGTCGTAGCGCCCTCCGATCCCGCGAATGAAAATCTCAGCGCCGCGATCCTTGTCGAACAGGATCGTGCGGGGGCTGAATTTCTGCGCCTGTGCGGCGAGGAAGTTCATCACCACGGTCTTGCCCGACCCCGACGGGCCGAAAACCGAGAAATTGCCGAGGTCGCCGGCGTGGAAATTGAAGAAGAACGGAGTCGAGCTGGTGGTCTCCAGCAGGGCGACCGCATCGCCCCAGTGATTGTTCTCCGCCCGCCCCAGCGCGAAGCCGTGCAGCGACCCGAAGCCCGCCATGTTGGCGGTCGAGATCATCGCGCGACGCACGATATACTGCTCGTTGCCGGGGAATTGCGCCCAGAAGCCCGGCTCGAGATTGGTGTCCTCGCGCACCGCGATCGCGCCGGTATCGGCCAGCGCGGCGCCCACCGCCGCGGTCGCCTCGTCGAGTTCGGGAAGGGTGGGTGCCTTGACCAGCACCGAGAGGTGGTGGTCGCCGAACCCGACCGAACCCGCGCCGAGCTGGTCGCGCGCCGACAGCATTTCCGCGCGCTCGCTCGCCGCTTCTTCGTCGGCCGAGCGCAGGCGGCGCAGGGCGAGGTCCATCCGCTCGCGCGCGGTCTGGCGCTCGTTGGGCGCGTAGCTCTCGGTCACCGTCATCTCGAACGGCAGCCGCAGGAGGTTGTCGAGCAGTCCGGGCGCGGTCGCTTCGGGATATTCCTTGAGGCTCATCAGCGAGCCGAAATCGGTCGCGCCCGCACCGCGCAATTCCATCGCATCGAGCCCGAAGCTGGCGCGCCGGTAGGGGATCATCTGCCCCAGATCGACATGGGCCTCGGGCGTGCGGACCGGCCGCATCTCGCCATTGTAGAGCGCCGAAAGCAGTTCGAGCGGCTCGGAAAACCGGCGGCCGTCATTGCCGCCATATTCGCCGAGAATGCGCGCGCCATAGGGCTGGAGCGCGGCGACCAGCCCGGTCGCGGCGGCGCGCAAAGCGCGCATTTCCTTGACGTCGGCGACGATCTCGCGACTGCCTTTGCGCTTCCAGGCCCGGCTCAGCCGCTCGGCGATGCCCGCCTTGCCGCGCGCGGGGCGGCGGATCAGGGTGATGAACTGGTCGTTCACGAACAACTTGCCGCCCGACAGCAGCTGGCGGTGGCGGCGGTCGATATGCGCCGAGAGCGGATCGTCGAACTGCGCGTCGAGTTCGACTTCGACCCGTCGCCGGATGACGTGGTGGTAGAGCACGAAGCGCGCATCGAGCGTCGAGCGCAGGATCACCTCGCGCGTGGCGGCGTGGGCGTTGAGTGCGTCCGAATCCTCGGTCTCGAACAACAGGCCGGGGACCTGGATCGACTGCATCAGCGCGCCGTCGCGCAGCAGCACGGTCTCGCCGTCCTCGAGCCGCAGATAGGGCAGGCGATCGCCGGCCAGCGCTTCCTTCGCGCTCCAGCCTGCCGCTCCGATCCACTTGCTCATAGAATTGCTCCGAAGTCCCGCATGGGACGCATTGTCAGGGCGCGTAGCTGTTGCAGCCCCAGCGCTTCCAGTTGCGCACGCGCGGCGTCTTGCTCACCTTGGTCAGCCAGAGATCGAACACGCGCGGCTCGCGCAGGCAGGCGAAATAGCCGATCAAATGCATCACCACGGCGACCGGGAGGATGATCCAGTTGCGGAAGATCAGGAAGGCCTCGACGGTGACGACGGCGTTGATGATGAAATAGTTGAACGTCACGCCCATGAACATCTGCGGCCGGGTGAGGGCGCGATGGACGGGGGCGCGAACGAGACCCGCCATGGCTCAGCCGCCTGCCGCGCTCTGGATGCCGCCGACGATCGAGGCCGCGCCGAACAGAATGAAGGTGCCGAGAATGACGGTCGCGCCGAAGCGCCAGTTCATCCGGCCGGTCAGCATCATGAAGCCGACTGCGGCGACCGCCATCACCGCAACCGCCGTGGCGACGCTGCCGAGGAGGGTGTCCTGCATCCAGCTCAGCGCACCGACGATCGGGCCTGAACCCGCAGGGTCCTGCGCCATGGCGGCAGTCGGGAAAAGCAGCGCCGCAAGCGCGGCGGAAACGGACGTCTTACGCATGGTCGAAATCAACTCCGGGATTGCGCGGCCAACCGGCCCATGATGGAAGCTACGTATAGCTGAGTTTCGCGGATCGCGGGTATGCCATTTACCCGCGCGACCCGCTCGGGCCCGCAATTATAGGCAGCGAGCGCGAGGGCGAGATTGCCTTCGAAACGGTTCAATTGAATGCGCAGGTAGCGCGCCCCGCCTTCGAGGTTCTGGAACGGATCGTGGATGTCCACCCCCATGTCGCGCGCGGTACCGGGCATCAATTGCGCGAGCCCCCGCGCACCGACCGGCGACACGGCCTCGTGGCGCCAGCGGCTTTCCTGCCACACCAGCGCGTCGATCAGCGAGGGCGAGAGCTGGTAGCGGATCGCTAGCCCGGCGACATGCGCGCGATAGAATTCGGGCACCGTCATCGGGACCTGCGCCAGCGCGGCTTCGAAATCCTCGCCGTCGACGCCGGGGGGCGGAGCGTACTGGCCTTGCTGCGGCGGCGGCCCGCCGACCTTCCAGCTGTGGCCTTCGGCACCGATCTCGATGACATCGGCCATGGCGGGCATCGCGAACAGAGCCGACACGATTCCGGCCCCGCCGAGCGCGAGGCGCGGCAGGCGAGCAGGTTTGATCGTGATTGGCGCGAATCCCATTCGGCCCAGTCCTCCGTCCGAACGCGCATGGCTACCACATGTGACGCGCGCGTGACAATTTCCCTGCGCTTTGCGGCGCGTCGGCGGGGGCGATGCGACACGGATGTGCGCGAAGCCTTGATTGTTCTGGTTTTCCCGTAATTCCACCCTGCCGGCGGCGCCTGAACCGCTATTGAACCCGGTCGCTATGCCGTTCGCCGTTCGATCGCAGGCTTGAGACCGAGATGGCTCGCGAGGGCGGACAGGTCCTCCTCGGTCCCGGGACCGCACAGCGACATCGCCTCGGGCGGCACGGCGAGCACAAGTTTCTTGCCGTCGACGCGCAGCACGCTGCCGGCGAGCGAGGAGAGCGCTGCGCTGCCGAGTCGGCGCAGCAGGCGAATGCCGAGCCCCCAAGCCACACCCTCGGCGAGATCGTTCTCGCTTGCGAGCAGCGCGAGTTCGTCGGGCAGCTTGGTCCGCCCGGTCTGCGCGAGCAGCGCGGCGGCGAGCTTGGCGCGATCCCCCGGCTCGAGCCCGATCCAGCGCTTGTGGAGCGCCCAGTCGAGCGCGTGTCGGCGACGGATATTGGGCTCGAGTCGCTGGCTGGCGAGAGCGAGCATCGCGGTGACGAGGCGCAGGCGTTCGGTGCCCTCGGCGCGCGCGCCGGGCAGCCCCGAGATCCACCCGGCGACCATCGCCCCGGTCTGTGCGGTCACGTCGCGGCGCGCGGCATAGGCGGTGACTGCCGAAAGCAGCGGATCCTGCACCCGCAATTCGCTGGGCAGGCGCTGCATCAGCAGGCCCTCGCGCAGACCCCAGGCGGAAAAGACCACCCGATCGGGTTCGAATTCGCCCAGCAGCGCGCCGACCAGCGCCGAGGCGTCGCCGATCATCTCCTTGCGCGAAGAGGATATCTCCTCGATCCCGGCGATCTTGTCTGCCTTGCGGCGGGCGAAGCGCTTGGCGATGCGGCGCGCGTCCCCGGCCTCGAGCACGAAGCCGTGCGGATCCTCTAACGGCGACTTCATCTCGATCATCGCGAGCCGCCCAAATGCACGCAACGTTCCGCCGACAAGGTAGAGCGTCTCTCCCTTCGCCGCGCGAAAGCCGGACTTTTCGATGACCTTGGCGATCGCCGCCTTCTTGCCCTTGTTGGCCGGCAGGCTGGGGAGGCGCAGCGTGCCGAGCGGCAAGGTCGTGCCGTTGCCGCGATTCTCGTGGTCGATCTCCATCAGCTCGAGACTGCCTCCCCCGAGATCCGCGACCACGCCGCGTGCGTCGGGAAAGGCGCCGAGCACGCCGTCGGCGCTGGCCTGCGCCTCTTCGTTGCCGCTGAGGAGCCGTGGTGCGAAGCCCAGTTTGCGGACTTTTTCGAGGAAATCCGCGCCGTTCTTCGCGTCGCGCACCGCGGCGGTGGCGACCGCCTCGACATCATCGATCCGCAGCTCTTCGATCAGGCGTGCGAAGCGGCGCAGGACATCGAGCCCCAGCTTCGCCGCCTTGCCCGGGATCTTGCCCGTGCGAGACAGGTCGCGGCCAAGGCGCGCCACCGTCTTTTCGTTGTGGAGCACATGCGGCGCGCGCGGCGGATTGCCGTAGACCACCAGGCGGATCGTGTTCGACCCGATATCGATGATCGCGCGCGGTCTCTCGCTATCGCGCTTTCCGCTTCGGTTCATTCGGCGCTTTCGCGACGGAGCGAGAGGCGGGGAACGTCCTTGTTCTTCTTGAGCGCGCCGCCGCGTCCCGAGAGCGAAGGATTCTCCATGAAGTACCGGTGCAGGTTAAAGGGGTTGTCGCCTCCCTCGAGTCGTTCGTAGCTGCCATCGGCCTGCAACCGCCAGCTGCGCTCGGTGTCGAGCAAATGGGCCAGCATGACCTGTTCGAGCACCTGGTCGCGCACGGTCTTGTTGGTCATCGGGACCATTGTCTCGACCCGGCGATCGAGATTGCGGCTCATCCAGTCGGCCGAGGCGATATAGACCTTCGATTTCTTGCTCGGCATCATATCGCCATTGGCGAAGGCATATATCCGGCCGTGTTCGAGGAACCGCCCGATCACCGATTTGACCGTGATGTTGTCCGACAGGCCCGGGACCTCGGGGCGCAGGCAGCAGATCCCGCGCACCACCAGGTTGATGCGCACCCCGGCCTGACTTGCCTCGTAGAGCTTCTCGATCATCTTGCGATCGGCGAGCGCGTTCATCTTGGCCCAGATCGCCGCGGGTTTGCCCTTAGCCGCGTTGGCGATCTCGGCGTCGATCAACTGGTAGACGGTCCGCCGCAACCCGCTGGGCGAAACCGCGATGCGTTCGAGGTTTTCGGGCTCTACATAGCCGGTGATGAAGTTGAATAGTTTCGCAGCGTCGCGGCCCATTGCAGGATCGGCGGTGAAGTAGCTGAGATCGGTGTAAACCTTGGCGTTGACCGGGTGGTAATTGCCGGTCCCGAAATGGCAGTATGTGCGGAAGCTGGCGCCTTCCTGCCGGACGACCATCGAGACCTTGGCGTGGGTCTTCCAGTCGACGAAACCGTATATCACCTGGACGCCCGAGCGTTCGAGCTCGCTCGCCCAGTGGATGTTCTGCTCCTCGTCGAAGCGTGCCTTCAATTCGACCACCGCGGTGACGGACTTGCCCGCCTCGGCGGCCTCGATCAACGCGCCGATGATCGGCGATTGCGAGCCGGCGCGATAGAGCGTCTGCTTGATCGCGACGACATCGGGATCGCGTGCGGCCTGGCGCAGGAAATCGACCACCACCTCGAAGCTCTCATAGGGGTGGTGGATCACGATATCCTTTTCGCGGATCGCGGAAAAGGCATCGCCATCATGCTCGGCGATCCGCTCGGGGTAGCGCGGGCTGTAAGGCTCGAACTTGAGATCGGGCCGATCCTCTTCGACGATCCGCTCGAGCGCGGCGAAACCGATCAGACCGCTCTTCTCGTCGACCGTCGCCTGCGCCAGGTAGAGCTGTTCGCGCAGCAGGGTCTCGGCTTCCTTGTCGAATCCCTCCTCGATTTCGAGGTGGACGACGTCGCCGCGCCGGCGTCGCTGGATCGCGCTGCGGAAATAGCGCACCAGGTCTTCCGACTCTTCCTCGACCTCGATGTCGCTGTCGCGGATCACGCGGAAAAGACCGTCTCCGCGCAGCTTGAAGCCGGGAAACAGCAGCGTCGCATGGCGCCGGATCAGGTTTTCGATGCTGATATACTTGGTGTCGCGGCCCGGAATGCGGATGAAGCGCGGCAGATTCCCGGGGATCAGCACCATCTCGACCAGCGATACCCCGTCGCTCTTGCGCTTGAGGTTGAACAGCAGGCCGAGCCCGAGATTGGCGACGAAGGGGAAGGGGTGTGCGGGATCGACCGCTTGCGGGGTCAGCACCGGCAGGATGTTCTCGGTAAAGTAGGTCTCGAGCCACGAGCAAGTCATGTCGTCGACCGTGCTGCCGTCGATCACCTCGATGCCGTTCTCGGCCAGTTCGGTGCGAAACTCGTCCCACACCGCGTCCTGTTCGCGCTCGATCCGCTCGAGCTCGTCGTTGATCTTTTCAAGCTGCTGGCCCGGGGTCATCCCGTCAAGCGACAGTTCGTCGATCTTGCGCTTGGCCTGCCCCATCAGCCCGGCGACGCGGACCATGATGAACTCGTCGAGATTGCTCCCCGAGATCGACAGGAAGCGCAGGCGTTCGAGCAGCGGGTAGTCGCGATTGCGCGCCTCGGCGAGCACGCGGCGGTTGAAGGCCAGCCAGCTCAGTTCGCGATTGAAGAAATGTTCGTTCTCGAACGAGTTCGCATCCTCGGCACCTTCGGATGCAGGCGCTGCAGGGTGGAGGGGCGTCAACTCGTTCACATTCCAACGCTTGCGCGCGGCATGCGACATTTTCAAGACATTGCTGCGATCAGCCGAGCGCCACGGCGGCGCGGGCAAGCGCCTCGATGTCGTGCGGCGCGGCACCCTTGGGCGCAATCCAGCTGCCTCCGACACACAACACCGGATCGAGCGCCAGCCAATCGGGCGCGCTGGCAGCGGTGATCCCGCCGGTGGGGCAGAAGCGGCATTGGCCGAACGGTCCCGCGAGCGCCTTGAGCGCGGAGATCCCGCCATTCGCCTCGGCCGGGAAGAACTTGAAATGCGTCAGGCCGAGATCGAGCCCGCACATAAGGTCGCTCGCGGTGGCGATCCCGGGGAGGAACGGGATCTCGCGTTCGTTCGCCGCCTGGCCGAGGCGCTCGGTCAGGCCGGGCGAGACGATGAACTCGCTGCCCGCATCGATCGCGGCGTCGAGCCCGTCGGGGTCGATCACCGTGCCTGCTCCGACGATCGCGCCCTCGACCTGTTTCATCGCACGGATCGCGTCAATTGCCGCAGGTGTCCGCAAGGTCACCTCGAGCACGCGCAGCCCGCCCGCCACCAGCGCCTCGGCCAGCGGCACGGCGTCGGCCGCGTCCTCGATCACCAGCACCGGGATCACCGGGGCGGTGCGCATGATAGTGCCGATGTCGGTCACGTATGCTCCTTGGCGAATGCCGCGGCGGCACCGAACAGGCCCGGCTCGGGATGGGTGATGATGCTGACCGGCTGCTGCTCCATAAGCTTGCGATAGCGGCCCTTGGCGGCGAAGCGCTCGGCAAAGCCCGATTGCGGGAGGATCTTCGCGAGCCTGAGGCCGAGCCCGCCCGCCAGCACCACCGGGCCTGGGCCGTGGGTCAGCGCGATATCGCCCGCCACCGCGCCGAGACACTGGCAAAATCGATCGAGCGCGGCTTCGGCAAGGCTGTTTTCGCCCGCCAGCGCCATCGTCCACAGCGCCTTGTCATCGCCCTGCGGCATCGGCCGACCCTCGATCTCGGCGATGGTCTCAAGGATCGGGCGGATGCCCGGCCCCGCGACCACGCGCTCGACCGAGACGCGGGTGTGGTCGCCCCGCAGCCGTTCGAGCAGCTTGTCCTCGATCCGGTCGAGCGGGGCAAAATCGGAATGGCCGCCTTCGGTCGCGAAGACATGGCCGCGCCCCCCGATCCGCGCGAGGATCGCGACGCCCAGGCCGGTGCCGGGGCCGATTACGCTTACGATCCCGTCTTCGGGCAGCGGGGCCTCCGGTCCGGCGACATGCGCGAGGTGTTCGGGTCCTACGGCATCGACCGCATGCGCGACCGCAGCGAAATCGTTGAGCAGCAAATGCGTGTCGAGACCGAGCTTGCTGTTCACCAGCGCGGGCCGGATGACCCAGGGATTGTTCGACAGCTTGATCAGGTCGCCCGCGATCGGCGCGGCCAGCGCGATGCTGGCGGCGCGGGGCAATTGCTCGCCGATCGCCTCGCCATAGGCTTCCCACGCGGTCTGGAAACTGGCGTGATCGGCGCAGGCCATCTTGGTCGGTTTGCCGAGCGAAGCGACTTTGCCGTCGGCCACTTCGGCTATCGCGAATCGGGCATGCGTGCCCCCGATATCGGCGGTGACGATGCGGGTCGGAGCACTCACAGCCCGGCCTCGAACAACATCGCACTGCCGCCGCGCTCGGCCTCGTCGGCATGGCGGCGCATCAGCGCGAACAGCTCGCGGCCCAGCCCGTCTTCTGCAGCTGGCGGCGTGGGCGTATCACGCAGGTTCCAGTCCTCGGCGTCGACCAGCGCTTCGAGCGTGCCTTCCTGTGCGCAGACGCGAACGAGGTCGCCATCGCGCAGCTTGCCGATCGGGCCTCCGCCGAGCGCCTCGGGCGAAAGGTGGATCGCCGCGGGCACCTTGCCGCTGGCGCCCGACATCCGGCCGTCGGTAACGAGCGCGACCTTGAAGCCGCGATCCTGCAACACGCCCAGCGGCGGGGTCAGTTTGTGCAATTCGGGCATCCCGTTCGCGCGCGGTCCCTGGAAGCGGACCACCACCACCACGTCGCGGTCGAGCTCGCCCGCCTTGAACGCGGCCTGCACCGCTTCCTGCGTGTGGAAGATGCGGCACGGCGCCTCGATGGTGTGGCGGCTTTCGTCGACCGCGCTGGTCTTCATCACCGCGCGGCCGAGATTGCCTTCGAGCAGCGCGAGCCCGCCATGGTCGGAAAACGCCGTCGCGGGCGGTCGCAGGATGGTTTCGTCGAGGCTCTTGGCAGGCGCGTCGTTCCAGACGAGCGCGCCATCGTCGAGCTCGGGGGTGCGGCCATAGAGGGTGAGGTCCGAATGCCACACGGTCATCACGTCCTTGTGCAGGAGGCCTTCGGCGAGCAATTCGCGGATCACGAAGCCCATGCCGCCGGCCGCCTGGAAATCGTTCACGTCGCCCGAGCCGTTGGGATAGACCCGCGCGACCAGCGGCACCGCTTCTGACAGTTCGGCGAAATCGGTCCAGTCGACGCTGATTCCCGCCGCGCGCGCGATCGCGGGGATATGGATCATGTGGTTGGTCGACCCGCCGGTCGCGAGCAGGCCGACGATCGCGTTGACCACCGCCTTCTCGTCGACGCAGCGACCGAGCGGGCGGTAATCGTCGCCCTCCTTGCCGATCCCGGCAACCCGGTGCGCGGCGGCCCGGGTCAGCTCCTGCCGAATCTTCGTGCCGGGATTGGGGAAGGCCGCGCCGGGAACATGGAGGCCCATCACCTCCATCATCATCTGGTTGGAATTGGCGGTGCCGTAGAAGGTGCAGGTCCCTTCGCCGTGATAGCTCGCGCTCTCGGCTTCGAGCAATTCGCCCTTCGAGGCCTTGCCCTCGGCATAGAGCTGGCGGACGCGCTGCTTTTCCTTGTTGGCAAGCCCCGACGGCATCGGCCCGGCGGGCACGAAGATCGTCGGCAGGTGTCCTGCGCGCAAGGCAGCCATCAGCAGGCCGGGCACGATCTTGTCGCAGATGCCGAGCATCAGCGCGCCTTCGTACATCGCGTGGCTCAGCGCGATCGTGGTCCCCATCGCGATCGCGTCGCGGCTGAACAGCGACAGTTCCATCCCGTCCTGCCCCTGCGTGACCCCGTCGCACATCGCGGGGACGCCGCCGGCGACCTGTGCCGTCGCGCCGACCTCGCGGGCGAACAGCTTGATCTTCTCCGGGTAGCGATAATAGGGCGCGTGCGCCGAGAGCATGTCGTTATAGGCGGTGACGATCGCGATGTTGGTGGCGCGCGCCTCGCGGATCGTCGCCTTGTCCTCGCCGCTCGCGGCGAAGGCGTGGGCAAGGTTGCCGCAGGACAATGCCGAACGACGCGGGCCTTCCTCGCCCATGCGCTCGATCAGGTCGAGATAGCGTGTGCGCCCGTCGCGGCTCTTCTCGACGATCCGCTGGGTCACCTTTTCGATGGTCGGATCGAGGGTCATCAGAACAGGCCTTCGTAAACGGTCATGGTGGGCTGCAACTCCTCGAGGAAGCGACCCATCGGGTAGGGCGAGGCGGTGCCCTCGGCCAGCGCGCGGTCGAACACGGCGCGCTTGTCGCGGCCCGCAATCACCAGGATCAGCTGGCGCGAAGCGGCAATCGCGCGCGGCGCAATGCTCAGGCGTCCGACCGGTGCCTCGGCGGGCATCGGAAATGGATTGACGAACACGGTGTCGTCCTCGGTGGCGAAGGCACGCTCGTAATCCGGCCCGGGAAAGACGCTGGCGAAATGCCCGTCACCACCCATGCCCAGCCACAGCAGGTCGGCTGGCAGATCGACCACATCGAGCGCGGACGGAGGGAGCGGGTCGGTTTCCGGATCGGGGAACAGGCCCAGCACGCGCGCCCCGGCGGGCTCGAAAACCTCACGCAGCTTGGCCGTGTTCGACAGCTTGTCGTTTTCTGGGACCAGCCGCTCGTCGACAGGGATGATCGTGACTTCGGCCCAGCCGAGGTCTTCCTCGGCGAGACTGCGATAGATCGGGAACGGGCTGCTGCCGCCGCTCAGTGCGAGCAGGGCGGAGCCGCGTTTTTCGCGCCCGCTTGCGATCGCGCGGCGCATCTCGTCGGCGAGCGCGGCATGCAGTTCGTTCTGGTCGTCGAAGGTAAGGCGTTCGATCTCACTCATGCCAGCTGACCCCGTCGCGTTCGGTCAGCGCGATACCCGCGCTCGGGCCCCAGCTGCCCGCGCTGTAGGGCTTGGCGGCAAGGCCGCTCTCGGCCCAGCCGGCGCGGATAGCGTCGATCCATTGCCACTGCGCCTCGACCTCGTCGCGGCGGACGAACAGCGTCTGGTCGCCTTCGATCAGGTCGAGCAGCAGGCGTTCGTAGGCGATGCGTCGGACGGTCCCGGCGAAGGCCTGGCTCAGCGACAGGTCGAGCGGGACCTCGCGCAGGATCACCTTCTCGCTGTCGAGCCCCGGTTCCTTAGCCATCACCAGCAGCCGGACATATTCCTCCGGCTGGAGCCGGATGACGAGCGTGTTGGCCTGCAACTGCCCGCCGCGCTTGCCGAAGATGTTGTGCGGCACGCAGCGGAACTGGACCACGATCTCGCTGCGCCGTTCGGCCAGCCTTTTGCCAGTGCGCAGGTAGAACGGGACGCCCTGCCAGCGCCAATTGTCGACATGGGCGCGCAGGGCGACGAAGGTTTCGGTGTCGGAGCTATCGTCGAGATCGGCCTCGTACGACCCGACCGCCTCGCCGCCGACCGCGCCGTCGGTGTACTGGCCGCGCACGCTTTCTTCCGGTCCGAGCGGGCGCAATGCGCGCAGGACCTTGACCTTCTCGTCGCGGATCGCGGTGCTGTCGAAATCGCCCGGGGGTTCCATCGCGGTGAGCGCGAGCAATTGCAGCATGTGGTTCTGCACCATGTCGCGCAGCGCGCCGGTCTCGTCGTAGAAGCCCGCGCGGCCTTCGAGCCCCACGGTCTCGCTGACGGTGATCTGGACATGTTCGATATGCGCGGCGTTCCAGACCGGCTCGAACAGCATGTTGGCGAACCGCAGCGCCATGAGGTTCTGCACCGTCTCCTTGCCGAGATAGTGATCGATCCGGAAGATCCGCTCCTCGGGGAAGACCGCGGCAACCGCATCGTTGATTTCGCGGCTCGAAGCGAGGTCGTTGCCGAGCGGCTTTTCGAGTCCGATGCGGACGTTATTGCCAGCCAGCCCGGCCGATTCGAGCCCCTTGATCGTCGGCTCGAACAGGAACGGCGCGGTGGAAAGAAAGATCGAGAGGCCGCCCGAAGTGTCGCCGACCTTCTCGGCCAGCGCATCGAATCCTTGAATCGTCGACGCATCGAGCGCCTGGTAGCTGAGCCGCTCGGGAAAGCTCTCGAGCGCTTTCGGATCCTTGCGATCCTCGGGAAGGTGTTCCTCGAGCGCCTCGCGCGCCATCTGGCGGAATTCCTCGTCCGACATCTCGCTGCGCGCGGTGCCGATGATCTGCAGCTCGTCGGGCACCAGCCCGTCGGCATGCAGCGCATAGAGCGAGGGCAGGAGCATCCGGCGCGCGAGGTCGCCGGTCGCGCCGAACAGCAGCAGCTTGGAAGAAGTCTCGCCGGGGGCGGTCATCGGAGTCCTTTTCTCACATGGAGACTACGCGCCAGCCCCCGGTCGGGTCCTTTGGGTCTAACGGGGTCAGGCCGGGCGGCGCGCGTAATATCCGAAGCCGGCAATGATCGCATAACAGATCGCCGGCAGTACCAGCGCGAAGGCGAGGCTGCCGCTCGCATCGGCGATCACGCCGAACAGCAGCGGCACGACCGCGCCGCCGAAGATAGCGACGTTGATGATGCCCGATCCGTCGGCCGCTCGCGGGCCGAGCTTTTCGCAGGCCAGCGAGAAGATTGTCGGGAACATGATCGAGTTCATCAGGCCGCAGGCGAGCAGGCTGTAGGCCGCGATTTCGCCGGCGGAGTTGGCCGAGATCGCGATCAGAAGGATCGCACCGATCGCGTTGAAGGCCAGGATCTTGCCCGGCGAGAACACCCACAGCAGGACCGAACCGATGAAGCGCCCCACCATCGCGCCGCCCCAGTAGAGGCCGATCATCCAGCCGATCACGCTTTCGGGCTGGCCGAGCACGCGCTCGAGCGCGAGATAGTTGATGATGATCGAGCCGATTGCGACTTCGGCGCCGACATAGAGGAAGATACACAGCGCGCCGTAACCGAAGCGGGTGCGCTTCAGGAGGTCGAGCCCGGCGAGGCCCGAGGAGGCTTCGTGCTTCTCGCCCTGCAGGCGGTTGCGGAACGCCCAGACCGCGAGCGCGACCAGTCCGATCAGCACGGCGAGGCCGAGATAGCCTTGCCAGATCGCTTCGCTTTCGGCCTGGCGGTAGGCGATCAGTTCGGCGCCCGACAACTGGTCGGCGGTCACGTTGGCGAGGCTGCCGAGGATGACGGCGGCGCCGACGATCGGGAAGACCGTGGTGCCGAGCGAGTTGAACGCCTGCGCGAAGGTGAGGCGGCTATGCGCGGTCTTCTGCGGGCCGAGCAGCGAGATCAGCGGGTTCGCGACGACCTGCACGATCACCACGCCGCTGGCGAGGATGAACAACGCGCCGAGGAACAGCGCGTAGGTCGCGGTCTGGCTTGCCGGGATGAACAGCAGGCAGCCGAGGATCATGAGGCACAGGCCCGCCACCGCCCCGCGCATATAGCCGATCCGCTTGACCAGCTTGGCGCCGGGGATGCCGATCACGAGGTAGGCAGTGAAGAAGCAGAACTGCACCAGCATCGCCTGGGTGTAGTTGAGCGTGAACAGCTCTTTCAGCTTCGGGATGATCACGTCGTTGAGCGAGGTGATGCCGCCGAAGATGAAGAACAGGCCGAAGACGAAGAACTGCAGGCCCGGTGCGTTGATGTGGGTGCCTTCATCCTCGAGCGGTTGCGGATCGGTGCTGCTCGAAACGTCGGGTGCAAGTGCCATGGTTATTCCCTCTCCCTCGCCCGCCCCGATCTATGCGCGTCGGGGCGTGCGTCCAAATCAATTCCTGCCAGTCCGATCACGGGCGATCAGAACGAACACTCGGCGCCCTCGGGCATGTCCTGCCGCACGATTCGCGCGATCTTCAACGTTAGCGGCGCGTCGGAGGTGATCGCGATGCGGTCGCCGAGCTCGGGCGCGCATCGTTCGGTGATGATCATCTCGCGCCAGCCCTTGCCCGCGCTCAGCGCGAAATTGCGCGTGATGTCGATCTCGGTCTCGCCGACGGTCAGCGTGACCTTGCCCGCGGGCTGCGCCGGCAGGTCATAGAGGATGCGGTAATCGCCTTTGCCTTCGCCGGCCTGCGTCAGCGACAAGGTCGCCCCCGGGCCGAACACCACTTCGCGCGCGTCTTCCTGCCGGTCCTTGTCGACGCCGCGGGCGACCACGCCGGCACCTTCGCCACGCAGGTTCGGAAGGCGGGTCTCGCCGGCATAGGCGGTGATGCCGCTGGCGAGCCGGCCGAGATCGTACCAGGTCGCCGCCGAGCCCTGCGCCAGATAGCCGCATTCCTCCGACAGTTCGGCGAGCGGTGCGGTGTCGGTGAGCGAGCGGCCGTAACCGACGCGGAAAAGCGCACCCTCGGGACCGTTGACCGGGGCACCCCCGCACTCGGCGGGCCAGCTAAAGGACAGTCGCCCGGTCGCTGCGCGCTTGCCGAATAGGATGTCCGACACGCCGCCGCCTTCGCTGCCCGGCAGCCACGACGCGACGAACGCGTCGGAGGCGTTGATCTCGCGGTTCATCCACAGCGGGCGGCCCGACAGGAACAGCGCCACGGTGGGCACACCCGCCGCCTCGTACTTGCGCAGTAATTCGAGGCCCTCGGTGTCCTCGAACACCATGGTCTTCCGGTCGCCGACGAACTCGGCATAGGGTTCCTCGCCGAACACCACGATCGCGACGTCATGGTCGCCGATCGTGGCGTTGCCATCGGCCGACAGGGTGGCGCTGCCGCCCTGCGCGCGCGCCTCTTCGGCGATCGCGGCGTAGATCGAGGTGGCGTTGGGGAAATAGGAATTGTCGAGCTCGCCGCCGCCCTGCCAGGTCAGCGTCCAGCCGCCCGCGGCCTGCGCGATATCGTCGGCCGCGCTACCTGCGACGAGCACTCTCGCGCCCTGCTTGAGCGGCAGCACGCCGTTGTTCTTGAGGATGACCTGCGACTTGGCGACCGCTTCGCGCGCGAGGTCGCGGTGCGGGGCCATGCCGAGCTTGCCCCATTCTCCGGCATTGGAACGATCGGACGGCTTCCTCGCGTCGCGATCGAACAGGCCCATGCGGATCTTCATGCGCAGCACGCGGCCGACTGCTTCGTCGAGCCGAGCCATCGCGATCGTGCCGTTCTCGACCTGGCGCACGAGGTTTTCGAGCAGAGCCTTCCAGTCGTCGGGCACCATGTAGATATCGAGCCCGGCATTGAGCGCCTGCGGGCAATTATCGACCGTGCAGCCGGCGATCTGGCCGTGTCCGTTCCAGTCGCCCACGACCACGCCTTCGAAGCCCATCTCCTCGCGCAGCACGCCGGTCAGCAGCGCGCGATTACCGTGCATCTTCACGCCGTTGATCGAGTTGAAGCTCGCCATCACGACTTCGACCCCGGCATCGATCGCGGCGGGGTAGGGGACCGCGTGGATCGCCTTCAGCGCGTCGATATCGCCGTTGACGTCGCCCTGGTCGACGCCTTGGTCGGTGCCGCCATCGGCGAAGAAGTGCTTGGCGGTCGCGACCACCCGGCCATCGCCGAGGAAGTCGCCAGCGCCCGAGCGTCCCTGCAGCCCTTCGACCAGCGCCGCGCCCATCCGGGCGACGATCTGCGGGTCTTCGGAATAGCTTTCGTAAGTCCGACCCCAGCGATCGTCGCGCGCGACCGCGACGGTGGGCGAGAAGTTCCAGTCGATCCCGGTAACCTCGATCTCGGTCGCGGTGGCCGCACCGATCCGGCGGACGAGATCGGTGTCGCGGGTCGCGCCGAGCCCGATATTGTGCGGGAAGATCGTCGCGCCGACGATATTGGTGTGGCCGTGCACGGCATCGGTGCCCCAGATGGTGGGAATGACCGGCTCGTCGCCCGGCAGCGGCCGGGTCGAGGCGAGGTACATTTCGTCGGCATAGCGCAGCCATTCCGAAGCGGCGGCGAATTCGTCGCCATAAGGGCCGCCATTGCCGCCATTGAGATAACTGCCGAAGCGGTAGCGCGCCATGTCCTCGGGGGTGAAGGAATTGACCTGCGGCTGGATCAGCTGCGCGACCTTGCGTTCGAGGCTCATCCGCGAGAGCATGTCCGCGACGCGAGCGTCAACGCTGGCCTGGCTTGCCGCAGTTTGCGAACCGCCCGTCGATGCCACGGTTCCGGGCTGCGCTGCACATGCTGCCAGCGCAAGACACGCCCCCGATGCGAGAAGACGACCGACCATGCTTTTAAATCCTCCTGATTCTCACGAATGAGAACGTTCCCAATTGGAGGGATTGGCACGGTGCGGGGGCGAAGGCAAGCGCCGATATGGTTCAGCCGCGGGTACGCGCGGTGGCGAGCAGCAGGCTGGCGAGGAGTGCGAGGGCAGCAAGCACGGTGAAGAGCGCGTCGAAGCCGAAACCGGGGACCAGCGACAGCGTCAGCCATGGCATGATCAGCGAGGGCGTGGTGTTGGTCAGGTTGAAGAAGCCGAGATCGCGCCCGCGCGTCTGCGGTCGGGGCAGGACCCGCAGCGTCTGCGCCGAATGCAGCGCAAGGAAGATCGAGGCGACGAGGCCGAACAGGATATAGCCCCCTATCGCCGCCTCGCGCGTTTCGGCCAGCGCCATGAGCACCAGGCCGAGGCTCGCGACTGCCGCGGTCACTGCGAGCGGCAGGATCGGTCGGTCGGCGCGGTCCGACCAGCGCCCCGCGAGAAGCGAAAACGGCACCGCGGCGACCAGCACCAAGCTGAAGATGCGCGCGGTATCGCTGTCGGTGACAGAGGCGTCGATGCTGCGGAACCAGTAGAGCAAATAGGCGAACAAGGCGGCTTCGGAGAGCTGGACCAGCAGGCGGGCCATCCACATGCGCGCGACGAGCGATCGCGGGCGGTCGGTTCGCGTCGAGGCCGGTACGGGGACCATCAGTTGCGGCATCGACACCGGGCGTCCTACCAGCAGGACCGGAAGCACCATCGCGGCGGTCATCGCAACGACGAGCACCAGCCGTCCGTCGGCATCGGCGAGGCCCGGCCATGTCACCACCGCGCCTGCGAGCGCGCCGGCGGCCGGGGCGAAGGCGAGCAGCCCGCCGAGAAAGCCTTTCTGGGCATCGGGCACGAGATCGCCCGCCCAGGCGGCGAGCGGGGCCAACATCATGTTGAGCGCCAATTGCCACAGCACGATCAGTGCGATCAGCGCGGCGATATTGTCGGTCGTACGGACCGAGACGAGCAGGATCGAGGACAGCGCCAGTCCGACGAGGATCCAGCCGCGCCGCGAGCCCGTCCGATCGCTCAGCCAGCCGAAGGCGATATTGGCGAGGCTGGCGGCAATCGCGCCCGCAAAGGCGGCGTAGGCCAGCGGTTCGACGTCCTCGGCGCCCGACAATTCGCTCATCCGCACCGGCAGAAGGATCGTCAGGAACGGAACGTAGGCGACTGCGCCACCGGCAGCCGCCAGCGCGTAGAGCCACAGGAAGCGCAGCGCCTGGCGCGGTTGGTCAGTCACACGTCACGTGCCGGAGGGCGGCGCGGCGGTCGACTGGCGCACCACGAGCTCGCCCGATACGACCACCGGCTGCTCGACCTCGTCCCCATCGCGATCGATCAGCAGTTCGACCGCACGCGCGATCGTCTTCGCGATCGGCTGGTCGATCGCGGTCAGCTTGGGGTTGGAAAAGCGCACGATCGGGGTGTTGTCGAAGCTGATCAGCGAAAGGTCGCGCGGGACCTCGAGGCCCTGTTCGTGCGCGACTTCGAGCGTCGCGAGCGTCATCTGGTCGCTCGAACCGATGATCGCGGTCGGGGGGGCGTCGAGCGCCAGCAGTTTGCGCGCCGCGGCAAGACCGCTGTCGAACCCGAAATCGCCGCGGACGCAAAGATCGTCGCAATCGAGGCCCGCTTCGCCCATCGTCCGTTCCCACCCCGCCTTGCGCCAGTCGGAGAGGCTGTACTCCTCGGAACCGGCGATGAAGCCGATACGAGTGTGGCCGAGTTCGAGCAGGTGGCGGGTCGCTTCTTCCGCCGCGCCGTCGTCGTCCATCGTCATCGCGATACCCGGGCCCGGCTCCTTCGACCCAATCCGGGCAAAGCGGATACCGCGTTCGGCTAGCAGGCCGGTGATCTGGGAATTTTCCGAGTGGGGCGGGGTCAGCACCACGCCATCGGGGTGCAGCGCGCTCAGCGCCGCGCCCAGTTCCCGCTCGACATGGTCGTCATGCGTGTCGACCAGTTCGATCAGCATGCGATAGCCGTGCTCGCTCGCGGTCAGCATCCCGCCGAGCAGCATCTGGTCGACCCAATCGCCGCCCTGGCGCGCGGTCCAGTCGGCAATCGTGCGCTCGCGGTCGTTGATCGCGAGGATAAGGTAGGACCGCGACCCGCTCATCCGCTGGGCCGCGATCGAGGGCACGTAGCCGAGCTTGTCGATGCTCGCCTGGACGCGCTCCTTCATCGCCGGGCGGACATTGGGTTCGTTGTTGATGACGCGACTGACCGTCTGCAGGGAAACTCCCGCATCGGCGGCGACATGCTTGATTGTTATCGACTGGCGGCGACGCGCCATCTTGATCCCCCATCGATTGGCCCGGCATATCGGTGGCTGTCCAAGCCCCCGGGCACCCGAACTACCCGTATGCGGTCACGACGGAAAAGAAAACGGGTCCCGACCTTTCGGTGGGGACCCGCCTTCCCGCTGTGGACCAGCGCGCACCCGACCTTAGAAGTCGAAGCGCACGAGGAAGGTAAAGCGACGGTCGTTGCGGAACGCCGAGCGCGTGATCCGCGTCCCGTCGAAATCGACCACCTGGCTCGTCCGCGTGACCTCGTCGAGCAGGTTCACGCCCTGCGCGCCGATTTTGATGTTGTCGGTCAGCTCGTAGAAGATCGACGCATCGAGTTGCCCGGTCGATTCCCCGTAGATCGGCGAGAACGGGAAGATCACGTCGCGTGGGGTCTGGAGGAAGTCCGACCGCCAGTTGTAGGCGGCGCGGGCCGACAGCGGACCCTTGTCGTAGAACAGCACGGCGTTGACCGTGTGCTCGGAAACGCCGGGCTGCGGCAGGTCGCCGAACACGTCGCCCGAGCTGCTGAAATCCTGGCTGTCGATATAGGTGTAGGTCAGCTGGGTGCCGAGCCCGTCGAGCGGCGCCGGGAGGAAATCCCACGCGTGCTGATACGCCACTTCGATCCCGCGCAGGCGCGCTTCGCCGAAGTTGATCGGACCGTTGACCTCGACGTCGGTGGTAACCCCCGAAGGGCTGGTGAAGCTGCGGATCGTCGGGCCGTCACCGAAGAGATTGTCGAAATCCTTCTGGAACAGCGCCGCGGTGATCGAGCCGACCTCGGCGAAGTAGTATTCGAGGCTGATGTCGTAGTTCCAGCTCTCGATCGGCGTCAGCAAACGGTTGCCGGTGAAGATCTGGAACAGCGGCCCGCTATCGAGGAAGCCGGCCTGCCGCAGGTCGTTGGTGTTGTCGAAGATTGCACCGCCCGTGCGGAAGGCTGCCAGGTCGGGACGCGAGATGCCCTTCGAAGCGGCGGCGCGGAAGACGAAGCCGGTTCCGGTGTCGAGCTTGACGTTGAAGCTCGGCAGCCAGTTATCGAAGCTGATATTGGCGTTGTCGGGGATCGTCTCGCCGGTGAAGACCGAAGCGAATTCGGCCTTCCGTGCGGCGGTCAGGCCGCAGTAGCCGGGCAGCTGCGCGTTGGGCTGTTGCTGCTGCGCCTGGGCGCAGGCGGCATCGATTTCCGCGACGCTGACGGCATTGTCGCCATTGGTGTCGAAGAAGTTCGCGAACGGGAAGTTGATTTCCCCGCCGGTGCGGATCGTGGTGTCGACGTAGCGCACGCCGATATTACCCGACAGGTCCCAGCCATTGTCGAAGAAGGTGCCGAAATCGAGCCGTGCGTAATAGGCGTCGGTCGATTCGCCGACGTCGGAAATCTCACCCGGCAGGAACACGGTGCCCGGAACCACGCCCGAGCGCGTACCGATCGTACCGTAGGGGTTCGGCGTCAGTGTGAAGGCGTTGATCGCATCGGCGACCTGGTCAACCGTGCCGTTCAGGTATTCCTCGACGAGGTTGTCGCCGCCGAAATAGAAGGCCGAGCCGTTGCCCATCGGGATCGGCGCGTTGCCGCGTTGGAAGTTGTCGCCGAAGGGGTTGCGGACCTGGGCCGAGTTCGGGAAGTCGAACACGTAGGCGCCGCCGCAGCCGAAGGCCTGGAAGTCGGCACAGTTCCAGTTGCCGTTGCGACCGGTCCACGGTGCACCGAGATTGCCCCAGTTGGAGAAATTGGCGCTGCGCGTCGTGCGATTGCGATCGGCGAAGCGCGCGCCGAACTTGGCGGTGCGGAAGAAGCCGGTGTCGCTGATGTCGTATTCGACATCCGCGCGCATCGAGTAGAGGTCGGCCTCGTTATCGACCTGGTTGTCGAGCAGGAACCAGTAGAAGGTGCGGGTGTCGTCGTTGAAATAGGCGGCGTCGGACGTCGTCGTGTTGGGTTCGAAGAACTGCACGATCGGCGTTTCGCCGGAGTTGTCGATGAACAGGTCCGTATAGGTCTGCATCGCGGCGATCTGGCCGGCTTCCTCACGTCCGGACGAGATATACTGCCCTTCGACGTTGAAGCGCAGCCGATCGGTCGGCGTGAAGTCGAGATCGACCGAGATGTCCTGCGTGAAGGCCTCGTCTTCGCGCTGGAAGCGCAGCAGCTCGGTCGGGATGCCGCGGCCGCCGTTGAACGGCTGGGCCTGCGTGAGCGTGCCCGACTGGAAGATGCCGTCGGTAATCGTGACCGGTCCGGCCGGAATCGGGAACAGGCCGTCATCGTTGACCAAAGCCAGCGCGGCGAATTCGTTGAGCGTCGATTGCGTTTCGGCGCGCAGGTATTCGGCGGTGAACAGGAAGCGCTGGTCGGCGCTCTCGAACTGGCCGACGAAGGAATAGGCCTGGCGATCGCGCGTCAGGTCGGTGGTGCGGACACCCGCACCCTTGGGGACGACGACGCTGCCGGCAGGCGGGAAGTTCGACGAATTGAAGTTCGGATCGCCGGTGTAGCCGCCCGACCCGACATTGACGATTCGGAAGCAGGGACCGTCGAGCGTATCGGCGCGATAGCACGGGTCGGTTATCTGCGAGGCGTCGGTGCGGGTGATCAATTCCTGCTGGGCGTATCCCGCCTGCAGGCCGATCGTGCTGCCGCCGGCGGTCTCCCAGGTGTTCGACACGAGGCCCGAGAAGCCCGGTGCCCACTCTTCGGCGAGATCGCCGTAATTGGCCTCGATCGTGCCCGCGATCTTGAAGCCGAGCTGGTCAAGCGGCTTGCGGGTGACAAGATTGACGAGGCCCGAGATGTTGCCGTCGATCATGTCGGCGGAGACGTTCTTGTAGACCTCGACCCGTCCGAGCAGTTCGGGCGAGACGTCGTTGAACGACAGCGAGCGACCGCCATTTGCGGAGAAGATGTCGCGGCCGTTCAGCGTCGAGAGGACGTAGGGCAGGCCGCGGATGATGACGTTCGAACCTTCGACCGAGAAGCGGTCGGGGTCGTCGCGCTGTTCGAAACGCGAGATATTGACGCCGGGGACGCGCTGCAGTGCTTCGGCGACCGACCGGTCGGCCAGCGCGCCGATGTCCTCGGCGCTGATGACGTCGACCACGGTATCGGCATCGCGCTTGATGTCCTGCGCGGTCTGCAGCGACTGGCGGATGCCGGTGATGATGACCTTGTTTTCCGGGTCGAGCGTTTCAGGCGTACCCGCAGGGCTTTCCTGCTCGGTGGCGTCGTCCTCCTCGTCGGCGTCCTGTGCGAACGCAGGCTGCGACACGGCGGCGAGCGCCAGGCTCGATGCAGTGGCAAGTGCGGCATAGCGACGCGACCGCGGGCCGCGCGAAATAAGCTTAACGGACATGGATCCTCCCTAGACATCCCGTATGGGCGAGACGAATCCCGCCAAGTTCCCGGATCACACCTATGCTACAATGTTAGCGTTCACAAGCGGCAAAATGAACGTTAACAACGGGGCGTTGCGTTGCGGCCACAGGCTCTGGCCTGCGGGATCGTAAAATGGCAAGGAAGGCGTGAGGGAAGAGGGTTCAATGGCAATCGAAAATATCGTGATCGTGGGCGGCGGGACCGCGGGCTGGATGGCGGCGGCGGTGCTGTCGCGCATGGGCAAGGGGCGCGGGATAAACGTCACGCTGGTCGAATCGGAAGCGATCGGCACGGTCGGCGTGGGCGAGGCGACGATCCCACCCTTCGTCGATTTCAATAAGTTGCTCGGGATCAGCGAGGCCGAAATGCTCGCCGCGGTCGGCGGCACGTTCAAGCTTGGCATCCAGTTCGTCAACTGGGGCAAGCTCGGCGACAGCTACATCCACCCGTTCGGCAATTACGGTTACGAGATCGACGGCGTGTCCTTCCACCATATCTGGCACGCGATGAAGGAAGCCGGCGACAAGCGCCCGATCCAGGTATTCAACCTGGAAACAATCGCCGCGCATTTCGGCAAGTTCGCGCGGACCGAGGACTACCAGAAGAGCGGCGACCTCCCGCCGAGCAATTACGCCTATCACCTCGATGCCGGTCGCTATGCCAAATTCCTCAGGAAATTCGCCGAGGATCGCGGCGTGGTGCGGCAGGAGGGCAAGGTGTCCGAGGTCAATCTCGATCCCGAGAGCGGCTTCGTATTCTCGATCACGCTCGAAGGCGGGCAGGAGATTTCCGGCGACCTGTTCATCGACTGCACCGGGTTTCGCGGACTGCTGATCGAGCAGGCGCTCGAGACCGGCTACGAGGAATGGACCCATTGGCTGCCCTGCGACAGGGCGGTCGCGCTGCCCTGCGGGCGCGACGACGGTTCGCCGCCATTGCCCTATACCCGCGCTACCGCGCACAGCGCCGGCTGGCAGTGGCAGGTCCCGCTGCAACACCGCAACGGCAACGGCCACGTCTATTGCAGCCAGTTCATGGAAGCCGACGAGGCAACCGATATCCTGGTGGGCAACATAGCCGGCAAGCCGCAGGCCGATCCGAATCATTTGCGCTTCGTCACCGGCCATCGGAAGAAGTTCTGGAACAGGAACGTCGTCGCACTCGGGCTATCGGCGGGCTTCATGGAGCCACTCGAATCGACCTCGATCCACCTCATCAATACCGGGCTCAACAAGCTCGTCTCGCTGCTGTCTTCCAACGGGATAACGCAGGCGCAGGAAGATGCGTTCAATCGCTTCACGCTCAAGGAATACGAGCGCATCCGCGACTTCCTGATCCTCCACTACAAGGCGACCGAGCGGACCGATTCGGAATTCTGGAATTACTGCCGCACCATGTCGGTGCCCGACAGCCTGACCGAGAAGATCGAGCTGTTCCGCCACAATGGGCAGATCTTCCGCGAGGAGGACGAGCTCTTCACCGAGACCAGCTGGGCCGCGGTGATGATGGGGCAGGGGATCGCGATGGAAGGCCACAACATCATGGTCGACCCGTCGAAGCTCGCCGCGCTCAAGGGCGAGATCGACGGGATCGAGCAATCGATCCGCTGGCTGACCCAGCACATGCCCACCCACCAGCAGTACCTGGCGAAATATTGTCCCGCGAAGGACGCGGCGTAGATAGTTTCTAAGTCCGTTCGCCCTGAGCCTGTCGAAGGGCGTTGGGGGCGTGCGTACTTCGGCAGGCTCAGTACGAACGGAGAATGAGGACTAGGCCGAGCAGCTCGCGCCGCCGAGAACGCAGAAGCGCGCGCAATGCGGGTGGTTGAGTTTCACGGGGTGGGAAGCTTCGGCGAGCGTGTCGCCAAGGTCGAATTCCTCGTCGTAGGGGATCAGCGTGCAGGCCGCGACACGCGGTCGCTCCTCGCCCTTGCGGTGCACCACCATGCGGCTGGTGGCGCACATGATGTCGGCTGGCGACTTGCCGAGGATGTCCCAGCAACCGGTGGTGATCTCGGCAATGTCCTTGGTCTCGTCCATTTCGGGAAAGAGCACGAGCCGCGCCGGGTTCTGCGGATCGATCGCGATACCCTCGCGCTTAAACAGCGCAGCATAGCCTGCGCGCGCCTCCGGCATGCCTTCGCCCGGCAACAAGCGCCCGGCGACCGCGATCGAGAAACCGTGCTCGGACAACCAGCGTAGCCCGTCGAGACCCACCTCCCAGCTGTTCGGCCCGCGTTCGCCCTCGTGCCCGGCCTTGGTATGGTGATCGAGGCTGACGCGCAGGGTGAGCTTGTCGCCAAAGCGTTCGCGGAGCACCAGCAGCGCCTCCTCGTGGCGCCGCATCGGCCTCATCGCGTTGGTCAGCACCAGCGCCTCGAACCCGCGTTCGAGCGCGTCGGTCAGCATTGGCAGGAAGGCTGGGTTCATAAACGGTTCGCCGCCGGTGAAGCCGATTTCCTTGGTGCCCATGCCCTGCGCTTCGCCATAGAATTCCGCCGCATGCTCGGCCGAAAGATAGACCAGCGCATCGTTGGTAGGGCTGCTCTCGATATAGCAGGTCGCGCAGGCGAGATTGCACAGCGTGCCGGTGTTGAGCCACAGCGTTTCGAGCTCGATCAGCGGCACCGATGCGCGCGGCTCGCGCTGCGCTGTCCAGTCGGGATCGGTGAACTTGGCGGGCGGGAGCGCGGGGGCATCGACCGCGAAAGGCGAGGGGCCGGTCCGCGCGTTGCGACTCTTCGTGCGGCCTAGGGTGCGGGTACTCATGCGAAACGCTTTCTCATGTTCGAAACGAACCGCGCCCATTTCTTCGGCCATTTGCCGAACACGGTCGGCTCCCACGCGGCGAAGGCGGCGGCCTTGGTGATCTCGCTGCGGGTCGGATAGGCGATGATCGCGCTGCCCATCGCAAAACTCGATGCCTTGCCGGTGATCAGCTGCGAATAAGGTAACAGCAACTCGCCGGCATTCCTGCCCACCAGGCTCGCGCCGATCACCTTCTTGCCCTTGAAGATCACCTTCGCTCGGCCGGCGTCATTGCCCTCGGCAAGCGCGCGTTCGTTGTCGTGGAAGGTCTCGGTCACCACGCGGATCGCATCGCCGTGTTTCGCGCGCGCGTCCTTTTCGGTGAGGCCGATCTGCGCGACTTCGGGCTCGGTGAAGGTGCACCAGGGCAGGGCCGAATAATCGACCTTGGCCGGCAGGCCGAGCGTAATCTCGAGCGCGACGTTCGAGCCCTCATAGCCCGAGACATGCGTCAATCGCGGTCCCGCGCGACAATCGCCGATCGCGTAGATGTTGGTCACCGAAGTACGGCGCCGGTCATCGACGACGATGCCGTCGCGGCCGGTTTCGATGCCGACGGCTTCGAGATTCAAGCCGTCGATATTCGCTTTACGCCCGACCGCGACCAACAGGTGGGTCCCGTCGACGCTCTCGCCATTGTCGATCGCAACCGAGATTGCGCCCGGACCGCCCGACACTCCTTTCGCGAGCCCTGTCACGAAGCGCACGCCCTCGGCCTTCATCGCCTCGACCACCACCGCGACATTCTCCCTGTCGTCGCGCGCCAGCAGCGCTTCGGGTTCGATCACGGTCACTTCGGAGCCGAGACGGCGGAAGGCCTGCGCCATTTCCATCCCGATCACACCGCCGCCGACGATGACGAGATGGCCCGGACGCTCGGTCAGATCGAACAGGTTCTCGTTGGTGAGATAAGGGACACTCTCGATCCCCTCGATCGGCGGGACTAAGGGCTTTGATCCGGTCGCAAGCACGATGCGCGGCGCGCTAATCTGACGTCCGCCGACCTCGACCCTGTGCTTGTCGACGAGGCGCGCATGGTCGCGGATCACCTCGCAGCCCATCTCCTCGAAGCGTTCCTGCGAATCGTGCGGGGCGATCGCGGCGATGGCGTCGTGGATGTGCATGTGCACTCCCGAATAGTCGATCTGCGGCGCTGCCAGAGTCACTCCGAAGCGGGTGGGCTCGCGCGCCTCGGCGGCGCGGCGCGACGCGGTGATGAGGGCTTTCGACGGCACGCAGCCATGGTTGAGGCACTCTCCGCCCATTTCGCCCGCTTCGATCAACGCGACCTTCAGCCCGAACAGCGCGCAGCCCCCTGCCGCCGTCAATCCGGCGGCACCGCCACCGATGACGATCGCGTCATGCGTAAATTTCATGCGTGTTCCCGAAACCTTTCATGGATAGGCGCCGTATCAACGTTCACTGTCTTATTCGCAATGAGGGGCCAAGCGGTTTCATGAACCTGGAAAATTCGCGCGATTACTACGGCAAGGTGTTGGCCGGGTCCGACGACCTGAAAACCGACGCCTGCTGCACCGCCGAGGCTCCGCCGCCGGCTGTGATGGCCGCGATGCGCAACGTGCACGAGGATGTGCGCGCGCGTTATTACGGCTGCGGGCTTGTCGCCCCCCAGGCGATCGAGGGTGCGCACGTGCTCGATCTCGGCTCGGGCAGCGGGCAGGATGCCTATATCCTCGCGCAGTTTGTCGGCGAGGCCGGCTCGATTACCGGCGTCGACGCCACCCCCGAACAGCTCGCGGTCGCGCGCGAGCACGAGGACTGGCACCGCGAGCGCTTCGGCTATGCGAAAAGCAACGTTCGCTTCCTAGAAGGCGATATCGAGAAGCTGGGCGATCTCGACCTCGCGGCAAACAGCTTCGACGTGATCGTTTCCAACTGCGTGATCAACCTCGTCGCGGACAAGGCGGCGGTATTCGAGGCTGCGCATCGGTTGCTCAAGCCCGGCGGCGAGATGTATTTTTCCGACGTCTATGCCGAACGCCGTGTGCCCGAGGTCCTGAAGGACGATCCGGTGCTGCATGGCGAATGCCTGTCGGGATCGCTCTACTGGGGCGATTTCGTCGCGCTCGCCAAGGAGGCGGGCTTTCGCGATCCGCGGATGGTGACCTCCCGCCCGCTGGGCATCGGCGATCCGGCGGTGGCGGCCAAGCTCGAGGGGATCGCCTTCCATTCGGCGACTTATCGCCTGTTCAAGCTCGACGGGCTCGAAATCCAGTGCGAGGATTACGGGCAGGCGGTGCGCTACAAGGGCACGGTGCCGGGGCAGGAACGCGTGTTCGAGCTCGATGCGCACCACCATATCGAGGCCGGGCGGATGTTCCCGATCTGCGGCAATAGTTGGAAGATGCTCGCCGAGACGCGCTTTGCCGAGCACTTCGAATTCTTCGGTGATTTCTCGACTCATTACGGCGTATTCCCCGATTGCGGCATCGCGATGCCGTTCGGCGCGGGGCAGGGCGATGTTCCGGCCACCCCGGCGGCCTGCTGCTGATGAAGATCCTGCTCACCGGGGCCGCCGGGCTGATCGGCGGCGAACTTGCTGCGCGCCTCGTCGCGGCGGGTCACGAAGTCACCGCGTTGGTCCATCGCAACCGCGAGATCCGCGCGAATAGCGGCGCGTTGGTCCCGGTCGCAGGGGTGCTTGGCTGCGATATCACCGAGCCGCTGCTGGGCTTTGCGGATGATGAAGCGAAGGTTCTGGCGGAAGCGCACGACCTGATCGTCCATTGCGCGGCGACAGTGCGTTTCGACCTCTCAGATGCGGAATACCACCGCACCAACACGCAGGGCACCGCCAACGTCATCGAACTGGCACGGTTGGGCGACTGTGGGCTGCTTTACGTTTCGACCGCCTATGTCTGCGGGACGCGCGACGGGACGATCCGCGAGGGCGATCCGCTGCCGGAAACCGGTTTCGCCAATGGCTACGAACGTTCGAAGGCCGAGGCCGAGCGCCTGGTTCGCTCCAGCGGCTTGCCGCATGCGATCGCGCGCCCGTCGATCGTTACCGGCGACAGCAAGACCGGGGCAATTCGCCAGTTCGATACGATCTATGCCGCGTTCAAGCTGATCGCCGAGGGGCGCGTGAAGCAGATGGAGGCGCGCGCCGACGCAACGTTCGATTTCGTCCCGATCGATCATGTCGCGGGCGGCTTGACAGCGCTGGTGACGCTCTGGGATGCCGCGCGCGGCGGCACCTTCCACCTCGTCTCGGGCGCGCCGGTCTCGGTGCAGGATTTCGCCAGTGCGATTGGCGGCTACCGACAATTTTCCCGGCCTGCCCTGGTCTCGCCGGACGCGTTCGATGCCGGAGCGTTGCCGCCGCTCGAGCGGCGGCTCTACGGTCGGATCGCGGGGCTATACGCCAGCTATTTCCAGCGTGACCCGCGGTTCGACGATAGCGCCTTGCGCGCGCTGACCGGACTGGAATCGCGTGCGACGGATCGGGCATATCTGGAGTTGCTGATCGATCACTGCATCGAGGCGGGGTTCCTGTCCGGTGCGGACACTCACCGAATGTCGGGGTAGTGATCGGCGAGCCGTTCGCGCGCGCCGAAGGCCCACATCATGCCGACCTTGAAGTAAATCCAATTGGCCTTCAGCGCGCCCCATTCGGCCACGCGACGGTCCGAGGTGTAGATCACCCGCGGAACGAGCTTCACCCGGCCGTATTCGGCCATGCGGATGCAAAGGTCGGCTTCCTCCATTACCGGGGTTCCGGGGTCGCAGCCGCCGGCGGCAAGGAACTGCGCCTTGCGGAAGAACATCGCGTGGTCGCCGAACAGCAGCCGCACGCCCCTGAAGAACAGGTGCGGCCGCAGGAAAAGCGGCGCGTACCAGGTCTTGATCCAGTTGTGGAACGAGGTGCCCCAACGAGTCTTATCCGGCCCGCGCAGGATGGTGGTAAATCCGGCCAGTGAAATGCGCTCGTCGGCGAGCGTGTGTTCTACCACCGCCACCAGGTCGCGCGGCGGCTCGGTATCAGCGTGAAGGACGCAGACCTTGCCCCCCCGCGCGGCTCCGACCCCGGCATTGATCTGTTTGGCGCGCCCGCGCTCGCAATCGAGCACGCTCCACCCTGCATTCCTTGCGATCGCCACGGTCTCGTCCGCGCTCCCGCCATCGACCAGCAGGATTTCTTGCGGTGCCGGATCGAGCGCTGCGACCTGCTCTACCAGCGCGGGAAGAGCTTTTGCTTCATCGAGCACCGGAATAAGCAACGTGACGCTCACGGATGAAATTCCGGCCAATCGACGAGGTCCTCGGGCTCATCGATATCGGCGAGTTCGGGCAGCACCGCGGGCGCGACTTGCGCCCGCGCGAGGCGCGCCATCGTTTCGGCAAAGACGCCGTCGGTGCTCCATTCTATGTCGTCGAACAGGAACGACACGTCGCGGTTGAAGCCGATCAGGTAATAACCGCCGTCGGTCGCGGGTCCGATAACCACGTCGCGCTCCGCCAGCGCGGTCGCGGCGGCGACGAACAGGTTGGGGATCACGCCGGGACAATCGCTACCGACGACCAGCGCTGGGTACTCTACCCGCGCGAGCTTCGCCCCGAGATCGCCGTCGCCCTGCGCTACGAATGTCGGACCGTCTCCGAGCAATTCGCGAAACTCCGCTTCGCTCCCGCCGGTGGTCCGGACTTCCACCGGCAGCCCGCTTTCGAGCGCCTGGTCGACTGTGTGCCGCAGCAGGCTGGTGTAGATCGCTGCCGCCCCGTCCGGCCCGTATTCGGGAATCAGCCGCGTCTTGCATTCGCCCGGCGCCGGCAGGCGCGCGAAGATCACGATGCGGGGGATCGCCATGGAAATCGACCATAACCGGCTGGCCCATGCAATCCATCGAAAAGAGTCGTGCATCGTCCGCGCGCTTTGCTAGGCCCCCGCCCGACAACAGGGAGAGCCCAATGAAATTCACCTCAGTCGCGTCAGTCGCATCCGCAATTGCCCTCGTTCTTGTAGCGCAGCCCGCCTTCGCACAGGACGAAGATGTGCAGGACCAGCCGGTCGAAGAGACCGAGAAGCCTGAAGACGAGGTGATCCCGCCGCAACCCGAGCCCGACGAGCTTCCCGCACAGGACAGCGGCGAGGAAGTCGACGCGACCCCGGTGGCCGAGGAAAAGGCTGACGACGGCAAGTGGGACGTCACCGCCCCGCGCGGATTCGACATCAAGCAGGTCCCGATCCGTACCGACGAAGGCACCTGGATGGATGTCGACGTTTCGCCCGACGGGCGCATGCTGGCCTTCGCCATGCTCGGCGATATCTACACCATGCCGATCGGGGGCGGCACGCCCACGCGGATTTCGGAAGGCCTCGCCTGGGAAGTCCAGCCGCGCTGGTCGCCCGATGGTCGCCGCATCGCGTTCACCTCGGATCGCGGTGGCGGTGACAATATCTGGCTGATGAATGCCGACGGGTCGGACAAGAAGCAGCTGACCAAGGAGAGCTTCCGCCTCCTGAACCAGCCCAACTGGTCCCCCGACGGGCGCTTCATCATCGCCAAGAAACACTTCACGACGGGACGATCGGCAGGCACCGGCGAAGTCTGGCTCTACCATGTCTCGGGCGGCGGCGGCGTCGCGCTGGTCGAGCGGCCCAACCCGCAGCACCAGAAGGAACTCGGCGAGCCGATCTACTCGGCCGACGGCGAAGCGATCTATTATACCAGGAACGTGTCCTCGGGCCCGATCTTCGAATACGCGCAGGACACCACCCAGTCGCTGTTCGAGATCGAACGCTACGACCTCGCCACCGGCGAAACGAGCACTGCGGTTTCGGGCTATGGCGGCTCGGTTCGCCCGACCCCGTCGCCCGACGGGAAACTGATGGCCTTCGTCCGGCGCGAACGCGACCAGACCAAGCTGTTCGTCAAGAACCTGACCACCGGAGCGACGCGCGAGATCTACGGCGATCTCGACCTCGACCTCCAGGGGACATGGGCGGTCTACGGTGTTTACCCCAACATGGACTGGACGCCCGATAGCCGCTCGATCGTGTTCTGGGCGGGCGGCAAGCTGCGCCGCGTGAATGCGGATGGTAGCGGCGCGGCGGTGATCCCGTTCCGCATCGACGACACGCGCGGCGTCGCGAGCGCGCCGCATCCGGTGATCGAGGTCGCCCCCGATACGATCACCACCAAGATGCCCAAGGGCGCGACCCTTTCGCCCGACGGGCGCAGCGTGGTGTTCGAAAGCCTCGGCAAGCTGTGGGTCAAGCCGGTCAATGGCGGCACGCCGCGTCGTCTGACGCGCGAGGGCGGTGCCATCGAAGGCTGGCCCACCTTCTCGCGCGACGGCAACCGGATGGCCTGGGTCCGCTGGACCGATGCCGGGCTGGGCGAAGTGATCGTCGCCGACGCGGATGGTCGCAATCCGCGCAAGATCACGAACGTGCCGGGCCACTATTCGAACCCGCGTTTCGCGCCCGACGGTCGTTCGATCGTGTTCCAGAAGGGCGAGGGTGGCTTCCTGCTCGATCCCGAATATTCGGAAGATGCCGGTACCTATCGCGTGAGCGCGAGTGGCGGCGCGCCCGAACTGATCGCGCGCGGGCTCTCCAACCCGCATTTCGGCGCCGACGGCGATCGGCTGTTCTCGCTCGGCTTCGGCGGCGGAAACCTCCAGCTGGTCTCGACCGACCTCAATGGCGAAGCGAAGCGCGTCCACGCCCAGGGCGATCTCGCCAGCACCTTCAGCGTCTCCCCGACCGGCGAATTCGTCGCCTACGTCCAGAATTACGAGCTCTTCGTGATGCCGCTGATGCCCGGTGGTCAGGCGATCGGCGTGGGCGAAAGCGGCGGCGCGTTGCCGGTGACCAAGGTTTCCAAGGGCGGCGCGGATTACATCGGCTGGAGTGCCGACGGACGGACGGTAACCTGGTCGAACGGACCCACCTTCCATCGCGTCGCGCTGTCGCAGCTTTTCGCCGATGCGCCGGGATCGGACGAAAAGTTCACCCCGCCCGAAACCGGCGTCTCGATGGCGATGACGGTGCCGGCGGACAAGCCCGATGGCACGGTCGCCCTGGTCGGGGCGAAGATCCTGACCATGGCCGGCGAAAGCGGTGCGGGCGCGATCGAGAACGGCACCGTGCTGATCCGCGGCGATCGCATCGTCGCGGTCGGACCGGCCGGTTCGGTCGAGATCCCGCGCGGCGCGACCACGGTCGACATGGCGGGCAAGGTGATCATGCCGGGTCTCGTCGATGCCCACGCCCACGGGCCGCAGGGGCAGGGTGATCTGATCCCGCAGCAGAACTGGGCGCAGGTCCAGCAGCTCGCGCTCGGCACGACGACGATTCACGATCCATCGAGCCAAGCGAGCACGATCTTCGCCGCCGCCGAACGCCAGCAGACCGGCAGCCTGCTCGCCCCGCGCATCTTCTCGACCGGTGAGGTGATCTACGGCGCGAAGGCGCCCGGCTTCTTCGCCCGGATCGACAATTACGAGGATGCGCTTGCGCATGTGCGCCGGATCAAGGCGCAGGGCGGCGTCAGCGTGAAGAACTACAACCAGCCGCGCCGCGAACAGCGCCAGCAGGTGGTCGCCGCCGCGCGGGCGGAAAACATGCTGGTGGTGGCCGAAGGCGGCTCGCTGTTCGGGATGGACATGAACCTGATCGCCGACGGCAACTCGACGGTTGAGCACAACATCCCGGTCGGGGTGATGTACGAGGACGTGCTGCAGTTCTTCAGTCAGTCGGACACCAATTACACGCCCACGCTGGCGGTAACCTATGGCGGGCTTGCCGGTGATCCCTACTGGCGTCAGGAAACCGACGTCTTCGCCAATCCGCTGCTCATTCATTCGCCGCCCGAATGGCTGTTGGCGGGCACTGCGCGCCGCACCAAGGCGCCCGAATGGGCGTTCTACGACGACGATGCCGCGCGCGAGGCGAAGAAGCTGGCCGAGCGCGGGGTCGAGGTGTCGATCGGTGCGCACGGCCAACAGGCCGGGATCGCGGCGCATTGGGAGCTGTGGAGCTTCGTGCGCGGCGGGATGACCCCGGTCGAGGCGCTGCGCGCAGGCACGATCGCCCCGGCGCGTTCGCTCGGGATGGATCGCGATATCGGCAGTCTCGAAGTCGGCAAGCTCGCCGACCTCGTGGTGCTCGATGCGGACCCGTCGCAAAATATCCGCAATTCGGACAAGATCAGCCACGTCATGCTCGGCGGGCGGCTCTACGATGCGCGGACGATGAACGAGGTCGAGACCGGCGACGCACGCCGCCTGCCCTATTGGTGGGAAGACTGATGCCCGGTCGGGGCCGACCGTGATCGGTCGGCCTCGACGCGCCGGTTAGCGCAAAGGCTCAGCCCGCGCGGACCTGCTTGAGAAAGCGCTCGACGTCGGCGCGCAGGCTCGAGGCCTGGCTCTCGAGCTCGGTCGCGCTCGACAGGACCTGGCCTGCGGCCGCACCGTTGGCGATGGAGGTTTCGCGGACCTGCTCGATGCTCGTCGAAACCTCGTCGGTGGCGCGCGCCGCGATATCGATATTGCGGGCGAGATCGCGTCCGGCGACCGATTGCTGGTCGACCGCGCTGGCGATCGAGATCGAGGTCGATTCGAGTTGTTCGATCTGGTCGACGATCGAGCGCAGGGCGGACACGCTGTCGCCGGTCGAACCCTGGATCGCGCGGATCTGCTCGGCAACTTCTTCGGTCGCCCGGCTGGTCTGGCTGGCCAGTTCCTTGACCTCGCTCGCGACGACCGCGAAGCCGCGCCCTGCCTCGCCGCCACGCGCCGCCTCGATCGAGGCGTTGAGCGCAAGCAGGTTGGTCTTCTGCGCGATCGACTGGATCAGTTCGACGATCTGGCCGACCTGCGTGGCGCTTGCGGAAAGCGCGGAAATGGTCTCGTCGGCACCGTCGGCGGCGTCGCTGGCCTTGCGCGCCAGTTCGGCGGATTGCGTGGCCTGACGGCTGATCTCTGCGATCGACATGGCAAATTCGTCCGACGCCGTGGCCGCAGAAGTGACGCCGGTATGCGCCTTGTCCATGGCGACGGCGACTTGGCCGGTCTGGGTGGTCGCCTGTTCGGCGGCGATCGCCATCGAGGTGGCGGTTTCCTGCAACTGCGCGCTGGCCGAGGCCACGCTGCCGGCAACGCGACTGATCGAACTTTCGAAATCCGCCGCGAGGCGGTTGATGGCTTCGCGCCGGGCGTCTTCGGCGGCGGTATGGCGGCGTTCGCGTTCTTCCTCGCGGCGTTTGGCCGCCTCCTTCCGGTCGGCAAGCAATTCATCGAGCTTGTGCCCCGACTTGACGAACACGGCGAAGGCGCGCGCAAGCTTGCCGATTTCGTCGCCGCGATGGGTGCCGGTGACGACGACGTCCCGGTCGCCCTTTGCCAGCCGGGTCATGCCCTGCGCTATCGCATTGAACGGGTCGATGATCCGGTCGAGGATGAAGCGAAGGCTGGCGAGCCCCAGCATGGTGCCCGCGACGGTGATGCTGATGATGGCGACAGTAAATGCACCCGCGTGTTCGGGAAACAGCAGCGCGAGCACGGCGAGGATGGCCACGGTGAGCAGCGAGCCGATCGTGATGACCGATATCGCCTTGGCCTTTTCGGCCAGCGATTTGGACGTCAGCCAGCGCGACAGGGCATCGCCATCCACGTCTTCCTCGATCTCGGGAATCTCGATCTTGGCGAGCTCTTCGCGCAGGTTCGCGCCGCGATCCTCTTCGATCGGTTCGACAGACAGCGACTGGGCCAGGGCGTTCATTTGGACGTGGTCTCCCGGATTTCGGTTCATCCGGAATAGGCAAACGTCCCTAATTCTTGGTTAAACGCCGATTTCTGCGTGAGATGGCGGGTTTCAGCGCTGCGGCAGCGGGCGAAACGGGGCCCGGACCAGGTCCACCGGATCGAGATCATCGAGCGATCGGGCATCGTCGAGTCCGATGGTTATCGCGCCCTGCGGGACGTCGTCGCGGAAGGTGCCGTGGAGCCGGTCCCACAGGCTGAAACCGCTGGTCCAGTTGCTGTCCTGTTCGGACAGCACGGCCGAATGGTGGATGCCATGCATCTTGGGCGTGGTCAGCAGGTGCGAGAGGGCCCGGTCCCATCCGTGGGGCAGGCGCAGGTTCGAGTGGTGGAACAGCACCGAGGCGAAGAAGAAGTCCTGCCATGCGCGATGGGTCGCGGGATCGACTCCGATCAGCCGCGTCTGGACCAGCCGGAACGGTAGCGAGACCAGCATGTCGAGCCCGTGGAAGCGGATCGCGGTCGAGGAGTCGAGGTCGCGGTCGAGGTGGTGGACCCGGTGGAAGCGCCACAGAAACGGTACCTTGTGGGTGGCGACGTGCCACCAGTAATAGGCGTAATCCATCGCCAGCAACCCGCCGGCGAAGCGCAGGCGCCTGGGCAGCAGGTGCATGATGCCGCGAGTCTTCGCCTCGTTGGTCGCCGCTATGCGCCCGACCAGCGGCGTTTCGACCGCGCGGATCACCAGCGCGCAGCTCGCGCCGAGCAGCAGGTTGGTGGCGAGCCGCGGCCATTGCGGGAGTGTGCGCTCGCGCAGGGGGCGACGGCGTTCGGCCCAGAGCAGCCCTCCGATCGCCAGCGCGGCCCCCGCGATCAGCAGAGGCCGCGTCCGGCTCATGGAAGGACCACCTCCATCAGATATCGGCCAGCAGCGAAGCGTTGCCGCCCGCCGCGGTGGTGTCGATCGTCACCACCCGTTCGGTCGCAAAGCGCGATACGTAATGCGGGCCGCCCGCCTTGGGACCGGTGCCCGACATGCCCTCGCCGCCGAAGGGCTGGCTCTCGACCACCGCGCCGATCTGGTTGCGGTTGACGTAGAGGTTGCCGACCCGAGCCTTGGATTCGACGAGGCGGCGGGTCGCGTCGATGCGGCTGTGGAGGCCGAGCGTCAGTCCGTAGCCGGTACCGTTGATATCCTCGATCACCTGTTCGAGCCGGTCGGCGCGGAAGCGCGCGACGTGGAGCACCGGACCGAAATTCTCACGCTTCAGTGATTCGATCGATTCGATCTCGACGATGGTCGGGGCGACGAAGGTGCCGGCGCGCAGCGCGCGCGGGAGCTTCTTCTGGTAGACGTTGCGGCCCTGCCGCTTCTTACCTGCGATATGCTTGTCGAGCGAGCGCTTGGCGGTCTCGTCGATCACCGGGCCGACATCGGTTTCGAGATGCTTCGGATCGCCGACATTGAGTGCTTCGAACGCGCCGCGAATCATCGTCAGCATCTCGTCGGCGATATCGTCC
Source organism: Pseudoblastomonas marina (assembly GCF_034374265.1). Taxonomy (NCBI): domain Bacteria; kingdom Pseudomonadati; phylum Pseudomonadota; class Alphaproteobacteria; order Sphingomonadales; family Erythrobacteraceae; genus Pseudoblastomonas; species Pseudoblastomonas marina. The sequence goes on along the minus strand of NZ_CP139718.1, from coordinate 1,840,788 downwards.
TGCAGGTAGAGGACGCGCAGCGCCGAACAACGCTGGCCGGCGCTCTGGAAGGCGCTGGCGACGACATCGCGTGTGACCTGCTCGGGCAGCGCCGAGCTGTCGACGATCATCGCGTTTTGGCCGCCGGTCTCGCCGATGAAGATCCCGATCGGTCCCTCGCGCGCAGCGAGCGTGCGGTTGATCGCCTGCGCAGTCTGGGTCGAACCGGTGAAGGCGATGCCGGCGATGCGCGGATCCGAGCTCAGCGCGATGCCCGGCTTGGCGTCGCCCGGGATCAGCTGGAGGACTTCCTTGGGAATCCCGACCGAATGGCACAGATCGACCGCCAGCGCGGCGATCAGGGGAGTCTGCCCGGCGGGCTTGGCGAGCACGCAATTGCCCGCCGCAAGCGCCGCGGCGGCGGTGCCGATGAAGATAGCCAGCGGGAAGTTCCACGGCGTGATCGTCCCGATGATCCCGCGTCCGGCGAGCGTCAGGCGGTTTTCCTCCCCGGTCGGGCCCGGCAGGTCGATCGGCCCGGCGAACTGGCGCCGCGCCTCGTTGGCGTAATAGCGCAGGAAATCGACCGCTTCGCGAACCTCGAGCACGCCGTCGATGACGGTCTTGCCCGCCTCGCGCCGGCACAGCGAGAGGAACTCATCCATGTGGTCCTCGAACGCATCGGCGGCCTTGTCGAGCAGCTCGGCGCGGGCGTTGCCACCATAGGCGTTCCACGCATCCTGCACCTCGAGCGCGACCGAAATGCCGAGCTCGACGTCGGCTTCGGTGGCTTCGCGGACCCAGCCGACCACGTCGTCGCGGTTCTGCGGCGCGTGGATCGCGTCCTTGTCGCCATAGCTGGTCGCGGTGATCGTCGGCGCGGCCTCCCATTCCCGCGTGTCGAGCGTGTCGAGCCGGTCCATCAGCGGTTCGCGCACCAGCGGGTCGGCGAGGTCGACGCCCTTCGAATTGATCCGATCGGGAAAAATGTCGCGCGGCAGCGGAATCGCCGGATTGCGCTTGGGTTCGAGCGCGGCGAGTTCGGCCACCGGGTCTGTGGTCAGGTCCGCGACCGGCACCTCCGCATCGGCCATCCGGTTGACGAAGGAGGAATTCGCTCCGTTCTCGAGCAGGCGGCGCACGAGGTAGGCGAGCAGGTCCTTATGGGTGCCGGTGGGCGCATAGATGCGGACATTGGTGCGCTGGTTGCCTTCGAGCTTGGCGAGCGCGCCGAACACGTCCTCGCCCATGCCGTGGAGGCGCTGGAACTCGAACTTGCCCTCGCGGCCGTTCTCGGCAGCCAGTGCCTTGATCGCCCCCACCGTGTAGGCGTTGTGGGTCGCGAAAGCGGGGTAGATGTCGTCGCCCGCCTGCAACAGCTTGGAGGCGCAGGCGAGATACGACACATCGGTGCCGATCTTGCGGGTGAAGACGGGGAAATCGTCGTAACCACCGACCTGGGTGAGCTTGATCTCGGTATCCCAATAGGCACCCTTGACCAGCCGCACCATCAGCTTGCGATCGTATTTGCGCGCGAGCCGGACGGTCCAGTCGCACAGCGGGGCGGCGCGTTTCTGGTAGGCCTGGATCGCGAGGCCGAAGCCCTCCCAGCGCGACCCGTCGGGCAGGCGGAAGAGATCGTCCTCGGCGACCAACTGCTCGATGATGTCCATCGACATTTCGAGCCGTTCGGCCTCTTCGGCGTCGATCGTGAAGTGGATGTTCGCGTCGCGCGCCTTCTCGGCCAGCGCGCGGACCACGGGAACGAGGTCGGCGATCGCCTTTTCGGCGTGGGTGAACTGGTAGCGCGGGTGGAGCGCCGAGAGCTTGACCGAAATGCCGGGCGAAGCCGCGATCGTCCCTTGCGCCTCGCGCGCCAGACGCTCGACCGCCTGTTCGTAGGCGATGCGATAGCGCTCGGCATCGGCGAAGGTCATCGCCGCTTCGCCGAGCATGTCGAAACTGTGGGTCAGCCCCTTGGCGCGTTCGGGGGCGGCGCGCTTCAGCGCTTCCTCTATCGTGCGGCCGTAGACGAATTGGCCGCCGAGGATCGTCATCGCCTGCAGCGTCGCCTTGCGGATCACCGGCCCGCCGAGCCGGTTGGCGGTGCGCTTGAGCGTCGTGCCGAGCCCGCGCATGTCGGGAGTCGGGCCGTTGAGGACCTCGCCGGTCAGCATCAGCGAGAAGGTCGCGGCATTGACGAAGGTCGAAGGGCTGTCGCCCATGTGTTCGGCCCAGTCGACCCCCGCGAGCTTGTCCTTGATCAGCATGTCGGCGGTGCGGCTGTCGGGCACGCGCAGCAGCGCTTCGGCGAGGCACATCAGCGCGATGCCTTCCTCGGTCGCCAAGCCGTAAGTGTGGAGGAAGGCGTCGATCCCCGAGGCCTTGCGCTTGCGCGCATCGGTGATCAACCGCCCGGCGATCTCGGCCGCCTGGTCGTGCAGGCGGCTCGCCGGGCCGGCCTGCTTGAGGCGTTCGGTGACGCAGGCCTCCTCTTCCATGCGATAGGCGAGGCGGAAACTCTGGCGATCAATGGAGGCTGGCAAGCGGTGGGACTTTCTGATCGGATCAAAAACAATGCGCCGCCCTTTACCCGGGCGGCGCCGCGCCTTCAATCGAAGTCGCGACCTATGTAACCGCGCGCCTGGCCTGGTGTTCCGAAGCATGCCACGCGTCGCTCTCCATCACCTCGGACAGAATCTCGACCGCACGGGCGACTTCGGCGTGGCTCAGATAGAGCGGGCTGAAGCCGCAGCGGAAGATATCGGGGGCGCGGAAATCGCCGATCACGCCACGCGCGATCATCGCCTGGCAGATCGGCCAGGCATGTTCGTGGCGATAGGAGACCTGGCTCCCGCGCTGCGCGTCGTCCGCGGGGCTGGCGAGTTCGAAGCCGTGGCGCTCGCAGAGCGTTGCCATCCGCTCCATGAACAGGCGAGATAGCGACAGCGACTTGGCGCGGATCGCCGCCATGTCCGCCTCGAGCATCAGGTCGACCCCGCTTTCGAGCGCGGCGAGACCGAGCATGGGCGGCGTGCCGGCGAGGAATTTTTCGATTCCCGCAGCAGCCTCGTAATCGTCTGTGAATTCGAACGGCGCGCGATGCCCGAACCAGCCCGCCAGGACCGGCTGCACCGCTGCGTGGTGACGTTCGGCAGCAAACAGGAAGGCCGGCGCGCCGGGGCCTCCGTTCAGATACTTGTAGCCGCAGCCGACTGCGAAATCGGCCTTCGCGCCATTGAGGTCGACCGGGACTGCGCCGGTCGAGTGGCTCAGGTCCCACACCACCAGTGCGCCGGCTGCATGCGCCTTCGCGGTGAAATCCACGAGATCGCGCATACGACCGGTCTTGTAATGGACCTGTGTCACGAGCACGACTGCGACGCTTTCGTCGATCGCGTGTTCGAGATCGTCGTAATCGACGATGCGCGTCTTCGCTCGCGGACTGAGGCGGGCGAGTCCGTCGGCCATGTAGAGGTCGGTCGGGAAATTCCCGCCTTCCGACAGGATCACCGAACGATCGGGATTGCAGTCGAGCGCGGCGGCGAGCGCCTTGAAGATGTTCACGCTGGTCGAATCGCAGGCGATCACCTCGCCCGCTCTCGCTCCGACGAGCCGGGCGAGCTTGTCACCGATCCGACGTGGGGCGTCGATCCACCCGGCGGCATTCCAGCTCGAAATGAGCCCGTCGCCCCATTCATCGTCGACGATTGCGTGCATGCGTGCGCGCGTCGCCTTGGGGAGGGGCCCGAGCGAATTGCCGTCGAGATAGATGGTCCCCTCGGGCAGCGCGAAGCGATCGCGGAAATGCGCCAGTGGGTCGGCGGCGTCGAGGGCGGCGGGATCGGTCATGCGAGCTCGCGCAGGATCGCGCGTACCGGGCTGGCATCGGCGCCTTCGATCGGCAGCGGCAGCGCGACGAGCTCGTAGCGTCCTTCTGCCACGTGATCGAGCACCAGGCCTTCGAGAATACGCATGTCGTGGCGGCGCACAGCGTGGTGCGCGTCCATTGTCTTCGAGGTCATCGGGTCGAGCGACGGGGTGTCGGTGCCGATCAGCACCGCGCCCTGCTGGCCGAGGCGATCGACCACCGCGTGATCGATCGCGGAAAAGCCGTGGTCCCATGCGGCGCGCGGGACCCGGTCATAAGTTCGGAACAGCACGCGTTTGGCGCCTGCGAGCTCGTCCCAATCGATATCCTCGATCTTGACCGCGTCGATCGCGTTGCGGGCATCGACCACGGCGCATTCGCCGACATAGGCGGCGAGGTCGCTGCGTGCGCTGTCGACGCCCTCGGCATGGTAGTGCAACGGCGCATCGGCATGCGTCCCGGCATGCGTGCTCATCACCACCTCACCGGTATTGACCGGGCAGTCGTCCGAAATTTCGGCCTTGCGGGTGTAGGCGAATTCGGGCTCGCCGGGCCAGTTGGGCATGCCGACGCGCAGGGTCTGGCTGATGTCGATGATACGCGGTTCGCTCATGCGCGCGTCCTATCCCCTCGACGCGGGCTTTGACAATGCTAGGAAACGCGCATGCATCGTTCCTTTCTCGTGCTCCCGCTCCTTGCCCTCGGCCACCCGGCATTCGCGCAGGAGGCAGATAACACGCTCGTCGTCACCGGCGAAGCGCTCGACGCGCCCGAGGGCGAGGAAGCGCTCGCTACCGAGGAGATCGACCGCGAGGGGATCCTCGCCGCGCCATCGGGCCGGATCGAGGACGTGCTCGAAGGTGTCGCCGGCTTCCAGCAGTTCCGCCGTTCGGACAGCCGTTCGGCCAATCCCTCGGCGCAGGGCGCGACGCTGCGCGCGCTCGGCGGCAATGCGACCAGCCGTGCACTGGTGCTGCTCGACGGGGTGCCGCTGGCCGATCCGTTCTTCGGCTACATCCCGTTTTTCGCGATCGCCGCGGAACGGCTCGGCCGGATTGCGGTGACGCGAGGCGGCGGGGCCGGGGCATTCGGCGCGGGAGCGGTATCGGGCACAATCGCGCTCGAAAGCGCGGGGCCCGACCAACTCGATCCGCTCGCCGCGCAAGCCCTGGTCAACGATCGCGGCGGGACCGAGGCCTGGGTGCAGGCCGCGCCGCGTCTCGGCGAGGGCTTTGCGACGCTGTCGGCCCGCTGGGATCGTGGCGACGGGTTCTTCACCACGCCGCGGGACCAGCGCGAGAGCGCCACCGTACCCGCCGCCTACGATGCCCGTTCGGTAGAGGCACGCGCGGTCGCGCCTCTTTCGCAAGGCGTCGAGTTGCAGGCACGCGTCGCCCTATTCGAGGACGAACGCACGCTGCGGTTTGCCGGGGCCGACAGCTCGACCAGCGGGCAGGATGCCAGCGTGCGGCTGGTCGCGCGCGGCGCGTGGCAGGTCGAGGCGCTCGCCTACATCCAGGCGCGCGATTTCTCGAACGTGGTGATCAGTTCGACCCGCTTCACCCCCGTGCTCGACCAGCGCAAGACGCCGAGCACCGGGCTGGGGGGCAAGATCGAATTGCGCCCGCCCGAAACGGCACTGGGCGAGTGGCGCTTCGGGATCGACTACCGCCGGGCTTCGGGGGTCCTGAGCGAGGATGCGATCAGCGCGTTTTCGGGCAACCTTACCGAGCGCCGCCGGACGGGCGGGACCAATGACGATTTCGGCCTGTTCGCCGGGCTGTCGGGCGAGAGCGGACGGTTGAGCTGGCTCGGCCTCCTGCGCGCCGATCGCTGGACCATCGCCGAGGGTTTCTATCGTGCGGAGAGTGCGACCGGCGCGGTACTGACCGATGATCGCTTTGCCGAGCGCAGCGATTGGGGGCTGACGGGCCGGGCGGGCCTCCGCTTCGAAGCGAGCGATGCGGTGGCAATCCGGGCGGCGGTCTATCGCGGCCTGCGCGTGCCGACATTGAATGAGTTGTACCGACCGTTCGTGATCTTCCCGGTTGTGACCGAGGCCAATGCCGCGCTCGCCCCCGAAATGCTGTGGGGCTACGAGATCGGCGCCGACTTGGAGAGCGACAATGCGCGGCTCTCGCTCACAGCTTTCGACAACCGGCTCGACAATGCGGTCGCCAACGTCACATTGACGCCGGTGCTGCGCCAGCGCCGCAATCTCGACGCGGTGCGCGCGCGCGGTATCGAGCTCGACGGCGAGCTGCGCTGGGGCACCTTCTCGGCGCGCGCCTCGATCGCTGTCACCGATGCCGTGGTCGAGGGAACGGGCGCGGCCGCGCCGCTCGACGGCAATCGTCCGCCTCAGGTGGCGGAGATCGCGGGCGGGGCGGCGCTGGCGTGGCGGCCGCACCAGCGGACAGAGGTGGCGCTGACCCTGCGCCACGTCGGCGACCAGTTCGAAAGCGACCAGGAAACCGACCTGCTGCCCGCCGCGACCACGCTGGGTGCCTTCGCCCAATTGCCGCTGACCGAGCGCCTGTCGGTTGTGCTGCGCGGCGAGAACCTGACCGGCGAGCGCATCGTCACGCGCAACCAGGGCGGCTCGATCGATCTCGGCACGCCGACCACGGTGTGGGGCGGGATCCGGCTGACGCTGTGATCTTGCCGCTGTGAAAATCGTCCTCAGCCGCAAGGGGTTCGACAGCTCTTCGGGCGGCGGTCCGTCGCCGATCGTCGACGGCGTGCCGATGAGCCTGCCGATCCCGAGCGGGGGTTATTCCTCGACCACGTGGGACGATCTCGGCTTGGCCGATCATGTGGCGGATGCTTCTCGCGGCAAGCTTTCCGGCGCGGAGCATTGCCATCACGATCCCATGTTCCCTGACTGCGGCACTGCAATCCTCGGCCAGTGCGCCGCCGCGCAATCGCACCTCGAAAACCAGGGGGTCGGGAGCGGCGACACCTTCCTGTTCTTCGGCCTGTTCGCCGGGCCCGATGGCAAGCGTCATCACCGCATTTTCGGCTGGATGCAAATCGAACGGATCGAGCCGATCGAGCAAATGGACGCCGTGCGTCGCAACGAGCTGGTCGCGCTCGGTTTCCCCCACGCAATCGGCATGCACGCGAAGAACGATACCGCTTGGTCGGGGCCCGGCGGGCTGGCGCAATCCGCGCCCGACGATCTGCGGCTGACTGTCCCGGGCGGTCCGTTGTCGCGTTGGCGCGTGCCCTCCTTCATGCGCGAATGCGGGCTCAGCTATCACGGCAAGCCCGAACGCTGGCACGAAGACGGTACACTCGCGGCCGCCGCGCGCGGGCAGGAATTCGTCTGCGACGCGGGCGATCGCGCGGATGCGCGCGAATGGCTCGAGAGCGTGCTTGCCGCGTGCCGGAGCGCGGTTTAAGCAAGCGATTAACAACGGGGAGGGTAGCGTGGCCGGACCGCTTGCAGGATTGCGCATCGTCGAGATGGCCGGGATCGGCCCGGGTCCGTTCGCGGGCATGATGCTGGCCGATCACGGTGCCGAGGTGATCCGGGTCGAACGCCCCGGAGCGGGCGCGAGAGTGATGGCACAGCGCGACGTGCTGGCGCGCGGGCGGCGTTCGATCGCGGTCGACGTGAAGAGCGAAGAGGGCCGCGCAGTCGTGCGCGAATTGTGCCGGTCCGCCGACGGGCTGATCGAAGGCTATCGCCCCGGCGTGATGGAACGGCTCGGGCTCGGGCCCGACGTGCTGCTGAAGGACAATCCCAACCTCGTCTACGGGCGCATGACCGGCTGGGGGCAGGACGGCCCCTATGCGCAGGCGGCCGGGCACGACATCAATTACATCGCGCTGGCGGGTGCGCTCTATCACTATGGCCGCGCGGGCGAGAAGCCGACCCCGCCGATCAACATGGTGGGCGATTTCGGCGGCGGCGGTATGATGCTCGCCTACGGCATGGTCAGTGCACTGCTGCACGTCGCGCGCGGGGGAGAAGGTCAGGTGATCGACGCCGCGATGACCGACGGCTCCGCGCTGCTGATGGGCATGATCTGGGGCATGCGCAATGCCGGCGTTTGGTCGGACACGCGCGGGACCAACGCACTCGACACCGGCACGCATTATTACGACACCTATCAATGCAGCGACGGAGAATACATCTCGATCGGATCGATCGAACCGCAATTCTACGCCGAGTTGCGGCGGCTTGCGGGGCTGGAGGACGATCCCGAATTCGACCGCCAGCACGATCCTGCCGCCTGGGGCTCGCTCAAGGCCAAGCTGACCAGCCTGTTCCGCACCCGTACGCGCAAGGAATGGTGCGACCTGATGGAGCATACCGACGTCTGCTTCGCCCCGGTCCTGTCGATGGGCGAGGCCCCCAAGCACCCGCATAACAAGGCGCGCGGTACCTTCGTCGAGGTCGGCGGCGACACCCAGCCAGCGCCCGCGCCGCGCTATTCCGCGACCGCGACCGATACCCCGCAACCGGGGCCCGAGGTCGGCGCGGATGGCGTAGCGATCCTGCGCGAGATCGGCTGGGACGACGCGCGGATCGGGAAGGCGCGCGATGACGGTGTGATCGGCTGACGCGCTTCGACACGTGTTCAGCGCGATTGCCCGACTGAACTTGCGGGGTTTCCCGGTTCGTGCGACCGAGCGGGCATGAGTGATCCAAAGGCAGGCTGGCGCTTCGCGATCGATCGCGGCGGAACTTTCACCGATGTCGTGGCGACGACGCCCGATGGCAGGCTCGTCACCCACAAATTGCTGTCCGAGGATCCGGGGCGTTACGACGACGCGGCGAGCGAGGCAGTGTCGCGCCTGCTTGCCGAACACTGCGAAGGACCGATCGCCGAGGTGCGGATCGGCACGACCGTCGCCACCAATGCGCTGCTCGAACGCAAGGGCGAGCGGCTCGCGCTGGCGATCACAAGGGGCTTCGGCGACGCGCTGCGGATCGGCACGCAAGCGCGCCCTGAAATCTTCGCGCGCCATATCGTCCTGCCCGAACAATTGCCCGAACGCGTGGTCGAGATCGACGAGCGGGTCAGTGTCGACGGCGAGGTCTTGCAGGCGCTCGACGAGGATGCGGTGCGCGCGCAATTGCAGGAACTGCGCGAGGCGGGGTTCGACGCGCTCGCGGTGATCTTCATGCATGGCTGGAAATACCCGGCGCACGAACGGCGCGTCGCGGAAATCGCGCGCGAACTGGGTTTCGGCCAGGTCAGCGCCGGGCACGAAGTCGCGCCGCTGATCAAGCTGGTTCCGCGCGGTGATACGACCGTGGTCGACGCCTATCTTTCACCTGTCTTGGACCGCTATGTCGAAGGACTGCGGGCCAACCTACCCGATCATGAGCGGCTGTCCTTCATGCAGTCGAATGGCGGCCTCGCCGAAGCGCAGAGCTTTCGCGGCAAGGACGCGATCCTTTCGGGCCCCGCGGGCGGCGTGGTCGGCATGGTCGCGGCGTGCGAGCCGCTGGGGCACGAGCGTCTGATCGGCTTCGACATGGGCGGCACCAGTACCGATGTCTGCCACTATGCGGGGCAATACGAACTCACCGGCGACGAGGTAATCGCGGGGGTGCGCATCGCCGCCCCGGCGATGCAGATCCACACCGTTGCGGCGGGCGGCGGCTCGGTCTGCCGGTTCGACGGTGCGCGCTTCCGCGTCGGTCCCGAAAGCGCAGGCGCCGATCCGGGCCCGGCCTGCTACGGCAAGGGCGGCCCGCTGACGGTCACCGACTGCAACCTCGTGCTCGGGCGGATCGACCCGGCCTTCTTCCCGCGCGTGTTCGGCCCGAACGGCGACGGCCCACTCGACGCGGCGGCGGCGCATGCACGCTTGCAGGAGGTCGCCGAAAGCCTGCCCGAGCCGATGTCGTTGGACGAGATCGCCGAAGGATTCCTCGCGATCGCGATCGACAACATGGCCAATGCGATCCGCAAGATCTCGGTCGCGCGCGGTCATGACGTCACGACATACGCGCTCGCCTGTTTCGGCGGGGCGGGCGGGCAGCATGCCTGCCGCATCGCAGACGAGCTCGGCATGGACACCGTGCTCGTCCACCCGCTCGCCAGCCTGCTCTCGGCCTACGGCATCGGGCTTGCCCCGGTGAAGGCGATCCGCGAACGCAGCATGGTGGTGCCGCTGGCCGATGGCTTCGGCGAGGCGCTCGACCGGTTGCAGGACGAAGCGCGGCAGGCGCTGCTCGACCAGGATATCGACGAAGAAGCCATCGAATTGTCGCCGCGCGCGCAACTCCGTTTCGCCGGGAGCGACAGCACGCTGACGCTTGATTGCGGCGATCCGGCGACGATGGACGCGCAGTTCCGGCGCGAGCACCGCCACCGTTTCGGTTGGTCCGACGACGCGGCCGCGATCATCGTCGAGGCGCTCAGCGTCGAGGCGAGCGGCACCGTCGGCGGGCTCGCCGGCATCGCGCCCGAACCGGTCGCGGTCGCGGGCGAGGCGAGCGGCGAGTGGCAAACGGTCGAGCGCGCGGCGCTGAACGACGGCGCGGCGATCGCCGGCCCCGCGCTGGTGATCGATCCGGGCTCCACCACCGTGGTCGAGCCTGGCTGGGAGGGACAGTTGGCCGAGGAAGGCTCGCTGGTCTTGAAGCGCGTCGAGGCGCGGCCCACGCGCCGTGCCGAAGGCACCACGGTCGATCCGGTCCGGCTCGAGATCTTCAACAATCTCTTCATGGTGATCGCCGAGGAAATGGGACTAGTGCTCCAGTCGACCGCGACCTCGGTCAACATCAAGGAACGGCTCGATTTTTCCTGCGCGATCTTCGATGCCGAAGGCGCGCTGATCGCCAATGCGCCGCATATCCCGGTGCATCTCGGCAGCATGGGGGATTCGATCCGCCGGGTAATCGAGGCGCGCGGACAGGGTGCGGACGGCAAGCCCGCCGACGGGCGCGGGATGAAGCGAGGCGACGCCTATTGCCTCAACGATCCCTATCGCGGAGGGACGCACCTGCCCGACGTCACGGTGATCGTGCCGGTATTCTATTCTGACGAGAGCGAGGCGCCCGACGCATTCGTTGCTGCGCGCGGGCATCATGCCGATATCGGCGGGATTGCCCCCGGATCGATGCCGCCCGAAAGCCGCACAATCGACGAGGAAGGCGTGCTGATCGACAATTTCCTGCTCGCCGACGAAGGCCGGTTTCGTGAGGCCGGGGTGCGCGACGTACTGGCGAGCGGCGAGTATCCGGCCCGGGCGCCCGATCGCAATATTTCCGACCTGCGCGCGCAGCTGGCCGCCTGCACGCGAGGTGCCGAATTGCTGACCGGCTCGGCGGTCGAACACGGAGCGGATGTCTTCGCCGCCTATATGGGCCATGTCCTCGCCAACGCCGAGGAAAGCGTGCGCGGGTTACTCGACCGGCTCGAGGATGGCAGTTTCGCCTATGAAATGGACAGTGGCGCGGTGGTGAAGGTTGCTATCCGGATCGATCGCGAAAACCGCTCCGCCGTCTTCGATTTCACCGGGACCTCCGACCAGCGCGACGACAATTTCAACGCACCGCGATCGATCACCCGCGCTGCCGCGCTCTACGTCCTGCGCACGCTTATCGACGATCCTATCCCGATGAACGACGGTTGCCTGCGCCCGGTCGAACTGGTCGTTCCGGATGGGTCGATGCTCAACCCCGTCCCGCCCGCCGCGGTGGTCGCGGGCAATGTCGAGACCAGCCAGGTCGTCACCGATTGCCTGTTCGCCGCCTGCAAGGGGCTCGCGCCAAGCCAGGGGACGATGAACAACTTCACCTTCGGCAACCAACGGCACCAGTATTACGAGACGATCGCGGGCGGATCGGGCGCGGGGCCGGACCATGACGGAACCAGTGCGGTGCAGACCCACATGACCAATTCGCGCCTCACCGATCCCGAAATCCTCGAAACGCGCCTGCCGGTGCGGCTCGAGGAGTTCGCGATCCGGCGTGGCTCGGGCGGCAAGGGAGCGCATAGTGGCGGCGATGGCGTGGTCCGCCGCGTCACCTTCCTCGAAGAGATGCGCGCCAACATGCTCGCCAATCGCCGCAAGATCGCCCCGCGCGGGCTCGAAGGTGGCGAGGATGCGCTGCCGGGCAAAAACTGGGTCGAGCGCAAGGACGGTGCGCGCGAGGATCTGGGCGCGACCGGCTCGGCGCAGATGCAGCCGGGCGATACATTCGTGGTGCTGACGCCGGGTGGCGGCGGTTTCGGGAGAAGCGACACATGAACTACTGGCCGTTGCTGGGCATCGCGATCGTCGTGATCGGGTTCGCCCTGCGCTTCAACCCGCTGCTGGTGGTGGTCGGCGCGGCCGTCGCGACGGGGGTGCTGGCGGGGCTCGACCTCGTTTCGGTGGTCGAAGCGTTGGGATCGGCGTTCAACGACAATCGCTATATCTCGGTCACCTGGATCATCCTGCCGGTGATCGGCCTGCTCGAACGGTACGGCCTGCAGGAACGCGCCCGCGCGGTGATCGAAAATCTGCGCGGGGCGACGATGGGCAAATTGCTCGTCTTCTATCTCGGCTTCCGCCAGATCACCGCGGCGATCGGGATGAAAGATATCGGCGGACACCCGCAGGCGGTGCGCCCGCTCGTGGCACCAATGGCCGAGGCCGCGGCGGTCAAGACCCACGGCGACCTGCCCGAGGAAGAGCGCGAGAAGGTCAAGGCGATGTCGGCGGCGACCGACAATGTCGGGCTGTTCTTCGGCGAGGACATCTTCTTCGCCATCGCCTCGATCCTGCTGATTCAGGGCGTGCTCGAAGGATACGGCTATAAACTCACCCCACTCGAACTGGCAGTGTGGGCGATCCCGACTGCGATCTGCGCCTTCCTGATCCATGGAGGCCGCATCCTCGCCTTCGACAAGCGACTGGGGAGGGCGGCCAAATGATCACCTACGAATGGCTCTATATCCTTGCCGGGATCTTCTTCGTCGGCTGGTCGCTTCTGAGCCTGCGCGATCGCCGCTTCGGCAATGCCGCCTTCTGGGGCCTGCTCGCGCTTAGTTTCCTGGTCGGCAGCCATGTCTCCGATTTCGTCAACGGGCTGATCGTGCTCGCGCTGGTGGCGGTTGCGGGCATGGGCGGATTGAAGCGTAGCGATCCGGCGACAACCGCGCCCGCCGAGCGCCAGAACTTTTCCAAACTGCTTGGCAACAAGCTGTTCCTGCCCGCGCTGGTCGTGCCGCTGACCGCGGTGATCGGCACGTTGGCCTACAATTACACGCCGTTCGGCGATACCGGCTTGTTCGAGGAGCGGCGCGAGACGCTGCTGCTGTTCGCGATCGGCGTGCTGTTCGCGCTGGCGGCGGGGATCGCATGGCTGCGCCCGCCCGCGCTCGCGCCGATGGAGGAGGGGCGACGGCTGCTCGATTCGATCGGCTGGGCCGCGATCCTCCCGCAGATGCTCGCCGCGCTGGGCGCGGTGTTCGCGCTTGCGGGCGTGGGCGACGTGATCGGCAGCCTTGCAGGCACGATCATCCCCGACGGCAGCGTGTTCGTCGCGGTGGTCGTTTTCGCGCTCGGCATGGCGGTGTTCACGATGATCATGGGCAATGCCTTCGCCGCCTTCCCGGTGATGGCGGCGGCGATCGGGATACCGCTTCTGATCGTCGAATATGGGGGCAATCCCGCGACGATCGGCGCGGTCGGGATGCTGGCGGGCTTCTGCGGCACGCTGCTCACCCCGATGGCGGCGAATTTCAACATCGTCCCGGCCGCATTGCTGGAACTGAAGGACCAGAACGGGGTGATCCGCCAGCAAGTGGGCACCGCGATCCCGCTCTGGGTCTGTAACGTGGTGATCATCTATGTGGGGGCATTCCTGCTATGGAACTGACCGAGGAAATCGCCCGCCGTTTCGCGAAAGCCGCGCTCGGCCACGTCGCGCGCGAATATCCGCACAAGCTCGACCACGTTATGGAAGGCGACGAGGATGTCCTCTCCCCTCGCACGCTCCATCCGTGTTTCTTCGGCAGTTATGACTGGCATTCCTGCGTGCATGGCTGGTGGACGCTGCTGACGCTGCGGCGGCTCTATCCGGACATGCCGGAGGCGAGCCATATCGCCTTGCTCGCCGAAGCCACCTTCACCAAGGAAAAGCTGGCGGTCGAACTCGCTTATGCGCAGCGCCCCGCCTCGCGCGGGTTCGAACGTCCCTATGGCTGGGCGTGGCTGCTTTACCTCCACCTCGAGGCGACGCGGCACGAGGATCGCGACTGGGCGACACGGGTTGAGCCGCTTGCGCGGTATTTCGGCGAGGGATTCAAGGCCTATCTCGGCGTGCTCACCTATCCGATCCGCACCGGCGCACACCCGAACTCTGCCTTCGCGCTGACGCTTGCGATCGAGTGGGCCGACCGGTTCGACGAGGAACTCGCGGACACGATCCGCCGGACCGCGCGCGGCTGGTTCGATCAGGATCGCGATTCGCAGGCCTGGGAACCGGGCGGCGACGAGTTCCTTTCGCCGACCCTCGCGGAGGCATTGCTGATGAAGCGCACGCTGTCGCCCGAGGAATTCGCGCCGTGGTTCACTGCGCTTCTCCCCCGACGCTCCGCGCACCTTCCGCCGACCCTGTTCACGCCCGCCACGGTCAGCGATCGCACCGACGGCAAGATCGCCCATCTCGACGGACTCAACCTCAGCCGCGCATGGGCGTGGCGCGAACTGGGTGACGAGGTGACCGCGCAGCGCCATCTCGAGGCCGCGCTGCCGCATGTGACCGGCGATTACATGGGCGAACACTGGCTCGCGAGCTTTGCGCTGCTGGCGCTGCGGGCGCGCGCCTAGAAATCCTGCGAGACGCTCAGATTGACCTTGGGCGTCGACCCGTCGCTGTCGAAGCGCGGCCCTGATAGCGGGACCGCCAGCTCGAGATCGACATCGAGCCTGCGGGTGATGTCGACGCGCACACCGCCGCCGGCCGAGAACAGCGAGCCGTTGTTCACGGCGGTGCCGATGTCGCTGACCACGCCGCCGTCGACGAAGCCATAAAACTGCATGCCGCTGACGAAGTCGACCGGCTTGTCCAGGTAATATTGCAGCTCGGCATAGCCCATGACGCCTTCGTCTCCCGAGCGTTCGTTGTAATTGTAGGCGCGCAAGTAATACGGGCCGCCGAGGCCGATATCTTCCGTGATCAGCAGCGGATCGCTCGACACCTGTCCGCGCGCGGACAGCTCGAGCCCGAAATTGCCGCCAAGCGGGCGGCGGTACCAAAGCCATGCTTCGGCGAGGGTGAACTGGCCCGACGCGTCGCTGCGCGAAGCGAGCGGGTCCCCCGCCTGCGTTGCCCCGAGGATATCGAGGCCGCGCGCCAGCGTAAGGCGCCCGCGCAGGCGTCCGCCACCGAGTTCGGCGGTGCCGAAGGCGCCTGCGCGAACCACCGCGAGCCGATCGTGCTGGACCCGGATCCCGGCGCGGTCCTGACGCAGGTCGCGGACCTGGAATTCGCCTTCGAGCCACATGCTCGCCCGGCGCGACCGCAACATTGGATAGCGCGCGCGCAATTCCGCCCGCCACGATTCGCCAAGGATTTCGCGATCGCGCAGGAAAGCCCCGGGCCGGGTCGCCGAATAAGAGCCGGACAGGGCGAGCTGGAGCCCGTCGGGGGAGACCGTCCCGGCGTAACGGGCGGCCAGGTATTGCAATTCCCCGGGCTCTAGCACCGACGTGGAAAGGGTGAGATCGACTTCGTCGGTCGCGGCGAGCAGGCCGTTGAAATCGGCGTCGATCCGCGCGCGGAATGGCCCGATCGCCTCGGTCCCGTCATTGCGGAGTGAAGCCGAGGCCGAGGCTTTTTCACGCGTCGCGTTTACCAACAGGACGTTGCGGTCGCCTTCGCGCTCGAGCCGGGTCGAGCGGATGACCACCCCCGATACGTCGCCGGCGATGAGCACCCTGCGTTCGAGTTCGGGCAGGGTGACCGGGCCGCTGCCGACCAAGGGCTTCAGTTGCGAATAGATCGCGTCCGGATCGACGCCCACCACGCGGATCTCGTCGACCGAGCCTTCCTTGAGCGTCACGCGCAACACGCCGGGAGAAAGCGATTGCGGTGCGATGGTGGCGGTAGCGAGGACGTATCCGCGTTCGCGCGCGCGCCGCGCGACCGCATCGGCCAGCGCGGCGATCTCGGATTCGGTGAGCGTGCGGGCGCTGTAGGCTTCGATGATGTCGAGGAAGGCCTCGTCGGACAGGGCCGAATTTCCGTCGATCACGATGGCGCCGACATCGTACTGCTTGGTGCCGACGGCGACCGGCAGCACCGATTCCGGCTCGATGTAGATCGGGGCCGACTCGCTGGGCGTGTCCTCTTCATCGCGCTCTTCGAGCTGGGTGGGATCGATCCGTTCCTGCGCATCCTGCGCGTGGGCAGGGCGCAATCCGACGAGCCCGAACGCAACGGTCGCAGCGATGAGTTTTGCGCGCATCAAGTGCGACCTCCCTGGCTGCGCTCATTAACGGGTCGCCATAACCAAATGCTTAATATTAGTATTCGAAGTTACCCGTTTTTAACCAACATCCTTTGTCTGGGTGAAAGATGCCCTGTCCTATTCGGGACGGCTGAAGGGATTGTACTATGCGCCATAAACGAACAACCATCGTTCTTGCACCGATCGCTGTTCTCTTGAGCAGTACGAGTGCGTTTGCCCAGTCCGGCCCCTGGACCGTGAGCGAAGTCGAAGGCCAGGTCGTGATCAAGGACGACAGTGGTGAGCGTGCGGCGCGTCGCGGCACCAAGCTCGATCCAGGCGATTCGATCGAGGCGCGCAATGGCGGCAATGCGATCATCGTGCGCGAGCGGCAGTTCGTCACGATCCGGCCCAATACGCGCATTCGCATCGCCGACGGGAGCGAATCGCGCTCGGTGATCCAGGTGGTGCAGGACTGGGGGCGTGCGCTGTTCCGGATCGACAAGCAGAAGGATCCGCATTTCGGTGTCGGCACGCCGTATCTCGCCGCGGTGGTGAAGGGTACGACCTTCACCGTCACCGTCGGTGCCGAAGGGGCCTCGGTGCAGGTGACCGAAGGCGCGGTCGAAGTGGCGACCGAGGATGGCGGGGCAAAGGACCTCGTCCTGCCGGGCGTGGTGGCGATGGTCAGCGCGAACGACCGCCTGCGGCTCGTGGTCGAGGGCGACGGGCAGAAAATCATCGATTCGCCCAATCGCGGCGCCGGCCAACCCCAGGGCGGCACGGTCAAGGTGCCGGTTCCGAACCCCGGCGGTGCGTCGCAGGAAATCGGCGGGGCGATCGGCAGCGGCCCGGTCGATCTCGACGAGGTTTCCGGCGGCTTTATCCAGGGTGAAATCGGATCGCTCGCGGGCAATATCGTGGCGGCAGCAGCCCGCAGCAACGCTGGCGGTAATGGCGGCGGTGCCGACAACGGCAATGGCGGCGGTGCCGGCAACGGCAATGGCGGCGGCGCAGGCAGTGGCAATGGCGGCGGTGCTGGCAACGGCAATGGCGGCGGTGCAGGCAGTGGCAATGGCGGCGGTGCCGGCAACGGTAATGGCGGCGGTGCCGGTAGCGGTAATGGCGGCGGTGCCGGTAGCGGCAATGGCGGCGGTGCTGGCAACGGCAATGGCGGCGGCGCAGGCAGCGGCAACGGTGGTGGAGCCGGCAACGGCGGTGGCGCCGGAAATGGTGGCGGCGCAGGCAGTGGCAATGGCGGCGGTGCTGGCAACGGCAATGGCGGCGGCGCAGGCAACGGCAATGGCGGCGGTGCCGGTAGCGGCAATGGCGGCGGAGCCGGTAACGGCAATGGCGGCGGCGCAGGCACCGGCAACGGTGGTGGAGCCGGCAACGGCAACGGCGGTGGCGCCGGAAATGGTGGCGGTGCGCCCGACAATGGTAATCCAGGGCAAGGGCCCGGGTCCGATCCGGGCAATGGCGGCGAGGATCCCGGCCAAGGAGTCGATCCGGCCGGAGGAGATCCGGGCCAGGGTGTCGATCCCGAGAACGGCGGCCTCGACCCTGAGGAGCCGGGCAACGGCAATGGCAACGGTGGCGGAAACGGTGGCGGGCCGGGCAACGGTCCCGGCAATGGCAAGCCTGCCGGTTTCGGGGGCGGCGATGCGCCGGTCTGAGCCGGTGATCCACTGTGTCGTGTCAGCCAGCACAGCCTGACGCGCCCATGCGGTTCCTGTTCGCTTTTTCCGCTTTCCTGACGGGCATTGCCGCGGCGGCGCTATTCGCCGTCAGCGGGCTGCATGTCACGCTCGAGCAGCAGTGGCGCGAAGCGATCCACGAGTGGTCGCCCCGCGAGGCCAGTGGCCAGGTCCACGTCGTCGAGATCGATGCCGCCAGCCTGGCAGCAGTCAATCGCTGGCCATGGCCGCGCCAGCATTACGCGAACGTGGTCAAGCGCCTCGACGAGGCGGGCGTGCGATCGATTGCCTTCGATATCGACTTCTCCTCGCCATCGGCGGCGGGTGACGACGCTGCCTTTGCCGCCGCGCTCGAACGCGCCAAGACCCCCGTTTACCTGCCGACCTTTTCCCAGGCCGCGAGCGCGAACGATCGCCGCGCGCTCGAAGCACTGCCGATCGAGCCGCTGAGGCGCTCGGTCAGCCTCGCTTCGGTCATGATGCGGCCCGATGCCGACGGCTTCGTGCGTTCGCTGCCGATGGGGGCGGTTACCGGCGACATACCGCGGCCGTCGCTCGCGGCTGCCAGTTCGGGCGCGAATGGCGCGGTCGACGAAATCTTCGCGCTGGACCTGTCGGTGGATCCGGCCACGATTCCCCGCCACAGCTTCGTCAAGATCGAGCGTGGCCGGTTCGATCCCGACGAGTTGCGCGGCAAGGACGTCATCATCGGCGCGACCGCGATCGAGCTGTTCGATCGTTACCCCGTGCCGCTTCATGGCGTCATTCCGGGGGCGGTCGTCCAGGCGCTGGGTGTCGAAACGCTGCTGGCGGGACGCTTCGTCGAAATCGGCTGGATCCTGCCACTGGCGTTTGCGGCTTTGATCTCGGTGTGGATCCTCGGTGCCCAGACTTCCGCACTGGCTGCCGCGAGGGGCGGCACGATCACCGTGTCGTTGATGGTCGCCGGGTTCTGCTTGCAGGCGGTGTCGCGGATCGCGGCTGATATCGTGCCGGCGCTGGTATGCGTAATCGCGGTTACCGGAATGATCATCGCACGACATCTCCACCACGATTTCCAGCATCGGCGTCTCTACGACCCCGGCACCGACCTGCAAAATCGTCGCGCGTTCGTACAGCGCCCCGGGATCGACGAGGAACGCCTCACGATCGCCATGGCACTCGACAATTACGAGGCCCTGCGCGCCGTTCTCGGTGAGGATGGGAGCGATACGCTGATCCGGCGCATGGCCGACCGTGTCACTGAGCACGATGCATCGGTGTGTATCTTCCGGGTCGAGGAGCGAGTGCTCGCATGGACGGTTTCGGCCCTTGGCTACGATCCCGATCAGGAGCTGGCAAAGCTGGCAAAGCTCCTGCGCGCGCCGATGTATATCGATAACCGGGCGGTCGATACCGACCTGACCTTCGGGGTGGCATCGAAAGATGCGCTCAACGAAGCGATCCACGCGGCGCGCGTGGCGGCGACCCAGAAACGGACCGTCTCCTTCCACGCCGACACCGAACAGGAAAACATGGAACGCCGCGTTTCGCTACTCGGCGAGCTGGAAGGTGCGATCGAACGCGAGGAGTTGCAGGTCTGGTTCCAGCCGCAACTCGATCTGGGGTCGAACGAGATCGCAAGCGTCGAGGCATTGGTGCGCTGGCAGCATCCGACCCGCGGTTTCCTCGCTCCCGGCCACTTCATCCCGCTGGCCGAGAAATCCAACCGGATCGATTCGCTGACGATTTACGTCCTGCGCAAGTCGATCGACGCGCTGATGGCCTGGTGCGACGAGGGGATCGTGCTGCGCGCCGCCGTCAATATTTCGGCGCGGCTGCTATCCTCGAGGTCCTTCATCCGGGAAATCGAACAGCTGGTATCGACCAGTGGCATCCCGCGGGACAGGTTGGTTTTCGAAATCACCGAAAGCGCGACGCTCGACGATCCCGAGGAATCGACCGCTGCGCTCCATCGCTTGCGCGCGCTCGGCATCGCCATTTCGATCGACGATTACGGCACCGGGCAATCGAGCCTCTCCTACCTCAAGACGATGCCGCTGTCCGAACTGAAGATCGATCGGAGCTTCGTCCAGCATGCCCACAAGGAGGTCAGCGATGCCATGCTCGTGCGGTCGACGATCCAGCTGGCGCACGAACTCGGCCTGACCGTCGTCGCCGAAGGCGTCGAGCACGCCGAGTGCCTCGAATTCCTCCGCTCGGCCGGGTGCGACATCGCGCAGGGTTACCTGATCGGAAAACCGATGACCTTCGACGATATCCGCACGATCACCGCCGAATACAGTCGCAAGGTCGCCTGACAGCGATCGCGCGTATGCGCCGGCCGGTACTGCCTCGAATCGATCGATTGTGGCTGGAACCGAAATGTCTGGTGCGGTCGAGAAGACTCGAACTTCCACGGGTTATTCACCCACAACGACCTCAACGTTGCGCGTCTACCAGTTCCGCCACGACCGCACTCTAGACATGACAAGGCCCGCTATCGAAGGAGCGGGCCTGCTCGGTAGGCGCGCGCCATTAACACCGGTTTGGCGGGGCCGCAAGCGCATCCGTGCGGTTTGATTGCATTCGCGCGAATTTTCTCAGCGTCAGAACGCCGCCCATCCGAATTCGGTGAATTTCGCGCTGGTCGGCACGTCGACGATCGCCTCGTTCACGGTCACGCTTTCGCCCGGGGCGAGCTCGCCCACCGGGGGGACGATCTGCGTTTCGTAAACGATCCGCTCGCGCGAATCGCGCAGCACGATCTTGATCGGGGGCAGGCGCCGGGTCTCGGTGCCGACATTGGTTACCGTCCCGCTGGTCTCGAAATATTCGATCCCGTTGGGCAGTGTGCGCCGGTCCTGCCGGTCGGGCGGGAATTCGAGCACGAGATCGGGCGGTGCCTGGACGAAGGTCGGGCGGTTGCCAGGCAACCAGTCGGGCATGCCGAAATATTGCAGCGCCCCGAACACACCGAGCGCGGCAAGCGCGAAGGCGACCGCGCCGATCGTCCAGATCCGCGTCCAGTTGCGGCGCGGGCGGAAGGGCGGTTCGTGCGCGAAGCTCGATCCGGTTTCGACATCTTCCTCGTCGTATGAACCGTGATCGTGCGCGGGGATGTCGTGGCCGACCGGCGGTTCGCCGTGATCGTCCTCGTCGAACCGCTCGGGGACCGGATCGGCGACCGGCGGCGGTGGGACCGGTTCGTTGCCCTGCTCCGGTGCCGGCTCGGACGGCGGCACCGGGGCGGACGTCGGTGCAGGCGGCGGCACGTGGTCGCGCGCGACGGGACGCTCGACGCCTTCGGCTGCGAGCCCGGCCATGGGTGTCCGGCGCGCCGGTGCGGTCTCGGACGCACCTTCGGGCGCGCGCTGGGACCGAGTCTGGGGCGCGGGCGGTGGGGGAGGGGGCGGAGCCGGAGCCGGTGCATCGGTCAGTCGCTCGACCGGCGGACCGTCCTGGAACCAGCTGTGCTTGCACTTCGCGCAACGCACGGTCCGACCGTCCACGCCGATGGCGCTGTCGGGGACGGCATAGCGCGTGTTGCAGGCCGGACAGGCAATAATCATCCCTAGGGGCTTACGCACAACGCGCACGGCGCCGCAAGTTCGCGCCCGTGCAAACGCGCGCATGCGGGCCTTTTTTCCACATGGAGGCATCGCTATAGCCCCTATCGACCGGGCGCAGCGCGCCAGAACGAGAAAAGAGCCTCGAAAGCCCCATGACCACGGCCAGCGAAGATGAGATCGTTCGCTTCGACAATGTCGGGTTGCGCTACGGGACGGGCAAGGAAGTGCTGAGCGACGTTTCGTTCTCGCTCTATCCGGGCCGATTCTACTTCCTCACCGGGGCGAGCGGCGCGGGCAAGACCTCGCTGCTCAAGCTGCTCTACCTCGCCCAGCGCCCCTCGCGCGGGGCAATCTCGATGTTCGGGCAGGACGCGATCACGCTGCCGCGCGACCGGCTGCCGGGCTATCGGCGCCGGATCGGCACGGTCTTCCAGAATTTTCGCCTGCTCCAGCACCTCTCCGCCTTCGACAATGTCGCGCTGCCACTGCGGGTGGCGGGCGTGGCGGAAAAGGATCTGCGCAAGCCGGTCGGCGATATGCTCGAATGGGTTGGGCTCGCTGATCGGGTCGATGCGCGACCCGCTACCCTGTCGGGCGGGGAGCAGCAGCGCGTGGCGATCGCGCGCGCGGTCATCGGGCGGCCCGACATGCTGGTGGCCGACGAACCGACCGGCAATGTCGATCCCGACATGGCGGTCAAGCTCATGCGGCTGTTCGAGGCGCTGGGGCGCCTCGGCACCGCGGTGGTGGTCGCGACCCACGATCTCCATTTGTTGCGCAATGTGCCCGACTCGCTCATCATGCGCCTCGACAAGGGCAAGCTTTCGGACCCGACCGGCGCCCTGCGCTATCCTCCGCGCAAGGGCCTTTCGGCATGAGCGGCGCCAAGGGAAAATCCACCCCACCGGTGGTCAAGGACAGCGTCCGGCGCGGCTGGCGCCCGCTCGGTGCCTCGGGCGATACCGCGATGGTTCCGCAGGCGCGGATGAGCGGGCCGATGCCGTGGCTGATCGCGATCATGGTGGCGATCACCGTGGTCGCCGCGGCGGGTGCGCTGGCGCTCGGCAACATGGCTGAGAGCACCTCGGCCTCGATCGAGGGCGGGGTCACGGTCCAGGTGCTCGAGCCCGACGAGAGCGAGCGGAGCCGACAGGTCGAATTGCTGCTGCCCGCATTGCAGGGCCTCGCCGGGGTCGTCTCGGTTCAGCGCGTGCCGCAGGAAGAACTCGATGCGCTGGTCGAGCCGTGGCTGGGCGAGGAAGCGGTCGAAGGTGGCAACGTCCCGATCCCTGCCATGGTCGATATCCGCCTGCGCGGCGAACCGAGCAGCGCCGCCATCGACCGGATCGAACAGGTGATCGCGCCGCTCGCGCCCGACGCACGGGTCGATGCGCAGGCGAGCTGGCTCGGACCGGTGTTCGATGCGGTCGAATCGCTGCGCTGGATGGCGCTTGCGCTCATCGTGATGCTCGCCGCGGCGACATCGGCGGCCGTGTTGCTGGCGGCGCGCACCGCGATCAACGCGCACCGCGACACGATCGAGGTGGTGCACATGCTCGGCGGGACCGATGGCCAGATCGCCCGCGTTTTCCAGCGCTCGATCGCGCTCGACGCGGCCGGAGGCGGAGCGATCGGGCTGGCAGTGGCGCTGTTGACGATCCTCGCGCTGGGCCTGCGCTTCGCCGGGCTGGGTGACGGGCTCGCCGGCCAGGCGACCCTCGAATGGAACGACTGGCTGGCGCTCGCCGCCGTGCCCATCGTCGGCGTGTTCCTGGCAATGGCGACGGCGCGCTTCTCGGTCATGCGTGCGCTGGGGAAGATGCTGTGAGTTTCGGCCAGATCGTCCGCCGTTCGGCCGCCGTCGTCGCGCTGCTGTGGGCGCTCGGCTTCGTGTGGTTCGCGATTGTCCTGCCGCAACCGGCCGCCGATACTCAGACCGATGCGATCGTTGTCCCGACCGGCGGCGGCGGGCGGATCGATCGCGGACTCGAATTGCTGCGCGAGGACAAGGCGCAGGCGATGTTCGTCGCCGGGGTCGATCGCGAAGTGCGCCCGCCCGAATTCGCCGAGGGCTTCGGGGTCGAGGAAGCGCTGATGGAATGCTGCGTGACGCTCGATTTCGTTTCGGTCGATACCAAGTCCAACGCCCGCGAAGCGGCAAAGTGGCTGGAAGAGAAGGAATTTCGCTCGGTCCGTCTCGTCACCTCGGACTGGCATATCCGTCGCACCGCGCTTGATCTCGAACGCGCGACCGGCGGCAAGGTGGTGATCCTCGAGGATGCGGTGCCGACCGATCCGACCTTCGGCATGCTGTTTCTCGAATATCACAAGCTGCTCGCGCGGCGTCTCGCCGGACTGTGGGAGTAGCGCCATGCCCGGACCGGTCACCATCCTCCGCAACATCGCTTTCGCCATCGCCTTCTACGGCGGCAGCTTTCCGCTGATCGGCTGGGCCGGGATCGCTTCGCTTCTGCGCCTGCGCGGCGCGACCGGTGCGGTCCAGGCGTGGTCCGACTGGCATCACTGGTGCGTACGCAATTTGCTCGGGATCCGGATCGTGGTCGAGGGCAATGCCCCGGCGGGCGGCCACCTGGTCGCAAGCAAGCACGAAAGCTTTTTCGAGGCGATCCACCTGCCCGCACTGCTCGACAGGCCCGTGCCCTTCGCCAAGGCCGAATTGTGGCGCATCCCGGGTTGGGGCCCCGCCGCGACGCGGTGGGGCGCGGTTGCGGTCCACCGCGAGCAGGGCGCGAAGATGCTGCGCCGGATGATCACCGACGGGAAGGCCTATGCCGCGCAGGATCGCGTGCTCGCGATCTTCCCCGAAGGCAGTCGCGTGCCGCACGGCGCGAAGCCGAAGCTGCAGTCGGGCTTCGCCGGTCTCTACAAGATGCTCGGCGTGCCGGTGGTGCCGATGGCGGTGAACAGTGGGCCGCTCTACCACCGCGGCTGGAAACGCAGCGGCACGATCACCATCCGCTTCGGCGAGATCATCCCCCCCGGTCTCCCGCGCGACGAGGTCGAGGCGCGGGTGCGAGAGGCAATCAACGTCCTGAACTAGAGCGTTTCGTGGATGGTTTTGGGGACCATGCACGCCATCACGCCCTCGTGGCCGTCCTCGCTGCCATAACCCGACCATTTGACCCCGCCGAACGGGGCGTCGACCGCGCTGACCGCTGTATGGTTCAATGCGACCATGCCGGCCTCGATCTCGCGTACGAGCCGCTGGCGACGGGCCTTGTCATTGGTCCAGGCATAGGCGGCGAGGCCGTATTGCAGGCGGTTGGCCTCTTCGAGCATGGCTGCTTCGCCGTCATAGCGATTGATCATCGCGACCGGCCCGAACGGCTCCTCGTTCATGATCTCGGCCTCGATCGGGACGTCGGCGAGCACCGAGGGGGCATAGAAGAAGCCCTGGTTGCCGATCCGCTCGCCGCCCGCGAGCACCTTTGCGCCCTTGTCGCGCGCATCGGCGATCATCGCCTCGATCGCGTCGGGGCGGCGGGCATTGGCCATCGGGCCCATTTGCGTGTCTTGGTCGAACCCGTTGCCGACCTCGATCGCCTTGGCGCGCGCGGCGAATCCGTCGCGGAACTGCTCGTAGATCGAATCCTGCACGATGAAGCGCGTGGGGCTGACGCAGACCTGCCCGGCATTGCGGAACTTGGTCGGCACCATCTTGTCGAGCACGTGGTCGACATCCATGTCGTCGAACACCAGCACGGGGCCGTGGCCGCCGAGCTCCATCGTCGCCTTCTTCAGGTCCTGCGCGGCGAGCGCGGCGAGATGCTTGCCGACCGCGGTCGAGCCGGTGAAGCTCAGTTTCTTGATCACCGGCGAGCCGAGCAGGTGGCGGCTGATATCGTCGGGCACGCCGAACACCACCTGGCATGCTTCGCCGGGGACCCCGGCATCGATCATCGCCTGACAGATCGCGAGGCCCGCGGCAGGGGTTTCCTCGTCGGGCTTGACGATCACCGAACAGCCCGCGGCAAGCGGTCCGCCGATCTTGCGCGCGACATTGAGCGAGGGGAAGTTCCACGGCGCGAAGGCGGCGACCGGGCCGACCGGCTCGTATTCGACCCGTGCGCTCTGCCCGTCGGGGCGCACCAGCGTGCGGCCGTAGATGCGCTGGCATTCGCCGGCATAGAATTCGATCAGGTTCGCAGCATAGAGCGTCTCGCCCTTGGCTTCGGCCACCGGCTTGCCCTGTTCGCGGGTGAGAATCTGCGCGATGTCGTCGGCGCGCTCGCGGATCAGCTCGGCACCCTTGCGCAGGATCGCGGCGCGCTTGTCGGCCGGCGTGTCACGCCAGATGCGAAAACCCTTCGCCGCATGGTCGAGCGCGCGGTCGAGATCGTCCTTCGAGGCGCAGGGCAGCTGGCCGATCACTTCCTCGGTGGCCGGGTCGATCACGTCGCGCGTTTCGCGCCCGTCGGTTCCCAGCTTGTCGCCGCCGATCAGGAGATGGAGCGAGGGATAATCGGTCATGGCGGGGCCTTTCTTGCGGGAAACGGGATGACGCGCGGCAGCGCGCGCCAGTGTTTGTGGAGTGCGGGTGCATGTGGCGTGCCCGCGGCGCAATGTGAAGGGGCAGACGACCGGGCCCAGGAGGGGCGGGCAGGTTCCCTTTGCAGACCGGGCATGCTTGCCTATGGGCCGCTGCGTGACGCTTCCCGATTTCTACCGCGACGACCTGCGCAGGCTCGAGCAGGCCAGTCGCCGCCGCACGCTCGCACCGCGATCGGGGCGCGATTTTTCCTCCAACGACTATCTCGGCCTCGCCCGATCGGAGCAGCTGCGCGAAGCCGCGATCGCCGCATTGCGCCGGGGTGTCGATCTCGGCTCGGGCGGCTCGCGCCTCCTGCGCGGCAACACCGCCGAGCACGAGACGCTCGAGGCCGAGGCGGCCCGGTTCTTCGGCAGCGAAGCCGCGCTGTTTATCGCCACGGGTTTTGCCGCCAACAGCCTGCTGTTCGCAACGCTGCCGCAGCCGGACGACCTGATCCTGTACGACGCGCTCGTGCACGCCAGCGCGCATGAGGGCATGCGCCTGTCGCGCGCGCCCGGCGAGAGCTTTGCGCACAATGATGCGAACGCCGCCGAAGACGCGATCCGCCGCTGGCGCAGGGCGGGCGGAACCGGCACGCCGTGGATCGCGATCGAGACGCTTTACAGCATGGACGGCGACCGGGCGCCGATCGTCGACTTCGCCGCGCTGGCGGAGCGTATGGATGCCATGCTGTTGGTCGACGAGGCGCATGCGGTCGGCGTCCATGGTCCGGAGGGACGCGGCCTCGCCGCCGCACTGCGAGGCCGCGAGAACGTGGTCGTACTCGCGACCTGCGGCAAGGCGCTGGGCTGCGAGGGCGCGCTCATCCTCCTCCCCGCGAACCTGCGCGATTTCATCGTCAATCGCGGGCGCAGTTTCATCTTCTCGACCGCGCCATCTCCGCTGATCGCGGCCATCGTGCGCGAGAGCTTGGCAATCATCGAGCAGGCCGATGACCGCCGCGCCCGATTGCAGGCGCTCGTCGTCCGCGCCAGCCGCGCCGTGGCACCGCTTGGCATTGCCCCGAGCGGCAGCCAGGTCCAGCCGGTCCCGATCGGCGACGATGCCCGCGCGATGGAGATCGCGGCGGCGCTCCAGGCGCGCGGCTTCGACGTGCGCGGCATCCGCCCGCCGACCGTGCCCGACGGCACGGCGCGGCTGCGCGTCTCGATCACCCTCAACACCGACGATCAGGCCATCGACGAGCTTGCGACAGCCTTGGGAGAACTCCTGTGAAAGAGACGATCATCGTGACCGGCACCGATACCGATATCGGCAAGACGGTGTTCGCCGCCGCGCTGGCTGCGGCGCTCGGCGCACATTACTGGAAGCCCGTGCAGGCCGGGCTCGACGATGGCAGCGACAGCGCGCGTGTGGCGGCGCTGGGCGTTTCCGAGGCATCGATCCTGCCCGAAGCCTACCGCCTGACGACGCCATGCTCTCCTCATCGCGCCGCCGAGCTCGACGACGTCACGATCGACCCTAAGCGACTCGACCTGCCGAAGGTGGACGGCACGCTGGTGATCGAAGGCGCGGGCGGTGCGCTCGTGCCCGTCACGCGCGACCTGCTCTATGCCGATCTGTTCGCGCGATGGGGCGCGCCGGCGGTTATCGTCGCGCGGACCGAGCTGGGCACGATCAACCACTCGCTGCTGACGATCGAGGCGCTGCGTTCACGCGGCGTACCCATCCTCGGCGTGGCCTTTATCGGCGCGCCTCAGGAGGACAGCGAGGCGACCATCTGCGGGATCGGCGAGGTCGCGCGGCTGGGGCGCCTGCCGATCGTCGACCCGCTCGATGCCGACAACCTGTCTACAGCCTTCGCGCGCGCATTCGACCTCGGAGATTTCGCATGACCAGCTCGCCGGTCTGGCATCCGTTTACCCAGCACGGGCTCGGCGAGCCGATCCCGCACGTCACCCACGCACAGGGTGCCGTGCTCCATACGCGAGACGGTGCCGAGGTGATCGATGCGATCTCGTCGTGGTGGGTGACGACGCACGGCCATGCCCATCCAAAGATCGCGGCGGCGATCGCCGAGCAGGCGGCGCGGCTCGACCAGATCATCTTCGCCGGCTGGACCCACGGCCCGGCGGAGGAACTGGCCGCCAGCCTGCGCGACTTGATGCCCGAAAGCCTGACTCGCGTCTTCTTCTCCGATTCCGGATCGACCAGCGTCGAGGTCGCGCTCAAGATGGCGCTCGGCTACTGGCTCCACCGGGGCGAGGCGCGCCATCGGATCGTGGTGATGGACAATGGCTATCACGGCGACACGATCGGGACGATGTCGGTGGGCGCGCGCGGGGCCTTCAACCGCGCCTACGAACCGCTGCTGTTCGACGTCACCTCGATCCCCTTCCCAGACGAGGGGGCCGAGCAGCGCACGCTCGACGCGCTCGAACGCGCCTGCCGCGACCGGGCCGCCGCCTTCATCGTCGAACCGCTGGTGCTGGGGGCGGGCGGGATGCTGATGTATTCGCCCGCGACCCTGGCCGAAATGCGCCGCATCTGCGCCCTACACGGCACGCTCTTCATCGCCGACGAGGTGATGACGGGGTGGGGACGGACCGGCACCATGCTCGCCTGCGAGCAGGCGGGAATCGAGCCCGATATCCTGTGCCTGTCGAAGGGACTGACCGGCGGCGCGATCCCGCTGGCGGTCACCATGGCGAGCGAACCGGTGTTCGAAGCTCACCTGAGCGACGACCGCGCGCGGATGTTCTTCCATTCGTCGAGCTACACCGCCAATCCGGTCGCCTGCGCGGCGGCCAACGCCAATATCGCGATCTGGCAGGATGAACCGGTGGCCGAGCGGATCGCCACGCTGGCACAACGCCAATCGGCGCAGCTGACGCGCCTGACTTCGCACCCGCTGGTCCGCAATGCGCGCCAGGCGGGGACGATCACCGCTGTCGACGTGGGCGAGGCGGACGGATACCTCTCCGATCTCGCCCCCCGCCTGCTCGCCGCCTTCCGCGCCCGCAACGTTTTGCTGCGCCCGCTGGGCAACACGGTCTACGTGATGCCGCCCTACTGTATCGAGGAAGCTCAACTCGACCGCGTTTACGCCACGATCGTCGAGGCGATCGAAGAAGTCGCCGGCCCGAATTGATCCGACCGACCGTAATTGGCAGAATCGTGGTACTGAACCGGGAAGTCAGGCGATCGCCGGTCCCGGAAATGGTTCCAGAAGAGGCATCACAATCGGTCTCATTTTTTACCTTTTTTCAGATGTTTAGGTAATTCGGTTTGTGCGAAGAGCCCGCAAAAGGCCCGCAAATGCCGTCTAATGCATTGGTTCGATGCCTTTTTGGGGACTCTAGAATGCATTTTTGCGCCCGGGAAACCAGCCAAGATTGATGTCCGCTAAGCGCCCTCCTTTCCGCCATTCAACGGGCTGTGCTCTCTCTCCGAGAGCCGTCGTTCGTTAGGCTCACTTTGAATGTTCGGAATTCGCTCCAGCGTCTCTTCTCCCAGCCCGATAGTCTGGGAGAGGAGGATCTGATGCCATTCCCCTGACCTCGACATCTTCGATTTTCTCTCTGACAGGCCCGAGGTCGCGACTGAGTCCGCGAAAGACCGCTTCCCCTTCGATCAGAGAATTTTCGATCGCCGGAATGCCGCTCTTTGCCTGGGAAAGCTTATTCTCAGCGTTCTGTACCCCCTCGCTGAATTGGCGAAGACGTCTTCGCGCGCTGGTGGAAGCGCTTCCGTCCGAAATTCGGCGATCTGCGTCTCGAAGATCAATCGCCCATCCACCGATCCGTTGCCGCAAGTCTGACAATCTTCCTTTTGTTGAGCCCAAATCTTCGTCCCAACCTTCGACATCCGATGCGAGATCGGCCGTCGTGACTCGAAGCCGGGCAAGATCCGAGGTGATCGCTCGCTGCTTTTCTGGTTCCAGTCCTTCGTTCAAAGCGCGGACACTGTTTGCCACGCTCTCGACGGTAGCGGTCGCATTCCCCCCAAAAAGTCCGGTTCCGTCCGAGGGCGGTATGATCTTCCTTCCTGAATTGTCGGCGTATATGCCTTGACGGCCCCTTCGACCCTCGAGCACCAGCGCTGCCTCGCCGGTTATCAGGTTGGTACTGATTGTCGCTTCAAGGCCGTCAACTTTCGCTGCATCAGGATCGAGAGTCAGCACGACGAGAACGTTTCCCGGTCCATTTTCCGCCAGGCGGACCGATGTTACCCGACCCACAGGAACACCCGACAGTGTTACGGTCGACCCCGGCTGAAGGCCTTCCACGGAGCGATCAAACCTGACGAGATATGTTTCCTGATTGGGCGTGGGATCGAGAAGCCACACCGCAAAAGCGATGGTGGCAAGCATCAGAATGCCAACGATCCACCCCACTAAGGAAAAGTTTGCGTTAGTTTCCATCTTGCACGCAAACAGGGATTTTTCCGTCCGGCAGAGGTGCCGAAACATTGAAAGTTCGCGCCCCGCGTGCTCCTAGGGTGTCCGCCACAGTACCTGACCGAGGTTGGCCTTGTGGCGCAATCATTAGGGTCACAGTTTTACAGGGTGAGTTTCGACCAGGAAACGCTGTACTGCGTCGCCGAACGCATCGTTCTCGTCGCCCGCGACCATATGCGACGCACCAGCGATATCGCTGAATTTTGCATGGGGAACCAGTTTCCGGAATTCAGCGGCGCCTTCGGGAGAAACAAGGTCGCTAGATCCACCGCGCACGAGATGGACCGGGAGCGACAGCGCCGACGCAGCCTGAACAAGCTCGGTCGACCCGGCGGAAACGTCGTCGGTAATGGTGCGTCGGCGCGTAACGTTCTCGACGAATGCCGGATCCCAGTGCCAATAATACCGCCCGTCCCGTGCCTTTCGAAGGTAACTCTTCAATCCCGAGGAACTTTGCCGTCTCTCGCGGTGCGGCAGATATGCTGCGATTGAAGCGGAAGCGTGCTCGGGCGATTCGAACCCCTCTCGGGCGTGCTGCGCCATGAAGCCGAGGACCCGCGCGACCCCGTTCGCTTCCATTTGCGGCGTAATGTCTACGAGGGTTAGCGAGGCGAACGTGCCGGGCGCGATCGTGCCCTCGGCCACAAGGCCCGCCAATCCTCCCAGCGACGCACCGATCAGCGCCGGATTGCGCTCGAAACTCTGCGCAACTGCAACGAGATCCCGGCCGAAATCGTGCACATCATAAGCGCCGGTCGGGGACCATGGACTTTCGCCATGCCCTCTGAGATCGAGGGCAATCGCTCGGTATCCGGCCCGGCCCAGGCGAGTGCCGACCTTTCTCCAGGCGCGCCGTGTCTGTCCGCCTCCATGAGCCAGAAGCACAGGGAAACCGTCAGCCGGTCCGAATGTACTTGCGACAAGCGTCAGGCCGTCGGCACCAGGAAGCAACAGGCGATCCTCGTTCACGAGCGCGGCCTCCGGGCAAGAAAAAAGAATGTCAGCGCCGCCAAGGCACAGCCAATGGCTGCAATTATCGATAGGTCTGCCAGGATAGCTGCCGATACGATGAGCGCTGCCGCAATCAGGTCGCTGGAACGCATGGGCGCCGCACCTGACGGCCTTTCCAGTCGCGCAAGATCCTGAGGATCCAACCGGATCGGCAGCTGTCCGCGGCGAGCGATCGACGCCAGGTTCTCGACGATCTCCGGGGTGCCGAGAAGCGCGCGTATCAGCGTCGATGCTGTCCGCCGGGCATTTCCGCGCAGGTTTGCCAGGCTGGCGCGCTCCATCAGCAGTTGTTTGCCGATCGGAGCAAGTTCGGACGTTATGTCGAAGCGCGGGTCAAGACGGCGTACGAACCCCTCGGCGGTGAGCAGCGTGCGCAGCATCAAGGCGAGGTCGCCGGGTAGGGCCAGTTGGTAAGTCCGCAGAAGATCGAATACATCGGCGAAAATGCCAGACAGGTCGATCTGGTCGAGAAGCGTGTTGCGAAACTTGCCGACCAATTGATTAAGCGATGCCTTCAGCGCCTCACGATCGACCGCCGGATTGCCTGCCCACTGAAGGAGAACATCGACCAGATCGTCGATATCTTCTCCGGCGATCGCCAGTGACAGGCGCACCAGTTCGTCCCGCCGCTCTGGCAGCAGAGTGCCTACCGCGCCAAAGTCGATGAACACCAAGGTCCCGTCGGGGCGGATCAGCACATTGCCCGGATGCGGATCGGCGTGGAAGCGACCGTTGAAGATAATCATGCTCAGCACCGCGCGTGAATAGCCGCGCGCGACGGACGTAAAATCCACGCCGGCGTCCCTCAGTGTGGCCAAGTCGGTCGCCGGGATCGCGTCGACCCGCTCCTGGACATTGAGACTGCGCCCGCTCACCTCGTTGTCGAAGTGGGCTGTCTCGATCCCGAACCGTGCAAGATAGCTGCCGATCTCCGCACTCGCGCGTGCTTCAGCGCCCAGATCCATCTCACGATCGAGGCTTTCGGCGAAGAACCGCAACAGCTCATCGGGCCTCTGTCTTTCGACAAGGGGACTGGCGCGTTGTGCCAATCGGGCAATGCGCCGCAGTAAACGCATGTCGGCATCCACGACACTTTCGATTCCCGGTCGCCGGATCTTGACGATGACCGGTACGCCGTCGCTCCGTATTCCTGCGTGCACCTGCGCTATAGAGCCCGCCGCGATCGGCTCCCGATCCAGCTCACGAAAATACTGGCCGGAGTCTTCCCCGAGAGCATGGGTGAGCGGAGCCTCGACACGCTCGAACGGTACACCCGGAACGCGATCGTGCAGCTGCGATAGCGCTGCCGTCCAATCCGGCCCCAAGAGATCGCTTCGCATCGCGAGGATCTGGCCAAGCTTGGTCGCGACTGGTCCCAGTTCGCGCAGTGCCTCGACCAGGGCTTCCGGGCGCGTCGGATGTGCATTGGTTTGAGATCGGCCGGATCCCAACGCGGACACGATGCCGCCCAGCCCGTGACGGCCGAGAATTGCTATGACCTGCGCAAGCCGCTTCCGGTCACTCATGCGCGAAGGCGGCATGTCTGCCATCAGAGAGCATCCCGCCGTACGTTTTCGCTGACCATCTCCAAAAGCGAATGCAAAGTACTCTTCTGTTGCGGCGTCATTCCGCTCCATATTCGCAGGTGGGTCGCGTCTGCGGCCCGTCTGAGGTCAGGGAGTATTTCCTCAACCCGTCTCGTCAGGCCGAGACTCCAAGACCGCCCGTCCGCCGGGTCACGGCGGCGCTCGATAAAGCCTTTCTGGGTCAAGGCGGTGACCGCCAAGCCAATGGTGGCGGATTCGAGTTCGAGACGCCTGGCGATGTCGGTCTGGTTCAGGGCAGGATCTTTGATGAGCT
The DNA here is from genome assembly GCF_034374265.1 of Pseudoblastomonas marina. Classification (NCBI taxonomy): domain Bacteria; kingdom Pseudomonadati; phylum Pseudomonadota; class Alphaproteobacteria; order Sphingomonadales; family Erythrobacteraceae; genus Pseudoblastomonas; species Pseudoblastomonas marina. The sequence continues at coordinate 1,807,437 of NZ_CP139718.1, read as the reverse complement.
GCGCCAGCACACGCCACTGCGTACGATTGAGGCCAAGCGGCTGTGCCCGGTCATCGAATGCCTTGCGCGCGGCGCGACTGATCTCGTCCATCATGAAGATCGCTCGATCATCGTCGGTGATGACATTGTCGAGTGCGAGAGTGTCCTCGTCTTCCGTCATGAGTGGGTCCTATCGATCAGGAAAAAATAGTAAAGGCCTTTCGTATTTTATTTTGACCGCTATATCGCTCGTGCAACGGGCCAAACGATGGCGAGGAGCGAAATTACCATGGCGGACGAGACAGCAGGCGATAGCGATCAAGGCGAACGTCCGAAGGGGTTGTCCAGTCCGCGGGTCCGGCTTGGTCTGCTGATCGCCGTCATTCTGGTCCTGCTCGCCGGGGGCTACTGGTATTACAATCATCAGACGTACGGCCGATTCCAGCAGTCCACCGACAACGCTTATATCGCCGCCGACAGCGTCATCATCTCCCCCAAAATTGCCGGCTATGTCGAGCGCGTACTGGTGACTGAGAATCAAACGGTTGCGTCGGGCGATGCACTTGTGCAGCTGGACGTGCGGGATTATCGCGCCCAGACGAACCAGGTCGAAGCCCAGATCGCGGCGTCGCTCGCCGGAGCTGATACGGTTCGCGCACAACAGCGAGAGCAGGATGCGGCTATCGAGCAGGCCCGTGCCCAACTTGCCGCGGCATCTGCGCAGGCCGGTCTGGCTGCGGAGCAGGTTGCGCGTTATCGCCCCCTTGCCGCTTCCGGAGCGGAGCCGCGCGAAAGGCTCGACCAGCTGCAGGCCCAGGCCAGAGAAGCGCAAGCCCAGGTCGCGGCGGCGCGCGCCGCGCTCACGGCTGCACAGCGGCGGCAAGGCACGCTGGGCGAACAGATAGACCAAGCCAATTCGCAAGCCAACGCAGCTCGTGCGCAGCTTGAGGCGGCCCGCCTGAACCTGTCGTCGACCACGCTCAGGGCGAGCATTTCCGGGCGGGTGGGTGACCTCACGGTCCGGCCCGGACAATTTGTCCAGCCCGGCCAGCGCCTGATGAGCGTGGTTCCCACCGACCGTCTTTATGTGACGGCGAATTTTAAGGAAACGCAGCTCGGCCTCGTCCGCCCCGGGCAACCCGTCACCCTGGAAATCGACGCGCTGCCCGATCTCGAGTTATCGGGGAGAGTGGAAAGCATCGCCCCCGGGACCGGGGCGGAATTCTCGATCCTGCCTCCGCAAAACGCGACGGGCAATTTCACCAAGATCGTTCAGCGCGTCCCGGTCCGCATATCCATTCAGGCTTCTTCCGAAGTCCTGCGTCTGCTGGTGCCGGGCATGTCCGTTGTCGCCAGCGTTGATACCCGCGGCGCCAGAGACGAACTCGATTCGATCCGCAACGCGGCCAGAGACTGACCGATGGCAGGTGCCTCTGCTGCGGTTGCTCCGCCGGTCGAGAAGGCCGATGCCACGGCCTGGATCGCCGTAGCCGCCGGTGCACTCGGCGCGATGCTGGCAACGCTCGACATCTCGATCGTCAATTCCGCGCTGCCGACGATACAGGGAGAAATCGGCGCGACCGGAACCGAGGGCACGTGGATTGCGACAGCTTTCCTTGTAGCCGAAATCATCATCATCCCTCTGAGTGCATGGCTGGAAAGACTGCTCGGCCTTCGAACTCTGCTCATCGTCGCCGTTTCCGCCTTTACGGCCTTTTCGGTGTTGTGCGGCATTGCCACCGATTTGACGACCATGATCATCGGCCGCACCGGTCAAGGATTCATGGGAGGCGCGCTGATTCCCACCGCCATGACCATCGTGGCGAAGCGGCTGCCTCCATCGCAGCAACCCATCGGAATGGCGCTGTTCGGGATGACGGTGGTCCTTGGTCCGGTCATGGGGCCGCTCGTCGGGGGCTGGCTTACGGAGAACCTGAGCTGGCACTACGCTTTCTTCGTCAACGTGCCCGTCTGCGCCTTGCTCCTGGCTCTGCTCTTCATCGGGCTGCCCCACGAAAAACCTGACTGGGTCTACCTGCGCGAGGCGGATTGGGCAGGCATCGTGGGTATGATCCTTGGCCTTGGCGGGCTGACCGTCGTTCTGGAAGAAGGTCACCGTGAGGAATGGTTCGAATCCACACTGATCGTGCAGCTCACGTTGATGACGATCGTCGGCTTCGCGCTTCTGACTTACGGACAGCTGTATGCACGCAAGCCAGTGCTCAAATTGCGCCTGATGCTCAGCAGGCAGTTTGCCAGCGTCGTGGTCATGGCGCTGGCACTCGGCATGGTCATGTATGGCTCGACCTACGTGATCCCGCAATTTCTTGCGATAATCTCCGACTACAATGCCTTGCAGACTGGGTTCGTAATCTTCTGGATGGGTGTTCCGGCCTTCCTGCTGATGCCTGTGCTGCCCTTCATGATACGAAGGATTCACATCCGGATTGCGGTCGGCGTGGGCATGTTCATCATGGCGCTAAGCTGCTTCGTCAGCATCAATCTGACAGCGGCATCGGGAGGTGGAGTGTTCACCGAAAGCCAATTCCTGCGAGGCATCGGCATGATCCTCACGATGATGTTCCTCAATCAGGCGACGGTAGCTTCGGTTGCCAAGGAGGATGCCGGCGATGCTTCCGGGATTTTCAACGCTGCGCGAAACCTCGGCGGTTCGTTCGCGCTCGCGGGGCTTGCCTCGTTCCAGGATCAGCGCCTGTGGCATCATAGTCGGCGCATGGAAGAAACCCTCAACGCCAACAGCCCCCGGCTACAGGAATACCTGGACGGCATGACGGCGTCGCTGGGCAGCCCACAGGCCGCGCTGGAGATGCTTTCCGGCATCATTCAGCGCGATGCGTTCGTAATGACCTACAACGATGTGTTTTTCGCCATGGGCGCGATTACCCTGGCCACGGTGCCGCTGGTACTGTTCCTCAAGCCTCTCCCGAAGAACGTATCCCTTTCGATGCACTGAGAACTCTATGCGCAAGACCCTAACTCTCCTCGCTCCCATGGCGCTCCTCACGGGTTGCATGTCCGGTCCCGACTATGCCGGTCCCCCGCAACCTGCGACCGCCGCAAGCGACGCGTTCGCACGGGCCGGCCCCGAAATCGATCCGTCAGCGCCGATTGCCGGCGACTGGTGGACGCTGCTCGGCGATCCGGTCCTCAATGATCTGGAAGCACGCGCGCTGGCCGGCAATCCGGGCGTGGCCGCGGCGCGCGCTCGCATCGAACAGGCAAGGGCTTCTGTCCGCCAGGAGCGCGCCAACCGGCTGCCCGCCGTGGCTGCGCAGGCGACTGCGATCCAGGCGAAGATTCCAGGTCTGGATATCGGCAGCGGCCCGCCCGCGGGATCGCCCGGCGCTCCTGCAGACACCGAAGAGCAGGACAGCCTCAGCGTTTACAACGTCGGGCTCAATGCAAACTGGGAGATCGATTTCGCAGGGGGGCAGGCACGGCGTGTCGAGATGGTCAACGCTCAGGCTGCGGCCTCGGTGGCGAACGCCGAGGATTCGAAAGTTCAGCTCGCCGCTGAAGTCGCGCGGGCTTATGTGAGCCTGCGGGAAGCGCAGGGGCGGCTCGAGCTCGTCCAGCGCGAGCGTGAGTTGCAGCAGCAAACTCTCGAATTGACCTATCAGCGCTATACGCAGGGCGCTCTCGCGCTATTCCCGGTCGGCAACGCGAACGCCGAGCTCGAATTGCTCAACTCGCAGATCGCGGAAGCGCAAGCGGACATCGATGTGTTCAAGGACACGCTCGCGGTGCTTACGGGCGAAGCGCCCGGAGCACTCGACGGGCTCCTGACGGCTCAGGCCGAAATTCCGCTTCCCCCCGAACGGGTCGCGGTGGGTGATCCCGCCGCGCTGATAGCGCGGCGGCCGGATGTTCGTGCCGCGGAACGAACGCTCGCGGCGGCGAATGCGCGCATCGGAGTGGCGGAGGCCGCTCGCTTCCCCAAGCTTTCATTCATGGGCATACTCGGTTTGGGCGGATCGCAGCCGGATGACATCTTTGATCTCGGCAATCTGTCAGCGATCGCCTTGCCGAGGCTACAGTGGAACCTGCTTGATTTCGGCCGCACGGCAGCATCGATCGATCAGGCCGAGAGTGCGCGCGACGAGGCCGAAGCACGCTATGTTGAAGTGGTCCTCGGCGCACTGCGCGATGCCGAACAATCGCTTGCCCGGTTCGGGCAGCAACGAGCCAACGTAGCCGCGCTGGCGCAAATCAGTCGACAGGCCGACACGGCTGCGGAGCTTAACGAGCAACGCCGCGCAGCGGGGGTAATCTCGCAGGGCGAGCTCAACACTTCGATCCGCCAGCGCGAACAGGCCAGAGCAAATCTCGATCGGGCGATCGCCGCCATGACAAATGGCTGGATCGCGATCCAGAAGTCCTTGGGACTGGGATGGGCCAATTTGCCTGCAGGCCAGACCACGGTGGTTGAGTCGGCCACAGTCGATCGAGATAGGGCTGGGCGATCGAACTCAAATTGAGTTCGTCGGTTTGCTTTGGTAGATCTCGGGCGCGCGGTTTCCAAGCCTAGCTGCGGCGAATAGTTATGCTGGTGGTGATGGCGCATTCATCCGATCGTAACGACTGCTATCTGTCTACCTCTTGAGTTGGCTCTCGACCCAAGCAATTATGTCTTCCTCCCCCCATGCGACCGCATAGCCACCCAACTGCACCGGCTTTGGAAACTTACCCTCGCTCATCCAGCGATAGATCGTCGAACGGCCGAGGCCGACACGGTGCTGTACTTCGGGCAGACGAATGAGACGGGTGACCCGGCGGGTTTCGGTCGCTCCCTTGTCGATCTCCTCACCCACGATGGCCTCCTTCGACACCGGCAAAGACATCGCCAAGCAGGACGTCCTTGCGTTCGAGTTCATCGATGTGGTCGGAGAGCAGCCGTGCAACACGATGAGCGGTGCCCTTAGCCCAGCGCGGCTTCACATCGTGAACCTGGTTGCCCAAGACACGCTCGAGCGCTGAAGGCAGTTCGCCAGAAAAGTCCTCGAAGAACTGCGCGAGGTCTGATTGCAGCCAGGCGATCGCGTGATCTCCGCTGCTGACAAGGAAAAGAAGCAGGTGGGCGTGCGGCGCGACACCGCTCGCAGCGAGAATGCGCAAGGCTTCACCGAGGCTGGCTGAGCGTTCGCCGGCAAGGACGCGGCGCAGGGCATCTTTATGGATCTGCGCGTCGCGCGCGATGTCGCAGCGGGCACGGCCGCTGGTTTCGACAGCTGCTACAAGCAGCCGGGCGAGATCGGCGCGAACCTGTTGTTCGGCAAAGAGCGCCATGTTGGTCATCGACGAATCCTTTTCTCAAGATGTGATCGACTCACCGGCTAACCGCGAAGGAAGCCTGTAGGAAAACGAAAAGAACATCTAGAGAACATAGAGGAAGGGACGAATCAGCTTCCTTCGATGATTCGCGCGAATTCCGTCCGCACCAGCGCAGATCGCGGCTCGCATCGCTCAGAAGCCGGCACAGTCGGCGCTGCTCCGCGATCAGCCTGCGCGAATCCCGTCCATTGCCCCTTCAGATGTCGCTTTCTGTTTGGTCGGCAGCCCCAAAATCCAGTTCCCGATTTCCTACAGCCCGGCTCCCGGGAGAGGAAAGAACATACAGCGAACGTATCGCTGGCTGATGTTCAATCCCTCGGAGTTTCCATCCATGACCACCAAGACTGCCCTTCCGGTCCAGCAGCGCATGCCCAACCGTGCACGCGGCCGCGACTACATTCTTCCCGCCTGCGTGGCGCTGGCCTGCGCCGGTGCCGCCTTCGCCGGCGCCGACACCACCTTCGATCCCGCGCTGACCAAGTTCACCGACTTCCTTGAAGGCTCGGGCGGCAAGATCATCACCGTGCTCAGCCTTGCGGGCGGTCTGATCGGTCTCGCCTCGGGGCGCTTCTCGCTCGGCCAGGTCGCGGTGCCGGTCGGCGTCGGGATCGGTGTCGGCACCGGCGTGCCGATCGTCACCTCGGTCGTGACCGCGGTCATCTGATCAGCGGATCCGGTCACGACAGGAGGGCGGCATGGCCGACAGGTACCTCGTTCCACGGCGGCTCGACGACCCGGAGCTCATCGGCTTCTGGACCATCGACGAGTTTGCAGGGATTCTCATTCCCTTCGCCTGGGGCATTCTCTCGCAGCATATCTTCATCGGTATCGGCCTGGCCGCCGGGGCCTGGCTTGCCTTGCGGAAGGCAAAGGCACGCGGCGCCGGTTCGGCACTGGTGCATGCTGCGTACTGGTATCTGCCCGGGAGCTTTCTCGGGTTGAAGGCCACGCCGCCCTCCCACTGCCGCCTGTTGGCGGGCTGAGGAAGGCAAACCATGCGAGCAGAATTCGCGCACGAACAGGCGCAGACTTACCTCCGGCAACGTAACCGCTTTGCCGTGCTGGCGGGTGGTCTGGGCCTGACCACGCTGGTCTGCCTCGGCGCCGCGGTAACCCGCGACGAACAGGTTGTGCTGGTGCCGATTACCTCCGAGCGGATCACCGTCTCGAGCGGCGGGATCGACGCGCCCTATCTCGAACTTGTCACCCGCGACACGGCGCTGATGCTGCTCAACCGGGCGCCCGAAAGCCTCGACTACTGGATGGCGAACATCCTGAAGCTCGCCGATCCCGCCGCGCACGGCCGCCTCAAGGCCGAGCTTATCAGAATCGTCGAGGAACAGCGCGGCTCGGACATCAGCCAGGCCTTCGTGATCGCGGAAATGCATGTCGATCCCAAGGCCCTGACCTCGACCGTCACCGGCACGCTCAAGACCTTTGTCGGCGCGCAAGTAATCGCGAGCCAGCGCCGCTCCTTCCGTTTCCGCTGGTCGAAGCGTGGCCTCAGCCTCGCGCTCGCCGGCTTCGAACAACTCCCCACCGACAAGGAGGAACCAGGCCAATGAGCCTTCTCCCATCCCCCCTCGCTGCTGCGCTTGCCGGAACCGGCCTTGCCTGTTTCGCGATCGGCGCGACAAGGCGCCCCGATCCCGGGCTCAAGCTGACCGGCCTCGCCGTACTTGCCTTCGCGCTCGCGCCGGTCCCGGCGCATGCCGACCAGTTCGTCGAAGCGGCCGACAACGCAACCATCGAGTGCGAGCTCGCCCGCGGCGAACTCACCCGGATTGCGCTCATCGATGACGGCTTTGCCAATGTCTCGAAGATCGCGAGCGGCTTTCCCTACAACGACTTCCAGGTGACGCACGAGCCGGTGCGCGGAGACATCTATATCTCCGTGCCGCTGCAATTTGCCGCTGCCCGGGTCAGCTTCTTTGCGACCAGCAAGGCGGGCTATGTCTACAAGTTCGCCTGCCGCCTCGGCGGCGAGGAAGCGACCCAGCTCTTCATCACCAATCCCGCGCTCGCTAAATCCGCAGCTACCGAATGGGAGACCAAGACCGGACCTGAGGACGCCGCGATCCGCCTGATCGAGGCGATGGCGAGCGATGCCGTCCTGCCCGGGTTCACCGCTCGCGCTGAACTGTCTGCTCCGCGCCGTACCGGCGGGATCGAGGTCCAGCTTGTCGCCGAATACCAGGGCGATGAACTGACCGGACAGCGCTTCCTCGTGCGCAACCTCGGCCAGGAGAGCCTCGCGCTTGGCTCCGAGCGCGAAGGTCCCGCAGGCGCACTCGCCTTTGCCTATGGCCGCGATGCACTCGCTCCCGGTGAAGCGACCAGTGCCTTCCTTGTCTTTGCCAAGGGAGGGCTCGACTGATGGCCGAGGCAACACAGAAGGACGCCGAAAAGAGGCCTCTGCCGGGCTCGCCGGAAGCGCGAGAAAGCGGACGGCGCAACCTCAATTCGCAGATCGCGCAGCGCCAGAAGATGCTGCTCGCCGGGATAGGGGCCATCGCGATCATCGGCGGCGGCATGTTCATCTTCGGCGGCGACGGCGACGAGGGCGGCACCGATGCCAATGGTGCTGCAACGATCGACACCGGCGGCCTCGTCAATCGCAACCTCTCGCAGCGCGAGTTCGTCGCGAGCTACGGTAACCGGCTCGATGCACAGGGCCGCGCGATCAAGGATCTCCAGCAGGCCCAGCTGCCGCGCCCCGAGATCGAACAGGAGCTCGAAGCCCTGCGCAGCGAGAACGCGCAGATGCGCTCCGACGGCCAGGCGGCGATCGACGCGATCTCGGCCGAGAATGCCAATCTGCGATCACAGCTGAGCGAAGCTGCGAAGGCACCTGCCGCCGCGCCGCCACTGCCACCGCCACCTGCCTATGGACCCGGCGTCGGCACCGGCGGAGCTGTCCAGCCACCGCAAGGAGCGCCGGAAACGCAAGGCGGACAGCTCAGCCTGATGAGCTTCAGCGCGGAGACGGGCAAGGACGGCAAGCCGCGTGCGGCAGAGACTGCGCCAGCCTTGTTGCTCGAAGCGAGCCGCGATTACCTTCCGCCCAACAGCTACGCACCGGCAACGGTCATCGTGGGTGTCGATGCCTCGACCGGCGTTGCCAGCCAGAGCGATCCGCTTCCCGTGGTGCTCCGGATCACCGGTCCGGCCCGCTCGGTGATGCGCGGCAACAAACTGCTCACCACCGATATCACCGGCTGCCTCGTCAATGGCGCGGCGCGCGGCGATCTCTCGGCGGAGAAGGTCTACGTCAAGCTGGTGCGCATGACCTGCGCGCAACCCGGTGGGCGCTTCGCGGTGAGCGAGGTCAAGGGGTTCATCTCCTTCGCCGGAAAGTCGGGCGTGCGCGGCCGCGTGGTCAGCCGCGAAGGCAGCCTTGTCAGCCAGGCGCTGCTCGCCGGGATTGTGGGCGGCTTCGGCCGCGGATTTTCCGCCAACGCCAACGGCATTTTTACCGGCCAGGTCGGCGCCAACGGTCAGCGCGAGGCGCTGTCGCCGACCGACATCCTCGCCGGTGGCTTTGGCCAGGGTGCCGGCGAAGCCGCCGACACCGTCAGCCGATACCTCATCGAACGCGCCGAACAATACCAACCCGTCGTCGAGATGCCGACCGGCATCGAGGTCGAGATCGTCTTTCTCGACGGCGTCCACGTCAGGAGCCCCTCCAAATGAACTACAATGACTCGCCGCCAAGCCTGAAGGCGCGCGCCGCCCACCTTGCCCTTGCCCTCTCGAGCGCCGCCGCCGTGCTGACGCTCGGCGTCTCGGCCGTCACCGCTGTGCCTGCGAGCGCTGCCGGGATGGCCCGCGATGTCGCGCAGGCACTGAAACTGCGGCTGCCCAAGACCCCGATCGATGCGATCAGCTGCGACACGCTTGGCCCCTGGTGCGAAGTCGTCTCGGGCGACACGCTGTTCTACATCGACGAGACCGCTCGCTACCTGTTCGTGGGCCGTCTCTACGACATGGAAGAGCGGCGCGACGTGACCGCCGCCCGCCTGCTCGAACTCAATCCCGACCTGCTTGCGGCCGGTGCGGCACGCGTAGCGAGCGATGCGCCGGCGGGACGCGACGAAGCGCCTGTGCAGGCGGCCGCCAGCCATGTCGACCTCTCGTCGCTTCCAGCTGCCGGCGCGATCCATTGGGGCAACCCCAAGGGCGAACGCCTGGTCGTCTTCTCGGATTTCCAGTGCGGCTACTGCCAACGCCTGACCGCTGAACTCGCCAAGGCCAAGGTCCATGTCGAAGAGCGACCGATCTCGATCTTTGGCGCGGCAAGCCGCAAGATTTCCGAGGCAGTGCTGTGCGCTAAGGATCCGGCAAAGGCGCTGCATGCAGCCTACGCCGGCCAGGCTCTGGCGACTGATAAGACCTGCAAGGAGGCCAAGGCACTCGATGCCAACGAAGCCTTCGCGAAGGCCAACGGGTTTGCCGGAACTCCGGTCATCGTGCGCGCCCGCGATGGGGCGGTGCTTCATGGCTACCGGGATGCCGCGGCGATCCGCCGCTTCGTCGCCGAGGGCAAGGGAGAGGCGCAATGAGCCGGCTTCCGATCCTTCGCGCCGGAGTGCTCGCTGCGCCGCTCCTCTTTGCCAGTGGCTGCGCCAGCCTTGGCGGCAACGTAAAAGGCAGCTTTGCCTGCCGCGCTCCCGAAGGGACCTGCGCGCCGACTTCCGCGATCGATGCCGGGGCGACCGGCATCCAAAAGGCCAGCACGTCTGACGCGCATTGGACGGTGACCCCGACCGGCGAAGCGGTTCGCCGCCTGCAGGTCGTGCTGACAGGATACCGCGATGCGGCGGGCCGCGACCATGAGGCGCGCGTCGTTCACCTGACGCTGCCCGAACAGGCAGGGACAGGCTGGCGCGCGCCGCAGGGCCGCCGCGAAGTCCTGCGCTCGCTGGCATCGACCATTGCCGCGACCCGCGAGGGCAACCCCGCAACCGATTTCCAACCAACAGACACATTGCCGGAACAGCTGTTCATCCCCTCGCAGCCCGTTCCGGCGATGCCCGGCGCTGACGCGCCGGAACCCGGGGGACCTGGCTCGTTTTCCCCTCCCCGCGAGCCGGTCCCCCACCCTGACATGACCGAAGGAGAGAGCCGGTGACGCTATCCCTTGCTGCCGCGCGCGACGCACTCTCGCGGGGCCTGTTTGCCGACACGGCTCGGCCTGAGAAGCCGCAGGCGCATTTCGGGCTCGACATGCTCTCGGACTGGCTGCCCTACCGGGTCTATGACGAGGGGGCGAAGCTCTACCGCAACGCCCGCTCGAAGGGCTTCGTGCTCGAAGTCACCCCGCTGATCGGGGCCGACGAACGCACCGGCGAGATCCTTGGCCAGTTCTTCTCCGAAGGTCTGCCGCACGGCGCCTGCCTCCAGGTCCTGAACTTCGCATCGCCGCGGATCGGCAGCGTGGTCGGCCCCTGGTTCGCTCCGCGCTACGAGCAGGGCGGGATCTACGAGGCTATCGCCAGGGCGCGCACCAGGCGCCTTTACGATCTCGTCTGGAGCTCGGGCTCGGCGCATGCGCCCTTCCATGCCCGCAACGTCCGGCTGATCGTCTCGCTGGGCGTGCCGGTGCCCGGCAGTGTGACCGATGCCCAACTCTCCGAATGCCGCGAAGGGCTGATGGGCATGCTCCATTCGCTCGGCCTGCACGCGCAAGAGCTGCGTCCGGGCGGATTGCTGGCGCTGATCGACGAGCTTACTTCGCCGACCACCGCGCACGAGACCGACATCCATGCGTGGAACCCGCACGATACGCTTCAGTCCCAAGCGATCCGCCGCGACATCGAACTCGAGGTCGGCGACGATCGCCTGATCCTCAGGACCGAGCGCTTTCGCGAGACGGGCCGAGACGAGGAGGGCAATCCTGAAGTCGGCGAATGCTATCCTGACCATTTCGACGTGCGGCATTATGCCGTGCGCTCTACCCCTGAGCGCTGGGCACCTTGGGAATGCGCGCGGCTCATCGGCGACATGTTCACCGACAAGCTGCGCTTCCCCTGTCCAACGGCGACCATGCTGTGCCTGGTCTACCCCGACCAGGAAGCCGCCTCGGCGCGCGCGGGCTTCAAATTCATGCGCACCACCAGTCTCAGCCAGACCAAGAGCGCGCGCTTTCTTCCCAAGCTTGCCGAACAGTCGGCCGAGTGGCGCCACGTCCAGGCCGAACTCCAAGCCGGCAAGAAGCTCGTCAAGCTGTTCTACGGGCTCACCAGCATCTCGCCGCTCGGCCAGGGCGACGCGCATGAACGCATCATCAAGGCGATCTACAAGGCAGCGGGCTGGGATTTGGCCGACGAGCGCTTCCTCCAGCTGCAGGGCCTCGTCGCTGCCTTTCCCTTGAGCCTCGCCGATGGCCTCGCCGACGACATGGCGCGGTTGAAGCGCCTCAAGACCATGCTCTCGACGACAGCGGCGCATATCGCGCCGATGCAGGGGGAATATCTCGGCGGCGTGATCCCGCACCTCCTGCTCGTCGGCCGCCGCGGCCAGCCCTTCTGGTGGTCGCCGTTCGAAAACACTGCGGGCAATCACAATATCGCTATCTGCGGCAAGTCGGGTTCGGGCAAGTCGGTGCTGCTGCAGGAGCTCTGCGCCGCCTTGCGCGGCGCGGGCGCCAAGGTCGTGGTGATCGACGACGGGCGCAGCTTCGAGCATTCGGTCAAACTGCAGGGCGGACGCTTCGTCGAGTTCACGCTCGCCTCGGGCTTTTCGCTGAACCCCTTCTCAATGGTCGATGATGCCCGCGCGCACGAAGACGAGGATTACCGCCTCGACTGCTTTGCCATGATCAAAGCGATCGTCGGCCAGATGGCGCGTCCGGGTACCGCGCCGAGCGACACCGAACGCGGACTGATCGACCGGGCCGTAACCGCGACCTGGGAAGCCCTGGGAAGCGGCGCATCGGTCGACGATGTCGCGCATGCGCTCCATGGCTCGGAGAACGAGGCGGGCCGCGATCTCGCCACCGCGATTGCGCCCTTCTGCCGCGGTGGTAGCTACGGCGGGTTCTTTGCAGGCAAGGCGAGCTTCGCGCTCGACGATGATTTCACCGTCTTCGAGATGAGCGATCTCGCGTCCCGTGAGGAACTGCGCAGCGTCGTCCTTTCGGCGATCATGTTCATGACCAGCCAGGCGATGACCCGCTCGTCGCGAGCAACCAAGAAGCTGCTGCTGATCGACGAGGCCTGGGCCATGCTCAAGGGAGGGTCGATGGGCGAGTTCGTCGAGACCTACGCCCGCACCGCTCGCAAATATGGCGGCGCGCTCGCCACCGCGACCCAGTCCCTCAATGATTATTACAAGTCCGACGGCGCGCGCGCCGCGCTCGAGAACAGCGACTGGATGCTGGTGCTTCAGCAGAAGGCCGAGACGATCGCCGATTTCAGGGCGAACGCGCGGCTCGACATGGACGACCGCACCGAGACGCTGATCCGCAGCCTCAAGCGTTCGGGGACCGAGTACAGCGAGGTCTTCATCAAGGGTCCCGAGACCGAGGCGGTTGGCCGGCTCGTGCTCGATCCCTTCTCGGCCACGATCTACTCCTCCGATCCCGACACCTATGCCGCGATCCAGGACTGCGAGCGGCGCGGACACAGCCTCGCCGATGCCATCCGCATCGTGGCGGGAGGCGGACAATGATGGTCTCGCACCTCGTCGACCGGACCCCTCCGGCCAACCTCCGCAGCCTGCTGCCGTTCCTGCAGGGGAGCTGCTTCGTCCTCATCGAGACCGCACGCTTTGCCGCGACTTCGCTGCTGATCGTGCTGGGATTGCCGCTTGCGCTCTTCCTGTTCGTTGCGGGCTGGGACCTTGGCGGCCTCTTCACCCAGCTCGCCAATCTGTCGGACCGCTACCTCGAAGCCGACGGGCTGCGCCGCAGCCTGTTCAGCCAGGACCTCAAGGGCTGCTTCCTCATCCTGACAGGCGCTGTGACGCTGTTTCGCATGCCGCGCTTCCTGAAACGGCTCGCGGCCGATCTCGACAACCATCCGGCCCGGGAGGCGAACCGTGACTGACACGCGCAGATTACAATCTTTTAATCGCCCGGTGGTGCTCAGAATTCTTGGCGTGCTCGCGCTCGTGGTCGCACTGCTCTGGGCAGCCTGGGTCAGCCGCGAACTGTCCGAGCCGCGCCAGCAGATCGTCACCGTCCGGCTTGCCGAGACCATCGCGGCTTTCGTCGATGCCGAAGCGCGCGGGGCACAGAATCCCGAAGCCAGTCAGGCGCGCGTGCTCGCCTTCCTCCAGGCGTCCGAACGCGCTGTTGCGGAAATGGGGACCGATGGCCGCGTGGTGCTGGTCGGCGAAGCGGTGCTCGCAGGCGATGCCCCCGATGCGACCGATGAACTGCGCGTGCGGATCGCCCGCCAGCTTGAGCAGGGAGGCGGTCAGTGACGCACTTTGCCGCTCGTCTTGTCCGCACGATCAAACGGCCGTTTGTCCTGACCGGACTGGTGTTGCTGCCACTCGGATGGGGCGCGGTCGACGCCTTCGCGAAAGACCATGCCTTCCTCATCAATGCCAGCCCGAGCCTGCCCAACTGGGCTTTCTGGCTCGACAAGCATGCGCGGATCGAGCGCGGCAGCCTGATCTTCTTCGAGCCGCCGGCCAGCAGACTCGTTGAAGTGCATTTCGGAAAAGGCGCGCAGCTCTTCGGCAAACGGGTGCTGGGCGTGCCGGGCGATGTCGTGAGCCACCGCGGTCACGAGGTCTTCATCAACGGTCGCAAGATCGCCGCGCGGCTCGATGAGACCCGTCTCGGCATTGCGCTTCAAAAAGGCCCCGAAGGCCCGATCCCCGAGGGCTGCTTCTACACCGGGACCAGCCATCCCCGCGGCCTCGACAGCCGCTACGCCGAGATCGGCTTCGTCTGCCGCGGCCAGATCCTGGGCAGCGGGAGGGCGATCCTGTGAGCAAGCTCATCCTCCCTGCAGCGCTACTTGCAGTCCTGCTCTGCCCTGCCGAGGTGCTGGCGCGCGACTATGGCCAGCGCGGCACGGTGTTTCCCGTGATCGAACGCGACCTCCTCGAGCAGATTCATTCGCGCCTGACCCAGATGGAACGTTCGGGGGAGACCGCGCGGCTCAATGAAGACCTGAAGCGCCGCACGATCGCGCGCGTGAACCGGCCCGACCCCGTCGCCGGAATCGTCCGGGCCAGCGAAGCCCGTCGCTGGCAATTTGATCCGACGATCACGCTCGCTGCCGATATCCGCGGGGCAAAAGGCGAGCTGATCCATGCCGCTGGCACGAGGGTCAATCCGCTCGACAGCGTGCAGCTACGCGCCGAACTTCTCTTCCTCGACGGCGACGATCCCGACCAGCTCGCCTGGGCGCTCAAGCAGGCCGCCAATGCCAAGCTGATCCTGGTGAAGGGTGCGCCGCTCGAGCTGATGAAGGCCCGCCAGCGCCGCTTCTATTTCGACCAGGGCGGCAAGCTCACGGAAAGGTTCGGGATCAGATCGGTGCCCGCACGCGTGCGCCAGCAGGGCCGCCTGCTCGAGATCAGCGAAATCGCGCTGCCACCGAAAAGGAGGACGGCCCAATGACGCACTTAAGAAAGCTGGCGCTCATGCTGGCCGCCATTCTTGGTCTCGCCACTGCAACGCCCGCGATGGCCGATGCCGGTCCGGGACGCTGCACCGGAAGCTTTGTCAACCCGATCACCGACATCTGCTGGTCGTGCCTGTTCCCGATCTCGATCGGCGGGCTGGACATCTGGCCCTCGAGCCGGCCCGATCCCGATAACCCCGACCTGCCGGTGTGCCTGTGCGGTCTGAGGCCCGGAATTGCGATGGGCTTCTGGGAGCCCGTGCGGCTTGCCGATGTCAGCATGAAGCCGTGGTGCTTCGTGAACCTCGGCGGCATGAAGCTCGATCCCGGCTTCGATATCGGCTTCCGCTCGATCTCGGGTCCATCAGCAGTGGGCGGCGCGAGCCAGTATTATTCGAGCTGGCACGTCCACTGGTATGCCTATCCGCTGATCTACTGGATGGAGATCGTCGCCGATTTTCTGTGCCTGGAATCGGGCTCGATCGACATCCTCTACATCTCCGAGATCGATCCGCTGTGGCAGGATTCCGAGCTCACCGCGATCATCAACCCCGAGGCCGTGCTCTTCGCCAACCCGCTGGCGCTCGCTGCCTGTGCGGCCGACTGCGTCGCCTCGACCGCGAAGCTGCCGATCGACGAGATGTTCTGGTGCGCGGGCTGCCAGGGGTCGATGTACCCGATGAACGGCAATGTCTCGGCCAGCATAGGCCACGTCCAGGCCTCGCGCCTCGTGCTTTCGCGCTTTGCCTACAAGCTCCACCGCGAACTCGTCTCGTGGGGGACGATGGGGTCCAAGGGCCTGTGCGGCAAATATTTGATGCCGGTGATGCGCAAGCAACAATACCGCTTCCAGGCCACCAACCCCAACCCGGCGACTTCGGGCCGTTACGCCTGCCCGCCCATCGGCGCCTCCACCACCTTTCAATCGGCCGGACAGGTCATTCCCGCCATCGGCGAAGACATGGGATACCTCGTCTGGCGCAAGCGGAACTGCTGCGCGCTATGAACAAGCACCTCCTCCTTTTGCCCGTCGGCCTTGCCGTCACTCTCGGTGGCCTCGCTCTCGCCCAGAGCGCGCCCGAAGGCATCGACCTTGAAGCGATCCGCGAGCGTGCGGCCGAACACGCCGACGATGCGCAGGCGCTCAGCACCAATGTCCGCCAACGCGCCGAGGCGCTGACCGAGGACGCACAGGCTATCCAGGCGCAAGCGCAGGCCAATCGCGCAGCCTATGCGGACAGCATCAAGGCAACCGAGACCGACGCCGTCCTCGACTTCGACGCCATGATCGCAGGGCAAGCCGCCGCAGAGAAGGCGTCGCTCGGGGGAACCCCGCGCTTCATTGCCTTTGCCAGCCTGTCGATGCCGCCCGAAGCGCTGAAAGCACTGGTCCACGACATGACCAGGGCGGGAGGCGTCACCGTGCTGCGCGGCTTCCCGCAAGGTAACAGCGAGGCATTCAAGAAGCGGCTCGCCGCCATCTGGAGCACCCGAGACGCGGCCGGTTCGCTCGGCATCGATCCAAGGCTGTTCCGCGCCTTCAACATCGAAGCTGCACCGAGCTTCATTATGCTGAGCACCGAGTTCAGTCCCTGCGACGGGTTCGATTGCACCAGCGAGGTGCCGCCGCACGACCGCATCGCCGGCAACATTAGCGTGGGCGAAGTCCTCGAGACCTTTGCCTCGGGCAAGGGTCCGGGCGCCGAACTTGCCCGCCTCCATCTGCGCCAGCTCTCCAGGGAGGAACGGCCATGACCGCCAAAACCCTCGCCCATCTCCTTGTGGCACTCGTCACCCTCACAAGCGCGGCTTCCATTCAGGCTCAGACCCGCGATGCGGCAAGGGCTGACGGGAAGTACTTTGCCACCGAGCTGCTGGGCGAAGCGCGCGAGGCAGCAACGACCAATCCCGACGCAGCACGCGTTCCCAATTTCGATCCGCAAGCGACGCGCGATCTGCAGGATCTTGCGCGCGATCCCGACCAGATCGAGACCCGCGCCCGCAGCGCCGCTACGACCAGCACGCCGATGCGGACGATCCGCGACAGCATGGCCAATCGCGCACGGTTCGAGCCGAACGAGATCGAGGACGTGATCGCGCGCAGCCTCGCCATCAACGAGACGCCGCTCGACTACACCAGCGGCATGGCAATTTCGGGCAGCCAGGGATCCTGCGTTCCGCTGCCGCCCGGTTCGGGCGCGGCGGGCACATATACCGCGACCTGCAATACGGGCACACGGATCGATCAGTCGGTTGGCCAATGCGCGGTACCACTCGTCGTCAGGGTCAGCCAGCAACCGCAGTATCATTACCTTTGCAGCCCATTGGGCAGCTTCAACCTATCAGGTGAGCCGGACTGCGAAGAGTTTTCGGGCGCTCTTTGCCGGGTGACCGGGCACCGCGATGGTCCTTGCTTGCAGTGGGGTTGGTCCGGTGGTCGCAAGTGGTGCACCGAGCCGGGCGATCCGCTTACCGAGCTGACCTGCGACGAACAGGTCGCAGGTCAGACGCCCTACCGCATTGCCAACGCTACCACCGTTACCACGACCCCGGACGAAAGCCAGTGCACAGGTTTTGCGGACAATAGCGATTGCACGCTGGACGCAGAGATCTGCACCGATACCGATCCGCAGACCCGCGTGGTCGATGGCGTCTCTGTCACAAAGCCCTGCTGGGAATGGCAGAGGAGCTACACCTGCATCGCGCGCGAAGCGGCGACCGATTGCTCCGACATCGAAAGCCAGGGCAGCTGTCGCTTTGTTCGCGAGGAATGCCTCACCGACGAAGACCCCTGCGAGACCTGGGAGCGCATCTACGAGTGCCCGCTTCCCGGGACCGACAGCTCCACCCAGTATGTCTGCGACGGCGATGTCTATTGCATCGACGGCAGCTGCGAGACGATCCAGCGCACCGCGAACGACGAGTTCAAGGATGCCGTCACCGCGCTCCATGCGATGGACGAGGCCCGCGGGCAGTTCGATCCCGAGACGCTGACGCTGTTCCGCGGCACGCGCAACACCTGCTCGTCCAAGGTCTTCGGCGTGCTCAACTGCTGCAAGGGCAAGGGTTTCCCGCTCATCCCCGGCATCAGCCTGCTGGTCGCGCTCGGCTGCAACCGCGAGGAAGTTCTGCTCCACGAACGCGATGCGCAGGGGCTGTGCGCCTACGTGGGGACCTATTGTTCGGACAAGTTCCTCGGCGTCTGCCTGACCAAGAAGAAGGTCTACTGCTGCTTCGAGAGCAAGCTCTCGCGGATCCTGCAGGAACAGGGTCGCCGCCAGCTGCGCAAGCCCTGGGACAAGCCCAAGGAAGAGCAGTGCGAGGGGTTCACGCTCGACGAGTTCGCCCGGCTCGACCTCAGCCAGATGGATTTCAGCGAAGTCTATGCCGAGTTCACCGAGGCTGCACGGCTCCCCGACGAGCTCGAGACCAGCATCCTCATCCAGCAGAAAATCGAAGATTATTACGCAAGGAGTGGCCAATGACGCGCCGCCAATCACTGCCGATGCTGGCCCTCCCAGCACTGGCCATGATTCTCGCTGCACTGCTCCCCGTTCGGGCAGCCGCCCAGGAAGCGCGCCAGGCAAAGCCAGCTGCTTCGGCAGACAGCCTCTACTGCGAGCAGCGCAGGCTCGGCTACTGGTTCTATTGCGTAAAGCCGGTGCCGGCAGACGAGCCGCAGATGGCGCAGCCACCAGCCCAGGTGACCGCCACGCAGGAGCTGGACGCGGTCACGGGGGAACTGCGCGAACTCAAGGCGCGCGCGATCCTCTATCCGACGCCGGAAAACGTCACCGCCTATATCCGCTTCCAGCGTGCCCAGCTCGACCGGGCTTCGCTGTTCTCCGATGTCTGGCAACGCGCGATTTGGCAGGATCCCGAGCTCGACTACACGCTCGAACGACCGGTCGGCGCACTCGCCAAGAAGCAATGGCAGGACGCGCGCGCTGCCGACCGCGACGCGGTGATGGCCAGGCTCTCCGAACGCTATGGACTGTTCTACTTCTTCGCCCAGACCTGCGGCGCCTGCGAAGTGATGAGCCCGATCGTGCGCTCGGTGGCGGACCGCTGGCATATCACGGTCCGGGCGATCTCGACCGATGGCGGGCCGTCCAGGCACTTCCCCGACTACAAGGTCGAAAGCGGCCAGCGGCCCCGCATGGGGCTCGAACCCGGCATCACCCCGGCGCTCGTGCTTTGGGACAGCGTGGCCAGGCGCCCGATCCCGATCGGATACGGCGTGCTCTCGGCCGACGAGCTGCAGGACCGCATCTACCTCCTCACCTCGAAGGAAGCCGGACATGATTACTAGCATCCGCAATGCGGCGCTCACCATAGCTGCCGCCAGCATGGTCGCGTCCCCCGTCGCCGCAAACGTCGGCGACAGCATGGACCGCTTCATGGACGACATGGGCGCTGCGGCCAATGTCACCGGGCCGAGCGCATTCGAAGGACAGTCGGCGGGCTATTACAGCCTCGGCAATGTCTGGACGCGCTTCCCGCAGAAGACGACCAGCATCGCCAACCTCCAGCTGCCGCGTGCCCGCGCAGGTTGCGGCGGCATCGATATCTTCGCCGGGTCCTTCTCCTTCATCAACGCGAGCGAGATGGTCGCGCTGTTGAAGGCCGTCGCGAACAATGCGGTGGGGTTCGCCTTCAGCCTCGCGATCGATACCGTCTGCCCCGAGTGCTCAAAGATCATGCAGGAGTTCAGCCAGAAGGCGCAGCTCATGAACAATCTCTCGATCAACTCCTGCGAGATGGCGCAGGGGCTGGTCGGCGGCGTCTGGCCCAAGGGCGATCTCGCCGACAAGGCGATCTGCGAAGCGATCGGCAATTCCGAAGGTATCTTCACCGACTATGCTGCCGCCAAACACGGTTGCGGCACCAGGGGTCAGCGCGCCTCGACCAATGAGAGCGCCGGCGCCGACTATGCCGACGTCAATCCCGGTGTACCGCGCAATTACACCTGGCATGTCCTCAAGCAGAGCGCCTTCTTCAACCCTGGTGGCACCTTCGACCGCGACCTCGCCGAGTATGCGATGACGCTCATCGGCACGGTGATCTACGTGCCGCCCCGCGATGACGAACCAGGCAAGTTCGTGCCTTTCGCAGGCGATGCCTCCTCGACGCTGGTGACCGCGCTGCTCGACGGGACGCAAGGCCAGTCGGTGCGGGTGTTCCAGTGTGACGAGCCCGACCAGTGCCTCAACCCCACTTTCCAGCAGATGAGCCTCACGAGCGCGAAGGCCATCCGGCCCCGCGTTGCCCAGCTCATCGGCAGCATGGTCGAGGCCATCCGCAGCGACACAGCGATCGGCGACGAGGAGAAGGAGCTGCTCCAGGTGGCATCGGTGCCGCTCTACAAGATCCTCACCGTGCAGGCGGCCTATGGACGCGGGATGGCAACCGACGACCGCGACACGCTGGCCGAGATCGCCAGCATCGATCTTCTCTATGCCATCCTCGAACGCATCACAGCCGAGGCCGGACGCTCGATGGCGAGCTTCATTGCGGCCGATGAAGCGAAACTCGCGATCTGGCGCGCTCAGGTCGCGGAAGTCCGGTCAAGCCTCGCCCAGAGGCAAGCGACCGGACAGGCGCGGGTCTCCGCGATCATGCAGATCATCGAGAAGACCGCGATGATCGAGAACATGCTCGCCGCCTCGATGTCGCCATCGATGGCCGCCGCGCTCGACTGGTCGCGCGGGATGCAGTCCCGCTCCATCGTTCCATAAGGGTGAGGCAGCATGGTCGAGATTTTCACGGTCGGCGGCGGCGAGTATATCGTCAATGTCCTCAATGCCGTTGCCGCCTGGACCGGAGCGGGCGGCTACAAGAGCCTGATTCAGGTCGCGCTGGTGATGGGCATGGTGCTCGCGGTCATCGTGGTCGCGTTCAACCAGGACTGGCGCGCATGGCTCAACTGGTTCCTCGGTGCGACGCTCATCTACATGTGTCTGATGGTGCCGCGCATGGACGTCCATGTGACAGACCGGGTCAATCCAAGCCTTGCACCGGCAACGGTGGCCAATGTTCCGCTCGGGCTCGCCCTGATGGCAAGTTTCACCAGCCAGGCGGGGGACTATCTGACCCGCTCGGCCGAGCTCGTCTTCGGCTTGCCGGACGACCTCAACTACTCGAAGAACGGCATGATCTATGGCGCGCGGCTGCTTGAATCGACGCGGAGCTTGCGCATTTCCGATCCGGAGTTTGCTGCGAACTTCGACGAGCATGTCAGGCAATGCGTGTTCTACGATCTGCTGCTCGGCCGCTACTCGATGAAGGAGCTGTCCGAGAGCGATGATATCTGGGCGACGATCGCACCCGGCAGCGCGGCGCGCGCGCAGAAATTCCTGACCCGGCAGGCCGACGACAGCGTGACGGCCTCGATCATCACCTGCCGCGAAGCCTACACCGCGCTTTCGGGGCAATGGGCGAGCCTCATTGACGAGATGACGCTTGTCGCGGGACGCCAACTCTATCCGCGCCAGACCGAAGCGCTCGCCAAGGCCAAGCTCATGGCCGACCTCCCGATTGCCTATCAGTATCTTACCGGCATCTCGCGCAGCGCGAGCGACATTTTCCGCCAGGTGTTGACGATCAATGCCATGAACCAGGCCATGCACGGCTTTGCAGGGGCGAGCGGCACCGGCAGTATTGACGTCTTCGCGCAGACCCGGGCCGATATTCAGACCGAGCGGACCTATTCTTCGATCGCGCACAACGCGATGAAATGGGTCCCAATCCTCAATGTCGTACTGACGGTGGTGTTCTACGCGCTGTTCCCTGTCCTGTTTCCGCTGTTCCTGATGCCGCGGACCGGACCCATTGCATTGAGAGGTTACGTCACCGGCTTCTTCTATCTTGCGGCGTGGGGACCGCTCTTCGTCATCCTGCACATGATCCTGATGTTCAAAGGCGCGGGCGATGTCGCCGCCGCTGGCGGCAGCACGGGCCTCAGCCTCGCGACCTTTGCTGGCATGAGCGACGTCAACAGCGATATCGGCATCTTGGCAGGCTATCTTGTCGCCTCGATCCCGTTCCTTGCCGGCGGCGTGGCGCGTGGTGCGCTGGCGATTTCGGGCCAGGCAACGAGCTATCTCAACCCGAGCCAGAATGCAGCCGAGGAAGCCTCGCGCGAAGCGAGCACCGGCAACGTCTCACTCGGCAACTCGAGCATCGACAATTCGACAGTGTTTTCCCGCCAGTTTGCGCAGGGCAATCTTGCCCCCAACATTGCCTATGGCGCGGCACAGACGCGGGGATTCAGCGACAGCGGCACGCAGACGACCAGCTTCCCCGATGGCGAGTTCGCTGCAGTCCCGAATTCAAGCTATCCGTTCACGCCGACGCTCGGGCAGGACTTCACGGGCCGCCTAGGAACGATGGCGAGCCAGAGCCGGACGCAGAGCGAGACCTATGCCAACCTCGCCCAGCAATCGACGAGCTCTGCGCTCACCCGGTTCAGCGAGATCCGCAACGCCTACAGCCAGGGTCAGAGCTCCGATACTGTCAGCGGCGTTGGTACGAACGACAGCATCGGCACGGCATTCAGCGAAGTCGACAATGCCTCGAGGACGCTCCAGCAGCAGTTCGGCCTGTCCCGGCGCGCGTCAGACGACATTACTATTTCTTGGTTCCTCAACGGCGAAGCAGGAGCCGGAGCAAAGGCCGAAGGTGGAGTACTAAACGCGCAGGCGGGCGTCCGCGGTGGCCGAAATCAGTCGTGGACCGACAGCGATATCGGGATCGCCTCGGAAGATCGCGGCAGGATAATGGGTACGCTGCGGCAGCTTTCGGATAGCCGCAACTGGTCGAACACGCGTGAAGGCTTCCTGCGCGAGACGAGTTCGAGTTCGGTATCGCAGGTGTCAACCAGCTCGTCGGGTCTCAGCCGATCGCTGACCGAAGCCGAAAGCTACACACGAGAGGCGCGTCGGGCCGAAGAGGTGGCCAGCCGCCTCGAGAACCAGGCCAGTTGGTACGAGGCCAATAGTGCCGCAGGCACGCTAAACCTGAGCCAGGCTTATCGCGAATGGGGCATGGCCGAGATCGAAGCCAATCGCGACTATTACGGGCCGGTGCGCTTCGACGACATCGAGTTCCAGATGAGCGCGCGCGGCCAACAACTGCAATCGCGGTTTGTCGAGAGCTATGCTGATCGCCTACAAGACGACATCGAAGCCGACCTTTCGCTGCCGGACTTCGCTCCTGTCAGCCGCCCCGGGATCGGAAGTGCTGGGCAGGTACGCGCAAGAGGAGCCGTGGGCTCTGCGGGTGGTCCCTCAATGCCCGATGCTCCTGATCGGTCTGACATCACGGATGAGGTCGAGCGGGTGCGCCGACAGGGTCGTGGCAGGATCGGAACCGTGCGAACTTATCTTGATCGCCAAACGGAAGGCGCCACGGGCGCGAGTGAGGAAGCTGCAGACGACGTCAAAGAATGGGGCAATAGATAGCTACAGCACGAAATCCTGCAGGATGACGAACACCGCAAATGCGACGACGACCAGCCCAAGTAGCCAGAGTCCGCGTCGTTCCCAAGGATCTGCTAGAGCCTTCTTCCAGCTGTATTCCATGCGCCGATTTTCGGAGATGGCACGGTCGATCTCTCGCAGGCCCTTCCAGTCCGTCTGGTCGTTTTGCTCCTTCTCGTCATCCATTTCCATCACTCCGACCTAAATAAAGTAGCAAATTTGATGCATTATCGGGCATAAGCCAATTTACGTCTCGATATTGACACATTAAATATCATCACGTAAAGACGCAAAATCGCTACACAAAGCTCCATAACGGAGATAATGTCTCGATAATGCCACATTATGATTCACCAGATCTGCGTCCGCTCTCGGTGCTGCTATCCGACCTCGGGAAGCAGATCGAAGCATATCGCATATCACGCAATCTCAAGCAGGCCGAGCTTGCGGAAATGGCAGGTATCTCGCGTTCAACGCTCGCCCGCCTGGAAGCCGGTAATGGCGGGACCATCGATAGCCTCGCCAGGATAATGCGTGCGCTCGACATTGAAGACCGCCTGCTGGATGTCATGCCGGACGCCAAGCTGAGACCGCTCGATCCCCGGTCCGACACCGGCAAGGCGCGGCAAAGGGTGCGCAAGTCTTCTGAAGGTGAGGCTGGCGAGGAATGGAGCTGGGGTGACGAGGCCCCATGACGCGTGCGGTAGTCAATCTCTGGGGTCGTCAGATCGGCGCCGTCCTGTGGGATGAAGATCGCGATGTCGGGGTTTTCGAATACACTCCGGAATTCAGTCGCAGCGGCATCGAAGTCGCTCCGCTCACAATGCCATTACGAAGCGGCGTCTACGATTTTCCCGCGCTGAATTACGAGACCTTTAAAGGGCTACCGGGCATGCTGGCAGACAGCCTGCCCGACAAGTTTGGTAACGCGCTGATCAATCGCTGGCTTGCCGAGCAAGGCCGCACAGCCGACAGCTTCGATCCGGTCGAGCGCCTTTGTTATACCGGTCGCCGAGGCATGGGTGCGCTCGAATTCGAGCCCGCTACCGGTGAGCGCCGTGAACAGGGTCGGCCGGTCGATATCGCTCCGCTTGTCGAACTCGCCAACAGGGTCATTGCCGCGCGTGAAGAACTGGCCGGTGTGCTCAAGGGTGAAGATGATCATCGCGCACTTCAAGAGATCTTGCGCGTCGGCACCTCTGCTGGTGGCGCCCGGGCCAAGGCCGTCCTCGCCTGGAATGAGGAGACCGGAGAATTCCATTCAGGGCAGCTGACTGCAGGGCCCAGGTATACGCAATGGCTCGTCAAGTTCGACGGCGTGTCGGGCAGTGCCGACAAGGAGCTAGCCGATCCGATGGGCTTCGGCCGACTTGAATACGCTTGCTATCTGCTAGCCCGAGAGGCCGGCATCGACATGGCTCGTTCTCGTCTGCATGAAGAAGGCGGCCGGGCGCATTTCATGACACAGCGTTTCGACCGCACGCCTGATGGCAAGAAGCTTCACATGCAGTCGCTTTGCGCAATGCGCCATTTCGATTTCAACCTCGCTCGCGCATACAGCTACGAGCAGGCGATCGAGACCATCCGCATGCTCGGTCTCGGCCGCGAAGCGATTAAGGAGCAGGTGCGCCGCGCGCTGCTCAATATCTTCATCCGCAACCAGGACGACCACACCAAGAACATCGCATTCCTCATGGATAGCTCGGGTCGCTGGAGCCTCTCGCCCGCATTCGATGTCGTCTATGCCTACAATCCTGACGGGGACTGGACCAACGAACACCAGATGTCTCTGGCCGGAAAGACTGACGGCTTCGAGCTTGATGACTTGCTAGCGTTCGGCAAGTTCGCTGACCTGAAGGCAGGTGAGATCAGAAACATGATTGCCGAAATCAGATCCGCAATCAGCCTTTGGGACAGATTTACGGACTTGGCGGGTCTTTCGAAACGACTCTCTGCGCGTGCGAAAGCCGGATTCCGAGCCGAACTATAATGAAAATTGCACACTGAAAGTGATCCGAGACCAGGACTCACGCCAGTCCTTGCGGCTAAACTACTGTGCGGTGTCATCGCGGCTTCCAAGGTGATAAACTTGGGATCATCTCCGTCAGTTCGATTACACATCGTGGCATACCGACTAGACTTTGGAGAAGCTGTAGGTTGATTTTCAAAACGGCCACCGCAATTGGCATGCAAAATTGAATCTTTGGGAGTGCTGTCTCTAGGTTGGCCAGAAAACAGCGCTTGTTAGCTCCACGTACTCCTGACGATCGAAGTCCGCTGGTTCGACGTTCTGAAATATATTCAGAAATGCCTCCGCCTCGACGCTTTCTGGTTCAATGTATTGAGAGATCGCCCCAGTACAGCGAGAGCATGCCGCTGACAGGATCGGGATCAAATTGGCAAACATACGGTCCACTTCGTAGCTGTGAGCAAGACACCAATCCTCGAAGCGGTCCGCAGCAATGGCTTCACGCCCCGCAGCAACAGAATCCGCGTACTTGGCTGATTGCAAATCTAGAATTGCGCGGATGTCAGACCAGCTGACATAGTGTTCAGCGAAACTTCCACCATCTTCGCTTTCACCTGCTTCGAAATTGATCAGCAGATAGTCTCTGGGATGCTCTTCGGCTCTAGCCCGTCGATAAACGCTTCGAAGCCCGTTGGCTTGGTTATGGTGTCGAGCGTTTCTCAGTCGCAAGACAAATGCGCACAAGGGGTCATCGTAGAAATTGAAAGCTTCCGGCGCTTCCAATTTCACTGCGTCATAAAGGCCATGGAATGCATTCAGAATCCCATCGATTGCGTGGTCTAGATTGCCGACGGCTTCTGGTGCATCGATCAGAAAAAGTTGGCGAAAGCGAAGATGCTGTTCGGCAAAAACTCGAAACGCTTGGGCTAGAGTTTCGAAGCGATCTGAGATCATAGAATGGTGCTACTTAAAGGGTGTGATGGCTGGATCGGAGCCGCCGAACGTGAATTCGATCCAATCATCGTTATCGTCCTCGCCGCCAGGAATCACCTCAATCTTTGTCGGAAGCCTCCCGTTCGCGAACGGCAGTTTGAATGGATTGCCACGTTGAAGTTCTGACATACGATCCACACTGATTTGGCCAGTGAGAACCTCCATAATCATGCGAGAGCTCAATCTGACATTATCGCCTGACATTTTGCAGCCTCCATGGTGCCCCCATCCATAATCTGCTTCGATCGCCCTTCGTGCAGCATTGACTGGCATGTCTCGGGGATAAGGGAAGTTTCGCATCATCGAACGAAAGGTCGTGTCGAGATCGCCAGCAATCTTTAATGCGTCTTGCGTGCGCAGCATTGCAAACATTTGCCGGTCGTAGCCCTCGGCGGGATGCCAGCCACGTCTCTCCTCACGAACGCTAATCGCCAAAACGAAGTCTACCGAGCTGTTCTGCCGCAAGAAATCGCGTGTCAGAGTATCCATGAGATCGATGCGATTGCCGAAGCCACCATCGGCCATAGTGGCGCAATCCGCATCGCAGATGATTATCCCGGTTAAGGCATCCACCCCCTTCAACTGCGGAACCTTCGATCTCAGCGCCTTATAATAGGGGTTCCGATTTTTGATGCTTGGGCGGTCATATGAGGCATAGCCGCCGCTACTGTAGGGGCTCTTGGCCGGATCAATACTGACTGAAATTTCAGTTTCCTCGTCCACAATGTCTACGCGGATCGGACACTGCCCAGAGCGGTGCTGTTGCCTTATCTCAGGCTCGATGGCTGTCTTGAAGTATTGGCGCAGGCTTGACCGATTGGGCATCTGCAAGGTCGTTTGCTCGCCTCGATCCTTTCGCTCTCGACTCGATCCTATTCGGATATCCACTCCGCCTATTGGCATTCCGAGCTTGGTTTTCAGACTTTCAACCAGATTGCTCAGATCTTCATATGGATTTTTCTTGTCGAGCCCCGCGTCGGATACGGTAGTCACGTCTGCTACAAACGATATGCCTAGGCCTGCGTACTCGATATCGGGATTTTTGCCGTTCACCTGCTCCGCTTCAACAGCTACCGACCCGACTTGATTGAGGCCGTGTACAACCATGAGTTCATAAACGGCTGCCAGCCTATCGCGATTTGGCTGATTTAATCGGCGCACTAAGTCCGCATGCCACTCGCTCGGAGTGCAGGGCCGGATTGCGTCCAAACGTGCTTGAATGCTTCGACGACTAAAGAGCAAGATGGCCGCCTTTAGTCATTGATGCTGGTCACTTCTTTGAGCTGGCGATCCATTCCGTCAATGGCTCCAGATCGTGTGCCCAGAAGATGGTCAGGCCGCGTTCCTGCGCATCCAACAAATTGTGCAACTTGTAGACGCCGCTGAGGACCGCACTTGGCACAACCTGCCGCAGGCCAAAGTCCGTTTTCCAGCTCGTAGCTTTCACCGCAGCATCATTGTTCAACCGCTTGACCGAGTTGGTTGATGAGTTTGACACCTTACACTCTATGGGCATCACGCGATGGTCCCAAAGTCGCACGATGATATCGCCTTTGCGGTTGCCGAGCACACTTTCGCCGCAGAATTGTCCTGGCTCGGGTGCCAGGGCGATCGTAGTGATCTTTCGCGGTTCCACCTCTTCGAAACCGAGCTTCAAGAGTGAATCCTTCACCGCGCCTTCCTGACGATCTTTGCCAGATGTCCGACGCTTTGTCTGAGCTCGACTCGCAGCCATCAACGCCGCCGAGGCAAGCACGGCTGCATTGCGCTCAGCCTCGGTCGGTTCACGATCTTCAACGACCCAAGCGAAGCGCCGACGGTCAAGCACCTGGCGGACTACAGCTATTACGCGCTGGACCAGTGCCGGTGTGGCCGCAAGATGTCCTTTCGTGAGCGATTGTGCATCCGAAAGGGTCTTCAGATCGTCCTGAGAAATCGGAGGACCTGCGAGATACCTGAACGCCTCAAGCAAATTTGGATCGCCCAAAACATCGAGCGCCGTATCCTCAAGACGAGAAAGGTCGACGGTGGTCTCGAGTATCTCCTCGATATGCCCCTGATACTCGTCAAAAGCGTCGAGATAGTCTTCCAGAGGTTCTTCGAGACGTTCGGTGCAAAAGGCCGCGATTGCCTTTTCTCTTTCGACCTCTAATTCTTCGTCGCTCCAAAGCGGCCGATCAATCACAGGCATACTCCGCTTGTGAGCAACTCCGGGCTCGGCACAATCACCCGTTCCATTTCACGAGGCTCAAATTTGGTTAGACCACCCGCGTAAGTCCGTCCCGACTTTTGCGAGATGTTGTGCTGCAGATAGGAGACCAAGGCGCGCTTCAACTTTTCGTTCATCGGGTCACGAGGATACAACCCATGAGCGATATTGATATGCCTTGCTCCGGCTTTGTTTAGGGCAAAGCCAGGAGGGCGTCGGGCCATATATGTCGATATGATCGGGGCCGCTTCGCGAAGCCCAATTGACCACCAAGCCTTTCTATTGCGTGCGACATACCCGCTATGTGCACCCATCGATTTTGCTACCTTCAGGAAGCTTTCAACGCGCTTGCGGTCTGAGACAGAAAGTTCATCTAGGTCGGTTGGCAGATCGATGGCTTGCCTGAGCAAGTCGGGATCTTTCAACAAGCCGCCGGAATTGAAGACCTCGCGAGCGCGCGTGATGGTTGGGAAAAGCACCGAGTCAGGCAAACCAGCACTATGCTCTCCGGCGATCCATACGCCGTTTGCCCCGGTAACAGTGCCGCGATGAACCCGGCACAGTTCTCCTAGCTCGACGTATCCCTCGGGTGGACGTTCCGCTACCCGCGTCAGATGTGACCACCGCTTCTCGGTAGCGAGACGGTCTCGCCTAATGCGTCGACCACTTCCGAGTTTACCCAGACTTGCGAGGTCATCTACTCTCTGAAAGCTAACAGTCTTGGGTTCCGCACCAATTTCGAAGGTTGTGATCGCTGCGGTCGTGGCAGCATCGGGAAATGGCTGCGCGGTCGGTTCGATTACGGTAATGTTCTTCCCGCCGAGTTCGCCGAGCATCAGCGACCGAACGAGCGAGCCGTAGTTCACGTCAAGCCACTCGGAAGCTGTAACGAATGCCCCTACGTCCTTCTTCTCGGCTTCAAGTGCTGTCGCGAGGAAAAAGTACACGTGGAGCCCAGCGAGTTTGCTCGCCGGCAGTTTCAATTCTGCCGCTCTTTGCGCGAGCCAATCCTTCCACACAGCATCGATCTGATGATGCCTGACGTATGGTGGATTACCGATGTACAGTGTCTGTCCAGCAGTCCTCTCGGTGAAATTTCGGAAGTCACCGAGTATGATCTTTGCCCGCTTTGCATACCCATTCACACACAGATTGGCACGGGCCATCAGGGTTGCGACCGGGTCCACATCAATGCCGACAAGCTGAGCATTTGGGAACGCTCGCCCGGCGGCTGAGAGGAAGCGGCCTGAGCCAACCCCTGGGTCGACAACGCGCGATGGACTTGAGTTATTCGCGGCCCACTGCACCATCGACTGAACAATGCCCTCAGGAGTGTACGTCGCCCCATCAGACCGGCGTGTCTCCGCAGATCGGATTGACGAGAACCCTTCTCCTAAAGGGTCATTTCCGCTGAGAATTGAATCACGCAGCAGAGCCACTCTCTTTGCGGAAACTCGCTGCTTGGCAGAGCTTGCAGCGAGCCTCTTTTCAGCCTCCGATAACCCATGCCCGACATCGAGCGCGCCGAGTTGCAAGGCTGCCGAAATCAGTTCCTTCTCTGACGCGAAGAGAATGGGGAGATCAGTCATCGGACCGCCTCCCGATTTGCGCTTTGGCTCATCGACGTGGTTCCAACAAATTGGAACGGCTGCACCTCAATTTCTCTGTTTTTCTTGCGAGCTTCGGCGATGTCAAATGCAGTCTGCATCTGCATCATCGCTTCCAATGGAAATCCGAATGCCTTCTCCAACCGAACTGCCATCTCTGGAGACAAATGAACTCGTTGGTTGATGAGTTTGGATAGCGAAGGACGCGCGACGCCTAGAGCCTTTGCTGCCTCCGTGACGGATATCCCACGCTCGTCAATCAACTTGATTTTCAAGAACCGACCAGGGTGCCCGGGATGCTCCGTTCTAAACTGTGTCGCAGTACCCATTTGGTATCCCCTTTGCAGTCTATTGCCCTGTAACGCTACGGGTTACAAGTGTACCTTTGTTCTTTTTTTGTTCCACTGTCAATTGGAGCTGAAAGCAGCCTCACGAGCGTCGAGCTAGATAATTCTCTACCTTCTCGACTGTTCGGCGGCGCGGCCTGCGGCCAGCTCGTAGGTCAAGCACGAAGCGCGGATCGCCAACCGCGCGACGACCGAACCGTGTCGCCGAAATGTGCGATTCCTTCAGATGTCGTTCAATGCGATCCAGCAATTTCATGGCCTTCCTCGACTCACTCAACACTTGTGTTCCTGTTTTGTTCTTAGTAGGAAGGTTCCATCGAGTCTAGGAGATTTCCTTCTCTCCTGAGACCGCTAGAAGGAACGACACATGGAACATGTCAGAGAGGAGCTCGATCGCCTGATCCAGCAGCGACGGCTCGGATATTCCTCGATCTCGCGGATGATCGGAAGAAACTCGTCCTACATTCAGCAATTCATCAAGCGTGGATCGCCGCGCAAACTGGATGACGATGACCGGCGCACGCTTGCCAGCTTCTTCGGGGTCGACGAGCAAGTGCTTGGCGGACCGCCCGCACCCATGCGTGACGGGTTGATCGAAATACCCGTGCTCAATGTCGATGCATCGGCGGGCTTTGGAGCGATTGCCGAAAGCGAGACCGCCCATACCCGCTTCGGTTTCGACGAACGCTGGCTTGGCCGGTTGACCCGGGCGAAGAGCGCCAGCCTTTCGATCATCCACGTCTTGGGCGACTCCATGGAGCCGACACTCAGCGATGGCGACGAGGTGCTGGTCGATGCATCGGACCAAGGCTCGCGGCTGCGCGACGGTATCTACGTCCTGCGCGCCGACGATGCGCTGGTGGTCAAGCGCGTGACGCTCAAGCCCGGTGGCCGCAATATCACCATCAGCAGCGATAATTCGGCCTATCCGAGCTGGGACGATGTCGACCGGTCCGAGATCCAAGTGGTCGGACGGGTCATCTGGTTTGGGCGGGCGGTATAGAAAGCTCTCGTCGGCTCAGATCCCGATTTCGAAATGCTTTACCCTTTCCTTCGTGAGTTCGGGCTTGTCACTTGCAGGCGAAGGGCTGCGGACATCCTCGTCTTGCGAAAGGCCCTTGGCCGCTGCCGCCTTGAGCCTTTGCGTTACTTCAAGGGCCGACGCTTTCTCGCCGCTGTTGGACTTGATGGCCCGGCCGAGTTTCTCGGCATTATCTGCAATCAGCGTAAGGCCGTCGCGAAGCCGGGTGACCGTGACCAGGAAAGTCTGCCGATTGGCGAGATTGCGTTCGCGGCTGTCCATCACTGCGATCCCGCGATCCGAAGTAAGTCCCTGCGCCATATGCGCATTGAGGGCGTAGGCGAGGTCCATGCATTTGAGCATGGGGTCGCCGCGGTTCAGGCGGAGCTCCTTGCCCACTGATGTCTCGACCAAGACGCCCTTTGTGTCGATGGCCACGATCCTCGCCTGGTCGGCGTTGAACAGCCCGCGCTTGTGGTCGTTGTCGGTCCAACGGATTTTGTCACCTTCAATGATGGACAGCGATTTGCGCTCGAAGAGCGACAGCCGGCTATCGTCTGCGCCCGGCCGCAAGCGCGCGGGATTGAACTTGCGAAGCCGTCCTTTCCTGTCCTCAAGCACGAGCTGCTTCCGCGCATGGTCAATGGTCTTGACGGTGTAGTCACCCTTGGAGAGTTTCTGGGTGCTGTCGCGCGAGCGGAAGTTAAGGACCATGCCTGGTTGGTAAGTGCGAAGATAGCGCAGCTCCTCGTGTGTCACATTCACCCGCGAATGAACGGTCAGCCGGCCCGATCGTGGGCCGAGCTCGCCGTTGGCCTTGAGTCCGCACTGCACAGCCTCGTTGACCGCAGAACGTAAGGCCCGTCCCGAAGCGTAGATCGACGTCCGATCCCGATCCGCCGGGCTGAGCGAAAGCCACTTTTCGGCAGCAACAATCGCGCTGTCCCCACGAGCTTCGATGGTTGAAGGAGCAAGAGCCTGGAGCGCATCGTCGATGCGTCCCTCCTGCGCTGCGGCCTGGGCTCGCCGCAGTATGGGATCGCGGCCGCGTAAATTCACATCCATGTTGGCGCGCTCGATCCCGGCCTGCTGGACGAGGTCGAAGGGCTTACCGGCATCGACGGCGGCTAGCTGTCGCTTGTCGCCGACGAGAACCAGGCGCTGGACTTCTGCAAGGTTCGCCAGCCGTACCAGCTTGGCCTTGTCCTCGTTCGACACCATCGACGCCTCATCGAGCACCAGGACATGGTCTCCGAGAGCGCTCCGAGCCTCACGCAGCAACGTGGCATTTCCCGGCTCGTGCAGAAGCCTGCCCCATTGCGCGAGAAAGCGGGCGATGGTCATCGAACGGATGCCGGTGTCGCGCTCGAGCATCTGGACGAGCGTGTTCTGCACGGCGAGCCCCAGTACCTGCTTGCCTTCCTCGCGAAGCAGCTGGGCAACAGGCTTCATCACGCTGCTTTTGCCCGCCCCGGCTATGCCCTGGATCGCTACGGTCCGGTCACGCGACGAAAGGACAAGGCCAGCCGCATTCTCCTGTCCTTCGTTGAGCGAAATTCCGTGGTTGAGCGCAGCAACAGCCTGAACCCGCTCTGCAGCGTCCGCCCGATCCAGGATGGGCAACACCGCACCTCGTCCCTGGTCGACATTCGCAATAATGGTGCTTTCAAGGTCAAGCGCCTCCCGGCTCGCCAGCCAGCCTTTGTGCTCGCCTTTGCCGGATTCGAGTGCGCCGCTTCTGATCAATGCGTTCACACGGGTTTCGATGTGGTCCACCGTCGTCGGCAGCCCAAAATCGAGCGCCGCCTTCAGCAATCCCTCACGGGGAAAGGCTGCCTCGCGCTGCGAGAGATGGCGCACCGCGGAAGCAACGGCCTGCGCTGCCGCGATGGTCGGTGCATCTTGCTTGAGGACATGGGCAGGGATCAGTGGATCCGCCGGATTGCCCTTGATCCGCTGCGCGAACTCTCTCAGCTTCGCAATTCCACGCTGCAGAAGGTTCCCTTCTTTCGAGCTGGGAATGTCCTTTGTTGCAGCGCGCATCTGCGACGCATCGATCAAGCCGGTAAGGTCAATCCCGACTTCCTGGGATTTCTGCCGCCACCCATCGAGAAGGCCTTCCCGGTCCCTAACGGGCGCCTTGCTTTTCCTTGTATCGAGCACAGCAATGTCGCGGGTTTTCGGAGTATTCTCCCCCAGCTGGCGTACCGCGTCGAGGACTTCTTCGCGCCGCGTCGAAAAGGCCATAACTTGCTGGCGGGCAATGCCCGCTGCTTCGAAGTTGCCATGCTTTCCAACCGGCCCAGCCTCGTAGCCCATTTTCTCGACTGCCAGACGAAAGCGAGCCATGGTCATCGAGTTGAGCAGCGTGTTGAACGACCAAAGTTTGTCGTTGCGAAGCGCGCGCCACTTTCCGTCGCTGCCTTGCGTGACATTCGCCACGACCGCGTGAAAATGCAGGTTTGGCTCCTGGTTGCGGTTGGTGTCGTGCTGGAAAAGACCAATCGTCAGGTTATCTGTCGCGACCTTCCCGTAACCAGCCTGACTGCCCATCCGGGTCTGCGCCGCGTTCTTTTCTGCCCAGCGCAAGGTCTCGATGACGGCCTCACGATAAGCATCGATAATCCGCTGGTCGCCGCCCACCAGCGCGAGCAGCGACCAGCTTTTCGGGAGTGAAAATGTGAGGTCGGTTCCCGGCCTGTGGGCCTGGCCCGCGTTGCCGACCTGGATACCGCCGGGAAGCTCTCCCCGCAGCAAGGCATCGAATTGCTCGGCGCTGACGCGGCCCTCAAGGCCAAGTCGTTCCGCTCCCTTCCCGACCCAGGTTCCGGAACGATCGGCATCGGCGCCGGTGTAGTAATTGTCTGCCGCGAAATAGCTCGCAGCAGCCGAAGGGGAGCGCACATTGGCGACGGAAAGCATCCAGTTTGGTCCTCGTCACGGCTCCCCTCGCGGCCGGGTAATCCCTCCCTATTTGCCTTTCACATGTCGGGCTCGAACTCGCCGAAATCCTTTTCCGGAGGATCTGCGACCGCACCTTCACGCAGGTCTTTCTCGACCGGTATGAGAGGCTGGCGCCCGTTGGCAGCTGAACGGCCTCGTTGCGTCGAACCAGCCTTGCCACCTGTGTCATCGCCGGCGGTTCCGGGTTCGGACGGATGCTGTTCCGCGCCCATTGCTGGTGCATCCTCACCGGTTTGCACTGCGGCGAGAGGTAGCGTTGGACCTGCATCCAGATGCGTATCGGAACGGGTTTCGGCACCGAGCTCACCAGTAGCGCGTCCTGCATTCAGCTTTTCAAGCGGCACAGGCTCCTGCCGATCCTGCGGTTCATCGGCGACACGGCGCTGCCCCTCCAAGTCGAGTTTGAGCTGCTTTGAATCGACAGGTTTACCGGCACCGTCGTCGTTCGAGGCGGGATGCTCATCAATCGGTTTCGAACCCGGTCTTGCTTGAAGCGCCGTTGCCGCAGGACCCTGGTCAGGCTTAATGAGCGGTTTCTCGCGGGCGATGAATCCCTCGGCAATACGGCCACGCGTGCGCGGAATGAGCGATACCGGCGCAGCGGGGAATCCGTCGGGAAATTTGATGTAGGCCGACAACCTCGGAAGGTTCATAAACTGGTCGGGCAGGAGCAATGGCTCGATCTGCCGCCTCGGCGTCAGGCTGACCGCATCGCGCGCATTGTTGTACCCGTAGCTATAGCCTTCTTCCATGTCGCGCACCTGCCGGTGGCCGATGAAATCGGAGCACCAGGTCGCTGTCTCTCGATCGGCCGTCGCTAGGATGAGCTTCGTTCGCGCAAGCGAGGAAAGTGTCATGGCCATGTTCTCGCCGTAGACTTCCTTGAGCTTGGCAAACGCATGCACCCCGGTGACGATCGCACCGCCGAAGTTGCGCGCCGTTTGCAACCCCTTTTCAAGCGCCGGTAGTCGGTGAAGGGCACCGAGCTCGTCGATCAGGAACCACATCCGCAGGTCATGTGTGCGCTCGAGCGTCATCAGCGTATTCATCGCCGTGTCGAGCCACAGCGTCAGCAACTGCGAGGAGATGCTCATGTCGACATAGCGGGCAGAAAGGAACAGGATCGAGCCCGCCTGGTAGTCGCCTTTGACCCAGTCGCGGACCGAAAAGCGCGGTCCGGATGAGGGCAAAAGCTTGAGCACTTTCGCATTCGCATTGAACACAGCGCGGATCGATTCCGCCATGCGGGCCGCTTCCGGAGCGGTCAGCGGATCGGCCATGGTACCGCGCATCAGCTTATGCACCTCGGACAGATCAGCGGTCATCAGCCGCCGCGCCAAAGCCTCATTGGTTGCAGTGCCGGTACGGGCAAGATGAAGACACATCTCGACAAACAGCATGCGCGCCGCAAGCACCCAGAACTGTTCTGAACCACCCCCGTCATGGGGCACGAGCGCTTCAGCGGCAGCATGAAACTCAGCTTCCGTCGTGCAGTCGTTGAACACGCTCCAAAGCGGGCACCGCACATCGACAGGATTGAGAATGATGTCGCGTGCAGGATCGTAGAAGGCCTCAATGAATGCCCCTGTGAGGTCGAAAATGACCGCGCGCTGGCCGCGTTCACGCGCTTCGGCAACAAGTTCGGTGAGCGCCACGGTCTTGCCGGTTCCGGTCGTACCGATGAGCATGGCGTGGCTCTGCTCGAGCCGCCACGGCCAGCTTACACCGGCGAGATGTGCGGGTTGGTAATGGCCTGCTTCGGCCAGCGCCGACGAGCTCGCAAGCCGCCACTTCCAGCCAAACTTGCGGCCCAGTTCTTCGGCCCTGAATGCCTTGTTGTGACGCTCGATTTCTTCTTCGAGTTCGTCGAGCGAAACAAGCATTGCGCCGCGCTCGTGCTTGCGCTCCTTTGACCGACCGCCAAAGCGCTCGGCGAACCACCAGAAGAACACGAAGGCCGGGATCAGCAGTACTGCCGAAACCAGCAATCCCTGCTTCACTGCCGTACGAAACGCCTCGACCGCCTCGCGCATCGGCGGGAACTCGCGAACGATGCCGAACGGGAGGCCGACCCTTTCGCCGTCAAGCAGTTCAAGGTTGACCAGCTTGGCCGGATCGAACTCCATGAAGGCATAGAGACTGGCGTAGATATGCATCCAGACCAGGTAGATCTGGTGATCACTCAGAGCCGACCGCACCTCCCAATAGCAGGTGCCGACCGCTACCAGGCCGGTGACAATCAAGGGGCCCTTCAGGCCGGCTGCAAACATGAAACCAAAGTGGCCGAGCAACTGGCTCCCGCGGGTGAAATTCAGGAGATTATGCTTCATGGGATTGGCCTCCCATGTTTGCGTTGACGAGGAGGCCAAGACGCTCGAGGCGTCGCCGGTATGCCTCGTGAGTACGGTCGCGCAAACTCGCGTCAGGGTGGCTGGCCAGAAGCGCATCGAGCGCCACCGAAATGAAGATTGCCTGGCGCGCGGGATCGAGCCCTGCGGGCCTGTCCTTCGCCTCGTTATCGCGCTGCCACGCTGCGACGATGAGGTCACGAATAAAGACGCTGACACTGACGCCATGGTCCGCGGCACACTGGCGAACCCAGTTACCCACGGAGAGAGATACGAATGTCTGAAGCCGATCTTGTCGGGTCATGAAACAGGTTCCTTGTCGGGCCGACGGAACCTGGCTCACCTTGCGGAAGGTGGCAATGAGAATAAATCGTGAACAACTCGCAGTCAATCGAAAGATTCGGACTATATTTCAAGGTGATAGATGGATGTGAGTTGTCAGCGGATCAGCGCAAAGCCGCTCTACTCGCAGACGGGTTGATTTCGCCCAAAACCACATTCTTTAGCAATAACAGAAAGATTAATCCCGAAATCGCGGGGTAGGGTGTGCTCCTTTGTTCCCAAGTGCGCGAGGTGGTCCAGGCAATGAGGGGGATTCATCAAGGACGACTTTTCCCGATCTCCATGTTGGAGCGCGAGCAACCAAGCCTGGCAGCTCACAGCATGCAGATAGAAAGCAGTTGGACGCCTCCAGCCGAAGACAGCACCTGCGAAAGAGGCAGCGGCCAAGGGCGCGTGGGAAGCAAAGCAAGCGGGACCTGTCGCGTGCCCAAGCTTCCCGCCGCCCGACCCGGTGCCGGTTCGCAAGTGCGCGCGGGGCCCAAGAACAAATTACGCCGCACCCTCAGGAGCGCATCGCAAGATGCGCGGGACAGAGTGCGTCCACAGCCCCGCTCCACTTATCGGGCGGCGCCGCATTGCGGTGGGCGGCCGTCAGAGCAACCGACCGAACCGGTTTCTTGTGCTTCGATGGACTACCCGGCGAACAAGAAAAAAGGGCAGGAACCGCTTCCGGTTCCCGCCCTGTCGGAAGTCTCAAAACTCGTCGAGCATGCCGCCGTGGACCGTGTGGACCACCCGCGCTGCGAGATGCACTGGCAATATGTTGTAGTCACCCTCGTCGAGGGCAAAGTACCCGAGTTCGTCATCCTCGATAACGTGCTGATCGAAGAAGCTGTGCAGCGCTCTCTTCTCGGCTGTCTCCAGAGCCTCGAAATAGCTCCGTGACGGAAGGGCGCAATGCATCGAATAAGCCATGATAATCCTCCTGATTTCTGTCGTGAGACGACAGGAGGTGCGCGCGATGGTCTTGTGCATCCCGGGTCAGGGATCGCCCGGATGGGCGACCGCGATAGCGGCGGTGGGGGTAACGATTTTGTTCGCCGCCGGATGCAATCCGGTGGCGGGCAAAATGGTGGGGCCCCGCCGTCCTTGAGGCGGGAGGCGCAAGGCCATCATGCTGGGAGAACCGTGAGCAAGGACCCACCACCTCCGCCCAATATCAAACATCTGCTGCGTGCGAATTGTCTTTCCTACACCCCGATGACGCGGGCATGAAACCAACCGGGGAGCAGATCCGAGGGGGACAAAAGGACAAGTAACATGCCCCGAAACAGGAGCGCGATAGCAGCCCTGCAAAAGCTCGAAGCAGACCGCGAGGCGCTCGACGCCAGACAACGCGAACTTGAAGTGCAGGCGGCCAGAGAACTCGGCGAAATCATCCTGGGAAGTGGTCTCGAAAGCTTCTCGAAGAGGGGCCTGAGGAAGGTTGCCGAAGAACTCGGGAAACTCGGCGAGGATGCCGCGATCGAGAAACTGACGGGGCGCGGTGCAACACGTGCTTCGAATGCAGCGCCGGGAACCCAGTAACCCCAGAGGAAGAGGCCCTGCCGCTTGCGGCAGAGCCTCTTCGTAAGGGGACGATCGGGATCGATGTCAGTCGATATCGGGAGCGTCGGTGTTGTCGTTGTCGTCGCTCGAACCACTACCGCGGGAGAGGAAGTCGACCTTGTCGGCGAGGATCTCGGTGCCGTAGCGCGTGACCCCGTCCTTGTCCTCCCACTGGGTGTAGTGGATGCGGCCCTGCACGCTGACCAACTGGCCCTTGGAGCAGTACTGCCCGACGGTCTTGGCGAGGCCGTTGAAACAGGTCACCCGGTGGAACTCACTTTCCTTGGCGGTATAGCCGTTCTCGTCCTTGTAGGTCTTGCCGTCCTTGTCGCGTGCGGGGCGATCGGTGACGACGGTGATCCCGGTGACGTTGGTGCCTCCCTTGGTCTCGCGGGTGTCGGGATCGCGGGCGATGCGGCCGGTGAGGATTGCGATATTGGTCATGATAGTAGTCCTTCAGTTCCTCAAACCGGAGACCATCTCCGGCTTGCGAACTTGCCAAAGAAGCAGGGCATGGGAGGACTGCACCGCAGGAGCGAAGCTCCAAGGGGAACCTGTTCATGACGGGTGGTGCGGGCAGGCGCGCGAAGCGCGACCACACGGCCGGAAAGGAACGGGTTGCTGTACTCAGCTGACCTGATTCAGGACTGTTCGCGAAGAAAGCCGGATGGGTATCGGGTGCGGGTCTGAAGGTGCCAAGACCCTACTGCAATCAGCCTGCTCCATCGCCTTCCGATGCCGCCAGTAGATCCATGAAGTTGCGGGCTGCTTCCCGGTCTTCCTCGTTCTCGAACGCCACATCGAGATCGGGGGCGGACCCGAACATGTGTAGGAACGACCACAATGCAAAGCGCTTGCCCCGATCCTTCTCAAGGCCGAGATCGACCCGGCAATGTTCAATGCCGGCTGCAAAGGTGTCTGGGGCAACCCCGGAAAGGTCGCTGGTGGCAAAGTAGCGCTGTAGCAGAACGTCAAGTTGCATGACCGGTTCATATTCGGGTCGGCGCTGAATGCACATCCAGGCAATTCAGATGAAGATGATGAAGGGCCCCTCAGGACCCAGGAGAAGTGCCCAAGAGGCCGCGACGATCGACCACGGTGATCCGGCGCGTCTTAGCATCGATCACCAGTCGTTCGGTGACGCCATTGCCCGGAAAGGCGACGACATAACGCGGATTGAGCGAGAGCATCTGCTCGTTGCGCTTGAACCCGGCGCGGGCACCAAGCCGACGATCGAGCGAATAGGTCAGCTGCTGGACTTCGCGGCGTTCGGCCCAGCTGGCGGCCAGGCGATCGGCACCCTTGCCGTCGCCGCCATGGACCAGGAAGAGATCGGGAACCACGTCGCGAACCTTGTCCAGCGTCGCCCAGATATTGTCGGCATAAACGCGCGCGTCCTCGGCGCTTTCGAAGCTCTGGCGACCACCGGCGAAAACCACCGGAGTGCCTTCCGGGATCAGGGCATTACGCCGGTTCTCGGCGCGTGCGCGGAGGAAATCGCGGGCATCGATCACGGCCGAGGTAAGGTTTCGCGAATGGCTCGTGCGCGAGCCGGAAACGGGCTTCCACGAGGAACCGGTCTCGTCGCGGTAAAGTGCTGCCGCAGCCTCGCGCATCTGCTCGAAGGCCAGCATGCTGGCTTCGGCGGCCTGCGCGCGCTCGACCTGCTCTTCAAGATTGCTCGAATGCACTTCGGAGCCATCGGCGGATGCAAGGAGGACCCGGATCTCGTCGCTGGCCTGGTCAAGTTGAGCCGACTTGCGGCTGGCGGCGCGGTGGAAAAGGTTGACCATACCCCAGGCAATATCCTCGGCATCTGCTTCCAGGGCAGTGTCGGAAAACATCGCAAAAAGGTCGGACCAGACTGCGCCAAGCGTCTGTTCGATCGCATCCTCGCAGGGAAAGTCGGTCTCGTTGAATGGGGCCGGCCTGATGCTGAGGCCTGAGAGATCGAGGCCGCTCAACTGGTCGATGAAGCTGTCGTACATGAGGTGTCTCCTGATCGCGGGGACAAGGCGAGGAGGCACCATTGCCTCGGTCCTGTCCGCCGGAGCCCGATCAGGGCCGGGACAAGGGGCGAGACGCACCGCGAAGCGGGAAACCTGCGGCCCTAGGCTGGCGCGGGTAACACGGGCCGACGGGCCGCAGGTTGCGGCGCGCCCCGACCGGCCCAAGGGCCTCTCCCGGCGGACTGGGATGAGGCAGGATCAGGACCCGGTGTCGCACTTCGATCGGGAGCGCTCGAAGATCGCTTCGCCATTCGAGAACCGCCCGACCAGGCGCAGATCCCCGAACAGGTCGATGAACCTATCCGACACCTGGGTAAGCCAGTGCCGTGCCCTCGCCGTTCGTGGGTTGTAGAAATCCGCCTCCCAGTACCGGGCATCGTCACGCTCGGCGAGCCAGATCGCGGCAAGGCCGCAATAGGTCGATATGCCGCAATCGGCGAAGGCGTTGCGCAAGAGGATTCTGTCCTCGCGGCCGCGCCATCCATCGAAACGCTCGAAAGAAGGAAAGGTCGCCTTCGTGTTATCGATGACCTCGTCGACGAGGCACTCGTAGACCCAGTCGACATCGTCGCCTTCGCCCTCATCAAGCAGGCGAAAGGCCACCACGGAGCCGGTCGGATAACTGACGGAACGTCCCATCTCACTGCTCCTCAGGCGGCGTCAGCAAGGTCGATATCGTCCTCGCTCTCGCCGAATTGGTGACCCCCAAGATCAAGCAACAGGCTGGCCGCTTCCTCGGCCTTGGCCGCAGCGGTCAGGATCGCGCGCTCGTCCGATTTGAGGATCTTGAGCCAGGACGCGATGTAGCTGGCGTGATGGTCGAGGTGGGTGACCGGAAGACCCAGTTCGGCCCCGAGAATGGCCGAGGACAGCTCGGCGATCAGTTCCTCGGCAGCATAGGCATCGCTCCCGAAGCGGTTCTTGAGATCGCGGTCGAGCCGCGAAGAATGCCCCGTCCAGTGCGACAGCTCGTGTGCAAGCGTCGCGTAGTAGTGGTCATAGGCTTCGAAGAGTTCGGCTGGCGGCATGGTGACCCGGTCACGCTGCGGCTCGTAATAGGCCTGGGCTCCAGAATGCCGCAGGTCAGCGCCGATCTCGGCGAAAAAGGTATCAAGCCGCTCTTCGCGTCCTTTGGGCTCCAGCGCGGCAATGAGTGGCTTGGGATGATAGAACTCGGGGAGGCCGTCGCACTGGTCGGCATTGAACACGGCATAAGCTTTGAGGACGCGCCGGTACTCGGTGTCAGCTTCGCCTTCGGTGTTCTCGACCTCCTTGGTGTAGTTCTTGTAGAAGATCGCGATGGTCGATTTCTCGCCTTTGCGGACCTGTCCGCCGAGCGCCTGACACTGGCGGTAAGTCATCCAATAGGGCGAGACGTAGCCGTTGCCATCGGCCACCATCCACAACCAGAAGGTATTCATGCCGCGATAGGGCGTTCCGCAGGAGCGCAACGGCCGCGAGACGGGCACACCGCGCCAAGGCTTGACCCAGGGCTTTGTGCCTTGCTCGAGTTTTTCGATAATGGCGGCGGTAATGCGCTGGGCTGGCGAAGTCGAAGTAGTGCGGCGGGACTTGGTCATGGGAGCTCTCCTGATCGCCGGGACGGGCATGCCCCGGCTCAGGAAAGGCAAAGCTCCCTCCTCTCTCTTTTACATGTGGCGGCTACCGCAGGCGCGAGCTTCATCTCACGCGCTATTTGTTCAATAGACACTTCCAGAGGTGTCGAGCGCGGAGGATAGCCCAAACCTTTTCTCAGGAGGCGACTTTCGAAGATCAAGGCATGCATCGCGGTTGCCACCGGACAGACCTCAGAACTCCTCGTTCGCTAGTTTTTCGCCTGGATCTCTGGCCAATGCTCGCTCACCAAGGAGACCACGAGCTGCTCACCTCTTAAAGAAAGGCGATCGATCCATTCATCATCCATCGCCGAAAAATTGGTTCCATAACCAGCAACTGTGTCGCCGGATATAAAGTCATCTGGTTTGTTCGAGAGTCGCGCGTCGTCTTGTCCGAGATACGGCATTATGAAGCCACCGATCCTTCCGGCTCGTTGCAGATCGAAGAGCCGAGTGGTGGATGCGTTCTGAGCCCTCGCAAAAATGCTTTCAAAAACTGCTGCCATGCGTGCTGGCATTAACGACGAGGGCTCGCC
This sequence comes from Pseudoblastomonas marina, assembly GCF_034374265.1. Lineage (NCBI taxonomy): Bacteria > Pseudomonadati > Pseudomonadota > Alphaproteobacteria > Sphingomonadales > Erythrobacteraceae > Pseudoblastomonas > Pseudoblastomonas marina. Next base: position 1,764,533 of record NZ_CP139718.1, on the reverse strand, counting down.
AACATCCAGCGAGTAGCCCGCACGACATGCGATCAATTTGTAAACCGGATCAACCTCCAAGCTTATGGAGTGATCGCGGTCCGGCCAAAACGGCATCAAGCCGAGATTGTCGTAGACTCCTCCGTCAGTGAGTGAGATCCGATCAGAGCGCTTTGTTCCGTTGCGCTCGAACTCAACGGTGGTATCAAGCGCTGGCAGTGCCAACGGGTATGCTGCTGATGCTGCGACTGCATCTGCCAGGCTTGTATCTTCGGAGGTCGCTGAACCGTATCGCCAGCAATGCAACTTTTCTCTTGTAAAGTAGAACGCAGCCTTTGCGCGCAACTCACAGGCGACTATGATCAACCTGGGTCGATCACCACGCAATTCGGACAGGCGCTTCGAACCAAAGACTTTGTCGAAAACTCGCCTCAAAATTGTCGTTCGACTTGCTCTGCGGTGGAGGATCGTCCGGTATGGCCAGCGATCGCGGCGTGGACTCACTGGCAATAGTGAAATCATCAGCTTCGTCGGCAAAGCGGCCAATCGATCAAGGGATATGAGCAAGACGGTGAAGAGCGCCTTCAGCCCTTCCAAACTAAAGACCGCTTCGTAGGCTGCCGGCCAGACAAAACCTTGTCGCAACTGAATAGCCCCTAGTTTTCTAGACGCCCTCGGTGCTCATCATCTGCTGCCGTTCGAACTCTACGGGTGACAGCATCCCGTTTCTCACATGCTTGCGTATCGGGTTGTAGAACATCTCGATGTAATCGAACACATCCTGTCTGGCCTCGTCTCGTGAGCGATAGGTCCGCCGCCGGACGCGTTCGCGTTTGAGCAGGTTGAAGAAGCTCTCGACCACTGCGTTGTCATGGCAGTTGCCACGGCGGCTCATCGAGTGCTCCAGATTGTGGGCCTTCAGGAAGGACGTCCAGTCCATGCTGGTGAACTGCGATCCCTGATCCGAGTGGATCAGAACCTTCCCTTTTGGCTTCCTGCGCCACACCGCCATCAGCAATGCCTGCAGGACCAGGTCGGTGGTCTGGCGGTTCTGCATCGACCAGCCCACTACGCGGCGGGAGTAAAGGTCGATCACCACCGCCAGATAGGCAAAGCCTTCCTGTGTTCTTATGTAGGTGATGTCGGTCACCCATGTCTTGTCCGGTGCCGCGACATCGAACTGGCGGGCCAGCGTGTTGTCGACCACCCTAGATGGCTTGCCGCCATAGCTGCCCGGCCTGCGCTTGTAGCCGATCTTCGCTTTAATACCCGCCAGACGACTGGCGAGACGCGCCACCCGGTTCGGGCAGCAGGTCTCGCCCTGATCGAGCAGGTCGTCGTGCAGTTTGCGGTAGCCATAGACCTTGCCGCTGTCTTCCCACGCCTGCCGGATCATCGCAGTCTGGCGAACATCTTCCTTCGCCCGTCTGCTCAGCGGGTTCTTCAACCAGGCGTAGAAGCCGCTGGGCTGGATGCGAAGACACCGGCACATCGCGCGCACCGGGAACAGCGTGCGATGCTCGGCCACGAACGCGTATCTCACTTTGCATCCCTGGCGAAATACGCGGTGGCTTTTTTTAGGATGTCGCGCTCCTCGGTCACCCGCTGCAGCTCGCGCTTCAGTTGCCGGATCTCGGCGTCCTTTGATCCATCTTCGGGCCGCTTTGCGAACTGTCTCTTCCATGCATACAGCGAATGCTGGCTCACGCCGAGTCGCTCGGAAACCTCCGCCACCCGGTAGCCCCGCTCGGTGATCTGGGCCACCGCATCGCGCTTGAACTCATCGCTGAAATTAGCCTTCCCCATCGTCGCCTCCTGTCCTCAAAATTAGGAAAGAAAGCGTCCACAAATCTAGGGGCTATTCACACCCCGTTAGGCGACATCCATGCGAGGTTTGGGTTTATCGATGACATCATCATGCCTCATGCGCACGTAACGAATGAGCGGCGGATTGCATCAGATGCCGAGAGCTATCCCGAGCAGTTGACGGAATATGAAACGACACCGAAAGCCGAACACCTTCTTTCCCCGGAATTCGTTGAGGCGTGGCAAGAGCAGTTCGGCGCAGGTTTTGACGAAACCCGAGCGCTCGTAGATGCGATTGAAGACATTGGCATCAAGGCGGAGTCCGCTGTTCAGCAGCTCAAGAAAAGTGAACTTCTAGCGATCGGTGACGGGGCTTGGCCAATTACCTCCTCTTCCGTCGCGAGCCTCTTAGACGCACTTATCCACTTGCCGCGTTCCACATGGCGGGAAACGCCTGACGGGTTCGAGGATCGCGACCGGCATCCTTGGCGCTTCCGCCGACAGCTTTCGCTACTACGGCGCCCATTGATCCAGCTTGATGAGGATAGCGATCCAACGCTCATATTTGCTCCTGGCCAGATGCGCGACAGTTTCAAATATATGCTTGGAAATCTGCTTCGCGGTGAGTTCCCGCAAACTCAGCTTTCGCCGAAAATGAAGCGTTGGGCTGGCAAGGCTGCCGACAAGAAAGGACACGATTTCACGCTGAAAGTAGCGGAGCGCTTGAGAGAACTCGGATGGTGCACCGAGACCGAGGTGACAATCCCCAAGATCTTGGGCGAGCGCCAAGACAGGAACTACGGCGACGTCGATGTTCTAGCATGGGATTCGAACAGCCGCCGGGTATTGATCGTTGAGTGCAAGGATGTGCATTTTCGGAAGACCTACGGCGAAGTGGCGGAGCAACTCGCTGATTTCCGGGGCGTCATCCGTGAGAATGGAAAGCCCGATTATCTGCGTAAACACCTTGATCGCGTCGAAATTCTTCGCGGCAATATCGACGCTGTGGCGAGGTTCACCAAGGTCGCCGATTTGACCGACGTCGAGAGCCACCTAGTTTTTGCGGACCCGGTTCCATTGGAGTTCGCACTTGCACAGATGTCCGAGCAGGTTCGTATCTCACATTTTGATCGCCTAGGCACGGCGCTGGTCTGGGAAGCACCATAACTTCGAACTGTTCGAGAACACGAGCGAAACGGCAGTTTCGTGTTCCAGGCAGTAGGAGATCGTCCCTAGTTCCGTTCAGCCGCGCACATTAGATTGGCGCACCTAATGATCACATTCTTGGGATCAAGCCCCACAATACACGGGTAAGGCCCCCACGAAATTCGAGTAGTTGGAACTGTCATCCTTACAGCGCTAGTGCGACTTCTGAACCCCCAAGGCCTCCAAGACGTGAGGAGAAATAACATCAGGATCATACGGGAGGCGCAACGACGGCTTTTTATCCTCAACCTGGAACTGTGTGCCAAAGATTTGCGGCTGATTTGTCGCCAGCAAAAAGCGATCGAGGGAAGCTGCCGCAATCCAGCGTGCGGACGGTTCACCGCGTGCCAGTGCGACCATCGCCAAAGCGTGTGCTTGTAAATAATCCGATGGCTCTTCGCCGTGTTGAAAGATGAATGCAGCGAAATAAAAGTCCCTTCCTGATTTCAATTGACCTTCCCGCAGCAAACTCTTTGCTCGATTCCGCCTTTCTCGATCCCGGAGTGCCAGCAAATGCAGCCCTTGGTCATCTAACGAGGCAGCGTCGCTTCTTTCGCGCTGGTCTTCGTCAAAGATCGACGCGATTTCGCGGTTACTTGGGCGAAATCTAAGGTGACTATAGCGGGCGTTTGAGTCCCAATCTTCAAATGCGCATTTTCCCTCACTCGGAGCCCTCAGCATGGTGAAAGGCTCAAAGGGTAGCAGTTTAAATGAAAATTCCCCCTTGGTTTGATCTACGGGACTTAACTCGATGATGTCGGGGTTGTCAGGGTCACCGGGATCTTCAAACGCAATTGCGAGAGTACCTTCCTGTTCCTCAATCCAAAGAGATCTTCGCGAGACGGCGGGGCCGGACACCTGCCAAAAATCTTCTCCGTCCGTCAGATATTCAGACGGTGCAAGAAGAGAGGCACTCCACGCTTCCTCCTTGGTCAAATCAATTCGGAAAATTGCCTGACTTTCTGCACAAACGTACCATGAACCTTGTAGACCCGCCAAGCTGCTGGCGTCTGTCCGCCCCGCATGCAAAGCACCCGCCCCTAGGAGGCAAAGAGATATCGGCACAGTTCTAAACATTCTCAGGAATGCGCCACTTCGTAGGACCTGATCATATCCCATTACAAAGCACTCCAGATAGCTAAGCAGAAAGCGCGGGGACCTGCTCACCAATATCGGTCACAAAGCCCAAATCAGGGCTAGGGAAAAACTTAAACTGCTCAATGTACTTTTGGTATTCCGGGTCACTCAGCACATCGGGAAACAGGTTTTGGGCGCTGGACGCATCCCAGTCGCTTAGGGTTCCCCAAGCCAGAAAGTGGCAAAACGCGTCGGTGATAGGAACCTCTGGGCATTTATTCTCCAAGAAAAGGAATTGTCCGCTCTCGTTCACTTCCAAGAAGACAACTTCATCGTCAGGCGTTATGATAAAATCAAACGCCCCATACGTTAGGTTAAGCTCCTTCATTAGCTGCAAGCACTTCTCGAATAAGGACGGTGATAGCTCATAGGGATAGCACTTTACGCCACTCAAACCAGACATTCTCCAGTCTACGATTGCCTTTTCATGTCCCTGGGATTCGATCGCTATGCCGAATTGTTTCTCCCCGAAGATAGTTACCCTCGCCTCATACTTCTTTTCTATATATTGTTGGAAGATAGCCGGCTGAAGTCTTACAGCTTCGTCAGTGCGCGAGGAACGTGGCGGGAAAATTGCCGAATAGGCGTGCCAACTCGATTGCTCTCCCTTCCAAGTGTGAGGAAGAAGCGATTTGCAAATGAGCCGTCCTCGAGCTTTCTCACGGAAGCGCTCCACCTGTTCAGGTGAGTTGGTGATTAGGGTCTGTGGGATTTGCAAGCCGAGTTGTGCCGCAATAATCAGTTGCAGATGCTTACTGTTTCCAATCATCTTAGCTGGAAAATCGTTGACCATCAGACTCCCGGCATTCTTGCACATAACATCAATCATCGACAGAATTGATTTCCGGTGAGCTTTGTGAATTTGCTCTATATATGGCCGATCATCTTCGTGGATTTCAAACTCCTTGACGGAGTCTCCCGCCGTCCGTCGGAGCCAGACGGTATCATAGACGACATCAGGACCCAGGATCGTTTGGCTCTCGGTTGAGAATGACCACCCGTCGCCCACGTAAGTGGTTTGCTCATCGTAATAGGGAATGAGGCTTGGCATAAAGAATTCGACCTGAACACCCCTCCTCTCCAGCAAAAATGCCATTACGTAGGCCGTGTGATCTTGGGGCTCTGCGACGATAAGCACACGTGGGGATCGAAAATTGGTCATTCTAAAGCTCCGAGATACCTCTCTCCAATGCTGTGAATTGGCAGCAGAGTTCGATGAGATCTAACATGAATTGGAGAAATTCCTCCCATCTTCCGTCTTGGGCCATGCCGCGGAATGCCGGCGTGAAAGAGTTTCCATAATGATAAATCATGGGGCCTAGCGGAAGAAAGGGTGCTGAAATCACTCCTCGATTTGCAAGATTTCCATGAAAAATTGCGCGCGCCACACGTCCATTGCCTTCTTTTAAAGGATGAAAAATTACGAAGACCGCGTATAGAATTACCGCCTCCAACAACGGAGGAAAGGATCGACGCGCTCGGACATTCTTCAATTCCGGATGCCATAGCCGCGAATTCTCTACATTTATGTATTTCCAACCCGCAACATGCCCCATCCGTGGCTTGACTATTTCATTGTTGCGAAATTGGGCCACTTCGCCGAGCAATTTTGAGCCCATCTCAATGGCCCACTCAGGGTTGACTTGCCAATCGAGGAACTGCTCCCATCGCTCGACGAGAACCGGCTCCGAGCATAGCCTTTCTTGAAAGGTCGCCAGGCTCGGCGCGCGGTAAGAAATCCGAGGATGCGTCGCTATGCGCTCATCGTGCAAAGAAACAGTTTGCAGGAGTCCCGAGGCTCGAACTTCGCTCCCGTAGCTCCGCCACACTGCATTTTCGTAGTATCGGTTGAGCGAGGTGACGACACTCTCCAGCTCACAATATCGTTCCGTCAGGTGCGGTGAGCATTCCGGTAAGGTAAATCGGTCCTCTCGCATTGCGACCCTATTGAGCAAAGCCATCGAAAAAAGGGCGCCCGTAGACGCCCTTTTTCACTTAGTCGGCGTCGACGCCAACGTCATAGTCGGGACGAGGGAATGTGGGCTCCCAAGCTCCTCTGTCGCCGACTTATTTGCCTCGGACATGGATCTATTTGGGCACCAGCCGTCCATTTGGATGCGCAGCTTGCTCGACGATGTAGACCACCGGTTCATACCAAATTGCCCCGGTATCGGGGTCGACGCATTTTTCTAGGTGCCCGCCCCAAACATAGTTCTTCCCGTCGGCGTCGCTGCGTGGCGGCAAGCTCATTGTGCTCCGTCGCACCGGCATCTTCGCGCGCACTGGCACACCAAAGATGAGCGGCATGGGCTGGAAATAGATGCGGCCATTTCGAGTGGCGCTACGCGCAAGCGGTCGAATTACCTGCTCACCGGTCTTCGGATTAATGAGCCTCTCGAATATAGGTTCGAGAGGCACGGCGTCGGGCGGCGGATTGGCGTTAGCGTCCACTGTGAAATTTATACCGCCCGGCTCTTGTCTGGAAGCGCGCGGGCTCATCGCTGATAGTATTGATACTTTCGAGGATCAGCCTGATCCTGGAACGGTTTTCGCTCTTGCTCGGTCCGCGCCTTCTCCAAGGCGCGGAGGCGCTCCGCATTCTCAGGTTTCTTTAAAGCTTCCGCAATAGCCTTGAGTTTGGTCCTCTGGTGTTGATCAAGACGCCTGTAGGTATCTTGATCGAGCTTGATGCTCGCGGCGCGGGCCTCGGCCATCAGAATAAGCCTGCGTCCATCGGGTTCACTCAAAGCGCGTTCAAGTGCGTCTCGCCCTGCCGAGATCTGCGCGGCAAGACTATTCTGTCTTGCGCGGGCGGAATGCTGCCACCGCGGACCGGAGATGCCATGCTCGCTCATCGCCCGTTCCAGCGCGGCAGCTTCAAGAAGTGTGTCGTCTGCGCTAAGGCGGACCTCGAACATCTTCTTCTCGGTATATTGAATGCTTCGCAGTGAAGGCGCCACAGCCTCTAGGTCCGCCGGGGTAGGCGCAAGCGCGACCTCGCCAAATTGGGAGGGCCGTCTCAGGAGTTCGTTTTGCGCATGCCGAAGCCCCTTGTTGCGCGCCTGCTCGCGGAATGCCTGATAGGCACCATCTGCCTGGACAAAGCTGCGGCGGAACAACGCAAGGCTCTGTTCGGTGTGGTGTCCCCCGTCAGCACCTATGGCACAGATTGGCGGTTGTGATTTAAGGAGGATTTGGGCTTCGTCGTAGTGACGAAGGAACGAAGATGAAGCCCAAATCCTCAAGGTCCAAATCGCCTGCCGAGCAGGTGGTGAAGGACATCCGCCGCAAGACCCGTCGGCATTTCTCTGCAGAAGACAAGATCCGGATCGTGCTCGATGGCCTGCGCGGTGATGACTCCATCGCCGAGCTGTGTCGCCGCGAAGGGATCGCCCAGAGCTTGTATTACACCTGGTCCAAGGAGTTCATGGAAGCCGGCAAGCGTCGCCTGGCTGGCGATACTGCGCGTGCTGCGACCACGGACGAGGTGAAGGATTTGCGCCGTGAGGCACGCGATCTGAAGGAGTGTGTGGCCGATCTCACTTTGGAGAACCGGCTGCTCAAAAAAAGCATGATCGCGGATGGGGGTGACGACGAATGAGGTATCCCGCATCCGAGAAGCTCGAGATTATCAGGATCGTCGAGCAGTCGCATCTGCCTGCCAAGCGCACGCTGGATCAGCTCGGTGTGGCTAGGCGCACCTTCTACCGCTGGTACGATCGCTTCCTCGAGGGCGGGCCCGAGGCGCTTCAGGACCGCCCTTCAGCGCCGAGCCGGGTGTGGAACCGCATCGGAGACGATATCCAGCAGCAGATCGTCGAGATGGCACTGGAGCAGACCGAGCTGTCCCCGCGCGAGCTGGCCGTGCGCTTCACCGACGAGAAGCGCTACTTCGTGTCGGAAGCCACGGTCTATCGCCTCCTGAAGGCCCACGACCTCATCACCAGCCCGGCCTACACGGTGATCAAGGCGGCAGAGGCGTTCCACACCCAGACCACCCAGCCCAACGAGATGTGGCAGACGGACTTCACCTACTTCAAGATCATCGGGTGGGGCTGGGTCTACCTCTCGACTGTGCTCGACGACTACTCACGCTACATCATCGCCTGGAAGCTCTGCACGACGATGAAGGCTGAGGACGTCACCGAGACGCTCGACATGGCACTGACCGCCTCAGGCTGCGACCATGCCAATGTCCTGCACAGGCCGCGCCTGCTCAGTGACAACGGTCCCAGTTACATCGCCGGAGAACTGGCCAGCTATCTCGAAGGCAAGGCCATGGATCATATACGCGGTGCGCCCTTCCATCCGCAGACCCAGGGCAAGATCGAGCGGTGGCACCAGACGCTGAAGAACCGCGTCCTGCTGGAGAACTACTTCCTGCCTGGCGATCTCGAACAGCAGATCAAGGCCTTCGCCGAGCACTACAACCATCAGCGCTACCACGAGAGCCTGAAAAACGTGACGCCTGCCGATGCCTACTTCGGCAGGGCAACCGCCATCATCGAACGAAGAGAAAGGATCAAGCGACAGACACTCGAACATCGGCGCTTGCAACACCGCAGGCTCGCCGCCTAAACATCAAACCCAGACAAGGCCCACACTCCGTAAGCCTACGCCGCGAGTTGTGCCAAATGTTCTGACGACGGACAATCGCGGAATTCAAGCTGTTTGAGCTCGTCCGGCCTGAGCCCGGTATTGGCCGCGAAAAGTACAAAGTCGTGCAACTGCTCCGCATGCCACCGATAGTGCGGACGCTGCGGGTCCGCCGCGTTGGATCGCGTGGCCTGATACAATAGCTTATATTCGTTTGGCGTAAACCAGGGTCGATGTTCGACCTTGGTTTGGCGACGGTAAGGATCTGAAAGATCTGGGACGTGTTCGATCCATCCGTGACGGTAGGCGGTCTTCAGCACCATGCTCAGCGTTACGACTTCGTTGTGAAGTGTGTTGCGCGCAGGCGGCTTCCACTCCTTCTCGTCATCGTTCCAGCCTTCCGGCTTAGTCATCCGCTTCACACGGTATTCCTGAGCGGTGCCGGAGGTGATGCTCTTAACGGGCATCTTTTCGAAGTGAGGTAGTAAATGAAGCCTGATCCGGTCTTTGTGGCCCTGCACCCACTTGGGGCTGCGCCGGCCACGGGTGATCGCTTCGTACTCTTTTCAAATTGCTTTGCGGCCTGAGCAAAGGTTTTGCCGGACTCGAGCTCGCCAAATCTCTTTTTGGCGCAGAGCTCCAGATACCAATCTTCGGCAACGTCTTTGGCGCGACCGAGGCTGCGCAGCTTCGTGCTTTTGCGCCACTCCTTGCCGTCGAGGTATGTGGAGCAGTGCCAGTTACCGCCGTCCGCACGGCGGTAGAGGCGGACCTTGTCACCTAAGATTCGATGTATTTCCAAAGCGCCTCCCTTTGTGTGCGTTTGTGTGAGCGCTGTGCGACTCCATTTTAGTGTATCACGGGGGAGTTTTGAGCGTCAAATGCGTGCCGCAGACAAAGAAAAAACCCCTATGAAAAAAATGGTTTAATCATTTTGTCGGTTGGTTGCGGGGGCAGGATTTGAACCTGCGACCTTCAGGTTATGAGGCTTGCCCCGCGGCGAATACTTGACCGAGCTGCAAAGACCCCGTTCGCGAACGGCCGTCATGACGCGGGTGTATCGCCGTGTCCGCAGAAACTCGTCGAAGATAAACCGGACGATCTCAGCTTCTGGCTCGTCGACCTTTAACCCCTGAGGAGTGGCAACATAGCCGAATGGCGGCAAACCACCGTGCATTTTCCCGTGCCGCTTGCGCGTGCGGATGCTGTCGCGCACCCTTTCCGCGATAAGCTCGCGTTCGAACTGGGAGAAGGTAAGCAGCACATTGAGGATCATCAGGCCCATACTGTCGGAAGTATCAAAGGCCTGTGAGATGGAGACCAGAGCTATGTTAAGGCGATCGAAGATCTCGATCATCCTAACGAAATCGGCAAGGCTACCGGTCAGCCGGTCGATCTTGTACACCACGACAACGTCGATTTCTCCTGCTTCGATATGCTGCATGAGCTGCGAGAGCGCAGGGCGATCCATTCCGCTCCCCGAATGGCCGCCATCGTCGTATCGGTTGGGCAGCTCGACCCAACCCTTGTACTGCTGACTCTTGACATAGGCGCTACTGATTTCGCGCTGCGTAACCAGTGAATTGACATCATGTTCGAGGCGCTGGTTAGTGCTCTTGCGGGTGTAAATTGCGCACCGTTTCAACGGTGCGATAGCTTCGATATCCATGGGCAAACTCCGAAATTCCTTCGAAACATCGCCCCGTTGCGATCGGCGGAGAAGGTCTAAGCGCCGGATGTGGAGAATTATGCGGCTATATGAAGAGCAAGGGCATCTCGCGCCTGACCGCTCCCCTTGGAGCGATCAGCCATCGACCTTCAGCCTAAGTCGATTGCCAGCATTGCAAGGTCTGCTCTTGTCTTTTTACCCAAACGCGGACTGATAGTTTTCTGCCGAGTATCTGGCATGGAAAAGGCGGCCCGTCCCGATTGGGACGGACCGCCCGCCGAGTGACCTGGACCTGTCAGGAGGGGTCAGGCAGCCTGCTCGGCAATTTCGTCAGTTGCTTCGGCGTTCACCGCCTCGTCTCCTTCGTGGTCGGCCAATTCGACTTCTTCCGAACCGGCGAAACGCATGCTCGAAGGCACCCAGGCCTGCGCTCGTTCCTTGATATCTGCCTCGCCGATGAAGTTGCCCGAGAAAATGCGTTCGGCAGCGCTCGCGAGTTCTGCCTTCTTCGACGCAGCGTAGCGACTGACCATTTCGGGACCACCAGCGGCATCGAGCGCTTCGAGCGTGCGGGTCTTGGCAACACGGTCGAAGTAGTTGGCAGCCGTAGGACGCCACCAATGCGCGGTCTCGATTTCGAGCAGCGAGCCGAGCGCCTCGTGCATCGGCACCGAACGCTCGCCTTCGCAGGCAAGACTGGCAACGAGTGCACGCGAGACGACATGACCAAGCCAGGCCGAGCGCGCCTCGTCGGTAAGCGCCCGGAACCTGGCAAACCGCTCGACATCGCTCTCGCCAGCACGCCAGCTTTCATCGAGCGACCCCGCGAATTCGGCCAAAGCAGCACTCGCCGGCGCATCCTTGGCCTCAAACCCGGTGACCGGGCCGGACGCTACCGATCCGACAAGCGTCGACGCTTTCTTGGCGCGCCAGTCGTGCCCATCGGCATCGGCGAGCGTGAAGACCATGAAGTCGAGTGCCAGTGCCGGATCGTTTGCGAGATGGATCGCGAGGATGTCGCGGCGCTGCATCGCGAGCTCGTCGAGCAGGCGCTGGGACAGCGAGCTCCCTTTAGGCTTCGCCGCTCCGCTCTCCTCGACGGCCTCGACCACACATTCGTCAGCGATGACTTCGGTCTCGGTGTAGTATTGCTGGACCAATGTCGGCTCGCCATTTCGCGAGAGGACTAGGAAGGCGCCAGCTTCGGATTTCAGCTCGTCGGCGAGTACCGGCGGCCGATCATTGATCGCGCGCATGGCGCGGTCGATTACCACGAGTTCCTGTTCGGCCTTGGCGACCTCATCCTCGTCGCTGTCCTCGTCTTCGAGCACAGCGGCGACGCGGTCGTAGTCGGCCTCGAGCTCGCCAAGTTCCTTCGCTTCCTGTTCGGTCATCGGCGCAGGCTCGCAAGGCAGACGGCTCAGACCTTCAACAAGGTCGTGGCTGACGTAATTGCCAAGGGTCGGCCGAATCCAGGCAAGTCCATATTCGAGCGCGGTCTTTTCTGCGGCTTCGTCCATGGCCTTGTGCGCTAGGTCCTCGAGCAGCGCGACGTCGATCCAGCTCTCGCTGGCATCATCGTCGAACAGTTCGCGCTCGATCCGGCCACCTGCGGCGATATAGGCATCGCGTCCGACGAGAACAGCACGCGGATCGGAACCGCGCACCGTGGCATCGAGCACCATGCGGCGGATCGTGTCGGGCGTGATCTGGTACCAGGCGTCCTGCAGTTCGGCATAGACATGCGCCTGGCGCTCCACGTCGGAGATCGCGCCGTAGGCCTTGGCCATGTCGAGCGTGATCGTGCCTTCGGCGAGCGCTTCGAAGACGCAAGGCGCGAGACTTGCAAGGCGCAGACGTCCTTCGACGAACCGGACAGTGAGGCCGAAGCGGCGCGCCACGTTTTCCGTGGTAGCCCCTGCCTCGATGATGGAGGCGAAGGCCTGCGCCTCGTCGGCGGGGTTCATCGCGAGGCGCTGGAAGTTCTCGGCAAGACTTGCTTCGCGCACTTCGCTTTCCTCGCCTTCGATAACGAGGCAAGTGACTTCGTGCGTGTCAGGCAAGGTGCCCTCTTCGGCCAGCGCCTGCAGCGCGGTGAGACGGCGACCGCCGGCCTCGACCTCGAACTTGCCGCGCTTTCCTTTGCGCACGACGAGGTTCTGCAGCAGGCCGCGCGCAGCAATGTCTGCCCGCAACTGGAGGTCGGCCAGCACGTCGCTCGACTTGCGAACGTTGCGCGGACTCGGGACGAGCTTCTTCAAGGGAATTGACTGGATCATGGGTGTTCTCCTGATAGGATGCAGGCGCAGGTGAGGATCACGAGGCCCACAAGCCCAAAGGGCTCCCTCCACTCTCATTCTGAGATTGGGGTCTGCCCGAGGGATCAGGCGGCAAGCGCGGGGAGGACCGACGAGGCTGCGGAGACTGGCACGAACAGCCGCGTGCGGTATCGGATAATCTCGGTGAAGCAGCCCTTGTTCTTGTACCAGTCGAGCCGATCGGGCGAGAAGCCAGTCAGTTCGAGGCGCTGTTCGCCGCCGACCAACGAGCGCTTCACGGTAAGTGGATCATGGCTTGCGAGGCCCAGCGGTTTTCCGCTTGCGAGGACGAGGTCGCCGATCTGCTCTGCCGATGGTCCGGTAACCCCGGACAGGCCAAAGGTTTTGGAAATCGCAAAGAGATCAACATCGAGCACTTCACGTCCGATGATCGACTGGCCGTCCTCGGCAACGAGCCGGGTGACCCGGACATGATCGCCAGACAGGCGCTTCCAGACCGGGAGCAGCAGCCCGGTAGCGAGATGGACGCGCTCGGTCACCGGTGAAGCGCCAGCCTCTTCTTCCTCGGCACGCCAGGCGCTCGTGAACGCGGTGACGCCAGTTTCTTCCCAGTGGCTTTCACCCAGTGCCTCAAGCGTCCAGTTCGCGGACTTGAGCGGTCGCAGCAGGCGCCGACGTTCGATCACCTCCCCGTCGTCGGCGATGAGACGCCGGGCTGGTATCGACAGCGCGACCTTGCCCGAGCGCGCATTGCGCATCGGGATTGCGTGCGGGCTGCCAATCTCGTGCATCCGTAGCAGGCGCTGCAGGCGCAGAGGCCGCAGGTGCCTCGTCACTTCGAGCGAGACGAGGCGGGTTTCCGCTCCGGTCACGGGGTCGGTGCGCAGGAGTTCATCGGCGAGGACCGTGAAACGATCGACCTTCACGGTTTCCAGTCCCTGATCGAGCGTTCCGGCCTCGCGCGCGGCTTCGATCCGCGCTTCGACGAGGCCAAGATATTCATCGAAGATGGCGTTCTGGAGCGCGATCGGCAGCGCGAGGATGCGGTTGAGCCAGCGCTGGATCGTGGGGAGATTGTCGGTCAGTCCCCCATCTGGGTTTTCGAGACGGAGGCCCGTTCGCTCGACGAAGTGGCCGAAAGTGGTGGCTTCGAGCTTGCCGTCATAGAGCAGCTGGAACCAGCGGCTGAGCGCGTCGCGCGCATAATCGCTTTCGAGATTGTCGGCCGGGTCGAACAGGTTCTGTCCGCCGGTCTGGCGCTGGCCGCGCGTAAGCGCGCCCAAAGCGTCGAGCCTTCGCGCAATAGTCGAGATGAACCGGCGCTCGCCCTTCACATCTGTGGTGACCGGGCGGAACAGCGGGGCTGAGGCCTGATTGGTGCGGTTCGTGCGACCAAGGCCCTGGATGGCGTTGTCGGCGCGCCATCCCGGTTCAAGCAGGAAGTGAACCCGGCGCTGCTGGTTCCTGGCGCCCAAGTCGGCATGATAGGAACGCCCCGTGCCGCCCGCATCCGAGAAGACCAGGATGCGCTTGGTCCCTTCCATGAAGGTTTGCGCTTCGGCGACATTGGCGCTGGGGCTACGCCGTTCGAGGCGCTGCTCACCATCGCGGCCGAGGACAAGCCTGCGGGTCCGGCCCGTGACTTCGGCCACGGCGTCGGTTCCGAAATGTTCGATAATCGCATCGAGCGCAGTGGCGATGGGCGGCAGTGCGCAAAGCTGTTCGATCAGCGCATCGCGCGCAGCAATGGCGCGCGGGCAGAAAACGGGATTGCCCTCTCCGTCGCTCATCGCCTCGGAGCGAAGATTGCCGTCCTCGTCGGCGAAGACCTGCATCAATCGTATCGGGAAGCTCTTCGTAAGGTAGTCGATGACGTATTCACGCGGGGACAGATCGATATCGAGAGCTTCGCGTTCTTCCACGGTAAGGTCGGCAAGGCGCCGGTCGAGCATGGCCTCGGCGGTCGAGACCAGCTGCACGACAACCGAATGCTCTTCGCCAAGCGCTACTTCCATCGCGGGGATCAGGCTCGGCAATTTCATCGAAAGCAGGAGCTGGGCAAAGAAGCGCTGCTTGGTGCCTTCGAAGATCGATAGCGCCGCAGCCTTGGCATTGCGGTTGAGCGTGTCGCCGCTGTCCTCGTCGACCACGCGGGTTGCTTCGAGCGCAGCTTCGAGGTTGCGGTGAATGATCGCCCAGGCATCAGCATAGGCATCATAGATTTTTATCTGCGCTTCGGTCAGGCTGTGTTCGAGGATCTCGTACTCGACCCCGGCGAAGGACAGCGCACGGGCAAGATAGAGACCCTGGGCCTTGAGATCACGGGCGACGAGCTCCATCGCCGCGACGCCGCCAGCGCGGATCTCGGTCATGAATGCCTCGTGGGTCGGAAAGGCGGTCTCGGGTCCCCAAAGGCCGAGGCGGGAAGTGTAACCGAGGTTGGCGATATCCGAAGCGCCAGTGGCAGACGCGTAGAGCACGCGGGCGCGTGGGAGATGGTTTTGCAACCTGAGGCCCGCCATGCCCTGTTCGGAGCCCTTGACCTTGCCGCGGGTTGAAGAGCCCCCAAGCGCATTGGCCATCGCGTGGGCTTCGTCAAAGGCGATCACACCGTCGAAATCCTCGCCCGCCCAGGCAAGGATCTGGTCGAGCCGCGTATCCTCGGCGCGGCCCGAGCGCAGCGTTGGATAGGTGACGAAGAGAATGCCTTCGGACATCGTTACGGGCTGGCCGAGTTTCCAGCGCGAGAGCGGCTGGAGATCGAGCGGCAGCCCGCCAAGCGCCTCCCAGTCGCGGCGTGCATCTTCGAGCAGCGCCTCGTTCTTGGTGATCCAGACATGTCGGCGCTCGCCTGCGAGCCAGCGATCCATGATGACCGCGGCGATCTGCCGTCCTTTGCCCGCTCCGGTTCCGTCGCCGAGGAAGAAGCCTTGGCGGTAGGAGTGTCCGTCCTCGGAGAGTTCCAGCGAGGTGCCTTCCTGGCTCACCTTGAACTGACCCGGAAGATCGCGCGCAAATGCCTGGGCAGCGTAGACCAGTGTCTCGCATTGCGCTTCGGACAGCAGGCCATCGGCCTGCCAACATGCGGGAAGGCGCGGGCAAACATCGGGCTGCGGTGCCGCGACCGAACCCATGGCGACCGATTCCACGAGCGGGGTGGGATGGGCCGGAGCGCCTTCGAACGCGATGCGGCTGGGCCGGTAAGGCAGGTAGATGCCTGCCTGTTCGGGCACAGGCGCGGGGTCGGCGAGGACCGAATAGGCAAGGTCGATCGCATTCGCCGTGGCTGCTGGTGTCGCGGCGAACGGCGCCACCGGCCGAACCGGCGCGCTTTGGGCCGAAGTCTTGCCAACGAGGCGCACTGGCTTGCCGAGCGGCAGGCGGTGGATGTTGGCGGAGGTCTGTATGCGTGGCGGAAGCGCAGTGATAAGCTCGTGGAGCGAGATGAGGTCGGCAGTATCTCCGGTGATCGCAGGCGAGGACGCAGTCGGCGTCTTGTCGAACACAACCAGGCGAACAGCGATCCCCGTCCCTGTCCGGCGAAACATCTGCTGCAGGCGAACATCGAGGAGCAGCGATGCTTCGTCCTGTTCCTTGGCGAAGGCGGAGGCGTCGAAGCCTTCAGGCATAATGGCGACGATCCTCGCCCGATTAGCAGCGGCCCGGATTGCACCGCGTAGGTGACGCATAGCGGTCTCACCGTCCTTGCCGCGTTCCAGGCTGTGAGCGAACGGCGGGTTCATCAGCACGGCAGACGGAACAGGGCCGCGAAGCAAGTCGGCGATCAGTTCCCCGTCATGCGCAGTGATGGTGGCCGTGGGGAAGACGTGGGCCAGACCGTCTCGTCTTGCCGGATCGATCTCGTTGAGGAGCAGCGAAGCGTTCTGGACGCTGCCCCAAAGAGCAAGGGCACCATTGCCTGCGGACGGTTCGAGGAGCGTGTCTTGCGCGCAGCCAGCTGCGGCCTTCGCCATCAGCCAGGCCAGCATTGGCGGGGTCGAGAACTGCTGGAGCTCGACCTGTGCTTCGCTGCGCACATGCCGCGGCGGAAAGGCAGCTTGGAGCCAGTCGAACCGCGCTTCGGCTTCATGCACGTTCGTCGCCAGATCGATCCGTGAGGACTCTCGCAACCAGAGCAGTGCGCCGATCTCGACCGCGTTATTGTAGTCAGCGATGGTCCAGGCGCTTCCCCAGTCCAAAGATCCAGTCTCCTCGGCGAACAGCCCGGAAATGTCGGTACGGGTAAGATGACGTCCCGAAGCAAGAAGCGCGGCAACTCGGGTGCCGATGGCATAGGCCAAGGGCATGGACGGCAACTGCTCGCCGGCGGGAAACAGGTCTGATTGAAACATGGCAATTCGTCCTCCTGATGGGGGCATCGGGACACGCCCTCTGCCGGATCAGGAATTCGAGAAGCTCTCTCTCCTCTACCGCGCCGCTTTGCGGCGCAGCCATGCTGTAAGTTCATCGTTCCAGTCGGTGTCGCGTGAGGATGGTTTGCGAACGTGGATCGTCCGCCCATCGCGGGCATAAGCGGCCAGGCCACGCGACGCAGCCAGCTCGCCGCCAGCATCGTGATCGACGAAGAGGTGAAGCTCGGTCACGCTCTCAGGCACGCTGACGAGACCGAAGCGCTCATTGCCCAGGGTCGCCCAGACGGGGATGCCGGTAAGAGCATAAGCCGACATTGCGCTCTCGATCCCTTCAGCAAGGCCGAGCAGGCCGGAGGCCGGAGCGAAGAGACGAACAGCAGCTTCACCGAGCGCGCCAAGCGCGCGCTTCGGCTTGTCGAAATCAGCCTTGGCATCGCCCGAAAGGAAAGTGCGATGGATGGCGATCGGCCCCTCGTCGAGGTTGACCGCCGCAATCATCGCCGGCAAAAAGCGGGTTCGTCCTTTCGGACCAAGCGGCGTTCGTGAATGGAAGCGGAGCGCCGGAGATGCGGCAAGGATGCCGCGGCTCTCCAGATATGCCTTTGCCGGGCTGGCACGCAGTGGCTGTGCATCGCGCCAGATCCTCAGCGCTGCCGCCGAGGGTTTGCGCGTTCTGGTCTGCTCGGGACCTTCGGTAGTCGCAGAAGCTGAAAAGAGCGCCGGTGCCTCGAAACCTTCACGCGCCAATGCAGACAATACGCTCTGCTGATCACATCCCGCAAAGCAATGGAAAAGGATAGCCTGTCGACCGAGCGACACACCGAGTGACGGCGTGCGGTCATCATGCGCGGGGCAACAGGCCATGCCCTTTGTGCCGGACCATTTGCCCCCTCGCGATTCGCAAATGCGACGGGCGGTCTCGGCAAGCGACCGGTTGGGATGAGTTTGGACAGACAGGGACATGCGAGCTCCTCAGCATGCAAAGTAGCCCCCTCATCAGCGCTCCTCTCCTCTCCCAAAGGCAGGCGTTCGCCGCTTTCCTACAGGGATATGTTCTATCTATGTTCTCTTTCGATTCGAATCAATGGAGCACAAGTCGAGATGACCTCCCTCAATCGTCTGACTGCGATAGCGGTCGCCTGTCTGGGGATGATCGCGACCTCCTCACAGCAGGTCCGCGCCCAGGATTTCACTTTGTTCGAGCACGCGATCGTTCCACCAAAGACGGACCAGCAGCCGGCAAGGCAATATCTACCTGCAATCTACCAAACAGGGCCAGCAGACGTATCCTACCGGGAAGGCCTGTATATGGCGGCAATAGCCGAGGCCGAGCGCCGTTACGGGCTTCCGACCAATCTGCTTCGTGCTCTCATCTGGGCTGAGTCCCGCTTCAATCCGATGGCTGTGAGTCCAGCCGGTGCTGCCGGGCTTGCTCAGCTTATGCCAGCCACGGCGCGAGAACTGGGCGTCCGGAACCGTCATGACCCTCTTGCATCGATCGACGGTGGCGCCAGGTACCTTCGCGACATGTTGGACCGGTTCGACGCGGTCCACCTGGCCTTGGCTGCTTACAATGCGGGCCCAGGTGCCGTCTCCCGATCACGCGGCATTCCCAACAATGGTGAAACGCCGCAATATGTCCGGTCTGTGTTGGGACGTTGGCAAGCAATTGGTACGTACAATTGACGAAACTACCTGATTTCCGGCTATTGTCTGAAATCATGTGCCGGAATGAAGACGGACAACGCCAGTGAATGAGACCCCCGGTGAGCCGTTCGACTTTCGCAAGGCGTTGAAGGCACAGAAGCGCCGGAAGCTGAGAAAGGAGATCGCGTTGGGTTTGGGAGCATTCGCGATCGTATTTGCTGGAGGGATGCTGGCACTCAACTGGTCAGTCCATGATGCCAGCCTTGCTAACGACGATCAGCAGCCTCAGGCTTTATTCCAGCAAGCAAGCTCCCCACAATTCGACATCTGCGGATCCGTCCGGCGCACATGCGTCGTGGATGGAGATACTTTCTGGCTTGATGGCGTGAAAATCCGGATTGCCGACATCGACACTCCCGAGATCAGCGAGCCTCGTTGCGACTATGAATACCAGCTCGGCATGCGCGCGACGCACCGCCTTGTCGAATTGCTGAATGGCGGGCCCTTTGAACTGAGGACCATCGGTAGCAGAGACGAGGATCAGTACGGTCGCAAATTGCGGGTTGTAACGCGCGGCGGCCGCTCGCTTGGCGATCAGCTGGTCAGCGAAGGCCTGGCGCGAACCTGGACCGGGAGACGTGAACCATGGTGCTGAACCGCGATCAGGAATTGTGGGCCGTCGCGCTCTGGGTCGAAAAGAACCATGGCGGAGAGGGAACCGCGTATATCGCGCAGCAAATCCAGCGGCTATCCAACGAAGGGGACGAGGCTGGCATAGCAACGTGGAAGACTGTTGCTGAACGGTTCGATCAGCTTAGCTGCCAAAGCTCTACGAACTGAGGCTCGGCACGATGCGGAAGTGGCTTAAGGTCTGGGGCATCAGAATTGAGTTCGCCTTGCTCGCGTCAGTGTCCCTGATAGGGCTGGTCCTGAGCCTTCAATCCTGCACTGGCTGAGAAGAAATTCGATCTCCCGATCAACCCTTCGCAAACTTCCCCATGATGACCTTTCCTCCAGTCCGGAGCTCATCGAGGTAGTCGCTCCACCATTGAGCCATCCGCACGCGCTCGTCCCAATGCTTGCCGCGATGGTAGATGCCACGCACAACATTGCTGTCGCCATGTGCCAAGGCACGCTCGATCGCATCAGGATTCCAAAGGCCCGACTCGTTCAGGAATGTCGATGCTGTCGCCCGGAGTCCATGAGCGGTGACTTCTTCCTTCGAGTATCCCATGCGACGGAATGCGGCATTGAGCGTGTTTTCACTCATGGGACGCTTGGAGCTGCGCGCAGATGGGAAAACATATCCTTCGCGGCCGAGCATCTCGGCCAGATCAGTGAGATAGCCTCTAACCTGCTTGGAAAGTGGGACGGCATGCGCTCGGCGCGCTTTCATTTTACCGGCAGGGATCTTCCAGACCCCATCGACGAGGTCGATCTCATGCCATTCGGCGTGCCGGAGTTCGCCGGGGCGTACGAACACATGCGGCGCTATCTGCAAGGCCAACTTCGTCACCATGTAGCCAGTAAAGTCGTCGATTGCGCGCAGCAGCCCACCTAGCTCGGTGGGCTCGAGGATTGCTGCATAATGCGTGGCTCTCGGCGTTACGAGAGCGCCCTTCAGCATACTGGTCGGATCGGATTTGCAGCGGGTGGTAGCAACACCGTAGCGAAACACGCGGCCTGCGAACGACCGACATTTCTTCGCAGTCTCGTGCTTACCGGTGGCTTCCAGCCGTTTGAGGGGAGCCAGAACTTCGAACGGCTCGATCTCGTTGATGGGTCGGTTCCCGATGGCAGGCGCAAGCTTGTCGAGGAAATAGTTGGCCTTGACGATCGTGCCATCGGCGCGGCCGTTCTGGACCATCATCTGTTCAATATACTCACGTGCGACTGCCTCGAACGTCTGTGCAGAAAGGAACTCTGCGCGGATTTTCCGCTTCCGCTTCTCAAAAGCCGGGTCGCCCCCTGAAGCAACAGCTCGTCGCGCCTCGTAGGCCGCGTCTCGCGCTTGCTTGAGGCTGATGTCGGGATAGCTGCCGATGCAGAGCTTCTTTTGCGCGCCGCCGATCCGGTATCGGAATCGCCAAAGTTTGCCGCCGGTCGGCGTGACCTCAACATATAGGCCGCGCTCATCGGTTACCTTGTACGGCTTATCCTTGGGCTTGAGTGCGCGGAGGCGAGTATCTGTCAGCGGCATGTGGGGGCCTTTTCATCTGGGCCTTTGCGAAACGGCCTCAAAAGGCCCACAAAAGTGTCTGGAACCCCCGAGAACAGGCGGGACGATCCGGAACGATCCAAGGGCCAAATCCCTAGGATTTCTGCGGGTTTTATAGATTATTTGGGAGAACGTGAGAAGAACAAATGGTGCCCAGAAGAGGACTCGAACCTCCACGCCCTTGCGAGCGCCGCCACCTGAAGACGGTGCGTCTACCAATTCCGCCATCTGGGCACACTAGTCGCGGTGGATCGTCTGAGTCCGCCGCTCGGTAGGCGCGGGCCACTAGCGAAGCGATGGGGGCATTGTCAACGCTGATTGCGACCAGTAACGGGTCGCGCGACGCCCATTTCTCCGCAGGATGACCGCCATGACCAAGACCGACCCGCTTTCCGGAAAACTCGTGACCCTGTTCGGGGGCAGCGGCTGGCTCGGCACGCATGTCGCGCAGGACCTGCTCGAGCGCGGCGCGCGGCTCAAGATCGCGAGCCGGCATCCCGAGAAGGCACGGCATCTGAAGCCGCTCGCGAACCTCGGCCAGGTCGCGCTCGTGCGCTGCGACGTGTCGCGCGAGGACAGCGTGCGCGCGGCGATCGCGGGATCGGATGCGGTGGTGAACCTGGCCGGCGCGTTCGGCGCGAATGCGGAAGCCGTGATGGCCTGGGGCGCCGAGTATATCGCGCAGGCCGCGGCCGACGAAGGGGTTGGCGCGCTCGTCCACGTCTCGGCGATCGGGGCCGATCCGGACGGTGATACCGCTTATGCCGTAAGCAAGGCCGAAGGCGAGGCGGCGATGCGCGACCTGTTCCCCCAGGCGACGATCGTGCGCCCGTCGATTATCTTCGGAGAAGATGGCGAGTTCATCAACATGATGGCGGGGCTGATCCAGCGCCTGCCGGTGCTGCCGGTCTTTGCTCCCGAGAGCGAATTGCAGCTGGTCTGGGTCGACGACGTCGCGGCGGGCATCGTCGCCGCGCTGGCCGATCCGGGCAAGCACGGCGGCAAGACCTACGAACTTGCGGGACCCGAACGCGTGCCGATGATCGCCTTGAACCGCCGGATCGCGCAGGCGCAGGGGCGCAACCGCCACTTCATTCCGCTGCCCGATGCCGTGTCGGGCGGGATCGCTGCGGCCACCGGCTGGATGCCGGGTGCCCCGATCAGCCGCGAGCAATGGAAGCTGCTCGAGAAGGGCAATGTCGCGAGCGGCGACTATCCCGGCTTCGACAAGCTCGGCATCAGCCCCAAGCCACTCGGCCTGTTCCTCGATCGCTGGATGGCGCGCTATCGCAAGCACGGGCGCTTCGGGAAGAAGAGTGTAGTTTAGCTTTCTTCAGACCCTCAGGCGCCGGGCGCAGCGCGTCCGCGCTGATTGGCTTCGCGGCATAGGCCGCGATGGGCGGTCGCCCGCAGGCGCCTCGGCTCCAAGCGGAGAGAATAGGACCGCGGATGCGGGTGGGTAACTACAAAAACTTCGTCTCGACTGGGCGCTGGCTGGAGAGACCGCTTCTTTACCAGTTCACATCGGCATAGTTATCCGCCGGCTGGATCGTATCCATCTTCTCCGCCAGCAACGCGCGGAAGCTGGGGCGGCTCTTCATCACCGAATACCAGCTCTTGGCCTGGTCGTGACCGCGCCAGTCGAGCGCGCCGAGATAGTCGGCGACCGACAGCTGCGCGGCGGCGGCGAGATCGGCGAGGCTCAATCGCGGCCCGCCGAGCCAGGCGCGGTTATCGACCAACCAGTCGATATGGTAGAGATGCTCGTGGGCGAGCTTCATCGCCTCGCGCAGCACGCGCGCATCGGGCGGTTCGCGGGTGACAAGCCGCTTCTTCATCTTTTCCTGCAGCAGCGGCGCGGTGACGTCGCCGTAGAGGTGCTCGTCGAACAGCGCGACCAGTCGGCGGATCTCGGCGCGCTGGAGCGCATTGCCGACGATCATTGCATTGCCTTCGAAGGTTTCCTCGATGAATTCGCCGATCGCCCGGCTGTCGGCCAGCACCGTGCCCTTGGCACTGTCGCGCAGCACCGGAACCCGGCCGGCCGGGTTCATGTTGAGGAATTCGTCGCGCCGCCGCCAGGGGTCCTCGCGCACGAGTTCATAGGCAATGCCCTTCTCCGCCAGGTGCAGGCGCACCTTGCGGCTGAAGGGACAGAGCGGGAATTGGTAAAGGTGCCACATGCTTGGCCCCACGCTTTGCCGAAAGCTAGGGGCGCGTGCAATGGCGCGCGTGCAATCAGTCTCGCGACAGGACGGGCAGACGCGCGGGAAGCGACCGCTTCATGCGCTCGGCGGCCTCTTTCAGCTTGGGCAGGGCCGACTCGATCGCACCGGTCATCCCCGCCGCGGCATCCATCGCCTGCGGCACGCGTTCGGCCAGTTCGACCGACACGCGATCGCCATCGGGGCCAAGCATGTCGCGCAGGGTGGCGTCGGGATCGACGTCCTTGCGCGGAGGCGCTTCGGTTCCGGCTTCGCGTGCGATCTTGTCGACCGCTTCGTCCATCGCCTCGACCAGCGGGCCGACGGGCATGTCGAGCAGTACTTCGCCGAGAATCGCGACGGTGGCAGTGGCGGTAGCCTGGACCTGCGGGTCGCGCAGCGTCTCCGAAAGATCTTCGGCAGCGGTCGTTTCCGTTTCATCCGATTCCTGGGCGGAGGCGGGGGATGCCGCGAGGCCAAGCGCGGCCAGCGTGCCGAACAGCAAGGGGATCGAACGAATCGCGCGCATGGGTCTTCCTCCGGTATAATGGGCGAATGCTAGTGCCGAAGCCCTTAGCGATGCGTGAACGGGCTAGAAGGAGCCCTTGACCGACAACCGGACAGAGCGTCCGAATTCGCGGTCGCGTTCCTCGACGAACAGGATCGGCGAAGCGTTCCGGGGACCTTCGTAAACGGTGCGGATCGAGGTGTCCCCGCCGAGATAGGGGTTGCCGATCCGCACATTCACCGTCAGCCCAAACAGGTCCTTGTGCTCGACGAAGATGCCGCCGAACGCCGGACCGTTGCGCTCGAAGCCACTCTCGGTGATGCGGAAGAACGGTTCGTCTCCGCTCAGGAACACGCTTGCGCCGTAGGCGATGTCCGAGCCCGGGATATCGTGGCGGTAATCGATATCGATGCGATAGGGGTCGGCATTGCTGATCGCGCGGGCAAGCCCGGTCAGCGGATCGTCGAGCCGCGCGCGCTGCCAGTCGATCCCGGCGTCGATCCTGGCCCCGCCGATCCCCAGCGGGGCGAGTTCGAGCGTACCGTTGAACTCGACGCCCGTGCGCCGCGCGCTGGCGATATTGCCCGGCGATTGCCCGCCATCGACGAGGATCACGTCGACCAGGTCCTCGATATGGTAGTCGAACAGGCGCAGGCTGGCATTGCCCCAGCGACCGAAGTCCTTGCGCGCCTCGATTTCGAATTCCCAGCTTTGCGGCGGGCGCAATTCGTTGTTGCCGGCATTTTCGCGATCGTCACCGAGGAAGACCCGGGCGAGGAAGTCGCCAAATTGCAACTGCCCGACGCGGCGGCGCACACTGAAGGTGAGGTCGAGATCGTCCTGTGCCGACCAGGCGAGCGAGGCGGAGCCCTTCGGGCGCAGGAAGGTGCGCGAGGCGGCGGCCGAGCCGGTCTGCGTCAGCGTCGAGCGTTCGACCGCCGCGGTCGCCTGCAGCGAGAGCGTCGCTGAAAGCGGGCGACCGTAGCTGAGCGAGGCCTCGTAGCGATCCTCGGAAACCCCGCCGACCCCGGCGGGAAAGTCGATCTCGCCGAAATTGCCGCCAGGATCGATCTCGAACAGCCGCGCGACCTGGCCGAGCGTGTTGTAGGCGGCCTCGCCCGCAAGCTGCCAGTCGGCGCCACCGCCCGACCAGGTGAACTCGGCGCGCCCGATCCGTTCTCCTGATTCTCGCAGCTGGGCGAAGCGGGCACCGCTCAGCGATCCGTCAGCGTCGAGCGTGAGGAGTTCGGTGCTGACGAAATCGGAATCGTCCCCGCTCGCAAGGCCGATCAGCTTGAGCGTCCCGCCCAAGGCGGGGAAGGCCACATCGCCGCCGACCTCGTAGCGCACCGCGTCGTCATCGGTGGTGCGGTCGACGAACCGCGCATTGTCGCCGGCTCCGTCGGTGCGCAGCTCGTCCGAGCGGTTGCGGAAAAAGGTCCACTGGTGGCTGAGAGTCGCATTGGCGACCACGCCGTTGTCGTTACTCCAGCCGAAATTGCCCGAAATCTTGGGCGAGCGGGTGCGGCGCTCATTGTCGCTGAACCGCTGTTCGATCAGGTTTCCGGCCCCATCGAATCGAAGGCTCGGTCCGCGCGATGCGCCGACATCGTCCTCGTTGTTGAAGGCAAGCTGGTATTCGAACGGGCCGCTGGCCCCGCTGATCGAGATACTGCCGTCGAGCAGGGCGGGGCCGCCGACCTGGCGGAACTGGGGCGAGTATTCGAACTGGCCCGATAGGCCGCCAGCCTCGACCACGACATTGGCGACCTGACCGGTCAGGCCCGGAATTTCGAGCGTGGTCCCGTCGAGGATTTCGATGCGCACGACGTTGTCGATGGAAATCCGGCCCAGCTGGTCGCGCGCGCTTTCCGACTTCGAGGACAGCCGCCGGCCGTTGATCAGCACATTGCCCGAAGCCTGGCCGAGCCCGCGTTCGCCGTCTTCGGATTCGATCTGGAAGCCGGGGACCTGCTCGAGCAGGTCGAGCGCGCTACGCGGGGCGAAGCGGGCGAGATCCTCCGGGGTGAAGACGCGGCGCTGCTCGCCGGTGCCGCTGGCCGAAACCTGCGATGCGGCCGCTTCGGGCTCGTCCTGCGCGCAGGCAGGACTGGTTGCGAGCGCGATCGCGCCCGCAGCCGTGAGCGGCAATAATCCAGTCTTCAGTCCCGACATCGTGCAGCGCCCCTGCCAAGCGGGGCAATCCTGCCAACCCGCTTTCGTCGGGGTGCCCCTAGCCATCGACCAGCGGCATGGCGAGCGAAAGCTGAGCCGGATCACGAAGGTAAGGGGGTGCAATTCACAAACGGATAGGGCAGGGGAGGCCCCATGCACTTAGACACCCTCATGGTGAAGATCGCGCTGATCGGCGTTCTCGGTCTCGCGGCCCAGTGGATCGCCTGGCGCACCGGTCGCCCCGCGATCGTCTTCCTCCTCCTGTCCGGCATCGTCGTTGGACCGGTGCTCGGGTTCCTCGATCCCGAGGCCGATTTCGGCGAATTGCAGGAGCCGATCATCAAGCTCGCGGTGGCCGTGATCCTTTTCGAGGGCGGGCTTTCGCTTCGCTTCCGCGACCTGATCCATGCCGCCGGCGCAGTCAAACGCCTGATCTTCCTCGGCGTGCCGTTGGGCTTCATGTTCTGCACCTTGGCGGTTCGATACGGGGTCGGGCTGAGCTGGGAGCTGTCGATGCTGTTCGGCGGCATTCTGGTGGTAACCGGGCCGACGGTCATCGGGCCGCTGCTCCGCGAGCTGAACCTGCCGCGGCGGACGGGCGATGCATTGAAGTGGGAAGCGATCATCAACGACCCGATCGGCGCGCTGCTCGCGATCGGGATCTTCGCTTGGCTGACCTATGAAGGCATCGAGATCGACCCGGTCAATATCGGCGTCGACGTGCTGGTCGCGACCGGCATTGCGGGTCTGATCGGCTTCGCCTGCGGCTGGGCTCTCACCTGGCTGTTCCCGCGCGGTTACGTGCCCGAATATCTCAAGGCGCCTCTGTTGCTCGTCACGGTGATCGGCAGCTTCGTTGCGGCCGACCTTGTTATGCACGAAAGCGGGCTGGTCACGGTCACCGTGATGGGCATGGTCATGGCGAACAAGCCGACCTTCAGCACGCAGGCGCTGCGCCGGTTCAAGGAGGACCTCGTTGTCCTGCTGATCTCGGGCGTGTTCATCATCCTCTCGGCGACGCTCAACTGGGAAGTCGTCAGCCGGGTGCAGTGGGAATTCGTGATCTACCTCGCGCTGCTGATGTTCGTCGCACGCCCCGCGACGGTGCTGACGGCGCTGCTGTTCAGCGACGTTCCGTGGCGCGAACGGCTGTTCATCGCCTGGATCGCACCGCGCGGTATCGTCGCCGTGGCGATCACCGGCCTGTTCGCGATCCGGCTCGAACAGCGCGGGGTGCCGGGGGCCGAACTGCTTGTCCCGCTGGCTTTCGCGACCGCGATCGCGACGATCGTCGCGCATGGATTCACCGCGAAATGGTGGGCGCATCGCCTCGGTATCGACCAGGGCCGCGCCGAAGGCCTGATGCTGATCGGGGTCAACGGGTTCAGCCTTGCTCTGGCCAAGGCGCTCAAGAATTCGGACATCAAGGTCGAGGTCGTCGACAGTTCGAAATTCGCGTTGCGCGCCGCCAAGAAGCTCGAGGTGCCGACCCATCACGGCGACATGCTCGACGACGATTGGCGCCATCACCTGCCGCTCGCAAATTTCAACACCGTGATCGCGATGACCGAGACCGACGCCTTCAATGCGCTGGTCTGTTCGGAACTCGGCCCCGAACTGGGCTACGACAAGGTCGCGCAGGCCGGTCCGGACCAGCGCACGGGCATGACGACCGCGCGCGGCAATGTGATCTTCCAGGAGCAACCCTCGGTCTACGACCTGCTGGTGCGCGTGGGCGAGGGCTGGGAGTTTTCGCGCACGCGAATGAGCGAGCAGTTCAAGATGAAGGATTTGCGCGAATATCTCGGCGATCAGGGCATGCCCTTCGCCGTGATCCGTGCCGACAAGTCGCTCGAACTTTTCACCTCGATCACCCAGCCGACCGTGGGCGAAGGCGACGTGGTGCTGTCCTTCACCGCGCCCGATACCGCCGAAGAGCGCAAGGAAAAGCGCGACGCCGAGCGCGAGAAGAAGGACGCCAAGGAGAAGGCTTGATCGCTAGCCTTCCGGCTCGCTCGAGCCGGTCGCGGGTGTCCCGCCAAGCGCCTGCCACAACAGAACCCTCGCTCGCAGCGCGCGGCCGAGCGCGGCGGCAGCGCGCTCGGCGCTCCCGTCGGCGACGCGGCGGGCCTCGATCACGGTGAGGAAATCGGCCAGCCCGGCCTCGTAGCGCGTATTGGCAAGATCGGCGCTGCGGATGGACGAGGCTTCTTCGCGGCGCGCCGCGGCGAGTTCGGCATCGGTCGCGGCGACGAGGCCGTAGGCCGCCTCGGCCTCTCCCAGCGCCGCAAAGACCGTGCCGCGATAGGCCTCGAAGGCGCCGCGTTTCTCTGCAGCCGCGCCGTCGATCTCGGCCTCGATCCGGCCGAAGTCGAGCAGCGGGGCGGCGACGTCCGCCGCCAGCGAGCCGACGATCGAATCCGGATCGAAAAGGTCGCCGATCCCGAAGGCCAGCAGTCCGACCACCGCGCTCAGCGAGAGATTGGGAAAACGGCGCGCGGCGGTTGCGGCGAGCTGTTCGTCGCGGGCCGCGAGCCGCGCGCTGGCGGCAAGGATGTCGGGCCGATTCTGGAGCAGCGCGCCGGGCAGGGTGGGCGGCGGCACGGCACGCTCGGGGCGTGGTGCAACCTCGGCCAGGGCAGTAAGGACATCGCGTCCCGACGAGGCGGTCAGCGTGACGAGCTGGCCGGTGAGACGGGCCCGCTCACTCGCGAGCGCGGCGAGCCGGCTGCGGGTCGTTTCGGCCGAGGTCTCGGCGCGCACGCGGTCGAAACCGGGCGCGATCCCGGCGCGTTCTCGCACGCCCGCAAGCCGAGCAAGCTCTGTCGCCGCGGCGAGGTCCTCGCGCAGCGCGCCCTCGCGGCGGGCCAGCGTGCGCCAGTCGATCACCGCCCCCGCGATCTCGGCGACCAGCGCGTTGCGGACCGCCTGCGCATCGGCTCCGGCGGCTTCGACCAGTCGCACTTGCGCCCGCTCCTGCGCCCGCAAGCGGCCGAACAGGTCCGGGTCCCAGCTCGCGGCGAGGTTGACGCCATAGGAAATCCGCTCGCTTTCGATCTGGACACCCGGCGGCAGGCCGGCGGCGAATTGCACGGGATTGGTGCGCTGACCGGTGACGGAAGCGCCCGCATCGAGGCGCGGCATGCGTTCGGCGCCCGCACGTGCGGCCGACGCGCGCGCGGCGTCGATCCGCGCCGCGGCCTCGCCAAGCGTCGGCGAGGTTTCGAGAGCGCGTGCGACCAGCGCTGAAAAGGCGGGATCCTCGTCGGGCAGCAGGTCCTCGAGCTTGCCGGCAACACCCGCTTCGGGCGCGTAGGCGTAACCCAGCGGGAGCACCGGCGGGGACGTGTCGATCTGGGGCGGCGGCCCGGCGACGCAGGCCGACAGCGCCAACGCCGAGGCGAGGGGAAGGGCGGCGCGGCGGATCATTCGGTCTCGTCCGCTTCGGGTTTGACGATGTCCGTCGTCGCGCCGTTGCGGCGCGCGGGGATATAGGCATCGACCTGTTGGCCGACGCGGAACAGCGCCTCGTTCGACGAGGCCGCCGACGGGAGAGCGTAAATGACCTGCAGCACGCGGACGTCGACCCGCTCGGCGGCACTGTTGGTGAGCGAGCGCTTGGGCACCACCTGCGGCTCGGCGCGCACGAAGCTGGCCTTGACCTGGCGGTCCGACGCACCGCGTGGGCTCACGGTTGCGGGCTCTCCCAGCGCGATGCGCGCCGCTTCGGATTCGTCGATATCGATCCGGACATGGAGTGGCCGGGTTTCGCCCATGCGGATGAAACTCGCATTGCCGCCCATGGTCGAGACATATTCGCCGGGGCGGATGTCGACCGCGAGGATCTCGCCCGAGATCGGCGCGCGCACGACCAGCCGGCCAAGCTCGGTGGTGGCGCTCGATCGCATCGCCTGCGCGCTCTGCAGCCGGGCGCGGGCGGCATTGAGCCGGTTCTGTGCCGCGCTCGCCTCGCCCTCGGCGCGGATCACCTCGGCGCGGCTGACGGCGGCGGGATCGGAGACGTTGCGGTAAAGATCGAGCTGGCGCGCGGCGGTTGCGGCGGCGCTCTGCGCTTCGGCGATCGCGGCACGCGCCTCGCCGATCTGCGCTTCGGCCTCGCGGACGCGCGCGCGCACCGCGCGGTCGTCGACCTGGAACAGCGGCTGGCCCTTGGTGACGTAATCGCCCGGCTGCACACGCACCATCGTCACCAGCCCGGCAATAGCGGTGCCGATATCGATCACCTCGCTCGAGGGTTCGACCACGCCCGCGCCCGCCACCCGGGCGGCATTGGCGAGTTCCTGGGGCGCACGCGGCGGTTCTTCGGTCGGTTCGGAGAGCTCGCGATCGGGCAGGCCGGTGGCGATGTAGATCACCGCGAGGACTAGCCCCGCGAGTGCCACCAGCGGCAGGATCTGGCGCGAGAAGCTCAGGTTTTTCGGTAGCAGGGCCATGGTCTCAGTCCGTCTAGTGGTCTTCGGGCATCTCGGTGCCGTCATGGGTGACGCGGCCGTCCTCGAGCACGAGGATGCGGTCGGCGAGGTCGAACACGCGGTTGTCGTGGGTGACGATGATGCAGGCGCGATCCTCGTCCACCGCGACTTCGCGCAACAGGTCCATCACGCGGCGGCCGGACCTGGCGTCGAGCGCGGCGGTCGGCTCGTCGCAGACCACGAGGCGCGGCTCGTGCACAAGCGCGCGGGCGATCGCGACACGCTGCTGCTGCCCGCCCGAAAGCTGGTTGGGCAGCTTGTCGGCCTGGTCGGCGATGTTGAGCTTGTCCATCATCGCAACCGCACGTTCGCGCGCCTCGTGCCGGTCCATCCCCTGCGCAATCAGCGGGACGGCGGCGTTGCTGGCCGCGTTGATCGCCGGGATCAGGTTGTACTGCTGGAAGATGAAGCCGATATTCTTGAGCCGGAATTCGACCAATTCGGTATCGGACAGGTGGTAGATATCGGTATCGAAGACCCGGACCGTGCCTTCGGTCGGGTAGAGGATCCCGCACATGATGCTGATCAGCGTCGTCTTGCCCGATCCGCTTTCGCCGACGATGTAGGTCAGCTCGCCCGAATGGACGTCGATATCAATATCGTGCAGCACCCGGATGGTTTGCTGCCCGGCGGTGAAATCGCGTGCAATATCGCGCACCGAAATCGCCTTGCTGATCGGCGCCGCGCTCACCGGAACACCGCCGCGGGCTCGGTCTTGAGCACGGTGCGCAAGCTCAGCCAGCCGGTCAGCGCGATGATCAGCACGATCGCTACCAGCGAAATAAGCGGGATCTGCCACGGGATGTAGAAGCCCTTGAAGGTCGGGTCGCCGGAGAAGGCGTGGATGAAGCCGACCGTGCCGAGCACGCCGAGGCCGTAGCCGACCATCCCGACCATGCCCGCCTGCGCCGCCACCATCCGGGCGATCCGGCCATTGGACACGCCGATCGCCTTGAGCGCCCCGAACTGCTTGATATTGTCGCGAATGAACAGGCTGAAGGTCAGCCCGACGATCGCCACGCCGACGATAAAGCCGAGCATCACGGTGATCCCGAAATTCAGGGGAATCCCGGTGTTCTCGATGATGAAATCGACCCCGTCGCCGGCGAATTGCTCGCGCGTGCGGGCGCGCAGGCCCGTCTGCGCCTCGATCCGGTCGACCAGTTGCTGTGCGCTCACATCGTCGGCCTTGCCGACGAGCACGAAGGATAGTCGATTGCGCGTGCCGGGCACGTAGTTCAGCGCCTGCGAATACTTGGTGTAGAGCACGACGGTGCTGGTGAAGCTGGGGATCGCATCGGCGATCCCGCGGACCACCGCGCGCTGGTCGTTCAATTCGAGCCGCTCGCCGATCGGCGACTGGTCGGGAAACATCCGCGTCATGCCGACATCGTCGATGATCACGCTGTCGGGTTGCGAGAGGACATCGGGTGAGCCTTCGATCATGCGCTTTGGCAGTCCGATCAGCGTCGCGTCGTCGACCCCGATGATCGCCACGCCTTCGAGGTCGCCGTCCTTGGTCCGCACCGCCGCGGTCGCGCGGATATGCGGTACCGCCCATTCGACCCCCGACACGCCACGCACCTTGTCGAGCGCGGTCGACGGCATGGCATAGGCGACATCGGTGGTGCGGCTGACCGGATCCATTACCCAGACATCGGCGCTCGACACGTTGTAGACCCCGCTCGCCCCGCGCTCGAGCAGGTTGACGAAGATCGTCAGCTGCTGGGTGATCAGCAGGGTCGAAAAGGCGATTCCGAACAGCAGTCCGTAGAACTTCTGCCTGTCGCCGGTCAGCATCCGGATGGCGATCCAGATCATTGCGTGTCCTGCTCCGGTCCCGCGCCGTGACGACGCGCCTCTTGCGGTTGCGACCCGCTGCGTCCATAAGTGAACGACAGCGTTCACCTGAACGGCTGCGTTCAATTGAACGATCGCGTTCAGGTGAACGGACCCGTTCAATATGTCAAGGATCGATTTGAGCAAGACGAGAAAGCGGACCGGTCGCCCGGTGGACGAGGAGAAACGCGTCGCAATCGTGAATGCGGCCGCGCGGGCGTTCTTCGACCACGGCTATGCCGCTTCGAGCATCGAGGCGATCGCCGCCGAAGCGGGCGTCTCGAAGGTCACGATCTACAACCAGTTCGGTGGCAAGCGGGAGCTCTTCACCGCCGCGGTCGTGGCCGAATGCGGCAAGATGCGGCGTAGCTTCGAGGTCCCCGAATTCGTCGAGGGAACGCTGCGCGAGCGGCTGACCGAAATCGGCGAGGCGATGACGGCATTCCTGTCGCGGCCCGAGATGATCCAGTTCGACCGGCGAATTTCCGCCGAAACCGAGCGTGAACCGGGGATCGGCAAGGCGTTCCTCGCGGCCGGGCCCTATCGCATGAAAATGGCCTTCGCCGAATTCCTCGAGGCAATGCACGACGCTGGCGAAGTCGCGATCGACGATATCCCGCTCGCGACCGAACAATTCGTCTCGATGTGCAAGGGGATGGGCGACCTAGAGCGGCGATTCGGCGCGGAGCCGACCCGAGCAGAAGACCGGCGCCGGATCGACGGCGCCGTCGAGGTGTTCTGCCGAGCCTATGCCGTCGATCGGAATTGCCGCTGATCGCGCCCGTCCCGGCAACTTGTCATTCACCCGCGTGCGCCTACATACGTGCGTGAAAGGATGCCCCTGCGATGAGCGATCAGAACAACGCCCCCAACGAACCCGAAGAGGGCGGTCCCAACCCCTGGATTAAGAGCCTGATGGTATGGGGCGGGATATTCATGGTCCTGCTGCTGGTCGTCTCGATGTTCTCGCCGCAGGACGGCGGGGGCGATGCGATCGCCTATTCGGAGTTCCGCCAGCAGGTGGCCGAGGGGCGCGTCTCCGAGGTGCGCATTTCCGAAGACAAGATCGTCGGCCAGTATGCCGACAAGACGACCTTCACGACCGTGCCGGTGGCGGGAGATACCTCGCTGCCGCAGCTGCTCGAAGCGAACGGCGTCGCCTTTTCGGGCGCGCCCGACGAAGAGCCCAACCTGCTGTTTTACGTGCTGATCCAGGCGCTGCCCTTCATCCTGATCCTCGGCCTCGCCTTTTTCGCCTTGCGCCAGATGCAAAAGGGCGGCGGCGCGGGCGGCGCGATGGGCTTCGGCAAGTCGAAGGCGAAGATGCTGACCGAGAAGTCGGGCAAGGTGACGTTCGAGGACGTCGCCGGGATCGACGAGGCGCGCGAGGAGCTCGAGGAGATCGTCGAATTCCTCAAGGATCCGCAGCGCTTCTCCAAGCTCGGCGGCCAGATTCCCAAGGGTGCACTGCTGGTCGGCTCGCCCGGTACGGGTAAGACCCTCCTTGCACGCGCGATCGCGGGCGAGGCGGGCGTACCCTTCTTCACCATTTCCGGCTCCGATTTCGTCGAGATGTTCGTCGGCGTCGGTGCGAGCCGCGTGCGCGACATGTTCGAACAGGCCAAGAAGAACGCGCCGTGCATCGTGTTCATCGACGAAATCGATGCGGTCGGCCGCAGCCGTGGCCACGGCCTCGGCAATTCGAACGACGAACGCGAGCAGACATTGAACCAGCTGCTGGTCGAAATGGACGGTTTCGAGGCGAACGAAGGCATCATCATCATCGCCGCGACCAACCGGCCCGATGTGCTCGACCCCGCCTTGCTGCGCCCGGGCCGCTTCGACCGTCAGGTCGTGGTCCCGGTGCCCGATATCGAGGGCCGCGAGAAGATCCTCGAAGTGCACATGAAGAAGGTGCCGCTGGCGCCCGACGTCAACTCGCGCACCATCGCGCGCGGCACGCCGGGTTTCTCGGGCGCGGACCTCGCCAACCTCGTCAACGAGGCGGCACTGCTCGCCGCGCGGCGCAACAAGCGCCTCGTCGCGATGCAGGAATTCGAGGACGCCAAGGACAAGGTCATGATGGGCAGCGAGCGCCGCTCGATGGTCATGACCGATGACGAGAAGAAGATGACCGCTTATCACGAGGCGGGCCACGCGCTGGTTTCACTGAACGAGCCAGCCTCGGACCCGATCCACAAGGCGACGATCATCCCGCGCGGCCGCGCGCTGGGCATGGTGATGCGCCTGCCCGAACGCGACAATTATTCCTACCATCGCGACAAGATGCATGCCGATCTCGCGGTCGCGATGGGCGGCCGCGTGGCGGAGGAGATCATCTTCGGCCACGACAAGGTCAGCTCGGGCGCCTCCTCCGACATCCAGTACGCGACCAAGCTGGCGCGCAACATGGTCACCAAATGGGGCATGTCGGACAAGCTGGGTCCGCTCCAGTACGAGGAGCAGCAGGAAGGCTATCTCGGCATGGGCCAGTCCGCGCGCACGATGGGCTCGGGCGAGACCAACAAACTGATCGACGCCGAAATCCGCGCGCTGGTCGACGGGGCGCACAAGCGCGCGACCGAAGTCCTCAAGACGCAGGAAGACAAGCTCCACCTGCTCGCCCAGGCGATGCTCGAATACGAAACTCTGACCGGCGACGAGATCGACGAGCTGCTCGAAAACGGCAAGATCGACCGTCCCGACGAGCCCAAGGGCCCGAATGTCGTCCGTCCCGTGCATGGCAGCGCCGTGCCCAAGGCGGGTCGGAAGTTCGGCGGCGAAGGCCCGGCACCCCAAGGCGCGTGACGCGTTGATCCCTCGTTACAGAGGGAGAACGACCATGCGAAACCTGATTCCGACCGCGCTTCTCGCGCTGGCGCTGCCGCTCGCCGCCTGTTCGCAGGAAACGCAGCAGAACGCAGAGAAAACCGCTGAATACGCCGCGGACGATGCCGCCAAGAACGCCGACGCGGCAGGCGAAGTGCTCGAGGACGTTGCCGCCGATGCTGCGCGCGAGGTCAGCGAAGGCGCGGCCGCGCTCGAAGGCAAATTGCGCGACGGGGACGATCCGGCCGACGAGCTCGAGAAAGCCCCGGCGGTCGACTGACCGTCAGAAAGCGCCGATCACCAGCAGTAGCTGGAGGAAAAGCACCAGCACGATCAGGATGAAAACCTGCAGCACGACGAGCCGCCAGAGTGCGGAAAAACGCGACAGGCCGTAGGCACCGCGCAATTGCTTGTACATGTGGATCGGCGGGATGAAGAGCGCCGCGAAGGCGATCACCGCAGTGTGAGCCTTCAGGATTCCCATGATGCTGAGCGAGATGAACAGCAGCGACATGAAGGATAGCGAGTAGGTCACGAAGATCGCGTGATCGTAGGCGCGGAAATTGCGTTTCCAGGCAAACAGCAGCCACACGAACGGCACCGAAAGCGGGATCAGCAGCCAGCTGAACTTGTAGCTGTTGGCCTGCAACTTGTAGAGCATCAGGCTCGGGTTCTGCTCCCATTTCTTGACGATGCCGTTGTCTATCCAATCGATCCCGGTGAGGTTCATGGTCATCCGGCGATCGCCCGAAGAATCCGACGCGATGACGCGCGTATCGCTCTCGCCGTCAGGGGTTGCGGTCCCGTCCGCCTCGGCCCGGGTTGCGTCGCTCGCGCCTTGGACGAAGGGCGTGGCTGCCGCGGCTCTCGCGGTCTCGAGGTCGCCGACGGCTTCTTGTCGGCGCCGATTCAACCGCTCCCGCACCGACTGTTCGAGGTTTTCATCAGCCAGACGTTCGTCAAGCGTTTCGATGCGATCTTCCTGGTCCTTGATCTCGGCAGCGATCGCCGTCTTGATCTGATCGCGCGAAGGTGTGTCGGGCAGGGTGGGCGCGGTCAACCCCACCGCCTGGAAGATCGCGAACATCAGGAAGACGGAAAACAGAAACAGCGCCATTGGTGATACGAACTTAGCCCGTTCGCCCGCGACATAGCGACGAGTCAACTCGCCCGGCTTGAGTACCAGCTTGGGCAGCGTCGACCACATCTTGCCTTCGAAATGCAGCGCGCCGTGCAGCAGGTCGTGCATGAAGGCGCGGATCGTACGGTGAAGATGCGCCTTCTGTCCGCAATTGTGGCAATGCGTCCCGTGCAGCGAGGTCCCGCAATTGAGGCAAGTCTCTTCGGCGAAATGACCTTTCACCAGCCTCCCTGCTCCGACCGGACCCTCGCCGTCCGTTTTCTCGACCGCGCGCGAATAGAGGCCGCCCTCCGCGACCGTCCCTAACGCTTCGCCGATCTCACTCATGCCCCGGTCCCGATCCCTGCTCAGTTCGGGTGCATGATAGCGCCGACGGCGAATACGAAAAGGGCCGCCTCGCCGGGCGGCCCTTTTTGATCATCGGGTTGGCTGCGATCAGCCGTCGTAATCGGATCCGATCGAAGTCGGGCGTGCCGGCTGCGAGGCCGAGATGCGCAGCGCTTCGGCCGACTGGCTGAGCGAACCGATTTCGTCGATATCGTCGTCCTCTTCCTCGATCACGCGCTGCAGGCTCTGCACCACGGCCTCCTTGAGGTCCTTTGGCTTGACGTTCTGCTCGGCGATCTCGCGCAGGGCGACGACCGGGTTCTTGTCACGATCGCGCTCGAGCGTGAGTTCGGCGCCGCCCGAGATCTCGCGCGCACGCTGCGCGGCGAGCAGGACGAGGTCGAAACGGTTCGGGATCTTGTCGACGCAATCTTCGACGGTAACGCGCGCCATCGGGCACTCCGTAAATTCGTGTAAGCGACATGGCTGTCGGGAAGGGTGGCGAGCTAGGGGCGAACCGGGAAAAAGTCAAGCATTGCACGTGGGCGCAAGGGGTGCGAAGCGGGGCGCATGGCCGATGCGCCCTGCGAGCAGGAACAGTCCTATCACGATCCGGCGCCCTTCACGGTCGAGGCGCAAGGACAGACGCTCACCTTCTATCCCGACGGTCGCGACCGGTTGGAGGCGCTGATCGCACTGATCGAGAGCGCGCGCGAATCGCTCAAGCTGTGTTTCTACATCTTTGCCGAGGACGCCGCTTCGACCAAGGTCCGCGATGCACTGACCCAAGCCGCGCGGCGCGGCGTGGCGGTCAGCCTCCTGATCGACAGTTTCGGGGCCAGCGCCGACGAGAAATTCTTCGATGAATTCGTCGCCGCGGGCGGCAAGTACAGCTGCTTTTCTGCGACCTGGTCACAACGCTACCTGATCCGAAACCATCAGAAGATGGCGATCGCCGACGGCCAGGAGGCCATGTTCGGCGGGTTCAATATAGAGGACGGGTATTTCGAGACACCGTGCGAGGATGGCTGGCACGACCTGGGTATCGTGATCGAGGGCGACGGGGTGGACCGGCTGTGCGACTGGTTCGACCAGCTCGAGCGGTGGACCGAGAGCGACCGGCACCAGTGGCGCGCGATCCGCAAGCTGCTGCGCGAATGGGACCCGGGTGACGGCCCGGTGCAATGGCTGATCGGCGGGCCGACAAAGGGCCTGTCGAGCTGGGCCCGTTGCGTCGGCGAGGACCTGATCGAAGGCGCGCGCCTCGACATGATCATGGCCTATTTCTCGCCACCCAGGCGGCTGTTGCAGCGGATCGGCAATATCGCTCGTAAGGGTGAAACGAGGCTGATCATGGCCGCGAAATCGGACAATGGCGCGACGATCGGCGCCTCGCGCTCGCTCTATCACGACCTCCTCAAGCGGGGCGCAAAGATCTTCGAATTCGAGCCCTGCAAGCTGCACATGAAGCTGATCGTGCTCGACGACGCGGTCTATCTCGGCAGCGCCAATTTCGACATGCGCAGCCTCTATGTGAACCTCGAACTGATGCTGCGGATCGAGGACAGGGGGCTGGCCGACCGGATGCGGCAATTCGTCGATGCCCATATCCCCGCCTCGACCGAAATCACGCCCGCGCTGCACCGGCAGCGCAGCGGGTTGTGGACGCGGATCAAGTGGAACCTCAGCTGGTTCCTCGTCGCGGTGGTCGATTACACGGTCAGCCGGAAACTGAACTTGGGGCTTTAATATTCCGGCGAGCCGTAATCCTCGTCGGCGAGGTCGGAGAACTTGGTGATCTTGTGTTCGAAGCGCAGGCGGACCTTGCCGGTCGAGCCGTGGCGCTGCTTGGCGACGATCAGTTCGGACAGGCCGTAGACCCGCTCCATCTCCTGCATCCACTGGGCGTGGGTTTCGTGGACCGCGACGTCGTCCCCCTCGACCGGGCGCTTGGGTTCGCGCGAGGCGACGTAATAGTCCTCGCGATAGATGAACCACACCATGTCGGCGTCCTGTTCGATCGAGCCCGATTCGCGCAGGTCGGACAGCATCGGCCGCTTGTCGTCGCGTTGCTCGACCGCACGGGAGAGCTGCGACAGCGCGATCACCGGAACCTCGAGTTCCTTGGCGAGCGTCTTCAAGCCGCGACTGATTTCGGAAATCTCGTTCACGCGATTGTCGTTGGCGCGCCCGGTGCCCTGGAGCAGCTGGAGGTAATCGATGATCACCAGCCCGATATTGTGGCGCCGCTTCAGGCGTCGCGCGCGGGCGCGCAGTCCGGCGATGGTTAGGGCGGGCGTATCGTCGATATAGAGCGGCAGCTCGGACAGGCGCTGGCTGGCATGGGCCAACTGCGCGAAATCTTCCTTCGACAGCTTGCCCATGCGCAGCGCCGAGGAGCTGATGCCCGATTGTTCGGCGAGGATACGCGTCGCGAGCTGGTCGGCGCTCATTTCGAGGCTGAACAGGGCGACGCCCGCGCCGATCGATTCGCTGTCGTCGATGCCGGCTTCGCGATCGGTGCGCAGCCGCTCGGCGGCATTGAAGGCGATGTTGGTCGCGATCGCCGACTTGCCCATGCCCGGGCGCCCGGCGACGATGATGAGGTCCGAATCGTGCAGACCGCCGGTCTGCGAGTTGATCGAGACGAAGCCGGTGGTCTTGCCAGAGACCTTGCCGCCCGAATTGAGCGCCTTCTGGATCTGGCGCAGCGATTCCATGCTCGCCGCGCCGAAGCTCTTGGCGCTCTCGTTGGTCGCGCTGCCCTCGGCGACCCGATAGAGCTGGGCCTCGGCATTTTCGATCTGCTTTTCGGGCGAGATGTCTTCGCTCGTATCCATCGCCCCGGTGACGAGATCGCGCCCGACAACCACCAGTTCGCGCAGCAGCGCGAGATCGTAGATCTGCTGCGATAGCTCGCGCGCCGCGAGCGTGCCGAGCCCGGTGCCCGACAACTGCATCAGGTAGCTCGTACCGCCGAGGTCGGCGAGCGCCTCGTCGCCCTCGAAATAGGGCTTGAGCGACACCGGGCTGGCGGTCGCATTGCGATCGATCAGCTGGAGGATGCGTTCGAAAATCTTCTGGTGGATCGATTCGAAGAAATGCTGCGGCTGGAGCGCGACCGGCAGCTCTTCGAGCACGCGGTTGTCGAACAGCACCGCGCCGAGGAACGCGGCCTCCGCTTCGATATTGGAGGGCAACGCCTGCGCGGCATGTTTGTCGTCGCGGATGATGAGATCTTGGTCGGCCATGAGCGACATAGTGCGGGAGGGGGAGAGGGGCTTCAAGTGGCGCGATCCAATTGGGTGCTGTGGATGTCGGTCATAACTTTTCGTCATCCCGGAGAAAGCGGGGATCCAGGGAGATGTGGTGCAAAATTACCCCGGAGTTCCTGCGTGCGCGGGAATGACAACGGGTGTTGCATCTGCGAAGGCTAACTCGATGCCCGATCACCGCATTGCCAAGATCGAACTCGACGAGGCGACCATCCTGTGGCGCAATGCCGATATCGAGCAGGAGCGGCGGATCGCGATCTTCGACCTGATCGAGGACAATAGCTTCCGGCCGGTGCGCGCGGCGGAGAAGGGGGCCGACGGGCCGTACCACCTCTCGCTTTCGGTGCGCGACGGGCGGCTGGTGCTGCTGATCGCCGACGTGGATGACGCAGAGCTTGAAACGCTGGTGCTGGGGCTCGCCCGCTTCCGCCGTCCGATCCGCGATTATTTCGCCATCTGCGACAGCTATTACCAGGCGATCCGCAAGGCGACCCCGAAGGAGATCGAGACGATCGACATGGCGCGGCGCGGGGTGCACAACAATGCCGCCGAGCTGCTGCTCGAGCGGCTCGACGGAAAGGTGGAAACCGACTTCGCAACCGCGCGGCGGCTCTTCACACTGATCTGCGTCCTGCATATTAAGAGCTGAAGGACAGGCGGGCGCACATTGGCACGGAAATCTCGAAAACTGGTCTCGCGCGTGTTGGGCGCGCTCTTGCTGGTCGCGCTGATCGCGGGCGGCGTGGCTTGGTGGCAGCTGCGCCAATGGACCCCGCCGCGCGCGCAATTCCCAGTGCAGGGCGTCGAATGGGGGCTCGAGGAAGGCGCGGCGAATTGGCGCGCGCTCGCCGCCAACGGCGCGAGCTTCGCCTATCTCGATGCCAGCGACGGCGCCTTCGCCAAGGATTCGACCTTCGCCCGGCACCTGGCCGGCGCGCGCGAGGCGGGGCTGGCAGTGGGCGCTGTGCATCGCTTCGATCCGTGCCAGCCGGCCGACCCCCAGGCGGGCAATTTCGCCACCATCGTGCCGCGCGATAGCGAATTGCTCCCCCCGGTGGTCGAGTTCGACCGGGGGCAGGAGTCCTGTCCGCAGACCCTCTCCGATGCCGCGGTCGAAAGCGAGCTGACCACGCTTCTCAACCAGATCGAAACGCACGCGGGCAAACCCGCCATCCTCAAGCTGTCCCACGAGGCGCAGGACCAATTCGGGATCGCGACGCGGCTCGAACGCGACCTGTGGTTGTCGCGGACATATTACCAACCCGATTACGGCGGGCGCCCGTGGACGCTCTGGACCGCCAATCCCTATCGCGCCTACGAAGGCGGCGAAGGCACGGTGCGCTGGGTGGTGGCGCGGGAGTAGCAAGATGACCGACGAAGACCTGATCGCCGCCGCGCGCGATGCGGCCAAGCAATCCTATTCGCCCTATTCGGTCTTCCCGGTCGGCGCGGCGCTGCGCTTTGCCGACGGCACGGTGGTGACCGGCACCAATATCGAGAATGCCAGCTACGGGCTCGCGCTGTGCGCGGAGACCGTTGCGGTGGCGAAGGCAATGGATGCGGGCGTACGCGGCGGGCTCGAGGCGGTCGCGGTCACCGGACCGGGCGCCGAGCCGATTACGCCGTGCGGCCGTTGCCGCCAGGTGCTCAACGAACTCGCCGCGCTCGGCGGGACCGATCCCGAAATCCTCTGCGTCGGCCCCGACGACGTGCGTCGCACCACGCTGAGCGCGCTGCTGCCCGATGCCTTCGGCCCGGCAAGTTTGAACTGAGGCTGCGGGCAAGCTGTTAAGGTCTGCGCGTTATCGGACTCCAGCGCGCTCGGCGCACCGGAGTCCCAACACATGAAATTCGTCGAACTGGCCTCGCGCGGCGGCAACTACCTTGTCGTCGCTTCCAATGTCGCATGGCTGCGGGTGGCCGAAAACGGCCAGACCAATGTCGGCATCATTGGCGGACAGCCCCTGCTGGTCACCGGTACCCCCGAAGAGGTGTCGCAAAAACTGCTCGCGGCCTGACCCGCGCGATCAGGCGTCCGAGGCTTCGAGCCACTCCACCAGCGCACCGAGGCAGTCGCGGGCGAGCGCTTCGCAGTTCTCGGGCGACCAGCCCTGTTCGGGGTCGGGGCTCTTGAAATTGTCCTTGTAGGGCATCTCGAGCGTCATCGCGGTCGCCTTGAAGCGGTGCGCGACCTGGGTCGTGCTCATCGAGAGGTTGGCTTCGCCGGGCTTCGACTTGTCGTAGCCCTTTTCGGTCTGGAATAGCACCGAACGGCGGTCGAGGATCTGCTCGTAGCGGGTGAAGCCGGCATAATGCTCCTCGGTCAGGCCCGGGATGCCTTCATAGCCGGCGAGGAAGGCGGCGGGGATCGCCTCGTCGCCATGCACGTCCATCGCGAAGAACACGCCGGTCTCGTCCATCGCATTGCGCAGGGCGAGCACTTCGGGCGAGCGTTCGGCGGTCGGGTTTTCCCATTCGCGGTTCAAATTCGCGCCGCAGGCATTGGTGCGCAGATGGCCGCGGAAGCTGCCGTCAGGGTTCATATTGGGCACGACGTGGAGCGTGCACTTCTCGCGCAGCGTGCGCGCGACCGGATCGCCCATGTCGGTGAGCACGTCGAGCGCGCCTTCCATCCACCATTCGGCCTGCGTTTCGCCCGGATGCTGGCGGGCATAGAGCCACACATGCTTGTCGCCTTCGCCCATTTCGAGACAGTCGATCGGGCGCCCGTCGAGCGTGTGGCCGAGAACGCGGTGCGAGACCCCGTCCATCAGCGCGGCTTCGGAGACGAGGTCGAAATGGCGCTCCATCGAATAGGGCGCGAAATAGGCGAACCAGGCGATGTTCGATTCGGGCGTATAGCGGATCGTGAGCGTGCCGCTGTCGGCATCGTATTCGCTGTCGGCACGGCCCCAATATTCGCGATCCTCGGAAACGACCGATTCGTAGTCGGGCCAGCCGCCGGGGTAGGCCGAATCCTTGAGATCCTCGATCTTGAGTTCGAGTTCGCGGCCCGCCGCGCCCGACACTCGGAAATAGTACCACTGCTTGAACTCGGACTGGTTGTCCTTGCGGATGGCGAGGCGCGCGCTCGCCCCGTCCACGGCTTTGACTTCGATATTGCCCGCATCGAAGGCGGTGTCGATCGCGATATTGTGGGTCATTCTACCTCTATCGTTTCGCCCGAATTGCCGGGAAATCCGGCAAACAGGGCGCTGGCAAGTTTGTCGGCCGCGTTGGCGACCTCGAATTCGTCCGCGTTTTCGGTCGCGGCAAAGCTGGCCCGGCCTTCCCACAGCACTTCGCGCGTGTCCATATCGCGGATCATGACCGCCATGCTGGTGTCGACGGTGCGGCGCTCGCCGCCGCCCAGATTGATCCCGATCCCGACGCCGACGCCCGAGCCGTAGGTCCCGGTCGATCCGCCGACCCCGACGCTGACCGGCGAGCGGCGCGATCCATCGGCGAGCAATTCGCCGCGCCCGGCACGCACTTCGGCGACTTGCGTGCCGCCGCCGGAAACCGGGGCGTAACCGAGCGCGGCGAGCTCGCGCGTCACCGCGTCGAGATAGGGCTGCATGGCGAGACCGCTCGTCTCCTCGCCGGGGGCGACGACCACTTCGATCCGGCCGCGCGGCGCCTCGGCGAGGTCGGGCGCGGAGAAACGCGTCACCTCGGTGGGCCCAGCATAGGGCGCCGTGGCGCAGG
This sequence comes from Pseudoblastomonas marina, assembly GCF_034374265.1. Taxonomy (NCBI): domain Bacteria; kingdom Pseudomonadati; phylum Pseudomonadota; class Alphaproteobacteria; order Sphingomonadales; family Erythrobacteraceae; genus Pseudoblastomonas; species Pseudoblastomonas marina. The sequence continues at coordinate 1,721,124 of NZ_CP139718.1, read as the reverse complement.
CGGAGAGGGCGAGCGCCGAAAGCGCAATGAGGGCGGGACGACGGAACGTGGCGAACATGGGGTCGACTCCTTGAAAGTCGTGGCGATCCGTACGCCCGCGATCGAATCGAGGAAAGGAAGCGCGGGTGGCTCCCCGAAGGCGCGACGGCCTGTTAGAAGCGAATGATGGACAGAAAGTTTCCCGATTGCCCCGGGCACCTCCGCACGCCGGTGCTGGTGACGGGCGGGGCCGGCTACATCGGAAGCCATGCCGTGCTGGCGTTGCGCGATGCCGGCTGGCCGGTCGCGGTAGTGGACGACCTTTCGACCGGGTTCCGCGCCGCCGTGGCGGAGGACGTCCCGTTCTACGAGGGCGATATCGCCGATGGCGAACTGCTTGCGCGGATCTTCGCCGAGCAGGAAATCGGCGCGATCATGCATTTCGCCGGCTCGATCGTGGTCCCCGAATCGGTTGCCGATCCGCTCAGATATTACGGCAACAACACCGCCAAGAGCCGTGCGCTGATCGCTGCCGCCGTGGCGCATGGCATCGGGCATTTCATCTTCAGCTCGACTGCGGCGGTCTATGGCGCGCCCGACCATTCACCCGTGGACGAGGAGACCCCGGCCGCGCCGATCAATCCCTACGGCCGGTCGAAGCTGATGACCGAGCAGATGCTGGCCGACACCGCGGCGGCGCATGATATCAACTACGGTGTGTTGCGCTATTTCAATGTTGCCGGGGCCGATCCGCAGGGACGGGCAGGCCAGTCGACCGCCGGGGCGACGCATTTGATCAAGGTCGCCTGCGAAGCGGCGACCGGGCGGCGCGACGGCGTCGCGATCTTCGGGACCGATTACGAAACGCCGGACGGCACCGGCGTGCGCGACTATATCCACGTGTCCGACCTCGCGGCGGCGCATGTGCTGCTGCTCGAACGGCTGATCGCCGAACCGGAAGCCTCGCTGACGATGAATTGCGGCTATGGGCGCGGGTTCTCGGTCAGCGAGGTGCTCGATGCGGTCGAGCGCGTGGCGGGTACCGAGATCGCGCGGCGGACCGAAGCCCGTCGCGCGGGCGATCCGGGCGAACTGGTCTCGGATCCTTCGCGGATTCGTTCGACCCTGCCGTGGGAGCCGCGGAATGACGATCTCGATACGATCGTGCGCCATGCCCTCGAATGGGAGCGAATGCGGACAGACTGAATCGTTGACAAGCTCGTCCGCGCGCACTAACCGCGCCTTGATTTTCCGGCATCGGAGACCATCTCCGGTGCCTGTTTCATTTCCGGGATACGCACCATGAAGATTCGCAACAGCCTCAAGTCGCTGAAGAACCGTCACCGCGATTGCCGCGTCATCCGTCGCCGCGGTCGCACCTACGTGATCAACAAGACCAACCGTCGCTTCAAGGCGCGCCAGGGCTGATCGCCCCGGCGATACGGTTTACGAAAACCCCCGCCGATGCGGGGGTTTTTTGTTATGTCTGAGGCAGTCGTCTTCGATATCGGGCGCGTCATGGTTCATTGGGACCTCGCGCATCTCTACCGCGAGCTGATCGCGGATGACGGTCAGCGCGCCTGGTTCGTCGAGAACGTCGTCTCGCCCGAATGGCATTTCCAGCATGACGCGGGCCGACCGCTCGAGCTGATGGTGGCCGAGCGCAAGGCGCAGTATCCCGAATTCGGTCCGCTGATCGATGCCTATGCGACGCGCTTCCTCGATTCGATCCCGGGCGAGGTCGAGGGGATGGTCGCCTTGATCGAGGAACTGGTGGCGGCGGATGTACCCGTCTTCGCGCTGACCAATTTCGCCGACAGCTTCTGGGACGAGTTCGCCGCCGAATATCGCTGGACCCGCCATTTCCGCGAGGTGGTCGTTTCGGGCAAGGTCAAGCTCGCCAAGCCCGACCCGGCGATCTACGCGCTCGCGCAAAAGCGCTACGGGCGCGCGGCGGGCGAGCTGTTCTTTGTCGACGACACGGTCCGCAATGTCGAAGCGGCACGCACCGCCGGCTGGGATGCGGAAGTCTTCTCCGACGCAGAGACCTTCCGCGGCCAGCTGGTCGCGCGCGGTTTTCTCGCCGCATGAAAAAGCCCCCGCGCGGGGGAGCGCGGGGGCACGGGGAGACGAGCCGGGAGGAGGCTCCTCGGGGGAGAGCCGGTTGCTCAGTCGTTGCACTTCGCCAGTTCGTCGGCGTCGAACACGTTGTTGGCGGCACGGAAGGCGGTGACTTCGCCGAATTCGCTCGCCAGGCGCTGACACACGATCACGTCGCGGCTGCGGCCCTTGTTCGGTGCGACGCAGGTGTCGCCTTCGCAATCCCACAGCACGCCCTTCTGGATGTCGGAACGGGCGGTTTCGACCGGGCTGGCGAGCTGGGCACGGTAATAGTGGTTGTTGACGGCATTGGCCGGGGCGGTGGTCGCGGCGAAGCTGGACAACGTGCCGGCGATCGCGAGTGCGGCGAGCGAAAGAGTGCTGGTGAGTTTCATCGGAGGGGTCCTTCGGGCTGGTTTCGTATCGTTATTGCGGGCAACCGTTTTTCAGTTGCGAATCGATACCTACTGCCTTAAGTTTTAAGTTGCAACTAAAAACTTTGTTTCGATTTTGTGGCACTGCGCCTTTGCGCTATGAGCGCACCGGGAAAGGACGATATGGGCGATTTACGCGAACCGCTGCGCGAGCTGACCGAATGCGGGCTGCCGCAAGCGCTGGAAGTAATGGGCGAACGCTGGAGCTTCATGATCCTGCGCGCCAGCTTCAACGGGCTCCACCATTTCGAGGAATTCCTGAGCGAGCTCGGCATCGCGCGGAACATCCTTTCCAACCGTCTGGCCAAGCTGGTCGAGCACGAAATCCTCCGCCGTGAACCGTGTCCGGAGGATCGCCGCAAGATCGAATACCGGCTGACCCAGAAGGGCTTCGACCTGCTGCCGGCGATGATCGCGCTGCGTCAATGGGGACAGAAATACGGTGCCGAATTCACCGAGGATCCGGTGCTGGTCGACGAGCGCGACCGGCTGCCGCTGGGCCCGGTCTCGATCCTCGCGCATGACGGGCGCACGCTGACGCACGAGGATCTCTGGCTGGTTCCGCGCGACAAGCTCGGCCAGCGCGAGGACGGCAGCCGCGCCAAGGTCGGCAAGTGCTGCAATCCCGGCGCACGCGACGAACCGGTCAAGGACTGGCGTCAGTCGAGCGAGGATGCGGTCGCAGCCGAATAGGCTGTCAGTCGCTCATTCCGCGGGGACGGCTCCGGGGGCGGTATCCTTGTGCGGTCGGCGTTTGCCTGCCTGCCATCCGCGCCATGCGACCAGCGCACCGATGACGCATCCGAGCGCCATCCAGATCGCCGGGCTCGTCGCCCCGATCGCCATGAACAGCTCGCGCCATGCATCCGAAAGGCGCGCCACCGAGAACAGCACCAGTTGCGCGGCCACGAGCAGCGCGACAATCGCCATCGGGCGACGGCCTTTCACCGGCGCGGCGCGCCAGAGCCACACGGCAATGCCGGCGATGACGAACTGCGCAACGACCAGTGCCGCGTAGAACACCACGGGCGGTTCGTAGCTCCCACCCAGGGTGATGAAGAGCGGGATGGCGAATAGCCGCGCGAGGACCGGCCCGAGCAGCATGAACAGCGTCCCGATCATGAAACGCGCATGGACGTGGACGTTGTGCCGCTCCTTCAGCGCCTCGTGGAAGAACCACGCGACCGCGAGCACGCTCAGCAGGTCGTACGCGCCGAGGCCTTCGCCATGCGCCTCGTAGATGATGCTGTCGCCGAACGCGGTCGCCTTCGCCATCGACCACACGATCACCATCGCGCTGGCCATGAAAAGCGGAAAATAAAACAGGCTCGCGCGGCCCAGCGTGCGGTGCAGCGCCAATCGGTCCTTGCGGTGTGCGGCCCAGGCCTGGGTGGCGAGCAGGATCATCCATCCGGTCGCAGTCGCAGCGTGGAAATGCATCTCCCACGGCGCATCGGTGAATTGCCCGAAATATCCGCGCCAGAAGGCCGGAATGGTCAGCAGGACCACCAGCGTGACCCACAGATAGGCTTTCTTGTACGGCATGGCTTCCCCCCTCCTTGCGCGTCCCGGAGGGAGGCTAATCGCGGTTCGTGCAGACGGTCAAGCGAGCGGGCGCCCCCTCACACCCGGCGGAAGTTCCACACCGCGTTCAGCACGAACATTGCCAGCCCCGCCACCACCGAGACCAGCACCCGCGCGATCAGGTAGTTGATCGGGGTGAACTGCAGGAAAACCCACATCAGCCCCATGGTGAGCGCCAGCCCGACGCCGCTGTTCAGCAGGAACAGCGCATAGCCCTTGCCCAGCTCGCGCTCGGTTCCGGCGAACACCCACCAGCGACCGAACAGGTAATGGATCGAATTGGAGATCACGAAACCGATGCCCGAGGCGATCACCTCGTCGACCCCGTAATATTCGACCAGCACGAACAGGACCCCGAGCCCGATAAGGAACACCCCGGTGCTGACCACGGTGTTGCGCACCAGCATGCCGCCCACGCGGCGGGTGAACAGCCGGCGATGGAGCGGCGCGTCGGCGGGCGGCGGCGATGGCACGGCGGTGCGGGTCAGGCGGGATGCGCCCCCAGCTTGCGCGAATAGCGGTCGGGATCGACCTCGCCCTCGTCGCGCCAGCTCGTGCGACGCTTCATGAAGGGATTGAGAAACAGCAGCGGCAGCTTGAGGAACAGCAGTTCGGAATGGATGAAACCGTCCACGGCGCGCTCCCACCATCTCGGTTCGCGCCTCGCGTGCTGCTTGAGCCAGCCGTCATAGGGCGCCCAGTGGCTTGGTTCGTCCTGTTTGATGATTTCGAAGATCCTCACCAGCTGTGGGTCGCTCTTCACGAAGCGGTTGGCGAGCAGGATTTCGACCTGCTTGTAGCCGCGCTGTTCGGTCAGCGAGATCACGTGACACAGCCGCTCGAACAATTCGTCGCGCGCGATCACTTCCTTGGTGTCGAGCCCGTCGATCGTGCGTCCGAACATGATCTCGACGAAGCGGTCGATATGGCCGAACATCCGGTCGACCGCGAGCGGTCGGGTGCCGCGCAACTCGAACCAGCGCTTGAACATCACGTAATGCTTGCGCTCGTCCGCACGGTGCCGCTCGACCTTTGCGATGAATTCGGCATCGTCCGGGTAGCGCGCGCGCACCGCCTCGAGCACCCGGTCGATCGCCGTATACCCGCGATGCTCGTTGTAGATGTAGATCGACCCGAGCAGGTCGAGATAGCGATCGCGGAACCAGGTGAGCATCGTACGGCCTCCTCGGCCTGTGCCGTGTCTATGCACGCGGCGGTTGCCGCCTGTAACTCAATGCCTCTGCAACGTGGATTCGCCCCACCTGTTCCGCCCCCGCGAGGTCCGCGACCGTCCGCGACACGCGCAGGATGCGGGTGTAGCCGCGCGCGGTGAGGCGCATCGCCTCGGCCGCTTGCATCAGCAGCTTGCGGCCCGGTTCGTCGGGCGTGGCGTAGCGGTCGAGGTCGTCGCCTTCGAGTTCGGCGTTGGTCCGCGCCTCGGTGTCGCGGCTCGACTGGCGGGCGCGGGCCCGGGCGACGCGCGACGCGACTTCGGCGCTGCCTTCGGCGGCTGGCGGCAGGGCGAGGTCGCTGGCGCTGACGGGATCGACCTCGACATGCATGTCGATCCGGTCGAGCAGCGGCCCGCTGATCTTGGCCTGGTAATCGGCGGCGCAGCGCGGGGCGCGGCTGCAGGCGAGGGCGGGGTCGCCGAGATGGCCGCAGCGGCACGGGTTCATCGCGGCGACCAGCTGAACGCGCGCTGGGTAGGTGACGTGGGCGTTGGCGCGCGCCACGTCGACCTTGCCCGCTTCCAGCGGCTGGCGCAGCGAATCGAGCACCGCGCGCTGGAATTCGGGCAATTCGTCGAGGAACAGCACGCCCAGATGCGCAAGGCTGACTTCACCCGGCTTCACCCGCAATCCGCCGCCAGTCAGCGCCGCCATGCTGGCCGAGTGATGCGGCGCGCGGAACGGGCGGGTGCGGCTGATCGCGCCGCCTTCCAGCGTCCCCGCGACCGAGGCGACCATCGAGGTCTCGAGCGCTTCCTCGGGCGTCAGCGGGGGAAGGATGCCCGGCAGGCACGATGCGAGCAGCGATTTGCCCGCGCCCGGTGGCCCGTTCATCAGCAGGTTGTGTCCGCCTGCCGCGGCGATCTCGAGCGCGCGCTTGGCGGTTTCCTGGCCCTTGACCTGCTTCAGGTCGGGTCCGTGCCTGGGCTCGGCCGCCTCGCCCGGTTCGGGCGGGGAGAGCACCTGCGTGCCCTTCAAATGGTTGAGCAATGCGGTGAGATCGGGCGCGGCGAGCACCGCCACGCCGCTCGCCCAGCGCGCTTCCGGACCTTGGGCGGCAGGGCAGATCAGCCCCTTCTCCGCGCCCGCCGCATGCATCGCCGCGAGCAGCACGCCGGGCGAGGGCGCAATCCGCCCGTCGAGCGAAAGCTCTCCCACCGCGACGTAATCGGCCAGCTGCTCGGCATCGGTGACGCCCATAGCGGCGAGCAGCGCGAGCGCGATCGGCAGGTCGTAATGCGATCCTTCCTTGGGCAGGTCGGCCGGCGAGAGGTTGATCGTGATCCGCTTGGGTGGGAGCGCGAGGCCCAGCGCGGAAAGCGCCGCCTGTACCCGGTCGCGCGATTCTCCCACCGCCTTGTCGGGCAGGCCGACCACGCCGAATCGCGGCATGCCGGGCGCGATCTGGCACTGCACCTCGACCGCGCGCGCTTCGAGCCCGAGAAATGCGACGGTCGATACCAGTGCGACCATGCCATCCGCCCCCTGTTAACCCTGCCGCGACACGTCTGGCGGAGCGAACCGCATCTGTCGAGGACTGAAAAACTTCAGAATTCGCGCATGATCCGGTTCGTGCGCCGCCGCAGCCGCCGTGCCTGCAAGATTCGATTAACCAGCCTGGGTGACTCTGTGCCTAAGCGTGCTGGCAAGTCGCGCCCCTGCATGAGATCAACATGCAAAAGGTCGCAAAACTTTTCCTCGCCGCGCTGGCCCTGGTCGCAAGCCCCGCCGCCGCGCAGACGATCGCCTACGAAGACGTGCTGTTCGCCGACAGCTCGGTCGCGCTGCTCGAACAGCCGCCGTCGCAGGCCGTCGCCGCCGCGCCAACGATCGCCTACGAAACCCCGGTCGAATACGAAACCGCCCAGCGTGCGGTGACGATCTGGAACCGCGTGCCGATGGTCCCGCGTGCCACGCAGAAGGTAGCGACCCTCGATTACGGCCCGTTCCGCGTGCTCGGCGAGGGCAAGGTTGCATTGCTCGGCCTGATCGACAGCCGCAGCCCCGCACAGTTCGCCCAGCTGCTGCGCGACCACCCCGGTATCGGCATGCTCGAAATGGTCGAGGCCCCGGGTACGGTCGACGACAATGCGAACTTCCGCCTCGCGCGGATGCTGCGCGATCACGCCATCGTGACCTACGTGCCCGCGCACGGTTCGGTCCGTTCGGGCGCGGTCGAACTGTTCCTTGCGGGCGCGCGCCGGATCGCGCATCGCGACGCCGAATTCGCCGTGCACAGCTGGATGGACATCTATGGCCGCGAGGCGAGCGATTTCGCCGCCAACGACGCGGTCAACCGCGCCTATATCGACTTCTACGTCGAAATGGGGCTCGGCGAGGGCGAGGCGAAGCGGTTTTACGCGATGACCAATTCGGTCCCGCATTACGACGCGCTGTGGCTGGATACCCGCGAGCTGGCGCGCTATGTGCCGATCGAGCAGACTGGCTGAGGCCACGGTCGCTTTGGCTTGACTTGATCGCGGGTTTTTTCTAGGCGCGCGCTCGATATCGGGTCGCCCGTGAGGCGGCCCTTTCAATTTCCGGCCACCCGACAGGGTCCGGCACAAACCTAGGTTCGATACGATGAAACGCACTTTCCAGCCCAGCAATCTCGTGCGCGCCCGCCGCCACGGTTTCTTCGCCCGCAAGGCGACCCCGGGTGGCCGCAAGGTCCTCGCCAACCGCCGTCGTCGCGGTCGCAAGAAGCTGAGCGCGTAAGCTGTTACGGGGCGCCGATGGCGCGCGCTCCACTCTCCACTATCAGGAACCGCCCGGACTTTCTCCGGGCCAACCGGGGGCTGCGCGTTGCGCGGCCCGGTTTCGTGTTGCTGACGCAGAGGAACGATCTCGAATCGAAGCGATTCGGCGTGACCGTGACCAAGAAGGTCGGCAACGCCGTGGTCCGCAACCGGATGAAGCGGCGGTTGCGTGCGCTGGCGCACGAACTGATCCCCGAACACGGGCTCGACGGCCATGATCACGTGCTGATCGGGCGCGACGGCGGGATCGAGCGGGACTTCGCCGAGATGCGCGAAGAACTTGCCACGGCGCTGGCGCAGGCGCGCGCGGGGCGGGCGAGCCGGCGCGGACCCCGCAAGCCCGATCGCAAGGGCAGCAAGTGAAACGCCTGCTGATCCTCCTCGCGCGCGGGTGGCAACTCGGCCCCTCGCGAATTCTGCCTCCGACCTGCCGTTACACACCGTCCTGCTCGGCCTATGCGATCGAGGCGCTCGAGCGGCACGGGGCGATTAGGGGTGGCTGGCTCGCGACAAAGCGGATATGCCGCTGCCATCCATGGGGCGGGCATGGACACGATCCGGTTCCCTGATCCGGTGTGTCACAGGTTTAAAACACCTTGCGCCTTCCCATATCATGCACGATTTGAAGAATTGAGACGGGACCTCTCGTGAACGACAACCGCAATCTGATCATCGCGATCATCCTGTCGGCGCTGGTGCTGATCGGCTGGGACACGGCGATGAACACCTTCTACCCGCAGCCCGAGAAGTCGGCCGAAGTGGTCGAGGCCGTGGACGGTCCGCAGGCGGCCGCCGCGCCGACCGGTGCCGGCCCGGCGCCGGGCAGCGACACCTCGGCCCAGGCCCCCGCCGCCAGCGGACAGGGCGCGCCGATCGAAGCGACGCAGCCGGTCCGCGATCTCGACAGCGAGCTCGCCAGCGCCGGTCGCGTGCCGATCGATGCGCCGGGCCTTGCAGGGTCGATCAACCTGCGCGGTGCGCTGGTCGACGATCTCGTGCTCACGCGCCATCTCGCAACGCTCGAAGACGGCGCCGAAGAGCCGGTACGCCTGTTTGCGCCGGCCGGCACCGAAGCCCAGTATTTCGCGCAGTTCGGCTGGGTCGGTTCGGGCGCGCAGTTCCCCGATCGCGACACCGTGTGGAAGGTCGCCGACGATGCGACGCTCACCCCCGACACGCCGGTCACGCTGCAATGGACGGCGCCCGACGGCACCGGTTACGCGATCCGCTTCGCGATCGACGACGACTACATGATCACCGCGACCCAGTCGGTCGCCAATCGCGGCGGCGAACGGATCGTCGCGCAGCCGTTCGGGGTCGTGAACCGCACCGATCGCTTTGCCGACGAAGGCACATGGATCATCCATTCAGGTCCGATCGGCGCGTTCGACGACGCGGTGAATTTCGATATCGGCTATGACGATCTCGTCGAGGAAGGCCGGAGCAGTGGCAATGGCGATGTCGACTGGATCGGCTTCACCGACCATTACTGGCTCTCCTCGCTCGTCCCGCAAGCCGGGGCCGAGGCCGAGGCCGATTTCCGTTCGCTCGGCAATTCGATCTTCCGCGCCGATCTCGTCTACCAGCCGACCGCGGTCGCCGCAGGCGAGACCCTGACCCGCAGCACCCAGCTGTTTGCCGGCGCCAAGGAAAACGACGTCCTCGACGCCTATGAAGACGGCGGCATCGTCAATTTCGGCCATGCGATCGACTGGGGCTGGTTCGAATGGTTCGAACGCCCGTTCCTGTGGCTGCTCAAGCAGCTCGAATCGCTGTCGGGCAATTTCGGCGTGGCGATCATCCTGCTGACCGTCATCATCCGCTTCTTCCTGTTCCCGATCGCGCAGAAGCAGTTCGCCAGCATGGCGGCGATGCGCGCGATCCAGCCGAAGATGAAGGCGATCCAGGAACGCTACAAGGACGACAAGCAGAAGATGCAGCAGGAGGTCATGGCCCTCTACAAGAAGGAGAAGGTCAACCCGCTCTCCGGCTGCCTGCCGATCTTCATCCAGATCCCGATCTTCTTCGCGCTCTACAAGGTGCTGATGCTGTCGGTCGAAATGCGCCACAAGCCGTTCGTGCTGTGGATCGAGGATCTCTCGGCGCCCGATCCGGCGCATGTCCTCAACCTGTTCGGCCTGCTGCCGTTCACGCCGCCGGCGCTGCTGGCGATCGGCCCGCTCGCGATCCTGCTCGGCCTGACGATGTTCCTGCAGTTCCGCATGAACCCGATCGCAGATCCGGTGCAGGAACAGATCTTCAAGATCATGCCGTGGGTGCTGATGTTCGTGATGGCACCGTTCGCCGCGGGCCTGCTGCTCTACTGGGTGACCAACAACATCCTGACGCTGGCGCAGCAGAAATATCTCTATTCCAAGAACCCGCAGCTGCGCGAACAGGCGCTGAAGGAGAAGGAAGAGAAGCGGCGCAAGCTGGCCGAGGCGAAGGGTCAGTAGGTGGAGCCCGATCCCGAGCTCATCGAACGCGCGCGGAAACTGTTTTCCGGTCGTGTCGATTTCCTGCTCTCAGCCCCGCAGCTCAAGTTCCTGCCCGAACCGGACTTCCCGGAGATCGCCTTCGCGGGCCGATCGAACGTGGGCAAGAGCTCGCTGATCAACGCGCTCACGGGCAGGAAAGCGATTGCGCGCACCTCGGTGACGCCGGGACGCACGCAGGAACTGAACCTGTTCGAGATCGGCAACCCGACCCAGCTGCGGCTGGTCGACATGCCCGGCTACGGTTTCGCCAAGGCCCCGCCCAAGGTGGTGGAGAAATGGAAGAAGCTGGTCCGCTCCTACCTGCGCGGGCGGCCGGTGCTCAATCGCGCACTGGTGCTGGTCGATGCCCGTCGCGGGATCACCAAGCACGACGCCGAGATGATGGACATGCTCGACGAGGCCGCGGTCGGCTATCGAGTGGTCCTGACCAAGGCCGACAAGCTGAAGGCGAGCGAGCTCGACAAGGTCGCGGAAGCGACCGCGCAGGCGCTGGCGAAGCGTCCCGCCGCCTTCCCGGTTCTGCATGTCACCTCGAGCGAGAAGGGGATGGGCATCCCGGAGCTACGCGCTGCGGTGCTCAGCGACAGCGAACTCTAACGAACGACTGCTCTTCAGCCTCCCACGGGAGGCTCGAAATGACTGGGTTTGGGTGGAAAGCTGACTCTAGGTTCGTTGCCAGACCCTGTCTTCGAAGGAACAGACTGGCGGTCTCAGGTTTTGACTGACCGAAAGGCCAATTTCATGTTTCCACGTATCCTTGCCCTCTCCCTGTTAACGGCAACGATCGCGAACTGCTCTCCAAACAATTCGGAGCGTGCGCGAGCAGGGGGCGGTGATCAGATGAGCATGATGGGTGAAGGCGATGTGCCCGACCAGGGCAATGGCGGGATGATGAATCGCGGCATGATGGATGACGCCGGGTCAATGGGCGACATGATGACCATCCGGCGACTGCTTTCGAACCATGAGCAAATCGAACGCGAGGTGCAAAACATTCCGGGCGGAGTGCGCAGCGTGACCGTGAGTGACGACCCCAAAATCACCGAACTGATCCGTCGCCACGTGAGGGAGATGAAGGCCCGCTATAGCCGAGGGCAGCCGATCCGGATGATGGATCCGCTCTTTCGTGAACTGTTCCGTCATCGGGATCGCGCCACACTGACGATCGAAGATATCCCTGGCGGAGTGCGAGTGTCGCATACATCCGACGATCCCGAGGTCGCCTCGCTTATTCGGCAGCACGCTCATAGGTTCGTAAGCGAGGCCGCCGAGCAGGGCATGGAGCGGGTGATGCAACCGACGGAACTACCCGAAGGGTATGCACCGGCGAACTAGGGCAGATCGTTGCCGGCACCTTTCTTACCCTGAGTGTCAGCATCCATGTCTTTGCCTTTGCAGCAACAACAGCCTTCACCCTTCGCCATCTTTTCGCAGCACGCCATTTTTGTTTTGGCTGGAGGAGGGCTTAAAGGCTGCGATTCCGGAGCGGGCGCCGATTGAGCGGCGACGCTGGCGGCGATCAAAGTCGTAACGATCATGTGTAGTCTCCTGACATTATGAGGCCCTCCTGGGGCTTGGTTCAACCAATCAGGCGGTTGTAAGTTGCGGCGATAGCGACCGCGATCAGGCCAGCGCCTAGGGACCAAGCAAGAAGGCCGAATGCAAAGCCGGTGAAGTCGAGTTGCCAGCCCATTTGGCTTAAATCGGCGTGGACCATGTCACCTGTCATTTGCATCATCGACCCCGGCATCCCCAGAATGAACAGGCTGCAGATCACCCACGCCACGGCAAAGACGGCTGCAGTGGCAAATCCGAGTTTGATGGCATCTATCTTCATGACGCTCTCCTCTTCGGTGGCGAATGCATAGCAGACGCAGAGTCGATTGGGTTTGATCGGGATCAATCGCTCCGACCTGAAAACGTCCGCAATCGGGTCGTTAGCCGACAGACCGCTTTTCGTTGAATCTAGCCGATAGTTGACGGTCCGCGAACGGCCTAACACAAGGACCTTACGATGGGACTAGCCTCTGCATAGGCCCTCGATTTGCTAACCGCCCAGTTGCAGTATTATTTCGAATCCGAGATGCTCGTAGCGTCCAGAATCACGCGGACGGTCTCCTCTGGCTGATCCCACATCGGGAAGTGTCCGCTACGCTCGAACCAGTGCATCGTCGCTTCAGGGAAGGCTTTGATCGCGCGATCCGCCTGCTGCGGTAGACACAGCCGATCCTTACGTCCCCAGCCGATGACAACGGGCGCAGCCGTTTTTGCAGGGCCCTTCTGCATTGCGCCATTGGCGAGATCCTTCACAAGCGAATTGACGGTGCGCGTATTAGCCAATGACTTCAGTTCACGCGCGACGAATGCCGGATCGAGCGCCCACGGCCTTGCGGAGAGCTGGGCCATGAGCGCGGTCCGGCCTGCGACATTCCCGGTGATGGCAGAAAGCGCCGGTCGCAGCGCGCGAACCAGAGCAATCGATGGCGTTATGGTGGCTTTGAAGAAGGTGCGCTCCCACCCCTGCCAGAAGCCGCCCGGATCCAGTGCGACAACCGCGCCGGCTTGGCCGCGCCGCGACATCTCGAGCACCAGACGAGCACCCAGCGAGCTGCCGACCATATCAATACCTGTGAGATTCTCCGCGCCGAGCCAGTCGGCCAAATAGCGCGCCAGCCCGTCAAACGTGCCGCTGTCGGCCTCTTCGGGCGTCTGCCCGTGGCCGGGCAGGTCCACGGCGATTACCTCCCTGGCCTGAGAAAGCGCAGGCGAGATCGTGTCCCACGAGCGGCAGGTAGCCCCCAGTCCGTGGACAAGGAGAAGGGGTTTTCCGCGCCCCGTGCGCGTGTGTAGTGCATGGTCATGGAACGGTAACGCCTCACACCGACTTATGGGCCCGTGGATGCCTATATTGCCGAAGGTGAGGCCAAGAGCGGACGGTCCGCAATCGGGTCGTTGGCGGAATGGCAGGAATTGGCCCGCCTCGCCTTTTTCAGATCGCGAAAATCCGCGCGGGGTCGGCAAACGCCTTGATCTCGAGCGCGTTGCCGCTGGGGTCGCGGAAGAACATCGTCGCCTGCTCGCCCGGTTCGCCCTTGAAGCGGATATGCGGCTCGATCGCGAAATCGACCTTGCCTTCGAGCCGATCGGCCAGCGCCTGCCATTCGGTCATCGACAGCACCACGCCGAAATGCGGCACCGGCACGTCGTGCCCGTCGACCGGGTTTGCCCCGGCATCTGCATCGCCGGCGCGCTTCACCTTATGCGCGACGATCTGGTGGCCGTAGAAATCGAAATCGACCCAGTCTTCGGCGCTGCGGCCCTCGCGGCAGCCCATCACCTCGCCGTAGAAGCGGCGCGCGGCGGGAATATCGTCGACGGGGAAGGCGAGGTGGAAGGGCGGCATGGTCATGGATCGCTCTTGCGCTTTGATCGGTTCATTGTCGACAGGCTTTGCGTGAATGCATAGGGCGGGGCCGAGCAACAGGGACCCGTGCATGAAACTCGTCATCGGCAACAAGAACTATTCGAGCTGGTCGCTGCGCGCCTGGCTGGCATGCAAGCAATCGGGCCTGTCCTTCGACGAGATCGTGGTGCCTCTGTTCGGCAGCGACTGGGAAGAACACCAGCGGCAGGACAACCTCCAGCCCAGCCACGGCAAGGTGCCGGTGCTGTGGGACGGCGAGGCGGTGGTGTGGGATTCGATCGCGATCATGGAATACCTCGCCGACAAGGTCGGACGCGATCGCTTCTGGCCCAAGGACGAGGTTGCGCGCGGAACCGCGCGGGCGATGGTGGCGGAAATGCATTCCTCCTACCTCGCGCTGCGCAGCGAATGCCCGATGAACATCCGCAAGCGCATCACCGGCGGCTCGTTCAGCGAGGATTGCAAGCAGGACATCATCCGCATCCTTGGCCTGTGGGCCGAGGCGCGCTCGCGCTACGGCAGCGGCGGACCGTTCCTGTTCGGTGCGTTCGGCGCGGCCGACATCTTCTATGCTCCCGTGGTCAGCCGCCTGTTGACCTATGGCGTCGCCGTGCCGGGGTTCGCCGAAGGCTACATGCAGGCGGTGTGGGAACACGACTGGATGCAGGAATGGATCGCCGCGGCCGAGGACGAGGAATGGACGATCCAGCAATATGACAGGGCGCAGGCATGATCCGATTTCTTACCGTTTTCGCCGCCTTCCTGGCGCTCGCCGTGGCGAACCCGGTGAAGGCCTGGGGGTTCTACGCCCACCGCATCACCGCCAGTATCGCGCTCGAGAACGTCACGCCCGAAACCCGCGCCGAGATCGACCGGCTGCTGAAGGCCGCGCCGCTGCTGGGAACGCCCGAATGTGCGCTCGAAACGCTCGAGGATGCGTCGGTCTGGGCCGATTGCGTGCGCCGCGATTTCGATCGCTGGGGCTATACCGCCGCCTGGCATTACAAGACCGCGCCGATCGACGAGGAATACAATGCCCGCCAGAACTGCTCCGGCGGCGCCTGCGTCAACGGCCAGATCGAGCGCGCAATGAACGTGCTCTCGCGCCGTGAATTGCCCGACAACGTCCGGCTCGAAGCGCTCGCCTTCCTCGTCCATTTCACCGGCGACATTCACATGCCCTTGCATTCGGGCGACAAGGACGATCGCGGCGGCAACGACCGCGAGACCGATTACGGCATCGTGCCGTCGTTGAACCTCCACTGGATCTGGGACGGCCCGATGGCAGAACGCGCGATCAGCTCGGCGCGGCCCACGCTCGTGCGCCGCTACACCGCCGAGGAACGCGCGGCGCTGTCGGGCGGGACGCCCGCCGACTGGGGCCGCGAGAGCTGGGAATTGTCGCGCACGCTGGTCTATCCGATCGCCTTCGATACCGAGAATCCCGCTGAGGCCGACCTCCCCGAAAAGACCGCGCTGACGCAGGAGGATATCGTTGCGCAGCTTCCCGCGCTGCGCCGCCGCGTGCAGCAGGCGGGGCTGCGGATGGCGAACCTGCTGGACGAGGCGCTGGGGTGAGCTCGCCTGGCTAGAACGCGCTGCCGTCCTTGCGGGTGAAGGGACCGCCCGCGGGCAGGTGCATGTCGATATCGGGATAGTGGCAGGCGGTGGTCGAGGGCTTGCCGACCACGACGAAGCTGCACGGCGCATCGCTGCGGTTCTGGATGACGTGGCCGTTGCCGTCGTTCTTGGGGAAGGCCGCGATATCGCCGGGGCGGAGCGCATGTTCGCCCGCATCGTCGACCAGCACGCCTTCGCCTTCGACCATCACCAGCAGCTCGTCCTCGCCCTCGTGCCAGTGACGCTGCGACGACCACGCGCCGGGTTCGAGCACCACGTGGCTCGCGCCGAAATCCTCCAGTCCCGCGGCGGGGGCGAGGCGGCGGTAATTGCGCCCCTGAACCTTGTCGGCGAATTCGGGCGGGTATCCGGTCGCATTGGTCTGGGGAATGGTCTCGAGATCGAGCTTGGGCATGGGCGCGGCTCCTGTTAGCGCAAGCGTCATGACCGATGTCGTCACCCTCGCCAAGCGGCTGATCGAAGCCGAGAGCGTCACCCCCGCGCGCGGGTGCGTGTTCGATGCATTCGAGGCGATGCTCGCCCCGCTGGGGTTCGAGGTCCACCGCTTCATCCGCGGCGACGGGCCCGAGGGCAGCGACGAGGAGCCGGTCGAGAACTGTTTCGCGATCCGCCGCGGCCCCGAAGGATCGAAGCATTTCGCCTTCGCCGGCCATCTCGACGTGGTGCCTCCGGGCGATGGCTGGTCGGTCGATGCGTTCGAACCGCAAGTGAAATCCGAACCGGGCGGCGACTTGCTCTATGGTCGCGGCGCGGTCGACATGAAGGGCTCGATCGCCTCCATGGTCGATGCGGTGGCCGCGATCCCGGCGGAGGCGGGGACGATCAGCTTCATCATCACCGGCGACGAGGAAGGCCCGGCGCTCCATGGCACCCGCGCGCTGATCGACTGGATGAACGAGGCGGGCGAGCGGCCCGATTTGTGCCTCGTCGGCGAGCCGACCAGCGTGAACCGGCTGGGTGATATGGTGAAGATCGGGCGGCGCGGCTCGATCAATATCTGGCTCGAGGTCGAGGGACGCCAGGGCCACGTCGCCTATCCGCACCTCGCCGACAATCCGCTCCCGCGCATGATCGGCATGCTGTCCGAGCTCGACGAACTCGCGCTCGACGAGGGGACGGAATGGTTCCAGGCGAGCAATCTCGAGATCACCGAATTCGACGTGGCGAACCGCGCGCACAACGTCATCCCCGGCAAGGCAAAGGCGCGAATCTCGATCCGCTTCAACGACCTCCACACCGGCGCCGAACTGGCCGAGCGCGTGACGGCGATCGCCGAAAAGCATGGCGGCAGTGCGCGACCGATGATCTCGGGCGAGAGCTTCCTCACCCCGCCGGGCGAATTTTCCGACCTCGTCAGCCAGGCGGTGAAGGCCGAGACGGGGCTGCTGCCCGAGCTTTCGACCAGCGGCGGCACCTCGGATGCGCGCTTCCTCAAGGATCTATGCCCGGTGATCGAATTCGGTCTCGTCAACGCGACCATGCACAAGGTCGACGAGGCGGTCGCGGTGGCGGACCTACGCCTGCTGTCGAACATCTATCGGCGGATCGCCGTCGCGGCTCTCGAGCAATAAATTCCGTCGCCGGGATGACGAATTTGGATAGGATGCGCTCGGCGCTTCCAATGCGGCTCAACCCCGCCTAGCATCCCGCACCAAAGAGGTAGGGGAAGACTGCATGAAAACCTGGTTCGCCATTCCGCTGTGGCAGCGTGTGATCGCCGCACTGATCCTCGGCGTGATCGTCGGCTTCGTCTGGGGACCGGGCGCGGAAAGCATCAAGATTATCGGCGATATCTTCATCGCCTTCATCAAGATGCTGGTCGTCCCGCTGATCTTCTTCAGCCTGGTCGCAGGCGTCGCGAGCATCGGCGACTTGCGCAAGCTCGGCAATGTCGGCTGGCGCGCGCTGCTGCTGTTCGTCGTCACGGGCCAGATCGCGGTGTGGCTGGGCCTCGCGATCGGCAGCTTCTTCACCCCCGGTTCGAGCATCGACGGAACCTCGATGGAACTCGACCAGGGCGCGCTCGAAAACGCGCAGGCCCGGCAGGAACAGGCGGTCACCTTCCGCGACATGATCCTCGAAGTCGTGCCCGACAGCCCGGTACAGGTGATGGCGGACGTCAACGTCCTCCCCTTGATCGTGTTCTCGCTGCTGATCGGCGTCGGCATCCTGATGGCGAAAGAGGAGGGCAAGCCCGTCCTCGCGATCTTCGAAAGCGGCTCGGTCGTCATGCAGAAGGTCACCATGGTGGTGATGGAACTGACCCCGTTCGGCGTATTCGCGCTGATGGCGTGGGTCGCGGGTACGCTCGGCGTCGATGCGCTGCAGGCGCTCGGCCTGCTCGTGGCGCTGAACTATCTCGGCTGCCTCCTGATCATCGGGGTGATGTATTCGGCGATGATCAAGTTCCTCGCCAGGCTGCCGGTGATCGACTTCTTCCGCGGAATCGTCGACGCGATCGCGGTCAGCTACTCGACCGCCAGTTCGAACGCGACGCTGCCGGTCACGCTGCGCTGCGCCGAGCGGAACCTCGGCGTGTCGAACTCGGTCGCGGCCTTCGTGATCTCGCTCGGTGCGACGATCAACATGAACGGCACCGCGATGTATCTCGGCCTCGCCACGATCTTCGGCGCGCAGGCCTTCGGGGTCGACCTGTCGTGGAGCGACTATTTCATGATCTCGATCCTCGGCACGCTCGGCGCTATCGGCGCGGCGGGCATCCCGGGCGCGGGCCTGATCATGATGGTGCTGGTGTTCGGCGCGGTCGGCGTCCCGCTCGAAACCATCGCGCTGGTCGCGGGGATCGATCGTATCATGGACATGATGCGCACCACCACCAACGTCTCCGGCGACGCCGCCGTGGCGACCACGGTGGCCGCCATGACCGGCGAGCTGGACCGCGAGGAAATGATCTCCGCCGACGATGTCTAGGGCATGTCCAAACCCAAGACTCGGATCATGTATATCGAGGACAAGTCCGAAGGCTTGAATGGACCGGCGAGGATCGGGCGGGTCACTTTTTCAAAGTCCGGCCGCTCCGTGCATTACGGCGGCAGGACCTTTTCGAAGGTTGGTAGTGGCTACAAGTTTAACCATGTCGCGGACGACAACGGGGACCACTTTTGGATCTCAGGTCCACGCAAGGACGGTCAGGATCGCCTCTATCCGCAAAGTTCGATGCCGATCGAAATCGATGCTGAAGTCGCGGAAGAATACTGGCGAGAAATCAGGGGCAGGAAGGACTAACTACCGGCCCTTCGGCTTCTCCAGCACTTTCTTCCGGCAGCTGCACAGGTCCACGAGCTTGCAGCGCCAGCATTCGGGCGTCCGCGCCTTGCACACATAGCGCCCGTGCAGGATCAGCCAGTGATGCGCATGCAGGCGAAAAGGCTGGGGGACGCGCTTTTCGAGCTTGGCCTCGACCTGCTCGGGCGTCTTGCCCTTGGCGAGCCCGGTGCGGTTGGCGACGCGGAAGATATGCGTGTCGACCGCGAAGGTCTCCTGCCCGAACCAGCAATTGAGCACGACATTGGCGGTCTTGCGTCCGACTCCCGGCAGCCGCACGAGGTCCTCGCGCGTATCGGGCACCTCGCCACCATATTCGTCGACCAGCAGCTGCGAGAGCGCGATCACGTTCCTGGCCTTGGAATTGAACAGGCCGATCGTCTTGATGTGCTCCTTGAGCCCGTCCTCGCCCAGTTCGAGCATCTGTTGCGGCGTTTCGACCGCGGCAAACAGCGCTCGCGTCGCCTTGTTCACCCCCACGTCGGTCGCCTGCGCCGAAAGCGCCACCGCGACGACGAGCTGGTAGGCATTGCCGTATTCGAGTTCGGTCTCGGGCGCGGGGTCGTCCTCCGCCAGCCGCCGGAAGAACTCGAAGATCTGGTCCTTGGTCATCGTCTACAGGCCGAGCATATCGTCCATGCTGTAGCGCCCGGCCTCGCGCTCTGTCAGCCACGCCGCGCCCTTGACAGCGCCGCGAGCGAAGATCGCGCGGTCCTCGGCGCGGTGGGAAAGGGTGATGCTTTCCTGCTCGCCGGCGAGGATCACGCTGTGGTCGCCCGCCACCGTGCCACCGCGCAGCGCGGCGAAACCGATCGCGCCTTCGCCGCGTTCGCCGGTATGGCCGTCGCGGCCGCGTTCGGAATTGGTATCGAGGTCGATCCCGCGCCCCTCGGCGGCGGCCTCGCCCAGCAACAGCGCGGTGCCAGAGGGCGCATCGACCTTGTGCCGGTGGTGCATCTCGACGATCTCGATGTCCCAGTCGGGCCCGAGCTTTGCCGCCGCCTGTTTGACGAGGGCTGCGAGCATGTTGACCCCGAGCGAGGTATTGCCCGTCTGCAGCACCGGGATCGCGCGCGCCGCGTTGTCGATTGCATCGTGATGGCAGCTCTCGAGCCCGGTGGTGCCGATCAGGATCGGGATCCCTGCGCCGATCGCAGCCTGGAGATTGCTCTTGAGCGCGCCGGGGGCGGAGAAATCGACCAGCACGTCGCACTTGTTCGACAGGTTCTCGAGGTTGTCGCCGCGATCGACCCCGCCCGCGCAATCATGCCCGAGCTCCTCGACCGCGCGCATCAGCGCCTGCCCCATCCGGCCCTCGCTGCCGATAATGCCGATCCGTACCATTGCCATTCTCCCTCGCGGCATGGTTCATGGGGGACATGGAAAATATCCGCAACATCGTGATCCTGACCGGCGCGGGGATATCCGCCGAAAGCGGCATCGATACCTTTCGCGGGGGCGGCGGGCTGTGGGAACAGCACAAGGTCGAGGACGTCGCCACGCCCGAGGCCTTCGCGCGCGACCCCGACCTCGTCCTGCGCTTCTACGACATGCGGCGCGAGGCGATCCAGACCAAGGAACCCAACCCGGCGCACGAGGCGTTGGCGCAGCTGGATTCCGGGTGGAAAGGCGAGCTGCTGATCGTCACACAGAACGTCGACGACCTGCACGAGCGCGCCGGCGCCAAGCGCGTGCTCCACATGCACGGCACCCACCTCAACGCCTGGTGCACCGCCTGCGACGTACGCACGCCGTGGCGCGACACGCTGGTCGAACGACCGCCATGCCCCGAATGCGGAGAGCGTGCGCTTCGGCCCGACGTCGTCTGGTTCGGCGAGATGCCCTACGAGATGGAGCGGATCTACGGTGCACTGCGAGAGGCGGACCTGTTTGTTTCGATCGGCACGTCGGGCGCGGTCTATCCCGCCGCCGGATTCGTACGCGAGGCGAGGGCGATGGGTGTGCGCACGCTCGAGCTCAATCTCGAACCGAGCCAGGGGACCGCATGGTTCGACGATGCGCGGCACGGGCAGGCCAGCAAGCTCGTCCCGCAGTGGGTGGACGAGGTTCTCTCGTCGTGATCGTCAGGTCCCGCGCGTATCGCCGAACAGGTGGATATGGAGGCGGTCGGACAAGCGATACCCGCGCTCGATGCAGAGCGGGGTGAGCCATTTTTCGCGGGTCCGCAGCGTCTCGCTGACGGTGCCTTCGGCCATCAGGAAGACGCGACTCGGGTCGATGCCGTATTCGGCGACCAGCGCATCGACCTCGGCGACATCCTCGGGCGTGGCGATCACGAACTTGAAGAAGGCGCGCGGCTCCTGCGCCCAGTGGGCGAGGCGCTCGGGCACCAGCGCCAGTTCGGCCGGATTGCCGCTATGCGCGAGCTTGGGACTGACATTGTACTGGTCGATCAGCGGGTCGAGTGCAGGATGCGGCGGTGAGGTGCCGTTGGTCTCGATCTCGACCGTGAAGCCATCGAGTTCCTGCAGCATCTTCGCCAGCGCCGGGGCCTGCAGCGTCGGTTCGCCGCCGGTGAGGACGAGCCGCCGCGGCGCGAGCGCGGACACGCGCTCGGCGACCTCGGTCTCCGATAGCGTCTGCTGGTTTGGCTTGCGTTCGTAAGTCTCGCCCGAGCGGTGCGGACGCTCGTCTCCGGTAAAGTGCCAGGTGTAGGCGGTGTCGCACCACACGCAGGCGAGGTTGCAGCGCGACAGCCGCACGAAGGTGCAGGGCACGCCCATGCTCGGACCCTCGCCCTGGACCGAAGCGAAAATTTCGGGCTCATGGAGAGCCTGGGTGGCGAGAACCAGCGACATGGCGCCCCCATATCGTGTTCCCCTGCCGAGAACGAGCCGAAATGCCATCGATCGCCCGTTCGTCCGATTACAAGTGTAGTTGATCGAGTCCGGCTGGAGATCGCCCGGCGCACGGTCCTAGGTCAGGCTGCAATCAAGCAAGGAGTGAGAGGATGACACGCAAGATGTTGGCGATACTGCTCGGCGCGGGCGCGCTGGTCGCAGGACCCACCGTGATCGCGATGGAGCAGGCTGACCGCGATACCGACGAAGCGGCGCGCGAAGCGAAGGAAGCAGCCCGCGAGGCCCGCGAAGCGGCGCGCGAAGCGGCCGAAGAGGCGCGCGAGGCTGCACGCGAAGCCGCAGAAGATGCACGCGAGGCGGCCCGGGAAGCGGCCGAGGAAGCGCGCGAGGCGGCCGTGGAACTGCGCGAAGTCGATCTCGAAATCGCCGAGGGTATGCGCAGCGGTGCCGAAGCCATGCGCGAGGGTGCCGACGAGATGGAACGCGGGGCCGACGAAATGGCCGAATATGCCCGCAAGCTGCGCAATCGCGATTTCCGCCTCTCCGAGGTCGAGCGCATCAACGCGCAGGAGAATCGCGGTTACGGCGAAAAGAAGCCGATCACCGAGCAGGACCTGATCGATTCGATCCCCAAGCTCGAACAGGGCGCCCAGAAGATGCGCGTCGGTGCCGACAAGATGCGCGAGGGTGCCGCCCGCATGGCGCGCCGCGCGACCGACAGCCGGGGCTGACGCCCCGACGCCGACGCACCCTATCCGAGCCGCCCGAGCGCGGCTCGGAGACGTTCGATCTCCGCCGTGTGGTGCGCGTGGTCGGCGCGCGCCTTCTCGACCGCTTCGGGCTTGGCCTTTTCGACGAATTTGGCGTTGCCGAGCCGCCCCTCGAGTGCCTTGGCTTCCTTCTCGCTCGCCGCCAACGCCTTGGTGAGACGGGCCTTCTCGGCATCGATGTCGATCAGCCCTTCGAGCGGGACGATATAGGCGTCGCTCCCGGCCGCGACCTGCATCGACGCGCCGGCGGGCGCGGCGGTGCGATGCACGGCGGAGAGGCGCGCGACGCGTTCGAGCGCCGCGGCCTGGTTGTCGAGCACGCTCGCGCCGGTGTCCGAAGGGCTTTCGATCCACGCTTCGAGCTTCGCGCCCGGCGGCAGGCCGAGCTCGTTCTTGGCCGATCGCAGCGCGGTGGTGAGCGCAATCACGTAGTCGATCTCGGCCTTCGCCTGCGCATCCACTTCAGCCTGCGGATCGGGCCATTTGGCGGTGATCAGCGGGTAGTCCGCGCGGTCGCCGAGCAGGCTCCACAGCTCTTCGGTGACGAAGGGCATGAAAGGATGGAGCATGACGAGAATCTGGTCGAGCGCCCAGCCAGCGACGGCCCTGGTCTCGTCGTCGATATTGCCCTTGATCAGCTCGAGGTACCAGTCGCAGAACCGGTCCCACACGAAGTGGTAGAGCGTGTTTGCGGCGGCATCGAAGCGCAAATCGGCCAGCGCCTTGTCGAGCGTAGCCTGCGTCTCGATCACCTCGCCCACGATCCAGCGATTGACCGCGTGGTTGGCCTCGGGCGCGGCGATGGCCTTGCTCGCGGTGATCCCGTTGGACTGGCAGAAACGCGCCGCGTTCCACAACTTGGTCGCGAAATTGCGATAGCCCTCGACCCGGCTGTTATCCATCTTGATGTCGCGGCCCTGGCTTTCCATCGCGGCCATGAAGAAGCGCAGCGCATCGGCACCGTACTGGTCGATCAGGCCGAGCGGATCGACGACATTGCCCTTCGACTTGGACATCTTCTGCCCGTCGGGCGCGCGCACGAGGCCGTGGAGATAAAGCCGCGGCCACGGGTTCTGGCCGGTCAGGTGGCGGCCCATCATCATCATCCGCGCATCCCAGAAGAACAGGATGTCGAAGCCGGAAATGAGCAGGTCGTTTGGATAGTGCTTGTCGACGAGCGCGGTCTCGTCGGGCCAGCCGAGCGTGGCGAACGGCCACAGCGCGCTGGAAAACCAGGTGTCGAGGACATCCTCGTCACGGGTGAGTTCGACGCCCTCGCCGGCCTTGGCCTGCGCCTCTTCCTCGGTCATCGCAACATAGGCATTGCCCTCGGCATCGTACCACGCCGGGATCCGGTGGCCCCACCAGAGCTGGCGGCTGACGCACCACGGCTGGATGTTCTCCATCCAGTTGAAGAAGGTCTTTTCCCAGCTCTTCGGGACGATCTCGACCTCGCCGGACTTCACCGCCGCGATCGGTGCGGCGGCGAGCTGTTCGGCGTCGACATACCACTGGTCGGTCAGCCACGGCTCGATCACCACGCCGCCGCGATCGCCGAAGGGGGTCGCGATCTGGCGCGGTTCGGCGTCGTGCTCGATCCGCTCGCCATCCTTCTCGACCACGTGCGGGATCAGATGGCCGCTGTCCTTGAGGCGCTGGACGACAAGTTCGCGCGCGCCGTCGGTTCCGTCGCGCTTGAAGCGGTGGAGGCCGAGATATTCCTCGGGCACCATGCCGTCGGCGGTCTGGCAGACATTGGCATCGGCATCGAGCATGTTGAGCATGTCGGCGGGCGCGATACCCGCGCGCTTGCCGACCTCGAAATCGTTGAAATCGTGGCCCGGGGTGATCTTGACGCAACCCGAACCGAGTTCGGGATCGGCGTGTTCGTCGGCGACGATCGGCACCTTGCGCCCGGTGATCGGCAGGATCACATGCTTGCCGACCACGCTCTTGTAACGCTCGTCGGAGGGATGCACCGCGACCGCCATATCGGCGAGCATGGTCTCTGGGCGCGTGGTCGCGACCTGGATGAAGTCCGCCCCGCTATCGAGCGTGACGCCGTCCTCGAGCGGATAGCGGATGTGCCAGAAGCTGCCCGGAATCGTCTGCTGTTCGACCTCGAGGTCGCTGATCGCGGTCTTGAGCTTCGGGTCCCAGTTCACCAGCCGCTTGTCGCGATAGATCAGCCCGTCTTCGTGCAGCTTCACGAAGGTAGTCAGAACCGCCTTGGAAAAGTGCTCGTCCATCGTGAACTGTTCTCGCGACCAGTCCATCGAACAGCCGAGGCGGCGCAGCTGGCGGGTGATCTGGCCGCCGCTTTCGTCCTTCCATTCCCAGACCTTGTCGACGAATTCCTCGCGCGAATAATTGGTGCGCTTGTCCTGTTTCGCTTCGAGCTGGCGTTCGACCACCATCTGCGTCGCGATCCCGGCATGGTCGACCCCGACCACCCACAGCGCATCCTTGCCGCGCAGCCTTTCGTAGCGCACGACGATGTCCTGCAGCGTGTTGTCGAGGGCGTGGCCGATATGAAGGCTGCCCGTGACATTGGGCGGCGGGTTGACGATGGTGAAGGCTTCGGCCTCACCGCGCTCGGGCCGGAACAACCCGTGCTCTTCCCAATGGGCATACCACTTCGCCTCGATCGCTGCGGGATCGAAAGTGCGGTCAATCGTTTCGTTGTTGTGCTCGCTCGACATGCGGGGGCAATGGCAAAGGGTGCAATCGGGCGCAATAGCGGCGTTCGCACTTGTGACGGGGCGGCTTTTCGCCCACACGAGAGGGTGCAATGCGCGAGTGGGCGGAATACGATATCCATGAAGGGGACGGGGGCGAGAGCGGCGCGGGCAGCCGCATCGTGCTCAGCGGACCGATGCGTGTCGATTCGATCGGCCTGATCGAGCGCGACCTGCGCAATTACGACGGCCATCTCGCGGCGATCGATATCTCGGCGGTCGACGACATCGACACGGTCGGCGCGTGGATCGTCTCGCGGCTGGCCGACGAACACGATGCCGCGATCGAGGGTGCCAACGACACCGCCCAGCGCCTGCTCAAGGCGGTCGAGGCGGGCGACGGCGAGGCCAACGTCCACCCCTATCGCGCGCCGCTGGTCGAACGGGTGCTCTACGGTGCGGGCGAATACGTCCAGGACTGGGGCAAGGGCACGATCGGGCTGCTGTCCTTCCTCGGCCGGATCGTGCTCGCCTTCGGATCGATCATCCGCCATCCGCGACGCTTCCCGATGCGCGCGATCGTGCGGCAGATGGAACTGGTCGGCATCAACTCGCTCGGCATCATCGGGCTGATGAGCTTCCTGATCGGGATCGTGATCGCGCAGCAGGGCGCGGCGCAATTGTCGCAATTCGGCGCCGAATCGCTGACGGTGAACCTCGTCGGGCGCATTTCCTTGCGCGAACTCGGCGTGCTGATGGCGGCGATCATGGTCGCGGGCCGTTCCGGCTCGGCCTTCGCCGCGCAGATCGGGACGATGAAGCTGACCGAGGAAATCGACGCGATGCGCACGATCGGTATCTCGCCGACCGAAAAGCTGATCATTCCGCGGCTGATCGCGTGCACGGTGATGATGGTGTTCGTCGGTTTCTACGCCGCGGTGATGTCGATCATCGGCGGGGCGGCGATCTCGGACCTGATGCTGGACCTCAACTTCACCAGTTTCCTCGCCCGGGTGCGCGATGTGGTGCCGACCTACGATCTGTGGGTCCTGCTGATCAAGGCGCCGGTCTTCGGCCTGATCGTCGCGCTGCTCGGCTGCTACCAGGGCATGCAGGTCGAGAAGAACGCCGAGGAAGTCGGCAAGCGCACCACCCAGGCGGTGGTGTTCGGCATTTTCTTCGTGATCGTGGTCGACGCGATCTTTGCGGTGTTCTTCACCAGCGTGGGGTGGAAATGAGCGACCCGCTGGACAGGATCGACGAGCGCGCGGTCGCGCGGCAGGACGATTACGGCGAATACCCCATTCGCGTGCGTGGCCTGCGCAACGCCTTCGGCGAACAGGTGGTGCACGACAATTTGTCGCTCGACGTCAGGAAGGGCGAGATCCTCGGCGTGGTCGGCGGTTCGGGCACCGGCAAGTCGGTGCTGATGCGCTCGATCATCGGGCTGCAGACCCCGCAGGAGGGAGAGATCGAGGTGTTCGGCCGCAACATCCTCGAGGCCGATCCCGACGAGATCATCGGCATCCGCGATCGCTGGGGCGTGCTGTTCCAGGGCGGGGCGCTGTTCTCCACGCTGACCGTGGGCGAGAACATCCAGGTCCCGCTCAAGCAGTATTATCCCGAGCTTTCGCCCGAGCTGCTCGACGAGATCGCCCACTACAAGGTCAAGCTCGCCGGACTGCCCGAAGAGGCGCTCGGCAAGTATCCGTCCGAACTGTCGGGCGGGATGAAGAAGCGCGCCGGGCTCGCCCGGGCGCTCGCGCTCGATCCCGAACTGCTGTTCCTCGACGAGCCGACCGCGGGGCTCGACCCGATCGGCGCCTCGGCGTTCGACAAGCAGACCGAGGAATTGTCCGAGACGCTCGGGCTGACGGTGTTCCTGATCACCCACGACCTCGATACGCTGCACGAAATCTGCGACCGGGTGGCGGTGCTCGCGGACAACCAGGTGATCGCGGTCGACACGGTCCCCAACCTGATGGATCTCGATCATCCGTGGATCCAGGAATATTTCAACGGCCCGCGCGGTCGGGCGGCGCTCACCGCGCAGGCGCTCGACGAATTGCGCCGGGCGATGGACAAGCCCGTTGCGGGCGAGGCATAGGGCAGGGCGATGGAAACAAGAGCCAATTACATCTGGGTGGGCGCGGTCACGCTGGCATTGCTGGCGGCGCTCGGCCTGTTCATCGTCTGGCTTGCGCAGATCAACGACGGGTCGAAGCGGCAATACGACATCTTCTTCCCGCAAAGCGTCGACGGATTGGCGAACGGATCGCCGGTCTCGTTCTCGGGCGTGCCCGCGGGCGAGGTGAAGGAAATCGAGCTGTGGCCCGAGGACCCGAGCAAGGTGCGCGTGCGGATCGAGGTCAATGACGACATCCCGATCCGCCAGGGCACCGAAGCCTTCGTCCAGGGCAGTTTCACCGGGATCTCGACCATCCAGCTGACAGGCGCGCAGGCCAACACCCCGCCGATCACCAAGCTCGGTCCCGAGGGCAAGCCCGTGATCCCGCCGCGCCAGGGCGGTCTCGGCGCGATCCTGTCGAATGCGCCCGAAGTGCTCGAGAAATTGTCGACCCTCACCGAGCGGCTGACCGAACTGCTCAACCCGGAGAACCAGAACACGCTCGCCGGGATCCTGCGCAACACCGAGCGCCTGTCCGACAGCCTCGCCGACCAGTCGCCGATGATCACCGCGACGATGGAAGAACTGAACCGCACCCTCGCGCAGGCGGGCGCGACGCTGGCCCAGTTCGAACAGGTCGCCGGGTCGACCGACCGCATCCTCAACCAGGAAGGCGCGTCGGTCGCGCAGGAATTGCGCCGGACGCTGGCCAAGGCACGCGAGACGGCCGATACGCTCGACGCGACCCTCGAGAGCATCCAGCCGGCCGCCAAGCGCGTCAACGAATCGACGCTTCCCGCCGCCGAGGCCGCGATCAAGGACCTGCAGGCGACCACGCGCGCGCTGCGGCAACTGACCGAGCGGATCGAACAGCAGGGCGCGAGTGGACTCCTGTCGAGCCCGCCGCTGCCCGATTACGAGCCTTAAGGAGCCGAGCCGAACCATGCGTATCCCTCTCATCCGCCTCGCTCCGCTGGCCGCGCTGCTCGCGCTGTCGGGCTGCATCAGTTTCGGCGAGGACCCGCCACCCACGCTGTTCAACCTCACGCCGGCGACTCCCGAATCGCAGACCGAGATCACCGGCAGCGTCGAGAACGCGCT
Source organism: Pseudoblastomonas marina (assembly GCF_034374265.1). Lineage (NCBI taxonomy): Bacteria > Pseudomonadati > Pseudomonadota > Alphaproteobacteria > Sphingomonadales > Erythrobacteraceae > Pseudoblastomonas > Pseudoblastomonas marina. The sequence continues at coordinate 1,692,689 of NZ_CP139718.1, read as the reverse complement.
GATCGTCGAGGAGCCCTCGACCAGCCAGCGGCTCGCGGTGACGCGGGTCCCGGTGCAGGTCGACGCGTCGAATGTCGCCTACCTGCAGGACGCGATGTGGGTCGAACGGCCGACGCGGTTGATGCAGGCGCTGATCGCCGAGACGGTGCGGGCGCATAGTGGGCGGGTCGTGTTCGAGGGCGACGATACCGATGCATCCGGCGGGACGCTGCTCTCGGGCCGCCTGCTCGAAATGGGTTACGACGCGCGCGACGGATCGGTGATCGTGCGGTTCGACGCGCTGCTCCACCGCGAAGGGCAGCAGACGGTCGCGCGTCGGTTCGAATCGCGAATCCCTGGCATTGCGCCCGAGGCGAATGCCGTCGGACCAGCGCTCAACCGGGCGGCCAACGACGTCGCCGGCCAGATCGCGGCCTGGATTTCGGGCTAGGCGCTAGCGCCGCGCGAGCCGCGCGAAGTCGAACGCCTGCCTGAAGTTCGCGCGGCGCTCGGCGCGGCGCTCTTCGGCTTCCTCGTCCTTGCCCCAGAGCTCGGCCTGCCAGCTCTCCTCGAGCTCGGCCGCATCCCACAGCCTGTCGGGATCGGCATCGTCGTCGATTGCGGCGAGGGCGACGCACAGCGATGCCGCGAGCGAAGTCATCATGTCGACCGCCGCGAGTTCGAGCGGGGGAAGGGCGGCGAGCCGACGCCGTAGCGCCTCGATCGTGTCGTCCGAGGGAGGGCGTGCGACCACCCCGCTGACGCGTTCAAGCCGGATCCCCTCGCGCGCTTCCAATGCGGCGACGAGCGGCTCCCATACCTCCTGCTGTCGCTTGAACAGCGCATCTTCGGGATCGGCGCGATAACACAGCGTATCGGTCTCGGCGTAGCGCAGCAGCCGGTCGACGGTAGCGCCGGGATCGGGGGCGACATTGTCGATTGCGTGGTCGACCAGGTCGCGCAGGACGAAGCCCTTCGGATCGATCTTGTTCCCTTGTGCTGCCCATTCGGCGGCCATCGCCTCGCCCAGCCGCTGCGAATGCACCACCTGCGCGCGGCCGCCCTGCGTCTTGACCGCGCGGCCGTCGAGCTTGACCTGCCAGCCGCCTTCGACCGCCTGCGCCTCGGCTCTCTTGTAGAACCGTTTCACGATTTCGGCGTGCGCCAGCGGCGATAGAGGACCAGCGGGACGAAGAAGAAATCGGCCATCCCGACGATCACCATCACCCAGGCGTAAGTCCGGTCGAGGTCGATCCGGCCCGACAATGCGATCATCCCGAAGATGATGAGCACCGCCCCGGACAGGCGGGTGAGACTGATCAGCATGTGGCGATTGCGCGCCTGTCGCTCATCCATCGAGCAGCTCCTTCAGTTCGTTCGTATCGGCGACCACGCGTTCGGCCCCGGCATCGATCAGCTCGTCGGGTGCATGATAGCCCCAATCGACCCCGATCGCGCGCGCGCCGATCTGGCGTGCCATTGCCATGTCGTAGCTGGTGTCGCCGATCATCACGCAGCTGTGCGCGAGGCAATCGTCCATCGCGTTGCGCAGCATCGCGGGATCGGGCTTGGAAGGGTTGCGGTCGGCGGTCTGGAGCGAGCTGAACAGGTCGGAAAGGCCGTGCGTTTCGAGCGTGTGTTTCAGCCCGCGCATCGACTTGCCGGTCGCGACCGCGAGCTGCCACCCGCCCGCATGAAGCTCGGTCAGCAATTCGGCGATCCCGTCATAGAGCGGCTCGACCACGGCGTTGCGTTCGCGCGCCGCGCGAAACGCGTCCTTGTAGGCTTCGACCAGAGCATCGCGGCGTGTGGCCCCGGCGTCGGGGAACAGCGAGAGCATCGCCGATGGCAGGCTCAGCCCGACCGAGCGGCGGGTATGGTTGGGGTCGGGCAGCGGCTCGCCAAGGGCGCTGCAGGCGGCGGCCATCGCCTCGACCACCGCGGCCTGCCCGTCGACCAGCGTGCCGTCGCAATCGAATACAGCGAGACGGACTACATCGCTCATCGCGCAGCCCTCACGATGCCAGCGTCCGCATCAGGTGCGCGATCGCGCCCGCGCCTAGTTCGTCGAGCCGGTCGGCAATCCGCGCGCGCACTCTTTCGGGCTTGCCCTGGTGCAGCTTGATCGTCTCGCGCCAGGCCTTCACCTCCATCTCGAAGCCGGTGATACCGCGCACCAGCTTGTCGATATGGGCGGGATCGGCCTCGGCCATCCGCCAGGGTTCGCCGTCCGCGATGCGGGCTTCGTGGCGGCCCGTCAGGTCTTCGAGATGCGCGCGCAGGCCTTCCTCGGCCATCTGCCGCACCGGGCCCTCCATTTCGACAGCCAGGTAGTCCCAGGTGGGAACGTGGCTGTTCGGCTCGTCGTACCAGCGCGCCGAGACATAGGTGTCGGGTCCGTTGACCACCGCCAGCGCGGTTGCTCCATCGAGATGGCGCGCGAGCCCGTTGGCCTTGGCCATGTGGAACTGGATCGCGCCGTCGCGGGTGGAGACGATCGGGACATGCGCCACGCGCGGCCCGTCCGGGGTGCCCGCGAAGACCGTGCCGAAGCCCACCTGCTCGACGATGTCCTCGAGCAGCGCACGATCGGCGTGGCGGTAGGCAGGGTTGGGATGCACTATTTCCGCTTGCCTTTCGGATTGCCGGGCTTGCCCTTCTTCTTCGCCGGTTTCGAGGTCACACGCGAGCGGCGTTCGCCGCGGCGGGCCTTGCGATACTGCTTGGCATGCGCCTTGGCCTTGGCCTTCTTCGCCTCCTTGGTGGGCGGCGGCGGCGACCAGTCCATGATCTCCTCGCCCAACGACAGGTCGAAGCCCATAGCTTCCATCGTCTGCGCGAAATGTTCGGGCAGCGGGGCGACCACGTCGATCGTCTTGCCGCCCGGCGCGCCGATGATCAGGCGCCGCGCATGCAAGTGCATCTTGCGGCTGATCTGGCCGGTCAACATCGCGTCCTGCCCGCCATACTTGCCGTCGCCCACGATCGGGTGACCGATCGCTTCCATATGCGCGCGCAGCTGGTGGGTACGACCGGTGAGCGGGTGCAGCTCGACCCATGCGGCCTTGTTGCCCGCGCGCTCGATCACGCGATAGCGCGTCTTGGCGGGCTGGCCCTCGGGATCATGGTGCATGCGCTCGCCATGACTGCCCGGCTGCTTGGCCAAGGGCGCGTCGATCAGGCCTTCCTTCTCCTCGGGAATGCCGACCACCAGCGCCCAGTACACCTTGGTCGCGCTGCGCCCGGAGAAGCGCTTGGAAAAGAACGCCGCGCTGCCCGGCGTGGCGGCGGTCAGCAACACGCCGCTGGTATCCTTGTCGAGCCGGTGGACGAGGCGCGGGCGCGGGTCGTCCTCGCTGTCGCGAAACGCGTCGAGCAGCCGGTCGACATGCTTGGTCATGCCGGTGCCACCCTGCGTCGCGAGACCGGGCGGCTTGTTGAGCACGATCGCCGCGCGGTCGCGGTGGATCACCATCGCTTCGGCGTCGGCGACCTCTTGCTCGGTCAGTTCGACCCGGCGCGGGCCCTTGCGCTTGGGATCGCGCCCGCCCGGGGGCACGCGGATTTCCTGGCCGGTCGCGATGCGATCGTCGGGCTTGGCGCGCCCGCCATCGACCCGTACCTGCCCGGTGCGCGCCCAGCGCGAGACGGTGGCGAAGCCTATTTGCGGCAGGTGCCGCTTGAACCAGCGGTCGAGCCGGATGCCGTCATCGTCGGCCGCGACCGTGTAGGTGCGGACTTCGTCCTGCTTGTCGCGCTCGATGCTCATGCCGCGATCCTCAATCCTGCGAACAGCGCGAGGACGCCCGCCGCCACCGATCCGCCGATATAGAGCGCGGCGAGCCCCGCCTGGCCGCGTTCGATCATCAGGGCGCTTTCGAGGCTGAAGGCGCTGAATGTGGTGAAGCCGCCCAGCAGCCCGACCGCGAGCAGCAGCCGCAGGTGCTGCCCGCCTTCTCCGTGCCGTGCCAGCCAGCCGACGAGGATACCCAGCGCCATGCTGCCGACGATATTTGCGACGAGCGTGCCCCAGGGGAACGGATGGCCCGTGCCGATCGCGCGGCCAAGCCAGTAACGCGCCGCGGCACCGGTGCCGCCGCCCAGCGCGACGAGCGCGGTTGCGGTGAAGGGAGAGGGGGAAGCCATGGCGCTGCCCTATATACTAGCCTGCCGCCGCGTCACCCCCGCGCGGACGTTTTGGAGGGGTTTGGGGTTGCATTTTCGCCTGCGAATGCCTATTTGCGCCACCGCTTAGCCGTTCCGTGTACGGATTCGGCCCGATTTTCATGGCTTAGATATAGGGCGCACCCCACATTTTCGAGTGGGCTCTCGCCTTTCAGTGAGGTGTTTGAATTTATGCAAATCATGGTTCGCGATAACAATGTCGACCAGGCCCTGCGCGCGCTCAAGAAGAAGCTGCAGCGCGAGGGGGTGTATCGCGAAATGAAGCTGCGCCGTCACTATGAAAAGCCGAGCGAAAAGCGCGCCCGTGAAAAGGCTGCCGCCGTGCGCCGCGCGCGCAAGCTCGAACGCAAGCGGCTGGAACGCGACGGTTCGTAAGACACCGCGCTTGCACTCGCACCATTGATACGCCAATCGGGGCGCGAAGGGGCAGACCTTTCGCGCCCCGTTTGTTTTTCGCCGTATTTATCAGGACGCTCTTGTCATGACCGAAGTCACCCGCGTGCCGTTGCAGCCCATCGCCAAGGGGTCGCTGCTCAAGCTCTGGATCGGCATCGCGATCGCCGTGCTCGCCGCCGCGGGCCTCGCCTGGGCGGCGCAGCCCAAGGGATTGAAGCTCGAGGTCATCGAGGAAGGCATGGGTCCGACCGCCGAGATCGGCCAGGTCGTGTTCGCGCGCTATACCGGTCGTCTGCCCGACGGAACGACCTTCGACGAATCGCAGGACTTCCCGATTCCCGAATCGATCCTGCCCGGCGGCACGCCCTTCGCGGTCGAGGAAGGCGCGACCATCCCCGGCTTCTTCGAAGGCCTCCAGCAGGTGAAGAAGGGTGGCAAGTACACGCTCTATATCCCCGCCGAGAAAGCGTATGGTTCCGCGCCGCCCCCCGGATCGCCGATCCCGGCCGATAGCGACCTCGTGTTCGACCTCGAAGTGGTCGACATCCTCGAACGCGCCGATGTCGAACAGCGCTTCCAGGCTGCGCAGCAATTCATGATCGCGCAGCAGGCCCAGCAGGGCGAGGGCGAAGCCCAGGCGCCGGCACCCGCTCCGACCGAATAGGTCATGGGGAAGCCGACCACGCGCGCGCACCTGCATTCCGAATGGGCGCTGCGCCCGTGGGTGCTGGCGGGCCTGCTCGGCCTCGCCGGGCTGGTCGTCCACCTGCTGACCGACCATGCCGAGGACAGCGGCCTCCGCATGGCGCTGGCCGCGCTGGCGGGCTTCGGCGCGCTTGCTTTCGCCTTCACGCTCGATCGCGATCGCTGGCGCGAACCGGCGATCTACGCCGCCATCGTCGGCCTCGTGATCGGCGGGCTGGTGTGGCGCGCAGTGGGCCGGGCGGACGACCTCGCGGCCGAGGAATACGGGATCTGGGCCGGTATCTTCGCCGCCGGGCTCTCGCTCCCGCTGTTCCAGGCCGGCTTCCATCGCCGCCGTTGGCGTACCTCCTACGCCGATACGCACTATCACGTGTGGACCGACGCGATCAGCGCGGGCGGCGCGCTGGCCTTCACCGGCCTGTCGTGGATCGTGCTGTTCCTCGTCAGCCAGCTGCTCGACCTCGTCGGCATCCCGCTCGACGAACTGATCGACGATTCGTGGTTCGGCTGGACCTTCTCGGGTGCGGCCTTCGGCGCGGCGCTCGGCGTGTTGCGCAACCAGCTGAAGATCATCGGCACGCTCCAATCGCTGGTGCTGACCGTGTTCAGCCTTCTCGCGGTGCCGGTGGCGCTCGCGGTGGTGGTGTTCCTCGCCGCGGTCGTGGTCTCCGGGCCGGGCGTGCTGTGGGACGCGACCGACAGTGCTACGCCGCTGCTGCTCGCGATCGCCGCCGGTAGCTTCGTGCTCGTCAACGCCGTGATCCGCGACGATCCGCGCGGCATGAGCGCCAATCCCGCCATGCGCATCGCGGCGCGCGTGCTTGCGCTCGGCATCCTCCCGCTGACGGTGTTCGCCACGATCTCGATGGGGCTGCGGATCGGCCAGCACGGGCTCAGCCCCGAACGCTTGTGGGGACTCGCCGCGATCGTCGTCGCGGTCGCCTATGGCGTGGCCTATTTCATCGATACGGTCCGCGGCTGGAAGGCCGCTTGGCCGGACCGCCTGCGCGTCTCGAACCTCAAGCTCGCCGTGGGCACCGCCGCCTATGCGCTGCTGCTGGCGCTACCGCTGTTCAATTTCGGCGCGATCAGCGCATCGAACCAGCTCGCACGGCTCGAAAGCGGTGCGGTGCCGGTCGATGCGTTCGACTTCGACGCACTCAAATGGGATTTCGGTGCGCCCGGGCGCGAAGCGCTGCAGGGTCTCGCCGCCTCGGCCGATGCGCAGGTTTCGCGCGCCGCCAAGCAGGCGCTCGCGCGGCAATCGCGACCCTACGAGCCCTATCGCGACGGATCGGATCGCCGCGACATAGGCGAGGAGCGGGTCGCGAACCTGCAGATCGTCGGTGGCGACGAAGCGCTTCGCTCGGCGATCCGCGACTATGTCGCTGACAGCGGCATCATGTGCCACCGCGCCTGCCGCGCCGTGGTCGTCGGCCCCCGGGGCGAGGGCACGCATGTGATCCTGACCGACGGTCGCCGGATCGACCACCTCGTGTTCGATGCCGAAGGAATCGCGAGAGAGATGAGCAACCGCGCCGGGCGGCTCGAGCGCGGCCTGGTGCCACCGGCGCCCGGCGCCGATGTTGCGGACGAAGCGATCCAAATCCGTCCCTATTCCGGCCGCCAGCTTTATATCGACGGCAAACCGGTCGGCGACCCCTTCGAATAGGCCCGGAGACGGGCACGTCCCCGCTTGAAGCGCGGCCCCCGCGCGGCTAGTGCGCTCGCATGTCCGTAGACACGAAACAGGTGGCGAAAATCGCCTCGCTGGCGCGCATCGCGATGAGCGATGCCGAATGCGAGAAGATGGTGCCCGAACTCAACAATATCCTCGACTGGGTCGAACAGCTCGGCGAGGTCGACGTGACCGGCGTGGAGCCGATGACGGCGGTGATCCCCAACACGCTGCGCCTGCGCGACGACGTCGTGAACGCCGACCCCAAGACCGGCGGCGACCGGCGCGAGGACGTGCTCGCGAATGCGCCCGTGGCCGAACACGGCTTCTTCGGCGTGCCCAAGGTGATCGAATGACCGACCTCACGCAACTCGGCATCAAGGCCATCCGCGACGGCGTCGCCGACGGCACCTTCACCGCGCGCGAAGTGACCGAGGCGTTCAACGCCGCGGTCGCCGCTGCCGATCCATTGAACGCCTTCCTCGTGAAGACGCCCGAACGCGCGCTCGAAGCAGCCGATGCTGTCGACGCCAGGCGTGCGAAGGGCGAAGACCTCGGCAAGATGGGCGGCGTGCCGATCGGCATGAAGGACCTGTTCTGCACTCAAGGCGTCGAAACCACCGCGGCGAGCATGATCCTCGGCGGCTTCACCCCGACCTATGAGAGCACGGTCTCGCAGAACCTGTGGGATGCGGGCGCGACCATGCTGGGCAAGCTCAACATGGACCAGTTCGCGATGGGCTCGTCGAACGAGACCAGCGCGTTCGGAAACGTGATTTCGCCGTGGCGCAAGAGCGACGGCGGCAACGCCGCGCTTGCGCCGGGCGGCTCCTCGGGCGGTTCGTCGGCGGCAATCGCGGCGCGGCTGTGCCCGGCGGCGACCGGCACCGACACCGGCGGCTCGATCCGCCAGCCCGCCGCCTTCACCGGCATTTCGGGCATCAAGCCGACCTATGGCCGCTGCTCGCGCTGGGGCACGATCGCCTTCGCCTCGAGCCTCGACCAGGCCGGGCCGATGGCGCGCGACGTCACCGATTGCGCGATCATGCTGGGTGCGATGGCGGGGTTCGATCCGAAGGATGCGACCAGCCTCGACTTGGCCGTGCCCGATTGGGAAGCCGCGCTGTCAGACGATCTCAAGGGCAAGCGCGTCGGCATTCCGCGCGAATACCGGATGGAGGGCACCGACCCGCAAATCCTTGAAAGCTGGGAGCAGGGCAAGGCGTGGCTCAAGGATGCCGGCGCCGAGATCGTCGACATCTCGCTCCCGCACACCAAGTATGCGCTGCCCGCCTATTACATCATCGCGCCCGCAGAAGCCTCGTCCAACCTCGCGCGCTATGACGGCGTGCGTTACGGGTTGCGCGAACTGCCCGAGGGTGCCGGGCTGCAGGACATGTATGCCGCGACCCGGGCCGAAGGCTTCGGCGACGAGGTCAAGCGCCGCGTGATGATCGGCACCTACGTGCTCAGCGCGGGCTTCTACGACGCCTATTACACGCAGGCGCAGAAGGTCCGCACGCTGGTCGCGCGCGATTTCGAGCAGGCGTGGGACAAGTGCGACGTGATCCTCGCCCCGACTTGTCCGACCGCGAGCTTCGCATTGGGCAGCCTCGATGACGATCCGCTGACGATGTACCTCAACGACGTCTTCGCTGTCCCCGCCAGCCTTGCGGGCCTGCCTGCGATGAGCGTGCCGTGCGGCCTCAACGGTGACGGTCTGCCGCTGGGCCTCCAGCTGGTCGGCAAGCCGTTCGACGAGCAGGGCGTGCTCAACGCAGGCCTCGCGATCGAGAAACGCGCCGGGTTTACCGCCCAGCCGGAGAAGTGGTGGTCATGAGCAAGTATACGATCCAGGGCGCCACGGGCGAATGGGAGGTCGTGATCGGCCTCGAAGTCCACGCGCAGGTCACGTCGAACGCCAAGCTGTTTTCGGGCGCCTCCACCGCCTTCGGGGCTGAGCCCAATTGCAACGTCTCCCTCGTCGATGCGGCGATGCCGGGCATGCTGCCCGTGCCCAATCGCGAATGCATCCGCCAGGCGGTGCGCACCGGCATGGCGATCGAGGCGCAGATCAACAAATATTCGCGTTTCGACCGCAAGAACTATTTCTACGCCGACCTCCCGCAGGGCTACCAGATTTCGCAGCTCTACCACCCGATCGTGGGCGAGGGGCAGCTGGTGATCGACGCCGACGAGAAGGCGGGGATCCCCGAAGACAAGGTCATCGGGATCGAGCGCATCCACGTCGAACAGGACGCGGGCAAGCTGATGCACGACCAGCATCCGACCATGTCCTACGTCGATCTCAATCGCAGCGGCGTGGCGCTGATGGAAATCGTCTCGCGCCCCGACATGACCTCGCCCGCCGAGGCCGGGGCCTATGTCCGCAAGCTGCGCTCGATCCTCCGCTATGTCGGGAGCTGCGACGGCAACATGGAAGAAGGCTCGATGCGCGCCGACGTCAACGTCTCGGTGCGCAAGGTCGGCGACAGCGAGTTGGGCACGCGGACCGAGACCAAGAACGTCAACTCGGTGCGCTTTGTCCAGCAGGTCGTCGAATACGAGGCGCGGCGCCAGGTCGACGTGCTCGAAGACGGCGGCACGGTCGACCAGGAAACGCGCCTGTTCGATCCGGGCACCGGCACCACGCGCACCATGCGATCGAAGGAAGATGCGCACGACTACCGCTACTTCCCCGATCCCGACCTGCTGCCGCTCGAGCTCGAGGACGATTTCCTCGATGAATGCCGTGCTTCGCTGCCCGAACTCCCCGATGCCAAGCGTGCGCGCTACATCGACGAGCTCGGCCTCACCGAATACAATGCCCGCGAACTCACCGCCGAGGTCGAGACCTTCGCGCGGTTCGAGAACCTGCTCGACGAAGCCGCGCAGGCGATCGGCAAACCCGCCAAGGCGATCGCCACGCAGGTCGCCAACTGGTCGCTCTCGGTCGCGCCGGGCGTGATCAAGTCGCTCGGCGACGAGGCCGATCCGGCCCACGCCACCGCCAAGCGGCAGGCCGCGATCCTCGCGATGCAGGACAAGGGCGAGATTTCGGGCGGCCAGGCCAAGGAAATCTACGAGATCGTCCTGAAGACTGGCCGCGAGCCCGACGAGATCGCCGACAGCGAAGGCCTCAAGCAGGTCTCCGACACCGGCGCGATCGAAGCCGCGATCGACGAGATCCTCGCCAATAACGAGGACAAGGTCGAGCAGTACAAGGGCGGCAAGGACAAGCTGTTCGGCTTCTTCGTCGGCCAGACGATGAAGGCGATGCAGGGCAAGGCCAATCCGGCGGTGGTCAACCAAATCCTGAAGGACAAGCTCGGCTGATCCGGCCGTGACCGAGCCGAAACCCAGCATCGTCCTCGTCGAGCCCGAGATACCCGGCAATACCGGGGCGGTCGGGCGCACCTGCGTGGCGCTCGACATGGAGCTGGTGCTGATCCACCCGCTCGGTTTCGATATCTCGGACAAGCGCGTGAAGCGTTCCGGGCTCGACTACTGGCAGCATATCCGGCTGGTCGAATTCGCCAGCTGGCATGCCTTCCTCGCCGAACGCAGCCCACGCACCGACCAGCTGTTCCTGTTCGAGGAATTCGCCGAGACGAGCTTCTACGATCCCGACTATCCGGACGACGCCTATCTCGTCTTCGGCAAGGAGACCACGGGCATCCCCGCCCACATCGTCGAGGCCCATGCCGAGCGACTGGTGAAGCTGCCGATGCGCTCGTCGCAGATCCGTTCGCTCAACCTCGCGAACACGGTCGCGGCGGCGGCGTACCAGGCGCTGCGCGGCAAATTGTAGTCGCGCCTTAGGCGGACGTCGTCCCGAGCCAGATGATCAGCGCCACCGCGACCACCGCGCCCGCGCCCTTCGACGCCACGCCGAGCCAGAAATTGAGCGGCAGCTCCTTGCGCGAATAGTCGTGCAGTTCGTGCGCCATCTGGCCGCGATCGTGCTTGAGGTCGGCGTAGACCGAGTAGAGGCAGCCGGCTCCTACCAGCGTCAGGAAGATCGTGGCGATCGTGACGAAGCTCTCGTCCATGTTAGCCCTTTTCCGTGGTGATCGGGTCCGGTCCTGCCAGTCCCCGATCCACCACCGTCGCGGTGGTCGCGTGCGCGGTGACGTGGAGCACGGTCTTGAAGATGTCGGGGATCGTCTCGACCACGAGCAGCACGACGATGAATTCCATCGGGATGCCGACCAGCGCGGCGATCGGCGCGTAGAAGGCGACGAAGGTTGCGGCGCTGGGGATGCCCACGAGACTCATCTCGAGCACGATGCCGAGCAGGCCGACCGTCACCAGCAGCGCGATGCCCAGCGGCGGCAGGTCGTAGACCGCCGCGGCATAGCTCGCGATGAATATCCCGCTCGCGGGTGCAATCATGCGGAAGATCACCGCCGAGAGCGGCACCGCGACGTCGGTCGCCTCGGCGCTGACGCCCATCTCGCGCGCGGCCTTGATCGTCAGCGGCATGCACCCGGTCGAGCTCTGCGTGCCGAAGGCGACCGACTGCACCGGCAGCATCGCGCTGGCGAAGCGGCGCAGCGGAATTCGGCCGAGCAGCCGGGCGACGAGGTAGATCGCGGCGATGAACACCAGCACCTGCGTCACCGCGAGCGCGATGTAATGCGCGAGCCCGGCGAAGATATCGGCGCCGTGCTCCTGCGTCGTCGGGAGGATCAGCAAGGCCACCCCGATCGGCGCGAGCCGCAGCACCCAGCCGACGATGATGAACACCGTGTCGGCCAGCCCGGTCAGCCCGGCCGAGAGCGCCTGCTTGCCGTCGCCGTCCTCGAGCCGCGCGAGCGCCGCGCCGAACACAAGCGAGAAGAACAGCACCGGCAGCAGCGTCCCGCCGGCCATCGCGGCGACGATATTGGTCGGGACGATGGCAAGGAAGGCCTCGGCCCATTCGGGGCTTTCGGCGGGGACGCCCTGGCCCGCCATCGCGCGCATCGACTGCGCCATCTCGGCAGTGATCGGGAAGAGTTCGAGCAGGGTCAGCGTGCACAGGATGCCGAGCGGCACGGCCAGCAAGTACAGCCCGATAATGGTGACGAACGAACGCCGCGTGGTGCGCCCGCCGCCGCCCAGCGCCTGCGAGCGGATGAACAGCGTCGAAAGCAATGCGAAGACCAGCGGCAGGATCGTCATCTGCAGCGCCTGGAGCCACAGGCGGCCGCCGAGCGAGAGCGCGGCGACGGTTTCGTCGACCTGCGCATTGGTGCCTGCGCGCGGGAGCAGCAACCCGGCCACGGCGCCGATCGCGAGGCCCACGAGGATCTGGACCGCGAGCGGCACCTTCTTCAATCTGTCGAGCATCGATGCCCCTCTCGAATGGAAAAGCGAGCTTGGGGTCGCGGCGAAACGAAAGCAACCGTCGCGACGGCCTCGCATCCACGAAAAAGGGCCGCCGGATCGCTCCGACGGCCCCGATTTCAAGCCTTGCGGCCGATCAGCCCTTGCGTTCGCCGGTCAGCGGCATGTCGCCGAAGGCGCCGGCATTCACGGTGCCGGTCAGCTGGTCGCCATCGACGGTGGCGGTGCAGTTGAGCGTCATCGGCATCGGGACGGTCATGTCCATCTTCCAGCTGAGCGTATTGCCGTCGATGGTGCCGTCCTTGACGTCCATCGAGCCCATGCCGCCCGCCATGCTGCCGGTGAAGGTCTTGCCGTCGTCGCCGGGGACGACGGTGAAGGTGCCGTTCTGGTCGCCCATCGGGCTCTTCACGACGGTGTTGTAGGTTCCGGCTACGGACATTGAGGATCTCCTTGGATAAAAACTGCCCGCTTCATCGCGGTTGCTGACATCGGTGTCAATTACTCGTCGAGCTCGCGAACCTCGACCGGCAGGCCGGTCTTGTCGAGCTGCGGACGGACCACTTCGGCATCACCGACCACGACATAGACGAGATCGCCATAGACGAAGTTGGCGCGCGCCACCTCGGCGATCTGTTCGGCGGTGAGTCCGCGATAGCGATCGGCGATCGTCTCGTAGTAATCGTCGGGACGATCGTAGTTGACGATGTTGACCATGCCGCCGAGCACCGCGCCCGCGGTTTCGAACTGGCCCGGAAGCTCGCGGACATTGCCGTTGACCGTGCGGGTCAGCTCGTCGCCGGTGACACCGTTATCGGTCACGAAGCCGGTGATTTCCTTTTCCAGCTCGAGGATCGAGTCCCCGGTCCGGTCGGCCTGCACCTCGGCGATGACGTTGTAGCTCAGCCGATCCTGGTTGTAGCCGATCGACGAGCGCGAACCGTAGGACCAGCCCTTGGTCTCGCGCAGGTTCATGTTGATCCGCGACAGGAAGCTGCCGCCGAGCACCTCGTTGGCTGCACCCAGCACGATCGTGTCGTCGGTCCCGCGCAGGTCGAGCACGCGCGAGGCGAGGATCACCGACTGCGGCGAGTTCGGGCGGTTGAGCAGCAGGATTCGCGCCTCGGGGGCGGGGACCGGGACGTCGAAACGCTTGGTCGGGAGCGGGCTCGCCGGGGCGCGCCAATCGCCGAAACTGTCTTCGAGCAGGCTGACCGCTTCGGCCAACGTGGTGTCGCCGACGACGAAGACCTTGGCGTTGTCCGGACGGATCCAGCGCGCATGGGTCGCTTCGAGCGTGGCGGGCGTGGCCGCCGTCACCGCGGCGCTATCGCCGAGGCCCGAGGGCGGGATGCCGTAGGGATGGTCGCCATAGACCAGCTGCGCGAGCGCACGCGAACCGGCCGCGCGGGGGTTCTTGAGCTCCGAACTGATCCGGGTGAGCTGTTGCGCGCGCACCCGCTCGAGGTCTTCGCTGCGGAAGGCCGGGTTGCGGATGTAGTCGGCCAGCAGGTCGAGCGACGGGGCCAGTCGGGTCGACAGCGCCGAGAGCTGGAAGCTGGTGTCGTCGAAATCGGCGAAGGCGAACACGTTCGCACCGAGGCGCTCCTGCGCGATCGCGAGTTCGGTCGCGTCGAGGCTGTCGGTGCCTTCGTCCATCGCCTGCAGCATCAGCGACTGGGTGCCCAGCGCGTCGCGCGGATCGGCGGTGTAGCCGGCGTCGAAGGCGATCCGGACCGAGACCTTCGGCACCGCAGCGCGGCGCGCGAAATAGACTTCCATGCCGTTCGAGAGCGTAGCGCGCTCGATATCGGGGAAGTCGAGATCGGTCAGCTGGCCGACCGGCGGCAGCTGCGAGCGATCCTGGAACGCCTGCACCGCCAGTTCGTCGAAATCGCAGCTCTCGCCTTCGCAATAATGATCCTCGGCGGCGCGGAACACTTCCTTGCCCGAGCTGTCGGTGGCGATCACCGCGCCGCCGCGGTTCTCGCCGCCCTCGGTACGCTCGCCCGGCTCGACCACCAGCGCGAAGCGCGGCTTCGTCAGGTAGCGCTGCAGGATCGCGGTGATCGAGGCCGGGTCGGCTTCGACCATCTGCTCGAGCTGCTCGCGATACTCGCCCGGATTGCCGTGATAGAGCTGGCCTTCGGCGAGCGTCACGGCCTTGCCGCCGAAACCGCCGACCGATTCGAGGCCGCCGATCAGGCGCGACACGATCGTGGTCTTCGAGCGGGCGAGTTCGTCGGCGGTCGGGCCGCCGGCAATGAAGCTGGCGATCTCGGCATCGAGCGCCGCTTCGAGATCGGCGCGATCGACGCCGGGCTTGAGGTCGGCGGAAATCAGGAAGACGCCGGCGTCCTCATTGGTCCAGGTGCCCGAGCTGACCGAGACCGCGAGGCCCTTGCCGCGCACCAGCGCATTGTCGAGGCGCGAGCTGGCGAGGCCGCCGAGCGCGGTCGCGCCGAGCTGGATCGGCACGTTCTCGGCCGAGGTCTCGCCGGGGATCGGCCACATGCGATAGATGCGGGTGGTCGCGACCTGGTCGTAGATCACCTTCTCGCCGTCGGCGGCGAGGGTCGGGACGGGCACGGCCGGATCCTGCACTTCGGGCCCGCGCGGGATCGCGCCGAACCACTTGGTGACCTTCTCCTTGGCGGTGGCGACGTCGATGTCGCCGGCCAGCACGAGCACGGCGTTGTTGGGGCCGTAATTGTCGCGGAACCACTGCTTCACGTCGTCGAGCGTCGCGGCACCGAGGTCGTCCATCGAGCCGATGGTCGAGTGGTGGTAGGGGTGGCCCTTGGGGAAGATGTTCTCGACGATTTCGTAGCGCAGCAGACCGAAGGGCTGGTTGTCGCCGCGGCGCTTTTCATTCTGGACGACGCCGCGCTGGTTATCGAGCTTCTCCTGCGTCACTGCGCCGAGCAGGTAGCCCATGCGGTCGCTTTCGAGCATCAGCACGCGGTCGATCGCGGCGGTCGGTACGGTTTCGAAATAATTGGTGCGGTCGGCATTGGTGGTGCCGTTGAAGCCGGTCGCGCCGACCTGCTGGAGCGGTTCGAAGAAATCGCCCGGCGCGTTCTCGCTGCCGTTGAACATCAGGTGCTCGAACAGGTGGGCGAAGCCGGTCTTGCCCTTGGGCTCATGCTTCGAGCCGACGTCGTACCAAACCGAAACCGCCACCAGCGGGGCCTTGCGATCGGTGTGGACCACGGTGGTGAGGCCGTTGGGAAGCGTGAAGACCTCGTAGGGGATCCGCACCTGGTCGACGAGCTCGGCGAGATCGTCGTTCTGAGCGGTGGCCGGAGCGGGCATGACCGCGGGCGCTTCCGCCGCGGGCGCTGCGGGTGCGACCGCGACACCTTCGTCGGTATAGGACGCGCATCCGCCGAGCGCGAGCGCGATGAGACTGGTGAAACCGTAGACCTTCTTCATAGTATTCTCCCCGTTGCGGCGTCTGCCCGCCGCCAGAAGTTGCAGCGAATTACGACTCGTCGCGCGGGACCGTAAGGCCCTCGCGCGGATGCGTCACCGTCTTTCGACGAACGGCATTTTCCAACACGTCGGACCGCCAGAAGCGCACCGGCTTGAGCTCCTTGCGCACGAATAGCGGCGCCTGGCTGGTGAAATTGGGATCGCCGGGCCGGGTGGTGGCCGCGCCGAAGGGCTGGATGCTTTCGGATCGCACCGGCGCGCCTCGTTCCCAAGTCACGAACATCAGGAAGCTGTCGCCGTGCTTGACCGACAGGCGGCCGTCATCCTCGACATCCCACAGCGTCGAGGCCCGCAGCGTATCGCTGCCACCGTCGAGCGGAAGGTCGACCGCGTATTCGCCGGGACCCTGCCGCAACCGCAGCACCTCGCCCATCGGCGGGTCGAGCCGGTCGTAGTGCTCGACCAGGAAATCGGCCGCCTTGACCAGCTCCGCGCGCGGATCGGGCAGCGGTTCGCCGTTATAGTCCTTGCCCATGTATTGGCGCAGGATCAGCAGCGCGAGCGAATCGGCGCGACCGACGCCGTCGGAGGTGAAGTCCCATCCGGCGAGGATCGCCTGCGCCTCGGCGTAGCGCTCCTGTTCGAAATCGAGCGCGGCGATCGCGTCGAGCGCGGTCGCGACATAGCCTTCGCGCTCCCAGGCGACGTCGTACTTGATCCGCTCTAGGGCCGAGCGATCGATCCGGTTGGCGTCCTCCATCAGCTTCGCGGCACGGCGCGCGCGGTTGGTGCTCTTGGTCTCGATCCCCATCGCGGCGGGGAATGCCTCGGGCGACAGGTCGTCGGTGCTGCCCGCGGCGGAGAAAGGATTGTTGTTGGCGTTGTAGAGCCAACCCGAGTCCGGGTTCTCGTATTGGGGCAGTTCGGCGAAGTCGTAATAGCCTTCGGTGATCAGCGCGCTGTCGTTCCCCGGCAGCACGCCGCGCCAGTCGGTGGAGCCTTCGCCGGGGCGCTTGGGGATCGCGGCGTTGTAGTAATAGGCGATATTGCCCTGCGCGTCGGCGTAGAGGAAATTGGTCGACGGGATATCGAGGCGCGAGAGGATGCCCTTCCACTCGGCGAAGGTCTCCGCCTTGTTGAGCCGATAATAGGCGTCGAGCTGGTCGATCGAATCCATCCCGCCATAGCGGATCGCGAAATAGCCATCGTCGTTCTTGACCACGGGGCCGTGGACCGAACGATAGACCGTGCGCTGGATCGGCAGCACCACCGGGCCGACCTTGACCGGCAGCGTCACGTCCTTGGTGCCGAGCGGACGCCAATCGCCGTCGAGTTCGTATTCGAGCCCGCTATCGCCCTCGCGCACGAGCAGTTCGTAGATATCGTACATGTCGGGCATGTTGACCGTATTGGTCCAGCCCAGATTCTCGTTGTGGCCGAGGAAGGGATAGGGGCTGCCCGGGAAGGTCGCGCCGGCGAAATGCCAGCCTTCGCCGCTTTCGACGACGAGTTCGTACCACGCCACCCCGCCGCGCCACGGCTGGTGCGAATTCGAGACCAGCAGCGTTTCGCCGCCCGATTTCTCCGGCGCGATGGCGAAGGCGTTAGAGCCCAGATTGCGCCCTTCGTCGGAGCCGGGCAGCGGCAGTGCGGTGTCGATCGGGCGACCCGGATCGGGCAGGTATTCCTCGCCCTCGACCAGCCGGCCGAGCTTGTTCGCGAGGCCGAAGAAGAACGGCTGGCGCAGCGCGAAGCCGGCGGCGATATCGCGACCGTCGACCGGGAACAGGTCGCCCAGCTTGAGTTCGCCGGGGTGCTGTTCGGCATAATCGTTGAGCCCGGTGGCGTAGGCGTCGAGCAACGCGCGCACATCGGGCGCGAGACTGTCGTAGTTGCGATCGACCGTGCCCTTCGCGTCGAGCAGGTGGAAGGCGTAGTCGAACACTGCGCCGTCCTGTCCGGCGATCGCGCCATAGCGCCCGCGGGTCATCGCGGCGACGTCCTGCAGGGTCGCGAAATCGTCTTCGCTATGCGCCCAGGCGATGCCGTAGGCGACGTCGACGTCGCGCTCGCCGTAGATATGCGGCACCCCGAATTTGTCGCGCACGATCTCGGCGGAATAGGTCGCGGGCGGCGGTGCCGTTCCTTCCTCGGCAGCGATCGGTTCCCACACCGCGAGCCCGACGAACACCGCGAGGGCCAGCCCCAACGAGGCAAAGCCGATTCGTCCCAACCAGGTCTTCATAAGCAATCTATCTCCCTCGTGGCGTTGGGTAGCGAGCGCTTGAGGGGACTGCAAACGCGTTGGGCAAAACCGTATGCGCGCCCTTCGCTTATCCCGATCGGCTGGCTAGCCATGGGGCGGTGAGGGAACGCATTACCATCGGCCACGAATCGTCCGGGCAGCCGGTCGAGTTCGATATCGCGGAGCTGCTGGCGACGCGCCTGCTCGTGCAGGGCAATTCGGGCAGCGGGAAATCGCACCTGCTGCGCCGCCTGCTCGAAGAAAGCGCGGCGATGGTGCAGCAGGTGGTGGTCGATCCCGAGGGAGACTTCCCCTCGCTCGCCGACGAGTTCGGCCACGTCGTGATCGACGGCGCAGCCTATTCGGCGGCCGAGATCGAGGCGCTTGCGCGCCGCATCCGTGAACACCGCGCGAGCGTGGTGCTCAACCTCGAAGGGCTCGAGGTCGAGCAACAGATCCGCTGCGCCGCGCAATTCCTCAACGCGCTGTTCGATGCCCCGCGCGAACACTGGTTCCCGGCGCTGGTGGTGGTCGACGAAGCGCAGATGTTTGCCCCCTCGGTCGCGGGCGAGATCGCCGAGGACACGCGCCGGATGACGCTCTCGGCGATGACCAACCTGATGTGCCGCGGGCGCAAGCGTGGACTGGCCGGGATCGTCGCGACGCAACGGCTCGCCAAGCTCGCCAAGAACGTCGCCGCCGAGGCCTCGAACTTCCTGATGGGGCGCACATTCCTCGATATCGACATGGTCCGCGCCGCCGACCTGCTGGGGATGGAGCGGCGCCAGGCCGAACGTATCCGCGAACTCGAACGCGGCCATTTCCTCGCGCTCGGTCCGGCGATCACCCGACGTCCGCTGGCGGTGAAGATCGGCCCGGTGAAGACCGGCAACAAGGCGCGCAGCGAAGGGCTGATGGCGATGCCCGACACCGCGCCCGAGGACATGGCCTCGCTGCTCACCGAGGGGCTGGCCGAGGATGTCGCCAAGCCCGCGCCGCCGCCGCCACCCCCGCCGCCCGCGCCCAAGGTGGAGGACGTGGTCGAGAGCCTGTCCCGGGCCGACGAGGCGCCGACGGACGAGGCCGGTGAAAGCGCGGGACCGAACGAGGTCGCCGCGCGCATCGACGCGATAATCGCCGAACTGGCACGCGACGATCACGTCGTCGCGCAATCGACCGGCGCGCAGTACCAGTCCTTCATCTCGCGCTGTCGGCGCGAGCGGCTGGTCGGCCCGATGCCCGACATGCCCGGCTTTCGCCGCAAGTTCGCCGAAGCGGGGGCCGGGCTCGACGATCTCGACGACGCGGTGCGCGCACAGATCCTCGCGCTCGGGGCGAATGTCGACGACGACCTGCTCGCCCCGTTCTTCGTCATCGCGCGCGCCGCGCACGCGGGCGAGGTCGCGGTCGACGAGGAGGCGCTGGCGCACGCCTACGGCACCAGTTCGCCGGGGCGCATTCGCCGGTTGCTCGGCCATCTCGAACGCCAGGGGCTGGTGGTCGTGCGCGAGGAATTCGGCGGCGGGCGCACGGTGATGGTCCCGGGGCTCGATCTCGTCGCCACCGATTGATGCCGATGGTCGATGCCGGTCGGCGGATCGCCGATTGCTTGCTCGACGCCGCGACACCCTCCTTCGATAGCCCCGCGCGATAATTCGCCAACCGATCCCGGGGAGGGTTCTTCATGACACGCAACGGCCTTGCAATTCTCGCTCTTTCGATCGCTCCGCTAGCGGCAATGCCCGGCGCGGCCAGCGCGCAATCGGTGCTCGGTTCGGGTGTCGCGCCCGCGAGCGTCGACAACTCCGCCGAACGACCGATCGCCTTCGCCACCGCCATGCCCGCCGATGCCGCGATCGCGATGGTGATGACCAGTGCCGACCTTCCTGCTCTCGCTGCAAGCCTGCCGGCCGATACCGCCGCGCGGATCGCGGTTGCCGACTTCACCGGAGCGGACGGCCAGACCCTGGCCTTGCCCGCACCGGCCGGAGGGCGGCCGATCATGCTGTTCGGGGCGGCGAATGCCGATGGCGAGCCGATCGACTGGCGCGTCGTCGGGGCGCGGATCGCGCGCGAGTTCCAGGGCGAGGATGCAGCCATCGCGATCGCCGGACTTCCCTCCGGTGAAGCCATGGCGATGGCCGCCTTGGGCGCGAGCCTCGGGCAGTACCGGTTCGATCGCTACAAGAGCGACCGGAGCGCGCCGCCGGTCCAGCCGATCACCTTGGTCGGCAGCGCGGCGGCAGAGGCGCGCGCGCAGTGGGAATCGCGGCAGGCACATCTCGCCGAAGGGGTCCGGCTCGCGCGCGACCTGGTCAACGAACCGGCCAATGTGATCTATCCCGCGAGCTTCGTCGATCGCGCGCGCGCTGCGCTCGCCGGGGCGCCCAACGTGACGATCGAAGTGCTCGACGAGGCCGATTTCCGGCGCCTCGGGATGGGCGCGATCGCGGGCGTGGGGCAGGGCAGCCCGCGCGGCAGCCGGATGATGGTGGTGACCTATCGCGGTGCCGATGGACCGCCGATCGCGCTGGCGGGGAAGGGGATCACTTTCGATTCCGGCGGCATTTCGCTCAAGCCCAATAGCGGTATGTGGGAGATGAAGGGCGACATGTCGGGCGCGGCGGCGGTAACCGGCGCGATCCTGAGCCTCGCCAAGTCGCGCGCGCCGGTCCACGTCGTTGCTGTCGCGGCGCTGGCCGAGAACATGCCGGGCGCCAACGCCCAGCGTCCGGGCGACGTGGTCCGCACGCTGTCGGGCAAGACGATCGAAATCCGCAGCACCGACGCCGAGGGACGGCTCGTACTCGCCGATGCGATCGAATACGTCGTGCAGGAGAACGAGCCCTTCGCGCTGGTCGATATCGCCACGCTGACGGGCTCCGCCGTCGGCGCGCTGGGGGCGGAATATTCCGCCCTGTTCGCGCGTGATGATGCCCATGCCGACGCCGCCACCGCGGCGGGCAGGCTGGTCGACGAGCCGGTCTGGCGGCTTCCGCTCAACGAGGCGTATCGCAAGGCGATCGTGTCCGACATCGCCGATATCAAGAATTCCGATGCCTCGCCCGCGCCCGGTGCCAGCGCGGGAGCGCATTTCATCGAATATTTCGTGCCCGAGAACCTGCCCTGGATCCACATCGACATGGCGGCGGTGGATCGTGGCAGCGGCTCCGATCCGCTCGTGCCGGCCGGCGCGCGGGGTTGGGGCGTGATGCTGCTCGACGAGCTGGCACGAAGCTGGCGCCCCCGGTAACGCGCCTGACCCGGCCGAAACCTGTTGGACCATGCGGTGCAAAACTCTTGCGGTGCGCGCCGCATGGCCTACCTATGCGGGTAACACACCCGCGCGTGAAAAGGGGTTCGGACTTGTGTTGCGTTATTGCAACATTATATCACGCGGGACCATCTGATCTAAGGGGCAAGACCAGCGATGAATCTCGAAAAATTCACCGATCGCGCCAAGGGCTTCCTGCAGGCCGCGCAGACGATCGCGATCCGCAATTCGCACCAGCGGATCACGCCCGCGCACCTCTTGAAGGCGCTGCTCGACGATTCCGAGGGCATGGCGGCGGGGCTCGTCTCGAAGGCCGGTGGCGATCCGCGCATGGCCGAGGACGAGGCCGATGCCGCGCTGGCGAAGATCCCGGCGGTGTCGGGCGGCGGAGCGCAGCAGACGCCGGGGCTCGACAACGACGCGGTGCGCACGCTCGACCAGGCGCAGCAGCTCGCCGAAAAGGCGGGCGATGCCTACGTGCCGGTCCAGCGCGTCTTGCAGGCACTCGCGCTGTCGACCACCACCAGCGCCGGGCAGGCGCTCAAGGCGGCGGGTGTCGATGCAAAGGCGCTCGAGGCCGCGATCCAGGAAGTGAGCGGCGGACGGACCGCCGATTCGGCCAGCGCCGAAGATGCCTATGACGCGATGAAGCGCTTCGCCCGCGATCTCACTCAGGCGGCCAAGGACGGCAAGCTCGATCCCGTGATCGGGCGCGACGAGGAAATCCGCCGCACCGTCCAGATCCTCGCCCGCCGGACCAAGAACAACCCCGCGCTGATCGGCGAGCCCGGCACCGGCAAGACCGCGATCGCCGAAGGCCTCGCGCTGCGTATCGCCAATGGCGACGTGCCCGACAGCCTCAAGGGCCGCACGCTGATGGCGCTCGACATGGGCGCGCTCATCGCGGGCGCGAAATATCGCGGCGAGTTCGAAGAGCGGCTCAAGGCCGTGCTCGACGAGGTCAAGGGCGCGGAAGGCCAGATCATCCTGTTCATCGACGAGATGCACACGCTGATCGGGGCGGGCGCGAGCGAGGGTTCGATGGACGCCGGCAATCTGCTCAAGCCCGCTCTGTCGCGTGGCGAGCTCCATTGCATCGGCGCGACCACGCTCGACGAATACCAGAAATACGTCGAGAAGGACCCCGCGCTCCAGCGGCGTTTCCAGCCCGTCTTCATCGACGAGCCGAGCGTCGAGGACACGATCAGCATCCTGCGCGGGATCAAGGACAAGTACGAACTGCACCACGGCGTGCGGATCACCGATGGCGCGATCGTCGCCGCGGCGCAGCTTTCCAACCGCTACATCCAGAACCGCTTCCTGCCCGACAAGGCGATCGACCTGATGGACGAGGCGGCCTCGCGCATCCGCATGGAGGTCGAGAGCAAGCCCGAGGAAATCGAGGCGCTCGACCGGCGGATCATCCAGCTGAAGATCGAGGAGAGCGCGCTCGCGAAGGAAAGCGACACGGCCTCGAAGGACCGGCTCGAGGCGCTGCGCAAGGAACTGGCCGAGATCGAGCAGCAATCGGCCGAACTGACCACGCGCTGGCAAGGCGAGCGCGACAAGATCCATGCCGAGGCGCGATTGAAGGAGCAGCTCGACGCCGCGCGGCTCGAACTCGAACAGGCGCAGCGCGCGGGCGACCTCGCCAAGGCGGGCGAGCTTTCCTACGGCAAGATTCCCGAGCTCGAGAAGAAGCTCGAGGAAGCCTCGGGCCACACCGAGAACGCGCTGTTGCGCGAAGAGGTGACCGAAGAGGATATCGCCGGCGTGGTCGCGCGCTGGACCGGGGTGCCGGTCGACAAGATGCTCGAGGGCGAGCGCGAGAAGCTGCTCAAGATGGAAGATGTGCTCGGCCAGCGCGTGATCGGCCAAGCGCAGGCGGTCGAGGCGGTGTCGAAGGCGGTGCGCCGCGCGCGCGCCGGTCTGCAGGACCCGAACCGTCCGCTCGGCAGCTTCCTCTTTCTCGGCCCCACCGGTGTCGGCAAGACCGAACTGACCAAGGCGCTTGCAGGCTTCCTGTTCGACGACGACAGCGCAATGGTGCGGATCGACATGAGCGAATTCATGGAGAAGCACGCGGTCGCGCGGCTGATCGGCGCGCCTCCCGGCTATGTCGGCTACGAGGAAGGCGGTGTGCTGACCGAGGCGGTGCGGCGGCGACCCTATCAGGTCGTGCTGTTCGACGAGGTCGAGAAGGCGCATGCCGACGTCTTCAACGTGCTGCTCCAGGTGCTCGACGACGGGCGCCTGACCGACGGGCAAGGCCGGGTGGTCGATTTCTCGAACACGCTGATCATCCTGACCTCGAACCTCGGCAGCCAGTATCTCAGCCAGATGACCGACGACCAGCAGGTCGCCGACGTCGAGCCGCAGGTGATGGAAGTGGTGCGTAACCATTTCCGGCCCGAATTCCTCAACCGGCTCGACGAGATCATCCTGTTCCATCGCCTCGCGGAGGAACACATGGCGCCGATCGTCGAGATCCAGGTCGGTCGGGTGCAGAAGCTGCTCAAGGACCGCAAGATCGTGCTCGACCTCACCGACGCCGCGCTCAAATGGCTCGGCCGGGTGGGCTACGATCCGGTCTACGGTGCGCGGCCGCTGAAGCGCGCGGTGCAGCGCTACCTGCAGGACCCGCTCGCCGAGATGATCCTCCAGGGCGAGGTGCCCGATGGCAGCACGGTGGCGATCGACGAGGGCGACGGGGCTTTGGAAATGTCGGTCGCAAGCGGGTAGATTTCGCGCTCGCGTAATTTAGTTACAAGATTTTGCACAAATCTGTGGCGAGCGCTTCGTTAACGGGGCGTTCGCCACAACTGTGTGATTCTCGTCACAGCCCCTCGAAAAGTGTTTCACTCCTTTGACACGAGATGAACGGTCATGCAGAAACCACGTTACCAAAGGGACTGGGGGTTTCCTAACTTTCGATAAGTTTCCTGGCAGGGTGGTTCGATTCCAAGGGATCGATCGTGGGCCGGGGGGTGGGAAATCCAGTCATTGAATTTGTCGCGACTGGAGAAATCATGCGCAATTTTACCTCGAAATCGTTTCTGGGGCTGGCCTGCTCGGCCTCGTCCCTGGCAATCTTTGCCGCTCTGCCGACGGCCGTGTCCGCGCAGGATACCGGCGACGACGGTGAAGCCGTCTGCGAATATGACGACGCGGGCAATCCGACCGGCGTCAGCGTCAACGATCCGAATTGCGAAGTCAGCGACATCGCGCCCGAGGCCGATGGCTCCACGCAGACGACCAACGTCGTGATCACCGGTTCGCGCATCGAGCGCGAAGACACCTACAGCTCGATCTCGCCGCTGCAGGTGCTCGACACCCAGACGCTGCAGGACACCGGCCAGTTCGACGCCGCCTCGATCCTCCAGCAGTCGGAATCGGCTGCCGGTACGCAGATCGACGCCACCTTCCAGGGCTTCGTGCTCAACAACGGCCCGGGTTCGCAGACGCTCAACCTGCGCGGCCTCGGTGCCGACCGTACGCTGCTCCTGATCAACGGTCGCCGCCTCGCGCCGGCCGGTGTCGAAGGCGCGCCGACCAACCCGTCGATCAACCTCCTGCCGTCCTCGCTCATCGCGCGCTACGACCTGCTGCTCGACGGTGCTTCGTCGGTCTACGGTTCGGACGCGGTTGCCGGCGTCGGCAACATCGTCCTGCGCAAGGACATCGACGGTCTCGAACTGTTCGCCTCGGGCGACCTGAACGAGCAGGGCGGTGGCGACGACTACCAGATCAGCGCTGCGTTCGGTAAGTTCGGCGACAACTGGAACTTCGGCATCGGCGCCGAATACAGCCGTCGCGACGAAATCCAGATCGGCGATCGCGATTTCCTGGCTGGCTGTAATACCCAGTACGAAATCACGAGCACGGGTGAAATCCGCACGCTCGGTATTTCGGACAATGCGAACACGCTAGCCGATTCCAATGGCGCGATTGGCGAAATCCCGACCCCGTGTACGATCGACGCGGCCGCGAAGCGGATCATCCCGGGCAGCCCGCTGCTCTTCAGCTCGATCTATTACGACGAGACGGTGTTCGCCTCGACCGGCCAGGCCGGTAACACGGGCATCCCGTTTTTCTCCGATGCGTTCG
The DNA here is from genome assembly GCF_034374265.1 of Pseudoblastomonas marina. NCBI lineage: Bacteria > Pseudomonadati > Pseudomonadota > Alphaproteobacteria > Sphingomonadales > Erythrobacteraceae > Pseudoblastomonas > Pseudoblastomonas marina. Next base: position 1,667,354 of record NZ_CP139718.1, on the reverse strand, counting down.
ATGCGTTCGGCAACCCGGTCGACCGCAACGGCGACGGCCTGCTCGACGTCAACTTTGCGAACGTGACCCGCAACGGTACCGACCTCACGCCGTCGTTCATCAGCCCGCAGGACCTGTACAACGTCATGGCCTATGGCGAGTACAGCTTCGGCGGCGACTGGAACATCACGCCGTTCTTCGAAGCCAACTACAGCCGCGCCGAGGTCTCCGCGCGGAGCACCGCGCCGCAGCTGTTCCCGTTCGTGGCCGCCAACAACCCGTTCAACCCGTGTAACATCGCCGCCGGCGGCGTCGATTGCGGTGACGCGAACAACCGCTTCGACGGCCTCTACACCTTTGCCGGCGGCCGTTTTGCTCGCCCGACGGGCCGGTCCTATGTCGTCCGTCCGGTCGTCAGCGTGGTCGGCGATCGCAGCTTCGTCGAAACCGTGCAGGAACAGTATCGCGGTGTGTTCGGTGTCAAGGGTGACCTGCCCTTCATCGACTTCGGTCCCGGCAATGACTGGACCTTCGAGCTTTCGGGCGTCTACTCGCAGTCGGAAGGCCAGTCCTCGCGCATCGGTATCCGTGAAGACCGCCTGGCCTTCGCGCTCGGCATCGACCCGTCGATCCCGGGACTGACCCGCGTCTCCAACCCGGTAACGCTGCTGGCGGCCGGTGGCCAAGCAGCGGGTACCCCCTGTAACGTCGACGGGATCCGCAACCCTGGTGCGCTCCAGCCCGACCTGCTTGCTGGCTGTGTGCCGGTGAACCTGTTCGCACAGAGCCTCTATCAGAACGTTGTCGGTGACTTTGCTTCGCAGGCCGAGCGCGATTACCTGTTCGACAGCCGTGACTTCGACACGACCTACAAGCAGACCGTCATTTCGGCCTACATCCAGGGTTCGGTGTTCGAACTTCCCGGCGGTACGGCCAAGGTCGTTCTGGGCGGCGAATATCGCGATGACACCTTGATCTCGACGCCTGACGCGGTCGCGGCCGAGGGCCTGTTCTTCGGCTTCTTTGCCGACCAGGGCGCCGAGGGCAGCAAGGACATCTTTGAAGCGTTCGGTGAAATCGACCTTCCGTTGATTTCCGGGGAAACGCTCGCCGAAGACGTGCGTCTCAACCTCTCGGGCCGTATCACCGAAGACGAGTTCTACGGCACCAACGGGACCTACTCGGTCAAGCTCGGCTGGCGTCCGTTCCAGCCGCTGCTCCTGAAGCTGTCCTATGGCACCTCGTTCCGTTCGCCGAACCTGCGCGAACTGTTCCTGGCCGGCCAGTCGGGCTTCGGTGGCGTGTTCGATCCCTGCGCCGTTCCCGCGAACGCCTACGCGCCGCTCAACGGCGGGTATCAGGCTTCGCAGGATAATCGCGAACAGAACGTGCTCGACAATTGCCGCCGCGAAGGTCGCGATCCGACGACCGTCGGTACCGACGGTGCGAACACCGTGACCACCCCGAGCGTCGAGATCACTTCGGGCGGCAGCCTTGCGCTCGACCCGGAAACCTCCGACTCGTTCACGACCGGTTTCGCCTTTGCGGAAGCCTTCGGTCCGGTCGATTTCTCGTTCAACTTCAACTACTACAACATCAGCGTGAAGGGTGCGATCGCCGAACCGAGCGCAGCGTTCATCGTCAACCAGTGCTTCACGCGTGACGATGGCGTCCGTTCAACGTTCTGCGATTTCATCGATTACGATCCGAGCGGTCGCCGCCTCATCAGCGACGTGTTCGCCGGCTTCGTTAACATCAACGAGGAACTGGTCGAAGGTCTGGATCTGAACACCAACATCTCGACCGATGTTGCAGCGTTCGGCAAGGACGTCCGTCTGGGCCTCAACGTCCGGGCGAACCATCTGATCGCACGCGACACCACCTTCCTCGACGATCAGGGCAACCCGACGATCGACGAAGATGCAGGCGAGTTCGGCTTCCCGTCCTGGACGGGCCGCGCGAACTTCACTGCAGCGGTGGACAACGTGACCTTCACCTGGTCGACCCGCTACATCGGCCCGACCGAACAGGCCGCGGCCGGCATCGATCCGCTGTCCGACGCCTTCGGTCGCGGTCCGGACGGTCAGCCGACCGGCTTCATCGGGAACACCTGTCTCGGCAACGGTTCGGGTTCGAACTCGGGTCCGAACGGCGAATTCGTTCCCGACGGCATCGTCCCGGGTGACGGCGTGTTCTGCCGCGACATTGGCTACGCCGACGATTACTTCGTCAGCAGTGCCTCGATCCGCGTCGACTTCGACCGGTTCAACATCCGTCTCGGCGTTTCGAACATCTTCGATCAGAAGCCCCCGCTGGTGGATGCGTCCGAAGTGTTCTCGGTCTCGAACACGCCGATCGGCAACGGCTACGACCTCGACGGTCGCGAGTTCTTCGGCTCGATTTCCTTCGAGTTCTAAGAACCCGCCGGTCGCAGGACCGGCACGAAACAGGGCCCCGCGGAGCGATCCGCGGGGCCCTTTTTCTTTGCTCGCTTGCGCTTGCCCGGAGGGCGGTTTAATCGCTCGGTTAAACCAATTTCCGGAGAGGAGCCCCAAATGTCCGAAGCCTATATCGTCGAAGCCGTCCGCACCGCCGGGGGCAAGCGCGGAGGGCGCCTTGCGGGCGTCCACCCGGTCGACCTCGCCGCCAGGTCTCTCGATGCGATCGTCGAGCGGACGGGGATCGACGGGGGCGCGGTCGACGACGTGGTGATGGGCTGCGTGCTGCAGGGCGGCGAGCAGGCGCTCCAGGTCGGGCGCAACGCGGTGCTCGCCTCGAAGAACCTGCCGCAAAGCACCCCCGCGGTGACGATCGACCGCCAGTGCGGCTCCTCGCAGCAGGCGATCCAGTTCGCAGCGCAGGCGGTGATGAGCGGGACGCAGGACGTCGTGATCGCCAGCGGGGTCGAAAGCATGACCCGCGTGCCGATGGGGTCGACCGCGACGCTGTTCATGAAGGAGGGCATGGGGCACTACAAGTCGCCCGGGCTCGAGGAGAAATACCCGGGCGTGCAGTGGTCCCAGTTCATGGGTGCCGAGATGATGGCGAAGAAGCACGGCTTCTCGAAGGACGAGCTCGATGAATTCGCGCTCGCCAGCCACCAGAAGGCCGCCGCTGCCACCGAAGCAGCGTATTTCAAGGACGAGATCCTCCCCGTCCGGATCGAGACGCCCGAGGGCGAGGAATGGCACACGGTCGATGAAGGCATCCGCTTCGACGCGACCCTCGAGGGGATCGCCTCGGTCAAGAAGCTGTCCGAGGACGGCGTGATCACCGCCGCCACCGCGAGCCAGATCTGCGACGGGTCGAGCGCGGTGCTGGTGGTCAGCGAGCAGGCGCTGAAGGATCACGGGCTCACGCCGCTGGCCAGGATCCGCAACCTCACCGTCACCGCGGGCGACCCGGTGATCATGCTCGAGGAACCGCTCTTCGCCACCGACAAGGCATTGAAGCGCGCCGGGATGAGCATCGACCAGATCGACCTTTACGAGGTCAACGAGGCCTTCGCGCCGGTGCCGCTGGCGTGGCTGAAGCACACCGGGGCGGACCCGGACAAGCTCAACGTGCATGGCGGGGCGATCGCGCTCGGCCACCCGCTCGGCGCGAGCGGGACCAAGCTGATGGCGACGCTGGTCCATGCGCTCAGGACGCACGGCAAGAAATACGGCCTCCAGACGATGTGCGAGGGCGGCGGCGTCGCCAACGTCACGATCGTCGAGGCACTTTGACTTAGCGGCAAGTCCCCGCGAAAGCGGGGGCAGCCCACCGATCGAGAAGAGGTCCCCGCCAGCGCCGGGACCCAATGAAAGAGGAATACAATGGATATCAGCAGCAACACCCCCGCCATCGTCACCGGCGGCGCATCGGGCCTCGGCGCCGCGACCGCGCGCGCGATCGCGGCCAAGGGCGCCAAGGTCGCGATCTTCGACATGAACGAGGAGAAGGGCAACGCGATGGCCGAGGAACTCGGCGGCGTCTTCTGCAAGGTCAACGTGACCAGCGAGGAAGACGTCGACGCGGGCTTCGCCAAGGCGCGCGAGGCGCACGGTCAGGAGCGCATCCTCGTCAATTGCGCCGGGATCGGCAATGCGATGAAGACTGCCAGCCGCGACAAGCAGACCGGCGAAATCAAGCACTTCCCCGTGTCCGCCTTCGAATTCGTGGTGCAGGTGAACCTGATCGGCACGTTCCGCTGTATCGCCAAGTCGGCCGCGGGCATGATGACGCTCGATCCGATCACCGATGACGGCAATCGCGGCGCGATAGTCAACACCGCTTCGGTCGCGGCCGAGGACGGCCAGATCGGGCAGGCCGCCTATTCGGCCTCGAAGGGCGGCGTCGTCGGCATGACGCTCCCGATCGCGCGCGACCTGATGAACGAGGGCATCCGCGTCAACACGATCCTGCCCGGCATCTTCCACACGCCGCTGCTGATGGGCCTGCCCGAGAAGGCGATCGAGGCATTGAATGCCAGCGTCCCGTTCCCCAAGCGGCTCGGCAATCCCGAGGAATACGCCAAGCTCGCTTTGTGCATGATCGAGAACGGCTATTTCAACGGCGAGGACGTGCGCCTCGACGGAGCGATCAGGATGGCCCCTCGCTGATGCGAGGGGTGGCGCATGGCGCCGCGTTGATCGGCTTTCCTACTTTCCATGCGCGCGATAGCATCGCCGCATGATCGAAAACCGCCTCCTTCCCGCCATTTTCCCCGGCGCGGAGCGAGGCGGTTTTTTCTTTCCCGGACAGTGTAACATGCGGTCCATCCGTTTCGCAGGAGCGACCAGTTGAGCGATTTCACCCAGATCCGTTACGAGGTCGACGGCCCGGTCGCGACGATCGTGCTCGACCGGCCCGAAAAGCTCAACGCCTACACCCGCGACATGATGCGCGAGATCTGTGCAGCGCTCGATGCGAGCGATGCCGACGACGCGGTGCGCGCGGTGATCCTGACCGGCGCGGGCGAGCGGGCCTTCTGCGCCGGCGCAGACCTGACCCCCGACAGCGGGGCGGGGCCGTTCTCCTCGGACGAGGAGGTCGAGGACCTTTCGGATGAGCGCGTGCGCGACGGGGGCGGCCGGCTGACGCTCCGCATGTTCAACTCGAAGAAGCCGCTGATCGTTGCCTGCAACGGCGTGGCGGTGGGCGTCGGCGCGACGATGCAGCTCGCCGCGGACATCCGCCTCGCGAGCGACAATGCGCGCTACGGCTTCGTGTTCGCGCGACGCGGGATCGTGCCCGAAGCCGCGTCGAGCTGGTTCCTGCCACGCCTCGTCGGGATGCAGACCGCGCTCGAATGGTGCTACACCGGCCGCATCTTCGGCGCCGAGGAAGCGCGCGCCGCAGGGCTGGTACGTTCGGTCCATCCGCGGGGCGAGCTGCTCGGCGAAGCCCGCAAGCTGGCGCTCGAGATCGCCGAGAACACTTCCGCCGTCTCGGTCGCGATGACGCGCGCGATGATGTGGCGGCTCTCCAGTCTCGACCACCCGATGAAGGCGCACCGGGTCGACAGCCGCAGCATCTACCGCCTGTCGCGCAGCGCGGACGCGGGGGAGGGCATCGCCAGCTTCCTGGAAAAACGCCCGCCCGACTTTCCCGGACGGCCATCCAGCGATATGCCTGACTTCTACCCGTGGTGGGAGGAACCCGAATTCGAATGAACAGCGTCACCGACAACCTGCCGCCCGATGCCCGCGACAAGCTGCTCAAAACCGCCAGCACGATCATGCGCGAGGGCGACCAGGTCGATATCTCGCTGTCCGAACTGAGCCTGCGCGCCGGACTCAATTCGGCGCTGGTGAAGTACTACTTCGGCAACAAGGCGGGCCTGATGAAGGCGCTGCTCGATCGCGACATGCAGGCGATCGTCCACTCGGTCGAGGCGCTGATGGCGAAGGACATGGAGCCGACCGAAAAGCTGCGCCGGCATCTCTCGGCGATGGTCGATACCTATTACGATACGCCCTACCTGAACCGCCTGCTGATGCGGCTGGTGCGCGACAGCGACCCCGAGGAGGCGCAGCGCATCGCCGACGAATACCTGACCCCGCTGCAGAAGGCCTATGACCGGCTGATCGCCGAAGGGGTGAAAGCCGGCGCGTTCCGCAAGATCGACCCGCAGATGTTCTATTTCATCGCCACCGGGGCGGCCGATCGCTTCTTCAGTGCGCGGCTCGTACTCAAGCATTGCTACGACCAGGATTCGCTGACCGAAAGCTTGCGCGACCGCTATCGCGAACATGTCATCGATTTCGTCATGGCGGGCATCCTCGCCGACGGCTAACCCGACGGCACACCAGGCAGAAACGGGAGTTCGCGTGAGCGACGAGTGGATTATCGGGATTATCGGCGGGTCGGGCCTGAGCGAGGGCCTCGCGCTCGAGGAGGCGCAGGAAATCGAGATCAGGTCGCCATTCGGCGAGCCGTCCGGCCCGGTGACGCTCGGCCGCATCGGCCATGTCCGCGTCGCATTCCTCGCCCGCCACGGCAAGGGGCACCGGGTCCCGCCGAGCCAGGTCAATTACCGCGCCAATATCGACGTGCTCAAGCGCGCTCGCGTCACCGACGTGCTCGCCTTATCGGCGATCGGCTCGCTGCGCGAGGAGATCGAGCCCGGCCAGTTCGTCGCGGTCGACCAGTTCATCGACCGCACCACGAGCCGCGAGAACAGCTTTTTCGGGCCGGGCTGCGTCGCGCATGTCAGCCTCGCCGATCCGGTTTGTCCACGCCTGGCGAAGCACGCGGGCGACGCGGCCAAGGCGGCAGGAGCTGCCCTTCATCGCGGCGGGACCTATGTCGCGATCGACGGCCCGCAATTCTCGACCCGCGCCGAAAGCCGGCTCTATCGCGCATGGGCGGGCGACGTGATCGGGATGACCGGGATGCCCGAAGCCCGGCTCGCTCGCGAGGCCGAGCTGCCCTATGCCATGCTTGGCATGGTCACCGACTACGACAGCTTCCGCGACGACCAGGAGGGCGTCGACATCACCGACGTGCTCAAGGTCATGCAGGCGAATTCGAAAACCGCCGCGAAGACGGTGGCGGAACTGTGTCGCGCGCTGCCTGAAAAGCGTGAGCCGGTGCCGATCGACACAGCTCTCGAACACGCCATCATCACCGCCCGAGACATCCGCGACAGCGAGCTGGTGGCGAAACTCGATGCGGTCGCGGGAAGGGTGCTGAAATGACCAAGCCGATCCTCTACGATTACTGGCGCAGTTCGGCTTCGTACCGGGTGCGTATCGCGCTCGGCCTCAAGGGCGTCGACTACGAATCGCGCGAGGTGAACCTCGTCGAGGGCGCGCAATCGGGCGATGACAATCGCGCGCGCAACGCGCAGGGTTTCGTCCCGACGCTGGCGATCGACGGGCACGAACTGACCCAGAGCCTCGCGATCATCGACTATCTCGATGCAACCCGGCCGGAGCCGCCGCTGGTGCCTTCGGATCCGGTGGCGCGGTCGCGCGCACTGGCGCGGGCGCTGGTGGTGGCGGCCGATATCCATCCGCTCGATAATTTGCGCGTGCTCAAATATCTGAAGAACGAGCTTGGCCACGATCAGGACGCGGTCGACCGCTGGTACCGCCACTGGATCCACGAGGGCTTTGCGGCGCTTGAGGCGCTGGCGCCCGATAGCGGCTATCTGGGCGGCGATGCGCCCGACCTGTCGGACATCTGCCTGGTGCCGCAAATGTACAATGCGCGCCGGTTCGAGACCGACCTGTCGGCCTATCCCAAGCTGGTGCGGATCGATGCCGCGCTGAACGAGCTGCCTGCCTTTGCCGCGGCTACGCCCGAAGCGGTCAAGCCGAAGGACTGACATGTCGCGGCTCGCCCGGTTCCTGCCCTACAAGCTCTCGATCGCGTCGAACGCGGTCAGCGACCGGATCGCGCAGGAATACCAGTCGCGCTTCGGGCTCAAGATCCCCGAATGGCGGATCATGGCGGTGCTCGGCGACAGCGGAGCGCTGACCCCGCGCGAGATCGGCCGGGCGACGCTGATGGACAAGGTCGCGGTCAGCCGCGCCTGCCGCACGCTCGAGGGCCGCGAGCTGGCGGCGCGCGAACCGCATTCGAGCGACGGGCGCAGCCATGTTCTCGGCCTTACCGCGACAGGGCGCGAGGTGTTCGAGGAGATCATGGAGCACGCACTGGAGATCGAGGAACGCCTGTTCGACGTGCTAGAGCCCGACGAACGCGAAACGTTCGCCGGGCTCCTTGACCGGGTCTACGACAGGGCGCGCGAGGATTAGCCGTTAACGCCGCCGTCGCCGAGCGTGTCGGAGATCGAACAGGCCGCCGGGCCCAGGATCACGATGAACAGCACCGGGAGGATGAACATGATCAGCGGGATCGTCATGATCGCGGGTAGGCGCGCGGCCTTCTCTTCGGCGCGCATCATGCGTTCGTTGCGGAACTCCGCCGACAGTACGCGCAGTGCCGAGGCGAGCGGCGTACCGTAGCGTTCGGTCTGCACCATCGTCGTCACCACGCCCTTCACGGCATCGAGGTCGACACGATAGGCGAGATTGTCGAACGCCTGCTTGCGCTCGTTGAGGAAGGAGAGCTCGATCGCGGTCAGTGCGAATTCGTCACCCAGTTCGGGATAGGCGCGGCCCAGTTCCTTGGCGACGCGGTTGAACGCGGCGTCGACGGTCAGGCCGGCCTCGGCGCAGATCACCAGCAGGTCGAGCGCGTCGGGGAGGCCCTTGCGGATCGCGTCGGTGCGCTTGTTGATCTTGTTCTTGATGAACATCTCCGGGCCCTTGTAGCCCGCGCCCACGGCCGCTGCGAAAGCCATCAGGCGCTTCAAGCCGCCCCAATCGGGGAAGTAGTTGGCGACGTAGATGAGCAGGAACGCGCTGCCGCCCAACACGATCGGCAGGATCATGCGCGCGAAGATGACATAGACCGCGAGGTCCTTGTTGCGGATACCGGCCTGGGCGAGCTTCTGCACGACCTCGTCGACCTGCTCCTTCTGGAGCACCTTCAGCGATTTGAGCGTGTCGCGGACCTTGTCGACCTTCTCGTCCTTGCTGACGAGGCTCTTGCGCTTTTTCGCGGTCTGCGTGACCATCCCGGTCTTGAGCTCGTTGCGTCGGGCGTTGAGCGCTGCGACGCGCTTTGCCATCGGGTCCTTCACGGTGACCGCAGCGTAGATCGCGAGCACGACCGCGAGCACCGCGATTGCGACGAGGATCGTCCCGATCATGATGACGTCGAAGCCGAGGAGGGTGGGGCCGGTGGTTTCCATATGCGTCTCGCGTCCCGCTCAGATCTCGAAGCTGACCATCTTGGCCATGATGAAGGCGCCGATGCTCATCCAGACCAGTCCGCCCAGGCCGGCCACGATCAGCCGGTCCTCGGTGAAGAAGCCGCCGATATATTCGGGGCTGATCCAGTACATCATCCCGAACACGATGAAGGGCAGCGCGCCGACGATATAGGCCGAGGCCTTCGATTCGGAGCTCATCGCCTTGATCTTGAGCTTCATCTGCGCGCGCTTGCGGAGCACGTCGGACAGGTTCGAAAGCGTTTCGGCGAGGTTGCCCCCGGTCTCGCGCTGGATTGCCAGCGTGATGCAGAAGAAGCTGAACTCCGGCGTGTTGAGCCGATCGGCCGTTTCCTGGAGCGCGTCTTCCATCGGCGTGCCGATCTTGATGCGTTCGACCACCGTCTTGAATTCTTCACCAACCGGCCCGGGCACTTCCTGAGCGACGACGGCGAGCGTTTCGGTGACCGGCAGGCCCGAACGCAGGCCGCGTACGAGTAGCTCGATCCCGTCGGGGAATTTCGAGTTGAATTGGGCAGCGCGCTTCTTGATCGCGCGGCTCACCACCATGTGCGGGATGCCGAACCCGGCCAGCGCGCCGATCGCGAGCGAAAGAGGCAGGGCACCGGAGCGCAGGAAGACGATCGCCGCGACCACCAGCCCGATGCCGAGCGAGGCATAGAGATATTGTGACAGCGTCCACTTCTTGCCGGTCCGCTGGAGCCGCAGGTCGAGAGCCTCGATACGGCTGCCCGATCCGGCGATCCGGTGAGCTTTCGGACGGCGAGCGGCGACGGCCTTTTTGAGCTGCGCCTCGACCTTGTCCTTGGTGTTCGCCGAATGGCGGTAACGCACCTGCGCCAGTCGCCGCTGGGTGGCCTTGGAGGGTGCCGGTCCGGACAGGGCCGAATAGGCGAGCACCAACAGCGCGAACAATCCGCTAGCGATCAATACGGTCTGTAGCACTGGGCGAAACCCCCTTGGTTTGGCGCGGGCCGGTGGCGGGGCGCGGGTCCGCCGCCACCGGGAAAATCATGGTGTTCAGGCGCTTTCGGGCGCCTTTTCCTTCTTTGCGAGCAGACCTTTGAGGTCGAACTTGCCGAGCAGCGAGCCCTTGGCTCCCGGTGCTTCGGTCGCGGGCTCCGCCTCGGGATCGCCGACCTTGATGATCTGCGCCGCGATATCCTTGATCCCGCTCGACATTTTATGCGAGCGGTTGGCTTCGATGAAGGGCTGGCCGAGCTTTGCCGCAGTAACGGCGGCCTTGGCATCATAAGGCAGCACTACATCGACGCCGCACTCGATCGAGGCCTCGAATTCGGACTTCGAAATCTCCGCATTCGGCTGCGCCTTGTTGGCGACGACGATCGGCTGGACCTGCGCAGCATTGGTCTTGAGCCAGGACAGGATGCGGATCGCATCGCGCGCGCCGGCCAGGGTGAATTCGGTGGCGAGCACCATCACGTTCACGTCCGACAGCAGATGCGGGAAGTTGATCAGCATGTTTCGCGGCATGTCGATGACGGTCATCTCGAACGACTGGCGGAATTCCTCCTCCAGCTGCACGAAGGCGGCGCCATCGGTCATCAGCGGATGCGCGATCGGTGCTTCGGCCGAGAGGATCGCGAGGTTGTCGTTCGCGCGGATCATCGCGCGTTCGAGGAACAGCCCATCGATCCGGCCCGGATTGTCGATCGCATCGGTCAGGCCGCGGCCCGGCTCGAGATCGAGCGCAAGCGCACCGGTCCCGAAATGCACGTCGAGATCGAGCAGCGCGGTCGGCAGCGACTTGTCCTGCGAGAAATGCCACGCGAGGCTGGTCGCGAGCGTCGAGGCACCTACGCCGCCGCGCGTGCCGACGATGGCGGTCGAGATATGGCGCTTCGCCACCTCTCCTTCGCCGGCCTTGGGGGCGGAGAACACCGCCTGCGCCTCGGCCAGCGCATCGCGCACCTGGCCCGAGGAAAGCGGCTTGAGGAGGTAGTCGTGAATCCCGCTGGCGAGCAAGTCGCGATAGAGGCGAACGTCGTTCACCTGGCCGATCGCGATCACCACCGTGCCGGGCTCGCAGACCTCGGCGAGCGCGTTGATGTCGTTCAGCGGATCGCCGCATTCCGAGAGGTCGACGATCAGGATGTTCGGGCTGGCCGAGACGGCGAGCGACTGGACCGCGTTACGCAGCCCGCCCTTGTTGCACTTCTCGGGCTGCCAGCCCATTTCGACCACCACCGGCCGCAAGACGTCGAGCGTCGTGTCGTCGCAGATATAGGCGGCGAAGCTGTCGCGGTTGCCCTGACCTGCCTTCCATGGCGCGTTCATCTCAGTTTCCTCCGGTGGTGTCGGTTTCTTCAAGTCCGCCTTCGCCGGTCGGCGCGGCGGCGCGATAGGATTCTATCGCCTTGGTCGAGGTCGCCTCCGAAGAACCGCCCTGCGCCTGCTGGCCGCGGATCAGGTCTTCCGGGTTGGCGACCATCGAAGCGAGATTGCCGTTCACGGCGCATCCGTAATTCGGGTAGGTTGCGTTGACGTCGTTGAGATCCGACTGGGCGGACCAGTTGGGGCAGCCCGGAACCTCGGCGCGCGAGCGGGCGACGACCACGCGCACTGCGCCCGGTCCGACCACGCCTTCGGTGACCGGCGCGGTATCCTCGATGATCATGCCGTAGCGCGAGGCGATCGCCTGCACGGCGTCGCGGGTCGCCTGGCTGGCCGACGAATCGTCGATCGCGATGCGGTCACCATAGCCAAGCTCCATCGCCGCGAACCAATCGGCGAGGCGCCGCTGTTCGGGGATCGACAGGCCTTCGGCTCCGGCCGACAGGTCCATCGTGTAATTGGTACGGGTGACGACCGGCTGGTTCGGGCTTTCGAGCCCGCGCCATTCGGGAGTGCCGCCGCAACCGGCGGTAAGCAGGCCGAGCGACAGCGCGAAGGCGGCCGAAGCGCGTTGGATAATCGTGCGTTTCATTTCTCGGTCCTCTCTCACTCGAAGCTGAAGCCGGGCGCGGCGGTATCTTCTTCGCGGCCCTGTGCGATCGGCGGCGCGCCGCTATCGACAGACGGGGCAGCGCCTTGCGTCGAGGCGCGCGGGACGGGGCGCTGGGCGCCCGACACCCCGTCGTTTTCCTTGTTCTGGATCAGCCGCTGGAACTCGCTCGGGCTGCGGAAGCCGTCGGTCGGCAGCGCGATGCGGTTGGCATCGACCGGCTTGACCAGGTACGGCGTGACCACGATCACGAGCTCGGTTTCGCCACGACGATAGGTCGAGGAGCGGAACAGGTTGCCGAGGATCGGGACGTCGCCGAGACCCGGTGCCTTCTCGATCGAGTTCTGCGACTGGTTGCTCAGTAGGCCGGCGATCATGAAGCTCTGGCCCGAGCCCAGCTCGACCGTCGTCTCGGCGCGGCGGGTGATGAGCGCGGGAACCTGAAAGCCATTGAGCGTGATCGCACCCTGGCTCGAAAGTTCGGACACTTCGGGCCGGACGCGGATCGAGATGCGACCATTGGCGAGCACGGTCGGCGTGTAGGCCAGGCTTACGCCGTAGTTCTTGTACTCGATCGTCGTCGTTCCGAGCCCCTGGTTCAGCGGGATCGGGAATTCGCCACCGGCGAGGAAATTGGCGGTCTCGCCCGACAGCGCGGTAAGATTCGGATTCGACAGCGTGGTCACCAGGCCTTGCGTTTCGGCAAGGTCGAGCGCCGCACCGAGGTCGAGCCCGAGGAATTCGCCGACCAGACCGAGCGTGGTGCCCGATCCGCCGCCGGGGATGCTGGTTCCCGGGAGGTCCTCGACCTCGCCGGTGATCGGGTTGAACACGCGATCGGTCACTTCGACGCCGGTGCCGAGCGAACGGCCCGGGGCGAGAACCGAGGCGGCCGTGCCCTGGGTAACGCCGAATTGGAAGCCGCTGGTCGAATCGATCGATGCGAGGTTGACCCCGATCGCGCGGACGAAGCTGCGGCTGACTTCGGCGATGCGGACCTGCAGGTTGACCTGCAGCGGGGTCGCCATGCGCAGGCGGCTGATCACCTGTGTTTCCTCGCCCACGAACGCCTGGACGAGGCTTTTGGCCTCGGCCGCATCCTCGGGCGCACCGACGGTGCCGGTGAGCAGGATGGTGCTCGCATTGATCGTCGCTACCGAAACCTTGGCATCGGGCATGGCGAGCGCCATCATCTGGTCGATGCTGTCGATGTTTGAGCCCACGCGGATGGTGGCCGAATAGATGATCTGGCCCGAGGCGTCGGAAGCGTAGATCGTCGTTTCGCCGCCGGCCTTGCCGAAGACGTAGAGCTGGCGGTCGGACTTGATCTGCACGTCGGCGATCTTGTCGTCGGCGATGAAGACATCGGCCATGCGACCGCCGACATCGACGAGCTGCCCGCTGCCGATCGACAGCGTAAGCTGGCTTTCGGGAGCGACGACGCCCTGGGCGATGACGGGGGCCGTCGGTGCGGTCAGCGTGGCGCCCCCCAGCGCCGCACCGAGCAATACAGTTTTCAGGCTACGTTTCATGGACTTGGCCTTTGTTTTTATTGTCTGCGGTACGGCGGCTTACTTGCCGGCCTCTTCGACGGTTACCTTGTCGGCGCGGCGGACGGTCACGGTCGGACCGACGATCCGGGGCTTGCCGAGACCTTCGGGTGCGGGACCGGTGAAGCTCGGGCCGCGCGGACCGGACGGACCGGGCATCCCTTCGACGGGCGGGCCACCCGAACGCTGGGCGGGAACGGTGCGGCGCTGGAAGCGCGACACGTCGCCGCCGGTAACGAAGGTCGATTCACCGTCTTGCGGGCTCGTCATCGCGGCGCGGATGATGCGTTTCTCCTCGTCGGCGCTGGCGCCTTCGGGGATCACGACTTCGCCGCTGGCGATGGCGCGTTCGAGTTCGCCGGCATTGTCGGCGATCGAGCGAAGCGAGATCGAAAGCGTGCCGATTTCCTTGGCGACGGCGATCTTTTCCGCAATCTTCGGCGTCACTTCGAGCGTCACGTAGGTGAAGCCGGTGACGACGGTCTGGCCCTCTTCGGTCTGCGCGTCGCGCATCTTGTCGGTCGCGAGGACGCGCAGGTTGCGCAGAATGGTTTCGGAGGCCTTGAGCGCCTGGCCGTCGCCCGACACTTCCTGGGTGAGCACGAGGTCGATGCGGTCGCCGGGGAAGACGAAGCCGGAGACGCCGGTCTGGTCGTTCACCTGGACCGTCACCGCGCGCATGCCCGGGCCGAGCGCCGCGGCGAGGAAGCCGCGATCGCCGGGGCTGACGAGCGCACCTTGGGTGACCGGTTGGCCGGCGGTGACCGGGAAGCGGACGACGGTGCCGATCAGCTTCGAAACGTCGGTCTCGCCGTCGAGGAAATAAGCGTCCTGCACCATGTCGGCAGGCCAGAGCTGGAAGTTCAGCGCATCTGCGGTGATGATCGTCCCGACCGGGAGCGTGCGCTGGGCGACCAGTACGCGCGGTCCTTGCGGCTGGACGGCGGAGGCCTGCGCCTCGGGCGCGGCTGCGCCTGCAAACAGGCTGCGCGCCATCAACGCCGTGCCGATCGCGATCACCAGCGCGCCGATCAGCAAAACGAGTTTCTTCCTATCCATGGCGTAACGCCCCCTTTGGAATTCCGACTTCGGGTATCGTGCGTCTTATCAGGGTGAACTGGTTAAAATCCGGTTCACGGCGCTGGCCGGAAGCCTCAGGAAAAGACCGGGTATTTGCTGAAGAGGATCCACAAGCCCGCAAGCGCGACGGCGATCCCGTAGGGGATCAGGATCTTGGGGCCCTTGACGGGATTGCCGCCACCGATCGTTCCGACCGTCGGGTCGTCGGCGAGTTCATCGCCGCTGCGCAAGTGCTTTCGCCGAATGATATGGAGCCCGCCGAAGACCAGCGTCACCACGCCGCCGAACAGCGCGACGAAGACGAAATATTCGAGAAAGACCATGGGCGGGAACCACAGGGCAATCCCGGTCATCAGCTTGGTGTCGCCGGCAGCCATCGCGCCGATCGCGAAGAGCAATGCGCCGAACAGGAATATCCCGACTGCGAGCGCGACCTGGATCGCCATGCCCGGCCAGGGATCGAATCCCGCCGCCCACCACCATGCGGGGGCCGCGAGGACGATCGGGAACGTGTTCCAGTTGTAGATCTTGCGGCGGGTGAGGTCGGTGGCGATCGCGACGACGAGTGCGATTGCCAGCCCCATCAGCAATGCGTAGGAAATCGTCTCTTTGTCCATGATGCCCTGCGGGTCCCGTCTCTGTCTGGCGACGGTCCTAGGGCGTAGCGGTTACCATCCGGTAACCACGATTCGAAGGATCGCACACTTCCATGACCGCCACCGCGATCGATCGCCGCGCCATCCCGCCGGGAGTCACCGAGACCTATTGGGAGGCGGCTGACGGACATCGGATCCGCCGGATCGACTGGACCGTGCCCGAAGGCGAGGCCGCGCGGGGCTCGATCCTGTTCTTCCCCGGTCGCGGCGACCATTACGAGAAATACATCGAATCGATGGCCGAATGGCATGCGGCGGGCTGGAACGTGACCGGTGCCGACTGGCGCGGCCAGGCCGGCTCGGGCCGGCTCGGCGAAGACGCGCTGACCGGCCACATCTCCGATTTCGGGGTCTGGGTCTCCGATCTCGCCGCGCTGTGGCAGGACTGGAGCGCCGAGCGGCCCGGTCCGCACGTGCTTGCGGGCCACTCGATGGGCGGGCACCTCGTGCTGCGCGCCTTGGTCGAGCACCGGGTCGATCCCGACGCAGCCTTTCTCGTCGCCCCGATGCTCGGCTTCCGCGGTCCGCCGGTGCCGTTCGGCTTCGCGCATGGCGTGGCGAAGGCGATGAGCAGCATCGGCGATCCGGCGCGACCGGCATGGAAATGGAGCGAGAAACCGGGAGAGATCCCGCGCGACCGGATGAAACTGCTGACCCATGACGCGGAGCGCTACGAGGACGAGATCTGGTGGCGCGACGCGCGGCCCGAGCTCAAGATGGGACCGGGTAGCTGGGGCTGGGTCGAACGCGGCTACGCCTCGGTGCGCGAAATTTTTGCGCCCGGGGCGCTCGAGGCGGTCGAAACGCCGGTACTGTTGATCAACGTGACCGAGGACAAGCTGGTCGATCCGAAGGCGACCGCGCGCGCGGCCGAGCGCCTGCCGCATGCCACCCTCGCCAATTTCGGACCGGAGGCGCGACACGAGATCCTGCGCGAGGTCGATGCAGTTCGCGACCGCGCACAGGTGACCATCCTTGCCTTTCTCGACCAGAGCACCCCCGAACCCAAGTGAGCGTCCATTACGACATCGCGATTGTCGGGGCGGGTATGGCCGGGGCCTCGCTGGCGGCCGAATGCGCCGGGTACGCCAAGGTGGTCGTACTCGAGGGCGAGGACACGCCCGGATATCACACGACCGGGCGTTCGGCGGCGTTCTGGGAGCAGACCTATGGCGGGCCGGGGGTTGTGCCGCTGACGCTGGCCTCGGGGGATTTCCTCCGCGAGCATGGGTTCCTGACGCGGCGGGGCGGGCTCTACCTTGCGCGCGAGGCCGACGCGCCGATCCTCGAAGCCTTTCTCGATCGCTATGCCGGGAGCGGGGTGGAAATCGCGCGCTACAACCGCGCCGACCTGCTCGGCGTCCATCCCGATCTCGATCCGCGCTGGACTTGCGGCCTGTACCTGCCCGACTGCGCCGATATCGACGTGGCCGGGCTGCACCAGCACTACATTTCGCAGATGCGGCAGGGCGGGGTGGAGCTCCAGTTACGCTGGCGGGTCGAATCCATCGCACGTGACGACGATCGCTGGGTGCTCGGCGATTCGCGCGGCCGACGGGTCACCGCGACCCGGATCGTCGATGCAGCGGGATCGTGGGCGGACGGCGTAGCCCGCATGGCGGGCGCGCGGGCGCTGGGGATCACCCCGTTTCGCCGCACGGTGGCACAGTTGCGGACCGACCCGGCACCACGACCCGACCTGCCGCTCACGCTCGACATCAACGGGCGGTTCTATTTCAAGCCCGAAGCCGGACGCTTGTGGCTCTCGCCGCATGACGAGGAGCCTTCCGAGCCGTGCGACGCCGCGCCCGAGGAAGCCGCGATCGCCCATGCCATCGACCGGTTCGCCCACGTTCTCGGATGGAAGGTCGAGGCGGTCGAGCGCAAATGGGCCGGACTGCGCAGCTTCGCACCCGATCGCCTCCCGGTGTTCGGCTACGACGAGGACGCGCCGGGCTTTTTCTGGTGTGCCGGGCAGGGCGGGACGGGGATCCAGACCGCGCCCGCTGCGGCGCGCCTCTGCGCGCAATTGCTGCTCGACCTGCCGCGCGATGCGATGACGGAGGGGCTCGATGCCGCACTCTATGCGCCGGACCGGTTCGGCCGGTCGCGCAATCGCGGAAGTTAACGCTCTCCGCGCGCGATCGCGATTGCCGCGTCGCTGGCGAGCTGGTCCGCCCGCTCGTTGTCCTCGTGACCGTCATGTCCCCGGACCCAATGCCAGGTCACGTCGTGGCGTGCGGCCGCCCGCTCGAGTTCCTGCCACAGTTCGGCATTGGCCACCGGCTTTTTCGCAGCGGTACGCCAGCCGTTCTTCTTCCAGCCGAAGATCCACTTGGTGATCCCGTCGCGCACATAGGTGCTGTCGGTGTGAAGGTCGACCTTGCAAGGCCGTGTGAGCGCTTCGAGAGCCCGGATCGCGGCGGTCATTTCCATCCGGTTGTTGGTCGTTTCGAGCTCGCCGCCCGACAGTTCCTTTTCGCGGCCGCCCATGCGGAGCAATGCGCCCCAGCCGCCGGGACCGGGATTGCCCTTGCACGCACCGTCGGTGAAGATTTCTACCCTGCTCATGGAGCGAAGGCTCTAGCGCCCCGATCGCCTGAATAGAAGCGCAGTCTCTGTGCAAATTCAGCGGGATGCTTCGCGGTGACGCTCGCCCCCTCCGGCGGTGAGATCCAGTCGCGCAGACGGGTGGCGAGGATCCGCAGGCAGGCCACGCGGGCGAGCAGCGGGAGTGCGGCGCGCTCCCCGGACGAGAGCGCTCGCGATCGTGCATATGCATCGAGCAATGCTGCCGAAACATCCTCGCGAAAGACCGAATCGCCCGGGGTGAAACACCATGCTGCATGGGTCATTGCGAGGTCGTAGGCGAACGGCGCAGTGCAGGAAAAATAGAAGTCGATCGCGCCCGACAGGCGCGGGCCGGCGAACAGCACGTTGTCTGGGAACAGGTCGCAATGGACCGCGCCGGCCGGCAGTCCTTGTGGCCAGTCGTCGAGTGCTTCCGAGAAGGCGGAGGCGAGGTCCGCAGCGAGCCCCGGAACGGCCGTTTCGATCGCGAGCGGGTCCAGCCTGCGCACGATCGCTGCCATATCGGGGAGGCCCATCGGATTGGACCGGCGCGGTGTGAAATCGGCCGCATCGAGGTGCATGCGGGCGAGGAGCTCGCCCATCTGGCCCGCCTGCCGCGAATCGGGTGCCACCGCGACGGTGCCCGGCAGGAAAGGCGAAAGAAGTGCGGGCTTGCCGGCGAGCGTTCCCCACAGCGAACCGTCCGACCGGCCGAGCGGCGCGGCCAGCGGCAGGCCTTTCGCATCGAGATGGCGCTGGAAGGCGAAAACGAAATCGAGTTCGGAGCGCGCGATCGGCGGTTCGATGACCGTCAGGACCAAAGCGGGGCTCGAAATGCCGAAATCGAGGCACCAATTGCTGTTGCTGACCCCACCCTCGAGCGGAGTGCGCGTCGCATCGGAGGACAAGCCGTATGCCTGCAGGAATGCGGCGAGTTCGTCTTCGTCGAGCGCGGTGAAAACCGCCATGGCGCCGGCTCAGTCGACGAGCTGACGCGGCAGCTTGAACACCATCCGCTCGTCGATCGTGCGTACCTGGCGCTCGTCCAGCGTGCGGAATTCGCCGAGCCGGGCGATGACCTCTCGAACGAGAATCTCGGGTGCAGATGCGCCCGCCGTCACACCAACGGTCCCGACGCCCGCCAGCCAGCTTTCCTCGATCTCGCTCGCGCGCTGGATCAACCTGGCATCGGTGCCGAGCCGGTCGGCGACCTCGACCAGCCGGAGCGAGTTGGAGGAATTGGGCGCGCCGATAACCAGCATGAGGTCGCAGCTCTCCGCAATCTGCTTGACCGCGGCCTGGCGGTTCGAGGTCGCGTAGCAGATGTCCTCGGCCTTGGGCGCGATGATGCCCGGGAACTTCTCCTGCAGCGCGGCGATGATATCGGCGGTGTCATCGACCGACAGGGTCGTCTGGGTGAGGAAGGCGAGTTCGCGTTCGGCTGGGAAGTCGAGCCGGGCCACGTCCTCGACCGTCTCGACCAGCGTCATGTCGCCCTTCGGCACCTGGCCGAACGTCCCGATCACCTCGGGATGGCCGGCATGGCCGATGAAGAGGATATGGCGCCCCTTTTCGACCTGCCGTTCGGCTTGGCGATGAACCTTGCTCACCAGCGGGCAGGTCGCGTCGAGATAATCGAGCCCGCGTTCCTCGGCCTTGGCCGGCACGGCCTTCGGCACGCCGTGTGCGCTAAACACCACCGGCACGCCGTCCGGCACTTCGTCGAGCTCTTCGACGAACACCGCGCCCTTCTCCTTCAGCGCGTCGACCACGTAGCGATTGTGCACGATTTCGTGCCGGACATAGACCGGCGCACCGTATTTCTCGATCGCGCGCTCGACGATCTCGATTGCCCGGTCGACGCCGGCGCAGAAACCGCGCGGGGCGGCGACCAGGACGGTCAGCGCGTCGCGGCGCACGTCTGTGGCTTGCAAGGGAGCATTCATGGACGCGCATCTAGCGCTTTGTCGTCCGCCTCGCTAGGGCGGGTGCGAACACGAGACAAAATTCGGGACCAGGTCCAACCATGAATCTCCGCTTTGCCAGTTTTGCCGCCCTTGTCGCCGCCAGCCTCGCGGGCTGTGCCAACGAAGGCGATATCGTCGTCAACCAAGGGGTCGGCATCACCGCGGTGCGCAGCACCTGCCCGGCGGTCGGGATTCCCGACTACACCGGCGACGTGACGACCTTCAGCGCGCCGAACAACTATTCCGCCGCCGCGCTCGACGTGTCGGCCAGCATGACCAACCTGCGCTTCGAATGCGCCGAAAGCGCGGATGAGATCTACGCCACCGCCAGTTTCGACGTGCTCGCCCGGCGTACCGACACGCGCGGTGCGCGGCAGGTCACGCTGCCCTATTTCGTGACCGTGCTGCGCGGCGGCAGCGCGATCGTTTCGAAGAAGGTCGGCAGCGTCACGGTGAACTTCGCCGACGGCCAGGACCGCGCGCGTGCCACTGGCACCGCCGCCGCCTATATCGATCGCGCCGAAGCGACCCTGCCCGAGGATATCCGCGAGCAGATCACGCGTCGCCGTCGCCCCGGCGATCCCGATGCGGCGGTCGATCCGCTGACCCGCCCGGAAGTGCGCGCCGCGGTTGCGCGGGCTAGCTTCGAGATGCTGGTGGGGTTCCAGCTGACCGAGGACCAGCTGCGCTACAACGCCACGCGCTGATTCCGGGAGCGGTCCCGCAGGGGCGCGTGATTCGTTGCGCTCTGTGGCGGATTTGCTAAGCGCTGGCGCCATGTCGAAAGCCACCAAGACCATTCACGCGGCAATGGCCGCGCATGTTTCCGCTGCGCTCGATGCGCTCCAGGCCGCCGGGACGCTTCCGGAAGGGATCGAGCGCGGCAACGTTACCGTCGAGCCGACCCGCGATCCGGCGCATGGCGATCTCGCCACCAATGCTGCGATGGTGCTGGCCAAGCCGGCGAAGACCAATCCGCGCGCGCTGGCCGAGTCGTTGGCCGAGGAATTGCGCAAGGTCGACGCGATCGATTCGGTCGAAATCGCCGGGCCGGGCTTCATCAACCTCCGGCTGTCCGACAACGCGTGGCGCGACGAACTGCGCGCGATCGCGGCACTGGGCGAGACCTATGGCCGCTCGACCGTGGGTGAGGGCACGCGGGTCAATGTCGAATACGTCTCCGCCAACCCCACGGGGCCGATGCATATGGGCCATTGCCGCGGTGCGGTGGTGGGCGATGCGCTGGCGGGCTTGCTCGAATTCGCCGGGCACTACGTCACCCGCGAATATTACGTCAACGATGCCGGAAGCCAGGTCGATACGCTCGCGCGCTCGGCGCACCTGCGGTATCGCGAGGCGCACGGCCAGGATATCGGCGACATTCCGGAAGGCTACTATCCGGGCGAATACCTGAAGCCCGTCGGCGAGGCGGCGAGGGACCGTTTCGGCGATACGTATCTCGAGGCCACCGAGAGCGAATGGCTACCGGTGTTTCGAGGCTTTGCGGTCGAACGGATGATCGAGCTGATCAAGGCCGATCTCGCGTTGCTCGGGATCGAGCACGACCTGTTCGCCTCGGAAGCCGAGTTGCAGGCGGCCGGCAAGCCAGAAGCGGCCGAAGCGTGGCTGCGCGAGCACGATCTCGTCTATGACGGTGAGCTCGAAGCGCCCAAGGGCAAAACGCTCGACGATTGGGAGCCGGTAGAACTGCCCTTGTTCCGCGCGACCAGGTTCGGCGACGACCAGGATCGCCCGATCAGGAAGAGCGACGGCAGCTGGACCTATTTCGGTGCCGATCTCGCCTATCACTTCCAGAAGGCCGAGAATGCCGATGCGCTGATCGATATCTGGGGGGCCGACCATTCGGGTACGGTCAAGCGGATCAAGGCCGCGGTCGCCGCGCTGACCGAGGGCTCGGGCCGCAACGTCCCGTTCGACGTCAAGCTCGTGCAGATGGTCCAGCTCCTGCGCGACGGCGAGCCGGTCAAGATGTCGAAGCGCTCGGGCCAATTCGTCACGCTCGCCGACGTGGTGCGCGAAGTGGGCAAGGACGTGGTGCGTTTCACCATGCTCACCCGCAAGCCCGACGCGCAGATGGAATTCGACTTCGCCAAGGTGGTCGAGGCCTCGAAGGACAATCCCGTCTTCTACGTGCAATATGCCCATGCCCGGATCGCATCGACGCTGCGCAAGGCGACCGCGGCGGGCGTCGCGCCGAGCGCCGATGCGCTCGACCGGCTGGGCGAGGAAGAACTGGCGCTGGTCAAGGTCGCGGCACAGTTCCCGCGGATCGTCGAGAGCGCGGCCGCCGCGCGCGAACCGCACCGCATCGCCTTCTACCTGCAGGACCTCGCCGCGGCCTTCCATGCCTTCTGGAACCTCGGCAACGACCGGCCCGAAATGCGCATCCTCGTCGAGGACGATGCGGAAATCACCTCCGCGAGGCTTTTCCTCGCCGAACGGATCGGGCAGGTTGTCCGGAACGGTCTCGCCATCCTCGGCGTCGAGGCCGTCGACGAACTTTAGGGACCTGCGGCCATGTCCGACGCGGCATACGGAAACGACGATCGCCTCGCGCTCGAGGAAGAGCGCAGCCTGCCCTGGCTCGAAAGCGGGCTCGAGGAAGAGGATGAAGACGCCTTCGATACGCGTCGGATCGTGATCATCAGCGTGATCGCGCTCGCCGCCATGGTCGCGATAGTCGGGGCAATCTGGTTCCTGTACGGCAATTCCGGCGACCCGGCCGAAACCGCGTCCGGCGAAGTGATCGCCGCGCCGGATGGTCCCTACAAGATCGCGCCCGAAGATCGCGGCGGACGCGAATTCGACCGCACCGGTGACAGTGCGCCGACCGCTGCCGAGGGGCAGACGCGGCAGGCGCAGCTAGCAGGTGGCAGCGAAGCCGACACTCCTACAGCGCCGGCGGAGAGTCAGGCACCGGCGTCCGGCGTTGGTGTGCAGGTCGGTGCCTATCGCAGCCGCAACCGCGCCGAACAGGCGTGGGCGGAATTATCCGCCAGCGGCCCGCTGCAAGGCCGCAATTATCGGATCGAGGAAGCGCGCGCCGATATCGGCACCGTGTTCCGGCTCCAGGCGCTCGCCCCGAATGCGTCGCAAGCGAACGCGCTGTGCGGCGAATTGCGTTCGGTGGGTATCGACTGCCAGGTCCGCGATTGAGTGCACAGTTCGGCGTCGACTCGACCGGACTCTCTTTCCACACTTCCCGTCGCTCTCGCGCTTGCGCTGAACCGCGCGACAGGCGCACATTTCCGCGATGACGCCCGCGATCCTCAGCTTTGCCGGAACCGCGCTCTCTGCCGAGGAGCGCGCCTTTTTCCGTGATTGCGATCCGGCGGGCTACATCCTGTTTGGGCGCAATATCGAGAGCCGCGAGCAATTGCGCGCACTGACCGACGATTTGCGCGCGATCCAGGGGCGCGAGAAGCTGTTTATCTGCATCGACCAGGAAGGCGGCCGCGTTGCGCGGATGAAGCCGCCGGTCTGGCCAGCCTTTCCGCCGGGCGAGCGGTTCGACAGGCTCTACGATATCGCTCCCGCCACCGCGATCGAGGCGGCGCGGGTCAATGCCACGGCGTTGGGGCTCGAACTCGCCGAAGCCGGTATCACCGTCGATTGCCATCCCTCGCTCGACGTACGGGTGGACGGGGCGCACGATGTTATCGGCGATCGAGCACTGGGCCGCGATCCGATGCGCGTCGCCGCGCTGGGGCGCGCGATCCTCGACGGGTTCGCATCGGCGGGGGTCGCTGGCTGCATCAAGCACATGCCCGGCCATGGCCGCTCGATGGCCGATTCGCACAAGGAACTCCCGCGGGTCGAGGCATCGGCCGAAGAGCTCGAACACGATCTCGCGCCGTTCCGGGCGCTGGCTGACTACCCGATCGGGATGACCTGCCACCTGGTGTTCGAGGCGTGGGACCCCGAGCACCCCGCGACGCAATCGCCGACCGTGGTCAACGACATCATACGCGGTGAGATCGGCTTCGACGGCCTGCTGCTGACTGACGATATCGATATGCAGGCGCTCGAGGGTACGATCCCCGAACGTTCCGAAAAGGCGCTCGCCGCCGGGTGCGACCTGGTACTCAATTGCTGGGGCCGCATGGACGACATGCGCGGGATTGCCGAACGCTGCGGGGCGCTCTCGGACCAGGGTATGCAGCGCCTCGACCGGGCGCTCGAGGCGACCGATCTCGCGCGCGGAGACCTCGCTCAGCGCGAAGACCTTATCGCCAAGCGCGATGCCTTGCTGAATGCCGCCGAGGTCGCCGCATGACCGATATGCTCGATGGCCTGACGCTCGAACCGTTCGAGGGCGAGGAAGAGGAGTGGGACGGCGTCGCTACCGGTCCGACGCCTGACGACGCGCTCTATCTCGAACTCGACGGGTGGGAGGGGCCGCTCGATCTCCTGCTCGACCTTGCGCGGCGGCAAAAGGTCGACCTGCGCAACATCTCGATCCTCGCGCTGGTCGAGCAATATCTCGATTATATCGATCGTGCGGGTGCGTTGCGGCTCGAATTGGCGGCCGATTACCTCGTGATGGCGGCGTGGCTCGCCTACCTAAAATCGGCGCTGCTGCTGCCCAAGGAAGAGCAGGACGAACCGAGCGCAGAAGAGCTCGCCTTGCGGCTGCAATTGCGACTCCAGCGGCTCGCGGCGATGCGCGATGCCGCGGCGCGCCTGATGGGCGGCGACCGGATCGGGCGCGACGTGTTCGTGCGCGGAGCGCCCGAAGGATTGCGGATCGACAGGAAGCACAAGTGGAAATGCGATCACTTCGCGCTCGTCCAGGCTTATGGACAGGTGAAGGCGCGCACTGCGCCGGCGATCCACATGGTGCGCGAGCGGATGGTGATGACGCTCGACAGCGCGTTGTCGCGCGTGTCCTCGATGCTGGGTGTCAGCGTCAAATGGATGGAAATCCGCGATTTCCTGCCCGATCACGCCAACCCGCAATTGCGCAAGTCGGCGCTCGCTTCGAGCTTCGTCGCTGCGCTTGAGCTCGCGCGGATGGGCAAGGCGGAAATCGAGCAGGAAGATATTTTCGGCCCGCTGCGCCTGCGGGCCATGCCCAATGCGAAGAACGCCGCATGAGCGCCCCCGACGAGTTGGTGCGGGCGGTCGAGGCAACGCTCTTCGCAAGCGAGGAGCCGATGACCTGGCAGGACATCTCGACGCATCTCGGCGATGCCGACGTCAAGCCGGCGCTGGCCGAACTGCAGGCGCATTATGCCAAACGCGGGGTGCGGCTGGTCGAGCGCGGCAAGAAGTGGTTCTTCCAGACTGCCCCCGATCTCGCGCACCTGCTGCGGCGCGAAAAAGAGCAGATCCGGCGCCTGTCGCGCGCCGCGACAGAAGTCCTCGCGATCATCGCCTATCACGAACCGGTCACGCGGGCCGAAATCGAATCGATTCGCGGGGTTCAGACCAGCGGCGGCACGCTCGACGTGTTGATGGAGGCAGGCTGGGTACGGATGGGCCCGCGTCGAGAAGTGCCCGGTCGACCGCTCACCTATCTCACCACCCCCGAATTCCTCGCCCATTTCGGGCTCGAATCGCGCCGCGACCTGCCGGGGATAGAGGATCTGCGCGCCGCCGGGCTGCTGGATCCGGTCGATGCGGCGATGGAAGCGCTCGATTTTGAGGGCGGAGACGAGACCGCCGAGGACGACGGCGACGACGGTGAATTCGCGCGAACCGATACGGACGCGGCTGGCGAATAGCTGGCCGAACGCCTATATCGGGCTTCGAACCAACAAGGAATTTCCCATGGGCCTCAGCGTCTGGCAGCTTCTTATTATCGCGCTTGTCATCCTCGTCCTGTTCGGGCGCGGCAAGATTTCGGAAATGATGGGCGATTTCGGCAAGGGTGTGAAAAGCTTCAAGGAGGGGATGAGCGACGAGGACAAGCCGTCCGAGCCATCCGAACCCACGCGCCAGATCCCGCCGCCGAGTGCCTCGGATGGCGCTGTTCCGCCGACGCCGACCGAAACCAAGGACGGCAGCAAGGGCGCGCGCTAAACCCGCGAGGCACAAGAGCCCATGTTCGACATCGGCGCCGCCGAAATCCTGATCATCCTGGTCGTCGCGGTCGCGGTGATCGGTCCGAAAGACATGCCTGCTGCCTTGCGACAGGCGGGACGCTGGCTCGGCAAGATACGCCGCATGTCCAACCACGTCCGCTCGGGCATCGACACGATGATCCGCGAGGCGGAAATGGAGGACATGGAGAAGGAGTGGAAGGCGCAGAACGAACGGATCATGCGCGACCATACCGAAGCGACCGAGGACATCGCCGAGTTCGAGCCCATGCATAAGCGCCAGGCGACCGAGGCCGAAGAACCGCAAATGCGGCCGCTGGCAGCTCCGCCCGAAGAAGCGTCGGAGAGCGCCGAGGCGAAGCCCGCGCGCGATCCCGACGACCCACCGCTGCCGTCCGAACTTCCGCAATTGCCGTTTGGCAGGGGCAGCAATGAGGGGCAGGGCTGATGGCGCTGATCAAGGATCTCGACGAAACGCAGGCCCCGCTGGTCGAACACCTCGCCGAATTGCGCACCAGGCTGGTCCGCGCGCTGGTGTTCCTCGGCATAGGCTTCGCCATTTGCCTGCCATTCGCCGATGTGATCTTCGGCTGGCTGGTGCTTCCGCTGCGCAGCGCCTTTGCCGAAGGGCAGGGGCAGCTGATCTTCACCAAGCTCTACGAACAATTCTTCGTCGACATGAAGGTCGCGTTGTTCGCGGGCTTCCTGCTGTCCTTCCCCTTCATCGCGAACCAGCTGTGGGCGTTCGTCGCGCCGGGGCTGTATGCGAAGGAGAAGAAGGCGTTCCTGCCATTCCTGCTCGCGACGCCCGTGCTGTTCCTCTCGGGCGCGTCGCTGGCCTATTTCGTGGTCATGCCCACCGCGTTCAAATGGTTTCTGGGATTCCAGGGCGAGCGCGGCGGGCTGACGGTCGAGGCGCTGCCCGCGGTGGGAGATTACCTTGCGCTCGTTATGCGGTTCATCATCGTGTTCGGCGTCAGCTTCCTGCTGCCGGTTTTCCTCTTGCTGCTGAACCGGGCCGGGATCGTCGAACGCGCGCAGCTCGCGAAGGCGCGGCGCTATGTCATCGTCGGGATCGTGACGGTCGCTGCGATCATCACCCCGCCCGATGTGTTCTCGCAGATCCTGCTCGCGGTGCCGCTGTTCCTCCTGTTCGAAGGATCGCTGGTGTTGATGCGCCTGTCCGAGCGCAAGCGCGATCGGCAGGACGTCGCAGGCCAGCCGGAAACCGACGCCTGACATGAAAACGGGGCCGAATGGCCCCGCGTTCAATTCCAATAGTTCGTCGAGCCTTACGGGCTGACGGGTTCATCGTCATCGTCGGCGATGAGAACGATGCCGACCACGACGGCGGCAACGATCAGCGCGGAAATGAGGAAGCTACCACCGAAGACCTGTTCGCTGTCTTCGGCCGGAGCCGAGGCGCGATCGGCCTGCGCGGCGATCGGCGACGCGATCAGCATGGAAGCCGAGGCGCCGGCGATGAGTGTCTTTTTGATATTCATATTCCCTCCTGCGAGTGCGGATTCACTATTCCAACGGAGCGACCCGCGGGAACGTTCCAAGTGCGCGATCAACCGTTCCTGATGAACGACGACCGCCAGTAAAAGCCTGAATAATACCGAAAATACCAATTATCGGGCTCAGGCCAACATTTGCGCGACAATATGGACGGCGTCAACCGGTCGAAGTCTGACTTTCGGGGGTGATGTGCCTACAATGCAGACAAAAAAAGCGGGGCACGAAGGCCCCGCTTTCGAATTCGTTTAGCTTCGGTCTTACGGGCTGACCGGCGTGTCGTCGTCGTTGTCGGCGAGCACGAAGATGCCGGCGCCGAACGCGACGATCGCGAGAATGAGGAGAAGGCTCGACGAACCGAAGCCCGCTTCCGCTTCTTCCGCGGGTGCGGCGGTGCGGCTGGCATCGGCCTGCGCCAGAACCGGCGTGGTCGTGAGAGTCAGCGCTGCAGCGGCAGCGGCGAAAGTACGGATATTCATTCTTAAAGTCTCCTTTGAGCTCTTTCGATTTGGGGCTCTATGCGATTCGAACCCTCAAGACAAGCCTTCTGTTTCAATTTCGCGCTACATTTCAGCCCAATCTTCGAACTGTTGCCGATTTGCAGCGTTCCTTCCCGCGCGGACCCATGGATCGCACATCCATGCGCTAGGCGGGAATGGTTTCCATTAAGTTACGTTCCCATACCGTTTTAATCGGCTTCGCGATAGACCCTCCGGCCACCGATCCAGGTTTCCAGCACGCGCGTCTCGCGCAGTTGGCTGGGAGAGGCCATGGTCGGGTCGCGATCGACGAACAGGAAATCGGCACGCATGCCGGGCGCGATGCGCCCGAGTCGATCTTCGGCGAATGCGGCATAGGCGGCACCGGTGGTGAAGGCCGCAAGCGCCTGTTCGAAATTGATCGCTTCCTCGCTCCTCCAGCCGCCATAGGGCTCGCCTTCTGAGTTCTGGCG
This sequence comes from Pseudoblastomonas marina, assembly GCF_034374265.1. Lineage (NCBI taxonomy): Bacteria > Pseudomonadati > Pseudomonadota > Alphaproteobacteria > Sphingomonadales > Erythrobacteraceae > Pseudoblastomonas > Pseudoblastomonas marina. Next base: position 1,638,762 of record NZ_CP139718.1, on the reverse strand, counting down.
CGAGACCGCGACCGCGAGGCCGGCGAAGGCATCGGCCGGTTCGACCGGCGCGTCCGACCCGAAGGCGAGGTGGCCGCCATTCTCGCGGATCGTATCCCAGGCATAGGCACCCTCGAGCCGGGCGGGATCGAGTCGCGCCTCGGCCATGAACATGTCTGATGTCTGGTGGAGCGGCTGCATCGAGGCGATGACCCCGAGCTGTCCGAATCGCGCCAGGTCCTGCGGCGCGACGATCTGCGCATGTTCGATGCGCCAGCGGCGATCGCCCTCGTAGGTTTCGTCGAGATCGTCGATCGCGTTGAGGACTTCGGCATTGGCGGCGTCGCCGATGGCGTGGATCGCCAGCTGGAAATTGTTGAGCGAGGCGCGGCTCATCATGTTGCGCAATTGCGCGGGTGTCGCGAGCGGCAGTCCGGTCTGGTCGCGTGCGTCGGCATAGGGCTCCTTCAACCATGCCCCACGCGATCCGAGCGCACCGTCGAGATAGAGCTTCACACCTGCCATGTGCAGGCGATCGCCATACAGCCAGCGGGTCGGTCCGGGGCCACCGATCAGCGACATGTTGTCGATCCCTGCGGCGTAGCTCACGATCCGGATGTCGAGCGCGCCGCTATCGCCGGCACGGCGAAAGCTCTGCCAGTCCTCGATCGTGGTCCCCATATCGGCGACCGCGACGATACCGTTGCGCACGAGGATCTTCTGCGCGGCCTGCAGCGCAAGGTCGCGATCGACCGGGCGCGGCGGCAGGACCACCTTTTGCACGAGGTCCATCGCCGCATCGACGAACACGCCCGAGGGCGTGCGAGTCCCCGGCAGCCGTTCGATCCGGCCGCCCGAGGGCGATTGGGTCGAGGCGGTCACGCCCGCCAGTTCGAGCGCCTTGCTGTTCGCCCAGGCGGCGTGGCCGTCGACCCGTTCGAGCCATACGGGGCGATCGCCTACCACCGCGTCGAGCTCGGCTGCGGTCGGGAAGCGACCCAGGCCCCAGATTTCCTGGTTCCAGCCGCGACCGAGGATCCAGGGACGGTCGGGAAACTCCTCGGCATAGGCCGCGATCAGCGCCTGCGCTTCCTCGAGCGACTTGGTCTGCGACAGGTCGAGGGTCAGCGCGCCGAAGCCGATGCCCATCACGTGAACGTGTGCGTCGAACAGGCCGGGCATCATCACGCGGCCCCGGCCATCCTCGCGAAAATCGACGTCGCGCGGCAATTCCTCGCCGCGCTGGAAGACCTGCTTGATCCGGCCATCGTCACCGACGAGCAAGGCGACGAAGCGCTGGATCTTGCCTTCTTCGTCGAGAGTGATGCCCTGGACGTCGTCGAACAGCGTGTCGGCGTGTGCCGCCGTACCCGTCATTCCGAGCGCCAGCGCAGCCAGCGCGACCCGAATCATCTTCACCTTTTCACTCCCATCAAACTTGTTCCTGGTTCGCCATCGCGGCTGCCTGTCCGGATCCTGCCGGGCCGGCGTGGATGATGCGCGCGGCATAGACATCCATGATCGGACGGGCGAGGGCGAGCGCTTCTTCGCTGCCGTCGCATGCGATCGCAAGCGTGCCCTTCTCGACCTCCGCCCGACCGCAGGCGACAGGCGCATCGACAAGGTGAACGCAATGAGCCGAACCATCCCGCGCCAAAAGCCGCACAAGGCTGACTGGACCAGCCGTGTGGTCGATCAGCACTGCATCCTTGCCCATAGCGGCCAGCGCGCCGTCCTCGCCGAGGAACATCGCCTCGATATCCTCGTCGCGGTCGAGGCAGGCGATCACCCCATCGGCGCCTTCGGCCCCGCTGGCAGGCGTCGGAACGCGGATCGCGCCGCTGTCATCGGAGGCAATCCAGGCATCGGCGCGGTCGTCGCTACGATCGTAGACGATCACTTCGTGGCCGGCGGCGGCAAGCCGGCGCGCGATGGCGCCGCCGATCGGGCCGAGCCCGAGGAAAAAGATGCGCTTTCCGTCTCCCATGCGGCGAGGCTTTGCATGCGCCCGGCGGTACTTGCAAGCGATGCGGCCCGATCATGCGTTGGCGCGGGCGGGGCTTTGCGCTACCCGCGCTGCCATGGGAGACGATAAAACACATGAGGGGCTGAGCCTCGAGACGATCCGCGCGGCCGCCGAGCGGATCGAGGGGCAGGTCGTCCGTACGCCGACCCGGCATTCGCGCACGCTCAGCGAAATCACCGGCGCGAATATCTGGCTCAAGTTCGAGAACCTCCAATTTACCGCGAGCTACAAGGAGCGCGGCGCATTGAACGCGCTGCTGCAGCTCGATCCGGCGGATGCCAAACGCGGGGTGATCGCGGCCTCGGCGGGCAATCACTCGCAGGGTTTGAGCTATCACGGCACCCGGCAGGACATTCCCGTCACGATCGTGATGCCGAAATCGACCCCGACGATTAAGATCCGCCAGACCGAGATGGTCGGCGGCAAGGTCGAGCTGTTCGGCGAGACCTTCGACGAAGCCTACGCCCATGCGCGCGAACTCGAACGCGAACGCGGGCTGACCTTCGTTCATCCTTTCGACGATCCACAGGTCGCCTCGGGACAGGGCACGGTCGCGCTCGAAATGCTCGAGGACGCGCCCGAGCTCGACATGCTCGCGATCCCCATCGGCGGCGGCGGTTTGTCCTCGGGCATGGGCACGGCGGCCAAGGCCTTGCGGCCGGAGATCGAGGTGATCGGGGTCGAGGCGCAACTCTATCCCGCGCTCTACAACACGCTCAACGGCACCGACCTACCGATCGGGGGGGATTCGATCGCCGAAGGCATCGCGGTCAAGGAACCGGGACATTTCACCCGCGAGGTGCTGCGCGATCTGCTCGACGACCTGCTGCTGGTCGACGAGGGGCATATCGAAAGCGCGATCGCGCTGCTGCTGACGATCGAGAAAACCGTGGCCGAAGGCGCCGGGGCGAGCGGCCTGGCAGCCGTCCTGCAACATCGCGAGAAGTTCGCCGGGCGCAATGTCGGCATCCCGCTCTGCGGCGGCAATATCGATACACGCCTGCTCGCCAACGTGCTCTTGCGCGACCTTGCGCGGAGCGGGCGATATGCGCGATTGCGGATCATGCTGATCGACCGGCCCGGCGCGCTCTACCAGGTGATGAAGCTGTTTGCCGAGCGCAACGTCAACATCATCGAGGTGATCCACCACCGCGTCTTCACCTCGCTGCCGGCGAAGGATTCGATGACCGATATCGAGTGCGAGGCGCGCGACGCCGAACAGCTCGACGCGCTGGTCGCGAGTCTACGGGAGGCGGGCTATTCGGTGAGCCGGGTGGAGATCGACCAGAGGACCGATTGATCCCTGCACCGGGAGTGCGCCGGTCGGGTTCCGTCCAGCTTCGGCACGGTTTGGCTCGCCGCCCTCGATCCCACCCGCAATTCTTGCCGATTTGAAAATTTTCGTGGTTAATCCCCTTTAAACACTCCATGTTGGACGACATAAACGTCGTCGAGCGCGGGGCTCGCCCCGCCGCCGGATTGACTGGAAGAGGTGCCCCGAACCGTGACCGCCCCCGTTCGCTTTCCCCGTTTCTACGTGACGAGCCCCGCGCCCTGTCCGTACCTGCCGGGAAAGACCGAGCGGAAGGTGTTCACCGAATTGTCGGGGCCGAATTCGGATGCGCTTAACGAAGCACTCGGCCGGATCGGTTTCCGTCGCAGCCAGACGGTCGCCTATCGTCCCTCCTGCCTCGATTGCCGGGCCTGCGTCTCGGTTCGCGTGGTGGCCGAACAGTTCAAGCCGTCCACGAGCCAGAAACGCAATATCAAGCGCAATGCCGACCTCGTGGCGAGCGAGTGCCGCCCGTGGGCGACTGCCGAACAATTCGAACTCCTGCGCAAGTATCTCTCCGCGCGCCATCCGGGCGGCGGGATGAATGAGATGGACGAAGTCGATTTTGCCGATATGGTGGAGCATACGCCGGTAACCAGTTGTGTTATCGAATATCGCGAGCCGGGTGACGGGGTCGAACCTGGCAAGCTCGTGGGCTGTTGCCTGACCGACAGGCAGGGCGACGGGCTCTCGATGATCTACAGTTTCTACGACCCCGAATGTGAAGATCGCAGCGGGCTTGGAAATTACATCATCCTCGATCACATCCAGCGCGCCGCCTCGCAGGGGCTCGGATACGTGTATCTCGGATACTGGGTCGAAGGCGCACCCCGGATGCAGTACAAGGTCCGCTTCCGCCCGCTCGAACTGCTTGGTCCCAATGGCTGGGAACCGATGGCCCCCACCCGCCAGGCCGAGCTCATCGCCGAAGCCTGCAAGCCGCACGGCGACGGATTCATGTTCGGTGGCAAGGACAAGGACGGCGTCGCAGGTGGCGCGCCCATTCACGCGGACGCCTGACCGGTTCCGAACCAATTGGCTGGCGGCGGCGCTGTTCGCGCTGGGCTTCGCCGCGACCCCTCTGCAGGCGCAGGATCGCGACACAGAGGACGAACTCGAAGCGCTGATCCCCGACAGTGCGATCGACAATCCGGAAGAATGGGCCGAGGCGGAAGAGTCCGGCGAGGAAATCGACGGCGAGCGGGTCGACCCAGAAGCGCCGCTGCCCGAGATGAACCTGTCGGTCGAGTGGCCCGAACCGCCGTTCGAACTCGCCCGCCCGGACCCGATCGAACCCGATCCCGAACTCGCTGCCGCCTTCGAAGAAGCTCAGGCGGACACAATCGTCGAACCGCTGGTCGCGAGCGGGGAGGAGTTCGCGATCAACGACACGCTGACGCTCGTCTTCCCGACCGGCGGCGACCGATTCCCGGAAGGCACCGAATTCCTCGAGCGGTTTCGTGCGCTGTCCTCGATCGTCGAGCTCGACAGCGACGATTCGACCATCGCCCAGCTGAATGCGCGCGCGGCGAACGACCGTGAACTGCTCGACGACCTGCTGCGCATTTACGGCTATTACGACGCCCAGATCTTCCGCACCGTCGCCGCCGCGCCGATTGGCGATCCGGCCGGGGAGGGCGCGAGAATCCGGTTCGATATCGTCCCGGGACAGCAATACCTTTTTGGGGCGATCGACTTTGGCGATCTCGCGGAGACCGGGAGCGATTACCCCCACCTTCGAGCAAGCTTCGGCGTGCGCCGCGAGGACAGCTCCGACGAGATCACCCCTCGCGAGGAGCGCCGGTTGCGTGACGGGCTCGTCTCGATCGACGAACTCGATCCGTTGGAAGTCGGCGATGCGGTCAAGAGCGACGATATCGTCTACGCAGTCGCCGGGCTCACCTACGAACTCGGCGAGAGCGGCTACGCCTTCGCCGATGTCGGCGAACCTTCGCTGCTGATCGATCACGAGCGGGTCGAGGGCGATCTGACCGTGCCGGTCGCACCGGGGGGCAAGTACAATTTCGCCGGGGTCAATTCGAACCGCGAGGATTTCCTCTCGAGCCGCCACCTCCAGCGAATCGCGCGCTTCGATCCGGGCGAGCTCTTTATGCGCTCCGACGTCCAGGACCTGCGCCAGGCGATCCTGGCCACCGGGCTGGTTTCTTCGGTCACCGTGACCCCCCGCGAAACCGCCGCCCCGCAGGGCGAGGCACCGGGCGAGGTCGTGCTCGATGTCGAGATGACCGAAGCGCCGCTGCGCACCTGGGCGGGGGCGATCGGTTACGACAGCCAGGACGGTTTCAGGCTCGAAGGCAGCTGGGAGCATCGCAACCTGTTTCCGCCCGAAGGCATGCTGCGCGTGCGCGGAGTGGCGGGGACCCGCGAGCAGCTCGCCGGGGTGCTGTTCCGCAAGAACAATTTCATGGGCCGGGACCAGGTTCTCTCGATCGATCTCTACGGGACCACGATCGAGCGCGACGCCTTCGAGGCCACCACCGCCGCGCTGCTCGCGCGGTTCGAGAAGGAGACCACGCTGCTGTTCCAGAAGCCGTGGTACTGGTCGGTCGGGTTCGAGGCGGTCGCCACCAGCGAGCGCGAAGGCTCGCTCACCGGACCAACCATGGCTCCGCGCGAAACCTATTTCGTCGCGGCACTGCCGCTGTCCGCCACGCTCGACAGTTCGGACAATCTGCTCGATCCGACCACCGGCTTCCGCCTGAGCGCATTCGTCTCGCCCGAAACCTCGCGCAATGATGGCGTGCAGTCGAACTATGCGCGGATGTGGCTCGATGGACGGGCCTATTTCTCGCTGTCCGACAATATCGTGCTCGCGGGCCGCGCCAAGTTCGGCTCCATCCCCGGCGCCGACATCCAATCTATAGCGCCCTCGCGACGCTTCTATGCCGGCGGGGCGAATTCGGTGCGCGGCTATGGCTACCAGCGGATCGGGCCCCGCGACATGCTCGGCGAACCCTCGGGCGGGCGCTCGCTGACCGAGATCAACCTCGAGGCACGGATCGGGACGCCGCTTTTCTCCGGCGCGCTGTCGGTGGTGCCCTTCGTCGACGCCGGCTCGGTCGACCGCGGCGCAACCCCCGATTTCAGCGACATCCGCATCGGGGCGGGCGTCGGCGTGCGCTACGAAACCAATTTCGGACCGATCAGGGTCGATGTCGGCGTGCCGCTCAACCGGCGCGAAGGCGACAGCCCGGTCGCGGTCTATGTCGGGCTGGGCCAGGCGTTCTGATGGCGGCGCGGAAACTCCCCATCCCGGCGCGGGTCGCGAAGTGGATAGTGGTCACGCTCGGCGCGCTCGTCCTCGCCGTCCTCGCCGCGTTGGCGGTGCTCAATTCGCCCTTCGGACAGCGCTTCGTGGCAGATCGTATCGCCGAGATCGCGCCCGCTTCGGGGCTCCAGATCGAGATCGGCCGGATCGATGGCGACCTCTACGGCGAGGCCACCCTGCACGACGTCGTCCTGTCCGATCCCAAAGGCAAGTTCCTCGAAATCCCGCTGGTCGAGCTCGACTGGCGACCCTTCAGCTGGTTCACCAGCGGCCTCGATGTGCGCAAGCTCGTCGCCTATCGCGGCACCTTCCTGCGCTCGCCCGAGCTCCTGCCCGGTGACGAGGACGCGCCGATCCTGCCCGATTTCGATATCCGGGTGGACCGGCTCGAACTGGTCGATTTCACCGCCGCCGCAGGGGTGATCGGAAGCGAGAGCCAGGTCGTCAACGCGGTGCTGAAGGCCGACATTCGCGACGGGCGCGCCTATGTCGATGCACGCGCCGATATCAGCGGCGAAGACAATCTCGCCTTCCTGCTCGACAGCGAACCCGATGCGGACCGTTACAACCTCCGGCTCGACTACAATGCTCCGGCGGGCGGCTTCCTCGCCGGGCTGGCGGGGGCGCGCGAGGACTTGCGGGTGCAGGTATTCGGCGACGGTACGTGGGAGCGCTGGACCGGCGGGATCTACGCGACCCAGGCCGACGAGCGGCTGGCCGCGATCAGGTTCACCAAACAGGGCGAGACCTACGAACTTCTCGGCCAGGTCGATCCGCGCGACAATCTCACCGGGTTGCCCTCGCGCGCACTCGGCCGCACGGTCAGCCTGCGCGCGGTCGGTTCGCTCGCCGACAGCGTGCTCGAGGGCAGTGCGCAGATCGCCGGCGCAGCAGTGCGGGGGGTGGCCGAAGGCGCGATCGACCTCGCCGACAACCGGTTCGACGATCTTGCACTCGATGCCAGGCTGACCGATCCCAACCTGTTGTCCGACAGTGTCGCGTTCGAGGACACGATCCTGTCCGCGACGTTCGACGGTGCGTTTCGCGATCTCGAGATCGAGCATGCGCTCTCGGTCGGACGGATCGCTGCGGGCGATTACGTGCTCGACGGGCTGACCCAGTCGGGGACGGCGACGTGGGACGGGACCCGCGTGGTCGTACCGCTCGAAGCGCGCGCCCAGCGGATCGTGACCGGGCTCGCGCAGGTCGATCCACGGCTCGATCCGGTCGTAGCTGCGGGTACGCTCACCTATACCGGCGGTCGCCTGCTGTCCGATGATCTCGCATTGCGCGCACCGGGGCTCTCCGCGGACCTGCAACTGCGCGGCGATATCGGCAGCGGTACCTATCGCCTGACGGGGCCGGCGCGCGCGAACGGCCTGGCGATCGACAATATCGGGCGTGCGGGCGGCCGTGCCCGGATCGACCTGCAGATCGGCGGCGCCCGCGCATGGACGCTGTCCGCCACGCTCGACGGGGCGATCACCGAAGTCGCCAATGCGACGCTCGCGAACCTCGCCGGGCCTCGGCTCGATTTCGACGGCAACGTCCGCCTCGGCGCAGGCCTGCCGATCCTGTTCGACGATTTCGCACTCAAGGGTGAGAAGCTTTCGCTGACGGCCTCCGGTCGGCGATTGGCGAACGGAAACACCGAACTCGCGGGCGACGGCCGCCACGTCCAGTACGGACCCTTCACCTTCGATGCACGGCTCGACGACGCGGGACCGGTGGCCGAGCTGGTCTTCGCCGATCCGTTGCCCGCCGCCGGTCTGAAGGACGTCCGAGTGGCGCTTTCGCCGATCGAGGACGGGTTCGATATCCAGACCAGCGGCAATTCGCTGCTCGGACCGTTCAGCGGCGACCTCGATCTCTTTGCACCCGAGGGTGGGCCGCTGCGGATCGAAGTCGCTGAGCTCACCGTCGCCGACACGCGTGGCGAGGGCACGGTGGAGATCGAGGACGGGATCGCGCGGGGCATGATCGGGCTGACCGGCGGCGGGCTCACCGGCAATATCCAGCTCTTGCCGCTCGAGGGCAATCAGAGCTTCAGTGCGAACCTGCGCGCCGCCAATGCGAGTTTCGGCGGCGAAACCCCCGTGCGGATCGCGCGCGGCACGGTCGAGGCGCGTGGAGTCCTCGCCGAGGGCGCTTCCTCGATCGATGCCGAGATCGACCTCGCCGGCGTATCGCGCGGCAATCTGTTCCTCGGCCGGGCCGAGGCGGACGTGGCGTTGCGCAACGGGCGCGGCAGCGTGACCGGGCTCGTCGCCGGGCGGCGCGGCAGTCGTTTCGCGCTCAATTTCGACGGTCGCGTCGCGCCCGAGAGGATCGCACTCGCGCTGCAGGGCACTTATGCCGGTCGCCGCATCGCGATGCCGCGGCGCGCGGTGCTCAATCGCCTCGATGGTGGCGGCTGGGAGCTCGAGCGGTCGCAGATTTCCTATGCCGGGGGTAGCGTGATCGCCTCGGGCCGCTTCGGTGCCGCGAACGGAACCCGGCTCGATCTCGCGCTAGACGAACTCCCGCTCAACATCACCGATATCGCAGTCGCCGATCTCGGGCTCGGCGGGCAGATCTCGGGGCTCGTCAATTACGAGGTCGGCCCGAACGGGATCCCGGTCGGCAACGCGAGGGTGAAGGTCGAGGGGCTGAGCCGCGCCGGCCTCGTCGTCACCTCGCGCCCGATCGATCTCTTCCTGGCGGCGGACCTTTCGCCGACGCGGCTCGAGACGCGTGCGCTGATCCGCGAAGACGGCCGCACGCGTGGGCGGCTGCAGGGGCGGATCGCGAACCTGCCGGGCAGTGGCAACCTGCCCGATCGCCTGCAACGCGGCGCGCTCGATGCGCAGTTGCGCTACAACGGACCGGCTTCGGCGCTGTGGCGGCTGATCGCGGTCGAACTGTTCGACCTCACCGGCCCGCTCGAAGTCGCCGCGAACTTCTCCGGCAGTCTGCGCGATCCTTCAATCGCCGGGTCGCTCGCCAGCGACGACCTGCGGCTGCAGAGCGCGCTGACCGGGACCGATGTCGATTCGATCCGGGTGCGCGGTCGCTTCGCCGGCGCGCGGCTGCGGATCGGGCGGTTCTCGGGGCGTGCGCCCAATGGCGGCACGGTCAGCGGGTCGGGCTTCATCGACCTGTCGGGTCTCGGCGAGCGGCTGCCGACGATTGACCTCAAGCTTGCCGCCGACAATGCCCGGCTGCTCGAACGCGACGATCTCGGTGCGACCGTCACCGGCCCCCTGCGCGTGGTGTCCGACGGCAATGGCGGGACCATTGCGGGCCGGTTGCGGATCGACCGGGCACGCTGGCAACTCGGGGCCGGGCCGGCGCGCGAACGCCTGCCACAGATCGCCACGCGCGAGATCAATGGGCGCGCCGATATCGCCCCGCCGCGCCGCCGTTCGGGCCCGTGGCGTTATTTGATCGACGCGGTGGCCGACAACCAGATCGAGGTGCGCGGGCTCGGCCTCGACAGCGAATGGGCCGCCAATATCCGCCTGCGCGGGACCGTCGACGCGCCGCAGATCTACCGCCAGGCGACTCTGGTGCGCGGGACCTATTCGTTCGCCGGCGCGCGGTTCGAGCTGCGCGAGACCAGCCGGATCGACTTCACCGGCAGCAATCCACCCAATCCCAGGCTCAGCATCGTCGCCGAGAACGATGGCGGCGCGGTCGATGCCACCGTCTCGATCACCGGCACCGCGCAGAGCCCGCAGATCGCGTTCTCCTCGCCCAGCGGGCTGTCGGACGAGGAAGTCCTGTCGCGGCTGCTGTTCGGCGACTCGGTGACCGACATCTCGGCCCCCGAAGCGCTCCAGCTGGGTGCGGCGCTGGCGAGCCTGCGCGGCGGCGGCGGGCTCGATCCGATCAACTCGCTGCGCAGCGCGATCGGGCTCGATCGCCTGCGCGTGGTCGGCTCGGACCCGACGATCGGGCGCGGCACGGCGGTCGCGGTGGGCAAGTATTTCGGCGATCGCTTCTACGCCGAGCTGATCACCGACGGACGCGGTTACAGCGCCACCGAGCTCGAGTTCCGGATCACCAGCTGGCTCTCGCTGCTGGCTTCGATCTCGACCATTTCGGGCCAGAGCCTGAACCTCGAAGCGCGCCGCGACTACTAGCCACGACGCGCTTCACTGGTGCGTTCGGTTCGGTGGTCAGCGGCTGGCGGTGGTGGCCGTCGGAAGCCGCCGCAGGATGCCGTCGACCGGGATCAGCACGCCGTTATTGGCCTCGACCGCGCGATCGACCAGCAGGCGGACTTGCGCTCCGTCAGGGCCGCGTGCGACGAGCGTGTCGCCGTCCATCCTGAAAGTCACCGGGTCGCTGCCGACGCTGGCCATCTCGACTTCGCCGTCCTCGTCGTCCGCCAACGCGGTGCGCAGGTCGTCGGGCCGCAGGTGCCCGGGGACGATATGATTGCGCAGCAGGGCGATCATGGGCGCGGTGTCGCCATCGGGCGTGAGCTGTTCGGCCGCATCGCCCAGTTCGGCGAAGGCGTCATCGGTCGGCGCCAGCACCGTATAGGCGCTGGACCCGTCGAACACCGACGCGAGGTTCGCCTCGGTGATGACGCCAGCCACGGTCGACAGGCCGTCCGCCTGGCTGATCGACGCGGTCAGCGTCTGGTCGGCGGTGTTCTCGGTTGCGGGTGCGGCTTCGCCGTCCTCGACGCGCTCGCACCCGCCGAGGGCGAGCGCGGTCGCGGCGATCGACGCCAGCCAGATCGTGTTCTTCATGGTCTTTTCTCCCCTTCCGCTCAGGTCAGCAATTCGATCGCCGCGGCGACGAGCCGGGTTTCGGGATCGACCTGATAGATATAGCCGTCGCTGTAGCGGTACTGCGCGTCGGGACGATCGTAATAACGATCGCGATAGCCCATCGGCACGTTGTAGACGTCGTAGCCCGCCGGCATCGGCTGGCCGACGGTGATGTCGTCGCCGGTGATCAACGCGGCAATCGAGGTGATCGCGGCGGTTTCGGGATCGAGCCGGTACAGCGTGTTGTCGTAATAGCGGTAATCGTCGCCCAGATTGTAATAGGAACGATAATAGCTGGGCACGCGCGAGACGCCGAAATCTCCGGGCCAGGGCTGGCCGATCGACAGCGCGCCGCCGAGCAGCGGGATGTAGCCCGAAATGCCGCTGTCACCGTAACGGACCATGTATCCGTCGCGATAGCGGTAATCGTTGCCCGATAGGCCGAACCAGCCGGCATCGTAGTTGCGCTTTTTCGCTTGGCCGGGAGGCAGGCAGCCGTTGCGTTTCTTGGCAAGGCCCGGGGGACACCCGTTGATCAGACCCGGATTGCCGTCGCGATCGCGGGCGAAGAAGGGGCCGTCATTGTCGCGATAGCGATCGTCGGTGCGATAGTAATCGCGATCGCGGCCGCGATAGTCGCGGTCGGCAGTGCGATAGGCCCGTGCGTCGGCATTGCCATTGCCGCGCGCACCGGCATTGCCGTTGCCGCGCGCCTGTACCGGCGGACCGCCGCGGCGATCGGCCTTCGCCTGGCCGTTACCGTTGCCGTTGCCGCGCTGCTGCGCGCGCGCCTCCATCGAGGGCCCGCCACGGCGATCGGCCTTGGCATTGCCCTTTCCGTTGCCGTTGCCGCCCCCGCGCTGTTCGGCCTGGGCGTTTCCGTTTCCGTTGCCATTGCCACGTCCCTGCGCGTCTGCGGGGAGCGAGTAGGCGGTTGTCATGGCGGCGATCGCGAGCGTCGCCGTTCCGATCAGTATCTTGCGCATTTCGAACTCCTTTGCCCGCTTCAACGGCAGGTTCGGGCCCAAGGTTCCGACGCCCTTAACATTTGCGATAAAGCGAAACCTCATCGCGACGCCTGTCGACGAGGCCTTTGAGCGGGCGGCGATCGTTGTAGATCCAGCGCCCGAACTCGCGTTCCGCCGCGACGAAATCGCCGGCGCGGTGGCGCTTTGTCAGCGTGGCGCGGCGGATCGCCCCGGTGTTGTAGTGGAAGCTCACCAGCGCATCGAACTGCGCCTGCGTGGTGGGAGCATCTCCCAGCGCGCGCTCGACCTCCGCCGCGTAACGCACGAGATCGGCATCGAAGCGCCGGTCGCATTGCTCCCGCGTCCACACCGTCCCGCGGGCGATTCCCGTCCCGGTCGATCCCCAGCCGATCGTCCAGGGGTGGCCATCCGCACTGCCGGGGTCGGGATAGGCTTCGACGCGCCCGTCGGCGCGCTGCCGGTGGCACCCCTCCCACTTGCGGATCAGCGCACGGCCTTCCGCGCCGAGCCGGAGGCGTCGCGGCCGGTCTTGCCCCGGCTGCACCAGCGGCGCAGGGCGTCCCGCGATCGCCCCGGTCGCGCGATCGATCGCCGCGTCTATCCGGTCAACCTCGTACTGCCGGAACCCCCGCCCGAGCAGTTCGCGGACACAGTCGAATATCGGCTGGCGGTTCATGGCTGGGGCTCTCCTCGTTCACGATGGAAAGCCGGACCATGTAAGCGATTTCGGCGAAGTAGGAAAACGGCGACCACCGGGTGCCGCGAGGGGGCATGGACCGGGTGTTACACTGTTCTGGAGAAAAATAATCCGCCCCGCGCGCACGCCGCCAAGGCTCCGCATTCACTAGGAATATCGACGGCACGAACATCACACCGGTCAGTGTGCCCGAAACCGCGCATGTAGGAAAATGCGGCGGGTGCGGGGGGTGTAAAGACCTCTTGACTGTCAAATGTTCTTTACAGTAAAGAGCTCTTTACAGGCAAGGGAGGCGATTCGGTGCACAACCGCGTGAAGCATTTCCGCGAGGAGGCGGGCTGGAGCCAGGGCGAACTGGCCCGGCGGCTCGGCGTGTCGCGGCAGACGATCAACGCGGTCGAGACCGACAAGTACGATCCCTCACTGCCATTGGCGCTGCGGATGGCGAAATTGTTCGCCGTGCCGGTGCCCGAACTTTTCCTCGACGAATGGGAGCCCGAACATGACTGACACGACCACCGAAGCGGCGGAAAAGTCGCGCAAGCTGAAGAAGACCCTTTTCGCCCTCGGATTGGGCGGGGTGGCCGGTTTCCTCGGGGCGTTCGGCTTCATGCAGCTGGCCGACACCGGCACGCTCGGTGATCTGGGCGCTTCGCGCGAGATCGCCGCCTTGGTGGGGGTGACCTATCTCGTCACCGCGATCGCGGTGCTCGCCGGCGTGGTGGCCCCCAAGGCGGGTGCGTCCTTCCTCAATGTCGAGGATGCCGAGGAACTGCGCGAGCAGAAATACCAGCTGTCGATGAGCGGGCTGGGCATGGTCACGGCGGGTGCGGCGCTGCTGGTCGCGGCGCTGGCGGCGCCGACAGGGCCGATCGCGCCAGCGTCGGCGTTGCTGGCGATCGTCGGCCTGATGATCGTCGCAATCTATGCCTCGATCGCTTCGCACAAGCGGCAGGACGAACTGATGCGCGCGATCGGTCGCGAAACCGGGGCGACCGCGTTCTACCTCCTCTTCTTCGTCGGCGGCGGCTGGGCGATCGCCGCGCATCTCGACTACACGGCCGGGCCCGCGCCGCTCGACTGGCTGACGATGTTCTGGGGCCTGACCCTGCTCGCGGCCTTCGTCGTCGTTGCCAAACGCGGTATGCTGACGATGCGCTGAACCTTCGGCGGATCGCCCGGCTCAGGATTTCTCGGGCGCGATTTCCGAATTCTCGTCATGGGTGGCGGCCCAGACGACGCTGCCCGCGCTGAACCCGTGGACGAGGGTCGAGACGAGGATGGTGAACACCACCGTCGCCCACAGCGCGCCTTCGTCGACCAGGTCGAGCTGCGCCCCGGCATAGGCCATGTAATAGATCGAGCCGATCCCGCGCACGCCGTAGAAGGCGACCACGCCACGCTGCTTGAGCGACAGCCTCGTGCCGGCCAGCGCCACCATTCCCGTTGCGGGGCGAATGAGGAAGATCAGCGCGAGGCCGAGCAGCGCGTGCGACCAGTCGAGATAGGGGAGCAGCGCGGGGATCGCTCCGCCGAGCAGGACCAGCAGGATCGCGGTGACGGCGTGCTCGAGCGCTTCGGAAAAACTGTGCAGCCGCCCGTGATATTCATGGTCGGCCTCGGCGCGGCGCAACACCAGCCCCATGACGAATGCAGCGATGAAGCCGTAGCCCTCGATCAGTTCGGTCGCGCCGTAGGTCACCAGCACCCCGGCAAGCGAGATCACACCGCTGCCGGTCATCGCCAGCGGGTTGGCGCGGGGCAGGACGAACAGCACCTTGCCCAGGATCCAGCCCGCCGCGATCCCGGCGAGGACCCCGACCGCGATCTTGTAGACGACATAGAGCGCGAACCATTCGCCCAGCCAGTCGGCCACCCCGCCCTGCGCCGCGACGATGAAGATCGCGAGATAGACGAAGGGGAAGGCGAGGCCATCGTTGAGGCCCGCTTCGGTGGTCAGCGCCAGCCGCACCGGATGTTCGCCGCCTTCGAGCGGCGGGCCGACCTGGACGTCGGCAGCGAGCACGGGATCGGTCGGCGCGAGCACCGCGGCGAGCAGCACCGCACCGGCGATCGTCAGCCCCGCCACCGAGCCGATCAGTACCACGCCGAGCATCGAAAGCGGCATCGCGATGGCAAGCAGCCGCGCGGTCGGCCCCCACAACCCCTTGCCGGTCACCCGGTCGATGCGGATACCCGTCCCGAACAGCGCGATGATGACGGCGAATTCGCTGGCGATCTCCCAGAACTTCGGGCGATCGATCGGGCTGAAGGCCTCGGGAACGCCGGGCAGCAGGCCGAAGACCAGCAGCCCGCCGATGATAAGCAGGCCCGACGCGGCCGGTTCGCGCCCGGAGAAATATCGCGGCAACCAATAGGCCACCACGATCGCGAAACCACACCCGACCAGCAGGATGTGGTACGCCGAAATACCGAAAAACGGACCGTCCATGCCGCCTCAACGCGTCGTTGCGCCTTCGGTGCCGGAGCATGCGAAAAAGGGCGGCGGATCGCTCCGCCGCCCTTCGCTCGGTAGACGCAGCGCTTAGCGGCGCCGCGTAACCAAAATGTTACGTCGCGCGATCAGGCGCTGTAATACATGTCGAATTCGACCGGAGCCGGGGTGGTTTCGAGGCGTAGGACCTCGTCCCATTTGAGCTCGATATATGCGTCGAGCTGTTCTTCGGTGAACACGCCGCCCTCGGTCAGGAAGTCGTTGTCGGCCTCGAGCGCCTCGAGCGCCTCGCGCAATGATCCGCAGACGGTCGGCACGTCGGCCAGTTCGGCTGGCGGCAGGTCGTAGAGGTTCTTGTCCATCGCCTCGCCCGGATGGATCTTGTTCCGGATCCCGTCGAGGCCCGCCATCAGCAGCGCCGAATAGGCGAGGTAGGGGTTGGCCATCGCATCGGGGAAGCGGAATTCGACGCGCTTGGCCTTCTCGCCCGCGCCGTAGGGGATGCGGCAAGAAGCCGAGCGGTTGCGCGCGGAGTAAGCCAGGAGCACCGGCGCCTCGAAGCCCGGCACCAGCCGCTTGTAGCTGTTGGTGGTCGGGTTGGTGAAGGCGTTCAGCGCCTTGGCGTGCTTGATGACGCCGCCGATGAAGAACAGGCAGGTTTCGCTGAGGCCGGCATATTCGTTGCCCGCGAACAGCGGCTTGCCGTCCTTCCAGATCGACATGTGGGTGTGCATGCCCGAACCGTTATCGTCCTTGATCGGCTTGGGCATGAAGGTCGCGGTCTTGCCGTAGGCATGCGCGACCTGGTGCACGACATACTTGTAGATCTGCATCTGGTCGGCGCAGGTGGTCAGCTCGGAGAAGGTCAGGCCGAGCTCGTGCTGCGCGGCGGCGACTTCGTGGTGATGCTTGTCGCAATCGAGGCCCATCTCGATCATCGTCGAGACCATCTCGGCGCGGATGTCGCCCGCGCTGTCGACCGGCGCGACGGGGAAATAGCCGCCCTTGGCGCGCGGACGGTGGGCCATGTTGCCCATCTCGTATTCCTTGCCGCTATTGGTCGGCAGCTCGATATCGTCGATCGCGTAGCCCGAACCGGCATAGCCGTCTTCGAAGCGGACGTCGTCGAACATGAAGAATTCGGCTTCGGGGCCGACATAGATCGTGTCGCCGATCCCGGTCGACTTGAGATAGGCCTCGGCGCGCTTGGCGGTCGAGCGCGGGTCGCGGCCGTAGAGTTCGCCGGTCGAGGGTTCGACGATGTCGCAGAATGCGATCAGCATCGGGGTGGCGCTGAACGGATCGACATAGATGCTGTCGAGATCGGGGCGCAGGATCATGTCGCTTTCGTTGATGGCCTTCCAGCCGGCGATCGACGAGCCGTCGAACATCAGCCCGTCCTCGAGCATGTCCTCGTCGAGCGCGGAGGCCACCATCGAGAGGTGCTGCCACTTGCCCTTGGGGTCGGTGAAACGAAGATCGACCCATTCGATCTCTTCGTCCTTGATCTGTTTCAGAATGTCTTTGGCGCTTGCCATGGGAGGGCCCTTCCGTGGGGTATGAGGGTGTGTGGAGAGTGTGCGGTTAGTCTATCAACGTCAGATCGCGTCGTCGTTCCGTTCACCGGTGCGAATTCGCAACGCGCTTTCGATCGCGGTGACGAAAATCTTGCCGTCGCCGATGCGGCCGGTCTGCGCGGCGTTGGCGATCGCCTCGACCGTGCGCTCGGCGAGGTCGTCGCCGACCACCACTTCGAGTTTTACCTTGGGCAGGAAATCGACGACGTATTCGGCGCCGCGATAGAGCTCGGTATGGCCCTTTTGCCTGCCGAAGCCTTTCGCCTCGGTCACGGTGATTCCGGAAACGCCGACCTCGTGAAGCGCTTCCTTCACCTCGTCGAGCTTGAACGGTTTGATGATCGCCTCGATCTTTTTCACCGCGCGGATAGCCCCCTGTGTTCGCGTTCCGGCGGCAGGACTGCGCGACGGAATCGTTCAATCATGGCGCGTGACGCTAGAGGATGATTGCGCGAGGGGAAAGACCGTCATTGTGCACTGCGGTATCTTATGCACGGTTCGTGGAAAGCGATCCGGTCAGAGCGCGAGACCGCGCGTTTCGGGCAGGCCCGCCATCAGGTTGAGGTTCTGCAGCGCCGCGCCGCTCGCCCCCTTGCCGAGATTGTCGAGCGTCGCGACCAGCTTGGCGCGGCGGCCGTCCTCCGACGCGAGCAGGCGGAGCACCAATCCGTCCCAAGCACCGCTTTCGCGATCGAGCACCAGCTCCTCGGGCAGGTTGTCGAGGAAGTGCACGACCTTGCTGTCGCGATAGGTCGCCGCGAGATGCGCGCGCAACTCGGGCACCGGCGCCGCGCCCGCGATCGCATCGAGCGGCAGCGGGACCTCGACCACCATCCCGCGAAACGCCGGGGCGACCGCGGGCGAGAAGATCGGCGCGTGGGCAAGCCCGCCATGGACCTGCATTTCGTCGAGGTGCTTGTGCTCGAGCGACAGCGCATAGCCGCGCCAGGCGAGGCCGGGCTCGTTGTCGATACGCTCGATCAGCGCCTTGCCGCCGCCCGAATATCCCGAAACCGCGTGGACGCTGTAAGGCCAGTCGGCGGGCAGCAGCCCGGCGGCGACCAGTGGGGCGAGCCCGGCGAGGAAGCCGGTCGGGTAGCAGCCCGGATTGGAAACCCGTGCACTTTGCGCGATCGCGTCGCGAAAGCCGATCTCGGGAAAGCCGTAGGTCCAACCCGGCGCCGTGCGATGGGCGGAGGACGCATCGACGATCCGCACTCGCGCGGCATCGTCGACCAGCTCGATCGCGTCGCGCGCGGCGACATCGGGCAGGCAGAGCACGGCGAAGTCGCTGTCGTTGAGCGCCTCGCGCCGCGCTTCGCGATCCTTGCGCTGCGCCTCGTCGAGGACGACCGGGGTGAAATCGGGATGCTTGCCGAGCCGTTCGACGATCTCGAGCCCGGTGGTACCAGATGCCCCGTCGACGAATACCTCGATCATGCGCGCGGCCTCACAGCGGCTCGCCGAGATCGGCGATCTTCACCCAGCCGACCTTGCCGCCGAGCCCGTCCTCGCTGTCGCTGTGCTCGATGCCCCACGCCCACTCGCCCGAAATGTCGAGCACGTCGAAGATCGAACCTTCGGCGAGATCGCCGTGCTTGTCCTCGGGCTTCTGCGCGCCGATCCACATCGGCGTGTCGCAGGTCACAAGGCGCGCTTGCGGCACCGCGTAATGGGGCACGAGGAAGCGTCCGGCGAGCGCGATATGCGCGAGGTCGCCGCGGATCGGCGCGCGCGTCGGGTCCGGCCAGGAAACCGGTCCGGTCAGTCCGAAATTGCCGGTGATCGTTTCGTTCAAGATATTCGCCCCAAAGTTCGGTTGCCCCTAATTCGCGCCCGGGTGGCTGGCAAGCTCAGCCATAGCGCTGCTTCAACATGCGGTAGGCCGCGCGCAGGCCCAGCGCCGCGCCGCCCTTCGGCCGGCCGGGCTTGGCCGCGGGACGCCAGGCGAAGGTATCGAAATGCGCCCAGTCGATCCCGTCGCCCACGAACTTGTCGAGGAACAGGCCCGCGACACTCGCCCCGGCGAAGGCATTGCCGTGGGCATTGGTCATGTCGGCGATGTCGCTGTTGAGCCATTCGCGGTAGCTGTCGGTGAGCGGCAGGCGCCACGGTTCGTCGTCATGCGCGCGGCCTGCCTCGATCAGTTCCTGAGCGGTCTCGTCGCGGCGGGCGAACAGCGCCGGCAGGTCGGGCCCGACCGCGACCCGCGCCGCGCCGGTCAGCGTGGCGAAGTCGAGGATGAATGCGGGTTTTTTCTCGCTCGCGCGGGCGAGGGCGTCGCCGAGGATCAGGCGGCCTTCGGCATCGGTATTGGTGATCTCGACGGTGATCCCCTTGCGGCTCTTGAGCACGTCGCCGGGACGGAAACTGTTGGACGAAATCGCGTTCTCGACCGCCGGCACCAGCAGGTGGAGCCGCACCGGAAGCCTGTTCTCCATGATCAGGCGCGCGAGCGCCAGCGCATGGGCCGAACCGCCCATGTCCTTCTTCATCAGCTTCATGCCGGCCGCGCTCTTGACGTCGAGCCCGCCCGAATCGAAGGCCACGCCCTTGCCGACGACGGCGATGCGCGGATGGCTTTCGTCGCCCCATTCGAGTTCAATCAGGCGCGGCGCGTGGCTGCGCGCTGCGGCGCGGCCGACGGCATGGACCATCGGGTAATCGCGCTCGAGCGCGTCGCCCTTGACCACCGAGATCGATGCGCCGTGCGTGTGGGCGAGGTCGCGCGCGACCTCCTCGAGCTGCTCGGGGCCCATGTCCTCGGCCGGGGTGTTGACGAGATCGGCGACGAGGTTCGCCGCTTCGGCTTCCGACACCAGCTCGTCGATTCGTGCCGCGTCCTTGGTCAGCAGCACGCGCGCGCCGCGTTCGTCCGGCTCGGCCTTGTAACGTTCGAACTTGTGCTGGGCGGTGAGCCAGCCATAGGCGGCGGGACCGGGCGAACCCTCGGTGCGGCGATAGGTCCCTTCGGGTAGCTTTTCCGCCAGCGCCGCCATGCACCAGCTCGACAGCTCGTCGGGATTGGCGACGCCGCCGACCGCGAACCAGCCGCTGCCTTCCTTGGCCGGGACGATGCCGACTTCGTAGCCCTTGCCCTCGAAGCGCTGGGCCTTGAGTGCGGCGCGCTGCGGTTCTGACAGCGATTTGGCCCAGTCGCCGAAACCGTCGGCATTGACGAGGTGGATCGGGATCGCGTCCTGGCCGCGATCGGGCTGGATAAGTTGGGTGTTTTCGCTCATTGTGTCGTCCTGACCGCTCTGCGGCGGTTTCTGCAAGGAGATGGGTCGAGAAATGCGCAGATTCGCGCCTGCCATGATTACGCTTGCCCTAGTCGCCTGTTCCGCAGGCTGCTCGGGCGGCGACGGGCGCGACGGCGATGTCGAAAGCGATCCCGAAGCCCGCGCCAAGGCGACCGCGGCGGGTGGCGACGGGGTCGCGGCGGCGCAGGATTCGGGGAGCGCGGGTGCGCGGCAGGTCTCGCTTTCGACCGAACTCTATTCGTTTTCCTACTCCTATCCGGGCGAGGCCGGTTCGCGGCAGGGCCTGCGGATGGTACTCGACCGCCGGCTCGAGGAAGCGCGCACCGCGCTGATCCAGCAGGCGCGGGAATCGAAGAAGGATTCCGAAGCCGAAAACTACGAATTCCGTCCGCACACGCTGGCGACCGAATGGAAGGTCGCGGCGAGGCCGCCGGGCTGGCTGAGTCTCGTCGCGGAGACCGATTCCTACTTCGGCGGCGCGCACGGCATGTACACCTTCGATTCGCTCGTATGGAACGATCGCGAACGCAAAGGCGTGAAGCCGGTCGACCTGTTCGCCACTCCCGAGGCGCTGTTGGAAGCGATCCGCCAGCGCTTTTGCGCGCGGCTCGACGAACAGCGCGCCGAGCGCCGCGGGCAGCCGGTGGCGAAGGACAGCGACGATCCGTTCGATGCCTGTATCGACCCGATCGAGGATGCGGTGCTCGTCCTGCGCTCGCAATCGGGCGACGCGTTCGACACGATCGGCATCCTCGTTCCGCCCTATGCCGCAGGGCCCTATGCCGAAGGGGCCTACGAGGTCGAGATTCCGGTGACGCGCCGCGTGATCGCCGCACTCAAGCCGGGCTATCGGGGCGCCTTCGCGCTGCCGGGCGAGACCGGCGCGCGCGACTGAGCGGCTCGCTGGCACTTTGCGGCACGTGCGCCTATATCGCGCAGCATGACACGATACGAAAAGATCACGGGCCACGAGCCGCTCATCCGCGATGGCACGATCAAGCTGCACGGCCCCGCCGGTTTCGACGGGATGCGCAAGGCCGGGCGGCTGGCCGCCAAGATCCTCGATGCGATGTACGACCATGTCCGCCCCGGCGTGACCACCGGCGAGCTCGACGACATCATCCGCGAGATGATGCTCGATGGCGGCGCGGTGCCCGCGACGCTCGGCTATCGCGGCTATACCCACAGTTCGTGCATCTCGCTCAATCACGTCATTTGTCACGGCATCCCGGGCGACAAGGCGCTCAAGGAAGGCGATATCCTCAATATCGACGTGACACCGCAGCTGGATGGCTGGCACGGCGATACGAGCCGCATGTATTTCGTCGGAGAGGTGCCGCTCAAGGCGCGGCGACTGGTCGAGACGACCTATGAATGCCTGATGCTCGGGATCGAGGCGGTGAAGCCCGGCGCCCGGCTCGGCGATATCGGTGCGGCGATCCAGAAACACGCCGAAGGGCGCCGCTACGGCGTGGTCCGCGAATTCTGCGGCCACGGCCTCGGGCGCCTGTTCCACGACGCGCCCGAAGTGATCCACGCCGCGCGCGCGGGCACCGGGCCGGAGCTCAAGCCGGGCATGTTCTTCACGATCGAACCGATGATCAATGCCGGGAAGCCGGCGGGCAAGATCCTCGAGGACGGCTGGACCGCCGTGACGCGCGACCGCCAGCTATCGGCCCAGTTCGAACATTCGATCGGGATCACCGAGACGGGCGTCGAGATTTTCACCGAAAGCCCGACCGGGCGGCATCATCCGGGGTGTGTTTAACCCCCACGTCATCCCCGCGCAGGCGGGGATCCAGAGCGATGAAGCGCTGAGCTATCCCGGATTCCCGCCTGCGCGGGAATGACGGGCTTCGCGATTATTCTCTGGCCGCGCGGATCGCCGCACCCGCCGCGAAGGGGGCGAGCGCCAGCAGCACCAGGCTCGCTGCGCCGGTCAGCGCGAGCGCGCCATCTCCGTTTCCATCGAGGCTACCCGCCCCGAAGATCAGCGGGGGCACCGCCAGCGGGATCGCAAGCAGGCCGCCGAGCGCCGCGCCCGAACGCAGTGCCGCGGTCAGCCCCGCCACCATCACGCCCAGCGCCGCCAGTCCGGGCGTACCGACCAGCAGGCCGAGTTCGAGGTTGAGCAGCGTCTGCGCCTCGATCCCCATCAGCGCCGCGCCGGGAAGCGCCGCCACCATCAGCGGCGGGCCGAAGCTCAGCCAATGGGCGAGGATCCGCGCGGCAAGGCTCGCCTCCTCGGCCACGCCGCGCAGCGCGAGCTGGTCGAACAGGCCGAGTTCGAGGTCGGGGCGCACCAGCCGCTCGATCGGGAGCAGCGCCGCCAGCAGCGCCGCGATCCACAGCACCCCGCCGCCAGTATCGGCGAGCAGCCGCGCGTCGCTGCCGACCGCGAAGGGATAGAGCGTCGCCACTGCGAGGAAAAACAGGACGGGCAGCGCCGCACCGCCGCGCGCTCCCGAGCCGAACATTGCCGCCAGATCGCGGCGGAGCAGGGCGGCGAAGGGACTCATGCGCCGAGCTCCATCCGGGTCACCCCGTCGATCCCGATCGGCTGGTGCGACGCGACCACGCAGAGCCCGCCGCCACCGCAATGGAGCGCGATCAGCGCCTCGATCTTCGCCGCGCCATCGCTGTCGAGCCCGTTCAACGGTTCGTCCAGCAGCCAGATCGGGCAGTGGCGGTTGAGCAGGCGGACGAAGGCCGCGCGCTTGCGCTGACCGGTCGAAAGATAGCGTACCGGCACGTCGAGCAGGTGATCGATCCCCATCAATTGAGGATTGATCGCGGGCGCGGTGCAGCCGTCGACCCGTTCCCAGAAGCGCAGTGCCGTGCCCAGCGGCAGGTCGGAATCGAGCGCGCTGTGCTCGTCGATCCAGCCGACCGTGCCCTCGCGCTCGACGCTGCCTGCGAAGGGGCGCATCAATCCGGCAAGCAAGCGCAACAAGCTCGTCTTGCCCACGCCGTTGGGCCCGGCGAGGTGCAGCGCGTCACCCGGCCTGAGGTCGAGCTCGAGCCCGGCGAACAGCACCCGGTCGCCCCGGCGGCACGCGAGATCGCTGGCAATGAGGCGCGGCGCTTGCATCGCTCGGTCGCTTAGGCGAGGGGGGCGGCAGCGACAAGCACAGGAGAGCGACCATGTCCGTCCCCCAACTCACCGACGCCGAACGCGATGCCGCGCTCGCCGAGCTCGAAGGCTGGACCCTGCGCGGCGACGGAAAGGCGATCGAGTGCACCTTCGAGTTCGACGACTTCGTGCAGGCCTTCGGCTTCATGACCAGGGTGGCGATCCTCGCGCAGTCGCAGGACCATCATCCCGAGTGGTTCAACGTCTACAACCGCGTCGAGATCACGCTGACCACCCACGACGCCGGCGGGCTCAGCCAGCGGGACGTCACACTCGCCAAGGCGATCGACCACCTGCTCTAGGGACCCCTAGGTCTTCTTCCCCATCACGCCGGCCATCTGCCTCGAGCGCTTGCGCAGGCGGCCGGGCATCCAGCGGGCCGCGAACCGCAATTGCTTGGCGGTCTTGCCGACGACGACGTGGAGCTCGTCGCCATGGGCCGCGTCCCACACGGCCTGTGCGACGTCCTCGACCGGAGTCAGTTCGAGCCCGGCCTGCTTCACCCGTTCGCGCACGCTTTCGTTGCTCGCGCGGTTGGGGGCGTGGTCGAGCAGCGGGGTCTCGATGAAGCTCGGCATGATCGCCGCGACCTTGATCCCGTCGGGCGACCATTCGGCATCGAGGCTTTCGCTCATCCCGCGCACACCGAACTTGGTCGCCGAATAGGCCGCCGCGCCGCCCGTGCCCCAGATTCCCGCCGCGCTGGCGGTGTTGATCAGGGCCGATCCGGGGGCGGTCTGTTTGAGATAGGGATAGGCCGCCATCGCGCCGTGGAACACGCCCTTCAGATTGATGTCGATGCAGCGCTCGACCTCTTCGGTCGAGCATTCGACCAGCGGGCCGCCGAGCGGGATGCCGGCATTGTTGAACAATACGTCGATCCGACCTCCCGCGGCGGCGCTGAAGGCCGACAGCGCGGTGTCCCATTCCTTGCGATCGCGCACGTCGAACTTGTGGGCGTAGGAGTAGCCGCCCGGCAGCATCTCCTCGGTTGCGCGCATGCCGTCCATGTCGACGTCGCCGAGGCCGACGAACCAGCCTTCGCGCCCGAATTTGACCGCGGTCGCGCGCCCGATGCCCGACGCGCCGCCGGTGATGAAGATCGCTTTTTTCATGATTTCCCGTCCCGTCCGAAATGCAAAGAAGCCGCACCCGCCTAATGCGAGCGCGGCTTCGTGTCACGCCTCCAGGGCGCGCTGGTCGGGTGCCTTACTTGATCGCTTCGGAAAGGCCCTGGACGAAGTCCGCACCTTCGACGATCTCGGCGGTCGATGCCTTTACCGTGTCGCGGATCGGCTCGGCCCGGCCGCCAAGGCAGGTGGCGAGGAAATTCTCGGTCACCGCGTTGAAGGCGATGTTGTTGGACGGCTTGGCGAAGCCGTGGCCTTCATCCGGATAGAGCACGTACGTCACCGGGATGCCCTTTTCCTTCATCGCCTCGACGATCTGGTCGCTTTCGGCCTGGTTGACGCGCGGATCGTTCGCGCCCTGGCCGATCAGCAGCGGCTTGGTGATCTGGTCCGCCTTGTAGAGCGGCGAAGCGTCGATCAGCAGCTGCTTGCCTTCGGGCGTATTGGGATTGCCCATCCGCTCGTGGAACTGCGCGACCACCGGGGCCCAGTAGGGCGGGATGGTCGAGAGCAGGGTCTCGAGGTTGGACGGGCCGACGATATCGACACCGCAGGCGAAGGTTTCGGGCGTGTAGGTCAATCCGACCAGCGTGGCGTAACCGCCATAGGACCCGCCCATGATCGCGACCTTGTCCTCGATCGCGATGCCTTCGTCGATCGCCCACTGGGTGGCGTCGATCAGGTCGTCATGCATCGCTTTCGACCATTGCAGGTTCGAGGCGTTGATGAAGTCCTTCCCGAAGCCGGTCGAACCGCGATAGTTGACGCTCATCACCGCATAGCCGCGGTTGGCGAGCCACTGGTGATACGGATTGAACCCATAGCCGTCGCGCGCCCACGGGCCGCCATGCACCAGCAGAACCATCGGCACCGCCTCGTCGGGCTTGCCATCACCATCGGCGTCGCTGCCCGGCGGGAGCGTGAGATAGGACGGCAGCGTCAGCCCGTCGCGCGATTTCAATTCGAGCGTGTGCATCGGCTGGAGCGGCGCGCCTTCGAGTTCGGGGCGGGTGACGTAGAGCTGGGTCAGCGTGTTCGCATCGCGATCGAACAGGAACGACTTGGCCGCGCCGACGACGGGGTCGTTGCCGACGATCCACTTGCTGTCGTCTTCGGTCCGCGAGCTGATCCCGAATTCCCCCGTCAGGTTGGCCTTAAGGAAATCGAGCGACGCGCCGATTTCGGGATCGAGCGCCTTCCATTCGTTCTTAAGGTAATTGACCGAGTAGGCCTCGACCTCGCCGGTTTCCTGGTCGCGGATCGAACCGCCGATATCGGCGCGGTCGTCTTCGGCGATCACGCGCGTCTCGCCGGTCTCGACGTCCATCGCGACCAGAGCGGCGGTGTTCCGTCCGCGGCTGTCGACCCAGTAGAGGGTCTTGCCGTCGGTGGTGAAGCCGGCCGGATTGGTGGTCAGCGAGTCTTCCAGTCCGGTGCGACCGAACGGTTCTTCCTCGACCTCGTTGTCGACCACGCGGAAGAAATCCATCCCGCCATCGGCGTTCGGACGGATCGCCAGCCGGACATCGAGATTGTCGTCGGCGACGAAGCCCGCATAGGCGTTGTTCTCGATCACCATTTCGAGTTCGCCGGTGTTGAGGTCGAGCAGGTGGACGTCGTGGAAGCGCGCGTCGCGGTTGTTGAGGCCGATGAGGATCTTGTCCTTGATCTTGTCCGACCCACCGACGACGGTGACGCGAGTGTCTTCGAAATCGGTCAGCTTGGTCTCGTCGCCGGTGTCGACGTTGATGCCGTAGAGCAGGAAGTTCTCGTCGCCGCCCTTGTCCTGGATGTAGAGCAGGCTCTGGCTGTCGGGGGCCCAGAAATACTGGCGGATCGGGCGATCAGTCGCCTTGGTCATCACGCGCGCGGCGTCGAGATCGTCGGCCGGTGCCAGCCACACGTTGAGTACGCCGTTGGACGGCGCAAGCCAGCTGATCCACTTGCCATCGGGGCTGATCTGGCCGGCGGCCTTGGTCGGATTGCCGAACAGCGCCTCACGCGGGATGAGCGTGGCGGCCTCGGAGGTCTGGGTCATGCTTGGGCTTTCATTGCTGGAAGTGGCGCCCGCAGCACCCGGCAGCGTCAACGCCATGGCGGCAAGCGTGCAGGTGGCGAGCAGTTTGAACTTGGTAGTCATCGTAACATCTCCCCTTGTTAAGCGACTTGGAAAGTAGACTTTACGTCATGACAAGTCCATTTGTCATCGACGAACGGGTCACAGGGCCGGATTGTTGTAGCTGTGCCAGGTCAGGATGGCCACTGCGCCGCGATGCGGGCGCCAATCATCGGCGAGGGCGCGCGTTTCCTTTTCGCTCGGGCGTTCCTCGAGCCGCAGGATCTTGCCGATCCCGGCCTGCACGGCGAGGTCGCCGGCGGGCCAGATATCGCGGCGCCCCTCGGCGAACAGCAGGTAGATTTCAGCCGACCAGCGACCGATGCCCTTGATCCGGGTCAGCTCCTCGATCGCCGCCTCGTCGTCGGCGGGCAGGTTTTCGAGATCGAGCGCGCCGCTTTCGACCAGCTCGCACAGCGATCGCGCATAGCCCTGCTTCTGGCGCGACAGCCCGCAGGCGCGCAGCTCGTCGAAACTGCTGGCGAGGAGCCGGTCGGTCGGCGTGTCCTCGCCAAGATGCGCCTCGAGCTTGTTCCACATCGAGCTGGCGGCAGCGACGCTGACCTGCTGGCCGACGATCGTGCGCAGCAGCGTGCGGTAGCCGGTCGGGCGGATTCGCGCTTCCGGATAGCCGACCTTCTCCAGCGCGGCGGCGATAGCGGGCTCGCGCGCCGCAACCACATCGATATCCTCGACCAGTTGCTCTTTCGTCAGGCCCATGCGCGCTCCTTGCCAAATCGGGAACCACCCCCTAGCAGCCGCCGCGACTGGATTGCCATAGTTCGAGGACACACCATGCCGAAGCTTACCGTCGTCACCCGCGAAGGCGAAGAAAGCACGATCGAGGTCGAAAGCGGCCTGACCGTGATGGAAGCCATTCGCGACAACGGCTTCGACGAATTGCTGGCGCTGTGCGGCGGGTGCTGCTCGTGCGCGACCTGCCATGTGCACGTAGATCCCGAACATTTCGGCAAGCTCGATCCGGTGAGCGAAGATGAAGACGACCTGCTCGAGAGCACCGACCACCGGACCGAGTATTCGCGCCTGTCGTGCCAGATCCCGTTCAGCGAGGCGCTCGACGGGCTCAAGGTTCAGATCGCCCCCGAAGACTGAGCCCCGGATCGGCAAACGTCGCGTAACCGCGGGATTGACCGCGAGTCGAAAGGGCCTAGTCTGCGGCCATGGCCATTGCCGATACTCCTTCGTCCGGCGAACCGCCGCGGACTACCCCCGGGCGCCGTAGCCAAGCGCTTTATCGCCTCCAGGTCGGTGGTATCGGGCTCGGCTTCATCCTGCTCGTCATCGGCATCGCCAATGCGGTGATCGATCGCGCGCAGGAGGTCGAGCAGACCGCCGTGCCCGAAGCCAAGATCGATCCGCCTGCGCCGACCGAGACCCCGGCGTCCGATCCGCTGGCCGAGATCGGTGTGGTTCCGTCGCCCGAACCGGCCACGCCGACCCCCACCACCAGTGCGACCGCCGACAATGTTTCGACCCCGCCGCCGAGCGAGTAGCCTCGCGGCCCTGGCCGCCGGCGCGCTTGCAGCCTGCAATCCGACCGTCGGAAACGAGGCGGCGGAGCCGCCTGCCGACCCGGTCGATATCGCGCTGTTCTCGACCCTGCCGATCGCGCAGCCCGAGGGGGTGGGCATGGCCGACCTGCTGTCGGCCGATGCGCCCTCGCATTGGGCCGTCGGTGTGCTTTCCGAACGCGGCGACTGGCGCGCGGTCGACTGGCTCGGCGAACGCGAGGACGGCTGGGACGCGTTGGCCGAGACCGATTTGCTGATCCTCGCCCAGCCGCGCCCGCTCGCGCCCGAGGAGAACGTCGCGCTCGATGATTTCGTGCGTGGCGGGGGAACCGTGCTGCTGTTCGCCGATCCCGCCCTGACCCAGGAGAGCAGCTATCCGCTCGGCGACCGACGCCGTCCTCCCGCGGGCGTGCTGCTGTCGCCGATCCTGTCGCGCTGGGGGCTCGAACTCGTGCGCGACGAGGCCGACCGCGCGAGCGGCGTGGACTGGAACGGCGTGTCGCTTCCACTGTCGCGCGCCGGGCGCTTCCAGCTCGCCGAGGACGCCGGGGATTTCGCGGGAGACTGCACTGTGGGGGCCGACTCGCGGCTGGCGGACTGCGCGATCGGGAAGGGGCGGGTGTTGGCTTTGGCCGATGCTGCGCTGCTCGAGCCCGACCAAGGCGAAACCGCGGAAATCCGCGCCGCACTGCTCGACAAGCTGATCGAATCCGCGCTTCGACCATAGCCGGGGAATTCGCGGGACCGGCCCTTCGGTGCCGTGATCGGCTTACGTATTTCTCCCGAATTCCAGCACTTTCCGGTAACTTCTTGTTAACGATTGAAAATCGAGACATCGAAATATATCGCATAAAAACAGATACTTACCGAAGTATACCGCGATTTCCCGTAAAATTCCCTTTTTTCCCGCCTTTGTCCGGGGTACACAGTCGTTCCATCGGATGAGCTGATGATTCCGCGTGTTCCGTCCTTCGGCGGGGCCGCCCCGAAGCCGCGCGCTTTCGGGAACGATGATGCTCGTCCGGTCGGGGAATTCGAACCGGGGAATGCGACGTGTCGCTTGGTGGAGGAAAATACAGCGGTCAGGGCTTTTCGCTTCGCGGCGAAAAGGGTCGCTATGTCCTGCCCCCGATTTTCCGCAAGGCAGTAAAGGACAGCTCGGAAGGGCGCATCCTGTGCCTCGCCAAGCACGAGCGCTGGAACTGCCTCGTTGGCTTCGGCCTCTCGCGCCGGCTCGAACTCGAAGCCCAGCTCGACCGCGAGGAGCGGATCGCGATCGATCGCGATCGCGATTTCGACCGCGACCTGCGCGCGATGCAATTGTTCGGTTTCGCCGAAATCCCGTTCGACGACAGTGGTCGGTTCGTGATGCCCGAGCACCTCGCCGGGCTCGGCAAGCTCGACGAGGACATCTATTTCCAGGGCGCCGGCAGCTTCTTCACGCTGTGGAACCCCGAACAGCTCTACGACCAGGGCGAAGGCTGGGAAGGCGCGCAGGCGGCCTGCCGCGCGCTCGCCGCCGAGGCTGCCGCCAAGGCGAAGGCCAAGGGCAAGGGGGGCGCGAAATGAACCTCGCCAACGGACCGCATATTCCCGTCCTGCTCGACGAGGTCGTCGCGGCTCTCAATCCCGTGCCCGGATCGGTCATCATCGATGCGACGTTCGGGGCGGGCGGTTACACGCGCGCGCTGCTCGATCGCGGCGCGACCGTGCACGCCTTCGATCGCGACCCTGATGCGATTGCCAAGGGCCGCGAATGGGCCGAGCACAAGGCCGATCCGCAGCGCCTCGTGCTCCATCCGCGCCGCTTCTCCGAAATGACCGCGGCAATGGCCGAGGTCGGCGTGGCGCAGGTCGATGGGATCGCGATGGATCTCGGCGTCTCCTCGATGCAACTCGACCAGGCCGAGCGCGGTTTCGCCTTCAGCTCGGACGGGCCGCTCGACATGCGGATGAGCAAGTCGGGCACCAGCGCCGCCGATTTCCTCAACGAAGCGGGCGAAAGCACGATTGCCGACGTGCTCTACCAATATGGCGAGGAGCGCCAGTCGCGCCGCGTGGCGCGCGCGATCGTCGCCGCGCGCCCGTTGCACACAACCGCCGATCTTGCCGCCGTGGTGCGCCGCGCGCTCGGTTACCGGCCCAATTCTCAGAAAAAAGGGGGCGCGCCCAAGGATCCCGCGACGCGCAGCTTCCAGGCGATCCGCATCCACGTGAACGGCGAACTCGACGAATTGCAGACCGCGCTCGGCGCCTCCGAACAATTGCTGCGCGGCGGCGGGCGGCTGGCGGTGGTCAGCTTCCACAGTCTCGAGGACCGGATGGTCAAGCGCTTCCTGCGCGCCGCCTCGGGCGGCCAGGCAGCCACCTCGCGTCACATGCCCGAGCGGCTCGACGATTTCCTCCCGACGTTCGAAAAGCCCGACAAGCCGGTCAAGCCGCTGCAGGGCGAGCTCGACCTCAACCCGCGCTCGCGCTCCGCGATCCTGCGCGCCGCGACTCGCACCGAAGCGCCGGCCAGAACGCAGGTTGGGGTCCCGGCATGATGGTCAACCGCTCCCACGTGAAGACCGCCGGTTGGGCCGCGGTCCTGCTCGGCTGCGCCAGCGCGGTGGCGATGCTGATGTTCAAGGTCAATGCGGTGCGTAGCGAAGTGCGCAACGCCGAAGAGCGCATCGTCGAGTTGCAGCGCGACAACCTCTATCTCGAAACCGAGTTCGAGACCCGCGCCAGCCAGCAGCAGCTCGCGGCGTTGAACCGGATGGAATTCGGCTATGTCGCGCCGGGGCCGGGTCAGTTCCTGCCCAATGAGCGCGCGCTCACCGCCTTCGCCGAACCGCGCGCCGCGGGTGCGCCGCAGATGATCCGCGTGGCGCGTGGCGACATCGCCGATGTCGAACTCGCCTCCTTCTCGGGCGAAGTCGCCGAGGCGGTTGCCGACGACGAGCCCGAGGCGAAGCCGCGCGAAGAGAAGCCCACGGCCCAGCCGAGCTTCCAGCGCGCAGTGGTCGAGAAGGCCGAGGACGCTGCGAAGGAAAAGGCGCAGCCCAGCTTCGCCGCGCTGTTCGCAGACTACCGGCTCGACAAGGAAGCCTCCGAATGAGTGTGGCGCTGGGCGGGGTCGCGCAGGCATCGCCGGCGTTTCGCCTGCACCAGGAACGCCGCCGGGTGCTTTACCTCGCCAAGATTCGCGGCTTGTGGATCGCGCTGGTCTTCTTCGCCCTCGCGGTGGTCGCTCTGGCGCGCATTGCATGGCTCGGCGCGGTCGAGCCGGGCGCACAGCCGCTGTCGATGGCGCAGCGCCTCCTGCCGGAACGCGGCGAGATCGTCGACCGCAACGGCGTACCGCTCGCGCGCGCCTTCCATGCCCGCGCGCTGTGGTACAACCCGCAGGCGATCGGCGATGGCGGCGCGCCGCTGGTCAAGTCGCCCGAGGCGGTCGCCAAGGCGCTCGCCGCGATCTTCCCCGAAGCCGACGAGGGCCGGCTGCTGCGCAAGCTCAAGTCGGGCAAGCCGACCTATCTCGCGCGGCGCATCCTGCCGCGGCAAATGGCGAAAGTGCACGCGCTGGGCGAACCCGCGCTCGAATACCCGCCCGAGAAGGAACGCTTCTATCCGCAGGGCTCGCTCGCGGCGCACGTGATCGGCTTCGTCGACGCCGACGGAGAGGGCAAGGTCGGGATGGAAGAGGCGCTGCAGGACCGACTGCTCGATCCGGCCGGGCGCGGCGAGCCCGTCGCATTGTCGATCGATGCGCGGGTGCAGGGCGCGCTCGAAGACGAGCTGATGGCGGGTATCGAAATGCACGAGGCGATCGGTGCGGCTGGCGTGATCCTCGACGTCGAGACCGGCGAGGTCCTGGCGCTCGCGTCCTTGCCCTCATTCAACCCCAACCGGATCGATTCCGACGGCGCGCAGAATATCTTCAACCGCGTGACCAACCAGGTGTACGAGCTCGGCTCGACCTTCAAGCCGCTATCGGTTGCGGCGGCGATCGAGGCGGGCACGGTCAAAAGCCTGGCGCGGCGCTATCCGGCCCGCGAGCCGCTCAAGGTCGGTCCGCACCGCATCCGCGACAGCCACGTGATCGGCGACAGCCTCAACGTGCCCGAAACGCTGATCCATTCCTCGAACATCGTCACCGCGCAGATCGCCGACGAGCTCGGCGTCGAGCGGCTCCAGAAGACGATGGTCGATCTCGGCATGTCGGTGCGTCCGGAAATCGAACTGCCGGCTCGCGGCCATCCGCTGTTCGAGACCAAGAAATGGTCGCGCATCCGCAACATGACCGTTTCCTACGGTCACGGAATCGCGGTTACCCCGCTGCACCTCGCCAGCGCGTATGCCGCGATGGTCAATGGCGGGATCTACCGCCCCGCCACGCTGATGAAACGCGCGCCCGGCGAATATGTCGAGGGTCGCCGCGTGTTCAGCCCCGCGACCTCGGCCAAGATGCGCCAGATGCTGCGGATGATCGTGGTCTACGGCACCGGGCGCAAGGCCGACGCCGACGGATTCCGGGTCGGCGGCAAGACCGGTTCGGCCGAAAAGCCGGGCAGCGGTGGATATCGCCGCACGAGCCTCGTATCGACCTTTGCAGCGGCGTTCCCGATGGATAGACCGCGCTACGTGATTATTGCGATGTTCGACGAGCCCACGGGCAATGCCTCCACCTACGGCCAGCGCACCGCCGGCTGGAATGCCGCGCCCGCGGTCGGCCGGATCGTCCCGCGGATCGGCCCGATGCTGGGCATCGAACCCGATGCGACCCGCGATATCGACCTGTCCGACCTGAAACCCCTCGTCGTCACGGAGGGCTAGGCCATGCGTATCAGCCGTCTGTGCGAACGCGCCGGAATCGAATTTCCGGATGGTGCGGACGATGCCGAGGTCAATGCCTTCGCGATCGACCATCGCAAGGTCGCGCCGGGCACCGTGTTCGGCGCGTTCCAGGGCTACACGGTCAATGGCGAGGACTTCATCCCTCAGGCGATCGAGAGCGGCGCGATCGGGGTGATCGCGCGGCCCGAGGCCAAGGTCGAAGGCGCGCTTCACTTCGCCGACGACAAGCCGCGTCGCCTGTTCGCCCGGCTTGCCGGGGCGTTCTTCCGGCCGTTCCCCGAGACGATCGTCGCGGTAACCGGGACCAACGGCAAGACCTCGACCGCCGAGATGACGCGCCAATTGTGGCGCATGGCGGGCGAACGTGCGGCCTCGATCGGCACGCTGGGCGTCACGACTCCCGACGAAAGCGTTTCGACCGGGCTGACCACCCCCGACATCGTGACCTTCCTGTCGAACCTGCGCGGACTCGCGCGCGAGGGAACGACCCACGTTGCCTACGAGGCCTCGAGCCATGGCCTGTCGCAATATCGCAACGAGGGCGTGCCGGTGAAGGCGGCGGCGTTCACCAATTTCAGTCGCGATCACCTCGATTACCACGCCACTATGGAAGACTATTTCGAGGCCAAGATGCGGCTCGTCGAAAAGGTCCTCGATCCCGACGGTACGGCGGTGATCTGGGCCGACGATCCCAAGTCGGCCGAGGTGATCGCGCGCGCGAAGGCGCGCGGTGTGAAGGTCATGACCGTCGGCGAGCAGGGCGAGGACATCGTGCTCGTGTCGCAGGCACCGACCGAGCTCGGGCAGGAAATCGTCGTCCGGCACGACGGGACCGAACGCAAGATCGCGCTGCCGTTGATCGGCGCCTACCAGGCCGCGAACGCGCTGACCGCAGCGGGGCTCGCGCTCGCCACCGGCGGAAAGCCGACGCAGGTGTTCGACGGGGTGGCAAGGTTGCAACCGGTCGCCGGGCGGCTCCAGCGTGCGGTGATCAGCCGCTCGGGCGCGCCCGCCTATGTCGATTATGCCCACACGCCCGACGCGCTAGAAGCCGCGATCGCGGCGTTGCGACCGCACTGCAAGGGGCGTTTGACGGTCGTGTTCGGCGCCGGCGGCGATCGCGACCAGGGTAAGCGCGGTCCGATGGGTGAAGTCGCGGCGAAGGCCGCCGACCAGGTCATCGTGACCGACGACAATCCGCGCGGCGAGGACCCGGCGAGCATCCGGGCCGCGATCATGGAGGGCGCTCCGCAGGCGCGCGAGATCGGCGACCGGCGCGATGCGATCTGCACCGCGATCCGCGAGGCAACGCGCGGCGATATCGTGCTGATCGCGGGCAAGGGACACGAACAGGGCCAGGTGGTCGGCGCGGGCAAGGACGCCCGCGTCCTCGCATTCGACGATGTCGACGTGGCGCGCGAATGTGCGGCGGAGGGATGATGACGCACCCGGCGATCCTCGACTGGCCCGAACAGCCGTCCGACGACCTCCCGCTCGCGCTGTGGGATGCCGACGCGATTGCCTCGGCCACCGGCGGCACCGTGCATGGCAGCTTCCAGGTGTCCGGCGTCGAGATCGACAGCCGCGACGTGGGTGAGGGCGACCTGTTCGTCGCGCTCAAGGGCGCGGCAATGGATGGCCATCGATTCGTCGCGGGCGCGTTCGAACGCGGCGCGGCGGGCGTGCTCGTCTCGCAACCGGTCGACGGACCTCACGTGCTGGTCGACGATACGCAGGCCGCGCTCGAGGCGCTTGGTGCCGCGGCGCGTGCGCGAGCGGACATGCAGGTCGTCGGCGTCACCGGTTCGGTCGGCAAGACCTCGACCAAGGAGGCGTTGTTCGCCGCGCTCGACCGCGCCAGCCGCGGGGCGGCACATGCTTCGGTCAAGAGCTACAACAACCACACCGGCGTCCCGCTCTCGCTCGCGCGCACGCCCGCGCGAAGCCATTACGGCGTCTACGAAATGGGTATGAACCATGCGGGAGAGATCGCCGCGCTGACTACGCAGGTGCGGCCGCATGTCGCGCTGGTCACCGCGATCGCCCCCGCGCATATCGAGAACCTGGGCAGCGAGGAAAACATCGCGCGCGCCAAGGCGGAAATCTTCGAAGGGCTCGAACCGGGCGGGATCGCGATTGTCCCCGCCGACAGTCCGCATGCCGAATTGCTCGCCGGGGCGGCGCAAGCGGTCGGAGCCAGCGTGACCACCTTCGGTCTCGAGAGCGCCGCTGACATCAAGCTCCTCGAAAGCGTGACGACGCGCGACGGCGGGTCGCTCCTGACGGTCCAGGTGCGCGACCGACGGCTGTGCTTCACGATCGGCAATCCGGGGCGACACTGGGTCTCCAACGCGCTGGCGGTGATCGCGGCCTGCGATGCGCTGGGCGCCGATCTCGGTGCGGCGGGTCTTGCGCTCGCCGAACTGCAGGGACTGCCGGGGCGCGGCGAGCGGCACGTCCTCCCGGTCGAAGGCGGCGAAGCGCTGCTGATCGACGAAAGCTACAACGCAAATCCGACCTCGATGCGCTCCGCGCTCGCGCTGCTCGGTGCGGTCGACGCAGACCGCCGGATCGCGGTGCTCGGCGCAATGGGCGAGTTGGGCGATCATTCGGACCGCTTCCACGCAGAGTTACTCGAGCCGATCCTCTCCGCACAGGTAGACCAGGCGATCCTGGTCGGGCCGGCGATGCGGCCGTTGGCCGAACGGCTGGGGACAGGCGAGGTCTCCGACCTTGGCAAAATGCCCCGCTTCACCCATTGCGACGATGCTTCCGCGGCGCAGGCGGCGCTCGACGAAATCGGTCTCGCCAATCGCGACGCGGTGCTGGTGAAAGGCTCGAATTCGGTCGGCCTGGCCGCGCTGGTCGCCGACCTGGTCGATGCGCCGGCCGATGGGGACTGACAGATGCTTTTCTTACTCGCCGAGTGGTTCGATTTTCCCGGCGCTGCCAATCTTATCCGTTACCAGACGTTCCGCGCCGGCGCGACGCTGTTCACCGCGCTGATCATCGGCCTGATCATCGGGCCGAAATTCATCGCCATGTTGCGCGTGCGGCAGGGCAAGGGCCAGCCGATCCGCGACGACGGGCCGCAGAGCCACCTCGCCAAGAAGGGCACGCCGACGATGGGCGGGCTGATGATCCTGATCAGCCTGACCGTGTCGATGCTGCTATGGATGGATCTCGCCAACCCGTTCGTGTGGGCCTGCCTCGCGGTCACGCTGGGCTTCGGCCTGATCGGCTTCATGGACGATTTCGACAAGGTGACGAAGAGCCATCATGCAGGGGTTTCCGGCAAGGTGCGACTCCTGCTGGAATTCATCATTGCCGGTATCGCGGTGTGGCTGATCGTGAGCAAGATCGACACCAATCTCTACATCCCGTTCCTGCCGAGTACCTATGTCCCGCTCGGGCCACTTTATTACGTCTTCGCCGCGGTGGTGATCGTGGGGGCGGGCAATGCCGTGAACCTCACCGACGGGCTCGATGGCCTCGCCACCATGCCGGTCATCATCGCTGCGGGTGCCTTCGCGGTAATCGCCTATCTCGCCGGCCGCGTCGACTATGCCGAATATCTCGGCATCCCGTATGTCGAGGGCGCGGGCGAGCTCGCGATTCTGTGCGCGGGGATCATGGGGGCGGGACTCGCCTTCCTGTGGTTCAATGCCCCACCCGCCGCGGTCTTCATGGGCGATACCGGTAGCCTCGCTTTGGGCGGCGCGCTCGGCGCAATCGCGGTCGCGAGCCATCACGAGATCGTGCTCGGCATCGTCGGCGGGCTGTTCGTGCTCGAGGCCGTGTCGGTGATCGTGCAGGTCTTCTGGTTCAAGCGCACCGGCAAGCGCGTGTTCCGCATGGCGCCGATCCACCACCATTACGAGCAGATGGGCTGGAGCGAGAGCACGGTCGTGATCCGCTTCTGGATCGTCGCCATCGTCCTCGCACTGATCGGCCTGTCCACGCTGAAACTCCGGTGAAGGCGGATCGCGCCTTCGCAGGCAAGCGCTACGCCGTGCTCGGGCTTGCGCGCTCGGGTCGCGCGACCGTGCAAATGCTGGTCGACAGCGGGGCCGAGGTGACCGCCTGGGACAGCCGCGAGGAACCGCGCCAGCAGGTGCCCGACGGGGTCACGCTCGCCGATCCGCTCATGATCGACCTCAAGGGGTTCGACGGCGTGGTCGTCTCGCCCGGCGTGCCGCTCAATCGCCATCCGATCGTCGCCGCGGCCCAACGCGCGAACGTGCCGCTGATCGGCGATATCGAGCTGTTTGCGCAGATGCGCGACGAGCTTCCGCCGCACCGCGTCGTCGGGATTACCGGGACCAACGGCAAATCGACCACCACCGCGCTGGTCCACCACCTGTTCGAACAGGCGGGCGTACCGAGCCTGATGGGGGGCAATATCGGCAAGCCGATCCTCGGCGAGGATGCGCTGCCCGCGCACGGGGTCTACGTGCTCGAATTGTCGAGCTACCAGATCGATATCACGCAGACGCTGTCGTGCGATGTCGCGGCCTTGCTCAACATCACGCCCGACCATCTCGATCGTTATGCCGATTTTGCCGATTATGCAGGCGCCAAGGCACGACTGTTCGCGATGCAGGACGCCGATCGCCACGCCGTGTTCGGAATGGGCGATGCGCAGACATGTGCGGTGGCCCTACGCGAGCGGGCGCGCCGCGGCGAGGCGCTGGTGCACGAGGTCGAGGGAGCCGGGCTGGCGCATTTGCAGCATGACTGGCCCTCGCTGCAGGGACCGCACAACCTCCAGAACGTCGCGGTGGCGGTGGCGATCTGCGAGATCGTCGGCCTGACACCCGAACAGTGGCTTCCGGCGCTCAAGACATTTCCCGGCCTGCCGCATCGGATGGAACGGGTCGCCGAGCATCGCGGCGTGACTTTCGTCAATGACAGCAAGGCGACCAATCCGGCCAGTGCCGCACCCGCGCTCGCCGCCTTTCCGCCCGATCCTGGGCCGCGAATCCACTGGATCTGCGGCGGCCTGCCTAAGGGCGACCGGCTCGATGAATGCGAACAGTATTTCGGCTACGTGAAGGCGGCGTACACGATCGGCGATGCCGGCCCTCGTTTCGCGGAGCTGCTCGCGTCCCATACCGAAGTGACGCGTTCCGAAATGCTCGGCGACGCGGTGCGTGCGGCGATGGCGGCGGCGGATGAGGGCGATGTGGTGCTGCTCGCGCCTGCCTGCGCAAGCTTCGACCAGTTCCGCGACTACGAAGCGCGCGGCGATGCCTTCCGCCAGATCGTGACGGCGCTGATCGAAGACCATTCGGAGGCCGCCTTGTGACCGAGATGTCGTCGCTCAGCCCCCAGCGCGGAAAGCTGCCGGTCGCCCGCCCTCGTTCGCGGATCGAGGAACTCGCCGTCTGGTGGCGAGAGCTCGACAAATTCCTGCTCGGATTGATCGTCGCGCTCGCCGGGATCGGGATCGCGGCGGTGGCGGTGGCATCGCCCGCGACCGCGGCGGACCTGTCCACTGCGAGCGAACGGCTCGATCCGCTGCACTTTCTCTATCTCCACCTGCGCTGGCTGACGGTCGGCTTCGCGGCGATGATCTTCGTTTCGATGCAATCCAAGCGCGACGTGCGGCGCGGTGCGCTGCTCGCGGCGGCGGGCTTTACCGGCCTGCTGCTGCTGGTCCCGATCGCCGGATACGAAGTGAACGGGGCGCAGCGCTGGATCCGGCTCGGCATGGGCGTCCAGCCGGCCGAGTTCCTCAAGCCCGCCTTCGCGGTCGCGCTCGCCTGGGTGCTGAGCTGGCGCCTGAAAGATCCCGGCATTCCTGTGGTCGGATTGGCGGTCGCCTATTTCGGGCTGATCGCGGCGCTGCTGATGATGCAGCCCGATTTCGGCTCGACCGTGCTTTTCGGCGGCGTACTCGGCGTGTTGATTCTCGTTTCGGGCGTTCCGTTCCAGCGCTTCGCGATGTTCGGCGGCGCAGCCTTGGGTGCGCTGGCGCTCGTTCTCCTGCTTTACGAGAACGGGCGGAACCGCATCCTCGCCTTTTTCTCCGGCGGGACCGAGTTCGACCAGGTCGATCTTGCCGCGCGCACGCTCCGGGCGGGCGGCTGGCTCGGCACCGGGCCGTTCATGGGCGAACGCAAGATGGCGCTGCCCGAAGCGCATACCGACTATATCTTCTCGGTGATCGGCGAGGAATTCGGGCTGGTGACCTGCGGCATCGTCATCCTGGTCTATCTCGCGCTCGTGATCCGGATCCTCTCGCGCGTGGCCGACGAGGAGGACCTTTTCGCCGTGCTTGCATCGACCGGGCTGGTCGCGCTGGTCGGGGGTCAGGCCTTCATCAACATCCTCGTCAACCTCCAGCTGTTCCCTTCCAAGGGGATGACGCTGCCGCTGATTTCCTATGGCGGCTCCTCGACCATCGCGCTTTTCCTGGCGCTCGGAATGTTGCTCGCACTCACGCGGCGAAATCCCTATCTGAGCCGCGAAGGGCCGCTATGGGCCGATCGGGGAGACGACGCTTGACCACCGCCAACCGCCATTTCGTTCTCGCCGCCGGGGGGACCGGGGGACATTTGATTCCCGCCTTCGCGCTCGCGGACGAATTGCATGCGCGCGGCCATCACGTCGCGCTGGTCACCGACGAACGCGGCGACGCGATCCCGGGCAAGCCCGATTATCTCGAAACGCATGTCGTCCCCGCCGGGCGCTTTTCGAAGAACCCGATCCAGCTCATCAAGGGGATTCGCGCAGTTCTGGCAGGGCGCAAGATGGCGCTGAGGCTGTTCGAAAGCTTCGAACCCACCGCGGTGGTCGGGTTCGGAGGCTATCCCTCGCTCCCGACCCTGATGGCTGCGCGCAAGGCGAAGGTCCCGGCGGTGCTGCACGAACAGAACGCCGTGCTCGGCCGCGTCAATCGCCTGCTCGCGGGCGGGGTCGATGCGATCGCGACCAGCTACCAGGAGACCCGGCGGCTCGACGACAAGCATCGCTACAAGGTCGAACTGACCGGCAACCCGGTGCGCAAGGAAGTGCTCGCGCTGCGCGACGAACCGTTTCCCCCGGTGTCCGAAGACAGCCTGCTGCGGGTGCTGGTGACCGGCGGCAGCCAGGGTGCGCGAATCCTGTCCGAGGTCGTGCCCGATGGTCTGGCCATGCTTCCCAATGCGCTCCGCAGCCGGTTGCAGGTGGTCCAGCAATGTCGCCCCGAAGATATCGAGGCGGTGCGCGAACGCTATGCCAGCCACGAGATCCCGGCGGAGCTCGGCACGTTCTTCGAGGACATGCACGAACGGCTGGCGCGCGCGCACCTGTTTATCGGGCGTGCGGGCGCCTCGACCATCGCCGAACTCACCACGGTGGGGCGACCGGCGATCCTCGTCCCGCTGCCGATCGCGACCGACGACCACCAGGCCGTCAATGCACGCGAAATGGTCAAGGCTGGCGGCGCGCGCGCGATCCGGCAGGAAAATTTCGTTGCCAAGGAGCTGGCCAAGCAGATCAAGGCGCTGGCCGAACGCCCCGATGCGCTGGCCAACGCCGCCCATGCCGCGTGGAATTGCGGCCATCCCAAGGCCGCACAGAAGCTTGCCGACCTCGTCGAGGGGTTCGGCGGTGCGCCGTTGATGGACGTGATCCGCATGGGAGACAGCACCGAAAGAGAGGTTTCGGGCGAAATGCAGGGAGCCGGGGCATGAGCGGCGCGGGCAATTTGCCGATGGGCGGCATGCGCGATATCGGCAAGATCCATTTCGTCGGGATCGGCGGGATCGGCATGTCGGGCATCGCCGAGGTCATGCACAATCTCGGCTACAGCGTGCAGGGCTCGGACATCGCCGAGAGCGCGCGTGTGGTCTCTTTGCGCGATGCGGGAATCCCCGTCGCGATCGGCCATTCGCCCGACAATCTCGGCGATGCGGCGGTGGTGGTGACCTCGACCGCGGTGAAGCGCACCAATCCCGAAGTCGCCGCCGCGCTGGAGAAGCGTATCCCCGTGGTCCGCCGCGCCGAAATGCTCGCCGAGCTGATGCGCCTGAAGCGCACGGTCGCCGTCGCGGGCACCCACGGCAAGACCACGACCACCAGCATGATCGCCGCGCTGCTCGATGCGGGCGGGGTCGACCCGACCGTGATTAATGGCGGCATCATCAACCAGTACGGCTCGAACGCCCGGCTCGGCGATAGCGACTGGATGGTGGTCGAAGCTGACGAGAGCGACGGCAGCTTCCTGCGGCTCGACGGGACGATCGCGGTCGTCACCAATATCGATCCCGAGCACCTCGATCACTACGGCGGCTTCGATGAGGTCAAGAAGGCGTTCGTCGAGTTCATTGAGAATGTCCCGTTCTACGGAGCGGCGATGCTGTGCGTCGACCATCCCGAGGTCCAGAACATCATCCCGATGGTGCGCGATCGCCGCGTGGTGACCTACGGCTTTTCCGCGCAGGCCGATGTGCGCGGCCAGAACATCCGCCCGACCGCGACCGGCAATCGCTTCGACGTGGTGATCCGAGACCGCGATGGCAGCGAGCGCACGATCAGCGATATCGACCTGCCCATGTCGGGGCGGCACAATGTCCAGAACGCGATCGCCGCGGTAGCCGTGGCCGCCGAGATGGGCTGTGCGGACGAATATATCTGCAACGGCTTCGACCAGTTCGGCGGGGTCAAGCGACGCTTTACCAAGGTCGGCGAGGTGGCCTGCGAGGGCGGCAGTGCGACGGTGATCGACGATTACGGCCATCACCCGGTCGAGATCCGGGCCGTCCTTTCCGCCGCCCGCGAGAACGTCGCTGCGGCGGGCGAGGGCGGGCGCGTGATCGCGGTGTGCCAGCCCCACCGCTACACCCGCCTGCGCGACCTGATGGGAGATTTCCAGGGCGCCTTCAACGATGCCGACATGGTGTTCGTGACCCCAGTCTACGAGGCGGGCGAGGACCCGATCGAGGGCGTCGACGCC
Source organism: Pseudoblastomonas marina (assembly GCF_034374265.1). Classification (NCBI taxonomy): domain Bacteria; kingdom Pseudomonadati; phylum Pseudomonadota; class Alphaproteobacteria; order Sphingomonadales; family Erythrobacteraceae; genus Pseudoblastomonas; species Pseudoblastomonas marina. Next base: position 1,596,694 of record NZ_CP139718.1, on the reverse strand, counting down.
GCCGCGCTGGTCGCAGGCTTGCGCGATCGCGGTGCGCGGGCGGCCGAGGAAGTCGCCGACGAAGAGGCGCTCGCGACCCGACTGGCCGAGGAAGTGCGCGCGGGCGACCTCGTGGTCTGCCTCGGCGCCGGAGACATCACCAGGATCGCTGCCGGGCTGGCGGACGCGATCGAGGAGCGAAAAGACAAGTGATCGATCAGCCCGACGACTGGAAAGGCGAATGCTCGAACGACGCGCCCGATTGCACGAGCGACGAGGCGATGGTCGCGCGCGTGCCCGAAAGCGCGGCACGCGGCTCGCTGACCAAATGTGCGCCGCTTGCCAAGCTGGTCTGGTTCAAGAGCGGCGGCACGGCCGACTGGCTGTTCGAACCCGCTGACCTCGATGACCTCCGCACCTTCCTCTCGCGGCTCGACCCAGCCGTGCCGGTGATGCCGCTCGGGCTTGGCTCGAACCTGATCGTGCGCGACGGCGGGGTCCCCGGCGTGGTGATCCGCCTCGGCAAGCCGTTTTCGGGTTGCGAGATCGAGGACGGCAACGTGGTCAGGGCGGGCGGCGGTACGCCCGGTATCCTCGCCGCATCCTCGGCCCGCGATGCGGGGATTGCGGGGCTCGAATTCATGCGCGGCATCCCCGGCACGGTTGGCGGTTTCGTGCGAATGAACGGCGGCGCCTATGGCCGCGAAGTGGCCGACGTGCTGGTCGATTGCACCGTGGTGATGCGCAATGGCGACAGCATGGTCCTGCCGGCCGAGGCGCTGCGCTATTCCTATCGCCATTCCGAACTGCCCGACGGCGCGGTGGTCGTTTCTGCCCGCTTCAGGGGCGAACCGGGCGATCCCGAGGATATCGGCGCGGAAATGGACCGGATCGCCGAAGCGCGCGAGCAATCGCAGCCGCTGCGGACCAAGACCGGCGGTTCGACCTTCAAGAACCCCGAAGGCGGGAAGGCGTGGCAATATGTCGACGCCGCCGGTTGCCGGGGCCTGACCATGGGCGGAGCGCAGGTGAGCGAAAAACACACCAATTTCCTGATCAATACCGGCGATGCGACCAGTGCCGATATCGAGGGGCTGGGCGAGGAAGTCCGCCGCCGCGTGCGCGCGGACAGCGGCGTCGACCTCGAATGGGAAATCCAGCGCGTGGGGCGGCCATGACTGATCTGCCCCGTCTCCACGTCGCCGTCCTGATGGGCGGCTGGGCGAACGAGCGCCCGGTGTCGCTGATGAGCGGGGAGGGCGTCGCCAAGGCGCTCGAAGCCAATGGGCACACGGTCACGCGGATCGACATGGATCGGCAGGTCGCGGCGCGCATAGCCGAGGCCGCACCCGATGTCGTCTTCAACGCGCTTCACGGCGTGCCGGGCGAGGATGGCAGCGTGCAGGGCATGCTCGACCTGATGGGCATCCCCTATACCCACGCGGGTCTCGCCGCCTCGGTCATCGCGATCGACAAGCAGCTGACCAAGCAGGCGCTGGTACCGCACGGCATTCCGATGCCCGGCGGGCGCATCGTCAAGAGCGCCGAGGTGCACGAGCGCGATCCGCTGCCGCGCCCCTACGTCCTCAAGCCGGTGAACGAGGGCAGCTCGGTCGGCGTGGCGATCGTCACCGACGAAAGCAATTACGGCAATCCGATCGCGCGTGATGCGAAGGGTCCGTGGCAGGATTTCCGCGAACTGCTCGCCGAGCCGTTCATTCGCGGGCGCGAACTCACCGTCGCGGTGCTCGACGATGGCACGGAAGCGCGCGCGCTCACCGTGACCGAGTTGAAGCCCAAGGCGGGCTTCTACGATTTCGATGCCAAGTACACCGACGGGCTGACCGAGCACGTCTGCCCCGCCGAAATCCCCGAGCGGATCGCCGAACTTTGCAAGGCGCACGCGCTTTCCGCGCATCGCCTGCTGGCCTGTCGCGGCACCAGCCGCACCGATTTCCGTTGGGACGACGAGCAGGGCGAAGACGGTCTGTTCGTGCTCGAAACCAACACCCAGCCGGGCATGACGCCTTTGAGCCTCGTGCCCGAACAGGCGCGGCATTGCGGCATCTCCTACGAGGAACTGGTCGAGGCGATCCTCGCCGAAGCCTGGAGCCGCCAGTCGGCGGGGGCGGAGCGGGCCGATGGCTAGGGTCAAGCGCAAGGCCACACCCGCGCGCACCACCGCGCGGCGCAAGAACACGCGCGCCAAGGCGAGCGCGGCGCGCAGGAAATCGGCCTCGGTGCTCGATACCGCACTGGGCGCGATCCCGCTCAGCCAGAAACAATGGCAGGGCGTGTTCGCGGCGCTGATCATCGCCGGCGGGCTGGCGCTGGCCTGGACCGTCGCGGTCGCGGCGGGTGTTCCGACCATGGCGCGCCATCAGGTCGCGGTCATCGCCCACGACGCCGGGTTCGAAGTGATCCGGGTCGACGTGCGCGGAACCGACAACCTCAACGAGCGGCGCGTCTACGACCGGGTGCTCGATCTCGAGCAGCGCGCGTTGCCGCTGGTCGATCTCGACATGCTGCGCGAAGACCTGCTGACCCTCCCCTGGGTCGAGGATGCGCGCGTGTCGCGCCAGCTGCCCGATACGCTGGTGGTCGATATCGTCGAACGCGAACCGGTCGCGGTCCTGCGCAAGGCCGACCGGTTGGTGCTGGTCGACAGCGAAGGACGTGAACTCGACGTCGTGAGCCGCAAGGAGGCGGAGGATTACCTGATCCTCGCCGGGGCGGGCTCGGCCGAGCGGATCCAGTCGCTCGAACGCCTGCTGCAATCGGCGCCTGCGCTGCGCCCGCAGATCGCCGAGGCCGAATGGATCGGCAATCGTCGCTGGAACGTCCATTTCAAGACCGGGCAGGTGCTCGCGCTGCCCGAGGGCGAGCGATCCGCCTCGACCGCGCTGATCGAATTCGCCCAGCTTGACGGGCGCAATCGCCTGTTGGGGGGCAAGGCGACCAGTTTCGACATGCGCAACCCGCCACGCATCTACCTGCGCGAACCCGGCCGCGCCGAGCGCGCGCTCGAGGAGAAAGAGGAATAATGGCCGCGCCCAAACCGGGCCGCGTGATCGGCGCGGTCAATCTCGGCAGTTTCCGCGTTTCGGCGCTCGTCGCGCAGGTCGGCGAAGGCGGCGAGGTGACCGTGCTCGGCGCGCATCACCGCAAGGCCGACGGGTTTCGCCGCGGCTACGTGGTCGACATGAACGCCGCGAGCGCCGCCGTGCGCCACGTGATCGACCGCGCCGAACAGATCGCCGAGCGCAGCGTGCGCGAGGTCTGGGTTGGGTGTTCGGGTGCCGGCCTGCGCAGCGAGATCGTGCCCGCCGAGTGCGAGATCGGCGGACGCCGGGTCGAGGGCGAGGACGTCGAGACGCTGCTGCTGCTCGCGCGCGAGCGGATCGGGCGCGATCGCGGTCAGCTGCTCCACGCCCAGCCGGCGCTCTACACGATGGACGACGCGCAGGGCGTGCTCGACCCGGTCGGCATGCATGCCGAGCAGCTCGGCGTCCACGTCCACGCCGTGCTCGCCGATCCGGCGCCGATCCGCAACATGCGCGAAGTCGTCCAGAATGCGCACTACGACGTCGCCGGGATCGTCGCTTCGCCGATCGCCGCGGCGCAGGCCTGTCTTACCGAGGAGGAGCTCGACCTCGGCTGCGCGCTGGTCGAATTCGGCGGAGAAGTGACCACCATCGCGCTGTTTTCGCGCGGAAAGCCGGTCGGCCTGCAGACCATCACCTGGGGCTCGGCCGACATGACCGAGGCGATCGCCTCGAGCTTCGGCATCCGCCGCGGGCAGGCCGAACGGTTGAAATGCGTCCACGGTTCGGCGCTCGCCTCGCTCGCCGACCACAAGGAAATGCTGCCGATCGTCGGGCTCGAGGCCGAAGGCGACGCGGGCGAGGAGGCCGGCACCATCGCCCGCGCCGATCTCGTTGCCGTCGTCGGGCAGGAATTGGCGCGTTTCACCGCCGATGTCGGGGCCGCGCTGAAGCGCATGGGCGGCAATGCCGGGACGGGTCGGCAGATCGTGCTCACCGGCGGCGGTTCGGAACTGGCGGGGATCGCCGATTACATGCAGGGCGCGCTGGGACGCCCGGTGCGACTGGGCAAGCCGGGCTTCGTGCGCGGCATGGCGGAGGCGCATTCGGGGCCCGGATTCGCGACGCTCGCGGGCCTCGCGCTCCATGCCGCGAACCCGCCGATGGACCTTCGGGCCTTGCGCGGAGGCGGCGAAAGCAGCGGGGGCAGCGGCCCGCTGGGCATGGCGAAACGCATCTGGCGCATCATGAAGGACGGATTCTAGGCGATTCCCCTGCTTGAGACAGTGGATTAGTCGCCGATATGTTTTGGAACAGCACATGGCATTGTGCCATTGCTATGAGTGAATACCCCCTGGTGAGAGCTGCGTGCTTTCAGGAGAGAATGGAATGAGCATCAATATCGCCCCGGCAGACATGGACGAACTGCGTCCTCGCATCGTCGTCATCGGCGTGGGCGGCGCGGGCGGCAACGCGATCACCAACATGATCGATGCCGATATCGAGGGCGTCGACTTCGTCTACGCGAACACCGACGCACAGGCGCTCAACAGCTCCGTCGCCGAAACCCGCATCCAGCTCGGTCCCGAACTGACCAAGGGGCTGGGCGCAGGCGCGCGGCCCGAAGTCGGCCGTGCTGCGGCGGAAGAAACGATCGAGGAAATCGAAAAGGCGCTCGAAGGCGTCAACATGGTTTTCATCGCGGCCGGCATGGGCGGCGGCACCGGCACCGGCGCCGCACCTGTGATCGCCGAAACCGCGCGCAAGATGGGGATCCTCACCGTCGGCGTGGTGACCAAGCCCTTCCTGTTCGAAGGCACGCGGCGCATGCGCTCGGCCGAACAGGGGATCGACCAGCTGCAGGACCATGTCGACACGCTGATCGTCATCCCCAACCAGAACCTGTTCCTCGTCGCCAAGGCCGAGACGACCTTCAAGGAAGCATTCCAGCTCGCCGACGAGGTGCTGCAGCAGGGCGTCCGCTCGATCACCGACCTGATGGTGATGCCCGGCCTGATCAACCTCGACTTCGCCGACATCCGCTCGGTGATGCAGGAAATGGGCAAGGCCATGATGGGCACCGGCGAAAGCGAGGGCGAAAGCCGCGCGCTCGAGGCGGCCGAAATGGCGATCGCCAATCCGCTGCTCGACGGCGTCTCGATGCAGGGCGCCCGCGGGGTCATCATCTCGATCATCGGCGGCGAGGACATGCGCCTGCTCGAAGTCGACGAGGCCGCCAACCACATCCGCGAGCTCGTCGATCCCGATGCCAACATCATCTGGGGCTCGGCGTTCAACCCCGACCTCGAAGGCAAGATCCGCGTCTCGGTCGTGGCGACCGGGATCGACGGCCATGTCGCGGGCGCGCATGACGGCGGTCGTGCGGCGCGTACCCCGTCGCCGGCGTCCCGCGTGCCCGAGCCGGTCAAGAAGGAACCGGTGCCCGAACCCGAGATCACCTACGAAGCGCCCGAACCGCAGGAAGCCTCGCCCGAGCCCGTCGATGCCGGGTTCGGCGACTCCCCGCTCGCGCGCCGCGGCGAGGCGAAACCGGTCGACGACCTCGACACCAATGAGGGCTTCGACGGCGGCGATGATTATTCCGGCGCGTCGGACGACGCGGTGCCGCCACCGGCCGACGACAGCGGCTACACCGCGCCCGGAGAAGACCATGGCTTCTCCGACGATGATGACGAACCGCTCGATTTGTCGCTCGATTTCGCCGAGGACGAGGAAGGCGAAGACGACGTCAACGAGGATGCCTATGCCGACCTGACCGGCGGTGGTCTTCCGCGCATGCCCAAGAGCATCGACGAGGTCGAGGACGAGGGCGAAGACGAATTGCTGCTCGACGCCTCGCGGCTCGCCGAAAACCGCGATGACGAGGCGGGCACGCCGTCCCCAGCTCCCGAACCCGCACCGTCCGCCGCCGACGGCCTCGGCGGGACCTCGGCAGGTGGGGCCCCGGCCCAGCCTTCGGGCGGTCCGCCGGTTCCGGGCGGCGGCAGCACGCTGTTCGAACGCATGGCGAACCTGTCGCGCGGCGGGGGCAAGCCCTCGTCGGAACCGGAAAAGGGCGCGGGGGAAGACGAGGAGGAGGACGACAATGGCGCCGTCAATATTCCGCGCTTCCTCGGCCGCCAGAACAACCAGTAAGCCGCTGCGCACGACGCTCGCCGCGCTGGCCTGTGCCGGGGCGGCACCGGTCCTGCCTTTCGCCATCCAGGCGCAGGAAGTCGTCCAGCGACTTCCGAGCGCCGAGGAGCGCGCGCTCACCGAGGCCCTGCAGACATTGGCGCGCAACCCGAACGAACGGCGTGCGCTGCTGACGGCGGGGCGCTCGGCGCTGGCGCTGGGCGATACCGACGCGGCGCTGGGTTTCTTCTCGCGCCTGCGCGATCTCGATCCGGGCAGCAGCGACGCGCTGGCGGGGTTGGCAGCGGTCCAGGTCCGGCGAAACGAGCCGGTGCTGGCGCTCAGCCTGTTCGATAATGTCGGGGACGACGCGCTGCGCGATCTCTCGATCGTCGCCGAACGCGGGCTGGCCTATGACCTGGTCGGCGACCAGGCCCGCGCGCAGGCGATCTATCGCGAGGCCCTCGCCGTGACCCGTTCGGAGGAACTCGTCCGGCGGCTGTCGCTCAGCCAGGCGATCGCGGGCGATCGTGAAGCGTCCGAAGCCACCCTGCTGCCGCTGCTGCAACGACAGAACAAGGCGGCATGGCGGACGCGCGCCTTCGCGCTGGCGATCCTCGGCGCGAGCGACGAGGCGGTCACGGTCGCCAACGCGGTCATGCCCGCCGGACTCGCGCGCGAGATGGAGCCATTCCTGCGGATCATGCCGCGATTGACGGCCGCCCAGCAAGCGGCGGCCGCCAATCTCGGCCAATTCCCCCGCTCGAGCCAGATCGGTCGCGATACGCCCGAGATCGCGGCCTATGTCCGCAGCCCGCAATCGGCGGCGCAGGGGCGGCGACAGCCCGGTGACGGCCTGGTGCCGCAGGGCCAGCCCTTCGGGCCGGACGCAGGAACGACGCAGGCCAGCCGCCCCGAGCCAGCGGACGCAGTCACGCGCGACAGCGATGGTGAAGTGCTTGCCCGGCAGGCGACGACGCTGCGCGATCGCCAGTCTCGAACAGCGGTCCCGCGCGAACGTACCGATTCGGCGCCAGCGGCAGATCCGGCTCCGTCGAACCCGGAGACGCGTGCAGGCGAAGTCTCGCGCTCCACCCTGCCGACACAGGAGCAGGGCGCCGCGGCGCCGGTCGAGCAGCCGGTGCAGCCAAGCGCGGGATTCGACCTGTCGCAGGTGCCGTCGACGACGCGCGAAGAGCCGATTGCGGAACCCGAACCCGATTTCGCCAGCGCATTCGGCGATTTCGTGAGGCCGACGGTCGATCCGGATGCGTCGGAGGGCGGGGTCGACGTGACCGGGATCGAACCTGCGCGCCCGCAGCCCGAAGACCCCCCGCCGCCACCGAACCCCGCGCGAATCTGGGTCCAGCTCGGAATCGGTCGCGACGTCGATGCGCTGGCCTTCGACTGGCGCCGGCTCCAGCGACGCCATTCGCAGCTCGAGGGCCGCGATGGCTATCGAGCTGGGCTGGGCCAGACCAACCGGATGGTAACCGGTCCCTTCGCGTCGCGCGCGGAGGCCATGGACTTGGTTAATGCGCTCAAGGAAGCGGGGCATGACAGCCTTGTCTGGCGGTCCGAAGATGGCGAGGAAGTGATCCTCCTGCCCGACCGTTGAGCTGCTCCGCGGATTGCGACGCAGGGTAGTTATCCCCAGTTCCTGCCGGGCTTTTCCACAGCGATACCACAGGCTTATCGAGTTATACGCAGCTGCGAGTCCGGCGCACATTGCTCCCGGGAGTCATGGCGATTCATAAGGGCGCCCATGGACATGAGGGAAGCATGGGTACGGTAAACGCAATCACGGCCACCGAGGATGCCGCACCGGTCGAAATGCTCGCGGCGCTGTTCGAAGCCCATGGCTGGCCCTTCGAGCTGACCCAGGAGAACGAGATCGCGGGTGAGATCCGCGGCAGTTGGACGACCTACCAGCTGCGCGGCGTGTGGCGGCGCGACGATCATGTCCTGCAATTGCTCTGCCTGCCCGAAGTGCGCGTGCCGCAGGAAAAGCGGGTGGCCGTGTTCGAGCTTCTGGCGATGGTCAACGAACAGCTCTGGCTCGGCCATTTCGACATCTGGTCGAATGGCGGGATGCTGCTCTACCGCCACGGGCTGATGCTCGGCGACGACGGATTGCTCAGCCTGGCCCAGGCCAAAGCCGCGGTCGAGGCGGCGGTGGCCGAATGCGACCGGTTCTATCCCGCCTTCCAGTTCGCGCTGTGGGGCGACAAGGAACCGGCCGAAGCGCTGGCCAATGCAATGGTGGACGCAGCGGGCGAAGCCTAATAGGCGCAATGCCCATGGAGGCATCGCGCAATGTTTGAACGTATCCTTGTCTGCGGTTTCGGCAACATGGCCTCGGCTATGGTCGAAGGCTGGATCGCGGGCGGAATCCCGCCGCACCACTTCACGATCTACAACCCGCGCCCGAAAACGGTGCCGCAGGGGACCAAGCTGGTCACCGATATCCCGCCCACGCCCTTCGACGCGCTGGTGCTGGGGTTCAAGCCGCACATGCTCGCCGACGTCGCGCCCAAGCTGGGCCCGGCTTCGAACGGCGCGACGATCATCTCGATCCTCGCCGGGGTCGACCTCGATTCGCTGCGCAAGGCCTTTCCCAATGCGGGCAAGGTGATCCGCCTGATGCCGAACCTAGCCTGTGCGCTGGGCAAGTCGCCGATCGCGCTGGCAGGCCGCAGCCTGACCGAAAAGCAGCGCGAAGCCGTCGAACAGCTGGCCAAGCCGCTCGGCCCCTTCGCCTGGGTCGATGAGGAAAACTACGAGCTGACCACCGCGCTGGGCGGTTCGGGCCCGGCCTTCGTCTACCGCTTCATCGATGCGATCGCAGGAGCGGCGACCGATCTCGGGCTCGATCGCGAGGAAGCCGACAAGCTGGCGCTCGCCATGGTCGACGGGGCGACCCAGCTGGCGGTGAATTCGCGGCACTCGCCGGGCGAACTCGCCAAACGGGTCGCGAGCCCCGGCGGCATGACGCAAAAGGGCATGGACGTGCTCGACGAGGGCGATGCACTACGCAATCTGCTCCGCGACACGCTCGCTGCCGCGCGCGACCGGGGCACCGAAATGGCGGAAGAAGCGCGTAAATCGGGTAAGTGACGCGTACGGTCGCGATGACCGATTACGCTTGAAATTAAGCCGATGGATGCCGATATTGTCGGCACAAGTCAGCGCCTATGGTGGCGCGGACGGGATAGGAGTTCGACGAATGGCCGATTGGAACGACCAGCGCACCGGCGTCGGTTACGGAACCGGCATCGACAGCGCCTCGGTGCCGAGCACCGTGCGCGACACGGGGCTGCGCAAGCACATGCTCTCGATCTACAACTACATGACCTCGGGCGTGCTGCTGTCGGGGATCATTGCGCTCGTCTTCGCCCAAGGCGGCGAGAATTCGATGGCCGCGCAATTGTTCACGAGTGGCGGTATCCTGGCCTGGATCGTGATCTTGTCGCCGCTCGCGATCGTGTTTGCGATGAGCTTGGGCGCCAATCGCTTCTCGGCAGGCGCCTTGCAGGCGATGTTCTGGGGTTTCGCGACCCTGATGGGCATATCTCTGTCGACGATCTTCCTCGTCTATACGAGTGAATCCATCGCGCTGACCTTCTTCGCGACTGCGGCCGCCTTCGCCGGCCTCAGCCTGTTCGGCTACACCACCAAGAAGGACCTGTCGGGCTTCGGCACCTTCCTGATCATGGGCGTGGTCGGACTGCTCGTTGCGATGCTGCTCAACATCTGGCTGCAGTCGAGCGGCCTCGCCATGGCGATCAGCGCGATCGGCGTGCTGATCTTCGCGGGCCTCACCGCCTACGATACGCAGCGACTGAAGGCGCAGTACATGCATGTCCGCGGGACCGAATGGGCCGGCAAGGCAGTGATCCTCGGCGCGCTCAGCCTGTATCTCGACTTCATCAACATGTTCCAGTTCCTGCTCGCCTTCCTCGGCGGACGCGAATAAGCGAAGGGACGACCGAACACGCGAAAGCCCGGCGGGAGTGATCCTGCCGGGCTTTTTCGTTGTCAGCGGCTATTCATTACAAAGGTTGGTTGGCGTGGAGCTTCAGCTTCCGCTAAGGCAGGTCCGGACAGGGGGCTGTCGTTAAGGATTTTCGGGAAGGTTGGTATGACGGGTCGTAATTCGATGAGAACGGGTGTCATTGTCACCCTCGTGGCGGCGCTCGCCGCTTGTGCGACGCCGGCACCGCCGCCTCCTCCTCCGCCGCCGCCACCCCCGCCGCCGCCCGCCGCCGTGGTCATTCCGCCGCGCCCGCAGCCGCCCTTGGGCGTCACCGGCGGCGTGGTGATCCCGCCCATGGATGCCTTCGGCAGGCGCGATACGGTCAACCGCAACATCTCGACCTCGCAGGTGGTGTGGAATTTTCGCAGCGCGCTCAACGTCGCGGCGCTCAATTGCCTCGGGCCCGACTACAGCCTTCTGGTCGACAATTACGGCGCCATGCTCAAGCGCCACGCACGCGCGCTTTCGGCTGCCAATCGCGGCGTCGAACAGCGCTTTCGCGACGAATACGGCGCCCGCTACGTCATGCCGCGCGAAAGCTACATGACCAAGGTCTACAATTATTTCGCCTTCCCACCGACGATGCCCGAGCTGTGCGACGTTGCGAACCGGCTGAGTTTCGGCGTCACCGTGGTCGACCCGGCCGAGTTCGAATCCTTCGCCACCCAGGGACTGGCCGAGCTCGATGAGGTGCTGATCAGTTTCTATAACGAATTCGAGGCCTGGCGCGCCGCGGTCGCCGATTGGGAAGAAACCTACGGTACGCCGATCTCGGCCCCGATCATGGCATCGAGCCTCGTCAGCGACACCGCGATCCAGACCGGGACGGGCATCGCCCCTGTCGATCCGGAAACTGCACCGAGCGTACCGACGCCCGATGCGCCGCTCACCGTAACCGGCGCCCCGGCGAGCCTGCCGGGTACGGCGGCCCTGCCCGATCCCGATCCGATCCGCCCCACGCCGACGCCGGCGTCGCCCTCCTCCGACGAGCCGGCCTACGGCCCCACGCCCGACGGCGAGGAATAGGTCGCGATTAGCCCTTGGCACGCGCGCGTGCTTTGGCTAATGGGCGCCCCTCGCACGGCTTAGGCTGCGGCGAGAAGCCACTGGAACGGGGCCGTAGCTCAGTTGGGAGAGCGCGTCGTTCGCAATGACGAGGTCAGCGGTTCGATCCCGCTCGGCTCCACCAGTTGGAATGAAAGGGCGGCCCTCGGGCCGCCTTTTTCGGTTTTATGGACCCTTTCCTTCCCAATCGCGCCCATCCGGACTACCTGAACCAGCATGCATTTCCTCGACCAGGCCAAGATTTTCATTCGTTCGGGCGCAGGCGGCCCCGGGGCCGTAAGCTTCCGGCGCGAGAAGTATATCGAGATGGGCGGTCCCGATGGCGGTGACGGCGGTCGCGGAGCGGACGTGGTCTTCGAAGCCGTGCCCGCGCTCAACACGCTGATCGATTTCCGGTATTCGCAGCATTTCAAGGCCGATCGCGGCGGCCACGGCATGGGCAAGGACCGCACCGGCGCCTCGGCCAAGCCGCTGGTGATCAAGGTGCCCGTGGGCACGCAGATCCTGTCCGAGGACAAGGAAGAGGTGCTCGCCGACCTGACCGAGGAAGGCCAGCGCATCGTGCTGCTCGAGGGCGGCATGGGCGGCCGCGGCAATGCGAGCTACAAGACCTCGACCAACCGTGCGCCGCGCCAGCACCAGCCGGGCGAACCGTCGCAGGAAATGTGGGTCTGGCTGCGGTTGAAGCTGCTCGCCGATGTCGGGCTGGTCGGGCTGCCCAATGCGGGCAAGTCGACCTTCCTCAACGCGGTGGCCAACACCAAGGCCAAGGTCGGAGCCTATGCCTTCACCACCATTGCGCCCAAACTCGGCGTGGTGCGCCACAAGGGCCGCGAATTCGTGATCGCCGACATCCCCGGCCTGATCGAGGGGGCGGCCGACGGAAAGGGCATCGGCGATCGCTTCCTCGGCCATATCGAGCGCTGCCGCGTGCTGATCCACCTGATCGATATCGAGGGCGAGGAGCCGGTCGATGCGCTCAAGACGGTGGAGGATGAGCTGGCGGCCTATGGCGAAGGGCTCGAGGACAAGCCCCGCCTCGTCGCGCTCAACAAGCTCGACCTGGTCGACGAGGAACTGTTCGAAGCCTTCGCCGCCGAGTTGAAGGAAGCGGGCGTCGACGAGGTCTTCCCGATCTCGGGTGCGACCGGCGACGGAATCCCCGAACTGCTCGACGCGGTGCTGGGATATTTGCCCGAGAAGAAGACCGGTGCACCGGGCAGTGCCGAGGTCGAAGATGCCGACGATGCGGAGTGGTCGCCGATTTGAGCGTGCTCGCGATCACCGGCGGCACGGGTTTCGTCGGCCGCGCGACGATCGAACGGGCGCTCGCCGCCGGACACACCGTGCGCGCGCTGACCCGCCGCCCGCAGTCGGAACGCGAGGGCCTCGAATGGATCGCAGGCGATCTGTCCGACGATACTTCACTCGAACGGTTGGTCGCGGATAGCGACGCGGTGATCCATGTCGCGGGGGTGGTCAGCGCTTCCGATCCGGCGCTGTTCGAAGCAGCCAATGTGCGGGGCGCATACTCGCTGGCCCGTGCGGCCGAACAAGCGGGACCGGAACGCCTCGTGCTCGTTTCCTCGCTGGCAGCGCGCGAACCCGACCTGTCGCTCTATGGTCGCTCGAAGAAGCGCGGCGAGGACGTCGTGCGAGCTTCGGGGCTGGACTGCAGCATCGTCCGCCCTCCGGCGGTCTACGGGCCGCATGATACCGAGATGTTCGAACTGTTCCGCGCGGCGAAGAAGCGCGTCCTGCCGATGCCGCCACAGGGACGGACCTCGGTGATCCACGTCGATGACCTCGCATCGCTGCTCTTGACGCTGGCGGGGCAACGCGGAGACGACCGGATTTACGAGCCCGACGATGGGCGCGCGCAGGGGTGGGAGCACGGCGAGCTCGCCCGCGCGATCGCTGCGGCGGTAGGGCGCAAGGCATTCGTGCCACGCGTGCCCGGCCGGCTGCTCTCGCTCGCCGCACGCGGCGACCGGATGCTGCGCGGCGACAAGGCCAAGCTGACCCCCGACCGGGTCGGTTACATGGTGCATCCCGATTGGGTGGCGCGACCCGATCGCAGGCCGCCACCGGAGCTGTGGCAGCCACAAATCGATACGTACGAGGGGCTCGCCGCAACCGCGCGCTGGTACGAAGCGCAGGGCTGGCTCTAGGGCTCTTTCCCGGTCGTATCGATGCGCTGCGCGACGGCAGCGATCAGCTGGTCGAACTGTTCGTTGCCGCGCAGGTTGAGATCGCGCTGCGGGAACGGGATCTCGATGTCGTTTTCCTTCAGCAGCCACCACAGGTTCTTGAGCACCTGCGAGCGGACATTGCCGACCCCGTCTTCGGGATCCTTGATCCAGCACTGGATGACGAAATTCACACTGCTGTCGCCATAGCCGTCGAGCCACACGGTGGGAGGCGGGATGTCGAGCACGCGCGGACAATCCTTCGCCGCCTGAAGCATCAGCTTTTCCGCCACGCCGATGTCGCAGCCATAGGAGACGCCGACCGGCACCTGCATGCGCACATTCTTTGACGAATAGGACCAGTTCTCGACCTGGTTGATCATCAGGTTTTCGTTCGGGATCAGGTATTCGCGCTGGTCGCGGGTGGTGACCGAGACCGCGCGGATGCCGATCTTGCGAATCTGGCCGAAGCTTTCCTTGCCCGCCTGGTCGGTCACCGCGATCACGTCGCCCGGCTTGATCGAGCGGTCCATCAGCAGGATGATCCCCGCGATCAAATTACCGAAGGTCTTCTGAAGGCCGAAACCGATCGCGAGGCCGAAGGCGCCGGAAAACACCGCGAGCGCGGTGAGATCGATTCCCAGCAAATCGATCCCGATCAGGAAGGCGACCGCCCAGACGACGATCGTGACGAGTTTTTCGGCGAGCAATTGCTGGGTTGCGTCGAACCCGCTGAACTTGCGGATGCCGCGGCGCACGACCTTGCCGAAGCCCCAGGCGAACAGCAGCACGCCGCCGATGATGCCGATCACCACCAGCACGTCGAGCAGCGAGATTCGGTGGTCGCCGAGCGTCAGCGCGACCGCGTCGATCGCTTCGACCACGGTGCCCGCGGTTTCGTTCTGGGCCGCGACTTCGCGGATCCCTTCGGTCGCGGTCACCGCACCGGTCGCGGTGTCGACCGGCTCGGGCGTGGCGTTGGCCGCCTGCTCCAGCCGGTCGAAGACCGATTGCAGCGGTTGCGCACCGCCATCGGCGGCTGTTTCGGGGGCGGAGGGAGTGGCGGTTGGTGTCGTCATGCGTCGAGAGCAGCAAAACCCTGTTCGAGGTCTGCAATCAAGTCCTCGCTGTCTTCCAATCCCACGGAAAGGCGGATTCCGAGCGTGTCGTCGGGACCGCAGCCGGGCGGCGGCCACGCCATCCGGTCGCGGATCCGCGCCGGATCGAACGGCACGGCAAGGCTTTCGTATCCGCCCCAGCTATAGCCCATGCCGAAGAGGTCGAGCGCATCGAGTAATCGCCCGCGCGCGGGTTTGTCGCGCCCTTTCAGGACGAAGCTGAACAAGCCGCAGCCGCCGGTGAAGTCGCGTTGCCACAGTTCGTGGCCGGGTGCGCCGGGGAGCAGCGGGCAGAGCACCTGCGCGACCTCGTCGCGGCCCGCCAGCCATTCGGCCACTTTTCGGGCGTTCTCGGTCGCGCGCTCGAGCCGCAATTGCATCGTGCGCAACCCGCGATGAGCCAGCGCGGCATCGTCGGGCGAGACGTGCTGGCCCTGCAACTGCGCCGCGCGCCGGAGCGTGCGGTAGAATTTCTCGTTGCCGGCCGCGCTCCCCATGAGCAGGTCGGAATGCCCGCCGACATGCTTGGTCAGCGACATGATCGCGATATCGGCCCCGTGATCGAGCGCGGCGAAGCCGAGCGGCGACGCCCAGGTATTGTCGAGCAGGACCGTGGCTCCGTGACGATGTGCGATATCCGCCAGCGCGGGCACGTCGCACACTTCCATCGTCAGGCTGCCGGGGCTCTCGAGCAGGACCGCGGCCACGTCCTCGCTCACCAGCGCTTCGAACGCCGCATGGTCGAGCGGATCGAAGGTGATCGTTTCGACGCCCATCCGCTTGAGCGGGCCGAACGCGATCGCCCGCGTCGGCTCGTAGGCATTGTCGGTCAGCGCGAGCCGGTCGCCGCTTTCGAGCACCGCCGCCAACGCGGAAAACAAGGCCGCCGTGCCCGACGGATAGAGCATCGTCCCGGCCGCGCCCGGTTCGAGCTCGGTCAATGCTTCGGCCAGCGCCCATTGGGTCGGCGCGCCACGCCGCCCGTAGTGGAAATGCCCGTCGGCATTGGGGTGCCCGCGCGCGAGTTCCTCGTGGGTGTCGTAGAGGTGGGTCGAGCCGCGCCAGACCGGCGGATTGACCACCGCCCCGGTCCATTCGGGACGACGTCCTCCCTCGACGAGCCGTGTCGCCGTCTTCCTGGGCGGTTTGCGATCCGCAGTCAGCGCGCCGGCCCCGTCTGCTTGGGGGTAGCGGGGTCTGCGCCCCATTCGGCCCAGCTGCCGTCATACAGCGCGACGTCGTCCTTCCCGAGCAGGTGCGCCGCGAACAGGACCGCGGCGGCCGTCATCCCGCTGCCGCAACTGGTGACCAGCGGCCGGTCGAAATCGACCCCCGCGCGATCGAACGCGGCGCGCAGGGCCGCCTCGTCCTTCCAGGTGCCGTCGTCTTCGAACAGCCAGCCCACCGGCAGGTTGCATGCGCCGGGGATATGGCCCGCGCCCATGCCCTCGCGCGGCTCGGGCGTCGAGCCTTCGAAACGCTCGGCCGGGCGGGCATCGACCACTTGCTCGGCATCGCGATCGATATTGGCGAGCATGTCCGCCTTCGAGCGCACCTGCCGGCCTGAGCCGTAGGTGGTGAAATGGCGCGTTCGCCGCTCCCGTCGACCGCTTTCGACCGGGCGGCCCTCGCGCTCCCACTTGGCGAGCCCGCCGTCGAGGATCGCGACGTTGGAAGCACCGAACAGCTTGAACATGAACCAGGCGCGGGTGGCGCTCCGTACCTGGCTGCGATCGTCGTAGATCACGACCCGGCTGCCGTCGCCGATGCCGAGCGCCTGCATCCGGCTGGCGAATTGTTCGGGCGGCGGAAGCATGTTCGGCGCATCGGCAGCATCGTCGACCAGCGCGCCGAGATCGAGGAACACCGCGCCCGGGATGTGCGAGGCTTCGTATTCGGCGCGCGGGTCGCGCTCGGGTTCGAACGGGTGCTTCGAGGCGTCGACCACCCGCAGGTCGTCGGCTTCGAGCTCTCCCGCGAGCCATTCGGTCGATACGAGACTGTCCATCGCACCTTCTCCCGCTGCGAAGGATCAGGATTAGCTAGCGCGCAGGGCGAGGTCCACCCGTCACGCGGCCTGCGGGGCGACGAGGCGCTGGCCGATATGGCGATAGACGCGCGGCCCCTGGTCGAGCCGGATCGGAACCAGCTCCGGGCCCTGGTCGGCCCGCCCCAGCAGGATGCTCTGCTGTGCGATCACGGGATCGTTGCCGTCGGAGGCAGCGGCCGCGCGCAGACGGACGATCGGTACGAACAGGGCCTGCTCGCCGCGGCGGATCGGGTTGAGTTGCGCGAGCGGCACCCGGAATTCTCCGGTCAGTTCGATCACCGCGCCGGGCTCGAGGTTCTTGGAATTGTGCGCAGCGGGCAGCTTGCCCAGCGGGGGCTCGAGCTGGCGCTCGATCGCCACGTCTCCCCGCGCGGCTTCCATCACGCCCCCGACCAGCAGCTCGGTCAGCGTTTCGCGACCGCGATTGGACACGGTGATGCGGTAGTTGAGCGTGACGGTCATCAGGGTCGCGGTGATATCGCGCACCTCGAACGCCACGTGCAGCGGTCCGTTGTCGAAGGCCACGGCGGCGGGTTTGGGCGGTGAGGGGAGCGGCGCGACCTTGGACGGATCGGCGACCGTGGCTGCTGGCGTGGCTGCCTGCACCGGACCCGGGTTGGTTGCCGCGGGCGACCGCTTCACGGGGGCCGGGCGCTCGATTTGGGGGACGCTGACGGCCGCGGGGCCTTCGCGTCGACGCCACCAGGCAAATGCTCCTCCGGCCAGCGCGATGACGAGCGCGACCAGAACGATCAACAGCCAAGGCAGGCCGCTGTCGGTGGGTGCCTCTCCGGCAGGCTCGGGCGGAGCGGTCGCTGTGGTCGGAGCGGCCGGCAGCGAGGTCGGGATTTCGGTCGGACCAATCGCGTCTGGCTGCGACGTCGGCTCGCCGGGCGTCCCGGGAGCGCGCTCGGTCGTTACGGGCCGGTTCGCAGGCTCAGTCGGTCGCCTCGCGGCAGTCGTCTGACGCGATGTCGGGACCGATTGGACGACCGGAGACTGCGGCGAGGGCGTCGGCGTTGCTGTCGCGCTCGGCTGCGACATGGGCGTGCTTCGTGCCGCCGGGGTCGCGCGCTGTGTCGGGACAGGGATCGGGCGCGCGGCCGGCCGGTCGGGATCCTGCGGACCGTAGACCGGGCTAGAGGATGGCGACGGCGTCGGGGCTGGAGGCAGGTCGAAGCCCTGCGCGGCGACTTCCGCCGGGGCAAGCGCAAGCAGTGCGGCAAGCGAAGCGAGCGGTAGGGCGAGGATCTTTGACATGGGCGATGCTGCTATTGGGGCGCGATGCGACGGCTTCGCGAAAGCGCTCTGAATAGCGGGTGAAGCGCGGCGAATCAGCCCCGCGCTTGCAAGGCGGTGTCATTCGCGCCAGAGCTTGTGGCATGTCCGACACACCCAAATTCCTGGGCCAGCAGAGCCCGCTGCCCGAATCGCCCGAAGAGGCGGTGCTCGACTACGTGCCCAACCCGCGCGCCGGATCGACCTACATGGTCCGCTTCGCCGCGCCCGAATTCACCTCGCTGTGCCCGGTGACGGGCCAGCCCGATTTCGCGCACCTAGTGATCGATTACGCGCCCAAGGCGCAGATCGTCGAATCGAAGAGCCTCAAGCTTTTCCTCGGCAGCTTCCGCAACCATTGCGGCTTCCACGAGGACGTGACGGTGGGGATCGGACAACGCCTGTTCGACGAGATGGAACCGCACTGGCTGCGGATCGGCGGATATTGGTATCCGCGCGGCGGCATTCCGATCGACGTGTTCTGGCAATCGGGTGAAGCGCCGGCCGGGCTGTGGGTGCCGGATCAGGGCGTCGCCCCGTATCGCGGCCGAGGTTAGCCGCCGCCCGACGAGCCGAGCGCGAAATAGCTCCCGACGACAAGCGAAACGACCGCGAGGCCGGTTGCGACCAGCATCAGCAATCCGTCGCGCACCATCAGTGCGAGCCCGAAGAACGCGATCGCGATCATCGGGCCACTGCTCGCGAAGGGCAGCAGTTCGAGCGGGGGAACGGTCACGCATAGGGCCAGGATCAGTACGCCGGCGATCTTGTGCCACGGATTGCGCGTGAACCTGCACCAGCGCCCGTGGAACCACCGATCGAGCCGCTTGCCGGGTCCGCGCAGCTTGTCTGCAGCCTTCTCCAGCTTGTCGGCCTCGACACACCGGTTTTCAATGAAGCCGGGCATCCACAGGTGATCGTGTCCGATCACCATCTGCACTGCAACGAGGGCGACCACCAGCGCGAGGAACGAGGGTACGCCGGGAATCCCACCGATCGGGGTGATCTCGAGCAGTGCGGGCACCATGATGAGCGGCCCCCAACTGCGCTCGCCGAACGCTTCGATCGTGTCGGCGATCGACACCTGGTCGTTTCCCTCCGCCAGCTCCTCGAGATCGTCGAGGATATCGGCGACGCTATGCGGCTCTTTCAAAAGCTTAACTCCCCTGTGTGGGAGAGTAACGGGCGGGGAAGGATATGGTGCCGGTTGCAGGAATCGAACCCGCGACCTTCGGTTTACAAAACCGCTGCTCTACCAGCTGAGCTAAACCGGCACTGACAAGCGCCCCATGATCGAAAGGGGCTGCAAAATCCAGTCCCATTCCCTTAGTCGGGCACCATGGACCTGCAACAGATCGTTGACGACACCTGGAATACGCTCGCGGACGAGCGCGGTTGCGGGACCCCGGCGCGCTATATTCCGGCGCTGGCCGAGGTCGACCCGACAAAGTTCGGCATCGCGGTGGCGACCCGTTCGGGCGAGGTCCATTGCGCGGGCGATACGGACGAGCCGTTCTCGATCCAGTCGATCTCGAAGGTATTCGTGCTCGCCCAGGCGCTGGAGCGGGAAGGGCTGGCGCTGTGGGACGCGGTCGGCCGCGAGCCTTCGGGCAACGCCTTCAACTCGATCGTCCAGCTCGAGCGCGAGAAGGGCATTCCTCGCAACCCGTTCATCAATTCGGGCGCGATCGTCACGACCGACCGCTTTATCGGCGATCGCGGGCCCGACGAGGCGGTGGCGGACCTGCTTGCC
Organism: Pseudoblastomonas marina; assembly: GCF_034374265.1. Classification (NCBI taxonomy): domain Bacteria; kingdom Pseudomonadati; phylum Pseudomonadota; class Alphaproteobacteria; order Sphingomonadales; family Erythrobacteraceae; genus Pseudoblastomonas; species Pseudoblastomonas marina. The sequence goes on along the minus strand of NZ_CP139718.1, from coordinate 1,577,047 downwards.
AAGCTTCAGAACATGGGGCGCGACGACGATATCGGGATCGACGAGCGGGTCGCCCGCTCGGAAAGCGAAACCGGCGCGCGCAATCGCAGCCTTGCCTATTTCATGGCTGATTTCGGGAGGTTGCTGAACCCGGTCGAGGACGTCCTGTCGGTCTACTTCCGCCAATGCGCACTGGCGTTGACCTGCCGCCAGCTGGCCGACGCCGCGCTTTTTCTCGCCTTCGACGGCTGCGATCCGGTGACCCGCGAACGGATGTGCTCGCGCGAGCGTACCCGGCGGATCAATGCGCTGATGCTGCTGTGCGGGCACTACGACAATTCGGGCGAATTCGCCTTCGATGTCGGTTTTCCGGGCAAGTCGGGGGTGGGCGGCGGGATCCTCGCCAGCATTCCAGGCCGCGCGACGATCGCGGTGTGGTCACCGGGGCTGAACAAGTGGGGCACCAGCCTGCTCGGCGCCCGCGCGCTCGCCCAGATCGCCGACCGCACCGGCTGGTCGGTCTTCAGCGGGCGGTTGGAGAAGATTTAGGGTTTGGCAAGCCGCCAGCTGGCTTTCACCTTCGTGGCGAGAAGGTGACCCTTTCAGGCGGCGCCGAAGGTCCAGCCTTCGGTGGAGGCGAGTTCGCGGGTCAGGCCTGGGGGCGACCACAGCGTCGGATCATGGGCTCGGACGCGGAGCCACGCGGCGGTGAGCAGCGCGTCGGCATCGTCGTCCGACAGGGCGCCGCTGCCGCGCACCCGGGGTGAACCGATCGCCGGATGCGCCAGCGCGGCATTGAGCGCGTCGTAATCGCGCAGCTTGGAAGTCGCGGCGCTGCGTCCGGCAGAAAGCGCAGGGATCGCGGTGTACATCTCGACGATCACCGAGCCGCTATCGGGCAGCGGGTCGTAGGGCCAGACCGGCACCGTGCCGCCCAGCCGGTGCAATACCCGCATGCCTGTCAGCGAGGACTTGCCGACCTGCCCGCTGCCGACGAGCTTGAGATTGCTGTGCGGGCGGCAGCCCATCCGCGCCTGCGCGTGCTCGGTCACCCGCAGGCGGCCGTTGCGGTGGGCGGCACCATCGCAGCGATAATGTTCGCCCATACGCTCGCCATGGTGGAAATATTCGCGCAAGTCCGGGTGCGTGACGAAGTTGCCGACTTCGAGATTGGGGTTGTCGGCACAAATCTCGTCCACCAGCGCCCACAGCGACTTGGCATCGGGTGGACTGGCCTCCCAACCGGGAAAGAACGCGCCGCAATCTGCGAAGGGCAGCGACATGCCGAGATCCATCCCGACCAGCGTATCGTCGGGCAGGTCGCGCAGGATCGCGAGCACGTCTTCGCGCGACCACGCGCGCTCTGGTTCGGCGAGCACCGGCGGGCCGCCTGCGGCATCGGCCACGCCGATCGCGATCCCCTTCTGCCGCGCACCCTTCGCGCCCGACCAGTCGATCGCGACGAAGTGTTTGAAGCGCTCAGCCTTCACCGCGCTCGCGCCGCAGCCTGTCCCAATAGTCGAGCCGCTTCTTCACTTCGCGCTCGAAGCCGCGATCGACCGGCGCGTAATAGGTCTGCGGTTCCATCTCCTCGGGCCAGTAATTATCGCCCGAAAAGCCCTCGTCGGCATCGTGATCGTAGCTGTAGCCCTTGCCGTAGCCGATATCCTTCATCAGCTTCGTCGGCGCATTGAGGATGTTCTGCGGAGGCATCAGGCTGCCGGTTACCTTAGCGCTTTTCCACGCCGCCTTCTGCGCCTTGTAGACGGCGTTCGATTTGGGTGCGCTGGCGAGATAAAGGCAGGCCTGCACCAGCGCGAGCTCGCCTTCGGGGCTGCCGAGAAATTCGTAGGCATCCTTGGCCGCCATGCACTGGGTGAGGGCATGCGGATCGGCGAGACCTATATCCTCGACCGCCATGCGGATCAGGCGTCGCGCAAGGAAGCGCGGTTCCTCGCCTGCGGTGAGCATCCGTGCGAGGTAGTAGAGCGCCGCCTGCGGGTCCGAACCGCGCACCGCTTTGTGCAGCGCGCTGATGAGATTGTAATGCCCCTCGCGATCCTTGTCGTAGACAGCGACCCGGCGCTGGAGGAACGCGCCGAGTGCTGCCGGATCGAGCGGCTCATCGATCTGCGCGGCATAGAGTGTTTCAGCCTGGTTGAGCAGGAAACGCCCGTCGCCATCGGCGCTTGCAACCAGCGCGTCGCATGCCTCGGCGGTGAGGGGAAGCGGGCCTTCGAGTTCTTCCGCCCGATCGAGCAGGTGCGCCAGCGCTTGCGGGTCGAGCCGGTGGAGGATGAGCACCTGCGCGCGGCTGAGCAGCGCGGCGTTGAGCGCGAAGCTCGGGTTCTCGGTGGTCGCACCGACCAGCGTCACCGTGCCGCGCTCGACGAAAGGCAGGAAGCCGTCCTGCTGCGCGCGATTGAAGCGGTGGATCTCGTCCACGAACAAAAGCGTGCGCTGACCCGCATCGGCTGCCTTGTCGGCTTCGGCAAAGGCTTTCTTGAGGTCGGCCACGCCCGAGAATACTGCGCTGATCGAGGCGAAGCGCATGCCCACGCTGTCGGCAAGAAGCCGCGCGATGCTGGTCTTGCCGGTGCCCGGTGGCCCCCACAGGATCATGCTCGACAGCCGCCCGGCGGCGACCATTCGCCCGATCGCGCCTTCTTCGCCGGTGAGGTGATCCTGCCCGATCACCTCGTCGAGCGTGCGCGGGCGCAGGCGATCGGCCAGCGGCGCATCCTCCCGCGGTTCGGCTGGCGGTGCGTCTTGCGGCGCTTGGTTTGCGAATAGGTCGGCCATTGCGGACCTACTTAGCCACTGGCGGCCGAATTGCCATTATTGCGGGACGTGGTAATCTCGATCCCGGGGTCGACGACGTTTTCTTGGGGAGAGGAACAATGTCCGATACGAAATTGCCCTGGCACTTCTGGGCGGTCGGAATCCTGGCGCTGGTGTGGAACGGGTTCGGTGCCACGGACTACTTGATGACGCAGCTCGAAAATCGCGGCTGGTTCGCGTTCATGGGCATGGACGAGGCCACGACCGATGTCGCGCTGGCCTGGATCGCAGCGCAGCCCGCCTGGATGAGCGCGCTGTGGGCGCTGGGCGTCTGGGGTGGCCTGGCAGGGGCGTTGCTGCTGCTGGCGCGCAACCGGCTGGCGGTGCCCGCCTTCCTCGTTTCGCTGGTGGGCGCGGCGGGTTCGTTCGTCGCTTCGTTGCAGCAGGAGGTTCCGCCCGAACTGGAAGACTTCGGCGGGGGCGCGATCATGTACGTGGTGATCGTGCTCGCGGTCTTCTTCACCTGGTATGCCTGGACGATGCGCAACCGGGGGCTGCTCCACTGATCGATCGAGCGACCGCTGCGGGCGTCGTACCGTCCGCGTTTCGCCATTCTACTGGCGCAGTAGTTCGAGATAGGTCTGCGCGACCGCGTCGTTGACGCCGTCCCAGTCGAATTCGTGCGCGCGTTCGAGTGCGGCCTGGCCGTGCTCGTGACGCAGGACATCGTCCTCGCAATAGGCCTGCAAGGCATCGGCAAAGCCGGCGATGTCGCCGCGCTCGACGAGGCGCCCGTTGATCCCGTCCTGAACCAGGTGGTCGCTGCCGATCGTGTCGACCGCGACGACGGGGTGCGCGCAGGCCATCGCCTCGAGCGTGACGTTGGAGAAGCCCTCGGTGCTCGAGGCATTCAGCAGCACGTCCATGCTGGCGACTGCGCGCGCCAGCCCTTCGCCGATCTGGAACCCGGCGAACTTCGCATCGGGCACGCGCTCGGCGAACCATTCGCGTGCCGGGCCCTCGCCGATAACGAGGACTTCGTGCTCCACCCCGCGCTGGCGCAATTCGCCGATCACCTCGGCGAATTGGCCGAGACCTTTTTCCAGCACCAGCCGTCCAAGGTAGCCGATCGCGACCGCATCGTCGGCGATGCCGAGCTCGCGGCGCCATTCCAGGTCGCGCTTGCCGGGGTTGAAAATGGATTTGTCGACCCCCCGCTGCCAGATGCCGAACCGCCTACCGAGACCGAGCTTGCGGTATTCGTCGCGGATCACCTCGGTCGGCGCGAGCACCACGTCGGCGCGGCTGTAATAGCGGCGCATGATCGCGAGCAGCGGTTTTTCAGCCCAAGCGGCACCGTAGTAGGCGGGATAGGTCTCGAACCGCGTATGCACCGATGCCACGGTCGGAACGCCGCGCTTGCGCGCCCAGGTCAGCGCGCGATGGCCCGAAACGTCGGGCGAGGACAGGTGCACGATTTGCGGATCGAATGCGTCGAGCGTTGCCCGGTTCTCGGCCGAAAGCCCCAGCGGGAACTGGTATTCGGTACGGGTCGGGATCGGCTTGCTCGGCAGCGAGTGCAGTTCGCCTTCGGGTTCGAAAGCGGGCGTTTCGGTGGTTGGCGAGAACACCTTTACCTCCGCGCCCTGGCGCAACAGGTAACCGACGAGCCGGTTGAGGGCCTGGTTGGCTCCGTCCTTCTCGTAATTGTAGTTGCCGGAAAACAGCGCGATGCGCGTGCCAGCGATGGGGTGCGGTTCGGCCATGCGCAGCCCATAGTCGCGCGGGAGATACAAGGCAAAGGTCGGCGCTGGCGGGGGCTCGGTCTTCAACCTGACGCACCCGGCGCATCAGGATCGCAGTCGGAGCTTGGCGGTAGCGCTAGCCGCCTATTCCGGCGGCGGGGCGCATTGCTGCCACAGCTCGATCTTGATCCCGTCCGGGTCGAGCAACCATGCAAACTTGCCGTAGCCTTCGTCGACCGTGTCGATCACGTCGACGCCCTTCGCCTCGAGTTCGGCAACGAACGCGTCGAGATCGTCGACCCGGAGGTTGATCATGAAATGCGGCTGGCCGGGCTTGAGGTATTCGCCGTCCTTGAAATGCGAGATCAGCGAATAGGGCTGGTCGCCGGTTTCTTCCGACCACGGCATCTGCGGCCCGTATTCGCCGTCGCTACCCAGTACCTCGCGATACCAAGCCCGCGTCGCGGCCGGGTCCTTGACGACGTAGAATACGCCGCCGAGCCCCGTGACCTTGGCCATCAGGCTGGCTCGACCGCCGCTTCGGCCGCGGGCTGGGTCGCCTTGCTCACCAGCCAGATCGCGAGCCATGCGGCGGCGAAGCCGGGGACGATCTCGTAGAGCCAGTCCGACCAACCGAGCGCGATCCAGGCCGCGACCACGCCGGTGCCGGTCACCAGCCCAGCCACCGCGCCGGCACCGGTCATCCGGTTCCAGGTCAGCGAGAGGATGATCAGCGGGCCGAAGGCCGCCCCGAAGCCGGCCCAGGCGTTCGAGACGAGGCCGAGCACCTGGCTGTCGGGATCGCTCGCCACGACGATCGCGGCGAGCGCGACCAGCAGCGTCGAGATCCGCCCGACATTGACCGTCTCGCGCTCGCTCGCCTCCTTGCGCAGGAACAGGCGATAGAAATCCTCGGTCAGCGAGGATGACGCGACCAGCAATTGCGAGCTGATCGTCGACATGATCGCGGCGAGCAGCGCGGCGAGCAGGAAGCCGGTGATCAGCGGGTGGAACAGCAGGTCGGCGAGCACGATGAAGATCGTCTCGGGATCCTCGACCGCGAGCCCGTTGCGCTCGACATAGGCGCGCCCGGCGATCCCGAGGCCGACGGCGCCGAGCACGCACACGCCCATCCAGCTCATCGCGATGTTGCGCGCGGTGGTCACCGCCTCGACCGAGCGCACGGCCATGAACCGCACGATGATGTGCGGCTGGCCGAAATAGCCGAGGCCCCAGGCCACAGCGCTGATAAAGCCCAGCAATGTCAGTCCCTCGGTGAGGCTCAGGAACCCTTCGACCGGCACCTCGGCCAGCGATCCGCCGGCGCTGCCGCCTTCGCCGAACATCACCACCAGCGGCATCAGCACCAGCGCGACCAGCATGATGCACCCCTGCACGAAATCGGTCAGGCTCACCGCGAGGAACCCGCCGACCATGGTATAGGCGAGCACCACGCCCGCAGTGATCCAGATGCCGAGCATGTAGTCGCTCAATGGCAAGTCGGGCAGCAGCGCGGGGAAGGCGGTCTCGAACAATTTGCCGCCCGCGACGAGCCCGCTGGCAGTGTAGACCGCGAAGAACAGCACGATGACGAGCGCGGAGACGGTGCGCAGCGCGATCGCCTTGTCAGGGAAGCGGTTGGACAGGAATTCGGGGATGGTCAGCGCATTGCCGCGCTCGACGCTCTGCTTGCGCAGCCGCGGCGCGACCACGATCCAGTTGACCAGCGCGCCGACGAACAGCCCGATCCCGATCCAGGCCTCGACCAGCCCGGCGGCATAGAGCGCGCCCGGCAGGCCGAGCAGCAGCCAGCCCGACATGTCCGACGCCCCGGCGGAGAGCGCCGCCACGGCCGGGTGCAGATTGCGCCCGCCGAGCAGGTATCCTTCGGACGTATCGGTGGACTTGCGCCAGGCATACAGCCCGATGCCGAGCATCAGGACGAAATAGGCGGCGAGCGAAATGAGCGTTCCGGTCTGCATGGCGCGAGGGGCTAACAAAAGAGGTAGGCAATATCCAGCCATGTCGCGGAAATGCGCGACAGGGCCGGAGACATGGACCGGGTGTTACACTGTCCAGGAGGTGAAAAACGGGCCGAGCGACAGAGCGCGAGTAATCGGCGGGCGGGGCGGCATGGAGGTCCCTGCGCACGCCCATGAAGGCGCGCGGCCAAAGCGGGAGGATCGACGGTAGGAAAGAGCCGCTGCGACCATACCAGCGCGGCGGCGAGTAGGAAAATCATCGGCTTGCGGGCAGATAGCCGAAGCCTGAAACGGGAAACGGGCAACGGCATGTCAATATCGCTATTGCGAATGATTAGCATTGACGGCGGGGTGGTGCGCTCCTAACCGGCGCGAGTGACCCGTCGCGCCATCCGATTCTGGTATCTCCTGCACAAGTGGAGCAGCCTCGTACCGATGGCGTTCCTGTTGATGCTGTGCGTCACCGGTTTGCCGCTGATCTTTCATGACGAGATCGATGCGCTGTCGGGGGCGGATGCCGAGGTGGCGTTGCTGGCTTCGGGGTCGGGCGCGCCGTCGGCCGAAGGTGGCTTGCCGCTCGATACGATGCTCTCCACCGCGCTCGCCGAGCGGCCGGGCGAGGTGCCGCTGTTCATGGCGTTCAGCCAGGATTCGCCGCTGCTGACCGTGACCACCGGGCCCGCGCCCGATGCGCCCGGCAGCGAGATGTCGCTGTTGTTCTTCGATCGCGCGACGGGGGCCTCGCTGGGTCCCGCGCCGACCAACGCGTTTCTCGATTTCGTGCTCGAAGTGCACACCGACCTGTTTCTCGGCCTGCCGGGAATGCTGTTCCTCGGCGTGATGGGGCTCGGCTTCCTGCTCGCGCTGGTCTCGGGCGTGGTGCTCTACGCGCCGTTCATGCGGCGGCTGCGCTTCGGCACGGTGCGTCGCGATCGCAGCGCGCGCGTGAAGCGGCTCGATACGCATAATTACCTCGGCATGGTGACGCTCGCCTGGGCGCTGGTGGTCGGCGCGACGGGCGCGATCAACGCCTTCGCCGATCCGCTGACCGATAGCTGGCGCGAGAACGAGCTGGCCGCGATGACCGCGGCGAATGCGGGCGGCGAAGCGCTCGACCCGGCCGATTACGGCTCGCTCGACACCGCGATGGCGGCGGCCAAGGCGGCGCTGCCGGGCCGCTCGCCGCAATTCATCGGCTTTCCCGGCGGCGACTGGAGCACCGACCGGCACTATGCGATCTTCTTCCAGGGCGACCGCCCGCTGACCTCGCACCTGCTCACCCCCGCGCTGGTCGATGCCGAGACCGGCGCGTTGGTCGATGCGCGCGACATGCCCGCGCTCAACCAGGCGCTGATGATGTCGAAGCCGCTCCATTTCGGCGATTACGGCGGGCTCGCGCTGAAGATCCTGTGGGCGCTGCTCACCCTGCTGACGATCCGCGTGCTGTGGACCGGGCTGCTGCTGTGGTGGCGCCGGCGGCACGAGAATATCGAACGCCGGATTTCCGAAATCCGCACCGGTGCACGGCGCGGGGCGCTGTCATGAGCTGGCTCCCGAGCCTGCGTGCGACCGGGCGCACGACGCGACGCCTGTCCGCGTGGCAGGTGTTCCGCATGCCGCTGCTGCTGATGGCGACCTCGCTCGGCGGGCTCGTCGCCGGGCTGCTCGGCGAGGGCGGGTGGGACATCGCCGCCGCGCTCCTGCTCGGCACCACCCTCCTCACGCTGATCGCGCTGCGCCTGACCGGGCGCGGTTGACCCATTCCAAAACCTCTCAAGAACAGAAAGTCTCCCGATGAACTACCGCCTGTCCGCCTCGCTGCTGTCGCTCTCCGCCGCCATCGCCACCCCCGCGCTGGCGCAGGATGCCGAGAACGAAGCCGCACCCGGGAACACCATCATCATCACCGCGCAGGCGGACAATTCCTCGCAGGTCGACAATGGCGGCGATGCGGGCGCGCTGGGCGACAAGCCGGCCGAGGACCTGCCCTTCGCGGTTCGCTCCTATGACGAGAGTCTCATTTTGAACCAGCAGCCGCAGACGCTCGGCGAGGTGCTCGAGAACGATCCCACCGTGCGCACCAGCTACGGCTTCGGCAATGCGAGCGAGTTGTTCGTGGTGCGCGGCTTCGCGCTGTTCGGCGACGATGTCGGTTTGAACGGGCTCTACGGTATCGCCCCGCGCCAGCTGGTCGCGCCCGAACTGTTCGAAAGCGTGCAGGTCCTGAATGGCGCGAGCGCCTTCCTCAACGGTGCCGCGCCCGGCGGCTCGGGCCTTGGCGGCAGCGTCAACCTGATGTTGAAGCGCGCCGATGCCGATCCGCTCACCCGGGTGACCGCGGGCTATACCGGCGACGCGCATTTCGGCGGCAGCGTCGATATCGGTCGCCGCTTCGGCGCGGGTGGCGAATGGGGCGTGCGCGTGAACGGCGCGTATCGCGAGGGAGAGCTGGCGATCGACGGCGAGGACCGCCGCACGCAGGTGCTCGGTGCCGGGTTCGATTACGACGGCGGGAATGTGCGCGCCGCGCTCGACCTCGCCTACCAGGAGGTGCGCGTCGACAATCTTCGCCCCAAGGTGACGGTCGGCACCGCGACGATCCCCGCCGTGCCCGCGCCGGAGGCGAACTACGCGCAGGATTTCAGCTTCACCGAGATGCGCGACCTCTTCGGCACCGCGAGCTTCGAATACGACCTTGCCGACAACGCGCTGTTCTACCTGCGGGGTGGGGCGCGCGACGGGCGCGAAGACGGCATCTATAGCGGGCTGACGGTGCTCGACGCTGCAACCGGCGACGCCAACGGCAACGCGCTGGTGGTCCCGCGCACCGACAATAACGAGGCAATCGAGGCGGGGCTGCGCGCGCGCGTCGGCAGCGCGGTGACGCATGAGTTCAATTTCGGCGGCAACATCAACTGGCAGACCAACCGCAACGCGTTCGATTTCCGCTACGGCCCGGGCTTCGCCGGCTTCGCGACCAATCTGTACGACACCCCGCAGGTCGCACTGCCGAGCTCGACGCTGGTCGGCGGCGATCTCGACGATCCGTTCCCGATCGCTCGGAGCAAACTGGTCAGCGGCTTCGTATCCGACACGGTCGGCCTGTTCGACGAGCGGCTGCTGGTGACCGGCGGCCTGCGCATCCAGTCGATCCGGCAGGACAGCTTCAACTACTACAATGGCGGCCAGCTCGATTCGACCTACGAGGAGGATGCGGTGACGCCGGTGGCCGGAATCGTCGCCAAGCCGTTCGCGGGGCTCTCGCTCTATGCCAATCGGATCGAGGCGCTGCAGCAGGGGCCGACCGCGCCGCTCGACCCGACGCTGGTCTCGAACCCCGGCGAAACGCTCGGTCCGCGCAAGTCGACACAATACGAAATCGGCGGCAAGCTCGCGCTGGGCGACATGTTCCTGACGCTCGCCGGCTATCGCATCAGCCGGCCGGGCGAGGGCGTGCTCCCCTCGGGACGGTTCGGCTATCTCGGCGAGCAGCGCCACCAGGGCCTCGAATTCACCGCCAACGGCACGGTGGTGCCGGGTCTGCGCTTCATCGGCGGCGCCTCGCTCGCCGACGCCGAACTCGACGGCAGCGGCGAGGTGCCCGGTGTGCCCGAATTCACCGCCAATGCCGATGTCGAGTGGGACCTGCCCTTCGCCCCCGGCCTGACACTGACCGCGCGCGCGGTCCACACGGGCGAGCAATGGGTCGATGCGGCGAACACGCTGCGGCTCGATGCCTGGACCCGCTTCGATCTCGGCGCGCGTTACGTGCTGGCGGCGGGCGAGGTCCCGGTCACGCTGCGCCTGACGGTCGATAACGTCGCCAACGAGGCCTATTGGGCCAGCGCCTTCGACAGCTTCTCCGCCGCACTGCTGCAAGGTCGGCCGCGCACGGTGAAAGCGTCGATTTCAGCGGATTTTTAGACGCTCAACCTCCCCTCCCGCATGCGGGAGGGGGCTGGCTCACAACCACCCAAACACCGGCAGGCCCTTCGCCTCGAGCCATTCGCGGTTGTAGATGGTCGAGAGGTAGCGGAAACCGGTGTCGCACAGGATCGTCGCGACCCTTGGCTTTGGGCGCGGGTTGTCGCGGCCGTCGGCGACCAGCTGCTTGCCTAGCGCGATCGCGCCGGCGACGTTGATGCCGCTCGACAGGCCGAGGCAGAGGCCTTCCTCGCGCAGCAGCTCGGCGACCCAGTGCAGGCCTTCCTCGTCGGATATGCGGAACTGGGTGTCGATGGGCGCGCCTTCGAGGTTGCCGGTTATGCGGCCCTGGCCGATCCCCTCGGCGGCCGAGCTGCCTTCGGACTTGAGCTCGCCATGCGCGTAATATTCGTAGAGCGCGGCGCCGTGCGGGTCGGTCAGCGCGATGCGGATGTTTGCGTCCTTCGCCTTGAGCCCCAGCCCGACGCCCGCGAGCGTGCCTCCGGTGCCGACCGCGCAGGTGAAGCCGTCGACCCGGCCTTCCAGCTGCTCCCAGATTTCGGGCGCGGTGGTGGCTTCGTGGATGCGGCGATTGGCCTGGTTGTCGAACTGGTTGGCCCATACCGCGCCATCTGTCTCTTCCGCGATCCGGCGGCTGGTATGGACGAAGTGGTTCGGGTCCTTGAATTTGGTCGGCTTGACCAGCACCAGCTCGGCGCCGAGCGCGCGCAGCGTGGCGTATTTCTCCGAGGCCTGGTTGTCGGGCATGACGATGATCGTCTTGTAGCCCAGCGCGTTGGCGACCAGCGCGATGCCGATCCCGGTATTGCCCGCGGTCCCCTCGGCCACCGTGCCGCCGGGCTTCAGCGCGCCGCGCGCCTCGGCATCGCGGATGATGCCGAGCGCGGCGCGGTCCTTCACCGAGGCGCCGGGGTTGAGGAATTCGCACTTGCCCCAGATCTCGCACCCGGCGGCCTCGCTGGGCCCCTCGAGCAGGACGATGGGGGTGTTGCCGATCAGGTCGAGCGGGGTGGTGGCGACCGGTGCCATCCGGTCAATACCCGGCCGCCTGGCCGTCCTTCCGCATCTCGGTCGCGCCGGTATAGGCCCCGGTCGCGGGATCGCGGACGATCGCCTGGTAGCCGCCGAAGGGAATGCCGGTGGTCTCGATCTCGACATTGTGGCCCATATCGCGCAGCGCCTCGATCGTAGCCGCGGGGGTGCCGGGCTCGACCATCAGCACGCCGAGGCTGTCGATCTCGTAGGTGTCGGCGGCGCTGCCCTTGATCGCGTCGGTCGGCGCGCGGCCGCCATCGTGCATCAGCCGCGCGGCGTCGCCCGCTTCCTGCAGGTTCATGCCATAGTCGACGAGGTTGACGAGGATCTGGACGTGGCCCTGCGGCTGCATCCCGCCCCCCATCAGGCCGAAGCTCATCCAGGGCTTGCCGTCCTTCTTCACGAAGGCAGGGATGATCGTGTGGAACGGCCGCTTGGAGGGCGCATAGGCATTGGGGTGCGTCGGATCGAGGCTGAACAGCTCGCCGCGATCCTGGAACATGAAGCCGAGCCCGTCGGCGACCAGCCCGCCGCCCATGCCGCGATAGTTCGACTGGATCAGGCTCACCATCATGCCGTCCTTGTCGGCGACGGTGAGGTAGGTCGTGTCGCCTTCTCCCTCGAGTTTCGGAGCCTTGGGCGCGCCGGGGGTGAAGGCGGGGGTGGCCTTCGCCGGATCGATCAGTGCGAAGCGCTCGGCCCCGTATTGATCGGTCAGCAGGCCTTCGGGGGCCTTGTAGAAATCGGGATCGGCATAGAAGCGCGCGACGTCCTCGAACGCCAGCCGTTTGGCCTCGGTGATGTAGTGCAGCACCTGCGGGCTGCCGCGCTCCCACTGCGAGAGGTCGACGTTCTTCAAGATGTTGACCATCTGCAGCGCGGCGAAACCCTGCCCGTTGGGCGGCAGTTCGCACAGTTCGTAGCCCGCCTTGTAGGTGACACAGGCGACGTCGACCCATTCGCTGTCGTGGCTGGCGAAATCCTCGAGCGTGAAGGCGCTGCCCTGTTCGCGGAGATAGTCGACGATCACCTGCGCGGTCTCGCCCTCGTAGAATTCGTCGCGGCCGTTCTTCGCGATCCGTTCGAGCGTGTTGGCGAGGTCGGGATTGCGGAAGATGTCGCCCGCTTCGGGCGCGCCGTTGAGGAAGTAGGTCGCGCGCGCGTTCTCGAACTCGAAATCGTAGCGTTCGAGCCGGTCCTCATAGGCGGCGAGCGAGCGCTGGAGGTACATCGCGATCACCGGCGCGACAGGGTGGCCTTCGCGCGCATAGCGGATCGTCGGGGCGAGGTTGTCCGCCATCGACAGCTTGCCGAATTTTTCGTGCAGGTCGAACCACGCGTCGACCGTGCCGGGGATCGTGATCGGCAGCGGGCCGACCGGCGGAATCGAGGTCGCCCCCGGTCCGAGCTTCTCCTTGAGCTGGTCGAGCGTCTGGCCGCTGGGCGAGCGCCCCGAGCCGTTGATGCCGTAAAGCTTGTCGGTCTTGGGATCGTAGACGATCGCGAACAGGTCCCCGCCGATGCCGTTGCCGGTCGGCTCCATCAGCCCGAGCGCGGCATTGGCGGCGATCGCCGCGTCGACCGCGCTGCCGCCCGCCTTGAGGATGTCGAGCGCGACCTGCGTCGCCAGCGGGTGCGCTGTGGCGGCCATGCCGTTGGGCGCGACCACGGGGGAGCGGCTCCATTGCGCGCCCACCGGCCGCGCGCCGGGACCGATCCCGCCGGTCGCCTCGGCGGTCGTGGTGGTGGCGGCGTTCTGCGCTTCCTGTGCCGCGAGCGGCGTTGCGGCAAGCGCGGCGGTGGCCAGAAGTGTGGTTGCGATACGCATGGTCGGCTCTCCCCAGATTGCTTTGGGTGTCAGGCTAGGGCCCGCAGGTCCGTGCGGCAATCGCAAATCAGGTCGGGTGCGCCCCGCATCTCACCAGGCGGGGCGCAGCCTCACGCGGTCCGCGGGCAGCCGACGAAGCCGTGATAGCCGAGCTCGTCCTTCGCGCCCGGCGGCACCACGATGATCTCCTGCCCGCGCAATCCGGCATTGCCTGTGGTGTCGAGATCGCGCGTGGCAACCACGAGGTCGCCGCTGGCATAGCGGTTTGCGCCGCTCGCCGAGAGCGGGATCAGCTTGCCGTTGAGCTTGATGAAGCCCTCTCCGCCCGGCTCGTAGACGAACACCGGGTAGCCGATCTCGGTCAGCCGGTAGACGCAGCGGCCCTGCGTGCCGCCGATCGCGGCGATATCGGCCTCGCTCATCGTCTCGGGCTTCACGATCGCGGTTGCGACGTTCTGCAGCGCGCTCGCGGCGGGCTCGATCGCCGCGGCCTCGGGCGGCGGGTAGAGATCGGCTTCGCGGTCGTTGCCGATCGCAGTGTTCTGGTTGCAGGCGCCCAAGGTCAGGGCGAGCGCGACGGCTGGGAGTGCTGCGGGTTTCATTGCGCTGCTCCTTCGGTCGTGGCGATCGGAACGGCGGGGGCGGGCGTTGCGGTCGGCGCCGGTGTCGGTGTTGAACGCGGGGCCTCGAACCCCTCGGGCAGGCGCTCCTCGCTACGCACCCCGTTGGCCTCGATATCGGCGATCAGGTATTTCATCTGCGCGATCTCGCGCCGCTGGGCGAGGATGATGTCGTGCGCCAGCTTGCGCACGCGAGGATCCTTGATGCTGGCGCGCTCGCTGGTCATGATCGCGATCGAGTGGTGCGGGATCATCGCCGACATGTATTCCCTGTCGTCGATCGTCGCCTGGCTGCGGACCAGCCACAGCGCCAGCGCCATCACCACCGCGCCCACCGCGAGGATGATGAAATTCTTCTTCCGGTCCTTGTACATGCCCCACATGAAAAGCAGCATGACGATCATCATCATCCCGCCCATCACGAAGGTCATCCAGAAGCGCGTTTCGCTCCAGAAGACGTGATCGGCGTCGAAGGTGTTGGCGTACATCAGGAAGAACATGATGACGGTGGAGGTCGCCACCATCGCCATGAAGCGCCAGTAATTGCCTCCGTGGCCGGAGTGTCCGTCTGCCATTCCTAATCCTCCTGTTGGCTCATGGTCTTGTAGACGTATTGCGCGGTACAGCTGATCATCAGGAAGCCGGTGATCGCCGCGATGCCGGTGATCGCGCGCAGGTGCCCGGTGGGATAGATGTCCCCCAGCCCGACGGTCGAAACCGTGATCAGCGCGAAGTAGTAGTAGTCCATCCAGCCATCGGTCGGCTCCTTCTCGAACCCGCCGAGCCCGAGGCTTTCGGCAAGGCCGAAGCCGCCCGCGAAAATCCCTGCGATCAGCAGGTGGCTGATGAGCACCAGCACCGATCCGCCGATCAGCCGCAGATGGTGCGGATCGCCTTCGGGCGGCGATATCCTTTTCGCGCCGCGCAGCATCGTCAGATGCAGGTAGAGCGACAGCACGAACAGGATCACCCCGATGATCAGCGCAGTTGTCACCGCGCGATCCCGTCGCGCCTGTCGATTTGGACGATCGCCCTGCGGCAAACCCGCGGGCGGCTGTTTGGCGCAGCCAATGCTTCCTCCGCTGTCCGATGGGTCTAGTTTATCGATTCAAGCTTTTTCGGGGAGGAATGTTCCGAGACAGCCACAGCGTGAAGAGCGGGACGACGATCCACATCGCGATCGGGACCAGGCCGACACCGGTCAGCGGCTCGCGCGGCATGAGCGGGGCGTAGTGCCAGCCCCATGCCCGTCCCTCGACGATCATTTCGACGACGATGGTGGCGAGCAGGCCGGTCCCGAGATAGGCAGCGAGCGCCGCCGGTGTCCATTGCCGGACCCAGTGACGGTTGCCGGTGGCGATAGACCCGACCGAATAGGCCAGGACCATTAGCCCCGAATCACCGAGTGAGCCCAGCGAACACCCGCGCACGGCTTCCGCGATGGTGAGGCCCGCCGTCGCGTAGAACGGCATCTGCCACATCTCCCACAGGAAGGCGGCGAGAAAGCCGAACAGCGCGATCCTGACCTCGGGACGCGACATTCAATTCAACGGGCGGAAGCTTGGCGGGATGCGGTCATTCCTCCCCGGTCGCGGGGGTTTCCGGAGCGGGTTCGCCGTTTTCGGGATGCTGGTGCGGCTCGTCGCCGCCGTCCTCGCCCGCCTTCTTCATCTTTTCGCAGCACGCCATCTCGCCGTCCGCGTCCTTTTCGCAGCACGGCATGTCGCATTTCATTTCGGCTGCCATGGCCGGGGAGGCCAGCAGGGCCGCCGCGCTCATTGCTGCAAACATGGTCTTCATCGATGCATTTCCTTCTTCGGGCCGGATCGACCGGGTTGATCACTATTTGGCGGGATAGCTCGCCCATACGCTGCGTCCGGCAGGGCCGAAGGCGATGACCTGGTAGGGCTGGCGCCGGTCGCCCGCTTCCATGCCGGGGGAGCCGAGCGGCATTCCGGCGACCGCCAGACCCGTCACACCCTCGGGGCGTTCGCGCAGCAGGCGCTCGATATCGGCGCGGGGCACATGGCCCTCGATCACGTAGCCGTCGGCGAGCAACGTGTGACAGGACCACAGGTCGTCGGGGACGCCGTGCTTGGTCTTGATCGCCCCCATGTCGGGATGATCGACGCGCTCGACTTCGTGCGCTTCGTCGCCTTCGACATGCTGTGCCCAGGCGAGACAGCAGCCGCAGCCGGGATCGCGAAACATCGTGAAACTCGCCGCCTGCGCGACGCCGGCACAGGCGACGAGGGCATAGGCCGCAAAAAGTCCGAGCGAGCGGCGGAGGTGAACCGGCGAGAGACGGGGTTTCAGGCGCATCTTGGGGGTTCCTTTAGTCGGTGGGTGGGGCATCCATGTCGTGACCCGCATGCGGATCCGCCTGTTCTGCGGCAGGAGGCGGAGTGGGCGAGGGCGCGGGTGCCGGGCTCGACCTCGTCGCATCAGCCTCGGTCTGGCGAGGTGAGGGAGCCGGCGATGGCTCGGCCGTGTCTCCGGGCGATTCCGCACCCTCGGGATCGACGGCAGGGCGGGTTTCTCCAGAGGCCTCGACGCCTGCGGCTTGCGGTGCCGGAGAGATCGCCTCGTTCTCCTGCGGAGAGGCTTCGTGGTGAGCGCCAAGGAGATGGTTCGGCCCGTGAGAAAGCTCTGCGCCGAGATAGCCCTGGACCATGATCAGTGTGGCCGACGCAAAAAGCAGGACGCGGAAGGCCTTGCGATAATCGGGATAGCGGCTGACCCACCAGGCCAGCAGCGCGAGCGCGGCGAGATTGGTGCCGAGCCAGCGGTGCCACTGGACCAGACCGTCGCCGCCGAACCACAGCCCGGTATGGATCCAGCCGAATAGCGCCGCGATCACCGATCCGATCGCGCCTGCGCCGACCATCACGGTGGCGGCCTGGGCGAGGCGCTGCGAACGGCGGCGCCAGGCGAGCAGTTCGACCAGCGCGGCGGCGAACAGCAGGCCGATCGGAAAATGGACGGTCGCCGGGTGCAGGTTTTCGAGCACTGATGCGACGGTCACCTGCGGTTCCTGCCGCGCTCCGACATCGGCCTGCGCCGCTCGGGCGGAGCTGTCGCCAACGGCATCGATTGGGGCCTGGGACCCGGTCGGCGGCGAGACTTGGGCGGTTTTCTCTTCCTCGTGGCTCTCGGGGCCGTGCGCGGCGAGCGGTGTCGCGATCGCGAACAGCAAGACGGCCGCGGCCAGGGCAATCAATCGCATGGTCAGTTCCTCGGTGCCCGGCTGGAGCTGTGGTGGCTGACGATCTTCCACGTGTCGCCTTCACGGCGCAACAGGCTGGTCGCCACCCCGTCGCGCTCGATCACGCGGCCGTCTTCGAGGGTGATGCGGTAGGAATAGCGTTCCTCGCCATAGGCCAGATCCCCCATCTCGCGGATTTCGACCTCGTATCGCGGGAATTCGAACGCCTCGAAATGACCTAGCTCGGGCCCGAGATGGTGCTCGAGATAATTGGCCCAGCTGCCCTCGGCCTTGCCGTTCTCGAACACGCTCGAATCCTCGACGAACAGCGCGCTCGCGGCGTCGGCATCGAGCGCGACCAGCGCGTCGCGATAGGCGATCAGGGCGCCCGCCGCAGTGGCTTCGTCCGCGCCCTGTTCGGCTTCCTGCGCCGATGCGGTGGTCGCCAGGCTGGGCAGTGCAAGCGACAGCATGCCTGCCGCGGCCAGCATCCTCAGTGCTCGATGGTTCATGCTCTCTCCCTCGTGTTATTTCCGGACGCGCTCGAACAGGTCGACGAGTTCGCCGAACTTGGCCTGCTGGTCCTCAGTGTCGCCGGTCGCGATCGCCTCGGCGACGCAATGCGCGGCGTGGTTCTTCAGAATCTCGCTCTCGGCCTTGGCGAGCGCGGATTTGACCGCCTGCAGTTGGTGCAGGATTTCGATGCAATAGCGGTCGTCCTCGATCATGCGCGCGATCCCGCGCACTTGTCCCTCGATCCGCGAGAGTCGATGAAGCGTTTTTCGTTGGGGATGCTCGGCCATGGTTCGCTCTTGAAATACCCTTGGGGGGTATATAGAAGGAACCCATCAAGTCAACGTTACCCCTTGTCGACCGGTCCTCTTCCCCCATGACCATTTCGCGCCTTTCGATTCCCCGCCGCTCGTTCCTGTCCGGCTCCGTCGCGCTCGCCGCGGCCTCCGCGCTGACCGTGCCCGCCTGGGCGCGCGGCGGGTCGCTGCGCCATGCCGTCAAGGGGCCGCCCGAACTGTCGGGCGAGGACATAAACCTGACCATCGACCGCGCGCATTTCTCGACCGGAGGACGCAGTGGCCATGCGGTGGCGATCAACGGATCGGTGCCGGGGCCGCTCGTGCGCTTGCGCGAAGGGCAGGACGTCCGGCTGCACGTCACCAACAATCTCGACGAGGACAGCTCGATCCACTGGCACGGCCTGCTGGTGCCTTTCCAGTTCGACGGCGTGCCGGGGGTCAGCTTCCCGGGAATCAGGCCGGGCGAGACCTTCACCTACGAATTCCCGATCCGCCAGAGCGGGACATACTGGTGGCACAGCCATTCGGGGCTGCAGGAACAGGCCGGGCATTACGGCCCGCTGGTGATCGAGGCGGCCGACGGGTCAGATGCGCAATACGATCGCGACTACGTCGTGCTGCTAAGCGAGTTCACCCCGCTCCACCCGCACGAGGTGATGCGGAAACTGAAGGTCGGCGAACACTATTTCAACCGCCAGATGCAGACCGCCACCAATGGCGAGATGTCGGGCGAAATGCGGCGCGAATGGGCGAAGATGCGGATGAACCCGCGCGACATCTCGGACGTCACCGGATCCACCTACACCTTCCTGATGAACGGCCACGGCCCGGCGGACGATCTCGAATACTTGTTCAAGCCGGGCGAGCGCGTGCGGCTGCGCTTCATCAACGGTTCTGCGATGACCTTCTTCAATGTCCGCATCCCGGGCGTCGAGATGAAGGTGATCCAGGTCGACGGGCAGGACGTGCGCGACGTCGCGGTCGACGAATTCCAGATCGCGACGGCCGAGACCTACGACGTGGTGGTCGAGCCGAAGGCCGGCGCGCACACGATCGTCGCCGAGGCGATGGATCGCTCGGGCATGGGCGTCGCGACGCTAACCGATACGCCGGGCCGCAAGGGCCTCGTGCCGCCGTTGCGCGAACCGGTCACGTTGACCATGGCCGATATGGGCATGGCGGGAATGGACGAGATGGAGGGCATGGACCATTCGATGCGCGACATGTCCAAGCTGCCGCCCGATGCCGAGCCCGCGGGCGTCGACATGGTCTCGCCGATGCCGGTCGACCGGATGGACTTCCCGGGTCTCGGCCTCGACAAGGTGGATCACCGCGTATTGCGCTACACCGACCTGCGCGCGAAGAAGCCGAACCCGCGCCGCAAGCCGACGCGGCGGATGGAAATCCACCTCACGGGCAACATGGAACGCTACATGTGGTCGTTTGACGGCAAGCGCTTCACGGCGGTGACCGACGATCCGATCCGCTTCGCCTATGACGAGCGGGTGCGCGTGACGCTGGTCAACGACACGATGATGGCGCACCCGATCCACCTCCACGGCCATTTCTTCGAACTGGTCAACGGCGCGGGCGCGACCGACCAGCCCTTGAAGCACACGATGGTCGTCCAGCCGGGCGGCAAGGCAACCTTCGACCTGACCGCCAACGAGCCCGGCGACTGGGCCTTCCACTGCCACCTGCTCTACCACATGCACGCCGGCATGATGCAGGTCGTGACCGTGCGGCCGTTCCCGGCATGAACCGCGCGATGAAACTTGCCGCGACGCTGGTCGCCGGTGCTGCACTGTTGCCCGCGAGTGCGTTGGCGCAGGACCATTCGCAGCACGGCAAGCAGGAGGAGCAGGAGAAGGAAAAGGCCGAACAGCCGGCACCGGCTCCCACCCAGGCGCCGATCCTTCCGGGCCTCCAGTTCGGCCCCGACGGGCAGCTGACCGTCGGCGAGGCCGACACCGTGATCCCGCTCGACGAGACCCCGCCGCCCGCCGCGCTAGAAGGGCCGCGCCACGCCGCCGACGAAATCTACGGCGAGGCCGCGATGGCCTCGGCGCGGGCGCAGCTGGCCGAAGAGAACGGCAACATGACCACCGGCATGGTGATGGTCGAACGGCTCGAATATCGCGGCGGCGCGCACGATGCCTATCTGTGGGACGCGCAGGCCTGGTACGGCGGCGATATAGACAAGCTGTGGCTCAAGTCCGAGGGTGAGGGCGAAATCGGCGAAGCGCTCGAGGACGCCGACGTGCAGGCACTGTGGAGCCGCGCGATCGGGCCGTGGTTCGATTTCCAGGCAGGCGTGCGCTACACGATCGCGCCGGTCGAACGCGCGCATCTCGCGCTCGGCGTTCAGGGCCTCATGCCCTACATGTTCCATGTCGACGCCGCGGCCTTCCTCTCGACCGAGGGCGACCTCACCGCGCTGGTCGAGGCCGAGCTCGACCAGAAGATCACCCAACGCCTGATCCTCCAGCCGCGCGTCGAGATGGAATTCTCCGCGCAGGATATCCCCGAATTCGATCTCGGCAGCGGGATCACCAAGATCGAGGCGGGCGCTCGCCTGCGCTACGAAATCGCTCGTGAATTCGCGCCCTATGTCGGGGTCGGCTGGGAGCGCAAGATCGGCCGCACCGCCGATATCGCGCGCGCCGAGGGCGAGGGCACCGGCGGGTTCGTCGCGGTGCTGGGCGTGCGGGCGTGGTTCTAGCTCGCCGGTAGTTCAGCGTTTGAAGTAGGGTCCGACCTGCGGGTAGGCTTGGTTCTCCGCGATCAGGTCCTGCACCGATCCCGGTTCGACCCCGAGCATTTCGGGCGTGTAGCCGAAGGGCATCTGTTCGACGTGCAGCCACATCAGGCGATCGAGCAGGGTCTTGGCGGCATCGAGGTCGAGCAGCGCCATGCCGGTGTAGTAATCCCCCTGTATGTCCCAGCGCAGCACCGCATAGGCGACGGTCTTTTCCCACTTCTCGGTATCGTCGTGATCGACCGGGCCCATGAAGCGGTCGTGGAAGCTGCGGCTCGCCGTGTCGGAGAATTCGAATACGGGGCCCGACTCCCCGATCCGTCGCAACCACAGGTGCATCGAATTGGGCTGGGCCAGCTCGTCATCGAAAATCCGCCCCAGCTCGGCTTCGAGCTTTTCGCGCTTCAGGTCGGGGATATTGCCCTGCAGATCGCGCTCGAGCAGGTCGCGCAGGCGGCGATTGAGCGCTTCGGCATGTCGCACCAGCGGCTGCATCCCCTCGAACAGCCGCTCGATCGCTTCGTCCCGCTCGATCTCGAAGCTCGACCGAGGGGGAGCGGCGTTGCGCGATGACGATCCTGCCGTGACCCTACGAAAGAGCCAGATTGCGACGATCGCAATGACGACAAGCGCAAGCAGTTCCGACATCCGACATCCTCCCCTCGGTCGCGACCCCGGGGCAGCGATAAAACACGAAGGGCCGCGATAGCAAGATCGCGGCCCTTACGGTTTCAGTCAGCGGAACAAGCAGTTGCCGCGCGTCAGGCGGCTTCCTTGCGCGACATCTTCTTGCGCTCGTGCGGATCGAGATAGCGCTTGCGGAGGCGGACGCTCTGCGGGGTGACCTCGACCAGTTCGTCGTCCTGGATGTAGGCGATCGCCTGTTCGAGCGTCATCTTGCGCGGCGGGGTCAGCTTGATCGCGTCGTCCTTGCCGGTCGAACGGAAGTTGGTGAGCTGCTTGGACTTCAGCGGGTTCACCTCGAGATCCTGCGGCTTGGCGTTCTCGCCGATCACCATGCCCTGATAGAGCTTTTCGCCCGGGCTCACGAACAGCACGCCGCGATCTTCGAGCGCGTTCAATGCGTAGCCCACCGCTTCGCCCTGTTCCATCGAGATCAGCACGCCGTTCTGGCGGCCCTCGATCTTGCCCTTGTAGGGGCCGTATTTCTCGAACAGCCGGTTCATGATCCCGGTGCCGCGCGTGTCGGACAGGAATTCGCCGTGATAGCCGATCAGGCCGCGCGAGGGGGCGCTGAAGGTCAGGCGGGTCTTGCCGCCGCCCGAGGGACGCATGTCGGTCATCTCGGCCTTGCGCTGCGCCATCTTCTCGACGACCGTGCCCGAGTGCTCGTCGTCGACGTCGACCACGACCGTCTCGTAGGGCTCCATCCGCTGGCCGTTCTCTTCCTGGAACAGCACGCGCGGGCGGCTGATCGACAGCTCGAAGCCTTCGCGGCGCATGTTCTCGATCAGCACGCCGAGCTGGAGCTCGCCGCGGCCGGCGACTTCGAAGGCGTCCTTCTCGGCGCTTTCGGTGATGCGGATCGCGACATTGGTCTCGGCCTCGCGCTCCAATCGTTCGCGGATCACGCGGCTCTGCACCTTGTCGCCCTCACGGCCCGCATAGGGGCTGTCGTTGACCGCGAAGGTCATGCTCAGCGTCGGCGGGTCGATTTCCTGCGCGTGGAGCGGCACGGTGACTTCCGGCGAGGCGATCGTGTCGGCCACGGTCGCATCTGTCAGGCCCGCGATCGCGACGATGTCGCCCGCCTTGGCATGGAGCACGGGGACGCGATCGAGGCCTTCATAGGCGAATACCTTGGTGGCGCGGCCCGCTTCGATCACTTCGCCCTTCAGGTTCAATGCGCGGATCGGCATGCCGACCTCGAGCCGACCGCTCTCGATCCGGCCGGTCAGGATGCGGCCGAGGAACGGATCGCGATCGAGCAGCGTCGCGAGCATCGCGAATTCGCCATCGGGATCGAGATCGGGTTCGGGGATGTGCGAGACGATGGTCTCGAACAGCGGCAGCAGGTCGCCGTCGCGCACGCTGTCGTCCATGCCCGCATAGCCGGCGCGGCCCGAGGCATAGAGCACCGGAAAATCGAGCTGGTCGTCGTCGGCGTCGAGATTGACGAACAGGTCGAACACCTCGTCGAGCACTTCCTGCGGGCGACCGTCGGGGCGGTCGATCTTGTTGACCACGACGATCGGGCGCAGGCCGAGGCCGAGCGCCTTGCCGGTGACGAACTTGGTCTGCGGCATCGGGCCTTCGGCGGCGTCGACCAGCAGGATCACGCCGTCGACCATCGACAGGATGCGTTCGACCTCGGCGCCGAAATCGGCATGGCCGGGGGTGTCGACGATGTTGATGCGGATATTCTCGCCGCCCGAGGGCGGGGCCCATTCGATCGAGGTCGGCTTGGCGAGGATGGTGATCCCGCGTTCCTTCTCGAGGTCGTTCGAGTCCATCGCGCGCTCTTCCACGCGCTGGTTGTCGCGGAAGGTGCCGGACTGGCGAAAAAGCTGGTCGACCAGCGTGGTCTTGCCGTGGTCGACGTGCGCGATGATCGCCACGTTGCGGAGCGAAGTGGTCATGAAAATATCCGTGTTGCGAGTTGTGGGCGGCGGCATCTCATTGTGCGCCGCACAATCGGGCGCGCCACTAGCCTAAGGGCGCGTCGCCTGCAAGATGGGGACTTGTGGCGCAGATGCAACAGTATAGACGCGCTTGGGGACGGAGCGGGGCAAATCCGCGTTAACGCGATTGTCCAATCCTAATCGATCGATTAACCGTTGTGACATGGGAAATGCGCAGGCCCGAAAACCGGCCGCGCGATTTGGGAGAATATCGTCGTATGAATACCCGTTTCAACGGCCGTGGTGCCGGCCTTCGTTTTGCCCTGCTTGCCGGTGCGGCAAGCGTGGCGCTGCCTTCCGCCGCCTTCGCGCAGGATGTCGACCAGGCATCCGACGAGGACGATCTCGAAATGGCGCAGCCCGCCGACGGTGACGAGTTCGGCGCGCAACAGGATGTCGCGACCGGCAATCGCATCGTCATTACCGCGTCCAAGCGCGAGCAGACGCTTCAGGACACGCCCATCTCGGTCAGCGTGACGACCGCCGAAACGCTCGAGCGCGCCGAAATCCGTGACCTGATCGACCTCCAGACGGTTACTCCGTCGCTGCGGGTCAGCCAGCTCCAGAGTTCGGCCAATACCACCTTCATCATCCGCGGCTTCGGCAACGGCGCGAACAATTTCGGCATCGAGCCTTCGGTCGGCGTCTTCATCGACGGCGTCTATCGCTCGCGCTCGGCGGGCCAGATCTCCGACCTCGCCAACGTCAGCCGCATCGAAGTGCTGCGTGGACCGCAGTCGACGCTGTTCGGCAAGAACGCCAGCGCCGGCGTGATCTCGGTCGTGACCCAGGCGCCGCAGTTCGAGTTCGGCGGCTCGGTTTCGGCGACCTACGGCAATTACGACCAGTTCATCGTCAAGGGCGATGTGACCGGCCCGATCACCGACACGGTCGCCTTCGCGATCGACGGTTCGTACAACACCCGCGACGGCTACGTCGAAGCGGTCGGGCTCGGCGAGAACATCAACGATCGCGATCGCTACAGCGTCCGCGGCCAGCTGCTGTGGGAGCCCGACGCGGTCTCCAGCGCACGCCTGATCGCCGATTACGGCAAGATCGACGAACTGTGCTGCTATGTCGGCACCGTCCAGGCCGGTCCGACCACGCCGCTGCTCTTCGCGCTCGGCGGGGCGACCAATACCGGTCCCGACAGCATCTACGACGACCGCACCTTCCTCAACCGGCTGCCCGAGAACGAAGTCGAGAATTACGGCGTCTCGCTGCAGCTCGACACCGAGTTCGGACCGTTCTCGGTGACCTCGATCACCGCCTATCGCGAACTGCGTTCGCGCAACGAGCAGGACGTCGATTTCACCAGCGTCGACGTGGTCAACGAGCTGCGCGACCAGTCGGTCGACACCTTCACTTCCGAGCTTCGCCTGACCGGCGAATTCGGGCCGCTTTCGGTCCTGCTCGGCGGCTTCCTGTTCGACGAGAAAATCCGCCAGGTCTCGGGCCTGACGACGGGCACGCAGTCGCGCCCGTTCTTCGACCTGCTCGCGGGCGGGGGCGTCCCCGGGACGCTTTCGGGCGTCGAGTTCGCACTCGGCCTGCCGCAGAACTCGATCTTCGCGCCCGGTCCGCTGACCGATGAATTCTTCGCGCTCGACAACGAAGCCTACTCGATCTTCGGCACGTTCGATTACGAGGTGTTCGATGGCGTGACGCTGACCGCCGGTTTCAACTACACCGACGACAAGAAGAACTTCACGCTGTCGCAGGCGAGCTACGATCCGCTGGCGCAGATCAACGTGGTCGACGCCTTCATCATCGGTGCCACGGGTGGCGCGATCAATTCGCCCACGGCCTTCCGGTCGCTGCCCGCCGCCAACCGGGCGGCGCTGATCGCCGCGGCCACCAATCCGGCGATCAACCCGCTGCTCGGCCTGACCGCGCTGCAGTTCCAGCCGCCCTTCCTCAACCTGCCCAACTCGGTCGAGCCGGGCCAGACGGCGGACGACGATTTCAGCTACACGCTGCGACTGTCGGCCGACCTCTATGAGGGGCTCAACGGCTACATCACCTACGCGACCGGCTTCAAAGCCTCGTCGGTGAACCTGTCGCGCGACAGCCGCCCGTCGGCCGCCGACTTCACCCCGGGCCCGGGCCGCAGCCTCATCGCCGCACCCGACTCACCGATCTTCAATGCCGGTCTCGCCGTGCCGAACCTCACCACCGGTTCGCGCTTCGCCGGCCCCGAGAACGCCGAAGTCTACGAAATCGGCCTCAAGGGCGTGTATCCGGGCATCTCGTTCAACCTCGCGCTGTTCGACCAGACGATCGAAGGGTTCCAGTCCTTCGCCTTCACCGGCACCGGCTTCGCGCTGGCCAATGCGGGCGTCCAGTCGACCAAGGGCATCGAGTTCGACATGACCCTCACGCCGACCGACAACCTCGTGCTGACGATGGCGACCACCGTGCTCGATGCGAACTACGACGAGTTCACCGGATCGGCAGTGGGCGACCTGTCGGGCAGCACCCCGGCCGGCATTCCCGAGCTGACGTTCGCGGCCTCGGCGATGTACACGATCGATCTCGGCAGCTCGGGCAATCGCCTGATCCCGCGCGTCGACTACTATCACGAAAGCGACACGCAGATCCTCGACGGCCTGCCCGATTTCGCCGATCCGACCGCGGCCGACCCGTTCGCCTCGGCGCGCGCGGCGGCGACCCAGTTCACCCGCGAGGTCAACCAGGTCAACGCCTCGCTGACCTTCGCGATGGATAACGGGTTCGAACTGTCGGCCTGGGCGCGCAACCTGACCAATGATCGTTACCTGACGACGATCTTCCCGGGCGTGGCGCAGTCGCGGACCGTCTCGGGCTATCCCAACGCCCCGCGCACCTATGGTGCCACCGCGCGGTTCCGCTTCTGAACCGACCGCACTCGATGATACGGAAAGGGGGCCCTGTGCCCCCTTTCTCGTATTGGCGCGGCGTGCGTTCTCAAGTCGTTGTTAACCGCCACTCGGCATAGGGATACGATGTCAGACAGGGTCGACAACGCCGGGATCACAGCGTGGTGGGCTCCGCTTGCCTTCGCGCTCGGCTACGGCCTGCTCGCGGTGCTGGCGCTCGTCACCACACGCACCGCCGATGGAATCGCCGTGATCTGGCCGTCGAGCGGCGTGTTGCTGGCGGGGCTGATGCTGCTCAAGGGCAACGCGCGGATCGCGCTCCTCCTGCTCGTCGGTATCGCCAGCATGGTGGTGAACCTGGTCTTCAACCAGTCGTGGCTGTTGGCGACGGGGTTTACCGCCGGCAACCTCGCCGGGGGCATGATCGCCTCCCGGATCAGCCTCGACGGCAACCGCGCCTGGGGCCGGTTCGACGACCCGGTCTGGGTCGCCCGGTTCTTCTTCGGCGCGGTGATCGCTTCGGGTTCGGGCGCGATGATCGCCGCGACCCTGCCCGCGATCGAATCCCCGCTCGAATTTGCCGGCTCGTGGTTCAGCACCGTCCTGCTCGGCCAGCTGATCGTGGCCCCCACCCTCGTGATCCTCTATCAGGGACGGCACCGCCGCCTCCTGTCCCGCGACATGTGGCTCAAGGCGATCGTGATCCTGCTCGCCGGCGCGGCCTCGATCGCGGTCGCATTCTTTCAGACCCGCTTTGCGCTGCTGTTCCTGCCGCTCACGGTGACGGTGTTCGCGACCTACCTGCTCGGGGTGACCGGGGCGCTCGGGATGCTGATGCTGGTCACCATCGGCGGTTCGACAGCGGCGGCGCTCGACCGCTTGCCGACCGGCTTCACTGACGACCCGATCATCAGCATCTACATGCTGCAACTCTACCTTTTGACGGTGTTCGCTTCGGCATTGCCGCTATCGACGCTGCTCGAGAAATCGCGGCGCCAGGCGCAGGAACTGGCCCGGCGCAACACGCTGCTCGAGACCGCGGAGGCCTTCGCCAATGTCGGGCACTGGCGCTACGACGTGGAGAGCGGTGAAATCGAATGGTCCGACGAGATGTACCGGATCTTCGGGCTCGACCCGGACCACGACGAGCCGCAGGACCTGAACAGCGGTGCAATCGATGCCGAGCACGTGGAAATCGTGCGCGCGGCGTTCCGCGAGGCGATCATCAGCGGCAAGCCGTTCGACTACAAGATCCGGATCCGGCGCCCGAGCGGCGAGCTGCGGTTCGTCCATTCGTCGGGCTATGTCGAGCGGTCGGAAATGGATCGTTCGGACGCCCTGTTCGGCGTCTTCAAGGACATCACCAACCATGTCGAGGCGATGGGCAAGCTCGAGCAGGCATGGGTGCAGGCGGAACAGGACGTGCGCAAGGCGCTGCTGCTGTCCGAGACCGACCAGCTCACCGGCGTGGCCAACCGGCGCAAGCTGCTGACCATGCTCGCGCGCGAGATGGAGGCCGCGGACGAGACCGGTCGCGATCTCGCGATCATCATGCTCGACGTCGATCACTTCAAGGCGATCAACGATACGCACGGGCACGGCGTGGGCGATCTCGTGCTGCAGAAGATCGCCGGGGCAGGGCGCTCGTGCCTGCGCGACCAGGACCTGTTTGGACGGTTGGGGGGCGAGGAGTTCCTCGTCATCCTGCCTGGTGCGGATGCGGAACTCGCCGCCAAGGTCGCCGAGCGGTTGCGCCATGCGGTCCACGAGCTGTCGGGCGATCCCGAACTCGGCCTCGACAGGTTGACCGTCAGCCTCGGTGTGGCGATGCACCAGGCGGGGGCCGACGAAAGCTTCTTCCTGCAAGCCGCCGACGCCGCGCTCTACCAGTCGAAGGCCGACGGGCGGAACCGGCTCACCGTGGCCCGGGCCGACGCGGCCTAGAGCGTCCGGAGCGCGCGCGCGGGCTTGGCCCTGAGTAACGGCAGCGAGCCGCCCAGCGCCACCACCAGCACCGTCGCGACCCCGCCGCCGAGCACCGCGAGCACCGTCGGCCAGTCGGGCAGCCAGTCGAACTCGAACAGTTTGACCACCACCAGCCATGCAAGCCCGCTCCCGATCGCGAGCGCGACCCCCGACAGCACCAGCGCGAGCAGGCCGTATTCGAGCAATTGCAGCACCAGCAGCTGGCGCCGGCTCGCGCCGAGCACGCGCAGGATCACGTTGTCGTAGAGCCGGCTCGCGCGCGCCGCGGCGATCGCGCCCGTCAGAACCGCGAGCCCGGCCAGCACCGCGACCGAGGCGGCGGCGAGGATCGCGGCGCCGACCTGGCTCAGTAGGTCGCGCGCCTGGCACAGCAATCCGCCGACCTCGATCGGCGAGCTCGAGGGAAATTCTCGCACCAGCGCCTGCAGCAGTTCGGGCGGCGGCCCGCCGGGGGTCTCGATCGTCGCGGCGAGGTTGTGCGGCGCATCCTCCAGCGCATTGGGCGAGAACACGAGCACGTAATTGAAGCCGAGCGCCTCCCAGTCGATCCGCCGGAAGCTGGCGATCCGCGCGGTGCGTTTGACCCCGAGCACGCCGATCGTGATGGTGTCGCCGATGTCGAGGTCGAGCACCTCGCCGAGTTCTGCGTCGACCGAGACCAGCGGTTCGCCCGCCCAATTCGGCCCCCACCACTCGCCCTCGACCAGCGAATTGCCCTCCGGCACCTCATCGGCGTAGGTCAGCCCGCGTTCGCCGCGCAGCGGCCACGCGCCCTCGGGCAGTTCCTCGAGCTCGTCGACCACCACCTGCGCGTCTTCGGGACCGTAGGCGAGGATCCGCCCGCGCAGTGCGGGCACGGTGCGCACGTCGGAGCCGGGCGCGGTCTCCTCGATCAGCGCGCGGAAGGCGGGTTCGTCGTCGCGCGGCACGTCGAGCACGAAATAGTCGGGCGCGCGTGCGGGCACGCTCAGCGCGATATTGCCCGCGATGCTTGTCTGGATCGCGGCGAGCAGGACGAAGGCCGAGAGGCCGAAGCCGAGCGCGGTGACCAGCGCGCCGGTCTGCGCGCCGGGGCGGTGGAGATTGGCGAGTGCGATCCGCAGCAGCGGCGCACCGGGCCGCGGCGCGCGCGCGGCGAGCCGGCGGATCGCCCAGCCGAGCAACGCCAGCGCGGCGAGCATTGCGGCGGCCCCGCCAAGGAAGAACATGCTCAGCATGCGCTGCTGCGAAGTCAGGAGCACGAGCACGACGATCGCGGCGAGGCCGAGCGTCACCGGCAGCCAGGCGGCGCGATCGCGCGCGAGCGGGGCGGCGCGGGCGCGCATCAGCGCCATGGCGGGGAAGCTGCGTGCCTTGGCCAGCGGGGGCGCGGCGAACACCAGCGCGACCAGCAGGCCGAAAGCTGGCGCGACCAGCAGCGCGCGCGGATCGAGCGTCACCCCGGCGGCGACCGGCAGCAGGTCCTCGAGCGCGGCCCCGAGCATCGGTGTCAGCGCAAGCCCGGCGACCAGCCCGGCGAGGCTCCCGACCAGCGCCGCTGCGACGATCTGCAAGAGGTAGATGCGCGCGATGTCGCGGCTGGTCGCACCGAGCACCTTCAACGTCGCGATCGATTGGCGGCGGGCCTCGAGATAGGAGGCGACCCCGCCGCCGATCCCGATCCCGGCGATCACCAGCGCGGCAAGGCCGACGAGGACGAGGAATTGGCCCATCCGCGAGACGAAGCGTTCGGCCCCGGGCGAGGCGCGCTCGGAAGTGTCGAAATCGAAGCCCGCTGTGGGGAAGCGGGTTTCGAGATCCTCGACCGTCGCGTCGAGATCACGCGGGCCGTCGAAGGCGATGCGGGTCTTCGACTGGTAGAACGATCCCGGCGCGGCGAGCCCCGCGGCCTCGGGAAAGCCGGTGCGCACCAGCACGGGCGGGCCGAGCGAGAAGCCCTCGCTCAATCGGTCGGGCTCGTTCGCGATAATCCCGCCGACGCGCGCCTCGCGCCCGCCGATCGAGAAGGTGTCGCCCGGGGCAAGGTCGAGCCGGTCGGCCGCGCCACGGCTGACCCAGGCCTCGTCCATCGCGGGTGCGCCGACGTCGCGACCGTCCTCGAGCGTGAGGACGCCGACCAGCGGATAGGCCTCGTCGACCGATTTCAACTCGATCGGGGAGACGAGATCGCCATTGCGCGCGCTGGCCTGCATGCGGAGCCCGATCGAAACCTCGCCCAGCGCTTCGAACGCGGCGAGTTCCTCTTCAGTGGGCCCGCGCTGCCAAACCTCGGCCTGCAGATCGCCACCGAGGATTTCGCGCCCGCGCGTTTCGAGCTCGCCCTCGATCGCGCCGGTCAGCGAATAGATCGCCGACAGCGCCCCGACGCCGAGGAACAGGCAGACGAGCAGGAGCCGCAACCCGCGAAAGCGCGCATTGAGATCGCGCTTGGCGATGCGCCAGGCGGTGGACCAGCCCATTATCTCGTCATCCCCGCGCAGGCGGGGATCCAGAGCGGATCGACACCCGTCCTGCCGCTCTCCATGGATTCCCGCCTGCGCGGGAATGACGAATAGAGGCTATTGTGCACTATCGCTCTCGATCCTGCCGTCGGCGAGCGTCACGATCCTGTCGCATCGTTCGGCCAGCGCGGGGTCATGCGTGATGATCACCAGCGTGGCGCCGGTCTCGCGGCGGCGGTCGAACAGCACCTCGATGATCTGCTCGCCGGTCGCGGCGTCGAGATTGCCGGTCGGCTCGTCGGCGAAGATCAGCGTCGGTCGCGGGGCGATCGCGCGGGCGATCGCGACGCGCTGCTGCTCGCCGCCCGACAGCTGGGTCGGGTAATGGTCGAGCCGGTGGCCGAGCCCGACCGCCTCGAGTTCGCTCGCGGCGCGGGCGCGCGCGCCGTCCATCCCCGCCAGTTCCATCGGCGTGGCGACATTCTCGCGCGCGGTCATGGTCGGCAGCAGGTGGAAGGCCTGGAGCACGATCCCGATCTTGCCGCGCCGCGCGGTCGCCAGCGCATCCTCGTCGAGCGTGGCGAATTGTTCGCCGGCGACCTCGATGCTTCCGCCCGAGGCGCGTTCGAGCCCCGAGAGCACCGCCATCAGCGAGCTCTTGCCCGAGCCGGAAGGGCCGAGCAGGGCGAGTGTCTCGCCTTCGCGCACCGCAAGGTCGATCCCCTTGAGGATCTCGACCGGCCGGGCGGCATCGCCGAGGGTGAGGCGGATATCGCGCGCGTCGATCGCCAGATCGGTCCGCGCGGATGGGGCGTTCGTCGAGGAAAGACTTGTCACCCGGACGCGATGGCATAGCTAGGAGCGAACCCGCAAGGAGGTTTCACAATGAAACGCATCATCGCATCGACGAGCGCCTTGGCGCTGCTGGCCGCCTGCGGTTCGACCGAGGACGAAGCGCCCGCGCCCGCCGAGGCTGCGCAGGCGACCCCGGTCGGGCCCGAAGCCGCCGCCGACCCGCAGGGCGAAGCGGTCCATATCCTCGCCTTCGGCGACAGCCTGTTCGCGGGCTACGGGGTCGAGGCCGGGCAGAGCTACCCGGCGCAGCTCGAGGCGGCGCTGCGCGCGCGCGGGATCAACGCCAATATCGCCAATGCCGGCGTTTCGGGCGACACCACGCAGGCGGGTCGCGATCGGCTCGCCTTCACGATCGACGGGCAGCCGCACAAGCCCGACCTCGTGATCATCGAGCTGGGGGGCAACGACTTGCTGCGCTCGATACCGCCCGAACAGACCCGGTCGAACCTGCGCCGCATGCTCGAGATCGCGCGCGAGAAGGACGTGCCCGCGATCCTGTTCGGGATGCGCGCGCCGCCCAATCTGGGCGAGGAATTCGTCAGCCAGTACGACGCGATCTATCGCGAACTCGCCGACCAGTTCGACGTGCCGCTGGTGCCGTTCTTCCTCGAATCGATCTACCGCGACCCGGGCAATTTCCAGTCCGACCGCATCCACCCGACCGCTACGGCGATCGGGACGCTGGTCGAGGATACGGCTGACGAGGTTGTGGCCGCCATTCCCGAGCAAGCGACCGCGACCGCCGAATAACCCGGTTCATCTGCGCCTTTCGACCGAGCCTGCGCTGACATCCCACCGCGCGGCTTCGGCTTGGATCTCGGCGAAGGGGGCGGCTTCGGTCCCAGTCAGCCAGACCTGCGCCTGGCCATCCCGCAACCGATCGAACAGCGCCGCGCGCCGCTCGGGATCGAGATGCGCGGCGACCTCGTCGAGCAACAGGACCAGCGGGCGATCCTTCGGCATCAGCCCGGCATGCGCGAGCACCAGCGCGATCAGCATCGCCTTCTGTTCGCCGGTCGAGCAATCGCCGGCAGGGCGGTCCTTGCCTGCCATGTGGACGAGGAGGTCGGCGCGGTGCGGGCCGATCAGCGTGCGCCCGGCGGCGCGATCGCGCGGGCGATGCGCGGCCAGCGCCTCGCGCAGCGCGTCGGCATCGTCCGACCCGCCCTGGTCGAGCGCGATATCGGGCCGCGCGAACGGCTCCTCGGGCAGTTGTGCGAGCGCGCGCGAGAGGCGACCGACCAGCGCCGCACGCGAGAAATTCATTGCCGCGCCGTGCTCGGCGAGCT
Organism: Pseudoblastomonas marina; assembly: GCF_034374265.1. NCBI lineage: Bacteria > Pseudomonadati > Pseudomonadota > Alphaproteobacteria > Sphingomonadales > Erythrobacteraceae > Pseudoblastomonas > Pseudoblastomonas marina. The sequence goes on along the minus strand of NZ_CP139718.1, from coordinate 1,544,286 downwards.
GCGCCTCGATCCCCGCCATCCACACCGGGTCGGGCAAGGCATCGTCGGCGAGCAACCGGTTGCGCTCGCGCAGCGCAGTCTCGTAGCGCGTGGCATGGTGCGCGTGACCGGGCTCGAGCGCGAGCACCAGCCGGTCGAGGAAGCGGCGCCTGCCGCCCGGGCTTTCGGTGAAGAGCCGATCCATCGCCGGGGTCAGCCACAGCACGCCGAGCCATTCGCCGAGCCGCGCGAGCGGGGCGTCGGCGCCGTTGATGCGCGCGGTGCGCCTGCCGGGGCGCGCGGGATCGATCCGCGTGCCGAGCCGCACGATGTCGTCGCCGACCCGCAGGTCCGCGCCAACCGCGAGTCCGCCCGTACCGCCATCGCGCGCCATCTCGCCCAGCGCCGCGCGGCGCATGCCGCGCCCGGGAGAGAGCAGCGAGATCGCTTCGAGCGCATTGGTCTTGCCCGCGCCGTTTTCGCCGAGCAGCAGGTTGAATCGCCGCGCATCGGCGAATTCGCTGTGCGCATGGTTGCGGAAATCGGACAGGGTGAGCGAGGCGAGGGCCATGGAGGAATTCCTAGGGGAGGGGGCAGGCAAAGGTCACGCGAAATTCACGAAACCAAGAATTGGGAAAATATCCCACAACGTGGCATTCACTTCCTGTAAAGAATCGTGCACCCGGTCAGAAAACCGCAGAAAACTGCGAGTTTTTGAGTTTGGCACACCTCCTGCAGAGTATTCGGCGTGGCCAGACAATGGGGTCTCGGCCCACCAAAAGGACCCTTGAAATGAATACGCTTTCTTCGCTTCGCAACCAGGTCGCCGCCGCCTTCTCGGCGCTCGCGCTTTCCCTGGTCCTGATCACCGGCACCGTCGCCGTCCCCACCGACAGCGCCATCGCCGCCGACACCATCGTCATCGGCCAGCTCGCATGAGCCAGCTCGATCGACGCCAAAATCCCGGGGCACCGACCAAGTTCCGCCTCGGCCGCGCCGACGCCAAGCTGATGGGCGTGTGCTCCGGGATCGCCAATTACTTCGGCTGGGACGTCACGCTGGTGCGCGTGGCCTGGGTCCTCGCCGCCCTGTTCGGGATCGGTGCTCCGTTCCTGATCTATCTCGCGATCGGCCTGATCGCAGACTAGGTCGCCCCTCGAGGGCGACCTCGTCACGTCTGCCGAAGATCGAATTGCGCAGGATCGGCTCATTCATAGCTGACCACCTCCCACTCGATCCCGTCCCAATCGAAAAAGTAGAAGCGCTCGCCCGGCTCGTAATCGCCGTGCCCGAAGGGTTCGAGACCCGCTTCCTTCACCACTCCTTCCGCCGCCGCCAGATCGTCGACTTGGAGCGCGACGTGGTTGAGCGGCGCGCCCTTGGCGAAGTCCCCCTTCACCTGGTCGCCGGTGTAGAGCGCGACATATTGCCGCTCGGTGCCGACATGGATCGTGCGCCCGCCCAGCATCGACGGCCCGCGCCAGCGCTCCTTCCATCCGCACAGTCTTTCGAGCAGCGCGGCGCTGCGGTCGGGATCGGTTACCGAGATATTCACGTGTTCGAGCAAGCCCTTGGGCATCGTTCGTCTCCTCCAGTCGAGGTTGGTCCAATGCCCCTCCGGAGAGGGACTTGCTCTATATGCAAGCTGAAGTTAGGTTCAGGTCAATGGCGGTTCTGCCGATGGGGGAAAGCGGAAATGGCGATGACACGAAACGACCTGCTACCGATCGGGGCGCTGGCGAGGCGCACCGGGCTGGCGGTGTCGGCGATCCGGTTCTACGAGAAGAAGGGCCTGATCGAGAGCCTGCGCAGCCCAGGCAACCAGCGCCGCTTCCTGCGCTCGGACATCCGCCGGTTGAGCTTCATCCTGATCGCGCAGAAGCTCGGGCTCAATCTCGATGAGATCGAGCGCGAACTCGCCAAGCTACCGCAGGGCCGCACCCCGACGCTCCGCGACTGGCAGAAGATCAGCCAGTCGATGCGGGCGATGCTCGATGCCAAGATCGAGCTGCTCCACCGCACCCGCAACAAGCTCGACCAGTGCATAGGCTGCGGCTGCCTGAGCCTCGAAAAATGCGCGCTCTACAACAAGGACGACCGCGCCTCCGCGATGGGGGCAGGCCCGCGCTTCGTGCTGGATTAGCCGCCCACCGCGCCATCGATCGTCCCTCCGCCCGCCCAGTTGACCCGCCGGACGGGGCGGATAAGACAGCGGGCCATGACCCGATTATTCGCTCGAATCGCCGGCTTTTTCCTGCTCGTGACTGCCGCGACAGGAGCCTCCGCGCAGGAACAAGCCGCGTGTCGCGACTGTCTCACCGCGCAGGAAGCGCGGGCCGACCTCGCCTCGCTCTACGCCATCCTGCAACAGGAGCATGTCGACCTGTTCGCGCGGCGCAGCGAGGCCGAATACGACGCCAAGATCGCGGAACTTCGCGCGCGGATCTCGGGACCGATTGCAAAGCCGGAGTTCAACCTGCTGGTCCAAGAGGCACTCGCCTTCGGCAATATTGGCCATTCGAAGACCGATGCGCCCGTCGGCGATACGATTGCGTATGTCCAGGCCGGCGGAACGATAGTCCCGCTGTCCATCGTGTATCGCGGTGATTCCATACTGACCGAGGAGTGGGCGGACACGACTGACGATATGCCGCCGGGATCGCGTATCACGCGGATCGGCGGAATGACCATGCAACAGTTCGAAGATCGAGCCCGCGAATTGATCGCCGCCGATACGCCACGCCTGCTGCGCGCGCAGGTGGAGATGGCGCTTCCGGTCTACCTTCACCAGATGTTCGGCCCGGTCGATGCTCTCGCCGTCGAATATGTCGTTTCGGACGGCACGACCCGAAGCCGCGAGATCGCGGCCATGACCTATGGTGAAATGCTCGCTCTCCAGGAATCGCGCCCTGTTGTGAAACCCGAGCGCCGCGCCTCGACGCGAATTGCGCGGGAGATGCCCGATGATATCTACTATCTCCAGCCGGGACCGTTCTTCGCCACCGAAGAAGAACGCGGCGATGGCGAAGGTGATTATGCGATCGGGGCCTTCAGCTCCTTCGTCGACGAGGCCTTCGCCAGTATGGCACGCTCGGGCGCGCGCGACCTGCTGATCGACTTGCGCGGGAATCCGGGCGGCGATGCGAGCTTTTCCGATCTCATCGTCGCAAGGCTGGTCGACGAGCCTTTTCGTCACTCATCGCGCTACGAGATTCGGGCGGGAGCCAATACAAAACGCATCTGGCAGGATCGCGAGATCGATTCCGATACGCTTGGCGGCAAGGTCGGTTCGGCGATCGCAACCGCAAAAGTGGGCGAACGGGTGGCGATCGAACTTCCGTCGATTGAGCCGATCGACCAAAACGCCTTCGAAGGGCGGGTCTGGCTGCTGGTCGACAAGCACAGCTATTCGAACGCGGCGGTGGTCGCGGCGCTGATGCAGGATCTCGATATCGCGACGATCATGGGCGAAGAGACCGCCGACCTGCCGACCACCTACGGCGCCGTCGAACGGTTCAGCCTGCCGAATTCGGGCGCTTCGATCGTCTATCCAAAGGCCTATATGGTGCGGCCATCGGGCTCGGAAGAGGTGCGCGGTGTCGTGCCGGAATATCCGATCGCTCCCAATCCGATCGGCGAGAAACGCGACCTCATGCTCGAAACGGCGCTGACGCAAATCCGCGCTGCGCGTCGCTGATCGGACCTACTCCGCCGCGAGCAGCTCTTCCGCCCCACCGAGATCGACGCTGACGAGGCGCGAGACGCCCTTTTCGACCATCGTCACGCCGAACAGGCGGTGCATCCGGCTCATCGTTACCGCATTGTGGGTGACGATCAGGTAACGGGTCGCGGTTTCGCGGACCATCGCGTCGAGCAGGTCGCAGAAGCGATCGATATTGGCGTCGTCCAATGGCGCGTCGACCTCGTCGAGCACGCAGATCGGCGCGGGATTGGTGAGGAACAGCGCGAAGATCAGCGCGATCGCGGTCAACGCCTGTTCGCCGCCCGACAGCAGCGTCAGCGACTGGAGACGCTTGCCCGGCGGTTGGGCGTAGATCTCGAGGCCGGCTTCCAATGGATCGTCGCTGTCGATCAGCGCGAGATGCGCCTCGCCGCCCTCGAACAGGCGCGCGAACAGCCGCTGGAAATGTGCGTCGACCGCGTGGAAGGCGGCGCGCAGCCGCTCGCGGCCCTCGCGATTGAGGTTGCCGATCGAGCCGCGCAACCGGTTGACCGCTTCGCCCAGCTCTTCCTGCTCGGCGATGCTCGCGCCATGCTTTTCCTCGGCCTCCTCAAGCTCGGTCTTGGCGACGAGGTTGACCGGACCGAGCCGGTCGCGGCTGGCGACCAGCCGGTCCATCTCGGTGCTTTCCTCGCCCGCCGACTTGACTGCGTCTTCGTCGAATTCGAACTTTCCGGGCAGCATCGGCGGCGGGACCTGGAAGCGCTCGCCCGCGACCCCTGCCATTTCCTTACGCCGTGCATCCTCGCTCTCCGCCCTGGTCGAGGCGGCAGCGCGGCCCTCTCGCGCGGTCGAGAGTGCTTCCTGCACCTCGCGCAGCTCTTCGTCGGCGGCGCGCGCGGTCTCGCCCGCCTCGGCGACGGCCTGTTCGGCCGCCTCGAGCTCGACGGTCAGCCGCGCGCGGACGACGTCGCCCTGTTCGATTTCCTTGATCAGCCCCTCGGGCTTGGCGGCGACCACCGCGCGCTCTTCCTCGATCTCCTCGAACCGACGCGACATGTCCGAGAGGCGCCGCGTGGCATCGTCGCTGCGCGCCTGCCAGCCGGCGATATCGGCCTTCTGGCGCTCGGCCCGCTCGCGCGCGACCGCAAGCGACTGTTCGTGGCTGGAGAGCGCGGTGAGCGCCGATTGCTGGGTGGCGCGCGCCGCGTCCTGCTTCGCCTGCGCGGCGGAAAGCGTGGCACGCCCGCTTGCGGGGTCGGGCAGCTCGGCCTTCTTGCCGCGCGCATGGTCGAGATCGAGTTCGGCCTGCTTGCGTTGCTCGGCGAGTTCGCCCTCGGCGCGCGAAAGCTCTTCCGCGCGGCTGGCGAGCCGGGCCTTGAGCGCCTCGGCGCGATCGACCTCGCGCAGCGCCGCGCGTTCGTCCTCGACCGCGTCGTTGACCGCGCGTTCGGCGGCGACGAGATCGGTCTGCAATGTGCGCAGGTCCTCCTGCGCCTCGTCGTGGTGCTTATCGGCTGCCTCGACCGCGTTGCGCAGCGCGGGCAGCTGCGCGTCGAGTTCGGCGAAGCGGTTCTCGGCCTCGAGCCGCGCGGCTTCCGCCCCGCCTTCGCCGCGGGCGACGAACCCGTCCCAGCGCCGCAGCGCGCCGTCGCGGGTGACCAGCCATTCGCCCGGTTCGAGGGCGCGGCCATCATCCGTATCGACGACATGCACGAGCGCGAGGCGGGCAGCGAGTTCGGGCGGGCAGTCGGTGACATGGGCGGCGAGACTGTCGACCACCGGTGCGGGCTTGCTCGCCCCGGTCCAGTAGCGCCCGTCGCCGTCCGCATTGCCGAGCATCGCCTTGGCGTCGCGCCCCAGCGCGGCGGCGAGCGCGCGTTCGTAGCCCTTTTCGGCGCGGACCTTGTCGAGCGCCTTGGGGAGCGCGCCCTGCGCCTGCCGCTCGCGCGCTTCGCGGTCGCGCTTGAGGGCCTGCCATTCGCGCTCGATCCCGGCGAGTTCGGCGCGCGCCGAGGAGAGCGCGGACGAGGCCTCGTCGCGCGCGGCCTGCAATTGCTCCTTCGCCGCGCGCTTCTGCTCGAGCGCGTCGCGCGCACCGGTCAGCGCCGTTTCGGCGGCGGCGCGCGCCTGCGCGGCGTCCTGCAGCAGCACCTCGGGATCGCCTTCCTCCGACAGCGCGGTGCGCGCCTCGGCGAGCCGCCGCGCTTCGCCGTCTAGCCGGTCGAGCCGGTTCTGCGCCTGTTCGAGCGCGGCTTCGGCAACACGCCATTCGGCCTCGACCCCGGCCTGGTCGGCGGTCGCCTTGGCGAGCGCGAGTTCGGCGCTGCGCGCGGCGCTCTCGGCCTTTTCGAGTTCGGTGCGCAGCGCGGGCAGGCGCTCCTCGTCGGCGGCGAGCGCGGCTGCGCCGTCCTTCAATTCCTTCTCGAGCCGCGACAGCGCTTCGGCGGCGTCTTTGGTCAGCCGGTCGGCATCGCCGCGATCCTCTTCGAGGCGGCGCTTCTGGCGATCGAGGTCGGCGAGCCGTTCTTTGGCCGCCTGCAACTGGTCGGACAAAGCCGCCATCCGGTGGCCGTGCGCGCTGGCATCGTCGCGGCGGTCGGCCTGTTCCTCGCGCGCCTCGGCGAGGCGCTCGGCGGCGAGGCCTTGCGCCTTCTCGGCTTCCCTGGCGCGCGCCTGCGCTTCGCTCACCTTCGTCTCGGCGGCCTCGGCTTCCTTGCGCGCGGCATCGGCGGCGGCGGCGGCATCGCGCCAGCGGGCATAGACCAGCCGCGCCTCGGCGACGCGGATCTGGTCGGTGACCTTGGTGTAGCGTTCGGCCGCCTTGGCCTGCCGCCGGAGCGAGGCGATCTGGCTGTCGAGACCGGCCATGATGTCTTCGAGCCGCGAAAGGTTCGTCTCGGTCGCGCGCAGCTTCTGCTCGGCATCCTTGCGGCGAACGTGCAGGCCCGAGATGCCCGCCGCCTCTTCGAGCATCTGGCGGCGCTCGGTCGGCTTGGCGGCGATCACCTGCGCGATCTTGCCTTGGCTGACCAGCGCGGGGCTGTGCGCACCGGTGGCCGCATCGGCGAAGGTCAGCGCGACGTCTTTCGCGCGGACGTCCTTGCCGTTGATGCGATAGGCGCTGCCCGCGCCGCGCTCGACCCTGCGGACGAATTCGAGGTCGTCGCCATCGTCGTCGGCGATCGAGAGCTGGACTTCGGCGAAATCGCGCGGGGACCGTGCTTCGGTGCCGGCGAAGATCACGTCTTCCATCCCGCCGGAGCGCAGCGACTTGGGCGAGTTTTCGCCCATCACCCAGCGGATCGCCTCGAGCAGGTTGGACTTGCCGCAGCCATTGGGGCCGACGACTCCCGTCAGCCCCGGCTCGATCCGCAGTTCGGCAGGCTCGACGAAGCTCTTGAAGCCGCTCAGTCTAAGCCGCTTGAACTCCATCCGCGCGCTGCCCGGACGCGCTTACCGCGCGCCCATGGCCTCCAGGCGTTGCTTGACCGCGTCCCAGCTGGTGACGCCTGCCGGGTTGCCGTTGATGTAGATCGTCGGCGTGCCGGTGATCTCGTAATTCGAGTTCCAGCTCTGCATCTGCTCGGCCATCTGGGTGGCCTTCGCTTCGTCGGCGATGCACGACAGCGCCTCGTCGCGGCTGATGCCGCGCTGGGCGAAGAAATCGAGCAAGCCGCTGATCTCGGCAAACGCGGCGTTCTGCTGGTCTTCGGGGAGGCTCGAAATCTGCTGCATGCGCGGATCGGACAGGGCCTGGCCGAACTCGTCGAAGCGCGCATAGTGCTGGTCGGCCAGCGGGATCACGCGCTCGGGCGCGCCGCATTCCATGATCTGCGCCGCGATCAGGTCCTGAGGGCCGCGCAGGTAGTTGCGATATTCGAACGAGACCCGGCCGCTTTCGATGAATTCGGATTTGAGTTCTTCCGAGCTCTGCTGCGAGAACTGGGCGCAGGCGCCGCAGGTCAGCGAAGCGAATTCAAGCAGCTTGATCGGGGCATCGGGGTTGCCCATCAAATAGCCGCCCTCCTCGGTGCGGGTCACGACCTGGGTCCACGTCTGGCCTTCGGGCGCGGGGACTTCGGCGATCGGTTCGCCGGTCAGCTCGGTGCCCGAGGTGGCATCGTCGCCGCCGCCACAGGCGGCAAGCGCGAGTGCGAGCGGGGTGAGGGCGAGAAGGCGGAAGTTGCGGGTCATGGATGTGGCCTCACGGAAAGATTGGATGACAGTCTAGGCGAAGGGTCGCGCGGCGGGAAAGTCGCCCGTGCGCTTCGTCCACCGGCTTTGCACAGCTTTACCCCGGACGGAAGGGGGCTTGGGTACTCGGATCAGCGCTTGATCGCGTTCTCGAGCACGAACAGCACCTCGCGCGCAGTGATCGCGGCGAGCCGTACGCCGTTCAATTCGAAGGTAGGTGTGCCGTTGATGCCCCGCTTCGATGCGGCGGCGGTCTGGTCGGTGATCGGCTGGTAGACGGCCGGATCGCCGAAGCAATTGTCGAGCTGGCTGCGCGACAGGCCGTGGCGACCCAGCATGTCGTAGAGCCCGATATCCGAAGCCACCGCGCGCATCTTGTCGCGCGGGGTGCCGGCTTTCCAGCGCGCCTGCTGCGAAGCCGTGGCCGAGGACGCCTTCGCCAGCCATTTGTCCTGGCTCCGCAGCATCGCCGAATGGGCGGTGAAGAACTTGGCGGTCGGCAGGCAGTGAACACCTGTCGCCACCGTCATGTCGACGACGTTGAGCACGCGGTGCCGGACCTCGAATTTCATCCGGCCGGTGGCGACGTATTGCGCCTTCATCAGCTCGGCGCCCTCGCGCTCGAAGGCGGCGCAGTGCCCGCAGGTATAGCTGACGAACTCGACCAGCGTGTCCTTCGCCTCCGGATTGCCGATCAGGTGCGATCCGGTCGCGGTCCGGGTGACGTTGGTGACGAAATTCTTCGACTGCGGCGGGACCGCGCCGATGGCGAGAACCGCGGCGAACGCGGCGGTGATCTGTTTGAGCATCATCTCGGTGGTCTAGTCCTTGTCGGCTCCGAGGCCGCGCGCAAGGCCCTCGAGCACGGCGCGCAGTTCGGGATCGCCGATATCGCGTAACGATTCGCCGAGCTCGACCGGGACCGGCTTGAGGCTGGGCGGTGCGGCGGCGGGTCTGGCCACGGGCGCCTTAACCGCGCCTTGCCGCAGCTTGACCTGCGCCACCGCATTGTAACCGAAGAAACGGTTCACCCGCTCGATGATCTCGGGGATCACGTGCTGGATCATCGGCGCGTGCGCGGGCAGCACGACCAGTTCGAGCGTGCCGCCATCCTTGCGCCCGCGGGCGAAGCGGATGCGCTCGGGCTGGCAGGTGCGCGCATGGTTCGCGCCGACGATCTCGGGCCAGCGGGTGACGATCGAGCTCTGCACGAAGCCGAACTTGCGGAACGCCGCGCGCCCGATATCGGGCACCAGCTCGCCGAGCCGCCGCGCCCCCTGTCCGCGCGGGCGTTCGTAGCGCTTGGGTCCTTTGCGCGACTTGGGGGGATCGGAGCGTTTCATCGGTGGGCCGACCATGCCATGGGGGCGACGTGACTTCCAGACCGATCGCCGACCTTTTGCTCGACTGGTATGCCAGCCATGCGCGGTCGCTGCCGTGGCGCGTGCCGCCGGGCGGCGAGCGGCCCGCCGGTCATGCCTATCGCGTTTGGCTGTCCGAAGTGATGCTGCAACAGACCACGGTCGCCGCGGTGCGTCCCCGTTGGGAGGCATGGGTCGCGCGCTGGCCGACGGTCGAGGACCTCGCTTCCGCCAGCGACGAGGAGATCATGGCCGCCTGGGCGGGGCTCGGCTACTACGCCCGCGCCCGCAACCTTGTGAAAGCGGCGCGCGCGGTGGCCGAGCGCGGCGGTTTCCCGCAAAGCGAGGCGGGCCTGCGCGAATTGCCGGGGCTGGGCGACTACACCGCCGCCGCCATCGCCGCGATCGCGTTCGGCGAGGACGCGGTGCCGGTCGACGCCAATGTCGAGCGGGTGGTGGCGCGGCTGTTCGCGGTGGACGAGCCGCTACCGAAAGCGCGCAAGGCGATCCGCGCCGAGGCCGCGACGATCTGGCCCGAAGGCCGCGCGGGCGATTTCGTCCAGGCGGTGATGGATCTCGGCGCGACGATCTGCACCGCGCGCGATCCCAAGTGCCTGCTGTGCCCGGTCCGCGAACACTGCGAGGGCTATCGCACCGGCGAGCCCGAGCGGTTTCCGGTCAAGCCGCCAAGGAAGGCCAAGCCCGAGCGGCGCGGCGCCGCCTTCTGGATCGAGCGCGACGGCGCGGTGTGGCTCGTCCGCCGACCCGAGACAGGCATGATGGGCGGGATGCGCGCACTGCCCGACGATGGCTGGACCGCGCGGGTCGATGGCTCGGGCGAAGCCCCGCTCGACGGTGAGTGGGAAGATGCCGGTGCAGTGACCCACACCTTCACCCATGCGCGACTCACGCTCGCGGTGAAGCGGCATCGCGGCGAAGGCAAGCCTTCGGGCGATGGCGAATGGTGGCCGCTCGACCGGCTCGACGAGGCGGGGCTGCCGACGCTGTTCGCGAAGGCAGCCGACCGCGCGATTGCCTAGAAGATACCGCCGCCGATGCTGAGGCGGAGTGCCGCGACGACCAGCACGACCAGGTTGAAGTTCCGGCCGGACTTCTGCGGTGCCAGCTGGCCGACGATCACGCCGAGCGCGAGCACGGGGAGCGCAAACCAGTTGCCCCAGCCGAGCAGCGGGATGGTCGAGGGGATGACGATGACCAGGGCCAGCAGGCCGAGGATCCAGGAAATCAGGTTTCTCATGTGTCCTACATAGGTAGGACAGCGCCTCCATTCAACTCTCTTGCAGCTTCGCGCAACTAGTGCGACGGTTGCCATTCGAAACCGATAGGAATCTTGTCCATGCGCCCAGCCGAATTCGCCGTTCCCGCCCTTTCGCGTCGCCAGATGTTGCGCGGGTCTGCCATGTTCGGCGCCGGTGCCGCCTTCCTCGGATCGCCCGCGGCGGCGTTCGCGAAGAGCGAGGCGGCGCGCAAATTGTGGCCTTCGGTGGCCGAGATGACCGACGAGTTCGTCGGCGGCGGCAAGGCGGTCAACATGGTCTCGGTGCTCGGCTTCGGGCAGAAGGCGCCGGCCGTGATCGCCAAGGGGCCGCAGACGCGCGACGGCGCCGCGCAGGCCGATATCGACAGCCTCTATCGCATCTATTCGATGACCAAGCCGATCACCGGCCTCGCGACGATCATGCTGGTCGACGAGGGCAAGCTCGGGCTCGACCAGCCCCTCGGCGAGATCATTCCCGCCTTCAAGGAGATGAAGGTGCGCACCGCGGGCGGCGGCACGGTCAAGGCCGAGCGCCCGATCACCGTGCGCCAGCTTCTGACCCACACCGCGGGGCTCGGCTACGCGATCCCCGGCATGCCCGGCAATTCCGAATACGGGAAGCTCGGCCTGACCTCGGGCCAGGTCACCCGCCTGCCGATCCCGGGGCTGAGCGGCGGCAAGTCGGTCACCTCGCTCGAGGAATTCGCCGACACGCTCGCGGGCCTGCCGTTGATCTACCAGCCGGGCACGCGCTGGTCCTATTCGGCCTCGATCGACCTCCTCGGTCGCGTGATCGAGGTGGCGAGCGGAATGCGCTTCGATCGCTTCCTGCAGCGCCGCATCTTCGATCCCATCAAGATGGAAAGCACCTTCTTCCGCGTGCCCGCGAGCGAGAAATCGCGCCTCACCACCAATTATGGCGTGATGAACGGCAGCCTCGTCCCGCTCGATCCGGCGGTTGCGTCGATCTATCTCGATCAGCCCCCGCTCTACTGGGGCGGGTCGGGCCTCGTCTCCTCGGCGCGCGATTACGACCGGTTCCTACGCATGGTCCTCGGGCTCGGCAGCATCGACGGCACCCGCGTGATGAGCGAAGCCGCGGTTCGTCTGGCGACCTCCAACCTGCTGCCCGATACCGCCAGCACCGCCGGCACCTGGGTGCAGGGCGAGGGCTTCGGCGCGGGCGGCCGGGTCGGCCTCGGCGATAACGAAGGCACCTATGGCTGGGGCGGCGCGGCGAGCACCGCGGCTTTCGTCCATTTCGGTGTGAACCTGCGCGCGAGCGTCTACACCCAGGTCATGCCGCAAGGCGAGAACGCGGTTCAGGCGGCCTTCCCCAAGGCGGTGCGCGAAGACCTCGCCGAGATGGCGACCGCCGCGGCGGCGTGACCTCCGCCCCGCCCGCGATCGCCTTTACCGGCTCGCCGCTCGACCGCGCGGACCATCTGCGCGCCGATCCCGATGCGCTTGCAGGGCAGATGAACTGGCGCGCGCGGCTGCTCAAGCTCGACGGGCTGACGCCGGGGATGGACGATCGGGGCGCGCTCGCCTGGGGCACGCTGGCCGATTGCGATCCCGACGCCGAACTCGTCTTCCTCGGGCTTATGGAGGGCAAGCCGTGCTTCGCCCCGGTCCCCGCCGAAGGTGCCGAGGGCCCGGCCTATGCCCAGCCGCAGGTGTGGCAGGCGATCAACCTGCTCTCCGAGCAGGACCTCGCGACCTATGGCGGCGCGCGCAGCCTGGTCGACTGGCATGCCCGCCATCGCTTCTGTGCGCGTTGCGGCGCGGCGACCGAGATCGCCAAGGGTGGCTGGCAGCGCGATTGTCCATCCTGCGACGCCCAGCATTTCCCGCGCACCGATCCGGTCACGATCATGCTGGTCGAGCACGAGGGCAAGCTGTTGCTCGGTCGCCAGCCCAAATTCCCGCCGCGCACCTATTCGGCGCTGGCGGGCTTTGTCGAACCCGGCGAGAGCATCGAGGAGGCGGTCGCGCGCGAGGTTAAGGAAGAGGCGGGCGTGAGCGTGCGCGACGTGCGCTATGTCGCGAGCCAGCCATGGCCGTTCCCCTCGCAATTGATGATCGGCTGCCACGCGCATGCGATCGATCCCGCGCTGACGATCGACGAAACCGAGCTCGAGGATGCGCGCTGGTTCACCCGCGCCGAACTCGAGGAAGCGCGCGCCGCTGGGCCCGACGGGACCGAGACGCTCGTCTTTCCCCGCTCGGTCGCGATCGCGCATCACCTCGTCACCTGGTGGCTGGAGCACGATTCATGACCAACCTTTCGATCGACATCTATTCGGACGTGATGTGCCCGTGGTGCATCATCGGGTACCGCAATCTCCTCAAGGCGCTCGATGAACTCGAGGGCGAGATCGAGGTGGAGACGCGCTGGCGGCCGTTCGAGCTCAATCCCGACATGCCGTCCGAGGGTGAGGAGCGGCTCGAACACATCGCGCGCAAGTATGGCCGCACGATCGACCAGGCGCGTGTTGGGGCCGCGCAGATGCAGGAGCGAGCCGAACAGGTCGGCTATTCATTCGAATGGGAAGGGGAAGGTGAAGAACCGCCCGCGCTGATGCGCAACACCTTCCTCGCGCACAAGCTGCTCGCGCATGCACTCGATGAAGCGGGATGGGAGGTCCAGACTGACCTCAAGCTGGCGCTGTTCGACGCGCATTTCCGCGACCGCCGCAACGTGGCAGACCGCGAGGTCCTGCTCGAACTGGCCGAAAGCGTCGGCCTCGATCGCGACGCCGCGTCCACCGCTCTCGACAACGAGGCTCTAAGCCAGCGCATCCGTGCAGAGGAACGTGCCGCCTTCGACGCGAATATCACCGGCGTTCCGGCGATGGTCGTGGCGGGCAAGTTCCTGATCCCCGGCGCGCAGGAGCCGGAAACCTATGTCACGGCCCTGCGGCGGGTGGCGGAACGCACCTAGCCTCGTCATCCCCGCGCAGGCGGGGATCCAGTGCGGGGTTGCACTCGGCTACTCTGGATTCCCGCCTGCGCGGGAATGACGGAGTTTTTAGGACTCACGGCTGTCCTGCATCGCGGCGCGGGTTTTGGGACCCTTCTTCGCGTCTTCTTCGGGATTGTCGGAGCCGACGACCGGCTCGCGATTGTCGGGATCGGTCGCGCGCTTGAGATCGGCGCGGCTGCCGACGCGGGTGTTGACCGTGCCGCCCGAGGAACTGCCTTGCGAAGGCGTTTCCTCATCGGTCATGCGGTCGATGAGATCGTTGTCGGGGTGAAGCGATTGGCGTTCGGGCATAAATACCTCCTTTCCCAACCAACGGGAAAGGCGGGGGCCATGTTCCGAATTAGACCAGTCCGAGCTTCTTGAGCTTGAGTTGCAGCCGCCCGGGCAGCGCATCACCGATATCCTCGCCCTCGGCGAGGTCGCGCGGGGCATTTTCGTCCTTCAAGTAGCGCCAACCCTGGTGGGCGCGCTTGGGCTTGGGGTGGACGCGGATCAGCCGCGGCTCGAGGTTGATCCACCAGCGACCGTCGGGGCGCTGCTCGAACCCCTCGATCGGCGAGCGCGCGACCAGCGAATGGTCGAAGATCCAGTAGAGCGATCCGCCTTCGAGTTCGTCGACCCGCTTCGGACAATAGCGCGTGTTGAGGCGAAAGTCGGTGCGGTTGGCGTACCAGCCCTCGATGTCCGCGAAATTCTTCGCGCCGAAGGCGATCTTGGTCAGGTGAAGCGGCATGGGATCAAGATAGGGCGCCCATGGAGCGCCTCAACCCACCAACCCGCTCGCCACGGCGAGGCCGAGGAAGGCGAAGAAGCCCATCGAATCGGTGATCATCGTCACGAACACGCTCGATGCGACCGCGGGGTCGACATCCAGGCGGTCGAAGATCACCGGCACCAGCACGCCCGCCAACCCTGCGATGACGATATTGACGACCATGGCGAGCGCGATCACTCCGCCGAGTTGCGGCGTGAACAACACCGCCACCGCCGCTCCGATCAGCACCGCGATGGTCACCCCCATCAGCGCGGCGACGCGAAACTCGCGCCACAATATGCGCACGGTGTTCGATTCGGTCAGCTGATTGGTGGCGATTGCACGCACCGTCACCGCCATGGTCTGCGTGCCCGCATTGCCGCCGATGCTGGCGACGATCGGCATCAGGATCGCCAGCGCGACCAGCTGTTCGATGGCCGCACCGAAAAACGCGATGATCGCGCTCGCCACCACGGCTGTGCCGAGATTCGCGATCAGCCAGCGCACGCGCGCAGAGTAGGCTTCGCGGATCGGCTCGTTGATGTCGCCTTCGCCCGCGCCGGAGAGCAGCAGCGCGTCCTCGCCCGCCTCTTCGGCGATGACGTGGGCGATATCGTCGGCGGTGATCTGGCCGACCAGCCGTCCATCGGCATTGATCACCGCGGCCGAGATCAGCGCGTATTTCTGGAACCTGAGGCCCACCTCCTCCTGGTCGAGATCGACCGGGATCAGCGTCTGGTCGCGTTTCATCACGTCTTCGAGCCGGACCGTGCGCGGGGTGCGCAGGATCCACGACAGCTGGCAGGTGCCGAGCGGGCGCATCCGCTCGTCGACCACGAACACTTCGAAGAAATCGGTCGAGAGGTCGCGCTGTTCGCGCAAATAGTCGATCAGGTCGCCGACCGTGAGATGGCCCGGCACCGCGACGAATTCGCGGCTCATCAGGCGCCCGGCCGATTCCTCGGGATAGGCGAGCGCGGTTTCGAGCGGGGCGCGGTCCTCGGGGTCGAGCTCGGCGAGGATCGCCTTCTGGTCGGCCTCGTCGAGATCCTCGAGCATCGCCACCGCGTCGTCGGTGTCGAGCTGTTCGGCGATCTGCGCGGCGGCGTCGGCGGGCAGTGCCTCGACCAGCAGTTCGCGCACGTGCTCGTTCATTTCGGCGACGACCTCGGCGGTCATCAGCTCGGCGATCGAGGTCGCGAGCAGCGGGCGCTCGTCCTCGTCCATGAGCTCGAAAAGGTCGGCGATGTCCGCCGGGTGGAGCGGCTCGACGAGGTCGTGCGCGGTGCCCGGCTCGCCGTCGTGCAGCGCGTCTTCGACCCGGCGGACGAATTCGGGCTTCAGCCGGTTGTCCTCGTCGAAATTGTCCGCCACGTTGCCGCCATCGCCTTTATAGGGCGCATCGAGCAGCTCGGTATCGCGGGTCTCGGTCATGACAGCGGTCTAGGCAAGCCGCGCGTAAAGGCAAGGCGCGGGTGACATTGCTCCGCAGCCTCGCTAGTCGCTTCGCGCATCAACAGGAGATCCAAATCCATGGCCGAAAAACTTACCTTCTCGATCGACACCGGCGACGGCGAACCCAAGGACGTCGTGATCAAGCTGCGTCCCGACCTCGCGCCCAACCATGTCGAGCGCATCGCCGAACTGGCGGGCGAGGGCTTCTACGACGGGGTCGTGTTCCATCGCGTGATCGCCGGCTTCATGGCGCAGGGCGGCGACCCGACTGGCACCGGCATGAGCGGCTCGGACAAGCCCGACCTCAAGCAGGAATTCAACGACGCGCCGCACAAGGAAGGCACCTGTTCGATGGCGCGCACGATGGACCCGAACTCGGCCAACAGCCAGTTCTTCATCTGTCTCGACGATGCCGGTTTCCTCGACCGCCAGTACACGGTCTGGGGCGAGGTCGAGAGCGGGATGGACGTCGTCCACGCGATCCCCAAGGGCGAACCGCCGGCCAATCCGGGCAAGATCGTCAAGGCGACGGTCGCATAAGCGCGGATTTTCGAGGGAACGCGCCCCTTTCGGGCGCGTTCCTTTTGCAGGCCTGAACACGTCCGGGCGCCAAGCGCGCTGCGAGCGGGAGCACAAAGCATTGTCGGAAAACGAGAATTTTGGAGCGCGAGCGTTCGATCAGACTCACGACGAAGCGCCCGCGCACTTTCGTGACAACCATCCCGAAGACCAGTTCGAAGGCGCATCGGGCGTCCTGTTCGAACAGGCGATGGCGCAGACGCGCATGGCGATCTGCCTGTGCGATCCCAACCAGCCCGATGTCCCGATCATCTTCGCCAATCGCGCCTTCCGCGAACTGACCGGTTATTCCGAGGACGAAGTCGTCGGGCGCAATTGCCGTTTCCTTCAGGGGCCGGACACGCGGCCCGAAGTCGTCGAACGCCTGCGTCATGCGATCGACAACGAGGAAGTCATCGTCGTCGAGATCCGCAATTACAAGAAGGATGGCACACCCTTCTGGAACGCGCTCCATATCGGCCCGATCTACGATACCGAGGGAAACCTGATCTACTTCTTCGGCAGCCAGTGGGACGTCAGCGACGTCTACGCCGCGCGCGCCGAACAGC
Source organism: Pseudoblastomonas marina (assembly GCF_034374265.1). NCBI lineage: Bacteria > Pseudomonadati > Pseudomonadota > Alphaproteobacteria > Sphingomonadales > Erythrobacteraceae > Pseudoblastomonas > Pseudoblastomonas marina. The sequence continues at coordinate 1,527,466 of NZ_CP139718.1, read as the reverse complement.
AGCATGCGACCAAGCTCGCGCGCGAACTCTCGCACCGGATGAAGAACATCATCGCGGTGATCTCCTCGGTCGCCAAGCTGGTCGGACGCGAGCGCGGCGACCCCGATACCGCGCGCGAGATCAACGACCGGATTTCGTCGCTCGGGCGGATCTACGACGCGACGCTCGAAACCGCCAAGGACGACGCGATCGACCTCAAGGCGGCGATCGATTCGGTCCTCGACGTGCACCGGACCGAACAGGCCCGGCTCACCGCCGAGGGTCCCGACGTCCTGATCCCGTTCAGCATCGTCTCGATGCTCGCGATCGTGCTTCACGAACTCGTCGTGATGTCGAGCGAGCATGGCTGCCTGTCGCGCGGGGAGGGGGCGGCGAGGCTCGACTGGGAAGCGCCTGCGGACGAAGACGGCATCGTCTGCCTGAAATGGCACGATTCCTTCTCCGAGGCTTGGTCCGGCGAGGGCGGCAAGGCTGGCACGCTGATCATGCAGCGCATGGTGAATGCGGCGGGCGGCTCGATCGCGGTCGAGCCCACCGGCGAGGGAGACGACGTGCGCGTCGTCGTCTGCCTGCCGATGGTCAAGGACTGACGCCTTGAACGGCACGCTCCTCTTGGTCGAAGACGAGGCCCTGATCCTGATGGACCTCGAATTCGCGGCCGAGGACGCGGGGTACGATTACTGCGCCGTGCGCAGCGTGCAGGCGGCGCTCGAGGCGCTCGAAACCCGCGACATCGTCGCGGCGGTGCTCGACGTGAACCTGGGCGGGGGCGAGACCTGCGTGCCGATCGCCGAGGCGCTCAGCGGCCGCGGAATTCCCTACATCCTCCATTCGGGCGATCTCGATCGCAACGACGAACTGGTCCGCACGCTCGATGCCGAACTGATCAAGAAACCCGCCCGCTCCGAAACGGTCGTCGAGCGCGCGATGACGCTCGCCGCCGAATAGCCCCGCGGCTAGAGCCGCGCGCCCACCAGCCAGTCGTGGAATTGCCGCACCGCTCGGGTTTCGAGCGCGCCCGGGCGGCACACGAACCAATAGCTGAACGGGCTTTCGACCTCGATATCGGGAAACAGCGCGGCAAGGCGCTCGTCCTTGGCGCGGGCGAGGTGATCGTCGTGCATGATCGCGATGCCGAGGCCCTGCGCGGCTGCTTCGAGGATCAGCTGGCCCGAATCGAAATGGTCGATCGCGGCGGGGGTGAGCTCGGGCAGGCCGATCTCGTCGCGCCAGGCGGTGAAGCTTTCGGCCAACTCGTTGTGGACCAGGAAGGTCTGCCGCGCGAGCCGCGCCGCGTCGGGCGTATCACCCACTTCGGCCACCGTGGCCCGATCGGCGATCGCGAACACCCGGTTGTGATCGAGCCGCACCGAATAGAGCGCGCTGTCGGGCGATTGCGACAGCACGATCGCGGCGTCGAGCGTATCGCCGACGCGCGCCTCGAGATGCGGGCTGGTGTCGATGTCGATATGCAATTGCGGATGCTTCTTGCGCAATTCGGCGAGGCGCGGGAACAGGCGCTGGCTGCCGAACAACGGCATCACGCCGAGATGCAGGCGGTGGAGCCGCCCGTCCTCGACCTGGCCGTCGATCGCATCGGCCAGCGCATCGATCCGCGGTGCGACCGCGCGGTAGAAGGCCTCGCCCTCATCGGTCAGCTTCATCGCCTGTTTCTGGCGGGAGAACAGCCGCTTGCCGGTGAATTCCTCGAGCGTCGCGATACGGCGCGAAAGCGCGCTGGGGCTCAGTGCGAGTTCTTCCGCCGCGGCGCGCGCGCTACCCAGCCGCACGGTGCGGGTGAAGGCTTCGAGCGAACGCAGCGGAGGCAGTCTCCGCATCAGCCGTCGGCGCTTTCGTCGTCGTCCTCGCCGGGCGGATGCAGTCGCACCTTCTCGACCCGGCGCTCATTGCCTTCGAGTACCTCGATCCTCCAGCCGCTGGCATGGACGAGGATCGCGCCGGGCTGCGGCACCTGTTCGGCGAGCACGAAGGCGAGCCCGCCGAGCGTATCGACCGCTTCCTCGACCTCGGCCAGGCGCGGATCGACGTGCTCGGCGATATCGTCGAGCTCGCAGCGGGCATCGGCTTCCCAGATCCCGTCGTCGAGCGCGCGCAGCTGCGGCTCGGGCTCGTCGTCATGTTCGTCCTCGATCTCGCCGACGATCTCCTCGACCAGGTCCTCGATCGTGATGATCCCGTCGGTGCCCGAATATTCATCGACCACGATGGCGAGGTGGGTGCGGTGGCTGCGCATGTCGGCCAGCACGTCGAGCGCGCCGCGCGCCTGCGGCACGAACAGCGGCTGGCGCATGAGCACGGTCCAGTCGTCGGGCGGCTGCGATTGCGTGGCGAGAAACGGGAACAGGTCCTTCGCCAGCACCATGCCGATCACTTCGTCGAGCGTGTCGCGATAGACCGGCAGGCGCGAATGACCGTGCTCGGCGAAGGTCGCGACGACCTCGTCCCAGCTGTTGCTGGCGCTGACGGCGACGATCTCGCTGCGCGGCACGGCGACGTCATCGGCATCGTGTTCGGAAAAATGCAGCAGGTTCTTGAGCATCTGCCGCTCGACCAGCGTCAGGTCGTCACTGCGCGGCTCGCGCTGGGTTTCGTCGGAGCCTTCGGCGTCGTCGACGGCGTCGAGCTGGTCCTCGATCTGCGCGCGCAGCGTGCGCTCGCCATCGTCGGACCCCATCAATTTGCGGATGGCCTGGAGCAGGCCGCCCCTACTGTCCGCGTCTCCATTGCTGTCGGGCATGGCCCTTACGAATCTCTCTTTATTGCGTTGGACGCATCATATGGGTCCGCGACCCCCAGCCGTGCAAGTATTTTGACCTCGAGCGCTTCCATTTCCTCGGCGTCTTCGTCGCTGGTCTCGTGGTCGTAGCCCGCGAGGTGGAGCATACCGTGGACGATGAGGTGCGCGGTATGATCCTCAATCGGGATGGCCTTCTCCGCCGCCTCGCGCGCGCAGGTCTCGTAGGCGAGCGCGAGGTCGCCGAACATTTCGGGCGGGCCGTCGGGGGCGAGGCTCTCGAATTCGTCCGCGGTGAGCATGGGGAAGGAAAGCACGTTGGTCGGCTTGTCCTTGCCGCGCCATTCCTTGTTGAGTTCGTGAACCCGGGAGTCGGTGGTGAACAGCAGGCTCGCCATCAGGCGCTCATTGGCGAGCGCTGGCAGCTCCTCCGCCGCGGCCTCGACCGCGCGCTCGGCGAGCGCGGGCCAATCGCTGTCCGGCCAGCCGTCTATCTCGATGTCCAGATGCACTTCGCGCCAGCTTCTTACTCTGCCGTGCCCTCATAGGCGTCGACGATCCGACCCACGATCGGGTGGCGGACGACATCCTTGGCAGTGAAGCGGATCGTGCCGAAGCCTTCCACCCCTTCCAGCTTCTCGACCGCGTCGGCGAGGCCGCTCATGCGGTCGCCGCCGGGGATGTCGACCTGTCGCGGGTCGCCGCACACCACCATCCGGCTGTTCTGGCCGAAACGGGTGAGGAACATCTTCATCTGCTCGCGGGTGGTGTTCTGCGCTTCGTCGAGGATCACGAAGGCATCGGCGAGCGTGCGGCCGCGCATGAAGGCGATCGGGGCGATCTCGATCACTCCGCTTTCGATATGCCGCTCAACCTGCTCGGGCGGCATGCAATCGAACAATGCGTCGTACAGAGGGCGCAGGAAGGGATCGACCTTCTCCTTCATGTCGCCCGGGAGGAAGCCGATCTTCTCGCCCGCCTCGACCGCGGGGCGCGAGAGGATCAGTCGCTGGACATCGCCGGTGATCAGCTGGCTGACCGCCTGCGCAACCGCGAGATAGGTCTTGCCGGTGCCCGCCGGACCGAGCGCGAAGACGATATCGTCGCGCGCAAGCGCCTTCATGTAGTCGATCTGCGTTGCCGAACGCGGGGCGATCGTCTTGCGCCGGGTGCGGATCATGATCGGCGGCGCGTCCTGTTTCGAATCGACGATGCCCTCGAGCGTCGGCTCGTTCGACATTGCGATGATCGATTCGATCAGCCCGGCATCGAGGTCCTGCCCCACCGCGACCCGTTCGCTCATCGTGGTGAGCACGTCGCGGGCGCGGGCGACCTGGTCGGTCGGGCCTTCGATCTGGACGGTATTGCCGCGGGCGGAAATGTAGACGCCGAGCCGATTTTCGACCTGGACGAGATTGGCGTCGAACTGACCGAACAACGCGCCGAGCAGGGCGGTGTTCTCGAAATCGACCTCGGTCCGCGAGCGACCGGTGCCACCCCCGCTGCCGTCATTGGCCGGCTTGCCGGGTTTGTCGTGGCGGGGCTTGTGAGCGGGTCTGCGAGCCAACTGAGTCCTTTCTTGCGTACGAGTCGGAAATCTAGGCCATGGGGAGCGGTGCGCAAGGCTGCTTGCGACAGGGCGGTGGAAAGTCACGAACTTGTCATCAGTCGCAGGCCGGCGCATCTTGCGCGGATTCACGCGACCACTGAAAGGATCACGCCATGCCTCTCGCCGCCAGGCTGTCCGCCGCAATTGCCCTTTGCGCGCTTGCCGGGTGCAATGCGCCCAAGGAGTCGGAAACCGAAGAACCGGCGGCGGAGGCGACCCCGGTGGGACCCGAGGCGACTGGCGCGCATGGCGATGCGGACAGCGCGGCGATCGAAGGCTGGATACGCGAGAACTACGCCGAGATGGGCCGCCTCATGTACCGTTCGGCGATGGTCGATCTCGACGGCGACGGCGGGGCCGAAGCGCTCGTTTATGTCGGCGGTCCGATGCTGTGCGGGACCGGCGGGTGCTCGCTGGTGGTGCTGGCGGAGGGCGAGGAGGGCTTCCGCAAGGTATCGGAGACCAGCGTCGTGCAAATGCCGTTCGGCGTCCTCGACAGCTCGACCGACGGCTGGCGCGACCTGTGGGTCACTACCTATGGCGGCGGCGCTCCGGAAGTCACGCGCAAGCTGGTCTGGACCGGCGAGGGTTATACCGCCAACGCATCGAGTGCCGAGGAAGCCACGGGGGGCGAGGTGCTGGTCGACGCCGCCGCGTTGATGCCGATCGATTAGGCGAGGGCCCCTTCGCGGAGCCTTGCGGCGAGCGAATTCTGCCCGGCTTCAAGCAGTTCGGCCTGCACCAGGTCGCCGATCAGCGCGTCGCCTTCGAACCACACCGATTGCAGCCAGGGCGACTTGCCGAGCCACTGGCCGGGCTTCTTGCCGCGGCGTTCGACGAGTACCTGGCAGGTCTTGCCGACGCTCGCCTCGTTGAAGGCCATCTGGTCGCGGCGCAGTGCGGCCTGGAGCCGCTGGAGGCGCTCGTCCATCACTTCCGGCGCGACTTGGCCGTCCATCGTCGCGGCAGGAGTGCCGGGTCGGGGTGAATACTTGAAGCTGAAGGCGGCGGCGTAGCGTACCTCGTCGACGATCTTCAGCGTGTCCTCGAACTCGGCCTCGGTTTCGCCGGGGAAGCCGACGATGAAATCGCCCGACAACGCAAGGTCGGGGCGCGCCGCGCGGAAGCGTTCGAGCAGCTTCAGATAGCTTTCCGCCGTGTGGCTGCGATTCATTGCCTTCAAGACGCGGTCGCTGCCGCTCTGTACCGGCAAATGGAGGTAGGGCATCAGCTTGGCGATGCTGCCGTGCGCCTCGATGATGTCCTCGTCCATGTCGGCCGGGTGGCTGGTGGTATAGCGGATCCGCGCGAGGTCGGGGTCCTTCGCCAGTTCGGCGACGAGCCCGGCGAGGCCGACGCGGTGACCGCGCTCGTTTTCGCCGCTCCAGGCCGAGACGTTCTGCCCGAGCAGCGTGATCTCCTTCGCGCCCGCCGCGACGAGGCGCTTTGCCTCCTCGACCAGCTCGACGAAGGGGCGGCTGATTTCGGCGCCGCGCGTGTAGGGCACGACGCAATAGGTGCAGAACTTGTCGCAGCCTTCTTGGATGGTGAGGAAGGCACTGGGCGCGCTCTTGCGGCGCTGCGGAAGCTCGGCGAACTTGGCGTTGGCGGGCATGTCGGTATCGGTCGCGCGCTCACCCTTCACCGCGCGGTCGAGCATAGCGGGCAGGCGGTGATAGGCCTGCGGGCCGACCACCATCGACACCGCCGGCGCGCGCGCCATGATTTCCTCGCCCTCGGCCTGCGCGACGCAGCCCGCGACCGCGATCAGCGGCTTCTTTCCAGCCTCTTCGCCCGCCTTGGCGATACGCCCGATGTCCGAATAGACCTTCTCTGCCGCCTTCTCGCGGATATGGCAGGTGTTGAGCACGACAAGGTCGGCATCTTCGCCCTCGGGCGCGGGCGTAATGCCCTTTTCGGCCAGCAATTCGGCCATCCGCTCGCCGTCATAGACGTTCATCTGGCAGCCGAAGCTCTTGACCCGGTAGGTCTTGGGAGGCGTGGTCTGTTTCATCGGAGGGGCGCCTTTAGGCGAAACCGGGGCCGCGTTCAACGCGGTCGCGCGTGAAACCAGTCGCGGTTTCGGTGCCAGGCAATGGCTGCAGCAACGACCGAGACCGCTATCACGGCAGCGAATGCGCCATATTGCGCGGGCATCGAGGTTGCGTTCGGATCGATCACGGTTTCGGCGGTGTTGAAGGATGCGTGGAGGACGATGCACCCGACCAGCCCGCCACCGCGCGCGTAGAGTAGGCGCGTGAGCAGGATCGAATTGGCCAATCCTCCGATCGCGAGCATGGCCACGAACAGCGGTCCGATCCCGAATTTGGGCAGGTGCCAGAAGAACCACGCGAGGGCGACGAGCAACGCGACGGCGATCGGCGCAAGGCGCGCGGCGAGGACCGGGACGAGGTGACCGCGCCAGCCGATCTCCTCGAGCAGCGCGACAACCAGCAACTGGAGGGTGAAGGCGAGCGCGATATCCGTGATCGAAGGCACGACCACGGTCGCGCCGCTCGCCTTCGCGCCGAGCAGTGCGGCCAAGCCGTAGCCGAAGGGCAGCAGCAGGAGCTTCCACGAGGGCAAACCGGTGTTCGGCGATAGACGCTCGCGGCGAAACAAGCGCGCAAACAGGATCGCGGCCAGGGTCGGGCCCGCCACACCGGCGGCGAGCAGCGAAATCGGCGGCGCCGTGGTGCCGGTGAAGCCCGCCGCCATGCCGACGAGCAACATTGCCGTGGCCGAGAACAGCAATGCGGTCAGCGAAAAGCCGGCGGCGTAGATTGCGGCGGCGCGAAGGTTGGGGACGGTTTTCATAGGTGCGCGCGCATTTGAAGGGGCGAAGCCAGTGCCAGGCTGCCTATTTCGGCGCGTTGTACCTGACCGGCACGACGTCGTGCCTGAACTCGCGCAGCGGCTCGCCGTGGGCGGTGGCCAGCGCGGCTTCGATTGCGGCGCGGGCGCGGGCGCCGATCGCCTTGCGACCGCGGAATTCCTCGGGGCTGAAGGGCTCGAGGAAATGCAGGTCGAGCGTGAAGGTGCCGGGGCGCGCAAGGATGCGCTTCGCGTTGTTGAGGCCGCTCTCGTTGCCGATCCAGCCGAGCCATTCGCCGTATGTGCCGTAGTCGAGCATCACCGGCTGGACCATCACGCCGGGCGGCGGCGGTTCGAGCACCGAGAGCATCGAGGTCTTGAACGGCAGCAGCGACTTGTTGTCGGTGGTCGTGCCCTCGGGGAAGACGGTGACCGACCAATTGTCCTCTAGGGCCTCGCGCAGCGCGTTGATCTGTTCGGCCACCCCCATGCGGTGTTCGCGCTGGACGAAGACGGTGCGGTTCAAGGTCGAGAGCCAGCCGACCACCGGCGTTTTCTCGAGTTCGGCCTTGGCGACGAAGGCGGTGCCGCTGTGCCCGGCGAGCGCGAGGATATCGATCCACGAGACATGGTTTGCGACGAAGAACACGTCGCGCTTGAGCGGGGTGCCGATCTTGCGCACCCGCGCCCCCGCGATCCACGCGGCCAATCCCAGGAACCACATCGGGAAGGGCGAGCCGTAGGCCGCGACGCGGTAGAGATAGTGGAGCGGCACGAACACCAGCAGCGCGAGCACCAGCGCCACGATCCGCACCGTGAACACGATCCAGCCGAGCGCCCCGATCGGCGTCGTTTCGCCGCGGGTCGCCGCCTCGCGGGTGTCCGGGTCCTCAGTCCTTGCGGGAGAGCCGGACGCCATACAGTTCCATCCGGTGGTCGACGAGGCGATAGCCGAGCTTTTCGGCAATGACTTTCTGGAGCGCTTCGAGTTCGGGGTCGACGAATTCGACGACCTTGCCGGTTTCGATATCGATCAGGTGGTCGTGGTGCGCCTCGGGCGTGGGCTCGTAGCGCGCGCGCCCGTCGCCGAAATCGTGCCGGTCGAGGATGCCGGCCTCTTCGAACAGGCGGACGGTGCGATAGACCGTCGCGATCGAGATCTTGGGATCGATCTTGCTGGCGCGCTCGTGCAGCATCTCGACATCGGGATGGTCCTCGCTGTCGGAAAGAACCTGCGCGATCACCTTGCGCTGCTCGGTGATCCGCAATCCGCGTTCGGCGCATAGCGCCTCGATGTCGATTTTCTGGTGCACAATATTCCGTATCGCAAAGAAAAGCCCTGCGGCGCAATAGCGCGGCAGGGCGAATCTTCAAATCGGTGGGGGCGATTGCCCCGATCAGGCCTTCTTCTTGCGCCCGCGCTTCTGGCCGGGCTTGCGGCCGAGGCCGATCTTCTTGGCGAGATCGCGGCGCTTCTCGGCATAGTCGGGCGCAACCAGCGGGTAATCGGCCGACAGGTTGTAGCGCGCCTTGTATTCTTCCGGAGTCAGGTCGTGATCGGTCGATAGGTGACGCTTGAGCATCTTCATCTTCTTGCCGCATTCGAGGCAGACGATGTGGTCCTTCTTGACCGACGAACGGATCGAAACGGCCGGTTCGGGGGCCGCTTCCTCTTTCTCGCCAAGGTCGCCGAGGCCGGCGAGGGCACCGTAGACATTGGTGATCAGGTTCGGGACATCGGCGACGTCGACGCTGTTGTTGCTGACATGCGCCGCGACGATTTCGGTCGTGAGCGTAATGAGCGTCTCGGTCATGTCGAGATCGATCTCTTCCATTGTGTTTCCTTGTTTTTCAATTGAGCCTTGAGGGGGTGGCCGGGGGGACGGCCAACGGTCGCGCGGTTAAGCCGTAATCCATGATATAGCAAGCAGACCAACAGGTCTATTTTGTTCGCTCTAGATGGTTAACGCGAAGGTTATTGCGTCCAATTTGTGTCCCGAACGCGTCCGATAGTATTCCTTTCGTCGGCCTATTGGGACAAAACCGATGCGGTCGTACAATCTAACCGCCGGATTTCCTTCGCGCATTTCGAGGAACAATCTTTCGCCTCCGCGCGCCCGCGCATCTGCTGCGAGCAGCGCCAACAGCCGGGCGCCGAGGCCGGCTTCGCGATGCGCCGGGTCGACCGCGATCAGCAGCAGTTCCTCTTCGCCGGGCGCGGCGCGCGACAATGCGAATCCCGCGACCCGGCCGCGACGATCGAGTCGCCGACCGTCGCGATCCACCGCGATCAGGTGACCGCTGGGCATGGCGAGCATGTCGGTGACCTGCTTGCGGGTCCAGGCTTCGTTGTATTCGGGATCGAATCCGCGCGACATCACCCGCATGACGCCATCGAGCACGGTTTCGTCGGCGAGGCTCGCCATCAGCGACGTTTTGCCCTGGCGGGCTTGGCATCGGGTGCGCGGCCATAGATCGCGGCGACGTCGGACGTCAGCGCCTCGGGATTCAGATGGGCGAAGCCGCGCGCATCGGGCCACAGCGCCATCGCCTTGCCCGAACCGCGCCGCTCGACCAGCGCTTCGGCCTCGCCTCCCGCGACGAGCCCGGCCGAAAGCGAGGCAGCGGCGTATTCGGGCTTGAGCGAGGCCGGCGCGAATTCCTCGCGGCCCTCGGCGTCGTATTGCGCGCAGAACCATTCGCCGTGGCCACCACGGGTGCACACCGCGACCGGCTGCGCACCGCGCTCGGCCCGCGCCATCGCCGCGATCATCGCATGGGTGGCATAGCCGACCAGCCCCGCGTCCCACGCCAGCGCGAGCGCCCGCGCGGCGGCGATCCCGACCCGCACCCCGGTGAAGCTGCCCGGGCCGCGCGACACCGCGATCCGGCCCGCGCGACCGCGCTCGGGCAGGTCGGCGATCATCGGGACCAGTCGTTCGGCATGGCCGCGGCCGAGCACGTGGTGTTCGTGCGCGATCAGTTCGCGCCCTTCGAACAGGGCGACGGAGCAGGCCTCGGTGGCGCTATCGATCACGAGCGTACGCATCGCTTCGGCCTAATCGGCGCGCGCGCCGGCTGCAATCATTCGAAGCGGTTGAATTTCTCGAACTCGGGACGCGGCGAACGATCGAAGATACTCTCGCGGTCGCCATAGCCGATGCCGCAGATGAAGTTCGAGCGGTGCTGGGGCGCATCGGCGAAGAACGCCTTGTCGACCTGGTCGTTGTCGAAGCCCGACATCGGGCCGCAATCGAGGCCCAGCGCGCGCGCGGCGATCATCAGATAGGCGCCCTGGAGCGAGGAATTGCGGAACGCGCCTTCCTTGCGGCCGTCCTCGTCGCCGTCGAACCAGCTCTTGGCATCGGTGTGCGGGAACAGCCACGGAAGTTCCTCGTGGAAATCGATGTCGTAGCCCACGATCGCGACGACGGGAGCGGTCAGGATCTTGTCCTTGTTCGAATCGATCGCGGTCTCGGCGAGCTTCTGTTTCGCCTCGTCGCTCCGGCACCACACGATCCGCGCCGGCTGCGAATTGGCCGAGGTCGGGGCCATCTTCATCAGGTCGTAGATGGCGCGGATCTGGTCCTCGCTCACGTCCTTGTCGAGCCAGCCATTATAGCTGCGCGCTTCGCGGAAGATGAGGTCGAGTGCGTCGTCGGAAAGGATGTCGGTCAAGGGTCTCGTGCTCCGTCTGGTGAGGGAAATCAGGCTGCGCGGACTTCAACCACTTCGGGCACGTAATGTTTCAGCAGCCCTTCGATGCCGTGCTTGAGCGTGGCGGTGGAGGAGGGGCAGCCCGAGCAGGCGCCCTGCATCTGGAGGAACACCACGCCTTCCTTGAACCCGCGATAACGGATGTCGCCACCATCCCCGGCAACCGCAGGGCGCACGCGCGTGTCGAGCAGTTCCTTGATCTGGGCGACGATATCGGCGTCGGCCGGATCGTCCTCGATCTCGATTCCGCCATCGTCCTCGGGCGGCACCGCGATGCCGTTGCCGCCGGTCGCGCCGGGTTTGAACAGCGGCGTCTTGGTGACGAAGTGATCGAGCAGCACCGCCACCACCTGCGGCTTCAAGTCGGCCCAGTGCACGCCGGGGGCCGCGGTGACCGACACGAAATCCTTGCCGAAGAACACGCCGCTGACGTCGCCCAGCGCGAACAGCATTTCGGCGAGCGGCGAGATCTCGGCATCCTCGGGCGAGGCGAAGTCGCGCGTGCCGTCGTCGCCCATCACCGGGCGACCGGGCATGAATTTGAGGGTCGCGGGATTGGGCGTTGTTTCGGTTTCGATGAACATGCACACGATGTAGCGACGCGATCCGCCCCTGCAAGGGGAGGGGGATATTCACTCGCGCTTCATGGGGTGCGACGATATGCCCCCAACATGACCTTTCTCCCGCGCGCATTTGCCGCCTTCGCCTTCCTCGCCTCGGCCGTCGCCGCGCCGCTCCACGCGCAGAACCACGATTCGACCCCGACCGTGCAGGTCCAGGCCGAACCCGAAAGCCTGCAGCGCGGCGAGGACAACTGGTTCTACGAAGGCTCCGACCTGGAACAGGAGCGCGCCTGGCTGTTCGGCGAGCTTCCCAACGGCCTGCGCTATGCGGTGCGCCGCAATTACGTGCCGCAGGGCCAGGTATCGGTTCGCGCGCTGGTCGATGCGGGCTCGATGTACGAGACCTACACCGAGCACGGCTACGCCCACCTGCTCGAACACCTGCTGTTCCGCGAGAGCAAGTATCTCGGCCCGAACGAGGCCTTTTCGCGCTGGCAGGCGATGGGCGCGCAGATCGGGATCGACGCCAATGCGACGACCAGCCCGACCCAGACAGTCTACCAGATCAACCTGCCCAGCGCCGCGCACGACGATGTCGACGAGACGTTGCGGCTGTTTTCCGGGATGCTCGCCGCACCGGTGCTGTCGGACGCGAACGTGCGTCGCGAACTGCCGATCGTCCAGGCCGAGAACCGCGACGGTGAAAGCGCACAGCGCCGGGTTGCCGAACGCCAGCGTGAAATTTTCTATCGCGGGCAGCGGCTCGGCGAGACGCAGCCGGGCGGCACGCCTGAAACGCTTGCGGGCGCCACGGGAGCGAGCGTTTCGGCTTTCCATCGCCGCTGGTACCGGCCCGACAACACCGTGCTGGTGGTGGTCGGCGATATCGATCCGGTGGCGGTCGCGCGGATGATCGAGGCGCATTACGCCGATTGGCGCGCCGAAGGCCCGGCGACCGAGGCACCCCGTTTCGGCGATCCGGAGGCACCCGGCGATGCGGTCGCATCGGACGGGATCCTGCCGCCGCTGGGCGAGGCCGCGACGATGGTCGAGCCCGATCTCGCACCCTCGCTCAACTGGGCGATCCTGCGGCCCTGGCGGCCGGTGCTCGACACGAAGGAATACAATCGCGGCCTGATGCGGAGCTTCATCGCGCAGGCGGTGATCAACCGCCGACTCGAGGCGCGCGCCCGCGCGGGGGCCTATCTCTATGCCTCGGTGCGGCAGGACGATGTGTACCGTTCGACCGATGCGACCTACATCTCGGTCGGTCCGCTCGAAAGCGATTGGGAGGGCGCGCTCGCCGAGGTGCGCGGGATCATCGCCGATGCCATCGCCACTCCGCCGACGCAGGAGGAAATCGACCGCGAGGTCAGCGAATACGAAGTCGGCTACCAGGACTATTTCGACAAGCGCAACCTGCAGCCCTCGGACGAGCTCGCCGACGATCTGGTCGGGGCGATCGATATCCGCGAGACGGTGACCTCGCCCGGCGCCGTGCTGCGCCTTTTCGCCAGTGCCAAGCCGTCCTTTACCCCGGAGGCGATCCATGCCGCGACGCGCGAACTGTTCGAAGGAACGGTCGGGCGCGCGCTGTTGGTCACGAACCGACCGGACACGGCGGACGATGCCGCGCTGGCGCTCGCGCTGACCCGAGAGGTCGCGGCCAATGGCGAGGCGCGCCTCGCCGCCGCCGATGTCGATATCGACAGCCTGCCCGCTGTCGGCGAACCCACCGAACCGGAAATCACGCAGACCGGGATCGAGGCGATCGAACGGCTCGACTGGGGCAATGGCGTTTCGGCGCTGATCTGGCCCAAGACCAACGAGCCGGGGCGGCTGACGGTCAAGGTCCGCTTCGGGGCTGGCCGCCGCGCGTTTTCGGCCGAGGACGTGCCCTATGCCGCGCTCGGCGAAATGGCGCTGGTCGCAGCGGGGCAGGCGGGGCTCGACAACGAGGCGCTCGACCGGCTGACCACCGGGCGCAAGATCGGCTACCAGTTCACGATCGAGGACGGGCGCTTCGTGCTCGAGGCCGAGACCCGCAATGAAGACCTCGCCGACCAGCTCTACCTGTTCGCCGCCAAATTCGCCTATCCGCAATGGGACGAGGGCCCGGTCCGTCGCGCGCGTGCGGCTGGCATCCAGGGATATCGCAGCTACGCAACCAGCGCGCTCGGCGTGTTCGAGCGCGATTTCGAACAATTGCTGCATGACGGCGATCCGCGCTTCCGCTCTCCCACGGGGGAAGATTTCGAAGGCACCACCCAGGCGCGTTTCGCCGAGCTGTGGGGGAAGATCCTCGCTTCCGGCCCGATCGAGGTTCAGGTCTTCGGCGATTTCCGGCGCGAGGCCGGGATCACGGCGCTCAACCGCACTTTCGGCGCGCTCGCCCCGCGTCCGGCGCTGCCCGTGGATACCGCCAGCGCCACCGTCCCCGTCACTGCGCCGACAGCGACGCCGATCACCGTCACCCATCGCGGGGCCGACGACCAGGCGATGGCGGTGATGGCGTGGAACACTGCGGGCGGGATTGCCGATTATCGCCAGGCGCGAAAGCTCGAGGCGGTCGCGACGATCTATTCGAGCCGCCTGCTCGATGCGCTGCGCGAGCGGATGGGCGCGAGCTACACCCCGCAAATGGTGTCGCAATGGCCGGTCAGCGTCGAGAACGGCGGGCGCATGCTCGCGATCGCGCAGGTGAAACCCGAGGACGTTTCTGCGATCTACGAGGAGATCGATCGCATCTCGGCCGACCTGGTCGCCAACGGACCGACCGAGGCCGAGCTGGCCAAGGCGCTCGAACCGATGAGGCGACTGCTGCGCCCAGGCCTGCTCGGCTCGGCCTTCTACATGTGGCAGCTCGAGGATGCGACGTTCGACCCCCGCCGCTTCGCGCAGATGGACACGGTGTTCGAGGACTTCTCGCAGGTGACCCGTGAGGACGTGCAGGACCTCGCGCGCCAATATCTCCGACCCGAGGATGCGATCCGGATCGCGATCGTGCCGGAGGACTGATCGACGAAACCGATCGAGGATTTTCTGGCATCCACCCGATGCGCTTACTATGTCGCGGGGGATGAAGCAGGATTGGTCTCCCGATAGCTGGCGCCGCTACGAGGCGCGGCAATTGCCCGAATATGCGGACGAGGCGGCCCTGCGCGCGACGACCGACGAGCTCGCCGAACGCCCGCCGCTGATCTTCGCGGGAGAAGCGCGCGCGCTGACCGAGGACCTCGCCGAAGTCGCGCGCGGCGAGGCTTTCCTGCTGCATGGCGGCGATTGCGCCGAGAGCTTCGCCGAGTTCCACCCCGACAATATTCGCGACACCTTCCGCGCGATCCTGCAGATGGCGGTGGTGCTGACCTTCGCCGGGCGGATGCCGGTGGTGAAGCTGGGCCGGATGGCGGGCCAGTTTGCAAAGCCGCGTTCGACCCCGACCGAGCGGCAGGGCGATGTCGAGCTGCCCTCCTATCGCGGCGACAGCATCAACGGGATCGATTTCGACGCCGCCGCGCGCGAACCCGATCCCAGGCGCATGGTGCAGGCCTATTCGCAGGCCGCCTCGACGCTCAATCTGCTGCGCGCGTTTGCCGGCGGTGGTTATGCCAATCTGCGCCAGGTCCACCAGTGGACGCTTGATCATATCGCGAGCTCGCCCTGGGCGCAGCGCTTCACCGAAACCGCCGACCGGATCGGCGAGGCGCTCGATTTCATGGAAGCTTGCGGGGTTGATCCCGCCACGGTCCCGCAGTTGCAGGGCACGACCTTCTACACCAGCCACGAGGCGCTGCTGCTCCCATTCGAGCAAGCGCTGGCGCGCAAGGACCCGCTGACCGGAGACTGGTACGGCTCCTCGGCGCACCTGTTGTGGGTCGGCGACCGCACGCGCTTCGATGGCAGCGCACATGTCGAATTCCTGCGCGGGATCGCCAACCCGGTCGGCATCAAGTGCGGCCCCTCGCTCGATCCCGAGCTCTTGCTGCGCCTGCTCGACACGCTCAACCCGGCGCGCGAGGAGGGGCGGATCACGCTGATCTCGCGCTTCGGGCACGAGGCCATCCACGACGGCCTGCCGCCGCTGCTGCGCGCGGTGGAGCGCGAAGGACACCCGGTGGTGTGGAGCTGCGACCCGATGCACGGCAATGTCGTCAAGACCGCGGGGGGGCTCAAGACCCGTCCGTTCGAACGGATTCTCGCCGAGGTGCGCGGTTTCTTCGCCGCCCACCGTGCCGAGGGTACCCATCCGGGCGGGATCCATGTCGAGATGACCGGGCAGGATGTGACCGAATGCGTCGGCGGTGCGGTGGCGATCACCGACGACCGGCTGGGCGATCGCTACCACACCCATTGCGACCCGCGCCTCAATGCCGCGCAATCGCTCGAACTCGCCTTCATGCTGGCGGACACGCTGCGGGACCAAGCGGCCTTCGGCCCCGACGCGAAATCGAACGCCGCCTGAGCGATCCGGTCCTCGATCAGATCGGCAAATTTTTCCCATCTGAAATTGCCGGGAAAATAATCGCCGCCCGAGGGTTTCAATGAGTGAACGGTCGCTTATGCTGGGTCGACCGGAGCCCGAGGGAGAGTTTCGCTGGCCGAGGCAGCATTACCGCTAAGTGCACCTGATTGGTGCGCCGAGAAGCGAGCCGAGCATTTTCGCGACGTGCGTTCGTTGACCGAAGCGCTCGCTGCGCCGCTGGGCGATGCCGATGCGACGATCCAGTCGATGGAGGATGCCTCCCCCGCCAAGTGGCACCTCGCGCACACGACCTGGTTCTTCGAGACCTTCCTGCTGAGTGAACACGTCGATGGCTACGAGCCCTACGACCCCGACTGGGCTTTCCTGTTCAATTCCTATTACGAGAGCCACGGGGAGCGGAACGCACGCTTCAATCGCGGAATGATCTCGCGCCCCTCGCTCGACGAGGTCCTCGCCTATCGCGCGCATGTGAACGCGGCGATGGAGCCGCTGCTTGCCGACGATGAGCTGGCACCACTGGTGGTGCTCGGTTGCGCGCACGAACAGCAGCATCAGGAATTGCTGCTCACCGACATCAAGCACGCTTTGTTCCAGAACCCGCTCGGCCCGGCGATGTTCGACGCGGCACGGGATCCGGCCGCGAAACGATGCGAACCCGAATGGCTCTCCTACCCCGGCGGAATCGCGAAGATCGGCCACCAGTCCGATGGCTTCGCCTATGATTGCGAAGGTCCGTCGCATCGTGCGCTGCTCGAACCCTTCGCTATGCGTTCGACGCTGGTGACCAATCGCGAATGGGCCGAGTTCGTCGCCGATGGCGGATATGACGACGCGCTGCTGTGGCTGTCCGACGGCTGGGCCTGGGTGCAGGAGAACGACGTGCAGGCGCCGCTCTACTGGCGTGATGGAGAGCAGTTCACCCATGCCGGCTGGCGCGCGCGCGACCCGGATGCTCCGGTCACCCACATCTCCTATTTCGAGGCCGATGCCTTCGCGACATGGGCGGGCCGGCGCCTGCCGACCGAGTTCGAGTGGGAAGCGATCGCGCGCGGGCAGGATTGCCCCGAGTGCGACGCCGCCTTCGACAGCGCGGCGGGCAACCAGCTCGATGCCGGGCGGGTCGGCGCCACCCCGGTCATGCCACGCGGCGGGACCGAGCTGTTCGGCGACTGCTGGCAATGGACCCGCTCGGCCTATCTCCCGTTCCCGCGCTTCCGGCCCGCCGAAGGCGCGGTAGGCGAATACAATGGCAAGTTCATGAGCGGGCAGTTCGTGCTCAAGGGCGCGAGTTGCGCCACCGCGCGCGGCCATTCGCGCGCTTCCTACCGCAACTTTTTCTATCCGCACCAGCGATGGCAGTTCACCGGCCTGAGGCTGGCAAAGGATATCTGACTTATGGCCGCAGAAGAGGGCATCGCGCTCGTCGACAAGGACGAGCAAGGGGTCGATCGCGCCTTCCGCGAGGAGGTGCTGACGGGCCTGTCCTACGACCAGAAGGCGGTCCCCGCCCGCTGGCTCTACGACGATGACGGCTCGCAACTGTTCGAGGACATCACCCAGGTCGAGGAATACTACCCGACCCGCGCCGAGACCGAGATCCTGACCGACCGCGGGGCCGATTTCGCCAATGCGATCGGGCCGGGCAGGGCGGTGGTCGAATTCGGGTCGGGCAGTTCGGTCAAGACCCCGCTGCTGCTGCGGGCGATCGATCCGGCGGCCTATGTCCCGCTCGACATCGCGGGCGATTTCCTGCGCGCCGCGGCAGCCGACCTGGCGCAGCAATTTCCCGGTCTGGCGGTCCATCCGGTCGAGGCGGATTTCACCAAGGAAGTGGCGCTTCCGCCCGAGACAGCCGACATGCCCAAGCTCGGTTTCTTCACCGGGTCGACGATCGGCAACATGGTGCCGCGCACCGGGGTCGACCTGCTCCGCTCGATGCGCGCCACGCTGGGTGCGAAATCGATGTTGCTGATCGGGATGGACCTCGTGAAGGACCGCAAGGTGCTCGAGGCCGCCTACGACGACGCCAGGGGCGTGACAGCCGCCTTCAACCTCAACCTCGCGCATCGCATCAACCGCGAATTGGACGGTACGATCCCGGTCGACGCGCTGCGCCACGAAGCGCGCTGGCACGACGATTATGCCCGGATCGAGATGCACCTCGTCGCGACGCGCGACATCACCTTCGAGGTGGCGGGCCGCAAATTCGCGATGGCCGAGGGCGAGAGCATCCACACCGAGAACAGCCACAAGTTCAGCCGTCGCAGCGCCTTCATGCTGCTGCGCGCGGGCGGCTGGACGCCCTTGCAGCGCTGGCTCGACCGGCAGGAGCGCTACAGCCTGATCCTGTGCCGCGCG
The DNA here is from genome assembly GCF_034374265.1 of Pseudoblastomonas marina. Taxonomy (NCBI): domain Bacteria; kingdom Pseudomonadati; phylum Pseudomonadota; class Alphaproteobacteria; order Sphingomonadales; family Erythrobacteraceae; genus Pseudoblastomonas; species Pseudoblastomonas marina. The sequence goes on along the minus strand of NZ_CP139718.1, from coordinate 1,509,167 downwards.
GCGGAAGAACGCATCGCGCCGTAACTTTCCCGGGTTCAGGTGTGCTCAGCCTCATTCCATTCAGCTTTCCTGTCCGTCTTCTGAACGACCGTTCCACTTTCGGTTCACCGATGGGGGCGCACGGTTCACCTGTTCCCCAACGGAACCCCGCCCTTTCCCGGGCCGCCGGGAGGGCGGCGCAACACGGGAAGAGGAGAGAAGCATGTCCTATGCGAATACCCATAAGGGGCCGGACCCCAGGGCAATGGCTGCCGCGACCGCGATCCAGGTCGGGATCGCAGCGCTGGTGATCACCGGGCTGTCGAGCGGGTACGTTCCGTTCGTCGAAACGCCCAAGCCCAATCCGACCGCCGTCATCTACGACCCGGTCGAGCCGCCTCCCCCGCCCACACCAACCGCGTCGCCGGAGGTGAGTAAGACCGGCGAGACGGTGGTTTTCACACCGAAACCCCGCACTGAACTGCCGACCACGGCGACCGGTGTCCCCACGACCGACGTGCCCCCTTTGCCCACTGACTGGTTCGAGATTCCCGGCCCCACCGCGAGCGGCACGCCGGGCCCGGCGGTGACGCCCAGGCCCAGCCCGACCGTCGCCTACACGCCAACCGGGCCGGTGCCGTCGAGCCCGCCCGCGAGCTGGTTCAGCACCGCCGACTACCCGTCGGTCTCCGCGCGGCGCGGGGAAGAGGGCACGGTCGGCTACCGGCTCGAGATCGGCGCAAATGGCAGGATCGAGAGCTGCACGGTGACGCGTTCGAGCGGCCATAGCGCGCTCGACCGCGCGACCTGCCGCCTGCTGCCGCGGCGCGGCGCGTTCTCTCCCGCGCGCGACGACACCGGCGCCAGGGTCAAGGGGACGTTCTCGGCCGAGATCGTCTGGCGCTTGCCCTGACCGAGACCGGCGGCCGGTCGCGTGCCGGCCGCCGACATCCCATCGGATGTTGCCGCTATGCAACATAGGTGGACGCAAGCACAGCTCTTGTCTGTTAGAATCTTGCGCGGTCACGTCAAATTGTGAAAGTATCAACCCGTCTGTTCGCGGAATGGGGAATTTCGCGACGATTTGAAAGGACGGGACTGATGAGAACTTTCGCAACGAGATCGACCCATGCCATCGGCTATCGCGCGGCCTTGCTGGTCGGCGCCGCCACGCTGCTCGCCGCTTCGCCGGCAATGGCGCAGGATACCGGGGAGAGCGACCAGGAAGACGCCGCGACCCAGCCGACCGACGAGGTCCCGCCGCAGAACCGCATCGTCGTGACCGCGACCAAGCGCGACCAGACGATCCAGGACGTCCCGTTCTCGATCAACGCGCAAACCGCCGAGGACATCCGGAAAACCGGTTCGGCGAACATCGAAGACATCTCGCGCAACGTCGCAGGGCTCACGGTCCAGAACCTCGGCCCGGGCCAGAGCCAGGTCGCGGTGCGCGGCGTGTCGGCGGGGCAGGTCGTCCGCGACCAGCCGGGCGTGAAGGAACAGGTCGGCGTCTATCTCGACGAATCGGTCATCTCGCTGTCGCTTTTCACCCCCGATCTCGACCTGTTCGACCTGCAGCGCGTCGAGACGCTGCGCGGACCGCAGGGCACGCTGTTCGGATCGGGCTCGGTCGGCGGGACGATCCGCTACATCACCGCGCAGCCCGAACTCGGCGTGACCGAAAGCGTCATCGAGGCGGGCGTCACCGCGATCGACGGCGGCGATGCGGGCTGGAGCATCAAGGGCGCGACCAATGCGCCGCTCGGCGATATCGGCGCGATCCGCATCGTCGGCTACCACACGAGCTACGCCGGCTTCATCGATGCGATCGGTCCGGCCGGGGGGCAGGACATCAACGACGGCACGCGTGCGGGCGGCCGGATCGCGATGCGGCTCGAACCGGCGCCCGGTTTCAGCATCACGCCGCGCTTCGTCTATCAGCGGATCGACGTGAACGGGTTCAACCGGCAGGACGTGTTCAACCTCTATGCCAACGAGTTCACCACCCCGCCGACGGTCTACGACGACCGCCAGCAGTACCTGCTGCTGCGCGAGGCGTTCGAGGACGAGACCTTCCTCGCCGATCTGGTGGTCGAAATCCCGCTCGGCGACTCCGTTGGCCTGACCTCGGTGACCTCCTATACCGATCGCGACATCCTCGTCAGCCGCGATGCCAGCGCGCTGACCGGATCGGTTTCGGTCGACCTCGGCTATCCCGTCGCAGCGGTGAACCTGCCATCGAACCTGCGCGACACGACCGAGTTGCAGAGCTTCACGCAGGAAGTGCGCGCGTCCTCGACCGGCGAGGGACCGTTCCAGTGGGTGTTCGGCGCATTCTATTCGCAGGTGGATCGCACCTATGCCCAGCGCCTGCCGACTCCGGGCTATGCCGCCGCCACCGATGCCACGCTGGGCGCGGGAACCTCTGCGGCGGTCGCCAACGGCTTCCCCAACCTCGATTCTCCCTACAATGCCGACCTGCCCTACGACATCCAGCAGGTCGCAGTGTTCGGCGAGGGAACCTACGAACTGACCGAGCGCCTGTCGGTTACCGCGGGCGCGCGGTACTACGATTTCGAGGAATCGCGCCAGTTTCTCTCGGGCGGCCTGTTCGCCAATGGCGACAACAATTTCGACACCACCGAATCCGACGGGATCAGCCCGCGGGTGATCCTCGCCTACGACGTGTCGGACAACTTCACCCTCAACGCGCAGGCGGCGAAAGGCTTCCGGCTCGGCGGTGTCAACGATCCGCTCAACGTGACGCTCTGCTCGGCACAGGACGAGGCGCTGTTCGGCAGCTTCCAGTCGTATGAAGACGAGACGCTCTGGAACTACGAGGTCGGTGGCAAGGCGTTCGGCGATTCGTTCAGCTTCAGCGCCGCGGCGTTCTACAACGACATCAACAACCTCCAAGTCACGCTCGACGCCGGCAGCTGCTCCTCGCGCATCGTCTTCAACGTCGAGGACGCCTATTCGGCCGGGGTCGAGATGGAACTCGAGTTCGCACCGGCCGAAGGCTACGACGTGAGCCTGGCGATGAGCTATATCGACGCGCAGTTCGATACCACGCTGCCCGGCGCGCTCACCGCCGCGACCGGGATCCGCGACGGCAACCGGCTGCCCTCGGTGCCCGAATTCCAGATGTCGGCGGCGGCCAGCTACGAGTGGGATTTCTCCGACAATGCGACCGGCTTCTTCGGGGGCTCGTTCCAATATGTCGGCTCACGCTTCACCCAGCCGGCGGACCAGGAGAACAACCCGCGGACCTTCGTCTCGAACCTGCCCTTCGCGGGAGCGCCGGGAACCGACAGCACGACGCTCGATCTCGAATTGCCGGCCTATTCGCTGCTCAATTTCAGCGCCGGGGTCGATTTCGACAGCGGGCTGTCGGTGATCGTCTATGCCAACAACGTGCTCGACGAGAACCCGCTGCTGTCCTTCGACCGCGAACGCGGGGGCCGCGCGCGCCTCGGCTTCCAGGTCGGCCAGCCGCGGACCTTCGGGATGACCGTGCGCAAATCGTTCTGATTGCTTCAAGTCGAGAATTCGGGGCATCGCCGCGCGGCGGTGCCCCTTTTTCATGCCGACCTGTCTTGTGCGAACAGCACACCGGTCGCATATAGGTTGGCATGAGCGACGTGGAGGGTATCGAGCGGGCGAAGGTGCCCGAAGCTGGCGGCGACGAAGGGCTTACGCCGGTCCATCCCAATTACCGTACGGTGCTGCGCATCACGATTGCGCTGACCGCGCTGCCGTTCCTGGTCGGCGCGAGCGTGCTCGAGCTCGTGCGACCGTTCGACGACGCGGTGCCTGGCGGCATCTTCGTCGGGCCGGTGCTGCTGCTGGCCGGGTTCTTCCTCTGGCGCTGGCCGCGACGTCGCTACCAGGCGCGCGGCTACGATCTCGGGCGCGACCGGCTGCGGGTGGCGCGCGGGGTGTGGTGGCGTTCGGACACGATCGTGCCGTTCGGCCGGGTCCAGCATATCGACGTCGATCGCGGGCCGCTCGAACGCGCCTTCGGCCTCTCGACGATCGTCCTCCACACGGCGGGCAACCACAATGCGAGCGTCTCGCTGCCCGGCCTGCTCGACGAGGACGCACTCGCCATGCGCGAGGAAATCCGCGCGCACATCAAGCGCGACACGCTGTGACCGACGCGGCGGAGACGCCTGCGCCGATCGCGCCGGAAGATCACGCGGCAGTGACGGTTGCAGAAGGCGAGCCCGTCCGGCGCACAGCGCCGATCGGCCTGCTCGTCCGACTGGTCGATTCGGTGCGCCAGGCGATCCTCCCGGCGATCGGTATATTCTTCGTCGCCGGCGAAGTGCGCGAGGCGCTGGGTTTCCTGCCGCTGCTCGGTCTCGTCGTCATGGTCATCGGCTTCGTCACCTGGCTCGGCTGGTGGAAGACCACCTATCGCGTGGGGGCGGAGGATATCCGCGTCGAAAGCGGGATCGTTTCGCGCCAGGCGCGCTCGGTGCCCTACGCGCGGATCCAGGACGTCAGCCTCGAGCAACCGCTCGTAGCGCGGCTGTACGGGCTGGTGCGGGTCAAGTTCGAGACGGGCGCGGGCGGAGGCGAGGACCTGAACCTCGCCTATGTCACCGAAAGCGAGGCCGAGCGCTTGCGCGAAACCGTGCGGGCGCAGCGAGAGGGCGCCCTCGACATCGATGCCGACGACCCTGCCGCCGAGGCCGCGACCGCGGACGGGCAGGCGCTGTTCGCGATGGACGAGAAACGCCTGTTGCGGTTCGGCCTGTTCGAATTCTCGCTGGTGATCTTCGCGGTGATCTTCGGTGCCATCGGCCAGCTCGACTTCCTGTTCTCGTGGGACGACATGTACGATGCGGTGCTCGGCGACGCGCTTGAGGGGCAGGGGCGCAAGCTTGCCGCGATGGGCCTCGCCGCCCAAGTCCTGAGCGCGATCGCCGCGGCGGCCGGGGTGGTGGCGCTCGGTCTCGTCACCGGGGTCGTGCAGACCTTCGTGCGCGATCACGGCTTCCTGCTCGAGCGCACGGCCAAGGGCTTCCGTCGCCGGCGCGGCCTGTTCACCAGGACCGATGTCGTGATGCCCGCGCACCGGGTGCAGGCGATGACGCTCGGCACGAAGTGGTTCCGTCGCCTGTTCGGTTGGCACTCGCTCAAATTGGTCAGCCTCGCGAGCGATGCCAAGAAAGCGAGCCACGTTGTCGTCCCCTTCGGGCAAATGGACGAGATCGTCCCCGTTGCCGAGGCGGCGAGGATAGCGCTTCCCCCCGAAAGCATCGCGTGGGTGCGTCCCACCCCGAAGGCGTGGATCGACACCGCGCTGATCGTGTCGGCCGGGATATTGGTAATCGGTGCAGTGGTAGCGACCACCGTCAGCCCGTGGTTGCTTGCCGCACCGGTCCCGCTGCTCGCGTTGGTTGGTGGGCTCAGCTGGTTCAGCTGGCGGCGCCACCGCCACGCGACCGCGCTCGAACAGGTCTTCGTGCGCACCGGGATCCTCTCCCCGCAGCTGACCGCCGCGCCCAAGGTCAAGCTCCAGTCGGTAGAGATCGCGCAGGGCCCGCTGGCGCAATGGCGCGGCTATGCCACCGTGCAATTTGGTCTGGCGGGCGGAACGATGGAGATACCCGGCGTTCCGATCGACGAGGCCAGGCGTCTCCGCCACGAAGTGATCGAAGCGATCGCCGCGGTCGACTTCTCCGTCGCGCAGGAAGCCTGACGGCTCGTCGGACAGGTCGATCGACCGCGATCGGGAGCGATTTTGCTCCGGGACCTCCTTCCCCGAAGCTCCTGTTCACCGCGGGCTCGATCCGGCGGTCAGTCGCCGAGCGGGATTTCGGCAACGTATTTGGTCGCCCGCTCGCCGAGGCGCTCGACGATCGCCTTGCGGACCTCCTTGTAGATATCCTCGTTGAGAACGAAGCGCGCGGCGGCCTGTACGATCTTGATCGAATCCGAGCTCCAGCTGAACCACAGGAAGCGCTTTTCCGAATGGTGCGCGGTAAATTGCATGCCCGTCAGGATCATTGCGACATCGCCATTGTCCTCGCGGGTACAGGGCAGGATCTGGAAATTGCCCTTGGAACCGTCACTCGATTTCGAATCCCAAACGGTCATCTGCTTGGAATCGTCGCTCATTTCCTTGAGCGCCTCCATCGTGGCGGCGACCATCGCGATCTCGTTCGCGGTCGCGAGGCCGCCGAGGATCGTCAGCACCGCCTGGTCGAGCTGCACGGTCGTGCCGCCCGAAGTGTAGCTGCTGAAGTTGAAGCCGGGGCGGTTCCACCCGATCTGGCTCAGGACCTCGACATACTGGTGGTACCATTCCATCGGCTGCGACTGGCGGTCGAACGCGGCATCGGCCGCCAGTTGCGCAAACAGCGTCGCATTCTTGGAGTCGGACCGGTTCTGGCCGGTCAGATTGGCGGTGAACGAGGCGAGGCTCCCGCCGACCACCGAAGCGGTTTCATCGCCCTCGGGATCGTCGGCCATCGGACCGACATCATCGCGTGCCCGCGCGATCGCGCGGTCGAATGCCTTGTCTTCGGGCGGGAGTTCGACGCTTCGCACGAAATCCAGCGCCTGCTTGCTCTTGTCTGACATTGATCGCCTCCTGATTGGTGGAGGCCCGGTGATGCGAACCGGCGCAGCGAAACGGCAAACCGAATTCGCTCGGCAGTGGATGTTCAAGGCGATGGCGAGCGCGATTAATCCCCGCAACCGGCCAGTTGGGGACTTTCAGTCCGGTCTGGATTGAAGACCGAGCATCGCCGTCCGCGGCGGTGATACGCGCCGCATACCGCGCAATAGTCGGGCAGGACTTAGGCGACGTTCTGGAGCGACGCGCGGGACATCAGCTTCGAATTCACCGGGCGGCTCAGGAAATAACCCTGCAGGTGCGTGCAGCCCATCGCGCTGAGCACATGCATCTGTTCTTCGGTTTCCACCCCCTCGGCCACCACGCCCATCTGCAATTTTCGGCCCAGCCGAACGATCGCTTCGACGATCGCCTTCGCGGTGTGCGATCGATCGATTTCATTGACGAAGGACCGGTCGATCTTGACCCGGTCGAAGGTGAAACGCTGGAAATAGCTCAGCGAGGAATAGCCCACGCCGAAATCGTCGAGCAGCACCTGGATGCCGTGGGCACGCAAGGCCTCGAGCTGCTCGAAGGTCCGATCGACATCCTGAATCAGGAGGCTTTCGGTCACTTCCATCTGCAAACGTTCGGGGGGAAAGCCCGTGGATTCCAGCGTATCGATGACCCGGCTTGGCAGGCTCCCCGAGTGGAACTGGAGCGGCGAAAGATTGACCGCGACGCAGATATGCGACGGCCACTGCAATGCCGCCTCGCAGGCCTGCTGCAGGACCTGGGCTTCGAGCTCCCCGATTAGTCCGCATTCCTCCGCCAGCGGAATGAACGTCTCGGGCGAGATCGGGCCGCGGGTGGGGTGGTTCCAGCGCGCCAACGCTTCTGCGCTGACTATCGACCAGTCCTCGACCGAGTATACGGGCTGGAATTCGAGGGAAATCTCGCCATTCGCGATGGCTTCGCGCAATTCGGTTTCGAGCTCGCGCTGGTCCTTCAGCACCGCATCCATTCTCGAATCGAACACGCAATAGGTGCCGCGACCGTCGGCCTTGGCCCGATACAGTGCCAGGTCGGCATTTCCCCTGAGTTCGTCGGTGGTCTTTCCGTCATGCGGAAAGCCGACCATGCCAATCGACGTTCCGATATAGCAGTTCCGGTTGTCGACCTCGAACGGGCGCGCGAGATCATCGATCGCGCGTTGGGCCAACTCTATCGCCTGCGCTTCGCAATCCGCACCCTCGATGATCGCCGCGAACTCGTCACCGCCGATCCGGGCGATGTGGTTGTCCGACCCGACGATCGCCTGCAGGCGTTCTCCTACCATTTTCAGGACCCGGTCGCCGACAAGGTGTCCGAACTGGTCGTTGATCGCCTTGAAGCGGTCGAGATCGATGCTCAGGAGCGTGAAGGGCGCCTTCGCATTGACCAGGTCGTGCATGATCTCGGTGAGATGCGACCGGTTGTAGAGCCCGGTCAGGGCATCGTACCTTGCGAGCTGGAGGACCTTGGCCTCGACCCTGCGGGTCTCGCTGACATCCTCGGACAGGCCGAGGATGTAGCGCGATTCACCGTCCGCGCTGTCCATGATCACGCGCTTGGTCCGGACATTGGCGGTTTCGCCGTCGTCGCGCACGAATTGTCCCTCGAAGGTGAAGGGGGCCGCGAGCGCGATCGCCTGTGTGTCGCGGGCCTCGTAGTCTGCGCCCTGATCGGGGAACAGCTCGCGGTCGGTTCGGCCGATGATGTCTTTCGCCGGACGGCCGATCAGTCGTTCGGCAGCCGGGTTCACGAACACGTATTCGCGTGTCGCCACGTCCTTGACGAACAGCATCGCCGGCAGGTTTTTCACGATCGTGTCGAGCAGCGTGACCGCGTGCCGTTTTTCCGCTTCGAGCCGCTTGCGGACGCTGATGTCCCTGATGATCGATGCAAACCCGATCCGCTCATCCGCTTCGCCGATACTCGCAAACGACAATTCGGTTGGGAACCGCGATCCGTCGGCGTGCAGTGCCTCTCGCTCGACGAAGCCGTCGTTCGAAGCTGAGGGTTCGAACGCGCCCCACTTATCGCTGCGCGACGGGCAATCAGGGAAAAGCGCGGAGAATTGGCGGCCGACGATGTCGGTTGCGGATTGGCCGAACATGCGCTCGGCCGCAGGATTGCAGAAGAGGATCCTGCCGGCATGGTCGGCCGCCAGGATGGCGTCGGACGTGACCGATGCGAATTCCCTGACGATGCGGTCGAGCGTTGCGCCGGGCCGGTTTCGGATCGACGACCTGGCAAGCGCCTGCAGGTCCTGCCAGCAGGACAGTTCGGTCGACGGCGGGATTTCGGGGTGCCCGAACACGCACAGTGCGCCCACGCACTTGTCCGCGCAATCGAACAGGGGGACGGCGGTCGAAAGAAGCCGGTGGCCCGATTCTTCGGAGCCGGGCTGGAGGCATGCCCCTTCGGCCTCAGCCCTTTCGCGCACCACCGCCTTTTCGCCGGAGCCAATGGCCCGCTGACAGAGCGCGACGATCTCGGCGCGCCTGCCTCGTTCTCCTCCGTGGATACTTTCGAACTGCTCGCCGCCGCGATCGAGCAGGACGATGGCACTGCCTGCGGCATCGAATATCTTGACTGCGATGCGCAGGAGCCTGGCCGCGTCTCCGTCGGGCTTCGCCCGAACTTGGTTCCGGTCGATCCCTGCGTCCGCCTCGCTGGAGCTCGCTCGGAATTTCCGGGAATTCAACAGGCTCATGCCGACTTGATAAAGCAAGGCGCCTAATATTTCATTGAATTTTATCTTCGTAATTGTCGTGGCGACATCACCCGTCGAAGACCAGCCGCAGTAGTGACCGCGGACCGGGCCATCGGCTGCGCCATGCAAGCGGCCGGTTCGCGCCCGATTCGCACCGAAATCGGGCAGCCCGCGTCCGCTATCGATATCGAGGAGGGCTGGCTGGGGTGGCAGGGATCGAACCTGCGAATGGCGATACCAAAAACCGCTGCCTTACCACTTGGCTACACCCCAGCAGCGCGCGCCCATATAGCGCGGTGGACGCGGATGTGAAGGGCGAGATGAGGATTGTTCAGGTGTGCCCTCGACATCCGTCGATAGCTTGCGGAGGAGTCTTGGGACCGAGGTCGGGCGGATGCCTGACCGCACCCAGGAACCTACATTTTCTTCCCCGCGAAATCGGCGGCGGAGTGGCGTTCGAGCAATTGTTCGTCGTCCTCGCCCCAAGCCTTGTTGACGATCCGGCCGCGCTTGACCGCGGGACGGGCGGCGATCTCCTTCACCCAGCGCGCGACGTTTTCGTATTCGTCGATCGAGAGGAAGGTCTTGGCGTCGTTGTAAATCGTGCCCTCGACGAAGGGAGCGAACCACGGGAAGATCGCGATGTCGGCGATCGTGTAGTCGTCACCGGCGAGGTATTTCGTCGCGCCCAGCCGCTGGTCGGCGACGTCGAACAACCGCTTGGTCTCCATCGAATAGCGGTCGATCGGGTATTCGAACTTCTCGGGCGCATAGGCGTAGAAATGGCCGAAGCCCCCGCCGATGAAGGGCGCGCTGCCGACCTGCCAGAACAGCCAGCTGAGCATTTCGGCGCGATGTTCGGATGACAGGAAGGCACCGAACTTTTCGGCCAGGTGAAGCAGGATCGCGCCGCTCTCGAACACGCGCACTTCCTCGTCGCCGGTAAGGTCGAGCAGGGCGGGGATCTTGCTGTTCGGATTGATGCCGACGAAGCCCGAGGTGAACTGGTCGCCTTCGCCGATATTGATCGTGTAGGCGTCGTATTCGGCATCGTGGCCGGCTTCGAGCAGTTCCTCGAGCATGACCGAGGCCTTCACCCCGTTGGGCGTCGCCAGCGAGTAGAGCTGGAAGGCATGCTCGCCGCGCGGCAGCTCGCGCGTCTCGCGAGCGCCGGAGGTGGGCCGGTTGATATTGGCGAACTTGCCGCCGCTTTCGGTGTTCTTCCAGACTTTCGGCGGCGTGTAGGCGTTGGGCATCGGCGGGTCCTTGGTTCGGTTTCGATCTGCGACCGGGTCTGGCCGAGATGGGGCATCGGGTTACGCGCGCAAGGGCCGATTTCGCGATCACGTTGATCGAAAGGGCAGGGGGAACCGCTCGCGCGGCAAGGCGGTTTGACTCTTTCGAAGGGACGCAACTCGATGACGAAGCTGATCTATGTCGACGACGACATGCCGGGCATCACGCGCAAGGGAGCGGGGCGCGGCTTCGCCTATTACGATCCCAAGGGGCGCTTGATCACCGACCAGGCGGAGAAGGACCGATTGAACGCGATCGCGCTCCCGCCCGCCTACACCGACGAATGGTATTGCCCCGCGCCCAACGGTCACATCCTCGCGACCGGCTACGATGCGCGCGGGCGCAAGCAATATCGCTACCATCCCGATTTCCGCGCGCAGCAGGAAAGCGAAAAGTTCGATCGCTGCGCTGCCTTCGGCAACCTCCTGCCGCTGATTCGCGACCGGGTGGCGAAGGATTTGCGCTCGCCCAACCTGACACGCGAGCGTGCGCTCGCGAGCGTGGTGCGGCTGCTCGATACCGGGAGCATCCGGATCGGGAACGAGGGCTATACCCGCGAGAACAAGAGCTTCGGCGCGACCACCTTGCGGCGCAAGCATGCCGAGGTGAAGGGTCGCAGCCTCGTGCTGCGTTTCACCGCCAAGGGCGGCAAACGGCGCGAGATGCGCGTCACCGACGGCAGTCTCGCCAATTTCGTCAAGCGGATGCAGGACCTGCCCGGCCAGCACCTGTTCCAGTTCCTCGACGAGGATGGCGACCCGCACCCGATCGATAGCAGCGACGTCAACGAATACCTCCGCGAGACGATGGGCGAGGCCTTCACCGCGAAGGATTTCCGTACCTGGCATGCGAGCGTCATCGGACTGGGCGAGCTTGCCGCTGCCGAGGGCGAGCTGACGATCAAGGCGCTGACGACCGAGGTCGGCGAGCGGCTCGGCAATACGCCCGCGATGGCGCGCAAGAGCTACATCCATCCCGCCGTGATCGCGCTGGTCGGACGCCAGGAGAAATGGCGCGCCAGGCTGCGCATGCCGCGCAAGACCAAGTGGCACAGCCGCGAGGAGCGGGCATTGATCGAGCTGCTCGAACACGCCCCCAGCGCGGCCGAGCTGCTGTCGCTCGCGGGCTGACTTGAAATCATGCGACAGGTGCAAGATTTTGATCTACAGCGCCTGCCAGTTTCAAGGGTCCCGCAGTTTCCATGCAACGCCTAGCCCGTTTCAATATCGGCGATCGCTATGTCAGCGATACGCGGCGGCAGCTCGCCGAGATCGCGTTCGGCCTGTTGTGCGGCGGGGCAATGATGGGCATCCGCGCGCTCGTGAACTTGTGGGCGCCCGAAAGCGGGCCCTTCGCGATGATCTACCCGGCGGTGCTGATCGCGACGCTGTTCAGCTCGTGGCGGGGCGGGATCTCGTGTTTCGTGCTGACCTTCGGCTGGGCCTGGTATTTCGTGCTGCGCCCCCAGGGAGATTTCGCCTTCGAGGATCCGACCGATCCGGCGCGGGTGGCGATCAATGCGGTCTGCGTCCTGGTCGTGGTCCTGTTCGCCGAGGCGTTTCGCCGCGCGGTGCGCAACAATGCCGAGCTCGCCGAGGACCAGCTTGCTCGCAAGCAGGTGCTGATGGCCGAGCTCGAGCACCGCACGAAGAACAATTTCGCGCTGGTCGCCGCCTTGCTCGAAATCCAGAAGAAGCGCGAGAAGGATCCGCGGCTCGATGTTGCGTTCGACGATGCGATCCGCCGCGTGCGCACTTTCGCCGAGGCCTATTCGAACCTCCAGCTCGAGCAGGAGGAGGGCGCCGAAACGGCGATGAAGCCCTATCTCGAAAACCTCGCGGGCCGGGTGGCGAGCGCCGCGCTGCACGACGGGGTCGACCTCGACTGCGATATCGCCGACGTCACCCTGCCGCGCGAAATTGCGGTCGCGATCGGGCTCTATGTCAACGAGGCGATCGCCAATTGCGGCAAATACGCCTTCGCCGACGGGCGCGACGGATCGGTCGAGGTGTCGCTCATCCATGACGGCAAAGCGTGGACGGCGACCGTCGTCGACGACGGGGCCGGTACGTCCGCGCGCCCGAACGAGGGCGGCGGCCTCGGCGCCCGCCTGCTCAATGCCTTCGCCCACCAGGCGCGTGCATCGCACCTGTCCCATATCGACGAAAACGGTGCGACGATGGTGCTGACCGCGCTCCCGCGCGAGGACTAGCCGAGCTTGGTGATCCAGCCGTGGCGGTCCTCGACCGTGCCGGTCTGGATCCCGACCAGCCGCTCGCGCAGTTTCTGGGTCAACTGACCCGGACCGCCCGATCCGATCTCGAAGCTGTAATCCTCGGCCGTGACCTTGCCGACCGGGGTCACCACCGCGGCGGTGCCGCAGGCCAGTGTCTCGACCAGTTTCCCACTTTCGGCATCGGCGCGCCACTGGTCGATCGCATAGCGTTCCTCGACCACGTCGAGCCCTTCTTCACGCGCGAGCGTGAGGATGCTGTCGCGGGTGATACCGGCGAGGATCGTGTCGCCCAGCGGCGGGGTGACCATACGGCCGTCCTCGAACACGAAGAACAGGTTCATCCCGCCCAGTTCCTCGACCCACCTGCGTTCGACCGCGTCGAGGAACACGACCTGGTCGTGCCCCGATGCCAGCGCCTCGCCCTGCGGCACGAGGCTGGCGGCGTAATTGCCGCCGCATTTGGCGAAGCCCGTCCCGCCCGGCGCGGCGCGGGTGTAATGCTCGCCCACGCGGATCGAGATCGCCGGGGCACCCGACTTGAAATAGCCGCCGGCGGGCGAAAGGATCACCATGAAGGCGTATTCCTTCGCCGGGCGCACGCCAAGGAAGGCCTCGGTCGCGATCATGAAGGGGCGGATGTAAAGCGAGCCGCCCTCGACGCTCGGGCACCAGTCCCTGTCCTTGAGCACCAGCGCGCGGATCGCGCCGAGGAATGCCTCTTCGGGTAGGTCGGGCATCGCGAGGCGCGCGGCCGAGCGGTTGAACCGCCGGGCGTTTTCCTCGGGCCGGAACAGCGCCAGCGAGCCGTCGGCGTGGCGATAGGCCTTCAATCCTTCGAAGATTTCCTGCGCGTAGTGGAGCACCGAGGCGCTGGGATCGAGTTCGATCGGTCCGCGCGCCATCAGCCGCGCATCGTGCCAGCCCTTGTCCTCGTGCCAGTCGATCCGGACCATGTGATCGGTGAACAGCTTGCCGAAGCCGGGATCGGCGATCGCCTGATCGCGGGTCGCCGACGGGACCGGGTTGGGGTGTTCGATATGGCGAATGTCGTATTCCGGCGCGTCGGCCATGGTATCTCCCTCGGGTTTGGTTGGCCGGTTAGGCGAGCCGGTGATTTTCGACAAGGGGAGGGAGGGGATGCGGTGCAGGTGGTGGGGAAAGTCTTTGTGTTTCGCTCGCCCATCCGGAGTCTTTTGTTTGGGGCCCTCAAACGCCGGGCGCAGCGCATCCGCGCTGTTTGGATTCGGCCTAACGGCCAGCGTGCGGTCGCACGCGTGCGCGCTGCCGCGCGCAAGTCCTGGACGGATATCGCGATGAAGCGCCAAACGGACACGACGAAGGCGGTCGCCCGAGGCCGACCAGGCGGAGGCAAGCCCGACCGGGCGCCCGCAGGTGCCTCGGAGCAAAGCGGAGAGAACAGCACCGAGGATGCCCGCGCGGATGCGCGGGCGTAATCACACAAATGAGAAGGGCGGCCCCGCGATCTGCGGGAGCCGCCCTTTTCATGGTCAGCGGCCGTCAGCGCCGCTTCACGAGATCTCTATCTTTTACCTTGGTGGATCAAAGATAGTACCTCGCGCGGAAACTTACCGACCTCCCTGCTGAACCATGAGACATCGGATCACCTCCTTTCGCGCTTGTAAGCCAGTCGCCACTCATGTGGCTCGGACGGATCAGGCGCCTGGAGGTCCCTTTGTGCTGGTATCCTTCAGGCTACCATCGCGCCGACCGTGACCCCTTTGTGAGTCATGATCGTTCGCCAAACAACCCTTGAATAAGTTTTTTTCCACGTCAGAATATCGCGTTCGCGCAATCAACGTGCGCGGCACTCCTGGAAAACCCGCACCATTTCCGGATCGCTCGGCAGGTAAAGCGTCGGCAGGCCGGGCACTTCGAGCGTGAAGCGCCCGCGCGAGAACGAGATCCGGTCGAGCATCGGATCGACCGCCGGGACGCTGGCTTCGTACATCAGCGGACGTACCGGGCGCGCGGTCCGGGTGTCGGCACCGAAGCTGCCATCGGCCTGCACGGTGCGGAAGGTCATTGGCAATTCCTCGCTCCCCGTCCCGGCGCGGCGGATATCGACGCGCAAATTGTCGCAGCGGATTTCGACCAGCGTTTCGCCGCCGGGCGCCTCGTAGACTGCGGAGGCCGGATAGCTCCCCTGCTTGATCGAGCGCCACGCGCCCGCGGTCTTCGGTGCGTCGCGCCAGTCGTCATAGGTCGGCGCCGGCGCCGGAGCCGGCGCGGGTGTCTCGACCACCGGCGGCGGCGGGGGAGGCGGGGTCGGCGAGGGCGGGGCGGCCTGCTGCGAACAGGCGGCCAGCGCGAGCGCGGCGGTGGGGGCTAGGATCGTGTAGCGGAGCAGGGGAATAGACTTCATCGATCCGGTATGGGAGGGGGATCGCCCGCCCGCAAGCATTCCGGAGCCGAAACGACAGCGAAAATGGGCAAGCCGACGAAAATACGCGTCGATCAGGCGCTTGTGTCGCACGGGCTCGCCGAAAGCCGGACTCGCGCACAGGCGCTGATCATGGCCGGCGTGGTGTTCGTGGGCGAGACCAAGATCGAGAAACCGGGCCAGCAGGTCGCCGAGGATGCCGCGCTCGATGTGCGCGGGCGCGACCATCCCTGGGTCAGCCGCGGCGGGATCAAACTGGCGGGCGCGCTCGACGCCTTCGGTCTCGACCCCAAGGGCGCGGTGGCGTTGGATATCGGCTCTTCGACGGGGGGCTTCACCGACGTGCTGCTGAGCAAGGGCGCGAGCCATGTCTTCGCGGTCGACAGCGGGACCAACCAGCTCTCCTGGAAGCTGCGCAGCGACGAGCGCGTGACCGTGCTCGAACAGACCAATGCGCGTCACCTGACCCCCGAACTGATAGACCGGGCATGCGACTGGGTGGTGTGCGATGCGAGTTTCATCGGCCTTGCCAAGGTGCTCGAGCGCCCGCTGGCGCTCGCCGCGCCCGATGCCCGCGCGGTGGTGCTGGTCAAGCCGCAATTCGAGGTCGCGCGACACGAGGTCGGTAAGGGCGGGGTGGTGCGCGACCCCGTGCTGCACGAGCGGGTCTGCCACGAGGCGCGCGCCTGGTTCGAGGCGCAGGGCTGGACCGTCGACGGGATCGTGCCGAGCCCGATCACCGGGCCGGAGGGTAATGTCGAGTTCCTGCTCGCGGCGCGACGCGGGCGCTTGTCGTCCGGAGATGTCCCTTCACCGGACAGCGGTCCGGCGTGATTTGCGCCCCGCCGCCGCTGTGCTAGCGCGCACCGACCGAAAGGCCCGATAGAAGGACTGTCATGAATCTGATCGCTTCCCCCGGCCAGTTACGCGCCTCGCTGCTGCGTTGGGCATTGTTCCTCGTTCCGATGACGATGCTGCTCGGTTACCTCTCGGGCCAGGTCGGCGGCGATGCCGGCAGTCCTTGGTTCCAGAGCCTCACCAAGCCTTCGCTGTTCCCGCCGCCCGCGGTGTTCGGTATCGTGTGGACGATCCTTTACGCGATGATCGGCTTTGCCGCCGCGCTGGTCGCTTCGGCGCGCGGAGCCTATGGGCGCGAGCTCGCGCTCGGCGTGTGGTTCGTGCAATTGCTGCTCAACCTCGCGTGGACGCCGGTGTTCTTCGGCGCGCAGAAGATCATCGAGGCCTTCTGGCTGCTTGTCGCGATCGATGTCGCGGTGATCGTCACCGTCGTGCTGTTCTGGCGCATCCGCAAGCTCGCCGGGCTGTTGCTGCTGCCCTATCTCGCATGGGTCCTGTTCGCGACCGTGCTGAACTTCCAGTTCTGGCAGGAAAACCCCGACGCGTCGGAGACCGAAGTGTCGGGCGCGGTGCAGCGCGTCGCCATCTAGACAAGTCCCGCGCGAACGCCCATCTGCGCAGCATGCAAAGCGAAAACCCGATCATTTCCGACTTCGTGAAGCTCGCCAACGCGGCGGCGGGCACCTTTGCGGGGATGACCCGCGAGGCCCGTGACGGCGCGCGCGAGCGCTTGAAGGAATCGCTCGGCGGGCTCGACTTCGTCAGCCGCGAGGAATTCGAGGCGGTCAAGCAGATGGCCGCGACCGCGCGCGAGAAGCAGGACATCCTCGAGGCCAAGCTCGCCGCGCTCGAAGCCAAGCTCGCGGGCAAGTAGCCGCGTAGCAGGGCGCCATGCAGCTGCGCGCGCCCGCCATCCTCGTCGCCTCGCGCCCGCATGGCGAGACCGCGGCGATCGCACGTTTCCTTACCGAGAGCCACGGGCTCGTCGCCGGCTATGTCGCCGGCGGGCGCGGACGCGTACTGCGCCCCGTACTGATCCCGGGAAACCGCGTCGCGCTGGACCTGCGCGCGCGCTCGGCTTCGCAATTGCCCTTCGCGAAGGTCGAACTGGTCGAGAGCCGCGCGCCGCTGCTGGGCGAACCGCTCCCGGCGGCGGCGATCGAGTGGTGCTGCGCGCTCACCGCTGCGGCGCTGCCCGAGCGGCAGCCCTATCCTTCGGTGCACGATGCCTGCGACGGTTTGCTTTCCGCGATCGCCGCCGCGCCGAGCGCGCGCGGCTGGGCCGGGGCGCTGGTGGGCTACGAATTGCTGGTGCTGCGCGAACTCGGTTTCGGTGGGCGCGTCGCGCGGCCCGATCCGGCCGACTGGTCGCGATTCCTCGCCGATCTCGATCGGCTCGAAGCCCCTTTGCGAGAATACCTGCTGGGCGAACGGCGCGAAGACCTGCTCGCCGCACGAGCCCGGCTACGCGCCCGGTTGGCCCAAATCGGAGCTTAACATGCTCGCAACGCTGGGCTAACGCCACGCCGGATTTCCATGGCCACGCAGACCATCCCTCCCTCCGCAGAAGCTCCTGCCCCGGGCCATGCCCTGAAGCTGGCGGTGGTGCTGCCCACGCTCAACGAACGCGATAATCTCGCGCCATTGGTCGCGCGGCTGGAGCAGGCGCTGGGCCCCGATGGCTGGGAGGCCATCTTCGTCGACGACAATTCGCCTGACGGTACTTCCGACGCGGCGCGCGCACTGGCGCTGAAGGATCGCCGCGTGCGCGTGATCCAGCGGATCGGGCGCCGCGGGCTGGCCTCGGCCGCGATCGAGGGGATGCTGTCGACTGCCGCGCCCTATGTCGCGGTGATGGATGCCGATCACCAGCACGATCCGAACCTGCTGCCGCAAATGCTCGCTGCGCTAGACAGCGGCGAGGCGGAGGTCGCGGTCGGGTCCCGGTTCGTCGAGGGCGGAAGCGCGGCCGGCCTCTCGAGCGCAACGCGCGAAAAGGGATCGCACCTGGCCAACGGGCTGGCACGTAGATTGACCGGCGTGGAACTGACCGACCCGATGTCGGGTTTCTTCATGCTGCCAAGCGCCACCTTGCGCGCCACCGCGGACCGGCTGTCGGGGATCGGGTTCAAGATCCTGCTCGACATCCTGGCGACCGCAGACGAGCCCTACCGGGTCAAGGAGTTTCCCCTGAAGTTCGCAGAACGCGCAAGTGGCGAGAGCAAGCTCGACCGTACGGTCGTGTTCGAATACCTCATCGGTCTCTACGATCGCTGGCTGGGGCACATCATCCCGACCCGTTTCGCACTGTTCGGCACGATCGGCGCGGCGGGCGTGGTGGTCCACATGGCGGTGCTGGCGCTGTTCCTCGAAAGCTTCGGCGGGACCTTCCGCAACACCGTGGTGACCCCGTTCGAGGTCGGCCAGACGATCGCCGCGCTGGTCGCGATGACGTTCAACTTCGTGCTCAACAACGCGCTGACCTATGCCGACAAGCGGCTTTCAGGGTTCGGCGAGTTGGTCGCAGGCTGGATCAAGTTCGCGCTCACCTGTTCGATCGGCCTGCTCGCGAATATTGGTGTCGCGGCGGTGCTGGTGCGCTACGATTTCAACGAATACGTCGCCGCGCTGGCCGGGATCGTGATCGGCTCGGTGTGGAATTTCGCCCTCTCGAGCCGATTCGTCTGGGGCAAGTATTGAGGAAAGGGAGCGTGGCCTGCTCCCGTCCCGCTCAACTTCCCTTTAGTCTCGCAGCCAAGACCTTCAGACCCGGCTTCTGGCCCGTGGCGAGCAGGCTCGCTCGGAACAGTCGTCCGAGATAAACGAATTCGAGCACCACGAAGCCGGCAAGCAGCGCGCCCGATCCGAGCACTTCCCAAGTCTCGATCCCGGTGCCCAGCCGCGCGAGCACGGTGAAGGGCGTCCAGAGCGGGATCCAGGTCAGCGCCTGCACCATCGGCCCCGAATTGCCCGCGAGGATCGCCTGGATCACGAAGGTTACCGGCAGCAGGATCGCGAACAGCACCGGCATCAGGAAGCCCTGCGCCTCGTTCATCGTGTCGCTCATCGACCCAATCGCGAGGAAGATGATCGACACCGCGACGTAGCCCATGACGAAGAAATAGAGGATCGCGAGGATGATGAGCGGGTCGCTGACCGGTTCGAGCGCGGGCCGCAGGAAATCGGCCACCGCGCCCGAAAAGGCGAAGCCCGCGATTCCGGCGAAGATCGCCCAGACGAGGATCATCGACAGGCCGACCGCGACGGTGCCGATCAGCTTGCCCCACATCAGCTCCTCTGCACGCACACAGGCGAGCAGGCTTTCGAGCAGCTTGTTCGAGCGTTCCTCGACCGAGCTCTGGAGCATCCAGCTGCCCGACAGCATCAGGCTCATCATCAGGATATAGGCGAGCGCGAGCGGCACGATCGAGCGCACCAGCAACGCCTCGCGCGCGCCGTCGCCGGGCTTGGGAGTGGTCACCGCGATCGCGGGCTGGGCGGCCTGGACCGCAGCAGCGCGTTCGGGCGAGAGGCCGTCGGCGGCCAGCAGCCGCCCGCGCAGATCGGTCGTGAGCACGTCCTGCAACGTGGTGACGAAACTGGTGCGCGGGGTATCGTTCGACCACAGCCGCACGACCGGGCGTTGTTCGTAGTTCTCGTCGACCAGCACGACGTAGGATGCTTCCTCGTCGCCCTCGTCGGGATCGATCACGTCCTCGACTGCGGCTTCGAGCGCCTCGCCCTCGGCGGTGGCGAGCGCATCAGGGGCCTCGACGAATTGATAGTTCGGCTCGCCCGGTTCGAATTCGGGGGTGTCCTCCTCCTTCGCCGCGTCGATCCTTTCGAGCGCACCGTCGATCCCGCCTGCTTCGCGGAAGCTGGCGATATCGGCCTCGGTGTACCAGCGGTCGTACTGGGTCCACGGCGCATCGGGATCGGCGCGTTCGAGCCCGTGGCGGCGGACATAGCGCGCCAGGCGGGCGAGGGCGGTACGATCCTCCTCGAGCGCGAAACGCTCTTCGATCGTGGCGGCGATGGCGCCGCCCGAGCGATCGACCAGCATCACCTTGGTCGCCTCGTCCTCGTCGAGCGAGTCGGCCACGATCGGACCGAGCGCGAGCGCGATCGGGATCAGCAGCAGCGTGACCCAGAAGCTCTTCATCTGGACGATCTGGCGGAACTCGCGCCGTGCGACGAGCAGGATATTGTTCATCGTTCGACTCCCTCGTCACCGACCAGCTGGACGAATACCTCGTGCAGGCTGGCGCGCTGTTCGGCGAATTGCCGCAGCGGCACGCCGTTGGCGGTGCAGTGTTCGAGCACCGCGCCGGCATCGCCCTCGGGCGGGACGGTGAGGGTGTATTCGTGCCACCCGTCGCCCAGCGCCTTGCCGCGCTTGGCCTTGGCGAGCCCGGGGACGTTTTCGATCGTATCATTGGCCACCGCATCGATCCGCGAGGGCAGCAGGTCGCGCGCCTCGTCGAGCGTACCTTCGAAGCGCTTCTGCCCCTTGCGCAGCAGCAGCAGGCGGTCGCACAACCGTTCGGCGTGCTGCATCACGTGGGTGGAGAAGACCACCGCGGCACCATCGCGCGAGGCGCGCAGGATTTCTTCCTCGAGCAGGCCCTGGTTGACCGGGTCGAGGCCGGAGAAAGGCTCGTCGAGCAGCAGCAGGCGCGGGCGGTTGACCAGCGAGGCGGCGAGCTGGACCTTCTGCGCCATCCCCTTCGACATGTCGGAGATGTTAGATTTCGCACGGTCCGCGAGGCCGAAGCGTTCGAGCAGTTCGAGCCCCGCGTTGCGCGCCGCGCCCGCTTCCATGCCCTTCAACCGCCCGAAATAGACGATCGTGTCGATCGCGCTCATATTTCCGTAAAGCCCGCGTTCCTCGGGCAGGAAACCGATCCCCGCGGCGTTGTCGCGGTCGGGCGATCCGCCGAGCACGGTGATTGCGCCGCTGGTCGGGCGGATGATGTCGAGCACCATCCGTAGCGTGGTGGTCTTGCCTGCGCCGTTGCCGCCGAGGAAGCCGTAGATCTCTCCCGGCTCGACCGCGAAGCTCAGATCGTCGACCGCGCGCACGTCGGCGAAGGTCTTGGTGACCGAAGCGACCGTCAGAATGCTCATGTCTAGTCCCGTTTGCCCCTTGTCCGCATGGTCTTACGCACAAGCATGACGAGAGCAAGACACGCCGGACCACGGTCCCACAGCACTCGACGGGCAACTATTTGCCCCGGCTACTTACCCTTGCCGCCGCCGCGATCGGCGGTGGAAAGCAATTGCTCGGTCACCGGATAACCCTGGTCGTCGGGAATCGTCAGCCATTTGCCGTCCTCGCGGGTCTCGACCGTGGGGCGGATCTCGCGAATCTCGATGCCCTCGGCCTGATCGCGCGCGCCGCCGAAGCCGTCGAACAGGGCGAGTCGTTCGAGATTGCGCAGAGTGGGGAAAATCGCCTCGATCTCACCTCGTGCGATCATTGCGAGTGCTTCCTTCGCGCTGGCCCAGAACAGGCGGGTGTTCTCGGTCTCGTCGACCGCGACGTCGACCGCGCCGGTGCCGAGGTCGTGAAGGTAGAAGCGGGTGTCGTAGACGCGGAAATGCGCGTGGCGCGGATGCCAGCGGGCGAACGGCACCAGCGCATCGAGATCGAGCGCTAAGCCGAAATGCGCGAGCACCGGCTCGAGCGCGCCGATCTCGTCGAGCATCGCGCGGGCTGCCTGCGCGCGATCGGCACTGATCTGCTCGGTAAGGCCGATGGCGAGACCCGATTCCTCTAGGGTCTCGCGGATCGCGGCTATGCGCGCGCCGGCCTCCTCGCGATCCGCCGCGCCGAGCGTCTCGGCCAGCGCGAGATCGGCCTCGTCGACGCGTCCGCCCGGAAACACCACCATACCGCCGGCGAATTCGAGTTCCTTCGAGCGCCGCAGCATCAGGATTTCGTCGGGACCGCTATCGGCGCGGCGGAAGATCACGCAGGTCGCGGCCGGGCGCGAGGGCTGGACGTCGGTTTCGCTCATGCGACGTTAGGTGGACGATGCGCGTGGCACTGCCAAGCCTGTCGGAGATTTTGACACCTGCTGGTTACGCAACAAGCTTAACGCGTTCAGGAATCGCTCAAATCCACGATTTCTCGCAACTGGCACGGGTCTTGTATGGAGGTCGTTACCCAAGCAGTCATTCGAGGCGGGACTGCAACCCCAAGTCTCCGCGGTCCCGCTTCCCTGACACCCAAACGAAAAAGCCCGCCGAAATGGCGGGCTTTTTTGTATCCGGTGCGCGAGGGGCGCTTTATTCGGCCTTGGCGACTGCCTTGTCGGCAAGCATCTGCTGCAATTCGCCGGCCTCGAACATCTCCATCATGATGTCGCTCCCGCCGACGAAGTCGCCCTTGACGTAAAGCTGGGGGATGGTCGGCCAGTCCGAATAGGCCTTGATGCCCTGGCGGATTTCCATGTCCTGCAGCACGTCGACGCTTTCGAACTCGACCTTGCAATGGTCGAGGATCGCGCAGGCGCGGCTGGAAAAACCGCATTGCGGAAAGAGCGGCGTGCCCTTCATGAAGAGGACGACGTCGTGGCTTTTGACGACGTCTTCGATGCGGTGGTTGGTGTCCGACATGTCCCGGTCCCTTGGCAATCTGTGTGTAGGCTTCAGTTGGGAAGCCCGGTGGTCAGTTGCAAGGCATGGAGTTCGCCGCCCATCCGGCCACCCAGCGCGTCGTAGACCATCTTGTGTTGCGCGACCCGGGTCTTGCCCTCGAACGCGGGCGAGCGGACGTCGGCGGCGTAATGGTCGCCGTCGCCGGCGAGGTCGCGAATGGTCACCTCGGCATCGGGCAGGGCGGCCTTGATCAGCCGTTCGATGTCGTCCGCTTGCATCGCCATCGGATCAGATGCTTTCGATGAACTGGCGGCGCGCTTCGGCTTCGCACTCGTCAAGCTTGGCGCGAACGGTCGCCTCGTCGATGTCGCATTCGGCCGAGGTGAGGTCGCCCAGCACCTTGCGGATCACGTCCTCGTCGCCGACTTCCTCGAAATCTGCCTGCACCACCGCCTTGGCGTAGGCGTCGGTTTCTTCCTCGGTCAGGCCCATCTGGTCGGCTGCCCACTGGCCCAGCAGCCGGTTGCGGCGGGCGGTGATCTTGAACTGGGTTTCCTGGTCGAACGCGTACTTGGTTTCCTCGCCGCGCTCGCGGTCCTTGAAATCGGTCATCGCTTGTTCCTCTCGAATGGGTCGCCCGCCGCATAGCAGCGCGCCGGGTGGCTGCAAGTCAATCCATCGTTACGACGAGCTTGCCGATCGCCTGGCGGTTTTCGAGCTTGGCGATCGCCTCTCCGCCCTTTTCGAGCGGGAAGGTCTCGGACACCAGCGGGTTAATCTTCCCCGCCGCGA
The DNA here is from genome assembly GCF_034374265.1 of Pseudoblastomonas marina. Classification (NCBI taxonomy): domain Bacteria; kingdom Pseudomonadati; phylum Pseudomonadota; class Alphaproteobacteria; order Sphingomonadales; family Erythrobacteraceae; genus Pseudoblastomonas; species Pseudoblastomonas marina. Next base: position 1,485,676 of record NZ_CP139718.1, on the reverse strand, counting down.
GCAGGTCGAACAATTCGGCGATGTTCTGCCGGTTCTTTTCCGGTTCGCGCGCGGTGAAGGCGCCCCAGAACACGCCGCGGATGTCGCAGCTCTTCAGCAGGGTGAGGTTGAGCGGGATCTTGGGGATGCCCGCCGGGAAACCGATCACGAGGTGCCGGCCCTCCCACGCGAGCGATCGCAGCGCCGGTTCCGAATAGGCCCCACCGACGATATCGTAGACAATGTCCGCGCCTTGCGGTCCGACGGCAACCTTGAACTGGCCAGCAAGTTCTTTCGAGGCGTCCTTGTCGATGTCGCCCGTGGGATAGATCACGACCTCGTCGGCACCGGCCTTGCGCGCGACCTCGGCCTTTTCCTCGCTCGAAACCGCGGCGACGACGCGCGCACCATAGGCCTTGGCGAGTTCGACCGCCGACAGGCCGACGCCACCCGCCGCACCGAGCACCAGCACGGTCTGCCCTTCGGCGATATCGCCGCGATCCTTCAGCCCGTGGATCGTGGTGCCGTAGGTCATCAGGATCGAGGCGGCGGTGGGAAAATCGACTCCGTCGGGAATCGCGAACAGGCGTGCGGCCTCGACCGCGACCTGTTCGGCAAGCCCGCCATTGCCGAGCATCGCGATCACGCGGTCGCCGACCTTCCACCCGCACACGCCTTCGCCGAGTTCGGCGATCACGCCCGAGATCTCGCCGCCAGGCGCATAGGGGCGCTCGGGCTTGAACTGGTAGAGATCGCGGATCATCAGCGTGTCGGGATAATTGATCGCGCAGGCCTTCACGTCGACCAGCACCTGGCCCTTGCCGGGCGTGGGGGTCTCGACCTCGTCGAGCGTGAGCGTGTCGGGGCCGCCGACTTCGTGCGTTCGCAGCGCTTTCATGATCGCGTCTCCCTCAATCGGTTTCGGGCGGGACGACGTCCGGCGCCTTGGGCTTGTTGCCCTTGTTCTTGCGCTTGTTGGCGTAAAGCAGCGCCGCGGCGATGGCGGCGGATCCGATGGCGGCGCCGATGGCGGCCGGTCCTTTGAGTTTGCTCGTCATTCCCGGCCTTATGAAAGCGCAGGCCGGGCCTCGCAAGGCTAGAGATGGTCGGCGATCACGGCCCAGCGTTTTTCCTTTTCGGCTAGTGGCATCGCGGCATAGGCGGGGCTGCTCGACGGCAGGTCGACCAGCGCGATATCGGTCGTCCCGATCGCCTTGCGGCCTAGCGCAGCCGACTTCGCTCCGTTGAAGCCGATCATCCGCAGGGCGGGAAGGGTTACGGCCAGGCCGGATAGGTCGGTCGGACGGGCATCGCGAATCGCACTGTCGAGGCTCCCGCTGCGGTGCGCGCTGTCGACCGTGTCCCACAAGCCGATCCCGCGCGCGAGCAACAGCCCGAGCCGCGCTTCGTAATCGAGCGTGGCGAGGTCCTCGCCGATCGCCTTGCCGACCAGGTGCCAGAAACGATTCGCCGGATGCGCGTAGTAACGCTGCGCCGCGAGCGAGGATTCGCCCGGCAGGCTGCCGAGCAACAGCACGCGCGTTCGGCGGTCGACCACCGGTTCGAAACCGAGCTTTCGGCCAGGTGCGTTGTCTTCGGGCAACGGTTTCCCTCCTTTCGTCGCAAAATCCGCATGGTGTCATGGAAACGCAACCGGTTGTTGCTTACATCGATGTCAATGACGCGTCGCGACCATACCCTTCCGATCAACATCGTGCCCGACGACATCGACTTCATGGGCCATGTGAACAATGCCCGCTATCTCGGCTGGGTGCAGGACGCGGTGCTTGCGCACTGGCGCAAGCTCGCCCCGGCAGAAGCGCTCGCGAGTCGCGCCTGGGTCGCGCTCAAGCATGAGATCACCTACCGCAAGCCTGCCTTTATCGACGACGAGGTGATCGCCAAGACGGTGCTCGACAGCATCAAGGGCGCGCGCGCCTTCTATACCACCGTGATCGCGCGCGGCGAGGAGGTGCTGGCCGAGGTCAAGTCGAGCTGGTGCTGCATCGATTCCGAAACGCTGCGTCCGGCGCGGATCGGCGAAGAGATCGCGAGCTACTTCTTTCCGAAGAAGGCCTGAGCGCCTATATTCATGCCTGCCATGCAGGTCGCCATCGCCATCGCCATCGTCCTTGCCACCATCTTCGCGATGGAATGGGTCGCGTGGGCGAGCCACAAATACATCATGCACGGCGTTGGCTGGGGCTGGCACCGCGACCACCACGAACCGCACGACAAGACACTCGAAAAGAACGACCTCTACGCACTGGTCGGCGCGGCGATGAGCATTTCGATGTTCGCGCTCGGCAGCCCGATGGTGATGGGGGCCGATGCCTGGTGGCCGGCGACCTGGATCGGGCTCGGCGTGCTCGGATACGGGATCATCTACACGCTGGTGCATGACGGGCTGGTCCACCAGCGCTATTTCAAATGGGTACCCAAGCGCGGCTATGCCAAGCGGCTGGTGCAGGCGCACAAGCTCCACCATGCGACGGTGGGCAAGGAAGGCGGGGTCAGCTTCGGCTTTGTATTCGCGCGCGACCCGGCGAAGCTGAAGGCCGAGCTCAAGGCCCAGCGCGAGGCGGGGATCGCCGTCGTCAGGGACAGCGCGGGGGCCTGATCTAGCGCTACTATTCGTTGCGCGTGGCGATCCAGCTGCCCGCAATCACGAGGATCGCGACCGAAATCCAGTACCAGGGATGACCGAGCGTGAGATAGGTGACGACCGCGCCGGTCGCCATCGCGCCGAGCGCCATCGTCTTCGCCCGGCGACTGATCGCCCGACGATCGCGCCAGTCCCGGACCTGCGGCCCCCATTGCGGATGGTCGAGGATCTTCTGTTCGAGCTGCGGGCTCGACCGTGCGAAGAAATAGACCGCCAGCAGCAGGAACGGCACGGTCGGCATGATCGGGAGGACCGCGCCGATCGCGCCGAGACCGACGGCAATGAACCCCAGCGCGCGATAGATATGCCTTCGCATCGGCGTGCAATTATCCGCCGGCGATCCGCGCGGCGTGTTCCTTCACCAAGGCGATCATGTTGGGGACGCCCTGGGTGCGGTTCGAGGAGAGCTGGTTTTTCAGGTCGAACGGTTCGAGCGCCGCAGTCACGTCCATTTCCGCGACTTCCCCGGCCGGCTTGTCCTGCACGGCGGACAGCACAAGCGCGACGATCCCCTTGGTGATCGCGGCGTTGCTGTCGGCAAGGAAGTGGAGCGCCTTGCCCTCCTGCGTGGGATAGACCCACACCTGCGCCGAACAGCCGCGCACCAGCGTGGCATCGGTCTTGAGCGCATCGGGCATCGGCTCGAGGTCGCGTCCCAGCTCGATCAGCAGGCGATAGCGTTCGTCGCCTTCGAGGAATTCGTATTCTTCGCGTATGTCGTCGAGGCTGCGCATGGCGGCGCCTCTAGCGCGGGCGGCGGGGATGCGAAAGCCCGCCGGGGATCGCTCAGCCCGAAATGCCGCCCGGGCGGGTGAGCGCGTAATAGATCACGTAGAACCAGCCGAAGATGCCGTGCAGGATCGCCCACAGGATCGATTTGTGCAGCGACCAGCTGATCGCCACCGCGATCGCGCTGCCGAGGCCGATCCCGGCCTGCGCGGCGGTGCCGGAATTGCCGCTCACAAATCGACGCCGCTGGCAATCGCCTCGAGCCGGCGGATGCGTTCCTTGAGGTCGGCGATCTCGATCCGCGCCGCGCCTTCAGGCGCGCCGCCCTCGATTTCGGGCGCTGAGGCGCTGCCGCCGCGCCGTTCCATTTCCTGGCGCTTGAGCGCGATCCAGCTTTCCCAACCGCGCAGCGTGGTGGCGGAAAGGATGACGAGGCCGATCAACACGGCACTTGCCAGCATCAATGTTTCGGACATCATCATGTGCGCGTCTCCCTAGTCTTTGCGCAATTCGTCGATTTCGTTGGCGAGGCGCTTGGCCTCGGTGTCGTCGGTGGCGATGCGTTCGAGCACCCTGATCCGTTCGCGCAGCTCGGCGATTTCGCGCTCGGCCTCGGGATCGCGTTTCTCGATGTAGCGCTCGTTCCCGCTCCGGTCGGAGATGATGCCGTGCTTGGCCTTGTAGAGTTGCACCACGCCGATGATCACGGCGATGATGACGGCGGCGGTCCAGAAACTCATTGTACGCTCTCCTCGATGTCGCGGTCGCGTAGGTCCTCGATCTGGGCGGCGAGGTCGGCGCCGGTATCGGTCGCGATCCGTTCGAGCACGCGCACGCGCTGCTCGAGCTTTTCGGCCTTGGCGGCGTATTGCGCGGCCTGCTCGGCGGTCTTGTCGGCCATCAGCTCGAGCTGCTTCTCCTTGTGGCGCAGCCAGCGCTGGAAGGCGTCGTTGCCAATCCCGAGCACGATCGCGAGGATCGCGACGACGAAGACCATGATGGCGAGGAATTCGAAGTCCATCAGGCGCGCTCCTTCCGCCCGTCGTCGAGCGAGACGACGCCATTGGAGCCGTCACTGCGCAGGCGGTCGATTTCGCGGGTCAGGTGATACCCTTCCTCGGTCACGATGCGTTCGACATTGCCGAGGCGATCCTTGAGCGATCCGATTTCGGCGCGCAGTTCGGCATTTTCCTGGGTCAGCAGGGTGACACGCTGCTGAGCATCGCTGGTCATCCCGGGCTTGAGCGACTGGCCCCACATACCTTCGAGCGGATAGCCGTGCTTCACCTTGAGGCGGGTGTTGTGGATCGAGGCGACGATCCCCCCCGCGCCGAGCGCGAAGGCACCGCCGATGATCCAGCCCAGATAAGAAAGCAGATCGACGAATTCCATCAGACGGTTTCCTTTCGTGTGACGGGCGAGGTGATGTCGCCGTCGCGCAGGGCTTCGATCTGTTCGGCGAGATCCGTGGGGCGATCGGTCGCGATGCGTTCGAGCACGCGAACACGGTCTTCGAGCGATCCGGCACCCTGGGTTTTGGGCTCGGCCGGTGACGGCGCGCCCTGGTTCGTGCGGGCGTAGCGCCGGAACAGAAGCGTGCCGCCGATCCCCGCACCCAGCGCGACGAGGCCGATCTGGATCGCGTCTATAACGAGGCTGGTGTCGGGGCCGAACATCAGGCGCGCTCCCCTTTCTTCAGGTCGAGCGGGATGCCGCTGGACTGGTCGATCTTGCGTTCGTCCCGCAGCCGCTCGATTTCCTCGGCGACGCCGTAGCCGCGATCGGTGACGATCTTCTCGAGCACGATCATGCGGTCCTGCATGCCGTCGAGCTTGTCGTGGAGCGCGCGATTCTCCTCGCGCAATGCCTTGGTCTCGGTGCTGTCGGATCGCTCGGTCTTGCCGCCCCACTCGTCTTCCAGCGCGTAGCCGTGCCTGGCGCGGATCCAGTTGTTGACCAACCATCCCAGCGTCATGACGACGACGATGACGATGATCATGCTTTCCTTGTCCATTGTCCCCTCTTCCTTCCGTGTTCTAGCGTGCGTGCTGCTTGTCGGTGTCGAGCGCCACGCCGCTGTCGTTCTCGTCGACCCGGCGCTGGTCGCGCAGCGCCTCGATCTGGGTCGCGACATTGTAGCCGCGATCGGTGACGATCCGTTCGAGCACCTGAACCCGGTCCTCGAGCTCCTGCACGCGGCTCGCATATTGCGCGGCCTTCTCGGCGGTCTGGGTCGAGGTCGCCTCGATCTCCATCTGCAAGACGTCCTTGCGATGCTTGGTCCAGATCGCGACGATCGGGATCGACACGCCGATGATCGGGATCAGCAGGGCAAGTGTTCCGGTATCCATTTCGTATCAGTCCCTTCCGTGCGCTCAGCGCAGCTGTTCGATTTCGGCGCTGAGCTGGCGGTTGTCGCTCACGTAGAAGTGCTCGACCTTGGCCAGCCGGCGATCGACGTCGCGCATCTGGGCGCGGATCTCGCGCGCGGTGCGCTTCGGACTCTGGCGGACACGCTGCCAGTAACGGGTCTCGTCCTGGTCGACATAGAGATGCGGGGGCTTTTTGTTCAGCAGGAACCCGGCGATGAAATACGCCGGAAGTATGACGCCCATGCCTGCGAAGAGGGTAATGATGACAGCCATACGGACCCAGAACGCGTTGATCCCGGTGTAGTCGGCGATCCCGGCGCAAACACCCATGATCTTGCCGTTCTGCTTGTCGCGGTAGAGCGTAGTGCGGGGGCTGTTCATCGGGCGGTCCTTTCCTTCTCGGCGAGCAGTCGGTCGAGCTCGCGCAGTTGCTGGTTGTCGCGTTCCTGGTCGGCGATCAGCTTGGGAGCGTCGTATTCGGGGTTATCGGCGGCGACGAGACGTTCGACGGTGTCCATCCGTTCGTCGAGCCGCTTGGCAAGGTTGTAGAGCTCCTCGAGCAAAACCTCGTCGTCGGTGGTGATGGTGGCGGAGGTCTTCCACTTCGTGACGTAGTGGAGGATCAGCCAAGGCAGTGCGACGAAAAGCGTCGCGACGATCAGGATTCCTGCTACTTCTTCCACGGGTCAGTCCTCTTTCTTCTGTTCTTTGTCGCCTGCCGCGCTGTCTCCGTGGCCAAGCAATTTCTTCATTTCGGCGAGTTCGTCGTCGATCGCGTCCTGGCCCTCGAGCGCGGAGATCTCGTCGGCGAGGCTCGGCTTGTCCGAACCGTCGGCGATCTTGAGCGCGTCGGCGCGGCCCTCGGCGTAGTCGACGCGACGTTCGAGCTGGTCGAAGCGGGTCAGTGCATCGTCGACGCGCTCGTTGGTCATCAGGCTGCGCAGCTTGACGCGGTTTTCCGCGCTTTCGAGGCGCGCGGCGATCGAGGACTGGCGGCTGCGGGCTTCGCGCAACCGGCCCTGCAGCTTCTGGATGTCCTGTTCGTAGGCGCGCAGCGCATCGTCGAGCACCGCGATCTCTTCCTTGAGCTGGGCCGACATGTCGGACGCCTTCTTCTTCTCGACCAGCGCCGCGCGGGCGAGGTCTTCGCGGTCCTTCGACAGCGCGAGCTGGGCCTTTTCGGCCCAGTCGGCCTGGAGCTTGTCGAGCTTGACCGTGTGGCGGTGCATTTCCTTCTGATCGGCGATCGTCCGGGCGGCGGAGGCGCGGACTTCGACCAGCGTCTCCTCCATCTCCATGATGATCATTCGGATCATCTTCGAGGGATCATCCGCCTTGTCGAGCATGTCGTTGAAATTGGCGGCGAAGATATCGCGCGCACGGTTGAAAATTCCCATTAGGGGTGCTCCCGAGGATTGGAAGTTGTTGAATTTCTGGCGGACCTTGTCGCCGTCGAGCCAGTCGCCCGCGGTCATCTTGTCGCGGGTCGGTTCGGGCGAACGGCGGATGCGTTCGATTTCCGCATCGATGCGGCTCTGGCGCTTGGCCTTGCCGACGGGACCGAGGGGGCTCTCGTCGCTCATGCCAGCGCCCCGGTACCCGGAAGGATGGCAAAGACGGGGGCCGCCTGCATCTGTCCGGCGATGTAGAACAGGTTCACGCCCAGCGTCGCGAGAATGCTGGCGACGATCGCCCCATCGAGCTTGCTGCGCGTCGGCTGAAGCTGGCGGGTTTTCATGGCGGTTTTTCCTTCGTCCAGGGTTTGCATTGGTGTTGTTCACATATTAGCAATCTCTGTGCCAAACGCGGAAAAGCGCGGAATTGCGCGGTTTCCATGTCGTTCGTCGAAAACGACGTTGGGGTATATTGCCAAGTGTTGGGGTTTTTCACTATGGCTGTAACCCATGGAACGGGACACCCAATTCATCGGCCAGTCGGGGGCCTTTCTCGACGCGGTCGAACGCGCCAGCCGCGCCGCCCCGATGCTGCGCCCGGTGCTGGTCGTCGGCGAGCGCGGGACGGGCAAGGAGCTGATCGCCGAGCGCCTCCATCGCCTCTCGAACCGGTGGGAGGAGCCGCTGGTGATCATGAATTGCGCCGCGCTCCCCGAAACGCTGATCGAGGCCGAGCTGTTCGGCCACGAGGCGGGCGCCTTCACCGGCGCGACCCGCTCGCGCGAAGGCCGCTTCGAGGAGGCCGACAAGGGCACGCTGTTCCTCGACGAGCTCGGCACGCTGTCGATGGGCGCGCAGGAGCGCCTGTTGCGCGCGGTCGAATACGGCGAGGTCACCCGGATCGGTTCCTCGCGCCCGACCCGGGTCGACGTCCGCATCGTCGCCGCGACCAACGAGGACCTTCCCAAGCTGGCCGAGCAGGGCAGGTTCCGCGCCGACCTGCTCGACCGGCTGAGTTTCGAGGTCATCACGCTTCCCCCGCTACGCGCCCGCGAGGGCGATATCGTGGTGCTCGCCGAATTCTTCGCCCGGCGGATGGCGGCCGAATTGCATTGGGACAACTGGCCGGGATTCGCGCCCCACGTGATGCAGCAGCTCGAGGACTATGCCTGGCCGGGGAATGTGCGCGAGCTGCGCAATGTAGTCGAGCGCGCGGTCTATCGCTGGGACGACTGGGACGAGCCGATCGGGCACGTTCAGTTCGATCCGTTCGACAGTCCGTGGAAGCCGCTCGGCGAGCGCAAGGACGAAGCGCACCGCGAAGCGGCGCCGCGCGCGAGGGTCGCCTCCGCCAAGCCGCGCTACGACGATATCGACGATTTGCGCAACGCGGTCGATTCGCACGAGCGCGCGATCCTCGAACATGCGCTCGGCAAGAACCGCTGGAACCAGCGCAAGACCGCCGAGGCGCTCGGCCTGAGCTACGACCAGCTGCGCCACTGCATCAAGAAACACGGCCTCGCGGAGAAGCAGGATTAGGCGCTTGCCTTTGGCGCTACACGCCCCTATCTAGCCCGCATCCCGACATTGTCGCGACACTGGAGGGGCTGGCGCCGCGAGGGGCCGGCCGAAACCGCCTTTGCCGCTTCGGATGTCCGAAACCGGAGAACGAATGGCCGATCTGGCACGCCTGACCGAAGTGATCGAACCCGAAGCGCAAGCGCTCGGATTCGACCTCGTGCGCGTGAAGACGATGGCGTCCGAAGCCGGCGACGGCGGCGTCGCGCTCCAGGTCATGGCCGAGGATCCGGCGACCGGCCAGCTGGTGATCGAGCAGTGCGCCGCGCTGTCGCGCCGCATCTCGGCCAAGCTCGACGCGCTCGAGGAAGAGGGCGAGGTGCTGGTCGAGGGGCATTACCACCTCGAAGTCAGCTCGCCCGGGATCGACCGTCCGCTGACCCGCGCGAAGGATTTCGCCGACTGGGCCGGACACGAGGCCAAGATCAGCATGGTCAAGGGCTATGACGGCCAGCGCACCTACAAGGGCGAGTTGAAGGGCATCGAAGGCGACACGGTCGTGATAGAAGATGCCAAGGCGGGCGAGGCCCGGATCGACCGCGAACAGATTCACAGCGCGAAGCTCGTTCTCACCGACAGGCTGATCGCCGCGACCCAGCCGCTCGATACGAGCGGCGCCGACGAAATCATCGAAGACACGTCCAACGAGGAACAGGACTGACAATGGCAAGCCCGATTTCCGCCAACCGCGCCGAACTGCTCGCGATCGCCAACGCCGTCGCGACCGAGAAGATGATCGACAAGTCGATCGTGATCGAGGCGATGGAGGAGGCGATCCAGAAGAGCGCGCGCAACCGTTACGGCGCCGAAAACGACATCCGTGCCAAGCTCGACCCGCAGACCGGCGACCTCCGCCTGTGGCGCGTCGTCGAGGTCGTCGAAGAAGTCGAGGACTACTTCAAGCAGGTCGACCTCAAGCAGGCGCAGAAGCTCGAGGACGGCGCGCAGCTCGGCGACTACATCGTCGACCCGCTGCCCCCGGTCGATCTCGGCCGCATCGATGCGCAGGCCGCCAAGCAGGTGATCTTCCAGAAGGTCCGCGATGCCGAGCGCGAGCGCCAGTACGAGGAATTCAAGGACCGCGCCGGCGAAGTCATCACCGGCGTGATCAAGTCGGTCGAATTCGGCCACGTGATCGTCAATCTCGGCCGCGCCGAGGGCGTCATTCGCCGCGACCAGCAGATCCCGCGCGAAGCCGCCCGCGTCGGCGAGCGTATCCGCGCGCTGATCACCAAGGTCGAACGCAACAATCGCGGGCCGCAGATCTTCCTGTCGCGCGCGCACCCCGATTTCATGCGCAAGCTGTTCGCGCAGGAAGTGCCCGAGATCTACGACGGCATCATCGAGATCAAGGCCGCCGCCCGCGATCCGGGCAGCCGCGCCAAGATCGGCGTCATCTCGTATGACAGCTCGATCGACCCGGTCGGCGCCTGCGTCGGCATGAAGGGCAGCCGCGTCCAGGCCGTCGTGCAGGAACTGCAGGGCGAGAAGATCGACATCATCCCGTGGAGCGAGGACATCGCGACCTTCGTCGTCAACGCGCTGCAGCCGGCCACCGTCAGCCGCGTCGTGCTCGACGAGGAAGAGAGCCGGATCGAAGTGGTCGTGCCCGACGATCAGCTTTCGCTCGCGATCGGCCGCCGCGGCCAGAACGTGCGCCTCGCCAGCCAGCTCACCGGTCACCAGATCGACATCATGACCGACGAGGAAGCGAGCGAGAAGCGGCAGAAGGAATTCTCCGAACGCTCGAACATGTTCGAGAACGAACTCGACGTCGACGAGACGCTGTCGCAGCTGCTCGTCGCCGAAGGCTTCGTCGAGCTCGAAGAAGTCGCCTACGTCCCGCTCGAGGAACTGGCTTCGATCGAGGGCTTCGACGAAGACCTCGCCGAAGAACTCCAGAACCGTGCCAAGGAAGCGATCGAGCGTCAGGAAGAGGCCTATCGCGCCGAACGCCGCGAGCTGGGCGTCGAGGACGACCTCGCCGATATACCGCACCTCACCGAAGGCATGCTGGTCGTGCTTGGCAAGGCCGGGATCAAGACGCTCGACGATCTGGCCGACCTCGCCACCGACGAGCTGATCGCGAAGAAGCGCGAAGCGCCGCGTCGCCGCCAGAGCCCGACCGCCGACGGCCCGCCGCTGCGCCGCGATCGTCCGCAGCGCGAGCAGGACAAGGGCGGCGTGCTCGGCGAATACGGCCTGACCGAAGAGCAGGGCAACGAGATCATCATGGCCGCCCGCGCCCACTGGTTCGACGACGAGGAAGAGGCCGCCCCGGCTCCTGCCGAGGCCGCTCCCGCCGAGGCCACCGAGGCCGAGGAAACCACACAGGAGGCCGCCGATGCGGACTCCACCCAATGAGCGCCTGACGTCCGACATCGCTGAAGACGCGCGACCCGGCAATTCCGGGTCCGCGAAATCCTGCCCCGAAAGGAAGTGCATCCTTTCGGGCGAGCACGGTGCGCGCGACGAATTGCTGCGCCTTGCCATCTCGCCCGATGGCGACGTGCTGTTCGATGCCCAGGCCAAGGCGCCCGGTCGCGGCGCCTGGATCGGCGTGTCGCGCGCCGAGCTCGAGCAGGCGATCGCGAAGAAGCGCCTGCGAAGCGCCTTGGCGCGCGCGTTCAAGGGCGCGCCGCTGAACGTGCCCGACGACCTGCCCGAACGGATCGAAAAGGGGCTGCTACGCAGCCTGAATGACCGGCTGGGCTTGGAAATGCGCGCAGGACACCTAATCTTGGGTACCGAAAAGATCGCCGCCGCGGCGCGCGGTGGCGAAGTCCGCTGGCTCGGCCACGCGGCCGATGCCTCGGCGGACGGGACCGCAAAGCTCGATCAGGCCTGGCGCGTCGGCAGCGACGCGGAAGGTTCGGCGTTGAAAGGCGAACGCTTGCCGCTGGACCGCGAGGCGTTGTCTGTGGCATTGGGCCGGGCGAACGTCGTCCACCTGGCGCTGGTCGATGCAGGAGCCGCTGCGCGCGTCGCGACGGCTTTTGGCCGCCTCAACCGATTTCGCGGTGCCGCTGCGCCGCACCCGGGCGGTGCGGAACACACCGCCGACGACGAAAAGAATGTGATGAAGGAAGTTTGACCGAGATGAGTGACGACAAGAAACCAGCCCGCAAGCCGCTGACCCTCAAGGGCAGTCAGCCGGGCGAGGTCAAGCAGACCTTCAGCCACGGTCGCACCAACAAGGTCGCGGTCGAGGTCAAGCGCCGCCGCAAGCTGGTCAAGCCGGGCGAAGAGCCTGCACCGACGCCTGCGCCCGAAGCGACGCCCGAACCGGCCCCCGCGCCCGCGCCGACACCTGCGCCCGCGGCCAAGAAGCCTGCGCCCAAGAAGCCCGCGCCCGATGCGGAAACACCGCAGGAACGCGTCGCGCGCATGCAGCGCGAGGCCGAGGAAGACCGCCTGCGTCTCGCCGAAGAGGCCCGCAAGCGCGACGAGCGCAAGGCCAAGGAACGCGAGGAAGAGGAAAAGCAGCGCGCCGAGAACAAGGCCAAGGCAAAGGAAGAGGCCAAGGAACAGGCCGACCAGCAGGCCAAGGAAGACGCCGAACGCGAGCAGGAAGAACAGACCGCCGCAGCCGAAGCGAAGGCCGATGCCTCCGCCGCCGCCTCGGACGAAAGCGAGAGCAAGGGTCCTGCGCCGCGCAAGTTCACGCCGGTTGCGCGCCCCGAGCCCAAGCGCCCGGCGAAGAAGGAAGAGAAGAAGCCCGCGCGCGCTGCCGGTGGCGGCAAGGACAAGCGCCGCTCGGGCAAGCTGACCGTGACCAAGGCGCTCAACGAGGACGAGGGCCGTCGCGCCCGTTCGCTCGCCGCATTGAAGCGTGCACGCGAGAAGGAACGCCGCGCGCAGGGCGGCCCGAGCAAGCCGCGCGAGAAGCAGGTCCGCGACGTGGTCGTGCCCGATGCGATCACGGTGCAGGAACTCGCCAACCGCATGGCCGAGAAGGGTGCCGACCTCGTGAAGGCGCTGTTCAACATGGGCATGATGGTGACCGTCAACCAGACGATCGACCAGGACACCGCCGAGTTGCTGGTCGAGGAATTCGGCCACAATATCGAGCGCGTTTCCGAAGCCGATATCGATATCGTGCCGACCGAGGACGAGGATCCGGAAGACACGCTCAAGCCGCGTGCCCCGGTGGTCGCGGTCATGGGCCATGTCGACCACGGCAAGACCAGCCTGCTCGACGCGCTGCGCAAGACCAACGTGACCAAGGGCGAGGCCGGGGGCATCACCCAGCATATCGGCGCCTACCAGATCACGACCAAGGACAAGCAGCAGATCACCGTGCTCGACACGCCGGGCCACGCCGCGTTCACCGAGATGCGCCAGCGCGGCGCCAACGTGACCGATATCGTGGTTCTGGTGGTCGCGGCCGATGACGGCATCATGCCGCAGACGATCGAGGCGATCAGCCACGCCAAGGCGGCCGACACGCCGATCATCGTCGCGATCAACAAGATCGACAAGCCGGAGGCCAACCCGCAGAAGATCCGCGAGCGCCTGCTCGAACACGAAATCATCGTCGAGGCGATGTCGGGCGACGTGCAGGACGTCGAAGTGTCCGCGAAAGAGGGCACCAATCTCGACAAGCTGATCGATGCGATCAACCTCCAGGCCGAACTGCTCGAACTGAAGGCGCGCCCCGATCGCGCGGCCGAAGCCACCGTGGTCGAAGCGCAGCTCGACAAGGGCCGCGGCCCGGTCGCTACCGTGCTCGTCACGCGCGGCACGCTCAAGCGCGGCGACACCTTCGTCGTCGGCACCGAAAGCGGCCGCGTGCGCGCGCTGGTCAACGACCAAGGCAAGCAGGTGAAGGAAGCCGGTCCGTCGACCCCGGTCGAGGTGCTCGGTCTCGGCGGCGTCCCCGATGCCGGCGAGCAGCTCACCGTGGTCGAGAACGAACAGCGCGCCCGCGAGGTCGCCGAGTTCCGCCAGGCCAAGGCGACCGAGAGCCGCACCGCGCTCGCGCCGACCAATTTCGACACCATGTTCAACAACATGCAGTCGAACGTCGTTGAATTCCCGGTGCTGGTGAAGGCCGACGTCAAGGGCTCGGTCGAGGCGATCACCACCGCGCTGCACAACCTGTCGAACGACGACATCAAGGTCCGCGTGCTGCATGCGGGCGTGGGTGCGATCACCGAAAGCGACGTCACGCTGGCGGCCGCCTCGAAGGCGCCGATCATCGGCTTCAACGTGCGTCCGAACCCGAAGGCGCGCGAACTGGTGAAACGCGACGGCGTGCGGATGATGTATCACGACGTGATCTATCACCTGACCGACGAGATCACCAAGGAGATGCTCGGCGAACTCGGGCCGCTCAAGGTCGAGAACGTCATGGGCCGTGCCGAGGTCAAGGAAGTCTTCAAGTCCGGCAAGAAAGACAAGGCGGCCGGCCTGCTGGTGGTCGAGGGCGTCATCCGCAAGGGGCTCCACGCGCGTCTCACCCGCGACGACGTCATCGTCTCGGCGACGACCATCGCCTCGCTGCGGCGCTTCAAGGACGATGTGGACGAAGTCCGCTCGGGCCTCGAATGCGGCGTGGTGCTCGAGGATACCAACGACATCAAGCCGGGCGACCAGCTCGAGGTGTTCGAGGTGAACGAGCAGGAACGGACGCTTTGATCAGTCTCCCCTCCCGCACGCGGGAGGGGGCGGGGGTGGGCATGGGCTCGCGAGAGCCCACCCCGCTGCGACTAGGACTTGCGAGACAAGCCCAAGTCTCGCCGCCCCTCCCGCAGGCGGAAGGGGAGGAAACCTATGGCTAAGAACGCATCGACCCCCGAACAGCAATCGGTCCGCGTCCTCAAGGTAGGCGAGCGGGTTCGGCATATCCTGTCCGAGCTGCTCGCGCGCGGAGAGGCGCATGACGATGTGCTGCGCGCGACCAATATCTCGGTCACCGAAGTGCGGATGTCGCCCGACCTGCGGCAGGCCAAGGTCTATGTGAAGCCGCTATTGGGCGAGGACGAGGCCGCGGCGCTCAAGGCGCTGCGCACCAACACCGCATTCTTCCAGAAGGAAGTCGCCCAGCGGCTCGGCCTCAAATTCGCGCCCAAGCTGCAATTCCGCGCCGACGAGAGCTTCGACGAGGCCAACCGGATAGAAAGCCTGCTCGACGACCCGCGCGTGAAGCGGGATCTGGACGAGGACTAACCACACATTCCGTCATCCCCGCTTTCGCGGGAAAGACGACTATCTCCTACTGCCCGCCCGGCAGCGCGTAGCTCACCGGCGCATCCGGCCCCAGCGGGATGCCGAGGTAGAACCACGCCACGATCAGCAGCGTGCCGCTGACGAGCAGCCAGATCGAATAGGGCAGCATCATCGCGGTCAGGCTGCCGAGCCCGAAGCTCTTCTGCCAGCGCTGCGCGAACACCAGGATCAGCGGAAAATACACCATCAGCGGGGTGATGATGTTGGTCGCGCTGTCGCCCACGCGATAGGCCGCGGTCGCGCCCTCGGGGCTGATCCCGAGCAGCATCAGCATCGGCACCAGGATCGGCGCGAGCAGCGCCCATTTGGCCGAGGCCGAGCCCACGAACAGGTTCAGCACGGCGGCGAAGATCACCATCAGGCCGAGTACCAGCGGCAGCGGCAGCCCGGTGCTCTCGATCCCGGCGGCGCCGTGCACCGCGGTGATCAGACCGAGGTTGGACCAGCCGAACATCGCCACGAAATGCGCCGCGGCGAAGGCGAGGACGAGGTAGTAGCCCATGTCCTTCATCGCCTGTGCCATCATCTCGACCAAGTCCTTGTGGGTCTTGATCGTGCCGACCGCGCGGCCATAGGCCCAGCCGGTCGCAAGGAAGAGGATGAAGAACCCGGCGACGAGGCTGCGATAGAGCGGGGAAAGCTGGGTGTGGATCGAGCAATCGGCCACCGGCGCTCCGGCTTCGGTCAGGCAGGCCGCCTCGTCGATGAGCGGCGTGCCGGGTGCGAAGGTCATCAGCAACCACAGCGCGATCACGCCCAGTGCGGCGAGGCCCGCATGGCGCAGGCCCTTCGAGGCGAGCGCGCCGTCATGCTCGGTCGGGTCGGGGCTGGTGTCGTCGTCCATTCCCGCCTGCGCGCCACCCTTCCACGGGCCGAGGCGCGGCTCGATGATCTTGTCGGTGACGTACCAGATGATCGGCAGGAAGATCAGCGTCATCGCGCTGATGAAGTACCAGTTACCCGCAATGTTCGCGGTCCACAGCGGGTCGAGCGCGGAGGCGCCCACCGCTTCCTCGGTGATCCCGAACAGCAGGGCGTCGAGCTGGCCGGGGGAGATATTGGCCGAGAACCCGCCCGAAACCCCGGCGAAGGCGGCGGCGATGCCCGCGAGCGGATGGCGTCCGGCGGCGGCGAACAGGATTCCCGCGAGCGGGATCAGCACGACGTAACCGGCATCGGCGGCGTGGTTACCGAGCATTGCGACCAGCGCGACCACCGGCGTCAGCAGCGCCTTTGGCGCGGCCTTGACCGCCTTGGCCATGCCGGCGGCGAAGAAGCCTGAGCGTTCCGCCACGCCCGCGCCCAGCATCACCACCAGCACGTAGCCGAGCGGATGGAAGTGGGTGAAGGTGGCGGGCATTTCGACCCACAGCCGCTGGATGTTCTCGGCCGACAACAGGCTGACCGCGGCGATCACCGCATTGCTGCCCGTCGCATCGTCCACTTCGGTCGGGTGTACCGCGGAAACGCCGAGCAAGGCGCAGGCTACCGAAACCACGACCAGTGCGATGATCAGGTAGAAGAAGATGAAGACAGGATCGGGGAGGCGATTGCCTGTCCGTTCGACCCAGCCGAGAAAACCTGTCTGGTCCGGTGCATCCGGCGTGGCGGTGGCGGCGTCTGCCATGCGGTATTCCCCTTCGATTTTTCCCTCGTATCCCGCCTAGCATCGCCACGGCGGTCTGTCGCGTAGGTGAACGGCCAGTTTCCCACAGCGGTTCCCCCGGCGCTTGTCGAACGGCGGTGGCTCGGCCCATAGGGGGCTCGACGGGATCATCACCAACGGGGATGCGGCGCTTGGCCAAGCTCTATTTTTACTATGCCAGCATGAACGCGGGGAAGAGCTCGAACCTGCTGCAGGCCGCATTCAATTATGGCGAGCGCGACATGCGCGTGTCGCTGTGGACCGCGGCGATCGACGACCGGCCCGGCTTCGGCGCGATCAGCAGCCGCATCGGCCTGTCGAGCGACGCGCACCGTTTCGATGCCTCCACCGATATTGAGGGACATGTCCTGCGCGAACATGGCGAGGAGCCGCTCGCCTGCGTGCTGGTCGACGAGGCGCAATTCCTCACCCGCGACCAGGCCTGGCAGCTCGCGCGGCTAGCCGACAAGGGCGGGATACCGGTGCTGTGCTACGGTTTGCGCACCGATTTCCAGGGCGAGCTGTTCCCGGGCAGCGCGGCGCTGCTCGGTATCGCGGACTCGCTGGTCGAGCTGAAATCGGTCTGCAAATGCGGGCGCAAGGCGACGATGAATCTGCGCGTCGACGAGGCGGGCCGGGCGGTCAAGGCCGGCGCGCAGACCGAGATCGGCGGCAACGACCGCTACGTCGCGCTTTGCCGCAAGCACTTCAGCGAGGCCTTGGCTTGATCCGGCATTGGGTATTCGCCCAACCCACCCTATCTAGCCTCGCATGACAGACACCCTCCTTATCGCGGCGATCCTGATCCCGTGCCTCGTCGTCGCGATCGTGTTCCATGAAGTCGCGCATGGCTGGACCGCGCTCGCGCTCGGCGATCCGACCGCCAAGGAGCAGCGCCGCCTGTCGCTCAACCCGCTCCGGCATATCGATCCGATCGGTACGCTGCTGGTGCCCGGTGCGCTCGCGCTCACCGGCGGGCCGATCTTCGGCTGGGCCAAGCCGGTGCCGGTGCGCAAGGACCGGCTCGACAATCCGCGCTACGGGATGATGGCGGTCGCCGCAGCGGGGCCGGGGACCAACATCCTGCTCGGCTTTCTCGGGGCGATCGCCTTCGGACTCTATGTCGGGCTCGCGGGGGTGAACGAAACCGCGATCACGGTGTTCTCCTATTTCGTCCTGATCAACGCCTTCCTCGCGCTGTTCAACCTGCTGCCGATCCCGCCCTTCGACGGTTCGCACATCCTCGAAGGCCTGCTGCCGCGGTCGATGGCGGCGCAGTATGCCAAATTCCAGAAGGCCGGCATCCTCGTCTTCGTCGCGTTGGTCATCGTCATCTGGGCCTTCCCCGAATGGCGCATCCTCGAACGCACGATCGGCCCGCCGCTCGACTGGGTGCTCGGCCAGTTCCGCGAAGTCGCGCTGTTCATCGCGCAGCTGGTGGCCGGCTGATGGCATTGAACGGCTGGCTGATCCTCGACAAGCCGCGCGGCTTGGGTTCGACCCAGGCGGTCGGCAAGGTCAAACGCGCGATCCGGGAGAGCGGCCTGCCCAAGGCCAAGGTCGGCCATGGCGGCACGCTCGATCCGCTCGCCGAAGGCGTGCTGCCGATCGCGCTGGGCGAGGCGACCAAGCTCGCCGGCCGCATGCTCGACAGCGACAAGACCTACGAATTCACGCTCCAGTTCGGCGAAGAGACCGACACGCTCGATGCCGAGGGCTCGGTCGTGCGCCGCTCCGATCGTCGCCCGCCGATGGCCGCGATCTCGGCGGTGCTCGAACATTTCACCGGAGAGATCGCGCAGGTCCCGCCCAAATACTCGGCGCTCAAGGTCGACGGGAAGCGCGCTTACGACCTCGCGCGCAAGGGCGAGGAGGTCGAACTCGCGACGCGCAAGGTCACGGTTCATTCGCTGGGCTTCGCGGGCGGCGAGCGCGACTTCAACGAGATCGAGCCGAGCGCCTTCGCCACCACCGCCGGGCGGCCCGACCCCTACGATCCCTCGGCCCCGCTCGAGCTGGCCGAGGCGGTGACGCTGGTCGCGAGCGTCTCGAAGGGGACATACATCCGCTCGCTGGCACGGGATATCGCACATGCGCTTGGAACGGTCGGTCACGTCACCTATCTGCGCCGGACCAAGGCCGGTCCTTTCACCGAGCGACAGGCGATTTCGCTGGACATCCTCGACGAAAACGCTAAGCGCGCGAGCCTTGAAGACCTACTCCTGCCGCTAGAGGCGGGGCTGGACGGTATCCCGGCCCTTTCCCTCGACCCGGAAGACGCGCAGGCGGTCCGCCAGGGCCGGGTCCTTTCCGGAATGCCCCAATCCGACGGGCTCTACTGCGCCACCCACGCTGACGTGCCGGTGGCGCTGGTCGAACTCGAAGGCGGGACGACGAGGGTCGTCCGGGGTTTCAACCTACCGGATACCGCGGAGTAAATGGAATGTCGGTCACCGCCGAGAAGAAAACGGAAATCATCAAGGACAACGCCACCAACAAGGGCGATACCGGTTCGCCGGAAGTCCAGGTCGCGATCCTGACCGAGCGCATCCGCAACCTGACGGAGCACTTCAAGGACCACCACAAGGACAACCACTCGCGTCGCGGGCTCCTGATGATGGTCAACAAGCGCCGCAACCTCCTTGCCTATCTCAAGCGCAAGGATCTGGAGCGCTACAACAGCCTGATCCAGAAGCTGGGTCTGCGCAAATAAGAGTTTCGCGAGAGGCGGCTCCCACAAAGGGCCGCCTCTTTCGCATCCGGTTCCATCGCAATCCGGCGAAGGGACTATTGGGGCACAGGAAAACGCCCCGCACCGGACCGGGACGGTATCCCCGGCAGTAGGCCCCGCCGACGCAATCAGGCGCGGCGGGTCATTTAGGAAAATACATGTTCGACAAGAAAACCGTATCGATCGAGTGGGGCGGAAAGACCCTCACCCTCGAAACCGGCCAGATCGCCCGTCAGGCCGACGGCGCCGTGCTGGCCACCTATGGCGAAACCGTGGTGCTGTGCGCCGTGACCGCCGCCAAGAGCGTGCGCGAAGGGCAGGACTTCTTCCCGCTGACCGTGCACTACCAGGAAAAGTTCTCCTCCGCCGGGCGCATCCCGGGCGGCTTCTTCAAGCGCGAAGGCCGCGCGACGGAGAAGGAAACGCTGACCTCCCGCCTGATCGACCGCCCGGTGCGGCCGCTGTTCCCGGAAGGCTTCTACAACGAAATCAACGTCATCTGCCAGGTCCTGTCGTATGACGGCGAGACCGAACCCGATATCGTCGCGATGATCGCCGCTTCGGCCGCGCTGACCATCTCGGGCGTGCCCTTCATGGGCCCGATCGGCGCCGCGCGCGTCGGTTTCCGCAATGGCGAATACGAACTCAACCCGTCGCTTTCGAGTGCGCTCGACGAAGAAGGTCGCCTCGACCTCGTCGTCGCCGCCACCAACGATGCGGTGATGATGGTCGAATCCGAAGCCAAGGAACTGACCGAAGAGGAAATGCTCGGCGCCGTAATGTTCGCGCACGAGGAATCCAAGAAGGTCATCGGCGCGATCGTCGATCTCGCCGAACAGGCGGCCAAGGAACCGTGGGAAATCGACACCTCGGACGATTCCGCCGCGATCAAGGAAAAGCTGCGCGGTCTCGTCGGCGACGATATCGCCGCGGCCTACAAGCTGACCGACAAGTCGGCCCGCTCGGATGCGCTCAACGCAGCGCGCGCCAAGGCCAAGGAAGCCTACGCCGAGGAAGACGGCCAGACCCAGATGACGGCCGGCAAGGCGGTCAAGAAGCTCGAAGCCGAAATCGTCCGCGGCGCCATCCTCAAGGACGGCCAGCGCATCGACGGCCGCAAGCTCGACCAGGTCCGCCCGATCGAGGCGATGGTCGGCCTGCTGCCCCGCACGCATGGTTCGGCACTGTTCACGCGCGGTGAGACGCAGGCGATCTGCACCACCACGCTGGGCACCAAGGACGCCGAGCAGATGATCGACGGCCTCGAAGGCCTGAGCTACTCGCCCTTCATGCTGCACTACAATTTCCCGCCCTATTCGGTCGGCGAAGTGGGTCGCTTCGGCTTCACCAGCCGCCGCGAGACCGGACACGGCAAGCTCGCCTGGCGCGCGCTGCACCCGGTGCTGCCCGATCACGAGGACTTCCCCTACACGATCCGCATCCTGTCGGACATCACCGAGTCGAACGGCTCGAGCTCGATGGCGACCGTCTGCGGCGGCTGTCTGTCGATGATGGACGCCGGCGTGCCGATCGAACGCCCGGTCTCGGGCATCGCGATGGGCCTGATCCTCGAAGGCGAAGACTTCGCCGTGCTGTCGGACATCCTCGGTGACGAGGACCATCTCGGCGACATGGACTTCAAGGTCGCCGGTTCGGAGAAGGGCATCACCTCGCTCCAGATGGACATCAAGGTCGCCGGGATCACCAAGGAAATCATGGGCAAGGCGCTCGAGCAGGCGAAGGCCGGCCGTGCGCACATCCTCGGCGAAATGTCGAAGGCGCTCGGTTCCTCGCGTTCGGGCGTTTCCAAGCACGCGCCGCGCATCGAGACCATGCAGATCGACAAGTCGAAGATCCGCGACGTGATCGGCACGGGCGGCAAGGTGATCCGCGAGATCGTCGCCGAAACCGGTGCCAAGGTCGACATCGACGACGAAGGCACGATCAAGATCAGCTCCTCCAACGCCGATGAAATCGAAGCCGCGAAGAAGTGGATCGAAGGCATCGTCGAGGAAGCCGAAGTTGGCAAGATCTACACCGGCAAGGTCGTCAACATCGTCGATTTCGGTGCGTTCGTGAACTTCATGGGTGGCAAGGACGGCCTCGTCCACGTCTCCGAAATGAAGAACGAGCGGGTCGAGAAGCCGACCGACGTCGTCTCCGAAGGCCAGGAAGTTAAGGTCAAGGTCCTCGAGATCGACCAGCGTGGCAAGGTCCGCCTGTCGATGCGCGTCGTCGACCAGGAAACCGGCGAAGAGCTCGAAGACACCCGTCCGCCGCGTGAACCGCGTAGTGGCGGTGGTGGTCGCGGTGGCGATCGTCGTGGCCCGCGCGGCGGTCGTGACGGCGGTGGCCGTGGCCGTGGCGGCGACCGTGGCGGTCGCGGCGGCTCCGAGGGTGGCAACGGCGGCGGCGACAGCCACGTGCCGGACTTCCTCAAGGACTGATCGTCCCCCGAACCAATCGATGAAAGGCCGCGGAAAGCAATTTCCGCGGCCTTTTTTCTTGTCAGCCTACCACCCTCCGAAGCGGGGCCAGGTTTCGACCACCGACGTTCCTCCGTCGAGCACCCGGTACTCCGCATGCTGCGCGGCTGTCGCGCAGGCGTGGTTGGGGAGGATACGGATGCGCGTGCCGATCGGAAGGTCCGGCATGAGGGCGTCGGAAGCCGGCCTGACTTCGATCACGCCGTGCTCCTGGTTGGCACCGGCAATGATCAGGTCATCGAACGGCCTGCCGTCCTCTCTGCACACCAGTCCATAGCCCTGGTCGACATCCTGGTTCCGGGTTCCGCGGTCGCGCGACAGCGCCATCCATCCTGCATCGACGAAAACCTGCCCGCGATCCGGTCGCGCGCCGACGACCGTGGCGAGCACGGAAATCGCGATCTCGTCGAGCGTGCAGACTCCGATGCCCGCCATGACGAGATCTTGGAATACGTATACCCCGGCCCTCAGTTCGGTGACGCCGGTAAGATCGCGCGCGCCCATTGCGGTAGGCGTCGATCCGACGCTGACCACGGGGCAGGGGAGCCCGGCTTTGCGCAATCGCTCGGCGGCGGCGACGGCCGCATCGCGCTCGCGCTCCGCCCATTCGGCATGGCGATCGGCTCCGGCAGCGTCGTAGCTGCCGCCGGCATGGGTCATCACGCCGCGCAGTTCGGCACCGCCTTGGTCGAGCTCCTTTCCGATCCCGACCAGCTGCGCGTCGTCCGGGCGCACACCGGCACGATGCCCGTCGCTGTCGATCTCGATGAGCACCGGAATGGGATCGTCCGACGCTCGCGATGCCGCTGCCACGGCCTCCGCCTGTTCGAGGCTGTCGAGGATGATGGCGAGGTCGCAGCCAGAGGCCCGGATCGCGGTTACGCGGTCGAGCTTTTGCGGTGCGATGCCCACTGCGTAGAGCAGGTCGTTGAATCCGGATGCGGCGAATTCTTCCGCCTCGGCAAGGGTAGAAACCGTTGCCGGGCCCTTGAGGCGCGGCACCATCCGGTCCGCGATCTCGATCGACTTGCAGGTCTTGAGATGCGGTCGCAGGCCGACGCCTAGGCTCCGCGCTCGTTCGGCCATCCGGTCGATGTTTCGCTGCATCTTGCCCTCATCGAGGAGCAGGCACGGGGTGCGGATGGTTGCGATGCTGGGTTGCGTCATGTCAGCGTCTGTCTAGACGGTTCGAATTGTCGATCAAACCGGACTGGCCGCGCCGGGAGATAAGCGACCAAATATCGGAGAAAGCCGTCCATGCTCCCCCGCGAAACCATTGCCACTGCAGAAATACCCGGCGGAGACACGCTCACCCTCGTCAGCCACGGGCGCGATTTCATCATCATGCTCGGGCGTGACGAGCTGATGGGCACGCGGATGCAGTTTTCCGAGGAGCAGCTCGCGGTGCTGGCGCTGGCGGAACTCGACGCCAAGGACCCGCGCGTGCTGATCGGCGGCTATGGCATGGGCTTCACCTATCGCGCCGCGCTCGCGGCGGTGGGCGAGGACGGAGAGTTGGTCGTCGCCGAAATCGTGCCCGAAATCCTCGACTGGGCGAAAGGGCCGCTCCAGCACCTCACGGGCAATACGCTCGACGACCCGCGCGGAGAGGTCGTGATCTGCGACGTGGCGGCGCTGATCGACGACGCTAATGACGGTACCTGTGAAAAATTCGATGCGATCCTGCTCGATGTCGACAACGGTCCCGACGGGATCGTGCGCGATCAAAACAGCCGGATCTACACCCGCACCGGTCTCGCCAAGGCGCGCGAGGCGCTCAATCCCGGCGGGATCCTGTCGGTGTGGTCGGCGGCGCCCGATCACAAGTTCACCAAGCGGCTCAAGGATGCGGGCTTCGACGTCGAGGTGCGCGAAGTGCGCGCACGGCCCAACAACAAGGGCCCGCGCCACACGATCTGGTTCGCGCGCAACGCCTAGGACTGGAACATCGGGCCTGCCGGATTGCCCATATAGTCGCGCTTCGACAGCGGCACGCCCTTCATCCGCAGGATGTCGTAGAAGGTCGTCGCGTGGAACTGGAAATTTGGCAGGTTGAAGCCGAGCAGGAAACGTTCGCCGGGCACGGTGAAGCGCGTTTCGCCGCCGAGCACGAAATCGATCTTGCGTTCGGCGATGGAATTGACCGCCTCGGGAGTCGCATCGGCGAGCCGGTCCTCCGCTTCGGCGATCATCGCGCGCATCGCGTCCCAGCTGTCGGGGATACTCGTGAAATCGGGCGTGAACTCGGTCCCCGCCAGCTGATCGAGCGCATAGGCGCTGTGCATCCAGCACGAGCGGACGTGCCACGGCAGCGGCCACATGTCGTCGGCCAGCCGCGCCTCGATCAGCTCGGCATCGCTGCAATTGTTCTCGGCGACGAATTCCTCCGCCTTGGCGATCACGCCCGGTAGCGCGCCTAGCAGTTGGCGGGTGGTCGGTACGAAGGCGGCGTAAAGGTCGAAGGCCATGGGTTTCTCCAAATGAAAAGGCCCGCCGATCTGCACCGGCGGGCCTTCTGAAAGGTGTTGGTCAGCGGACCCGCGGACCGCCGAAGGGCAGGGGCGGCGGGGGACGGCGCGCGCCGCGCGGCAGCTGCGCCTGATAGGCCCGGCCGCAATGCTCGACGCAATAGGGGAACCCGGGGTTCACCTTCGCTCCGCAGAAATGGAAATCGGGTTCGCCGGGGTGGCCCATCGGCCAGCGGCAGATTCGGTCGTTGAGGTCGAGCAGGCTCGTCTTGTCGGCGATCTCGGGGCTCGGCTTGGCCGGCACGCGGCGGCGCGGCGGTGCGGGCGGGATCGGCGCCTGCTGGTCGCCCGGGCCCTGGCGCAGGAAGCCACCGGGCCCGTAGGACACGATCTTGGGCAGGTCGGGCGCGCGGTTGGGGATCGGCTGCGACGTGCCACTCGCATCGGCCTTCGCCGCCGCAGGAGCCGGGGTCGGCGCCGGAGCGGGGGCCGGATCGGGCTTGGTCGGCTGCTTGGTCGCAGGCGCCGCCTTCTTGGCGGGCGCGGCCTTCTTTGCGGCGGTCTTGGCCGCCGCCTTCTTGGCAGGTGCGGCCTTCTTGGCCTTGGGCTTGTCGTTCGCCTTCACCGGCGAGGGGCGCGACTTGAGCCCCAGGCGGTGCGCCTTGCCAATCACGGCATTGCGCGACACGCCGCCCAGTTCGTCGGCGATCTGCGAGGCGGTCGATCCGCCCTCCCACATCTTCTTGAGCGTCGCGATGCGTTCGTCGGTCCAGCTGACTGCCATGAAAGTCCCGTAATCTGTGTCGCGCCCATTTTCGGTGCCTTGGACGCGGCTTGCTTCGTTTCGGCCGCGCGTTTAGTCGCGAGTGCCATGTCTTCCCAACCCGAAAACAGCGCGCCGGTTTCCGTCTCATCGAACGAGGCGACGGGCGCTGCGTTTCCCGAAAGGGGAGTGCCCCAGATCGGCCGGATAAACCGGCGCGGGCTGTGGACGCTCTATATGAAGGAGGTGCGCCGCTTCTTCAAGGTGCAGACGCAGACGATCTGGGCCCCCGCGCTCACCACTTTGCTGTTCCTGGTCATCTTCACCGTCGCCTTCGGCCGCGGCGAGCGCGAAATCCTCGGCGTCAACTTCGCGACCTTCGTCGCGCCCGGCCTGATCGCGATGGGCATGATGAACAATGCCTTCGCCAATTCGAGCTTCGGCCTGCTGGTGGGCAAGATCCAGGGGACCATCGTCGACTATTTGATGCCGCCGCTGTCCGAGGCCGAGATGATGCTCGCGATCGTCGGTGCGGCGATGACCCGCGCGATCCTCGTCGGCGGCGCGGTAGCGCTGGCGATGGCCTTCTATCCGGGCGTCGAACTGGCTGCTCCGCATCCGTGGGCGATCGTGTGGTTCGGACTGATGGGCGCGCTGCTGCTCAGCTTCGCCGGGCTGATAACGAGCATGTGGGCGGAGAAATTCGATCACAATGCGGCGGTGACCAATTTCATCATTTCGCCGCTGACGCTGCTGTCGGGGACGTTCTACACGATCCAGAACCTCGCCCCGCTGTTCCAGGCGATCAGCCGCGCGAACCCGTTCTTCTACGTGATCTCGGGCTTTCGTTACGGCTTCCTCGGCCAGAGCGATATCGGCGACGCGTCGCACGTCGCCTGGGCGGCGCTCGGCCTGCTCGCGTTCAATGCGGCGCTTGGCTACCTGACCTACCGCCTGCTCAAGAGCGGGTGGAAGATTCGGTCCTGAAGCTGAATTCCGGCTCAGTGGGTCATCGAACGGCGCAGGCGATACTTGCTGCCGGTGAATTCCTCGAAGATCTCGGCGACGTTGGGGTGGTCCACCGGGCCGCTATCGCCGTCGAACACGAGGTTCTGCTGGCTGACATAGGCGACGTAGCTGCTGTCCTCGTTCTCGGCGAGCAGGTGGTAGAAAGGCTGGTCCTTCTTCGGGCGAAGGTTTTCGGGGATCGCCTCGTACCATTCGTCGCTGTTGGCGAAGACCGGGTCGATATCGAACACCACGCCGCGGAAATCGAACAGACGGTGGCGCAGGACGTCGCCGATCGAATAGCGCGCGACATTGCGCATCGGCGCATCGACACTGCGTCCGGCGGTTGGCGAAAAGAAGATCGAACGATCGCTCATGGTCAAAATATAGGTATGCCCCCGTGGCGCTACAATGAACACCGCAGGCCCATCCCCCGAAAAAGCGCGCCGCGACCTGAAAACGGGGTTGGCAAGGTCCCGGCCTTCGGCTAACCGCGCCGCTTCGTTCGACCGGGCGCCAGGCGCCCTCGATGCACCGATACGGAGAGGTGGCAGAGTGGTCGAATGCGCTGCACTCGAAATGCAGTGTGCGGGTGACCGTACCGTGGGTTCGAATCCCACCCTCTCCGCCATCGGGCTCTTTCCAGCCGTTCCCGACTAGCCCCTTGGAACGGAAAAAGTAGCGAAAAATAGCCGTTTATCCGTTTCCAGCTGTTTCTTGCCGTTCCCTTCTAGCCGCGCTAAGGTGTGGGAGAAAATGTGGGAGCAGCGACGATGGGCAGTTTGACGGCGACGGCGGTAAAGGCTGCGAGCGAGCCGGGGCGCTATGGCGACGGGGATGGGCTGTTCCTGCTTGTCGGCAAGCGTGGCGGCAAAAGCTGGATGGTGCGAATCCAGAAAGACGGGCGGCGGCGCGACATCGGATTGGGCAGCGCCAGCAAGGTTCCGCTGAAATTGGCGCGGGAGCGCGCTGGCGCGGTGCGCGAGCAGATCGAGGCGGGGATCGATCCGGTTGCCGAGCGGCGCAAGGCGGCTGGCATTCCCACGTTCCGCGAGGCTGCCAAGCAGGTTCATGCCGAACACAAGGCCAGCTGGAAGAACGCGAAGCACAAGGCGCAATGGCTTTCCACGCTCGAATCTTATGCCTTTCCGGCATTCGGGGATCGATCGGTTGCCCAAGTGGACGCGCCAGCTGTGCGCGATGCCTTGGCGGCGATATGGCTGGAAAAGCCGGAAACGGCCCGGCGGCTCCGCCAGCGCATTCGCACGGTGATCGACTGGGCGGTTGCCAAGGGATACCGCGAGGCCGCGCTAGCTATGCCTGTGATCGACAAGGCGCTGCCGAAGCAGCGCGGCAAGGTTCGGCACCATAAAGCGGTTCCCTATACCGAGATGCCCGCATTCATGCGCGAATTGCGCGAAACCGAAAGCATGGGGCGGCTGGCATTGGAGGCCGCGATTTTGACCGCCGCGCGCTCGGGCGAGGTCCGGTTGGCGACATGGGGAGAGTTGGATCTGGATGCTGCCACCTGGACCGTTCCAGCCGAACGCATGAAGGCGGGGCGCGAGCATGTTGTTCCGCTATCTGAGCCAGCCGTAGCGCTGTTCGAGCGCATGAAGCCGCATCGCCGCGATGACAGCAAAGCGGCGCTGGTGTTTCCCGGCATGAAGCGCGGCAAGCCCCTCAGTGACATGACGCTGACGAAAGCAATGCGCGACATGGGCCGGACCGAAACCCCGCACGGCTTTCGCAGCACGTTCCGCGACTGGGTAGCCGAGCAAACCACTTGGCCAGCCGATCTGGCAGAGGCGGCATTAGCCCACGTTGTCAGCGACAAGACGGTTGCCGCCTATCAGCGCGGTTCGATGCTGGAAAAGCGGCGGGAGTTGATGACCGCTTGGGGAAATTATTGCATTGGAGACAGCGCGGCAAAGGTTCTTTCGATAGTCGGCTAAGCCGCTCGCAGTCCGTGCACTGAATGGGTGCAATACTTATCCCAAAATAACCCTCTGAGTTAAAAGGAAAAGCTCGCTTTTTTGTGGACGGCTTGCTGATAACTAGGCCCAAACCATTTCCAATCCGCTCACGCGGGCTACCCTTTCTGTTCCCTCGGTGTTCCCCGGCAATCCTGCGGGCGAGGGAGGAAAGGTAAAAAAATGGAAAACAAGCAAATTCTCGAGTTGATGACCGTAGCGGACTTTTGCGCCCGCTACTCGATTGGCCGCACCTCGCTTTATCGCGAGGTAAATGCTGGCCGCCTCAAGCTTCGCAAGTTCGGATCGGCCACGCGCATCGCTCGCGCCGATGCGGAAGCGTGGGCTGCGAGCCTGCCCGGATATGATGGGGAGGCGGCATGATGGAACCGAAGATGGAAACGGAACGGCCCCCGGTTGCTGGAACAACCGAGGGCCAGCCGAGCCTTGTGGAAGCAAACGGCCAACGTTCTTTGGCGCAATGCCGCGCCAAGGGCAAGCATGGTGGGAGCGCTAGGATGGACGAGCGGTCGCGATTGGGCTCCTGCTCCGCGCCTACCGCCTATCGTGCCCCTACGGGCCGCATCTGGCGCTATACGGGCAAGCGAGGCCGCGTTCTCGCCATGCTCGCCACCATGCCGTCTGGAGTGACGCAATGGGACACGCTCCCCTGGCACACGCGGCTGGGCGGCACGATCCATGTGGTGCGTGAGGCTGGGCTCGACATCACTACCGAACTGGAGGGCGAATATCGCCATGCGCGCTATCGCCTCGCCACCCCCGGCTCCCTGTTAAAACAGGGAAAGAACAGGGAGGGCGCGCAATGACCGATCGTCCCGGTTTTACCGATCATCCCGTCTGGGAGCTGGCGCGGTTCGATGGCCGCTTGATTGCCGGGGAGCGTGAGTTTCGCGGCAAGCGGTTCTTCGAATTGCGGCTCTGGGCGGGCGAGCAGGGGGATACGCCTACCCAGAAGGGCGTAACGATTCCCCCCGAACAGGTGCGCGCCTTGGCTGATGCGTTGCGGTCCTATGCCGACAGGCGGGACGCGGCAGCGCTCGCAACCCGCGCCTAGACCGAAGCGGGGCGCATCGATCCAGCCGGACGGTGCGCCCCGTTTCGCATCCATCTTGAAACTTGACCGCGATGGGCAATCCTTTCCAGCCGACCGCCGACCGTGCCGATAAACAAACGGCAGGAAACCGCCACGCGTGCCGATCTGGCGCGGCCCTTGCAAACTATAGCTCTAGCCCAAGTTGCGAACGGCTTTGCGGCTGGGGCGGTGCGCGCAATCGATCGGATCGGACAAGCGACGGCCTGACAGACAGCCAGGTGGCGGCGATAATCGAAGCGGCGGCGTTCGCGTTGGCGACGGGCCGCACGTTCCAGCGGCACTGGACGATCCACTATGGCAAGGCCGGGATTGGCCCCCGCGACGGGGCGCGGTTCGTTTCGCATGTGCTGGCTCTGGCGAGCAAACAGGCGCGGCGAGAGGGCGGCGAACTGACAGCCCTTTGGGTGCGCGAGCGGGCGAGCGACAAGGGCGAGCACGTCCATATCCTCTTGCACCTGCCAGCCGCGATGCGATTGCATGGCAGGACGCGCCGCTGGATCGAAGCGGCGGGCGGACGATGGCAGCCGGGGGTGGGCTGCGTCCGCATCATCGGTGGGCGCTTGTCTAAAATAGAGGCTGATAGGGACACGCATCGCACGGCCAACGCTGCGAACGTGGCGCGCTACCTGCTCAAAGCAGCGAGCCCAGAAACCGGCGAGCGCCTGGCACTGACCCGCGCGGGTTGTGGCGGCCGGATTGTCGGGAAACGGTGCGGCTGGACGCAGAACATCGGGTCCAAGGCGAGGGGGGTGGTTTCGTCTCTATAGGTGGCGGGTCGGACACCGGGGCCGTTCCTGCTCCATATCGCAAATACAGTTTTTCGCCCGCGCGCGTGAAAGGGGACCGTCCGCTTTCATAATCCGAAAAAGGTGCCGAGTGTCCGATAACGGGTGGAAAGCGGACCTCAGAAACCGAAGAGTAGCGACAGTCCCAACAACAGAAAAATGAGAGCAAAGATCGGCGCGATGACGACCACCCATGCGGCAATAGCTCTGCGTAGGGTCTGCTCTTCAGCTCTTTTCCGGTAGAGGTTTGCAGCGACGGCGAGGGCAATGCTGAAGATCGAAGAGGTCAGGTGAAAAATAGGTATGCTCTCGGAAAAAAGAGCTAGCAGCCCGAGCGGCACGAACAACGTCAAAGCATAGATCGCAAACCCTAGCTGGCACCCCCAGCTAAAACGGAGATCCGACTGAAGATTACGCCGAGTTTGAGCAATTGGTGAGCTATCGTGGGCTTTGGACATGCCGCTACCATACAGAGAACGCTAATGTCCGCTACCGGGCCTTTAGCCGATGGTCCGATCCTGGTGCATCCGTAGCCCAGTGATGGCGTCGATAACTGGGTGGTAAGCGGACAGAAGTGCCTGTAAGCAGACTGAAAGGGGAAGCAACTTGAAGCACTTGGCTATCTTGGTCGTGATAGGCTTGTTACTGGGAGCGGTGTTCCCTTCGCAAAGTGAGGCTGCGAACTCGACGGCAAAAAAAATTGTCGCGGAGATGATTGAGCGCCAGACTTCCCTGTTGCAGCAGTATCCGTCACTGTCTTTGATCGACAATGTGGTCCGCGCTGATTGTTCAGCTAGATCCGACCAAAAAGCTCCTAGCTCTGAGTTTTGTGGCTGCGCATCTGCTGTCACGATGAATCTCTGGATGTCTGGCATGGACCCGAAGATGATCGATCGGTTGAACGCTTTTCTTCAGCAGCCTAGCGAAGATGCAGCGCAAGAGTTCGCGGCGTATCAGGGGCCCGAGCTCTACGCACCTCTGTGTGAAGCAGCGGCTTAGCTAGTCAGATACTAACGTCCGCAATCGGGTCGTTAGCCGACGGTCGGCTCCTGGCACGCCATACGCGTGGTGATGCTGTCACGAATGGGGTGGAAAGCGGACAACGCGTTGATTGCTATCGACAGTTGCGTCGCGTCCCTGCGAGGCTCTACAGTCTCACAATGGCCAAACCTTGGATCATCGCACTTTGGATTGCGGTATTCGCAGCAGCCGGATGGCTATGGATAAGTGGGCTACGATGGGAAGCAGTCGGCCTAGTGGCTTGCGGAGCTTTCTGGGAGGCAGTTCATTTTTTCGACCCCAGCAGAAAGGCCGATTGACTTGTTCCGGGTCGTTACCGGCCCGTCCGCTCCTGGCCCCTCGCTAGCTCGGCAATTCTGTCGCGAACTGGGTGGAAAGTGGCCGTTCACTGACCTTTGTTCAGAGCGGAACTAGACCAAGGAACAGTCCCGCAACTGCGCATCCGCCGATCACCGTCAGCGCTCCGGCGTTGAACCGAAACATTGCCGCGAAAGCTGCGACCGCGAGCAGGAGCGCAGGCCAGCTGATGCTGCTCAGGACTGGCACATCGAACGCGAACGGAGCGGCTCTGAACTCGACCACTTCCGCGAATATCGTGTGCAGCGCAAACCAGACGGCGAGGTT
This sequence comes from Pseudoblastomonas marina, assembly GCF_034374265.1. Lineage (NCBI taxonomy): Bacteria > Pseudomonadati > Pseudomonadota > Alphaproteobacteria > Sphingomonadales > Erythrobacteraceae > Pseudoblastomonas > Pseudoblastomonas marina. The sequence continues at coordinate 1,454,111 of NZ_CP139718.1, read as the reverse complement.
CAGGATCACTCCGACCACGGCCGCCGTTATCGCGGTCATTGCGGATGAAAGGGCCACATTCCCTCTGATGCGCTCAGCGAACGGAGCTCCCAGGAATATCCAGAGGAAGCAGGGGATGAACGTGACCCAGGTGGTCAGAATAGCTGCGAGCGTGCCGGCAAGGAGCGGATCCAGCCCCCCTGATTCGCGTGCTGCCCCCATGAAACCGACGAATTGAACCACCATGATCAGCGGTCCCGGAGTGGTCTCTGCCATTCCCAGCCCGTCGAGCATCTCTCCGGGGCGCAGCCACCCGTAACTCTCCACTGCCTCCTGTGCGACGTAGGCGAGCACTGCGTAAGCGCCGCCGAATGTCACCACCGCCATCTTGGAAAAGAAGGTGGCAATCTCAGTGTAGACGCTTTCCGGCACAATCATGAGCAAAACGGCTACCGGCGCGAGCCACAGAACCAGAAATACGGCCGAGATACGCAAGCTCCAACCGAGGCTCGGGCGAGCGTGATCGGGAATATGCTCCCCCAGCACGGTATCCCGATCGGCCACCGGCGTGCCTCCCAAGCTGCCATGCCCGCCGCTCGCCTCGAAAGTCTTGAGGCCACTCCTGCCGCCCAAGTAGCCAACCACCCCCGCAAACAGGATGATGATTGGAAATGGCACGGACAGGAAGAAGATCGCGATGAAGGCTCCGGCGGCAACCGCCCACATCGCAGGGTTCCGAAGCGTCTTGCTGCCGATCCGGCGCACGGCGGCGAAGACGATCGCAAGAACGGCAGCCTTCAAGCCTAGGAAGAGAGCCTCGATGGCTCCAAGGTTACCGTAGAGGGCATAGAGCCATGACAGCAGCATGATGGCGAGGAAGCCGGGCAGGACGAACAGCGTGCCTGCCATGATGCCGCCCTTCGTCTTGTGGAGGAGCCAGCCTATGTATGTCGCGAGCTGCTGTGCCTCAGGGCCGGGCAGAAGCATGCAGTAGTTGAGTGCGTGGAGAAAGCGCTCTTCCCCGATCCATTTCTTCTCCTCGACAAGAATGCGGTGCATCACCGCGATCTGTCCAGCAGGTCCGCCAAACGAAAGCGCGGCGATCCGGGCCCAGACCCAGACGGCTTCGCCAAAACGGATGTTATGCTGTTCCGGGGTGGCCATCTACGGCTTATCTACTGAAGCAGGAAAGACCGCAATCGGGTCGTTATCAGCCTGTCCGCTCCTGGCGCATCGCCACCTCGGCAAATCGGTCACGAACTGGGTGGGAAGCTGACAACGAGGCTGCGCTCAAGACTGCTTCCGATCAGATCCCAGCTTGATCCAGAAGCGCCAAGACCTTCGGCCATTTCTGATACTCGCTCCACCCTCTCAAGGTTTTCCCGTCTGCGGGCCTAACCGCTCTTAGGTCAGCGCCGCGGGAAATGAGTAAGAGCGCAACGTCCTCATCTGAGATGTTGAAGAGGATATGTTCCCCATCTTCGTCTTTGAAGTTTGGATCGGCCCCAGCGTCCAACAGCAGTTTCGCGACGCCAGCGTCACTCACCTCCCACAGAACGCTGTCGCAGTATCCATATCGGCAATGCTCGATACTTGCTCCAGCGACCAATAGCTGTCGGACAACCTTTCTCCGATCTCTGGCAGGATGTGCATCGTCATTGCTCATCAGCCCATTGGCAGCTTCAAAGAGCGGAGGGTCGCTTCGGTAACGACTACCTACCTCTCCATTCGGGTTAGCTCCACGACGGAGCATCTCAGCTACGAGTTGGGGGTCTGCGTTCGAAGCGGCGCTCGAAAGCAGCTTTGTTGCGAAGGCGCTGTCAATCCAGCTCAGGTTCTCGGGCTGATACAATGCGTCGTAGGCGGCGTGATTATCGGAATCCACTGCCTGCTGAAGCGCGGTCTTCCACTGTTCTTGGTCCGCAATCCCTCCGTTAGCAATCAGCCATCCGATCGCATTGCTATGTCCTTCGTAGATTGCTGTCCTTAGTGGGCTAGGCCCTTCTGCGAGGAAAACCGGAGCTCCCAGGTCTTTCAATCGCTGCAATGTCCCCACTTCATTGCGCTCCGCCGCAGCGTCCATGAGTTCGAGGCCTAGGATGCCGGTGAAGTCAGCGCCCTCATTTTGAAGGAGTGGGATGACCTGCGGCGTTCCCTCGATCCAGCGATCGGTTCCTGCTGCTGCATCGATTGCATCTTGAAGCGCTGTGACCGCCTCTGGCATCCCGACTTTCCTACCGACATAATCGACGACCGATTTCTTGCCGTTCCCCGTCTCGATCGTGACCACATATGTAGGATTGTCGGTAACCTCTGCTCGGTACTCATCGCGAAGCGCGAAGAATCGCGCCTGTTCGAACTGCACCAAGAGGCGGTCGATCACCTCCGGCTCTATCGTTGTCTGGTGAGTGCCGGGAACTCGGACACTACTCTCGGTCGAGAATGCGCGGTGCACATTTGCGACATCATCACGGTCTAGATACGGCGTGGTCTGAAAGACGACGCGACCATCCCCGGTGATCGTGACTTGGTAATCTGGGCAAGACCCAAAGCAGGCAGTCCTTTGAAGACTGATTACAAGCTCATCTCTGTTCACATCGGGAAAGGGTGCGCTCAGAGGGTGACAAACACTCAGTAATAAGGTGCAAATTCCAATCAGGATCGATCGCAATTTTACGCTCCTCGGCTTCAGTGGATTCCGACTACATAACGAATGAACGACGAAAGTCCGCAATCGGGTCGTAAGCAGAATTTCCGTTCCCAGCCGTTCAAAATGCAAGAATTCGCTGATGATTTAGGAAAATGTCTCGGGCTGCGAATCCCTATCTGCTAAGTGGAATGCATGGGCGGATATGGATCTGGGCGGCACGGCGGACGGCCAACGGCGGACAGCTCGCTGCGCATTGATCTTGCATGGATGCTGCGAACCGGGCGAGCGCGCGAGGGATTCCATTATCGCGGTTCGCTCAATTGGGCGTGTGGCGGGCGGCCCTCCGGTTCGATCGGCTATGATGCCATAATGGACGATCCATACCACGAGCGCCTGGAGCTCAATTACACGAACACGCGGCACGGCGAGCGCCGCGATGTTCGCCAGACCGTCCACCTAACGCATACCGTTCCGAATTATGGCGGAAAGCGATGGTGGATGTTGTGTCCGGTCAGCGGGGCGCGCGTGGGTAAACTATACCTGCCGCCGGGCGGGGACGTTTTCGCATCCCGACAGGCGTGGCGACTTGGCTATCAATGTCAACGCGACGCTGCGCGTGACAGGCCGTTCGAACGCCTCTTCCGGCTGCAAAAGAAGCTCGGTTGCAGCGAAGGTTGGGAGCAGCCCATATTCAAGCCCAAGGGTATGTGGGAACGGACTTGGCAGCGGCACTTAGCCGAATATCGAAGGCTGGACGAAGAATGCGCGATTGAAATGGCCGCTGTCATGGCTCGTTTCAAATGGTGACGCGGCGGCAGCGTGGGAGGAAATGTGGGATGAGATTTTCAGCTTGATAAATAATCAAGATAAATCAACTTTCTGATAGAATTGTTAGGCGGACACCCTCTCCGCCATCGACCCCCAGCACTAGTCTCTGTTTGCCGGGGCCTCGCGCTTCGCCGCGGAACAGGCGGCATTGCAAAGACCAATCCGCACTTGCTGCATCTTACTGCGCGTCTCTGCTGCCGTATCAGGGACATTTTGCTGGCGGCGTCTCTGCCGACATCGACATCGGTCCGGTTTCCCTGCTCAACAGGCAATTAACAGGGAAAAACGCGAATTTGAGCTCGAAAACAGGCGTTTTGGCCGCCAATCGAGGATACTCGGGCTGACTAAACCACCTGATTACAGAGCCTTACGCGCACAGATTCGACGTTTCCCTGTTATTCGACGGAACAGGGATAGAATCGGGCGTATCAGGGGTGCAATTCGAGGGTATCAGGGGCAAATTCGACCAGAACAGGTCTAAATCGTAGCGTCGTACCCAAGCGCCGTCCGCTGCTGGGACCAGGCGAGCGGCAGGTCGATTTTCCGGAAGGTCTGGACGTTGAGTGAGGCTGGCTGGCGGCCATCGAGGATGTCTCGCTGAATGTCGGGCGCAAGGAATGCGAGCCGCAGGATGTTGGCGTCGTAACGTGAGGCAGGACCTGCATCCATGGTCGGCAGCCCGCCTTCCTGGTTGAGCATCGCATGGGCCTTACGGAGCGCTGCGATCAAAACCGGGTCCGGAGGCGTCGTTTCTCCATTGCCGTGGGCGACAGATCGCTTGCCCCCGCGCAAGGGCAGTGCAAGCGGCAAATGAATGGCGCTCTTTTCACGGTAACTGTGCAGGACCCGCTCGCCGTCCTCCAATCGAGTAGTAATCGCGACCAGGTCACCTCCATTCAGTTCGATGACGATCCCGTCCTTGGCAAGCCGCACCTTTTCGACCTGATCCAGACCGCGACCGGACTTGGCAAGCCAGCGCGCTGCGGCGTTTCCAACGATGCGTTCGATGGCAGAGGCAGGGCAGTCGCTGCACCAAGCCCTCGGCGCCGGGCGAGGCTCCCTGCTGGAGCGAGGCGGAAACATAATAGCGATAGGACTTGCCTGATTTCCCGCGCGAGAAGGTCGGGCTCATGGGCTCGCCGTTGGCATCAAAGAGCTTACCCGTAAGCGGCGCCTTGGACATTCGGGTCACCGACCGCTTCCGAACCCGCCTGGCATTGGCAGTGAGCTGCTGCTGCACCCGGTCGAACAGGTCCTGCTCGATGATCGCATCGTGCTGGCCGTCGTGAACTTCGTCCTTGTGGACGATCTGTCCGAGAAAGATCCTGTTGCGCAGAAGGTGGAACAGGGCACCGCGGCTGAATGGCTGCCCGCCGCTGGTCTTGCCCTTCTTGGTCACATGAATCTTCGAGCGATATCCGTTCGCGGTGAGATCGCGCTCGAGTGCGTGGACCGATCCGAGCTCGAGATAACGCTTGAATATGTGGCGCACGATCTGCGCCTCGCCTTTGTTCACCTCGAGCTTGCGGCTGTCCTTCGCTGGCAAATCGTAGCCAAGCGGCGGCCGGCCACCCATCCACATGCCGCGCTCCTTGGAGGCGGCGATCTTGTCGCGGATTCGCTCGCCCGTGGGTGGAAAGCGGACCTTCGAAGGCACCGTATCGTGAGAACCAAATGTGGTTTGAAATCGGCTATCTTAGGGATGCCGCGTCCATCCCTTAGCCTTCATGCAATCGTAGAACTCTTGCGACCCTTGAGGGGCTTTTGTGGATTCTTCACAGCCCGCAAGTGCTCCATCGAGCGGCTCCGCGCCCTCGCCCCGCCATCCGTATCCGTCGTTTAAGCGAACACTTTGACAACTGGACAGCGCGAGCGCTGCAAAAAGCACGTAAAATGACTTGAGCAAATCCTGTCTCCCGATTGTCCACTAAATTGTCCGTTTGGGTCAGGGACGCAGATCCCCTACATTGCAAGGACCGGCATAGCGGCTTTCCACTCTAGCATCGAGGTCGACAGGCTCATCAATCCGCTGGGAAGAGCCCTTCAAAACGAACCGCCCCGACAGACGCTCCGCCGTGTATTGTCCGATATAGGAAGCTTTGACATCGTAGGCGCCGGGAACTGAGCATTGCGCGCTAAACTGGACAGATGAGGTCTCGATCTTAGTTGATTGGGAACACGAAGATACCTCGAAAGATATTCCGGGAAGAAGTAGCTCCGAAGGGCGTGAATCTTGCGGTAAGATGCACTCCTCCACAGTTTCTCTCGAGGTTGCATCTGCCACTTCCGAAACCCATAGCCCAGGTCGAATACCTAGACTGTCTAATAAATTCACGTCAGGCGAGAGTGGCGCATCGGATGAGAGGGCGGAACCGTCGCAGCCAAACACTAAAACTGCGGCAGGAATTAAAAGCAGTCGTCTCATGTGTGATGTCCCAGCCGAAGGCGAGAAGTTTCCCAAATATCGCATACCTGAGGAGCGGCGACAATCGGGTCGTTAGCCGACGGACCGCTCCTGGCACCCCGCTAGCTCGGCATATCAGTCACGAACTGGGTGATAGCGGGCGTGTCATCATTCCTCAGTGAACGCTAGGCTCACCGAAGTTCGGCCACCCACTTCTGGAGCTCACCAGTCTGTGCCAGGTCCCCGGAATAGACGATAGCCGGTTCGTAGGGGCCATAATCGCCCGAGCCCACCGCGACCTTTTGGAGCGTTGAGAAGGTGCGAATGCCCGAGGGGAGGAGTTCCTCGCGAACCTCCATGTAACGCGTGCTGACATCGGTCGCTTCGCCGACATGGAGCGCACCGAGCCGTCGAAATATTTCAGCTGCGATCAAGCACGAGCTGAAACACGCTCGGTCGGTGACCAGGACTAGGCGCCCAGCCATCTCCGAGACGGGCAATTCCTCGCTCTTGCGATTGTTCTCGGGCAGTTTCCGGCTGGCGCAATCTGGCAGCGCCGGTGTAAAAGCGCGCTCCTCAGCCAGGCCCGCTTCCATGTCTTCGACCAGTGCTGAAACATAGGCGAGGGACTGCGAGTCGCCGGCTTTGAGCCGATCGCGCCAGTTTTGCAGGGCCGCGAGGTTTCCTTGGGAGACGCGCCAGAAAGCACCGCGACATGTCGCGACCGGCTGCGATTGTCCGGTTGCCGCCATTTCTCCCACCAGCAGTTTAGCGATCGCCAAGGCATAGGATGAGTCCCCGCCGCCGTTCCCGCGCAGGTCGAGCACGACCATCGTTGAGGCTCGCAGATCTTCCTGGAGAAGCTCGACCTCGGCGACCACTTCGGCTGCGCTCGATTCCAACGTTTCTAGATGGATCCAGTAGCCTCCATCGAAGGGCTTTACGCCCATGCCAGCAGCGGGCCGCATTCCGTCGGCACGCTCGATGAAAGGATAGATTTTGGGAACCGTGATCTGCCGCCAATCGAGCCTCGCTTCGACGCGGGCCCCAGCCGGAGACTCGAAGACGCAGCTTTCCGGCTTGCTCAGGAACGGGTTGCCGTCGCGTACCAGCAGCCACGCCGCGTTGGCCGCGAGCTGGGCCTCGATTTCGGGATTGCCCTTGAACGCGCCGATCCGCTGCTTACCCCAGCTTTCGGCTTCAGTCCCGTCGCAGGAGATGAGCCTGTGCCCGACGAGCGCGGGATCGTTCGGGCCGCGCTCCTGCGCTCCGACTACCCAACTTCCACCGCGCCGTGAGAGAATGATCCCCGCCCATGCCCGATGGGGAAACTCGACAAGCGAATTGGACCAGATGTGACGATCCCCGAACTCCGCAGCCAAGCCCGTCATGAGGGCATCGTAGGCGGGATAGCTATCTACCCCCGGAAGTCGGTTCTCAACATTGGCGCGCGCCGTGTCGAGCCGCGCGAGGAAGTCCGTGTCATTAAGCGATGTTTCGGCACCGGGATGGTTGCGCTCGACCAGCTCAAGCGCAGCCCGCGCATCTCTTTCTGCGAGCAAACGCCACGGGCTTGCAGTCTCTTGCGCATGCGATTGCACAGCCAAACTTGCAGAGGCACAGGCCAGCGCTCCGAACATCATATATCTCAACAGCATACTATTCGCTCCTCAGAGATCAGCTCCGATCCTCCCGCGATAAAAACCTTGCGCATAACTCGGATTCTCTCAAATTTCGTTGTCGACGGCTATTCCGATGTTTCCCCCGCAGGGAGCCATTGTTAACTTGTCGCTAAATTGTTTATCACTGGTACACACCAACTCCATCGCAAAAACTGGCCGTCGACAAACTTGGACTTTTTCGAGACGAAGCTGCGGCAATATGCGCGAGTTGGGACGCTCAGTAGTCAGAAGGGCGTGCTTCATCAAATTTGGGGCGGTAAGCTCAGCTGACGCAATAGTGGCCCAGCTTTCAAACGTGCATTCGGCCTGCGGCTGCCTTATTCCTGCGATATCTTTTGTGACTTGGCTTGAAGGGGCGGGCGGTCACTTTTCTCGCCGACTCTCAGTCTCAGCCCTCGCCACCGAGTGACATCAATAAAACGAGCGATGAGAATGGCCGACTTAGCCGTGGCGCTTGGGCGGTGCTTGGGAATCTCTAGCGTTGGGTTCGCTTTCGTCGCAGTGAGGGCGGGATTGAGCGATTACGAGCATAAAGCCAAAGTTCTGTCTCACGGTAGCTGCCTGTGCACCGTCAATCCCGCATTTTCGGTTGAGGAAAAGGACCTGCTGTGATGCGTAAGCTTGTATCTACTATCATTTTGGTCTCATTAACTTCGGCATGTTCGCCCTTCCAGCCGGTCGAGATGCGGCTTCCTTCCAACCTTGCTACTCAGTCTGCCCGGCTGCCAATCGATGCTTCGGCGGATGGCCTCATGGTCGCTTTCGCACCGGAGACTCGTACGGTGGATACGAGCGTTCTGAAGAGCGGCTCTCATATTTCGACACCTTCATCCAGAATTCGGGCCATAGCCAGGATGTCCAATTCGATGGAGCCCAAGCTGCAAAATTTGGGTTCTGGCGACAAAATACACCCTGTTTGAACGAGATCAAAAATGAAGTCGTCACTCCGCGTTGATACTGGCCTACATCCCTTTGCAGATGAATCTTTCTCGAGCGGGTGGCTCCAAACGGATTTGCTACACCGTATTTACTACGAAGAGGTTGGGAACCGTGACGGTATCCCGGTACTCGTGATCCACGGTGGACCTGGTGGAGAAATTCGACCTTATTACAAAAGGCTAATCGACAAGGAACGTTGTCGGGGTGTTTTTTTCGATCAGCGGGGTTGTGGCCGGTCTCTCCCCTTTGGTTCATTAGACGAGAACAACACCTGGGCCTTAGTCTCTGATATGGAGCAGCTGCGTAAGCACTTGAGCATTGATCAATGGCTACTCTTAGGTGGCTCTTGGGGATCTGCACTGGCGCTTGCTTATGCTCAAACCTATCCAGAGCGTGTCACAGCGCTCGTAATTAGCGGAGTGTTCCTATGTAGGCAGGAAGATGTTGATTGGTGGTGGGAAGGAGCGAGAACAATCTTTCCTGAGGTATTCGCAGCAAGAGACGAATTCCTTGATCCGGATGAACGTAGCAACCCGCGCTTGTCTTTTCATAAGCGCATTCTTGACGGCGATTCCTCCACCTCGTTTTCGACCTCACTGATGCTTTCTGAGGTCGAGGGGCAAACTCTCGACCTCTGGCCTTCATTGCAGCCCGACCCCTCAGAAGAGGAAAAGGTAAAAATGGCAGCTTATGCTCGCATTTTGTGCTGGTTCGACCAGAATCGCTTCTTCCTCGAAGAAGGACAGTTACTGAAGGATGCATACAAATTGGCAGATATTCCTGGCGCTATTATCGCTGGAAGATCTGATATTTGCACGCCTCCCAAAGGAGCTTGGGATCTCTCCCGGGAGTGGGGCGCGGCTAATCTTACAATCGTTGCGGCGGCGGGCCATCGCTGGAGTGACGAGTTACTAGGTAGTGCAATCTCTCGGGAAGTTGAGCGCTTAATAACTCGGATCTTCTGAAACCGCCTAACGCCCTGAAGCTTCTGACAGCCCCCTTCTCTACTGGAGAGCCGCTTACTGTCCGCTTTCGGGTCGTTAGCCGTCAGACTGCTTTTCGTTGAATCAAGCCGATACCGGTCGGTCCGCTAGCGGCCCCAATTGCTGCGATTCGGAAAAGCCGTCCCTTTCGTTTGAACCTTGATTGCACGTTGGGAAAATCAACGGGAGCTCGTCGCCAATGAAAGGCGCGTTGTCGCTTTTTATGCAACCTTACTCAGGCCTCATAATTTCGGATTATACCCCTCCACCTCGAGGGGACTCCCAGGAAAGGAACCGAAAGATGGCAAACCAGAAAGATCGCAATCAGGAGCGCCAAGACCAGCAGGGCAAAAAGCAGCAGGAGCAGCAAGGGGGTGCCCAGCGTCAGCAGAATGACGCCGATAACGAGCGTGATCGCAATCGCGACTAACATTCATGTCTCGATATGCCGCCCGGCTTCGTCGGGCGGCATACTGATACCCGGCGGACCTCCGCGTTAGAGGGTAGGGCGTTGGAGTTCCATTAAACTGATCACACGATTTGAACGCGCATCAAGAGGAGAAAGAGCCATGCCAGCTAAATCGAAAGCACAGCAGAAAGCCGCAGGGGCTGCTCTAAGTGCCAAGCGGGGCGAGTCAGAGAAGAGCGATCTTCAAGGTGCTTCCAAGGAAATGTATGAAAGCATGAGCGAGGACGAGCTAGAAGAAATGGCGAGTGGCGAGCGCAAGGGAAAACCCAACCACAAGGCCGACTAAGATACGCACGAACCGATTGTCCTAATAGTTCGACGTTACGATTGCTGGATGGTGCGCCGCGCGATTGGTGCGGCGAAAAAACGTCTCGTCGATGATTCCTATGAGCTAGGATATTTAGGATGAGAATTTCGGAAGGTTTTCAATATTTTCCGGGCTTTGCCCGTTTCACTGGCGATTAAGCCCCGAGTTCCTGCTGGCGATGAGCAATACTCTTCCACCCCCGCCCACACTGAAATCCCTCCTAGCGGAAGGTCCAGTGGCTCTGTTTCTGGATTTCGACGGAACTTTGATCGAAATCGCACCCTCGCCGGATGCGATCAAGGTTCCGGTGAGTCTGACCCATACCCTGCTCGCATTGGATCGCAGCCTTCATGGTCGTTTGGCGCTGGTGAGCGGGCGAGCGGTGGAAGACTTAGGGCGACATCTCGGAGAGTTGGCTATCGCCGTAGCGGGATCGCATGGGGCTGATCGACGTTTGTCGAACCGCAGCCCTTTAGGGAAGCCGCCAGACCCCCTGCCCGCCGCTGCTCGAAGGGCACTTGCTGCATTCGCGGCGGCCGAAGAGTTCCCGTTGGAGGCAAAGCCTCACGGTGCGGCACTGCATTTTCGTGGGCGCCCTGAACTGGAGGTCAGGGGTGCGCGCTTCGCGCAGAAACTCGCTCGGGAGCATGCACTGCTAATCAAGCGCGGAAAGGCAGTCTTCGAACTCGTGCGCCCGGGAGCAGACAAGGGCGCAGCTGTGCGGGCTTTTATGTCGGTGGCTCCATTTCGAGAGGGACGCCCTGTGTTCGTAGGCGACGACGTAACCGACGAGGACGGGTTCCTCGCTGCACGCGAGCTTGGTGGCTTCGGTATCGCAGTGGGCGAACGATCCTCCCAAGAAGCTAACTTCGCCCTTGCAGACACCGCTGCCGTGCATGCATGGCTCCATTTGTGACTGAATCTTTGCTCGCCGCGACGCCGGTCCCCGACAAGCGATCGTCCAACGCCGATCTCGAATTGGCACCGATTGGCAATTGTCAGGTTTCTGCGTTGGTCGACCGCACCGGCGCATTCGTTTGGGGCTGCATCCCTCGCGTCGACGGTGAACCAGTGTTCTGCTCCCTGCTTAACGGGGAGCGTCGGGACGACGGAATTTGGCGCTTTGAACTCGAAGGCCAAGTTTCGGCGACGCAGCAATATATCCGCAATACTCCGATCCTCCTCACCAAGCTCGTCTCCAAGGACGGTAGTGAGGTCGAAATTCTCGACTTCTGCCCTCGTTTTGAGGGTCAGGGGCGGATGTACCGCCCGGTCGCCTTCGCTCGTATCGTGCGCCCCGTCGCAGGCCACCCGCGTATTCGCGTTGTGCTGCGCCCGATGAAGAATTACGGCGAGGCGGTCGCCCCAACCACCAGGGGCACAAATCATGTCCGTTTTCTGTGCGGATCGCAGACACTGCGCCTCTCCACGGATGCTTCGATCGGATACATCCAGGAAAGTCATTTTTTTCGGGTCGAAGATGACACGCATTTTTTTCTTGGACCAGACGAGCCCTTCGTAGGGGACCTGCGCGAACAGGTCCGCCGGATGGAGCAATCCACGCGCAAATACTGGCAACTTTGGGTCCGGGGGCTCGCCACTCCGTATGAATGGCAAGAAGAAGTCATTCGCTGCGCCATCACGCTCAAGCTCTGCCAGCATGAAGAGACAGGTGCTATCGTTGCTGCGCTCACGACTTCAATCCCCGAAGCGCCGCATTCGGAGCGTAACTGGGACTATCGTTATTGCTGGCTGCGCGACTCCTATTACACAGTGCAAGCCCTCAATCGCCTCGGCGCGCTAGATGTCCTGGAAAAATATCTCGGCTTCCTGCGCAACATCGTCGACGGGGCGAAGGGTGGCCAGATCCAGCCGCTCTACTCTGTCATGGGCGTGGCCGAGCTCGATGAGACAAACGCACCGTCACTGGCGGGTTACCGCGGGATGGGCCCTGTGCGGATTGGCAATGCCGCCTACCAGCAGGTACAATACGATTGTTATGGCCAGATCGTCTTGCCAACAGTCCAAGGCTTTTTCGATCACCGCTTGTTGCGGATGGCCGACGAAAACGATTTCACAAGTCTTGAAGCGGTAGGCGAGGCCGCGTGGGACAAGCATGACAAGCCCGATGCAGGGCTTTGGGAATTCCGCACCCGCCAAGAGGTGCACACCTACTCCGCCGTGATGTGCTGGGCGGCTTGTGATCGCCTTGCAGACGTGGCCGTCCATTTGGGCAAGGACGAGCGGGCGCAATTATGGCGGGAGCGAGCGAACTCCATTGCGGACAAAATCGAAGCGAAGGCCTGGTTCGCTGGCGAAGAAGGTCGATATGGTCATTACGGCGCGAGCTTCGAGAGCAGCTATATTGATGCCAGTTTACTACAGATGGTCGAATTGCGCTTTTGCTCGCCCGATGCCGAACGGTTTCTCGCCACCTTCCGCGAGGTCGAGAAACAGCTCCGTCGGGGCGAGCATATGCTGCGTTATGCGGCAGAAGACGACTTCGGCCTACCGGAGACCGCGTTCAACATCTGCACCTTTTGGTTGATCGACGCGCTGGCTCGGGTGGGAAGAGAGGGAGAGGCTCGCGAGCTATTCTGCACAATGCTGAATCATCGTACGGCGTCGGGCCTGCTGTCGGAAGACATGGACTTCGAAACCGGTGAATTATGGGGGAACTTCCCGCAAACTTACTCGCTAGTTGGAGTAATCAATTGTGCGGGCCTCCTTTCGAAAAGCTGGAATGAGGTACGCTAAACGGATTTAGCAGGGGAAGCGGCATGAGCCGCCTAGTAGTCATTTCCAACCGCGTTGCGGTTCCCGAAGCCCGCGGAGCCGCGGGTGCTCAGGGTGGGCTTGCGGGCGCACTCAATGCCGCTTTGCGGGAAAAAGGTGGCGTCTGGTTCGGTTGGTCCGGCCAAGAATGTGCACGCTTCACGGGCACGATAGATCGGCAGGTGTCCGAAGACGGCGTCGTAACCGCGACAATCGATCTCGAGCCCCAGGACATCGAGGAGTACTATAACGGCTACGCTAATTCTACGCTGTGGCCGCTGTTCCACTATCGTATCGACCTGACAGAATACGAGCGCGAATATGGTAAAGGGTACGAACGTGTAAACGATCTGTTCGCAGAGAGCGTGCGGCCGCTAATCGAACCCGGTGACGTAGTCTGGGTACATGATTATCACTTCATGCCGCTAGGCGAACGGTTGCGGCAGCGCGGGGTGAGAAACCGCCTCGGCTTTTTCCTTCATATACCATGGCCGCCAGCGAACTTGTTCGTATCGCTTCCCTATCACGAACGCTTGGTTCGCTCCCTGTTGTGCTACGATCTGTTAGGTTTTCAGAACAATGTCTGGCTGGAGAGTTTTCTCCATTATTGCGAAACGCAATTGGGAGCGGAAGTGGATCGTGAAACGGGCGAAATCACGTATGAGGGTCGTTCCGTCATCGCCCGTGCTTATCCGATCGGAATCGATTACGAACAATTCATGGAGAAGGGCAGCTGCGGTGAGGCGCGTCAGGCGCAACAGCGTCTTGAATCATCGACCCGGCACCGGACCGCGATGATTGGCGTGGATCGGCTCGATTATTCAAAGGGTCTGCCTGAACGACTGGACGGAATCGCCCGGTTTTTCGAACGGTATCCTGATCGGGTACGAGAACTGGTTTTCGTCCAGATCGCACCACCGAGCCGCGAAGACATAGGTAGTTATCAGAACATCCGCGAGACTCTCGAGCGCAAGACAGGTCGTATCAACGGCGTCTATGCGGATGTCGATATGACCCCGATCCGTTACGTGAATAAGGGGTATCCGCAAGAAGAGTTGTTTGGTCTCTATCGCGGCGCAAAAATAGGTCTAGTCACTCCCTTGCGCGACGGCATGAACTTGGTCGCCAAGGAATATGTTGCTGCGCAGGATCCCGATGATCCCGGTGTCTTGATCCTTTCACGTTTTGCGGGAGCAGCGGAGCAAATGCCCGACGCTTTGCTCGTCAATCCGCATAGCTCGGACGAGCTTGCCCATGCAATCCGGGAGGCGCTGGACATGCCGCTGGCGGAGCGCAAGGCGAGGTACACAAAGCTCATCGAAACGGTGCGCAACGACAATGTTCAACGCTGGACCGACAACTTTATCGGCCATTTGCGAAGGATTTAAAGATCAGATTACGAGGGGCTGAGCGAGGTGGTCAGGCCTATCGGCCGCCGCCGGGCAGCGCTGTGACGAGCGGCCGCCCATGAATATGGGCTGGCCCGACCCAGAGGAGCGATAGATTACGAAACGTTTCGCTCGCCGTTCGTTAATCCAATGAGGGGCGATCCTCTCACCATGAGAAGCTCCTCGCTCTTAAACGTAGTAGAGAGGAGAACACAAATGCTTGACGAGAAAACCAGGGCCCACGATTTGATCGGCAGCGATCGAGTCGAAGGCACGAGTGTCTACGACAAGGAAGGCGAAAAAATCGGAAGCGTAAAGCGCGTCATGATCGAGAAGTTGAGCGGCCAGGCTCGAGATGTGGAAATCTCGGTGGGAGCATTTCTCGGAATGGGCGGTGAGCTGCATAGCCTCCCGTGGGAAAAATTCGAATACGATACCGATCTCGACGGCTACAAGCTTGATGTGACCGAAGATCAGCTGCGAAATGCGCCGACCCATACTGCGGATAATCGCGACCTTCAGCATGACCGGGGTTATCAGTCGCGAGTTTATGAATATTGGACCGTGACACCGTATTGGTAAGGCAGCGGCTTGTAATGGCCAGTTGGCGATGAGTCTGGTGCAGAACTAGGGTTGCATAGGTGACCAGGAGGGGAGGGGTAGATCGCTGCGCGATATGTTCGCGACGCGGTTGCCCCTCCGCCGGTCTTAGATGCAATTGAACTGTGTCGAGCCCCACCGGACAGTCGGGAAGCTGGTTGTCAGCCGAAAAATCTTTCGATCCGATCAGTCGCGAAACTCGAGGATGGTCCCGCGATAGGGCACGAATTGCCCTGTCGGGTCTAGGAATCCTGCGCCGATCTTGTTGGCTTGACGTTGTGCTTCGCTGAGCGTCGGATACCATTTCCCACGCCTACCTTTGGCGATGTAGCGATAGTGCGTCATACTTCTGCGAGACGCGCCATAAACCCTTCAGTTTCCAATCCGATATATAAAGAGTTGAGGGGGCGATCACACACGCTCATTGCAGGAGTGCAAGGCGGGTCGAAGACTAGGCCCGTGCCAGCCTATTGCGACGCTTGTGGCCGCCAGACGCTCTCATTAAGAATGTGCTTAGAAATCCCCCATTTGGCCAAGTCGATGGATACCGATGCCGCAGCGTGAAAAGCAGCCAATCTCCGCCGCACAGCTTGGCCTTATTGTCGAAGATGCTGCCAGCGAGATTTTCATTTTTTCGGCCACGGATTTTCGGTTTCTTCTTGTAAACCGCGGTGCGCGGGAAAACCTTGGCTATGGTCTCGCAGAACTGCGTGAGCTTAGCCCATGGGACATCAAACCAGAACTTACCGAGGAGCAGTTTAGAAGAAAGGTCCAGCCGCTAATCGAGAGCGGTGCAGGCGACATGGTTTTTGAGACAGTTCACCGGCGGAAAAATGGCTCGCTTTACGACGTATCGGTTCACCTCCAGCTTCTTAGGCAAGATGGTGAGCCGATATTCTTTGCTGCGATACGTGACGTAACCCGGGAAAACGAATTGCGGAGAGAATTAGAACAGCGCGAATGTGACTTGGAAAAAGCCCTCGCGGGTCGCGAGATGCTCCTCCAAGAGGTGAACCATCGCGTGAAGAACAGCCTTCAGGTAGTGATGGCCTTGCTTCAACTCCATGCTCGTCAGGCAAAAAAAGGGAGCCTACGCGCTGCTCTCGCCGATGCTCGAAACCGTGTCGCGGTCGTCGCGTCAATACATCAGCGGCTCTACATGGGCGGCGATCACTCCATGGTCGACATCGGAGAGTTCCTAGAGGACCTGGTCAATGCCACCGTTGAATCGCTGGCCATCAATGGCGAAATCACCACCGAACTTGATCTTGAGCCTGGCATTGCCCTCGGAATCGATGAGGGAGTGCCTCTAGCGCTGATTGTTGCAGAGCTTTTAACTAACAGCCTAAAATATGCTTTTACGGATGGGAAACGGGGAACATTGGGTGTGGTTCTGGGTTCGACCGACAAGGAAATTTCCGTAAAGGTGTATGACGACGGTAAGGGCTATTCGACCTCCGCGACTGGTCCGGATATCTCCGGGTCTGGCCTCGGATCGAAAATCATCAAAGCTCTGAGCCGGCAGCTACGAGCAAAGATAATGAGAAAAACTGGCCCCGAGGGAACCGCAGTCACGATAATACTGCCGCGAAACTGAGCTGATGCTAAACTGACCCACCGATATGAAGATATTAATTGTTGAAGACGAAGCACTCATCGCGATGAACATTCAAGATGTTCTCGAGGAAAATGGGCATGAGGTTGTCGAGATCGCCGACAACGAGGCATCGGCTTTGGCTGCCGCTGCTCGACTTAAACCTGAACTCGCACTCGTCGACATGCGTCTGGTCGGGGGCGACAGCGGCTTAAGTGTCGCCCAGAAGCTGGCTTCAACTGGCATTTCGGTCGTGTTCGCCACCGGAAACTGCCCGGGTGCGGCGATTGAGGGGGTCGCGATTGGCTGTCTTCACAAACCCCTTTCCGACGAACAAATAGCTGCCGGCATCTTGGTGGCCGACGCGAGGCGTCGTCAGATTCCCAATCCACCTCCACCGCCTCCGGGAATGCATCTATTTCAATAATGCCGACGGTTTGCCTGCACAGATGCGGGGAAAGGCATCAGGCAGGTGCATCCCCCATGCGTTCTCCAAGTCGAACCGATCTCTCGGGTTCCCAATCAGCGTTGAAAGATATGGCGCCCTTTCCGAATAGGGTAATGACTGTGGAGCCGAGCAGGAAACGGCCCATTTCCTCTCCTTTTTTCAGATCGATCGAGGATTCATCGTAGCTCCATTCGTATGGTTGGTCAGTGCGACGTGGGATGATTCCTCCGTGCCATACGGTCGCCATGCTCCCGACAATCGTTGCTCCGACGAGAACAACCGCGAATTTTCCATGATCGGATGAATTGAAGAGACAAATTATGCGTTCGTTCCGCGCAAAAACACCCGGCACGGCGCGCACCGTGGACGGTTTGACTGAGAATAGGGTGCCGGGGACGTAGGTCATGTGAACTAATCTTCCCGCACAAGGCATATGCACGCGGTGATAATCCCGTGGCGAAAGATAGAGCGTCGCAAAGCTGCCATGATGAAATTCAGCGGCAAGGTCAGCATCGCCTCCCAAGAGGTCTGTCACGGTAAAACGGTGACCCTTCGCCTGAAGCATTCGGCCTTCCTCTACCAATCCGAACTGGCTGATGGCACCGTCGACGGGAGAAACGAAATCGGCCGCCGCCAACGGACGGACACCTGGCTTGAGTGGACGGGTAAAAAAGTCATTGAAGGTGCGATAGCCCCTAAGATCGGGTTGAGCCGCCTCGTCCAGATCCACCCGATATTTGCCGATAAACCAGCGGAGCAGCGGGGGAATGATCCGGCCGTCTTCAATACGCGCGACACGCCCGGCCACTTTCGTGAGCAGCCGCTTTGGAACCAGATAATCAAAAAGTGCGCTGATCAAAGTAGTGGTTTCCCGCCAGTGACGGCGATCGTCGCGCCCGAAATGTAACTGGCTTCGCCGCTCGCCAGCATGACATACGGAGGAGCCAGTTCCGCAGGTTGCGCAGGACGTTTCATCGGATAATCTTCGCCGAACGTCGTCACTGCTTCCCCGGGCATCGTGGCAGGGATCAGCGGAGTCCAAACTGGCCCAGGTGCGACACAATTGACCCGGATTTTTCGATCGGCCAACAGTTGCGCCAGGCCAGCGGTGAAATTCTGGATGGCTCCCTTCGTGGTCGCATAGGGTAGCAGCATCGGATTAGGCTGATCCGAATTGATCGATGCCGTGTTTATGATTGAGCTACCCTCGACCATGTGCGGCAGTGCCGCCTTGGTGAGATAGAACATCGAATGGATGTTGGTCGCGAACGTTTTTTCCCATTCGTCATCAGCGATGTCTTCGAGTTTTTCGAAGGTCGCCTGATAGGCAGCATTGTTGACCAGTATGTCTATGCAGTCCCAATCTCTCATGGCTGATTCAATTACGTCGCGGCAGTGCGACGCATCGCTGATATCGCCCGCCACGAGGATTGCGGTGCGGCCCTCCTTTTCGACAAGGGCGGCGGTATCCCGCGCATCTTTCTCTTCACAAAGATAGGAGATCAGCACGTCGGCACCCTCGCGAGCGAATGCGATAGCAACAGCACGACCAATTCCGCTGTCTCCACCGGTGATGATCGCACGTTTTCCCTTCAGCCGGCCCGCGCCTCGATAGGATTCCTCACCATGGTCTGGCACCGGGTCCATGTCCCAGAAGGATCCCGGCACGGTTTGCTGTTGCGTTGGAAGTGGAGGCTCTGTCTTTTCGCCGGTCGCCTGATCGCTCATGTGATCGCTTCCTCAGAAATTATAACCTTTTGTGGAGCTATTGAGCCGATTATGTGTTCCGAGCTTGCTGCCAGCAGTGCGAGGTGCGCGCCGAGCTCCGACCTTTGTTGGCCCAACCGTGAAAGCCGAGATGTAATTATCAGTCAGCCTCAAAATGACCGACAATTCGATCACCAATCTGCTTGAGAAGTTGGCTAATATTCTTCTGGCCCGCGATCACACCCTCGCCGTCGCAGAAAGCTGCACTGGCGGTATGTTGGCCTCGGCCATCGTGTCGAATGTTGCGGCCAGCCCTATTCTGGAGAGGGCTTTCGTTGTCTATTCTATCGATGCGAAATGCGATGTTTTGGGGCTGGAGCGCGGCCGCGTGGAGGAGTGCGAAGGGGTCGCAGAAGACGTAGCGCGCGCTATGGCGGAAAGAGCCCTTGAAAACAGTCGCGCAAATCTGGCCGTTGCTATCACGGGGTTTGCCGGGCCGCGCGAAGGCGATGAAGAAGTGGGTTTGATACATTTGGCCACGGCAAATGCGCGAGGGACAAAGCACGAAGTGCTGCACCTAGGCGATATCGGCCGAAACAAGGCATGCCAAAAAGCGGTCGAGGCCGCTCTCAAAATGTTGGTTGACCAAGCGCTTCGCACGTAGAATTTTCGTCCCAGCTTGCGTTCAGACGATGCGATCCTTCATGCCTCCCAATTATCAGAAATGGCTGCAGAAACGCCGGCACGGGAAACGTTTCGGGTTCGCGTGCATTGATGGCGCGAAGGCAGTCAAACTAGATGTTTACCCAGCTCAATCCTCCCCTCCCGGTTTTTGTTTTGGAGCGCGGCGAGGCTATGGCCTTTGCAGTTATCGATTATGGACCCGAGCACCATTTGCTCTGGGTCACCGCCCTTACCGAAGGCGGTGAGATCTGGTGTGCGCCGAACCCAAAAGTCAGGCTGCAGAAAAACTGGAGCATGGGGCGTGATGTCGCGCAGCGCATGTCTGGACTAGACGCGGGCGACCCTCCTGAACGGTTGCGCGAGGTCTAACTCTACGATGCTCGGATCGGACCGAACGCCCGAAGGTATTAACTGCCAAAAACCTCAGGCCCCGACTGAAGGGGATTTTGAGGCTGAGCCTGACGTTGATTGGGTGGGGCGTCTGCGCCAATTCATCGAGAAGCGCGAATTTCCCTGTGTCGGCGCCAAGGCAGTCCTAAATCGCGATTGGCTCGGAGCATACGTCGCTCGCGATCTTGAGAGCGCTTGGGACGACCTCAAAATTCACGACCGTCTGCTCGAATGGGCTTACGATTATCGAGACAACCCGACCGGCCTGCGAAGTTTTGCGGTAATCTTCGCTGCGCGAAAGAATTTTGACGAACGCCAGTTCGAGGCGCTGATGTGGGAGCGATTGCAATCGCTCGCCGATAAGGATCACTGGCGGGGGCAGAAACTCGATGCCAGCGTGAGCGCCGACCCGCAGGACCCCCACTTCTCTCTGAGTTTCGGCGGCCAAGCGTTCTTTGTCGTTGGGCTGCATCCGTGTGCTTCTCGCAAGGCGCGGCGGTTCGACCGTCCAACCTTGATTTTCAATCTGCACGATCAGTTCGAGCGGCTGCGCGAAGAAGGCCGCTACGAGACCATGCGCCGCTCCATTCTCGCGCGAGATGAAGCCTATTCGGGTTCGATCAACCCCATGCTGGCGCGCCACGGCGATGCCAGCGAAGCGAGACAATATAGCGGACGCGTTGTGGACGAAGACTGGTCGTGTCCCTTCAGTGACCCGAGAACGGAGAGCAAATGAACCGGATCGAAAAGCGCAGCGGCACTGCCTTCAAATTAGCAAAGGGCGAATTGCTCAGGATTGTCGATCCCGAGGGCGGACAAGTGTCGGATTTGGTCTGTTACAATGAAGGGGACGTGAAAGAAGTTATCTCGAACGGCCGAACCTTCGATTATGAAGAGACGATCGAACTTGGCTTAGGCAATCGATTGTGGTCGAACCGGTCAAACGTCATGCTGTCGATCGTCGAGGACATATGCGGCCGTCATGATTTCCTGCTGACCCCTTGTAGCAAAGACACTTTCAAACATTTTTACCCGGACAAGCCAGTCCATCGCGGTTGCTTCGGCAACCTTGCCGAAGCACTCAAACCGTTCGGCGTGGACGAGGACGACATCCCGACCGCGTTCAATGTTTTCATGAATGTAGAGGTGGAAAACGGAAGCGTCGCGGTGAAACCACCGCGCAGCGATGCCGGCGACTATATCGTTCTGCGGGCGGAAATGGATCTGATTATTGGTCTCACCGCGTGCTCCGCATATGCCTCAAACGGGGGGAGCTTCAAGCCGATTGACTACGAAATTCAGCCAGCAAAATGAGTTTCAATAGCCTCATCACGATCGACAACATGTGGTCTTCTGTTGAGCGCGTCGCCGATATCCTATTGTCGGCAACGGTATTTTACCTCTTGATCGTCGTAATGGTTCGGGTCAGCGGAAAACGCACGACCGGCGAACTCAACAATTTCGACTGGATCATAACTGTGGCCGTCGGAAGTCTAGCAGCCAGTGGTATCTTGCTTAAAGATATCTCCACTTTGGACGCGGCCGCTGCAATCCTTGCGCTTGCCTTTTTGCAATATATTACGACGCGCTGGGTTCAGAAGAGCGATTTCGCCAGCCGGGTCTTCAAGGCAGAACCCACCTTGCTAACCCATCGAGGGGAGTTTCTTGAGGACGCTATGGCTCGCACCAGGATTTCGCGTGAGGAAATCCTCGGCGCCTTGCGAGCTAATGGCTGTCTAAACCTCGATGACGCAAACTGGGTCGTGTTAGAGACCAATGGCCAATTGAGCGTAATTCCTAAATCCGACAGAGCATATGAGGAGGTAGAGACAGTCAGTAACGTGCCCGCGCCCAAGCAGGTTACTTAGTGGTCATTCCGTGCATTCCATCATTGAGCGGTGTGGTCGCTCGGATAATCTAAGCGCTCCTTCCTGCATTGGGATTGCAATGGTCCCCTAGTGCCGCGTCCCGATCGGCTCCTGGCGTACCCCCAAGCTGCCGTGCCCCCCGCTCGCCTCGAAGTCTTGAGGTCAATTCTGCCGCCCGCGTAACCAACCACGGCCGCGATCAGAATGAGGATTGGACATGGCATGGACAGGAAGAAGATCGCGATAAAGGCCCCCGCAGCAACCGCTCACATCGCGGCGTTCCGCAGCGCCTTGCTGCCAATTCGGCGCAGGGCGGCGAAGACGATTGCAAGGACGGCAGCCTTCAAGCCGAGGAAGAGAGCCTCGATCGCTCCAAGGTTGCCGTATAAGGCATAGAGCGACGACAGCACCGTGATGGCGAGAAAGCCCGGGCAGGATGACGTGCCAGCCACGATGCCGCCCTTCGTCGTGTGGAGGAGCCAGTCGATATATGTTGCGAGCTGTTGTGCCTCGGGTTCGGGCAGAAGCATGTTGAGCGCGTAGAGAAAGCGCTCCTCCCCGATCCATCTCTTCTCCTCGATAAGAATGCGGTGCATCACCGCGATCTGTCCGGCGGTTCCGCCAAGCGGCAGCGCGGCGACCCGAGCCCATACCCAGACGGCTTCGCCAAAGCGAATGTTGTGCTGCTCGGGGATGGCCGTCTGCGGCATATCTACTGCCGCGCGAAAGTCCGCAATCCAGTCGTCAGCGGAGGATCCGCTCCTAGTAAATGTTTCGCTCGTTGAAGCCGTCTAGAATAAGTCGAAAGTGACATCGCAAGCCACCTCGATACGACCGTAGCTATAGCCATAAGATGATCGGTTAAAAATGGCGTGGAGTGGAACTTAGTCGCTAAAATCGGAGCGGAGGGAGGATCCGACTATCGCTCGAGCCCTAATAGGTTTAGTCGTTGGCTGGATGCTTGGCCTAGAAACGTCTGGCGTGATAAAGCGAAATTGCGGAGCAGTGTAATGCAGTCGCCAGACATCAGTGAATCGCGAGAAGACCAGCGTAGGGCAGCGGTCCGTCGCTACGACATACTGGACACTCCCCCTGACGGTGCATTCGATCGCATTACCGCACTCGCCGCTCGGCGGTTCAACGTCCCAATTTCAGTCATCAGCATAGTCGACGAAGATAGGATCTGGTTCAAATCGCGTCACGGTTTACCGGTCGAGCAGATTGACAGGGAACCAGGGCTGTGTGCTTCTGCGATTATGGGTGATGTCCCGTATTTGGTCGAGGATGCCCGCACAGACCCTCGATCCTTAGCGAATCCGCTCGTCGCTGGAGAATTTGGCCTTCGGTTTTATGCTGCTGTCCCGCTTACAACCAGTGACGGTCACAGCCTGGGTACTCTTTGCGTGATCGACAAGGAGCCCCGTTCGATAGATCATCGAAAAGTCGAGGATCTCAAGGACCTCGCGTCTATTGTCATGGACCAGTTGGAACTTAGGTTGTCGTCTATTCAAGCAATCGAACGGGCGAATTTGCTAGCGAAGGAAATCGACCACCGAGTGAAGAACAATCTTCAATTCGTTTCGGGTTTGCTCAAAATGCAAAGTCGTTCAGCAGGTATCGGCGACGGCGCTAACCATCTTCTATCGGCTGCAAATCGCGTAGCCTCGGTGGCTCAGGTGCACCGCCATTTTTACTCGGAGGCTGAGGCGGAGGTATCCTGCGCAGATTTCCTGCGACGCCTTTGCGAAGACCTTGGCTCTTTACTGGAACGAGAAATAACCGTTGTCGGCGACGAAGGCCATGTCCCTTCTAACTCGCTTCAAGCAATTGGTTTGATCACCAACGAGCTGGTCACCAACGCAGCGAAGCACGGTCGTGGAAAGATCGATGTCTCGTTCCGCATTTCAGATAGTGCTAACCGGCTTATCGTATGTGACGAAGGACAGGGGCCTCCCGAATCCTTCGATCCATATGCGGCAACCGCAGGCCTCGGTATGCGGGTGATTACGTCACTCGCGTCCCAGCTCCATGGCACGCTTTCAGCTGGCACACGAGACGGTGGGGACGGAGCCTGTTTTGTGGTTGAGTTCCCTCGCGGCCCCTAGGCCTTTTTCCGGTCGTTAGCAGAATGCCCGGTTTCGAGGTCGTGTATCTACATCGCAGCCACAGCCGCGCGTTGCACCTGACGGTCTACGGCGACAGCGATTCTGGAACCTATTGAAAGGAAACTGGCCGTTTTCGGTCGAGTCTACAGCAAGGAATGGCGGAATTCTGCGATTGCTGTCAGCTTGGGAAGCTTACGATCTACCCAGTTGATGGCGGAGGGACTCGAACCACAGCACCCGGGTTGTAATCGGTGCAATCGGACTGCTCGATTAAGAACATAGCTCCATCATCGCGAGCGCCCATCAATCGCGAAATTCGAGCACCGTCCCGCGATAAGGAACGAAGTGCCCCGTTGGATCCAAGAACCCTGCCCCGATCTTGTTGGCATGGAATTGGGCTGCGCTGAGCGTCGGATACCATTTTCCACGCCTACCTTTGGCGATGTAGCGATACTGCGTCATAGACAGTCGAGACGCGCCGCAAGCCATTCCGTTTCCGACGGAAAAGCAAAACTTTGGTTTTGGCCTGCACTTCCCGGTTCTTCGTTCGATCAGCTCCGTTCCGAAGACCGACAACCCACATATCGATGCGGCGGCACGTGAAATTCCTCTGCCGCACAGTGCGTGGAACGGTCGCAAAGCTCGTGGGTTGATCGAACATGAGGGGCGATAGCAGCATTCAACCCAGAAAGCTTTCCAAGGAAGACCTGGAAATCTTGCGCCGTTTTGAAACTGCCGTCCGCAGCCTACGTGGCTATCGTCATCCGACGAAGCCTCAATCCCTCCTCGCCAGATTCGTCGGGTGAACTCCACCGTGAACGGGGAGACGTCGCCGCCATCAAGTCGTGCACGGTTGGTCACGACTTGCTGGCAGGAAAGTCTTTCCCGCTGAAAGCGATCTAGAACTGATGAAAGCGATGCCCGGACTGCTGGCCGACCAAAAATTGCTAGCGGAGGAGGGACTCGATCCTCCGGACAAGCTCGGCTGCGCTGGCTGAGTGGCAATCGCTCATTGCCTGAGCCTTGCCGGGGAAGGGGAGAGCTGCGCCGGTCGAAGACAAGGTGCGATTAAGCTGACAGCACCCTAAATCGCCCTTGCGGAACATACCGATTTTCGCCGCCTCGCCGGTTTTCTATCACGGCGGACAGGAGAAGAACGATGCGATCCGAAGCGGGCGCGGGCGGCCAGTCGAAGTTGTCGAACAGCATTCGGACGACGGTTCACGACCTGCGCAACCTGTTCACAGTCGTCAATGCCGCCCAACAGATTTTGGTGCGCGACTCGGATAGGTCCCGATTGGTGGTCGTGGCCCGTTCGCTCGAACTGGTGGCGCGTGACGGCATCGCGCTGACCACGAGACTGCTCGCCCAAGGCGCGTTGGAAAGCGGCTCCCGCTGCGATCCTAATCGAACCCTGCGCAATCTCGAGGCGATGCTGGTCCCGCTGGGCGGGCCGCGCACGTTGATCCGGGTCGAACCTGGTGCCGAGCCCATAACTATTGGAATCGGGCCGATCGACCTTCAGGCCATTGCGCTGGAATTGGTGTCGAACTCGCTTGCAGGTGGGTCGCACCATGTCATCCTGCGTGGTCGTGCCGTGAACGACAACTACTGGCTTCTCGCGGTGGACGATGGTTGCGGTTGCGACATGGACAGTGCTTTGGTCGCCATGGTTGAGGATCGCGTCGGAGGAAGCGCCAATGGCACCGGCCTCAACCGGATCGGTCGCACCGTGCAGGAAGCAGGCGGGATCGCCAAGTTGCGGTCCGAACCGGGCAAGGGTTGCGCCATTGGGCTGGTCTTCCCAATCCTCGCCCAGACGGAATCCGAAGACGCCATGATTTCCGAGCAGAATCAGATACTCTCGTAATAGGTCCTGACGGCCTGCGCCATTCGCCCGACCTGAAGCTTCATGAAGATCATCTCGCGGCAAATCTCCACCTGATCGAGGTTCAGCTTCATCAAATGGGACGCCCAGCGTTCGGACTGGCCGCGGGCGAAGATCTTGAGCAGTGCGGCCTCGCGCTCGTCTAGCCCGGCGAGCTTGCTGCGCGCGCGTTCGCGGGCTCGCAACGGCTCCTGCGGATCGATAATCCATTGTTTCGCGCTCATCAGGGCGGATTGCAGCTCCACGCGCGTGAACGGCTTGTGCAGGAAATCCCTCGCGCCTTCCTTCAGCGCCCGGGCTTCCATCTGCGCGTCGCCATGGCCGGTCATCATGATGAGCGGAAACGAGCTGCGACGATCCGCCACGCCCTTCTGTACAGACAGTCCGTCCATCCCCGCCATGCGAAGGTCGAGCAGCACGCAGCCGGGCTCGATCTCATTCAGGTTGGCCACGAAGCTAGCTCCGTCGTCCCACATGACGGGCCGGAATTGCAGGGATTTGAGCAGGATCGACAGCGAGCGCCGCACTTCGGCCTCGTCGTCGACGACGTGGACCGTATTGTGATCAGACGTGCTCATCAGGCGGCTGTGCCATTGGGATCGTGAACTTGAACGCGCTTCCCGTGCCTTCGCGATCCTCGTGCCAGATGCGCCCGCCATGGGCCTCGACGAGCGTCTTGCAGATCGATAGCCCCAGTCCCATGCCGTCATGCTTGGTGCTCTTAAACGGTTCGAAGAGATTATGGCCGGCCGGAACCCCCGGGCCATTGTCCAGTACTGCGAAACACACACTGTGGAGCTCCGAACGGACGGAAAATACGATTGTGGTCTCGTCGTCGCTCTCCTCCATCGCTTCAATGGCATTGCGCGCCAGGTTCAGCAGGACTTGCTGGATCTGGATCGGATCGACCAGAACGGGGGGCGAGTCCGATCCGACATCGACATGGCACTGTAGCCCGTGGGCCTTGGCATCGATGGTCGCAAGCGCGCAGGCTTGGGTCGCCAGTTCTTCGGGTATTGCCAGGGTGCGCTGCAATTCGCCACGCGAGACGAAGCGACGCAGGCGCGATACGATCTCGCCGGCGCGGACAGCCTCCTGCGCTGCCCCGCGCAGAGCTTCGAAGATCTCGTCCCGATCCCAGAAGGGCAGCGAGGGCTCGAGCATCGCGGTGGCAGCTTCGACATAGTTCGAAATCGCCGAAAGGGGTTGATTGATTTCGTGCGCGAGAGCGGTGCTCATCGTCGCCGCAATCCCCACCCGCGACTGCCGGTGCATTTCGGCTTGGACCTCCTGGAGCCTGCGCTCCGCGCTCTCCTCCGTGGCAAGGTTGTGCATGAAAGCTGTGAACAGGCGGCGCCCCCCGGCATCGGTTTCGCCGATGCTGAGGCGCACCGCAAACACGGTGCCGTTCTTGTGCTTGGCATAAACCCGGCGCCCCTGTCCGATGATCTTGCGTTCGCCGGTTTGCAGGTAGCGAGCGATAAAGGAATCGTGGCGATGCGCGTCGGGTTCCGGCATCAATAGCGCGACGTTCCGTCCAATCGCTTCGGCGGCCGCATAGCCGAACATCTCCTCCGCGGCAGCGCTGAATGCGCAGATCGTCCCCACGTTATCGATGACTACCAGCGCGTCGGGGGCCGTTTCGAGGATAGCACGGAACTGAGCCTCGCTGATCGCGGCCAGCTGGGCGGCTTCCTCGGCCCCATATCTCACAACCGGGCCTCGAACACCGTACGCAGCACCTGAGCGAAACTGTTTGCTTCGAGCTTGCGCATGATCTTCGCCCTGTGAGCTTCGACAGTGCGTGCGCTGACGCCAAGGTCGAAGGCGATCGACTTGTTAGGAAGGCCTTCGACCAATCCCTCGAGCACATCGGCTTCGCGGGGGGATAGGCGTGCGAGCTTGGCCTGCGCCTCAACCGAACCGTCCGGGTCACGGCCCAGTTGTTCGAACGCAATGTCAAGTGTCTGGCGCAATTTGGCCGGCGCCGCGGGCTTTACGAGGAAATGCACCGCGCCGTGCTGCAAGGCGGAAACGGCTTGCGGGACCTGCGCTGTGCCGGACAGGAAGACGATCGGCCATTTCTTGCCCAGCTGGACCAGTTCGCGCTGGACTTCCAGGCCATCGACGCCGGGCATGTGGAGGTCGAGCAGAACGCAGGAAGGTCCGAGCGAGGGAGCGGCCTTGAGGAAGCTTGCGCCGTCGACCCAGCACTGGACGTAATATCCCAGCGACCGAAGCATGATCGATGTCGATTTCCTGACCACTTCATCGTCGTCAACGATTTGGATCAGTCGCGATTTACTGTCACTCCATTCTATTGCCATCTTGCACCCCCGTTGCGAGCCGGCTCACATTGCTTGCCGGTCACGGAGAATACTTTGCGAACCGGCGCAGGCAGGGACATAATAGACCAATTGCCCTCGATTTCTTTGCGAATTCGCAAATATAGCCAGCAACTGTCCTATTTTGACACAGAAAGATAACGCGGCAATCGATCACAGCCTCGCTCCGAGAACATGGCCCAATCGGCCAACCAGACAATTGGTAAACATACGAATATTCCGGAACGCGAGGAGGCCTAGCTTTTGTTCCATCCAGAGCATCGAGTCGCGGCTGTTGCAAAAGGGGGAAGATTGAGATGGAAGACGAGAAATCCGAGGGGTTTGGCCCCAAGACTTCGTCGGTTGCAAAGGGCCAGATTGCCTATTTCCAAGGCGAACCGGGAGATTCTTGGTACGAGGTCGTCAGCGGTTTCATGATGCTCTGTCATTTTTTCGGCGACGGGCGGCGGCAGATTTTCCGATTCGCGGGGCCCGGCGATGCGTTCGGGTTCGAAATCGGCCAGCGCCAGTCCTCGGCCGAGGCCCTCACCGACGCCAAGGTAATCCGTCATCCTCTCGTTGAGATCGATCGACGTCAGGAATACGAACGCTTCAGCGGCTCGCATCCGGCATTGCAGCGCGCCCTGCGTGCGGTTGAAGAGACCATCCAGCTGTTCAGCTACGGACATGCAGACGAGCGGATCGTCGCCTTCCTGCTGAAATTCGGCGAGCATGCAGACCAGCCCGACCTGATCGAACTGCCGATGTCGCGGCAGGACCTCGCCGATCACTTGGGCCTGACCATGCATACGATCAGCAGATCGATTTCCGAACTGGCCCGGCGGGGCTTCTTCGTCCTCGAGAAACCCGATCGGCTGCGCATCATCGATCGAGCGGGGATGGAAAGCCTCGTGCAATTCGAGGGGGTCGAACAACACGCTCAATTGGTAGCATAAAGGGGGAACGGGGGATGAATACGATCGGAATCGCAAAGTTTCGGCGGGTCCTCGCACTCGGCTGTTCGCTCGGCCTGGTCTGGTCTGCGCCGTCCTACGCACAGGAACAGGCCGACGAACTCGCCGAATTGCGCAGCCAACTGGCCGCTCAGGCCCAGCGTCTCGACGAACAGCAGCGGAGGCTCGAGCGACAGGAAGAGGAGCTGAACCGCCTTCGCATCGTCATAGAGGCAGAAAACGTTCTCTATTCGCGCGAAGAGATCGATCGCCTTCGCGCCCGGGGCCTCGGCCGCAACGTCGATGTCTTCTCTTTGCCGCCCCAACAGACTCAATCCGAAACGCCCTCCGGTCCACCGCCGGACCCGCCGTCGCAACCGGTCGGCGAGGCACCGCCCGAGCAGCTCGATCAACGCCCCGCCGTCGCCGCTATTCCGCCGGAACAGGGGGTCCTCACTT
Organism: Pseudoblastomonas marina; assembly: GCF_034374265.1. Taxonomy (NCBI): domain Bacteria; kingdom Pseudomonadati; phylum Pseudomonadota; class Alphaproteobacteria; order Sphingomonadales; family Erythrobacteraceae; genus Pseudoblastomonas; species Pseudoblastomonas marina. Next base: position 1,424,687 of record NZ_CP139718.1, on the reverse strand, counting down.
CCCCGGGGCGGTTCGTCTTCGAGCCGAGCTTTGGATACGTCAATACCGCGAACAATCGCCTGGTGTTTCGCGGCTTCGAACTGATCCCGGGGATCCAGGTCGGCCTGATCGAGGCGAGCCGTGCTCGTCGTGACACATTCGTCGAGACGATTGCCCTGCGTTACGGCGTGACCCCGCGGCTCGAACTTGAGGGGCGCGTGCCATTGCTCTATCGCCGCGACGAAATCTCGGTGACGCAGCAGCGGGACGAGGGCATCGTTCGCGAAATCGAACTGGAAGGAAGAGGGGTCGGCGATGTCGAGCTGTCCGCTCGGTACCAGCTGAACAGCCAGAACGGGCAGTCCCCGATCTGGGTGGCGGGACTGCGCGTAAAGAGCGATACGGGGATCGGCCCCTTCGATGTAGGATACGATGAATTCGGCGTTGCCGACAGTCTCACGACAGGGTCCGGATTCTGGGGGGTGCAACCCAGCATCAGCATGCTTCTGCCCTCCGATCCGGTCGTGATCTTCGGCGGGGTGAGCTATCTCTACCAGTTCGGGCGGAACATCGATCGTTTGATCGGCGATGTTCCGATCGGGCGTGTCGAGCCGGGCGGTTCCATCGGGGCCTCGCTCGGCTTCGGCTTCGCCCTCAATCCGCGCTTCTCGTTCTCGCTGGGTTATCGACACAATTACGTCTTCCCCACCGAAACCGAGATCGGAACGAATTTGGAGCGATCGGCTTCGCTACAGGTCGGCACGCTGACCTACGGCATGTCCTATCGCCTTACCGAGCGAGAAACGCTCAACGTCTCGTTCGAATTCGGCGTGACGGAAGAAGCGCCCGATCTGGGCGTGACCTTGCGATTCCCCTTTGGGCTGTGATCAGCGGCCGATCGAACTCAGCGCCGATTGCGCAATAGCGTCGGCCAATCCGGACATCATGATCGCAGGGGCCATGGCCGTACGGAAGTCCTGATAGTTCGCGATTGAAAGCGAGATCTCCGCTTCCTGGCGAAGGTCGGTGCCGCTGGCGGTATTGAAGATCATGTTCTGCAACCGCCCGTCGACCCTCTGCAGCAGCGCGGTCTGGCCCTCGTTCGTCAGAAAGACCGGCTGCGAGTTGACGCTCATCTGCAGATTGCCGTTCGCCAGCAGGCCGGCACGCATCGCGGCTGCGTCGACCGGGTGGAGCAACGGTGATGCCCATTGTTCGCTCTGCGGCCCGCTATCCTCCCACGACACGATCGTGCGCAGCACGAGCTCGCCACCCAGATAGGTGCGCATCTCCGCGCCCAGCCTGATCTCGAGGCCATTGATCGTGAACCCGCCGCGCGCGTCGGACATTTCTTCATCGCTCAACAAACGCGGCTGATCGCCGGCTTCCCGGGCGTGGGTCGCGATCGGTGCGACCAGCATGGCACCGGTCGCCAGCGTAGCCAGAAGGCGAATGCGGAACATGGCAACTCTCCTATTCGACCGTGCCGACCCGCACCGGGATCAGCATTTCGGGGGTGATCTGGTATTCCGGGGGCAGGTCGTTGGTCAGATCATTGGAGGCGATCCTGATGCCGCCGCCTTCGTCGAGCGGTGCGCGCGACCAAGGTCCCCAGTCGCTTGCCAGGTCATAGGCGGGTCGTTTGCTGTCGGGCGCCTTCATGATGGCAAGCCCGATCCCCTCCCAATGGCGTGCGAAATCCTCCGTCGAGTACTGAACCAAGCCGAGGACGGGATCGCCGGTCAGGATACGGTCGCCGCGCATGCCCTTGATGACGACGAAATGCTTGTAGCCGTGTAGATCGATCAGCGCGATCATCGGGCGGCGCACCTGTGCCAAATGTTCGACCGAGAGACGGAATCCTTCGGCTTCATAGCCTATCGATTTGAGGTAGGTCCTCATGTCGAGCAGCGAGAAACCGCGCACACGGATCTCTTCGCGCTCGCCAACCTCCCACATCTTGACGAAGGCCTCGTGCTCTGATGTCGGGCGACCGTAATGATAGGTGAGGAGTGTCGCGAGGGCGGCCGAGCCGCAACTGAAGTCGTAGCGTTGACGAATGATCGAGCGAAAAGGGATTTCCCACCAGCTCATCACCCCGACATTGAAATTGCCTCCGCTGTCCGGCTGCAGACGCACCTGGGCGTCGACCGGGGCAGCGGAGGCGAGGATCGCCGCTGCTAGGGGGAGTCGGATCAAGGACGGGCAGCGGCGGAACCCGGCGAACACCACGTCAATTCTCGATCGTGATGGTGAGAGTCATCCCGGCCTGGAGATTGTTCTGTGCGCCGGTATTGAAAAGGAAATTCCCGACCCCGGTGAAATTACTCAGCGCATTGTCGCTCAGCAGTATCGAACCGGCGACGTAATCGCCGAGCGAGTTGCCCGATACGATCCCTTTGAGATCCTGGTCGTTGATTACGATGGTCGCCTTGCCGCGGGTCTCGGCGAGTTCCTCTTCGCTGAGCAGCAGCGGCAGGGAATCGTCGCGGGCAGGCGCAGGCATCGCCTCGTCCGGCAATGCTTCGTGCCGGTTGGCTGCTTGACCGGTTGGTTGGTCGGGGACGTTCGCGACGTCTTCCGCAAGCAGCGGTGCGGGCTGAACGTCCGGGTCTTGGGCAGCTCCGGGAGCGGTGGATGCCAGGCCGATGCCGACAGCCAACATCGCGGAATAGGGTGTGAACTTGGGCATGGTCGCATCTCCCGAAAAGACAGATAGAATGACAGGGTCCCGGGGGGCGGGACCCTGTCACTTGGCGTGGGCTCAATCGCCGCCGGGCGCGCCGCCACCTGCGTCGCTGCCGTTCGCAGCGAAGCTTACCTGTCCGTAGGCCGCGATGTTGGTCGCAGCCTGGGTGTTGGCGTTGATGCCGGTGTTCCAGGCGTTGTTGCTGATGCCGGCGAAGGCCGCGAACGCGTTGCCGCGCACATAGTTGTCGCCGCTGTTGTAGCCGACCGGGGCCGGCGTACCATCTTCGCCGTCCAGATCCACCAGTTCGTCCATCAGGCTGTTCGTATTGACAGCGCTTAGGGACTGATTCGCGGTGACCACCAAGAGGGTGTTCCCGTTGAACGAACCGTTCAGATCATCGTCGGACGAACTGTCGGTCGAATAGTCATTCCCATTGTTGATGATATCCAGCAGGTCGTTGAACGAATCCTGCACACCATCGTCATTGGTTTGGTTGCCATTCTGCTGGTTGCCGTTGCCGTCGTCGTTTTCGACGTCTTGGGCGAGTGCGGGGGTGCTGGTGACCAGCAGGGCGGCTGCGGCCCCGGCAGTCAGAGTCAGAAGTTTACGCATGACATTGCTCCATAAAATGGCGCAGCCATCAATCGCGATGCCTGCCCCTGTTCTGCTCCCGCCAATCGGAAGCTGCGGGTGAGATATCCGGCTACAGGGCGCGCTGTGTTGTTCTGCCGCAAAGCAAGGCATCCGCAATTTCCGCAATCAGCCCATTGCAGTCTGAGCGCCAACTAACAGAGCGAACTGAGATCTGACCTTGAGCGCCCCTTCGGAAAGCTTTTCGCCGGCGAGATTTGCAGGCAGCAAATGAGCCGGTTGGGAGGGCAGGCAGTGGCAATGACACCTCGATGGAATGTACGTGAAGGTGAACGGCGAGATGGCCCACCTGTGGCGCGCGGTCGACCAAGAAGGCGCGATCCTCGACTGGCCGCGTCGATTGGAGACGAGTTGCGATTAGACTGACAGCACCGCCATCGACCCCCAGCACTAATATCTGTTTGCCGGGGGGCCTCGCGCTTCGCCGCGGAACAGGCGTTCTGCCCCCGGCCCTTTCGTAGCAATGCGGCTAAACCGAGCTATCCCTTGATTCGCGATTGCGGCAATTCCACCCAAGAGAGGAATGACCGTTCGAACCTGGCTGTTTGCTGGCCGGGTGCCCACTCCGGTGGCCCAACCTCAAGGCAGGAGCTTCGCCGGTGTCCGACTTCGACTGCTGACAAACCTGCACATGAGCCTATGGCATAAGCCATGCGTGTCATCTTCGCATTAGCTTTGATGGTAATACCTCGCGCGCTCGGCGCCCAAGAAACCTTCTGGCCAATCCCTGCGGAAGCTCAAGGGTTACAAGCCGGAACCGACTTCTATCCCACCCTGCTTGCCGAGTTGGAAAGGTGCGAAAGCTCTGGTGACACCGACCTAGACTGCCTTTTCTTGGTGGATCGTGCCGCAGTCATTGCCGATCAAACAGGACGGCCGGAGGAGGCCCTGAGATTCAGGTTTCGTGCCGCCGAGATAGCGTACCAGTTGGCGCCCGACAGTCGACATTACGTTTGGCAAGCCAACACATCCCGAAGTCTGGCGCGGGCTCTTATATTGCGGGGGCGGCAGCCTGAAGCCATTCCCTTGCTGGAAAACGCCGTGCGTGTGCGCAGATTGATCGCGTCCAGGAGTGCCGAACCCGTAAGCACCGATGCGATCTTGATGGCGGGGACATTGCTCGAACTGGCCAGTGCCAGTGAGTACAGTGGTCGCTTGGGCAAGGTTGAGGACTACTTGCTGGAAGCCGACGATTTGCTCCAATTGATTGGTGAAGACTCCTCGCGCCTGGCGATCGAGATACAGGTCGCGATTGGCAAATTTTTGCTCGCTACCGGCCGAAGCGGAGCGGCGCACTCGTACCTGCAAAATGCATTGGCCTGGTATGTCGATCGCAAGATGCCCGACCATAAGGACACAGCGCATATTCGCGAGCTATTGGGCGATCTAGGGATGCTCGATGGCGACTATGCCAAGGCCGAGGCGCTCTACAACAAGGCTTTTTCGATCGCGCATGGCAACCTCCCCCGCGCCCGCAGCGAGCGCATGGCGGCAATGGCGATGCAAGGTTGGCTGAGCCTCAAGCTGGGAGAGGCGCAGCTGGCGCTGGGTGATGCCTTCGGTGCCCGACACAATTTCAACAAGGGGCTCGGCCTCGCAAACGAAAACACACCCGACAACCATCGTTTATTGACAGCGCTGCATCTACGGCTCGCCGCAGCGAGTGCAAAGCTCGGAATGGGCGAGAACCAGAGACGTCATCTCGAGCTCGGTTGGGCCAGGAGCCGCAATTTGGGAGACATCGGCGATAGCGAAAAGATCAGGGCAGATGCTGCGCTTGCAATCGCATTACAGCGTGAGGGCGAGGATTATGATCGAGCTCGTTCCTTATTTCTCGGGGCGATGACCGGAATCGAAACGCGATTGGACCGTGCAACTGAATTCGATGCTGCCGCGCAAAAAGATCTGGATAGCTATCGGGATATTTTTCAAGGACTGGTTCAGACCTCTTGGCAGTTGTCGCAGTGATAGGTGGGGCGCGCAGCGCCTGCTCAGCGCTCGGTACTCACTGCCGTGCGAGGCACTGTCAGAGCAAATGCGTCAACTAGCGGAACGCGCCGGAGAACGGCCATTTGCCGTTCCGATCTCGGGAACGGGCCCTCATTGAAAGTTTACGCAGCCTCTCGGCCATGAACCGAGAAAGCCTTTTTAACAAGTCGTGAAGCGTTTTTCGCGTCCATCGGCATTCCCACATAGTACCCCTGAGCGTGGGAACATCCTTCCATTTGGACGTGCTTGAGTTGCTTGGCGGTTTCAATTCCTTCAGCAGTTATAGACATGCCGAGGTTGGTTCCGAGATCGGTCACAGCCCGGACGATAGATAGAGCCTCAGGTTGGACGTCGATGTCCCGGATGAAAGATTGATCAATTTTGATTCTGTGGAAGGGGAACGAACGCAAGTAACTTAGGCTCGAATATCCCGTCCCAAAATCGTCCAGCGCAAATCTCACTCCAAGGTTTCGAAGTTCTTGTAGTATCGTCAGAGTTTCGAGGGTTTCGTCTAGTAGAACCCCCTCTGTGATTTCAAATTCGAGACGCTTGGGATCGATACCCGAAACCGCAAGTGCGTTGGCAACGCTACGGACGAGCTTATCGCCACTTCTGAACTGGACCGGCGAGAGGTTCACGGAAACCCCTATGTTCGTGGGCCAAGCTGACGCCTTCGAGCATGCTTCTCGCAGGGCCCATTCTCCGATGGGCACGATCAAGCCCATGTCTTCGGCAGTAGAGATGAAATCGCCCGGCAGGATCATGCCTTTGCTTGGGTGGCTCCAGCGCAAGAGTGCTTCGAATGAAGAGATCTTCCCGTCACAGGTGTCTATCACGGGCTGATAAACCATCTCGAACTCGTTATTCACGACTGCGCGGCGAAGGTCTTCTTCAAGCTCGCGTTTAGTCTGCATCTCCAAGTCCATTTCGGGAACGAAGAAAGAATAACGGGCCCGTCCCCGCGCTTTCGCTTGATATAAGGCCAAATCGGCGTTCACCAACAGTTGGTTCGCGTTGAGGCCGTCGTTCGGTCCGAGGGAAATCCCTATGCTCGCCCCGATGCAGACTTGCTTCGCGCCCACGTAAAAGGGGTGGTCAAGAGCCGAAACGATTCGCTCTGCAAGTACGCTTGCACCTTCTGGTTGGGTGGAGGCGGACTGAATGATTGCGAACTCGTCGCCGCCGATCCGGGCGACGCTGTCATTCTCTCGCACGCAAGCCTTCAGTCTTTCTGCGACTTGCTGGAGGATTGCATCGCCGACCGAATGGCCGAGCGTGTCGTTTACAGGTTTGAATCGGTCCAAGTCCAAGCACATCACCGCCACTTGTTTATGGGCGGGGATTCGAGCGAGCGCTTCGGTTAATCGCTCCTGGAAGAAAGTGCGGTTGGGAAGATCCGTTAGCGCATCGTGACGAGCCATGTGAGCGATCCGTGCTTCTGCACGTCGACGCTCGGTCACGTCCTCATGCGTGGTTACCCAGCCTCCCGAACGCATCCTCTCATGTGCAAGTGCGATGGTACGCCCATCTTCCAGCTCGTTTAGAAATGTTGAGGAATCAGAGGACACGATCTTGTCAACGAATCGATCGTGCAACTCCTCTGCGTCGCGCGCCGAATGATTTCCGACTTCCACACTGTGCTTGAGTATGCCCATCAAATCGATGCCAGGACGAACGACATCTTCAGACAGTCCATATATTTCGATATATTTCCTATTACAGACAACCAGACGTCCATCCCCGTCGAACATACAGAGACCCTGCGCCATATTATTCAGGGCGGCATCAAAACGGCGGTTCTGCTCGCTGAGGATCTTGTCCTTGATAATGATTTCTTGGGCGTCGATGTAGTGAGCGAAAGCTGTTCGCCAAATCATGAAGGATAATATCAGAGCGCCTACGCCCAAGACCCCGTATTCTATCCCGCCATGAATGAAACATGCCAAGGCGCCCGGCACGGCGACGGAAATGAGCTGTGCCGCCACCAAGCGGGGCCGGTGGTAGTTGCGTTGTGCTATAGCCATGGTGGCCATTGCGAGAGCGAGCGCCAAGAAGTGGACGATGGGTATATTGGTCGCGATGATCGCGCGGGCACTCAGCGCTCCGACCGCAGAAGAAGAGCCCAATGCCGCGAACCAGAAGGGCACCTCCGATTTGTAGATTTCCCTAGCAGATCTTTGCTCAAGAAATCGGGGCCGGCGCAGGAGACCGAAGAGCACAAACGATACCGCGGAGATCGTGAGAACAGCCAACCCAAGATCGTTAGCCCGGAACGCGGCCAGCCCGCCAAGCAAACCAATATAGCAGCCAGATCCTACCGTTACAGTAAGGGGCGTCTGGTAGAGCCTGGTTACGAGCTGAGCATACACTGGTAGGGGAAGTGCTTTGTCGCTACTACTGAGTGTGAACCAATCCAAATTCAGTTCCCCAATCCCCCACGAAGGTGGTGCGTTTCGGCGCCTCCGATCCGATACCGCCAAACCGCTAAAGGAAGGTGAAGAATTGCAATGGACCCAACAGCCTCCTTGCCTTCCGCGTTTAGCATTTGAAGACGCAAAAGCGATGAAGGCCCGTAACTAGGTCTCCGCGCCTCTAGTTAGGGCATGCGTGGACACTCGTTTCATAGCGGTTTCTTAAATGGTGCCCAATGAACGCAGTCGGGTCGTTAGCCGACGGTCGGCTCCCAGCAGTACGGGCGCTCGGTGCAGATCGTTGGAGTTTCCGCACTGCCATTTCGATGCCTCACGCACCCTCGCGATGGTTGGAGACGCAGCCTCTGCCGCAGCAGAGTCCCGCTGCTAATCGCCTTGAAGATCCGAAGCCTTTTTGATCGGAACGTCTTGGCTGGAGCGCGTCTATTCAGGGACTCGACGACTTTTCGCCAGCTGTTAAGAGGAAGGCCGGGTTTTAGTGTGGAGGGGAATCATATTTCACTCGGATTCCTTGGAAGAACAGTACGCGCGCGACGGTTTCGTCGTGGCCCGGTTGATGGATCGCGAAGTGGCCCTCGGAATCGCTCGTCGGGCCCGTCATTCGCTGCCGTCGCGCATCCCCCGGCATGAGAACGTAACCTACATCTATACTGACGAACCTGAGTTAGCCTGGATCGAGGAGCTGGCCGGCCCGGTCTTCGATCAGGGCATGATGCCGTTGCTCGACGGCATGAAGCGACTGCACCCCTCGGTGATCGTCAAGCCTGCGGGCGAGCGCGCCGTACCGCCGCATGTCCATCCGATCTTCACGCTCGACCAGTCGGTCTCGACCGTCTTCTGCTGGTGCGCGCTGGAAGACATGCGGGAGGAAAACGGCGTGATGCAGGTCCTCCCGGGGAGCCACAAGCTTTTCCCGATCATGCCGATGTACGGACAGAAACCCTATTTCCTGTGCGCGTGGGACTCGATCGCGGAGAGGATGGAGTCGGTGTACCTCGAAGCGGGCGAGGCCATGCTGTTCGACGAAAGCCTGATCCACGCATCCTACCCCAACACGACCGGCGACCATCGCATCGCGCTGGCCACGCATTGCATTCCCGAAGCATTGGAGCCGATCGCGTTGTTCCCGGCGGCAAACGGACAATACGTGGTCTACGAAACCGGCAAGGATTTCGGTTACCAGTATCACATCCGGCCGGACATGATCGATCCGCCCGGGCACTGGCGCAAGCTGGGCTATGTCGACGACGTCCACGAACTCGTCGATCCCGATGAATTCTGGCGCCGCCTCGACGCCGGGCGACACATCGATACGACGTTTCCGCTGGTCCCTCGCAGGAGCGAGGCATGTTCGGCCCCGCGCGCTTCCCGGCAGCCCGGTCGCTGGCGCGGGCGGGTGCGACGGCTCGTCGATCGGGTCCTCAACAATGCATAGCTTACGTGCCCCACGCCGGGCCCTTCTTCGCGACGATCTGCAGGCGCGCCTCGATCGCGACGGGTATGTCGTCGTCGACGCGTTGAGCGAGTCAGCGGCACGCGAATTGCGCGCGCGGGCGATCCGGTCGATGGATGGCGCTACGCCCGTCAACGACCCGCAGGGCGCGCTCTACGGCACCCTGTTCGACCCGCCGCACCGTGCGAACGGCGCCGGGATCGCGGATCGCACGCTCACCCCGCTCGTCGCTGACCTGCTCGACCGCTTCCGCTACGAAGGAGGCTATGTCGTCGCCAAGCCCGCCGGCGCGGGTCGCCTCGACATCCACCAGCACCAGCCGGTGACGCGCGATATTTTCGAGCCCGCCGTGCATTGCTGGCTCACGCTCGACGATACCGGTCGGAACCGGGGCGGGTTACGCGTCGTTCCCGGCAGCCACGCGATAACCCGGCATGTCCAGAGTTTCGACACCGCGCCCTATTTCGCCGGTTTCGCCGAAGCGCTTGAAAGCCGACATGCGGTCACGCTCGAACTTCGTGCCGGGCAGGCGATCATCTTCGAGCGGTCGCTGCTGCACGGGTCGGAGCCCAATGCGAGCGACGATCCGCTGTTGCGAATCCTCGGGACGGCGATTCCGGAAGAGAGCCGGCTGTGCATCCTCGCCGAGACAGCCCCCGGTCGCTTCGAAGCGCTCGAAGTCGGCACCGGCGAAATCGACCCCGAGCTCTATTGCATCGCCCGGGAAAATCGAGCGGCTTTGCTGAGCGCCGGCTTCGTCGAGAACCGGAATCTCGCGCTCGACGAAACCGAGTTCATCGCGCTTTTGGCGGCGGGGGAAAGGATCGCCCCGGGTCACGATCCCATCGACCGTATTCGAGTAGCGCACCGGTGAACGGGTATTTCCGCGACCCCGGATTCGATGCGGCGTTCGCCCGCGACGGCTTCGTCGTTGTCGACCTGCTGGGCGAAGAGGCGGTCGAGGCCCTCTCCCGCGAAGCGCGGCGGCTATTGCCATCCGAGCGAAGCTTCAACGATCCGCAAGGGGCGGCCTACACCTCGTATTTCGATCTCGAATACCGCGCGGAGGCGTCAGCGCTGATCCGCTCTTTCGTCGAGCCCGTATTGACCGAAGTGCTGGTCGGGTTCGAGCCGCTCTTCGCGACGTTCTTCTGGAAGCCCGGCAAAGGACCGGAAACGCCGATCCACCAGCATTCGCCCTACGTTTCGGATCTGCGCGGAGCGACGATCAATTGCTGGTGCCCGCTGGTCGACTGTACGCGCGATTCGGGCGCCCTGACGATCGTGCCGCGGAGCCAGCGGCTGACCCGGCATATCCAGGTCCCGATGCGCCCCGCATACTGGCAGTCCTTCACCGCGAGCTTGCAGCAGCAATATCTCGAAGCGATCGAGGTTCGCGCCGGCCAGGCCGTCCTGTTCGACGACACGATGCCGCACGGTGCGGCGAGGAATGCGCGCGAGCAGGATCGGCTGGTAACCCTGACCACGATGGTGCCGGAGGGGGCGATCCCGTCCTACGTCGTCGGCGACGAGGGAGGGGAGGTGGCAGTGGCCTACGCCGCCGAGGACGAATACGCCTATTCGGACATGTTCAACGGACGACTTCCCGCACCGAGCGAGCGGCGCCCATTAGCGCGGGTCGACGAAAGCTGCGAACCGATCGATGCGGCCGAGTGGCGCCACCGGCTGCGGATGCGGGGAGTCCATCCTCGAGGCAGCTGGCAGCGCCGGATCTCGAGACTGAAGAAATTGCTGGCGAGGGAAGAGAAATGGTGATGTTTCGAGATGCGGCCACGCAGGCCGAATTCGACAGGACCGGCTTCGTGGTGCGCAGGATCCTCGGTGAAGACGAGGTCGTAGAAGTACGCGAGCGGCTCGAAAACGTTGCGGCCGGTCGCAGCTTCGAACGGAACGACTGCGAGGACAGCTACTACAATTCCATGTTCGAGCGGGAGCCCGTCTTCCAGGCCCGGTTTCGCGATGCCATGGCCGAGGCGTTTCATCCACGCCTCGATGCGATGCTGGACGACACCCGCTATTTCGAGACCTCGCTGCTGTACAAGCCCCCCCGATCGCGCGCCCTCAACGTCCACCAGCACGTTCCGCTGACCGAAAGGCCGTTCGAACCGGCGGTGTTCTGCTGGTGTGCGCTCGAGGATTGCGACGAGAGTTCCGGAACCCTGCTGGTGGTCCCCGGCTCGCACCTGCTCCTGCGGTTCATCCGCACCCTGCAAACGGACGAGTTCTTCCTCGACTATCGTGACGAGCTCACGCGCCGTCACGCGATTCCGATCCCGCTCCGCGCGGGTGAGGCGATCATGTTCGAGAATTCGCTGCTCCATGGCTCGACGCCCAATGCCAGCGAGCGGGCCCGCCCGATCGTCCTGACCATCGTGATGCACGAGGGCGCGCGGCACATGCTCTACCATCACGACGAAACCGGCGAGGCGGTGATGATCGACAACGACTTCGACGAAATCCAGTGCCAGACCATGTTCCCCGGCGGCACCGACGTGATCGAAGGCCGTGAAATCGGACGCCTGCCATCCTGGTCAGACAAGCCCACGCTCGAGGAATTCGAGGCGCTGCTCGAACGCGGGCAGCGGGCCAGCGAAACCTTCGACCCGCTCGCCCAATTGCGGGCGGAACGCGGCGCGACGTGGCGCGGTCGCCTTTCGCGCGCCTTTGCGGGACTTGGCGCCTGATGGCCGCCATATTGCGCGATCCGACATTGCAGGAGGCCTTCGACCGCGACGGCTATGTGGCGGTGCCGCTGCTCGAACCGCGCGAAGTCTCCGAATTACTGACGGCGCTGGCCGGGCTTGCCCCGGCCGACGAGTGGACTCCCGACGGCTCCGGCCCGGCAATGAACAGCTATCATTGCAGTTTCCTCGATACGGGGAAGGCCTACAAGCGTGCAGCTTTCGAACTGCTCTCGAAGGCATTCGCCGAGGCCATCGCGCGCCACCTGGCCGATTTCCGACCGCTATCCGCCAATTTCTACGTGAAGCCGACCGGCCAGGGGCGCATCCCGGTTCACCAGAACTGGCCGGTGCTCGATTCGCTCGACGCGACCTCGGTGACAATGTGGTGCCCCCTGGTCGATGTCGATGCGACCAACGGAACGCTGCATGTCGTGCCGGGGAGCCACAAGCTCGTGCCGCACATCGAGGGGCCCGGATCGCTCTCGTTCTTTTCGGCCTATCGCGACGATCTCGACGACCAGTTGGTCCCGCTCGCCGCATCGGCAGGTCACGGCTTCATCTTCGACGACAGCCTGGTCCACGGTTCTCCGGAGAACCATGGCCCCGATCCTCGCATCGCCGTCCAGATCACCTGCGTCCCCGCCGCTGCCGAGCCGGTCTTCTATTTCAATTCGGGCGACGAAGAGTTCGAGCTGGTCGATGCCGACAGCGAATTCTACCTCCAGAACGACGTCACCGACCTGGTCAGCCGCCAGGCGGACTGGCGGGTCCGGGGACGGGTAGCGAGCCGCAATCGACAGATCGACAAGCGTGAATTCGTCGGCCTGGTGAAAAGGAAGCGTTCGGGAGGCGAACCTGGCTCGCTTCGATCATCGCTCTTGCGCGGCCTTGCTTCGTTGCTGCCCCTCAGGTCCAGCTGACTTCGACCACCGCGAGCTGGCCGAGTTCGACCTGGTAATTGCTCGCGATCGAGGGCGGGCTTTCCACGACGATACAACTCGCCGCGCCCGCAAAGCCGGCCAGCGCCACCGGCGTACCGGACCTGCGGTCGATGATGTTGAGCCGTATCGCATAGGTGCCGGGTGCGAGTGGAAGGCGGTCGACCCGGCAGCGGAGCGTCCCCGATCCCGCGGCAAGCTCGCGTCCGCGCATGTCCTGTGCGGTGGTGACGCATTGGAGCTGGTCGGCGGTCCATATCTCGAAGCCCCAGCAGACATCGTCGACATGGTGATCGAGGGTGTAATCCACCTCCAGGACGGCTGCCTTTCCCGTCACCGCCTTACCGGCTTCGTCACCGAAGCGAACGAGGCGAAGCGATGTCGCCTCCGCCTCGACGGGCCGGTCGCAGTGGCGATTGCGCTCGACGAGGGCGCGGACCGCCTCGGTCGCGCTTCCCGCGAAGGCAGGCTTGCCGGAGACGAGCATGATCGCCTGCGAGCAAAGCATCTGGACCTGGACGAGGTTGTGCGACGCGAGCAGGATCGATCCGCCGCGCGCGAGGAAGTCGTCGATGAAGCGGACGCATTTGCGCTGGAAGGCCGGGTCCCCGACCGAGAGCGCTTCATCGATGAGCAACACGTCGGGCCGCGCCATCGCCGCGGCGGCGAACGACAGCCGCGCGATCATGCCGCTGCTATAGGATTCCAACGGCGCATCGATCGCCTCGGCCAGGTCCGCGAACACGAACACACGGTTCGCATAGGCCAGCGCCTCGTCGTCGCGGAGCCCCTTCAACAGCGCGCCCAGCTCGATGTTCTCCCGGCCCGTGAGCAGGGGGTTGAGCCCTTCGCCCAGTTCGATCACCGCTCCCACCGTGCCATGTCGTGCAATTTCGCCCCGGCTCGTTTGGAGGGTGCCGGCCAGGGCCTTGAGCAGCGTGCTCTTGCCCGCACCGTTCTCGCCGATGACGGCGATGGCCTCGCCCGCGCGAAGTTCGAGGTCGATCCCGTCGAGCGCGTAGAATTCCCCGGGACGCAGCCGTGGCGCAGCGGCGCGACTGCCGCCGAACGACTTCAGGCTGTCCACCAGCGCGTACCAGGCGGCGCGCGATCGGTTCGCGCACCGCACCACGGCGAGGTCGGTGGCGCGCAAGCGCAGCGCGGTCATCTCAGCGCGCTCAAGAATCGGCGTTGGCCCGACTTCAGCCAAGATAACGCCAACACCAGCATGGCCGCGACGACCACCACGCAGCCGACGAGGAATACGACACTGACCGGCAGGCCGGTTGCGCTCGCCCGTGCCGCTTCGATCACCGGGGCCAGGGGATTGACCCAGTCGGGGATGAAGGCGGGTTGGCGATAGAATACCGGGCTGGTGAACATGGCCACCGCCAGCAACACCGCCAATAACCTGCCGATGTCGTCGATGAGCATGCCGGGCAAGGCGGCGAAGATGCCGATTGCGAGGCCGCCGGTGGCCAGGACGATGAGGAAGGCGGGGAGGGCTGCCGCGCTGAGCGAAGGAGACACGCCGAGGAGCGGGACGACCAGCAGGAGAAACAGGCAGCGGAAAAGGATTGCGAAGACGAGGTCGAACAGTCCGACCAGGAGTGCGAGTTCGACCGTCATATGTCCCCCCGCAAGCTCGGTCTGAAAGGAGGCCAGCTGTCGCTGGGGCATGAGCACCGCATCGGCGAAGACCTGCCAGAAGGTCACCCCGGTCAGCACGAACACCGCAGGAGGAAGTCCGCCGAGGCCGGACTGGCCGATCAGGCGGGTCGACTGGAGGCCCAGACCGATACCCAGCGCGGCCAGCAAAGGGACGATCACCCAGGTGAGTCCCAGCCAATTGCGTCGCCGCCGGGTCTTGAGGTGGAACAGGTAGACTTTCCACCTGACCCGGAAGGCCTCCGTCCAGGCTTTCGCCACCTGTGCTCCTACAGCCGCGAATCCCATCAGCGCTCCTGACGAAGTCGACGCTAGAACGACGTCACCCAATCCGATCCCGAGGGACTAGGCCAAGCGCGATCCGAAGTCACCGCGCAACGGTCGCTCGTCTCAACCTGGTGCACCGCGCCCGGTCCACCGGCCTGCCAGCCTTGCCGCTCGCCGCACGATCCGGGAAAACCGGCTTCGCGGCGACCGGATGGCATCGAGCGGATCATGGTCGAGCGTCGCCGCCTCGTTCCCCGCCAGCAAACGCACGAATTCTTCCTCGGAGATCGCTCGGTTGCGGTTGGCGATTCGCGACACGGGGTGCCAGGATTCCGGCCATTCCCCGGTCTCGAGAAACTCGGCCATGCCGTCCCTGCCGCCGGTGTCGATCACGGCAAAGGCGTCATCGCCATCGGGAAGCAGCGCCGCGGTCCCCATATCGGCGCCGACAAAGTTCGCGAGCGCGGCGACCCGCATCTGTTGACCGGGATTGGCTCCGGTCCCGTGCAGTATGCTGTCCTCGAACAGCACCGCCTCTCCCGGCGACAATTCGAGGTCGCGGGAATGGCGCCGTTCGACCTGCTCCGAAAACCCGTCGAAATAGTCGCCCGACCGGGAATGGCGAATATAGGGCAAGATGCGCTGGCTTCGCGGCACGAGCCTGAAGCGAGCCGCGCTTCCCTGACGGTCGGACAGCAGGACCCAGCAGGCTATCCGGCGCGCGAACGGATCGATGGTGGTCGGCCAGTGCTGGTGGATCGGCGTTGCTCCCGCCCCTCCGGGCTTGATGGCGACGCTCGCATAATGGCAGCGGGCATGGGCGAAGAGCGGAGCGAGAGACGGTACGATGGCGTCGCGCACCAGCCTCGCCGAGCGCAGGGCGAGTTCGCGATCGTCGTCGATGAGGCCGAGATACCAGTTCGACTGCGGCTGGTTCGCCTCCACACCGTGGGGATACAGCCGGGCAATCCTGCCGGCGATTGCGATCGCTGCATCGCTCGGGAGGATCCGCAACTTGACGAACCCTTCTTCGGAAAAGCGCCGTTCGAGCGCCGGGTCGCGGAACGACGGCGTGCTGTCGGTGGCGGCATCGTCCGGAGTTCCAGCCAGGTTTGCCGGTTCAGGCATCGCTCCACTCACGACGCCTCTCGAAGATGGCCGCACGACCTCGGGTCACGTCGCAAGGCCTCGCAACGGTCGTGCGCGGCGGGCGGCGCGGACCGACCTGACCAGCCGCATCATCGGACGCTCGACGAGGTGGAACGTGGCGAGCCCGCTCGCCAATCCCCCCGCCACCACCACCGCAAAGTACGCCGCGGGCGCGATCGGCACCGCCGCGCCGACCCGATCGAGGAGGATGATCGGGAAGAAATGGACGAGGTAGATCGAATAGCTCGCATCGCCGACCAGCTTGGCGGGCTTCCACAAGGGCAGTCCGCCGCTGGCGCGATCGAGGGCGACGCAAGCGATGAAGAGCGCAAGGACGAAGGGCAGGTATTGCATCCGTTGCGGCGTGAACGGTGAGTCGAGGAAATACTGCTCGGTCACCGCCATGAGGGGGAGCCAGGCAAGCATCAGCCCGAGGAAGACCAGCCCGTAATTCCACCGACGCTGCCATGCGAGACCGACCCACAAACCGAATACGAACTCGAATATCATCGGCGAGGTCCAGAAGCGGAATGGTTCGCCCCCCTCCAGCAGGATCCCCAGTGCCACCAGCACGCCGAAACCGACGGATACCACCGGAACGAGGTAGCGCCGGGGTAGAAACAGCGCGGCGGCAAACAGCGCGTAAAACATCATTTCGTAATTGAGCGTCCACCCCTGAGGAATCAGGGGGTTGAGATCGGGTTCGAACGGGCTGCTTCCGGGGATGAACAGCAGCGAGCGCACGAGAAATGCCCAATCGGCGCCGGCCATTCGTGTCGCGATCGTTCCCGGATCGAGGATCGGGAACAGGATGCCCGAATAGATCAGCACGAACGCGGCAAGCGTGAGCGTCCAGTAGAGCGGAACGATCCGCGCCAGCCGATCGCCGAAAAAGTCGAACGGCCTCGTCTCGTCCGAAGAGATGACGACCACCAGGAACCCGCTCATCAGGAAGAACAGGTCCATCGCCAGCCCGAGAAGCGAGATCGGCAACTGCGGGAGGTCCGGCAGGCCGTGGGCAACGAGCACCGCGATTGCCGCGAGGGCCCGCAGGTACTGGATGCTGAGCAGGGTGCGGTCGATCCGTTGCCATCCGACAGTGCCGATCCCTTCGACGCTCATCGCGCGCCCGTCCTCGAAACGGACTGCGTATCGGCCAGCGAACGAAGCGTAGCGGCCAGTTCGGCGGCGGGATCGGGCGGAACGCTATCGCGGATCGCCGCGGCCGCGGCCTCGCCGATCCCGCGCCACCGGTCGCGGACCGCCCAAGCCCGTTCCATCGCGGCATCGAGTCCGGCCTCGTCGAAGCCCTGCATCAGGAAGGCGGTTCGGCCGTCCGCGACGACTTCCGCACTCCCGCCGGCGGTGCTCACGATCGCGACCCGCCCTGCCATCATCGCTTCGACCAGCACCAGCGGAAGGCCTTCGGCCCGGGACGGCAGGACCAGCGCATGGTGCGACGCCCAGATTTCGCGCACGTCTGCGACATGCCCCCGGAAATGTGCCTTGTCGCAACCGAGATGCCGCGCCATTCCTTGGAGGCCGTCCCGGCATGGTCCCGCGCCGAAGAAACTGACCTCGACATCGCGCTCGCGCCACTTCGGATCTGCGAGGACGCGCAACAGGATGTCCTGGCCCTTTTCCATCGGGAAGAGCCGTCCGACGCATGCCAGCCGTGTCGTGCCCGTCTCGCCGGGCCAAGGCAGCGGTGCCTCCCGGTCGACGAGGTAGGGATTGCGCACGACCGAAGCCGATGCGAGCGCAGCGCCAACCTGCTGCTCGAGCAATCGGCGGTTGTGCTCGGACACGAAGAAGACGTGGCTGGCTCCCTCGATGAAGTCGCACACCGTGGGGCGCAGGTGATCGGGCGGCCAGTAGTGATCGGATGCCTTCTGGCAGATGAGCGCATAAGGGACCGAAAACCGCTTCAGCACGAAGTGCATGTAGAAGCCGTCCCAACTTCCCCCTTGCGACAGCACGATGAGACCGGGGCGAAAACGCCACAGGAAGAGGGTGAGCCTGAGCAGCTGCCAGCCGATCAATGCCGGGCGTGCGAACCAGGCGGCGAGGTCGCGGATCCGGTCGGGGAGGGGCCAGATGCGCGCAAGATCGACAAGCTTCACGCCCGCCTCGCGCAGTGCCTTTATCGCGGGCGCGCTCGGGTCGATCCGCGGCTTGGCGACCCGGACGGTTATGCCTTCGCCCACGAGGGCGAGGGCGGCACGCGACCATAGTTCCTCGCTGCCACCCCACGGCGTCTCGTTGCAGCTGACGAAGGCAATCCGCCTCGGCGACCGGGACGCCATCGGTTTTAGTCCTCCCAATTGACCGGCTGTATTCCCGGCGTTCCCCACCAAATCCGTTTGATTGTCTGTGCTTGTTGGCGCATTCGCCCACAACGGGAAAGTCGAAATCGTCCGTTACTCGAAATTCTGGAGGGTGCGCGAGTTGACGCAGGCAATCGGGAACGATGAGGCGGCGGGTTCGGGTAGTAGATCTCGAAATAGATCGTGGATCAGGGCGTCGGACTGGTGGGAGTACAAGCTGCTGCCGCCACTCGCGGTCGCCTATGCCACCAGCCTCTATCTTGACCGGACCCTCTACGATGCCCTTGCCCCGATCGCGCTCGTGCTGGTGTCGCTGATCCCCGGCGCGATCTATGTCAGCGTCCTCAACGACCTGACCGACCGGGGCGACGACCACCGTGCCGGCAAGCCGAACCCGCAGATCGGAAGCGGGAAGATCCTGCCGCTCGCCATCCTCGCGACCTGCGCCGCAGGCGGGGTCCTCTTCGGCTACATCTGGCGCGACAACCCCTTCATGATCGCGGTCTACGCGACCGGCTGGCTGGCCTTCTCGCTCTATTCGCTGCCCCCGATCCGGCTCAAGACCCGCGGGGCTGCGGGAGCTCTGTGCGATGCGATCGGCGCCAATACCGTCCCGGCGGTACTGGCTGCGCTCGCCTGCTTCGCGACGGCGCCCGTTGCCGAACAGACCGCGTGGCTCGCCGGGGTAGCCATCTGGTCGACCTGCTTCGGTCTGCGCGGAATCCTGTGGCATCAGATCGTCGATTTCGAGTTCGACCGGCTCGCCGGCGCGAACACGCTGGTCGCGCGCATCGGCGTCGAGGCGGCTGCCCGCTGGGCCCGTCGGGTCATCTTCCCGCTCGAACTGATGGCAATCGGCTCGTTGGCGCTGTTGGGAGGGCCGATCGCCTTGGCGGCGGGTGTCGTCGCGTTGGCGCTCTACGGCTGGCTGGTGTGGGAGCGGAACGACCGCTTCCTGATGGTGGTCAGGATCGTCGGGCACCATCCGCGCGGCACCTTGTTTCTGCACGAGTTCTACGACGTATTCCTACCGCTCGCGCTGCTCGTGACGTGCATCGCGATCGATCCCAGGAATCTGGCCGTGCTCGTCTTGCACCTGCTGCTGTTTCCGCAGCGTTGGCGGCAGGTCCTGGACGACGTGACGCGGCTGCGCGACCCGCAATACGAGAGCAGCCGCAGAAGCCGTTAGATCTGCGCCAGAAGTTCGAACCCCTGGATCACTTCGCCCGGTTGCGTATGCGGGCTCCACGGCCTGCCGGTTTCGACTTCGTATTGCGCCCAGTGCCGGTAGGTCGGCTCGAATTCGGGCATCCGCAGATAGACCAGTTGGAAGCCCAGCTCCGAGACCAGATCGAGCACGCTCGGGAGGTCGGGGACGACGAGCTTGTAGATATCGGTCAGCCGTTTCAGATCGGTGTTCTGGGCCTCGATCCGCTCCGGCCGGGCGCGGTGGTCGACGGCATAGAAATCCTTGATGTAGATCTTGCCGCCGGGCTTGAGCAGGTCTCGGGCCCCGGCAAGCACATTGCGATAGGATTCGGCGTGGCAAAGCGATTCGAGCAGCAGCACCCGGTCGAATTGTCGCCCCGGGTACAATGTCGCCAGCTGGTGAAAATCGCCTTGCCTCACGGCAACTGAACCCTTGAGTTCGGCCTTGGCGATCCGCGTGCGAGCTTCGTCGACTTGAGCCGGCGCAAGCGTGACACCCTCGATGCGGAGATCCAGATGGGTGGCGAATGCAAGCGCGGGACCGCCTACGCCGCACCCGGCATCGAGGACATCCTGTCCGTCGGCGAGCTGCGCGGCTTCGATCGTGTAGCTGACCAGCTGTTCGTCTGAATCAGGCCTGCTGCCCTGGAAGAATTCTCCGAAACCCCGGAGGTAGGCCGGGGTGTTGTGCTGGTAATAAGATTCGACATCGCGGGTCGAATGGCCGCTGGCCCGGACGCGCGCATCGCGGATGGGCGATCGTCCTCCGCCCGGAGGGACGGGCCTTACGGAGACCATCTGGGCGAGCCGAGCCATGGACCTGGTGATCAATCCGCGCAATTCCGGTGTCTCCTGTGAATTGAACCTGCAGTGACTGTGAATAGTCCCGTTTGACGCATGTGAAAGCGAGCCGCAACCAAGCGGTTGGCGCAATGCGAGGCATCCTCCTGCCTAACTTGCAATAACAGCCTTCTGGATATTATATCGATCTTCGGGCTGGTTGATTGATGGTCATCGCGTCTTGCGTGTGGGCTCCATCGGCCGGAAGGGAAGTGGGGCTTCGCGATCGATGATCTTGGTCACAGGTTCCAGCGGGTTGATCGGCCGTTCGATCGTGAAGCGCTTGGTCCGGTCTTCCATCCCGGTTCGCACATTCGATTTTCACGATAACCCTGCGGAGGACAGCCGGAGTTCGGCTGCCCTCGAACGCGCCATGCAAGGCGTGACGGGTATCATTCACCTCGCTGCGATTTCCCGGGTCGTGTGGGCGGAACAGAATCCCGTTCTGTGCCAAGCGGTCAACGTCAACCCACTGCGCGAAATCATCGATATTGCGCTGCGGATGGAGGTACGGCCGTGGCTCATCTTCGCCAGCAGCCGAGAGGTTTACGGCGAATCTCCGAGCCTGCCCGTGAGCGAGGATGCGCCGCTCAGCCCGCTCAATGTCTATGCCCGCAGCAAGGTCGCGGGGGAGCAACTCGTGCACCATGCGAGTGCTGCGGGCCTGCGCGCCAGCCTGGTCAGGTTTTCGAATGTCTATGGATGTATTCACGACCATTCCGACCGGGTTGTCCCCGCCTTCGCGCGCACCGCTGCCGAAGGAGGCGTCCTGCGGCTCGAAGGAGCCGACAACCTGTTCGACTTCACCCATATCGATGATGCGACCGACGGTCTCTACCGGTCGGTGATGGCGACCATGGCCGGCGAGGCGCTGCCCCCGATCCATTTCCTCACCGGAAGCGGCACGACGCTTCGCAGGCTGGCCGAACTTGCGATCGAATGCGCGCGCGCGCCGGTCGAAATCGTCCTCGCGCCGCCGCGGAGCTACGATGTGAGCCGCTTCGTAGGTAACCCCGAGCGCGCGATGGTCCAGCTTGGCTGGCAACCTCGAACCGGGATCGAACGCGGGATGAAGGACCTCGTGGACCGGTTCGCGATGGGCGAACTGGTGGGCGCGTCGGTCCCCTTCATCGATGGGATGACCGGAACGGCAGGCCTCGGTTCCGGGGTGAGGTAGGGCGTCGTCGATCAGGGCGAGGCGTGAAAAAGCCTCGGGAATGCGCGCGATACTATCGGCATGGCACCGAGTACGAAAAGCAGTCTCTTCAATGCCTGTTTGAAAACGTGAGTTTTGATCTCTCGGACGAATTGTTCGCGAGATGTGCGGACGAGGCCAAAGCTTTCCCGCATCAGCGGTCGGGCGGGAAAGCCGTCAGGCGACCCAAGTTCCTGTTGTGCCTGAAGCGAAGCTGCCCGGAGCCGAAGCTGGGCGATCGAAAACCGCACGGCGTAGCGCTGGCTGATTGAATCGCCATGCACACGATAGGAGACGAGCGCTTCTTCGTGGTTTGCCATCCTCGTGAGCGGAGCCATGCGGAGCCAAAGATCCCAATCTTCGCCATAACGGATGCCGGGGCGGTACCCTCCCGCGCGCTCATAAACCTCGCGTTTCATCATCACGCTCGAATGGCAAAACGGCACAAGGCGAGACATCAGTCGTCGAATTTCGGGATCATGGGTTGGACGGGTCAGTCTCGCCAGGGGCCGGCTTCGATTGTCTATCATCGTCACTTGTGAACCCATTAGACCAAGTCCGTGATCCGCTTCGAGGCGTTCCATCTGGAGCGCAAAGCGATCTGGCCTGGCCAGGTCGTCTGCGTCGAGGCGCGCAAGGTATGGGGCGGCGCTGTTGGCTATTCCCAGCCGGAGGCAGTCGGATAGCCCGGGGTCTGGAAGGAATAGCAGTCTTATCCGCTTGTCCTGCCGGGCAAACCCGGAGAGGATTTCAGCCGTCTCATCGGTGCTGCCATTGTCGACGATGACAAGCTCGAAATCGCCCATGGTCTGCCGAAGAATGCTGCGAACTGCTTCCCCCAGATAATCTGCGCCATTTTTGACGGCCAGAATGGCTGCGATGCGAGGGACAGAAACCATTTCGGTGACGAGTACTCGGGACAATTTCCAGGCCCGTTCGATGCACGTGATTGCAGGACCGTGCAAGTGCGGAAAACACGCAGAAATCCGGAGGATAATCGCCTAAGCAGCCGGGCATTGTCTAGGCAAATGCTCCCATTGGCGGTTCGCCGCTGATCGGCCAGTGGAGGGCATGCCTCGCCCCCGAAAACCGGCCAGCCCATTTCGCCATTTCAGCTCGTCGCCCGAGGTGATCCGGCTGGTGGAACAGGTTCCGAGTCATGTTCGCCGGCGACATCCGCAGGCTTTATTGGGGAACGGGATTGGTGGATCTGCGGGGCTAGAACGCCTTGCGCAGTTCGATCTCGACAATCCGTCCGATCGGGTCTCGATATGCCTTTTGGTAGGCGAGCGGGGTCACCCCGTCGTCGTCTGAAACGATCTGGCGGTCATTGCCGACGTTGATGATCGAGAGTGAGACGCGCGCACCTTTGGTAAAGCCGGACGACGGCAGGATACGGTCGAGGTCGGTGAAGGCGCGAACATTGACGGTGGCGAGGCCGCCGAAGTCGAGCCTGTCCTGCGCGCTATTTCCAGTAATCAGGCGCGAAGCCGAGCGCCATTGCGTGGCCATGCGAATTCCCTGGCCACGCGCCGATAATGCGGCGCTTGCATCGAGGATATGGCGCGGCCGTCCGCCGCCCAGGCCGATGGCGCCTCCTTCGAGCAGGTCGATCGGGGAGGCCGCATCGCTCAAAAAAACGCGATCGCGCAGCGCCAGCGTATGGGCGAGAACGAACTGCAGGCGCGTCCCCGCTCCCGGCGGAATTGCGATATAGGAATCACTTCCCGCATCATCCGCAGAGTTTGACGGGCTCGCTGTCTCGGAGCCCCCAATGGGGAGGAGAAACGAGGCACCCCATCGCAGCTCTTCTCGTTCCTGGCGCGCGAAATTCACCGGTCGGCCATCGACGGCGATCAGCAGTCCTGCTCCGTCGCGGACGAACCGATCGGCAAATGCCGTGTAGAAGGGCAGGCTCGCAGAAGAAACGAACCCGATCGTATCGCGCAACGTTTCCCCGCGATAATCGGCGAATACATTCAACCCGATCTCGGGCCAGGGCGATGCGTTGATGGCGAAGCGGCGTGTTTCGTGGGTCGCGGAGCGCAAACCGGCATTGCCGCCGCTGAGGAAGTCCACATCCACCGTCTGACCGGTCGGCAGATCGACGATCCGGATATTCGGCGTGATGGTAAGCGGGTCGCCCAGCACCTCGACCGGAACCGGAAGATTGGCGCGCTCGAACGATGCCGTAATGGAAAGCGGTGCGATCGGTTGCCAGAGTGTACCGATGGTGATCCGGTCGAGCACCCCCGCGCCTTCGACATCGCTTCGCGCATAATCGAAGCTCATGTTCAATTCGCCGAGCCCGGAAAGGACATCCTGCCGTGCGCTTGCGATGGGAATATCGACTCCGACTTCACCGCCGCGGGTCCGGCGCGACACATCGCGCAATCTCCGGCCTGCGCCGAAATCGCTGACCGAGGTTTGTGTATCGCGGCGGAACTCGAGCGCGCCGCGCACTCGTGCATCGCCTGCGGGCAGTGCGAGTAGCGGGCCGAGTGCGTTGAGCCGGACGCCGTCCGTCGCGCCGCGCGAGTTGCTGCGTCCGGTGGTGATGGCAAAAAATGCGTCGAGCGGTTCGACCGCGGGATCCACCCCGGCAGGCAGCCGGGGCCCGGCCGCGATCCCCGCCGGGGCAAAATCCGCTTCAAAGGATCTTGCGCTGCGATTGCGCTGGCCTGCCAAGCTGATCAGCCAGCGACCCACGTCGGCATTCAGCACCAAATTGCCGCTGGCGCTATCGAAGGCGAAGCTTTGTTCGAGCGGCGTGCGCGAATAGGCCCGCAGGATTTCGCCTCCCGCATCGGTAAACAGGGCATTGGCCAGTCCATTGAGACTGTCGTCGCGCGACCAGCGGCCCCGCAGGTTGAAGCTGGCGGACAGCCAAGGCGCCAAGCGGTTCGCACCGGCGAGGCTGGCTTCGATCACATGCGAATCCGGCTTGAGGGTTCGCGCTGCGGCTATGTCTGCTGTGTCGGTCAGGCCGAATATCGGAAGGTCGCGCGCAAGGGCCGGTTGGGCCAAATCGCGATCGGATTCCAGCAAGGCATCGGAATCGCGATAGCGGAGCGCGGCATTGAGCCGGTCGCGACCGGCGATCCTCGTCAATGCGATCTCGCCGCGCCCCTCTGCCCATCCCCCTTCGGTCGCGAACCTTGCACTGGAGGTGACGACGGCGCTTCGCAGCTGTTTCTTGAGGACGATATTGTACACGCGCCGATTGGGAACGCCGCCCGCCATCTGGCTGCTTCCGCGCGGAAGCACTTCGAGCGCATCGATCGCTTCGGCCGGCAGGTCCTCGATATCCTCGATCCCTGCGACGCGCTCGCCATCGACTAGGAAGACCGGGTCTTCATCGCCGTTCTGCGCCTTGATCTCGTCGAGGAATTCGCCGACGGTGGCCGAACCGTAGGATTCAACATCGCTTTCATCGAGGCTGCGCTCCGGCTTGATCCCGCGCAGAGCCGGCATGATGAAGCGGTCGGCAGTGATGACGATGCGGTTTTCCTCGCTCGACTGCTCGGCCGCCGCTTCCTGTGCAGCAAGCTCGAGCGGAAATCCCGACAGGGCAAGGATTCCGATCGCGGTGAGGCTGGTCTTCATAGGCCTTTCCGAACCAAAGAGGGCGGAGGACCGAGGTCCCCCGCCCCCCTGGAGGGCTTCCAAATTGGAGAAAGCCTCAGGAACGTCAGAGCTGCGCCGACATGCCGTTGAAGTGCACGAACAGGCCGCCGGTGGTGCCCAGTTCCTGGACTTCGGTCACGATGCCGGGATTGTTGCCGGGGCACGCGCCGCCGACGGTCGGAACCGACTGCCCGCTGGTGGTCGTCGCGCCGAAGCCCGACAGGTTGTAGCCCGTATACTGGCCGGTCTTGCGCGGATCGGAATTGATGTTCGAATTCAGGGCCGTGTTGCGGCGCAGGTTCACTTCGTGATGGATGACGTTGCCCGACTTGCCAGCCACGGTGTCCCACTCGCAGGTGGCGATATAAGCGGTTTCGGTTTCGAACGTGAAGCTGACGGCATTGGCATTGTCCTGCGCGGCCTTGTTGTTCCAACCGAAAGCGAGCTGGACGTCGCCCTTGCCGACGAAGCCGGTGCCGGTTTCGGCGTCGAAGGTAACCGCAGCAAGCGCGGCGGAAGACATGGCGAGAGCGGCGAGACCGCCGAGAATCGAAATGGTTTTCATGGGTATGCTCCTGGGTGCAAAAAAGCGTGCTGTCCCCGTGATCTTTGTGATCGATGGGATGCCCAGAAGATTACCGAACCATTTACCCTTATCCCATTCAGCGTTCGGCCAAATCGACGTTATCCTTCGACAGCGAAACAGGTCTTTTGCTGTTGAATTTCATTCTATTTCGGGCGCGGACGACGCCAGGAGCGCCAGTTCCGTGCGACTCTGCACGTTCAATTTTTCGTAGATTCGGTGAAGGTACACCTTCACCGTTCCCTCGGTCACTCCGAGCTCGGTCGCGATCGCGCGATTGCGCATCCCGCGGGCGATCAACCCGGTGACGGCGCGCTCGCGCTTGGTCAGACAAGTCAGGGGATGCTGGCCCTTCTTACCGTCGTTCATTGTATAGGACAGGGCGCGATCCATCGCCTCGCGATCGATCCAGCGCTTGCCCTGGCATACCTCCCGCAGGCAGCGCACCAGCAGGTGTTCGGCTCCTTCCTTGAGCAGGATGCCGTCGACGTTGAGCGACAGCGCCTCCACCAAGCAATGATCGGCGAGGCTTGCAGTAAGCAGAATGATTGGCCGCTGATCTCCGCGGGCGCGCATCGTTCGAAGCACGTCCATCCCGCTCATCTGCGGCATTGAGACGTCCAATACCAGGATGTCTGGGCGCACGGAGGAGAGCGCTTCAAGAACGGAGGTGCCATCGCTGGCGCGCCCCACCACTTCGAATTCGCTGTCGCGCAGGATCGATTCCACCCCCGAGAGTACGAGAGGGTGATCATCGGCAATCATTACCCGCGTCATGACAATCGCTCCATTGGCAGAGAAATACGTGTACGCGAACCCGAATTAAGCGCCACTATTTCCAAGTCCCCGTCCAGCTTTTTCACGCGCTCGGAAAGGGAAAGCGGCAAGTGCAATATGGTCTCGCCGTCCTCCGCGATCATCGCGGAATTGAAACCGCTGCCGTCCTCGAATATCGTCAGCAACAGACGGCCGGATTCCACCAGGCATTCGACCGCGATTTCCCGGGCACCGCCGTGTTTTACCGCGTTCGCTGCAGTTTCCCTCAGCATGAGTCCGATTTCGCGCTGGCAATCCGCCGAAATGGTCAAGCGCTCCGGAGAGTACCCCAGAGTGCAAGTCACGCCCTTGTTCGGTAAAGCGCCACTGCCGGAGGGTTCGCGGTTTTACCCCAAGCCGTACATGCCCGGTAAGGTTCATGCGGCAATTCAGGAGATGCTGGCGCAAGCCGACTGAAGCACACCCTGCCCCGGCGCGCGAGATGGCGGGCCGGGGTCGTGTATCAAGTCGTCAAATGGACCGAGGTCGCCGTAATCAGGGCGCGAGAACCGGAAATTTCCGATCGCCCGGCCGTGCGTGGATACCTGTCGAATTTCCACCTGAGCAGAATTGGTTCGTCAGGGCCCTCGAACTACAGGATCGCTTGGGAGTCCGTCTTGATCAACGCGTGGTCGGCAAACTGCGCCTTGCTCCAGGCACAGGCTGCCGCGGCGCCCAGTCTGATCTGGAAGTCGCTGATACGGCCTGCGATGCGCGAAGCTGTCGCCAGTTTGACCAGGCGCTCGTCTTCGTTTGCGGTACGACCGGCCCCCATCAGGGCTCGCTGATGCTCGGCATATTGGTGGTTCAGGTCCATGTCAGGCGTCCTGCTGTGGCGGGAATGCAGATGCATGGCCGCGATTATGGTGTGTCATCAGTCGATCATCGTCGCGACGAGATGTCGCAATTCGGCGGTCGGCATCGGAAGGGAACTTGTCCCTTCCCGATCGGCGCGCTGGGCGTGGATCGCGCCGTAGCGCAGCGAAAGTTTCGGGCGCGAGGCATCGCGCAGGTTCATTGCAGTCATAATTCTTGTGTCCGGCGGGTCGGTCCCGCCGCCTCTTCAAAAGTGTCAGCGCCTGAATCCGCGCTTGCGGGCACCAACGGGCGTATGCCCCGGTGTCCGTTCGCGGAAAACGATCCGGCCTTTGCTCAGATCGTATGGCGTCATTTCGACGTGTACGCGGTCTCCAACGACCGATCGGATGCGATAGCGACGCATCTTTCCTGCAGTGTAGCAGATAAGACGATGCCCATTGTCGAGGGTGACGCCGAAGCGCCCGTCGGGCAGGATCTCGTCGATCGCGCCCTCCATCGTAATGAGCTCTTCTTTCGCCAATCAAGTCATCCTTGCGTACGAAAAATCATCCGCACGGACGAATTCCGTAGCGGAGCCGGTAGGATGAAATGGAAGTGGTGCCACTGCCGCGGTTAATCGCAGGATGAGGCAATCAAAATCCGTCGCAAACGACGTTAGGCAATTTCTGTATAGCAGCGTGCAAAAAAATTACAAGGGACGCGATGGTCCTGTCAGAAGAGATGCAGCTGATTGACGATCGAGCCGGATGCGTGGCTTTAGCCAGTGGAAGCGGCCTGCATGATGAGGGCGAGATCCTCGAGAGCTTAGTGAGGAAGATGCGGGACAAGCAGGCAGCGCTTGCGGTAAAGTAAACGGAAAACCCATTTACCTTAGGGCGATGGGAGTTTTCCTACGATTTTGCCCTGGGTCCCGTTTCGATCGGTCGTGCCATTGACGAAGGGGTTCCCTGCGCCGAAGATGCCGCCGCTGATTTCAGCAACAGGAGGCGGTATGTCTGGCAGGAGAAAAGCGTTCGTTTGTGTCGACCCAGTCGAAGCATTTGCGGAACCCAAGTTCGTGCTCGAGTTCGGGGGCAAGATCTACGTCACGCAGGCGGTGTCCGAATTTGATCCGGACGATCCGGACCTGAGCGAGGATGCCCGTAGCGACATCGATCGACTGAAGGTTGTCCTGGACCGCGGCGACAAAGTGTGCGGAACCTATATCGAGCCGCCGCAGAAGATGATGAGCACGGCTCAGGCGCAAACGGATAACTGATAGGATGCCGTTCCGGGACGTTGCTCCCGGACCACCAAGCGAGCCGCGCGCGCTCGCGCCGGGCCTGTTTCTCGACCGGATCGAGGCCGAGGGATTCGAAGCCGGAGTGACGCGGCTCGCCGACCTGACCGGCCTCGACCGGATCGGTTTTCCCGTGTGGCAGGCGGTGCGCCCGTTCGGCCGCGCGCAAAGCGTCCACCAGGGCAAGCACGCGTCCAACCTGCTGGCGCGGATCGGTGCGCTGGGCGAGGCGCTCGAGAGCCATCGCGCCGAGAATGCGGTCGTCAATATCCGTGCGACACGTTGGCGCGACCTGCCTGCGTCGGCGCGCTGCCCCGATCCGCACGATTGCAACGCCGATCGCGGCATCGGCGAGGCGCACGGGGCGCTCGACTGGTGCACCGCGCGCGAATTCCGCACGGATGACGAGTTCTTCCTGCCCCACCTGTTCGTGTC
The DNA here is from genome assembly GCF_034374265.1 of Pseudoblastomonas marina. NCBI lineage: Bacteria > Pseudomonadati > Pseudomonadota > Alphaproteobacteria > Sphingomonadales > Erythrobacteraceae > Pseudoblastomonas > Pseudoblastomonas marina. The sequence goes on along the minus strand of NZ_CP139718.1, from coordinate 1,395,634 downwards.
GCTCGATTTCACTCTCACTGACGGTCACTGGCTCGAACGCAGCAGCGCGGGCCTGGCGCTGGGCACCTGCGAAAGCGAGGCGATCGCCACCGGCCTGCGCGAAGTGCTCGAGCGCGACGCGGTGGGCGCGTGGGAGCGCTCGTCGCCGGCCGCCAAGGCGCATGGCCGGATCGACGTCGCCTCGATCCCCTACGGCTGGTTTCATCATTGGAAGGAGCGCGCCGCGAGCGCCGATGCGACGCTGCGCGTCTTCGCCACCGAAACGATCGACGGCATGCCGGTGTGCATCGTCTGCCTGAGCGGGCCCGCGGCCTACGGGGAGGGGCAACGCGATTTTATGGGCAGCTGTGCGCACGGCGATCCCGAGCGGGCGCTGTTCGGGGCGATGGCCGAGGCGATCCAGTCGCGCCTGACGGTCATCGCGGGATCGCGCGACGACGTGATGCCTCGCCTCTACCGCTCGACCCCCGGCGGCGGGCTGCTCGGCGCGGTCGAACTCGGCGTCCCGCTTTCGTCGTTCGAGAATATCGAGCCGCGCTGTTCGGAGCCGCGCCGGGTGGCGGATCGGCTGGCGAGCCTCGGATACGACCGGATCGTCGTGGCGCGTCTCGCTCCCGAAGGCGCGATCCCGGTGGTCAAGGTCTTCGTGCCCGGCCTCGGTTCGCTCCACCGCGAACGACGGGCGCCGACATGACCGTATTCTGTTTCGCCGGACCATCGCTCTTGCCGGCGGATCGCGCGGCCTGGCCGGACATCGCCTGGCGCGATCCGGCCGAAGCGGGCGACCTTCTCGTGCTCGACGCCGGGTCCGATGATACCGTTTGCCTCGTCGACGGCTATTTCGACCATCGCCCGGCGGTTCGGCACAAGGAAATCCTTCTGCTGCTGTCACGCGGCGTGCGCGTGCTGGGCGCCGCCAGCATGGGCGCGCTGCGGGCCGCGGAAATGGAGGCGGCCGGGATGGTCGGGGTGGGGGCCATCTATCGCGCCTATGCCGCTGCGCGGCTCACCGCGGACGACGAGGTCGCGCTGGTACACGGCCCCGCGGAATGGGGCTGGCGGCCGTTGACGCTCCCGCTGGTCGATTGCCGCGCAACCGTCCACCGGGCGCTGCGCCGTGAGGCTCTCACAACCGGCGAGGCGCGTTCGATCATGACCGCCGCCCGGAGCCTCCACTATACCGAGCGCGAATGGGAATCGCTGCTTGAACAGGCCGATCTTCCCGCCGGGCGCGCCGAGCCGATCCGCCGCTGGATCGAGATCAACGCGCTTTCGCAGAAGAACCGCGATGCGATCGCCTGCCTCGAAGTGGCAGCTCGGGGAGTCGCCGTCACCGGTCATCGCCCTGCAATGGTCTGGACCAGCCTCGTCGCGGCGCTGGCACGCTCCCGCGGCCTCAATCCACGAGATCTGCAATCGCCTGCAGCTGGTCTGTCACCCAGTCGCGCCGATCCTGCTGCTGGAACGGATGATGGAACAGCGCCCAGGCGATGAACCGCTCGCGATCGGGCGGTGTATCGCCGCACCAGCGTGCCGCCACCATCGCGTGCAGCTTGCGGGCGAGGGTCGCGGTCTCGCTTGCGCCCGCGGCCGAAGCGGCAAGGACGCGGTAGAGCTCGCTCGAGATGGTCGGGCGCGCGACGCGTCGCAGGCAATCCTCGGCCTTGTCGTATTCGCCCAGCAACAGGTGCAGCAAGCCCGCTTCCTCGTGCGGCGCCTCGGTGATGAAGGGAGTCAGGCTTTCGCACTTGTCGAGCAGTTCGACCGCCCGGTCGAGGTCTCCGATGAACATCCACCCGGTCCCGATCTGGAGCAGCCGCTTGCGATGGTAGGGATTGAGATCGTACGCCTGCCGCAAATGTTCGCTCGCCTGCGCGGCCTCGCCGGCCCAGAGATAACACCACGCCATGACGGTGTGGAGGAAGGGTTCGGTGGGGTCGATCAGCACCGCCCGCCGCGCCAGCTCCGCGGCGCGGCCCCGGTGGGCGGGGGTCGTCGAGCCGAGGCCGCTATACCCGAAATCGGTATTCAGCAGGAGGATGAGCGGGGCATAGGCGCGCGCGAAACCGGGATGGCTCTCGATCAGTTCTTCCCACCTCCGCGCAACCTCCTGCATCGCCTCGAGGCCGCTTGCCGTGCGCATTGCCTTGGTGTTCTGGAGATAGCGACCATAGGCATCGGTGGGTATCGCAGGCAGGTGGCGTGTCAGGTCGTCGGTCAGGCGCGGGAGCACCGCGGAGACGATGACTCGAACCAGCTTCTCGATATCGGCCTCGGGTTGCTCGGGATCGACCTGGGCGCGATCCGACCAGATGATCTCGCCGTTTTCCATTCTCACCAGCCTGGCGAATACCCCGAGCGGGCCGACGCCGCGGAACAGCCGGATCTCGAGGCGGTAGTCCCGTTTCCCCGTCGGTTGCGCGGCGTCGTCGGTATTCTCGGCGACCGAGCCCGAGACCAGCCGGAAATCGCTGAAGCGGGATAGCGCGTGGAGGATTTCCTCGCGGATCACCTCGTCGAGCCATGAGCCCCCCTGCGCGGAGTCGTGTCGCAGCGCGGGAACATGCAGCAGCGGCGGATAGGATTGCGGTTCGGAGCGATCGGACGATCCCGGGCGGGCTGCGGACGCCTTCGGGCGGGCCGGCTCGCTCTCGGCCACGGCCTGCGCGACCAGCCGGTATCCGCGGCCGTAGACGCTTTCGATATAGCGCGGATTCTTCGGATCGTCGCCGAGCGCACGGCGCAGTTCCTTGACCGCCGAGGTCAGCGCCGATTCCGATACCGCCATCCCGTCCCAGACCGAGCTGAACAGCTCGTCCTTGGTCACGAGACCGCCATCCTGCTCGACCAGTCTCAGCAGCACCTGGAACGCCTTGTTCCCGAGCTTCACGTGCCCGGCGGGACCCCACACCCGTTCGTCCTGCGGGTCGAGCGTGAACTCGCCCAGTCGGAAATGCGATGCCGGGCCTGCTTTAGCATCCAAGGAAGTGGGCCTCCTGCATGTGCCGCGCGACTCCGTCGACCTTCCCGAAGGAAGATATTGCAGAGGTGTCCCATTGAATTATCACGAAATCGTCAACCCCGGCAAACTTCGCCCGAATCTGGAAAGATTATGGGCCAGATTCTTTCCAGCGCCTCCTCAGGATGTCCGGCGCGACCGCTCCTAGACAGGGGACATCGGCAATCGTGCCGAACCCGTCCAGGAGACCTGCAATGAAAAATACGATCACCCTGCTCACCGCCGTGCTGATGACGATGGCCGTTTTCAGCGGCACCGTCGGGATCATGAACTACGCCGTGACCGACGGAACGTACGAAGCGCGGCTGGCGTGACGGCGGCAACGCCGGTGCCGGAGGGCACAGGATGGCTCGACAGCGATGTCGGGCCATCCTTTTTTGTGTGCCTGCCCGGCTCACGGCGAGCGGCCCCCGTGACCGGTGACCATCTTCGCCGCTTCCCACGCACCGCGCTCTGCGCGAGCTAGAACCCTACGGCGAAGCCCACCTGCGCTGTAACCCGGTCGTCACCCGTATTGCCCGCGATGCCCGCACCGACAGCGAAGCTGTCGTTCACCCGGCCAAGGACGCTCGCGGAGTATCCCTGTTCGCCGCCGTGAGTGGCTATGTTCCCGGCAAGCGTAAAGCGCTTGTCGGGCAAGGCGATGGCGCTTCCGAGGGCAGCGGCGGCAGCAATGCCCCCCATGGCGGAGCGATCGAGTTCTTCAATCCGAAGACCCATTGCATCGACCCGTCCGCCGAGAGCGACGACATCGCTCGACAGGGCCTGAAACTGTGCCTCGGAAACTGCGGCAATATAATCGACATTGGCCCGCACGGCCGCGACGGAGGCTGCGCTCGCCGCCTGTTGCCGTCCGAGCACGCCGTTGGCATCGACCGTAACAATATCCACCGGTCCGCTCTGCGCCTCTGTGCTCGCATCGATGTCACCAATGCGCACGGCGCTGTTATCTCCTCCGATCGCAACCTGATTGCTGGCGGTCGTGACCGCCGCGAATCCGATTGCTGTCGACCGCGTGTGATCGGACGTCGCCGTATGTCCGATAGCGGTAGCGCTTTCGGCGCGGGCAAGAGCAGCCTTGCCGAGAGCGGTGGCGTTTTCACCGGTCGCCTGGGCTCCGTTGCCCACCGCCGTAGCCTGGAATGCGGGCGCGTAGGATGAATAACCCAGTGCGGTGGCATAGTTCCCACGGGCCTGGGCAAAGGCGCCGAAAGCCAGGGTCCCTACTCCGGACGCTCCAGAACCCGCCCCTGCGGCGGTAGATTGGACCCCGTCAGCCGCAGCTCCATAGCCAAACGCCGTCGTGCGCAGGCCCGAGGCCGAAGTGTTGCTGCCAATGGCAAGGCTCTCCGTGCCAGAAGCGTCCGCCGTTTCCGCTCCGGTCGATGCGAAATAGGACAGCTCGGTCGCGTTGCTACTGGCGGTGGTCGCAATGGCATTCAACTGGCCGACCGTCGCGGCATCGGTGGCGGCTGTTCCGTCGGCGACATTGGTGATCCGTCGCTCGCTACCGGAAGAGCCGACGCTCACCGTGTCCTCTTCATCCGCAACCGAGTAGGAGCCGAGTGCGACCGCATTACGAGCGGTCGCTTCCGCACTCCGACCTATGGCAAGCGCTGCAAATTGGTTGGCAACACTACCTGTGCCGAACGCGTGGGCACCCGTTCCGGATGCCTCCGAACTGACACCCAATGCCATCGAATAGGTTTCCGATGCGGAGGCGCTCAAGCCGAGCGCGGTGCTGGATTCGCCAATTGCCTGCGCATAGGCTCCGACCGCCGTAGAGGATGCGGCGGTAGCTTCTGAAAGCGCCCCAAGAGCAACCGATTGCCGCCCATCGGCATTGGACACGAAGCCCATAGCAGTCGCGTATATGCCGGTGTTGGCCGCAGCGCGGGACCCGATGGCGGTATTTCCTACGGCCAATGCCGTGGTCCGGTCGCCTACAGCGGTTGCGCTACTGGCGCTCGCCGTCGCATCGTATCCTAGGCCCGTTGCGTAATCGGCCGTGGCTGCGGAGCTTGTGCCCACGGCGAGCGAATAGCTCCCATCAGCGCTTGCGTAGGCACCTACCGCAGTCGCCTCAACACCGGTATCTGCGCCAGCGTTGAAGCCGATGGCAATATTCTGGTCGGCCAATGCGCTTGACCCCATCCCAAGGGCGATTGTCCCATTGGCAGTAGCCAGTGCACCCTTACTGATAGCGGTTGCCCCGGTTCCGCTCGCCGTGGCTTCTGAACCGATGGCGGTCGCATCTTGGCTGTTCGCGCTGGCATTTGCACCCAGGGCAGTCGCATCGGTCCCTGCCGCTGCGCCGTAGCCGAGGGCGATACCCGCGACACCGTAAGTTGCCGTATCGGCACCGATCGCGATCGATCTGATATATCCCGCTTGCGCGCCGTCCGCATCGGCATCGTCTCCATCGCCACCTATGGCAATCGCAGCCGTCTGGTTGGCGCTCGACTGAGCCCCGATCGAAACAGCGGTTTGACCAGCCTGAGCGTCGGCGCCGACCGCGACCGCGCCGATCCCGCTGACATCAGCGGACTGCCCAATTGCGGTCGAGCCGGTATAATCCGCCCAGGCATTCTGACCGACCGCAGTCGCGCTGTCCGCCGTGGCCTGCGCGTTGTGTCCTACGGCAGATGAATCCGAACCGGTCGCATCGGACAGGCGGCCGATCGAGATCGAGCGCGCCCCCGAAGCATTGGAAGCACTACCGAATGCGCTGGCGAAGCTGCCGGTTGCTTCCGCCCCTACGCCGCAGGCGGTGGAGCTGTCGTCATCATTGGAATTCGCGCCCCCGTCATTGTCGGTAGCCCCTGCATCAACATTGCCGTCATTGTCACGATCCAACAGGCAGTCGTCAGCCCGGACATTTGCGGGAACCAATGCTGCACATGTAGCGAAAGCGATCGTTGCTGAACTCAGGAATAGTGAAAAGCGCATCATTTCTCCTTCTTCAAAGCAAATTAAACGGCGCATCTTGGAAGCCGGATCTCGTCGAAAGCCCCCCAAATCGGACCGATGTGAAGAGGGTTAACAGTTTATTATTTTGATTCCGACCCGGGTCACTGTTTTGTCGACGGCTGACCAAAACGATGCTTTTTCAAGGCGCTGGTGCCTGCCTTCGGCAGGGCGATGCTGCCCAAACTCGTCCGACGTTTAACGTAGCAGATCTGCCATCGGATCATTCCGCGAGATATCCGAACCAGGCCCTCGCGCTGTGATTTGACGCTGCGTGAACTGTTGCTAGGACGGCGCGCAATGGGCGGCGGGGCCGGAGGGGCCGCGCCGAGGGACGAGGGAATTTTCACGTGATCCAAAGCGACGTCATCATTTTCGGCATCCTCGCCGGCATCCTCGGGGTGCTGTTTCTCCTGCGCGAGCGCGGCGGGGTGTGGAGCCGGGTCTTCACCTTCGTCCCGATCATCCTGCTCGCCTATTTGATCCCCTCGCTGCTGGTCAGCTTCGGCTTCATGGACGTGTCGGAAAGCAATCTCTGGCCGATCGCGAAGGATTATTTCCTCACCGCGGCGCTGATCCTCCTGACACTCAGCATCGACATCAAGGGGATCATCGGATTGGGCCCCAAGGCACTGATCATGTTCTTCACCGCCACGATCGGGATCGTGATCGGCGGCCCGATCGCGTTGTGGATCGTCGCGCAGTTCGCGCCCGAAATCCTCGGTACCGGCGGATCGGACGCGCCGTGGCGCGGCTTCGCGACCCTCGCGGGAAGCTGGATCGGCGGCGGTGCGAACCAGACCGCGATGCTCGAAGTCTATGGCTACGATATCGAGCAATACGGCGCGATGGTCGCGGTCGATATCGTTGTCGCCAATATCTGGATGGCGTTCCTGCTCTATGGCGCGGGCATGCACGAGCGGGTCGATCGCTGGCTCGGCGCAGACAGCTCCTCGGTCTCGCGCCTGCGCGACACGATGGCCGCCTTCACCGAGAAGGTGGCGCGCGTGCCCAGCGCCAACGACATGATCATGCTGGCGGGCTTCACCTTCGCCGCGGTCGGCTTCTGCCACTGGAGCGCGGGCTGGATGTCGTATTGGTTCACCGGCATGCTCGGCCCCGAAGCAGTGCTGGCGGACCGCTTCTTCTGGGTCGTCGTGATGGCGACCACGATCGGCCTCGCCTGTTCGTTCACTCCCGCGCGCCAGCTCGAAGGCGTCGGCGCATCTAAGATCGGCACCGTATTCATCTTCCTGCTGGTCGCGGTGATCGGGACCAAGATGGACATCTTCCAGCTTGGCGACGCGCCGCTGTTCATGGCGGTCGGCCTGATCTGGATGACCTTCCATTCGGCACTGCTGCTGACCGTCGCCAAGATCGTGAAGGCGCCATTCTTCTTCGTCGCGGTGGGAAGCAAGGCGAATGTCGGCGGCGCGGCGAGCGCCCCGGTGGTCGCCGGCGCGTTCCATCCCGCGCTCGCCCCGGTCGGCGTGCTGTTGGCGGTGCTCGGCTATGCGCTCGGCACTTACGGTGCGATCCTGTGCGCGGAGATGATGCGCGCGGTCAGCGGGGGCTGAGGCCTAGTCCACGCTGTCGAGGCATGCCTTGAAGTCGCGCGCGACCTCACGGCACATCTCGGCGCATTTGCTGCAGTGCGGATTGTCATGCCGGACGCATTCGGCGGCGCAGGCTTCGCAGGCTGCGATGCACGCCTGTATCTGCGCGCGCAGAACCTCGACATTCTGCGCCGTGCGACGGATCCCGAGGCGCGCGGTGGCGGTGCAGACATCGGCGCAATCGAGACAGTTCCGGATGCATTGCGCCATGTCCATGTCCTCGACAACGCAGGCCTCGGCACACGAGGTGCAGAACTGCGCGCACAGGTTCGCGTGGCGGCTGGCTTCGACCAGCGCTTCGTTGAGCGTGGCATCGGTCACCTGCGGGTGGCGCGAGATCATTTCTTGTAGCGACATGGATTATCCTCTCTTTTTCGTGGGTTGCCCTACGAACGGAGAGGGGGAACGGTCGTTCCGTCAGAGTGCGGCGATTGCGGCGAGGGCACGCTCCGCCCAGTCGGGATGAGCGAACAGCAGGTCGGGCACCAGCGTGTCGGCGCGGTTGTAGCGGAACGGAGTGCCGTCGATCCGCGAACAGTGCAGCCCGCTCGCCAGCGCGACCGCGGCGGGGGCGCAATTGTCCCATTCGTGCTGCCCGCCCGAATGGTAATAGATATCCGCGTCGCCGCGCAGCACCGCCATCGCCTTGTAGCCGGCCGAGCCCATCCTGATCAGCTCGCCGCCCAGCGCCGCGGCCAGCGCATCGGCCTCTACCGGAGTGCGCGATCCGCTGACGAGGATGCGCGGCTTTCGCTGCGCGCTGCCGAGGGCCGACGGCCGGTCCGAGCGCCAGGTCTCCTGCCGCGTGGGGAGCGCGACCGCGCCGTGCGTCGGCACGCCGTCCTCGACAAGCGCGACGTGGACCGACCATTCGCGGCGGCCTTCGCTGTAGCTGCGGGTGCCGTCGAGCGGGTCGATCACCCACACGCGCTGCGCGCAATGGCGATCGCCGACATCGGCCGATTCCTCGGACAGGATGCAGTCGCCGGGGCGCGCCGCGCGCAGCCGTTCGAGGATCAGCGCATCGGCGCGGGCGTCGCCGACATCGCCCAGCTCGCGGCCCTCGAATCGGCCCGAGCGCTGCAGCTCGAGCAGCAGTTCTCCCGCATGGGTGGCGATCTCTGCGGCCAGGGCGGCATCGGTGGCGGCGTGGTCGGTCATCGGGTCGATCCATCCACGAAGGTGCGCCGCGCTGCAAGGCTTGCGGGGCGGGAACCGGCGCGTTCGGAACCCTTGGCGGTCTCCACCCTTGATTAAACGAGTTCTCGCGCGCATCGCGCGGCCAACAGATTCTCGAGAGGAAATCACATGCGCAACATCGATCATTTCATCGTCGGCGGCCCCGCTAGCCCCACGGGTCGCACTCACAAGGTCTGGAACCCGTCGACCGGCGAGGTCCAGGCCGAAGTCCCGCTCGGCGACGCCGCGCTGCTCGATCGCGCGGTCGCCAAGGCCAAGGAAGTGCAGCCCGGCTGGGCCGCGACCAACCCGCAGAAGCGCGCGCGCGTGTTCTTCAAGTACAAGGAGCTGATCGAGGCCAACATGCAGGAGCTCGCCGAGCTGCTGTCGTCCGAGCACGGCAAGGTGGTCGACGACGCCAAGGGCGACGTCCAGCGCGGGCTCGAGGTGATCGAATATTGCGCGGGCCTGCCGCAGTTCTCGAAGGGCGAATACACCCAAGGGGCGGGCACCGGGATCGACGTCTATTCGATGCGCCAGCCGCTCGGCATCGGCGCGGGCATCACCCCGTTCAACTTCCCCGCGATGATCCCGATGTGGATGTTCGGCATGGCGATCGCGGCGGGCAACGCCTTCATCTTGAAGCCGTCCGAGCGCGATCCGAGCGTCCCGGTGCGCCTTGCAGAGCTGTTCGTCGAAGCCGGCGCGCCCGAAGGGCTGCTGCAGGTGGTCCATGGCGACAAGGAAATGGTCGACGCGATCCTCGACCACGAGGACATTGCGGGCGTCAGCTTCGTCGGTTCTTCCGACATCGCGCACTACGTCTACAAGCGCGGCGTTGCTGCCGGGAAGCGGGTGCAGGCGATGGGCGGTGCGAAGAACCACGGCATCGTCATGCCCGACGCCGATCTCGACCAGGTGGTGAACGATCTTGCCGGTGCCGCCTTCGGCTCGGCGGGCGAACGCTGCATGGCGCTGCCGGTCGTCGTCCCGGTGGGCGAGGACACCGCCGAGCGCCTCCGGGAAAAGCTGATCCCCGCGATCAACGCGCTGCGTGTCGGCGTATCGAACGATCCCGACGCGCATTACGGCCCGGTGGTCACGCCCGAGCACAAGGCGCGGATCGAGCAGTGGATCGACACCGCCGAAAAGGAAGGCGCGGAAGTCGTGGTCGACGGGCGCGGTTTCTCGCTCCAGGGCCACGAGGACGGCTTCTTCGTCGGCCCGACGCTGCTCGACCGCGTCACCACCGACATGGAAAGCTACAAGGAAGAGATCTTCGGTCCCGTCCTCCAGATCGTCCGTGCGAAGGATTTCGAGCACGCGGTCAAGCTGCCGAGCGACCACCAGTACGGCAACGGCGTCGCGATCTTCACCCGCAACGGCCACGCCGCGCGCGAATTCGCGCAGCGGGTCAATGTCGGCATGGTCGGCATCAACGTGCCGATCCCGGTGCCGGTGAGCTACCACACCTTCGGCGGCTGGAAGCGCTCGGCCTTCGGCGACACCAACCAGTACGGCACCGAGGGTTTCAAGTTCTGGACCAAGGTCAAGACCGTGACCCAGCGCTGGCCCGATGGCGGCGGCGACGGTTCGAACGCCTTCGTCATCCCGACGATGGGTTGATACGGGGATAGGATCGGCAGGCGGCGCGTTGGAGCATCAATGGGAGACATATCCATGATCGCCTTCAAACCCGCCGCCTGCGCCGCCCTTGCCGCCCTGCTGCTTGCGGGTTGCAGCGAAGCGTCCGACACATCCGAAGACGAAACGTCGATCCCGGTCGAACCCGATGGCGGGATCGGCGACGGCGCGCCGCCGCTTGACGAGGTGCAAGCGCAGGGGCGATCGGGCATGCCCCCGGCGCTGCGCGGCGAGTGGCGCGAGGACGATCTCGGCCGCGCGCCGACGATGGAGGATTGCGACCAGACCTCCGACACCAACCGCAATTTCGGCAAGGTGATGACCGTCTCGGCGAATGGCTTCAGCCTGTTCGAGCAGGGCGGCACGATCGTCGAGCTGCACGATCGCAGCGAGTCGAAGATCGTGGCGACCTTCGACACCAGCTATGCAGACGAGATCGCCAGTGAGCGGATGGAATTCGCGCTTCAGCCCGACGGATCCTTGACCGTCGATCGCGGCGACGATGCCGGAATCCCGTCGATGAAAAGATTTCGCCCCTGTCCGGAGATGCCATGATGAAAACACCAGCCCTGTTCGCCGCCGCGCTCGCGCTCGCAATTTCGGGATGCGACGCCGAACCTGACACGCCGGTCGACGGCGATATCTCTGCGGCCGACAACGTCGCCGACTCGGCCCCGCCCGCAGACGAAGCAGGAAATGCCGGCAGCGCCGACGCGCTCCGCGCGATCCCCGCACGCTTCCTCGGCGCGTGGGACTATGTCGAAGGCAACTGCGACCCGGCCTCGGACCTGCGGATGGAGATCGGCCAGCGTCGGATCGTGTTCTACGAATCGGTCGGCGACGTCACCGGTATCCGCGCAGAGGGTGACGATGCCATCGTCGTCGACATGAACATGTCGGGCGAGGGCGAGACCTGGACCCAGTCGACAAAGCTCACGCTCGAGGATGGCGGTGACCGCCTGGTTCCCTCTGAAGCCGGTGACGATGGCGGCTACGAACCGATGCCGCGCAAGAGGTGTGCGGCATGAAGGCGCTGCTAGCCTTGCCGCTGTTCGCCCTCGCGGCCTGCGCGACGACGCAGGCCGGCGACGAGCCGATCGAAGTCGCGCCGCAGGGCGAATGCGACGCCGCGCCCATCCAGTCGCTGGTCGGCCAGCGCACCAGCGTCGAACTCGGTGCGCGGATCCGGGCGGAAAGCGGCGCCGATGCCTTCCGCTGGATCCCGCCGCGCAGCGCGGTGACGCAGGATTACCGGCCCGACCGCGTCAACGTCGTCTATGACGACGATTACGTCATCGAACGGATCTATTGCGGGTGATCGGGGGAGGAGGACAGGAACGCCGCCGCGCGCAGTCCGCCTCGCCCTACGAGGCGCAATTCGGATTCTGCCGCGCGCTCAGGGTCGATGATCGCATCCTCGTCTCGGGCACCGGGCCGATCGAGCCCGACGGCAGCACCACACCGGGCGATGCGGGCGCACAGGCGGCGCGGTGTTTCGCCATCGCCGTGGCCGCTATCGAGGATCTGGGCGGGACCGCCGCCGATGTCGTCCGCACGCGGATGTACGTGACCGATCTTGCCGACCAGGACCTAGTCGGCGCGGCTCATGCGCGCGCCTTCGGCGATCACCCTCCGGCCGCCACGATGGTGGGCACGCCCGCGCTCGTGCGCGATGATTGGAAGGTGGAAATCGAGGTCGAAGCCGTTATTGGGACCCCATGACTGGACAATTCGCACTCACCGACGACCAGCTCGCCATCCAGGAGATGGCGCGCAAGTTCACCGCCGACAACATCACCCCGCATGCGGGCGAATGGGACGAGACCCATCACTTCCCCAAGGAGGTGATCCAGCAGGCCGGCGAGCTTGGCTTCGGCGCGATCTACGTCTCGGAAGAAAGCGGCGGGATCGCGCTCGGTCGGCTCGAGGCGGCGCTGATCATGGAAGCGATGGCCTATGGCTGCCCCGCGACCAGCGCCTATATCTCGATCCACAACATGGCGGCGTGGATGATCGACCGCTTCGGCGGCGACGCGGTCAAGGCGAAATTCCTGCCCGAACTGGTGACGATGGAGAAGATCGCCAGCTACGCGCTGACCGAGCCGGGCAGCGGTTCGGACGCCGCCGCGCTCAAGACCAGCGCGGTCAAAGACGGCGATCACTACGTCCTCAACGGTACCAAGCAGTTCATCTCGGGCAGCGGCTACAACGACGTCTATGTCGTGATGGCGCGCACCGGCGACCACAAGTCGAAGGGCATTTCGTGCTTCGTGGTGGAGAAGGGCACCGAGGGTCTTTCGCACGGCACGCCTGAGAAGAAGCTCGGCTGGAACGCCAGCCCGACCGCGCAGCTGATCTTCGAGGATTGCCGCGTGCCGGCCGAAAACCTCGTCGGCGCCGAAGGCGACGGGTTCCGCTTCGCGATGGCGGGTCTCGACGGCGGGCGGCTCAATATCGGTGCCTGTTCGCTTGGGGGCGCGCAGCGCTGCCTCGACGAGGCGGTCGCCTACACCAAGGACCGCCAGCAATTCGGCCAGCCGATCGCCGATTTCCAGAACACGCAGTTCATGCTCGCCGACATGGCGACCGAATTGGAGGCGGCGCGCGCGCTGCTCTATCTCGCCGCCGCCAAGGTGACCGAGAACGCGCCCGACAAGACGCGCTTCTCCGCGATGGCGAAGCGGCTCGCGACCGATAGCGGCTCGAACGTCGTCAACAACGCGCTACAGCTGTTCGGCGGCTACGGCTATTTGAAGGATTACCCGATCGAACGCTTCTGGCGCGACCTGCGCGTGCATTCGATCCTCGAAGGCACCAACCAGGTCATGCGAATGATCGTCGGAAGGGACATGCTGCGCCAGTGACCGAACAAGCAAATACCGAACAAGCCGAAGACGTCCTCACCCACACGCATGATCGTGTCGGGCATCTCTCGCTCAACCGCCCCAAGGCACTGCATGCGCTGACACTCGACATGTGCCACGCGATGAGCGCGGCGCTGAGCGAATGGGCGGCGCAGGATGCGGTCGAGGCGGTGATCGTCGACCATGCCGAAGGGCGCGGCTTCTGCGCCGGCGGCGACATCGCCTTCCTGCGCAATTCGGCGCTGCACGACGGCGGCGAGAGCGGGCGCAAGTTCTTCCACGACGAGTACCAGCTCAACCACCAGCTCTTCACCTACGACAAGCCCGTGGTCGCCTTCATGGACGGAATCACGATGGGCGGCGGCGTCGGCATCTCGCAGCCCGCCAAGTACCGCGTGGCGACCGAACACACCCGCTTCGCGATGCCCGAAAGCGGGATCGGCCTGTTCCCCGATGTCGGCGGCGGCTGGTACCTCTCGCGCCTCGGCGGTCGGATGGGCCAGTTCCTCGCGCTGACCGGTGCAAGGCTCGATGGCGCGGACTGCCTGTGGGTCGGGATTGCCACGCACTACCTGCCGAGCGAGAAACTCGCCGAGGCCAAGGCGCGCATCATCGAGCATCCCGACCGCATCGGCGGAATCCTCTCGGACCTCTCCGAAACCCCGCCCAAGGCGAAGATCGAGGAGCAGGCCGAGCGCGTCGCCTGGCATTTCAAGTCCGACTCGCTCGAAGAGATCATGGCGAGCCTGGAAACCGACGACAGCGAATGGGCGGCGAAGGAACTCGCCACGCTGCGGACCAAGAGCCCGCAGACCTGCAAGGTCGCGTTGCGCCAGCTCGCCGAGGCGGCCGAGTTCGACGATTTCGCCGACAACATGCGCAACGAATACCGCATAGCGAGCCGCGTGATCACGCGCCCCGACTTTGCCGAAGGGGTGCGGGCAGTGATCGTCGACAAGTCGAACGATCCCAAGTGGGATCCGGCGACGCCCGAAGGCGTGACCGACGAATTGCTCGACAGCATCTTCGCGCCGCTCCCCGAAGGCGAGGAGTGGCAGCCGCTCTGATCTTCGTCATCCCCGCGCAGGCGGGGATCGAGAGCGGCGACGCACGAATTTTCCCTGGATTCCCGCCTGCGCGGGAATGACGAGTTTGGAGAGACCATGTCCTACGAAACCATCACCGTCGAACAGCGCGACAATGTCACGCTGGTCACGCTCAATCGCCCCAAGGCTTTGAACGCGCTCAATTCTCAGGTCCTCGAGGACCTCGTCGAGGCATTCGCCGCGTTCGAGGCCGACGACAGCCAGGGCTGCCTCGTGCTCACCGGCGCGGGCGAAAAGGCCTTTGCCGCAGGCGCGGACATCAAGGAGATGGCCGACAAGCCGGCGGCGGATTTCTACAACGAGGATTTCTTCGCCCGCTGGACCAGCCATCTCGTCAAGGCGACGCGCAAGCCGTGGATCGCCGCGGTCAACGGCTTCGCGTTGGGCGGCGGGTGCGAGCTCGCGATGATGGCGGACTTCATCCTCGCCAGCGACAAGGCCAAGTTCGGCCAGCCCGAGATCAAGCTCGGCGTCGCGCCGGGCATGGGCGGTTCGCAGCGCCTGACTCGCGCGGTCGGCAAGGCCAAGGCGATGGAAATGTGCCTCACCGGCCGGATGATGGACGCCGAGGAAGCCGAACGCAGCGGGCTCGTCGCGCGCGTGGTGCCGCATGACGACCTCGTCGAGGACGCGGTTAAGACCGCCACGGCGATCGCCGGCATGCCCCCGATGGCGGCCAAGGTGAACAAGGAAATGGTCAACGCCGCCTACGAGACCTTCCTCGACCAGGGCGTGCTCCACGAGCGCCGCCTGTTCCAGATCCTCACCGCGACCGAAGACAAGGTCGAGGGCATGAAGGCCTTCATCGAGAAGCGCGAAGGCGAATGGAAGGGGAAGTAATTACGAAAGGCTTCGGCCTTCTTGTATTCGGTGCCCTGTTCGTCTGGCGCGGCATCGACGGCTGGCGTCATCGCCGCGAAGAGCGCATCACCCTGATCGAAGCTGCGACCCTGAAAATCGGCGGAGAGGATGAGCCGCTGCCGCTCAATCGCTGGGACCGGATCATGGCATATGTCCAACCGGTCCTGATGCTTCTATTCGGCCCGGCAATGATCGTCCTGGGCTTTGCAATTCTATTCGTGTGACTGGAGAGAGACATGAAAATCGCATTCATCGGCCTCGGCAACATGGGCGGCGGTATGGCCGCGAACCTGGTCAAGGCGGGGCACGAGGTGCGCGCCTTCGACCTGTCCGAGGACGCGCTCAAATCCGCCAAGGATAGCGGCTGCGACACCTTCACCGCCGCCAAGGATGCGGTCGAGGGTGTCGAGGCGGTGGTCTCGATGCTGCCCAACGGGCAAATCGTGAAATCGGTCTATGAGAACGACGTTATCGGCCACGCGCCCGACGGCGCGGTGCTGCTCGATTGCTCGACGATCGACGTCGCCACCGCGCGCGAGGTCATCTCGGCTGCCGAAGAGGCGGGCTACGACATGGTCGATGCGCCGGTCTCGGGCGGGATTGCGGCTGCAGCGGGCGGCACGCTGACCTTCATGGTCGGCGGCACCGACAAGGCATTCGATCGCGCCAAGCCCATCCTCGAGGCGATGGGCAAGGCGGTGATCCATGCCGGCGATGCGGGCAACGGCCAGGCGGCCAAGATCTGCAACAACATGCTGCTCGCGATCCAGATGATCGGCACCTGCGAGGCCTTCGGGATGGCCGAGAAGCTCGGCCTCGACCCGCAGACCTTCTACGACATTTCCTCGGTCAGCTCGGGCCAGTGCTGGTCGATGACTTCCTATTGCCCGGTCCCCGGTGTCGGCCCCAAGAGCCCCGCCGACAACGAGTACAAGGGCGGCTTCGCGACCGCGCTGATGCTCAAGGATTTGAAGCTGGCGATGGAAGCGGCGCAGACCGCCGATGCGGGCACGCCGCTCGGCCAGCACGCCAAGGAACTGTACGAGAAATTCGCCGACGAGCACGGCTCGCTCGATTTCTCGGCAATCGGTCGCTCGCTCTAGGGGGGAAGGGGCCGCTAGCTGATCTGGCGGTCCTGCCCTTCCCAATAGGGCGCGCGGAGTTCGCGGCGCAGCACCTTGCCGGAAGGGTTGCGGGGTAGTGCGTCGAGGAAATCGACCGATTTGGGGCATTTGAAGCCCGCGATTCGTTCGCGGGCATGGGCGATGATATCGGCCTCGCTCACATCCGATCCGGGCTTGCGCACCACGCAGGCCTTCACCGCCTCGCCCCATTTTTCATCCGGTACGCCGAACACCGCCACGTCGGCCACGCCCTCGCAGCCGAACACGGCGTTCTCGACCTCGGCCGGGTAGACGTTCTCGCCCCCGGTCACGATCATGTCCTTGATCCGGTCGAACAGGTAATAATAGCCGTCCTCGTCGACATAACCGGCGTCGCCGGTGCGGAACCAGCCCTCGGCATCGACCGCCTCGGCGGTGGCATCGGGGCGGTTCCAGTACTCGGTGAGGTTGGCGGTCGAGCGGATGGCGATCTCGCCGATCCCGCGCGTTTCGACCTCGTTCCCGTCCGCGTCGATCACCTTCATCTCGACCCCGTTGATCGGCTGGCCGATGCCGCGCATCCGCTCGTTGCCTTCGACCGAGTGATCCTCGGGCATCAGCGCGCAGATCGTGCCGGTGGTCTCGGTCAGGCCGTAAACCTGCGCGAAATCGCAGCCGAACACCTTGAGCGCCGCGCGCAGCAGGTCGAGCGGGATCGGCGAGGCACCGTAGCCGACCAGCCTCAGGCTCGAGAAATCGGTCTCCTGCGCCTTGGGGTGCGCGAGCATCACGTGAATCGCGGCGGGGACGAGGAAGGTCTTGGTGACGCGGTGCCGCTCGATCGCATCGAGCGCGGCTCCGGGTTCGAATTCGCGGATCATCGCGCTCTTGATCGCGCCCTTCAATCCGCGGATGCCCGAGGCGATCCCGCCGATATGGAAATTGGGCATGGCGAGCAGCAGTACGTCGTCCTCGTCCCAGATGTCCCACAGGTCCATCTTTTCGGGCGAATAGTCGAAATCGGCGCGCAGCAGCGCCTTGCTCGAGAGCACGACGCCTTTGGGAAAGCCGGTCGTGCCCGAGGTGTAGAGCTGCAGCGCGGCATCGTCGGGCGCACGGGTGACACCCGGTTCGCTGTCCGATTGCTCTTCGCGCCAGTCGTCGTAGCAGACGAAGGCCTCGCCGCAGTCCTGCATGCAGATGATGAATTCGAGGCCGGGCAGGCTGCCGCGCAGTTCCGCCGCGACCTCGACATAGGCGGCGTCGACGAACAGCACGCGCGCGGCGCAATCGCGCAGGATCCACTCGATCTCTGGCGGGGCCAGCCGCCAGTTGATCGGAGTGACCACCGCCCCGGCGCGCGCGGCGCCGATCACCGTCTCGTAGAATTCGATCGTGTTGCGACCGAGAAAGGCTACGCGCTCGTCCGCGCCAATGCCGATATCGCGCAAGCCATTGGCGACCTGCGCGGTGTGGCGCGCGAATTGGTCGAAGGTCAGGTCGGTGCCGTCGCAATGGAAGGCGATGCGATCGAGAAAATCGCGCTGGTTGAAAATGGCGAGGTCCGCGAGGGTGCGGAAGGAAGCCGGGTCGGGCATCCGCCAATCATTCATTGCGCCGATATCCCCCCGTCGAGCTTCAATTCCGCCCCGGTCATGAATTTGCTCTCGTCGCTCGCGAGGTAGAGCACGCCGTTGGCGATGTCGTCGGGCTCGCCCACCCGGCCGAGCGGGATCTGCCGCGCGAGCTTGTCCATGATCACGGCCTTCTCGCGCCCGGTATTGCGCACGATGCCGTCGAGGATCGGGGTGTCGACGAAGGTCGGGTGGACCGAGTTGCAGCGGATGTTCCAACCCTTCTTGGCGCAGTGCAGCGCGATCGACTTGGACAGCATCCACACCGCCGCCTTGCTGGCATTGTAGGCAGGCATCGTCTCGCTCGCGATCAGGCCCGCGATCGAGGAGATGTTGACGATCGAGCCGGGCTGGTGGTCGGCCATCAGGGGGAGGGCGCGCTGGCAGCCGAGAAAGATGCTGTCGACATTGACCGCGAAGCCGCGCCGCCAGTCTTCCAGCGTGCAGGTTTCGATATCGCCGCGAATGCCGATCCCGGCATTGTTGACGAGCACAGACAGCCCGCCCAGCTTGTCCTTTACGAAGTCGATCACGCGGTCCCAGTCGTCGGGATCGGCGACGTCGTGGCCGATCGCGTAGGCCTTGTCCTCGCCATGTTCGGCGCAGATCGCGGCGGCAGTATCCTGCGCGCCTTGCTCGTTGAGATCGGACAGCACGATCCGCGCGCCTTCTTCGACCAGGCGGCGGCCGGTCGCGGCGCCGAGGCCCTGCGCGCCGCCGGTTACGAGGGCGAGTTTTCCTTCGACACGACCGGCCATGCGCTCTCCCGTTGTGGCCCGGAGCTTCAGCCCCTTGTTAATCGCTCGCTTAACAGGAGTGTGATGCGCGAGTCGATACCCATTCCTTCGGCGCGCTTCGCGGCGATGAAATCCTCGATTCGCTCGAGCGGGACGCGGTGGACGGTGATGTCCTCGCTGTCGGTGCCGCCGCCTTCTCCGACCTTGGTGAGGCCGGTCGCCTTCACCAGCGTGAAGCTTTCGGAGACCATGCCAGGCGAGGAATAGAATTCGCCGCAGTCCTCGAGGGTGTCCGCGCGATAGCCGGTCTCTTCCTCGAGCTCACGCCCGGCGGCCTTGAGCGGGTCCTCGTCCTCCCGGCCGTCGTCGTCGCCGATCAGCCCCGCGGGATATTCGATGCAGCTTCTGCCGAGCGGCACGCGGTACTGCTCGACCAGCAGGACGTGCCCGTCCTCCACCGCGACGATCACCGCCGCGCGGATGCCGCGCGCGCGACCGACATATTCCCATCGCCCGCGTTTCTTCGCGGTGATGTAATCGCCGGCCCAGACGGTTTCCTCGGGACAGTCGGCGTCGGTACCGCTCACACCTCGATCAACCGGTCGGGCAGCTCGTTCTGGTCGTCTTCTGCGCGGGGAAAGTTTTCGGACAGCACCTTGCCGACATCGCGTACACCGGCAGCGAGGCCGTCGGCGATATGGCCTTCGCGGATATGCATCAACATGTCCTCCATCGCCTCGCCCCAGACCTCGGCCGAAACGATCTCGGCAATCGGCTGGTCGGCGACGATCTCGGCGCGGTGTTCCTTCATCGAGAGATAGAGCAGCACTCCGGTGCGGCCATGGGTGCGGCGTTCGGCGCCGACCTTGAAATGTTCGATCGCGCGGTGGTGCACGCGCTTGGTCTTCACCGGGCCGGGGATCAGCGCGTAGGTCAGGCGTTCCCAGCTGAACAATCCCCAGATCGCGAGGAAGAGGACCACGCCGAGGCCTGTCAGCCAGGCGATCACCTCGCCGAAGGTCCAGTCGTGCGTCCAGCCGCCGCGGAACCAGTCGATCGTGTCGAGCAGTGCGTCGGGCACGACGGCAAAGATGCTCATCGCGGTAAAGGCGATCACCGCCGCCCAGACGAGGATCACGTCGGTATAACCGTCCGAGCGATCGGCCAGCACGGTGACGATTTCGCCGCTGGTGGTCAGCTCTGCCGCGGCGACCGCCTCGCTCACCTTCGCATGATCTTCTGCGTTCAGATATTTCATCTACAGCCCCGCTTACCAGCCACCTGAGGCGCCGCCGCCGCCGAAGCCGCCGCCACCGCCGCCGAACCCGCCGAAGCCACCGCCCCCGCTACCGCCCCAACCGGACGAGCCGCTGTCTGACAGGCCGCGCGCGACCGCCTTGCCGGCTTCCCACAGAATGATGTCGCCGACCACGCTGCCGACGCCGCCGCGGCGATAGCGGCGGCCGCGCCCGCGCGAGAACATCGGCAGGATGAAGAACAAAAAGATGAAGACGAACCAGATGATCGTGCCGATCGGGAAGCCACCTTCCTCGGCGCGTTGCGTCTCGGCGGCGGCTTCGGCTTCGGCGATCGCTCGGGCATCGGCGGGCGACAGGTCGAGCCGCTCGATGATCTCGTCCACCGCCTGCGTGATCCCGCCGCCGAAATCGCCCGCGCGGAAGGCGGGGCGCATGGTGTTGCGGATGATCCGTCCGGCGCTGATGTCGGTCAGCCGGTCGTCGAGCCCGCGTGCGGTCTTGATCGCCATCTTGCGGTCGTCGCGCGCGACGAAAACGAGCACGCCTTCCTCGGTCGTGGCCCCGCCGATATTCCAGAACTCCGCCAGCCCGCGCGAGTAATTGTCGATGTCGGCACCGTCCATCGAGGGTACCGTCGCGACGATCACCGCACGGCCGGTCTGTTCGTTGTAGTCGCGCAGGCGCCGATCGAGCGCCGCCTCCTGATCCGCGGGGATAAGATCGGCGGCGTCGAGGATCGGACCGTCCGGCGGGGCCGGATAGTCCTGCGCCAGCGCCGGGCTCGCGATAAGCGCGAACACCAGCGCGAAGGCGGCGAGGACACGCGACATGACGTTTAGCTGAAGCAGGATCAGCCCTCGTTACCGAAGTCGACCGTGGGCGCTTCGTCGGCACCCGGCTTGGCGCTGAAGGTCTGCATCGGCTCGGCACCGTGGATCACCTTCGCGCCGACGATGTCGGGGAAGGTGCGGATCGTGGTGTTATAGTCCTGCACCGCCTCGTTGTAGCGGACGCGCGCGGTCTCGATGCGGTTTTCGCTGCCCTCGAGCGCGACCATCAGGTCGCCGAAACGCTGCTGGCTCTGCAACTCGGGATAGCGCTCGACGGTAACCATCAGGCGGCTCAATGCACTGCCGAGCTCGCCCTGCGCGGCTTCGAACTGCTGGAACTTGGCCGGGTCGTCGAGATCGTCGGCGCTGAGCTGGATCGATGTGGCGCGCGAACGGGCCTCGATCACGCCGGTCAGCGTGTCTTCCTCTGCCGCGGCGGCGCCGCGCACGGTCGAGACGAGGTTGGGGATCAGGTCGGCACGGCGCTGGTAGGCGCTTTCGACATTGGCCCAGGCGGCCTTGGCGGCCTCTTCCTTGGTCGGCACCGAGTTGATGCCGCAGGACGCCAGCATGGCGGCACCTGCAGCGATGAGGGCAAAGCGGAAGGACTTCCAGGACATGCGGCAAACTCCCCTAAGAACGACTGTCTTACCTAGATAGCACGGCTAGGCGCGCTTTCAAGCTTTGCACCTCGCTTGTGGCCTCGTGCGGCGCGTGTCAAACGATGTCCCTCAGACAAGAAAGGATAGAGCATGGGCTTGGGGAAGGAATTCAAGAAATTCATCGCGCGCGGCAATGTGATCGACCTCGCGGTGGGCGTGGTCATCGGGGCGGCGTTCGGCAAGATCACGACCTCGCTCGCCGAGGGGATCATCATGCCGCTGATCGGCTGGCTGTTCGGCGATATCGATTTCTCGAACAAGTTCGTCCGGCTAGGTCCGA
The DNA here is from genome assembly GCF_034374265.1 of Pseudoblastomonas marina. Lineage (NCBI taxonomy): Bacteria > Pseudomonadati > Pseudomonadota > Alphaproteobacteria > Sphingomonadales > Erythrobacteraceae > Pseudoblastomonas > Pseudoblastomonas marina. The sequence goes on along the minus strand of NZ_CP139718.1, from coordinate 1,373,873 downwards.
TTCCCGAAGGCTATGATGGCTCGCTGACCAATTACGCCGAGCTTAGGGAGGCCGGCGTGCAGATGATTGGGTATGGCGACCTGATCACGCAGGTGATCAATTTCCTGCTGATCGCATTCGCCGTATTCATGTTGGTTAGGGGCGTGAACCGGGCGATGGACGAGATGCAGGAGCTCGCCCGACAGACCGAGGACAGTGCGAAGAGCCCCGACGTGCCGACCGACCCGCAGCTCGACGTGCTGAAGAAGATTCTGGCCGAATTGAAGAAAGACGAGGCGAGCGCGCCTCCGCCCACTTCACATTAATCTCCGCGCGCCTATATAGGGCCTGCTCGTTTCGGCGGGCTATGACGATAAACTGCGGCGTGCAATAGGCACGGCGGACCCGGGGGCAGTACCCGGCGGCTCCACCATTGCGTCTGCCTCCACCGAGCAAGTGGGCGGGCGCATTGACGGGGCCGAACCAGGATCGACGCGTGTTGAAAGGCGCTGTTTTCGTCCGGGCTGAGTAACCCGTTAAAGGCTCAAAACCAATAAGTGCCAACGATAACGAAGCACTTGCTCTCGCTGCGTAATGTGACGGCCTAACGGCCTGAATTTACAAAGCCAAAAGCGCGGTCGGTCCGACCGGTCAACAGAACGGATACAGGGGTCCGGAGCGTACCTGGCAACAGAAACGCTCCACTTCATTTTTCTTATCGGTTACGCACCCGCATCCGCGGGTGCATCCTCGCGGCTTTTCTCTCCGCTTCGCTACGAGGCCGCTGCGGGCGGGCAGTCGCCCTTGCCTCGGCCTGGTCGGCCTCGGGCGTCCGCCTTGGTCGATTCAACTTGGTGCCCGTTATCGATATCCGTCCTGAATTTGCGCGCGGTAGCGCGCACGCGCAAGACCGTGCGCCGGCCGTTAGGCCGAAGCCAAGCGGGCCGGATGGCCCGCGCCCGGCGTTTGAGGGTCCCAAACAAATGACTCGAGCCTCTTGGAGCCTACGCTCCTAAGCTCAGGCGCAACCGAACCAGCGACCTAGCTCCACCACGCCCAGCCGAGACCGAACGCTACGCCTTGCCGCCAGCCGCCTCGAGCGTCTTTCGCTCCGCCTGTTCGCGCGTCACGCAATCGAGGATCTTCGCGCCGCCGAGGAACACCGCGCCGGTGCAGGCAAGCAGCAGGAGCCAGCCGCCGATGCCCGGATACTGGTCGAGATAGGCCGTGCCGCGTTCGATCGCGCCGAGCGCGAGGGCATAGATGATGACGTATGCCTCGAACTTGGTCTTGATCGTGAACAGGCGTCCGATTTTTCGGAACATGGGTGGCCGAACTCCTTTGCCTGCCGGATGAGCAAGCAGCGTGCCACGTGCGGAATCGCGTGGCTTGCGTGCTTAACGATCCGATAACCGTAAAGTTGCCCGACAGAAGCGGCTTTGTCGAATCCGTCCCGAAATCGAGCAGCCGCAGCGCAGACGGTCAGGCCAGTTCGGAGAGTTCCAGCGCATCGAGCAGCGCGCGCCGGGCGTCGATCACGCTGCGGGCGAGGCCATCGCTGCCGATATCGGCGGGATCGATCTGCTCGGGCCAGGTTTGCGCCACCACCTGTTCGATCCGTTCGGCCTTGGCCTCGTCGACCATGAAGCGCGAATCGACCGCATCCGGGTCGGCCACCACGCGCAGGCGCAGGCAGGCGGGGCCACCGCCATTGGCCATCGATTGGCGGACATCGACCGGCAGCACCTGCCGGATCGGCCCGTTCGAGCCGAGCATGGTCTCGACCCACGACCACACGCTTTCGCTCTCGCGGCATTCGCTCGGCACCACCAGCGCCATCCCGCCCTCGGGCAGCGAGACGAGCTGCGCATTGAACAGATAGGTGCGGATCGCTTCCTCGAGGCTCACCGAGGCTTCGGGCACTTCGACCACCTGCAGCGCGGGGAAGGCGGCGCGGATCGCGTCGTAGGCGCCCGCCTGGTCGGCAAAGGCGCGCTCGTGGGTAAACAGCACGCGTTCGTTGGCGACCGAGACGACGTCGTTGTGAAACGCGCCCGCGGCGATCGCCTCGGGGTTCTGTTCGATGAAGACCGCGCGCGCCGGGTCGAGCCCGTGGCTGCGCGCGACGATGCGGCTCGCCTGTTCGTGCTGGCGCGCGGGGAAGCGACCGCCTTGCCGGCCCCAGACGAACACTTCGACTCCGGGGGCGTCGTGGCCTTCGCAGAAGCGCATGTGGTTGGCCGCGCCTTCGTCGCCGAAGCTCGGCATCACCGCGTCGTGGACGACGAAGCCGTCGCCGCCGAAGGCCAGGTCGAGCTGGGCCTTTGTGTCCTGCCATTCCTGCGCGCGGTGCGGCATGGTGACGAGGTTGGCGGGGGTCAGGTGGCACTTGCCGTCGCGCGTATCGGGCGCGGGCGAGACCGTCGCCGCATTGGCGGTCCACATCGAGGAGGCGGACCATGCCGCCGCGACCAGCGCCGGCGGGGTGTCTTCGTCGGGCGCGATCGCCTCGAGAAAGGCGCGGTTGGGCCGGGGCAGCGGAAGCAGGAAACCCTGCGCCAGCCCGAGGCCGAGATTGTGCCGCATCTTGGCGACGCCCTGCAGCGCCGCGGCGCGCGGATAGGACGGATCGCCCTTGTGGCTCGCACTCGCGATATTGCCGAGGCTCAGCCCGGCATAATTGTGCGAAGGACCGACGATCCCGTCGAAATTGATTTCCCTGAGGCTCATTCGATCCTCTCCGTCACCGCGCCACGCACCAGGCGGTGTCGCCCGGCTCGACCGCGAGGGTGCGGCAGGTGGTGTGATCGATCGCGACCTTGTCGCCCTCGTGTTCGATCATGCCGTAGCAGCAGCGGAAGTTCGCATTGTGCCCGGTCGCGATCAGCACGCGGTCCCCGATGTCGAGATCGCAGCGCGAAATTTCCATCGGGCGCGTCTCGCGCAGCGTCTTCAACTGGTCGGTGCGGGCGGTGACCGTCGGACCGCCGTCGAAGATGTCGACATAGCCCTCGTAGGCGAAGCCCTCGTTCTCGAGCATGCGCATCGCTGCACGACCGGTGGGGTGCGGCAGCCCGATGACGGCGCGCGCGCTTTCGGGCAGCATCGCGGTGTAGATCGGGCTCTTTGGCATGAGGTCGGCGATGAACTGGTTGCCGTTCAAGGCGTTGAACTCGTCGGCTTCCTGGAAGCTCATGCCGAAGAACTTGCCCGCGAGGCCGTCCCAGAACGGCGACCCGCCGCGATCGTCGATGATTCCGCGCAGTTCGGCGAGAATCTTGTCGCCGAAGCGGTCGCGATGCATCGCGATAAAGAGATAGCGGCTGCGCGCGAGCAACATGCCGAGCCCGCCCGCACGGCTGCTGGGGTGGAGGAACAGGCCGCCCACTTCGCTCGCGCCCTCGAGGTCGGTGACCAGGCTCAGCATCTCGGCACGAAACGTCCGGTCGAGCTCCTGCGAGTGCTGGGTGTGGGTCTGGATCCGGTAGGAATAGAACGGCCATTGCTGGCCCACTTCGGTGAACAGCTGGCTGGTGCCGCGCACCTCGCCGGTCTCGGTATCCTCGAGCACCAGCACGAACAGGTCGTCGTCGGGCCGGTCGGCCTCCTTGGCGAAGCACGCTTCAGAACGCTCGAGCTTCTTGCGCAGCGTGTCGCGATCGGGCGGGAGGTTGGTGAACCCGCCGCCGGTCAGTTTCGCCATCTCGTACATGGCTTCGACATCCTGCGCGGTGGCCGCGCGTATTACGTAACTCAAAACTTTGCTCCGGTGGCAATACGGTGAAGGACGAGCGCGGCGAGCTTCGCGCGCTCTTCGAGGCTGGGGACGATCAGGAATTCGTCCGGCGAATGGATCGCGCCGCCGCGCACGCCCATCGTGTCGACCACGGGGACGCCGCAGGCGGCGATATTGTTGCCGTCGCACACCCCGCCGGTCGATTTCCAGCCAATCTCCTGGCCGAGCAGCGCGCCGCACTCCTTGACCAGGTCGAACAGCTTCTGCGCCGGTTCGTCGACCGGCTTGGGCGGGCGGGTGACGCCGCCATGGCGGTGGATCGATACTTCGCGCGCCGCTTCGACCTCCCGCAATACGCCGTTGAGATCGGTATCGAAGCTTTCCATCGCTTGCGTGCTCTTGGGACGGATGTTGAAGCGCAGCACGGCATGGTCAGGGACGACGTTGTTGGCCGCGCCGCCTTCGATCTTGGCCGGGTTCACGGTCATCTCGTCATGCGCCATGGCCTCGAGCCGCAACGCGAGGTCGGCAGCGGCGAGCAGGGCGTTTCGGCCCTCGTGCGGGTTGCGCCCGGCATGGGCCGACTTGCCGGTGATGGTGATCGAATAATTGCCGGTCCCGCCGCGTTCGTGCGCCAGCGTTCCGTCGGGCAGCGCGGCGGGTTCGAAGGTCAGCGCGGCGAGTTTGCCCTGCGCCAGCTCGGCGATCAGCGCGCTGGAAGACAGCGAACCGGTCTCCTCGTCCGAATTGATCAGGACATCGTAGCCCAAGGCGCTTGCCTCGGGCGTCGTTTCGAGCGCTTTCGCCGCAGCGAGGATGATCGAGAGGCCGCCCTTCATGTCCGCGACGCCGGGTCCGTTGAGCGTCTCGTCGTCGAGCCATTTCTGGTCCTGGAACGGATGATCCTCGGGAAACACCGTATCCATGTGCCCGGTCAGGATCACGCGGCGGTTGGCGCCGGGGCGTACGCGCAGCACGAGGTGCTTGCCGTGGTCGAGTGCGACCTCCTGCCCGTCGCTCGAAATCGCGGTGACGGGCGCGGGTTCGACCAGTTCGATCTCGCCCGGCAGCGCGCCGAAGGCGGCGGCCAGCGCATCGGCCTGCTCGGCCAGTCCGGCAAGGTTGCGGGTGCCCGAATTGATCGCGCTCCAGGCCTGCACCTGGTCCAGCATGGGGGAGGCGTCGAGCGCGTCGAGCAGGGCTTTTTCGGCATCGGTCAGCGACATGGGCGCCCTGTTAGTCGGCTGCGCCCGGAACGCCAAGCCGCGCCATGCATCTTTACTGTACTTGCCAACGTAACTGCCGACCTCCATAGCGCGGCTGCCCTCCCCAGGCATTTCGTGGTCGCTGGTTAATACACGAAAACAAGGTGACGGATGTCCAACAGGGTTGTGCGTGCCGGTCTGCAGGTTGATGCGGCACTGGCGAAGTTTCTCGAAGACGATGTGCTGATGGTGCTGGGCCGCGATACGGAGCGGTTCTGGGAGGGTTTTGCCGCGCTGCTGGCGGAATTCATGCCGCGCAACGCGCAGCTGCTGCAAACCCGCGAGACGCTGCAGGCCAGCATCGATCGGTGGCACAATGAACGCGCCGGAAAGCCCCACGATCCGCACGTCTATCGCGCGTTTCTCGAGGATATCGGCTATCTCGTTCGCGAGCCCGGCCCGTTCACCATCGGGACCGAAAAAGTCGATGCCGAGATCGCCACCCGCGCGGGCCCGCAGCTGGTCGTACCCGCGCTCAATGCGCGGTTCCTGCTCAATGCCGCCAATGCGCGCTGGGGCAGCCTCTACGACGCGCTCTACGGCACCGATGCGCTCGATGCGCCGCCCGCCAAGAGCAAGGGTTACGATCCCGATCGCGGCGCGGCCGTGATCGCCGCAGCCAAGGAATTCCTCGACGTGACGCTGCCGCTCGAAAGCGGGAGCTGGGCCGAGTTGACCGGCGACCCGGTGCTCAAGGACGGTTCGTGTTTGTGCGGACGGAAGGAAGACGGAAGCTGGGTCTTCCAGCACAACGGCTTGCACATCGTTGTGGTGATTGACCGCAACCACCCGGTCGGACGCAACGATCCGGCGGGGATAGCCGACGTGCGGCTCGAAAGCGCGTTGACCACGATCGTCGACCTCGAGGATTCGGTCGCGGCGGTCGATGCCGAGGACAAGCTCGCAGCCTATCGCAACTGGCACGGCGTGATCTGCGGAAATCTGACCGCCGAGTTCGAGAAGGGCGGCGAAACCGTGCTGCGCGAGCTCGGCGACGATGTCGAATATCGCGCGACCAACGGCCGGCTGGTGACGATCCAGGGCCGAAGCCTGATGTTCGTGCGCAATGTCGGCCACCTGATGACGAGTGATGCGGTCCTCACACGCGACGGCGCGGAAGTGCCCGAAGGCGTGCTCGATGCGGTCGTAACGTCTGCGATCGGTGCGCTCGACGTCGAAGGCCACGTCCGCTGGCGCAACTCGATCAAGGGCTCGATCTACATCGTGAAGCCCAAGATGCACGGGCCCGAGGAATGCGCTTTCACCAACGACCTGTTCGATGCGGTCGAGGACCTGCTCGAGCTGGAACGGCACACGATCAAGGTCGGCGTGATGGACGAGGAGCGCCGCACCTCGGCCAACCTTGCCGCGTGCATCCACGCGGTGAAGGATCGGGTGGTGTTCATCAACACCGGCTTTCTCGATCGCACCGGGGACGAAATCCACACCTCGATGCGGGCCGGTGCGATGCTGCGCAAGGCCGAGATCAAGGACAGTATCTGGCTGCAGGCCTATGAGCGCCGCAACGTCGCGATCGGGCTCGCCTGCGGGTTCAAGGGGAAGGCACAGATCGGCAAGGGCATGTGGGCCGCGCCCGACCGGATGAAGGCGATGATGCTGGAGAAGAGCGGTCATCTCGAGGCTGGGGCCAATTGCGCCTGGGTGCCGTCGCCCACCGCGGCGACGCTGCATGCCATCCATTACCACGGCTTCGACGTCGCGCGGCGGCAGGACGAACTGGCGGGCGAGCCGGTGCCGCCGCTGGCGGACCTGCTGACGATCCCGCTCGCGAACGGGGCGAACTGGTCGGACGCGGAAGTCCAGGCCGAACTCGACAACAATGCCCAGGGTATCCTTGGTTATGTCGTGCGCTGGATCGATGCGGGGGTAGGATGCTCCAAAGTGCCCGACATCCACGATGTCGGCCTGATGGAGGACCGGGCGACGCTGCGCATCTCGTCGCAGCATATCGCCAATTGGCTCGCTCACGGCGTGGTCAGCAAAGACCAGGTCGATGCCGCGCTCCGGCGCATGGCGGCCAAGGTCGACGCGCAGAATGCGGGCGATCCGGCTTACGTGCCGCTGGTCGGAAACGAGGCTGGCCCGGCGTTCCAGGCCGCGCGCGAGCTGATCTTCGAAGGCGCGACGCAGCCCAACGGCTATACCGAGCCCCTGCTGCACACGTGGCGGAAGCGGGCGAAGGCGGCTTAGTTCGGCATTCCCGCGCAGGCGGGAATGCTGACCAAACTCGCACGGCCCCTCACTCGGTCCCTGCCTGGGCGGGGATGGCGACTATTTTTCCAGTTCCTCGTCCAGCAGCGCATCCACCCGCTCCCGATCGGGGAACCCTTCCGCGATCCAGCGCTTCTCGACCGTCTGCATCAGCCGCGCGACGTCGGGCCCGGCCTTGACCCCGCGCTTGACGATTTCGCCGCCCTTCAGGGGGAATTGCGGCGGTTCCCAGCCGCGCAGCTCGGCATTGCTGGCACCGAGGATCGCGAGCCGGTCGTTGGCCGTCTCGAGGCCGTAACGGAAGGCGAGGCCGCGCGGGTCGTCGGCATCTGCGGGTTCGCGTGCGGCGGCGAGCCGGAGGCGTTTCTTCTGTGCGTTCGACAGGCGCAGCCGTCCCGCGACCTTGCTTGCGATCTCGGGATCGGGCGGAAGCAATCCGGCCAGACGCCGGATCGGCTCGGGCCGGAGCTCGTTCTGGCGCTCCCACCGCACCACATCCGCCTGTGCGAGGTCGGCCTCGGGCAGGATCACGTCGAGCACCCCGAGTGCGTCCATCCGCGCGAGCGTATCCATCTCGTCGGGTGCGACGAGGATCTGGAGCAGTTCCATCGCGATCCGCTCGCGGCTGATGCCCTTCAATGTCGGTGCGAGTTCCTCGCAGGCGGCGATCGCTTCGGCGTCGGGCGGTTCGCTTCCGAATCGCGCCTGGAAGCGGAAATAGCGCAGGATCCGCAGATGATCCTCGCGGATGCGTTCGCGCGCATCGCCGATGAAGCGGACGGTGCGTGTGGCGATGTCGTCGAGCCCGCCGAAATAGTCGTAGACCTCGCCGCTCCCGGGCTCGGCGTAGAGCGCGTTGATCGTGAAATCGCGCCGCGCGGCGTCCTCCTTCCAGTTCTCGCTGAAGGCGACGGTGGCGCGGCGGCCGTCGGTCGAGACGTCGCGCCGCAGCGTGGTGATCTCGACATTGCCGTTCTCGCACAGCGCGGTGACGGTGCCGTGATCGATCCCGGTCGGCACGGTGCGAATCCCCGCCGCCTTGCAGCGCGCAATCACTTCGCGCGGCTCCAATGGCGTGGCGCAATCGATATCCTTGACCGGCTGCCCAAGCAGGGTGTCGCGCACCGCTCCGCCGACCCAGCGCGCATTGCCTTCGCCCAGCGCGGCGACGAGTTCGCGCAGGTCCGCGCGGGTGGTCCATTCGGTGTCGGGCAGGGTGGTCATGATTCGACCCATGCCAGTCGCCGCGACAGGTTGACAATGATCGCCGCGGTCACCCCCCAGATATGGAAGCCGTCCCACTCCATCTCGTAATAGGTCCGGTCCGCGCCTTTCCAGAACACCGTGTTGCGCGACCAGTTTGCGCGGTCGAGCAGGACCGAGAGCGGGGTTTCGAACCACGCCTCAACCTCGCCCGGATTGGGCTTGAGTGGCAGGCCCGGCGGCACGACGCCGAGCACCGGGGTGATCTCGAACCCGGTCCCGGTGACGTAGCGGTCGGTCGCGCCGACCACGCGGACATGAGCAGGTTCGAGCGCGAGTTCCTCGTGCGCTTCGCGTAGCGCCGCCTCGACCGCGTCTTCGCCCGGATCGATCCGCCCGCCGGGAAACGCGACCTGTCCGGGGTGCTTGCGCATGTCGTCGAGCCGCTTGGTCAGGATCGCGGTCGGCCCGCCCTCGCTGTCGGGGCGCTCGACCACCGGGATCAGCACCGCGGCGGGGCGCGGATCGGGATCGGCGAAACGCTGGTCGTTGAGCAGGTCGGGGAGTTCGACTCCGTGACCCTCGTCGAACAGGCGCTGGAGGCGGGCGAAGAGCTGGCTCATGCGGGGAGCAGCGAAAAGCGCGCGCCGTTGCTCGAGACGCTCGGGTCGTCGCCATTTGCCAGGGCGATCTCGGCGAGCTGGAGCCAGGTCGAACGGTCGAGCCGCGCGCGCGTGCCGTGGCGCACCGCGACATAGGCGGCGGGCTCCTCCGCCGTTCCCTCGACCGAAAGCGGGTTGTCGGGCCCGGCGATCACGAGGTCGTCGGTGTTGAGCCGGAAGGCGAGCGCGCCGTCCTCGCACTTGACGTCGGTCGCGATGAAACCCGCGTCCTCTACTTCGATGGACAGTTTCTGGTGCGGGGTGACGAGCCAGTGCTGCCCGTCCTCGTCGCGCAGCAGCAGCGAGGCGAAGGCGCGCACCATCGCGGTCCGCTTCACCTCGCCGCCCTGGTGGTACCAGCGTCCGTCCGCCGCAATCCGCATCTCGCTGTCGCCGACATGTTCGGGCTGCCACTGGTCGAGCGGCGGCAGGCCGCGATCGTGCATCGCCTGCGCGACCTCCATCAGCGACATTCCGGCAAGATCGGGGGGAGGGGTGTAGGGCATCGCTGCCCGATTGGCAGATTGGCGCGGGTCCGTCATCCCCGCTGACGCGATCGGGCTAATTCAAATCCGCCTGCCACGGGCCGAGCATACCGTGGCTGGGAAGCACGGCGGGGTTGTCGGTGCGCACGAGCAGCCGGTCTCGCTCGACCGGGCCGGGCGTGTCCCAATTGAGGGTGTGCCGCGCCGAATAGCCGAACTGGCGGTAATAGGGCTCGTCGCCGATCAGCACTTGCGGCGGGGCGCGGTCGCCCAGCGCCTGCGCAAGCGCGGCGAACAGCGCGCGGCCATAGCCTGCGCCCTGGCGCTCGGGCACCACCGCGACCGGGCCCACCATTACCATCGGGCAGGCGCGCCCCTGCGGATCGGTCAGCGCGACCGGCCAGCTCTGCAGCGTCGCGACCAGCAGGTCCTCCTCGTCGAGCGCGGCGAAGCTGAGGCCGGGGAGGGGGGAGAGCCCCTCGCGGATGCGATAGGCGGTGCGCGCATGGCGCTCGTCGCCGAACACCCGGTCGAGCAGTTGCTCGACCAGTTCGGGATCGACACTATCGAGCGGGATGATCGACGGCATGGCCGGGCCCGTTACGCCCGCGCACCGGCCAAGTCGAGCAGGATCAGCGCGTCAGCTTGAGGAGCCTGCCGTTCTCGCCGTCCTCGAGCACCCAAAGCGCGCCATCGGGACCTTCGACGATCTCGCGCAGCCGCGTGCCCATGTCGTAGCGCGCGACCTCGCTGGCCTCATCGCCGTCGAAGGTCACGTGGACCAGCGCCTTCGACTTGAGCCCCGCGATCAGCAGGTCGCCGTTCCAGCCCGAGAACATGTCGCCATCGACGAAGGTCATGCTGCCCGGCGCGATCACCGGCGTCCAGCCGACCTTCGGCGCCTCGAATTCGGGCCGGGTCGCATGGTCGGGAATCGCGCCGCCATCGTAATGGATGCCGTCCGAGACCACCGGCCAGCCGTAGTTGAGGCCACGCTTGACGAGGTTCAGTTCGTCGCCGCCGCGCGGTCCGTGCTCGACTTCCCAAAGCTGTCCGTCGGGCGCGAACTCGAAGCCGAGGATGTTGCGATGGCCCCAGCTCCAGATCTGCGCCGCGCTGCCGCCCTCGTCATACATCGGATTGCCCGGTGCGGCCTTGCCGTCGAGCGTCAGCCGCAGCACCGAGCCGAGATTGTTCGAGGTGTCCTGCGCCGGCTGCATCTTCTGCCGCTCGCCCGAGGCAAGGAACAGGTATCGGCCGTCGGGCGAAAAGGCGATGCGGTGCGAATAGTGGCCGCGACCGGTCACCTTGTCCTGCCGCCAGATCACGTTCAGCCCTTGAATCGCGCAGGCATCGGCCTGTTCGCACACCAGCTGGCCGCGCCCGAGCACCGCGCCGCGCGTGTCGCCGTCGCCGGCCTCGGCCCAGGTCAGGTAGATCGTGCGCCGGTCGAGCGTGGCGCTGCTCTCGGACGGCAGGAAGGCGATGTCGCCGAGCCCGCCCTGGCCGCCATAGTCGACCCGCGGCGCGCCGCTGACCGTGATCATGCGCCCGGTCCGCGTATCGACCGCCTCGATCGCGCCGGCCTTCTCGGTGATGAACAGCACCGGCGTGCCGGGCGCGAAGGCTGCCGCCCACGGTTCGTTGAACGTGCCGATCTCGGCGATCGCGAAGGGCTCGCCCTGCGCCGGAGCCGAGGCCGCAGGGGTCGATTCCGTCCCGCCATCCCCGGCGGCGGAGCCGCCACAGCTTGCCAGCATGGCGGTGGATAGCGAAAGTGCGAGCGCGTGCGAGAGATAGGTCATGCTGGTTTCAACTCCTCATCCCGGTTTCGGGTCCGAATGTGCCGGGCAGAATGACGGCCGCCTCGTGATCGGGGTCGACGAGGCAGGCCGCGGGCCGCTGGCGGGACCCGTTGTTGCCGCCGCCTGCGTGCTTTGCAAGCCGCGACCCGCCGGGCTCGCCGACAGCAAGGTGCTGTCGCCCGCGAAGCGCGCCGCGCTCGCCGAACCGATCCGCGCGCGCTGCGGCTGGGCACTCGGCGTGGTCGAGGTCGAGGAGATCGACCGGCTCAACATCTTCGGTGCGACCATGCTGGCGATGACGCTCGCGGTCGCGCGGCTGGTCGAGGCGCTGGGGTGCGAGCCGACCGAAGTGCTGGTCGACGGCAACCTCACCCCTGCCGGGCGCACCGCGGACTGGAGCTGGCCCGCGCGCGCGATCGTGAAGGGCGATGCCAAGGAGCCGTGCATCTCGGCCGCCTCGATCCTCGCCAAGGAGCACCGCGATGCCGCGATGCGCGATCTCGCCGCGTGCCATCCTCATTACGGCTGGGAGCGCAATGCCGGCTACGGCACTGCCCAGCATCTCGAGGCCCTGCGCACCCACGGGCCGACCCCGCACCACCGCCGCAGCTTCGCTCCGGTGGCGCAATTGAGCCTGCTCTGAACGCCCCGACGCCAAGCTAGAAACGGTCTGAAGTTCGGCTCCGCAGGTGAGTCAAACGCGCCACACCCCCATATCTGGAGTCGTCGGATTCGCCCGCGACTCAACATCTTGTGCGCCGCTGTTATGACGTCGCCGGTAACCTTTTGTTAACCATATTGGCCGAGCTTATCGCTGCTTGACGGGGCCCCTTCGGAGCCTCCAATTGCCCCGGCAGCAGGGGGAAGGACGACGATGGGCCAGGTCATGGAAACGAAGGCGCTCGCAGGCGCGAAGCAGCCGAAGCGGAAGCTCAAGCTTTCCGAAGAAGATCGTCGCAAATTATTGCCGTTGGGTAAGATTTTGGACGGCGACTGCATCGAGGCGATGCGTTCGCTGCCCGACGACAGCGTCGACATGGTGTTCGCCGATCCGCCCTACAATCTCCAGCTCGGCGGCGATCTCAATCGCCCCGACGGCAGCCATGTCGATGCGGTGACCGACGATTGGGACCGCTTCGACAGCTTCCGCGCCTACGACGAATTCACCCGCGCCTGGCTGGCCGAGGCGCGCCGCGTATTGAAGCCCAATGGCTCGCTCTGGGTCATCGGCAGCTACCACAACATCTTCCGCGTCGGCGCGACGCTGCAGGATCTCGGCTTCTGGATCCTCAACGACATCATCTGGCGCAAGTCGAACCCGATGCCGAACTTCCGCGGCACCCGCTTCACCAACGCGCACGAGACGCTGATCTGGGCGGGGATGGGCGAGAAATCGCGCTACACGTTCAACTATCGCGCGATGAAGACATTGAACGACGAATTGCAGATGCGCAGCGACTGGGTCCTGCCGATCTGCGGCGGGCAGGAACGCCTGAAGGAGAACGGGCACAAGGCTCACCCGACGCAAAAGCCCGAAAGCCTCCTTTACCGCGTCATGCTCGCCACCACCAACAAGGGCGACGTCGTGCTCGACCCGTTCTTCGGCACCGGCACCACCGGCGCGGTCGCCAAGCGCCTGGGCCGCGAATGGATCGGCTGCGAGCGCGAGGCGAAATACCGTCGCGTCGCGACCGCCCGGATCGAGAAGGAACTCCCGCTCGACGAAAGCGCGATCACAACCATGCAGGCCAAGCGCAATGCGCCCCGCGTCGCCTTCGGCGCGCTGGTCGAGGCGGGATTCGTCAAGCCGGGCACGGTCGTGTTCGACAAGAAGCGCCGGTGGGAAGCCACGGTCCGCGCCGACGGTTCTTTGGCCCACGGCAAGCAGGACGGTTCGATCCACGCGCTCGGCGCCAAGCTCCAGGACGCGCCCAGTTGCAATGGCTGGACCTTCTGGCACTTCGAGGACGGCGACCAAATCAAGCCGCTCGATGCCGCGCGCGAACTGTACAGGCTCGCGACCGAAGATTGAGGGTATATGCCCTCAAGACTTTCGATGCAGATGGTGGAACGAGCTAGGTCCCTCCCGATACTATTCTGCTTGGTTTTGTGCAGCTGTGAGAAAGTGGTCGAGCCGAATTTCGAACAGTTTTACGGAACCTACGCGGCAGAGACATGCCCTGAAATAACGGTATCTGATACCCAAATTTCTTTCGACGATCACGATATCGAAGTCGAATTCGTTTCGATCAAAAGAAAAATCTTTGCTGATTCTGATGTTCGGATTGTCGTGGAAGGGGATTGTGAACTTTCCAAGCGCAAAGGATCGCTGGAATTACGTTTTTACAATCGATCTGGCCGCAGGTTTTTTGATATATATGATGAGAATTTCGATACTTACGTGAGGTATCGAAGGCGGTGAATAGTAATCGTTTGCTTCGGTTGTGCCTCATGTGCGGTTCGACTTTTTACGCTCGACGTGACGTGCGATTTCTATCGGCTCGCTACCGAGGGTTGAGGGGAGATTTGCGATGAAAGTGACTACAAGAATCGCCGCGTTGTCCGCCATCCCGATGGCGCTCGCGCTCTCGGGCTATGTCGCGCCGGCCGATCCCGCGCTCTACACGATGAGCATGGACCTCACCAACAATGGCGAGACCATCGCCCAGCCCGAACTGCAGGTCCGCGATGGCGAGACGGCAACCGTCCATATCGCAAAGCCCGACGGGCGCAGCTATCGCGCCGACGTGACTTTCACTCGCGACGATGCGGGCATGATCGATATGCGTTCGCAGATCGACGCCACCTCGCCGACTCTGGGCGATGTCAGCTTCGCACCCAAGCTGAAGCTCCGGATCGGTGAACCCGTCCGGATCGAATACGGCAACCAGGCCCCCGGGGTGCGTCCCTTGCGGATCGAGATTACGTTAAGCGAAGCGAGCTAAGACCGACGGCTCGATCCACGCGCTGGGCGCGAAGCTGCAAGGCGCCCCCAGTTGCGACGGCTGGACCTTCTGGCACTTTGAGGATGCGGGCGAAATCAAGCCGCTCGACGCGGGGCGGGAGTTGTACAGGCTCGCGACGGAGGATTGACCCCTTTCGACACACCGGACTTGATCCGGGGCCCGGGATAACGGTGGGACTTATTGTTTCGTCATCCCCGCGTAGGCGGGGATCCAGCGAGGGGTGGTGCCGGATTGCTCCGGATTCCCGCCTGCGCGGGAATGACGGTGGGAAAAGGGCACTGTCCTACTGCCGCCGGTGACGCTACCAACCGCGCATGTGTGCCCCGAATTACACCCCGAAGATTCCTTCCCCTGGACAGTGTAACACCTGTAACACGTCGCCCGATTTCAACCACTTGGGTGCGGCATGAGCAATAGCGTCTACATCCGCCCGATCGCGCTCGCAGGTTCGCCGCAGAGCGAGGAGGGGGAGGCGATCCGGCTCGCCGGGGGGATGGTCTATGCCAGCCGCTTTGCGGTGATCGTGCGCGAAGGTGATAAGGTCGTGTCGCGCGTGCGGTGCGGGGTCGCGGAGATGCCCGAGGTGCTCGGTGCGCTTCCCGACGAACTCGGGGATGAGGGCGAGGCGCAGTGGGCGAATCTCACGCTTGCGCATCCGCCGCTCGAACTGGGCGCGCGGACCGTCCGCATGGACCAGCCGCAGGTGGTCGGGATCCTCAACGTCACGCCCGACAGCTTCTCCGACGGCGGCGCGTTCATGGACGACCCGGAAGCCATGCGCGAACAGGCCGCGGCGATGTGCGAGGGCGGCGCGGCGATGATCGACATCGGCGGCGAAAGCACGCGGCCGAGCGCCAAGGAAGTGTGGGAGGGCGACGAGATCGCGCGCGTCGTCCCCGCTATCGAGGCTGTGTCCGCGATGGGTGCCGCGATCTCGATCGACACCCGCAAGGTCGGCGTGATGGAGGCGGCGCTGCAGGCGGGCGCGCATGTCGTCAACGACGTCTCGGCGCTGCGCCACGATCCCCGCAGCCTCGCCTTCGTCGCGGATCGCGGCGTGCCGGTGATCCTGATGCACGCGCCGGGCGACGGACCCAACCCGCACGAGGGCGGCGACTATGCCAATGTCGTGCTCGACGTGTTCGACGCACTCAAGGAACGGCGCGACGCCGCGCTCGAGGCGGGGATCGCGGCGCGCAACATCCTGCTCGATCCGGGCATCGGCTTCGGCAAGACGCTGGCCGAGAACCTCGCGCTGATCAACGCGCTGCCGCTGTTCCACGCGCTCGGCCACCCGCTGATGCTCGGCGCCAGCCGCAAGCGGATGATCGGCGCGCTTTCGAACGAGGCGCCCGCGCACGAGCGGCTCGGCGGCAGCATCGCGCTGGCGGTAAAGGGGATGGAGGCAGGCTACCAGCTGCTGCGCGTCCACGACGTCACCGAGACGGTGCAGGCGCGCAATGTCTGGCGCGGGCTGAGGGATGCCGCGCTGACGGACTTCGGAGAGCTGCCGACCTGAAGGCGGGACCTAGAGCGAGTAACCGCCGTCGGTCACATGCACCGTGCCGGTGACGTTGCCTGCGAGGTCGGACAGTAGGAAGGCGATCTCGCCCGCGATCTCGTCAGCCGTGGCGAAGCGGCCGCGCGGGCTCATCGCGCCCATCGCGGCGATGGTGGCCTCGCGACCCTGTTCGGCGGCCGACTTGCGGAAGTCCGGCGAGGATTCCCAGATCGCGGTGTCGACCCCGCCCGGCGCGATCGCGTTGACGCGGATGCCGTGCGCGGCGTTCTCCGCCGCCGCGATCCGCGCGAGATGCGCCGCGCCGGCCTTCGAGACGCCGTAGGGCCCGATGCCGGGCACCGGCTTCACCCCGGTGATCGAAGCGGTGATGACGGCGCTGCCGCCGCCCCTGAGCTTCATCGCGCGCAGCGCCGAGCGCAGGGTGAGGAACGCACCGTCGAGGTTGACCGCCATCACCTTGCGCCACTCGGCGAGCTCGAGATCCGCGATCTGTCCGCCGCTGCCGATCCCGGCATTGGCCAGCGCGAGGTCGAGCCGGTGCTCTGCGGCGTCGAACTCGTTCCAGAACGCCTCGTCGGAAACGTCGGCGACGTGACGGTGGACCGTGCAGGCGAGGTCGAGCGCGTCGAGCCCGTCGCCGTCCGGATCGACGAGGTGCAGTGTATCCACGCCGTCGGCAGCGAGGCGGCGGGCGGTGGCGGCGCCGATGCCCGAGGCGGCGCCGGTGACGAGGGCGTGCTTGCCCGAGAAATCGAATGTCATGCCGCTTGGGCTAGGGCTCGCCCGCAGGCTTGTCCATCTCCGCCGACTAGCCGCTCCATTTTGGACCTCGTCCCGGGGCGCGGGCGAACCGTTCCCTTCCGCAAACCGGCGGTCGCCGGAAGAGCCCTGTCGGTCCACCTCGGACTAGCCTCTCCTCGCACACCCGGCTTGGCCGAGCGATGATCCGGCGCTTTCCCATCCCGGGGAGGCACGGAAGAGGAGAGGCAAGATGAAACCGCAAATGGCAGAGAAAGACACGCTGTCGCACATCGACTACGGCGAGAAGATCGACGCCGACGATCCGAAGCTGCTCCGCAACCAGGTCTCGGCGACCGACGGGCGGATCGTGATCGTCTCGGCGTTCGGCTGTTCGCTGGTGCTCAACTGGTCGTTCGGCGCCGACGGCGTGCATGTCCAGGTCGTGCTCGAGACGCCGGTCGGCAGCGTGACGATCATCGACACCACGCTCAATGCCAGCAAGCCGAGCATCACGCTGGGCGGAAGCATCGACAGCTTCAAGGCGGAGGCGACGATCACCTTCGACTTCAGCAATCTCGAACTGTCGGGCACGGGCGAGGTCTGCGCGCCGATCGTCGGCTGCAAGAAGGGCAGCTTCTCGATCAAGGTCTGATCGAAAGCGTGTGTCAGGAGCGTTGCACGGCCTGGTCGCGCTGTGCGGCGCTTCGTCGCGTCAGGCGGCGTTGTCGATCCCGAGGTCGGAGAGCTTGCGGTAGAGCGTCGAGCGCCCGATCCCGAGGCGGCGGGCAACTTCGGTCATGCGGCCGCGATAATGGCCGATGGCGAGCCGGATCACGTCCGATTCGATGTCCTCGAGCGGGCGCAGGTTGCCGTCCGCCGTGTAGAGCATGACCCCGGCGTGTTCGGAATAATTGGTCGCGCTTTTCTGCGGCTCGGGCAGGACCATGCTCGAGAGTTGCGGGAAGTCCTCGCTGGTCAGCGCGTCGCCTTCGGTGAAGACCGCGGCGCGGAACAGCACGGCCTGCAGCTGGCGGGCATTGCCGGGCCAGTCGAATGCGGCGAGCAGCGCCAGCGCGCTGTCGGTGATACCGAGCTGTCGCAGGCCCGGCTGTTCGGCGATCTGCGCGAGGAAGTGGCGCGCGAGCGCGGGAATGTCGGTCGCCCGTTCGCGCAGCGGCGGCAATTCGATCCGGGTCGAGGAAATCCGCTCGAACAGGTCCTTGTCGAACAGGCCGGCCTCGACGAGTCCTGCGAGCTTGGTATTCGAACAGGCCAGAACGCGGGTATCGATGCGGAAGCCGTAGGTCGCGCCGAGCGGGCGGACGCAGCCGGTCTCGAGCACTTCGGCGAGCCGGACCTGCGAGGCCAGCGGGAGGCGGTCGATCTCGTCGATCACCAACGTGCCGCCGTCGCAATTCTGGAGCGCGCCGGACTGGTTGTCGAAGGCACCGGGGAAGGCGCCCTGCTCATGGCCGAACAGCGCCGAATCGACCGCGCTGGCGGATAGGTCGGCGACGTTGAGCAGCTTGAGCGGCGCTTTCGCGCGCGGGCTCGCGCCCTGCATCGCGCGGACCAACGTTTCCTTGCCAGACCCGCTTTCGCCCTCGATCAGCAAGTGGCCGTGGCCGCGCGCCGCCTTGGCGGCGACTGCGAGCGCGCTGCGAAAGGCGGGCGCGGCGCCGACCATCGCGTCGAAATCGCGACCCGACTTGATCTTCTCGGCGAGGGGAGCGAGCTCGTTCTGGGGGCTGCCGCGGCGGGTCGCCCCGGCGACGGCCTGCATCACCTTTTCGGGACCGACCGGCTTAACGAGGTAATCGGTCGCACCGGCACGCATCGCCTCGACCGCGAGCTGCGGCGAGGTGCTGGCGGTCAGCATCAGGATCGGGAGCGCCGGGCGGCGGCTCTTCATTTCGGCGATGAGGTCGCAGGCCTCTTCGCCCGGGACCGACTGGTCGAGCACGATCGCGGTCAGCTGCATGCCTTCCTGCGTCCCCAGCGTGGCGATCGCCGCCTCGCATTCGTCGACGCAGACCGTGCGCCAGCCGTCGCGGGAGGCGTGGTTCGCCACCGCGCGTGCCTGCGCTGGATCACGATCTATGATCAGCAGGAGCCGTGCTTCGTCCTGTTCCATATCGGGATTCACCCCTCATTCCGTCCCTATCTGGCACGAATTGATAGCGAATAGGTGTAAAGGGGTCATTAACTGAAACCAAGGGCGATCCCCTTGAGCCATTGCGCCTCCCGCGATAGGGAGCGGGGCAAGACAACTTCAAGGGGAACCGCCGACATGGCGAAAGTGGATATGGACAGCGCGACCAAGACCTATGGCGGGTTCATCAACCTGCTCAAATGGTCGGTCCCTGTGATCGCGATCATCACGATGATCGTCGTCTTCCTGATCGCGGAATAAACCGATCAGTATGGCCGAACCGATTCGCATCGCCATCCTCAAAGAGACCGAGGAGGGCGAGCGGCGGGTCGCTGCCACGCCCGAAACGGTCGGGAAATTCATCAAGCTGGGTGCCGAGGTCGCGGTCGAGCAGGGCGCGGGCGATGGCGCGCGCATGTCCGATGCGGCCTATGCCGAGGCGGGAGCCAAGGTGCTCACCGGCCCGCAGGCGCTCGACGGCGCCGATATCGTGCTCGCCGTGCGCGCGCCCGATCCGGTCGTGCTGGCCGGGGCGAAGCCGGGGGCGTGGATCGTCGCGATGCACGATCCCTACCAGCGCGGCGAGCGGGTCGCGGCCTATGCCAAGGCCGGGTTCGAGGCGCTGGCGATGGAATTCATGCCGCGGATCACCCGCGCGCAATCGATGGACGTGCTCTCGAGCCAGTCGAACCTTTCGGGTTACAAGGCAGTGATCCATTCGGCCGACACGTTCGGGCGCGCCTTCCCGATGATGATGACCGCGGCGGGCACGGTGAGCCCGGCCAAGGTCTTCGTGATGGGCGTCGGCGTCGCAGGGCTGCAGGCGATCGCCACCGCCAAGCGGCTGGGCGCGCAGGTTTCCGCCACCGATGTGCGCTCGGCGACCAAGGAACAGATCGCCTCGCTCGGCGCCAAGCCGATCTTCGTCGAGACGGTCGAGGGGATCGAGGGCGAGGGCTCGGGGGGCTACGCCACCGAGATGAGCGACGAGTACAAGGCCGCGCAGGCCGAGCTCGTGTCAGAGCACATAGCCAAACAGGACATCGTCATCACCACCGCGCTGATCCCGGGACGTCCCGCGCCCAAGCTGATCAGCGATGAACAGATCGCGAGCATGAAGCCCGGCAGCGTGATCTACGATCTCGCGGTTGTTCAGGGCGGCAACGTCGAGGGCAGCAAGCCCGACGAACCGGTCGAGAAGCACGGCGTTACCATCATCGGCTACTCGAACACCGCCGGGCACCTCGCCGCCGATGCCAGTGCGCTCTATTCGCGCAATCTCTACAATTTCCTCTCGGCCTTCTGGGACGAGGAGGCGGGCAAGCCCGTGCTCGACGAGGAAATCGGCGACGCGGTGCGGCTGACGCAGGGCGGCGCGATTGTCAACGAACGGCTGAGGGGGGCCGAATAATGGACTTCATCAGCATCCTGTCGATCTTCGTGCTGGCGTGTTTCGTCGGCTATTACGTGGTCTGGTCGGTTACGCCCGCGCTGCACACGCCGCTGATGGCGGTGACCAATGCAATTTCCAGCGTGATCATCGTCGGCGCGCTGATCGCGGCGGCCGAAGCGGGCAGCCCCGCGGCCAAGTGGCTGGGGCTGGCTGGCGTGGTGCTGGCGAGCATCAACATCTTCGGCGGCTTCGCGGTCACCGAACGAATGCTCGCGATGTACAAGAAGAAGGAGAAGTGAGCATGCTCACGAAAATCCTTCCTGCTTCGCTTGCTTCCGCAGCCGCGCTGTGGGCCTCTCCGGCCCTTGCCGCGAGCGACAGCGCTTCCACCACCTCGCCCTGGGTCGCGCTCGCCTATCTCGTCGCGGGCGTGTTCTTCATCCTCGCGCTGCGCGGGCTGTCGAGCCCGGCGACCAGCCGCACGGGTAACCGCTTCGGCATGGCGGGGATGCTGATCGCCATCGTCACGACGCTTGTCACCCATTCGGTCGCCAGCCTCGCCGAGATTGGCATCGCGATCGCCATTGGCGGCCTGATCGGCTTCCTGATCGCGCGCCGCATCGCGATGACCGCGATGCCCGAACTGGTCGCGGCGTTCCACAGCCTCGTCGGCCTCGCCGCGGTGCTCGTGGGCTGGGCCGCCTATCTCAATCCGGGCGCGTTCGGCCTGCTCGAAGGCGACGCGATCGGAGCGGTCAGCAAGGTCGAGATGGGGCTCGGTATCGCGATCGGCGCGATCACCTTCTCCGGGTCGGTGATCGCCTTCGCCAAGCTATCCGGACGGATGAGCGGTGCCCCGATCCTCCTGCCCGCGCGCCATGTCATCAATCTCGGCACGCTCGCCGCTATCATCGGCCTGACCGCGATGTTCGCGATGACGACCGGCCCTGAAGAAACGCTGCCGCTGATCGTGGGGCTGACCGTACTCGCCTTCGCGATCGGGTTCCTGCTGATCATTCCGATCGGCGGGGCGGACATGCCGGTCGTGGTCTCGATGCTCAACAGCTATTCGGGCTGGGCCGCGGCGGCGATGGGCTTCACGCTGGGCAACACCGCGATGATCATCACCGGGGCGCTGGTCGGCTCGTCTGGCGCGATCCTCAGCTACATCATGTGCCGCGCGATGAACCGCAGCTTCCTGTCGGTGATCGCGGGCGGCTTCGGCGCCGACGACAGCGCGGCGGGCGGCGGCGAGGCGCGCGAGCAGCGGCCCTACAAGCAGGGCAGCGCCGACGACGCGGCCTTCATGCTCGAACAGGCCGAGAAGGTCATCGTCATCCCCGGCTACGGCATGGCGGTGGCTCAGGCGCAGCATGCCTTGCGCGAGATGACCGATATCCTCGAGGAAAAGGGCGTCGAGGTGAAGTTCGCGATCCACCCGGTCGCGGGCCGCATGCCCGGCCACATGAACGTGCTGCTGGCCGAGGCCAACGTGCCCTACGACAAGGTGTTCGAGCTCGAGGACATCAACAGCGAATTCTCGCAGGCCGACGTCGCCTTCATCATCGGCGCGAACGACGTGGTGAATCCGGCGGCGAAGACCGACAAGTCCTCGCCGATCTACGGAATGCCGGTGTTCGATGTCGGCGCGGCCAAGCAGGTCTTCTTCATCAAGCGCAGCATGGGTGGCGTCGGCTATGCCGGCGTCGACAACGACGTGTTCTACATGGACCAGACGATGATGCTGCTGTCCGACGCGAAGAAGATGGTCGAGGAA
Source organism: Pseudoblastomonas marina (assembly GCF_034374265.1). Lineage (NCBI taxonomy): Bacteria > Pseudomonadati > Pseudomonadota > Alphaproteobacteria > Sphingomonadales > Erythrobacteraceae > Pseudoblastomonas > Pseudoblastomonas marina. The sequence goes on along the minus strand of NZ_CP139718.1, from coordinate 1,351,955 downwards.
ATCGTCAAGGCGATCGACTAGGCGCAGGGTGCCCGGCGACTAGGCCTTGGTCCACATTTGGGTGCGACAGAACACCGCGACGCAACCGCGCACGCGCAGCCTGGCGCCCTCGCGCTTGACCTGCGCCTTGAAGTAGCGCCCGTCCTCGGGTGAATAGCCGCGCCCTTCGAAATCGTCGCCGTCCGGAGCGAGGTCCCAGAAAATGCGCAGGCCTTTCAGCTTGCGGTCGCGCTCGTCCGCATCGGGATTCTTCGTGTCGCGCGCGCCGCCTGCCGGTTCGGCCACGAGGAAGCGCTGGATACGACCGCAGAAAGCATCGCCGCACGGGTAGAACCGGATTACGCTCTTGCCGTCCTCGGTCTTCCAGTCGCCCGCGATCGAGGCTTGCGGGGCTTCGGCAGTCGAGGGGCCAGCGCCAAGGACGGCAAGGGCGAGGGCGGCGAATGCGGCGGAACGGGCAAGTATCATCAAAATCTCCTTCGCTTGCCTATACGGATGGCAGCAGCAATAAGATGCATTGCAATTGAAAACCTTGGGGAGAGGTTCGTGACCAGATCGCTGTTTGCCGCCATCGCACTGCCCGCGCTCGTCCTCGCCACGCCGGCGCTTGCCGATACGCACATGATCGCGCCGGGCGAGGGCGCGCAGGAACGCCTGCAGGAAGCGCTGATCCTCGCCGAGCCGGGCGACGAGATCGTGCTCGAGCCGGGGCGCTACGCGCTCTCCGACGGGCTCAGCCTCGATGTCGACGGGGTGACGCTGCGCGGCGCGGGAATGCAGGCCTCGGTGCTCGATTTCAGCGGCCAGCAGGGCGCGGGCGAGGGGCTGCTGGTCACCTCGGACAACGTCACCCTGCGCGATTTCGCGGTCGAGAACCCCAAGGGCGACGGGATCAAGTCGAAGGGTGCGGACAATATCGTCTATCACGCGATCCGCGTCACCTGGACTCGCGGGCCCGACGAGAACAACGGCGCCTACGGCATCTACCCGGTCGAGAGCACCGGCGTGCTGGTCGATGCGAGCGAGGTCACGGGCGCGTCGGATGCCGGCATCTATGTCGGCCAGTCGTCGAAGATCACCGTGCGCAATTCGGTCGCGACCGACAACGTCGCCGGGATCGAGATCGAGAACAGCCGCGACGCGATCGTCGAGGGCAATTTCGTGTCCCGCAACACCGGCGGTATCCTCGTCTTCGACCTGCCGAACCTGCCGGTGATGGGCGGCGGCAACGTGCTGATCCGCAACAACCTGGTGATCGCCAACGACACCGACAATTTCGCGCCCGCGGGCAATATCGTCGCCAGCGTACGACGCGGCACCGGGGTGATGGTGATGGCGAACGAGAACGTCTGGCTGCAGGATAATCTCATCCGCGGCAACGAGACCGCCGAGGTCATGGTGATCGCCTACCCGCTCTCGTTCGACGATCCGGACTACAATCCCTATCCGCGCGACGTGGTGGTCGCCGACAACGTGCTGGGCGAAGGCGGCACCGATCCCGATATCGAAGGCGGCGAGATGCTTGTCGCCGCGTTAGGCGGCAAACTTCCGCCGATCCTGTGGGACGGCCTCGAGGAGAACGAGGAACGCTTCGCGCTGCTGGTCCATCCCGACCTCACGGGCTGGACGCTCAACCTTCAGCGCCAGGGCCAGCGGATCGAGGAAGCGCAGCCGGGGCCGCTCGATGCGCCCGCATACGGTCAGGGCTGGAGCATCGAGGGCTGGGGCGCCCCGGAAGAACTCGAGGCGCGGCTGAAGTGATCGCGCGCGCCGCCCTGCTGGCCTCGCTGGCGCTGGCGACCGCGGCGGTCGCCGCGCCGCGCACACCCCAGACGGCAATGGCGCCCGTCAGCGACGTCGCGGTGATGGAGGGCATGCCGCGCCTGCTGTCCGAATATGCCTTCTTCACCGACCTGCGCGAGCAGAACCCGACCTGGCAGGTGGTGCCCTATCGCTTGAACACGCCGTTGTGGTCGGACGGAGCGGACAAGCTGCGCTTCGCCTACATTCCGGAGGGCAAGCAGTTGTCGGCGGACGGAGAGGGCCTGCTCGGCTTCCCCGTCGGCAGCGCATTGATCAAGACCTTCGCCTTTGGCGAGGGCGACGAACGGCGCCTGATCGAAACGCGGGTGCTGCTTCACCGCGCGGATGGCTGGCTGGCGCTGCCCTATCTGTGGAACGAGGAGCAAACCGACGCGAAGCTGGCGCTGGCCGGGGCGCGGGTCGAGGTCGTGACGCCGCAGGGCGAGGCGATCAGCTACCGCGTGCCGAACAAGAACCAGTGCAAGGAATGCCACTCGGTCGACGGCGCGGTGGTGCCGATCGGGCCAAAGGCGCGCAACCTGTCGGATCAATGGCTGGCCGGCCGCTACGAGGCGGATACGCTCGATGCCGTGCCGAGGGTCGCAGTCCGCCTGCCGCTGTGGGAAGCGCGGAAGGAGGCCACGCCCGAAGCGGTCGCGCGCGCCTATCTCGACGTCAATTGCGCCCATTGCCACCGCCCCGGCGGATCGGCCTCGAATTCGGGGCTCGACCTGCGCTGGGGGCAGGACGATCCGGTGAAGATCGGCATCCGAAAGCGCCCCGTCGCCGCGGGGCGCGGTTCGGGCGGACTGGCCTTTTCGATCGCGCCGGGCGATCCCGCCGCTTCGATCATCCTCCACCGGATGGAAAGCCTCGAGCCGGGGGTGGCGATGCCCGAACTCGGCAGGTCGACCGTCGACGAGGAAGGCGTTGCCGCCGTGCGCGCCTGGATCGAGGGAATGGACAAATGAAGTTGTTCTGGCGTGTCCTCGGCGCCTTGGCGGCGGTGCTCGTGGTCGCCTTCCTCGTGCTCCGCACGCCTGACACCGATGCGGCCGAAATGCGCGCCAAATATGGCGGTACGCCCTCGCAGTTCGTGACCCTAGAGAACGACATGACCGTCCACCTGCGCGACGAAGGCCCGCGCGATTCGCCCGCGATCGTGCTGCTCCACGGTTCGAATGCGGACCTGCACACCTGGCAGGCATGGGTCGACGGGCTGCGCGAGGATTATCGCGTGATCCGCTTCGACCAGCGCGGCCACGGCCTGACCGGCCCGGGCGCGCGCGATAGCTATGCGCTCGAGGATTTCGTCGCCGACCTCGACTTGGTCGCCGACGAGCTGGGTCTCGAGCGCTTCGTCCTCGGCGGCAATTCAATGGGCGGCTGGATCGCGGCGGGCTATGCGATGGAACATCCCGGCTGGCTCGACGGGCTGGTCCTCGTCGACGCCGCGGGCGCCCCGGTCGAGCGCGAGGGCGGGGGCAATCTCGCCTTCACGATCGCGCGCATGCCCGTGATCGGCGCTGCCATGAGCCAGCTCCTGCCGCGCTCGCTCGTTGAGCGAAGCCTGTCGCAAAGCGTCTCCAACCAGGCGGTGGTCACGCCCGAAGCGGTCGACCGCTATTGGGAACTCGCGCGCTACCCCGGCAACCGAGCCGCCACCCGCGCGCGTTTCTCCAATACGCGCATGGCTTTCGATGCGAAGGCTGTTGCCGCGCTCGAGATCCCGACCCTGGTCATCTGGGGCGAGGAGGATGCGCTGATCCCGGTCGCGGCGGCGCGCTGGTACGACGAGCGCCTGCCGCAGAGCACGCTCGCGATTTATGCGGGCATCGGCCATCTGCCGATGGAGGAGACGCCGAAACGCTCGCTTGCCGATCTCAGAACATGGCTAAATACCGTTTACCCTTCTCCCGCACCAAAGTGATGAAAGAAAGTTTCATCGGTTATCCGTTTTTTATACCCAAACGGCAAATTCGAGGTGGACTCGGCGCAATCAAATTGTGAGATTGGCCGGTGTTGATTTCGATCGACGGGACTGAAACCCTGCGTTCTGCGGGGGCAATTGGAGGGTCTACATGAATACCAAGATTTTGCTCGGCCTCGCGGCCGCAACCGGCGCGCTGTGCGCCGCAACCCCGGCCGCCGCACAGGCGATCCCCAACAGCTATATCTGTTCGTTCGACAAGGCGCAGGTGAACAAGGGGCAGGTGCGCGCCGAAGCGGTGCGCTCGGCCAACGCCCAGGGCGGGCAGGTCAAGTTCGTTTACGAACACTCGATCCGTGGGTTCGCCGTGAACATTTCCGCCCAGGGCGCGGCGCGCCTCCAGGCGATGGGCAAGATCAAGAATTGCGAACAGGACCAGGTCGCCAAGATCGTCCTGCAGGGCAGGGGCAAGCCCGGCGGCGGTGGTGGCGGGAGCGATCCGGCCCAGACCACGCCGTGGGGCATCGCCCGCGTCGGGGGACCGGGCGGGACCAGCTCGGCCACCGCCTGGATCATCGATAGCGGGATCGATCTCGACCACCCCGACCTCAATGTCGATGTGTCGCGCTCGGTCAATTACACGCGCGACAAGAGCGCGGACGACCTCAACGGCCACGGCACGCACGTTGCGGGTACGGTCGCCGCGATCGACAACGGCATCGGCGTCGTCGGCGTCGCTCCGGGCACCACCGTCGTCGCGGTCAAGGTACTCGATCGCCGCGGTTCGGGCTCCTATTCGGGCGTCATCGCGGGGATCGACTACGTCGCGGCCAACGGCTCGAATGGCGACGTTGCCAATATGAGCCTCGGCGGCGGTTACAGCGCAGAGCTCAATGCGGCGGTCGAAGCTGCGGCGGCGACCGGGGTCAAGTTCGTGCTCGCGGCCGGCAACGAGAGCACCGATGCGGCGACCAAGTCGCCGGCCTCGGCCAACGGTCCGAACGTCTACACGATCTCGTCCTTCGCCCAGGGCGACAACTGGTCGAGCTTCTCGAACTACGGCAACCCGCCGGTCGACTTCGCGGAACCGGGTTCGGCGATCCTGTCGACCTACAAGGACGGCGGTTACGCCACGCTTTCGGGCACGTCGATGGCGTCTCCGCACGCTGCCGGCATCCTGCTGCTCGGCGGAATTCGCGCTGGCGGCACCGTCTCGGGCGACCCGGACGGCAACCCCGATACGATCGGCGTGCGCTGATCGCATCACGTGAATGAGGATTAGGGGCGGCGCGTCGCTGGACGCGCCGCCCCTTTCCTGTCTAGGGCAGCGCAAAATCGCTGGAGGAAAGATTGCGCAAACTCGGATTGATCGGCGGGATGAGCTGGATCTCGACCCGCATGTACTATGAGCAGCTCAATCGCCGGATCCAGAAGGCTCGCGGCACCGAACACAGCGCGCCGTTGCTGATCGAAAGCCTCGATTTCGCGCAGCCGCGTCGTTTCGTGCGCGAAACCAGCTGGCAGGAATTGGCCGATTTCGTCGCCCCGTCCGCGCAGCGTCTCGAACAGGCGGGCGCGACCGCGATCCTGATCGCCGCCAATTCGGTGCACCGGGTCTACGACGACATCCAGGCCGCGGTCGACATTCCCGTGATCCACGTCGCCGACGAGATTGCCGACCGCGTCAATGCCGATGATTCCGGGGTCGCCGCGCTGCTCGGCGCGCGCCACGTGATGACCGGCAATTTCTATCGCGATCGCCTGACCGAGCATGGCCTCCAGTTGATCGAGCCAGAGGAAGAGGTCGTCGCCGAGATCGACGAGATCATCGATACCGAGCTCATGCTCGGCAAGGCGACCAAGGATTCGATGCGCGACATGAAGACGATCATCACCAATCTCGAGCGGCGCGGGGCGGAGGCGATCATCCTCGGCTCGACCGAGCTCGAGATGATTGTAGACGTCGATGCCAACATCATGCCGATTTACGACAGCACGGCGATCCATTGCGAGGCCGGGGCGGAGTGGATCCTGGGCGGCTGAGGCTGCGGTGAAACACCTGTCCCATCTCGCGAGCGATCCGGCAGCCACTCGCGGGCGCGAATTCCTCGCCGACGAGAACCTCCAGCGCGGCCCCCGCAGCGTGTTCCAGCGCGACCGCGACCGGATCGTGCATTCGATCGCGTTCCGGCGGCTGCGGCACAAGACGCAGGTCTTCGTCGCGCCCGACGGCGATCACTACCGCGTGCGGCTGACCCACAGCCTCGAGGTTGCGCAGGTCGCGCGCACGATCGCGCGCACGCTCGGGCTCGACGAGGATTTGACCGAGGCGCAGAGCCTGGCGCACGATATCGGCCATCCCCCCTTCGGCCATGCCGGCGAGAAGGCCTTGGACGATGCGCTGTTCACCCGCGGCGGATGGGATCACAACGCGCAGACGCTGCGCACGCTGATGCGGCTCGAAAGCCCCTATATCGAGCATCCGGGCCTCAACCTGACCTGGGAGTCGCTCGAGGGGCTGGCCAAGCATAACGGGCCGGTGGCCGATCCCGATCCGGCGCTCGCCGCGCTCGACGAGGCCTATCCGCTCGCGCTCGGCGACTGGCCCTCGCTCGAGGCACAGATTGCGGCGATCTCGGACGATATCGCCTACGACAACCACGACATCGACGACGGGTTGCGCGCGGGCTTCCTCGAAATGGACCAGCTGCTCGCGCTCGATTTCGTCGCCGATCGCTGGCGGGCGATCGAGCGGCGCTTCCCGAATGCCTCGGCCGAATTGCGCCAGCGAGAGCTCGTCCGCAGCCAGATCGGCTGGATGGTCAACGACGTGCTCGAGGAAACCCGCAGGCGCTGCGCGGGGATCGACTGCGTCGCCGACGTGCGCGCCGCCGGTCGCCAACTGGTCGGGTTCTCTGACGAGGTTACGGCGCAGGAACGCGCGCTCAAATCCTTCATGTACGAGACCGTCTACTACCACCCCGAGCAGCAGGCGGCGGCGCGCACCGCGAAGGGCGTGATCGAGGCGCTCTACGAAGCTTATGCCGCCGACCCCTCGCTGATGGCCGAGGGCTGGCGCGACGTGCCCGCGGAGGCCGCCGCACGCGCGCGCCACATCGCCGATTTCATCGCCGGGATGACCGATCGTTATGCCATCGACGCCTATCGCCGAATCACCGGCATTTCGCCCGAAGGATTGCAGAATGTCTGATCCCGTGCGGCTGACTCTGGTCGGTGCGACCGGCCTCGTCGGATCGGAAATGATCGCCGCCGCCGTCGGCCGCTGCGACTATCGGTTCAGCGCGGTGATCCGGCGCGAGGTCGCCTTTCCGCGCGGTGCGCGGATGGAGGCGGTGCTCGCCGATCCCGCCGACTGGCCGAGCGCGATCGCCGCGACCGCGCCGCAGGTCTTCGCCTGCGCGCTCGGCACGACCTGGCGGCAGGCGGGCAAATCTGAAGAGGCGTTCCGCGCGGTCGACGAGCGGCTGGTGCTCGACAGCGCCCGCGCCGCGCGCGCCGCCGGGGCGACGCGCGCCATCGTCGTCTCCTCCACCGGGGCGGACCGGCATGCGAAGAATTTCTACCTCCGGGTGAAGGGCGAGGTCGAGAAGGCGCTGGGCGAAATCGGGTTCGAGCGGCTCGACATCCTGCGTCCCGGGCTGCTCAGGGGCGCGCGCGGCGGCGACCGGCGGACAATGGAACGGCTCGGAATCCTCGCCAGCCCACTCACCGACCTGCTGCTCCACGGCAAGTATCGCCAGTACCGCTCGATCCCCGCGCGGATGGTAGCCGAGGCCATGCTGCAACTGGCCGGCGAGACCGCGCGCGGGCGGCAGGTCCACGACAATGACGCAATCCGCCGTCAGGCCCTGCGCTTTCGCCGGAAATCGTAGTTCCTCGCGATTGACAGCCATCGCGGTCACGGCCAGTGATCGCGCATCGCTGAACCGCGCGGGAGAGTGCTCTCGATTCGGATTCCGGACCGAGAGACGCCGAAGGAGCAACCGCCCCGGAATCTCTCAGGCGCAAGGGACCGCGCGGGGCGCATGCGAACTCTGGAAAGCGCCGCTCACGGGTGGCCACCGAAGGGGTAAGCGCGGGATTTCCCGCGTAATCTCTCAGGTCAAACGACAGAGGGGGCTCTGGAAAGTGCGGGTGCGCCCGCGAAGGAGCCTTGCGTGACCGCCGAAGCCGACAATTCCCCCGAAGACGTGATCGAGACCCAGAACCTGCCACTCGATGCCTGGCATCGCGAACGGGACGCACGGATGGTCGAATTCGCCGGCTATCACATGCCGATCCAGTATGAGGGAATCATCGCCGAACACCTCTGGACGCGCGAGCATGCCGGCCTGTTCGACGTCTCGCATATGGGCCAGCTCAGCGTCAGCGGCGAAGGCGCGGTCGAGGCGCTCGAAGCGATCATGCCGGGCGATTTCGCGATCCTGAAGCCGGGGCGGATGCGCTATTCGATGTTGCTCGACGAGGACGGCGGGGTGCTCGACGACCTGATGGTCACCAACGCCGGCGATCACTACGCGCTGGTCGTCAACGGCGCGTGCAAGTGGGACGATATCGGTTTCCTGCGCGAACACCTGCCCGACGAGATCACGCTCACCCATCACGAGGATCAGGCACTACTCGCGTTGCAGGGGCCCGAGGCGGCAGTCGCGCTGGCGCGGATCACCCCGATGGTCGACGAGCTGAAATTCATGCAGGCCGGGCTCGCGGATTGGAACGGCACCCCGCTGTGGATCAGCCGCTCTGGCTATACCGGCGAAGACGGGTTCGAGATCTCGGTCCCCGCGGACAAGGCATGGGCGCTGGCCGAAGCGCTGGTCGCGATGGACGAGGTCAAGCCGATCGGGCTCGGCGCGCGCGACAGCCTGCGCCTCGAAGCCGGGCTCCCGCTCTACGGCCACGACCTCACCACCGACAGCGAACCGGTGAGCGCCGGGCTGACCTTCGCGATAAGCAAGCGTCGCCGCGCCGAAGGGGGCTTCCACGGCGCCGATCGCATCCTGAAACTGCTCGAAAACGGGACCGAAACCAAGCGCGTCGGGCTCGCGCTCGACGGCCGCCGTGCCGCGCGCGAGGGCGATGCGATCATGGCCGGCGACACGCAGGTCGGCACCGTCACCAGCGGCGGGTTCGCGCCCAGCCTCGGCCATCCGATCGCGATGGGCTATGTCGCCTCCGACCGCGCCGGGACCGGCACCGAACTCGAGATCGACGTGCGCGGCAAGCGGCTTGCCGCCACGGTCGTCACAATGCCTTTCGTACCCAACCGCTATTTCCGCTGAGGAGACAGTCAAATGCCCCGTTACTTTACCGAGGATCATGAGTGGATCGACGTTGACGGCGATGTCGGCACCGTCGGTATCACCGACTATGCGCAGAGCCAGCTGGGCGACATCACCTTCGTCGAATTGCCGGAGAAGGGCGATACGCTGAAAAAGGGCGACGCTCCGTGCGTGGTCGATTCGGTGAAGGCCGCCAGCGATGTCTATGCGCCGGTCTCGGGCGAGGTGGTCGAGGTCAATGGCGACCTCGACGGCGAACCCGAACTGGTCAACAACGACGCCGAGGGCGACGGCTGGTTCTTCAAGATCCGCCTCTCCAACGCCGACGAGTTGTCGGGCCTCATGGACGAGGACAAGTATTCGAGCTTCGTCGACAATCTGTGACGAAATTCCCCTCCCGCTGGCGGGAGGGGCAGGGGGTGGGCATGGGCCGCAAGTCCCACCCCGCTGCGACTGAAACCGTTTCGCGGCTCGCGTCTCGCTCCCCTCCCGAAGGCGGGAGGGCAGACTGGGGAAGAAAATGCGTTACCTGCCACTGACCGACGACAACCGCCGCGAGATGCTCGAAGCGATCGGCGCGAGGGAAATCGACGACCTGTTCGTCGACGTGCCCGCCGAAGCGCAGCTTAAGGGCGATATCGAGGGCCTGCCCAAGCAGGCCAGCGAGATGGCGGTCGAAAAGCACATGCGGCGATTGAGCAAGAAGAACCTCGCCGCGAACGACGCGCCGTTCTTCCTCGGCGCGGGAGCCTATCGCCACCATGTCCCGGCGAGCGTCGACCACCTTATCCAGCGCGGCGAGTTCCTGACCGCCTACACGCCCTACCAGCCCGAGATCGCGCAGGGCACGCTGCAGGTATTGTTCGAATTCCAGACGCAGGTCGCGCGGATGTTCGGCACCGACATCGCCAACGCCTCGCTCTACGACGGGTCGACCGCCTGCTGGGAAGCGATCGTGATGGCCGGGCGGATCACGCGCAAATCGCGCGCCGTGCTCGCACATGGCCTTCACCCGCATTACGTCTCGACCGCGCAGACCATGGCGAAGTTCACCAAGGACGAGTTGTTCTCGGGCGCGCCCGATCTCGATGCCGATTGTGACGAGGACGCGATCATCGCCCAGATCGACGACAGGACCTCGTGCGTCGTGGTGCAGTATCCCGACATCCTCGGCCGCATTCCCGACCTCGCAAAGATCGCCGACGCCGCGCACGACAGGGGCGCGCTGCTGGTCGCGGTGGTGACCGAGCCGGTCGCGCTCGGTCTGATCGAAGCGCCCGGCGCGCTGGGCGCGGATATTGTTGTCGGCGAAGGCCAGTCGCTTGGCGTCGGCCTCAACTTCGGCGGACCCTATCTCGGCCTGTTCGGCTGCCGCGAGAAATTCGTCCGCCAGATGCCTGGGCGGCTTTGTGGCGAGACCGTCGACGCCGACGGCAAGCGCGGTTTCGTGCTGACGCTTTCGACCCGCGAGCAGCATATCCGGCGCGAGAAGGCGACTTCGAATATCTGCACCAATTCAGGTCTTTGTGCGCTCGCCTTCAGCATTCACATGACGCTGCTGGGCGGGGCAGGGCTCGAGACGCTGGCGCGCATCAACCACTCGCGTGCGCGGCTCGCGGCGCAGCGGCTGGGCGACGTGAAGGGGGTGCGCGTGCTCAACGACGTCTACTTCAACGAGTTCACCATCGTGCTGCCGTCCGATGCGCGCGAAGTGGTGCGCGAACTGGCCGAACGCGGCGTGCTCGGCGGGGTATCGCTGGGCCGCCTCTATCCCGACGAGGAGGCGCTCGCGAACGGCCTCGTCGTCGCGGTTACCGAAACCTGCACCCCCGAGGACATCGAGACATTCGCCACCACCCTGAGCGCGGTACTCGAAGGAGAAGCGGCATGAACGCGCCCAACGCATCCGGCTGGAAGCCCGCCATGGGCGATGGCAGTGGAGAAGCCGCCCCGACCAGCAGCGGCGACGCCGCGCTGATGCTCGAGGAGAAGCTGATCTTCGAACTCGCGGGCTGCGACACGACCGGCGTCGATTTCGACGAGCAGCCGGGCGAGATCGATCCCGCGCTGGGCCGGTTCGCGCGCAAGCAAAGGGCTCAGCTGCCCGGCCTCAGCGAGCCCGAAACGGTGCGCCACTACACCCGCCTCAGCCGCCAGAACTATGCGATCGACCTCGGTCCGTTCCCGCTCGGCTCGTGCACGATGAAGCACAATCCGCGCCTCAACGAGAAGGTCGCGCGGATGCCCGGCTTCGCCGATGTTCACCCGCTCCAGCCGGTCGACACCGTGCGCGGCGCGTTCGAAGTGATGAACGAGCTCGCGCACTGGCTGATCGAGCTGACAGGGATGCACGGCGTCGCGATGAGCCCCAAGGCGGGTGCGCACGGCGAATTGTGCGGAATCCTCTGCATCCGGGCCGCGCTCGAGGCGCAGGGCGATGCACGCGAGGTGATCCTCGTCCCCGAAAGCGCGCATGGGACCAATCCTGCGACTGCGGCCTTCGCCGGCTACAAGGTCGAGGCAATCCCCGCGACCAAGGAGGGGCGCGTCGACCTCGCCAAGTTGAAGGAACGGCTCGGTCCCGACGTCGCGGGCGTGATGATCACCAATCCGAACACTTGCGGGCTGTTCGAGCGCGACATGAAGGCGATCTCCGACGCGGTGCACGCGGCGGGCGGTTACGTCTATTGCGACGGGGCCAATTTCAACGCGATCGTCGGGAAGGTGCGCCCGGGCGACCTCGGCGTCGACGCGATGCACATCAACCTCCACAAGACCTTCTCGACCCCGCATGGCGGCGGTGGCCCGGGCTCCGGGCCGGTGGTGTTGTCCGAGGCGCTTTCGCCCTACGGGCCGTTGCCCTTCACCGCGCGGATGGAGGACGGCACGGTCCACCTCGTCGAGGAGGAAAGCCTCAAGGAATTCGACCACGCCAAGAGCTTCGGCCGGATGGCGGCGTTCCACGGCCAGATGGGCATGTTCACCCGGGCGCTGACCTATATCCTTAGCCATGGCGCCGACGGGCTGCGGCAGGTGGCCGAGGATTGCGTGCTCAACGCCAATTACGTGCTGCGCCGGCTCGAGGACACGCTCGACGCGCCCTACGGTGCCAGCGGCCCGTGCATGCACGAGGCGCTGTTCAGCGATGACGGGCTGGCCGAGGGTTTCTCGACGCTCGACATCGCCAAGGGGCTAATCGACGAGGGCTTCCACCCGATGACGGTCTATTTCCCGCTGGTGGTGCACGGTGCGATGCTGGTCGAGCCGACCGAGACCGAGAGCAAGGACGGCCTCGACCGGTTGATCGAGAGCATCCGCCACGTCGCGCAGCGCGCCAAGGACGGCGACGAGGCGCTCCACGGCGCTCCGTATTACGCGCCGCGCCGCCGCCTCGACGAGACGCAGGCCGCGCGCAAGCCGGTGCTGGCATGGCAGGGCGAGCCGGGCGTGCCGCGCATCCCCACTCCCAGCGAAGTCGGGGACCGCTAGGGCATGTGGGACGCGCTGTTCTCGGCGACCAACTTGGTCGCTGTGGCGGGATGGGGCGTCCTGATCCTTGCGCCGCGCACCGAAGCCTTGCGGCGCTTCGTGCTGACGGTGCCGATCGCACTGCTCTGCGCGACCTATGCAGTGCTGCTGCTCGGTCTCTCGTCGGGCTCGTTCGACCCCGAGGGCAGCGCGGGCGGCATGTCCGAGCTGTTGGCGAACTATTCGGTCGACGGGATCATGCAACTGTTCCAGTCGCGCGGCGGGGTCGTGGTCGGCTGGACGCATTACCTCGCCTTCGACCTGATGGTCGGCTGGTGGATCGCGGGTGACGCCGATGCGCGCGCCATCCCGCGCTGGTCGCAGGCGGGGATACTGCTCGCGACCCTCATGGCCGGACCGCTCGGCCTCGCGATCTACCTTTTCTACCGCGCGACCCGGCCCGGTATGGAGACCGACGATGCCGCTGGTTGACGACGACAGTCCGCAGGTCCGATTTCCGCCGCCGCTGATTTACTTCGGCTGCCTGTTGCTCGGGCTGTGGGCGGGCCGCACGCTCGAATGGCCGGTGCTCGTGGGAGCCTGGCCCCAAACGCTCGGCTGGGTGCTGGTAGGGCTCGGCAGCGTGCTGATCGGCGCGGCACTCGGCTGGTTCTTTTCGGCCGGGACGAACCCCGAACCGTGGAAGCGCGACAGCGCGCTGGTGACCAAGGGGTTCTACCGGATCACGCGCAATCCGATGTATCTCGGCATGGCATTCGCCTCCTTCGGCATCGCGCTGGTGTTCGGAAGCTTCGGCGCGATGATCGGCACGGTCGTGGCGGTGCTGCTGGTCGACCGTTTCGTGATCGCGCGCGAGGAACGCCATCTCGCGCATGTCTTCGGCGAGGATTACGCGGCATATCGCAAGCGCGTGCGGCGCTGGATCTGAGCCGCATGGGGCCGCCCAGTTCTCCCGCCGCCCTCCGCAATCGCGAACCGATTGCCGACATCCTCGCCGACGAACTCCCCGAGACCGGCCTGGTGCTCGAAATCGCCAGCGGGGGCGGCGAGCACGCAACCTATTTCGCCGAGCGATTCCCCGCGCTCGAATGGCAGCCGACCGATCGCGACGAGCAAGCACGGCTGGCAATGCTCGCGCGCTTCGCAGAAGAAGCGCGTGACAATCTTCGCGGTCCGCTCGGGCTCGATGCAGCGCTGGGACGATGGCCGGTCGAAAGCGCCGCCGCTTTGCTCTGCATCAACATGGTCCATATCAGCCCTTGGCCCGCCACGGTCGGCCTGTTCGAGGGCGCGGCGAGGGTGCTCGCCGCCGAAGCGCCGCTGATCGTCTACGGACCGTTCTTCGAGGCGCGGACCGAGACAGCCATGTCGAACGTCGAATTCGACCACAGCCTGCGCAGCCGCGATCCGCGCTGGGGCCTGCGCCCGCGCGAGGATCTCGACAGGCTGGCGGATCGCTCGGGCTTCGACCTGTCGCGGCGCGTCGAAATGCCCGCGAACAACCTGCTGCTGGTCTATCGCAAGCGCGCATGAAAAAGGCCGGCGCAATGGCCGGCCTTCTCGACTGTTATCGGAGCGTGGCGATCAATCGATCGCGTCTTCACCGGCTTCGCCGACCGATTCGATGTCTTCGCCAAGACCCTTGACCGTGTTGCAGGCGGTCGTGCCGAAGGCGAGAGCTGCCACACCGGTGGCAATAATAATCTTGCGAACCATTGTATTATCCTTCCTGTATGGCGCATCTGCTGCGCAATGGCAGGTCAACGGCTTCACATGACTTAGGTTCCGCCGACGGTCTTGCGCCGAGCGAGGTGGCGTTCGCGCAGGACGATGATCGTGCCCGCCGCGATGATCAGCGGCGCGCCCAGCCACAATGCAGGCCCCGGCAGGCGATCCCAGAACAGCCAGCCATAGGCGGTCGCCCAGACCAGCGCGGTGTAATCCATCACGATCACCGTCGCCGCCGAACCGAACCGCAGGCTCGTGGTCAGCAGCAATTGCCCCGCCGCGCCGGTCAGGCCGACACCGCCGAGCAGGAGCCACCCAGTCGCGTCGTGCGCGCTAGCGAAGAAGGGCAGGAACAGCGCCAGCAGCGGCAGGGTCAGCATGCAGAACCAGAACACGATGCCCTGCGCGGTCTCGGTGCGGTTCAGATCCTGGATCTGGATCGAGACCAGCGCGATCATGAACGCGCCGCCGAGCCCGATCGCGACCCCGAATGGATCGATCGTCGCATTGCCGGGCTGGGTCACGATCAGGATGCCGGCGAAACCGATCGCGACGGCCGTCCAGCGATAGCGGCCGATTTCCTCCTTGAGGAGCACCATGGCGAGGATCACCGCGAAGATCGGGGCGGTGAAATTGAGTGTCGTCGCCTCGGCCAGCGGGAGCAGCGTGACCGCACCGTAGACCAGTGCCATCCCGGTGATCCCGAATAGCGCGCGCACGAAATGGGCGGAGAAGCGGTTGGGCTTCAGGCTTGCGAGGTCGGCGACAATCAGGGTCCAGCCGAACACGATCGGCAGCGTGATCGCCTGTCGCCAGAACACGATTTCGGTGAGGTGGACGCCCGCTTCGCCGGCCAGCTTGACCAGCGCCGACATCGTCGCGAGCACCAACGCGGCGCAGATGCGGAGAATGACCGCCATGAGCGGGCGAGGGGCGGCGACGGTGGAATCCACGTCGCTGGCCTTAGCGACCACGCAATTCGGTGCAAGCCGGGCCGTTGCTATCGGCTATGCAGCGCCCATATGCGCGCGATGGATTTGAACGAGCTCTGGAGCCACATTCGCTTTGCCAGCCCCGCCACGCAGGCGGCGCTGTGGGCGCTCGGGCTGGTGCTGCTCGCGATATTCTCGATCTGGTCGGACAACCGCCGCGTGAAGCGTAGTTCGCCCGATGCGGTCGGCTTCATGCCGTGGACGTTTATCGCGCTGGCGTCGCTGTTCGTTGCCGCGGGCCTCGCGATCGCCGCGGTCAAGGGTTGGAAAGCGGCTTAGAGACAGGCTTCGAGGAACGCCTGGTCGAACCCGAACTGGCGGGCCTTCTCCAGCGTGTAGGGGCGCAGGCCGGACGATCGGTATTCGCCCATGATCTTGCCGTCCTCGCTCTCGTCGAGATATTCGAACTTGAACAGTTCCTGCGTCACGATCACGTCGCCTTCCATCCCGATCACCTCGGTGATGTTGGTGGTGCGGCGCGAACCGTCGCGCAGGCGCTTCACCTGCACGATCAAATCGACCGATTCGGCGATCTGGCGGCTGATGGCTTCTTTCGGGATCTTGATGTCGCCCATCAGGATCATGTTTTCCATACGGCCGAGGCATTCGCGCGGGCTGTTGGCGTGAAGCGTGCACATCGAACCGTCATGGCCGGTGTTCATCGCGGCGAGGAGGTCGAAACACTCCGCGCCACGAATTTCGCCGAGGATGATGCGGTCGGGGCGCATACGCAGCGCGTTCTTGACGAGGTCGCCGATCGTGATCGCGCCCTGGCCTTCGAGGTTCGGGGGGCGCGTTTCGAGCGGCAGCCAGTGCGGCTGCTGCAGGCGAAGTTCGGCGGCATCCTCGATCGTCAGCACGCGCTCGCCCGGGTCGATCATCTTGGACAGCGCGTTGAGCATCGTCGTCTTGCCCGAGCCGGTACCGCCCGAGATCACGACGTTCATCCGGCACGCGCCCGCGATCTTCAACGCGGTGCACATCTTCTCGCTCATCGAGCCGAAGCCCTTGAGCATGTCGAGCGTGATCGGCTTCTCGGAGAACTTACGAATCGAGAGCGCGGTGCCGCGCAGCGAAAGCGGCGGAACGATCACGTTGACACGGCTGCCGTCCTTGAGACGGGCGTCGGCGAGCGGCGTGGTCTGGTCGACGCGGCGACCGACCTGGTTCACGATCCGCTGGGCGATCTGGAACAGGTGCTGCTCGTCGCGGAAGCGGATCTGCGCGAGCTGCAGCTTGCCGTTCTTTTCGACGTAGGTCTGGTCGGGTCCGTTGACCATGATGTCCGAGACGTCGGGATCGTTGAGCAATTCCTCGAGCGGGCCGAAGCCGAGCAATTCGTCGACGAGGACCTTTTCGAGCGCGAACTGCTCGCGGCGGTTGAGCGTGACCTTGAGCTCGGCGAGCACCTCGAGGATGATCGGCCGGAATTCTTCCGACAGTTCATCCTTGGTCAGCGTGGCCGCCGCCTCGGGGTCGACACGTTCGAGCAGGCGCGGGAGCACCTGTTCCTT
The DNA here is from genome assembly GCF_034374265.1 of Pseudoblastomonas marina. Classification (NCBI taxonomy): domain Bacteria; kingdom Pseudomonadati; phylum Pseudomonadota; class Alphaproteobacteria; order Sphingomonadales; family Erythrobacteraceae; genus Pseudoblastomonas; species Pseudoblastomonas marina. Next base: position 1,335,196 of record NZ_CP139718.1, on the reverse strand, counting down.
GATCTTGTGGACGCTGGCCTCGAAACCGTCCTGCGTCGCGGGCTGGTGGACGCTGTTCGAACGCTGGGCGAGCCGCTCCATCGCATCTCCGCCGCGCGGGTTCGCCGACGCGGGCGCATCACCGTCGGCATTGTCGCTCGGAAGCGGGGGAAACTGTTCGCCGCCGCCCGGTGCGGGCGCGTCTTCGTCGCGCTTGGGCGGGGGAGAGCCGCTACCCTTCATCGGGCGGGCGACACCGAAGCTCGGGCGTCCGCCACCCGGGCTGCCATTCCCTCCGCTCCTGCGTCCGAAAGCACTCATTCGCTGCCAATCCCGTTCATTGCGGCGGGCGACCCGCCTCATGTGCGTGCCCTTCTGCAGGGAAATGGTAAATTTTCCGGAAACCTCCCATCGGGCGAAACCTGTGCTGGCCTTTCGAGCGCAGCCCATTAGGGCGCATGCGATGCAACACGACGAACGCACCGGCCTGCTCCTCGCCCTGTTGGGCTTTTCGGTCCTGTCCGCCGGCGACGCGGTGGTTAAGACGATGGCGGGCGACTGGTCTCCTGCGGCGGTCGCGGCACTGCGTTACACGATCGGCACCGTCGGGCTCGGCGTGCTGCTGTGGTGGCGCGAGGGACGCAAGGGCTTCGCCTATCCGCGGCCGGGCGTGCAACTGATGCGCGGGCTGGGCGTGGGCGGGGCGACGCTTGGCTTCTTCAGTGCGGTGTTCGTGATGCCACTGGCGACCGCGACCGCGATCGTCTTCCTCAGCCCGATCATCACCGCCATTCTCGCGATCATGTTTCTCGGCGAACCGTCTCGGCGAGCGACCTGGGTCGCGGCGATCGCAGGCTTCACCGGCGTGCTGGTGCTCCTGCGCCCGGGATTCTCCGATCTCGGCTGGGCCGCCGCTTTGCCGCTGGTTTCGGCCTTCGGGGTCAGCCTGATGATGCTCGGCAACCGCATGTCGGCCAATCTCGCGAGCCCGCTGGCAATGCAGTTCTCGATCGCGAGCATCGCTGCGGTCTTCCTCGTACTCGCCGCGGCGATCGGCGCCTATAGCGGGGTCGAGGCGCTGGCGGTCGGTGCGCCGGACTGGACGGTGGTGGCGCGCTGCGCGATCGTGGCGCTTACGGCCACCACCGCGCACTGGCTCGTGTTCCTCGGCACCACGCGGGCAGGCGCCGCGACCATCGCGCCCACGACCTATGTCCAGATGATCGTCGCGGTGCTGCTCGGCATGGTCCTGTTCGGCGACGTGCCCGATGCACTCACTTTGCTGGGCGCGGTGATCATCATCGGGGCGGGGCTCTACCTCTGGCGCGAAACCGGTCGCGCGCCGCCGCAGGTTCGCGAATGAGCGAGGCGCTGTCCTGCTGGCTGTGCGAACGGCCACTGGGCAAGCGCCTGCAATGGCACCACACCGTGCCCAAATCGAAAAGGGGCCGCGACACGGTGCCGGTCCATCCGATCTGCCACCGCACGATCCACGCCCATTTCACCAATGCCGAATTGGCACGATTCGACGGCGATCGCGCGCCGCTGCTCGAGAACGAGGCGGTGGCGAAATTCCTCCGCTGGATCGCCGACAAGCCACCCGATTTCCACGCGGTGACGCGGCGTCCGAAACCATAGCAAAAGGGCGGCCCCGCAGGACCGCCCTTTCGTTCGCGATCGCGAGCGCCGCTCAGCCGCCGTCGCGATCGTCGGCCAGCTGCTGGAGCAGGTAGACGATCTGCATCGCGCGCAGCTTGGCGCGCTGTTCGTTGTCGACGCCGCCCGAATGACCACCCTGCATGTCCTCGTAATAGAGGTACTCGTCGCCCTGGGCGGCCATGCGCGCCGCGGCCTTGCGACCGTGGCTGGGATGGGTGCGGTCGTCGGCGGTCGAGGTCACGTAGAATACGCGCGGATAATCCTTTTCCTCGAGCAGCTTCTGGTAGGGCGAATAGCCTTCGATCCATTCGCGCTGTTCGGGGATGCGCGGGTCGCCATATTCGCCGATCCACGAGGCACCGCGGCCGATATACTGATAGCGCAGCATATCGAAGAGCGGGATCTGGACGATCGCGGCATTGAACAGGTCGGGTGCCTGGGTGAAGGCGGTGCCGACCAGCAGGCCGCCTTGGGAGCCACCCTCGACGCCGAGATGTTCGGGGCTGGTGATCCCGCGCGCGACGAGATCGCGGCCCACGGCGATGAAATCGTCCCAGGTGCGCTGCTTGTTCTCGCGGATCGCGCTCTGGTGCCAGTTCGGGCCGAACTCGCCGCCGCCGCGGATATTGGCGAGGACATAAGCATTGCCGCGTTCGAGCCACATCTTGCCGGTCGAGCCGAGATAGGAGGGCAGGCGCGGGACCTGGAAGCCGCCATAGCCGCCCATCAGCACCGGCGTGCTGCCGTCCAGCGGCATGGCTTCCGCATGGACCACGAAATAGGGGATCTTGGTCCCGTCCTTGCTGGTCGCCTCGAACTGCTGGATCGTCATGCCGGTCGCGTCAAACCGCGTCGGGCTTTCCTTGACGACTTCGAGGTTCACCCCGTCTTCGGCATAGTAATAGGTGCCGGGCGAGAGGAAGTCGGTCGAGGTGAACATGATCTGGTCGGTCTCGTCGGACGCGGTCGCGACGCCGACGGTCGAATTCGCAGGCAGGTCGATCTCGGTCCAGCCCCAGCCACCGTCCTCGTAATCGAACTTGAGGACCTTACCCTTCACGTTGTCGAGGATCGAAACGTACATCGAGCTCTTGGTGCTGGCCCCGCCGCGCTTGGTCTGGCGCTCGCCGGGTGCCCAGACGAGGACCTTCTGCGCACCGTTGGGATCGGCTTTCCATTCCTCGAGGTCGACCGCGACGATCGAATCCGCGGGGAAGGTGACGCCGTCCGATTCCCAATCGACATCGGTGGTGAATAGCATGTGCCCGTCGATGATGCCGTAGGGGCCGGCCTTCTTCGGCAGGTCGAGCTTCAGCCATTCGCCATCGTGCTCGACATAATATTCGCGTTCGTGGAAGGAAATGCCGCGATAGGCCATGCGGCCGTGCACCGTACCTTCGCCGTCGCGCAGCAGGTAGGCGCCGGCCGAGACGTCGCTCTTTTCGCCGCGGAAGATTTCCTGGGCCTCGTCGATGCTCGTGCCGCGCTTCCACTCACGGGTGGTGAAGGGGTAGAAGCTGTCGGTGACGGTATCATCGCCGAAATCGCGGCTGATCAGCAGCGTGTCCCGGTCGACCCAGCTGGCACCGCCCTGGCTTTCGGGCAGTTCGAACCCGCGCTCGACGAAGTCCAGCGTCTCGAGGTCGAATTCGCGCGCCACGCGGGCATCCTTGCCGCCGTCGGACAGGTAGACCATGCAGCGGGTGCCGTCGGGCGGCAGGCAGCTCATCCCGCCATAGACCCATTCCTTGCCTTCTTCGGCGGCGAGCGCGTCGACGTCGAGGATGGTTTCCCACTCGGGATCGTCGGTGCGCCAGCTCTCGAGCGTCGTGCGGCGCAGCACGCCCTTGGGATTGTCGGCATCCTGCCAGAAATTGACCATCCCGTAATGGGTGAAGCTGACACCCGGGATGCGGTCCTCGGCGTTGTAGATCGCCAGCGCCTCGGCCTTCAGCTCTTCGAACCGGGGATCGGTCTGCAGTGCGGCGATGGTCTTTTCGTTCTCGGCGCGAACCCAGTCGAGCGCGCGCTCACTGCGAGTTTCCTCGAGCCAGATGAAGGGATCGTTTTCGGCTTCGAATTCGGGTTCGACCACGGTGTTGGAATCCTGCGCAGCCAGCGGAGTGGCGGTGATGGTGGCGAGCGCGAGCGAGGCGGCCAGCGCGCGGGTTGATACGAGTTTCATGAGTAAGCGTCCCCTTTCCCGTAAGACAGGCGGGCACAGTGCCATCGGGGGTGGCGAACACAAGTGATTCGACCGAAGCCAGCGCGACGTTCGTCGATTGCGGTCAGTCGCAGGCGTAGACCAAGTGTGGGCGGCGGATACGTCGCGGCTCGTGCAGGTACCCATCCCACACGACACGACAATTCTCTGCCGTGTAATTTTCCACCAACTCGCGGATATCCTGATCGAGCTCGGATCCATAAATCTTGCGTGTGACGATCACTTCCGGACGCGCCCTGATCATCCTGTCCAACTCGTCATAGGTATCGAGATGGCTGACATTGCGCTCGAGCGGATCATAGAGGTGGTTGGAGAAGACCAGCGGGCTCATCGGCATCGCGTCGGCGGTCTCGTAGAACAGGGTCGGGCCGAAAAAGACCAGGAGGCGGCCATCCTCCAAGTTTGCCTTTATCGCCTCGTTCACCGCCTCGTACGAGGCCCGACTATCGCGATAATAGGCAAAGTTGAAGGTCGAACCGAGGATCGAGGCGACCACCACGGTGGCGCCGAACAGCACCGGGCCGACCAGGCGCTTGCCGAAGGCAATCGCCGCAAGCGGGGTGAGGGGGACCAGCAGCGGAAGCAGGTAGTGGGTGAAGGCATTGGCAATCACCGCGAAACCGAGGAAGGCCGCCACCAGCCACCCGAGCATCAGCCCCCGATAGCGCGCGAAGCCGGGCGCACTGCGCTGGAACACCAGCCCCAGCGCCGCGCAGCCCAGGAAGACGAGGATCAGGCGGAAGATCGCGTAGAGGTTGTGCGTCTGCACCGCGAGCCCGAGCGACTGGCGCGCAAGGTTCGACAGGAACATCGCCTGCCACCATTCTCCGATCCAGCCATGCGCGGCAAACCATGCGGCCACGGCCGCGGTCGGGGCGAGCCCGATGGCGATGGCGGCGGCACCGGTCTTGACGATACCGGCCGCTCCCACGCCGTCGCGATGCAGCCGCCACAGTCCGGCGAGGCCGAAGAAGATCGCCTCGAACATCGTCGTCTGCTTGATCGTCAGCGCCAGCGCACACAGCAGCATCGCCGCAAGGTAGCGCCGCATGAACCGCGCGCGGTCGAAATCGAACCACCCGCCGATCACCAGCCATGCTGCGCCCGCGATCAGCAGATTGTAGAACACCGGCCCCTGCCCGCCATAGCCGTCGAGCGGGTGGAGCATGGCGAGATAGGCGATCCCCGCCATGGTCGGGCCCCAGCCGGACATCCACAGTCGGGCTATCCGCGTCAGGATGTACGCCGTGCCCGCGGCGCAGAGCAGCGCGGGGATCTGGTAGGCGAGGACATGATCGGAGAAGGCCGCGAACAGCCAGTACAGCACGAACAGGCCGAAGGGCTTGCGGTCCCAGATATCGATATAGGGGACGGCGCCGTCATGCATGGCCTGGCCGACCATGAAGTAGAACGATTCGTCGACATGGAGGTTGGGGTCACCGAAGCTCGGGAAACGAAACACGAGCGCGGCGAGCAGGAGGATCAGCGCCTCCTGCCACCTGCCCTGCCATCTCGCTGCTGTCGCGCCGTCGTTCATGCGTTCCCTGCCCCGTCGCCCCGGGATAGCGCAATTGCCCGGCGTTGAAAGTCTCGCCGCCCGCTTCTCCGCAGGCGCGCCGGTTCACGAATTGGTGAAACCCGACTGCTATCAGCACTGTCGCCATGATCATGCCGCTTCGCAAATTCCTCAACCTGGTTGGCTGGCTTGTCGTGAGCCTTGCGGCGCTCGTGCTGGCATTCTCCGCGTGGATCATCCTTCCTTTTCGGCCGGGACTGGCCGAGGTGCTGACGACGGCCGAAACGCTGCTGCGCGCCCCCTTCGCCGCGACCACCGTGATCGGCGACAGCCGGATCGAACTGGCCGACGAACCTCAGGGCGCGCTGTTCGCGGGCTATCCCAGCGCCACCAGCCGCGATCTCGAACGGCTCAGCGGTGTGGTGTGCGCGATTTCTTCCGCGCGGGTCACAATCGCGCTCGGGATCAACGACACCAAACCCGACGAACTCGATCTCGCGGCGACGCGCGGCGCATTTGATCGCATCGCCGATCAATGCGCGCGGCCCGATCTGCGCTTCGCCGAGGTCTGGCCCGCCGAACCGGACGTCGAGCCTGCGGGCGCGAATTACGACATCCAGGCGGTAGCGGAGATCACCGCCCATCTCCGCGAGCTGGCCGCGCAGGGGAGGGTGCAGCTTATCTCTGCTCCCGACCTGCCAAGCGGCTTCACCCACGACGGCGTCCATTTTGTGCCCGGGGTTTCGCGCGACTATGCCCGGATGCTTGCCTTCGGTTCCGCGACGCGGGCCGATTAACCCGAATTCAACCGCGTTCGTGCAATCGGGGGCGATGGAACGCGCACCGTTCATCACGCCCGCCATGTCGATCGTGCTCGACGCCGTCCGCGGCGGCGCGGCGCTGGTCGTGCTGGTCGGTCACATGGTGCAGATGGGCATATACACCGGCCCGTTCCCGTTCTCGGACCTGATGCAGCACAATGCGGTGATCGTGTTCTTCGTGCTGTCGGGGCTCGTGATCGCGCATTCGGTTCATGCCCGTCCGGGAACGCTGAAGGACTACGCGATCGCGCGTGCGGCGCGGATCCTCCCGGTCTCGCTGACCGCGCTGGCATTCGGCGCGCTCCTCTACATGGCGGTGAGCGCGCAGGGGCTTGTGCCCAGCGAGGCACCGGCGCCGTATGACGACTTGACCGCCTCGTCGCTCCTCTTGCCGGCCATCTTCCTCAGCGAGAGCGGGGCGGCAGAGGCCGGGCCGGTCTGGAACCCGCCCTACTGGTCGCTGGTCTACGAAGTCTGGTTCTACGCGATCTTCGCTGCGGGGTTTTTCCTGAAGGGAAGGACCCGGATCGCGTTCGTCGTGCTGCTTGGCTTCATTGCGGGTTGGCGGATCCTGCTGATGCTGCCGATCTGGCTGCTAGGTGCCGCTCTCGCGCGCTACCGGCCCAAGCCCGACCTGACCAAGGAGCGTGCCATCCGGCTCGCGATAGTCGGGGTGATCGCGATGCTGCTTGCCAGTGAATTCGCGCGGGCAATCACGACCCCGGTCGGACTGTTCCACAAATCGTTCGGCTACGATCTGAAATACTCGCACTATTTCGTGTCCGACTATCTGTTCGCGATCGGGATCGCGCTCCTGTTCGTCGCCGCACGTCCCTTCGCCGATGCAGGGCAGGCGAGGCTCGAGCGGATCAAGCGCCCGATCGACTGGCTCGCGGGCTTTTCCTTCTCGCTCTACATCTTCCACTGGCCGATCATCTCGGCACTCTCGGCCCATGGGATCGGTGTCAGCGACAGCGTGATGGGTTTCGCGGCGCTGGCGGGCGGGGTGGCCGGCACTTGCGCGCTGATCGCCACCGTCACCGAACATCGCAGCCGCGATATCCGGCGCTGGATGACCCGCAAGCTCGAACCGCGCGTGCCGGTCGTGCCAGCCTGAACGAAAAAGGGCGACCACAAGGCCGCCCTTTCAAGAATTCGATGTGAGAACGATCAGCCCTCGACGTGCTCCGCGAGCACCGTCAGGCCCTTGTCGCCGACCTCGGCGAAACCGCCGCGGACTTCGATCTCTTCAGGCGCAGCGCCCTCGGTCTTGTAGACCTGGACCTTGCCGTCGCGGATCGTCGACATGAAGGGCGCGTGGCCTTCGAGCACGCCGAACTCGCCTTCCGCACCGGGGACGACCACCATGTGGACATCTTCGGAGCGGACCAGCTTGGCCGGCGTGACGAGTTCGAAATGCAGGGCCATGTCTTAGGCGTCCTCGGCCAGCTTCTTGGCCTTTTCGACCGCCTGGTCGATCCCGCCGACCATGTAGAAGGCGGCTTCGGGCAGGTGGTCGTATTCGCCGTCGACGACGGCCTTGAACGACTTCACCGTGTCTTCGAGCTGGACGAACTGGCCCGGGATGTTGGTGAACACCTCGGCGACGTGGAACGGCTGCGAGAGGAAGCGCTGGATCTTGCGGGCGCGGGCCACGGTCAGCTTATCTTCTTCGGAAAGCTCGTCCATGCCGAGAATGGCGATGATGTCCTGCAGGCTCTTGTACTTCTGCAGCGTTTCCTGGACCCGGCGCGCGGTGTTGTAGTGCTCTTCGCCGACGATGCGCGGTTCGAGCACGCGCGAGGTCGAGTCGAGCGGGTCGACTGCCGGGTAGATGCCCAGTTCCGAAATCGCACGGTTGAGGTTGGTGGTCGCGTCCAAGTGCGCGAACGAGGTCGCGGGCGCGGGGTCGGTAAGGTCGTCCGCGGGGACGTAGATCGCCTGCACCGAGGTGATCGAGCCCTTGGTGGTCGAGGTGATGCGTTCCTGCAGGTTGCCCATGTCGGTCGACAGGGTCGGCTGGTAGCCCACCGCCGACGGGATGCGGCCGAGCAGCGCCGAAACTTCCGAACCCGCCTGCGTGAAGCGGAAGATGTTGTCGACGAAGAACAGGACGTCCTGGCCTTCCTGGTCGCGGAAATATTCGGCCATGGTCAGGCCCGACAGCGCGACGCGGGCACGCGCGCCCGGCGGTTCGTTCATCTGGCCGAACACCAGCGCCACCTTCGAACCCTCGGAGATCGCCTGGCCTTCATCGTTCTTGGCGATGACGCCCGCGTCGAGGAATTCGTGGTAGAGGTCGTTGCCCTCGCGGGTACGCTCACCAACGCCGGCGAAGACGGACACGCCGCCGTGGCCCTTGGCGATGTTGTTGATGAGCTCCTGGATCAGCACGGTCTTGCCGACGCCGGCGCCGCCGAACAGGCCGATCTTGCCGCCCTTGGCGTAGGGGGCGAGGAGGTCGATCACCTTGATGCCGGTGACGAGGATCGCGGCGTCGGTCGACTGGTCGACGAAGGCCGGGGCCTCGGCGTGGATCGGGGCGGTCTGTTCGGCACCGATCGGGCCGAGCTCGTCGATCGGTTCGCCGACGACGTTCATGATGCGGCCGAGCGTCTTCGGACCTACGGGGACCGAGATCTGCGAACCGGTGGCGACGACTTCCTGGCCGCGGGTGAGGCCTTCGGTCGAGTCCATCGCGATGGTGCGGACCTGGTTCTCGCCGAGGTGCTGCGCGACTTCGAGGACCAGCGTCTGGTCACCGTTCTTGGTTTCGAGTGCCGAGAGGATCGCCGGCAGTTCGCCGGGGAACGACACGTCGACGACGGCGCCGATAACCTGGCTGATCGTGCCGTTGGTGGTCTGGTTCATTACGGGGGCGGTGGCCATTGCTGTGCTTCCTATGCCTTTACTGCACCGGGCAGTCTTCGGGGATATCGATCAAAGTGTAGGTATCGCCGTCGGCGGCGATGAACGCTTCTCGTTCGGTCGTGTCGCCATCGAGCGTGTAGCGACAGGTAAATTCGGTTCCTTCGCCGGTCGCCGAGCAGTCAGCGTCGATCACATCGCGCTCATAGGCGCACTGCCTCAAGGCATATTGCACCTCGGCAAGGCTCGGAACGTTTTCGTCTGCTTCCAGCTCGGCGGTGTCGCCAAGGCTTTCGGGTGCAGCCGGCGACATTTCGCCGACCGGCGGCACCACGCTCGCCGTATCGTCGCTCACGGCATCATCGGGCGCGGATTCTCCGCACGCGGTGAGCAGGGCGAGGGCCGCGAAAGAAATTAATACTCGCATCACAGCGCCTCCGCGCCCGCGATAATTTCGATGAGTTCGGTGGTGATCGCGGCCTGGCGGCTGCGGTTGTACTGGATGGTAAGCTTGTCGATCAGCTCGCCGGCATTGCGCGTGGCGTTGTCCATCGCGGTCATCGACGCGCCCTGTTCGGAAGCTTCGCGTTCGAGCAGCGAGCCGAACAGCTGCGTCTTGATGTAGCGCGGCAGGAGCTCTTCGAGGATCGCTTCCTCGTCGGGCTCGTATTCGACGATCGCCTCGCCGGTGCTCGCCACGTCCTTGGGATCGGCGTCGACTTCGGGAGTCGGGACCGGGATCAGCTGGTCGACCGTCGGGTCCTGCGTCAGCGCCGACTGGAAGATCGGGTAGACGAGGTGCGCGAAGTCGAATTCGCCGTTGTCGAAGCGTTCGAGAAGGTCGTCGGCGATCGCTTCGGCTTCGTCGAAGCCGGGGGTCTTCACGTCGGCGGTGTCGAAGTGCTTCTCGATCCGGTCGGCGTAGTCGCGCTTGATCGGAGCGCGGCCCTTCTTGCCGACGAGATAGAACTGGACGTCCTTGCCCTCGGCCAGCAGCGCGCGCGCCTTGACCTTGGCGGCCTTGACGATGTTCGCGTTCAAGCCGCCGCACAGGCCCTTGTCGGTGTTGACCACGACCAGCAGGTGACGCTGGTTGCTGCCGCTACCGGCGAGCAGCTTGGGCGCACCGTCGCCGCTCACCTTCGAAGCGAGCGATGCCATCACGCCCGACAGGCGCTGGGCATACGGGCGCGCGGCTTCGGCACGCTCCTGCGCACGGCGCAGCTTGGCTGCCGCGACCATCTGCTTGGCCTTGGTGATCTTCTGGGTCGACTTGACCGAGTTGATCCGGCCCTTGAGTTCTTTCAGGCTAGCCATTTCGGCTCCCTATCTCGTGTTCTCGCGGGTCTTAGGCGAACTGCTTGGCGAACTTGTCCAGCGCGGCGACGACCTTGTTCTTGGTGTCGTCTTCGAACTTGCCGGTGGTGCGGATCTCTTCCAGCACATCGGCGTGTTCGTTGCGCATGAAGCTGAGCATCGCGCTTTCGTATTCGGTCACGCGGTTGGTATCGACGCTGTCGAGGTAACCGTTGGTGCCTGCGAAGATCGACACGGTCTGCTCTTCGAACGGCATCGGCGAGAACTGCGGCTGCTTGAGCAGCTCGGTCAGGCGCGCACCGCGGTTGAGCAGCTTCTGCGTCGAAGCGTCGAGGTCCGAACCGAACTGCGCGAAGGCGGCCATTTCGCGATACTGCGCGAGGTCGAGCTTCATCGAGCCCGAGACCTTTTTCATCGCCTTGGTCTGGGCGGCACCGCCCACACGCGACACCGACAGGCCGACGTTAATCGCCGGACGGATGCCCTGGTAGAACAGGTCGGTTTCGAGGAAGATCTGGCCGTCGGTGATCGAGATCACGTTGGTCGGGATGTAGGCCGACACGTCGCCCGCCTGCGTTTCGATGATTGGCAGCGCGGTCAGCGAACCGCCGCCTTCGGCCTTGTTCATCTTCGCCGCGCGCTCGAGCAGGCGGCTGTGGAGGTAGAACACGTCGCCCGGATAGGCCTCGCGGCCCGGCGGGCGGCGCAGCAGCAGCGACATCTGGCGGTAGGCAACGGCCTGCTTCGAAAGGTCGTCGTAGACGATGCAGGCGTGCATGCCGTTGTCGCGGAAGAATTCGCCCATCGCGCACCCGGTATAGGGTGCGAGGTACTGCAGCGGAGCGGGCTCCGAAGCGGTCGCGGCGACGACGATCGAGTATTCCATCGCGCCGTTTTCTTCGAGCGACTTGACGATCTGCGCGACGGTCGAGCGCTTCTGGCCGACGGCGACGTAGATGCAGTAGAGCTTCTTCTTCTCGTCGTCGCCCTGGTGCGCGTCCTTCTGGTTGATGAAGGTGTCGATCGCGACGGCGGACTTGCCGGTCTGGCGGTCGCCGATGATCAGTTCGCGCTGGCCGCGGCCGACGGGAACGAGCGCGTCGATCGCCTTGAGGCCCGACTGCACCGGTTCGGAAACCGATTCGCGCGGGATGATGCCCGGCGCCTTCACTTCGACGCGGCGACGCTCGGTCGATTCGATCGGGCCCTTGCCGTCGATCGGGTTGCCCAGCGCGTCGACCACGCGGCCCAGCAGGCCCTTGCCGACGGGGACGTCGACGATGGTCTGGGTGCGCTTGACGGTGTCGCCTTCCTTGATCTCGGCGTCCGAGCCGAAGATCACCACGCCGACATTGTCGGCTTCGAGGTTCAGCGCCATGCCCTGAACGCCGTTGGCGAATTCGACCATCTCGCCGGCCTGGACCTTGTCGAGGCCGTGGATGCGGGCGATGCCGTCACCGACGTTCAGAACGGTGCCGGTTTCGCTGACTTCGGCTTCGGTGCCGAAATTGGCGATCTGGTCCTTGATGACCTTGGAAATTTCTGCGGCGCGAATGTCCATGACTGTTTAGCCCTTCATGGCTTGAGCAAGAGAGTTGAGGCGGGTGCGGATCGAGCCGTCGATACGCTTCGATCCGATGGTGACGACGAGCCCGCCGAGGAGGTCGGGGTCGATTCGGGTATCGAGCTTGACCGTGCGGCCTTCGCGCGCGGTCAGCTTCTTCTGCAGTTCGGCGACCTGCGCGTCGGTCAGCGCATGGGCGCTGGTGACTTCGGCCGAGACTTCACCGCGCTGGCCGGCGGCGATCGCGCGAAAGGCGCGGATCATCTCGGGCAGCTTCGACAGGCGGCGGTTTTCCGCCAGCGTGCCGAGGAAGCTCTGCGTCAGCTCCGAAATGCCGAGCAGCGGCGCGATATTGCGCAGCGCCACTTCGGCTTCGCGGCGCGAAACCTTGGGGCTTGTCGTCAGCGAAGCGAATTCGGGCGACTGGTCGAGCGCGGCCTCGATTTTCTCGAGGTCGGTTTCGACCGCGGTCACGGTGCCCGCTTCGGATGCCAGGTCGAACAGCGCGGACGCATAGCGCCCTGCCAGGCTGGCCTTGAGTGCGGCGGAAATCTCCACGCGGTATGGTCCTCTCGGGGCCGGAAAATAAGTGCGACGCCAGGCCGAATCTATCGTGCGGAGGGTGCACCCCGGCAAGGCTGGCGCGCGCCTAGCAACACTCCCGATTCTTTGCAAGACGCTGGCCCGTATCCGGGAAGATCGCACGCCAATTCGCACGATAAATGCGCCAGGATGGATGCCGGCTTTGCGATTCCTGTCGTGCGTCCGGTCAGTCGGCCGCGGCGCTCACTTCGCAGCGATAGACCAGCCGCTCGTTCGGGCGCGCAGGGAGCAGGTCGAGGATCGTCTGCTGGTTCGAGCCGAGTTCGAGCACCTTGTCCTCGCCCGCGTCGCATTTGGGGGCCGAATACTCGCCGCGCGCCTCGCGCGCCTGCTGCATCGTCGACAGCGGGAGAAGATAGCGTTCGGTGAGGAAGATGCCGGTGTCGGGATCGTAGCGGTTAACGGCGACGGTATCGTCCTCGTTGGGCACCAGCACGCGGCTCCACTGGCCGTCGTCGGCACGGGCATACTGGGTGCGTTCGGAGACGCAGCCGTCCTCGGCCCAGGCGAAGGCGAAGTCTCCGCCACCCGAGACGGTCACCCGGCTGCGCGCGGGATCGAGCGTGCAGATGAGATCGCCCGCGACGATCGTCCCGTCCTCGGGCTCTTCGGCCGAGGCTCCGGCCGATTCGGGCAGCATCGCTTCGGCACGCGCCTCGATGTCGGTGATCTCGGGGCGCGAGAACCACGCGAGCAGGCTGCCGAGCAACACGAAGGCCGAGGCGGCACCGGCTCCGATCGCGTATTCGCGCTTCGCCCCCGAAGCGACGAGCCAGGCCGAACCGCCGCCGGCGGCGAAGGCGAGCAGCAGCAGGACCGCGGCGAGCGCCATGCCGTTCTCGCGTTCGGCCATCACTTCGAGCTGCGCGCGGCGTTCGGCGCGGATCATCGCGCGGGTACGCTCGCTCTCGGCGGCGCGGCGCGCGGCATCGCGGCGGCGCTCGGCCGCAGCGGCGCGCTCGGCCTCGTCCTCGTCGAAATCCTCGAGGCTGCGACAGGGCGCGGAGGAGAGGCGCGGCTGCACGTCGGCCTCGCGCAGGAATTCGAGGACTTCGCGCACCGACACGGCGAAGAAGAATTCGCTGTCCGAGCCGTCCGACAAGGTACCGAAGCTGTTCACCCCGATCACACGGCCGCAGCCGTCGACCAGCGGGCCGCCACTGTTGCCGCCACCGATCGCGGCGGTGTGGAGGATCGTCTCGAAACGTTTGGACGATCGCCCGCCCGAGACGTTGCCGCGCGTCTTGACCGGCGAGATCGGCGAAATGAGGTCGCCGAAATCCAGCCCCTGCGCGATATCGACATTGGCTGGGTAGCCGATCGCGAAGACTTCGGCCCCGTCGGGTACCGCGCCGGGAGTGAAGGTCATCGGCACCAGTCTGCCTTCCTCGGTCAGCTTGATCAGCGCGAGGTCGACCCGCGGGGCGAAACGCTGGACGCGGGCGAAGTAGCCGGTCTTGCCCTGGCTCGGGATCACGCCGAGCCGGAGGTCGCTGTCCTCGGCCAGCGGCGCGATCACATGGGCATTGGTCAGCACGAGGTCGCGCGACACGACGATGCCCGAACCGTGGCCGACGATCTCGACCGTGTCGCCATCGTCGGCAACCACGACCACGCGCACCACCGATCGCGCGGCGGCGTTGATATCGGCCTGGTCGGCCTGCGCAGCGGTGGGATGAAGGGCGGTCAGCAGGACCGCGATTGCGAGGATGAGCCGGGTCATGTTGTCGCCTGTCTATGGGGAGCGTCTTTTGACCGCAAGCTTCGGGATGCGCGCTATCCGCCACCGCGCTAGGAAGGACGCATGAGGATCGACGACGACATTCGCTGGAACGCCGTGCTCCGCCGCGACCGCGCCTTCGACGGACGCTTCGTGACCGGCGTGCTGACCACCGGCATCTACTGCCGCCCGAGCTGCGCGGCGCGGCACCCGGCGCGCGCCAATGTGCGCTTTTTCGCCAGCGGGGCGGAAGCGCGCGATGCGGGGCTGCGCGCCTGCAAGCGCTGCCTCCCCGACGACGTCACGCGCGACGAGGCGGCGGTTGCGGCGGCGATCGACGAGATCAAGGCCTCCGAAGGCAAGCCGACACTGGGCGAACTCGCGGTGCTGACCGGCTATTCGGCGAGCCATTTCCAGCGCGTGTTCAAGCGCGCGACAGGGCTTTCGCCCTCGGCCTATGCCCGCGCGCTGCGCGAGGAGCGGGCGAAGGATGCGCTGGGCGGCTCGGCGCGGGTTTCCGATGCGATCTACGACGCCGGCTACGAAGCGCCGAGCCGCTTCTACGACGATTCGAAAGGGAAACTGGGCATGAGCGCGAGCGAATGGCGCGATGGCGGCAAGGGGCGCACGATCCACTGGACCGTGGTCGATACGAGCCTCGGCGCGATGCTGGTCGCCGCGACCGAAACCGGCGTGTGCTGCCTCAGCTTCGAGGAAGGCGAGGACGAATTGCGCGCCCGCTTTCCTAACGCCGAGCTAGTCGAAGGGGGCGAGGCATTTCGCGACCTGTTCGAACGAGTCACCGCAGCGGTCGAACGCCCGGGCACCGGCGGCGACATCCCGCTCGATGTGAAGGGCACCGCCTTCCAGCAGCGCGTCTGGCAGGCGCTGTGCGATATCCCGCCGGGCGAGACCCGTAGCTACGGCGAACTCGCCGCCGCGCTCGGCAAGCCGAAGGCCAGCCGCGCGGTGGGCGGGGCCAACGGGGCGAACAACATCGCCGTGCTGATCCCGTGCCACCGCGTGATCGCCGCCGATGGCGGGCTCGGGGGCTATGCCTACGGCACCGAAATCAAGGCGGAGCTATTGCGGCGCGAGGCCGGCGGAAAAGCCTAGCTGACGCGGAATTCGACGATCCGGCCGTCATTGCGGAAGACGCAGTAGAATTCGTCGTTGCGGCGATCGCGCGTGTCGATGCGGCCGCGGACCTGAACGTATTCGCGATCGGACTGGCGCGCATCTGTGACCTGGACCCGGCCATAACGCGACGCCTCGCGCCCGCAGGCCTCGACCGCGGCGCGTTCGAACTGGCTCAGATTGCGGTCGTCGTAGCGGTCGTTGCCGAGCACGGGGTCGAGCAGCCCGCCGAGCCCGGCGCAACCGCCGAGCAGAAGGGTGGCGGCGAGGGTGGCGGGTACAAACGTCTTTTTCATCGGGGCTCTCCTGGGGGAGGGGATGGCACCTATGTGCCGGATGCCTAGACTACGTTAAGGCTAACGCCTTGTTCCGGTTAACCTTTGCAAGCGTGCGGACGGGTCGCGAGCGCGGGCCGCCACGAAGACCGGGCTTGTCAGTCCGCGCGCGCCCAGCCCTCGCGCGCCGGTTCGAGCGTGTCGAGGAACGCCTCGGCGCTGGTGAGATATTCGCGCTGGCGGTCCTCGCCCATCCGGTCCCAGGTCGCGTAGATCCGGCCGATGCGGTGGTTCTTTTCGAGCCGGTCGCGGTGGCGGTCCATGAAGTGCCAGTAGAGCGGGTTGAACGGGCAGGCACCGTCGCCGGTCTTCTTGTTCGGCGAGTAGGCGCAGCCCGAGCAGTAATTGCTCATCTTGTTGATGTAATTACCGGAGGCCGCATACGGCTTGGAGGCGAGCTTGCCGCCATCGGCATAGAGGATCATGGCCGAGACGTTGGGTAGCTCGACCCATTCGTAAGCGTCGGCGTAGACCACCAGGAACCAGTCCTGCACTTCGCGCGGGGAAATCCCGGCGAGCAGCGCGAAATTGCCGAGCACCATCAGCCGCTGGATGTGGTGCGCATGCGCGTTGTCGCGGGTCGAGCGGATACAGTCGGCCATGCAGGCCATGTCGGTCTCGCCGGTCCAGTAGAATTCGGGCAAGCCGCGCTGTGCGTTCAGGGCGTTTGCCTTCTGCAGGTGCGGCATCTGGTGGAAATAGAAACCGCGCACATATTCACGCCAGCCGATGATCTGGCGGATGAAGCCCTCGACCGAATTGAGCGGCGCATTGGCGTCCCTGTACGCCTGTTCGGCGCGGCGGCAGAGGTCGAGCGGGTCGAGCAGGCCCTGGTTGATGCTGGTCGAGAGCATCGAGTGGAAGAGGTCGTTTTCCCCCGCGACCATCGCGTCCTGGTAGGGACCGAAGCACTCGATCCGCTCGGCGAAGAAGGCATCGGCGGCTCTCTCGACCTCGTCACGGGTGACGGGCCACTCGAACTTTTCCAATGATCCGAAGTGATCGCCGAAACGGTCTTCGACCAGGGCGATAACTTCCTGCGTGATAGCGTCGGGCTCGAACTTGGGCCGCTCGGGCGCGGCGAGCCCCTCTTTGGGCGGCTTGCGGTTCTCGCTGTCGTAATTCCATTCGCCGCCTTCGGGCTTGCCGTCATCGTCAATCAGCAGCCCGGTCTTCCGCCGCATCTCGCGATAGAAGAACTCCATCCGGAGCTCCTTGCGATCCTCGGCCCAAGCATCGAACTCGGCCTGGCTGCAAACGAAGCGATCGTCGCGCAGGATCTCGACTGCGCAGGCGAACTTGTCGGCCCATTGCTCCATGTCCTGCCGCACGCGCCATTCGCCGGCCTCGACCACGCTGACGAGGCGTGGATCATGCTCCTCGATCGCGCGTGCGAGCTCGCCGGTGAAGCTGCCGGAATTGCCATCGTCGTCGAGCTTCACATAGTCGACCGTCCACCCGGCATCGCGCAGTTCCTCGGCGAAGTGGCGCATGGCGGAGAAGACCAGCACGATCTTCTGCTTGTGATGCCTGACGTAGGTTGCCTCGTCCCATACCTCCATCATCAGGACGACCGTGTCATCCTTGGTCCGCCCACGAAGGCTCGCCAGGTCGCGCGTCAGCTGGTCGCCGAGGATGGGAACGAGAACGGGGCCGTCGCTGCTGCTTGCCATGCAAGCGCAACGCGGCCCCGCTCGATTGGTTCAGACTATCTGATCAGGCGGCGGCTTCGACCTTGGTCAGGCAAGGCCATTTCTCCTCGTCCGACTTGTCGTCCCATTCCTTTTCGCTTTCGTCCATCGGGTGATCCGGGCGCAACATGTCGAGCAGCAGCTCGTTGTCGCCGGCTTCGGCCAGCGTGTAGCAGGCCGAAAGCTCGCGCGGATACTTGCCGGCACCGATCAGCGTGCGCCGCAAGAGGCCCTGCGACACCGAATAGCGTTCCTCCTTGGCAAGCCGGTAGGCGAGCGTGTTGCGGATCGAATTGTCGTACCGGGCCAGCACGAAGGCGCGCTCGAGCGAAGCGATCGCATCGTCCGGGGGCGTTTCGTCCGAATAGAGAAAGCTCAGGTAGTAGCCGTAGAGCGGATAGGCGTGATCGGGCTGAAGGTTGTTGGCTTTCGCGAAACGCTCGCGCGCAACCGCGATCTGCGACTTGTCTTCATACCCGCGCATCAGTGCCACGCGGGCGTAGTAGATCGCCGCGTCGACATTGTCCGGATCGATGGCGAGGATGCGCTCGGCGAGCGATTCGGCCTCGTTCCAGTTCTTGGCGTCGAATTCGGCTTCGACCGCGGTGAGGAGGACCGGAACGCTCTCGGGATAACGCGAGACCAGATCGCGCGCGGGATCGACCTGCTTTTTCGCCTGGTCTTCGTCGACACCGGCCTTGGCACGGATCAGCACGTCCATCCGCGCTTCCTCGGCCTCGGTCATCCGGCGTACCGAGACTTCGGGATCCTGCTTGGTCAGGAACGGGACCTTGAGCACCTTCGCGGCGCCGCCACGATAGTCGTCGAGTTCCTTTTCCAGCACGTCGAGATCGCCGAATGCGTTCTTGGCTGCTTCGAGCGGATCGACGCCCTCGTTGATCGCCATCAGGTAGGGGCCGATCTGGCTCCGGCGTTCGGGCGTCAGGTTGAGGAGGCTGGCGAGCAGCCAGCCATGGGCATAGACCCGCGAGGTGTATTCGCGGCTCGGTTCTTCGCCGGGCGCGAACATTTCTTCGAGATCGAGATTCACGACTTTGAGCGCGATACTGCGCTCGGGCGGTACGTCGCCGATAACGAAACGATCCTTTTCGAAGGTCATCGTGCCGAACAGTTCGGCGAAGCCTTCGCTGTACCACAGCGGGTAGGGCGCATCGCGGTGGTGGAACATGAAATAGTGCGTGTATTCGTGGAACACGATGTATTTCGGGTTGATCGGAATATCCCCGGCAGTGCGCTCGAAACCACGTTCGCGGCGGACATCGTCACGGCGGGGGGCGAAGGCGACCGAGCCGGCCGCGTCACCGCGGAAGAATCCGCCGACGCCACGGCGCCCGAGCAACTTGCCCATGTCGCTGGTCTCACCGAAACGGAAGACGGTCACCTTGGACGAAGCGGGAAAATCATCGTCGGACGGGCCGACGCCGCTGATGATCCTCAGCGCTTCGTCCAGTCGCTCGAGTTCCTTGCCGTATTCTTCGGCGTTCTTCTTGGTGTCTTTGGTGTACACCGTGAAGTGCTTCGTATCGACGACGTACCATTCCGCCGCCATTGCCGGCGCGGAAAACAGAACCGCGAACGCGGCGAATAACGATGCGATGATGCGCATGACCCAGTCCCCATAAATATCCGGAAAGCGGATCGCCCCTGCGATCCATCCGTGATTCCCTGTCGCAAAACGTATGACAAGTCTGCCGAGGGGTCAAACGAAGGAATCGGCACTGGATCGAAACCGGCCTGCTCGACAATGCAGGTGCAGCTAGCGGCAAGGCGGGGCGGCGTTCATCCCGATGGCCAGCGCCGCTTAGACCGGTGGGTCCGGGATCTGGTCGAGCGCGCGTTGCGCCGCCTCGCTGTAGCGCGGATCGTTGAGCAAGGATTCGAGCAAGCGACGGGCGATTGCGTGTTCGCCTCGGCGGATCAGTTCTGCCGCATAGGCATAACGAAACGAACGCACGCCTGCGCTACCGAGAAAAGCGCGACCGAAAGCATCGAAGGCTTCCTGCGGGGCGCGTAGGCCCTGTTCGATATTGGTCTGGTAATTGAACACGGCGGCGAAGGGGAACTCCTCCGGCCGTTCGACCAGCGTACCGAGCAGCGCGCGAATCTCGGCGAATTGTTCCGCATCGTCCCCGTCGCCGGCATTCAGCATGCGCGCGAGCATGATCTCGGCCTTCAGGCGGTTCGCATGGGAATGACCGGAATCGAGCGCCAGCGCGCGGTTCACCGCCGCCCATGCCTCCCTGTCCGAGTAGTGCCACGCCTTGATCACAAGCACGTTGTCGGCAAAGCCCAGCCCGCCGAATGCGGGCTCGCCATCGCGTTCGCGGCCCTTGGTCAGCGCGAACTCGGCGGCCGCATATTGATACCAGGTTTCGGCGCTGTCGGGAAACCGTTCGGTCAGCTTGCGCAGGTCCTTCGCCACGTCTTCGCGATCTTCGTCGATCAGGCGGCGGAAACGCGGCACGATCAGCGCCACCTCGTCCTGCCCCATCGGCCGGATGAAGATCTGTTTCGGCGCCTCGGGGTCGATCGGAACCGCCCGCAGCTTGACCTTGCGGCCCATCTTGTTGCGCATGTCCACGGTAAGCGGTCGAAGGTCGCCGAAGACCGCCATCGCTTCTTCGTACGATTTGCCGGCATTGAAGAGCGCAAGGTACCGGCCGATGAGCGCATCGTTGGCAGGATCCGACAAGAGCAGGTTCGTGAACACGGCGTTCGCACTTTGAAGCGTTCTGAACCTGCCGAAGCTTTCCGGCTTCTGGCGCGTGGTCAGCAATTCCTCGATCCGGCTGACGCTCATGGGCTCGTTCATCATGCGCGGGTTGTCGGGCGCTCCCAGCAGGAACTGTCCTTCATCGACATAGGCGGTCGCGAAATAGATCGGCAGGCCGTCCGCCAACCAGTAGGGAAGGGTGCGTACGAACCCGTTGGACAGGTGGAACCGGCCGACGGCGGAATATAGCGGGTAGTAGCGATATCGCGGGTTCTGTCCCGGATCGTATTGCGCGAAGGCTCCCGGCAGGTCGTGCCAGTCGCGCGCCGCGCTGAAGATGCGGTGGCCGAACAGGCCGGAGATGCGGTTCATCCCGCCGTCCAGCCAGATATGGAACTTGCGGCCCGGGCGCAGTTGGGCGGGCATCTGGCGCTGGAGCAGCCGGTTGAACTCCTCCATGTGCAGCGCGACGTCGCGAAGCTCCTCTTCGTCCAGCTCGGCATGGATGACGAAATTCTGCGTTTCGGCTTGAAGCCATTGTGCGGATGCGGGTTGCGCCGAAAATAGCGCGCCCAGCAGCGCAGCCATTGCTGTCAGAAACCTGCGAGACATCCTGCTCCCCCCTGCGACCTGCCGGAAGGCTATCCACCCGGCGGAACGGATGCAATCGCTCGCTAGACGAAGCTGTAGGGATCGATATCGATTCCCACGCGCACGCCCGGACCGAACTGGAAGCCGCCCACCCAGTCGCGGATCGCGTGTTGCAGCTTCGCACTGCGCCGGGCGTTGATCAGGAAGCGATAGCGGTAGCGCCCGCGCAGCAGCGAGAGCGGGGCGGGAGCGGGGCCGAACACCGCGATGTCGGGATGGTCGGGGCGCTGGGAGCCCAGCGCGCGGGCGGCATCGCGCGCCTCGGCCTCGTCCTCGCTCGACACGATGATCGCGGCCCAGCGGCCGAAGGGCGGGGCGCCCGCATCGCGGCGCGCCTCGGTTTCGGCCTCGTAAAAGGCATCGCGATCGTTGGCGGCGAGCGCTTCGATCACCGGGGCATCGGGGTGGCGGGTCTGGATCAGCACCTCGCCCGGCTTGCTCGCGCGTCCGGCGCGGCCTGCGACCTGCGCGACCTGCTGGAAGGTGCGTTCGGCCGCGCGCAGGTCCCCGCCCTCGAGCCCGAGGTCGGCGTCGATCACGCCCACCAGCGTCAGTTCGGGAAAGTGGTAGCCCTTGGTCACCAATTGCGTTCCGACGATGATGTCGATCGCGCCGCCCTCCGCGCTCTCGACGAATTCGGCGATCTTCTCGGGGCTGGTCAGGGTGTCCGAGGTGACCAGCGCGATGCGCGCCTCGGGGAACAGTTCGGAGACCTCGTCGGCGATCCGCTCGACCCCGGGGCCGCAGGCGACGAGGCAGTCGGGCTCGCCGCATTCGGGGCAGGCGGCGGGCGGCGGGACTTCGTGGCCGCAATGATGGCAGGCGAGCCGCTGCGAGAGCCGATGCTCGACCAGCCAGGCGCTGCAATTGGGGCACTGGAAGCGATAGCCGCAGGTGCGGCACAGCGTCAGCGGGGCATAGCCGCGGCGATTGAGGAACAGCAGCGACTGCTCGCCGCGCTCGAGCCGTTCCTCGAGCTTTTCGACCAGCGGCGGCGCGATCCAGCGACCGCGCTCGGGCGGTTTTTCGCGCAGGTCGAGTACCGCGATGTCGGGCAGGGTGGCCCCGCCGAAGCGGCTTGGCAGTTCGAGCTTTTCGTACGTGCCGTTGGCCGCAAGGTGCATCGATTCGAGCGCCGGTGTCGCGCTCGCCAGCACCACCGGTGCGCCTTCCAACTGCGCGCGGATCACCGCCACGTCCCGCGCATTGTAGCGCACCCCGTCTTCCTGCTTGAACGAGGTTTCGTGCGCCTCGTCGACCACGATCAGGCCGAGATTGCGGAACGGCAGGAACAGCGAGCTGCGCGCGCCGATCACCACCTGCGCGCCACCATCGGCGACCGCACGCCACGCCCGCCGCCGCTCGGTCGATCTGCGCGAGGAGTGCCACACCACCGGCTTGGCACCGAAGCGATCCTCGAACCGGCGCAGGAAATTCTCGGTCAGCGCGATTTCGGGGAGCAGAACGAGCACCTGCTTCTCGAGCCTGATCGCCTCGGCGACGGCCTCGAAATAGGTCTCGGTCTTGCCCGACCCGGTCACCCCGTCGAGCAGCAGCGGGGCGAACTCGCCCGCGCGCACCAGCTCTATCATGCGCGCCGCAGCGGCCTGCTGGTCGTCGGTGAGCGTGGGCTGGTCGAAATCGGGATCGGCGGGGCGGTAGGGGCGGTCGATATCGACCTCGACCGGCTCGATCAGACCCGCGCCGACCATGCCGCGCAGCACGCCCTCGGAGACTTCGGCGATTTCGGCTAGTTCGCGGATCGTAGCCTGTTCGCCGTCGAGCCGTTCGAGCGCCTTCCTGCGCTGCGGGGTCAGGCGCGGCGGTTCGGCACCGTCGACCAGCCGGTACTCGGTCATCGTGCGCGCGCCCTTCAGCGCATTGCCGCTCGACAGCACCATCCGCGCGACCGAACTCATTGGCGCGACGTAATAATCCGCTGTCCACTCGACCAGCCGGCGCAG
The DNA here is from genome assembly GCF_034374265.1 of Pseudoblastomonas marina. Taxonomy (NCBI): domain Bacteria; kingdom Pseudomonadati; phylum Pseudomonadota; class Alphaproteobacteria; order Sphingomonadales; family Erythrobacteraceae; genus Pseudoblastomonas; species Pseudoblastomonas marina. The sequence goes on along the minus strand of NZ_CP139718.1, from coordinate 1,312,413 downwards.
CGGTGCCGCCAGCGGGGGGACCGGCAGCACGCCGAGGATCGGCCGCAGCCGCTCGGCCGGAACGCCCTTCGCCGGGAGACGTTCTTCTTCCCATACCACGCCGATGATGCGGCGCGGGCCGAGCGGCACTTCGACCACCGCCCCCGGTTCCGCCCGCATGCCTTCGGGCACGGCATAATCCAGCGCGCCGAGCGCGGCATTGAAGACGAGGACACGGACGCGGTTCATGTTCGCTCTGGTATATCGGTCGCAAACGACGGAACGCCAGTCGCGTGTTCCGGAATTCGGGGAGTAGATTCGATGGAAAAGACTTTGGACGCGCCGCTCGCCAAACCGCTCGGGCGCCGCGGCTTCATCCGCAACACGCTGGTCGGCGGTGCCGGCCTCGGCGCCCTGGCGACGCTGCCGGGCTGTTCGGCATTCGGCGGCTTCGGGCTGGTCGATGCGATCCAGCGCATCCTGTTCCTCTCGAGCGAGCGCGCCTTCGCGCAGCTTTTGTCGGACGACGGGTTCTGGAACAGCCAGGTCGCGCGGCTCGACCTTCCCGGCGTGATCGGCTCGCGCGGCGACGTGCTGTCCGGCATCCTCACCTCGGTGGTGTTCAAGGACCGGCTCCAGCGCGCCTTCAACGATATCGCCTATGAAGGCGCCGAACGCGCCGCCCCGCTGGTGACCGACGCCGTCCGCACGATCGGCATCCGCAACGCCGTCGACCTCGTCAATGGCGGCCCGACCGCGGCGACGAGCTACCTGCGCAGTTCGATGGGCGCGACGCTGGTCGAGGCGATGATCCCCGAGCTCGGTGGCGCGATGCGTGTGGCGAGCGATCCGCTGGTCGGCCGCGCGCTCGATGCGCTGGTGGGCGTCGACGTGTCGCGCATTGCGACCGATTTCTCGCGCGATGTCGACGATGCGATCTGGCGCCAGATCGGCTTCGAGGAGACCGAGATCCGCCGCGATCCCTACGCCACCAACGATCCGCTGATCATCGGCGTGTTCGGAGCGGGCCGCCGCTGACGAAAGCATGCCCTGCGGGGTGGGAATGAGCGGGCGGCCTCCCTATATCCGTCCCGACTCAACCCTCTTGCGGAGCGCCGCCATGAAATTCTTCGTCGATACCGCCGATACTGCCGCCATTCGCGAGCTTGCCGACACCGGCCTGCTCGACGGCGTCACCACCAACCCCTCGCTGATCGCGAAAGAAGGCAAGGACTTCATCGAGGTCACGAAGGAAATCTGTGGCCTCGTCGATGGCCCGGTCAGTGCCGAGGTCGTCGCGCTCGACCATGCCACGATGATGAAGGAAGCCGACAAGCTCCGGAAGATCGCCGACAATGTCTGCATCAAGGTGCCGCTGACGGTGGACGGGCTCAAGACCTGCAAGGCGCTCACCGACGACGGCACGATGGTCAACGTGACGCTGTGCTTCTCGGCCAATCAGGCGCTGCTCGCGGCCAAGGCCGGTGCGACCTTCGTTTCGCCCTTCGTCGGCCGCCACGACGACAATGGCTCCAATGGCATGGAGCTGATCCGCGATATCCGCACGATCTACGACAATTACGCCTTCGACACCGAGATCCTCGTCGCCAGCGTGCGCCATGCCACCCACGTGCTCGAAAGCGCGCTGATCGGCGCCGACGTGATGACCGCGCCGCCCAAGGTGATCCTCGGCCTGTTCAACCACGTGCTCACAGACAAGGGCATCGAGGGCTTCCTCAAGGACTGGAAGGCGACCGGCCAGTCGATCCTGTAACGCCCGATCCTGTAACGACCGCATCATGAAAGACCGTTCCCCGCTCGACGATTTTCGCAGCGCGCTCGCCGGTGCCGCGCGGGCCGTAGCCCGCGAGCACGAGGTCGAGCTCGCCTGGACCTCGGACCAGGCGTCGGCCAGCGGCAAGTCGATGCGGGTGCCGATGCCCGGGCGCGATCTCGAACCGCGTGCTGCGAGAAAAGCGCGCGGCGCGGCCGATGGCTTCGCGTTGCGGCTGCGGCACCACGACGAATCGCTCCACGCCAGCCGCATGCCGCGCGACCCGCTCGCGCGGATGGCCTACGAGGCGGTCGAGCAGGTCCGCTACGAGGCGCTCGGCGCGAACAATTATGCCGGGATCGGCGAAAATCTCGACGCCGCGCTCGACGATCGCCTCGCGCGCGACCCGATCACCCGCGCCGGTTCGCCCGACGAAGTGCCGCTGTCGACCGCGCTGTCGCTGATGCTGCGTGAGAAGCTGACCGGGCGCCCGATCCCCGAGGCCGCGCAGCACGGCGTCAATATGATGCGCGAGCGGATCGAGGCGCAGGCGGGCGGCGATTTCGAGGCGCTGGCGCTGAGCCTCGACGACCAGGAATCCTTCCAGAAGCTGTCGCTCGACATGCTGCGCCACCTCCAGCTCGAGATGCCCGACGACGACGCCGATCCCGAGGGCGACGAGGGCGAGGACGAGGACGGCGAGGAGGATACGCCCGAGGAGGACACCGACGCGCCCGACGAGGGCGATGCCCAGCCGTCGCCTGACCAGAAACAGGACGCGCGCGGCGAGGAACAGGACGGCGAGTCCGAAGGCGAGATGTCCGATTCCGAGGCCGAGGGCGAGCCCGCCGACGACGGCGAGGAGGGCATGATGCCCGTCCGCCCGAACCGGCCTGCCGACGAGCCGCCCGGTGGGCTCGACTACCGCGTCTTCACCACCCGCTTCGACGAGATCGTCCACGCCGAGGAGCTGTGCGACAACGAAGAATTGGGCCGCTTGCGTGCCTATCTCGATTCGCAATTGCAGGGCCTCCAGGGCGTCGTCACCAAGCTCGCCAACCGGCTCCAGCGCCGGTTGATGGCGCAGCAGAACCGCAGCTGGGATTTCGACCAGGAGGAAGGCCTGTTGGACGCCGCGCGGCTCGCCCGCGTGGTCATCAGCCCGGGCCATTCGCTCAGCTACAAGATCGAGCGCGAGCAGGAGTTCAAGGACACCGTCGTCACGCTGCTGATCGACAATTCGGGTTCGATGCGCGGGCGGCCGATCAGCATCGCCGCGATCAGCGCCGACGTGCTGGCGCGCACGCTCGAACGCTGCGGGGTGAAGACCGAGATTCTCGGCTTCACCACCCGCGCGTGGAAGGGAGGCCAGTCGCGCGAGGCGTGGCTCGCCGACGGCAAGCCGCCGCATCCCGGGCGCCTCAACGATTTGCGGCACATCGTCTACAAGCAGGCCGACGAGCCGTGGCGGCATGCCAAGTCCAATCTCGGCCTGATGATGCGCGAGGGCATCCTCAAGGAGAATATCGACGGCGAGGCGCTCGTCTGGGCCCATCGCCGCCTGATCGCGCGGCCCGAAGAACGCCGCATCCTGATGGTGATCTCCGACGGTGCGCCGGTGGACGACAGCACGCTCAGCGTGAACCATGCCGGGTACCTCGAAGCGCACCTGCGCGGCGTAATCGACTGGATCGAGAAGCAGTCGCCCGTCCAGCTGGTCGCGATCGGCATCGGCCACGACGTGACCCGCTATTACAAGCGCGCGGTGACGATCATGGACGTCGAACAGCTCGGCGGCACGATGATCGAGCAGTTGGCGGGGTTGTTCGAGGAGGAGGGGTGATGGCGAAACTCGGCACCCTCCAGCTAGCTGTGCTCGGGTTCGTTGTTGGCCTCATGTTCTGGGGCCTGTTCATAAAAGTCACCCATACACCCGAGCCGTGGGACCATCCCTATTTCATCCTAGCGTACGTTTCCGCTCTGTTAATTTCGATAGGGCTTGGCGCAATCGCGAAAGGGTCTGCTTGGCTGGCTGGTGCCTTAGTAGTGATGGCGATGTTGCCGGTCATGCTTGCCGTTTCGGGGAATGGTCCACTGATTGTCGTCGGGATACTTCTGCTCATGCTGTTGAGTGCACCCTGTGCCGGAGTTGCGGCGTTGAGCGCTAATCGCAAACGACCTTACTGAACGGATGAAATGACAGTCTCCGAAGCCCTCCAGACCCGCCGCTCGATCCGCAAGTTCACCGACCAGCCGGTCGATCGCGAGCTGCTCGAAAGCGTGCTCAAGCGCTCACAGCGCGCGCCGTCGGGCGGGAACACGCAGCCGTGGCACGGGATCGTGCTGACCGGCGATCCGCTGCAAAAGCTCATCGGCCGCATCCAGCAGGAATTTCCCAAGGGCCGCGCGGCGCATGCGCCCGAGTATCATATCTATCCGCCCGAACTGGACGGGGCCTATGAGGAGCGCCGCTTCGGCGTGGGCGAGGATCTGTACGGCGCGCTCGACATCTCCCGCGAGGAGAAGGGCAAACGGCTGATGTGGTTCGCGGAGAATTTCCGCGCCTTTGGGGCGCCGGTCCTGATGCTGGTGCACACACCCAAATATATGGGCCCGCCGCAATGGTCCGATATCGGCATGTGGCTGCAATCGATCATGCTGCTGCTGCGCGAGGAGGGACTCGATTCCTGCCCGCAGGAGGCCTGGGCGGTCTATGCCCCGCAGATCCGCGAAGTGGTCGATATTCCCGACGACCATATCTTCTTCTGCGGGCTCGCGATCGGCTATCGCGACGCGGACGCGCCGGTGAACAATTTCGACGTCAAGCGCGCCCCGCTCGAGGAAAGCGTCCGCTGGGAAGGTTGGGAATAGCCTCTAGCTCGCACACACGCTGAAATTGGGCCCCTGCCAGCAATCGGGATAACCTTCCGGCTGGGTCGCATAGCCCCAGCGGCGCGTCTGGCCCGATGGCGTGCGGCTGACCACTTCGGCGCGGCCATCGCCCACCAGTCCGACGCTGATCGAGGCGATGCCGGGCATCATCGGCGCGCCGTCGCTGCGCGCGAGCGAGAAATCGCCATTGGCTTCGGGATAGAAGGCGCACGGGCCCTGGTATTCCTGTTTGCCGGTCCTGATCCCGCAGCTCGCCGACCAGCTCGGGCGCGGCGGTGCCTTGCCCTGTCGCGCGGCGACTTCGGGATTGACCTGCGTGCCGGGCTGGACCTCGGGTTTGGGCGGCGGCGCGGGCACCGGCGTGGCGCGCGCGGTCGGGATCGACTTGTCGAGCAGGCCGCCGCGCACCTTGGCCTCGTATTCCTGCGCGGTTTGCTGCTCGGACTTGGGCGCCTCGGCCTCGCGGCTGCCGCAGGCGGCGAGCAGGAGTGCGCAGAGGAGTATCGAGAGTGAGCGACCGGTCATGCCTTCCGCTTGCCTCGCGCCCCCGCGCTTGGCAAGGGCTCTCACGATGACCGACCACCCGCTCAAGCTGTTCAACTCGCTCACCCGAACGATCGAGACGTTCACCCCCGTCCACGAGGGCGAGGCGCGCGTCTATACCTGCGGGCCGACGGTCTACAATTACCCGCATATCGGGAACATGCGCGCCTATGTCTTCGCCGACGTGCTGGGCCGCGCGCTGAGCCATCACGGCTACGACCTGACCCACGTGATCAACATCACCGATGTCGGCCATTTGACCGACGATGCCGATGCGGGCGAGGACAAGCTCGAAAAGGCCGCGGCGAAATCCGAGCGCTCGATCTGGGATATCGCGAAGCACTACACCGAGGCGTACTGGGACGACGTCAAGGCGCTCAACATCCGCCAGCCGGCGCACTGGTCGGTCGCGACCGATTACATCGACGAGATGCTGGCCTTCGCGAAGAGGATCGCCGACGAGCATTGCTACGAGATCGAGAGCGGGCTCTATTTCGACGTTTCGACGGTCGCGGATTACGGCCGGCTCGCGCGCGCCGTCACCGAAGAGGGCGAGGGCCGGATCGAGAGCGTCGAGGGCAAGCGCAACGCGCAGGACTTCGCGATCTGGCGCAAGACCCCGCCGGGCGAGAAGCGGCAGATGGAATGGGATTCGCCGTGGGGGAAGGGCGCGCCGGGCTGGCACCTCGAATGCTCGGTGATGGGCGAGAAACTGCTCGGCTTCCCGTTCGACATCCATACCGGCGGGATCGACCACCGCGAAATCCACCACCCCAACGAGATCGCGCAGAACCAGGCCTTCTGCGGGTGCGGAGGTCTTTCCGAGGCGACCAATTCGGGCGCGCGGATCTGGATGCACAACAATTTCCTCGTCGAGCGCAGCGGCAAGATGAGCAAGTCGGCGGGTGAATTCCTCCGCCTCCAGCTGCTGCTCGACAAGGGCTATCATCCGCTCGCCTACCGGATGATGTGCCTGCAGGCGCATTACCGCAGCGAGCTCGAATTCTCGTGGGACGGACTCGGCGCGGCGCTCACGCGGTTGAAGCGGATGGTGATGCAAGCCGAGCGGCTCAAGGACGCCGAAGCGGGCGATCCCTCGCATCCCAAGTTCGCCCCACTGCTCGACAAGTTCGAGGCCGCGATCGCCGACGATCTCAACACCGCGATCGCGCTCACCGCGTTCGAGGAAGCATTGGCGGTCAAGAAGGTCGATGCCGGGGTGAAGCGCGCGGTGATCGAGCGGATGGACGAAGTGCTCGGAGTCGGCCTGATGGACCTGACCCGCGAGCAATTGCGCGTGCGTCCGAAGGATGCCGAGATCGACGAGGCGACCATCGAAGCGCGCCTCGCCGCCCGCATCGATGCCCGCAAGGCAAAGGATTTTGCCACCTCCGACGCGATCCGCGACGAACTCGCCGCCGCCGGGGTCGAGGTGATGGACGGCGACCCGCTGGGCTGGGAGTGGAAGCTATGACCAAGGCCGTTTTGTCCGCACTGATCCGCCCGCTGGTCGAGCCGCGCCTGCCCGACTGGGTCGAGCCGCTGTGGTTCGCCTCGATCGACGAACTGTACGAACTCGCGCCCGAGGCCGAGATCGGCTGGTTCGATCTCAACGACAAGGAACCGATGATCGAGGGCGTGAAGCGCGCCGGGAAGCTGAAATGGCTCAATTCGATCTATGCCGGGCTCGATTTCCTGCCGCACGATATCCTGCGCGAGCGCGGGGTCACGGTGACCCACGGCGCGGGGATCAACGCCATCACCATCGCCGAATACGTGCTGATGGGGATGCTCGACATCGCCAAGGGCTATCGCGAGGTCGTTCGTGCGCAGGACCGCAAGGAATGGCTGCTCGACAGCCCCGGCAAGCGCGAGCTGGCGGGGAGCAAGGCGCTGCTGCTCGGCTATGGCGCGATCGGCAAGCTGGTCGAACAGCGGCTTGCGGCGTTCGACGTAGAAGTAACCGTTGTGCGGCGCTCGGGCGGCGAGAATGCGCTCGGGCCGGAGCAGTGGCGCGCGCGTCTCGGCACCTTCGACTGGGTCATCCTCGCCGTGCCCGCCACGCCCGAGACCGAAGGCATGATCGGCGCGGACGAGCTGGCGGCGATGAAGGAAGACGCGGTGCTGGTGAACATCGCGCGCGGCAGCGTGGTCGACCAGGACGCGCTGGTCGCCGCGCTCGGGGACAAGACGATCGGCGCGGCCTTCCTCGACGTCACCACGCCCGAACCGCTGCCCGCAGACCATCCCCTGTGGGAGCTCGACAACGCGCATATCACCATGCACCTGTCGGGCCGCGCGCAATCGCAGATGTTCCAGCGCTCGGCCGACCGTTTCATCGAGAATCTCGACCGCTACGAACGCGGCGAGCCGCTGCAGCCGCAATTCGACCTCACGCTCGGCTACTAGTCCTCGTTCAGCACCAGCAGCTCGGCCTCGACCGTCATCACCGGCCCGGGCAGGCTGTCATAGGTCACGGCGCGCACCTGCGCATCGGCCACGAGCAGGCCGGGCAGGGCGAATTCGTGCTCGGGCAGGGCCTCGATAAACCGATCGGCCGCCTCGCAATCATCCGTACCGTGGAAACGCAACGTGACGGTGTGCCGCGCGCCCGAAAAGGTCGCGCTGGCCCAGGCGCGTTCCTCCATCGCGAGCAGATCGGCGATGCCGCCGACCATCTCCTGCAGGGCACAGGCCACGCGCTTCCCCGCGCGTTCGGCGGCGCGCGGAATCGGCCCGGGACGGATCGGATCAACGTACATGGGCGGCTCCATCGCGGTACTTGTTCATGAAATGTTCTATACGTGCTTCTGTGGCGGAACGCGGGATGCGGCCATTGCGCAGATCCTCGACGAAGCGCGGATCATGCGCAGCGAGGCGACCGAACTTGGTCCACGGCATTCCCGTCTCGCGCAGGAAAATCTCGATCTTTCGGATCAGCATCGGGCGGTCTCTCCATCGGCAGGCAGCGAATCGATGAAGGATATGTCCCGCGTGAAATCCTACTTGTCTAGGAAAAATCTTTCGTCTATAGGATTTTCATGGGAAATTCCGACGCGCGCGCCAACCTGCTCGATCTCGCCAACGAACGCGGGGCGAGCCTTGCCGGCCTGTCCACGCTGATCGGGCGCAATGCCTCGTATCTCCAGCAATATATCCGCAAGGGCAGTCCCAAGAAACTCGAGGAGCAGGACCGGCGGACGCTGGCCAAGTTCTTCGGTGTCGACGAGACACGGCTGGGTGCGCCGGCGGATATTTCCTCGATCCATGCCGATCGCTATCTGGCCATCCCGCGCCTCGACGCCGAGGCCGCCGCTGGTGCGGGTGCCGAGGGGAGCGACGAGGCGATCGGCCAGCTCGGCTTCGCCCCGGGATGGCTGCGCGCGCAGGGGCTCGACCCGGCGCACCTTTCGACGATCGCGGTGCGCGGCGATTCGATGGAGCCGACATTGGCCGAGGGGGACGAGATCCTCGTCGATACCCGTCCCGCTACGCTACGCAGCGGCGTCCACGTCGTGCGCGTCGACGACCAGTTGCTGGTCAAGCGCCTCCAGTCCGAGCGTCCCGGCACGCTGATCAGCGACAATGCGGTCTACCCGCCGCTCGAGCGCGCGCCCGAAGAGGTCGAGGTGATCGGCCGCGTGGTGTGGAAGGCCGGGCGGCTGCGTTAGGACGGGAAGCGTTTGTAGTCGTCGCGTCGCAGCGTGAGCATGTAATCGGCCACCACTTCGACATCTGCGCGGCTCAAATCGACATCCATGATGTCGGGATAATTGTGCGAGTCGGCGAGGAAGGCGATCAGCGTCTCGCGCGTCAGCCCGTCGAGATTGGCGATATGCTCGAAGGTCGGCGCCTGCGGGATCGGCGAGAAGGTGCCCGGTGTCACCGCGTGGCAACTCATGCAGGTGGCCTGCACGAGCACCGGCGGCTCGGCCAGTTCGCGGGGCTCCTCGCGCTGGGCCTCTTGGGTCGTGGCGCAGGCGGCAAGCGCCAGGGCGATTCCTGTTGCGATCGCTGCCCTCGGTCCCGTCATCTCCGGCCTCCCTCTTGCCTTCGCGTATTATCGCGGCATCTCTCTCCCTAGGCAAGCAGACGCGCGTTGCATTGATCCCGATCAACCGCCACATCGCCCTCATGTCCGAACAAGCCAAAATACCGAACGAACCCAAAATGAAGGTCGCGCTGCTGCCGGTCACGCCGCTGCAGCAGAATTGCTCGCTCGTCTGGTGCACCGAGACGATGAAGGGCGCGCTGGTCGATCCCGGCGGCGATCTCGACAAACTGAAGGCGGGCGTCGCCAAGGCCGGCGTCGAGCTCGAGAAGATCCTCATCACCCACGGCCATATCGACCATTGCGGCGAGGCGGGTGTGCTGGCGCAGGAATTGTCGCTCCCGATCGAGGGTCCGCACGAAGCCGATCGCTTCTGGATATCGCGGCTCGACGAGGACGGAAGGAAATATGGCATTCGCGGGCAGGTGTTCGAGCCCGATCGCTGGCTCGACGATGGCGACCAGGTGACGGTCGGCAATCTTACGCTCGACGTCTATCACTGCCCCGGCCATACGCCCGGCCACGTCGTGTTCCACCACGCGCCGAGCAAGTTCGCGATCGTCGGCGACGTGCTGTTCCAGGGATCGATCGGGCGCACCGACTTCCCGATGGGCAACCACCAGGACCTGCTCGACGCGATCGTGCAGAAGCTCTGGCCGCTCGGCAACGACACCACTTTCGTGCCGGGACATGGGCCGGTGAGCACCTTCGGGCGCGAGCGGCAGAGCAATCCTTTCGTGGGCGACGCCGCGCTGGCCTAGACGATCCGCGCCGCGATCAGCGCGGCGTACACGGCGAGGCCGATCAGGGTCAGCATGGTGACCAGGACTCCGATCATCCGCGCCTTGTGCGGGGTGTCGGCATCCATCCCGATTCCGTGCGCGATGCGGGCGAGCATGTAGGCGCCGACCACCGCGGCAAGCCAGGTGGATCCGTGACCGGCAAGTTCGATTCCGGCCACCAGCAGCAACACGAAGGGTGTGTTCTCGACGAAATTGAGTTGCGCGCGCATCCGCCGGGTGAGCGGGCCGCCGCCATCGTCGCCGTGCAATACCTTGTGTTTCCCGCGCAGTTGGCCGACCCGCCAGGCGAGCCAGAAATTGAGAATCGCGGCGGCAGCGCAGGCGCACAAGGTGATGGGCAGGATAATCGGCATATCGGGTCTTCCCTCCGGCGCGACCCGTGGCGGCGGCGTTGCTAGCGCGCCCTCGCAACGCTTGCAACGCAACGAGAATCCGCTATAGGGCGCGCCTTCGCCGCATCCGAGGCCCAGTCGTTCCGCGCCCTTGCGCGCGCGGGAGGCATGGCCTAGGTCGGCATCCGAAATTACTGATTATGCGAAAGTAAGGTGCCGAGATGGCAGTCCCCAAAAGAAAAGTATCGCCGCATCGCCGTGGCAATCGCCGCGCCCACGATTCGCTGAAGGTCGAAGCGTTCCACGAATGCTCGAACTGCGGCGAACTCAAGCGCCCGCACAACATGTGCGCGGCCTGCGGCCATTATAACGGCCGCCTCGTGGCCGAGCCCAAGGGCATCTGATCCCTCTTACCCGCCAGCGGGAGAATAACGCATGAGCCTGCCGCGGATCGCCATCGATGCGATGGGCGGTGATGAAGGCGTGCGTGTGATGATCGACGGAGCTGCGCTCGCGCGGCACCGCCATGATCGATTCCAGTTCCTGCTGGTGGGCGACGAGACGCGGATTAGGAAAGCGCTCGAGGCTCACCCGAACCTCGCCGCCGCGTCCGAAATCCTCCACGCCCCCGATACGATCGCCGGCGACGAGAAGCCGAGCCGCGCGATCCGCCGCGCCAAGACCACCTCGATGGGCTTGGCGATCAATGCGGTGAAGGAAGGCAAGGCCGGGGCCGCGGTGTCCGCCGGCAATACGGGTGCGCTGATGGCAATGAGCAAGCTCGCCCTGCGCACGATGCCGGGAATCGATCGCCCCGCGCTGTCCGCGCTCCTGCCCACGCTCGGCGAGCATGACGTCGTGATGCTCGATCTCGGTGCCAACACCGAATGCGATGCGCGCAACCTCGTCCAGTTCGCGGTGATGGGCGCGGCCTATTTCCGCATCGCGACCGGGGTCGACGAACCGCGCGTCCGCCTGCTCAATATCGGGACCGAGGAAACCAAGGGCACCGACGATTTGCAGGATGCCGCGACTCGGCTGAAGGAAGCGGCGGGCGACCTGTCGATCTCGTTCGACGGCTATGTCGAGGCCGACAAGATCAATCGCGGCGAAGTCGACGTGATCGTTTCCGACGGGTTTTCCGGCAATATCGCGCTGAAAGCGGTCGAGGGCGCTGCGCGCTTCGTCACCGACCTGCTGCGGCGCGCCTTTACCAGCTCGCTGCGTTCGAAGTTCGGCTTCCTCGTCTCCAAGCCCGCGACCGAGCTGCTCAAGCATTCGCTCGATCCCAACAATCACAACGGCGCGGTCTTCCTCGGCCTCAACGGGGTGGTGGTGAAGAGCCATGGCAGCGCCAATGCCAAGGGCGTCGCGAATGCCGTCGCGCTCACCGCGCGCCTGCTCGAAAACGATCTCACGGCCCGGATCGAGGCCGACCTCGAGCGGCTCGGCGAAGGCGACTGGCGTAAGGGCGGGCAGCGCTGATGCGTCGCTCGGTACTCCTCGGAACGGGCTCGGCCCTCCCGGCGAAATGCGTCACCAACGCCGAATTGGCGGAGCGGGTCGACACGACCGACGAATGGATCGTCGAACGCACCGGCATCCGCCAGCGCTATATCGCGGGCGAGGGAGAAACCACCGCCAGCCTCGCCACCGAAGCCGCACGCAAGGCGTGCGAGGCGGCGGGTGTCGAACCGTGCGATATCGACCTGATCGTCCTCGCCACCGCGACTCCCGATCATACCTTCCCCGCCACCGCCACCCAGGTGCAGAAGCGCCTCGGCTGCCGCGGCGGGATCGCGTTCGATGTGCACGCCGTCTGCACCGGCTTCCTCTACGCGATGGGCGTGGCCGATTCGATGCTCAAGAACGGGCTCGGATCGCGCGCGCTGGTGATCGGCGCCGAAACCTTCAGCCGCATCCTCGACTGGGAAGACCGCACGACCTGCGTGTTGTTCGGCGACGGCGCGGGTGCGGTGGTGCTCGAAGCGCGCGAGGGTGAACAGGAACGCGGCGTGATCGCAAGCAAGCTCCACGCCGATGGCGAGCACAAGGAACTGCTTTACGTCGACGGCGGGCCGTCGAGCACCGGCACGGTCGGCAAGCTGCGGATGAAGGGGCGCGAGGTCTTCCGTCACGCCGTGGTCAATCTCGCCGAGGTGCTCGGCGAAGTGCTCGAGGAAGCGGGCGTCGCGGTCGAGCAGATCGACTGGGTCGTGCCGCACCAGGCCAATGCGCGGATCCTCGACGCGACCGCGCGCAAGCTGGGACTGCCGGCCGAAAAGGTGGTGGTGACGGTCGACCGCCACGCCAACACGTCGGCGGCCTCGGTGCCGCTCGCGCTCGACACCGCGATCCGCGATGGCCGCATCAAGCAGGGCGACCTGGTGATGCTCGAAGCGATGGGCGGTGGATTTACGTGGGGTGCCAGCCTGCTGAAATTATGATCGAAATATGGTATCGGCGAAATATCCGGGCTTCAAAAGGTCCGGTTCCGTTGCATTTTTGAGAAATTCGACTACGAAAATAACAGGGTCGCGAAAGATAGGTAGAACCGAATGCGTTCGACGAATACGCTGACCAGAGCCGATATATGCGAGGCCGTCCACAAGAAGACCGGCTATCCGAAAAGCGAATCCCAACAACTCGTCGAGGATGTCCTCGACCTGATGACCGAAGCTCTGATTTCGGGCGAGAACGTGAAGATATCCGGCTTCGGCACCTTCCTCCTGCGCGACAAGGCGGAACGCGTCGGCCGCAATCCCAAGACGGGCGTCGAAGTTCCGATCACCCCGCGCCGGGTTCTGATCTTCCGCGCCAGCCAGGCCTTGCGGGACAAAGTCTCCAACGCATGAGCGAGAGCGCTTTCCTCTTCGACGACGGCAAGGATCCGCAGGCGCTGCGCACGATCGGCGAAGTGTCGAATGCGCTCGGGATCAAGCCCCACGTCCTGCGCTATTGGGAAGAGCAGTTCCCGATGCTCAAGCCGACCACCCGCGCCGGCGGTCGGCGTTATTACCGCGCCGAGGATATCGCGCTGGTGCGCCGGATCGACGACCTGGTGAACGCGCAGGGCTATACGCTCAAGGGCGCGAAGAAGGCATTGGCGAAGAAGGTCGAGCCGGTGGGCGAGGCAATCGCCGCGCCGCATCCGCAGCAGCCGGATGAGCGTCCCGGAACGCCGGCCCCCGCGCTGGTGCCGCAATTGCGCGCGATCCGCGATCGGCTCGCCGCGGCGCTCCAGCACTGATTTTCGTTCAGGCCAACTTTCAGGCCAACTCTTCGACCGGATAGCGTCGCACCTCGAGCTTGCACGCCGCCTTTCCGAGGTCGGCCCAGCGATCGACCTCGCAGGAGAGCTGGACATAGGCTCCGGTGGGAAATTTTTCGGCAATGCGCTCGCGCTCGACCGCTGCGGCGTCCTCGCGGATCAGCTCGAGCGCGAGATAGGTCAGACCCGGATTGTGCCCGATAAGCAGCAACCGGCTGAAGGCATCGTCCTGCGCCTGCACGAGGTCGAGCAGGTCGCCGGCGCTGGCGAGATAAATCCGCTCCTCGAACTGGGGCGACAGGCTGCCGCCATAGCCAGCATTGACCTGGTCGAAGGTTTCGCGACAGCGCCGCGCCGGGGAGACGAGCGCGCGCTCGAACTCGCCGCGTTCGCGGCGCATGTATTCGCCCATTTTCGCGGCTGCCTCGATCCCGCGCCTGCTCAGCGGGCGATCGAAATCGCTCGGGGCACCGGCATCCCAATCGGACTTGGCATGGCGCAGTAGGGCGAGGGTCTTCATGCCCCCTGCTACGCACGCGAATAGTGGGACGTTCCAGCTTTTGATTGCTTTTTGTTAACCTCGGCGGCCGCGACTCGCGCGATCGCCTCGTCGAGCGGGCAGCGGATTACCGGCGTACCTTGCGGAAATGCGGTGAGAAAACGGCTCGGGAAGGCGGGCGAAAGCATCACGAACTGGCCGCGGTCGTCGGCTCGGCGCACCAACCGCCCGAACGCCTGCGCGAGCCGCGCACGGATCATCCGGTCGTCATAGGCCTTGGCCCCGCCTTCCGTCTCGGCCGCGGCCAGCCGTCGCGCCCGGTGGAGGATCGTCGGCCGTGGCCACGGCACCTGTTCCATCACCACGCAACGCAGCGAATCGCCGGGCACGTCGACTCCGTCGCGCAGCGCGTCGGTGCCGAGCAGGCTGGCGCGCGGATCGTCGCGGAAAATGTCGGTCAGCGTGCCGGTGTCGATCGGATCGACATGCTGGGCGTAAAGCGGCAGGCCTGTGCGTGCGAGCCGGTCTGCGATCCGGCCATGCACCGCGCGCAACCGGCGGATCGCGGTGAACAGGCCGAGCACCCCGCCGCCCGCCGCCTCGATCAGCCGCGCATAGGCGCCGGCGAGGGCGGGGATGTCGCCCTTGCGGATATCGGTGACAACCAGGATTTCGGCCTGGGTGGCATAGTCGAACGGGCTCTGCGCCGCGAACAGCGCGGGCTTGACCTCGAGGTGCGGCGCTCCGCTGCGCGCGACCGCGCTGGGCCATTCGGGCGCGCCGTCCTCATCGCGCTCGGCCAGCGTCGCGCTGGTCAGCATCACGCCGTGCGCGCCGTCGAGCACGGTGCGTGCAAACGGCTTTATCGGGTCGAGCCAGTGGCGGTGGATCGCGACATCGAATTCGCGTGCGTCCGAGCGTTCGACCGCCAGCCAGTCCACGAATTCGGGGTCGCCGGGGCCGCCGAGCCGGTCGAGCATCGCTTCCCACGCCGCGAGCAGGTCGATCCGCCAGCCGAGCGAGTAGCGCGCACCCTCGACCCGTGCGCGCCCCTGCGCGTCGAGCCAGTCGGGCGCGTCCTCGATCACCGCTTCGAGCCGCCCGGCGAGTTTCAGCAGCGGCTTGCGGATCGCGGCGAGGGCGTCTGCCGCGTTGGCCGCCTGCTCGACGATCGCGCCGTCGAGCCCGGCGGCCTCGGTTTCGATCCCGTAGCCCGCCTCGATCCCGCCGCTCTCGTCGCGGGCATAGGTCGCCGCGCGAACCGCGGCGAGCAATTGCTCGATCGGACCGAGCGGCGCGCCTTCGGCCAGCCTCCCGAGCCAGCCGCTCGCGGGCAGGGCCTGCGCGGCCTCGGTCGCGGCGTCGATCGCCTGGCCGCCGCTTTCGTCGTAACTGGCGATATCGGCGAGCCGCGCGGCGAGGCCGCGGCGGCGGCCTTTGGAACCGCGCTCGGGACCGAGGATCCAGCGCTTCAATTCGATCGCCTCGCTGCCCGACAGGGCGGCGGCGAAGGTGCTGTCCGCCGCATCGAAGACGTGATGGCCCTCGTCGAAGATCACGCGGCTCGGCTTGTTCGCCGTATCGCGCCCGCGCGCGGCGTTGACCATCACCAGTGCGTGGTTGGCGATCACGAGGTCGGCCTGCGCCGATTGCCGCGCCGCGCGCTCGATGAAGCACTTCCGGTAATGCGGGCAGCCGGCATAGACGCACTCGCCGCGCTGGTCGGTGAGCGAGCGGATCGCGCGGCGGCGGAACAGCGTGCCGAGCCAGCCGGGCAGATCGCCCCCGATCATGTCGCCGTCGCGCGTATAGGCAGCCCAGCGCGCCACCAGTTGTGCGAGCACGGCGGGGCGTCCGCCGAAGCCGCCCTGTAACGCGTCTTCGAGGTTGAGCAGGCAGAGATAGTTCTCGCGCCCCTTGCGCACGACCACGGGCGGGGTGCCGTCCTCGCGTGGGGCGGGCCAGGCGCGCGCGCTCTCGCTGCGGAGCTGGCGCTGCAGGTTCTTGGTGTAGGTCGAGACCCACACCGTACCGCCGCTCTCCTTCGCCCACAGCGAGGCGGGGGCGAGATAGCCCAGCGTCTTGCCGATCCCCGTGCCCGCCTGCGCGAGCAGCATGTGCGGCGCGTCGCGGCGCGCACGCGGGGCGAAGACATGCGCGGCTTCGCCAGCATATCGGCGCTGGCCGTCGCGCCGCTCGGCCGCATCGCCGGTAAGCGCATCGAGCTGCGCCTCTATTTCGGCGCGCGACAGGTCGACCTGTTTCGGCTGCGGGCGGTCGTCGTTTTCCTCCCATTGCGGCAGGCGCGAGAAGAGCCATTTCTCCGCCCGCTCGGGCTGGCGGATTTTCGGCATCAGGAGCTGCGCCCACGGCCAGCGCAAACGTGCGAGCGATTGCAGCGAGGACCACGCGCCCTCGCGCTCGCCCCATTCCTCGACCTCGCAGCGATCGAGCAGTTCGGCGGCGGCCTGCCGCAGCAGGGCGGGGACCTCGGCATCGCTCGCGGGGGCGGGAAGGCCGAGCGCTTCGGCCAGCCCCTTGGGCGTCGGCACGCAGAATTGCGCCGGATGAACGAAGGCGAACAGTTCGAGCAGGTCGAGCCCCGAGAGGTCGGGATAGCCCAGGCGGGTCGCGACCAGCGGTGCGTTGAGGATCAGCAGCGGGGTGTCGGCCACCGCCATCACCGCCTCGCCCTTGGCCACCTCGCGCACCGCCCCGTCGCGGCCGCACATCCAGGTGCCGGCATGCGAAGCGTGAAGGGCTGGCAGGTCGAGCGGCGCGGTCACCGAACGGACCATGATGGGCTCGGAACGAAAAGTAAACAAAGGTAAGCGAGAATGTGCCGAGGGCCGTTCCGTTCGTCGCAAGGACTCGGCGGCTAGCCGCGAAACGATTCTTGAATAAGACACTAATTCAACGTGTTGTAGAAATCTGAACCGTGGATTGCGGGAACTGTGACGAAAATGTGCCCGTTTTTAGGGCATGACCAAGACACGCCATATGCTCGCCAGCGCCCCCATCGCGATTGCCGCCATGGCCGCGCTTTCCACCACCCCGCTCGCGGCGCAGTCGGCCGATCCGGCAGCCGCGCCGCCGGTACAGGATACCGTCCCGCAGTCGCCGCCTCCGATCGTGCTGCCCGAGCCGCAGCCGACCGCCAGCCCGGCACCGCTCGTGATCCCCGACTTCGAACCCGAAGTGCAGGGCCAGAGCGCTGCGCAGCCGACCAGCGAACCCGCGGCTCGTACCAGCGCACAGCGCCCCGCCGAGCCGCGCGCCGCCACTCCTGCGGCGCGCACCCAGCCGCGTACGGCTGTCGCCACGACCGCCCCGGCGAGTGAGTCGGTCGCCGAGGCCGAGACGGCTCCATTCACGGAAAGCGCCGACGAGCCGGTCGCCGCTGCCGCCGCGATGCCGACGGTCGATTCGTCCCGGCCGGTAGTGTCTGACTTCGATACCGGTCCGGCTTCGGATGAGGGGGCGACCAATTTCGCGCTGCTCGCCCTGTTGCTCGGGCTCGGTGGCTTCGGCCTGATCGTGTTCCTGCTGATGCGTCGCCGCAAGCGTGCCCAGTCGGTGCCTGAAATCGAGCGTCCGATCGCCGCACCTGCCGCCGCGGTCGCGGTGAGCCCCGCGCCGCGTACCGCCGCGCCGCTCCGCGAACGCCAGGACCGCGCACTTGCCGGCGGAACCAACGCTGCCGGTTTCGCGCCCAGTGCCTTCGCTCGCAGCGATGGCGCGGCGGTCGAACTCCCGCGCGAACTGCCCGCCGATTTCGAGCAGCGCGACAGCCTGCTCAGGCGGATGGTGCAGGCCAAGCCGGACCGGGCTAATCCGTTCCGTTCGCCCAAGGCCCGCGCCAAGCGCGCCCGCCTGATCCTCCAGTCGATCGGGCAGAGCTTCCGCGATCGCAAGCCGCGGATCGACCTGAGCCAGTACACCAATGTCTGGCCCGAACTCCGCGGCTGGAAACCCGCCAACGGTTAGGCTTGGTCGCAGAAGACGAAGCCGGGGGGCGTCCCGCGAGGGGCGCCCCCCAATCGTGTCGAGCCCGATCGAAGCGCTGTCCTACATCCGCCGCCGGGCGTATCTTGCCCGGATGCCAAACGCCCGCTGTCCTCGCCGACCCGAAGGTTACACTTCGACGCTGTTCAATGGACGTCGAGCCCGCGGTTTCGCGCGGCTGGCGGGTGAGCGGACAGTTTTGCAAAGGGGTGGCTTCGGCGGTCCATCGCTCCCTGTTCGCACTTGCAACATCGCAGCGAGTCGGCAAAGGCAATGCCCATGAGCATGGAAGACCTGATCGCCGCCGCCCGCACTTCGAAAGCCTGGCCGTTCCAGGAGGCGCAGCGCCTGCTCAAACGCTATCCCGAAGCGACCAAGCCGGACGGTTCGCCGGTGCTGTTCGAGACCGGCTACGGTCCCTCGGGCCTGCCGCATATCGGCACCTTCCAGGAAGTGCTGCGGACCACGCTGGTGCGCCGCGCGTTCGAGGCGATGATCGGGGCCAAGCCCGAAGACGGCAAGACCCGGCTGGTCGCCTTCAGCGACGACATGGACGGGCTGCGCAAGGTGCCCGACAACGTGCCCAACCGCGAACTGCTCGAGGCCAACCTCCACAAGCCGCTGAGCCGGGTGCCCAACCCGTTCGGGACGAGCCACGAGAGCTTCGCCGCGCACAACAACGCGATGCTGCGCGCGTTCCTCGACCGCTTCGGCTTCGATTACGAATTCATCGCCGCCAACGATCGCTACAACTCGGGCCGCTTCGACGAGGCGCTCAAGCAGGTCCTGCGCAAGAACCAGGACATTCTCGACATCATGCTGCCGACGCTGCGCGAGGAGCGGCGACAGACCTATTCGCCGATCCTCCCGGTCTCGCCCGCCACCGGCAAGGTGCTGCAGGTGCCGGTCGAGGTGGTCGATGCAGAGGCCGGCACGATCCGCTTCACCGACGAGGACGGCAGGGTGGTCGAACAGAGCGCGCTCGGCGGCCAGTCCAAGCTGCAATGGAAGGTCGACTGGGCGATGCGCTGGTACGCGCTCGGCGTCGATTACGAGATGTACGGCAAGGATTTGACCGACAGCGGCGTCCAGTCGGGCCGGATCGTCAAGGTGCTGGGCGGACGCAAGCCCGACGGGCTGATCTACGAGATGTTCCTCGACGAGAAGGGCGAGAAGATCTCGAAGTCGAAGGGCAACGGGCTGACGATCGAGGAATGGCTCGATTACGGTTCGGAAGAGAGCCTCGGTTTCTACATTTTTCCCAATCCCAAGAGCGCCAAGCAATTGCATGCCGGGGTGATCCCGCGCGCGGTCGACGATTACTGGGCGTTCCGCGAGCGGCTGGCCGAACAGGAACTCGACAAGCAGTTGGGCAACCCGGTGTGGCACCTCGCGCGCGCCAATGGCGGGTTCGAGGGCAGCGAGGCACCGGGCGCGGGCGACAGCCTGCCGGTGACCTATTCGCTGCTGCTCAACCTCGTCGGTGTGCTCGGCGCGGAGGCCGATCGCGACCAGGTGTGGTCCTATCTCGGCAACTATGTCGACGATGCCGATCCGGCCAAGCATCCCGCGCTCGATGCGCTGGTGACCAATGCGGTCGCCTACAACCGCGACTTCATCGCCCCGACGCTCGAAAAGCGCGCGCCGACCGACAGCGAGGCGGCGGCGCTGCGTGAACTCGATGCGCGGCTGGCCGATGTCGCGCCCGAGGCCAGCGCCGAGGAGCTGCAGACGATGGTCTACGAGATCGGCAAGGACGAAAGCTACGGCTTCGAGAACCTGCGCGACTGGTTCAAGGCGCTGTACGAAATCCTGCTCGGTTCCCCGCAGGGGCCGCGCATGGGCAGCTTCATAGCGCTCTACGGGATCGACAACACCCGCAAGCTGATCGCGCGGGCGCTGGGCTGAAGACGTTCGCGCCGGGGGGCTCTCAGCCCCAGCGGCGGGTGCGATACCACTTGGTGATGACGTATTTGACCCCTTGGGTCACCGGCGTCCCGGCGTGCATCGTGTCGTAATTGACCAGGCCGTCGGGCGTGGCGTTGTTCCAGATCAGCAGTGCGCCGCGCTGCGGCGGGACCGAGACGCCGATCCGCGTGAAATCGGTCGAGCCGCCTTCCTCGACCTCGTTGAGATAGGCCATCGCGGTCCAACTGCGCTGACCGCCATGCGCCTTCTCCTCGGCCCAGTAATCGGCCGCGGTATAGAACCAGTCGCAATGTTCCTTGAACTGCTGGCCCGGCAGGTAGCGCTGGCCCTGGATGTTCTCGCCGAAACTCGTGTCGATCCCGAGCAGGTCGTCGATCCGGCGATTGATCGAACGGACGAAGGGATCGGCGAAATTTACGTCGCCCGAATAGCTGGTGCGGTACTGGTCCTGGTAGTTCATGTCGAACACGGTCGAGGGCTTGGCGACCCCGTCGACCATTGCGATCATGCGATCGCATTCGGCCGCGCTGAGGAACTCGCCGACCGCGAAGATTTCCGCTCGGTCCTCCATCACGGTCTGCACCCGCGGGTTGGCGGCGAGCCGTTTGCGGACCTTGGCACCGAGCTTCTTGAGCGCGGACTTGTCGGCGGCGGGAGCCTTGGCGGCGTGCGATTGGACGGTGTCGTTCATCGCGCCACACCTACCCAACGCGAAACGTCATTTCCAGACTGCTCTGGCAGCGTCGGACGGGCATGAAAAAAGCCCCCGCCTCGCGATGGAGGCAGGGGCCAGTCTGGTCCCCGAGGACCCGTTTCGGGGACGATCAGTAGAAAAAGTCGTAGATCACGTCGTGCACCTCGCCGGTGTAGATGTTCACCAGCAGCACGTCGTCGTAATAGCGGACCCAGCGATAGGGGCCGTAGACGGCGGGCAGTCGATAGCGCCACGGGTCGACGATCCGGTAGCGATTGCCGAAGAAGATCGATTCGAGGAAGAATCCGATGCTCAGGCGGCGATAGCTGTAATTGCGGTAGGGCGCGTAATAGCGGCCCGCGCGGAAGTAGCGGCGGTTCTGCGCGCGATAGCGGCGCCAGTCGTAACGGCGCTGGTCGCGCCAGCGACGGTTCCAGCGGCGATAGTCGCCCCCGCGATAGTCGCGCGCCCGGCGCTGGTCGCGATATCGTCGCTGGTCGCGATAGGCGTCGCGGGTGCCGGCGCGGCGCCCCTCGCGATAAGCCTCGCGCTGACTGCGACGCTGGTCAGCGCGGCGTTCCTGACGCCGTTCTACGCGACGGTCGCGGCGTTGCTCGGCACGACGTTCCTGCCGGCGTTCCACGCGGCGGTCGCGACGTTGCTCGGCGCGGCGCTCCTGGCGCCGTTCGACCCGGCGGTCGCGACGTTGCTCGCTTCGGCGATCGCGGCGCTGTTCGGCACGGCGCTCCTGGCGTTGCTCGGCTCGTCGTTCCTGGCGGCGCTCGACACGTCGCTGGATCGGGGCCGTCTCTTCGCGCGGTGCGCGCTGGGCTCCGCGCGGCCCGCCGCTGCGGCTTTCGCTCCGGGAGTCGCGTCGCTCGGCACGTCGTTCGCGACGCTCCTGCCGCGCCTGCTGGCGATCCTGTTCGAACGCGGCATTGCTCAGCCCCGCTTCGGCGGTCGCTTCCATGGCGGCGGTCGGCATCGCCATCAAAGCGAGCGCCGCAGCGAGCGCGGCGAGCGCGGTCTGGTTGAGGAGCTTGTTGCCTTGCATGTTCTGCTTCCCTCCATTCCTCCGTCACCCCTTGTGGCGGATTATCTATCTGTTTGTAACCGGTCGAGCGTGACACCAGACTGAACTGGCCTGTTGCTTGCCGTTCAGTTTCAGATAACCTTTCGTGAATGGCGCTTTGCTTGCGGGGAAGGCGCGGCTGGGGCAGGACGGTAGCGATGCTGGAGACCTTCGAAGCGATCCGCGAGGATATCGATCGGCGGCTGGCCGAAGCGGTGCGCGATCGCCGTGCGCCGATGCACACGCCGGTGGTGGCGACCGAGGATGCGGATGCGCGGGTGATGGTGCTGCGGGGCTGGGATCCGGCGAACCGCACCTTGCGCTTCCATACCGATGCGCGCGCGCCGAAGTCCGCTACGGTCGGCGAGGGCGCGCGGGTCGGCGTGCTGTTCTACGACAAAGAGGCCAAGGTCCAGATCCGCGGTCGCGGGATTGGCCGGATCGAAAGTGAAGGTCCGACAGCCGACCGTGCATGGGCTGAAAGCGAGAATTTCGCTCGGCGCTGCTATCTCGGAGCGGCACCGGGCGCGCCTTCGGAAGGACCGACATCTGGTTTGCCGACGCAGTTCGAAGGCGTCGAGCCGAGCGAGAGCGAGCTCGCGCCGGCGCGTGCGAACTTCGCCATCCTGCTCGTCGCGCTCGAGGAGATCGACTGGTTCAGCCTGTCCAAGGACGGGCATCGGCGCGCGCTCGTCACCGCTGACAGTGCTCGCTGGATCGCGCCCTAGCGGCGCAACACGAAGTCCGCTCAGGCGGCGATCACGCCCTGGGAGATCCCGCTGATCGCGGCCGAGACGCGGTCGTGTACACCGAGCTTCTTGAACACGCGCCGTGTGTAGGTGTCGATCGAGCTCGCGCTGAGATCGAGGATGGTCGCGATATCAGAACTCGACTTGCCCCGCGCGATCCATTTGAGGACCTCGTTCTCGCGGTCGGACAGGCCGGCCTTCTCGACCGTGGCATCGCTGTAATAGGCGACCAGCCCGTTATGCACCGCGCTCGAGAAGGATTCGAGCAGCACCAGCGTGGTCGGGTCGACCTCGGCGACGCTGCAGTCGAAACCGAACGAGATCACCGCGTTCAGGCCGTAAGGGCCGAACACCGGGACCATGAATTCGTCGATCACGCCCTTGTCCGAGACCTTGTCCGTGATCTTCGCGATCAACTCGGGTTCGTCGGAACGGAAATGCTCGGTCGCGACGGCGAGCGAAACCGGTCGCCCACTCGAAATGACGTAGCGGTGGCAGGTCGATACCGCCGCTGCGATTTCCTCGCTCGGTTGCGAATGTGATAGCGCACGTTCGGAGGCGAAATAGGTGAAGCTGCGGCACCCGATCACCGAGGAGAACTGCGGCACCAGGTGATAGCTCAGTGAAATGGCGCCGAGCCGCCGCGACGCCTTCAGGATCCCTCGCGCCAGTTCGAAACTCGTGGCTTTCCGCGGGGCGGTGGAAAGCGCCTTGACCAGCGACTGGATCGAGACGTCGACCCAAGGATTTACGGAATTCGTCATAGTCCCAGCTTTCGAATTCCCCCGTTTGCGGCGGCTGCCGCCTTCCGGACGACAACCAGCGATGCCCCCACCCGATAACGTTCAGCTACCGGAGGGACAGTCACGTGCTTCCGTGACAATACTTTGTGGGACCAACGCGTGTATCGGGGTGGCGGAGCCCTTTCGGGGTACCACGCTGCGCAACGACCAGGGCGGAACAACCGTTCCGCCACCGGCCGCTGTCAGCGCACGATCCGCCGCGTAGCGGGGATCAGGCCGCCTGCTTGATCTCGCGCAGGGTGACGTCGAAGGTGATGTCCTTGCCCGCCAGCGGGTGGTTGCCGTCGGCCTTGACCGATTCCTCGCCCACTTCGACGATGTGCAGCATCAGCGGCTGGCCGTCCTGGCCCTGCGCCTGAAGCTGCATGCCCGGCTGCGGGGCCGGTTCGGGCGGCAGGTTGGCGCGCGGGATGTCGATCACCATTTCATCGCGGCGCGGCCCGAAGGCGTTGTCGCTGTCGACCTCGACGGTCTTCTCCGCGCCGACTTCCATGCCGGTCAGCGCTTCCTCGATCTTGGGCATGATCTGCCCCTGGCCGAGCACGACCTGCTGCGGGCCGCTTTCCTGGGTGTTGCCGACGACGGTGCCGTCTTCGGTTTTCACGACGTAATCGATGGTGACGGTGTCACCCTGCTTTGCAGTAGCCATATTGTCCTCTTGGAATCTCGTGTGTGCGGCGCGAAAGTGGCCGCCGGGGGAAGTCGCCGTGTTGCAGGCGCCGAGGTTCCATTGTCGCAAGGCTGCCCGGGCGAGTCAAACGAAGCGGTAGCGCGGCCTGCACGCTTCAGCCCGCGAGCTCGGCGATACGGGCATGCGCGGCGGCCACAGCCTCGGCCTTGGTCTCTTCGCTGACCTTGAGGCCCTCGGCGATCACGAAGACCGGATCGTCGATCCCGATGAAGCCCAGCACGCTCGTAAGGTAGCGCTCGGCATGTTCGACGCTGCGCTGGGCACTGTCCTCGCCATAGAGCCCGCCGCGGGCGATCGCGACGATCACGCGCTTGCCGCCCATCAGTCCCTCGACGCTGCCGTCCTCGCGGTAGCGGAAGGTCTCCCCGGCGACGAGCACGCGGTCGATCCACGCCTTGAGCTGGGTGGGAATGGTGAAATTGTACATCGGCGCGCCGATCACCACCGTGTCGGCGGCCTTGAACTGCGCGAGCGCATCGAGCGAATCCGCCTCGCCGAAGGCGGGCAGGGTGAGGTGGTCGAGCGGCTCGGCGGCAAGATCGCGATAGGTCACGTCCGCGTTGCCGAGCGCCTCGACGATCGCCGCGCTGAGTTCGCGGCTGACCGATGCTTCGCCGCTGATGGAGGAATCGATGTGCAGGATGGTCATGGATAGGGTCTCCGGTCAGAAATGTTGACCAGGCCCATCTATGCGACCATCTAGAACCGGCAAGAACGCAAAACTTCCTGACCAGGTCACACCTCTATGACTGCTCCTTCCGACCACCCCCCTTCCGACCATCCGCATGCCAACCCCGATTGCCGCGCGGTCAGCGAATTGCTGAGCCGGGTGGGCGACAAGTGGACCGTGCTCGTGGTCGAGGCGCTCGCCGAGGAGACGCTGCGCTTCAACGAGCTCAAGCGCCACGTCGGCGGGATCTCGCAGCAGATGCTCACCCGCACGCTGCGCGCGCTCGAACGCGACGGGATGGTCGCGCGCACCGTCCACCCCACGATCCCGCCGCGCGTCGAATACGCGCTGACCGATCTCGGCCGCTCGCTCGCGGAGCCGGTGATGGCGCTGGTCGGCTGGACATTCGCCAATCTGCCGACGATCCACGCCCACCGCGAGACGTTCGATCGCGCGCAGGACGAGGCCGAAGCGGCCTGATCGCGGCGCGGCGTGGACCACCGATCGCAGGGTTTTGAAAAACTCTCGGACACTGTAGAAGTCTGCAATTCCAACCGCTTGCGCTCGGATTCGCGTCCCGCGGTGTAACCTTTCGCGCGGGCCGACGCGCGGCGATGGAGATCGGGCGGGCATGGCGCGATCATACCGCGCGCACTCGATGTAGGACAGCGCGCACCGCCCGGTCCCAATTCCGGAAAAGAAAAGGCCAGCGACACACTGGGTGCGCTGGCCTCTGTCCGGCTGGTGCCGGAATTTGCGAAACGGTTACGGGCTGACCGGATCGTCCTCGCTGTCGGCGACGATGAACACTACGAGCACGAACAGCGCGAAGGCAGCTGCGAGCGCACCGGCATTGCCGCCAAACGCGGCTTCTTCCTCCTGCGGTGCGACAGGAGCCGCTTGCTGCGCCGCGACCGGGGCGGCGACGAGGGTGGCAGCCGCTGTACCCGCGACCAAGGCTTTGGAAAATTTCATAGTCCGCCCTTTCTGTGATTGAATGCATCGTGTTAGGGGCTGTTCACGCAATATGCAAATCATCTCGTCGATGATAGGCCACGGGTCGTCGGGTCGAATTGACCGCGAATTGGCTTGTCTGCGGGCAAGTCCCGCGAGGCGTCAGGCCGCATTTCCGTGCGCCGCGAGGCTGCGTGTCAGCCCTGCTCGGAACCGGACGCCCTGACGCAATAGGCGTCGTAGGCATCGGGGTCGAATGCCTTCATCCCGATCTCGGCGCGAAACTCGGTGACCCGGTCGATATCCTCGACCTCGCCGAAATCCGCCTTGCCCTCCGCGCAGCCGATCTGGGTCGCATAGCGCTGGGGCTTGCCGCGGGCGCGGGCGATGCGATCGAACATCGCGGCATAGTGCCACGGCGTCAGTTGCCCGGCCTCGGCGGCCTCCTTGACCTGCGGGAGGACGCTCTCGGCCAATGAGACATCCCAGTCGAGGTTGCCGTTGCCGTCGAGCGCCATGGCGTGTTGGGCGAGGTACCAGGCGGCGTTCTGCGCCGCTTCGCTGAAGAGCGGCGGCTTGGGCCAGCCGTGCAGCGCGATGACCTGCTTGAGACGCGCGGTGTTGGGCATGTCGACCTTGAACGCGGTCGCTCCCATCGCCTGCCCGAAACAGTTCTGCGCGAGCTCGCCGGAATAGTCCGCGCAGAAAGCGCCTCCCATCGCTTCCCCGCGCGCCCACTGATCGACCCGGTAGCGTTCGAGCAGTTCGGCGGAGAGACAGGCGATGTCGTCGTCGGCGCAGTCCATCGCCTCGAGCGTTTCGAGCTCCGCCGCGAACGCGGCCGAGATCCGCTCGCCGATCGTCATCGCTACTCGCGGTGTCGTCTCTTCCTGGGCAGTTGCCGGAATGGCGAGCGCGAGGCCGAGCCCGGCAAGGCCTGCGGCGATCGATCGATGCATGATGGTCCCCCTCAACGTCGTACGCCCGGCACGCTAGGACCACGGAATGAACGGGAGATGACACCCCCGCCCGATCACCGCCGCTCGAAACTGTCCAGCCCTTCGGCGTCGATGGCACGGGCCTCGATCCGCTCGACCCGCGCGCGGGGAGGGCCGCCTTCCATCGCCGCGACCATCCGCTCGACCGCCTGCCGCTCGCCCTCGACCTGCGCCTCGACCGTCCCGTCGGGCAGGTTGCGGACCCAGCCGGCAAGGCCCAGCGAACGCGCGGTCTCGACCGTCCAGTCGCGGTAGAACACGCCCTGCACGCGGCCATGGATGTTGAGGTGACGGGCGGTCATGCGGAGGTCTCTAACATGCCGCGGTTCCGGACTCACCCGGTCGGTCCATAGCCTCGAACCCGAAATTTTCCGCCAGGTCGCGCCACCCGGGATTGGCGTCCTCGATCAGCCTGATCTTCCAGCCGCGCTCCCATTTCTTCAACTGCTTCTCGCGCCGGATCGCCGCTTCCATCTCCGCATGGACTTCGAACCAGACGAGCATTTTCACGTCGTAGCGCTTCGAAAATCCCTCGAAGGTCCCGTCGCGATGCCGATGGATGCGACCCGGGAGATCGGACGTCACGCCGATATACAGCGTACCGTTGCGCTTCGAAGCGAGGATATAGACGCAAGGCGTGCGTTCGAACGGCATGACCGAGGCCTAAGGCACTGCCCGCGACCCGTCATCCCCCTTTTGGTCTTCCCCAAGCCTCATCGTCATCCCCGCGAAGGCGGGGATCCAGGGCGAACAGGCACCAAGCCAGACTGGATTCCCGCCTGCGCGGGAATGACGACAATGGGGTGGGAAGCGGACAGTTAGTCAGATGTTTGCGCCGCAGTGGGTGAGGGATAGTCGATCCTCTGAGACGTCGTATTCGCCAAACGCTACCTTGTAGGGCCTGTCGTCCAACATCCGTTGATGTTCCGGCACGCGAGCATGGATATGTCGCCCGCCTTTGAACTCTTCGAAACCTGCTTCCCGCAGATCCACATCGATCTTTCCATAATCATACCAATCGTAGTCCCAGCCCAAGAAAGGCTCGGACATAAAGGTATAATGACGCTCCCAGCTATCTAGAGAGCCAATGCATGATACCTTGCTCAGCCGTTGCTCCAGTCGGTCAATAGTCTGCTCTGTTGGTCGACTTGGAATAAATCCGGAAGAGCAACCAGTGAGCGAAGCCGCACACAGTATCAGCAGGAAGCGCATGGCCCATGTTTCGCACAGGCCCTTAATGTCAGCAACCGGGGCGTAAGCGGACATTCCGCTTACGACCCGACACCTCGTCCTACCTAGTCAGCTTCTTGTAACTCACGCGGCTCGGCCGATCCGCGGCATCGCCCAGACGGCGCCGCTTGTCCTCTTCATACGCCTCGAAGTTGCCCTCGAACCATTCGACGTGGCTGTTGCCCTCGAAGGCGAGGATGTGCGTCGCCAACCGGTCGAGGAAGAAGCGGTCATGCGAGATGACCACGGCGCAGCCGGCGAAGTTCTCGATCGCTTCTTCGAGCGCGCCGAGGGTTTCGACGTCGAGGTCGTTGGTCGGTTCGTCGAGCAGCAGCACGTTGCCCCCCTGCTTGAGCATCTTGGCCATGTGGACGCGGTTGCGTTCGCCGCCCGAGAGCTTGCCGACGTTCTTCTGCTGGTCGGGGCCCTTGAAGTTGAACGCGCCGACATAGGCGCGGGTCGAGACGTCGTGGCCGTTGACCTTCATGTAGTCGAGCCCGTCGGAGATTTCCTCCCACACGTTGTTCTTCGGATCGAGATGCGCGCGGCTCTGGTCGACATAGCCGAGGCGCACGGTCTCGCCGATCTCGACCTTGCCCGAGTCCGGCTCTTCCTGCCCGGTGAGGATCTTGAATAGCGTGGACTTGCCCGCGCCGTTGGGGCCGATCACGCCGACGATGCCGCCCGGGGGCAGCATGAAGGAGAGGTCTTCGAACAACAGCTTGTCGCCATAGGCCTTGGTGATGTTCTTGGCTTCGATCACCTTGCCGCCGAGGCGCTCGGGCACCTGGATGACGATCTGTGCCTTGCCCGGCTTGCGGTTGCCCATGTCTTCCTGGAGCTGGTCGAACTTGCGGATACGCGCCTTCGACTTGGTCTGGCGCGCGGCCGGCGTCTGCCGGATCCATTCGAGTTCGCGCTGCAGCGCCTTCTGCTTGCCGCTTTCCTCGCGCGATTCCTGTTCGAGGCGCTTGGCCTTCTTTTCCAGGTAGGTCGAGTAATTGCCCTCGTAGGGATAGTAGGAGCCGCGATCCAATTCGAGGATCCATTCGACGACATTGTCGAGGAAATAGCGGTCATGGGTGATCATCAGCACCGCGCCGGCATATTCCTTGAGGTGGTTTTCGAGCCACTGGACGCTTTCGGCGTCGAGGTGGTTGGTCGGTTCGTCGAGCAGCAGGATGTCGGGCTTCTGGATCAGCAGGCGGGTGAGCGCGACGCGGCGCTTCTCGCCGCCCGAGAGGTTTTCGACGCTCGCCTCGCCGGGCGGGCAGCGCAGCGCCTCCATCGCGATCTCGAGCTGGTTGTCGAGCGTCCACCCGTCGACCGCGTCGATTTCGGCCTGGAGCTCGGCCATTTCCTCGCCGAGCTTGTCGAAGTCGGCGTCGGGCTCGGCCATTTCGGCACTGATCGCGTTGAACCGCTCGACCTTGTCGGCGATGTGGCGCGCGCCGTCCTTGACGTTTTCGAGCACGGTCTTGCTCTCGTCGAGCTCGGGCTCCTGCTCGAGATAGCCGACCGTGATGTTCTCGCCCGGCCAGGCCTCGCCGGTGATGTCGGTGTCGATCCCGGCCATGATCTTGATCAGCGTCGACTTGCCCGCGCCGTTGGGACCGACGATGCCGATCTTGGCACCCTGGTAGAACTGCAGGTTGATATTGCTGAGCACCGGCTTGCTGGCGCCGGGGAAGGTCTTGGTCATGTCCTTCATGACGAAGGCGTATTGCGCTGACATCGAGCGTGTCCTTTGAATCGGGCGATGTGGAAGAAAAGTTCGGGCGCGAGATAGGCGTTGCGGCGCGCGCGGGCAAGCGGGCGTGACAACGGGGAACATGTCGCACGCGGCTTGCGTTCGAAAGACCATGAAACATTTGCTTTTTGCCTCGCTCGCCGTCTCGGCGCTGACCCTCACCGCCTGCTCGGGCTCGGACGATGCCGAAACCGACGCCGCGACGGAGACCGGCACCGCCGCGGTCGATACCTCCGCCGATGACGAGATCGGCGCCAACTGGGCAAGCCGTGAGGGCTACGACAGCGATGCCGAGGCGAGCCGCGAGGAAGCGAGCGAGCAGGGCGGCACGCTCTCGCTGACGCTGCCCGACGGCGTGACCCAGGCGATGCTGGGCGAGCGGACCAAGCGGATGATCGCGGTGCAGGTGCTGCTCGACAAGAGCAACCATTCGCCCGGCGTGATCGATGGGCGAGAGGGCGCCAACACCAATCGCGCGATCCGCTACTACCGCGAGGCCAACGGGCTCGCTGCGGGCGAGGGGATCGACGGCGAGCTGATTTCCGCGCTGCTCGACAATCACGGCGGCGACGTCTTCCGCACCTACACGGTCACCGAGAAGGACGCCGCGACCGAGTTTTCGGACGTGCCCGAGGAATTCCCCGACATGGCGAAGAAGGACGCGCTGGGCTACGAAAGCGCGCGCGAAATGCTCGCCGAGCGGTTCCACATGGACGAGGATTTCCTCGCCGCGCTCAACCCCGACGCCGATTTTGCCAAGGCGGGCACCAAGCTCGTGATCGTCAGCCATGGCGACGACCGGATCGATGCCGATATCGCCAAGGTCGAGGTCCGCAAGGGCGAAGCCACCGTGGTCGGGCTCGACCAGGCGGGCAAGGTGCTGGTGAGCTTCCCGGCGACGATCGGCAGTTCCGACTTTCCCAGCCCGAGCGGCCGGATGAAGGTCGCCGCGATCGCGCCCGAGCCCAATTACACCTTCGATCCCGACGACCAGGACTGGGGCCCGGACGAGACCTTCATCCTCCCGCCGGGGCCGAACAACCCGGTCGGTGGGACGTGGATCGATCTCGGCAAGGATGGCTACGGTATCCACGGCTCGCCCAACCCGCAGATGGTCGCCAAGGAAGCGAGCCACGGCTGCGTGCGGCTGACCAACTGGGATGCTGCGGCCTTCGCCAAGGCGCTGAAAACAGGCACGCCGGTGGAGTTCGTCTAACCGGACTTCACAAAGCGCGGGGAGCGCGGTAGCCCCTCGCGCCATGAACAAGACGCTCTTCGCGCTCGCCGCGCTTTCGCTCCCGCATTTCGCGCTCTCCACACCCGCCGCCGCCCAGTTGGGGCCCGGACCGTGCGAGGATAGCTGCTCGCTCGAGCAGCGCGCCGATGCCGCGCTCGAAGGCGACCAGTTGGCGTGGCACTTCGTCGAGGGGATCACCACCGAGGTCGGGCCGCGCCAGGCCGGCACCGAAGCCGAGCAGCGCGGTCGCGAATGGGCCATGGCCTGGCTGCGCGCGCAGGGCTTCACCAATGTCGCCGACGAACCCTTCATGATGGACACCTGGGTGCCGGGCGACACGCACGAGGCCGAGATCCTCGCGCCCTTCGCGCAGCCGCTGGTGGTCCAGCCGCTCGGCAATTCGGCTTCGACCGGCCCCGAGGGGATCACCGCCGAGGTGGTCTATTTCCCGACCGTCGCCGAACTGCGCGAGGCGCCCGACGGCAGCCTGAAGGGCAAGATCGCCTTCGTCAGCCATGCGATGACCCCGACGCAGGATGGGTCGCAATACGGCTTCGCCGGGCCGGCGCGCTGGGTCGGCGCGGGGATCGCCGCGAGCAAGGGCGCAGTCGCGACCGTGATCAAGTCGGTCGGCACCGATCGCAACCGCCTGCCGCATGTCGGCGGGACCTCCTTCCCCGAAGGGGTCGCGCCGACCCCGGCGGGCGCGCTGTCGGTGCCCGATGCACTCAACCTCGAACGCATGTTCGAACGCGCTGATGGCAAGCCGATCACGATGAAGCTCACGCTGACCCCGCGTCGTCTCGGCCAGACGCAGAGCGGCAATGTCGTCGGCGAGATCGTCGGTCGCGATCCCTCGCTGCCGCCGGTGCTCGTCGCCTGCCACATCGACAGCTGGTGGAACGGCACCGGCGCGTTCGACGACGGTGCGGGCTGCGGCATCGTCGCCGCCGCGGCCAAGCACGTCGCCGCCACCGGGCAGCCGTTGCGCACGATCCGCGTGCTGATGGCGGGCGCAGAGGAAACCGGGCTGTGGGGCAGCCGCGCCTATTCCGACGCGCATATCGACGAGCCGATCGCGGTCGGGCTCGAGAGCGATTTCGGCGCCGATCGCATCTGGCAATTCCAGAGCAATTTCCGCGTGGCCAATCCCGACCTTCATGCCAGGATCGCGCGCGCGGTCGCCCGCTTCGGCGTTTCGGACAGCACCGCAGTCGCCAGCGGCGGGGCCGACATCAACATCGCGCGCGACCAGGAAACGGCGATCATCGACCTGCAGCAGGACGGGACACGCTATTTCGACATCCACCACACGCCCAACGATACGCTCGACCGGATCGACCGCGCACAGCTGCGCCAGAACGTCGCGGTGTGGACCCAGGTGGTCGGAATCCTCGCCAACGAGGAAGGGCCGATCAAACCCTGACACGATCGGTCGGTTTTCCCCGACCCCGTGGAGTTTACTAAAGGGGATTTTAACCCCGCATAACTATACGGCATCGCTGGAGGATTGGGGTAGTCGATGAGCGAAAAGATCCTGGCCATGGCGAATCCAATGCTGTGCGCAGTGTTCGCTGTCGCGTTCTTCGTGCTTTGGCGGCGCGAGACCAGCGCGACCTGGATTGTCATCCTCGCGGCGACCTATGCTTCGCGCGCGGTCGGTTTCTTCGTCTTCCATTTCACCGCTAATCCGAACGGGGTGGCGGCGATCGTCACCATGCACGTGTTCTACTCGGTCAGTGCGATCACGATCGTCTGGGCCATCTGCGCGCGCAACCGCCAATCGGCAGACCTCAAGACCTATCTCCTGATTTCCGTGCTCGGCCTCGCGCTGATCGTCGGCGCGACCTACGGGGCCGATTACAACGCCAGGCTCTACGCGGCCAATGCCAGCTACGGCCTGATCCTCGCGCTCGGCACGCAGACCGCGGCGCGCAAGGTGGAAAAGGATTTCCTCGACAAGGTGATCCTGTTCCTGCTCGCCATGGGCGCGTTCCAGTTCTTCGTCCGGCCGATGCTGGCGATCATCGTCGAAGGCTCGATGACCGCCGAGCAATATCGCGAAACGCCGTTCTACGCGCTGATGGTAGTGTGGCTGGCGCTCGCGTCGCTGCTGATGGCGATGGCGCTGCTCGCCGCCGCGCTGACCGACCAGATGAACGCCATGCGCGAGGAATCGCAGCGAGATTCGCTGACCGGGCTCAAGATGCGCGGACCGTTCGAGGAGGCGGCGATCGCCATGCTCAGCCGCGCCAAGGAACAGAACGTACAGGTCGGCGCGATCGTCGCCGACATCGATCACTTCAAGCAGGTCAACGACATCTGGGGCCACCAGGTCGGGGACAATGCGATCGCCGCCTTCGGCGACCTGCTCGGCTCGACGATCCGCACCACCGACCTTGCCGGTCGCATCGGCGGAGAGGAATTCTGCGTCCTTGTCTGGGATTGCGAATCCGATCCGACCACGGGGCTCGCCGAACGCATCCGCAGCCGCTTCGAACGGCTCCCGATCGAGGGAATTTCGGGCGACGTCCGCTTGACCGCGAGTTTCGGCGTGGCCGCGTGGGATTCGCACGAAGGCTACGGCAAATTGTTCGCTCGCGCCGATGCGGCGCTTTACGCGGCCAAGGAGAACGGCCGCAATCGCGTGGTCGGCGAGGGCTGGGACAATCCCGTCGACGCCACGGTCGATGTGGCCGAATTTGCCGCGCGCCAGGAGGACGACCAGCCGGGCGATCGGCGCTCGGGCGTCCGCGGGATCGCCACCGCCTGACGCCGGGCCGGCTCGGCCCCGACTTGCAATCTCGGTCGCGCGATGGTCCATTCGGCGCGATGATCGTTCCCGGTGAAATTCTCGATACGATTCTGCGCGGCGTGATCCTCGCGACCATCGCCTTGCTCTGGATCGTCGTGCTCATCCGCATCAACGGGCTTCGCTCGCTGTCGAAGATGACGAGCTTCGATTTCGTTATGACGGTCGCGCTGGGCAGCCTCGTGGCGGGGGCATCGCAGGCCGAGAGTTGGCTCAAGTTCCTCCAGCCGCTTGCGGGGATGGTGGGGCTGTTCGTCGCCCAATGGGGGAGCGCGAGGATCCGCAAGAACTCGGCGTGGATGGAAAGGATCATGCAGAATGAACCCGTCCTGCTGATGCGCGACGGCGAAATTCTCGACGAGGCCCTCGAAAAGACGCGGGTCGCCCGCAGCGACCTGATCGCCAAGCTGCGCGAGGCCAATGTGACCGACTATTCGCAGGTGCGGGCGGCGGTACTCGAGACCACGGGAGACGTCTCCGTGCTCCATGGTGAGACGCTCGACGAAGCCTTGCTCGAGGGAGTGCGGAAGCAAACCGGTTCCTGACCGGTGCAAGTGGTCGGGGAGACAGGATTCGAACCTGCGACCCTCTGCTCCCAAAGCAGATGCGCTACCAGGCTGCGCTACTCCCCGACACTTTACTCGGCCTAACGCTTCGCTGCGTGCGGCCAATCCCGGCCCACCGCTTCGCTGCCTGAGGCCTGCGGACCGCGGCGGTGGTGGGCCCGGCAGGACTCGAACCCGCGACCAAGCCGTTATGAGCGGCCAGCTCTAACCAACTGAGCTACAGGCCCCCGCCTGGACTGGCGGTTACCGCGCCCCGATTGAGTATTCAAGCGCGGTTGTACGCGCGAGGCTAATCGAGCTCGACGGCACCCATGATGTCGCCGATATCGGTCGCGCGCACGCCGCGCTGGTCGAGATGGGCGAGGATCTCGCGCCACCAGTCGTAGAATGCGTCGAGATCGTCGTTGTCGCGCACATAGGGGGTGTTGCCGGGCACCAGCGAGGGGCTGTGGAAGGCGAAGTTGAGGATCGGCAGCCCGTCGCCGAGCGCGTGGTCGATCGCGGCCTTGGCCTCGTCGATGCTGACGCCCTCCGGGGTGAGCGGTACGCGGTTGAGGAGGCCGAGCCGCGCCGCCGCGCCGCGCAGCGCGGCGACCCGGCCGGACCGGCGATAGAGCTTCGGGCCATGGCGGCGCAGGAGTCCGGTGAACACGGTGGTCAGCGGCAATTCGAGGATTCGCACGTCGCGCCCGACCCAGGCCGGACTGGAATCACGCGTGCTGAAATCGGGGCCGTCCTCGGCGTGGTAATCGTGATAGGCGCGCACCGAGCTGTCGATCGCGATACCTTCTTCGCCGAGCAGCGCGATCGTGTTGGGCCCGATGCCATAGCGCCCGGCGCGATAGATCTTCGCATCGACGCCGAAGCGCGCGCGCACCGTCTTGGCGAGCGTCGCAATCTTGGCGCGTTCGAGCGCGGGCGGGAGGTTGCCGGCGAAGCTGTTGCGGCAGTTGACCTCCTCGTCGTGCGGCGGGGTGACCCAGGGATGGAGCTGGAGCCCGACATCGGCCTTGCGGCGGCGGAACGCGCCACCGAGGATATCCTGCGCGATCGACGAATTGGCGACCGGATAATCGACGAGGTAACAGGGAATTACCCCGGCACCTTCGCAGAAGGTCTGGAACTTGCGCAGGCGCACGACCGAATCGACCGCGGTATTCTCGCGTGCGAGCGGCTGGGTCCAGTCGAAGTCCTCCTCGACGTCGACCGTGACGAGGAAGGCCGGGCCGAACCCGTCGCGAAAACGCACCGCAGGATGTTCGTCGGTCGGCAAGATTCCCCCCTTGAATTCCCGCTGCGTCAGGTGCCGCCGTCGTTTCCGGCAGCTCCTTCCGTTCCTTCCACCTCGTCGTCGCTATTGGGCGATGCGGTGGCGGTCAACGGCAGGCTGAGGACAAGTTCGTCGCTGTCGCGCTGGAGATCGCCACCCGCGGCGCGTGCTTCGGCGCGGGCGAGGCGCAGCGCGAAGCCGCTCCCGAACATGCCCGCGCTGATCGCATTCTGGCCGTTGGCGATCCCGCCCTCGAACAGCTTTTCACCTTCGCGTTCGGCCAGCCGGCGCGGAATCCCGGCCGAAAACTGGGCGGTGTCTCCCTGGACGGTGAGGCGCAAGGCGAGGAATTCGCCCGGGGCGGTTTCCCCCGCAAGCGTGCCGAGCAGGCGCCACACCAGCCGTTCCCCGTCGCATCGCGACATCGCGATCGGGACCGGTGGCCGGGCGATCCGGCTCTTGAAGCCGCTGACCCGCGGCTGGGTGTAGGTCGCGAGCTGTTCGAGCGTCTGCGAGATCGTGGTCGACAGGTCGCAACCCTCGCCCGCGAGATCGATCTCGCCCCCGGTCAGCCGGGCGAACAATTCGAGCTCCTCGAACCCGGCCATCATCGCCGCACTGTCCGAGGCGATGGTCGCGGCGAAGGCGCGATAGGTGTGCGGGACGTCGCCGAAGATCTGCTGTTGGATCGATTCGGCGAACCCCTGGATCGCGTTGACCGGCGTGCGCAGCTCGTGGAGCAGCTGGCGCAGCTTTTCGGCGCGCTTGGTCGCGCGGGTGACGACCTTGCCCGGGCGGCGCAGGCGCCCGCGGAAATGCATGAAGCGACCGCCATCGGGATCGAACACCGGCATCGCGTCGAGCCGCCACCGGCCCGCGACCGCCGGGGCGCCCGAGATGTCGAGCATCTCGTCCACGATCGGCAGGCGGCGGCGCACGCTGCGCCCGATCCGCTCGCTCGCGCCCGACAGCGAATAGCCGACCAGCATCGGGGCGACCGAACGCGGCGCGTCGACGATCCGGCCGACCCGATCGGTGGTGAAATCGATCGCGGTGATGCGGGTCTCGTCGCCCTGCATCTCGTCGAGCGGCAGGCGCGGCGCGGCGGGGGCCGAACGGTCCGTGCCATCTCCCGCATCCTCGCGGTTCTTGCGGAAGCTCTCGATCCGCTTGACCAGCTCGCCGATATTCTGCGCCGGGTCCGACCTCACCGGTGCGAGCGGGATGGGCTCCTCCCGGGGCGCGGGTTGGGCGGGTGCGGGTTCGGCAGGAGCGGGAGGCGGGGCCTCGGCTTGCGGCTCGGGCGCGGCTTCCTCGTCGATCGGGTCGTCGAGTTCGAGCGGCTCGTCCTCGGGTTCCTCTTCGAGGCCCAGCGCGGCGGGGGTTATGAATGGCGGTGGCGGGATGTCGGCGAGCTGCGATCGGCGCGTTTCCGCTGCGGTCGTGCCTGGCTCGGGCTCGTTCTCTTCTTCTGGCGCGGCAGGTGGTGGCGGCAGCGCCGGAGCCTCGGCCTCGACCCCGATCCGGGCGAGCCGTTCGCTGACTTGCCGCGACAGGCCCGAGCGCCCGCGCAAATGGTCGCGAACCTCTGGCGGGATCGTCGGAATCAGCGCGAGCCATTGGGCATCGTCGAGCCGCGCTCCACGCATCGCGGGGCGCGCGATCTCGGGCTCGTGCAGCGCGAGCATCGACAGCAGGCGCGGCGTCTCGATGCGGTAGCCGGTTTCGGTAATGACCTGCGCCCGCTGCTCGACCGGCAGCTTCTGGCTCAGCTCGGCCAGCAGGACGTAGGCCTCGTCGAGCCGTGCCGAATCGATCCGCTCGGCATGCTTCTGCGCGAGGATGTCGATCAGCTGGCGAAATTGGGTCAGCCGCGCGGCATCGCTGCGCAGGGGCGTGCGCATCACCGTGTCGAGGCGGTCGTCGAAATGCATTCGCGGTTTCAGCGTGGTCCTTGCGATCAAATCTGGCGCATATCCACGCCTTCGCGTCGATTATGCAACGCCGCGGGTTATCATGAGGTTTCCATCGGACGGATCGTTCACTTGCCGACGTAGCAATGCGGGACGTTAACCTTGACGAGCGCTAATATTATTGCTGGAAATTGTTCGAAAGCGCGTTTATGTGTCGCCGCCGTGTAATAGG
The DNA here is from genome assembly GCF_034374265.1 of Pseudoblastomonas marina. NCBI lineage: Bacteria > Pseudomonadati > Pseudomonadota > Alphaproteobacteria > Sphingomonadales > Erythrobacteraceae > Pseudoblastomonas > Pseudoblastomonas marina. The sequence continues at coordinate 1,274,694 of NZ_CP139718.1, read as the reverse complement.
GGGAATCGTGCATGACCAAGCCGGTCACCAATCTCGATCCAATCGATCGCCAGCTATTGTCCGAATTGCAGGACAACGGACGGATCACGAATGTCGCGCTGGCCGAAAAGGTCGGGCTGACGGCGCCGCCGTGCCTGCGCCGCGTGCGCGCACTCGAGAATGCGGGCGTGATTCGCGGCTACCATGCCGATCTCGATCCGGGCACGCTGGGCTACGGCATCACCGTTTTCGCGATGGTCAGCCTGAAGAGCCAGTCCGAAGAAGCGTTGCAAGCGTTCGAGAGCCATGTCGGCGCGCTGCCCGAAGTGCGCGAATGCCACATGCTCAATGGCGAGATCGACTATATCCTCAAGGTGGTGAGCGAAGACCTCCAGACCTTCCAGAGCTTTCTCACCGGCTACCTCGTCAACGCCCCCAACGTGGCGAGCGTGAAGACCAGCCTGACGATCCGGACCACCAAGCACGAACCGGGCGTGCCGCTGGATTGAGGCGGCTCTCCCCCTGGAGGGGGACTCTCTCGGCTAGCCCTCGCGCTCCTTGAGCCACTCCTCGAGCCACTTGATCGAATAGTCGCCGGTCAGCACGTCGGGCTGGTTGAGCAGTTCCTGGTGCAGCGGGACCGAGTGCTTGACGCCTTCGATCACCATTTCCTCGAGCGCGCGCTTCAGGCGCATGATGCACTTGTCTCTGGAGCGACCGTAAACGATCAGCTTGGCGATCATGCTGTCGTAATAGGGCGGGATCGAATAGCCGGCATAGAGACCGCTATCGACGCGCACATGCATGCCGCCGGCCGGGTGGTAATGCGTGACCTTGCCCGGCGAAGGGGCGAAGGTGAACGGGTCCTCGGCGTTGATCCGGCACTCGATCGCGTGGCCGCGGAACTCGATCTCGTCCTGCGTGTGCGACAGCTCCTTGCCCGCGGCGATGCGGATCTGTTCGCGCACCAGGTCGACCCCCGTGATCGCCTCCGTCACCGGGTGTTCGACCTGCAGCCGGGTGTTCATCTCGATGAAGTAGAACTCGCCGTCTTCCCACAGGAATTCGATCGTGCCGGCGCCTCGATAGGCCATGTCGCGCATCGCCTTCGAGCAGACTTCGCCCATGCGCGCGCGCTCGGCATCGGTGATGACGGGCGAGGGTGCCTCTTCCAGCACTTTCTGGTGGCGGCGTTGGAGCGAGCAGTCGCGTTCGCCCAGATGGATCGCATTGCCGTTGCCGTCGCCGAACACCTGGAATTCGATGTGGCGCGGATTGCCGAGATACTTTTCGATATAGACGGTGGCGTCGCCGAAAGCGGCCTTGGCCTCGCTCCCGGCCTGCTTCATCAGCGTCTCGAGCTTGCTCTCTTCCTCGCAGACCTTCATCCCGCGTCCGCCGCCGCCCGATGCGGCCTTGATGATGACGGGATAGCCGATCTCGGCGGCGATCTTCTTCGCCTCGTCGTAGTCGGAGACGGCGCCGTCGGAGCCCGGGACCAATGGCAGGCCCAGCTCGCCCGCGGTCTTCTTCGCCTGCACCTTGTCACCCATCGTGCGGATATGTTCGGGCTTGGGCCCGATCCAGGTGATGTCGTGCGCCTCGACGATCTCGGCGAACTTGGCGTTCTCGGACAGGAAACCGTAGCCCGGATGGATCGCATCCGCCCCGGCGATCTCGGCTGCGGAAATGATGTTGGCGACGTTGAGATAGCTGTCGGTCGCGGGCGGCGGGCCGATGCACACCGCGTGGTCGGCCAGGCGCACATGCATCGCGTCGGCGTCGGCGGTGGAGTGCACTGCTACCGTCTCGATGCCCATCTCGTGCGCGGCGCGGTGGATGCGCAGCGCGATTTCGCCGCGATTGGCGATCAGGATGCGGGTAACGGACATAATCGCTTACTCGACGACGGCGAGCGGCTGGTCGAACTCGACCGGCTGGGCATTGTCGACCAGCAGCTGCTTGACGGTACCCGATGCGGGCGCGGTGATCGGGTTCATGACCTTCATCGCCTCGACGATCAGCAGCGTGTCGCCGGCTTCGACCTTGTCGCCGACCTTGACGAAATTGTCCGCCCCGGGCTCGGGCGCGAGGTAGACGGTGCCGACCATCGGCGACTTGATCGCGTGGGCGGGGGCCCCATCGGTGGCCGGCGCGGGCGCGTCGCTCGCCGCCGGGGCGGAAGAGGGCGCGAGTGCAGGTGCCGGGGCTGGCGCGGCGAAGTGCTGCGGGGCCGCGGCGACCATGCCGCCTCGCGATACCTTGATCTTGCGTTCGCCGTCCTCGACCTCGATTTCGGTCAGGCCGGTTTCACCCAGCAATTCCGCGAGTTCGCGGACGAGTTTGCTGTCGATATTCATGCCGCTCTGCTTGGAGTTCGCCATGTATGTCCCTGTTTGCTGCGATAGGATGCTGCGATAGGCGGGGCGCTATGCGCCGTGCGCGCCGTGCTGGCAAGAGGGGCGAGCCGGATCGTGCCCGATGGAGGGTCAGAATTCCGCTACGGAATCCAGCGCTTCGAGATAGGAGCGCGCGCCTCTGCCCGCGAAGGAGGCGCGCGCCGCCATGCCGACATAGGAGCGATGGCGGAATTCCTCGCGCTTTGCCGGGTCGGACAGGTGGACCTCGATCACCGGGGTTTCGATAGCGCGGATCGCGTCGTGCAGCGCGATCGAGGTGTGGGTGTAGCCGCCCGCATTGAGCAGCACCGCCTTCGCCCCCTCGGCCTGCGCCTCGTGCAGCCAGTCGATCAGGTGGCCCTCGTGATTGGTCTGGCGGACCTCGATTTCGAGCCCCAGCTCGCGCGCCCGGTCCTCGAGCATCCCGGCAATATCGTCGAGCGTGTCCGAGCCGTAGATTTCCGGTTCGCGCAGGCCGAGCAGGTTCAGATTGGGTCCGTTGAGGACGTAGACGAGGTTGGTCATGCCGTCCCTTATCCCGATCGCTGCGAAAGCAACAGGGGCAGCGCCGAAAGCTCGATCTCCGGTCGTTCCATATCGGATCGGCGCAACCCTGATCCCGAGCTTTCCAAACGAAACATCGGTGATCCGGTCGCTTTCTGCCGAATGAAGCGGAGCTGGCGGTGCCTTCCCGATCCGAAATGGTTCGATCTCGTCTGGCGGGCGATGCGAGACGAAATAGGGTGGCCGGGCAGGTGGAGACGATGCCTGCAGGCACGGGGGATGGGGCATGAGATTTGGCATTTGCCTGATGGCATTGGCGCTGGCCGGCTGTTCGACCGATCGAGCATTGCTGGAATTGAAGCGCGAGCGGCTGCTGCAGATCGAGCAACAGGCATTGTCGATCAGGGGCGGTGTTGAACAGGGCAGTTTCGACCCGACGCGCTACGACCTCTATCTTGCGCTGGATGCCGATGTCTTCACCCGCCTGCTGGAAGGGGTCGAAGGCAATACCGTCGAAGTGGTCGCGTCGAACCGCCCGATCGAGCTGACCGTCGACAAGGTCGAAATGACCTTCCGCCCGGGCAGCCCGGAAATCGAATTGGCGGCGAAGGCACGCGATGTCGGCAACGGATTGATTGCGGAGCTGCAAATGGACAGCCGGCTCGTGATCGAAGGCGATCTTGCCCGGCCCGACGAATTGCTGGCCCGGATTGTCGCGACCCGTATCGTGCCGCGGGTCCGCTGGGGTCCGTTCGATTTCACCAAGCGCAAGTTCGTGCGATCGCTGCTGTCGCTGGAGGCCGCGCGCTTTACCGAGAAGCTGCCTGCCGCCCGGCTCCCGCTGGCCCGCGAATTCGCCTTCGGCAAGCCCGCGAATTCGGTGGATTCGGGGCCGATCAAGACGACCCGGGACAGCTGGATACGCGGCAACCTGTCGTTTCCCTCAACGGAAATCCGGGGGCGATTCGTGGTTCACAACGTCCTGTTCCTCGAAAACGGGATCCATCTATTCGCCAATGTGGAGGGGATTTGAGATGTCTGGACGGTTGATGGTCCTCACCTTGTCGCTCGCGCCGGTGCTGGGCGGCTGTGCTTCCACCGGCGGCCTCGAGCGCGAAATCGCGAGTATCGAAACCCGGGTCCAGTCGGTCGAACGGGAGATCACGGAGGCGACGGCGGATATCGGGGGCGCTGGCAAAGATATCAGGGCCCGAATGCGCTACCGGCCGCTCGTCAGTTGGGCGGAGAGCTTTTCGGCACGCCCGGGCGATCAGCGGACGATAGAGTTTCGCCAGACCTCACGCGACGGCGACGTGTACGAGGTCGAGCACGAATGTCGGTTCACCATTCCCGGCGGCTGGCGTCGACGCGACGGCAAGCGCGCATGGGTCCATGAGGCCAATTCGACCAAGGTCGATCTCGAGATCGGCCGCTTTGCGATCGATCCGACCGAACAGGGCCTCGATTTGCGCACCGACCTGAAAATCGACGGGCGAACCCAGGTCGCCGGCAATTACCGGGTGGCCTGCGGACCGAGCGTGGGCGGGAATATCGGGATCACGGCCACTGCGCGCCCTTCCATCCTGACCCGGGTGACCTTCATCGATGGCCCCGACGGCCTTCCCCGCTATCGCATCGCGTTGGTATCGCCCGATCGGATCGGGCTGGAAATGCGCGGGCATTTTCAATGGTTCACCGTTGGGTTCACGATCCCCTTCGAGAAACTGGCGCGGGAGATCGCGCAGGGCGAATTGAACCTGCTGTTCGCGAAGGATGGGGAGATCGTCCTGCCGGACGGACAGACCCGCACCTATCGGCTTGCGACGATCGAGCCCGGGGTTGCGACATCGACCGAAGGGATGATGTTCGAGACCGACCTCGTCGTCGAGGTCGAACAACCCCGGTAACGTCCGGCCGTCGGCAAAAAACCCGCCGCGCGCCGGACGGGCGGTTGGTCGCCCCGCGGCGACGGTTCGGCGGATTGCAGGTGCCTGCCGATCGAGCCACGCATAATCGGCTCCGGACAACCACGGAGTTCGGTCGATGAAGCCGATTGCCAGTTCCGCCGCGCTCGTCGCGCTCGCCGCCTGCACCTCGATTTCCGCGCAAACCGTCCCGGTCGAGCCGACCGCCTACCGCTGCACCACGGTGCCCTGGCTCGAAGCCGGCAAGCCGCTGGTGCGCGTCAGCGTGAACGGACGCGAACTGACCTTCCTGGTCGATACGGGTGCCGAATATGATGGCTGGATCAAGCCGGAAATCGCGCAGGAGTTGGGCCTGCCGGTCGTCGGTTCGGTCCCGTCGGAAGGCGAGGACGATCCCACCGGAGGCGTACCGTTCTACGGGGCGAAGTCCTTCACGCTCGGCGCGATCACCTTCAGCGATCGGCGACTGGGTGAAATGCCCGAGATCGGCCCGAAGGGGCAGATGTTCGACGGGATCATCGGCAACGGCTTGTTCGCCGACATGCAGGCGGCGTTCGATTACGAGCGGGGGGTGCTGCACGCGACCGATCTAAAGCTCGACAAGGGGAGCACGGTTCCCTTCGACAAATACGGCATCCCGGTGCTGACGCTCGATATCGGCGGCGTGCCCGCCGAGGTGCATCTCGATACCGGCAATTTGGCGAGCCGGCTGTTCGTCACCGCCGAAACCGCCGGCAAGCTCGCGATCGTGGGCGAGCCCGAGGTGAAGGGCCGCGCGATGACCGTATCTGGCGCGTTCGAAGTGATCGAAGGCCGCCTCGCCGGCGCCGTCCGATACGGCGATACGACCTTGCCGATCACCGCCGTGCGGTGGCCGGGAGCCTACGATTCGGGACAGCTCGGATCGCAGGGGCTTGCCGGGCAGACCGTCCGCGTCGATTGGCGCAACCGGCGGGTGTCGATCATGCCCGAGGCCGATGCCCCGACCTGTGATTGAGCGCGGGCCGAGGCGGGGGCGCTAGCGCTCGACGCCCTTGACCTTCCCCCACTGGCGGGCGGCCGTGTAACCGAGATAGCCGGTGCCGAAGAGCGCGTAGAGCTCGTCGGGAAGGCCGCGCAGGTAGGCGGTGATGCCGTTGCCTATATCGAGCGCGATGCGCGCATCGAAGGCGCTGAGCACGCCCATCGGCAGCGCGAACAGGATCAGCGTGTACATGACGTAGAGGAAGGACGGGCGCGCGCGGCTGGTCCAGGGATCGCGCGAACCGGCCTCGGCGACGATCGCCTCCAGCCGCGCGCGCACCAGGTCCATCTCCTGCGTGCCCTCGAGCTTGATCAGTTCGAGCTTGGCCCGTTCGCGCGCTTCCTTGTCGGGGATGACCTTGTCGATGATGGCGGCGATCGGTCCGATCAGCGATTCTATGATACCCATGGTGCTGCTCCTGAAATGGAAAAGCGCACCAGATAACCAAAACGGTTCATGTAGGAAAACTATTTAACCGTCAGACCACACCATAGGCGAGCATTGCGTCGGCGACCTTCTTGAACCCGGCGATGTTCGCGCCACTGGCATAATCCACGCTGCCGTCGTCCCGTTCGCCGTAGGCGGCGCATTTGTCGTGGATGTCGCACATGAGCGAGGTGAGCATCCGGTCGAGCTTCTCGCTCTCCCAGCTGACGCGCTCGGCGTTCTGGCTCATCTCGAGGCCCGAGACCGCGACCCCGCCGGCATTTGCGGCCTTGGCCGGTGCGAAAATCAGCCCGGCATCGCGAAAGCGGTCGGCGGCCGCGGTGGTGCTCGGCATATTGGCCCCCTCGCAGATCGCGACCGCGCCGTTCTCGATCAGCGTCTTGGCGTCGTTTTCGTCGAGCTCGTTCTGCGTCGCGCAGGGTAGCGCCAAGTCGCATGCGACGTTCCACGGGTTCTCCCCCTCATGGAAGCTCGCGCCCTTGAATTGGTCGACATATTCGGACATCCGCCCGCGCCGTTCGAGCTTGAGGTCGAACACGAAGTCGAGCTTGGCGTCGTCGAACCCGTCGGGATCGTGGACGAAGCCGTCCGAATCGGACAGCGTGACCACCTTCGCACCCTCGCTCACCAGCTTGCGCGCGGCGTGGAGCGCGACATTGCCCGAGCCGGAGATGACCGCGGTCTTGCCGTCGAGCCCGTCCTTCGCCTGTTCGAGCGCGGCGCGCAGAAAATAGATCGCGCCGTAGCCGGTCGCCTCGGGCCGCAATTCGGAGCCGCCATAGTCGAGCGCCTTGCCGGTGAGCGCGCCTTCCCAGCGATTGGTGAGCCGCTTGTACTGACCGAACAGGTAGCCGATCTCGCGCGCGCCGACGCCGATATCGCCCGCCGGCACGTCGGTATGCGGCCCGATATGGCGGAACAGCTCGGTCATGTAGCTCTGGCAGAACCGCATCACCTCGGCGTCGGACTTGCCCTTGGGGTTGAAGTTCGCGCCGCCCTTGCCGCCGCCCAGCGGCAGCCCGGTGAGCGAGTTCTTGAAGGTCTGCTCGAAGGCGAGGAACTTGAGCACGCTTTCGTTGACCGATTCGTCGAACCGCAAGCCGCCCTTGTAGGGGCCGATCGCGTTGTTGTTCTGCACCCGCCACCCGCGCTCGACCCGGATATTGTGCTCGTCGTCCTCCCAGCACACGCGGAACGATACGATCCGGTCGGGCTCGGCGATCCGGCGCAGGATCTCGGCCTCGTGATATTCGGGCTTGTCCGCGATCCAGCCCCAGATGTCGTGCGCGACCTCGTGCACCGCCTGGACGAATTCCTCCTGTCCCGGATTGCGCTCGCGCAACCCCTCCATGAAGGTTTCCAGCTTCGGCGCGGTCTTGCTCATTCCCGGTTCCTCGTTCGCTTTTTTGCCCTCCCAACGCGCCAGTAGGGCGGGAGGTCCGGGCAAAGGGATTGGGCGGCGCAGCAAGGCCGCGCGCTTGCGCACCGGGAAGGATTGCGACGGGACGGGAATGTAGGGAGGGGGAGGGTTCCGATGGTCGGGACGACTGGATTCGAACCAGCGACCCCCACACCCCCAGTGTGGTGCGCTACCAGACTGCGCTACGTCCCGACCTGGAACGAGCGCGCCTCTAGACCGGGTCGTTCGCCTTTTCAAGCGCCGCTTCGCAACCCGTGCGGCACCGCGTTGCAGGCGATTGGCAATGCTGCTAGTCGCGGCCCACGAAATTTCGCCGGGACGGGGCTTGGCAGGGGATGGCGTGCCACCCACATCCCTGCTCGACCGCTTCGGCGTCCAACCCGACTAGAACTGAGCCAGGGAGCCCAGCCTTCATGCTTTCCGATCAATTGTCGCTGCTCGTGGCCACCGCAGGTGCTGCGGGCGATCCGCCCTGGTACGTCGCGGCGGTGCCGTGGATCCTGATGTTCGGCATCCTGTGGTTCTTCATCCTGCGCCCGCAGATGAAGAAGCAGAAGGCGCATTACGACAAGGTCAGCTCGATCAAGAAGGGCGACAAGGTCGTCACCGCCGGCGGGCTCATCGGCAAGGTTATCAAGGTCGACGACGACTACGTCGATATCGATCTCGGCGGCGGCACGAAGGTGAAGGCGGTGCGCAACACCATCGCCGACATCGTACCCCCGGGCGGCGCCAAAGCTGCGAACGACTAAGGGACGGACCGAAGAATGCTCGATTTTCCCCAGTGGAGGCGCATCTGGCTATGGGGGCTGACGCTCGTCGCATGCCTCGCCGCGGTGCCCAGTTTCTTCGCGCTAACCGGTCAGGATTATCCCGATCCGCTCAAGGCCGCCTACGACCAGTCGGTCAATCTCGGCCTCGACCTTGCCGGCGGTAGCCACATCCTGCTCGAGGCGGAGCGCAGCCAGGTCGCCGCGCAGCGTCTCGAGACAATGGAGGAAAGCGTGACCGCCGAGATGCGGCGCGCCGATCCGCGCATCCGCATCGGCGACATCTCGCGTCGTGACGGGCGGCTCAGCTTCATGATCGAGAACCCGGTCGACGTCGACCGGGCGCGAGACCTGATCGAGCCACTCACTACCGGCGCGGGCCTCACCGGCCAGCGCGACTGGACGATCCGCGTGGTCGACGGCCAGCGCATGATCTTGACGCCGACCGAGGCGGGGATGGACATGGCGGTCAATAACGCGATGGAAACCGCGGTCGAGGTCGTACGCAAGCGTATCGACGCGCTCGGCACGCGCGAGCCGACGATCATCCGCCAGGGCGACAACCGTATCGTCGTGCAGGTCCCCGGCCTGCAGGACCCGGGCGAATTGAAGGCGCTGCTCGGGCAGACCGCGAGCCTCGAATTCAAGCTCGTCGACGTCGAGGCCTCGGCCGCCGACACGCAGGCCGGCATCGCCCGTCCGGGTAGCCAGATCCTCCCCGGCGCACCGGGCAGCGATTACGAAGGCGCGACGCTCGCCGTGCGCCGTCTCGGCGGGATCAAGGGCGACACGCTCACCGATGCGCGCCAGAGCTTCGATCCGCAGACCAACGAACCGGTGGTCAACATCACCTTCGACAGCTCGGGCGGCCAGCGCTTCGCCAAGCTGACGCGCGAAAACGTCAACCGGCCATTCGCGATCATCCTCGACGACCAGGTGCTGTCGGCTCCGAACATCAACGAACCGATCCTCGGCGGGACGGCGCAGATCTCGGGCGGGTTCACCGTCGAAAGCGCCAACAACCTCGCGATCTCGCTGCGCTCCGGCGCGCTGCCGGTCGATCTCGCGATCGTCGAGGAGCGCACCGTCGGTCCCGACCTCGGCCAGGATTCGATCGAATCAGGTATCCTCGCGATGGGCATCGGGTCGCTGCTCGTGATCTTGCTGATGGTCGTCACCTATGGCCGTTTCGGGATGTATTCGACTGCCGCACTCGTCATCAACGTGGTGATGATCCTCGGCATCATGGCGATCCTCAACACCACGCTCACGCTGCCCGGCATCGCCGGCTTCGTCTTGACGATCGGTGCAGCGGTGGACGCCAACGTGCTTATCAACGAGCGTATCCGGGAGGAGCGCAAGCGAGGGAGGCGCGTCGTCGCTGCGGTCGAGAACGGCTACAAGGAAGCGAGCCGTGCGATCTACGATGCCAACGTCACGAACTTCATCGCCGGCGTGCTGTTGTTCCTGTTCGGCTCTGGCCCGGTGCGCGGCTTCGCCGTCGTGCTCGTGATCGGCCTCTTCACCAGCGTCTTCACGGCCGTCGTCCTCACCCGCATGTGGGTGGCGATGTGGCTGCGCAAGAAGCGCCCCAGCGACCTGCATATTTAAGGAGGACGGCCCCATGAAACTGCTCAAGCTCGTCCCCGACGACACGAACATCAAATTCCTGAAATACCGCATCCCGTTCTACGTGGTCAGCGTGCTGCTGATCGTCGCGAGCTGGGCGCTGGTCGCTACCAATGGCCTCAATTACGGGGTCGATTTCGCCGGCGGCCAGGAAGTGCGCGCGACCTTCACCGAAAGCGCCGAGGCGCCGGTGGCCGAGGTGCGCGAAACGGTGGGATCGCTCGGCTACGGCTCGCCCGTGGTCCAGCGCTTCGGCGAGCCCAACCAGGTCTCGATCCGCGTCCGGTTGCCCGACGAAGTCGCCGAGGACAAGGAAGCGGCGCAGCGCATCGCCAACGAAGTGGTCGGCTCGCTCGAGAGCGAGTTCTCCGATTTCAGGCTCGACGGCAACGACAACGTTTCGGGCAAGGTCTCGGGCGAGTTCTTCACCCAGGCGCAGCTCGCGCTGCTGGTCGCGATGCTGGCGATCGCGCTCTACATCTGGATCCGTTTCGAATGGCAGTTCGGCGTGGGCGCGTTGTTCGCGCTGTTCCACGACGTCTCGCTGACGCTGGGGATGTTCGCGATCTTCCAGATGGAGTTCAATCTGACGACCATCGCCGCTATCCTCGCGATCATCGGCTATTCGCTCAACGACACGATCGTCGTCTACGACCGCATTCGCGAAAACCTGAAGAAGTATCGCAAGATGCCGATCCCCGAACTGCTCGACCTCTCGGTCAACGAGACGCTGGCGCGGACGGTGATGACCTCGCTGACGCTGCTGGTTGCGCTGCTGCCGCTCCTGCTGTTCGGACCCGAGGCGTTGTTCGGCCTCACCGCCGCGATCTTCCTCGGCATCTTCGTGGGTACCTACAGCTCGGTCTACATGGCCGCGCCGATCCTGATCTGGCTGGGGGTCGATTCGCACAGCTTCGTGCCGGAAGAAACCGAGCTCGACCGGCAGGAAAAGGCTGCGCGCGACCTCGGTTAGGCGCGTCGCGCGATCAGCTCATCGTAATGGCGGGCCAGTGCTTCGGCATGGGCCCGCCAGTCGAATTGCTCGACGGTTTCCGCCACCTCGCGGCGCGTGTACCGATCCAGCAGCACCGCGCGGATACCCTGTGCGATCGCCTCGGGCGTGCGCTCGACGATGCGTCCGGCAGATCTGCTGCGCACAACCTCGCGCGCGCCGCCGACATTGGGGATGACGATCGGCGTGCCGCAGGCGAGCGCCTCGACCCAGGCATTGGCGAGCCCTTCGCGCTGCGAGGGCAGCACCATGACTTCGGCGGCCGACAGCAGCACTGGTAGCTGGTCGTGCGATACCCCTCCGAGGAAATGGACCCGATCGGCTACCCCTTCATCCTGCGCGAGCCTTGCCAGCGCGTCGCGCCGATCGCCAGTGCCGAGCAGGGCGAGATGGCCCCGTTCGAGCAGCCCGAGCGCGCGGATCGATAGATCGTGACCCTTGACCGGCAGCAGCGCTCCGACCCCGAGCATTAGCGGCTCGTCGTCGGGCATAGCCAGGCCGAACTCCTCGACGATCATCCGCCGCATCGAATCGTGGTCGAGCGGGCGGAACAGGTCGCGATCGAGACCGGTATAATGCACCCCGATCCCACGCCTTGTTAGAGCGAGGCCCTGCATGTCGCGCGCCAGCGCCTGGCTCACCGCGAGCACCCCTGCGGCGCGATCAAGCGTGGTTCGGATCGCCTTCTTGCTGTGCCCGCCGAGCCCCCAGTAATGCACGTCCGTGCCGCGCGCCTTGACCGAGAAGGGCAGGCCGAGCCGCTCGGCGAGGCCGGCCACTGCCGGTCCGTCGGGAAACAGGAATTGCGCGTCGAGCAGGTCGAACGGGCGTTCGGCATGGAGCCGTTCGGCGATCGGCAGGACCGACCGCCGGATCGCCCACGGATTGATCCGCGCGCCGACCTTGGGGATCAGCGGGAAGGTCGGGCGCAGCACCCGCACACCGCCGTCCACGCTGTCGACCGCAGCCTCCTTCAGTTCGGCATATTCACCCAGCGCCACCGGCGGGACACCGATCGGGTTGATGACCGTGACTTCCCATTCGGTGTACTTCGCCAGCGCTTCCATCGAGCGCGCGACGAACGCGCCGAAGCGCGGTCGGTGGGTGTTGGGATAGAGGGTGGAGACGGTGAGGACGCGCTTCACAGCTTGCGGACCACCATTTCGGCGAGCGCGAGCCAGGGCGGACTGTCGATCACGATCTGGCGCTCGCCCGCGCCGGGCGGGAGCAGGCCGACGCGGCTGCCCTGGCGGTCGATCAGCCGGCCGAAAGCGTAACGCCCGCCCTTGCGCGGAACGAGCACGTCGCGATTGACCGCGCGCTGCGCCTCGTCGGGATCGATCTGCCGCATCCAGAGCTGGTCGCCCACGCGATATTCACCCTGGCTGGTCTCGATCGCGAGCACCATCAGCGCGCCGCCTCCTCCGAGGTCGGTCGGCAGGATCGCGTCGCGCTGGCTGGCGATTGCTTCGGCCCCGCCGTCGGTCAGCCGGGCGACGATCTGCGGATGCGCGGCCTGTTCGGACCGGACGAGCGTTTCGGGCTCGACTCCCAGCGCGGCAGCGATCCGGTCCATCCACTTGATCGAGAGGTTGCGCATGCCGGTTTCGAGCCGGCCGATCGTCTGTGCCGTGGTCGGCGGATCGCAGGCCTCCGCGACTTCGGCGAGCGTTAGGCCCTTGTCCTTGCGAATGGCGCGGATGCGGTTGATCATATGGCGGCTTTCCGATCAGATACGGTTTCTTCTTTCCTACAATGTAACCGATTTGGCAAGTCGATTGCGAAGGAGATTCGCATGAAGAGAGTGCTGGCCGAACGCGAACTGACGAATGAAGGTGCGACCCGCAACAGACCGCGCCGCGGACGCCGCAGCGCGACCGTCAACCTCGCCGAATCGCCGCTGACCTGGCTTCATGCGCGCGGCCACCTGAGCGAGCGGCAGTTCGAGGCGGGTGAGCGGTTGCGCGCCGATTACGAGCGCGCGCAGCTCGCGCCGGGGGTGACGATGCGGTGGGATCCGGTCCGCATAAGAGGGACGGCTTCGGATCGCGAACTCCATCCGACCGAACGCCAGCTGGCGGCCAAGGCGCGCTTCGACGGCGCCATGGCGGCGGCGGGCAGCGGGTTGTCGGACGTGCTGTGGCGCGTGGCCTGCGCGGGCGAAGGGCTACCGGCGGCCGAAAAGGCGCTCGCCTGGCCCGCGCGCAGCGGCAAGCTGGTGCTCAAATTCGCGCTCGACCGGGTCGCGGGGTTTTATCGCGTTTCCTGATCGGCGCGCTTCTTCGCCAGACGCGCCTTGTCCTCGCCCGACAGGCGGGTGCCGATCGCGATCGTGAGCGTGACGTAGATCGCGATCATCAGCGCTCCGCAGGCGGCGACGATGCCGTCCCACAGGCTGAAGCCGCGCCATTGCGGCACGTCGGTGCCGAACACGATCATGCAGATCGTGACGAGGATGAAGGCGATGCGGATCTCGGTCGGGCCGAGGCCGCCATGCGAGAGATGGAACTCGCCGGTGACCTTGGCGAGCAGGAAGGTGTGGATCGAGACGAGGTAGTAGCCGGCGAGCGTCAGCAGCGCGATCTCGAGCTTCACAAACGGGCTGAGCCCCAATCCGCCGAGGATCAGCAGCCCGGCGAGCATGTCCGAGCTGTGGTCGATGAAGAAGCCGTAATTGGGTCGTTCGATGCTGCGATGGCGCGCAATGCTGCCGTCGAGCGAATCGCCGAACCAGTGGACTACGAACAGGCCGATCGCGACCCACAGCAGCACCGGTTCGCTCTCGGCGAAGACGTAGCACAGCCCGATCCCCACCGCGGCGAGGATCGCGAGCAGGGTCAGCTTGTCGGGTGTGACCCATCGGGGCAGCCGCGTGCACAGCCAGTCGAGCGCCGCGCGTTCGGCGCGGGTCACCAGCGTATGCTGGATCCGTTCGATCTTGTCGGGTTCGTCCCGTGACACTCTCATGACAGCGCCTATCGCGGAGTGGTGCTGCGGGTGCAAGCTATTGGCCCGTTCGCGGCAATGGTTTAGGCAGAATGGATGATGGCTCCCGACCGAATTGGCCTTGCGGGCAAGACACGAGGTCGCCTGTACTTCGCCTTGGCGTTACTGGTGTTCCTCTCGACGTTCTTCGGAATGCCGCTCGAAGCAACGGTTGCGATCATCATTGCCTTGGTGATCTGGCAGTTCATCTTCGATCCTGTCGATGTGAGAGGCGAACGAAGATTCCTTGGTTGGAAGGCAAAGGAAACCAAACCATTCGTCGGGAGCATCTTCGGTAGGAAGATCGACGACGAATAGATTCTAGCCCTCGACCCGTTCGGCGAGGTCGAGCCAGCGTTCCTCGGCGGCTTCCTTCTCGGCGCGGGCGGTGCCGATGCCCTTGCTCACGCGCTCGAATCTGGCCGGATCGCTCGAAAAGAGGTCGGGATCGGATAGGATTTCCTCGCCGCGCGCGATCGCCTTTTCCAGCTCGGCGATGCGATCGGGCAGCAGCTCGTAATCGCGCTGGTCCTTGTAGCTGAGCTTGCCCGGCGGGGGAGGCGGCGGCGGTGGCGGCGGTGGTGCGGACTTCTTCTTCGACCGCGCGGTGTTGTCGGTTCGAACCTTCCGCTTCTTCTCCCAGTCGGCATAGCCGCCCGCGACCACGTCGACATCACCGCTTCCGTCGAGGCCGAGCGTGAGCGTGACGGTGCGGTCGAGGAAATCGCGATCGTGGCTGACGATCAGCACGGTGCCCTCGTAATCGGCGATCACTTCCTGCAGCAGGTCGAGCGTTTCGAGATCGAGGTCGTTGGTCGGCTCGTCGAGCACCAGCAGGTTGGAGATGCGGGCGAATTCGCGCGCCAGCAACAGCCGCGACTGTTCGCCGCCCGACAACGTACCGACCTTGGCATCGACGAGGCCGGGATCGAACAGGAATTCCTTCAAGTAGCCCTGCACGTGTTTGCGGTTGCCGCGCACGTCGATCCAGTCGCCGCCCTCGGCGAGCACCTGCCTTACCGTCTTGTCGGGCGAGAGAAGGGCGCGCTGCTGGTCGATCATCACGCCGTTCAGCGTCTTCGACAGCGTGACCGTGCCCTCGTCGGGCTCCATCTCGCCGGTCAGCAGCTTCAGGAGTGTCGTCTTGCCCGCACCGTTGGCGCCAACGATGCCGATCCGGTCGCCGCGCTGCACGCGCAGGTCGAAATTGCGAATGATCGTGCGCTGTTCGCCATCGGGCGTCTCGAAGCGCTTGGCGACTCCCTCGGCCACGATCACCGCCTTGGTCTTGCTGTCGTCGGCCTCGATCGCGAGCTTGGCGGTGCCCTTGGGCGCGAGCATGGCGGCGCGCTGGGCGCGCATCTGCCACAGTTTCTCGAGCCGCCCCTGGTTGCGCTTGCGTCGCGCGGTGACGCCGCGCTCGAGCCAATGCGCCTCGATCTTCAGCTTGGCGTCGAGCTTGTCCGCCGCGCGCGCTTCCTCGGCATAGACCTGCTCGATCCAGGCATCGTAGCCGCCGAAGCCGATTTCCTTGCGCCGCAGCGAGCCGCGATCGAGCCACAACGTGGCGCGGGTCAAGCGCTCGAGGAAGGTGCGGTCGTGGCTGATGACGAGAAACGCGCCCTTGTAGCGCTGGAGCCAGCTTTCGAGCCAGTCGATCGCGCCGAGATCGAGGTGGTTGGTCGGCTCGTCGAGCAGGAGGAGGTCGGGATCCTGTGCCAGCGCGCGGGCGATCGCCGCGCGGCGCTTCTCGCCACCCGAAGCCGTCTTTGCATCGCGGCTCATGTCGATGCCGAGCTGTCCGGCGATCGCCTCGACCTCGAATTGCTGCGGCGCGTCGTCGCCGTGCAGCGCAAAGTCCATCAACGTGTCGTGCGGGCCGAAGTCGGGCTCCTGCTCCAGCATGACGACGCGAGTGTGCGGCTGGATCGTGCGCTTGCCGTGATCGGCCTCGATCTGGTCGGCGACCAGCTTCATCAGCGTGGTCTTGCCCGCGCCGTTGCGGCCGATCAGCGCGAGCCGATCGCGCGGCCCGACATGGAGGTCGATATCGCGGAACAGCCAGCTGCCGCCCTGCTGGAGCGACAGTCCTTCCCAGGACAAGATCGGTGGTTCGGCCATAGGCCGCGCCGCTTAGGCGAGGCGCGGGGAGGGAGCAAGCGCGCTCAGTCGGTCGCCACCGCTCGCTCCGCCTTCTGCTCCTCGACCATCCGCGCCACGTCCTCGAGCAGGGCGGGCGCATCGAACACCACGCCGTCCTTGATCGTCCAGCGCACGCCGCCGATGGTCTCGATTTCGTTGGTTTCGCGGTTCAGGCGGTCGTGGCCGGTGCCGTAGAGCACTTTCAGGTTCGCCAGCGGGTTCTCGGGCACGATCACGAGGTCGGCCAGCTTGCCCACCGCGATCCGGCCCATAGGCGGCTCCTCGCCGCGCGCGTCGTAGATCTCGCGCGCGCCGTTCAATGTCGCGGCCTTGATCACTTCGAGCGGAGTGAGCCCTGCCTCGCGCAGCATTTCGAGCTCGCCGATATAGGCGAAGCCCCAGGTCTGGTAGATATAGCCCGGGTCCGAGCCCGCGGTGACGCGACCGCCGCGATCGTGGAAATCCTTGGTCAGTTCCATCCACTTGACGAAGAAGTGCCGCCAGGCGACCTCCTGCTCGGTGCCCCAATCGTGATAGTAGCTGCCGTGATTGGTCAGGCTCGGCCGGTAGAAATCCATCAGCGAAGGCAGCGTGTAGCGCGCGTGCCAGTCGAGGTTGCGCGCACGCATCACGTCGCGGCTGGCGACGTAGATGTTGAAGGTCGGGCTCAGCGTCACGCCGCTCTCGACGAGGAAATCGACATAGTCGTCCCATTCCTCGCTGCCGGACTCGACCGCGCTGTAGCCGCGCAAGGCGACCTCGCCGAAGCGCGACTGCTCGTCGCGGTAATTATAATCGGCGGGGTAGGGGGCAAGCTGGCCTGAACGCGGGATGCTTTCGAAATGGCCGTAGAAATGGGTGATCCCGTCCATGCCCAGTTCGACCGCGCGTTCGGCGGTGACTTCGCCGAGGCCGCGCTGGCCGAGATGCGCGACCGAGCCGATGCCCTGCTTCTCGGCCTCGTCGAGCGCGGCTTCGAGCACAAGCGGGGTCTCGTTGTTGAAGAACTTGATGCCCCAATATCCACGCTGCTTGATCCAGCGGACCCATTCGCGTGCCTTTTCGGGGGTGTCGGGCGTGCCACGATCCCATTTCGATCCGAACACGGCATGGGGATAGAGCCGCGGCGCGGTGATCGTGTTCGCCGCGCTGCGGCGGGTCATGTCGAGATCGGTCAGGTCGCCGGCAAAGGACACTCCGCGCACGCTGGTTACGCCGTGCGCGAGCCACAGCTTGAAGCCGTAGGAAGGCTGCGGCGCCTTGTCCGGATCGCCATTGTGGCCGTGGACGTCGACGAAGCCGGGGAGGACGTACATGCCTTTCGCCTCGATCACCCGCGCGCCTGCATAGGCCTCGTCGGCGCGGTCGCTGCCGGTGACCGCGGTGATGCGGTTGCCCTCGATCTCGATATCGACCGGGCCTTCGGGCGGCGCACCCGAACCTTCGATCATCGTCGCGCCTTTGACGATCAGTTTCTCGAACGGTCCTTCGCCTTCGCCCGCAGGACGGTCGGGAATCGGTTGCATCTGGGCGAGGGCGGCTCCGCTCCATGCGAGCGCGGCGAAGGTCAGGAGCAGGCGGTGGATCGTGCGAAAGGTCGTCATGCCCGCCTGCCTAACCAAGCGTCGAGCCGATGGAAAGCGGAACGCGCGCATTCACTCGCGCGTAATTCGGCCTCGTGCAGGATCGCTGCAATATCAAGGAGACACGCCCATGTTGCGCTTTGCCATTCCGCTTCTCGCCGCCACCGCCTTCACCGCCACGGTTGCGGCGCCGGCGCAGGCCGGCGAAATCCAGATCCAGGTATCCAACCCGGTGGTCGAGCTCTCGGTCAACGAGATCGTCCGCTCTGCTCCCGACGTGGCGCAGATCGGCGCCGGCGTGCAGACGCAGGCACCGACCGCGCGCGAAGCCCTGGAGCAGAACTCGACCGCGATGGAGCGGATCGTCGCGCGGCTGCGCGCGCTCGGGATCGAGCGCAAGGATATCCAGACCGCCAATTTCAACCTCAACCCGCAATACCGTTACGACCGCGAGAACGAACAACAGGTCTTCACCGGCTACATGGTCAACAACAACGTCCAGGTGATGCTGCGCGATCTCGACCGTGCGGGCGAGGTGCTCGACGCGCTGGTGAGTGCGGGCGCGAACAACATCTACGGGCCGAATTTCATGCTCGAGGACGATGTGGAGGCCAAGGCGACCGCGCGCCGCCGGGCGTTCGAGCGCGGCCTGCGTCAGGCTGAGGAATTCGCGCGGATGGCTGGCTATTCCGGCGTGCGCCTGCTCGAAGTGTCCGAAAGCTTCCAGGGCTACGGCCCGGGACCGCAGCCGCAGATGGCGGTGCGCACCGCCGAAGCTTCGGCCGATGCCAAGGTCCCGGTCGAACCGGGCGAAGTCGCGACCGGGGTAACGCTGGGGCTCAAATACGAGATGACTCGCTAGCGCGACTGTACCTGAACGGGACGGTGGCAGAGGTATTCACTGGTCATTCAAGCCTCGCCCGATAGGACGCTTGCATCATGTTTCGCATTCTCGGTCTTTCCCTCGCGCTGACGCTCGCGCTGCCTTCGGCGGCGCAGGCGCAGTCGCGCGACGAGCAGGTCGAGGCGCGCAAGGAAATGCGAGCCGGCCGCCAGCTCACGCTCGATGAAATCCATCGCCGCGTGGTCCCCCAGTTCGAGCGCAAGGGGATGGAATACATCACCTTCGAATGGGACAATTCGGCCAAGGTATACCGCCTGAAATTCTTCGACGACCGGCAGGTGGTGTGGGTCGATGTCGACGCCCGCACGGGGCGCGTGCTGCGCATCCGCAGGTAGTTTGCGGCTGAGGACGCCGATGTCGCTCGCATTGACCATTGATCCGCAAACCTCCATCTGCGCCTCTGAACACAAGCCCAACCGGGGAATTGCAAGACCCATGCGGATCCTGATCGTCGAGGACGAGCCCACGCTCGGCCAGCAGTTGAAATCCACGCTCGAAGGCAATGGCTATGCCGTCGACCTGTCGACCGATGGCGAGGACGGCCATTTCCTCGGCAGCACCGAGGATTACGATGCCGTGATCCTCGATCTCGGCCTGCCCGAGATCGACGGGCTCACCGTGCTCGGCATGTGGCGCAAGGAAGGGCGCAAGTTCCCGGTCCTCGTGCTCACCGCGCGGGACAGCTGGTCGGACAAGGTCGCCGGCCTCGATGCCGGGGCCGACGATTACCTCGCCAAGCCGTTCCAGACCGAAGAACTCATCGCCCGCCTGCGCGCGCTCATCCGCCGCGCCTCGGGCAATACCTCGCCCGAACTGGTGGCCGGCGACGTGCGGCTCGACACCCGCTCGGGACGCGTCACGCTCGACGGCGAACCGGTCAAGCTGACCGCGCAGGAATACAAGCTGCTCGCCTACCTGATGCACCACAAGGGCAAGGTGGTCAGCCGCACCGAGCTGATCGAGCATATCTACGATCAGGATTTCGACCGCGATTCGAACACGATCGAGGTCTTCGTAACCCGCATCCGCAAGAAGCTGGGTGCGGACGTCATCACGACCATCCGTGGCCTCGGATACAGCCTCGACGATCCCGCCGACGCGCCCCGGGCCTCGTGATCCGAGCGATCCTGCCGCGGCGGTAACGCCGAGGGGCGAGGAGGCGCGGATCGAGGCCGAGGCGGCGGCGTCGGGGGCACCCGATCGCGACAAGCCCGTCGAACACACCGGCTCGCTCGGCCGGCGGATGATGCTGATCGCGGCGGGGTGGATCACGATCCTGCTGCTGGTCGGCGGTCTCGCGCTCGACCGCACCATCACCAATCTGCTCGAGCGCAATCTCGACGAACGATTGAACTACATCCTCACCTCGATGGTCGGCTCGGCCGAAATCGATGCCGAGGGCGACGTCTGGTTCAACCGCGTGCTCGGCGACCAGCGATTCCTCGAACCCAATAGCGGGCTCTACTGGCAGATCGACGGGACCGACAAGGAACCCTGGCCCTCGCGCTCGCTGTGGGACCGCACGCTGACCCTGCGCAGCGATCATACCCAGGCCGAGCCGGTCTATTACAACAGCGACCAGTTCGAGGGCGAGAGGCTCCGCATCGTCGAGCGGTCGACCACGCTGCCCGGCAGCGCCAGCGACTGGACCTTCGCGGTCGCCGCCGACCGCGCCGAGCTCGAGGCCGAGATCGCCGAGATCCGCTCGATCCTGTTCTGGTCGTTCATCATCCTTGGTTTCGGGCTGGTCCTGCTCGCCTGGCTGCAGGTCTATTACGGCCTGTCCCCACTGCGGCGCGTGCGGCGTGCGATCCAGCGCATGCGCGGGGGCGACGAGCACCGCGTCACCGAGCCGCTCCCACTCGAAGTCCAGCCGATGGTGACCGAATTGAACGGGTTGCTCGCGCATTCGGAAAAGCAGGCCGAGGAAGCGCGCATGCATGCGGGCAATCTCGCGCATGCGCTCAAGACCCCGCTGACCGTGCTGGTCAACGCGGCGACCGCGCGCGATCCCGACCTCTCCAAGCTGGTCCACCGAGAGACCCGCGTGATGCAACGCCAGGTCGAGCACCACCTCGCCCGCGCCCGCGCGGTCGGGCGGCGCGCCACCGGCTTGTCGCGCGCCGCGGTCTGGCCGAGTGCCGAAAGCGTGTTGCGCGCGGTGACCCGGCTCTACGAGGACACCCGCTTCGACCTTGACGGCAACAAGCAGGCGCTGGTCGCGATCGAGCGGCAGGATCTAGACGAAATCCTCGGCAATCTGATCGAGAATGCCGCCAAGTATGGCGGCGGTTCGGTTTTCGTTACGGTCGACGCGCAGCCCGACGATCCCGATTTCTGCGACATCTGGATCGAGGATGACGGGCTCGGTATCCCCGAAAAGGACCGCATCCGGATCTTCGATCGCGGCGCGAGGCTAGACACCGGCAAGCCCGGCACCGGCCTCGGCCTCGCGATCGTGCGCGACGTGGCGGAGATCTACGGCGGCGGCGCCGAGCTGCTCGAGAGCGAGGACCTCGGCGGCTTGCACGTGGTCCTTCGCCTGCCCCGCTCGAAGAATGCGCGCGACGACTGATCTGGTCGCTTTTTTCCGCGCCGGGGACGGAATAAGGCGGCGCATGCGCGAGATTTTCCTCCTGCTGGCCGCTGTCGCCGCGTTATGCGTCGCACCTGCCCACGCTCAGTCCTACGAACTCGACGAAACCGAGCCACGCATCGAACGTTCGCTCGCGGCGATGCGCGAAGGCCAGGCGGCAGGCGAGGCGGGGGATGAGGAACTCGCCGAGCGCCGCTTCCGGGAGGCGCTGGCGCTGCGGACCGCCGCGCTCGGTCCGCTCCACTGGGCGACCGGCAATGCCAGCCTGCAACTGGCGCTGGTGCTCGATCGCAGCGAGCGCACGGAAGAGGGGTTCGCCGCTTTCGAGGCCGCGATCGCGGCCTATCGCGCCTCACGGCCCGAATTGCTGGCGACGTCGCTCGACGATTATGCCCACGCGCTGGAATCCGCCAGCCGTTACGAGGAGGCGGAACGCCTGCGCCGCGAATCGCTCCAGGCACTGGCCTTCTCCGATTTCACCGAAGCGGAGCGCGAGGAGCTGGCCGTCGAATGGTCTCTTCGGCTCGGCACGATCCTGCGCTGGCAGGGACGCCATGCGGAGGCGATCCCGTTGCTGGAGGCCTATCTCGCGCGCGTCGATACGGGCAGCGAGGAGGATGGATATCGCTTGGCAGTGACGCTGTTCGACCTCGCCTATGCGCTGGCCGGGACGGGCGAGGCCGAGCGGGCGACGGCGCTTTATGGACGGATCATCGACACCTATCGCGCACCGGGCGATCTCGGCGACGGACTGCTGGTCGCCAGCCTGCTCAACCAGACCAACCTGCACGACAATGCCGGTCGCTTCGAAGCGGCGATCGTCACCATGCAGCAGCGCGTCGATTATCGCCTGCAGCTGGGCGACGATCCGGCCGAGATTGCGATGGACATGATGCGCGTGGCCGACCTCAATAGCCGGATCGGGCGGGCGGACCGGGCGGAGGCGTTGCTGCGCCAGGCGCTGGCGCAATACGAGGCAGTCGCACCCCCGCTGCGCCTCCAGCGTCTCGGCGAACTGGTGAAATGGGCCTACGATGCGGGCCTGCCCGCGCTGGCCGAGGATATCGCGCGGGCGCGGCTCGAACTGGCCGATCGAAGCGGCGACCTGGCGCAGCGCGCCGACGCGCTGACCGCGCTCGCCAACGTGTTCCTCGACTTGGGCCGTCCCGACGAGGCCGCGCCGTTGATCGCCCGGGCCGATGCGATCCTGACTGGTTCGGAAGCGGACCTCGCTCTCCAGCGCGGCGTGGTCCAATATGTCCGCGGGCGCAGCCTGACGCTCGCCGATCCCCCGCAGGCCGAGATCGCGTTGTTGGCCGCAATCAGGGAATTCTCCGGGCTGGAAGGGTGGCTGAAGGCGAATGAAGCGGTGTCGCAAGGGCTGCTCGGCCGCATCTACCTGCTCCAGCAGCGCCATGCCGAGGCGTTGGCGCGGTTCGAAAATTGCGCCGCCCTGTTCCGGCAACATGCCCCCGGCTATCGCGGCGATATCGTGATGTGCGAGACCGGCGGGGCGGAAGCGCTGGCGGGGACTGGCGAAGTCGATGCGGCGATCGCGCGCTTCCTGCCGATGCTGCCGCTGATGCGGCGCGAGCTCAGCGATCGTAGCCCGGTGATGATCGACCGGTTGGGCGCGCTGGGTGAAATCTACGGCCTGCGCGCATCTTCGGCGCGCACGGCGCGGCACTGGTTTCGCGATGCGGGTCGCCGGATCGCGACCCTGACCGAGCGCCAGGCCACCGATCTCGAGGCCAGTCGCCTTGCCCGGCGGTTCAGCCGGATTTACCGCAATCTCGTGGCCACCGACTGGCAATTGGCGCAGCAAGCCTCGAACACCGCGGCGAACGACTGATCGCAGGGAGACTTCAGTTCATCGTTCATTCAACCCCCGTTCTTTATGAACGAAGGCACCGTCGAACAGGCAGGGGAATTATCGTGAGAACATCCATCATCAAGCCCGCAATAGTCGCCATGGCCGCTGCCACGCTCGGCGGATGCAGCACGCTGGGTCTCTATGGCGTGTATGGCGACCCGTATGACCCGTATTTCGACAACGGCTATTACGACCCGTATTACGACGACTACTATTACGGCTGGTACGACAGCTATTATTACCCGGGTACCGGCTATTACGTCTACGACAGCTGGGGCAAGCGCCATCGCTGGTCCGACCGCCATCGCCGCCACTGGGAACGCCGCCGTGCCTACTACCGTGAACGCAGCGTCGCGCGCGACATCCGCGAGAACTGGGCAGGCTACACCCGCGGCGACGACGGTCGCTATCGCGACCAGCGCCGCGATCGCCGGGCCGAGCGCCGCGGGGAACGGCGCAGCGAACGCAGGGCCGAGCGCCGCGAGGAGCGCCGGGAAGAGCGTCGCGCCGATCAGCGCGGTGCCGAACAGGGCAGTGTCCAGCGCCGGGTCACGCCGCGCGTGCAGCAGGAGGTCGATCGCCGCGAAGCGCGCGGTATCGAACGCGGCGTACGCGGCCGCGACCGCGTCAGCGAAAGCCGTCCGGCGCCCGTCGATCGGCAGGTCCAGCAGCGCCGCCAGCGGCAGGCGGTAACGCCGCCGGTGCCCCAGCGTCGCGCCGCGCCCGCACCGGCGCCGCAGCCCAGTGCGCAGGCGCCCGCCCGTCCGCAGGCCCAGGCACCCACCCGCCGCGCGGCGACGCCGGCACCGGCGCCCGCGCCCCGCACCGAACGCCGCCAGGCACCCAGCCGCAATAACGGGGCTCCGCGCAAGGAACCCGATTGATCTCGTAGCAAGCGCCGTTGCGCGCAATATTCTTGCAAAGCCGCCGGGCTGTGTGCACGGCGGCTTTGTCATGTCTGCAGACGTTATTCCCCTTCCGCGCAGGGAAAATCCCTCGCTCGATCCGCTCCTCTCGCTGACCGCGAGCGGCATGAATTCGGTCAATCACATCATCCTCGACCGGATGCAGAGCGACATTCCGCTGATCCCCACGCTCGCCGGCCACCTGATCTCCGGCGGCGGCAAGCGCATGCGCCCGATGCTCACGCTCGCGAGTGCGGCGCTGCTCGAATATGAAGGCGACCGGCACCACAAGCTCGCCGCCAGCGTCGAGTTCATCCACACCGCCACGCTGTTGCACGACGACGTGGTGGACGGGTCGGACCTGCGCCGCGGCAAGAAGACCGCCAACCTCGTCTTCGGCAATCCGGCGAGCGTGCTGGTCGGCGATTTCCTCTTCAGCCGCAGCTTCGAACTGATGGTCGAGGACGGCAGCCTGAAGGTGCTCAAGATCCTCTCGAATGCCAGCGCGGTGATCGCCGCGGGCGAGGTCGACCAGCTCACCGCGCAGCGCCAGATCGAAACCAGCGAGGAACGCTATCTCAACATCATCGGCGCGAAGACCGCCGCGCTGTTCGCCGCCGCCTGCCGCATCTCCGCCGTCGTCGCCGAGCGCGGCGAGGCCGAGGAACAGGCGCTCGACGCCTATGGCCGCAATCTCGGTATCGCGTTCCAGCTGGTCGACGATGCGATCGATTACGATTCGAGTGCCGACGAGATGGGCAAGGGCCGCGGCGACGATTTCCGCGAAGGCAAGATGACGCTCCCGGTGATCCTCGCCTATGCCCGCGGCGACGAGGCCGAGCGCGCGTTCTGGAAGGACGCGATCGCCGGGCGGCGTTCGACGGACGAGGATCTCGCCGAAGCGGTGCGGCTGATTGCCAAGCACGATTGCGTCGAGGCGACCCGCGAACGGGCGCGCCATTTCGTCCAACGCGCGATCGACGCGATCGGCTGCTTCCGCCAGAACGCAGCGCGCGACGCGATGGAGGAAGCCGCGCTGTTCGCGGTCTCGCGCCGGTTCTAGTCCTTCGAGACTCGCTCCCTTGCGCGGCGCTTCCACAGATACCAGCAACCGCCCCCGGCGAGCGCACAGGCGCCGAGGATCACCACCCCGACCAGCATTCCGCTGATCAGGATCCCGGTGGTCAGCCCCACCACGATCTCGAGCAATTCGCGCATGCAGCGACCCTAGGGACATGCACGGGGTTTGTGAATCCCTGCGAGGACTATGTAAGAACCCGCTGGAAATGAGCGCAGACCTCCCCATCCACGACGTCCTGCCCGATCTGCTCGCGCATTTGCGCGCGCGGTCGTCGGCGGTGCTCGTCGCGCCACCTGGGGCGGGCAAGACCACCAGTGTCGCCCCCGCGCTGCTCGATGAGGACTGGTGCGAGGGCACGGTGATTCTCTTGAGCCCGCGGCGGGTGGCCGCGCGCGCAGCGGCCGAGCGGATGGCCGAATTGCGCGGCGAGAAACCGGGCGAAACGATCGGCTATCTCACCCGGCTCGACACGAGGCGCTCGGCGAACACCCGCGTGCTGGTGATGACCGAGGCGATCTTCGTCGCCACGATCCGCGATGATCCCGAGCTTGCGGGCGTTTCCGCGGTGCTGTTCGATGAGGCGCACGAACGCCATCTCGACAGCGATTTCGGCCTGGCGCTCGCGCTCGAGAGCCAGGGCGCGCTGCGCGAGGACCTGCGGATCGTCGTGATGTCGGCGACGATCGACGGGGCCCGCTTCGCGGCGCTGATGGGCGATGCCCCGGTGGTCGAGAGCGAGGGCCGCGCGCATCCGCTGCGGATCGAATGGCTCGGCGCGAAGCCCGAGCTGCGGATCGAGGACGCGATGGCCGATGCGGTGGCGACCGCGTGGAAGGCCGAGGAGGGCGACCTGCTCGCCTTCCTGCCAGGATTCGGCGAGATCGAACGCACCCGCGAACGGCTCGAAAGGCGCCTTCCGGACGTGCCGGTGCTGCCGTTGCACGGACAGGTCGATCCGGCGGGGCAGCGCGGGGCGATCCGGCGCGATCCCGACGGCCGGCGCAGGATCGTGCTGGCGAGCGCGATCGCCGAAAGCTCGGTCACGCTCGACGGGGTTTCGGTCGTGGTCGATGCAGGGCTCTCGCGCCGTGCTGAGTTCGATCCGGCCGCGGGCACCACGCGGCTGGTGACCGTGCAGGCAAGCCGCGCCAGCGCCGATCAGCGCGCGGGCCGTGCCGCGCGGCAGGGCCCCGGCGTTGCCTATCGCCTGTGGAATGCTGCCGCGCACGCCGGTCGCCCGGCCTACGATCCGCCCGAGGTCGAGACCGCCGATCTCGCCCCGCTCGCACTGGGTCTGGCCGAATGGGGCGCGAGCGCCGACCAGCTCGCCTGGCTCGATCCGCCGTCGGTAGCGGCGATGGCGAGCGCGCGCGAACGGCTCATGGCGCTCGATGCGCTCGAAGCGGAGGGCGGCATAACACCGCGCGGCAGGTCGCTCGCCCAGCTTCCGATGGGCCCGCAGCACGGCGCGATGCTGCTGTTCGGGGCGGAACACGGCGTGGGCGAGGACGCGGCGAAGCTGGTCGCCCTGCTGCAGGATCGCACGCTCGGCGGACGGGGCGAGGATTTGGAGCAGCGCCTGTCGCGCTGGAACGGACAGCGCGGCGGCAAGGCCGATGCGCATCGGCGGCTGGCGCAGGGCTGGGCGAAGCGCGTCGGGAAACTCGCCAAACCGGCCCAGGCATCGTCTCCCCCGCTCGGGATTATCCTCGCAGCCGGGTTGCCGCAGAACATCGCGCGGCGGCGCGATCAATCGGGCGAATACTGGATCAGCGCAGGCGGGCGCGGCTACCGGCTCGATCCCGCCAGCCCGCTCGCGCGCTCCGATTGGCTCGCGATCGGCGATGCGCAGGGGAGGGCCAAGGAAGCGCGGATCATGGCGGCGGCCACGCTGACGCTCGAAGCGCTCGAACAATGGCTTCCCGAGCGATTCGATCGCCGTTCGACGCTAGCCTGGCAGGAAGGCAAGGTCCGCGCGAAGCTCGAACGCCGGCTCGGCGCGATCACGCTGGCGAGCGAACCCGATCCGAATCCCGACGCAGAGGCGGTCGCCGCCTTCCTGCTCGAAAAGGCGCGCGAGACGATCGCCGAGCTCCTGCCGCCGACCCTGCTGGCCCGCGCCCGCTATGCCGGGATCGAGGCGCTGTCGCCCGAGGCACTGGCCGAAAGCGGCGACCAGTGGCTCGCGCCGCTACTCGAAAATCGTCGCGACCTCGCCATCGCGCCCGGGCGTCTCGCCGACGCCGCGCTCGGCCTCGTCGATTGGGACGACCGCCAGCGGCTCGATTCGGTCGCGCCGCGCCAATTCACCAGCCCGGCGGGGACCACCCATGCGATCGACTATGCCGATCCGGCGGGACCGAGTGCAGAGGTGCGGGTGCAGGCGCTATTCGGGCTCGATTCGCACCCGGTGATCGGGCGTGGGGAGGCGGCGGTGCCGCTGCTTATCAAGCTCACCAGCCCGGCCGGGCGCCCGCTGCAATCGACCGCCGACCTGCCGGCCTTCTGGCGCGGGAGCTGGAGCGACGTGCGCAAGGACATGAAGGGCCGCTATCCCAAGCACCGCTGGCCCGAGGAACCGTGGGCCGAACAGCCGAGTTTGAAGACCAAGAACGCCTTTGCAAAATCGGGTGGCTGAATTAGGGGAGCCGCATGGCCGCGAGAATCTACCAACGTCCCAAGAGCGCGATGCAATCGGGCAAGGCGCAGACCGATCAGTGGGTGCTCGAATTCGGGCCCGCCGAGGCGCGCCGTGCCGATCCGCTGATGGGCTGGACCGGCAGCGGCGACACGCAGGTGCAGGTCGTGCTCAAATTCCCCACCTGTGAAGCGGCGCAGGAATACGCCGCCAAGCACGGGATCGCTGCGCGCGTCCACCAGACGCCCAAAAAGACGCTCAAGATCCAGGCCTACGCCGACAATTTTCGCTAAGCGCAACGCTTGAAAGTTACGCCGACCCTCGCCATATGGGCGCTGGGAGTCGGGTGGACGTTTGCGTTCGCTCACCGGGTCAGGTCCGGAAGGAAGCAGCCCAGGTGAATTGCGACGGGTCGCTCGGCTCCTTTTGATTTTTTCACGACATCGACGATTCTCTGCTTCGACAAGCCTCGCGCCAGTCGCTAGCGTTGGCGCGTGACCGATTCCGATCCGAACGAACCCGCGCTCCCCACCGAAGAGGAGCCGAAGCCGACCGCTGCCGAGCTCGAGGCGGCGGGGCAAAACTCGATGTTCGGCGGGCCCGAACCGGCGCCGCCGGTGGCGCAGGAGCCGCCTGCCGCGCCGACCGCGACCGAAACCAAGTCCGAAACGTCGCCCGCCAAGGCGCCACCTGCCACCGCGCAGCCCTACCGCGTGCTCGCGCGCAAATACCGGCCCCAGACCTTTTCCGAGCTGATCGGGCAGGACGCGATGGTCCAGACGCTGGGCAATGCGATCGCGCGCGACCGGCTGGCACACGCCTTTTTGATGACCGGGGTGCGCGGGGTCGGGAAGACCTCGACCGCGCGACTGATCGCCAAGGCGCTCAACTGTGTCGGCCCCGATGGCGAGGGCGGGCCGACGATCGATCCGTGCGGCGTGTGCGAGCCCTGCGTGGCGATTTCCGAAGGCCGCCATATCGACGTGATCGAGATGGACGCCGCCTCGCATACCGGCGTCGACGACGTGCGCGAGATCATCGAGGCGGTGCGCTATGCTGCGGTTTCGGCGCGCTACAAGATCTACATCATCGACGAAGTCCACATGCTTTCACGCAATGCTTTCAATGCGTTGCTGAAAACTCTCGAGGAACCGCCGGGGCACGTCAAATTCCTCTTCGCGACCACCGAGGTCGACAAGGTGCCGATCACGGTGCTGTCGCGCTGCCAGCGTTTCGACCTGCGGCGGATCCCGACCGGATTGCTCAAGAAGCATTTCGCCAGGGTCTGTGAGGCTGAGCAGGTCGGGGCCGAGGACGAGGCGCTCGCCATGGTCGCCGCCGCCGCCGAGGGTTCGGTGCGCGACGGGCTCTCGATCCTCGACCAGGCGATCGCGCATGCCGATCTCGCGGGCGAAGGCACGATCGCCGCGGCGCAGGTGCGTGAGATGCTCGGCTTGGCCGATCGCGGCGCGGCGCGGACTTTGTTCGACGCGCTGCTCGAGGCCGATGCCGAGAAGCTGCTCGACGAGATGGACCGCCAGTTCGCGCTGGGCGTCGAACCCCTCGCGATGCTCCGCGCAGTGATGAATTTCGCCCACCGCGCGACCGTCGCGCAGGTCGGCGGGCGGGTACCCGATGCCGCGAGCGAGGAGGAGCGCGTGGCGATTTCGGGCTATGCCGAAAACGTGCCGACCGGCCAGCTCCATCGCCTGTGGCAATTGCTGCTCAAGGGCTACGAGGAAGTGCGCGCCGCGCCCGATCCGCTCGCCAGTGCGCAGATGGCGCTGCTGCGCGTGCTGCACGCCGCCGAACTGCCCGATCCGGGCGAACTGGCCAAGATGATCGCAGAAGGCGGCGCGAATATCGGCGGCGGGTCTCCGCAGTCGGCGCCCACGGGCTCTTCCGATAAGCCTGCCGCGACCGCTGCTGCGCCCGCGGCACCCGACTGGGAGCGGCTGGTGGAGCAGGTCGAAGCCTCGGGCGAATTGCTGGCGGCGCAGAACATGCGCGGCTGGGTGCGGGTGATCTCGCTGGAAGACGGCAAGCTCGTCTATGCGCTCGCGCCAGGGTTTTCGGGCGATCTCGGCCCCGAATTGCGGGACTCGCTGCTCACCGTCACCGGCAAGCGCTGGCAGGTAGAGATCGGAGAGGGCGAGGGTGCCCCGAGCCTCAAGGAACGCGCCGATGCCGCGCAGGAGGCGGATCGTCGAGAAACGCTTGAACAGCCGCTGGTAAAGGCCACCTTGGCGGCATTCCCCGATGCCGAGATCGTCGACGACGGTCCCGGCAGCGAAACCACATTCAGCAAGAGAGCCTGATACCATGCAGTCGATGGAAGAAATGATGAAGGCGGCGCAGGAAGCGGCGCAGAAGATCCAGCAGCAGATGAGCGACGCGCAGGCCAAGCTCGAGGAGATCGAAGTCGAAGGCGTCGCCGGCGGCGGCATGGTCACGGTCAAGTGCACCGCCAAGGGCCGCGTGATCGGCGTGACGATCGACGAGAGCCTGATGAAGCCGGAAGAAAAGCAGATGGTCGAGGACCTCGTCGCGGCCGCCTTCAACGACGCCCGGCAGAAGGCCGATGCCGCCAGCGCCGCCGAGATGGAGCGCATCCAGGGCGGAATGGGCCTGCCCCCGGGGTTCAAGATGCCGGGGATGTAGCAGCTCAGGCCCCGTTCATCGGGTTATTGCAACGGTTTACGCCAGGGTCGCGACGGATATCCGGAGAAGGAGATTCCCGATGCCCATCAAGACCGTCCTGATCGTCCTGTCATCCACCCTGCTTGCGGCCCCGGCTGGAGCGGTCGGCGACGAACTCGAACCGCTGGTCGAACCGGCGGTCAAGGCGCAATGGCTGAACAATGCCGAGGTCGAACGAATCTTCGTGCGCGAAACCAAGGGTTTCTCGCGGTTCGAGGCCCGCCCGGCAATGAAGATCGGATTGATGGTCGAGCCCGATGGCACGGTGACCGAATGCCTGCCGCTGGCGCTCGAGGAGGGTGGTCCGGCCTATGGCGCGGAACTCTGCCCGACGATCGTCGCGCACGCGCGGTTCGAGCCGGCGCGCGATGTCGATGGCAACGCCATCCGCAGCGTCTACATCGCCTATTTCAAGGAATTCCGCCCCGGCTCGGCCGCCGAAAACAGGGATTTCGGCTAGTCGCTTTCCTACCGGCGCGCGCTCGTGCAGATTGGCTGCATAACGCGCGTCGATTGCCGTTGCGGATTCCTTCGCCTGGACAGTGTAACACCCGGTCCATGCCCCGCCTTCGGCGCGGGTCCACAGCTAGGCGCGCACTCGGCATTGCGGGCGGGCGGCGGGCTTCCCATATCTCCGGTGAAACGGTGCGCTAACCAGAGCGCGCCTAGATATACTGGACGGCTAGCATGAAACTCTTCCCTCTCCTCCCCCTGCGCGACATCGTCGTCCTGCCCGGCATGGTGGTGCCGCTGTTCGTGGGCCGCGACAAGTCGGTCGCCGCGCTCGAGGCGGCGATGGAGAACGACAAGGAGATCTACCTCCTCGCGCAGCTCGATCCGGCCTGCGACGATCCCGACGAAGACGATCTCTACACCGTCGGCGTGATCGCCGAGGTGGTGCAGATGCTCAAGCTGCCCGACGGCACCGTGCGCGTGCTGGTCGAGGGACGCGAGCGCGCGAGGCTCGAATCGCTCCGGCTCGATGGCGACAGGATCGTCGCCTCGGTCGAGGAACTCGAGACCGTGTCGGCCGGCGGCACCGAAGTCGCCGCGATGATGCGGCAGGTGATCGAGCAGTTCGGCGAATACGCCAAGCTCGACAAGAAGCTGACCGACGATGCCGGGCAGGACCTGGCCGAGATCGACGATGCCTCGCTGCTCGCCGATGCGGTCGGCGCGAACCTCAACACCAAGGTCTCGGACAAGCAGGCGCTGCTGAGCGAGACCGACCCGATGAAGCGGCTCGAGATGGTGTTCTCCTTCATGGAGGCCGAACTCGGCGTGCTGCAGGTCGAGAAGAAGATCCGCGGCCGCGTGAAGCGGCAGATGGAGAAGACCCAGCGCGAATATTACCTCAACGAGCAGTTGAAGGCGATCCAGAACGAGCTCGGCGGCGAGGGCGAGGACGGCGACGAACTGGCCGAGCTGCAGGAAAAGATCGACTCGCTCGAGCTGACCAAGGAAGCCAGGGACAAGGCGCAATCCGAGCTCAAGAAGCTCAAGAGCATGCAGCCGATGAGCGCCGAGGCGACCGTCATCCGCAACTATCTCGACGTGCTGCTGGGACTGCCCTGGGGCGAGAAGTCGGAGCTCAAGCAGGATATCGGCGAGGCGCAGGAAGTGCTCGACGCCGATCACTACGGGCTGGCCAAGGTCAAGGACCGGATCATCGAATATCTCGCGGTGCAGGCGCGCACCAACAAGCTCAAGGGCCCGATCCTTTGCCTCGTCGGCCCGCCCGGGGTCGGCAAGACCTCGCTCGGCAAGTCGATCGCCAAGGCGACGGGGCGCGAATTCGTGCGCCAGTCATTGGGCGGCGTGCGCGACGAGGCCGAGATCCGCGGCCACCGCCGCACCTATATCGGCTCGCTGCCGGGCAAGATCGTCACCAACCTCAAGAAGGCCGGGACCTCGAACCCGCTCTTCCTGCTCGACGAGATCGACAAGCTGGGCCAGGATTTCCGCGGCGATCCCGCCTCGGCGCTGCTCGAAGTGCTCGATCCCGAGCAGAACGCCAAGTTCCAGGACCATTACCTCGAACTCGATATCGACCTGTCGGACGTGATGTTCGTGACCACCGCGAACAGCCTCAACCTGCCGCAGCCGCTGCTCGACCGGATGGAGATCATCCGGCTCGAGGGCTATACCGAGGACGAGAAGGTCGAGATCGCGCAGCGCCACCTGCTGCCCAAGCAGATCGAGGACCATGGGCTGACCGAAGGCGAGTTCGAACTCACCGAAGAGGGCCTGCGCGCGCTGATCCGCCACTACACCCGCGAGGCGGGCGTGCGTACGCTCGAACGCGAGATCGCGCGACTGGCGCGCAAGAGCCTGCGCAAGATCCTCGAAAAGGAAACCGACAGCGTCACGATCACCGCGGACAATCTCGGCGACTTCGCCGGGGTGCGCAAATTCCGCTACGGGCGCAGCGAGGACGAGGCGCAGGTCGGTGCCGTTACCGGGCTCGCCTGGACCGAGGTCGGCGGTGAATTGCTGACGATCGAAAGCGTCACGACGCCGGGCAAGGGCGACATCAAGACCACGGGCAAGCTCGGCGAGGTGATGAACGAGAGCGTCGCCGCGGCGTTCAGCTTCGTGAAGGCGCGTGCGCCGGCCTACGGCATCAAGCCCTCGATCTTCCAGCGCAAGAACATCCACATCCACCTGCCCGAAGGCGCGGTGCCCAAGGACGGGCCGAGCGCGGGCATCGGGATGGTCACGTCGATCGTCTCGACGCTCACCGGAATTCCGGTGCGTCCCGAAGTGGCGATGACCGGCGAGGTCACGCTGCGCGGCCGCGTGCTGCCGATCGGCGGGCTCAAGGAAAAGCTGCTCGCGGCACTGCGCGGCGGGATCGAGACCGTGCTGATCCCCGAGGAGAACGAGAAGGATCTCGCCGAGATTCCCGACCGCATCAAGGACGGGCTCGAGATCGTGCCGGTAAAGCATGTCGACGAAGTCCTGGCCCGCGCGTTGACCGATTCGCTCGAGGCGATCGAGTGGACCGAGGCCGACGATCTCGCGAGCCAGCCGCTCCATCCCGCGGGCGCTGTGACGCCCCCTCCGACCGCCCATTGAGACCCCAGCGCAACGCTTTATCGCACTATTCGCTGTATTTCGGCGGTTTTCGGGCGAATTGACCTTTGACAGCGCTTCGAAAAAAGTCTCAATTCGCGGCTTCGCCCCACGGTGATTCCACCGGGGTACGTATTCAAACCAACTTCTAGGGGGAGCTTCATGAACAAGAATGACCTGATCAGCACCGTCGCCGACAATTCCGGCCTGTCTCGCAGCGATGCGGGGAAAGCCGTCGAGGGCGTGTTCGATGCGATCCAGGATTCGCTCGGCAAGGGCGAGGAAGTTCGCCTCGTCGGTTTCGGGACCTTCTCGGTCGCGCATCGCAAGGCTTCGACCGGGCGCAACCCGCGCACCGGCGAAACGATGCAGATCAAGGCGTCCAACCAGCCGAAGTTCAAGGCCGGCAAGGGCCTCAAGGACGCCGTCAACTAAGACGCGTTCCAGCGAACTGAGAGGCCCCGCCGGAGCGATCCGGCGGGGCCTTTTTCATTGGCGCGTGATTTCAGCGCGCAGCGATGGCGTAAAGCGAGACCGCGGCGGCGTTCGACACGTTGAGGCTTTCCATCGTCTCGCTAATCGGCAGGCGGGCGAGCGCGTCGCAATGTTCGGCAATGTTGTGCCGCATGCCCGGGCCTTCGGCGCCAAGCACGATCGCGACGGGGCCTGCGGGGAGCGCTTCGCCGAGCGTCGCCTCGGCTTCGCCCGCGAGGCCGAGTCGCCAGTACCCGGCGTCCGCGACCTGGTCGAGCGCGCGCGCGAGGTTGACCGCGCGGACCCACGGCACCGTTTCGAGCGCGCCCGAGGCGGCCTTCGCCAGCGCGCCGCCCTCGGGCGGGGAGTGGCGGTCCTGGGTGAGGATCGCGCAGGCGTCGAACGCGGCCGCCGAACGCAGGATCGCGCCGACATTGTGCGGGTCGGTGACCTGGTCGAGCACCACCAGCGGGCGAGAGGGATCTCCGTGTAGCACATCTTCGAGGAACACCGTCTCGAGCGGTTCGCAATCGAGCACGATCCCCTGGTGCGGCGCATCGCGCGACACCAACCGGTCGAGATCGGGATTGTCGGCATATTCGATCGGGAAGTCGTGCGGGAGTTCGCCGTCGAGCGCCTCGATCGCCTCGTGCGTCGCCCACAGCTTGCGATGCTGGCGCGCCGGGTTCTTCAGCGCGGCCTCGACCGCGTGCCGCCCCCACAGCCGCACCGCACCCTTGCCCGCGCGCCCGCTGCCGCGACCGCCCTTCATCCGCCCGGCGCGTCCGCGCAGCACTCGTTCCTTGCCCTTCTTGCCCACGATATCGTTCCTTGCCTGTCGTTATGCGGCGGTCCCTGCCAGCGAGCCCATTGACAGGCAAGCGCGGCTTCGCCAATGGGGCGCCTCTCGGTCGCGCGAGGCTCTCCGGAGCTTGCCGAACCAGCGGGTCCGCCCGCTTCCGACACCGGTATGGACAGGTGGCCGAGTGGTTAAAGGCAGCAGACTGTAAATCTGCCCGCGCAAGCGTACGCTGGTTCGAATCCAGCCCTGTCCACCACCGCCCGTTCTCGGAACATCCCCGAAAAGCCCTAGAAATCTCAGAAAACCAAGGGTATTCTGCCTTTCGATGGCCGCCCCTGTTCGCTGCTATTTGTCTACAACCGACAGTGAGTGTGGGGAAGGTGTGGGGAAGGAGGTGGGCTTCCCCACACTGCGGCTCTCTTAATTGACCTCCAGAAATGTGGGGAACGAGAATGGGCAAACTTACGGCGGTGGCGGTCAAGGCCGCTTTGGCGAATCCGGGCACCTATCAGGACGGTGACGGACTTTTCCTGAAAGTTGGAAAAACTGGTGCGGCTTCCTGGCTTTTGCGACTCCAGCGCGATGGCAAACGACAGGATATTGGTCTGGGTAGTGCGAAGCTGGTGACGCTGGCGGAAGCGCGTGCGAAGGCTGCTGAACTCCGCAAGGCTGTAAAGGTCGAGAAACGCGACGTACTGACGGAGCGGAAGGACGAGGAAGCCGCCAAGGTCACTTTCCGCGAAGCCGCTACCCAATATCATTCCGAGAACGAAGCTGGCTGGAAAAGCGATGTCTATGGTCGGCAATGGCTGGCCAGTCTGGAAAACTACGCCTTCCCGAAGCTTGGCGACATGACGACTGGTGGAATCACTGCCGCCGATATCATCTCGGTCCTCACGCCGATCTGGCAGGAAATCCCCGAAACAGCCCGCCAGGTTCGGAATCGGATTTGCGCGGTGCTAGATTACTCCCATGCAAAGGGTTGGCGCTCTTCCGAAGCTCCATCAGGCAATAGCAGCCTCAAGGCAGGGCGAGGGCTGCCGCGACAGATCAAGAAACCGGCAAACCGCAAGGCGATGCCATACGTGGCCGTTCCTCCGTTCCTGACCGCGTTGCGCCGCAAACCATCCTATTCGCGTCTGGCGCTAGACCTTCTCATTCTGACGGGCGTTCGCTCGCAGGAAGTGCGGCTCGCGAAATGGGACGAATTCGATCTGGACCAGCGCCTTTGGACAATCCCAGCCGAACACATGAAGCGCAGCAGGGCGCACATCGTGCCGCTTTCAGAAGCGGCCTTGGCGGTGCTTGTGAAGGCGGACGCAATGCGGCTTGAGGGAGCCGAAGTGGTATTCCCCGGCATGACGGGAAAGGCGATGTCCAACATGACGCTGCTCAAGGTCATGCGCGACATGCAGGAGCCGTTCCACGTCCACGGTTTCCGCTCCAGCTTCACCGACTGGGCGGCGAACGAAGGCTTCCCCAATGCGGTCGTCGAAGCGGCACTGGCGCACAAGACGCCTGACGCTGTACAGGCCGCCTATCGCCGCACCACATACCTTGGCACGCCGGATAATCCCGGTGCGCGCGTGAAGCTGATGGAAGCGTGGGGGAATTATTGCGCGGGTACTGCCGGAGCAAATACGCCGATCAATGAAGGCGGCTAATCTGACGCTGGTCATGCAAACAGCGATTAGCCTTGGTTAGCCCGACAGCCATATTGCTGGGCGAGCATTTTCTTCCCATCGAGCGCAGCAAGCTCTGTCCGCATGGCCCCAAGCATCTGTGTTTCCAAAGTGCCGCTATTGGCTTCCCTCAAGGCATCGATCTGAGTTCGGTATTGGGCGACAGTATTCTCATCTAGCGTGAAAGGACACTCTTCGTATGGCCATTCGTTCTCACCGGTGCCGTATGTCGTTGTGTCTACGAATGAGAGGCGGCTCATGGTTCTCAAACCGCCACTGCAGTTTCGGTCACCTTGATAGAGATCGAGGCCCCGAACCGGACCGTCGAATCCTTCAGCCGCCCACCATCGAGCGCATCCGGCTGGGACATTATCCTCCCAAGTCCAAACTAAGCCGAAGCCCTTCCATTGATAACTGGCATCAGCACGGGATGGCACGTCTTTTGGCTTTGGAATGAGAGGGTCAATGATTGGGACTAACCAACCATATACGAAAATCGGGCCGATTGGCGTCAGCGTAATGAGCAACGTCGGTACGACAATTGCAAACAAGGCGAGAATGCTTTTCCTCATCCGATTGACGATCACAGATTAACTGCGGCAAGTCATCGATATTCGTGGGGTTGAGCAACCTGCAGATCATTTCGTGCTGAGGTTGGCATTCTACACACCAAGCCATTCGAGTCCGTGCGGCAGCTCTTCCGCCGCAAAATCTACCTGAAGGACTCTTCTGCTTTTCGGCGCAGAGGCAGCGTCGGACGCGTGAAGAATTGGCGTTGCGTATAGCCATACATCGCCAGCTTCGGCCAAACAGACCGCTGTTCCGCACCTGTCTACCACTCCCTTGACCCGATCTACGGCTATTCTTCCGTAGGTGTGGGATCCAGGAGCAATGAGCAGTGGTGCATTGCTAGCGGGCACATTGTCGATGTGCGCCCTCACCGTCACCATGCGGGTAAGAAGATCAAATGGCGGTGCAACGTGATTCATACCGCTTTTCAAGGTCCAGGGGCCAAACCCCGGTGCATCTCGCCTTTCTTTGACACAGATTGTTCGGTCTTGGTGCCAAGCGAGTGCCCAATTGCTTATCGTCGATTTGTTGAAGAGAATTGCCCTAACCGGTCGGGAAGAGTTACCCAAAGCGCTTGCGGCTATTGCCCCTATCGGACCTTCTCTCGCAAGAATTGGATCGAGCGCGGGTATCCCATGCAAACGAACGCCCGCCCCATCTGCTGGAACCTCGGCAAGCGCTGATATCACATCGTCAATGCAATGGGAGATCGCGCCTTTGAATAGCTGCGCCCCATAGGCTGCAAATTGAGTTGTCGGACGGTCTTTCAACATC
The DNA here is from genome assembly GCF_034374265.1 of Pseudoblastomonas marina. NCBI lineage: Bacteria > Pseudomonadati > Pseudomonadota > Alphaproteobacteria > Sphingomonadales > Erythrobacteraceae > Pseudoblastomonas > Pseudoblastomonas marina. The sequence goes on along the minus strand of NZ_CP139718.1, from coordinate 1,236,801 downwards.
CACTTCGCTAAGCATGAGAAACCCCTTTCGGCAACGCCCGCGATTGAGTTGATACGTCATTGCGCGATCCGAATTGAGCAACTGACCGGCCTTTCTTCCTTCCGCGCCTTTTCGGTGCATCGGCTCAATTTTTCGCGGTTTGCGCTAAGGACACGCTGCGCCTCCGCCAATTCTTCCCAAGCTTCGGGGTTCTGAGACCGGATGAGCCTGATTCCTGCTTCCACAATGGACGGCTCTCCAACAGACTTGCGAGCCATCCGTTCGGGTAGCTGCCAGCTTTCTGGCATGGCGCGGGCGATGGTGCCGGGGAGAATCGACCAAAGCAGGATGCCGACCAAGAATCCCATGCCTGCAAAGCGCCAGGTCTGACGCTTCTGCTCGTCCTCGGCGCGGACTCTTCCGACAATTGCGGCGAGCCGGCCGGTTGCATTGTCCAGATCTTTGCGGCCCTGTCGGAACAGGTCGCTGCTGTCGCACAGCATGTCGAGCGAGGCGCGCTTGATCTGAACCGCAATGTCTTCCGGCGTCAGCTCGATGGCAGGCTTGTTGCCGATTGCGGTTAACGTCTTGGAGACCTGTGCCAGCTGATCGGCCATCTGGCCGAGCGTTGCCGTGTAGTCCGGGATTACGATGTCGGCGCGCTCCCTGGCCATGTTCTGGACCGTATGCCGCACCATGGCCATTTCGCCTTCAAGACGGGCGAAGGCTTCTGTTGCCGGATCGGATTCTTCCGCCGTATCAATTTCCGGTTCTGCCTCCGGGGCGGGAGGTTCCTCCACTTCAAGGTCCAACTGTACTTCTTCGATTTGATCGTCTTCCATCATTCAGCTCCTAAATGCCCATGTCGAAAGCGCGGGTGCGTTCACGGGCGAGGGTTGCGGTGAGTTCTTTGGCGATGCTGCGTTCCGGCTTCGGATCGATGCCAAGTTCGCGGGTCTTGCCGCGCAGCAGGCCTTCGACTTGCGGGTCGCGTTCAAGCGACTTCGCCAGCTCGTTCTGCTTTGCCGATACGCGGACAGCACCGGCGCGGTCGCCCTGCTGTTCAAGCTGCTTGCGCGCCGTGCTGAGTCCCTGCCAATCACTGACAAAGCGCTCGGATCGCAGCGCAGGATCGGTGCGCACTGCGGCCTCTTGGTTCATGGCGCGCATGGCCTCCTGGCTACGCCCGCCAGCGGCCTCTGGGATCAGCTCAGGCCGCCGCTCCAGCGCCTTGGCGAGATCGGTGGCCGCATGGGGCCGAATCGCGTCGAGCGCTTTTCCTGCCTTCTCCAGCGCGTCCTTCTGGTGCGGGAGAACGGGCAAGCCCTGGGCTTGCATCGTTCCGATATCGCCAAGCGCGCGGGCATAGCGTTCGACCGCGCGACGCTGGTCGTTCTGCGTGTTCGACTTTGCCGGAAGCGGTTCGAGCTGACGGGCCTGCGGTCGGAAGTTTCCGAAGATGGATTTGGCCTTCTCCGGCACTTGCCGAACCATCGCCATTACCCGCTCGCGGAAGCTGATTCCGCGCAGTTCGGCGAAAGCCTGCTCGGGCTTGTAGTCGCCCGCCATATCTTTCCCGCGCTCGCGGCTAAGGGTGCGAACAAGTTTGGACTGGTCGGCAAAGTCATCGCGCCCATAATGCAGCGCTAGCCCCTCGCGGTGACGCGACATGGCGACATAGGCGGAATGGCTGTCCATGCCCGGTGTGGCGAGAATATGCGTGCGGTCCACTGTCATGCCTTGCGCCTTGTGGATCGTGGCGGCGTAGCCATGATCGATGTGGGCGTAGTACTTGGTGTCGAAGGCAACTTCCCGCCCATCGTCCGTGCGCACGGCCATGCGCTGCGGGCTGGACATCGCGACCGTGCCGAGCGTCCCGTTCTTCACCCCAAGTTCGCGTTCGTTGCGCAGGAAGATGATGCGGTCCCCCGATGCAAATTTCCGTTCGCCGCGTGCGGCCTTGATCGTGGCATCGGCACCTAGCGCGCCAGCCACGCGCATTTTCTCGCGCGCCATCTGGTTGAGCTCGCGGACCTCGTCATTGGTGTGGGTAAGGATGATCCGTCTTTCGTCTGGGCTGTCCTGCCGCTCGCGATCCCAACGCTCGACAAGCTCTGTCCGTGCGACCTCGCGGGTGTCGGTGGCATAGACCATGCCGCGCTCTTCGTAGGTGCGGATCGCTTCGCCCGTGCGGCCCGTGGCGAGCTGCCTGGTCGTATCCTGCTGCCATGCCGATAGCTGACGGCGAACCTCGCTGATCTCGACCCCGCCGTGGCGCTCGTGGATTGCCCGGAATGCTGCACCTGCCTCGATGGCCTGGAGCTGTTGCTGGTCACCGACTAGGACAAGTTTCGCACTGGACTTTGCGGCATGGGACAGCACGCGCTCCATCTGGCGCGTGCCGACCATACCCGCTTCGTCAATGACGAGCACATCCTTGGCAGTCAGCTGCTCGCACCCTTTGCCCCATTGATGCTCAAGGCTGGCGATGGTGCGCGATGCGATGCCGGAGCCGTTTTCCAGACCCTCGGCGGTAATGCCGGACAGGGCTGCGCCACGCACATTGTAGCCCGCGCTTTCCCATGCCTCGCGCGCCACGCCCAGCATCGCGCTTTTGCCGGTCCCGGCATAGCCAACGATCACGGCAAGGCCACCCTTCTTGGTGACATACTCGAAGGCGGATTTCTGCTCGCCTGACAGCACCAGACCGCGCTTCGCGGCGCTTGCAAACGCGGCGTTCCGCTGCACATCATTTACGGCGTGACCAGCGCGTTGCGCCATCGCGTCGGCAGCGCAATGCAGGCGCTGTTCGGTCTCGATCATCGCCCGCGAAGTGAAGCGGTCTTGCCCGCGTCCATCCTTGCCCAATGCGATCAGCTCGGGCGCCGCGCGCACGGCATTGTAGGCGGCGTCAAACTGCTCCTTCCCGTCGCTATGCCGGTGAACAAAGGCGGCAAGGTCGCGCCTGGTGAAGGTGGCTTGCTGGTGCGTGATCGCATCCAAGGCCAGCGAGGGATTGGCGATTATGCGTTCGCCATTGCGCTGGGCGATGGCGCGGTGTTCCTCAATCCGCTCGGCTTCCAGACCGCGTCCGCCAATGCGCGAGGCGGCGGGACCGATCTTGTCCTGCGGTTCCAGCGCAATGCCCTGCGCTTCCAGGCTGCGATGATCGATCCGCGTATCGATGTCGCGTTCCGCCAGCGCGCGGTTGACATGATCGGCCCAGCGCTCGCGCCACTGCTCGATCAGCGCGGTCTTGTTCCAGTCGCGGACTTTTGCGCCAAAGCCATCCTTGGTAACCTCGCGCATGGTCAGCATGACGTGGGCGTGCGGCTTGGCTTTGCCGTCCTCGCCAATATCCCAATGGACATTGAGATCGGCGATCATGCCTTTTTCGACGAATTCAGCCTTCACGAACTCGCGCGCCAGCCTGATGTTGTCTTTCTTCGACAGTTCGCGGGGCAGGGCGAACTCGACCTCGCGGGCAAGCTGCGCATCCTTGCGCTTCTCCGCAGCTTCGACCGCGTTCCACAAAGTGGCGCGGTCGGCGAGGGCTTCGGGTGCGCCTTTGGGCAGCATCACTTCGGAATGAAGAACGCCTGCCTTGTTGGTGAAATCGTGGGTTCTGTCGATCCGCTCATCGTGCAGTTGCTCGCCCGCACGATAGGCCGCAGCCGCCACGGCACTGCGTCCGCTCGACCTTCCGATGACCTTCGCGCTGAAATGAAAGATTGCCATGTCGGCAATCCAGTTACACCGCAAACGCCACGTCGGCACGACGTATAAGCGCGCCCTCTCATGATAAAATCCTGATCGGGACTAGGCGGTATCACACTGTCCCGGCGACCTTACTGCATTGAGATAGCTCACCGATTATCATGTCTCCATCACACCAACGATGGAGATATCCCATGCGCAAACCCCGCGATTTTGATTCGGAGCTCAAGGCCCTCGCCGACAAGGCCAAGCAGATGAAGGAACGCCGCGTGCGCGACCTCGGCGCGCTGGTCACGGCAACCGGAGCCGACGCACTCGATGCGGATGTGCTGGCGGGCGCGCTGCTCGAGGCTGTCGACAACAACGACAAGGCTATAAGCGAGGGCTGGCGCAAGCGCGGCGCGGCCTTCTTTCAGGGCAAGCAACGCAACACTGCGAGCGGACCTCGGCAGCAGCCGGAAGGCACTCTCCCGCTCGATGGCGGCGCGGCATCGGCTTGAGGCAGCAAAGGCACGAACCGACATGCGCGAATGGCAGGTCAAACGACGCGAACGAACCCGGCAACTGATCGAACTGGGCGGCTTGGTTGCCAAGGCCGATCTGGTAGAGCTGACCGATGATGATCGCGCCGCCCTCTACGGCGCATTCCTCACCGTCGCCGCCAAGCTGCGCGGGCCGGATGGTGCGCAGGCGCTGGTGCTGTTCCGGCGCAAGGGCAAGCGGGCGTTCGAGGCAGAGCAGTCTGACTGAGCGACAAAAGAAAGCGGCTCCGGTCCCTGTGAAATGGAGTTGATTGCTCGCGTCAGCTTTGCGCCCCACATCCAGCCATCGAAGGTTCAACGACGATCGCCTGAAAGCGGACATCGGATCAGTAGGCTCGATCTGGCAGCAACGTCGGACGGTCCGGAACGGCAGGTTTTGGGGAGTGAACGAGGGATAGCTGCCCTTCGTTGCGGCCATGTCCGATGGCAGCTAGCCGAGATCGATTTTACCGGCATTGCGGCTTCGCGCTTGTTTGAATAGGTCTGGCCCGGAATCCACTGGCAGGGAATGAGGCTATGCGAGAACATGAGGTGCGGCGGCAAGTTGTCAGCGAAATGCATTTGCGTCGCTGGCCGCTGTTGCAACTGCCGGTCGCAGTGTTCCAGTGGGTGCTTGAGGTTGGGCCTGGCGAGCGTGAGGCGGAGCGCTCAGTCTTGTCCGCTCTGTGCGGAAGCCAATCGGATGAAGAGAATCCGCGCCACCTGTCAGGTGCACTCTCCGGCGACGTCTCCTTTACATGGGAGCGACAGAGCGAAGGTTCGACGCTGACAGTGTTTTGTCCGGGACGCGCCATCGAAGTTTTGCTCGCCCCCGGACTGGACTCTTCGGTGGGCGAGGCCATTGACTGGGCGGAAACCCTGCCGGGCGCAATCATTCGCGCGACATCGATCTGGGTTGGTGGCGACGAAGCCGAAGTCGAAAGGGCATTGCCCGCGGTTGATTTCAACCGCAGCGAGCTTGTGTCGTGCGGCCTCTCCGGGGGAGTGCGTATCTGGTCGGATTTTCGCATTCACCCCGATGGCCGGGGGCGCCTTGTGGTGTCAGCCGGGGAAGTCGACCGGAGTGATCTCACCCGGCAACTGCAGCAATTGCAGGAGCTTGGGAATTACCGCAACAAGGCGCTCTTGGGGCTGCCGGTGGCGCAAGAGGCCTGGCCAAGGCTGGACGCGGCCGAACGCGAATTGGCCGCACTGGCCAAGGCCGTCACTTCCTCGGCGGCCTCTGACGATGATTTGCTGGCGCAATTGTCTGACCTCAGCCTGGAACTTTCGACCATTGCCACGTCAATCGACTATCGCATGAACGCTACCGCAGCCTATTCGCGTCTGGTGGAAGAGAGGCTCGCACAACTTGCTCCGGAACCGATCCGTGGGTTCGCTTCGCTCGTCGACTTCACTGAACGCCGCTTCCTGCCGGCAGCGCGCACCTGCGCCGCCTTGACTGAGCGCGAACGTCAGCTGACACGGCGTGCGCGCCAAATCTCCGAACTGCTGCGCGCCCGCATCGAGACGCGGATCGAGAACCAGAACGCGAAACTGCTTCGATCGATGGAGCGCAGCACGACGATGCAAGTGCGCTTGCAGCAGATCGTCGAGGGCCTCTCCGTAGTGGCCGTGAGTTATTATGCCATCGGCCTGCTAGGGTATGCCATAAAGGGTGCGTCCCATCACTTTGACTGGGTTGATCCGGAAGTTGCGATCGCTTTGCTGGTGCTGCCGGTCCTGGGATGCGTGTGGTTTGCGCTCCATTCGCTCAAAAAGCGGGTTCTGGGCGGCGATTAGCTGCATTCACGCGGAAATTGCGCACGCGACAACGCCTGTGACCAGCCCACAAGCTCATCTCATTGTTAAGTTGGCAGGCGAAATGCAAACTTTCCTTGCACATCGGGCGCGACTGGCGGTAGCAGTTGCGGTCCGCTGCATGTTGGGAGGTGCATTTGGCCGGGGAATTGACGATCCTTGTTGTTTCGCGCGACGATGCGCTGATCAGCGCGGCGCGAGCTGGGCTGAAGGAGCGGGCTGATTACCGGCTGGTCATAGCTGAGGACGGCAAGACCGCGCAGGAGCGGCTCAACGACATCGAAGTACACCTCTTGCTTTGCGATCTCGACACGGTGGACGATGCCCAGGACAACATACTGACACGCGCGCGCGTTTCACATCCGGGGGTTTGTCGAATTGCGGTCTCTTCGCAGAATCGCGACGATGCTGACAGCGAGGCAGTCCGTCGCTCTGCCGCCTATCTCTATCTGTTCAAGCCGCTAACACCTCATCAGATTGCGCTCATGGTAAAGCGCAGCCTGGAAATGAACGAACTTTCGCGACGGCATCGCCTTCTTTCGCGTGAACTGAAGATTTCGGTCGATGACCAGATCTTCGAGGAACGCGTGGATATGTCAGTCAAGGGCGGTTACTCGCAATTCGAGAAGCTCGTTTATGCCAGCGCCAAGATGGCTGATTTGATCGTTGAAGCGCGCAAGGCGGCAGTCACCGATCTGCCAGTCCTCATCGAGGGCGACACCGGGACGGGCAAGGAACTGCTGGCGCGAGCGATCCATTTCAACTCTACACGTGTCGATTCTCCGATCCATGTACAGAATTGCGGCGGTATGCTGGATTCCACGCTCCATTCCGAATTGTTCGGACATGTGCGGGGGGCTTACACCGGAGCCACCGCAGACCGGCTTGGGCTGTTCCGTGCCGCAGATGGCGGAACGGTGTTCCTTGACGAAATTTCAGATGTTTCGCCGAGTTTCCAGGTCAGCCTGCTGCGCTTCCTTCAGAATGGCGAGGTTAAACCGCTAGGGTCGGACAAGTTGTTGCATGCCAATGTCCGGATCATTGCGGCGTCGAACCGGCCGCTTCTGGAAATGGTCGAAAAAGGCGAATTTCGGCGTGACCTGTATTATCGTCTCAAGGGCTTTTCGCTGAGCATCCCGGCGCTGCGGGACAGGCGGGAGGATATTCCTGTTCTTACAGATTTCTTCATCGAGAAATATGCCGGAGTAGTCGGCCGCAGGGTAATTGGCATTACGCAGAGTGCGCTCGACAGGCTGCAGGCTCATCAATACCCAGGCAATGTCCGGGAACTGGAAAGCGAGATCAGGCGCGCGGTGGCGCTGGCTGAAAATGGTGGTTACATTACAGAGCGTAACCTCTCGGCCGTGTTTGATAATCTCGTTGTTGCCCCGGATGTCGGCCAGCAGGCGGAAATGGAAGGCGGCACACTCAAGGAGATGGTCGAGCGTCTGGAGCAACGGGTCGTGGTAGGTGCACTCACCCGTTTTCGCTGGAACCAGAGCAAGGCTGCCGACGCGCTGGGGCTATCCCGCGTGGGCCTGGCCAACAAGATCAAGCGCTACGGTCTGCATGATGGCTGACGGTGGTCTCATGCAGGAGCAGGAGCAGGAACGGGAGTGGCAGTGAAATGGCAGACCGGGACAATGTTGTTCGCTTGCGTTTTTCCCGCATGCCCTATCCGGGGCAAGAGGCGCCACAAGACCTCGGCTCGACAAAGCTGACGCGAACAGCGGGTGCAGGACTTTCTGGTGCGCATGGCCATTGGTGCGGGCGCTGCAAAGGCATCTGGTATTCGGCGTTCGGCGAAGTTGAATGCCCGGTCTGCGGCAACCGGCACGGCTAGCCTGAACGGTTGGCATACGCACCTCCTGCGGCTCCGACTGCAAAGAATGTTTCAAGGAGTGCGTGCAAAGTTTCTTTGCATTTTCTTCGCCGAAAATAAGGGCTTCGCCATACGATATTGAAAATGCTTTAGTATTTTTCTGGCACGAATCATGCTTAATGTCCTCCCATGGCCCGCAGGGGCATTTGGCCGGTCGGGCACTCCGCCGGGAAGTTGGGAGACTGAGAAATGGCGAATCTGTTGTGGCTTCAAGGCGGTGCGTGCTCTGGCAACACCATGTCCTTCCTTAATGCCGAGGAGCCCAGCGCATGCGATCTGGTGACGGATTTTGGCATCAATGTCCTTTGGCATCCCTCGCTTGGCCTCGAGCTGGGTGAGAATGTCAAAGTCATGATGGAAAAGTGCCTTTCCGGCGAAATTCCGCTCGACATTTTCGTGTTCGAAGGCAGCGTCATCAATGCGCCCAACGGTACGGGCGAATGGAATCGCTTCTGCGGTCGTCCGATGAAAGACTGGGTGGCAGATCTTTCTGCCAAGGCGCAATTTGTTGTGGCTATTGGCGATTGCGCCACCTGGGGCGGCATCCCGGCAACGGCTCCCAATCCGTCTGAAAGCGAAGGCTTGCAGTTCCTCAAGCGGGCCAAGGGTGGAGCGCTGGGCGAAGGCTTCACGTCTCAGGCTGGCCTTCCGGTCATCAATATTCCCGGCTGCCCCGCTCACCCTGACTGGGTAACGCAGATCCTTGTCGCCGTTGCCACGGGCCGCGCGGGCGACCTGACGCTGGACGAATTCCATCGGCCAAAGACCTTCTTCTCCAGCTTCACGCAGACGGGCTGCACCCGCAACATGCACTTCGCCTACAAGGTCTCGACCACGGCCTTCGGTCAGCGCAAGGGCTGCCTCTATTACGATCTGGGGTGCCGCGGCCCGATGACTCACAGCCCCTGCAACCGCATTCTGTGGAACCGCGTTTCGTCCAAGACCCGTGCTGGCATGCCCTGCCTTGGCTGTACGGAACCGGAATTCCCCTTCTTCGATCTCGCCCCAGGAACTGTCTTCAAGACCCAGACTGTGATGGGCGTGCCGAAGGATCTTCCGCTAGGGGTTGATCGTACCGGCTACGTCAAGCTCACAGCTGCCGCCAAGGGTGCGGCTCCGGCGTGGGCCGAAGAGGATATCTTCGTCGTCTGATTCATGAGGGTTCATGGCGCGCAGCGAAGCGCGCCGCACACAGAATTTCGGGAGAATTACAATGGCAGCTACACAAACCCTCGACATCTCGCCCGTTGGCCGGGTGGAGGGCGACCTTGATGTCCGTGTCGACATCGAGAACGGGATCGTCACCAATGCATGGACGCAAGCGGAAATGTTCCGCGGCTTCGAGGTCATCCTCAAGAACAAGGATCCACAGGCCGGGCTTGTCGTTACGCCTCGTGCTTGCGGAATCTGCGGTGCCTCGCACCTTTCCTGTGCGGCATGGGCGCTTGACACTGCCTGGGGTACGACCGTTCCGCGCAACGCCATTCTCGCCCGCAACCTCGGGCAAATCGTCGAAACCATCCAGTCGATCCCGCGCCATCATTATGGCCTGTTCATGATCGACTACACCAACCAGAACTATGCGAAGTCCAAGTTCTACGAAGAAGCGGTGAAGCGCTATGCGCCCTTCACAGGGACCTCCTATGAAGCGGGTGTGACCATTTCGGGCCGCCCGGTAGAAATCTATGCCCTGCTTGGCGGGCAGTGGCCGCATTCTTCCTTCATGGTTCCCGGCGGCGTGATGTGCGCCCCGACTCTGACCGACGTGACCCGCGCATGGTCGATCCTGGAGCATTTCCGCCGCAACTGGATCGAACCGCTGTTCCTTGGATGCTCGATGGAGCGCTATGAGGAAATCAGGACTTATGACGACCTGATGGCGTGGCTGGACGAAAAGCCCGAGCATGCCAATTCGGACCTTGGCATGTTCATCCGCATGTCGCTCGATATCGGGCTCGACAAATATGGCAAGGGCCACGGCAAGTTCATCTCCTGGGGCTATCTCCCCCATGAAGACCGTTACAACAATCCGACGATTGAAGGTCGCAATGGCGCGGTCATCATGAAGTCGGGCGTGTTCGATGGTGCCAGCGACACTTTCAAGCTCATGGATCAGGGCAACACCCGTGAGGACATGCAGCATGCCTGGTACGATGAAGGTGACGGCCTCCATCCGTTCGACCGGACAACCAATCCGGTAGCCAAGAACGACATCGACACAGACGGAAAGTACAGCTGGTCAACCGCTGTCCGCCACAGCGACAACGGACGTCTTGAAGCAGGGCCGCTGGCTCGCCAGCTGATAGCAGGTGGCGATCACGGCGAGAGTTGGCAGCACAGTGATGGCCTGGTGCTCGACATGTATCGCAAGCTGGGCGGCGCTTCGATCTACCTGCGTCACTTCGCCCGTCTGCACGAACTGTGCAAACTCTATCGGGAATCCGAGCGAATTCTGCGCGAGTTCCGCCTCAATGACGAGTGGTACATCAAGCCGACCGAGCGCGATGGCCAGGGATGGGGCGCGACCGAGGCTGCGCGCGGTGCCTTGTGCCACTGGATCGACGTGCGCGATGGCAAAATCCACAACTACCAGATCATTGCTCCGACCACCTGGAACGTTGGTCCGCGGGCGAGCAATGGCGAGTTGGGGCCGATCGAGGAGGCACTCATCGGCACCCCGATTGCAAATACTTCCGATCCGGTTGAAGTCGGGCATGTTTGCCGTTCCTACGACAGCTGCCTGGTTTGCACGGTCCACGCACACGATGCGAAAACGGGCGAGGAACTGGCCCGCTTCCGCACAGCTTGATATCGGGTCGCCGGGTGGGAGGACGCTGCAAGATGTCTCCCACCCGAGGCTGCGAATAGAATAACAACCCGTTGGGAGAATGCGCCGGAATGACTGGCGACAACACCGAATTGCAGCGCCAGCGCGAATGGCTCTTGTCCCGGTATGGCGTGGTGCCTTCGGAGGCCGATCATGCGACACTTCTGCGCATGATCGAGGATTATCTCAACGAAGGGCTGGAAACGCAGGTAGAGCCATTCCCCGAAACGGACCGCGAATTTTCAGGTATTCTTGATGAGTTAAGGGCGCTCGACCCGGATGATCTAAGGGCCAAGCTCGACATTTCCGGCTGGTTGCTTCGCCCATACGGGGCAGACGAGATGCGCTGTCAGGAATGCATGTATTATCTGGTCCACAGGCGCTGGTGTGACCTGCCGGAGCTAAGCTTGCCCGCCGAGCCCGAATGGTGGTGCCGCCTCTGGCGCATTTGAAGGAGTTGCGCATGGCCACTGATGCAGACGAAACCCTACGGCAGGAAATCGCGGGTCTTCTGGCTGGCGGCCTTGAAACCGAAGTCTTCCCCAGAGCCGAAGACTCTGCGCAGGTCAACGCGATCGTGTCCCGCCTGCAATCGGAAGGCAAGGATCTTGCTTCCAAGCTTGTGGTTGCTGGCTTTACAGATCACACCATCACGGCTGATGAACTGGAACAGCCCTGCGAAACCTGCATGTATTACCTTATCAAGCGCCGCTTCTGTGATCTGCCTGAACTTATGCTGCCGGTTGAACCCGAGTGGTCGTGCCGCCTGTGGCGAATTTAGACGCACCTGCCACTGCGATCATTGGCTGCGGCAATATCAATCGCGGTGATGACGGGGCTGGTCCGGCCGTCATCGCCCGGCTTGCTGCTGAAGATTTGCCGTCTGATGTAGAGCTGCTGGATGCCGGCACTGATGGGATGGCAGTGATGTACCGTGCGCGCGGGGCGCAGCAGCTTATCGTGATCGATGCAAGGGAGCCCGAAGGCAAGCCGGGGGCTATCTACGAGGTTCCCGGCGATGTGCTGGCGGCAGAACCGGTCCATGGCGTGGGTCTTCACGCGTTCCGTTGGGACAACGCCCTGTTTGTGGGACGCAAGATCTTTGGCGATGACTTCCCTTCTGATGTGCAAGTCTATCTGATCGAAGCGCAGACGCTGGACTATGCCACCGAGCTTTCCGGGCCGGTAGTTGCAGCGGTCGAGAAGGTGGCGGCCAAGATCGCGGCGCGGCTCGTCATCGCCCCCGAGGCTTAAGTCATGGAGCACACCATCTCCGTCGCGCGCGGGACGATCCGGTTTCCCGCAGGCCTGGTCGCTACCTATTTCTCGGGCATCGATGCAGTTGCGGTGCTGATCGATGGCGCGACCTTGCGGATTTTGCCGGTCTTTCACGCGGCGGCCGGAGGAGCGCTGTTGAAACAACGCAATGCTCAAGGCGATCGGGTGGTTGGCGCTTTCGATGTGTTCGAGGCGCATGGCCTCGCCGACTTCGAGGCGCAGGACGTCCCCGTAAGATGGTCAAGCGGAGACGCGGCGCTTCTTGCGGACCTTCCCGTAACTGATAACTAAGTTTACATAACGAAAAACTGATAGACAATTCATCCGGCGCTCGTTTTAAGAGCTGCAAGGCCCGAATCCGATCAAGGGGAGGCCGGGGAGAGTCGGGATGGTTGCGCTCAGTCGCACAGAGGATCAGCTGGCGGCCGCCTTGAAGGTGGTGGAGGAAAGTGACGCTTCGGTTATCGAGAAAGCCGAAATGCTCATGGAAATTGCCATGGGTCTTCAACAGCGGCCGAAGGAAGCCGACGACCTGCTGGCAGCCATCGAACTCTATGAACAGGCAATCCATCAGTGCGGAGACCAGGATGCACTGCTGACTGCCCGGATTCGTGCGCGAATGGCCACGGCGTTGATGGCAATACCCTCCGAAATTGCCGCACCGATCGAACAGGCTCGTGACCTGCTGAAACAGGCAATATCGGTTTTGGCAGAGGGCGGCAGCGGCGAAGAGCTGGCTGAAGCGGAAATGAACCTTGGCCTCGCCCTGCAGACGCTTGCAGGCGCAGGCATGGCGCGAATTACAGATGCAATATCCGCCTATCAGCGATCGCTGCGGACGTTCAACAAGCTGCGTCATCCACGCGAATATGCCATTCTGAACAACAATCTGGCGACCGCCTTCCTCTCCGTTCCGATTACGAGCGATAGCGGCAAGATCAGCGAAGCGCTGGCGGTGCAATCATTTGAAGAAGGACTTTCGGCGGTCAATCTGATCGATCAGCCGATGGAATATGCAATGCTTCAGAACAATCTGGGCAATGCGCTGCAATATGCATCATCGAGCCACCGGGTCGAGAACGGTTTCCGCGCGCTGGAAGCCTATGACGAGGCGTTGAAGGTGCGCCAGCGGGACAACACTCCGCTTGAATATGCCAACACCATAGCGAACAAGGCCAATTGCCTTTGCAACCTCCCTGACGATCCGCAAGACGGAGAAGCGGGCAATCCACGCAACATCGCGCAGGCGATCAAGCTTCTGCGCGAAGCGCGCGAAATATTTGCCGCTGCCGGAGCGCAGGACCGGGCCGAGAGCGCGGCGCAAACAATCATCGAACTTGAAATGGCAGTGCGCGGCGAACCCTCGCGCGCCAACGGCGGATTTTAGAGAACAATGGAGGTGAATTTGCTCGTAATTTTACTGCTGGCCCTGGTGGCCGGAATAGCAGGGGCTCTTGTCGGCGGCGCGCTCTCGGGCCTGAAGATTGGCGGGGCTGCGCTGGGCAAGCAACTGGCAGCCCAACTGGGCGGGCTATACGGCCTGCTCGCCGGAGTTCCCGGTGTAGTCATGGGACTCGCCGTGCTGTTTTTCATGCAATCGGCCTGAGGGAGACTACCATGTTTGATATGGTTTTCAGTTCAACCAAGTTGTTTTTTCAGGGCAAGCTGTTCCAGGATACGGCCCTCGCCATCCGTCTACTTGTGACCGGGGCTGCCGCAGCTACCGTTGCAACTGTATTGGTTGGCATGGTTGCACCACTTTGGGTAGCGGCGATTGCCGGGGGCCTGGTGGGCGGCTTGCTTCAGCCTTACCTCTACCGGAACATCAAGTACGCCTGATCCGATGTCAGAGGCGGATCCCCAGCGGCCCGAGCCAACGCTTTCCCGCCTGCTGGGGGATCTGACCGCGCTGGAAGCGCTGGCAGAGAACTGGGAAGAAGGTGCACGTAATGGTGCGCAGGCACGGGCAGCGGCGCTTGATGCGCTCAATGCCGAAGCCTTCCGTCGCCTGATCCGTTCGCTGCGTGAGCTGCCCGGCGCAGCCGAGGCCTTGCGTCAGGCGGCGGCGGACGAGGTGGTCTATTGCGTGCTCCGCCGCCATGGCATCCTCAAAGCCAGCCTGTTCGAGCGGGTCGATGCCGCGCTTGCCACGGTGCGCCCGACGCTGGCCGGCCATGGCGGCGATGCCGAACTGGTCGAAGTATCTGGCGACAAGGCAGTGGTGCGTTTTCTGGGGGCCTGTGATGGATGTCCCGCTTCGGCGCTGACTTTCTATGCCGGGGTAAAGAAAGCAATCACAGAGCAAGTGCCCGAAATCCGCGAAGTCAAGCAGGCCAAGGGGCTGGGCGGCGGCGGTGGTGATACGGTGCATTTCACTTCTCCCTTCGCCGCGCATGAGCATGAAGGCTGGCTCCATGCTCTGCAACTAACTGAATTGCCCGACGGGACGACTTCTGTCCTGGAGCTGGAAGGGCGTTCGCTGCTGCTTTCGCGATTCGGGGACAAGGTTACCTGTTTCGAGAACGCCTGTGCGCATCTTGGCATGCCGATGGACCAGGCGGAAATTGCCGATGGCTTCATCACCTGCCCGCATCATGGTTTCCGTTATGCGCTCGAAAGCGGTGAATGCCTGACGGCACCAGAAGTGCAATTGCAACCCCATGCCGTACGCGTCCGAGGGGATGCCATCGAACTGAGGCTGACGCGATGAAAGTATCGCTCGCGCCCTCCTTCCGTCCGGTCAAAGCCGAAGGGACGCAAATCGCGGGGGCACCGCTGCTGGAAGAAGGCGGGCCGCGCGTGGTACTCGGCTGGTCGCCGGGCGACGTTGCAACGCCGCTATCTCCCGCCGCTGCAAGCCTGTTCGGGCCGCGCGGTGTCTGCCTGCATCCTGATGGAACATTGTGGGTCGCGGATACCGGGCATCATCGGCTGCTGGGATGGCGAAAGATCCCACAATCGGACAATGAGCCTGCCGATATTCTGATCGGCCAACCGAGTTTCTGCCGCGAAGGCCGCAACGCCAAGGGGCCTCCCGGTCCTGCTACGCTCAATGTGCCGACTGGCCTGTGCGCATGGCGCGGCGGATTGGCCGTGGCTGATGCCTGGAACCACCGCGTGCTGATCTGGCGCGAAGTGCCAACAGGCAATGGCCAGCCAGCCGATCTGGTGCTGGGTCAGGAGGATAGTGAATCCGTTCTGGCCAATCGCGGCGCTGACCGTCCAACCTCGGCCAGCCTGCACTGGCCCTATGGCGTGGCCGAAGTGGCCGGCAGACTGGTCGTATGCGACAGCGGCAACCGCCGCCTGCTCGTTTGGAGCGATCCTTCAGAAACCGGCCAGCCAGCCGATCTGGTGCTGGGCCAGCATGACTTCTCTACGCGCGACGAGAACGCGGGCGGCGAAGTCACGGCGATGTCGATGCGGTGGCCGCATGGAGCCTGCTGGTGGAATGGCCATCTCGCGCTGGCAGACAGCGGCAACAACCGTGTGATGCTGTGGCGTGGATTTCCAGAGCACAATGGCTCGCCTTGCGACGCAATTCTGGGACAGCGGGACACCGCACATTGCGATCACAATATGTCCTCCTACTATCCCAGCGCGGCCAGTGTGAACATGCCCTATGCGACGGTTGAAGCCGGTGGCCAGCTGATTGTGGCCGATACCGCGAACTCGCGTCTGCTCGGCTGGGCAGACAGCGCCACCGGCATTGCGGCGAACCAGCTTTGTGGTCAGCCGGACTTCGCCAGCAAGGGCGACAATCGCTGGGGCATGCCCGAACGAGACAGCCTGTGCTGGCCCTATGGCCTGTCAGCGCTGGGTGATCTGGTGGCGGTTGCCGATAGCGGCAACAATCGCGTCCTTTTGTGGAATCTGGCGCGGTGACCGGCGAACGCCTTTTGGTACGCGGCCAGGTGCAGGGCGTAGGCTTCCGGCCCACTGTATGGCGGGTTGCACGCGAGCTTGAGCTAACCGGTGATGTGCGCAACACCAGCAGCGGGGTTGAAATTCGCCTTTGGGGCGAAGCGGTGTCGCGCTTTGAAAGCGAACTGCGCGCGGCGCTGCCTGCATTGGCGCGGATTGATGCGATAGAACGCGTGGCAATTGATGCTGTGCGGCCCGAGAGCTTCGTTATCGGTGCATCGGAAGGTGACGGCATGCGCGGGGCTGTAACGCCCGATGCGGCAATCTGCTCCGCCTGCCTTGAAGAAGTGCGCGATCCTTTCGAGCGTCGCTATCGCTACCCCTTTACCAATTGTACCGAATGCGGGCCGCGTTTCTCGATTATCGAGACCGGCCCCTATGATCGTGCCCGCACGACCATGAGAGGTTTCGCGATGTGCCCGGAATGCGGAGAGCAATATTCCGATCCGACAGACCGGCGCTTCCATGCCCAACCTATCGCGTGCCATGTTTGCGGACCGCGCGCATGGATCGAGCGCCTTGGCCCCGGTACTGTTAATCACGAAGCCTTTTCGATGATGGACGACGTGGATGCCGCAGGCGGCATGCTGATGAACGGGCATATCGTCGCCATCAAGGGGCTTGGCGGCTTTCATCTCGCCTGTGATGCCACCCGCGCGGAGGTGGTGGCCGATCTGCGTATGCGAAAACGGCGCAGGGGCAAGGCCTTTGCCCTGATGGCGCGCGATCTGGACGTTATCCGCCGTTATGCCGAATTCTCGGATCAGGAAGCCGAACTGCTGGCATCGCCTGAAGCGCCGATCGTGTTGCTGCGCGCATCGGGGGAGCCGCTGGCTGAAGCGGTGGCGCCGGGGCTGGACCGGATCGGCTTCATGCTGCCTCACACCCCGCTGCATCACCTGCTGTTGCGGCGGATGAAGCGCCCGGTGGTGATGACTTCGGGCAATCTCTCAGGCCGCCCGCAATGTACCTCTAACGAGCAGGCCCGTGCCGAACTGGAAGGCATTGCCGAATTTGCGCTGATGCACGACCGGCACATTGCCAACCGGATCGACGACAGCGTTACGCGGGTCGATCTGGGCCGGGTCCGGCTGCTGCGCCGCGCGCGCGGCTACGCCCCCAGAGCTATCGACTTGCCCACCGGCTTTCCGCGCGACCTCTCGCTGCTGGCCATGGGTGCGGAGCTCAAGAACAGCTTCTGTCTGGTGCGCGATGGCGAAGCTGTGCTGAGCCAGCACATGGGCGATCTGGAGGATGCGGCCACCGAAGATGATGTGCGCCGCAACCTCGATCTTTATACCCAGCTCTACGACCATCAGCCAGCGGCAATCGCGGTGGACGCGCATCCCGAATATCTTTCGACCAAGCATGGGCGCGAAATCGCGGATGGACGACCGGTGATCGCGGTACAGCATCACCACGCCCATATCGCCGCCTGTCTGGCCGAAAACGGCCGCTCGCTCGATGCCGCCCCTGCACTGGGAATTGCGCTTGACGGTCTGGGCCTGGGTGATGACGGCACGATCTGGGGCGGTGAGTTCCTGATCTGCGATTATCGCGGATACCGTCGTGCCGGGATGCTCAAGCCGGTCGCACTACCGGGTGGGACTGCGGCGATCCGCGAACCCTGGCGCAATGCCTATGCCCATTTGATGGCGCAGATGGGCTGGGCCGAATTCGCGATGAATTTCGCTGACCTGCCATTGTTTGCCCGCCTTTCCGCCATGCCGCGATCCACGATCGATGCGATGATCGCCAGCGGCACCAATAGCCCACTTTCTTCCTCATGCGGGCGGTTGTTCGATGCCGCAGCGGCGATCTGCGGTCTCGCCTGGGATCGGCAGGAATATGAAGGACAGGCAGCCATGTTGCTGGAAGCAGCAATCGATCCGGCGGCGCTGAATGAGCCGGACGATCTGGCCTATCCTTTTTCCATTCCGTTGCTGGGCGGGCGTGGGCTTCCCTATGTTGAACCGCTCGCCGTGTGGCGGGCGATGCTGGGTGACCTGCTGCTGAATACGCCGGTTGGGGTGATGTGCGCGCGGTTCCATCGCGGCCTCGCACGGTCTGTTGTGGCCATGGCGCAGCGCCTGACCGCAGACGATGGCCCTGATACTGTGGCCCTGTCTGGCGGCTGTTTCCAGAACGCCACGCTGTTCCGCCTGGTCCATGAAGGATTGGAACAGCTGGGGCTCAACGTCCTCAGCCACTCGAGAGTGCCCGCCAATGATGGCGGTCTGGCTTTGGGGCAGGCCGCTGTGGCCATGGCCCATTTGCACGAAGCGACCGCGGAAACCGAAAATGGGAGAGAAGTATGTGCTTAGGTATTCCGGGGCAGATCGTGGAGATCACCGATGCCGGGCGCAAGCTGGGCGTGGCCAATGTCTCCGGCGTGCGGCGCCCGGTCAACCTCGCCTGCGTTATTGGCGAAGGCAGTGTCGAAGACCTGATCGGCACATGGGTGCTGATCCATGTCGGATTTGCCATGAGCAAGATTGACGAGGATCAGGCGGCCGAAACACTGCGCATCCTGACCGAGCTGGGAGAGGCGCAGCAGGAACTTGCAGCCATGCGCGACGGCGATCGCGCGTTGGGAGACGCGCAGTGGTGACCACTGGCCCTGCCTTGAATGCGCTTTATCCGCATATGCGCAGAGGTGGCGAACAGCTCCGTGCCTCGGCGCAAAGCCTGCGCCATTCGGTTGAAAGCAAGGCTCGGGACCACACTGAGGTGTTCGGCAAGTTTTTTGCAGAACAGGCAGACGAACTGGTCGCCGCCGCGACCACGCTGGCCGCAAGCTATCGCCAGGGCGGACGCCTGCTGGCCATGGGCAATGGCGGATCGAGCTGTGATGCCGCGCATGTCGCGGTGGAGTTTCTCCATCCAGTGACCGCCGGAAGGCCGGCGCTGGGTGCGATCAACCTCGCGGCCGATGTCGCGATGCTGACGGCAGTCGGTAATGATGTCGGACAGGACCATGTGTTCGTGCGTCCGCTGATTGCCCACGGGCGGCACGGTGATTGCCTGATCGGCTTTTCGACCAGCGGCAATTCCGCAAACCTCATCCGGGCTTTTGCCAAGGCGCGGGAGATGGGCATTGCCACGATCGGCCTGGCGGGTGGTGACGGGGGCGAGATGGCCCGCGCCGGACTGGATCATCTGCTGGTGGTCCCAACAGGCTCGATCCACCGGGTGCAGGAATGCCACCTCGCGGCCTATCACATCCTCTGGGACCTGACCCACACGCTGCTAGCCAATGACCGGGCCGCACCGCTGGAGGCAGGCGCATGAAGTATGTCGACGAATTCCGCGATCCGGTTCGCGCCGGTGTCCTGCTCAAGGAAATCGAGGCCCTGACTGCACAGATCATGGCCGGGCGCGATCGCCCGGTCGTCATCATGGAAGTGTGCGGCGGCCACACGCATTCGATCTTCCGATACGGCATCGAGAAGATGCTTCCGCCGGAAATCGAGTTTGCCCATGGGCCGGGCTGTCCGGTTTGCGTGTTGCCGATGGGCCGGGTCGATGATTGCGTGGAACTGGCTATGAAGCCGGAGGTGATCTTCACTACGTTTGGTGATGCCATGCGCGTGCCGGGATCGCGGCTCAGCCTGCTAGGCGCAAAGGCCGAAGGGGCCGATGTGCGGATGGTCTATTCACCACTCGATGCCCTCGCGCTGGCCCGTGCGAACCCGGACCGCGAAGTGGTTTTCTTCGGCCTCGGCTTCGAGACGACGATGCCCTCCACAGCCCTGACAATCCTGCAGGCCCAGGCAGAAGGGATCGGCAATTTCTCGCTGTTCTGCAACCACATCACCATCATCCCCACGATCAAGGCGATCCTCGATTCACCCGATATGGGGATCGATGGCTTTCTCGGGCCGGGCCATGTCTCGATGGTCATCGGCACTGATCCCTATGACTTCATCGCACGCGACTACCACCGTCCGCTGGTGGTCGCCGGCTTCGAACCGCTCGACGTATTGCATTCGGTTTGGATGGTGCTTCGGCAGATGGCCGAAGGCCGGGCGGAGATCGAAAACCAGTATGACCGGATTGTGCCACGCCATGGCAATGAAGCTTCGCTGGCTGCGGTTACGGAAGTATTCGAACTGCGGGAATTCTTCGAATGGCGCGGGCTGGGCTCGATTGACCATTCTGGCGTCCAGATTCGCGAGGCCTATGCGGCCTGGGATGCTGAGCGAAAATTTGCCGTTGCATCGCCTAGCATTCCGGATCCCAAGGCTTGCCAGTGCGGCGAAGTGCTGAAAGGCGCGATCAAGCCATGGCAGTGCAAGCTGTTCGGTCGGTCGTGCACACCGGAAACACCGATGGGTGCCCTGATGGTTTCGTCTGAAGGAGCATGTGCCGCCTATTATCAGTATGGCGGGATCGATGCGGTGCCGGAGCCAGCGCAATGAACGCTGTAACTCCCACTGGCAACGGACGGCTGCGAGCGGAGCGGGTGACGCTGGCGCATGGCGGTGGCGGCAAGGCCATGCGGGATCTGATCGAGGATGTGTTTACCTCGGTTTTCGAACCCGACGGGTTGGAAGACCAGGCGCGGTTGAGCCACGAAATGTTGGCCGTGGAGGGTGCCCGGCTGGCCTTCACCACGGACAGTTTCGTAGTGCAGCCGCTCGAGTTCCCCGGTGGCGATATCGGCAAGATTGCGGTTTGCGGCACAGTTAACGACCTTACCGTCGGCGGCGCGCAACCGCTGTGGCTGTCGGCGGCCTTTATCATTGAGGAAGGCACCGAAGTCGCCTTGCTACGCCGCGTGGCAGCGGCCATGCGTAGGGCGGCCGACGAGGCCGGTGTGCGGATCGTGACCGGCGATACCAAGGTGGTTGAGCGCGGTGCTGCCGATACGCTTTTCGTCACCACTTCCGGAGTGGGAGTCATCCCTGCTGGACGCGAACTTGCCGCGGAGAAAGTTCGCGCGGGCGATGTCGCGCTGGTCAACGGTGTATTGGGTGATCATGGCGCCGCCATTCTGGCCGCGCGTGGAGACATGGCTTTCGAGGCGGATATTCGTTCGGATTGCCGCCCGCTCAATCACCTGATGGAAGCGGTGATCGAAGCCGCACCGGGTGTGCGCTGTGCGCGGGATGCCACCAGAGGAGGCCTGGCCAGCGCACTCAACGAAATATCGCAAGCCTCGGCCATCGGGATCGAGATCGACGAGGCCAGATTGCCAATGAGGGCCGAGGTCAAGGGCGTGTGCGAACTGCTCGGGCTTGATCCACTCTATCTCGCCAATGAAGGGGCGCTGGTGCTGTTCGTTCCAGAGGAGCAGGCGGAAGCTGCGCTGGCAGCCATGCGCTCAACCGAGGCAGGGCGCGATGCAGCCATTATCGGGCGCGCGGCAGAGATGCGCAGCCCGCGCGTGGTCATGCATAGCCTGTTCGGCGGAAGCCGGATCGTCGACATGCTGGTCGGCGAGCAACTGCCGCGTATCTGCTGAGGGAGAAGACCTGCCATGCAACTCTCGTTGATCGCCCTGGGTTTCCTTGCCGGAATGGGCCATGCGCTCGAACCCGATCACCTCGCCGCAGTCGGTGCCATGGCCACGGGACGGAATTCGCGCCGGTCGATGGTGCTGCGGGGTGCTGCGTGGGGGCTAGGGCATACGCTCACCCTGCTCGCGATCTGTTCTGCAGTGATCCTGCTGGGCATGGCATTGACAGGCCGCACGGCAGCCCTTCTGGAGAGCGCCGTTGGCTTCATGCTGATTCTGCTGGGGGGTGATGTACTTTGGCGGATGCGCAAGGCACGGGTGCATTTCCACCTGCACGATCATTCCGATGGCGAACGTCATTTTCATGCTCACAGCCATCTTGGCGAACGGGCGCCCCATGATGCGAGCCGCCACGAACACTCTCACCCCCACAAGTTTCCCTTGAAAGCGCTGGCTGTCGGGCTGGTGCATGGCGCGGCAGGATCGGCTGCCCTGCTTACCCTGGCAGTCGCTTCGGTTGGTGATCCTCTGCTGGCGGTTATCTATGTCCTGCTGTTCGGAGTTGGCTCAATTGCAGGAATGGCTGCGCTCAGCTTTATCGCCTCCTGGCCGCTTGGCTATGCAGAGCGTGTTGCCTTGCGACTTCATCGAGCGCTGAATCTGTCGTTGGCTGTGCTGGCACTTGGCCTGGGATTGCACACGATCTACGCCAACCTGTCTGGCGTGTTGGGGGCGGCCTGATGCACGAGCTGTCTCTTGCCCGGAATATTGTCGCCATTGTTGGTGATCACGCGCAGGGTCGGCGGGTGTCGCGTGTGCGCCTGGCAGTCGGCCCCTATGCCTGCGTAGAGCGCGAGGCGATCCGATTTTCATTCGAGGTGGCGAGCGAAGGTACGCTGCTCGAGAAGGCTGCACTCGAATTTCTGGAAGGCGAGACCGACCAGTTCATCATCAAGGATTTCGATATGGAGGAAATGGCCTGATGTGCGGCACCTGCGGATGCACCGATCCTGACAACGAGATCGCGATGATTGACCCGGAAACCGGAAAGCGAGTGCTGCTTCGCAGCGGCGATGACCATTCCCACGATCATGACCACTCCCACGATCATGACCACTCCCACGATCACACTCATTCACACGATCATGATCATTCACACGGGCACCATCATCACCACCATCATGATCACGGGCATGACCATCACCACCACGGCGAACAAGCGGCGCGTGTATCACTGGAAACCGCCGTGCTTGACCGGAATGATCGCCAGGCGGCTCGCAACCGGGGCTGGTTCGAAGGGCGCGGTGTTGTCGCGCTCAATCTCGTCAGTTCGCCAGGGGCTGGCAAGACGACCTTGCTCGAAACCACGATCCGGGCGCTGGAAGGAAGTCTGCCGATTGCCGTTATCGAGGGTGATCAACAGACGGCCAATGACGCCACGCGCATTCGCGAAGCGGGGGCCCGTGCAATCCAGATCAACACTGGGGCCGGCTGTCACCTCGAAGCCGATATGGTTGCCCGCGCTGTTGAAGAACTCGCACCGAAATCCGGCTCGTTGCTGCTGATCGAGAATGTCGGCAATCTTGTTTGTCCGGCGATGTTCGATCTGGGTGAACGGATGAAGGTCGCCGTTATCTCCACCCCGGAGGGCGAGGACAAGCCACTCAAATACCCGCACATGTTCCGCGCAGCAGAGCTGGTGTTGATCAACAAGATCGACCTCGCCCCGCATGTTGGATTCGACGAGGCCGCATGCCGTGCAAACATCTCCG
Source organism: Pseudoblastomonas marina (assembly GCF_034374265.1). Lineage (NCBI taxonomy): Bacteria > Pseudomonadati > Pseudomonadota > Alphaproteobacteria > Sphingomonadales > Erythrobacteraceae > Pseudoblastomonas > Pseudoblastomonas marina. The sequence goes on along the minus strand of NZ_CP139718.1, from coordinate 1,213,619 downwards.
CAGTAAACCCCAATGCGCTCGTCTTGCTGGTTTCCGCCCGCACCGGTGAAGGGATGGACGCGTGGTACGATTTTCTGCGAGCAATGGCGTCAGCAGCCGCAGATGGCGGGTGCCTCATTTAGGCGGGACTGCCCACGGGATTAAGATCGTCATCTTGCCCTATCGAGGAATGGCGTCTTTCTTTAGTTTTAGCGCACAGACCGGACGGTCCGAAACCGGCCCAGATTCGGCCATTTCGGGTGGCCAGGTTAGGCAGGAAATGAATTTCTCGCTTTATGCAAACTCGAAATCGGCAACGGTCGCCATTGCGGCGGATTCTGAATTCGATTCGCGCGAAATCCGGCACCGGTGGCACAGGAATCCGTCGTCGCATGCGCTCATTCGCGCAAGGCTGGCTCAATATCAGGCCAACGCAGAATAATGTTCAGAACTGAAGCTGGCGATGTCGTTTATCCTACAAAGTCTTTAACCGTCCAGAATCCTTTCAAGTAACTCAAATCGCTAAGGATGCGTCTGAATTTCCGCTCGTTCGACCTCTTGCGTTACGTCGAAAAGTTCTCACTATGTTCCGTAGAGGGGCTGCCAATGTCAAAGTGAGAACGCCCAATGTCCAATACCGAACGCATTATCCGACTGAAGACCGTGCTCGACCGAACCGGTCTCTCCCGCTCCACCATCTATCGCAAGATCGCAGAGGGCACTTTCCCGACGCAGGTGAAAATTAGTGTCCACGGCGCGGGCTGGCATGAGTCTGCTATAAATCGCTGGATCGCCGATCCCGTTCACTACCGCGAAGAAGATCTGGCTGAATGAGCGGTCAACGAACAGTCGAGCCGATCTGCGTCCGGGTCAATGATGCCGCACGCATGATCGGCGTCGGGCGCACAAAGCTCTACGAACTGATCTCCAGTGGCGAGCTCGAAACCATCAAGATTGGCAAGGCAACGCGCATCACGACAGCCAGTTTGCATAGGTTGGTGGAGCGGCATCGGGCATTGAACTGACCAGGCCGCTAACTCGCAATTGGACAGCGTCAGACCGTACCATTATGTTGCGATCAGGCGCAGCACGAACCACCCATTTATTCAGCTTTCCGGTCAAAACGCTGAACAGAACCACCGTTAAATGAACGAAAATGTGGGGGAGAGTGTGGGGGAAGGCCTGCGTTTGTTCCAAGAACAGGATTGATATCAAAAGGTTATTTTTTCGGTTCGATTCAAGCCCTGCCACCACCGGTACACCAGACTGACATCGAAAGACGACCGCCAAGAGCGCGGCACCTGCGCGACATGCACGCGAAGCGGGCGTGACGGGCCTTGACCGACGCATCGATTTGGCGCTGTGTCCATGAAAATCTCACTGATCGGCACCACCGATTGGACTTCTTCTAATGATACATTATATCATCGGCAGAGGAGCAATGACCATGGCAGACACAGCGCTGGCCGCCGCCGCCGAACAGATCGAGCGCGCGCGGGCCGAAAAGAGCAAACGCCCCACGATTGCGGGGTTTTTCGACGAGGCGACCAACACGATCAGCTACGTCGTGCACGATCCCGCCACGCGCGAGGCGGCGGTGATAGATTCGGTGCTCGATTACGAGGCGGCCTCCGGCCGGACCTCGAACGGCTCGGCCGACCGGATCGTCGAATATATCGAACAGAACGGGCTGTCGGTCACCTGGCTGATCGAAACCCACGCCCATGCCGATCACCTTTCCGCTGCGCCCTACCTGCAGGACAAGCTCGGCGGGAAGCTTGCAATCGGGCGTGAGATCATCCGGGTGCAGGACGTGTTCGGCAAGATATTCAACGCCGGATCCGATTTCGAACGCGACGGATCGCAGTTCGATCGCCTGTTCGACGATGGCGACACCTTCGCGATCGGCGAGCTCGAGGGGATCGCCTTGCATGTGCCCGGCCACACCCCGGCCGACATGGCCTTCATCGTCGGCGATGCGGCGTTCGTCGGCGACACGATCTTCATGCCCGATTTCGGCACCGCGCGAACCGATTTTCCCGGGGGCGATGCGGCGCAGCTGTTCCGCTCGATCCGGCGCCTGCTCGAGCTCCCCCGCGAAACGCGGATATTCCTCTGCCACGACTACAAGGCACCGGGGCGTGACGACTATGCGTGGGAGACCACCGTCGGCCAGCAGCGCGACGAGAACGTGCATGTGAAGGACGGCACCACCGAAGAGGAATTCGTCGCCATGCGCACCGAGCGCGACAGCACGCTGGCGATGCCCAAGCTGATCCTGCCCAGCGTGCAGGTCAATATCAGGGGCGGTCGCCTGCCCGATCCGGAGGAGAACGGCGTGAGTTACATCAAGATTCCGGTGAACGCGGTATGATGCTGCCCGGTTTTCCCGAAGCCGCCCCGCTCGAAGGGTTCGTCGGTGGGCTGCTGATCGGCCTCGCGGCGCTCGTCATGCTGCTCGGCACCGGCCGCATCGCCGGCGTGTCCGGCATGCTTTCGCGCGCCGTCCTCCTCAACCGCTCGGGTACGCCCTGGGTGGTGGCAGCGTTGTTCGTCGTCGGACTTGTCGTCGGCTCAGTGGTGTTCGCCCAAACGGTCGGTCCGGTCGAGGCGGATTTCCCGCCCGGCTGGGGCTGGCTGGTCGCGGGCGGGCTCGTGGTCGGATTCGGTACGCGGCTCGGCAGCGGCTGCACCAGCGGCCACGGCGTGTGCGGCATGTCGCGCCTGTCCAAGCGCTCGATCGTCGCCACGCTGACTTTCATGGCGACCGGATTCGCCACGGTCGCGATCGTCAACGCTGCGGGAGGAGCATGGTGATGCGTGCATTTCTTGCTCTCCTGTCCGGAGCGATTTTTGGCTTCGGTCTCGCGCTCTCGGGCATGATGAACCCCTCGCGCGTGCGGGGCTTCCTCGACCTGTTCGGCGAATGGGACCCTACGCTCGCCTTCGTGATGGGCGGGGCGATGCTGGTGATGGCGCTCGCTTGGTTCGTCCAGGCGCGAATGGCCGCGCCGATCGCGGAGGCCGAATTCCACCTGCCCGGAACCCGGGCGATCGATCGCCGCCTGCTCGGCGGAGCCGCGCTGTTCGGGATTGGCTGGGGCCTCGCCGGCCTGTGTCCGGGACCTGCGATCGCATCGCTTGGCACCGCCTTCCGGCCAGCGCTGATCTTCGTTGCCGCGATGCTTGCCGGCATGGCCGTGTTCGCGCTCCTCGATCGCAAGCGGACCTAGGCGCCGATGCTCGATACGATGCAATGGGTGCTCGGCGCGCTGTCGGGCGGGCTGGTCGGCTTTTCGCTCGGCCTGGTCGGCGGGGGCGGATCGATCCTCGCCGTGCCGTTGATGGTCTACCTCGTCGGGGTCTCGCAGCCGCATGTCGCGATCGGGACGAGTGCGCTGGCGGTCGCCGCCAATGCGGCGACCGGCCTGCTCCAGCACGCCCGGGTCGCCAATGTCCGCTGGAAGGCAGGACTGCTGTTCGCCGGGGCGGGCATCCTCGGTGCCTTCGGCGGTTCGACCGCGGGCAAGAACTTCGACGGGCAGGGCCTCCTGTTCCTGTTCGCGATCCTGATGATCTTGGTCGGTGCATTGATGCTGCGCTCGCGCAAGGACGCGGGCGAGACGGGTGCGGACCTGACTCGGGCGAACGCGCCGAAGGTGATCGGCTACGGGCTCGGCGCCGGGGTCGTCAGCGGGTTCTTCGGGATCGGCGGCGGATTCCTTATCGTCCCTGGACTGATCGCCGCGACGCGGATGCCGATGATCGCAGCGGTCGGCACCAGCCTCGTCGCGGTGACCGCGTTTGGGCTGACGACGGCGGCCAATTACGCCTTTTCGGGGCTGGTGAACTGGGAGCTGGCGCTGGTCTTCATCGTCGGCGGCGTGCTCGGAAGCTTCCTCGGCACGCTCGCCGCGCGTCGGCTTTCAGGTGGCGGGCACCTCAAGACGGTGTTTGCCGGGCTGATCTTCGTCGTGGCGGCCTATATGCTGTGGCAGAGCGCCTCCGCGCTCGGCATCTAGCGATAGACGAGCGATTGTCGCACAGCGGGACGGTGTCGCTTCGGGACTGCATCGCGCGGGAACTTGTGGTGCGGCCCATGCGCTCTTAAAGGCCATGACCATGTCATCACAGATCGTCGATAACCGCGGGAATGGCGAAGCCGGCTGGAGCTGGCCCGCGATCCATCCCGAAGGCCGCAAATACGGCCTCGCCGTGTTTGGGCTGAGCCTCGTATTCGCCTTCCTCGCTTGGGAAACCCTGGCCTGGCCGCTCGCCTTCCTGTCGCTGGGCGTGCTCGCCTTCTTCCGCGATCCGGTTCGCGTCACCCCGCAGGGCGAGGACAACATCGTTGCCCCGGCCGACGGCCTCGTCACGCTGATCGAACAGGTCCCGCCGCCCGCCGAGCTGGTGAGCGATGACGGGCAGGGCGGCGAAGGGCTCGGCGAAGAGCCGGTGACCCGCGTCTCGATTTTCATGAGCGTGTTCGACGTCCACATCAATCGCTCGCCGATGGCGGGGACGATCAAGCGGGTGATCTATGTCCCCGGCAAGTTCCTCAACGCCGATCTCGACAAGGCGAGCGAAGAAAACGAACGCCAGCACATCCTCGTCGAACGCGCCGACGGCCGGCGCATGGGCTTCACCCAGATTGCCGGCCTCGTGGCACGCCGGATCGTGCCGTTCGTGAAGCCGGGCGACACCGTCGCAGCGGGCCAGCGCGTCGGGCTGATCCGCTTCGGCAGCCGGGTCGACGTCTACCTCCCGCGCGATACGCAACCGCGCGTGGTGCTCGGGCAGAAGATGGTCGCGGGCGAAACCGTGATCGCCGAGATGAGCCAGCAGCCGCTGATCGAGGGTGTCTCCCAGTGAGGATGTCGACGTGAGCAAGCCGCAGGGAATGGGGCGCCGACGCGAAATTCGCGGGCTGACGCTGCGCACGCTCATTCCCAATGCGATCACCGCGGCGGCAATGTGTCTCGGTCTGACCGCGATCCGCGCCGCGATCATGCAGGATTGGGATGCGGCGGTGCTTCTGGTGTTCGCTGCAGGGATCCTCGATGGGCTCGACGGCCGCACCGCGCGCTTCCTCAATGCCCAGTCCAAATTCGGGGCCGAACTCGACAGCCTGGCCGATTCGCTCAGCTTCGGAGTCGCCCCGGCGCTGATCATCTACCTGTGGTCGCTGCAGTTCCTGCCGCGGATCGGCTGGTTCGCCGCGCTCGCGGTGGCGGTCGCCTGCGCCTTGCGGCTGGCGCGTTTCAACGCGCAGATCGATACCGACGAACAACCCCACAAATCCGCCGGATTCCTGACCGGGGTGCCTGCGCCGGTGGGGGCAGGGGTCGCCTTCCTGCCGATGTATCTGTGGCTCGAGACCGACAATCCGGTCCTGCGCGAGCCGGTGTTCGTCGCGATCTGGCTGGTGGTGATCGCGTTCCTGATGATCTCGAATACCGCCACGCTCAGCTGGACCTCGCTGCGGCCGCGCCGGAGCATCCGGCTAGAACTGTTGCTGCTGACGGGGCTGGTGGTTGCCGCGCTGATCCTAGAGCCGTGGATCGCACTGTCGGTGATCAGTATCGGTTATCTCGCGACGGTGCCGTACAGCATCCTGCGCTATCGCCGGATCAGGCGGCAGCGCGCAGAGGCCGCGGCGACGAAGGACGCGCCGGAACACCCCGCTTAGCATCGCACGGCGCGCGCAAGGTAAAGGCGGCGGGATCGCGCAGCGAATCGCGGTCGATCCGGGCGAGCTTCCCCTGCCATTCGTCATGTTTCGCCATCAGGTAGCCGGTATCGCGGACCAACACGTAAAGCGCGAAGGAAGCGGCGGCGGCAATCACGGCGGTGATCAGAATGGAGGTCATCTCTGGATTTCCTACGCTTGAAGCGGGGTTATTCCCGGCATGTTACGGATCGAAAACGGCGCCGGATGGTCGGCAGTTCCGCAATCTGTTCCATCGGTTTCCTGTTTGTTCCACACCTGTTCCTGTTCTGTCAACCGAAATCGCGGCCAAGCGAATCGGGTTTGCGACGAAATTCGGGCTGGAAATCGTGTGCCATCCCCGCTAAGGGCGCGCATCCGCAGATGAATCGGGTGCATTCCGCATCCGGCAATCGGCGGAAAATCCACATGGGAAGCGCTGACATACCGGTGCTCGCCGCGGGCCAACCGCTCGGGTTCCAGCTTCCCAGAGGCACAACCGGAAAGGAATTCCCTATGGCGGCTCCCACCGTCACGATGCAGCAATTGATCGAGGCCGGCTCGCACTTCGGCCACCAGACCCCCCGCTGGAACCCGCGCATGAAGCCGTACATCTTCGGCGCGCGCAACGGCATCCACATCATCGACCTGTCGCAGACCGTGCCGCTGTTCGCGCGCGCGCTCGATTTCGTCGAGCAGACCGCCCGCGCGGGCGGCAAGGTGCTGTTCGTCGGCACCAAGCGCCAGGCGCAGGACGCGATCCGCGAAGCGGCGCTGTCCTCGGGCCAGCACTTCGTCAACCACCGCTGGCTCGGCGGCATGCTGACCAACTGGAAGACGATCAGCCAGTCGATCAAGCGTCTCAAGGCGCTCGACGAGCAGCTCGGCGGCGAGATGAGCGGCCTGACCAAGAAGGAAATCCTCCAGCTGACGCGCGAGCGCGACAAGCTCGAGCTTTCGCTCGGCGGGATCCGCGACATGGGCGGCCTGCCCGACGTCATGTTCGTGATCGACGCGAACAAGGAAGACCTGGCGATCAAGGAAGCCGCCGTGCTCGGCATTCCGGTGGTCGCGGTGCTCGACACCAACACCGATCCGACCGGTATCGCCTTCCCCGTCCCGGGCAACGACGACGCGGCGCGTGCCATCCGCCTGTATTGCGATGCGATCGCCGAAGCGGCGCGCGCGGGCAAGGGCGGTTCGCAGGGCGCCGACGCCGGCGACATGGCGAACCCGCCGGCCGAAGAAGCGACCGCCTGAGCGAACGTTTCGGGCGCCGGGTAACACCGGCGTCACAGATACATTCCAGTGCGCCGGGCGATTCCTTCGATGAGCCCGGCGCCTCACACCACAGCAAATAAAGGATTCACCTCATGGCCTATACCGCCGCTGACGTGAAAGCCCTGCGCGAACGGACCGGCGCGGGCATGATGGATTGCAAGAAGGCGCTCACCGAAACCGACGGCGACATGGAAGCCGCGGTCGACATGCTGCGCGCCAAGGGCCTTGCCGCCGCGCAGAAGAAGTCGAGCCGTACCGCGGCCGAGGGCCTCGTCGGCATCGCCGTCGAAGGCACCAAGGGCGTGGCCGTCGAGGTCAACTCGGAAACCGACTTCGTCGCCAAGAACGACCAGTTCCAGGACTTCGTCAACAAGACCACGCAGGTCGCGCTGCAGTCCGACAGCGACGACATCGAAGCGCTGCGCAACGCCGATTACCCCGGTGGCGGCACGGTCGGCGATGCGCTGACCAACAACGTCGCGACGATCGGCGAGAACCAGCAGATCCGCCGCATGCGCACGATCTCGGTCGAGAACGGCGTCGTCGTGCCCTACATGCACAACGCGATCGCGCCGAACCTCGGCAAGATCGGCGTGCTCGTGGCGCTGGAAAGCGAAGCCGGCGCCGACGTGCTCGAACCGCTCGGCAAGTCGCTCGCCATGCACATTGCCGCGGCGTTCCCGCAGGCTCTCAACGCCGAAGGGCTCGACCAGGACGTGATCGAGCGTGAACGCGCCATCGCGCAGGAAAAGGCTGCCGAAAGCGGCAAGCCCGAAGCCGTGCAGGAAAAGATGGTCGACGGCGCGATCGCCAAATTCGCCAAGGAAAACGCGCTGCTCAGCCAGATCTACGTGATGGACAACAAGACGCCCGTCGCCGAAGTCGTGAAGCAGGCCGGCAAGGACGCCGGAAAGGACATCGTCCTCAAGGACTATGTCCGCTTCCAGCTGGGCGAAGGCATCGAGAAGAAGGAAGAGGATTTCGCCGCCGAAGTCGCCGCCGCGATGAAGGGCTGATCCTTTCCGAAACCGAATCGAGCGGCCGCGGGGTTTCGATCCGGCGGCCGTTTTCGTTCGCGCCGTAGAGGGCGGCGTAAACCTACCGGTCCTCGCTGCTCTCTTCTTCCGCCCCCAGCGCCACGGCGCTGGTGCGCGGGATGCTCTGGAAGGCGGACTGGTCCTCGCTCGGAACCGGATCGGCGGCATATACGCGCCACAGGCCGAAGCCGGTCGCCAGCAGCGCGGTCGCGCCGATCGCACCGAACAGGCCTGCCGGTCCGGCCATTGCCATCGCCAGCGAGCCGACCAGAGGTCCCGCCACCGCGCCGAGTGAATAGAGCAGGACGAGGCCGCCGCTCGCCCCGACGCGCTCATGCGCCTCGATATGGTCGTTGGTATGCGCGACGCACAGCGGATAAAGCGCGAAAGCGACACCGCCGAACAGGCTGCCCAGCACGAACAGCAGGCCGCGATGGTCGCCGACCAGCGCGATCGCACTGGCGACCAGCGCCGCGGCTAGAAAGATCGCCACGATCACCTTGCGCCTGTCGAACCGGTCGGACAGCAAGCCGAGCGGCCACTGGAACAGCACCCCGCCGCCGATCGCACAGGAGGTGAAGAAGGCGACGTCGGCAAGGCTCAGCCCCACCCGCCGCACGAACACCGCGGCTAGGGCATAAAACGCGCCCAGCATCAGTCCGGTCGCCGCGGTCCCGATCATCCCCAGCGGCGAAATGGCATAGAGGCGCGTGACCGAGAGCGGCTGCAATTCGCCGATGTCGGGTTGGGGGACCCGCGTCAGCACCACCGGCAGCAGCGCCAACGACAGCAGGATGGCCGAAAACATGAAGGGCAGGGCGGGGGCGTCCTCGCCGATATTGAGCAGGAACTGCCCCATCGCCTGGCCGAGATAGAGCGCCACCATGTAGGCTGCGAGCGCCGAGCTGCGGGTGCGTGTGTCGGTGCGCTCGCTCAGCCAGCTTTCGAGGCAGACGAACACCCCCGCGATCGCGAAGCCGTCGATAAAGCGCAACACCGCCCAGAAAGCGACGTCCTGCCACAGGGCATAGGACAGGCTGCTGGCCGAGAAAACCGAGACGAAAGCCGCGATCGAGCGGATATGACCGACCTGTGCGATCAATCCGCCGACCCGAAGCGATCCGACCGTCAGACCCGCGAAATAGGCCGTGCCGACGAGGCCGATCAGCGGCGCCGCCGTGCCGTCGTTCTCGAGCCTCACCGCGAGCAGCGTCGACAGGAAACCGCTGCCCGCCATGATCATGAAGATCGCAAGCAGGAAGGTCCGGACCTGGTTGAACGCGGCAATCATGGCCGCGCGCTATAGGCTCGAGCGCTGCCATTCGCCAGCGCAGTGCGCCTCCTCGGCCTCTCGCGCTCACAGCGCCCCCTTTCCCTTTGCGTGTCCGTCAATCATGGCTAAGGAGCCGCAAGCCCGCCAGAAAACGGAAAAATCATCCATGCCGCTCACCTCCGCCAAACGCATCCTCCTGAAGCTCTCGGGCGAGGTGCTGATGGGCGAGCAGGAGTTCGGGATCGATCCCGGCTTCGTGCAGGAGCTCGCGCGCGAGGTGAAGACCGCCAAGGAAACCGGGCTCGAAATCTGCCTCGTGATCGGCGGCGGCAATATCTTCCGCGGGATGGCGGGCGCGGCGCAGGGCATGGACCGGGCACAGGCCGATTACATGGGCATGCTGGCGACGGTGATGAACGCGCTCGCGATGCAGAATGCGCTCGAGCAGCTGGGCGTCGAAACCCGGGTACAGAGCGCGGTGCAGATGGACCAGGTGTGCGAACCGGTGATCCGCCGTCGCGCCGAACGGCATCTCGAAAAGGGCCGCGTGGTGATCTTCGCCGCCGGCGTCGGCGCGCCCTATTTCACCACCGACAGCGGGGCTGCCTTGCGCGCGGCCGAAATGCGCTGCGACGCGCTGCTCAAGGGCACCAGCGTCGACGGCGTATACGATAGCGACCCCAAGAAGAACGCGGACGCAAAACGTTTCGAAACCGTGAGTTACGACCGTGTGCTCTCGGACAATCTCAAGGTGATGGATGCCTCGGCCGTGGCGCTCTGCCGCGACAACGACATCCCGATCGTCGTCTTCTCGATCCGCGAGAAGGGCAATCTGGCGCGGGTCCTGTCGGGCGAAGGCGTGCAGACCATAGTCAAGACAAAGGAAGGCTGAGCGATGGCCAAATACGACAAATCCGATCTCGAACGCCGGATGAAAGGCGCGGTCGAGGCGCTCAAGAGCGACCTTTCGGGCCTGCGCACGGGCCGCGCCAATGTCTCGCTGCTCGATCCGGTGCAGGTCGAGGTCTACGGTTCGCTGATGCCGCTCCAGCAGGTTGCCACGGTCAATGCGCCCGAACCGCGCATGCTCGCGGTGCAGGTGTGGGACAAGGCCAATGTCTCGGCGGTCGAAAAGGGCATCACCAAGGCCGGGCTCGGTCTCAACCCGCAGACCGACGGCCAGACCGTGCGACTGCCGATCCCCGACCTGACCGAGGAACGCCGCAAGGAGCTCGCCAAGCTCGCCGGGCAATATGCCGAGAAGGCGCGGATCGCGATCCGCAACGTCCGCCGCGACGGGATGGAAAATATCAAGGACGACGAGAAGAAGAAGGAAATCGGCGAGGACGACAAGAAGCGTCTCGAGACCGAGGTCCAGGAAATGACCGACAAATATGTCGCCGAGGCCGACAAGGCCGCCGAGGAGAAGGAAAAGGAAATCCTCACTCAGTGAGCTTTTCCGGGTTCGTCCCGAGCTTGGCTCGGGGCGTTCGCGCAAACGTGCTACGCAGTCGCAGAGGGCGTACGGCGCCACCGGCTCGGCACGAACGGATGTGGAGTATCGTTCCCTGACCGCAAACCGCGCCAGACACGTCGCGATCATCATGGACGGCAATGGTCGCTGGGCCAAGCGCAAGCACCTGCCGCGCGCGATGGGGCACAAGCGCGGGGTCGAGGCGGTGCGCGCGATCGTGCGCGCGGTGAAGGACATCGATCTCGAGTGCCTGACCCTCTACGCCTTCAGCTCGGAGAACTGGAAGCGCCCCGAGGACGAGGTCGACGACCTGATGAACCTCATGCGGAAGTTCATCAAATCGGACTTGCCCGAGTTCATCGAGAACGACGTGAAGCTCCATATTATCGGCGACTGGCAAGGACTTGCGCCCGATATCGTCGAATTGCTCGAGGATGCGCTCGAGCGCACGAAGCACGGCACCCGCACGCTTGCCGTGGCACTCAATTACGGCTCGCAGCAGGAAATCGCGCGCGCCGCGGCCACGGCTGCGGACGCGGGGGAGATTACCGCCGAGAGTATCGCGAGAAACCTCGACACCGCGGCGCTGCCCGATCTCGACTTGCTGATCCGCACCAGCGGCGAAGTCCGCCTGTCGAATTTTCTGCTGTGGCAGGCGGCCTATGCCGAGATGATGTTCGTCGACACGCTGTGGCCCGATTTCACCCCCGATCACCTTCGCGCCGCGCTCGACGACTTCGCCAACCGGGAGCGCCGTTTCGGTGGCCGGTGAGAGCGAACCCGTCCCCGTCGCGGTGAAGACCAGCGACCTGCCGGTGCGCGCCGCATCGGCAGCGGTGATGATCGTGCTGGCGGCGGGCGCGCTGTGGGCCGGAGGGAGCGTGTGGCATGTGTTCGTCGCGCTCGTCGCGGGAGCGTGTTTCTTCGAATTCAGTCGCCTCGTCCGGCGCGGGTGGGGGCGGGGCCCTGCCGCCACGCTAGCGGTGTTCGCGGGGGCGGCCTATATTGCGATCGCCGGCTACGCGCTCGCGATCCTGCCGGTCGCGGTGGTGTTCGGCGTGATCGCGGTGGTGATCGCGACCGATACCGGGGCCTATTTCAGCGGGCGGACGATCGGCGGCCCGAAGATCGCGCCCCGGATCAGCCCGTCCAAGACCTGGGCGGGTCTTGTCGGCGGAGCGATCGCGGCGGGGCTCGTTGCAGCCGGCGCATTCGTCTACAATACCGGCGAATTCGAGCTGCGGCCGATGTTGTTCATCGCCTTCGCGATCGGCGCCGTGCTCGCAGTGCTCGCGCAGGCGGGCGACTTCTTCGAAAGTTGGCTCAAGCGGCGCGCAGGAGTGAAGGATTCCTCGCGTCTCATCCCGGGCCATGGCGGTGTGTTCGACCGTATCGACGGCATGCTGCCGGTTGCCATCGCCTCGTATTTTCTGTGGGCCGCCCACCCATGACCCGTTCGATCTCCATTCTCGGCGCGACCGGCTCGGTCGGATCCTCGACGCTCGACCTCGTGCGGCGCAACCGCGCCGGCTGGCGGGTCGTCGCGCTGACCGCCAATTGCAGCGCGGCCGAACTGGCCAAGCTGGCGCGGGAGTTCGGCGCCGAGATCGCCGTGGTCGGAGACGAGAGCTGCCTTTCGGACCTGCGCGACGCGCTCGGCGACAGCGGCATTGCGGCGGCCGGCGGCGCTTCTGCGCTGGTCGAGGCCGCCGCGCGCCCGGCCGACGTCACCGTCGCCGCGATCGTCGGCTGTGCGGGCCTCAGGCCCACCATGGCGGCGATCGAGCGCGGCGGGGCGGTCGCGCTTGCGAACAAGGAAGCGCTGGTGTCTGCCGGCGAGGTAATGACCGCCGCGGTAGCGAAGCATGGCGCGACGCTGCTGCCGGTCGATTCGGAGCACAATGCGATCTTCCAGTGCCTCCAGGGCAACCGCATCGAGGACGTCCGTCGCATTACGCTGACCGCCAGCGGCGGCCCGTTGCGCGGCTGGAGCCAGGCCGAGCTCGAGGCCGCGACTCCGGCGCAGGCGGTCGCGCATCCCAATTGGGATATGGGCGCCAAGATCAGCGTCGATTCGGCGACGATGATGAACAAGGGCCTCGAACTTATCGAGGCGCACCACCTGTTCCCGGTTGGTCTCGACCGGCTCGATATCGTGGTCCATCCGCAAAGCGTGATCCATTCGATGGTCGAATATCGCGACGGCTCGACACTGGCTCAACTCGGCCCTTCGGACATGCGCGTGCCGATCGCCAGCGCGCTCGCATGGCCCGACCGGATGGACACGCCGATGGAGCCGCTCGATCTGCCCGCGCTCGGCACCCTCACCTTCGAGGCTCCCGACGAGGAGCGCTTCCCCGCCACCCGGGTCGCGCGCGAGGCGGCGCAGGCAGGTGGGGGCGCACCCTGCGTGCTCAATGCCGCCAACGAGGTCGCGGTGGCGCGGTTCCTCGACGGGAGCTGCAAGTTCACCGATATCGTTTGTGTTAATGAGGTCGTGCTAGAACGGCACCAGGACGATCCGGCACCGAACTCGCTCGACGACGTTACGATGCTGGACGAAAGCGCGCGTGCCACCGCCCGTGCCGTACTGGAAAGCCTTTGATCCGTGTTCGATAGCCCCAACCTCTTGATCTACATCCTCGCCTTCGCGCTGGTGCTCGGCCCGCTCGTGCTGGTGCACGAACTGGGTCATTACCTCGTCGGTCGCTGGTTCGGGGTGAAGGTCGAGGCCTTCTCGATCGGTTTCGGCAAGGAATTGACCGGCTGGACCGACCGCCGCGGTACGCGCTGGAAGCTCTCCGCGCTCCCGCTGGGCGGCTACGTCCAGTTCGCAGGCGACATGAACCCGGCGAGCATTCCGGACAGGGATGCGCTCGATGCTGTCGCTCCCGAAGCGCGCAGCGAGCAATTTCATTTGAAGCCGCTGTGGCAGCGCAGCCTGATCGTGCTCGCGGGCCCGGTCACAAACCTGCTGGTCGCGGTGCTGATCTTCGCGGCGTTCTTCATGATTTACGGCAAGCCGGTGCCCGGCGACGTCGAGAACGAGAGCGTCGTCACCGGCTATGCCGAGCAATCGCCCGCGCGCGATGCCGGGATCCGGATCGGGGACCGGGTGGTCGCCGTCGACGATGTCGAGACCGAGACCTATCGCGAGGTGCAGCGCGAAATCTTCTATCGCCCCGGGACCGAGATCACGGTCCATGTCATGCGCGATGGCGAGCGGGTCGGCATCCCCGTCACCACGCGGCGCGAAAGCATCACCGACGAGTTCGGCAACAAGAGCGATATCGGCCTGATCGGGATCATGGCCGAGCCGAGCCCGCCCGAATTCGTTCCCGTCGGTCCGATCGAGGCGATCGGCATGGCAGGGCGCCAGAGCGTGCTGATCGTCGACATGATGATCACCGGGATCGGCCAGATCGTGAGCGGGACGCGCTCGGTCAAGGAACTCGGCGGGCCGATCAAGATCGCCAAGTATTCGGGCGAGCAAATGACCCTCGGAGCGCTCGCCTTCGTCAATTTCATCGCCCTGATCTCGCTTAACTTGGCATTCATCAACCTCCTGCCAATCCCGACCCTCGATGGCGGGCACCTGGCTTTCTACGCGGCCGAAGCGGTCCGTCGGAAACCCATCGGTCCCCGCGGTCAGGAGTGGGCGTTCCGCACCGGTCTAGCCTTCGTGCTCGCGCTGATGCTGTTCGTCACGGTGAACGATATCGCCTCGCTGCCGATCTTCGGCGGTTGATCAGGGCGGAAATTCGGGGAGGGCCTGCGCCGCAGATGCGACGCGAACTTGATACTCTCACACGCTTCGGGCAAGGGGCGACGGGTGCGTTGGGCCCGTCGGCAACAACGCGCGACTTTACTGGCCGGCCCGGGGCGTCGGCGCAAAATCTGCAATCGGGACCCTTATGACCGCTCAAGTTTCCGGACGGGATCGTTTCACGTTGAAGACGCGCTCCGTCGCCTCGCTTCTCGCCGCAACCGCATTGGCCGGCATGCCGGGCATCGCTCTGGCGCAGGACACCGGCGCCCAGGCCGCGCCGACCCCCGCACCGACGCCGACTGCCGCGCCGCAGCCCGCTCAGGCGCAGCCCGACATCATCCGCTCGATCGCGGTGATCGGTGCGCAGCGGCTCGAGCCCGACACGATCATATCCTACATCCGCCTGCGCAACGGCCAGCCCTATACGCCCGAAGCGGCGGACCAGGCGCTCAAGGACCTCGCGGCGACCGGGCTGTTCGCGGATTTCACGATCCGCAACAACCAGGGCAACATCGTCATCACCGTGGTCGAGAACCCGGTGATCAACCGCATCATCTTCGAGGGCAACGACCGGCTCAAGCCCGACAAGATCCTGCCCGAAATCCGGCTGTCGCCGCGCCAGATCTTCACCCGCGCCAAGGTGCGTGCGGACGTCAACCGCATCATCGAGCTGTACAAGCGCCAGGGCCGCTTCGCCGCCACGGTCGAGCCCAAGATGGTGATGCTCGACCAGAACCGTGTCGACGTGATTTTCGAGATCGACGAAGGTCCCAAGTCCAAGGTTCGCAAGATCAACATCATCGGCAACGAGGTGTTCTCCGACGGCGACCTGCGCGGCGAGATGGTGACCAAGGAAGCGAGCTTCCTGCGCATCTTGTCGAGCGGGACCAGCTACGATCCCGATCGCCTCGCCTTCGACCAGCAGAACCTGCGCAAGTTCTACCTCACCAACGGTTATGTCGACTTCCGCGTCGTCTCGGCGGTGGCCGAGCTCACGCCCGACCGGCGCGACTTCATCATCACCTACGTCGTGGAAGAGGGCGAGCGCTACAAGTTCGGCGACGTCAAGGTCGACAGCCAGATCCGCGATTTCGACTCGAGCGTCCTGACCAGCCAGCTGCCGATGAGCACTGGCGACTGGTACGACGCGCAGGCGGTCGAGGACACTGTCGAACAGCTGACCGAAACCGCCGGTGCCTTCGGCTATGCCTTCGCCGACGTCCGTCCGCAGTTCGAGCGGAACAAGGAAGCCGGCACGATGGACGTGACCTTCCTGATCAACGAAGCGCCGCGGGTCTACGTCGAGCGGATCGACATCAACGGCAACACGCTGACGCAGGACAAGGTCATCCGCCGCGAATTCCGTGTGGTCGAGGGCGATGCGTTCAATTCCTTCGCGATCGCGCGCACCAATGCGCGGATCAATTCGCTGGGCTATTTCCAGGAAGGCTTCGAAGTCGAACAGAAGCCGGGCAGCGCGCCCGACCGGATCGTGCTCGAAGCCAATATCGAGGAAAAGCCGACCGGCGAACTCCAGCTTTCGGCAGGCTTCTCGTCGATCGAGCAGTTCATCTTCCAGGGCTCGATCCGTCAGAAGAACTTCCGTGGGCGCGGCCAGACGGTCGGCGTCAGCGCGAGCTATTCTGGCTATTCGCGCAGCGCGCAGCTGAGCTTCTCCGAACCCTACGTGTTCGATCGCAACATCTCGGCCGGGATCGATATCTACTATCGCGATCTCGACAACGGTTTCCGCAACCTGCGGAACACCACTTACGAGCAGCAGACCGCGGGCTTGCAGGCGCGCCTCGGCATCCCGATCACCGAATATATCTCGGCGCTCGGTCGCTACACGCTCAATTTCGAGGACGTGACGGTCGACGAGAGCCAGTTCTTCTCCGACCTCGATGGCGACGGCGTGCCGTCGTGCGAACCGCTGCTTGCCGGTCGCTACCTGTGCGATTCGCTCGGCAATCGGGTCAGCTCGATCCTCGGTGCGTCGGTGGTCTATGACCGTCTCGACAACCGCGTCCGTCCGTCGAAGGGCCAGCTGGTCACCTTCAATGCCGATTTCGCTGGCCTCGGCGGCGATGTGAACTACCTGCGCCTGCGCCTCAACGCGTCGCAGTACTTCCCGCTCGGCAACGGCTTCATCTTCTCCCTCAGGGGCGAAGGCGGTGCGATCCGCTCGTTCGACGATCGCGGCATCCCCGGCACTGACGACGTTCGCCTGACCGACCGCTTCTTCCTCGGCGAAGGACAGATCCGCGGTTTCGACATCCGCGGCATCGGTCCGCGCGTGATCCGCCGTCCGATCATCGCCGACGAGAACGGCGTAGGCGTGCCCTTGCAGGACCGCGAGCGGGTGGTCGACGATGCCCTCGGCGGCAAGGCCTATTACCTCGGCCGGGCCGAACTCGAGATCCCGCTGGGATCGGGTGCGCGCGAACTGGGGCTGCGGCCGTCGATCTTCGCCGATGTCGGCGCGGTCTTCGGGCTGCGCGATCCGATCCTCCAGCAAAGTCCGTTCCCGGACGGGATATTCCTGCCGAGCCGGGATACCGACGGTAATCCCCTGTTCAGCCAGGTATTCGATACTAACGGCGACGGAACGCCCGAAACCTCCATCACGACCAATCCGCTGGCGCCGGACGGCTCCGCCAATACGGCGATCGGCAGTACGATCCCGCCCTTTGTCGAGGAATATGTCGGCGACACCGCTGCACCGCGCGTGGCGATCGGCGTCGGCGTGAACTGGAACTCGCCTTTCGGTCCTTTCCGGATCGATTTCGCCCATGTCCTGGTCAAGCAGGAAGGCGACGACACGAAGGCCTTCACATTCAATGTAGGAACGCAATTCTAATGAAATTCAAAGCACTTACCGCCGCACTCGCGCTGACCGCCGGGGCCGCCGCCGCGACTCCCGCCGCCGCGCAGGTGCAGGGCTCCATCGCCATCGTGAACGCCCCCGCCGCGGTCGCGCAGACGCAGGCCTTCCAGTCCGCCTATCAGCAGATTGCCGCGACCTACCAGACGCAGCGCACCACGATCCAGGAGCGCCAGCAGCAGCAGAACACGTTGCTCCAGCAGCTCGACACCAACAGCGACGGCAATCTCGACGAAAACGAGCAGCGCGCCGCGCAGGGCACGCCGCAGGCGCAGCAGTACGCTCAGCTCGACCAGGAGATCGCCGGCCTGCAGAACCAGATCGACCGCGCGCGCGTCTATGCCGTGGAGCAGATCCTGCGCCAGTACAGCACGACCGTACAGCAGATCGTGACGCAGGACGGCGTGGCCGTGCTCCTGTCGCCCGACAGCGTCCTTTACGCCCAGCAGGGTGCGGACATCACGCCCAAGGTCGTGACGGCGATCAACACCGCTCTGCCCAGCGTGCAGACCGCTATTCCTGCCGACTGGCAGCCGAGCCGTCAGGCGGTTGCGGTGTTCCAGCAGGTCCAGCAGCTGCTGATGGCCGCCGCCCAGCAGGCTGCACAGCAGCAGCAGCCGCCGCAGACCACCGGCGACTCGCGCATGTAATCGGTTCCCGCCCCCCGCGCGGGGGCGGGCCGATCGTTGAATCCATCCGACAAGGGGCAACCATGGCGGACGATACGTCTTTCGACATTACCAAGGTGCTGAAGGCGCTTCCGCACCGCTATCCGCTGCTTCTGGTCGACCGGGTGCGCGAGCTCGAGAAGGGTGAGCGCATTCACGCCGTGAAGGGCGTGACTTTCAACGAGGAATTCTTCCAGGGGCACTTCCCGGGCCGTCCGATTATGCCCGGCGTGCTGCAGGTCGAAGCGCTGGCGCAGGCCGCCGCGATCCTCGGAATCGAAACGCTCGAACTCGCGGGTACGGGCAAGCTGGTCTATTTCATGGGGATCGAGAACGCCAAGTTCCGTTCCCCCGTGGAGCCGGGTTGCCTGCTCGATCTCAAGGTCGAATTCGTCCAGAAGCGCAGCCGCGTCTACAAGTTCAAGGGCGAGGCCAGCGTCGAAGGCAAGACGACCTGCAATGTCGAGTTCACCGCGATGATCGCGGATCCTCCCGCATAGTGCTTGCGTTTTCGCGCGCCCGCGATTAACGGCACGCTTCACCGAAATTCCATCATCCGAGGGCCGGTCGGAACCGGTCCGTTCGCGGAGATATGACATGAAGACCGATACGCATCCCGAATACCACACGATCAAGGTCAAGATGACCGACGGCACCGAGTTCGAAACGCGCTCCACCTGGGGCAGCGAAGGCGACACGCTGACGCTCGACATCGACCCGACGAGCCACCCGGCCTGGACCGGCGGCGGCCAGCGTCTGCTCGACAAGGGCGGTCGCGTGGACAAGTTCAACAAGCGTTTCGGTGGGCTCTCGCTCAAGAAGAAGTAAGCGCTTCAACAGCTTGCCGATCGCAAGATCGGCCGGGGAGGGCGGTCCGACGGGGCCGCCCTTTCTATTTTTTTGGCCGTTCTCTTTTCGGTCAACTAGCGTGGCGGACGCAGCGCGTGGCGATCGGCCTCGCGCGGAGCCGCTCGATCGCGATCTCCTCGCCGCACACCGCGCACCGGCCGTAAGTGCCCTTCTCGATCCGGTAGAGCGCCATCCGGACCTGCGCGATCTCCTGTTTGAGGACATCGTCGACTCCCGTCAGTGCCTCGTCGTCGGCGAGATCGATCGCCTGGTCGTCGAGGTCCGATTCGAGCGGATGACGCAGATCGTCCTCGATCACGTCGGCGCGTTCGATCAGCTCGTCGAGCCGGGTGCGCAATTGCTGTTCGAGTTCGCTGTAGTCGCTCATTGCCATGGCCTTTCCCGATACCATTTGGTGATCACGTATTTCACGCCGCTGCGCACCTTCATGCCGTGATGGAGCGTGTTGACGTTGCCGCTGCCGTCGGGCTTGCGGTTGTTCCAGCATAGCAGCTTGCCCTTCTTGGGCTGCACCGTCTTCCTGATTGCCTTGAACCGCGTGCCGCCACCGGCCTCGACATCGTTGAGGTAGATCATGAAGGTCCAGGTGCGCTGGCCCGCGACGCTGCAATATCTCTCCCAGTCCTCCCCGTCGGGATTGAACCAGTCGGTGTGCTGCTTGAATTCCTGCCCCACCGCGTAACGCTGGCCCTGCGGGGTCTCGCCATGCGCGGGGTCGATGCCGTGAAAGGCGTCGAGCCGGCGTTCGAGCTCGGCGACATGGGGATTGGTCACGTCGAGATCGCAGGTCTCGCTGGTACGGAAATGCACGTCGCCATTGTAATCCGCCACGGTAGAGGGACGGCGATCGGCCTCGATCAGCGCAATCAGTGCATCGCACAGCTCGTCGGGCAGGAAATCGTCGACCATGAACAGGTCGAGCTTGGGCGTGGGGGCATGCCTGACGCCGGGATGGGCGCGCAGGATTTCCGGAGTCGTCTCGCCGGCCGAATGCATGCCCGGTGGATACCGACTCGCAGGCCGCTCGCCAACCGGTCGATTCTGGGCACGACACAATATTGCGATAATCGGGTTGCGAAGCACTTTTTACTTCCCAAATCGGGCCCGCTGTGCAACAGGCGCGCGCCTCGCAATTCCTTGCTTGAAACGGGGAACGCGACGTGCCTAAGCGGGCCTTTCGGCACGCTTTTGCGGCGGTATGGCGATCGTAGCTCAGTTGGTTAGAGCGCCGGTTTGTGGTACCGGAGGTCGGGGGTTCGAGACCCCTCGATCGCCCCATCCGCCCCCTTCAATCGCAGCGTGCCCCGATAGGGAGAGGCGTGATGAGCGCACTTTGGGACCTGCCCGATTACGACGATCACGAAGTCGTCCATTTCGTTCGCGATCACGCCAGCGGGCTTAGCGCGATCATCGCGCTGCATTCGACCCATCTCGGCCCCGCCGCGGGCGGCACGCGCTTCTGGCACTATGCCGACAAGACCAACGCGGTGAAGGACGTCCTGCGCCTGTCGCGCGGGATGAGCTACAAGAACGCCATGGCCGGCCTGCCGATGGGCGGCGGCAAGGCGGTGATCCTCGCCGACGAAGACCGCACCAAGACGCCGGCAATGCTCGCCGCCTTCGGCGATGCAGTCGAACGCCTCGGCGGTCGTTACGTCACCGCCGAGGATGTCGGGATTTCGGTCGCCGACATGCAGGCCGTGGCCGAACGCACCTCCTTCGTTTCGGGTCTCCCGGCCGAAGGCGACAATGCGGGCGGCGATCCCGGCCCGTTCACCGCGTTCGGGATCTTCCTCGGTATCCAGGCCGCGGCGAAGTTCAAGCTCGGCCGCGACAGCATGGACGGCGTGCATGTCGCGATCCAGGGCACCGGCAGCGTCGGCGGACGGTTGGCGCGCCTTCTCGCCAAGGACGGAGCGAAACTGACGCTCGCCGATATCGATGCCGACGGCGCGAACGACCTCGCCAGCGAGCTCGGTGCCGAAATCGTCTCGACCGACGAAATCATGCAGGTCGAATGCGACGTGTTCAGTCCCAACGCGCTGGGCGGCGTGCTCGACGATGCCAGCATCGCCGCGCTGCGCTCCCCGATCGTGGCGGGCGGCGCGAACAACCAGCTCGCGCGCCCAGAACACGGGAAGCTGCTCGCCCAGCGCGAGATCCTTTACGCCCCCGATTACGTCATCAATGCCGGCGGAATCATTTCGGTCGCGAGCGAATATTTCGCCAAGACCGAAAACCGCGAAGTCGACGTCGCCGAAGTGCGCGAGCGGATCGCCGAAATTCCGGGGCGGCTGGTGTCGATCTGGGAAGAGGCCGCCAACTCGGACCGGACTTCGGCCGAGATCGCCGACGCCCGCGCGCAAGAACTGATCGGGCGCGGATAGACATTGGGCGAGGGCGCGAAAGCCGCTAAGGCCGCACCATGCACGGATATGCCAATCCTGCCCGTTTCCTGAAGATTGCGCGCTGGCTCACGCCGGTGTTGCTGGTCGTCGGCCTCGTGCTGGCGGGCGGAGCGCTGGCCTGGGGCCTGACGCAAGTCCCGCCCGAACGACTGCAGGGCGAAACCGTGCGCATCCTGTTCGTGCACGTGCCCACCGCGTGGCTCGGCATGGCCGGCTGGACCACGATCGCCGGGGCGAGCTTCGCCTATCTGGTCTGGCGCCACCCGCTTGCAGACATCGCCGCGCGGGCCGCTGCCTGGCCCGGCGCCTGCTTCACCGCGATCTGCCTCGCCACCGGCTCGATCTGGGCGCGCCCGACCTGGGGCGTGTGGTGGGTATGGGACGGGCGCCTGACCAGCTTCCTGATCCTGCTGTTCCTCTATTTCGGCTATATCGCGCTGTCGAACGGCGCCGCGCAATCGGAGGCTTCGCGTCGGATCCCGGCGATCTTCGGACTGGTCGGCGCGATCAACATCCCGATCATCAACCGCTCTGTCGAATGGTGGGAAACCCAGCACCAGCGCGCGAGCATCACCGCGGGCACCTCGTCGATCGACGCGGCGTTCCTGTGGCCGCTCGGCATCGCAGTGCTCGGATTCACCTGCATCTTCGGCGGAGTGCTGCTGGCGCGGATGCGCGCGATCCTCGCCCACAGCCAGGCAGAGGCGCGGCTGCGCCGCAAGGCGATGCAGCCATGATCCGCGAATCGATCGACCAGTGGCCCTATGTGCTTGCCGCCTACGCCGTTGCGGCGCTGGCGACGCTGGCGCTGGTCGGCTGGAGCTGGATCGCGATGCGTCGCGCCGAGAAGCGGCGTGAGGAGGCCAAGCGCAAGTGAGCTGGAAACCGAAGCACCAGCGGATGGCGTTGCTCGGCGTCGCGCTCGTCGCGATCGTCGGCGCGGTGCTGCTCGCCATGTGGGGGCTGCGCAGCCAGGCGAGCTATTTCTACGTGCCCGCGCAGGTCGAGAGCGATCCGCCCGCGGTCGGCCAGAACATCCGCCTCGGCGGCATGGTGCTCGAGGGATCGCTCGGACAGGCAGACGACGGAGTCTCGATCCTGTTCACCGTGCACGACGGCGAGGCGCAGGTCCCGGTGCGCTATCGCGGCATCCTGCCCGACCTGTTCGTCGAGGGATCGGGCGTCGTGGCCGAGGGACGGTTCACACCGGAAGGGACCTTCGTCGCCGATACGCTGCTCGCCAAGCATGACGAGAACTACGTGCCACGCGAACTCGAAGAAATGACTGCCGCGCAGGCCAAGGCTGCGGTCGCGGAGACCACAAAGTGATCGCAGAACTGGGGCTGCTGGCGCTGTGGCTCGCTGCGGGCCTGTCCGGATTCCAGCTGTTCGCGGCGATCCTTGCCGGGCGCGGCGCGGCGGTGCTCGGGGAGGCGATCCGGCCGGTCGCGGTGATGCAGGGGCTGCTCGCCGCCTTTGCCTTCGCGATGCTGGTATGGCTGTTCGCACGCACCGACCTGTCGGTGGCGCTGGTCGCGCAGCATTCGCACTCGGCCAAACCGTTCGTCTACAAGCTGTCGGGCGCATGGGCCAACCACGAAGGCTCGATGCTGCTGTGGGTGATGGTGATGGCGTTCTCCGGTGCATTGGTGGCGCTGTTCGAACGGCGGCTGTCGGCCGCAACGATGCGCGCCACGCTCGGCGCGCAGGCGATCGTGACCCTGGGTTTCTACGCGTTCCTGCTGATCAGTTCGAACCCGTTCGAGCGGCTCGCGACCCCCGCGGTCGAGGGCAACGGGCTCAACCCGCTGCTGCAGGACCCGGGCCTCGCCTTCCATCCGCCGACTCTCTACTTCGGCTATGTCGGGCTCTCGGTGGCATTCAGCTTTGCGGTCGGCGCACTGGTGACCGGCGAGGTCGGGCGCGATTTCGCGCGCACGATGCGCAGCTGGGTGCTCGCCGCCTGGGTCTTCCTGACACTCGGGATCGCCGCCGGTTCGTGGTGGGCCTATTACGAACTCGGTTGGGGCGGATGGTGGTTCTGGGACCCGGTCGAGAACGCCTCGCTGATGCCGTGGCTGGCGGCGACGGCGCTGTTCCATTCGACCAGCGTGCTCGCCTCGCGCGATGCCTTGCGCGTGTGGACGGTGATGCTCGCCGTGGTCGCCTTCTCGATGGCGATGGTCGGGACCTTCCTCGTCCGTTCGGGTGTGCTGACGAGCGTGCACGCCTTCGCCGTCGACCCCGAGCGCGGGACCTTCATCCTTGTCCTGCTCGGAATCTTCATCGGCGGTGCGCTTGCGCTGTTCGCGCTGCGGGCGGGCAAGATTGCCGAGGGATCGCGCTTCAGTTGGAAGAGCCGCGAGGCCTCGCTCGTGGTCAACAACGTGCTCTTGACCGCGCTGCTCGGGATCGTGCTGCTCGGCACGCTTTACCCGTTGCTCACCGAGTCGATGGGGACGCGCGTGTCGGTCGGACCTCCCTATTTTAACCCGGTCGGCGCGATCTTCTTCTTTCCGCTGGTGCTGGCGATGATGGTCGGCCCGCTGCTGCGTTGGCGCGACACGAAATGGACCCCGGTGGTCCAGCGCCTCGCCCCCGCATTCGCGGCGATGGCTTTCGTGGCGCTGCTGGTGGTGATCGACGGCAGGGCAGGGCTGTTGTCGGGCACCGGCCTCGTGCTTGCCGCCGGCCTCGCGCTCGCCAGCCTGTTGCCGCTGGCTCGCCGCAAGCCATGGCGCGCCCCGCTGACGCTGTGGGGCATGGTGGTCGCGCATTTCGGGCTCGCGGTAACGCTCGCGGGCGCCTCGGCGGAAAGCGCGTTCATCGAGGAACGCCTTGTGTCGCTGACCCCCGGCGAAAGCACGCGGATCAGCGGATGGGACGTCACGCTGCGCGGCACCATACCCGTAGCCGGGCCCAACTGGACCGCAATTGAGGGTGAGCTTGCCGTTTCGCGCGACGGCGCGATCGCAACGATCCTCTCCCCGCAGCGTCGCAGCTTCTGGTCGCCTCCGCAGACGACCACCGAAGCCGCGCTGTGGACGCGCTGGAACGGGCAGCTCTACGCGGTGCTCGGCGAGCCCGCCGAAAGCGGCAAGCGCAAGGTCCGCCTGTGGTGGAAACCCTTCGTGACGCTGATCTGGTATGGTGCGCTGCTGGTCGCGCTGGGCGGCTTGCTGGCCTTGTCGGACCGCGCACGCTCGGCCTTGCGCCGGTCGATCGCCGTAGGGCGCGCCACCCAACGGCGGGAGGTCGCCTGATGCGCAAGCTCTTCATCTGGGTCCCGCTAGTGATCTTTGTGGCTTTCGCAGGCCTGGCGATCTGGGCGCTGGTCGCACCTCCTTCGCGCGACATCCCCAGTCGGCTGGTCGGCCAGCAGCTCCCCGAATTCGCGCTCGACCCGCAGATTGCCGGTCGTCCGGGCCTCTCGCGCGCCGATTTCCGAGCGGGCGAGGCGCGGATGATCAACGTTTTCGGGAGCTGGTGCATCCCCTGCCGGGTCGAGAACCCGCAGCTGGTCGAACTCGCGCGAGCCGGCGTGCCGATCGATGCGGTCGCAGTGCGCGATACACCGGCCCAGGTGCAGACCTTCCTCGCGCAATATGGCGATCCGTTCCAGCGCATCGGGGCCGATCCGAATGGCCGCTTCCAGGTGATGCTAGGCAGCGCGGGCGTGCCCGAAAGCTTCATCGTCGATGGTGCGGGGGTGATCCGCTACCAGCATATCGGCGAAATCCGCCCCGAACAGGTGCCGGAAATCATCGAGAAGTGGCGGGAGGCGTCACGATGAAGTGGCTGGCACCCCTGCTGCTGACGTTTGTCGCGCAACCGCTCGCCTCGCAGGAAGCCGCGGTGACGAGTCCCTATGCCGATCGCCAGCTGGAAGATCCGGCGCAGGAAGCCGCGGCGCGCGACCTCATGCACTCGCTGCGCTGTATCACCTGCCAGAGCCAGTCGATCGCCGACAGCGACGCGCCGATGGCGGCCGACATGCGCAGCCTCGTGCGCGAGCGAATTGCGGAAGGCGAAAGCCCCGACGAAATCCGCGACTGGCTGGTCGAACGCTATGGCGCCTACGTTACCTTCGAACCCGAACTCGACGCCACGACCTGGCCGCTCTTCGCCGGGCCGCTGCTGATCCTGCTTGCGGTCGGCGGGCTTGCCTGGAGCCGGATCCGGCGCAAGGGACGCGGCTGATGGCGTGGATCCCTATCATCCTGTTCGTGGTGCTGGTGATGGCGGCGCTGGTGGTCGTGCTCAAGCTCGAGCGCGGCGCGTGGGAAGCGGTCGCTGCGGCGCTGGTGCTCGGGGCTGCCGGCTATGCCCTGCAATCGGAACCCGGTCAGGCGGGTGCGCCCAAGCAACTTACGAGCGAGGCCGGCTACGATGGAGCCGCACTGGTCGAGGCGCGCCGCCAGTTCGAGGACGAAGCGATCTCGCCGACCCGCGAGATCGTCACCGCCGATGCACTCGCCCGCAATGGACGGTTCGAATACGCGGCCGGTCTCCTCAATGGCTACCTGCGCGAAAACCCCCAGGATTCCGAGGCCTGGACCGCGCTAGGCAATGCCCTGTTCGCGCAGGCCGAAGGCAATCTCACTGAGGCTGCGACCGAGGCCTATCGCCGCGCCGCGATCGCCGACGAGGCCAATCCGGCACCCTATTTCTTCCTCGGCGTCGGCTGGCTCACCGCGGGCGAATTCGATCGAGTGCTTGAATTGTGGGCGCTCGCGCTCGAGCGTACCGAAGAGGGCACACCCGCACGCGCTGTGATGGAGGCGCGGGTGGCGCAACTCGGCATGATGCTCGAGCGCGCTCGCCGGATGCCGGAATCGCCCCGAAGCGAGACGGAATGAACGCACGTTTGCCCTGGCTGCCGCGTGGTGATAGAGCGCGCGCCTTCGCGCCTGCGGGATCGACCGCATCCGCACTTCGAGTCGGCCAGCAACAGGCACTGCGATGAGCGCTAGCACCAGCGACAACATTCCCGAACCCGGCGATTCCGGGGCCGCCAAGGACCGGACCGCCAATGGCGGCCATCGCAAGGGTGCGACCAAGGGTGCACTCGCGCTCGGCGCGATCGGCGTCGTGTTCGGCGATATCGGCACAAGCCCGCTCTACGCCTTCCGCGAGACTTTTTCGGCGCAGCGCGACTATTCGATCCCGGTCGACGCGCTGCACATCTACGGCGTCGTCAGCCTGATTTTCTGGTCGATGCTGCTGGTCGTCGCGATCCAGTACGTCACCATCCTGATGCGCGCGGACAATAACGGGCAGGGTGGCAGCCTCGCCTTGGTTGCGCTGCTCTCGCGCCGTATGAAAGGGGGCCGATGGGCATGGCTCGTCGTGCTTCTCGGCGTCTTTGCAACTTCGCTGTTCTACGGCGACAGCATGATCACACCGGCGATTTCCGTCCTCTCCGCGGTTGAGGGGCTCACGGTGGTGAATGAATCTCTCGATCCGCTTGTCATTCCGATCGCGCTGTTTCTCCTCGTGTTCCTGTTCCTGCTGCAAAAGCGCGGGACGGCAACGGTGGGCAAGCTCTTCGCCCCGGTGATGGTGGTGTATTTCTGCGTGATCGCCACGCTCGGCACGATCCAGATCGTCGGCCACCCCGAAATCCTCGCCGCGCTCAACCCCTATTATGCGATCCAGTTCTTCATCACCGATCGCTTCGTCGCATTCCTCGCGCTGGGTGCCGTGGTCCTCGCGGTGACCGGTTCCGAAGCACTGTATTCGGACATGGGGCATTTCGGACGCGGGCCGATGCGGCTTTCGTGGTTCGGCTTCGTCATGCCGTGCCTGCTGCTCAACTATTTCGGCCAGGCGGCGATGATCGCCTCGCTGCCGCTGGCCGAGGCGCAAGAGGCAGTCCGCAACCCGTTTTTCCTGATGGCGCCTGAACAACTGCGTCTGCCGCTGGTGATTCTTGCCACCATGGCGACTTTCATCGCCAGCCAGGCGGTGATCTCGGGCGCGTTCTCGATCACCCACCAGGCGATGCAGCTCGGCTTTATCCCGCGTATGTCGATCCGCCACACCAGCGAGACCGAGGCCGGGCAGATTTACATCCCGGTCGTCAACTGGGCGCTGATGGTGGCGGTGATCCTGCTGGTGCTGACCTTCAAGGACTCGTCCAACCTCGCGAGCGCCTACGGCATCGCGGTGACCGGTGCGGTGACGATCGATACGCTGCTGATGGCGGTGCTGCTGGTCGGCGTGTGGAAATGGAAGTGGTGGTATGCCGCGCCGGTGGTTCTGCTGTTCCTGGTGGTTGACGGGGCCTATTTCGCCGCGAACCTGACCAAGATCCCCGATGGCGGGTGGTTCCCGCTGGTCGTGGGTGGGGTGGTCTTCACCATGCTCACCACCTGGGCGAGGGGACGCAAGCTGATGCGCGCACGCATGGCCGAAAGCGGGCTGCCGCTCGAAGTCTTCGCCAAGAGCGCGCGCTCGTCGGCCAAGCGCGTGCCGGGCACAGCGATCTTCATGGCCTCTGCAAGCAAGGGCGTGCCATCGGCGCTGCTTCACAACATCAAGCACAACAAGGTGCTGCACGAGCGCGTGGTGGTGTTGACGGTGCAGGTGGAAGACGTGCCGGTGGTCGATCCTGCCGACCGCTGCGAGATGATCGACCTGGGCGACGGATTCTATCGCTTGGTCCTGCATTACGGCTTCGTCGAGGAAACCGACCTGCCCAAGGCGCTGACCGCGCAGGATCTGTGCGGCGGACCGTTCGACCTAATGAAGACCAGCTTCTTCCTCTCGCGCCAGACGCTGCTGGCCTCGGACAATCCGGGCATGGCGCTGTGGCGTGAAAAGCTGTTCGCGTGGATGTTGCGCAATGCCGCGACGCCGATGGACTTCTTCCGCCTGCCGACCAATCGCGTGGTCGAACTGGGCAGCCAGCTGAAGATCTAGTCCTGGGGAATTATTCCCCCGTATGCGGCTTGTCCTTCAATGCGTCTTCTTCGACCGCGAGGCCGTGCTTTAGCAGCATCGGGACCTGCGCAAAGGTAAAGAGGAAGGTCGCGGGCAGGAACAGCCACAGCTTCGCTGCGAGCCAGGTTTCGAAATCGAACTGCAGTCGCAGCACCTCATTGGTGACGGCGAGCAAGAGGAAGAACACGCCCCAGCGCAGGGACAGCTTGCGCCAGCCTTCCGCGTCGAGCCCTTCGAACGCCGCTTCGAGCAGGTATTTGAGCAGCGCGTGGCCGCGCCACACGCCGACCAGCAGCGCGATGCCGAATCCGGCATAGATCAGCGTGGGCTTGAGCTGGACGAAGACAGGGTCGCGCAGGATAACGGTCAGCCCGCCGAAAAAAACGATCAGCGCGGTCGACAGCTTGAGCATCGGCGACACCTTGCCGAGCCTGAACTTGGAATAGAGAAGTGCGGCGACCGCCGCGATCATGAAGGCGCCGGTGCCCCACACTACCGCGATGACGTTCTGGATCGGGTTATCGCCCTCGGGGGCAAAATATTTGTAGACGCCGAAGAAGACGATGATCGGGCCGTAATCGACCAGCAGGTTGGCGAGGCCAGACTTGGGCTTGGGGGCAGGGGTATCGGTCATCAAGCCACTCCCGCAATGACGCGCGCGACGAGGTCGGGGTCGAAGGGGCGCAGGTCATCCATCTTCTCGCCGACGCCGATCGCGTGGACAGGGAGGCCGTATTGCTCGGCCGCGGCGACCAGCACGCCGCCCCGCGCGGTGCCGTCGAGCTTGGTCATCACGATCCCGGTCACGCCCGCCATCTCCTTGAAAACTTCGATCTGCGACAGTGCGTTCTGGCCATTTGTCGCGTCGAGCACCAGCACGACGTCGTGCGGCGCCTCGGGATTGAGCTTGCCGAGCACCTTCCGGATCTTCGCTAGCTCGTCCATCAGCTCGCGCTTGTTCTGGAGGCGGCCGGCGGTGTCGACGATCAGCGCGTCGGTGCCGATATCGGTCGCCTGCTTGACCGCGTCGAACACGATCGATGCGGGATCGCCGCCTTCAGCGCCCGCGACCACCGGTACGCCGAGCCGCTCGCCCCAGACTTTCAGCTGGCCGATCGCGGCTGCGCGGAAGGTGTCGCCCGCCGCCAGCATGACTTCGTAATCGTCCTCCTGGAACAGGTGGCCGAGCTTGGCGATGGTGGTGGTCTTGCCGCTGCCGTTGACCCCGATCACGAGGATCACCTGCGGGCGGGGAAAAGCCGTGACTTCGAGCGGCTTGGCCACCGGTCGCAGGATTTCGGCGATCTCGACCGCGACCTGTTCGCGGATCGCGCGTTCGTCGGCACCGCCTTCGAAGCGATGCTCCTCCAGCTTGTCGCGGATCCGCGCGGCGGCGCGCGGGCCGAGGTCGGAAACGATCAGCGCGTCCTCGATCTCGTCGAGCTGCGCAGGGGTGAGCTTCGTCGTCCCGCCGAGCCCGGCGAGATTGCCCGAGAGGCGCTCCGACGTTTTCTTGAAGCCGCCCGTCAGGCGTTCGGACCAACTCAGGCTCAAACCAGCATTCCTTCTTCAACTTTGCTCGGTGCGATGCGCACGATTTCGCCGGGCTCCGATGCACTATGGGGTCCGTCTCCGACCCTGAAAGGCGCAAAATCGGGGGCATGGCCGACTCCGCCCTTTTCGACCAGCACGTCCTGCGCGATCCCGACGCGGCTTTCGAGCCATTCCCGACGAACCCGCGCGACCTCTCCGCGAAGCGCCTTGGCGCGCGCCTTGATCGTCAGGCCGTCGACCTGCGGCATCCGCGCAGCCGGCGTGCCGTGGCGTGGCGAGAACGGGAAGATATGGCCGTGAACGATGTCGAGCTCGCCGATGATCGAAAGGTTGGCTTTGTGTGCTTCTTCGCTCTCGGTAGGGAAGCCGGCCATCAGGTCGGCACCGATCGCGATCTCGGGCCGGCGCGCTTTGAGCCACGCGACCAGCGAGACCGCGTCGGCGCGGCTATGGCGCCGCTTCATCCGCTTGAGAATCAAATCGTGACCATGCTGCAGCGAGAGGTGCACATGCGGCATCATGCGCGGCTCGTGCGCAAGCAGGTCGAGCAGGGTATCGTCCAGCTCGATCCCGTCGACCGAGGACATCCGCAAGCGGCGGACCTCCGGGTGGCGGGCGAGGATCGCCTCTACCAGTGCACCGAGCCGCGGTTCGCCGTGCAGGTCGTGCCCCCAGCTGGTGACGTCGACCCCGGTGAGCACGATTTCGGCCGCGCCGCGGTCTAGATGGCGCTCGATATCGGCGATGACCTCCGGGATCGGGCGAGAGCGGCTGCGCCCGCGGCCCTGCGGGATGATGCAGAAGGTGCAGCTGTGATCGCAGCCGTTCTGAATCTCTATGAAGGCGCGGGTGTGCTCCGGGGCGAGGACGCGTTCGGGCGCGACGTTCCAGCGCCGCGGATCGCGCTTTTCGGCATTGGGCACGAGGCCGTCGACCTCGGGCATCGCGGCGAGCTGGTCGCGTTCGGTCTCGGCCGCGCAGCCAGTCACCAGCAGGCGCGCTTCCGGGTGTTCGCGCCGTGCGCGGCGGATCGCCTGGCGAGTGTGCCTCACCGCCTCGCTCGTCACCGCGCAGCTGTTGATCACTACGAGGTCGTCCTCGCGCGACAGAATGCTGCGGATTTCCTCGCTTTCGGCAAGGTTCAGGCGGCAGCCCAGCGTGACGACGTGCGCGCCCATCAGGCGGCACCGTAATCGGCGGGATCGAAACTGCCGCGGAAGCTTTCGCTCGCGGGTCCGCGCATGGTGATCTGCCCGTCTTCATCGTAAGAGATGACGAGCTCGCCGCCCGGCAAGGCGACGGTGACAATACGATCGGTGAGACCGCGTTCGACCGCGGCGACCACCGCGGCGCAGGCGCCGGTGCCGCAGGCGCGGGTCAGCCCGGCGCCGCGTTCCCACACGCGCAGCGAGATGCGGTCGCGCGAAGCCACGCTCGCGACGCCGACATTGACGCCTTCGGGAAAGACGGGATCGCGTTCGATCGTCGGGCCGAGCGAGCCGAGCTCGACGTCCTCGGTCGCGGTTACGAAGAACACCGCGTGCGGATTGCCAACATTGACCGCGAAGGGGCGTTCGAGCCCGTCCCAAGAGAGCGGCATTTCGCTCGTGTCCATCCCGTAGTCGAGCGGGATATCCTTCCAGCCGAAGCGCGGTCGGCCCATCGCCACCGCCGCGCCGCCACCTTCGGGGGTGACCTCGAGCATCCCGCCGCCGGTTTCGATCCGGGCGGCGCTGCCGTGGAAAAGCGCGATCGCGCGCGAGGCGTTGCCGCAGGCCTCGACCTCGCCGCCATCGGCGTTGAAGATCCGCATGCGGAAATCGGCGACTTCGGACGGTTCGAGCAGGATCACTTGGTCGCAGCCGATGCCGGTGTTGCGATCGGCGAGGGCGGCCGCCATTGCGCGGTCCATGTGCACGTTTTCGCGCGCGCGCTGGTCGATCACGACAAAGTCGTTGCCGAGCCCGTGCATCTTGGTGAAATCGACACGCATGATGCGCGGTCTAGTAGGCGGCTGGACCCGGCAGGTCCAGCATCCGGACGACGGGAGCGTTCAGCCCTTGACGACCGAGCCGGCATCCTTGCGAAACGCGGCCGCACCGTCGACGACATTGGTCTTGAAGGTGGGATTTTCCTTCCGCAGCCGGTCGAGCTTGCGCAACCGGGTGCGAATGAGGTCGGCCGGCTCGGGGCGACCGTAGAGGTAGCCCTGGCCCTTGAAATTGCCGAGGCCGCGCAGCTTGGCGAGCACTTGCTCGTTTTCGATCCCTTCGGCGGTGATCGGCAGGCCGAACCCGTCGCCCAGCGACGTGATCGCCTCGACGATCTTCATGCCTTCCTGGTCCTCGGGCAGGTTCGAAACGAAGCTGCGATCGATCTTGATCCGGTCGAACGGGAGCGAGCGCAGCTGCGCCAGCGAACTGTAGCCGGTACCGAAATCGTCAAGGCTCACGGTGACGCCCTGGTTCTTGAGGCTCGAAACCAGCGAGCGGACCAGGCCGATATTCTCGTGCAGGCAGGTCTCGGTGACTTCCACGTCGAGGCGGTTGGCGGGGAAATTCGCTTCGACCATCAGCTTGAGCAGGCGCTGTGCGAACCAAGGATCGCGCAGCTGGACCGGCGATATGTTCACCGACAGCGTCAAATCCTCGTCCCATTCCTTGGCGTGGTCGAGTGCCTTGCGGATAAGCTGTTCGGACAATTCGCCGATCACGCCGAGTTCCTCGGCAATCGGAATGAAGACGTCCGGGTTGACGATCCCGAGTTGGGGCGAGTTCCACCGTGCCAGCATCTCGAAACCGACGAGTTCGCCCGTCGCGACGTCGATCTGCTGTTCGTAATAGGGTTCGAACTCGTCCTCGTGCAGCCCGCGGCGGATCCCGGCCTCGAGCTGGCTGCGGAACCGCAGTTCGTGCTCCATCTGGTGTTCGAACCAGTAGTAGCGGTTCCGGCCGTGCTTCTTCGCGTGGTACATCGCGATGTCGGCGAAATGCATGAGGCTCGCCGCATCGGTCGAGCCGTCGCTGCCGGGACGGCCGGAATCACTCCGCGCGAGCCCGATCGAGGCGGTGATATCGAGCGCGATGTCCTCGTGCGCGATCGGCTTGCAGATCCGTTCGATGATCCGCTTGGCAAGGTCGTCGACCACCTGCGGATGATCGCTCTCGAACCTTACCACGCAGCCGAACTCGTCCCCGCCAAGTCGGGCCAGCAGGCTTTCTTCGGGCAGGATAGAGCTGATTCGCTCGGTAATCTCGCTCAGCACCGTGTCTCCGGCGCGGTGTCCGTTGACATCGTTGATCGTCTTGAAGTTGTCGAGATCGATCATCAGGAACGCGATCGCATCGTCACCATCCTCGCAGGTGGCGATCAGGCGGTCGGTCTGCTTGTTGAGGCTGCGGCGGTTGAGGCAGCCGGTCAGCGGATCGGTTTCGGCCAGTATGCGCGCATGTTCTTCTGCGGCACGGCGTTCCTGGACTTCGACCCGCAACTCGCGATAGCGGCGCCAGCCGAAAATGATCAGCGCGATGTTGAGCAGCAGGGCGTTGGTCAGCACCGTATCGGGGCCCGCGATCCCTTCGAGCTGGGCGCGCACGATCTGGGGCAGGACGGCGCTGCCGGTGCCAAGGAACATGATGATGGCGGCCGCGGCGATGCCGAGCGCGATGAGATCGCGATCGGCCTGGGATTTGCTGTCGACGGGCTTTGCTTTTCTAGCAGACAACGCCTTACCCCCTTGAAACACGACCGAGGGGCTAGCCGCTTAAGCTTTATTTTTTGTTAAACGCGGCGGGAATCCGCGGTTATTTGAGCAGGCCGATCTCGCGCAAGCGCTGCTTCAGATAGTCGTCGGCGGTGATGCTTTCCGGGTAGCGATCGGGATTTTCAGCCGAAATGCACTGCGGCAGCGTTTCGAAGCGGTAGTCGCTGCGCAGGTGGAGGAAGAACGGCATCGAATAGCGGCTGTGCTTGGCGCGCTCGCCCGAGGGGTTGAGCACCCGATGGGTGGTCGAAGGCAGGTAATGGTTGGTCAACCGCTGGAGCATATCGCCGACATTGATCGCGAGCGCGCCGTCGGGCGGCGACACGTCGAGCCATTCTCCGGCGCGGGTCTTGAGCTGGAGCCCGGCTTCTTCGGCACCGAGGAGCAGGGTGATCAGGTTGATGTCCTCATGCGCACCGGCGCGGATCGCGCCTTCCTCGGCATCGTCGCCGAGTGGCGGATAATGCAGCAGGCGCATCACCGAATTGCCGTCCTCGATCGGGCCGTCGAACCAGTTTTCCTCGAGGCCGAGATAGACCGCGATCCGCGACAGGATCTTCGCCCCGGTCTCGTCGAACGCGGCGAAGAGTTCTTCCATCGTCTCGCGAAAGCCGGTGGGCGCGTCGGGCCAGATATTGTTGGGCTGGCTGTCGGCCAGCGGGTGGCCTTCGGGCAGGTCGCGGCCGACATGCCAGAATTCCTTGAGGTCGTGTGCCTTCGCATCCTTGGCGATCTCGGTCCCGAACGGGGTGTAGCCCCGCGCACCGGCCATGCCTTCGAGGTGATAGCGGTGTTTCTCCTCGCGCGGGAGGGCGAAGAACTCGGCGGTCAGCTTCCAGGCGCGATCGATCAGGTCGGAATCGATCCCGTGATCCTTGACCATCGCGAAGCCGAAGGTGCGGAAGCTGTCGCCGATATCCTGCGAGAACTGGCCGGCGGGGGCCTCGAGCGAGAGGACGGGAAGGGTTTCGAGCGGCATTGGCAAAGTCCGATTCAACTGGTTATGGCGCGCCCCATAGCACCCCGGAGAGAAATTTCATGAGCAATCTGCCCGAAAATCCCCGCTACTGGCTGATGAAGTCCGAGCCGTTCAAATACGGCTGGGACGACCTGGTCGCGGAAAAGGAGGGCACCTGGGACGGGGTGCGCAACTATCGCGCCCGCAACAACCTCGCCGCCATGCGCGTCGGCGAGCAGGCGTTCTTCTACCACTCGCGCGAGGGGCTGGAAATCGTTGGCATCTGCGAGATCAGCGTTGCCGACATCCTCGACCCGACCGACGAGACCGGGAAATGGGCGGCGGTGAAGGTCGTGCCCAAGACCAAGCTGCCCAAGCCGGTAACGCTAAAGCAGATCAAGGCCGAACCCAGTCTAGCCGATTGCGAACTGGTGAAGCTTTCGCGGCTCTCGGTCGCGGAAATCACCCCAGAGGAATGGTCGATCATCTGCGGAATGGCCGGCATCTGATCGCACGGTCGCATGCGAGTCTCGGTTCGTCGCCGGAGCGGAAACGCGTTCTCCGGTCGCCCGTTTTCTTTTCACAATGCGGCAATCAAGCCGTTGAAGCTGAAAGGAAATTCTAATGGGTGAACTGAAAGAGAAGATCAAGGGCAACGCCAACGAAGCGGCTGGCGAAATCAAGCAGCAGTCGAACGATCCCGAGACCCGCTCCGAAGGGCGCGAGCAGGAAGCCAAGGGCAAGGCCCAGCAGTTCAAGGGCGAAGTCGAAGGCAAGCTCGGCAACGACATCTGATCGCACTGCGATCGACAGGAAAAGGCCGCTCCGGAAACCGGGGCGGCCTTTTCTATGCCCGGCTGCGCAGCGTGCTGAGCTTCAAACCCGAGGCGGCGAGGTTCTCGATTTCGGTGCGACAATGGATCAGTCGTAGGCCAGAGCGCCCAGCCGCTTCCTTGATCGCCGCATCGAATCCGGCATTGTCGTCCGCGGTCGCGGTCCATGCGCCGAAGGCCTCGCCGAACCTGGCGAAGTCGGGATTGGCGAGCGTGGTACCCGAGACCCGCGCTGGGTAGTCGCGTTCCTGGTGCATGCGGATGGTGCCGTAGACCCCGTTGTCGATCACGAGCACGAGCAGGTCGAGATCGAGCGCGGCAGCGGTCGCGAGTTCCTGTCCGTTCATCAGGAAATCGCCATCGCCCGCGACCGCGACCACGCTGCGGTCGGGGAAACGCCGCGCGGCGGCGACGGCGGCGGGGACGCCGTACCCCATCGCACCCGCGGTCGGAGCAAGCTGTGAGGGGTAGCCTTCATACGGCCAGTAGCGGTGCCACCAGCCCGAGAAATTGCCGGCCCCGTTGCAGATGATCGCATCGGCAGGCAGCAGCTCGCGCATCGTTTTGACGGCGAGCGCGAGGTCGAGCCCGCTCGTCCCGCTGGCCTGCGGAGTGGACCAGTCGATCCACTCGCGATGCGCCTCGGCCCCGGCGTCGAAATCGATCACCTCGTCGGCCAACAGCGCGGCGCTTTCGGAAAACTCCGCCATGTCGGCACAGATCGCGAGGTCGGCCCGGTAGACCCGGCCGAGTTCTTCCGGATCGGGGTGGACATGGACCAGCGTCTGGTCGGGATGGTCGGGGGTGAGAAGTTCGTAGCCGTCGGTCGTCGCCTCGCCGAGTCGCGCCCCGACCGCGATCACGAGATCTGCTGCGCGGACCCGCTCGATCAGCTTGGGATTGGGGCCGTAGCCGAGATTGCCCGCCCACACGCTGCTCGAATTGGGCACCGCATCCTGCCGGCGGAAGGCCCCCGCAACGGGCAGCCCGACCGCTTCGGCGAAAGCGGTGAAGTGATCGCGCGCCTTGGCATTCCAGCCGGCGCCGCCGACGATCGCGATCGGCGCGACGGCGTCGCCGAGCATAGCCATCAGCGCACCCATAGCGTCGGGGCAGGCGGCCTGCGCGGGGCGGACGACTTGCGGGCGAGGGGAGATCCCGTCGATCTCCTCGCGCAGCATGTCTTCGGGGAGGGCGAGCACGACCGGTCCGGGCCGTCCGGCGATCGCGACCGACCATGCACGCGCGACATATTCGGGAATGCGCGCCGCATCGTCGATCCGCGCCGCCCATTTGCACATCGGTCCGAACACGGCCTGGAAATCGAGCTCCTGGAAGCCCTCGCGATCCTTCATCCCGCGATCGACGTCGCCGACGAACAGGATCATCGGCTGCGAATCCTGGTGTGCGACATGGACCCCGATGCTGGCATTGGTCGCGCCCGGGCCGCGGGTCACGAAGCACACGCCCGGTCGCCCGGTCATTGCGCCGTCGGCGCAGGCCATGAACGCTGCGCCGCCTTCCTGGCGGCACACCACGGTGTCGATCGCGGGCACATCGTGGAGCCCGTCGAGCACGGCGAGGAAGCTTTCGCCGGGGACGGTGAAGATCCGGTCGCAGCCCTGTTCGAGGAGGCAATCGACCAATAGGCGGCCGGCGAGTTTGGAATGTTCTGTCATGGGACGCATGCTCTAGCGATCCGGCGGAACGGTGCAATTGCGAAGCAGACTGTCCCAAGCCTGTGCAGTTCGAAAATACATGGTTAACGCGGGAGCCACATGGTTACCGAAGCGTTAACAGCCCCGACATGAGAAGAGCACTGGTCCTTACCGACGAGGGTGCACGGCACCCGTTCCGGATGTCGCTGCCCCGCCATGTCACCCGCATTCCGGTACCGCCGCAGACGACGGCAACACGACCGTGGATCACGCGGCAGGATGCGCGGACCTTCGTCCACTTCTACGTCGCCTGCTTCGTCGCGACGCTGCTCTACATTTCCTGAGCGGGCGGCGCCTCGGCGGCGATTTCGGCCTTGTAGAGGATCGCGCCGAGCCACGCCGAGACCAGGCACATCGCCGCGCTCAGCAAGACCTGCTCGACGATCGGGACCCCGGCCGCACTGAGGCCGATCGCGACCAGCGAGCCCACCGCCATCGCCAGCGCGTTGACGATATTGTTCGCGGCGATCGTGCGCGCGGCCTGCGAGGTTTCCACGAAGGTCGTGAGGAAGGCGTAGAGCGGGACCACGAACATCCCGCCCGCCACCGCGATGCCGAGCAGCGCGAGCATCAGCGGGATCGCCATGCGCTGATGGACGAAGCCTTCGGCATCGAGCAGCGCGCCGCCTTCGAGCGGCTGCCACAGCTGGCAGACGAAATAGAAGATCACCACGAAACCGCCCATCGCGATCACCGACATCGGCGAATAGCGTGCCGAGACCTTGCCCTTGAGCAGCGCGTTGATCGAGACCGATCCGATCGCGACCCCGATCGAGAAGATCACGAGGAACAGGCTCGCCACCTCCTTGCTCGCGGTGAGCACGTTCTTGGCCAGCGGCGGGAACTGGATGAACAGCACGGTGCCGATCGTCCAGAAGAAGCTGATCGCCACGATGGCGAGAAACACGCGCTTGTCGACCAGCGTGTCGCCGATCAGCCTTTTCGAGGCGCGCCACACGTTCCAGTCGAGCTTTTCCGGTTCCATCAGCGGCGGCGCTTCGGGCACTTGCCGCCCGGCGACGTAGCCGATCACCGCGGTCGCGATCGTCGCGATGGCCGCTACCTCGACCGGGATCCAGCCAGCGAGGATCGTGCCGAACAGGATCGCGATATAGGTCCCCGCCTCGACCAGCCCGGTACCCGCGAGTACTTCTTCCTTGTGCAGGTGCTGGGGCAGGATCGCGTATTTGATCGGCCCGAAGAAGGTGGAATGCATGCCGAGCGCGAACAGCGCGGCGAGCATCAGCGGGATCGCGAACAGGTCGATCGCGATGCCCTGCCACGCCATCAGCAGCCCGGCGCCGCCGATCAGCATGATGCCGATCTCGCACAGCTTCACGATGCGGATGATCTTCGCCTTGTCGCGCATGTCGGCAAGCTGGCCGGAGAGCGCGGAGAAGAGGAAGAACGGGATGATGAAGATACCCGAGGCGAGGGCGGAGAAGCTCGCCTCGGCACTTTCGGAATTGTAGATGCTGTAGACGACGAACAGCACCATCGCGTTCTTGTAGAGATTGTCGTTGAAGGCACCGAGCAATTGGGTGACGAAAAGCGGGGCGAACCGCCGTGTCCGCACGAGGTGCGTGGATGTCGTCATGTCGCTTCCCGGTAGCCCCTTGGTGCCGCCGTCCGTAACGGTTCAAGCCTGCAGCACAAGGCTTTTGCAGCGTCGATCCCCCTGTTAAGGCGGACGCGGAAAGACCAGGGGATCGTCCGCGCGCCATGCTCAACCTGCCCAATATCCTGACGCTGACGCGGATCGTGATGGTGCCGCTGCTGGTGGCGCTGATGTGGTGGCCCAACTGGACCACGGGCTACCTGTTCGCCTTCGCGCTTTACTCGCTGATGGCGCTGACCGATTATTTCGACGGCTATCTCGCCCGCTCGAGCGGGACGGTATCGAAGCTCGGCCAGTTCCTCGATCCGATCGCCGACAAGATCATGGTCGCCGCGGTCATCCTCACGCTGGCGGCGCAGGGCGTGCTGCGCGGGCCGTACGTGGGCGACGCGCATGTCGTTGCGGGGCTGATCATCCTGATCCGCGAGATCGCGGTCTCGGGCCTGCGCGAATTCCTCGGCCCGCTGAAGATCTCGATGCCCGTCAGCCGCCTCGCCAAGTGGAAGACGACCTTCCAGCTGCTGGCGCTCGGCTCGCTGATCCTCGGGCGCGGCCTACCCGAATGGACGGTGATGCTGGGCGAACTCGAAGCCAACGTGCCGCACACGGTCGGCCTCGCCACGCTGTGGGCGGCGGCGCTGCTCACGGTCGTCACCGGCTGGGACTACCTCCGCGTCGGCCTCAAGCACATGGATTGATGGACCGCCGACCGGGGGTGTTTGCAAAACTTCGCCGTTCGAGAAACCCAAGCGATTGCAGTCGCTTGCGCGCGTTCTTGCGGGCGCGGGTGTAACCTTAGCCGCGACCGTCTCCGCGCCCGCGTGGCGAAGGCGAGGCGAGGCTGAGGGCCGACAGAGAAAGAGGATCGATGCCATCGCGCGATGATGGCAGCTTGCGACGATGTAGGAAAATACGCTCGATCGCGGCTGGTGGGAGGGAAGCGGACTTCAGGTCGCGCGCAATTGCGGTGCAGCGTCGGCGATCACGCGAACGGCGGAGCGAAGGAAGATCAACGCCATCACACCACCAATCGCGATGTCGGGCCAAGGCGAGGCGAACCACCAGACAAGCGCAGCGGCGAGCAGCACGCCGCAATTATTGATCAGGTCGTTCCTCGAGCATTCCCAAGTGCTCGCCATGTTGACGTCCTGGTGCCGGAATCGGGTGAGGAGGCGGAAACACACGAGGTTGGCGGCGAGCGCCAAGGTGCCAAACGCCACCATCAGCGTCGAGGACGGCGGCACGCCGCTCTCGATCTTGAGCGCCACGTTGACCGCGATCCCGAGCCCGAGGCATAGAATCACCACCCCTTTGAGCATCGCTGCCCCCGCCTTCCAACGATCCGAGCGCGCGAGGGCATAGATGCTAACCGCGTAAACCACCGCATCGCCCAGCATGTCGGAGGCATCGGCCATCAGCGCGGTGGACCCGGCGATCACGCCGGCGCCGAATTCGAGCACGAACATCACGGCGTTGATGGCGAGGACGACCACGAGCACGCGCCGCTGCTCGCGCTGGCGGGCAAGCTTTTCAAGTTCGGTGGACTTGGCGGAACAGCAATCGGCCGACATGCAGGCTATGTGGTTGCGACAGTGGATGTCCGCAACCGGTTCGTTAGCGGTCGGTCCGCTCC
Source organism: Pseudoblastomonas marina (assembly GCF_034374265.1). Lineage (NCBI taxonomy): Bacteria > Pseudomonadati > Pseudomonadota > Alphaproteobacteria > Sphingomonadales > Erythrobacteraceae > Pseudoblastomonas > Pseudoblastomonas marina. The sequence continues at coordinate 1,173,247 of NZ_CP139718.1, read as the reverse complement.
TGGCACATCGCTAGCTCGGCGAAAGCGTCGCAAAATGGTTGGGAAAGCACCCGGTCCGCTTTCAGGATCAAAGCCGCGAAAGCCGCCGTCGGAAGGCTCGACAGCAACACGCTCATGTATCGCCATTCCCCCTCGCTTGCTGGTCCCTTCTAGCAATGCCTCTATCGGAATTGTCGAGACTAGCATCAAAACTCTTTTAGTGATGCGACCAAGTGGGAATAAAACTCAATCAACCAAGGAAAATCGGATCAAAGATTCTAATTCTCAGATCAAACTGAGCCACTATTCGCTCGAATATCCATTTTACGTGGTCAGATAAGCCACATATCCTGCGTAAAGAACTAGGAATAAACCGCCCTCCCACCGCTTAAGCGTCCATCCGGTGCGTAGGAATAGTCCAAGCAGTGCCGTCGTGCCTAGGAGCACCCATATGTCGAAGGAAGCGATTTCCGTCGGGATCGCAATCGGTTGAACGATCGCAGTAACACCAAGAATGCCAAGCACGTTGTAGATGTTCGAGCCAATAATATTGCCCAGCACGACATCTGAGTGACGACGCAAAGCTGCAACCACACAAGCTACGAGTTCGGGCAGCGAGGTGCCTACCGCGACCACGGTCAGTCCAATTACGGTCTCGGCCACCCCGAGGTTACGCGCTATCTCGATGGCTCCGTCGACGAGCAATCGCGCACCGACAATGGTGCCGACGATCCCCGTTAGAGCGAGGCAGAGTCCGACGAGCAGGCTCATTCCGGGAGAGGTTGCATCCACTGCGAGATGCTCGTGCATTTCCGCGCCTTCGTCAGGACTCTTCCTTTCGCTGCGATAGGCCCAGACGATGTACCCTACGAGCAGCGCCAGCAAGCCGATGCCCACTGGACGGCTGAGGAAACCGAACAGCACTGCTGCCAGACAGGCAAGCGTGGCTGCCGCCAGCGCCAGCCCGTCGCGCCGAAATGCCGCCGGACTGACCGCCAGCGGCAGGATCAGCGCCGAAACGCCCAGAATTAGAAGAATGTTCGCAATGTTGGAGCCGACGATATTGCCCACCGCGATACCGGGCGCTCCGTCCATCGCGGCGAACAGGCTGGTAACCAGCTCGGGGGTCGAGGTGCCGAACCCGACAATCGTGAGACCGGCAAGCAGAGGGGAAACACCAAGCCGGGAGGCAACGCCAACGGCTCCCCGGACGAGTATGTCGCCACCCACGGCGAGCAAAACGAGACCCAGAATGACAAGCAGGATCGTCATAGACCAGTTCCGAAAATGAGGTTTGCTCCCAATCGCATCGCCGCCAATATGCTCGCGGCGGCCGTCGCAATGGCCGCTCGTGCATTCAGGACACGGGATCGATTGAAGGCGACGACCAGCCGGTTGAAATCGGCATGATCGAGAATTTCTTCCCGGGAAACCCGGCGCAGCCCTCTCTGGCTTGCTTGCCACCAGAAGAGTCCCGAAACCAAAGCCGCCATGACAATGGACAAGTCGAAAAGGATGAAAAACACAGGCATGAGCGAACCTCGAGGCACGTATCAGCCAGCCGTAGCGAAATGCGGGGAGGCTAGCCTAATGTCGAAGAGTTGGACCGACCAAGCTGACCGTTAATCGAAGAAATCGGACAAGACCGATCTCTTCTTCTTCGGACGCCGATCATCATAGCGCTTTTCATAGCGGTCATCCCGGTGCCGGTTGTGCCTGTCGTCATCACCCTGCAGCAGAGAGGCAGCCATTCCCATAAGTCCGCCCGCATTTCCCGCGCGACCCCAGGCTTTGTCACCTGTGACATCGCGTGCAGGCTGTGGAGCGGTGCGTTCGATGATCTTGTCCAGCTCCCCGCGATCGAGCCAGACACCGCGACAAGAGGGACAGAAATCGATTTCGACCCCGCCCCTATCGGACATCGACAAGCCGGTGCGGCACACCGGGCACAGCATCGAAGAGACAGCTTCTTCAGTACGCATGAATTTTCCTTCCTGACGTTGGCTCGACAGCCAACCATGTTCGGTATCCGCTCGGAAAGAAGCGCTGATCTGAGGCAAAAGGCAAAAAACCCCAAGATCAGCCCCCCTTCTGGGAGCGATCCGACATCACGGGCAATGCGATACATACATCATCCGCCAGAGGGGCCCGGCTCGCGAAAGCAGTATAGGCAGTCGGCCATCGGACTACAATCGAAACTGGGATAGCTGCGCAACAATTGCCGCGCGTGACCGATGAGTTCAACCAGTACCACTACCTCACCGATGGACGCAGAGTTGTCACCCGAGGCGGAATACGAAGCTGCATTCGGCTGAAAAGCGTGGGCTGAGCCAACGGCAGTTATCGGGAAACGGGAGAGGCCATCCAATGACCGCTTCCGGGTCGCTAGCCGACGGTCCGCTTCTCGAGGGCATAGCGGCGAAAGCTGCCGTCGTTCAGCCCGCGCGCAATTCCTCGGCCAGCAACCTGAATTCGTCGCCGCGCGGCGAACCCTTGCGCCAGACCAGTGCGATTTCGCGGTTGGGAGTGTCCGACTTGAGCGGGCGCGCGATCACGCTGGTGCCTTCGAGGATTCCCGCATCGAGCGCCATTTCGGGCAGCATCGTGACGCCGAGACCGTTGTCGACCATCTGCACCAGCGTGTGCAGGCTGGTGCCGATCATCGTCGCCGACGCGCGCAGTTCGGGGCGGTTGCAGGCGGCCAGCGCGTGGTCCTTGAGGCAATGGCCGTCCTCGAGCAGCAGCAACCGGCCCTCGTCGATGAATTCGGGCTTGATGATCTCGGGCGGCTCGCGCGGATCGTCGCCGGGGAAGGCGACGTAGAGCGCGTCGAGCTCGATGATCTCCTGCTCGGTCTCGCCGGTGGGGTAGGGGAGCGCGAGCAGCACGCAATCGGCCCGTCCGTGATGGAGCGATTCGATCGCGTCGGCGCTGGTTTCCTCGCGCAGGAACAGGCTGAGCTCGGGGCGTTCGCGGCGCAGGCGCGGGAGCATGCGCGGCAACAGGAACGGCGCGATCGTGGGAATCACGCTCATGTGGATCTGCCCCGACAGCGGCTTGCCGCTGGCCTGGACGAGATCGGACAGTTCCTCCGCCTCGCGCAGCACGCGATGTGCCTTGGCGACGATCTGCTCGCCGAGCGGGGTGAAGCGGGTCGAGCGCCGCGTGCGTTCGACCAGCGTCACCTCGAGCGCGGTCTCGAGATCGCGCAGGCCCGCCGACAGCGTCGACTGCGAGACCGAGCAGGCATCGGCCGCGCGGCCGAAATGGCCGTGCTCGTGCAGGGCGACGAGATATTGCAGCTGGCGCAGGGTCGGCAGGTGAATCGTCATGCGACGGCGCTATTCGACCCGCAGGCGGACGGCAAGTGTTGCACCTTCCTTCCCCGGCACTTGCCGCGTCGAGGAAGGGGTCAGCCCTGCGGGCCCTCCGGCGGTGCATCGCTGATCTTGCTCATCTTTAGCCGACCGTTCTCGACCGCGAAGCCGGTCCGGCCCTCGACCAGTTCGAGCGCGTCGCGGCCGAACACCTCGAACCGCCAGCCCTCGAGGATCGGCAGGTCCTTGCGCTGCCCGGCGGCGAGCGCCTCGAGCTCGTCCGACTTGGTCAGCAGGCGCGAGGCGACGTCGATTTCGCGCGAGCGGATCTTGAGCAGCAGCTTGAGCAGGTCGGCGACCAGCGCGCCTTCCTTGCCCAGCGGGGCCCCGACCTTGCGCTTGGGGCGTTCGTCCTCGGGCAGCGGCTGGGCGCCGGCCAGCGTCTTCATCAACCGCTTGCCGATCTCGTTCTCGGCCCAGGTCTTGGACAGGCCGCGCACCTTGGCGAGATCCTTCTGGGTCTTGGGCGGGTGGCTGGCGAGGTCGGCAATGGTCTCGTCGCGCGCGATGCGTCCGCGCGGGATGTCCTTGTCCTGCGCCTCGCGCTCGCGCCATGCGGCCAGCGCCTTCAGCCGGCCCAGCACGGAGGGGTTGCGCCCGCTGGCGCGCACCCGCTTCCAGCTCTGCTCGGGGTCGACCGCGTAATTGTCCGGATCGGCGAGCTTTTCCATCTCCTGGTTGAGCCACGCGCCACGTCCGGTCTTGACCAGCTTCTCGAGCATCATCGGGAAGATCTTGGCGAGATAGGTGACGTCGCCGATCGCGTATTCGAGCTGGCGGTCGGTCAGCGGACGGCGGCTCCAGTCGGTGAAGCGCGCGCCCTTGTCGACCGTCTTGCCGAGCCAGCTTTCAACGAGGTTGGCATAGCCGATCTGTTCGGACTGGCTGATCGCCATCATCGCGATCTGGGTGTCGAAGATCGGCTGCGGGGTGCCGCCGGTGAGGTTGTAGAAGATTTCCACGTCCTGCCCGCCGGCATGGAAGACCTTGAGCACCTCGTCGTTCTCGCACAGCAGGTCGAGCATCGGGGTGAGGTCGATCCCGTCGGCGAGCGGATCGACCGCCGCGGCCTCTTCCTCGTTGCCGAGCTGCACGAGGCACAGGAGCGGGTAATAGGTGTTCTCGCGCATGAATTCGGTGTCGACCGCGACGAAATCGTGCTCGGCGAGCCGCTTGCAGAGCTTCGCGAGTTCTTCGGTGGTGGTGATGAGGGGGTGTATCTTCATTTTGTCCTTCACTCGTGTGGACGGTTCACCGCCCGGCGGGGTCACGCAGCTTGACAAAAGCCGTCGCTTCCCCTGTTGACGCGCGCGCAAAGCGCCTATGCGCCATTCCAAGAAATTCGCGCGCCTCTAGCGCCATATCGTCCGAAATGGGAAGAGTCCTCATGCACGCCTATCGTACCCACAATTGTGCCGCGCTGACCAAGGCCGACGTCGATGCCACCGTTCGCCTGTCGGGCTGGGTGCACAACAAGCGCGACCATGGCGGCGTGCTGTTCGTCGACCTGCGCGACCATTACGGGATCACCCAGATCGTCGCCGACGAGGACAGCCCCGCGCTGCCCGTGCTCGACAAGATCAAGCTGGAATCGGTCGTCACGATCGACGGCGTGGTGAAGGCGCGCGCCGATGCGGCGGTGAACCCCAACCTTCCGACCGGCGAGATCGAGGTGTTCGCGCGCGACGTGACCGTGCAGAGCCGCGCCGACGACCTCCCGCTGATCGTCAATTCGGCGGAGGACTATCCCGAGGAAACGCGGCTCAAATACCGCTTCGTCGACCTGCGGCGCGAGCGGGTTCACGCGAACATCATGCTGCGCAACCAGGTCATCACCAGCCTGCGCCGGCGCATGATCGACCAGGGCTTTTCCGAATTCCAGACCCCGATCCTCGGCGCTTCGAGCCCCGAGGGCGCGCGCGACTACCTCGTGCCGAGCCGCCTCCACCCGGGCCGTTTCTACGCGCTCCCCCAGGCGCCGCAGATGTTCAAGCAGCTGCTGATGGTCGCCGGGTTCGACCGCTATTTCCAGATCGCGCCGTGCTTCCGCGACGAGGACCTGCGCGCCGATCGCAGTCCCGAATTCTACCAGCTCGACTTCGAGATGAGCTTCGTCACGCAGGAAGACGTGTTCCAGGCATTGGAGCCGGTGCTCGCGGGCGTGTTCGAGGAGTTCTCCGGCGGCAAGAGCGTGACCCCCGCGGGCGAATTCCCGCGCATCCCCTATGCCGAGGCGATGCTCAAATACGGCACCGACAAGCCCGACCTGCGCAACCCGCTGATCATTTCGGACGTCACGAGCCACTTCGAGAAATCGGGCTTCGGCCTGTTCGAGAAGATCGTCGGCGGCGGCGGGCGCGTCCGCGTGATCCCGGCACCGAACACCCATGAAAAGAGCCGCAAGTTCTTCGACGAGATGAACGACTGGGCGCGCCGCGAAGGTTTCGCCGGGCTAGGCTACGTCACCCGCAAGGGCGGCGAGTTCGGCGGCCCGATCGCCAAGAACCACGGCACCGAGGGCATGGAGAAACTCTATGCCGAGCTCGGCCTCGGCGAGAACGACGGGTTGTTCTTTGCCGCGGGCAAGGAAAAGGACGCCGCCAAGCTCGCCGGTGCCGCGCGCACCCGAGTGGGCGAGGAACTCGAGCTGATCGAGCAGGGCTGTTTCAAGTTCTGCTGGATCGTCGATTTCCCGATGTTCGAATACGACGAAGACCTGAAGCGCATCGATTTCAGCCACAACCCGTTTTCGATGCCGCAGGGCGAGATGGAAGCACTCGAAACCAAGGACCCGCTCGAAATCCTCGCCTGGCAGTACGACATCGTCTGCAACGGCTACGAGCTGTCCTCGGGCGCGATCCGGAACCACAAGCCCGAGATCATGTACAAGGCGTTCGAGATCGCCGGCTATTCGCAGGAAGAGGTCGACGCCAATTTCTCGGGAATGATCGAGGCCTTCAAGCTCGGCGCGCCGCCGCATGGCGGTTCGGCCCCTGGGATCGACCGCATCGTGATGCTGCTCGCCGACGAGCCCAATATCCGCGAAGTGATCGCCTTCCCGTTGAACCAGAAGGCGCAGGACCTGATGATGGGCGCGCCCAGCGTGGTCAGCCCCCGCCAGCTTCGCGACGTGCATATCCGCACGATCGACCCGCCCAAGGCAGACGATGCGGAAAAGGCGCGGGTCGACAATATCGGCGATTGATCTGCCCGAGAGGGTGCTTCCGTCGACGTGAAAAGGGCGCGGGATTCCTCCCGCGCCCTTTTCGTCGGAACAGGCGGTGCGCTCAGCTCTGCTGGTGCGCGATCACGTCTCCGAAGCGCTCGCCCTGGCGGATCTCGTCGTAGACCTGCTGGACGACCTGCCGCTCCTGGGCTTCGAGTTGGTCGCTTTCGAGCGCCTCGCTGAACTTCCTGGCGATGTAGTCCTCGCCTTCCTCGACGCGCTGGGCGGCGGCTTCGTCGTTTTCTTCGAAGGCGCTGGTGATGCTCGCCCACATCTGGTGGGCTTCGCCTGTCACGGTGCCCTTGGTAACTAGCTCCTCGCCCTGCTGTTCGAGCTGGGCGTTCATCTGGCGCAGCGTCTGTTCGCGCTGCTGGCAACGCTGGTTCAGCGCCTGCTCGAGCTGCGGACTGTCGGCTTTTTCGGCTGCCTTGCGATAGCCCTCGACAGAATCGAAGGTGGTGTCGGTGAGGCTCTTGAAAACGGTACTGGTCATGGTTTGCGTCCCTTCAGTCTGGAATACACCTAACCAACCGCTCAGACGCGCGGTGGGTCCGTGCTTCGCGGCGTCGGGACGCAAGCATGGCTCGCTTCAACCGGTCTCCTCGACAAACACGTACTCGTGCTGCGCGTCGAGCAGCTTCAGCGTGCGCCTGCCGTCCTGTTCGCCGATGACGAACGGGAAGCCGAAGAAGCCCGGGGTCATCATGATGATCGAGTCGGTCCCGTCGTCATTCGCCTTCGTACCGATCGCGGATCTGCCCGATGTCAGCGTAGCGTAGTAGGTATCGCCCTCGCGGCTGATCGTGAGCGGGCCGAGCTCGGGGCTGACATAGCGCGAGGCAAGCGCGGCAAGGGTTTCGGGATCGCCCTTCTCGACGATGCCCTCGCGAGCCTTTTCACGTGCTTCGGCACCCAGGCTGACCGCAGCGGCGAGGCTTTCCTCGGCCTCCTTGTTCCCGTCATAAAGCACTTCGAGCAGTTTGCGCTGGAACAGGCCCAGAAGGCCCTGTCCGGTGTCCGAATTGGTCAGCAGGACCGCTGCGACGCCATCTTCCGGAATGAACCAGAAGTTGCTCTTGAAGCCGATCAGGCTGCCACCGTGCATGTAGATCGACTTGCCGAGATTGGCCGATTCCATCAGCCCCATCCCGTACCAGCTGTCCTCGCCGGTCGCGACGTAGCGCTCGCGCCGCTTGAGCAGGTTTTCGGCCGAGACCAGATCTGTTCCGTCCTCCAGCGTGCCTTCGCGCAATTCGTTGAGCGCGTAGAGCGCCATGTCGTGCGCGGTCGACCAGGCCCCGCCGGCGGGGCGATAGGGATAGACCATGTAGTTCCAATCCATCGGCGCGGCCTGGACCTCGCCGGAAAAGCCACGAGCATGCGGCCGCGCCCAGTTGTCATCCATCGCCGCCGCGTAATCGAACGTCGTCCGCTCCATTCCGAGTGGTTCGAAGATGCGCTCGTCCATTGCGCGGTCGAAAGCGGCGCCGATTTCCATGTCGGGATAGAGGAGGTGGCCGCCGATATAGCCAGCCGCACTCGCCATCAGGTTGTTGTACTGGAACACCTCGCCGAACCCGCTGGTCGGCTCGGTCGCCGCGAGTTGGACGAAGGTATCGCTCGCGGGCGTCTCGCGGCTGGTGTTCATCACCCACTGCATGTCCTTGCGCGGCAGGCCGGTGCAGGCGCAGATCAGGTGTTCGACACGCACGCTGTCGGTCGTTTCGGCGCTGCCGAGCCGGAATTCGGGATAGACGTCTGTGACCTTCTGGTCCCAGCCGAGCTTGCCGTCATCGACCAGCGTGGCGAGCAGCAGTGTCGCCATGCCCTTGGTGTTCGACGCGACCATGAAGCTCGTATTTTCGTCGACGGGCTGGGCTCCGGCGCGCCCGGTGGTCCCTAGGCCGCCCTCCCACACGATCCGGTTGTCCTGCACCAGCGCCAGGCCGACTCCGGGGATCTCGAGCCCTTCCATCGCGCGGGTGACGTAGTCGGTCAGTTCCGCGATCCGTTCGGGGGTGAGTTGGTGCGCATCGCGGCCGGCGAAGCTTTCCCGCTCGTAGTCGGTCGGCCGGAGCGAACCGAATGCCTGGTTGATCTGCGCACCGCGCTTGGCGATCGTGGCCAGCGCACCGTTGATGAGCACGACCGTCCACGTATCGCCCTTGCGCAGGGCGACGCCCTGGACGGCGAGCTTCTCTTCGGGCGAGGTCTTGTAGTTCACCACCGTGATCTGGTCCCAGCCGTCGCGTGCGGGCGGTTCCTGCGCGATCAGCACCTCGCGGTCGAAGCCGGGATCGAGGCGCGACCAGGCCGCGGCGACGGCGGCTTCGCCATTTTCCGCCTCGTCCACGCCCAGCACCGCGGCGGTCGCATCGCCTTCGGGGGCGGTGAACACCAGGATTCCATCGCGCGCGTCGCGCATCCATCCGGGAATCGGTGCCATCTGCGCGCCCGTTCCGGTGTCGATCGCCTCGACCTGTTCCTGCGGAGCGGCCTCCTGCGCGACGAGCGGGAGGGGCGAAGCGGCGGCCAGCAGAACCGAACTAGCAAAGGCGAGGCGTTTCATGCGGTTGATCTCCCTGTCGTTTGTCGCGAGGTTACAGTGAATCCGTGGCAGGTCAATTTGACGGCGGGGCATCCCTGCCCCTTGCCTTGCGCGCCCTCGTTCATTAGGGCGCAAGGCAATTCAAAAACCCCTATTCAAGAGAAGGGCCGTACATGAGCGATACCGCCGACCGCGTGCAGAAGATTGTCGTCGAACATCTCGGCGTCGAAGCCGACAAGGTGACCCAGGAAGCCAGCTTCATCGATGATCTTGGTGCCGACAGCCTCGACATCGTCGAACTGGTGATGGCCTTCGAAGAGGAATTCGGTGTCGAAATCCCCGACGATGCGGCCGAAAAGATCACCACCGTCGGCGATGCCACCAAGTATATCGAAGAGCACAAGGGCTAAGCGCCTTTTCTGCCACTTACCGCGCGCTGACCGGCGACGCGGCCTGACAGGCCCGACCCCATCGCGGGCCGGGCCTGTTGTATTTCGGAGAATGTGAATGCGTCGAGTGGTCGTTACAGGGCTGGGACTCGTTACCCCGCTGGGAGGCGATGTCGAAACCTCGTGGAAGAACCTGATCGCGGGCAAGAGCGGGGCGGCGTCGATCACCCGCTTCGACACCGAAGGTCACAAGTGCACCATTGCCTGCGAGGTGAAGGACAAGGACCACGAATTCGGGTTCGATCCCGACAAGCGGGTCGATCACAAGGTCCAGCGCCAGGTCGATCCGTTCATCGTCTACGGGATCGACGCGGCCGGGCAGGCGCTCGAGGATGCCGGTCTCGAAGACATGGACGACGCGCTGAAGGAGCGCACCGGTTGCTCGATCGGTTCGGGCATCGGCGGCCTGCCGGGGATCGAGAGCGAGTCGATCGTGTTGCACGAGCGCGGTCCGGGCCGTGTGTCGCCGCACTTCGTCCATGGCCGCCTGATCAACCTCATCTCGGGCCAGGTCTCGATCAAGTACGGGCTGATGGGCCCCAACCACGCGGTGGTGACCGCCTGTTCGACCGGCGCGCATTCGATCGGCGACGCCGCGCGCATGATCAAGGACGGCGATGCCGACGTGATGCTGGCGGGCGGGGCCGAATCGACGGTCAATCCGCTCGGCGTGGCCGGTTTCGCGCAAGCGCGCGCGCTCAACACCAGCTACAACGACCGGCCGACCGAGGCGAGCCGCCCCTACGACAAGGACCGCGAAGGCTTCGTCATGGGCGAGGGCGCGGGGGTTCTCGTGCTCGAGGAATACGAACACGCCAAGGCGCGCGGCGCGAAGATCTACGCCGAAGTGGTCGGTTACGGCCTGTCGGGCGATGCCTATCACGTCACCGCACCGCATCCCGAAGGCAAGGGCGCCGAACTCGCCATGCGGATGGCGCTGAAGAAAGCAGGGATGGAGCCGGGCGATATCGACTACGTCAACGCCCACGGCACCTCGACCATGGCCGACACGATCGAACTCGCCGCGGTCAAGCGCGTGCTGGGCGACGATCTGGGCGGGGCTTCGATGAGCTCGACCAAGTCGGCGATCGGACACCTGCTCGGCGGCGCGGGCGCGGTCGAGGCGATCTTCTGCATCCTCGCCATGCGCGACCAGATCGTTCCGCCGACGCTCAACCTCGACAATCCGGACGAGGGGACCGAAGGCGTCGACCTGGTGCCGCACACCGCGAAGAAGCGTGAGGTGAAGGCGGTGCTCAACAACAGCTTCGGTTTCGGCGGGACCAATGCCTCGCTGGTGATGAAAGCGGTCGGGGACTGACACAATGAAGCGCCGCGGCGTCCTGTTCGGCTTCGCATTGCTGGCCGCGGGCCTGGCCCTGCTGGGCTTCCTCCTGCTGCCCTGGTACGCGGACGGCCCGCTCGACGAGGATCGCAACTTCGTCGTGCCCCAAGGCTCGAGCCTCGCGAGTGTCGCCCAAAAGATGGAGGAGGAGGGCTTGCTCTCCTCCGCCGACGGCTTCCTGCTGCGGGCCAAGTTCCTCGGCGGCAACGCCCCGATCAAGGCGGGCGAGTTCTCCTTTCCCGCCGGGGCCAGCCCGGCGCGCCTGCTCCAGCTGATGCAGGACGGCGACGTGATCAATCGCATGATCACGATCCCCGAGGGGCTGCCCTCGATCCTCGTGTACGAGCGGCTGATGGCGAACCCGCTGCTGGTGGGCGAGATCGACGTGCCCGAAGACGGCACGATCCTGCCGCAGACCTACAGTTTCGAACGCGGCGAGCCGCGCGCCGACGTCGTCCGGCGGATGCAGGCCGCGATGCGCCGGGTGCTGGCCGAGGAATGGGAGAAACGCGGCACCGACCTGGCGGTCGCGACCCCCGAGGAAGCGCTGGTCCTCGCCTCGATCGTCGAGAAGGAAACCGGCGTGCCCTCCGAGCGGCGGATGGTCGCGGGGCTTTATTCGAACCGCCTCAAGCAGGGGATCCGCCTGCAGGCCGATCCGACGATCATCTACCCGATCACGCGCGGCAAGCCATTGGGGCGCCGGATCCTCCAGTCGGAGATCGACGCGGTCAACGATTACAACACCTATTCGATGGTCGGGCTGCCCAAGGGGCCGATCACCAATCCCGGTCGCGAATCGATCGCCGCGGTGCTCAATCCGGCGCAAACCGATGCGGTCTACATGGTCGCCGACGGCACCGGCGGTCACGTGTTCGCGTCGACATACGAAGAGCACCGGGCCAATGTGGAAAAATGGTTTGCCATCAGGAGGGCACGTGGAGAACTCTGACGACGCACCGTTGATCATGACCGCGCAATTGTCGCGCGATGTCGGTGCCTGGGCCACGGGCCTGCGGCGGGCGCATTTTCCGCGCAAGCAGAACTTTCTCGATGCGCATGTGACGCTGTTCCACGCGCTGCCGGCCTTCGCGCTCGAGGAAGTGAAGGGCTGCTGTGCGGTGCTCGCCGGCCAATACGGCCCGGTCGATGCCCGTGTGACCGGGGTCATGAACCTCGGCGGGGGGACCGCGATCAAGGTCGAGAGCGAGGGGATGGACCGGATTCGCGACGAATTGCAGAACCGCTTCCACGGCCTGCTGACCCAGCAGGACCAGGGCGGCAAGAAGCTCCATATCACGATCCAGAACAAGGTTTCGGACAATCGGGCGACAGCATTGCAGGAGGAACTCGAGGCGGTCTTCAAGCCGCGCGATTTCCAGTTCCCGGCGCTCGAACTGCACCGCTATCGCGGCGGTCCGTGGGAGCTTGTAAGGGGCTATCCGTTCCGCGGCCTTTCGCGCGCTTGACCGCGGGGCAAACGCGCCGTAAGTGCGCGCCTCGCCCGCCGGTTCCGAGACGATCGGGGCCGCCCGGCGCGCCCATGGGGCGGAGTAGCTCAGGTGGTTAGAGCAGCGGAATCATAATCCGCGTGTCGGGGGTTCGAGTCCCTCCTCCGCTACCAATTTTCCGATAATTTGACGCGAAATCCGGGTGGCTGGGGCCCGGGCAAATGGCGTTGGTCGATTGCCCGTTGCCCGGTGAATAACCGGGGCTAGGTCCGCCAGATGACCCGGATTCTGCTCGCTTTAATAGCGTTGTGCACATCGATTGGCGCCCAGGCCCAGGATCTCGTCGTCCGAGGCGATCGGCTTTTCCTCGCGATCGAGGTCGAGGGAACCGATACGGTCGCCCTGCTCGACAGCGGAGCCGAGCTGACGGTCATCAACCAGCCCCTTGCCGATGAAATCGGGCTTGGCGGCGGTGAGGAGGTCGCAGCCCGGGGAACCGGCGCGGCAACAACCACCGCGAGCCTCGTCGAAAGAGTGTGGCTCAATGCGCTCGGCCGCAAGATCGATCTCCCGCTGGTGGCGGTGATGGATCTGTCGGACATCGAGCGCCGCCTGGTGGGTTCGGCCGTACCTGTCATTCTTGGACGCGAGTTCTTCGACCAGGGGCCGCTTTGGATCGACATCGAGGGCGGTACGATCGAATGGCTCGCGGAAGGCGCCGCAACCGCCGGCGAACCGCTGCAGCTTGAAGCCGCGCACGGTATCGAGACGATCCCGGTGACGTTTGGCGAGAGCAACGTGGTTCGGGCCGATTTCGACCTCGGCAATGGGACCGGGCTCCTTGTCTCGCCGGCGCTGGCTCGCGATCTCGGTCTCGAGCCGGTGGGGGTCGAACCCGGGGGCGGCATAGGTGGCGGCGTGGGGCGCCTTGTGGTTCGCGTCCCGCAACTGACCATTGCCGGGAAAACCTTCCATAACGTGCGAGCTCACATATCCGAGAACCTGCAGGTCGCGGCGAATGTCGGTGTGGGCCTCCTTCGCAATTTCCTGATCGTCACGGACTTTCCGAACCGGCAGGTTTGGTTGCGTGAACGGGAGAAGAGCGAAAAGCCTCCCGTGGAAGTCATGGTGGTCGCGACCATGCATGGAGGCCATGCCGATAATCCGCGCTACTCCTATGAGGATTTCTACTCGCTGGTCGCGGCGTTCGCCCCCGACCTCGTGGGTACGGAGATCAGGCAGGAGGATCTCGACCGCGGCGAGGACTATCTCGCGCGCAACTATCCGCTCGAGATGCGCGAGCTTGCACTCCGCTATTCGGATCGCATCGTGGGTATCGACTGGTTGGGCGAAGATCTCGAGGGGCGCCCAGTCCCCGAGAATTACTGGCGCGACCTGAGTCCGATTACCCGCCTTCAACGTCAGCTTGCGCAGGACGATGCGCTGCGCTCACCCAAGGTCGAGGAAGCGCAGGCGCGCCAGCGGCGAATTCTAGAGGGCGCAACCGCAGCCTCGTTGAACGACGGGCAGTATGATCTCGCGACCTCGGCATATTATCTGGCGCTCGCCGAGTTGCTCGAAGGATCGCAGTTCGCCCGGCTGACTGAATTCTATGCGGAGAGAGACCGTCGGATCAGCCTGAACGCGATGGCTGCCGTAGCCCTTTTCCGCAGGACGAGACCGGGAGGCGGCGGGAGGATCCTCTTCGCGGTAGGTGCCGATCATCGCGGTCCGCTTGTTGACGCGCTTCGGCAGCAATTCGGCAACAATGTTCGCTTGGTGCCGGTTCGCTAAGAGGGATCGATCGGCTGCCTCGAGCGAACAAGCGAGCCCAATTCCGCGTGTCGGGGGGCGGGGCGCTCCTCCACTACCATTTCCAAACCTTCAGGCAGCAAATTCCCATCGCATTTTCGGTGCGGGGCCGAGTCGCTTGTATAACATAATCGCTGCGTGCAGCAATCAATAGCTGCACTGCGTAAAAACATTTATACAGATTATCGAAATATAATTCCGCAACGTTCTCCGCTTTCAATCAAAATATTAGCATTAAATAATGAGCTAGTGAATGGCGCTGCATGAATTGCTTGACTCCGGGTTATTCAAAATTAACCAATTGACGGCTGATTGGAATTAAGTGGTCGCTACCTCGGAAACGCTTAGTCGAGTATCCGACTTTGCGGGCGATTACTGGCGGCCGGGGTGGCGATTTCCAATGAACAGGGGGTTCTTTGGGTTCCAGAATGCCGCCCGCCCGAGGAGAGAAATCATGAGAAAATTGGTCTCAATCGCCGCCTCCGTTGCCCTGGCCGGCTCTGCATCGATCGTCGCGGTGCCCACGGCCGTTTCGGCACAGGGGGCGAGCACGCTGGTAGACGCATGCAAGCAATTCTATGACATTGCTGGTTATGAATCGATTGGAGACTGCGTCGGGTCAATTCGCAGCCAGGCACCGCGCACCTGCCGTGCGCTAGAAGGCACGCCGATCTATACCATCTTGGGCTTCCGCAACCGAGGTGATTGCGTGGCCTATATCCGCAACTTACAGAACGGTTGATCGGACATTTCTGTTGGGGGCGATCGGCAATCTCGGTCGCCCCCTGCGGAGCGCAGCAGCTGTTTGGTGATATGGGCAGCCAAGTCGCTTCTCCGCTACAAGTTGCCGGACCGGTAGCGGCCAAGGCCCCGCCTCCATCAATCGTAGACCGTCTCCAGCAGGAAGACCTTTCTCGCCATTAGGTCCTCGCCGACGGCGCGCGCCATGATTGCCGCCACGTCGCCGCGGGCGGCCTTGCCTTGCGGGTCGACATCGTCTCCCAGCCGAACATTGCCCGTTTCGCCCTCGTCGGTGAGCGCAACCGGGCGCACGATGGTGTATTCGAGTCCCGAGCGCTTCAGGTGCTCGTCGGCATCGTGCTTGGCTTCGAGATAGTGCGCGAGATCGGAATCGGGGTCGGGATCGCCGGCTCCGACCGAACTGAGCATCACGAAGCGTCGGACCCCCTTGCCGGCGGCGAGATCGATCAACCGCTTGGCCCCGTCGCGATCGACCTTGCGGGTCATCTCCTCGTCTGTGTCGCCGCCCGAACCCGCGGCGAACACGACGACGTCGGCATCCGCGCAGACATCGTCGGGCAGGTTCGTCAGGTCGGCTTCGCGCAGCTGCGTGTCCTCGGGCAGCACGCTCGTGTCGGAAGATGCTCGATGCATCGCGATCGGAGTGTGGCCGCCGTCATTGAGCTTGCGGACGATGCGGGCGCCGGTGTTGCCGGTCGCGCCGGCGATCAGGATATTCATACTGTCAGTCCCTGTTCGATTGGGTCGCGGCCCCGTGCGGGCCTGGTACGCCCCATCAATGGCCGACCGGACAAGAAGTTGCCGCATGTGCGGGCAGGCGGTGCGCGATTGCGGCGGGCCGTCCGGACCGTGTCCGCCCGGGATGGTGTGCGGGTCGGAGGGCGAGTTCCTTCGCCGCTTTCGATCCTCTGACCGTCCTCGCGCGCTGGAACGGGTCGGTTTCGTCGCCGGAAAGTCCGGCTTCGTCGCGGATCCGGCCTTTGGGCGACGATCGGACCGACCTTGGCTACGGGGGCGCGCCAAAACTGCGCCGAAATCCCATTGCGATTCCCGGAGCACCGAATTCCTCGGCGTTTCGAGAATCCGTGACGAATGCGTCACCAAGTTAGGGATTGATGAAATGAAGACTACTCTACTTGCGACCGCGATGTTCGTCGGTTCGCTCGGTTTTGCCGCACCCGCCTTCTGCCAGGACGCAGGAGCGTTCACCGGTCCGTGGGTCGCGGCCACCGCCGGTTACGACAATTTCGATGCCGGCACCGAAGAAGACAGCGAAGCGGAAGACGGCGCCGTCTATGGCCTCGCGTTCGGCTACGATTTCAACCTCGGCGGGCTGGTCGTCGGCGTCGAAGGCGAAGTGACCGAAAGTTCGGTCAGCGCCACCGGAACCGACATCCTCGAAGAGGGTGACGAACTGACCCTGTCCGTCGGCCGCGATCTCTATGCCGGCCTGCGTGTCGGCTTCCCGGTGTCGGACAAGGTGATGCTGTTTGCCAAGGGCGGCTATTCGAACCAGCGCATTTCGGCGACCTACACCCTCGACGACGAAACCGTCTCGGAAAGCGATACCGTCAATGGTTTCCGCCTCGGCGCGGGTGTCGAACTCGACCTGGGGCAGCCCTTCGCGCGCCTCGAATACCGTTACTCCGATTACGGGTCGTTTTCGGACACCGAACTGGAAACGAGCCGTCACCAGGTCATGCTGACCGCCGGCCTCCGCTTCTGAGGCAAACCCCGTCCATCCCCCCTGGACCTCGGAAGCACGCCCGCCCGGTGAAAGCCGGGCGGGCTTTTTCTTGCGACAAAGGATCCGGCTCGGCGATCAAGCCGCGCGGCCGAAGACTTTCAGCACTTCCTTGACATAACTCGGCCCGACCTGGACGGCGACGCCGTCGCGCAGGACCAGGTTCACGCCGCCCTTGCCTGGTCGTTCGATCCGCTCGACTAGGCTCGGTCTCACGAAGGCCGAGCGATGAACCCGCATCAGTGCCTTGGGATCGAGCGCCGTTTCGAGCGCGTTCATCGAGATGCGGTGCAGGTAGCTGCGGGTCGCGGTGTGAAGCAGCACGTAGTCCTTTGCGGCTTCGATCCATTCGATCTGGTCGACATCGAGCCGCGCCTGTCCCTCGCGCACTGCCACCCATATCTCGCGAACGAACGTGTCGGGTTCGCCGGTCAGTGCTTCGCCACGCGCCGCGGCGGCTACCAGATCGATCCGGCGTCGGGCGCGGATTATGGCCTGCCGCAGGCGATCGAACCGCACCGGCTTGAGCAGGTAGTCCGCCGCATCCACTGCGAAGGCATCGGGGGCAAAGTTTTCGAAGGCCGTGACGAACACGATTTCGGGTCGTTCGTCTTGCGGCAGATCGGAGGCAAGGCTCATCCCGCTGCCTCCGGGCATCTGGATGTCCAGGAGCACGAGGTCCGGCCTCAGGCTGGCGATGGCGGCACCTGCGTCGCGCGCATTGCTGGCCGTGCCCACGATTTCGACATCTTCGATGGCGCCGAGGAGTTCGCGCAACCGATCGACGGCGAGTGCTTCGTCGTCGACGATGAGCAGGCGCAGGGTCATTCCGAAGGAAATTCCAGCGGCAAGCGGACGATGGCGATAAAGCCGGCTTCGCGCTGGATCGTCTCCAGCCTGCCTTCATGGCCATAGACGGCTTCGAGGCGGTCGCGGACATTGCGCAATCCCACGCCGGTGCCGCCTTCGGAGGCGTTGCAAACCGAACAATCGTTCTCCACGGCGACGACGAGTTCGGTCCCTTGCGCGCGTGCCGAAATCGCGATGGATACCTTCGTTTCGCTCGGCGCAAGCCCATGCTTGACCGCGTTCTCGACCAGCGGTTGCAGCAGGAAATGCGGCAGCTGCGCATCGCGCAACGACGGAGGGCAGTCGATGCTGAGATCGAGCCGGTCGCCGAACCGGATCCGCTCGAGCCCCAGATAGGCATCGATCGTCTCGAGTTCTCCCTCGAGCGTTTGCGGGGCATTGGGATCGCCCGCCAGGGTCGTGCGGAGGAACTCCGAAAGACTGGTGAGCATCAACTCCGCATCCGCATTGCGCTTCGTGACCACGAGCGACGAGATCGAATTGAGCGTGTTGAACAGGAAGTGCGGGTTGAGCTGGTAACGCAGCGCGGACAGCTTCGCGCGGTTCGCGAGCGACTGGGCTTGGGCAGCCTGCGTGCGTGCCTCCTGCAATTCCCATTGCTGCAAGCGGTGTGCCTCGAGCGTTTCGAGCGTCCAGAACGCGACCGCGATCAACGAGTATTGCGAGACGAATATCGCGAAATTCCCGGACCATTTGACGGCATAGGCAACACTGGCGCCATGTTCGCGTCCGAAGAAAGCATGGATCCCGTCGAACAGGGCAATATCTACAGCAGCGAGCGTCCCGGCGAGCAGCAGAACAGCCAGCGCCGAACTAGCGAAACCGACCGTCTTGCCCATCGTCCGGAACCGTGTCGTCAGCCCCAGCAGCAGAAACGAAAATCCAAGCCCGACCGCCGAGACGCTGTAATGGGACAGCACGGCAGGCAGGTCGAAGCCGTCATTGCCGCGCAGGATATAGGGCAGGAGATACAACGTCCCGCAGGCGAACCAGATCAACGCGATCAATCCCAGCGTGCGCCGCCGTTGCCGCGTGAGGGACAATCCAAGAAGCTGAGGCGCTATGGCGCCATTCCGGGTGGGCTCGTGTGGCAAGACAGGAACGGAGGGGATGCTGGCCATCTAGTCGTCCAGCGCGCTGTTGGCCGGGTCCCAGAAGACCGCCAGGCTCGTGGCCGCCACGGTAATCGTCCGTGCAAGCCCGCTGTCGCGGCCATCTGCGAGGAACAATACGGGCGCACCGTTGAGCTCGACCGCTCCGACCGGCTCGCCCTCCTGCTCGAAAACGTATCCGATGGGATTGGCCATTTCGATCGGCGACCCGTCAAGTCTGTGGATCGAGCGAATTTGCACCGTTTCACCGCCCAGCGCAATCTCGCCGTGCCGCTCGCGCCGCGACAACGCTCCGCCGAGTCCGCGCCGGACTTCCTGGAGTTCGAAGCGGGCCGGGAAGGGGCGTCCATCAGCGGTGAAATCGCAGCGATAGGCCATTGGTCGTGTTTCGAACTCGGCGATGCCGAGGTCGATACGCTTCTCGCTCACCTTGCAGGCGGCTTCGATCGTGCTGCCGATGGCGGGTCCGGACATCACGAATGACGTGTGCCCATGATTCTTCACGAAGACATCGAAGACCGCGAGCCGCCGTTCGGACCGCGTGAACGAACCGTGATATGCGCCGACTTCGAAGCGGCCGCGGGTGCCGCCGCCGATACCGGCAAAGGGCTGTCGGACCGAGGTCTCGGCAAGATCGCTCGGCAGTCGCATCCGCGCCGGTTCGACGATCGAACAGGCGCCGAGCAACGTTACGGGAATCAACAACTGGAGTATGCGCATCGGGCAAACCTTCAGCGAAGCCCTGCTGGGCCGGGATGGCGAGCATGGAGGCGAGCTCGACATTTCCCTTTTTCACTCGCGATGAGGAGGATCCGTCGCTGAACTTGGACGATCCTGCGACGAAGATGTCCTTCGCCCACTGATTACGCTTGACCCTGACACGATGTCAGGGTTCATATGTGTCATCGGCCAAGGAGAAACGCCGATGCAAGATCACGATCGTTGCCACCATCGCCATGGTGCAAATTCGCACGCCGAACACGGCGCCGCCCAAGCTATCGACCCTGTCTGCGGGATGACCGTCGATCCGGCGGCAACCCCGCATCACGCCGACCACGCCGGGCAGGAATTCCATTTCTGCAGCGGCCATTGCCGCGAGAAATTCATCTCCGATCCGGAGCGCTGGCTGAGCGATCGCCCAGCGGTCGAGGAGAAAGATGCGCCGGAGGGAACCATGTGGACCTGCCCGATGCATCCGGAGATAAGGCAGGATCATCCGGGATCGTGCCCGATCTGCGGCATGGCCCTGGAACCGGAACTGGTCGATCCGAATGCCGGGCCGAGCGAGGAACTGGTCGACATGACCCGCCGGTTCTGGATCGGCCTGGCGATGGCGCTGCCCGTCTTCGTCCTGGAGATGGGCGGGCACATGTTCTCCCAGATTCACCAGCTTGTTCCGATGGGACTCTCGGGGTGGATACAGTTTGCCTTGGCGACACCGGTCGTCCTGTGGGCCGGGTGGCCGTTCTTCGTGCGAGCTGCCGACTCGATCCGCACCCGCAACCTCAACATGTTCACGCTCATCGCGTTGGGGACGGGCGTGGCCTGGATTTACAGCGTCGTCGCCATATTCGCGCCGCAGGTCTTCCCGGCGGCGTTCAGGGCCCATGATGGGTCGGTAGCGGTCTATTTCGAGGCGGCGGCGGTGATCACCGTGCTGGTCCTCCTGGGGCAGGTGCTCGAGCTGCGCGCGCGCGAACGCACCTCCGACGCGCTCAAGGCCCTCCTCGGACTCGCTCCGCAGACGGCGCGGATGGTGACCCCCGAAGGAGATCGGGAAGTCGCGATCGAGGAGCTCGTGATCGGCGACGTGCTCCGTATCCGTCCAGGAGAGAAGATCCCGGTCGACGGTTCGGTGACCGAAGGATCATCGGCGGTCGACGAAGCCATGGTCACCGGGGAGCCCATTCCCGTTGCCAAGGCGGTTGGCGATACCGTCATCGGGGGAACGATCAATGGCACGGGCACCCTGGTCATGGTCACCGAGAAAGTCGGCCGCGACACGCTGCTGTCGCGGATCGTCCAGATGGTGGCCGAGGCACAGCGTTCGCGTGCGCCGATCCAGCGGCTCGCCGACCAGGTGGCGGGATGGTTCGTGCCGCTCATCCTCGTGATCGCCGTGGCGGCCTTCGCTGCGTGGGCCGTGTTCGGCCCCGAGCCGCGATTGGCCCACGGCCTGGTTGCGGCCGTCGCGGTCCTGATCATCGCCTGTCCCTGTGCCCTCGGCCTGGCCACGCCGATGTCGATCATGGTCGGCGTCGGACGCGGCGCGGAACTCGGCGTGCTGGTGAAGAACGCCGAAGCCCTCGAACGTCTCGAGAAGGTCGACACGCTGGTCGTCGACAAGACCGGAACGCTGACCGAAGGGAGACCCTCGGTGGTGGCGGTCGAAGCGATCGGCGAGATCGGGGAGGATGTCCTGCTCCGCCTCGTCGCAGCGGTCGAGCAGGCCTCCGAACACCCGTTGGCAGAGGCGATCCTGAGAGAAGCCGACCGCCGGTCGATCGACATCCCCCAGGCGAGCGACTTCACCTCGCCCACCGGCAAGGGTGTGCAGGCCACCGTCGAAGGTCGCGAAGTCGTCATCGGCAATGCCCTCATGCTGGCCGAACGCGGAATCGAGGTTGCGGAGCTTTCGGATCGTGCCGATGCCTTTCGCGATGATGGTGCGACAGCTGTACTCGTGGCCATCGATGGCGCGCCGGCCGGGGTGGTCGCCGTTGCGGATCGGGTGAGGCCGACCACGCCCGAGGCGCTCGCGTCGCTTCGGGCCGATGGGGTGACGGTGGTCATGTTGACCGGCGACAATCGCCGCACCGCCATGGCGGTCGCCCGCAGGCTGGGGATCGAAATGGTCGAAGCCGACGTGCTGCCCGACCAGAAAAAGGACGTCGTCGAGAAGCTGCGACATAAGGGCCGCATCGTCGCCATGGCCGGCGACGGAGTGAACGACGCCCCCGCGCTCGCCGCGGCCGATGTCGGCATCGCCATGGGCGGCGGGACGGATGTGGCGATCGAGAGTGCAGGGGTGACCTTGCTCAACAGCGACCTGACGAGCATCACGCGCGCTCGCACGCTCAGTGCAAAGACGATGGCGAATATCCGCCAGAACCTCGTCTTCGCCTTCGGCTACAATGCGCTCGGAGTTCCGATAGCTGCGGGAATTCTCTACCCGCATTTCGGGATCCTGCTTTCACCCGTGATCGCGGCGGCCGCCATGTCCCTGTCGTCGGTGAGCGTGATCGCCAATTCGCTCCGCTTGAGGAGGGCCAGGATTTGAACATCGGAAGCGCAGCGAAGAAGTCGGGGATCTCCGAACGAATGATCCGACATTATGAGAAGATCGGCCTGATCCCGGCGCCCTTGCGCCGGGACAGTGGCTATCGCGACTATTCCGATGCCGACGTGCAGCGCCTCAATTTCATCGCCAACGCGCGCGACCTTGGCTTCACGATGCAGGAAATCGGCGAACTGCTCGACCTGTGGGGAGACGAGCACCGTGCGAGCGCCCAGGTGAAGTCGCTTGCCTTGGCCAAGGCCGAAGAACTGGGGCGGAAAGCCCAAGCGCTCTCGGCCATGCGATCGAGCCTGCTGCACCTTGCCGAGAACTGCCATGGCGACGATCGGCCCGGATGTCCGATCATCGACGTCATGGCTGGCCAGAACTGATCGATCCGGGCGAGCGACATCTGCAATATTGGCGATGAAGTCTTTCCCCTGCGAGGGAGGAAGAGACTTCTACCACTGCCATCCGCAACCGGCATTCGGTCCGGCTCCGCGTCAGTCGTAGACCGTCTCCAGCAGGAATGTCTTTCCTGCCAACAGGTCGTCGCCCACGGCACGCGCCATGATAGCCGCCACATCGCCGCGCGCGGCCTTGCCTTGCGGGTCGACATCGTCGCCCAACCGGAGATTGCCGGTTTCGCCGTCGTCGGTGAGCGCGACCGGGCGCACGATCGTGAAGTCGAGGCCCGAGCGCTTGAGGTGCTCGTCGGCTGCATGCTTGGCTTCGAGATAAGGGGCGAGATCGGACTCTGGGTCGGGATCGCCGGCCCCGACCGAACTCAGCATCACGAAGCGTCGTACCCCTTGTTCGGCCGCGATGTCGATCAAACGCATGGCCCCGTCGCGATCGACCTTGCGGGTCATCTCCTCGTCGGTATCACCCCCCGATCCGGCGGCGAACACCACGACGTCGGCATCCGCGCAGACATCGTCGGGCAGGTCGGTGAGGTCGGCTTCGCGCAGGCTCACATCATCGGGCAGGACGCTGGTGTCCGAAGACGCGCGATGCATCGCAATCGGCGTGTGACCACCGTCTTTCAGCTTGCGGACGAGGCGGGCGCCGGTGTTGCCGGTCGCGCCGGCGATCAGGATATTCATGGTGTCGTTCCCTGTTTGAATGGGTCGCGGCCCATTGCGGGCGCGGGTACATTCCATCAATCGATGGGACGGCGCGAGGTTGCAGCGCCTGCGGGCAGACGGTGCGCGGCTGCGACGACCCGCGCGACGACCAAGGCAGCGCTCGGGTGAGTTGATCGGCCGGACGATCTCGCGCATCATCATCGAGGGGCGCGCAGATCGGGACACGAGTGGCGGCATGATCATTCATACGCGGCTGAATGACGGCACTGCGGTGTGCATCCGGACGGTTCGGAAGGACGACGAGCAGCGTCTAACCCAAGGCATCGCCAAGCTGTCGACGGAGTCGCGCTACCTGCGTTTCTTCTCGGGCATGCGTCAGCCGCCCCAGCACGTGATCGACGCACTGCTCGATGTCGACGGACACGATCATATCGCGTGGGGTGCGATTGCCAGCGATGAACCGGGGCAACCTGCGCTCGGAGTGGTCCATGCGTTTCGCGACGCGGACGATCCCGGGCAGGCCGAATTCTCCGTCACGGTGATCGACGAATATCAGGGGCGCGGCATCGCCAGGTTGCTGTCGACGGTGCTGCTGCTCGATTGCCGCCGCGAGGACCTCGAAAAGCTCACCGTGCACATCCTGCCCGAGAACAGGGCGGCCATCCTGCTCGCCAAGTCGCTGGGCGCGGACCACGTGCATCGGGAAAGCGGCGTCACCATCTTCGATATCGAGATCGAGCCGGCCCTCGCATCGCTCCGGGAGGTGTCGGACGTACCTGGAATAGCGGACGTGTTCGCAGCGTTCGAAGCCGGCGAGGCGTGAGCCGCGCGCCGCTCGACTGCCTTGAATGCCTGCGCTCGGTCGATTTCGACATTTCGCTAGGAGAGCACTTCAAGGCCTCGCTGCCACGCAACAAACTCATCTAGAAGGATAACTATCGACCCCAATTTTAACCAAAAAACTATTTCTCGCGTATATGGCGGACCAGATGCATTGGGTCCTGCAATTTCTCTTTCCGGCGAAGAGCTTGCGCGAGCAGCGCGAACAGATTGTGGGGACGTTCGAGAACCTGCGGCGGCAGATCCCGCTGCTCTACGCGGTGGCTCTCGTCAATCTGATCGGCATGCATGTCGCGACCAACGGCGACGAACTCCGGTGGCTCTCGCCGATCACGCTGCTGTCGGGCATTCTCCTCGGCCGAATGATCTACTGGATCGTGTTCCAGAAGCCGATCGAGGATTTCGCCAAGATCCGCCGGGAACTCATCAAGATGGTGGTGTTCACCGTCATCCTGAGTTTCGGTTTCTCGATCTGGGCGCAGTCGCTGATCACCGGATATCCCGACGAGACGATGACGATCCTGCTCTACAGCGTGCTTGCGGCGCTCGGGGCGGCCTATGGCCTGGCCAGTTTCCCGCGGGCGGCGGTGATTCCGTTGCTGATCCTGGGGATCCCGGTCGCCGTGCGCCTGTTCGCGATGGGCAATGCCTCGATGCGAGGGGTTGCGGTGAGCCTGGTGCTCGTCCTCCTGCTCGTGACCTGGCTGTTGCACGAACATGGACTTGCCCTGTCGCGCCTCGTTCATGGCCAGATCGCGATCGTCCGCGAGCGCAACCGGGCCGTCGTGGCGGAGCTCGACGCGATCAAGCGCGCGGACGAAGACGCCTTGAGCGGCCTCGCCAATCGCGGGCGGCTGGTGAAGGAAATCGAGAAATCCATCGTTCGCGGTCCGATTTCGGGCGGTGGAAGCGTGCTCGCCATCTGCGATCTCGACGGGTTCAAGTCCGCGAACGATGCTTTCGGGCATGCCGCAGGTGACGCGATCCTCAGGGAATATGCCGGGCGGCTGACGCAGGCATTCGGCGATCAGGCGCTCGTGGCTCGCCTGGGGGGTGACGAATTCGCGGTCTTCTGGCCGAACGGCTTGCCGAAAGAAGGACTCGCAGCGGCGGCCGAGAAGATCTGCAGCCTGGCCGGTGAACCCGTCGAATGGGAAAACAAGGAACTGATCGTGGGCGCTTCCTGCGGGGTTACCGAGGCAGGACCGTTCAGCTGGTCGGAGAGCGAGTTCTTCCGCCAGGCGGACTCGGCGCTCTACAAGGCGAAGGCATCGAAGAGAGGTACCTGGCATCTCTATGATCTACCCCAGTTCGAGGCCGATCAGAGACGCACGAAAATCGAGACGCTGATCCTTTCCGGAGCCGCCATCGACGAGATGGAGATTCATTTCCAGCCGATCTTCGAGATCGAGACCGAGGCCCCCGTCTTCGCGGAGGCCCTCGCGCGCTGGAACAGCCTGGACTTGGGCCTCGTGACCCCCGACGAGTTCATTCGCGTGGCCGAAGACCTCGGCGAGATCGATCGCCTGAACGAAAGCCTGTTCGAGAAAGCCGTTTCGATCGCGACGCACTGGCCCGAAGACCTTTCGCTGTCGTTCAATCTCAGTGCCGTCCAGCTGGGGCGCTCGGCTGCCTCCGAACGGATCATCCGCATCGTCGAGAAACACGGGATGGCGCCGCAGCGGATCCAGTTCGAAGTGACGGAGACGGCGATCCTGGCCGATCTCGGATTCGCCGAGAGGGAGTTGAAGAAGCTGTCGGATCACGGCTTCGTCATCGCGCTCGACGATTTCGGATCGGGCTATGCGTCGGTGGCCTATCTGCGCGAGCTGTCGTTCGACACGATCAAGCTCGACGGCTCACTTCTCGAGAACGTCCTCGAGAGCGAACGATCGCGGCAGATCCTGCTCGGACTCGTGAATTTGTGCCATGCGGCGGGCGCGAAATGCGTCGCCGAACATGTCGAGACCAACGAGCAGCTCCAAATCGCGCAGGCGATGGGTTGCGATTTCGTCCAAGGCTATTGTCTCGGAAAGCCGAGCACGAGCGAAGCCATGTTGGAGACGCTCGGCTTCGGTGGAGAGCCGTCTCCCATCAAGTTGCGGCGCCTCTCGAACGCAAGCTAGCCGGGAATCCACGCCGCGAGTTGGTCGCAAGCGGTGTGCGCGTTGCAATTGGCGCGGGCGGGTTCGTGCGGAGCGACGGGCGTTTGACGCAAATCAAGGACGTGGTGCTGCGCTGGTCCTATCCGCAGGCCATGAGCAGCGACCACAACCCCGGCTTGTCGACAACGAGTGAACAGTTCGATCGCTTCGCTTCGGCGATCCTGCCGTGCGGAATCAGCGACCGGGCATTTGCGCGATTCCGCTCGCTGGCGCGGTTCGATGGCGCCGCGACCGGGAAGGCGCCCTTGGCAAAGACGGGAGAGGACCAGATCGTCTTCGTCGCCAGCGGAGCAACCAAGCTGGTCGCCCATGCCACGCACGGGCGCGAACAGATCGTGGCGTTTCACTTTGCCGGAGATCTCGTTTCGGTGCCGGCGCGCGCCGCGCATGCCTATACTCTCGTCGCCTTGCAGCCATGCGCGCTCGTCACTTTTCCGGCCGCGGCCTTCATGCTGGCAGCGCGCGCGGAGGCGGGCCTGCTCAACGAGGTGTTGCAGCGGGCGTTGCGGGCGCTCGACCGAAGTCGCGAGAAATCGATCATCCTGGGGCGCAAATCCGCGCAGGAACGCGTCGCGAGCTTTCTCACGATCATGGCCGAACGGATCGGCGCGCCGCAGGACGGCGGTTGCGTGCTGGACCTTCCCATGTCGCGCCGCGACATCGCCGACAGCCTCGGCCTGACGATCGAAACCGTCAGCCGCCAGTTCGGCGAGCTGCGCGATCTCGGGCTGCTCGATACCTCCGGTCGGTCGATCGTCAAGCTGCACGATCTCGCCGGGCTCGATGCGAGAGCGGGGCATCTGCCGGTCGCGGCATGAAAATTCATTCAATTTGACATGGATCAATGAAGCGCGGGGCGCCCGGTCCTACCCGCTGGCAAAACGGACGGAGAATCTGGTGCAAGCAGAATCGGCTTTAGCCCGCACGGGCCTTTGGTTCATTATCACGATCCTGGCTGTCATGGCGGTTGCGACCGCGGCCGACCGCGCCTTCGCGGCGCAGGCTACGATCGTCGCCGTGATCGCCTTCGCGCTGATGTGGATGAGTGCGGTCCGGTTCGATCCGGTGACCAGTGGTCGCAGCTTCTTCAAGATGCCCGAAGGACCCTCCCGCTACGATGACGACGTCGTCCGCTGGGGCGTCGTCGCGACGATGTTCTGGGGCGTCGTCGGGCTGCTTGCCGGCCTGTTCATCGCGATGCAGCTGGCCTTTCCGCAGCTCAATTTCGAACCCTACCTCAATTTCGGGCGGGTCCGGCCGCTGCACACCAGCGCAGTGATCTTCGCCTTCGGCGGCAACGCCCTGCTGGCGACCAGTTTCCATGTCGTCCAGCGCACCTGCCGCACCCAGCTGGCCTTTCCCTCGCTCGCGCGGTTCGTGTTCTGGGGCTACCAGCTGTTTATCGTCCTCGCGGCCAGCGGTTACCTGCTCGGGATCACCCAGTCGAAGGAATATGCCGAGCCCGAATGGTATGTCGATCTGTGGCTGACGATCGTCTGGGTTGCCTACGCGATCGTGTTCATCGGCACCATCATCCGCCGGCACGAGCCGCATATCTACGTCGCGAACTGGTTCTATCTCGCCTTCATCGTGACGATCGCGATGCTCCATATCGTCAACAACCTGGCCGTCCCGGTGAGCCTTGTCGGCTCGCAGAGCTACGTCCTCTTCTCGGGCGTGCAGGATGCGCTGGTCCAATGGTGGTACGGCCATAACGCGGTCGGTTTCTTCCTGACTGCCGGCTTCCTCGCGATGATGTACTATTACGTGCCGAAGCAGGCCGAGCGACCGGTCTATTCCTACCGCCTTTCGATCATCCACTTCTGGTCGCTGATCTTCCTCTACATCTGGGCCGGGCCGCACCACCTCCATTACACCGCGCTGCCCGACTGGGCGCAGACGCTCGGCATGGTGTTCTCGGTGATGCTGTGGATGCCCAGCTGGGGCGGGATGATCAACGGGCTGATGACCTTGAACGGCGCGTGGGACAAGGTCCGCACCGATCCGATCATCCGCATGATGGTGATGGCGCTGGCCTTCTACGGCATGAGCACTTTCGAAGGGCCGATGCTGTCGATCAAGAGCGTCAACAGCCTCTCCCATTACACCGACTGGACCATCGGCCACGTCCATTCGGGCGCGCTCGGCTGGAACGGCCTGATCACCTTCGCCTGCGTCTACTACCTCGTCCCGCGGCTGTGGAAGCGCGAGCGGATGTATTCGCTGCGAATGATCAACTGGCACTTCTGGCTCGCGACGCTGGGCATCGTCTTCTACGCCGCGAGCATGTGGGTGGCCGGCATCACCCAAGGGCTGATGTGGCGTGAATACGGGGCCGACGGCTACCTCGTGAACAGCTTCGCCGACACCGTCGCCGCGCTCCACCCAATGTTCATCATGCGCGCCTTCGGTGGTCTCCTCTACCTCGGCGGTGCCCTGGTCATGAGCTACAATGTCTGGATGACGCTGGCGGGCAAGCTGCGCGAAGAAAAGCCGCTCACCGACGCGTCCTACGATCCCGAAGCCGACCGTCCGATCGTCGATCGTCCCGCCGCAGTGCCTGCCGAATAGGAGCCGACCGATGAGCATGGCCGACAAGCACAAGAAACTCGAACGCAACATCACCCTGCTGGCGGTGTGCACCTTCATCGCTGTGGCGATCGGCGGGATCGTGCAGATCACCCCGCTTTTCTACCTCGAGAACACGATTGAGAAGGTCGACGGGATGCGGCCCTATACCCCGCTCGAGCAGGCGGGCCGCGACATCTATGTTCGCGAGGGTTGCTACACCTGCCACAGCCAGATGGTCCGTCCGTTCCGCGACGAGGTTGAACGCTACGGCCATTACAGCCTCGCCGCCGAAAGCATGTACGACCACCCGTTCCAGTGGGGGTCCAAGCGGACCGGCCCGGACCTGGCCCGCGTCGGCGGAAGGTATTCCGACGAATGGCATGTCCAGCACCTCGAGGATCCGCAAAGCGTGGTGCCCGAAAGCATCATGCCGCAATACGGCTTCCTCGCCGAAACCCCGCTCGAGATCGGCGATCCGGCGGCCAAGCTGACCGCGCTGCGCCGCGTCGGGGTGCCTTATTCGGACGAAGATATCGGGCGGGCGATGGCCGACCTGATTTTGCAGGCCGATCCCGATGCCGCCGGCGACGTCGATGATTTCCTTGCGCGCTATCCGAAGGCCCAGGTGCGCGATTTCGATGGCGACCCCGACCGCATCACCGAGATGGATGCGCTGGTCGCCTACCTCCAGATGCTGGGCACGCTGGTCGATGTCGATAGCGCCGCCGCGCAGGAAGAGCTCGCGCAGGAGAAGGGTCGATGAGCTTCTACGACACCCTGCGCCACTTCGCCGACAGCTACGGCCTCGTCGTAATGCTGCTCATCTTCTTGGCATTGTGCGCCTGGCCCTTCCGGCCCGGTTCGAAGAACCGCAATCGCGCCGCGGCGCGCTCCATTTTCAAGGATGGTATCGATGGAGAATAAGCGCATCGATGAACCGACCGGCACCGAAACGGTCGGCCACGAATGGGACGGGATCGAAGAACTCGACACGCCGATGCCCCGCTGGTGGTTGTGGACGTTCTATCTCACGATCCTGTTCTCGGTCGGCTATGTGATAGCCTATCCGGCCTGGCCGCTGGTCGACAAGGCGACTGCGGGCGTGCTCGGTTGGTCGAGCCGCGGCGAGTTGGCGAAGGAAATCGATGCGGCCGACTTGGCGCGGGAAAGCGTCCGCGAAGCGCTGGCGCGCGTCCCGATCGAGCGCCTGCCCGAAGACAGCGCCCTGATGGCGCAGGCGGTCGCGGGCGGCCGGGCGGCCTTCAAGGTCAATTGCAGCCAGTGCCACGGCTCGGGCGCGGCGGGCAGCCAGGAACTCGGCTATCCCAACCTCAACGACGACGACTGGTTGTGGGGCGGCGACCTCAAGGCGATCGAATACACGCTGACCCACGGCATCCGGCAGGCCGGCCACGACGAGACCCGTACGAGCCAGATGCCCCCGTTCGCGGGAGCTTTCGACCCGGCCCAGCTAGACGCGCTGGTTTCGCATGTCCTGTCGCTCAGCGGGAAGGGCCAAACGAGTCCTGCCGGTGCCCAGCTCTATGCCGATAACTGCGTGGCCTGCCACGGCGCTTCGGGCGAAGGCGATCGTGCGGTCGGCGCGCCGCGCCTGAACGATGCCATATGGCTTCGCGGCAGCAGCCGGGAAGCGATCATGCGCCAGATCCTCAACCCGCGCATGGGCATGATGCCGAAGTGGGAAGGGCGGCTCGACCCGGTCACCATCAAGATGCTGGCAGCATACGTCCACTCGCTCGGTGGGGGGGAGGACTTCGTCGAAGTCGCCGAGGATCCCGAGGTCGAGGTAGATGAACAACCCTGACCATCCCGGCGGCAAGGCCGAGCGCGACCGTTCGGTCGTCGTGGAGGACGGTCTCGCCAAGACCAACGAGCCCGTCAGCAGCGCGGTAGCCGAACCGGGTGCGGCCGCGCGTCGCCACGAGCCGCACGAGCCGCCGCGCCAGCACCTGCAGGAAAAGCTCTACAAGCCGCGCGAACCGGTCCACAACAAGCGGATCGACGGCCCCTTCCGCCGGTTCAAATGGTTCGTGATGCTGGTGACGCTCGGCATCTATTACGTCACGCCGTGGCTGCGCTGGGACCGCGGGCCCTATGCGCCCGACCAGGCGGTGCTGGTCGATATGGCCAATCGCCGCTTCTACATGTTCGGGATCGAGATCTGGCCGCACGAATTCTACTTCGTCGCAGGCCTGCTGATCATGGCCGGGATCGGCCTGTTCCTCGTCACCAGTGCGGTGGGCCGCGCGTGGTGCGGCTATGCCTGCCCGCAGACGGTCTGGACCGACCTTTACCAGCATGTCGACCGGCTGATCGACGGCGACCGCAATGCGCGCATCCGGCTCGACCGCGCCCCATGGACCTGGGGCAAGGTCTTCCGCCGCGGCTTCAAGTGGACGATCTATGCGCTGATCGGCCTGGTCACCGGCGGCGCCTGGATCCTCTATTTCGCCGACGCGCCGACGCTGTTCCGCGATTTCTTCGCCGGCGAGGCGGCACCGATCGCCTACGTCACGGTCGCTATCCTGACGCTGACCACGGTGACGCTCGGCGGGTTCATGCGCGAGCAGGTGTGCATCTACATGTGCCCCTGGCCGCGCATCCAGAGCGCGATGCTCGACGAGAAGTCGCTGATCGTCACCTACAAGGACTGGCGCGGCGAACCGCGCGGCAGCCTCAAGAAGGCGAAGAAGCAGCCCGAGGCGTTCGGCGATTGCATCGATTGCATGCAATGCGTGCAGGTCTGCCCGACCGGGATCGACATTCGCGAAGGTCCGCAGATCGGCTGCATCACCTGCGCGCTGTGCATCGACGCCTGCGACAAGGTGATGGCCGAGATCGGCCGTCCGCGCGGCCTGATCGATTACGCCACGCTTGAGGATTGCGAGCGCGAGGCCAAGGGCGAGACCCCGCGTTCGCCCTGGCGCACGCTGCTGCGACCGCGCACGGTGGCCTACTCGCTGATCTGGGGCAGCATCGGGCTGGCGCTCCTCTTCCTGCTCGGGGTGCGCAGCCATACCGAGCTGACGGTCTCTCCCGATCGCAATCCGCCCTTCATGCTGATGAGCGACGGCTCGGTGCGCAACTCCTACACGCTCAAGCTGCGCAACATGGAGAGCCGCCCGCGCGATATGGAAGTCTCGATCGAGGATCTGCCCGGCGCGCTCATGTGGTCCGACACGATCCGCCGTGCCGATGCCGCGCGCGCGCAGACCGTCACCGTGCCGGCCGACCAGACGCAAACGGTGCGCGCTTATGTCATGGTGCCGGCAGGCACGCCGGCGCGGGACTTCACGTTCCGCATCACGTCGCAGGACGAACAACGCGAGACAGATGCCGTCGAGACTCGCTTCTCGGCCCCGGGAGACGACCAATGAGGCAGCAATTCACCGGCAGGCACATGGTGGCGATCCTCGTCGGCGGTTTCGGGATCGTGATGGCGGTCAATTTCTACATGGCGTCGCTCGCCACCCAGGGCTTCGGCGGGGTAGTGGTCGAGAATTCCTACGTCGCCAGCCAGAAGTTCAACGGCTGGCTCGAAGAGGCCCGCGCGCAGGACGAACTCGGCTGGTCGGCGGATGTTTCGCGCGATGCCGACGGACGCCTGCGCGCGACCGCCGCGGGGGTTCCGGTCGGGGCCGAGATAGCCGCCCGACTGCGCCGCCCGCTGGGCCAGCCTGAGACACGTGAGGTCGTCCTGCTCGGTGAGGGCGGCGGGGCCTATGGATCGGCCGAGGCGATACCCGCCGGTCGCTGGATCGTGCGCGTGACGATCAGTTCGGGCGCCGATCGCTGGACCCGCGAACTGCGTCTCGAATGAACGCGCCCGTCGCCATCGATGCGCCTCGAACAGACGATCTGCTCGACACGCGCTTCACCGTGCCGGGGATGCGCTGTGCCGGCTGTATCGCCAAGGTCGAGCGCGGATTGAACGAACTCGAGGGGGTCGCGAACGCCCGCGTCAATTTCTCCGCCAAGCGGGTCGCGGTGCAACACGATCCGCGCCTCGACGAGGAGAGCCTGGTCGAGGAGCTGCGCCGTCTGGGCTTCGAGGCGCAGGCGCTCGCGGAAAACCCACTGGCGCAGGACGATAGCGAAGCGAAGGCGCTGCTCCGAGCGCTCGCCGTCGCCGGCTTCGGCATGATGAACATCATGCTGCTTTCGGTGAGCGTCTGGTCGGGGGCGGGCGGGGTGACGCGCGAGCTGTTCCACTGGCTCTCGGCGCTGATCGCGATCCCGGTGATCGCCTATTCGGGGCGCCCGTTCTTCGCCTCGGCGGCGATGGCGCTGCGCTACCGCCGGACCAACATGGACGTGCCGATTTCGATTGGCGTGTTGCTCGCGACGGGCCTCAGTATCCACGAGACGCTCTCCGGGGGCGAGCATGCCTATTTCGACAGCGCGGTGATGTTGCTGTTCTTCCTCCTCGCAGGCCGCGCGCTCGACGCGACGATGCGCAACCGCACCCGCGCCGGCATCAAGGCGCTGCTGGGGCGGATGGGGCGAAGCGCGGGCGTGGTGCAGGCGGACGGATCGATCGCCCGGCTCGACGCGGATAGGCTCGAATCGGGTATGGTGATGCTCGTGGCGGCGGGCGAGGCGCTCGCCGCCGACGGGGTCGTCGAGCAGGGCAGGGGGGCGATCGATAATTCGCTGCTCACCGGGGAAAGCGTGCCCGTTCCGGTCGGCGAGGGAGCTGAAGTCCATGCCGGGGCGATCAATTTGCTCGATCCGATCCACGTCCGCATCACCGCCACCGGCAGCGATACCGCGATTGCCGAGATCGCCCGGCTGATGGACGAGGCGGGCCAGTCGCGCAGCCGTTATGTCCGGATCGCCGATCGCGCCTCGCGCCTCTACGCCCCCGCGGTCCATTCGCTCGCGGCGCTGGCCTTCGTGGGATGGATGATCGCGGGCGCGGGATGGCACCAGTCGCTCGTGATCGCGATCGCGGTGCTGATCATCACCTGTCCCTGTGCGATGGGGCTCGCGGTCCCGGCGGCGCAGGTCGTCGCCTCGGGCGCGCTCATCCGCAGGGGCCTGCTGGTCAAGGACGGCAGTGCGCTCGAACGGCTGGCCGAAGTCGATACGGTCGTCTTCGACAAGACCGGCACGCTGACGCTGGGGGAACTGCGGGCCGAGGTGGATGCGCTCGACGCCGAGCAGCGATCGGTTGCGCTCGCGCTGGCCCAGGCCAGTCGCCACCCGCTCAGCGTGGGACTGGCAAGGACATTGGCCGAGCGCGATGTCCGGCCCGCCGAGGTCACCGCCATCGTCGAGCGTGGGGGCCAAGGCATGTCGGGCCGCCACGGCGATCAAGCGGTGGCATTGCAGAAGCCCGAAGGCGCGGGTGCCGTCCCCGCGGTCGACCTTCGGATCGGCGATCGGGTCGCCTCCATCGCCTTCGCCGATCGCCTGCGCAGCGATGCCGGCGATGCGGTGGCCCGCCTGCGAGTGCTGGGGCTCGCCCCCTCCATCATCTCCGGCGACGGTGACCGGGCCGTGGCCGAGATCGCATCGGGGCTGGGAATCGCCGGGGCGGGCACGATCGATCCGGCCGGCAAGCTCGCCACGCTCGAGGCAATGAAAGCCGAAGGCCGTCGCCCCCTGATGGTGGGCGACGGGCTCAATGACGGACCGGCGCTCTCCGCGGCGCATGCCTCGATCGCTCCGGGCACTGCCAGCGACGTCAGCCAGCAGGCGGCCGACGCGGTCTTCATCGGCGAGCGGCTGATGCCCGTGGCGCTGGCCGTCCAGGTAGCGCGGCGCACGATGGCGGTGGTGCGGCAGAATTTCGGGTTTGCGATCGGCTACAACGTCCTCGCCGTCCCGCTGGCGCTGGCCGGCTTGGTCACGCCGCTGATCGCCGCGATCGCCATGTCGCTGAGCTCGCTGGTGGTCGTCGGAAATTCGCTGCGACTGGCGCGCGCGGCTAAGGACGACGTGGCATGAGCGTGCTCGCCTATCTCATCCCGATCGCGCTCGGCATGGGGGCGCTCGGCCTCGCCTTGTTCTTCTGGGCGATGCGCGACGGTCAGTTCGAGGATCTCGACGGCGCGGCCAATCGCATCCTCATCGACGAGGACGAGGGCGAGAACGTCGGCGAGGAGGAAACCTCGTGAATGCGTTCTATCCGGCGCTCGTGGTGCTCCTGCCTGCTTTGCTCGGCCCCCTGCCGGCCGAGGAAGACCGGATTTCCTTCGCGCCTTGCGGCAGCGACGAGGTGGTGACGATCGAGATTCCCCGCGAGGCCCCCAGGCCGGCGAAGGACGCTCCGTGCCACGCCAAGGCATGTCACGCGGCCTGCAACCGCAAGCAATTTGATCCAGCGCAATGACTGAGGTCCGCGCCTCGCCCAAAGCGAGGGGCATGTGGACCTATCACCCCGACCTGCTCGCGACGCCGGTGCCGCGCTACACCAGCTATCCCACCGCCGCCGAATTCGGCGCGCTCGGCACCCACGACTACCGCCAGGCGCTCGAAACCGTCTCGGGCGACGTATCGCTCTACCTCCACATCCCCTTCTGCGAGAAGATCTGCTTCTATTGCGGCTGCAACACCGGGGCGGCGGGACGGCGGCACCGGCTCGAATCCTATCTCGCCGCGCTGCACCGCGAGATCGAGACCGTCGCTGCGCTGCTTCCCGCCGGTACGAGGGTAGGGCGGGTCGCGTTCGGCGGTGGCAGCCCGAATGCCATTGCGCCAAGCGACTTCATGCACCTGGTCGAGGCGCTGGCGACCCGGTTCGACCTCACCGATCCGGTCTATTCGATCGAGCTCGATCCGCGCACGATGACCCGCGAATGGGCGTCGACCCTAGAGACCGTGGGCGTCGAACGCGCCAGCCTCGGCGTGCAGACATTCGCCGCGCATTGCCAGCAGCGGATCGGGCGGGTCCAGTCGGAGGACTTGATCGTCCGGACCACCGACTGGCTGCGCGAAGCGGGCGTGAGCTCGCTCAATTTCGACCTGATGTACGGCCTGCCGGGCCAGTCGCGCGAAGACCTGCTCGACAGCCTTCATCGGACCCGCGTGCTCGGGGCCGACCGGATCGCCCTGTTCGGTTATGCGCATGTCCCGCATATCGTGCCGCGCCAGCGGGCGATCGATGCGAGCGACATGCCCGACCAGGCCGAGCGCTTCGCGATGGCGGCGCTCGGCTACGGCTATCTCGTCACCCACGGTTACACGCCCGTCGGCTTCGATCACTTCGCCCTGCCCGGCGGCGACCCGCTCGCGCATGCGGCCCTTTCGGGGCAGCTCCGCCGCAATTTCCAGGGCTTCACCGACGACGACGCCCCCAACCTCGTGGGGCTCGGCGCGTCGGCTATCAGTGTATTTCCGCATTTGCTGGCGCAGAACGAAAAGAACAGCGGTCGCTACCGGATGCGCGCGGGCGCAGGGAGGCTGTGCGCCGACAGGGGCATCCACCGTTCGCCCGAGGAGCGCCTTCGCGGCGATACGATCGAGGCGCTGCTGTGTCGCGGCGAAGCCCGATTGCCGCCATGCCTGCTGAACGAGGTGCGGGGTGGGCTTGAGCCTTTCATCGATCGCGGCCTCGTGTCGTTGCACGACGACCGCCTGACCATCGAACCCGACGGGCTGCCCTATGCGCGCACCGTCGCCGCATTGTTCGACCCGCATCGCAAGATGTCCCAGCGCCGCTTCAGTTCGGCGGTCTAGCAAATAGGGAGACTGACACATGCCGCTCTGGTTCTTTCCCGCCCTGATGGGCGTCCTCACCGTCATCAGCCTAGTGGCAGGCATCTGGCTGCTACTGCATCTGCAGGATCTGGCTGCGACCTTTTCCGGGCGTGCCGATGGCGAGATGGTCCGTGGCCCCGGCAAACGCCGCGCATCGAAGGGGAGCGTGTGGCTGGCACTTATCGCCTTCAATGCGGGGTGGATCGGCTGCCTGCTGATCTGGATGCTCGTCATCGGCGGCGAGGCCAATACGGTGACCGACGCCGCCGCGTGAGGCGTTGCCGGGTTCGTGCACTTGCTGACCGCGAGGCAACACATCCGGGCGAAAGATGGATCGAAATGCGCTCTTGCAGGTGTTACGGCGCCCGCAATCGTCGCATTCCCCCTCCATTTGCCCCGAAAGTCCGCCATGCCCGCCTCGCCGTTTCGCCGGTTCGACAAGATCCACAATGTCCGCGATTTCGGC
Organism: Pseudoblastomonas marina; assembly: GCF_034374265.1. NCBI lineage: Bacteria > Pseudomonadati > Pseudomonadota > Alphaproteobacteria > Sphingomonadales > Erythrobacteraceae > Pseudoblastomonas > Pseudoblastomonas marina. The sequence goes on along the minus strand of NZ_CP139718.1, from coordinate 1,136,440 downwards.
GGGTTCGGAAGCGCCGGGGGCGGCAGGGTGAAGCGCGACCTGCTATGGCGGGCAGGGCACCAGGCCGATGCCAGCGATGCCGATCTCGAAGCCTTGGATGCACTCGCGCTGGCGCATGTCGTCGACCTGCGGGGAACCAGGGAGCGCGCCAAGTGGCCGAGCCGCCGGTCCGAGCGCTTCGATGCCCAGGTGATCGCCTTCGAAGGCGAAACCGCCGGGCTTGCGCCGCACATGGAAGCGGTGAAGGGCGCGCTCGACGTCGACAGCGCGCGGCAGGCGATGATCGACCTCTACGCCGCACTGCCCGAGCGCGAAGGTTTGAACGCGGTCATCCCGCGCTATTTCGCTGCGCTCGCCGAAGGGAAGGGCGCGAGCCTCGTCCATTGCGCGGCGGGCAAGGACCGCACCGGGATCGCCTGCGACCTCGTGCTCCATGCGCTCGGCGTCCATCCCGACGACCGGATGCAGGATTACCTGCTGACCAATTCGGCGCCCGACAACGAGGAACGGATCGCGCACGGCCTGTCGATGGTGGGGGAGAAATACGGTATGCGTGATGCGGAAGCGGGGCGCGTGATCATGGGCGTCGAACCGGCCTTCCTCGAGGCCGCGCGCGCCTCGCTGGTCGAAGCCGAAGGCTCGATCGACGCCTATCTCGAGCGCCGCTGGGGCGTCGACGAGGAGATGAAGGCGAAAATGCGGGGACACCTCTGCGAATAAGTCGGATGCGGATTTGCGCATGAGGCCGCGCGCAACTATCTCGGCCCCTCACACGAAATCGACGGGTAGTCATGGCAGTTCACAAGACCAAAATGCTTATTATCGGCTCGGGCCCGGCGGGGCTTTCGGCCGCGATCTACGGCGCGCGCGCAGGGATGGAGCCGATCGTCGTCCAGGGCATCCAGCCCGGTGGCCAGCTGACCATCACCACCGATGTCGAGAACTACCCCGGCTTTCGCGACGTGATCCAGGGCCCGTGGCTGATGCAGGAAATGCAGGCGCAGGCCGAACATGTCGGCACGCGAATGATGTGGGACACGATCACCGAGGTCGTCACCGACCAGGGCAGCCCGTTCCGCGCGATCGGCGATGGCGGCGACGAATATGTCGGTGACACGCTGGTGATCGCCACCGGCGCGCAAGCGAAATGGCTATCGGTGCCGGGCGAGGCCGAACTGGGCGGCAAGGGCGTCTCGGCCTGCGCGACCTGCGACGGGTTTTTCTATCGCGGCAAGAAAGTCGCGGTGATCGGCGGCGGCAACACCGCGGTCGAGGAAGCGCTCTACCTCACCAACCATTCGGACGACGTCACGCTGATCCACCGCCGCGACGAGCTGCGGAGCGAGAAAATCCTTCAGGATCGCCTGTTCGCCAACGACAAGATCACCCCGCTGTGGAACAAGACGGTCGAGCGGTTCGAGGGCGGCGACAAGCTCACGCACCTCGTGCTGCGCGACACGCAGACGGGCGAGGAATCGACACTCGTGGTCGACGGTGCCTTCGTCGCGATCGGCCATGCGCCCGCGACCGAGCTGTTCAAGGACAAGCTGCCGATGGACGAGAGCGGCTATTTGCTGGTCGAGCCCGGCACGCCCAAGACCGCGATCCCCGGCATCTTCGCCTGCGGCGACGTGATGGACCATACCTATCGCCAGGCGGTGACCGCGGCGGGGACCGGCTGCATGGCGGCGCTCGATGCCGAGCGTTTCCTCGCAACCGCGGAATTCAGCGCGAAGGAAGCGGCGGAATAATCCGTCAATCTTCCAGAAGCTTGACGAGATTTTCTTCGAGCCATTCGAGACTCTTTGGCTCGATAAAGGCGTGCGATGCGTCGTCGCAAACGGCAATCCGTCGATCGAATTTGGGCCAGCTGCCGCGGAATTGCTGACCGGTCCGGTCGCGCCCGGCGATCAGGATCGAAACCGGGCCCTCGAACCGAGCCAACCCCGTGCGCAGATCGTCGACCAGACCGGAGGGCTTCGGGGCGGGGCGGAGCATGGCGAGAAGCGATTTCACCACCGCGCCGAACTTCACCTCGCCGCGCAGAACGCGCTTGATCGCCGAACCGCTCTTGAGGCGCCGGCGATAATGCGCGCGTAGCGTTTGCGGGTTGGTCTCGGGCGCTTCGTCGTCCTCGAACGTCCACGGATTCGCCAGCGCGAGCGCATCGGCACCGCCACCGCCTTCGAGCATCAGCAGGCTCGCGGCGTCGCAATTCCCGTACGCGACGATCCGCTCGACCGATGGGGCCTCGGTGCGGAAGGCGGCGAGGGCGGCGGCGAGATCGTCCCCCGCGCCGCGATAGCCGCGATTCTCGCCCTCGCTGTCGCCGATGCCGCGCCGGTCGTAGCGAAACACCGGAAACCCGCGCGCCGCGATCCGCGTTGCGAGCGCGGCCTGGATTCCTGCCGGGCCCGAGCGGATCTCGTTCCCGCCACCGACGATGAGCAGGCCGACAGGGCGTGAACCTTCGTCGAGTGTGGCGAGACACGCGTCATCGCCGACCGTGAAGGAGAGGTGCCGCCGGGTCATGCGGTCAGCTCCCTGGCAACGATGGCCGCCAGCGCATCGGCCTGTTCGGGCGCGTCGCCGGGTTCGGCGCGCAGCCACATCCCGCCGCCGCCGACCGCGTCGCGGTCGATCGTCGCAAGACCCGGTCGGACGGGTACGTGGCGCTGGGTGAGAGCCGCGATCATCGATGCCCCCAACCGGTATCCGGCGAGATCGATTCCATCCCGCAGCCCACGCTCGAGCAGCATAGTGGCGTTTTCCTCGCGCCCCGCTTCGCGCGCGGCGATGGTGCGGCTGCGCAGCATCCGGTTGAGCGTCTGCGCACCGGCTACCGGTGCGTAGAGCAAGCCGGGGAGGTCGACGGGAACGAACATCGCGCCCCCGCGCACGCCGACGACATGGGTGGCGCGGAAGTGCTCCGCGGCGGCGCTCGCGGCGCTCTGCCAGCCCTCCGCATCCTGCCGCTCGAGTTCTGCAGTGCTCTCGTTCGTCCCGGGCAGGTCGATCAGGAAGCTGTCGATGTCGGCGCGATCGAGCCGACGCATCGTCTCGACGAGGAGACGGCGCATCTTGTTCATCTCGTCGAACAGCGGCGGGACGATGAGCAGCCGGCTGGTGCGGGCGCGGTCGATGGCAAAGGTGTATTCCGGGGGGGTCCCCCCGGTTGCGGCATAGCGCGCGATCAAGCCGCCGCCGCGCATTTGGCGCGCACGAAATCGCGCAGCCCGCCGAAGGTCTCGAGCATCTCGCCATCGACATCCTCGTCGTCGATCACGATCCCGAAACGATCTTCGATCTCGGTGAGCAGCGTGGCGACGGCCTGGCTGTCGAGCTCGGGCAGGTGCCCGAACAGGCCAGTCTCGGCGTCGAATGCGGCGACGCGCTCGGCGTCGAGCGCGAGGATATCGGCGAGGACCTGGCGCAGCTTGGCGTCGACGGGATCGTCGATCGCGCTTTCTATCGCATTTTCGGTGGCATGGCTGGTGGCCATCGGAGCTCCCTCGGCGGCGTTGGCGGGCCTGTAACCGCCCTTTTCCCCTCCGGCAAGCCGGGCTTTCAAAGCGTTCCGCACAAGCACAGGCCAGTTGCGCCAATGGCGCGGATCATGTGCCTCGATTCGGTAGCGCGGTCGCGCACCTTCCATCCAGTCGCGCTTGTAGCCATCGTCCCCGGTGCCGAAATCGACCGTCTTCACGTGGTCCTCGTCGATCGCGTCGCGCATCATCGTCGCGGTCAGCACCGAACCCGGCGAGAGGCGCTCGGCATCGGGTAGGTGGGCGAGCTTGTGGATGTAGGCGGTGGCGCGCTCGACGGTCCATAACTGCGCCGCGATCGGGCGCTCATCGGAGTCGTAGGCGAAACCGAACCGCAATCGTCCCTCCGCTGCCTCGGCTTCGGCAAAGGCGCGCCAGAAGGAGAAGGATGCCTCTTCGGGCTTCCAGCTGGCGCGGTAGATGGCCTCGTAGCTGCGCCAACGCGCGTCGTCGACGAAGCGGGTGGTTTCGGTCACGACCTTCCTACCCTTGCGCGCAATCGTGGTACGCAGTCGCCCCGGCCGTGCCGCGAAGTAATCCTCGAAAGTGCGCCCGTCGACATCGAGCCAGTGATTGGTGTCGTCCTGCTCGCACGAGACCGACCATCCCGCGCCACGGAGTGCTTCGCACACCGGTTCGACGACGCCGCTTTCGACCGGGAGGCGGTCGAGCGTCAGGCGAGAGAATCGGCGCCTTAGATCGCGGGCCAGCGGCGTGACGAGTTCGGCGAGCGCATCGGGTCCGCTGGCCAGCGGACGGGCCGTGAAGCTGTAGAAATTCGCCAGCGATCGCGAGGACCTGCCGGTGCGAGCGAGCGGCCAGACCAGCGCCCGCTCGCCGTCTACGGCGAGCGCGACGATCGGATCGATGCCGCATTCGCGCTGCAACAGCGCCCACCATTCGGGCCGATCGAACGGCGCGTGCGCCTGCGCCAGAGCGAGGGTGGCGCGCGGATCGGCTTGCAGTTTGCCGATATCGTCGAAATACTCGATTGCGACAGTCATCGCCGGTTCGAAAGGCCCCCTCAACTGCGACCCTTACCGCCATCGCGTCCGCTCGACCACCTCGCATTGATGGGCCAGCCCGACGCGCCGGCCCTGCGGCTGCGCGATCGCGTGCTGAGCTATGCCGAGCTCGAGGGCAACGTCGCGCGGCTCGCGGCGTGGCTGGCGCAGCGCGTCGAAGCCGGGGCTCGCGTCGCGAGCTGGGCGGCGAAAGGCCGGCTGACCTGCGTGATGCCGCTGGCGGCGGCGCGGGCCGAGCTCGTCCATGTGCCCATCAACCCGCTGCTCAAGCGCAGCCAGGTCGCGCACATCCTGGCCGATAGCGGGGCCGAATTGCTGGTCGGCAATCACGGTCGGCTGGTAACCCTCGAACCGGGCGATTTCCCGGGCGAGATCGTCGAGGAACGGACCGCGCTCGAGGAGGCCGACGCGCTGTCGGATGGGTTGGAACCGGGCGAAGGCGCGCCGCACGACCTCGCCGCGTTGCTTTACACCAGCGGTTCGACCGGGCGGCCCAAGGGCGTGATGCTCAGCCATGCCAATTTGTGGCTGGGGGCCGAAAGCGTGGCGCAATACCTCGCGCTCGAAGGGTCGGACCGGGTGCTGGGCGTGATGCCGCTGAGCTTCGATTACGGCCAGAACCAGTTGCTGTCGGCCTGGTATGCGGGGGCCAGCGTCGTGCCGCTCGATTACCTGTTCCCGCGCGACCTGATGAAGGCCGTGGAGGAGCACCGCATCACCACGCTCGGCGGAATGCCGCCGCTATGGCACCAGTTGCTGACCCTCGATTGGCCGGACGACGCCAAGGCATCGTTGCGCCGGCTCACCAATACCGGGGGCGCGATGGGCGAAGCGCTGGTGCGGCGGCTGTGTGACCAATTCCCGGACGCCGCACTGTTTTCGATGTACGGCCTGACCGAGGCCTTTCGCGCGGCCTATCTCGATCCGGCGCTGGTCGATGCGAAACCCACTTCGGTGGGCCGGGCAGTCCCGCATGCCGAACTGTTCGTGGTCGATCCTGCGGGCGAGCCGGTTGCAGCGGACGTGGAGGGCGAGTTGGTGCAATGCGGACCGCTGGTTGCACAAGGCTATTGGCAGGCGCCGGAGAAGACCGCCGAGCGCTTTCGACCGGCGCCGCGCGCATCGCAATATGGCGGGACCGCGGTATGGTCAGGGGACCGGATGCGCCGCGATGCCGACGGCGACCTGCATTTCGTCGGGCGCGACGACGCGATGATCAAATCCTCGGGCAACAGGATCAGCCCGCAGGAAATCGAGGAGGCGGCGATGGGAAGCGGATTGGTACGTCAGGCGATCGCCTTCGGACTGCCCGACAAGGCACTCGGCCACCGCATCGCGCTGGTCGTTTCCGCCGATGTCGAACGAGCCGAAGAACTATCCGATATCCTGCGGAAAGAATTGCCGACTTTCATGCAGCCCCATGTCATAAAATGGCGCGATAGCCTGCCACATACGCCCAATGGGAAGCTCGACCGCAAGCGGGTCCTGGCGGAGTTGGCGTCATGAAGCCGCTCGGGCCGGTCCCCGCCGGATTTGCGGCTGTCGACGGCGAATTGGCGCTTGGCGGCGTCAAGATATCGGAGTGGCTGGCCGAGGCCGGTGACACGCCGATTTTCCTCTATTCGGGCGATATGATCGCCAAGCGGATCGAAGCTTTGCGAACCGCTCTGCCTGACAGGATCGAGCTAAATTATGCCGTAAAGGCAAACCCTTGGCCGCCTCTTCTCGAATTCATCGAACCGCTGGTCGATGGGTTCGATATCGCTTCGGCAGGCGAATGGCTGCTGCTCGACGAGGCCGGGATTGCCGCGCGCCGCACCAGTTTTGCCGGACCGGGAAAGCGCGACGAGGAATTGCGTACGGCAATCGAGGCCGGGGTCACGCTCAATTGCGAAAGCGCGGGCGAGGCCGACCGCGCGCTGGCGATCGGAGAACGCCTCGGGCGCGCGCCGCGCTTGGCGATCCGCGTCAATCCCGATTTCGAGCTGCGCGGCTCGGGGATGAAGATGTCGGGCGGGGCGAAGGTCTTCGGGGTCGATGCGGACAAGGCGGCGGGGCTGGCGCGGCGCGTTGTCGATGCCGGGGTCGACTGGCAGGGGTTTCACATCTTCGCCGGGAGCCAGTCGCTCGACGCCGATGCGATTTCCGAGGCACAGCGCAATACGATCGATCTCGCGCGTCGGCTGGCGAACGAGGCCGGGATCACGCTGCCCAAGCTCAATCTCGGCGGCGGATTCGGCATCCCGTATTTCGCGGGGGACGAGCCGCTCGATCTGTACGCGGTGGGCGAGAAGCTGCACGAGATCGCCGCGCCGGACGTGCTTCCGGGCACGCGGTTGGTACTCGAGCTCGGACGTTACCTCGTCGGGCAGGCCGGGGTGTACCTGACGCGGGTCGTCGACCGGAAGGAAAGCCAGGGCGAGACCTTCCTCGTCATCGATGGCGGGCTCCATCACCAGCTAGCCGCGAGCGGCAATTTCGGCGCGGTGGTCAAGCGTAACTATCCGATCGCCGTGGCGCACCGGTTCGACGCCGAGCCTGAGGAAGTGGTCAATATCTGCGGCTGCCTCTGCACACCGCTCGACCGGCTGGCGACTCAGGCGCATCTACCGCGGGCCGAGGTCGGCGATCCGATCGCGATCTTCTGCGCAGGGGCTTACGGTGCCACCGCCAGCCCGATGCACTTTCTCGGGCATGGCCCCGCGCGAGAAATGCTCGTATAAGCGTCCCGAAACGGGACTGGATCGCAGAATCACAGGGAATCCAAGCGTTAGGCCACCCAAGGCTAACGCTATGTTCACCATTTTCCGCGATAGCCCACATACAGAAAACCCGGCCTGCGGCCCGTTCGCTCTCGGCGTGCGTGCGGCAAGGTGTCGGAAAACAAGGTGTAAGCGATGACGATCCGAACCCGAGTAGCCGCGCTGTTCGCACTCTTGCTTGCCCCGCTCGCGCTCGGCGCGTGCAGCGGGACTTCGGGCGCTCCCGAGCTGCCGCCAGCGCGTTTCGTCGCCTTGCAGGAGGGGCCGGGCGAGGAATACGTCATCGGCCCGCTCGACGAGCTGACGATTTTCGTCTGGCGCAACGAGGAGCTCGGCGCGAAGGTCCAGGTCCGTCCGGACGGGCGCATCACGACCCCGCTCATCCAGGACATGCCTGCGGTCGGCAAGACCCCGACCATGCTGGCCGAGGACATCAAGCTGGCGCTGTCCCAATATATCGACGAGCCGCTGGTTTCGGTTATCGTCAACAAGTTCGCCGGCACCTTCAGCCAGCAGATCCGCATCGTCGGCGCGACCGAGAAACCCGCCTCGATCCCCTATCGCGCGAACATGACCGTGCTCGACGCGATGATCGCGGTCGGCGGCCTGTCCGAATATGCCAGCGGCAACAAGGCCAAGCTTATCCGCTTCGACAAGACCGCCGGCACCCAGCGCGAATATTCGCTGCGCCTGTCGGACTTGCTCAAGGACGGAGACAGCAGCGCCAACGTGCTGCTGATGCCGGGCGACGTCATCATCATCCCCGAAAGCGCGTTCTGAGGGCGCCCCGGGTGAACGGCCAGGAACCATGAACGGCATGTCCTCCATCTATGACGAGTTGCGCGCGGCTGCGTTCACCGTCTGGCGGCGCAAGTGGCTCGCGCTCGCGGTGGCGTGGGGCACGTGCACGCTCGGCTGGATCCTCGTCGCGCTGGTCCCCAACAGTTACGAATCGCGCAGCCGCATCCTCGTCCAGCTCGAAGACCCGCTCGCGCAGCAGGTTGGGATCGGGGTCCAGGACCGCCGCCGCGAAATCGATCGCGTGCGCCAGACGCTGACCGGTGCGCTCAATCTCGAGAAGGTGGTGCGTTCAACCCGGCTCGGGGACGACGTGAACAGTGCGCGCGAGATGGAAAGCGCCGTGCTCGCCCTGTCGAACAACATCGAGGTATCGAGCGAGCAGGACAATTTGTTCGTCATCACGGGGAAAAGTGGCGACAGCAGCCTCTCCGATTCCGAAAATGCATTGCTGGCGCAGGATATCGTCCAGAAGATGATCGATATCTTCCGCGAGGAAAACCTCGCCGGTGGCCGCGGCGAACTGACCGAGACGCTGGCCTTCATGGACCAGCAGCTGGAAGAGCGTTCGAAAGAGCTCGAAGCGGCAGAACAGCGCCGTCTCGCGTTCGAATCCTCCAACCCCGAGTTCGCGCTCGGCGGCGGTGCCCTCGTCCAGCGGCTCGAAGCGGCGCGGTCGCAATTGCGTGCGGTCGAAGCCGATCTCGCTGCGGCGCAGAGCGCGCTCAGCGCGATTAACGCACAGCTCGCCTCGACGCCGCGCCGGATCGTTGGCGGCGGGGCGGACAATTCGATCGCCGGTTCGGTCGCCCGGGCCAAGGCCGATCTCGCCGCGATGCGGGCCCGGGGTCTGACCGACAATCATCCCGACGTGATCGCCCAGAAGAACCAGATCGCGAGCATGGAAGCGCAGGCGCGGGCCGCCGGCGGTGGGGGCGCCCAGGGCCAGCTCAACCCGGCCTATTCGACGCTCGAGTCGCTTCGCGCCGACCGGCAGGCCAGCGTGCTCGCACTGCAGACGCGCAAGGCCGGGCTGCAGGCCGAAGTCGCCGACCTCTCGTCCAAGCAGTTCAGCAACCCGCAGCTCGCCGCGGAGGCGCAACGCATCGGGCGCGATTACGACGTGCTCAAGGACCAGTACGACAAGCTCCTGCGCGACCGCGAGGAACTGCGCCTGCGCGGGCAAGTCGAGACCGAGCGCAGCGCGGTGAAATTCCAAGTCATCGACCCGCCGACGACGCCCGTTTCGCCCGCCGCGCCCAATCGTCCGCTGCTGTTGATCGGCGTCTTGATCGCCGGGATCGGGGCCGGGATCGCAGCGGCCTTCGTGATCGGCCAGCTTCGCTCGACTTTCGCCACCACAGCGCAGCTCGAGAAATCGCTCGGCCTGCCGGTGCTCGGGGCGATCACCCATACCTGGACGCAGTCGGGCCGTGCGTTGCGCGCCAAGCGGCTCAAGCTCTTCTACGCCGGCAGCGGTGCGCTAGCCGGGGTCTGCGTGCTGCTGCTTGCGGCCGAGTTCATCCAGCGTGGCATGGTGGCGTGAGGGAGAAGGACGACATGAACGACCAGACCCCCATTCGCCAGGGCGAGGCGCGCGACGAGAAGCCGCGCGACAAGGCACAGCCCTCGCTGCTCGAGCGCGCTTCGGCGCGGTTCGGTTTCGACGGCTTCGCCTCGCCCAAACTGCCCGATATCCCGGTGCCCGACAAGCGGCGGGCCCCCGCACGACCGGCCGCCGCACCGGCAGCTTCTGCCTCCGACGAAGCACCTGCAACGAAGGACGATGCGCCGCGCAACGAGCGCGCGCCGATCGGACCGCCGCTGGTCTTCTCGGGCAAACCGCAAGCGCTCGATCGCGACCTGCTCCACGAAACCGGGATGATCGTGCCCGACGGGTCGGTCAGCGCGCTGCTCGAGGAATTCCGGATCGTGAAGCGCGAGCTGTTCGCGAAATCGACGATGTTGCGCGGCAGCGACGATCCCAGGCTTCGCAACAAGGCCAACCGGGTGCTCATTTCCTCCCCGCTGCCGGGTGAGGGCAAGACCTATTGCGCGACCAATCTCGCGCTCGCCATTGCGGCCGAGAAAGAAAGCGAAGTGCTTCTCGTCGATGCCGATTTCGCCAAGCCCTCGGTGCTTTCGACCCTCGGCCTCGAGGGTGGGCCCGGCTTGATGGACGCGCTGGTCGATCGCGACATGAATATCGCCGACTGCGTCATTCCGACCGACCTGCCGGGGCTCAACGTGCTTCCCGCCGGGCGCAGCACCGGATCGGACACCGAATACCTGACCACCCGCCATGCGCGCGAAACGATCGAAAGCCTGGGCCGTGGTGCGGCGCAAAGGATCGTGATTTTCGACAGCCCACCCGCTTTGGCGGCTTCGCCCGCGGCCGAGCTCGCCAAGCTGGTCGGACAGACGCTGGTGGTGTGCCGGGCCGATACGACCGGTCGCAGCGCCCTTGAAGACACCGTTTCGCTGCTGTCGGGCTGCAAGGATATCGAATTGCTGCTGAACGCCGTCCAGTTCAGCCCTTCGGGCCGTCGTTTCGGTTCCTATTACGGATACGAGGTGTGACCATGCGTATCGTACCCCTGCTTTCGGGCGCCGTAGCGCTGGCCGCGATCACCGCGACGCCGCTTCAGGCGCAAGCGATCGGCGCGGAAAGCGTGGTCGACGAGGACACCGGCACCGACGGTGATATCTCCGCCTCCACGCGGCGCGGACCGCGCTATTCGATCACGCCCTATATCGAGGCCCAGCAGGTCGCGCTGTTCCAGATCCGTCCCGGCGACGACGTCGCGACCTATTCGGTGCTCGCCGCCGGAGTCGACATGACCGCCGCGGCCCGCCGCGTGCAGGGCGGGCTGTCGCTGCGCTACGAGCGCCGCATCCAGTGGGACGACGATATCGGCGATAGCGACACGGTGAGCGGGATCGGTCGCGTGGCCGTCGCGGTCGTGCCCGATACGCTCCAGATCGAGGCCGGCGGCCTCGCCACCCGCACGCGGACGGACGGTGCCGCCTTTCCCGGCCAGCTCGATATCGGCGACAGCGTCAGCCAGGTCTATTCGGTCTATGCCGGTCCCAGCGTCCAGACCCGGGTCGGCGACGTGACCGCGCAGGCTTCCTATCGCGCGGGCTACAGCAAGGTCGAAGCGCCGAACGCGATCGTTTCGGCGACCACCGGCGACCGCGTCGACCTGTTCGACGAGAGCACCACCCACCAGGCGACCGCGCGGGTCGCGTCGGCTCCCGGCGGGGTCCTCCCCGTGGGCGTCGGCGTCGGCGGCTCCTATTACCGCGAGGACGTCTCCAATCTCGACCAGCGGGTCGAGGACATCCGGCTGCGCGCCGACGTGACGCTCCCGGTTTCGCCCACGCTCGCCTTCGTCGCTGGGGTCGGATACGAGGATGTCGAGGTCTCCGGACGCGACGCCTTGCGCGATGCTGCCGGCGATCCCGTGATCGGGCCCGACGGGCGTTTCGTCACCGATCTCGCTTCGCCGCGCATCCTCGCCTACGATGTCGAGGGCGTGATCTACGATGCAGGGGTCCTCTGGCGCCCGAGCCGACGGACCGCGCTGCAGGCGACGATCGGCAAGAAATACGGCACGCTCAGCTTGACCGGCAGCTTCAGCTGGCAGCCGACCTCGCGTACCTCGCTCAATGTCGGGGTCTACGACACGGTCACCGGCTTCGGCGGCAGCCTCGTCAATTCGCTCGCCTCGCTGCCGACCGATTTCGGGGTGATCCGCAACCCGGTCACCGGCGAACTTTCGGGCTGCGTGATCGGTACCGAGGGCGGCAATTGCGTGAGCGGGGCCTTCGGCAATTTGCGCGCCGCGGCCTATCGCGCGCGGGGCGTATCGGCCGGTTACAATGTCGATCTCGGCACCGCGCAGGCCGGGATCGCCGCGGGCTACGAGCGGCGCGAGCTGATCGGATCGCAGGGAACGGTCTTCGCCGATCTCAATGGCCTGATCGACGAGACCTATTTCACCACTGCCTATCTCGGCGGCAAGATCGATCGCCGGTCGGGCTATTCCACCAACGCCTATCTCTCGCTGTTCGATGCGGCAGATCAGGCCGGTGGTGGCCTGAATGGTGCAATCGGCGCACAGGCAGCCTATTATCGCGAGCTGATCGACAACCTTTCCGCCACCGCGGCGGTCGGGATCGACGGCGTCGAGCTGGAAGACGCGGTCGATGTCTGGACCGCCTCGGCACGGCTCGGCCTGCGTTATTCGTTCTGATCCAGGGGCACTGAAGCATGTACGAAGAATATTACGGCCTCAAAGCGCGCCCCTTCGCGCTCGCGCCCGATCCCGATTTCTACTTCGAGAGCGTGACGCACAAGAAGGCGCTGTCCTATCTCGGCTACGGGCTGTCGCAGGGCGAGGGCTTCGTTGTCGTCACCGGCGAAATCGGGTCGGGCAAGTCGACGCTGGTCGCGCACTTGATGAAGAAGATCGACCCGGCGCGGCTGACCGCGGCGCAGATCGTCACCACCTCGCTCGAGGACAAGGACCTGCTGTCAGTGGTCGCCAATGCCTTCGGGATCGACCTGCCGAGCGGGGACAAGCCGCGTGCGCTGGGCGCGATCGAGGCGTTCCTGCATGACGAGGCGCGTGAAGGCCGCCGCTGCCTGCTGATCGTCGACGAGGCGCAGAACCTTTCGATCGGCGCGCTCGAGGAATTGCGCATGCTGTCGAACTTCCAGCTCGGCGCGCATCCGCTGCTGCAGACGCTGCTGCTCGGCCAGCCCGAGTTTCGGCAGAAGATCGAGGCCCAGAGCCTCGAACAATTGCGCCAGCGCGTGATCGCCTCGCACCACCTGACGCCGATGGGCGAGGACGAGGTCGAGGAATACGTGCTCCACCGCCTGCGGGTGGTCGGCTGGGAAGGGCGGCCCGAATTCACCGACGATGTCTTCCCCGCGCTCTACCAGGCGAGCGAGGGCGTTCCGCGGCGGATCAACCAGATCTGCCAGCGCCTGCTGCTCGCCGCGTCGGTCGAGGAAACCGACACGATCGACCTCGACATGTTCGATCGCGTGCTCGACGAGATGGAGAGCGAAGGCCATTCGGCGGTCGAGGATCACGCCGAACGCCAGGAAAAGCCCGTCCATGCCCCGACCAAGGTCGAAAAGGCCGCTGCGGCCGAAGCCTCTTCTGTGCGAGGGGCGAACACGCAGGACGTGCTGCACCAGCTGGCCGAACGGCTCGCCTCGCTGACCGCGGCACCGGCGGAAAACGGGGCGGGTCGCGACCACGAGGCGCGCGAGGCGATCGCGCGGATCGAGGCAAAACTGGAGCAGCTCGGCGCGGAAGCCGATCCCGACGCCGCGCGCGCCATCGCCACGCTCGAAGCGCGCTGTGCGGCACTCGAGGAAGCGAATGACCGCCTGTCCGAGCGCCTGACCGAGCAGGAGCAGACGCTCCGCCATACGCTCACCATGCTGATCGAATGGATCGAAGGCGGTGAAGATTCGCGCAAGATCGCCTGATCGCGATATAGGCTGAGCCATGGACACGCCGCGCCACTCTCCGACCGGGCCGACCAACGGACTTTCCGTCGACGTCGAGGAGTGGTTCCAGGTCGGCGCGTTCGAGAACGTGATCGATCGCGGCGACTGGGGCGAAATCGGCGACCGGGTCGAACGCAATGTCGACGCGATCCTCGAAATGTTCGACGAGGCCGAGGTCAAGGCGACCTTCTTCACGCTGGGCTGGGTCGCTAAGCGGCATCCAGCCGTCATGCGCCGGATCGCCGAACACGGCCACGAGATCGCCAGCCACGGCTGGGATCATGCGCGCGTTTTCACGCTGACCAAGGAAGAATTCGCCGAGGACCTGAAACGGACCAAGGCCGTGCTCGAGGACGCGACCGGGTTTGCGGTGACGGGCTACCGCGCGCCAAGCTTCTCGATCGATGCGCGCACCCCGTGGGCCTACATGGTGCTGGCCGAACAGGGCTACGCCTACAGTTCCTCGGTCGCGCCGGTGGTGCACGATCACTATGGCTGGCGCGAGGCCCCGCGCTTCGCCTTCCGCCCGCTGGCCTATTCGAACCTCGTCGAGATCCCCGTCACGACCGCCGAATTCGCCGGGCGACGCCTCGCCGCGGGTGGCGGCGGCTTCTTCCGAGTGCTGCCCTATGCCTTTTCGCGCTGGGCGATCCGCCAGGTCAACCGGCGCGAGAACCGCCCCGCGGTCTTCTACTTCCACCCGTGGGAAATCGATCCGGGCCAGCCGCGGCTCGAGGGCGCACCGCTCAAATCGAAGCTGCGCCACTACACCAATCTCGACAAGATGGGCGACAAGCTGCGCCAGCTGGTGCGCGAATTTCACTGGGGACGGATGGACGTGCTCGCCGCGCGCGAGGCCGGGCGCGCGACCGACCTGGCGGCGTGACCATGCCGTTCGCCGCCGATAGCTGCGCGCTCCGGATTGCCGATCCGGACGATGCGGCCGCCGCGCGTTTCGTGGCCGATCATCCTGCCGCACAGCTGTTCCACCGCCCTGCCTGGTCGCGGGCGGTCGAGGCCGCGACCGGACACCGCGCCGAGGTGCTGGTGGCCGAAGATGCACAGGGCGTCGCGGGGGTCGTGCCGTTCAACATTATCCACTCGCCGGTCTTCGGACGCATGATCGCCGCCTCTGGCTTCGGGGTCGGGGGTGGTGTGCTGCTGCGCGCGGGCGCGCGCCCGGCGCCGTTCTTCGCCGCGCTCGAGGAGCTGGCGCTTCGCGAAAACTGCCCGACGGTCGAATTGCGCGGCGGTGCCATGCCGCAAACGCGCGCCGGCTGGTCGATCCGCACCGACAGCCATGCCAATTTCGTGCGCGACCTCGCCGCCGACGACGAGGCCGAACTGCTCGCCATCCCGCGCAAGCAGCGCGCCGAAATCCGCAAGGGATTGAAGCAGGACTTCGCGATCGAGATCGGCAGCGGACGGCGCGATCGCGATGCGCATTACGCGGTCTATGCGACCAGCGTCCGCAATCTCGGTACGCCGGTCTTCCCGCGCGCGCTGTTCGAAGAGATGCTCGACCGCTTCGGCGACGATGCCGATATCCTCACCGTCCGGCACCAGGACGAGCCGGTCGCCAGCGTGCTGAGCTTCTACCATCGCGGCACGGTCATGCCCTATTGGGGGGGCGGGACCTGGGCAGCCCGGAACCTGCGTGCCAACGAACGGATGTATTTCGAGCTGATGCGTCATGCCCGGAGCCGCGGCTGTACACGCTTCGATTTCGGTCGCTCGAAGACCGCCAGCGGGCCCTTCGCGTTCAAGAAGAACTGGGGGTTCGAGCCCGAACCGCTGTCCTACGCCAGCTGGACCGCGCCGGGTGCCGAACGCCGCGATGCCGATCCGACGAGCGAGAAGCACGGGCTCGCGATCCGGTTGTGGCGGAAGCTACCGCTCCCCATGGCGAACCGGATCGGTCCGTGGATCGCCACCGGGCTGGGCTGACGCGATGGGTGACATACTCTTCCTCGCGCATCGGATCCCGTTTCCGCCGAACCGCGGCGACAAGATTCGCTCGCACCATGTCCTGAAGGCGCTGGCCAAGCTCGCGCCGGTCCATGTCGGTTGCCTCGCCGAGAACGCCGCCGACCGGGCGCAGGAGCAGGAGCTGGCAGCGGTCGCCGAAAGTCATTGCCTCGCCGACCGGAAGGGGGCGCTGCCCCTCGACGGGTTCAGGGCGCTTGCGACCGGACGCCCGTTGAGCGAGGCGACCTTCGGGTCACGCAAGCTCCGGCGCTGGGTCCAACGCACGCTCGCCACGCGGCAGGTCGACGCGATCTACGTATTCTCGGGCCAGATGACCCAATACCTGCCCGATCGCTTCGAAGGGCGGCTGGTGGTCGATTTCGTCGACGTCGATAGTGCCAAGTTCGAAGCCTATGCCAAGGATGGCGGCGCGATGGCACCGATCTGGCGGCGAGAAGCAGAAAAGCTGCGGGCGCTCGAAGCGGAATTCGCCGCCCGCGCCGATCACGCATTGCTCGTGACCGAGGAAGAGGCCGCACTGTTCCGCGAGCGCCTGCCCGAGGGGTGCGACGCCGATATCCGCGTGCTTCGCAACGGGATCGACACGGTGCTGTTCGATCCGGCGCGGGTGAAGGTGAACCCGTTGGTCGGGAAGGAGATTCCGCGGCTGATCTTTACCGGCCAGATGGATTATCCGCCCAACGTCGCCGCCGCGGAACGCCTGGCGAAGCGCATCCATCCGCTACTGCGCGAAGAGGTATCGGTCCACATCGTCGGCCGCGATCCAACACCGGAAGTCCGCGCTCTCAAAAGCGAGCATGTCTGCGTATGGGGTGCGGTTGCCGATATCCGGGATTATCTGTGGGGGGCGGATATTGCCGCCATCCCGCTCGAAGTCGCGCGCGGGGTACAGAACAAGGTGCTCGAGGCGATGGCGATGGGACTGCCCTGTGTCCTAAGCGAGGGTGCAGCTACGGGAATACCCGCGCAAGACGGGCGAGATTTCGCGATCGCCCGCAGCGACGAGGAATTCGCCGCGAAGATCGATCGTTTGGCGGTCGACCTGCCGCGCGGCCGGGAGATGGGCAGCAACGCGCGTCGCTGGGTGGTCGAGCATGCGAGCTGGGAATCGGCGCTGGCGGCGCTTCCCGGATTGATGGGCAGGGAGGCACCGGCATGAGCGAGCTCGCCGCCCGCCGCCGCGCTATCTGGGATAGCCTGCCCGCTACATGGCGTGGCCCCGCCGCGCGGCTCGTGGCGAGCTGGCTCGCGCTGATCGTCCTGTTCATGCCCGATTGGGCCGACATGGCCGACCAGTGGTGGAACGCCTCGACCTACAACCACATCCTGTTCGTGCCGCTCATCTCGGCCTGGCTGGTGAGCCTGCGTTGGCCGCAATTGCGTCAGCTGGAACCGCATGCTTGGTGGCCTGGCCTGGTCCTCGTCGGCGGCGCGGCGCTCGTCTGGCTTCTGGGCGCGTTTTCGGGCTTCAACCTCTTCCGCCATTTTGGCGCCGTGGCCTTGCTGCCGGCGAGTGCCGTCGCGCTGCTCGGGCCGCGCGTGACGCTCGGCCTGCTGTTCCCGCTGGCCTACCTCATGTTCCTCGTTCCGTTCGGCGACGAACTGGTGCCCGCGCTGCAGATGATCACCGCCGAAATCTCGATCGGCCTAGTCCATGCGAGCGGCGTGCCCGCGATCATCGACGGGGTATTCATCGAAACCCCGGTCGGGGTGTTCGAGGTCGCCGAGGCGTGCTCGGGGGTCAAGTTCCTCGTCGCGATGGTCGCGTTCGCCACCTTCGTCGCGAATCTGTTCTTCCGGAGCTGGTGGCGGCGGGCGGGCTTCATGGCCTTTGCCGTGGTGGTGCCGATCGTCGCAAACGGGATCCGCGCCTGGGGAACGATCTATATCGCGCAGTCGCAGGGCGTCGAGTTCGCCGCCGGGTTCGATCACATCGTCTATGGCTGGGTGTTCTTCGCGCTGGTGTTGGTGCTGGTGCTCGCGCTGTCGTGGAAATTCTTCGATCGCGAGGCCGACGACCCGATGATCGATGCCGAGGCGATCGCAGAACGCGATCTCGGACCACTCTCGCACGGGCAGGCGCGACCTCTGCTCCTGCTGCTGGCGACGGGTGCGATGGTCCTTGCGGTGCAGCTCTGGGCCGGTTCCGCCAATGCGATGGAAGCCTCGGTACCCGAGCGGATCGATCTCCCCGCGGTCGAGGAGTGGGAGCAGATCGACTACGCGCCCGCGCTGGCGTGGGAGCCTAAGGCCGCGGGGGCGCAGCATCGCCTGCTCGGCCGCTATCGCGACGGGCAAGGTCGGACGCTCGACGTGTTCGTCGCGCTTTTTGCTACGCAGCGCGAAGGGGCCGAGCCCGGCGCCTTCGGGCAGGGCGCGCTCGATCCTGCGTCCGACTGGGCGTTCAACGGCGAGGGCGCCCCGATCGCCGACGCCAAGAGCGAGATGTTGCTCGGCGCGGGAAGACAGGGCCGCGCTGCCGCGACCTTCTACCGGGTCGGCGACCGGCTGACCGGCAGCCGCGCCGCGCTCAAGCTCGCCGCGATGCGCGATCGCCTGCTGCTCGATCCGCGCCCGGTAACGATGCTGGTGCTGTCGCCCGAGACCCGCGACCCTGACGAGGCGGCGGCCATTATCGCCGATTTCCGCGAAGCGACCGGTCCGCTCGGGACATGGCTGGACCGCTTGACGGCGGGCGGCTAGGCGAACGCCCATGTGCGGGATCGCGGGGATTTTTCATCATGGCACGCCCAAGCCGGTCGATCCCACGCGGATCGAGCGGATGTGCGATGCCCTGGAGCATCGCGGTCCCGATGGCTCGGGGGTGTGGACCGCGCCCGGGGTCGGGCTCGGCCATCGCCGGCTGTCGATCATCGACCTCGAGGGATCGCCGCAACCGATGCCCTCGGCCGACGGTCGCGCGATGCTCACCTTCAACGGCGAAATCTACAACTACCGGGCGCTGCGGCGCGAATTGCAGCAACAGGGCGCGCGCTTCCGCACCGATGGCGACAGCGAGGTCATCCTCGCCGCCTGGCAGCGCTGGGGCCCCGATTGCCTGCAGCGGTTGCACGGCATGTTCGCCTTCGCGATCTACGACCTCGACCAGCGGCAAATCTTCCTCGCGCGCGACCGGTTGGGGGTGAAACCGCTCTACATCGCCGACCTGCCCGACGGTAGCATCGCCTTCGCATCCGAGATGAAGGCGCTGCTCGCGCATCCCTTGCTCCCGCGCGAAGTCGATCCGCTGGCGGTCGAGGACTATCTCGCCTGGGGCTTCGTGCCCGAGCACCGCTCGATCCTGAAGCACGTCCGCAAGCTGATGCCGGGACACTTCCTGCTGGCCGGTCACGACGCAGCGCTGCCCGCGCAGCGCAAATGGTGGGACGTCAGTTTCGCGGAGAAGGCGCGCGGGAAGAGCGACGACCTCGAGGCCGAACTGCTCCACCTGATGCGCGAGGCGGTAGGGAGCCGGATGGTGGCGGACGTGCCGCTCGGCGCGTTCCTCTCGGGCGGGGTGGACAGCTCCTCTGTCGTCGCGCTGATGTCAGAAGCGAGCGCTGCGCCGGCGACGACCTGTTCGATCGGCTTCGATGTCGCCGCGCTCGACGAGAGCGCACATGCCCGCAAGGTCGCCGAACTGTTCGGAACCGATCACCACGCGCGGACGGTCTCGCCAGACGACTGGTCGGCGGTCGATCGCCTCGCGGGGATTTACGACGAGCCGTTCGCCGATGCTTCGGCATTGCCGACGCTCGCGGTCTCGACGCTTGCGCGGGAGCACGTGAAGGTGGCGCTCTCGGGTGACGGCGCGGACGAAGCATTTGCGGGCTATCGACGGCACAAGTTCCACGCGGCCGAGGAACGGGTCCGAGCAATATTGCCGGGGAGCCTGCGCGAGCCGCTCTTCGGCACCCTCGGGAATCTCTATCCCAGGGCCGACTGGCTGCCCCAGAAGCTGCGCGCCAAATCGACCCTGCAGTCGCTCGCCGGCGATGGCGCGGCGGCCTATGCCCGGGCGGTCGGGGTCACGCCGCCGGCGGTGCGCGCCTCGCTCTTTACCGAGGACTTCGACCGCGCGCGCGGCGATTACCGCGCCGAAACCGTAGTCGAGGAGATGATGCGCAATGCGCCCGCTCGAACCGGGCTCGATGCCGCGCAATATGCCGATCTCAAGTTCTTCCTGCCGGGCGACATCCTGACCAAGGTCGATCGCGCGAGCATGGCGGCCGGGCTCGAGGCGCGCGAACCCTTGCTAGACCATCGCCTTGTGGAATTCGGCGCGCGCCTGCCGCAACGGCACCGTTTGCGTCGAGGCGAGGGCAAGTGGCTGGTCAAGAAAACGATGCAGCGCTACCTGCCCGACGACATCCTCTACCGACGCAAGCAGGGCTTCGTGACACCGATCGCGCACTGGCTGCGGGGCCCCCTGGCGCAGGAGGCGCGCAAGATTGCGCGCGGGTCGTGGCTTTCGCGCACCGCTTGGTTTCAGGAGAAACCGCTTTCACGCCTCGTCGAACAACATATTGCGGGTCGCGCCGATAATTCGCGCGTTCTGTGGCAGATGTTGATGCTCGAAAAAGCCCTGTCGCGGATCGATCTGCGCTAATTTTCCGAAAGTAATTGCCTGATTTTGGCACACTTCCAAAGTCTTGGTTAATTTTTCCTTGCCATGACGACTCCGTAAAGAATAGCCTTGGGGCATCTAAGACGGGATCGCAGCGTGTATCGGCGGTTTTGTCCAGCGGGCCAGGCAGATCGGAGATCGCCATGGATGGAATGGGGGACGACATGCGCGATACCAAGCCGGTCTTTGCGACCGCCAAGCCGAATGGTGCCGATGCGCTGATCGAACGGGCGAACCGGCGTCTTGCCGTGCCCGAAGCGCTGACGTCGCTCGACGAGCTCGACGTTCTCTACGATGACAAGATCGCTGCGCTGTGGACCTTCATGCGTCCCACCGGGCGGCCCAGCTTCACCCCGCCGATGCTCGGCGATTTCGAGCGCTGGCAGGACCTGATCGGCCGGAATTTCGGGCCGGAGAAGCTGCCGCTGCGCTATTTGCTGCTCGGCAGTCGTGCGCCCGGCGTGTTCTGCTTCGGCGGCGACCTCGAGCTTTTCGCCCAGCTGATCCGGCGCGGCGATCGGGACGGCCTGCGCCATTACGGTTATCGCTGCGTGCGCATCCTCGAACGCAATATCCGCGCGCTCGACCTGCCGCTGATCACGATCGGACTAGTCCAGGGCCAGGCGCTCGGCGGCGGGTTCGAGGCGCTGCTCAGCTTCGATTTCATCATCGCCGAACGGAGCGCGACCTTCGGCCTGCCGGAGATCATGTTCGGCCTGTTCCCCGGCATGGGCGCGCACGCCATCCTCACGCGCAAACTGGGCTCGGCGATGGCCGACCGCCTGATCCTCTCGAACGAGACGTGGAGCGCCGAGCAGATGTACGATCTCGGCATCGTCGACGTGCTGGTCGAGGACGGGCAGGGCGTCGAGGCGGCCCGCGAGTTCATGGTCAAGTCCGAGCGCCGCCATCCCGGCCTGGTCGCGGCCAAGAAAGCGACGCGCATTTCGGCCCCGACCCCACTGGCGGAGCTCTGCCAGATCGTTGACCTGTGGGCCGATGCCGCGCTCGATCTCTCGCCGAGCGATCTCAAGCTGATGCAGCGGCTCGCCTCGGCCCAGTCGCGGCTGGCCGACAGGTCGCGCGCCGCCTGACCGGCAAGCCCTCAGCGGGCGTCGACCATCACCACTTCGGCGTCGCCGAGCGCCTCGACCGTGATCGTGTCTTCACCCGTCACGGCAACACCATCGCGCGGTTGCGCCTCGACGCCGTTGACCCGGATCCGGCCAGTCGGCGCGACGAGGTATTGATGGCGCGAACCGTCGGTGCGCCATTCGGCCGACTGTCCCGCTTTGAGCGTTGCCGCGACAACCTTGGCATCGGTGCGGATCGGTAGCGCGCCGTCTTCATCGGGCGTGCCGCTGGCGAGGATTTCGAAACCGCCCTCGCGGCCTGCCTTCGGGAATTCGCGCTGGCCCCAGCCGGGCGCTTCGCCGGTGCGGGTCGGCATGATCCAGATCTGGAACAACGTCGTCGCCTCGTCCTCGAGATTGTACTCGGCATGGGTGATGCCGGTGCCGGCGCTCATCACCTGCACGTCTCCCGCGGCGGTGCGGCCCTGGTTGCCGAGCGAATCCTTGTGCGAGATCGCCCCGGTCCGCACGAAAGTGACGATTTCCATGTCGCGATGCGGGTGCGGGGGGAAGCCCGAACGCGCCGCGATCGTATCGTCGTTCCATACGCGAATCGCGCCCCAGCCCATGCGCTCGGGGTCGTGGTAATTGGCGAAGGAGAAGTGATGGCGGGCATCGAGCCAGCCATGGTCGGCGTGGCCCAGACTATCGAACGGACGGATATCGATCATCGGTTTTTCCTGCATCGGCGAGGTGTTTACGCCGGAATTATCGATAATGTAGTGGCCCGGCTTCGGACCGCAAGAGGGTTTCAGTCTTCGCCGTGGCCGAGAGCCATGTAGTCGGCGCTCTGCATCTCCTTCAGGCGGCTCACGGTGCGGTCGAATTCGAACGCGCCGTCGCCGGAGACGTAAAGGGCTTCGGGTTCGGCATCGGCGGTGACGAATAGCTTGACCCGAAGCTCGTAGAGCGCGTCGACCAGCTTGGTGAAGCGGATCGCCTCGTTGCGCATCTCAGGGCCCATTTGCGGGATCCCGACGACTATCACGCTGTGGAATTCGCGCGCGATCGCGAGATAGTCCGACGCACCGCGATTTTCGCCACACAGCCGCTTGAAGCTGAACACGGCGACACCCTTCAGCGCCTTGGGAACGTGCAGCGTGCGACCGCCACCCAGATCGAGATCGCAGGACGGGACATGCGCGGCATCTTCGGGTTTGTAGTCGGTGAGGCGGAAGAAGGCTTCGCGGACCTGCGCGGTCGCCGCATCGCCGAGCGGGGTGTGCCAGGCCGCGATGCTGCCCAGCCGGTCGAGCCGGTAGTCGGTCGGACCGTTCAGCGGCAACACGTCGAGCCGTTCCAGCACGAGGTCGATGAAGGGCAGGAACAGCGAGCGATTGAGGCCGTCCTTGTAGAGATCGCGCGGTGGCCGGTTGCTGGTCGTGACCACCGTTACGCCTTCATCCACCATCAGAGCGGTGAACAGGCGCGCCATGATCGCAGCGTCGGCGGTGTTGTTGACGACCATTTCGTCGAATGCGAGGCAGCGGACATCGGACGCGATCCGCTTCGCGACGCGCCCCACCGGGCCTTGGGCCTGCTGTTCGCGCTCCTCGCGGATCATCGCGTCGACTTCGAGCATGAAGGCATGGAAGTGGACTCGCCGCTTCTGCTCGATCCCGAGCGTGGCAACGAACAGGTCCATCAGCATCGACTTCCCGCGACCGACCCCGCCCCACATATACACGCCGCGCGGGGCCTCCGGCGCGCGACCGAGCAACCTACCGAAGAAGCCGCCTTCGCCGCCGCTTTCGAGTGCGCGCTGGAGCGCTTCGAGCCGTTCGGCGGCGGCACGCTGGTCCGCATCGGGCTGCAATTCGCCGCGCGCGACGAGCGCCTCGTACTCGGCGAGCATTCCGCTCATGCCTGCGATTTCAGCTTGCGGACGATCCCCGAGTAGCTCGCGACGACGTCGTCGTCCTGCAGCGCGGTCCCGCGCACGAACAGCATGCTGCCGGTCTCGCGCACGATCTCGCTGACCGCATCGAGCGGGCGTTGGGGATCGCCGGCCCCGACGAATTGGGTCGAGAGTTCGACCGTCACTGCGAACCCGTCATGCCCGCTTCCGAGGACGTGCATCGTCGCGAACAGCGCAATGTCGATCAGGCCGAGCGTGGTCGCGCCGTGGATGTTGTCGCCCAGGTTCGTGTGGTGGCGCTGTGGGAACATCCGCAACCGGCACTGCTCGTCCTCGCGCCGGACCCACATCGGGCCGAGCACGGCGGTATTGTAGCGGGTAGTGTCCTCGAGGTTCCAGCTATGCCAGCCGGGCTCGCCGGTCTCGCTTTCCGGGAGGGCGCGGTAATCGATGAACGACAGCGGTGAATCGCTCACTTACGCGGTGCGCTCCACCTCGAGCTTCTTGATCTCGGCGATCGCCTTGGCCGGGCTCAGGCCCTTGGGGCAGACATTCGCGCAATTCATGATCGTGTGGCAGCGATAGAGCTTGAACGGGTCTTCGAGCTCTGCCAGCCGCTCGCCGGTCATCTCGTCGCGGCTGTCGGCGATCCAGCGATAGGCCTGAAGCAGGATCGCGGGACCGAGGAACTTGTCCGAATTCCACCAGTAGGACGGGCACGCGGTCGAGCAGCAGGCGCACAGGATGCATTCGTAGAGGCCATCGAGCTGTTCACGCTGTTCGGGTGATTGCAGCCGCTCCTTGCCATTGGGCGTTGGGCTGACGGTCTGCAGCCACGGGCGGATCGAGGCGTATTGCGCGTAGAAATGCGTGAAATCGGGGACCAGGTCCTTGACCACTTCCATGTGCGGCAGCGGGGTGATGCGGATTTCGCCCTTCAGATCCTCGATCGCGGTGGTGCAGGCGAGGCCGTTCTTGCCGTTCATGTTCATCGAGCACGACCCGCAGATGCCCTCGCGGCACGAGCGGCGGAAGGTCAGCGTCGGATCGATGTCGTTCTTGATCTTGAACAGCGCGTCGAGGACCATCGGCCCGCAATCGTCGAGATCGATCTCGAACGTGTCGTAACGCGGGTTCTCGCCGCTGTCGGGATCGTAGCGATAGATCTTGAACGATTGCACACGCTTTGCGCCCTCGGCCTTGTAGGTCTTGCCGTCCTTACGGATCTTCGAGTTCTTCGGGAGCGTGAAAGTAGCCATGATCTATCCGGAATCCTTGCGTGTGCGGCCCTATCTAGCGCCTGTGGCCAGCGCGGCAAGGGGGAGGGCGGAGAGATCCGCGCAGGGGAGACATGGACCGCTTGGACCACACTCGGGGGGACAATTTATCTCACCGATCAACGCCATCGATTTTCCCGAAGCCAAGCGGATAGAAACCGGGGCCCATGCGTCAGAGATACGACACCGGACGGTTGGAGGACAGCGATAGATGACAGCAGTGGTTTTCGGCGGAAATGGCGGGATCGGCGCGGCGCTGGTCGAGGTGCTGGCAGCGCGCGGCGAGGCGGTCCATGCCTTTTCGCGCACCCCAATGCCCGGACTCGAAACCGTGGTCCCGCATGTCGGCGATCCGTTCGACGAGGACTGGCTGGCGGGCGAGCTCGCGCGTGTCGGCGAGGCAACGCTGGTCATCGTGGCGAGCGGGGTTCTGACCCTGCCCGGCGGCACCGGTCCCGAAAAGAGCTATCGCGCGCTCGACGCGGCGGCGATGGGCGAGGTGCTGCGGATCAACACCGTGCTGCCCGCGTTGATCGCCAAGCACGCGCTTCCGCTGCTACCGCGCAAGGCGCGCGGCGTGTTCGCGGCGATTTCCGCCAAGGTCGGGTCGATCGCCGACAACGGTCTCGGCGGATGGCATTCCTACCGCGCGAGCAAGGCCGCGCTCAACATGCTGGTCAAGAATTTCGCGATCGAGCTCGCCCGCACGCACAAGCAGGCGGCGGTCGTCGCGCTGCATCCGGGCACGGTCGACACCGCGCTCAGCGAACCGTTCCAGCAGGGCCTGCCCGAGGGCCAGGTGCGGCCTCCGCAAGAGGCGGCGCGCGACCTGCTGGCGGTAATCGACGCGGTGACGCCGCAGGACAGTGGATCGCTGATCGCCTTCGACGGCGAGCGTTTGCCTTACTGAAACGAACCATCGTCATCCCCGCGCAGGCGGGGATGACGAGGTTAATCTAGGCGAGCCTCACTCCCCGAAGGTGCGCTGCCACCAGCCGCGGCGCGGCTTGGCGGGCTTGTCTTCCACCGTCGCTGCGGCGCTTTCGGTCTCGCGCGCTTCGGCCACCGGGGCGGCAGGTTTCTTCGCGGTCGGCTCGGCATCGGCCTTCTTGGCCGCGGGCTTCCTGCGCGCGCGCTTGGGCTTTTCCTCGGCCTTGGCGTCCTCGGCCGGGGCATCTTCGGTATCGGCCTTCGTCTTGCGCGGAGCGCGCTTCGCCTTCGGCTTCTCCTCGGCCGCGGGAGCGACCTCGGCGTCGTCGACCTTCTTGCGACGGGTGCGCTTGGGCTTCTCCTCGGACTTGGCGTCCTCGGTCGCTTCCTCGCCGCCCTTTTCGGCCTTCTTGGCCGCGGGCTTGCGACGCGCGCGCTTCGGCTTGTCTTCCTTGGCCGCGGCTTCTGCGACGACGGGTTCGTCCTCGGGACCGGCCACGACCGCGATATCGTCGTCGAGCTGCTCGCTCACCTGCTCGAGGTTCTCGGCGTCTTCACCCGTCGGCGTATCCTTCTTGCGACCGCGTCCGCGACCGCCCCGACGCCCACGCCGACGGCGCTTCTTCGGACGACCTTCGCCGTCTTCATCGTCGTCGCTCCCGCGTTCGCCGGAATTGTCGTTGTCGCCCTCGTCGCCGTCGTTGCCGTCATCCTGTGTCTTGTCTGGCTTGCCGCCGCGTTGCTTGTTGCGGCCGCGACCGCCACGGCTGCGCGACTTCTTCTTCGGACGATCGTCTTCCTCGTCCTCGTCTTCGAAATCGTCTTCGATGATGTCGTCTTCGGGCTCGTCATCTTCGACGATCGGCTCGAATTTCGGTCGTGAGGCTGGCTTGGGGCCCGCGCTTTCGACCCGCATCTTGGCGCCTTCGTCCTCGCCCTCGGGCACCACATGGACGGTGACGCCATAGCGTTCTTCGATTTCGGCGAGGTCGCCGCGCTTGTCGTTGAGCAGGTAGATCGTGGCTTCCTGGCTCGCATAGAGCTTGATCACCGTGCCCTTGCCCTTGGCCGCCTCGTCCTCGATCAGGCGCAGCGCGCTGAGTGCCGAGCTTGAGGCGGTGCGGACGAGGCCGGTGCCGTCGCAATGCGGGCATTCGCGGGTGGTCGCCTCGAGCACGCCGGTGCGCAGGCGCTGGCGGCTCATCTCCATCAGGCCGAAGCCGGAAATGCGACCGACCTGGATCCGCGCGCGATCGTTCTTGAGCGCGTCCTTCATCGCACGTTCGACCTTCCGGACATTGGAATTGTAATCCATGTCGATGAAGTCGATCACGACCAGTCCGGCCATGTCGCGCAGGCGCAGCTGGCGGGCGATTTCCTTGGCCGCCTCAAGGTTGGTGTGGAGTGCGGTCGCCTCGATTCCGTGCTCCTTGGTCGAACGGCCCGAGTTGATGTCGATCGAGACCAGCGCCTCGGTCGGATTGATGATCAGATAGCCGCCCGACTTGAGCTGGACCTGCGGGTCGTACATCGCGCGCAGCTGGTCCTCGGCGCCGTAGCGCTGGAACAGCGGGACCGGGTCCGAATAGGCTTTCACCCGGCGCGCATGGCTGGGCATCAGCAGCTTCATAAAGGCCTTGGCCGATTTGTAGCCTTCCTCGCCCTCGACCAGCACTTCCTCGATCTCGCGATTGTAGACGTCGCGGATCGCGCGCTTGATCAAATCGCTGTCCGAATGGATCAGCGCGGGCGCGGCCGAGCCCAACGTCTTCTCGCGGATCTCGTCCCACAACCGGGCGAGATAATCGAAGTCGCGCTTGATCTCGGTCTTGGTGCGCGACAGCCCGGCGGTGCGGACGATCAGGCCCATCGTCTTGGGCAGGCTGAGGTCACCGACGACCTTTTTCAGCCGCTTGCGGTCGCCCGCATTGTTGATCTTGCGCGAAATGCCGCCGCCGCTGCTGCTGTTGGGCATCAGCACGGTGTAACGGCCCGCGAGGCTGAGATAGGTGGTCAGCGCGGCACCCTTGTTGCCGCGTTCTTCCTTCACGACCTGGACGAGCAGGACTTGGCGGCGCTGGATGACGTCCTGGATCTTGTAGCGACGACGCAGCGCGCGGCGACGTTCGCGGACTTCGTCGACTTCCTTGGCGCGGGCACGGCCCTGGCGGCGACCCTTGCCGGTCTTGCCACCCTTGCCGCGACCGCCCTTGCGACCGCGGGACCTGCGACCGTTCGAGGAATCGTCATCCTCGTCGGAATCGTCGTCCTCGTCTTCATCGTCGTCGTGGTCTTCGACTGCTTCGCCTTCTTCGAGGGTGGCGACCTTGTCCTTTTCGCTGCCGTCGATTTCCTCGAGGCCGTCTTCGGCGATTTCCTCGACCAGGCTTTCGCCGGTCTCGTCGTCGGCGTCGTATTCGTCGCCCGGCATTTCGCCGCGCTCTTCCTCTTCGGCGCGCAGGCGGGCTTCTTCTTCGGCCGCCTCCTGTTCCTCGGCGATCAGCGCGGCACGATCCTCGGCCGGGATCTGGTAATAATCGGGGTGGATTTCGCTGAAGGCGAGGAAGCCGTGGCGATTGCCGCCGAAATCGACGAACGCGGCCTGAAGGCTCGGTTCGACCCGCGTCACCTTCGCGAGGTAGATATTTCCCTTGATCTGCTTGTGATCGGAGGATTCGAAATCGAACTCCTCGATCCGGTTGCCTTTAAGTACCGCGACCCGCGTTTCTTCCGGGTGGCGCGCATCGATTAGCATACGCGTGGGCATTGAATATTCTCCGTGCACCCGACGGCGGCGCACCTTGCTGGGCAAGGGGCAGGGCGGGCGGGTGCAATGTCATGAGGGCCGGCATCGCATGGCGGGCATGTGCCGCCGCGTGGTGCCGGACGTTCGGATAAAAGCCGCGGAAGGATCCGGCGGCGGTGTGCGTGTCTGCGAGGCGGGACGTGCCGAACGCCGCAAGGGCTGCAAGGCCCTGCGCGCTGTTTCCGGTCATCGTTCCTGAAGTCACCTGCATCAACCTGTTGCGGCGGACGGTACGATCTCCCGTGCGGAAGATGCGCGACCGGTGCCGAGTATTCTGTGTCGGCGGGGATTTCCCCCGGTGTCAGCAGGACTAGCAGCGCGTTGTCCGTGCCACAAGCATTGTTCATAGCGGCGCGCGCGGAATTTGCGCGGCTCCGCCAAGCCGCTAAGGCTGGGCGCACCATGACGCGCCGGGTCCTCCTCGCTCTCATCATCGCGATCCCGCTCGGCCTGCTGGCGGGCGTGGCGGCGCTCGCAATGCGCGGCAGTGCGGGCGTACGCACGGCCGAGCCCGCGGGCGAATACGTCGTGCGCCTGCAATTGCCAGATGCGGGTGGCGAAATCGGGCTCCCTCCGGTGCAGGGCCCGCAGGATTCCTCGCGCCCGCTGGTGGTGATCGACGCCGGTCACGGGGCGGGCGATCCAGGAGCGGTGGGCAACGACCTGCGCGAGAAGGACGTAACGCTGGCGATCGCGCTCGCGGTCCGCGACCGGTTGCTTGCCGAAGGCGGGATCCGCGTTGCCATGACCCGCGACGACGACAGTTTCCTCGTGCTCGAGGAGCGCGCCAATATCGCGCGGCGACTTGGCGCCGACCTGTTCGTCTCGATCCATGCCGACGCCGCCGAAAACGACGGTGCCACCGGGGCGACCGCCTATCTGTTGTCCGAGGAAGGATCTTCGGCGCAGGCCGAGGCTTTCGCCGAGCGCGAGAACCGCAGCGTGACGGTCAATGGCGTGCAATTGTCCGAGCAGGAGGATTCGATCAACGCGATCCTCGTCGACCTGTCGCAGCGCGAAACTGAGGCCCGTAGCCGCGAACTCGCCGAGCTGATCGTGCGCGAAGCGGGTGACGTGCCGTTGCGCGGGAGGCCGGTCCAGTCGGCCAATTTTACCGTATTGCGCTCGCCCGACCTGCCCTCGCTCCTGTTCGAGGCCGGGTACATTTCCAACGAAGCGGACGCCGCGCGTCTGGCGACGGGCGAGGGACAGCGCGCGATCGCCGATTTGCTCGCGCGCACGATCCGGATCTACTTCGCGCGCCAGGCCGCGCTTTGACCGCTCACGGTTCGGCGACATTCATTTGCGCTGCAGCGCCGCGGCGCTAAAGCGAGATCGCAATGGAAGAGACGCAGCCTTTCCTCGCCTATCTCAGATACCGCGCGACCCGCGACCCGGGCGTGCTGTGGCAGGGCTTTCGCGAACAATGGGCGACGAGCCGCCGGTTTCGCTGGCTGACCCGAATCGGGCTCGGCCTGCTGATCCTCGCGCTCGCCCTGTGGGTCGCGCTCATGCGCAACCTGCCCGATGCGAAGACGCTGGTGACCTATCAGCCGCAGCTGCCCACCATGGTCCGCGGGATCGATGGCGAGGTGGTCCACTCCTACGCTCGCGACCGGCGCGTACAGTTGCAGTTCGGCGATTTTCCCGAGCCGGTGATAAACGCATTCCTCGCCGCCGAGGACGAGACCTTCTGGCGCCATGGCGGGGTCGACATCACCGGTACGCTCAACGCCGTGCTCGACTACGCGACCAAGGCGGGCTCGGGCCAGCGCGCGGTCGGGGGGTCGACGATCACCCAGCAGGTCGCCAAGAACATCCTTCTCGGCGACGAATATTCGGTCACGCGCAAATTGCGCGAGATGGTTCTCGCGCAGCGGATCGAGGAAGTCCTGACCAAGCAGGAAATCCTCGAACTTTATCTCAACGAGATTCCGCTCGGCCGCCGCAGCTTCGGGGTGCAGGCGGCGAGCCGCGCCTATTTCGGCAAGGACCTCGACGAACTTGAGCTGCACGAGGCGGCATTCCTCGCGATCCTTCCCAAGGCGCCCGAACGCTATGGTCGTGCGCGCTATGAAGACCTCGCGCTGCAGCGGCGCGCGACCGTCCTCAACCGGATGGAGCGCAATGGCTGGGCGACGCGCGAAGAAATCGCCGCCGCCAAGGCCCAGCCGCTCGGCCTCGTACGCGGGAGCACCAACATCCAGCGCGCCGATGCCGGTTACTATCTCGAGGAAGTCCGCCGCATCCTGATCGAGGAATACGGCGAACAGGCCGAGGACGGTCCCAACAGCGTCTATGCCGGAGGGCTGTGGGTTCGCACCGCGCTCGATCGCGAGGTCCAGGACGCCGCTCGCGATGCGCTGCGCCGTGGGCTGCTGCGTTATCACGGCGGGCGGGGCTTCGCCGGACCGATCGCGACGCTCAATCCCGACAAGGGCGATCTCGCCAGCCAGCTCGCTTCGTCGAATCTCGGGATCAATTACCAGGACTGGCGCGTCGGCGTCATCACCGAGGGCGGCAGCGCGCCGCGCATCGCCTTCACCAATGGCGACGAAGGTTCACTGTCGCGCGCGCCCTCCAGCCTCAAGCCGGGCGATGTCGTCGCCGCGACGAAGCAGGGCGAAACCAGTTTCCGCCTCGAATACGTCCCCGCGATCTCGGGCGGCTTGTTGGTCCAGCAGCCGCAGACGGGGCGCATCATCGCGATGCAGGGCGGGTTCGACGCGCGGCTTGGCTCGTTCAACCGCGCGACCCAGGCCGAACGCCAGCCGGGTTCCACGATCAAGCCGTTCGTCTACGCCACCGCGCTCGATCGCGGGATGACTCCCGCCAGCATGGTCGACGACAAGGCCTTCTGCGTCTGGCAGGGCGCGCAGCTGGGCGAGAAATGCTTCCGCAACTTCAGCCGTTCGGGTGGCGGCACGCACACGATGCGCTGGGGGCTCGAACAGTCGCGCAACCTGATGACCATCCACATCGCCGACGCGGTCGGCATGGAAAACGTCACCGGCACGTTCAAGCGAATGGGGATCGGCGATTACGACCCCTATTATTCCTTCGCGCTCGGCGCGGGCGAGACCACCGTGGCGCGCATGGTCAACGCCTATTCCGCGCTCGCCAATAACGGCGTCCAGTACGAAGCGAGCCCGATCGACTACGTCCAGGATCGTACCGGCAAGGTCATCTGGCGCGCGGACAAGCGCCGCTGTGACGGCTGCAACATGACCGAATGGGACGGCAAGCCGATGCCGCGCTTCGCGCCGCGCGGGAAGCAGGTGATGGACCCGGGCACCGCATTCCAGACCACCCACATGCTGCGCGGCGTGGTCCAGCGCGGCACCGCGCTGACGCTCGCGAGCCTCGATATCCCGCTGTTCGGCAAGACCGGGACCACCAACGGCCCGACCGACGTGTGGTTCGTCGGCGGATCGCAGCAACTCGTGGCCGGGGTCTATATCGGTTACGACAATCCGCGCGATCTGGGCGGATACGTCCAGGGCGGGACCTATGCCGCGCCGATCGTACGGCAGCTGATCGAGGAAACCAAGGATCGCTGGGGCACCGAGCCGTTCGTCGCGCCGTCCGACATCCGCATGATCCGGATCGATCGCCTGTCGGGCAAGCGCGTCTTTGCCGGCACGCCGGGCGAGGACCGCCGCGCGCAGGTGATCTGGGAAGCCTTCAAGGCCGATACCGAGCCGCCGCGCCGCGCCGATGCCGACCTGTTCGACAGCCGCCGCCAGGCGATCATCGCCGCGGTCCGTGCGATCCGCAATCCCAGCCCGCGCCGCACTGCGCCTGCCGAGGAGCAGGTGATCGAGGAAGATTTCGCCGAGGAGCAGGGCGGGATTTATTGACAGGTGGGCGCGAGACTTCAGCGCGCCCGCAACCTCAACTCACACCCGCAGATCCGCGAAGGTATCGCACTGGTCCTCGTCCTCGGTGCTGAAACCGCGACGCAACCATTGCATGCGCTGGGCGCTGGTCCCGTGGGTGAAGGCTTCGGGGTTCACCCCGCGGCCCGACCGTTCCATGATCGCATCGTCGCCGATCGAGGCGGCTGCGTTCATGCCCTCCTCGAGATCGCCGCGTTCGACCTGCGAACGGTTCTTCGCGGCCCACACACCGGCATAGCAATCGGCCTGCAATTCCATCCGCACCTGCAAATCGTTCGCCCGCCGCGGGTCCTGCTGCTGGGCGCTGCGAATCTGGCTCGCGAGGCCGGTGAGGTTCTGGATGTGGTGGCCGTATTCGTGCGCCATCACGTAGAGTCGCGCGAAATCGCCCTGTTCGCCCGACATCTGCGCGAGCTGGTCGTAGAAGCTGGTGTCGATGTAGATGCCGAGGTCTGCCGGGCAGTAGAACGGACCAACCGCGCTGCTCGCCGCACCGCAGCCCGATCGCACCCCGCCCGAATAGAAGGTCAGCGAGGGTTGGCGAAACTCGATGCCGGCCTCGCGGAATTCGGGAGCCCAGGTCTCATTGAGCGATTGCAGCGCGCTGCACGCCTCGCGCGAATAGGTATTCTGGCTGCACAATTCCTCTTCGCTTACATCCGATTGGCTGCTCCCGGTGGATTCTTGCACCGAGCCGATCGTCGAGAGCGTCGTCATCGGATCGAGCCCGAAGAAGACCGCGCCCAGGATCGCGATCACGATCGCGCCGCAGCCGAGCTTGCCGCCCGCGCCGCCGCCGCCTCCGCGCACGTCGATCTTGCTTGTGTCGAACGGGTTGAGCCGCATGATTTTCTCCCCTGCATCCGGCCCTTATTGTGGACAGCGCGCGCGCCAAGCGCGATGGACCGTTTCCACCCACAACAGCCAAGGGGCGATAATGTTTCTCGAAGGACGCCGCGCACTCATCACCGGATCGACATCGGGCATCGGCCTCGCCGTGGCCCGCGCCCTGCGGGCCGAGGGGGCGCAGATCGTGCTCAACGGCTTCGGAGATGAGGGCGAGATCGCGAAAATCGTCGACGAACTCGATGCCGTCCATTCGGGCGCCGATCTTACCGATCGGTCCGCGATCGAAGCGATGATGGAGGAACACGGCCCGGTCGATATCCTCGTAAACAATGCGGGGATGCAGCACGTTGCGCCGGTCGAGGAATTCCCGGTCGAAAAATGGGACAAGGTGATCGCGCTCAACCTGACCGCCTGTTTCCACACCATCCGGCTCGCCGTACCGCACATGAAGCAGCAGGGGTGGGGACGCATCATCAACACCGCGAGCGCGCATTCGAAGACCGCATCGCCGTTCAAGACCGCCTACAACGCCGCCAAGCACGGGCTCGACGGGCTGACCAAGACGGTCGCGCTCGAGCTCGCGCAGAGCGGCGTGACCGCCAATTGCATATCGCCGGGCTATGTCTGGACGCCGCTCGTCGAAAACCAGATCCCCGACACCATGAAGGCCCGTAACCTCTCGCGCGACGAAGTGATCAACGACGTGCTGCTCGCCAAGCAGCCGACCAAGCGTTTCGTGCAGCCGGAGGAAGTGGGGGCGCTCGCCGCGTTCCTGTGCCGCGAGGAAGCGGGCAATGTCACCGGCGCGAACTGGAGTATCGATGGCGGCTGGACCGCCGAGTGAAGGGACTGACCACGATGAAGAAGCTTGCAATCCTTGCCCTGCCGCTGCTGGCGCTCGCGCAACCCGCCGTCGCGTTCCAAGCCGAACCCGCGCAGGAAACCACCATGCCGATCGACGCCGGCGCGGTGGACGTCCCCTCGCAGGCCGACACCGAGACGATCCTGCTCGATCACATCCGCATCCTCGCCAGCGACGACTACCTGGGCCGCAAGCCCGGCACCGAGGGCGGTCGGATGACGGTCGCCTACCAGG
The DNA here is from genome assembly GCF_034374265.1 of Pseudoblastomonas marina. Taxonomy (NCBI): domain Bacteria; kingdom Pseudomonadati; phylum Pseudomonadota; class Alphaproteobacteria; order Sphingomonadales; family Erythrobacteraceae; genus Pseudoblastomonas; species Pseudoblastomonas marina. The sequence continues at coordinate 1,102,313 of NZ_CP139718.1, read as the reverse complement.
TAGAGAAGCTCAAGGAATACGGCTTCGAGCCGGGCTGGAACGGCAGCTTCGAACAGGAAGTACCGTTCACCGCGGCGATGGCGCCCAAGCTCACCGTGACCGCGGCGGGGACCGAGATCACGAGCAACGACCTGCTCGCGCTTCAGGGCAATACCGATTTCGCGGATGTCGAACTGGTGACCGTCGCCAGCGCCGACGATGTCGACGAAGGCGTCGACGGCAAGCTGCTCGTCTTCAACGATTTCTCGCTGGCGCGTTCGCTGGCGCAGACCGCCGTGGCCGAAGGCGCGCGCGGTGCGATCATTCTCGCGCCCGCGGCGATGGTCGAGCAGTTTCGTCCCGGCGCGACGCGCGAGCGTGTCAGCCTGAAGCAGGCCGGTGACGATGCCGGCGGTCCCAACTTCATCGTCGTCGGTCCGGAAGCCGCCGAAAAGCTGAAGACGGCGCTGGGCGGCGAGCTCAGCGGCAAGATTTCGGGGACCTACACCGCCACCGGTCGTGACTTCACCTCATCCAACGTGATCGGCAAGCTGCCGGGCTCGCGGCCCGAGGCCGGCGCGATCGTGATGCTGGCGCATTGGGACCACACCGGCGAATGCGGCGCGCCCGACGACGAGGACCGGATCTGCAACGGCGCGGCGGACAATGCCTCGGGCATCGCCGCCATGCTCGAGACCGCGCGCCGGCTCGCGCAGGGCCCGCAGCTCGAACGCGACGTCTATATCCTCGGCACCACCGCCGAGGAGATGGGCCTGCTGGGCGCGCGCTATTTCGCTGAGAACCCGCCGGTCCCGCTCGCGCAGATCCATGCCGCGCTCAATATCGACATGATTTCGATCGCGCCCGAGGGCAAGCCGCTCACGGTGATCGGCTGGAAGCGGACCCCGCTCGACGCCTCGATCGAGGGTGTCGCAGCATCGCTCGGCCGCACGGTCGAAGTCGGCGAGGAATCGGACCTCTACGTCCGCCGCCAGGATGGCTGGGCACTCATGAACCGGGGCGTGCCCTCGGTGCTGGTCAGCAGTTCGTTCGGCGACAAGGACATCCTCGATGCCTTCATGTCGACCCGCTATCACCGCGCCAACGACGAAATCTGGGAAGGTTTCGAACTCGGCGGCGCGGCGGAGGACGTGCCGGTCTATGTCGCGCTGATGCGCCACTGGGCCACCGAAGCGCTCTATTCGAAACCCGAGGGTTGGGCGTTCGAGGACGGCGCGGGCGAATAATCTCTCGAAGTTTTCCGGCTTCGCCCCTAGCGGCAGGTTCCCGGTGCGGTTACATGGGCCGCCACGAATCTGCCGCTAGAGGAATTACGCGTGGCCATTGAAATACCGCTCGGACTGACTTTCGACGACGTGCTGCTGCGCCCGGCGGAAAGCTCGGTGTTGCCGAGCCAGGCCGATACGCGCACCCGGCTGACCCGAGAAATCTCGCTCAACATCCCGGTCGTATCCTCCGCGATGGACACCGTTACCGAGGCCGACATGGCGATCGTCATGGCGCAATTGGGCGGTATCGGCGTGCTCCACCGCAATCTCACCAACGAGGAACAGGCCGCCGCGGTGCGCGCGGTCAAGCGCTATGAAAGCGGCATGGTGGTGAACCCGATCACGATCCTGCCCGACGCCCCGCTGGGCGAGGCACAGGCGCTGATGACGCAGCACAAGATCAGCGGTATCCCGGTGGTCGACAAGCGCGGAAAGCTCGTAGGCATCCTGACCAATCGCGACGTCCGCTTTGCCGACAATCCGCGCCAGCCGGTCCGCGAACTGATGACCAGCGAGAACCTCGCGACGGTCAAGGTCGGGGTCAGCCAGGAAGAGGCGCGCCGCCAGCTCCACCAGCGCCGGATCGAGAAGCTGCTGGTGGTCGACGAGGCCGAGCACTGCGTCGGGCTGATCACGGTCAAGGACATTGAGAAGGCGGTCACCTATCCCGACGCAACGAAGGATTCGAACGGCCGCCTGCGGGTCGCCGCCGCGACCACCGTCGGCGACAAGGGCTTCGAGCGCAGCGAAATGCTGATCGACGCCGAAGTCGACGTGATCGTGATCGATACCGCGCACGGCCACAACAAGGAGGTCTCGCGCGCGGTCGAGCGGGTCAAGAAGCTCTCCAATTCGGTCCAGATCATCGCCGGCAACGTCGCCACCGCCGAGGCGACCAAGGCGTTGATCGATGCCGGGGCGGATGCGGTCAAGGTCGGCATCGGCCCGGGCTCGATCTGCACCACCCGCGTGGTCGCGGGCGTCGGCGTGCCGCAGCTGACCGCGGTGATGGACAGCGCCGAAGCGGCGGCCGAGGCCAATGTGCCGGTGATCGCCGATGGCGGCCTCAGGACCAGCGGCGACGCGGCCAAGGCGCTTGCGGCGGGCGCATCGACCGTGATGGTCGGCTCGCTTCTCGCCGGGACCGCCGAGGCACCCGGCGAGACGTTCCTCTACCAGGGGCGTCGCTACAAGGCCTATCGCGGCATGGGCAGCGTCGGCGCGATGGCGCGCGGCAGCGCCGACCGCTATTTCCAGCAGGACGTCTCCGACGCGCTCAAGCTCGTCCCCGAGGGGATCGAGGGCCAGGTTCCCTACAAGGGCCCGGCGGGCGAGGTCGTCCACCAGCTGGTCGGCGGGGTGAAGGCGGCGATGGGCTATACCGGCTGCGGCACGATCCCCGAACTGCACGACAAGGCGCAGTTCGTCCGAATCACCAATGCCGGACTCGCCGAAAGCCACGTCCACGACGTCGCGATCACCCGCGAGGCCCCCAATTACCCGACGCGCTGAGCCATGAAGCCCGCCGCCCGGGTCCAGTCGGCGATCGAAATCCTCGACAATGTGATCGAGGCGGCTGCCACTGGCGGCCCGCCCGCCGATCGCATCCTGGCCGAGTGGTTTCGGGGCCACCGTTTCGCCGGATCGAAGGACCGCCGCGCGATACGAGATCTCGTCTACGACGCGATCCGCGCCTGCGGACCGGTGCCCGAAAGCGGACGCGCGGCGATGCTGCGACTGGTCGAAAGCGGTGTGATCCCGGAGGAACTGTTCGACGGTTCGGATTACGGCCCCGCGCCGATCGCCAAGGGCGAGGGCGCGGCGAAAGGCGGGGGCGCGCCCGACTGGCTGGTCGCGCGGCTCGCAGCATCCGAAATCGCCGGACCCGAAGCCGATGCCCTGCTCGAACGCGCTCCGCTCGACCTGCGCGTCAATGCTCTCAAGGCCTCGCGCGCATCGATCCAGTTTCCCTTCGAAGCGGTCGAAACCGACGCGCCCCAGGGCCTGCGGCTCCCTCCGGGTTCGCCGATCGAGCAGGATGCGGCCTGGCGCGACGGGTTGGTCGAGGTCCAGGATACCGGCTCGCAGCTTGCCTGTATCGCCGCCGGCGTCGAGCAGGGCGAGACGGTGCTCGACCTGTGCGCCGGGGCTGGCGGCAAGAGCCTGCACCTTGCCGCGATCATGAAGAATGCCGGGCGCATCGTCGCCAGCGATATCGATCGCACGCGCCTGTCACGGCTCGCGCCCCGCGCCGAACGGGCGGGCGCGACGGCGATCGAGACCCGGCTGCTCGATCCGAAGAAGGAGCTCGAAGCGCTGTCTGATCTTGCCGGCCAGGTCGACCACGTCTTCGTCGACGCGCCGTGCAGCGGCACCGGCACCTGGCGGCGCAAGCCCGAGACGCGCTGGCGCCTGACCCCCGAACGGCTCGCCGCCTTTTCGGCCACGCAGGACATGCTGCTCGACCTCGCGGCAAGGCTGGTGCGCCCGGGCGGGAAGCTGCATTTCGTCACCTGCTCGCTGCTCGACGAAGAGGGCGCGGATCGCGCCGCCGCCTTCCTTGCGCGCCATCCGGACTGGAGCGCCCAGCCGATCGACCTGCCTTCCGGGCGGGCGCGGGGCGTCGGGCGGCGGCTGACGCCCTATCACGATGGAACCGACGGCTTTTTCATCGCAGGTTTTGTTTCGCCGTGATAGCAAGCGGGCAAATGGACGAGCCGTCTCGCCTCACGCACACCCTTTGGGAGCAGATCATGCGCTTTACCCCCGCCGCCCTCGCGCTTTCGACCGCCTTCGCGCTCACCGCCAGCTCGCTGATCGCCGCGCAACGTGCCGAACCCGATCCGCGCGCGCAGGCCTTCGTCGAGGATGGCCGCGCGGCGCTGGCCGCAGGCGAGATCGTACCGGCGGTCGATGCGTTCGAGGCCGCGCTGGCGATCCAGCCGGGCAATCTCGAAGCCTATCTCGCGCTAGCCGAGGCGATGCGCGCCAAGGGCCTGCCGGGCAAGGCGATCCGCTATTACCGCGTGGTGCTCGACGCCGAGCCGCGCAATGTCACCGCGCTGGCGGGCGAAGGCATGGCGCTGGCCGAGAAGGGCGCCTTCGAGCGTGCTCGCGACAGCCTCGCCCGCGCCGAGGCGATCTGCGGCAATTGCGCTGCAGCGGTCCAGTTGTCGGCGCTGATCGTCGAACGCGAGAGCGCGCCGCAGATGGCGGAAGTGCCGGTCGAGGAACGCACGGTCGACAATTGAGCCTGCCGCCGCGGGCTTTCAATCTATCTCGCGAAATTCCTCGACCACGGTGCGATAGACCGGCTTCTTGAACGGGATGATCAGCTCGGGCAGCGAGGCCCGGTCGACCCAGCGCCATTCGGAAAATTCGGGATGCGAATGCGCCTCGAGGTCGATGTCCTCGTCGGTGCCGAGGAAGCGCGCGCAGTACCAAGTCTGGCGCTGGCCGCGATACTTGCCACCCCATAGCTTGCCGTGAAGTTCGGGCGGGAGGTCGTAGAACAGCTCGTTTTCGGTCTCGGCGACGAATTCGACATGCTCGCGCCGGACGCCGGTTTCCTCGTGCAGTTCGCGATAGGCGGCCTCGCGCAGGTCTTCGCCCTCGTCCACGCCGCCCTGCGGCATCTGCCACCAGTCGCCTTCCTTGGTGTCGATCCGCTTGCCGACGAAGGCCTGGCCGTCGCCGTTGATCAGCATCACGCCCACGCAGGGGCGATACTGCGTCGCGTCCTTGTTGGCGGCGCTCATGCGACGTGTCCGTGGCGGCGCAGCAGCAGGTGCATCGCGTCGAGCAGCGCGCCGACGTCGTTCTGCGCGCTCGGCATCGCCTTTCGCAGCGTGGCGAAGCCGTGGATATTGCCCTGCGCCTCGAGATAGGTCGTGTCGACCCCGCGCTCGATCATGTGCTGGGCGTATTCGCGCCCCGAATCGCGCAGCGGATCGAGCCCGGCGGTGATCACCACGGTGGGCGGCACGTTTTCCGCTTCCTCGAGCAGCGGAAACATCCGGTGGCTCAACGGATCGCCGCGATACTGGTCGCTGAACCATTTCATCGCTGCGCCGGTGAGCAGGAATCCTTCGGCGAAATCGCGGAAGCTCGCCGTCTGCGAGATATCGCCCGCGATCGGGTAGATCGGCGCCTGCAGCACCACCGGAACCTCGGCCGGCTCGACGCCGAGTGCATGGGTGGTGACGATGGTGAGGTTGCCGCCCGCGCTGTCGCCGGTGATGACCAGCCCGGTGAATTCCCGGCCCAGTTCCTTCGGAGAAGTCGCGATCCACCGCGCCGCCGCCTCGCAATCGTCGGGCGCGGCGGGGAAGGGGTGCTCGGGCGCGAGGCGATAGTCGACCGACACCACCGGCAGGTCGAGCGTGGCGCAGATCTCGGTGCAGAGCGAGTGATAGACTTCGAGATCGCCGATCACGTGGCCGCCGCCGTGGAGGAACACCACCACCGGGCCGGGCGCGCGCTCTTCCTGCGTATCGTAGAAGCGCAGCGGAATGTCGCCTTCGGGGCCGGGACAGGTGAGGTCGCGGATCACCGCGAGCGCGCGCGGCTCGGCCTCGGCGATCGCGCCTAGCGCGCGCATCCCCGCGCGCCCTTGCTCGACCGGCAGTTCCTCGACCCCCGGTCGGCCCATCTGTTCGAGCATGGCGAGGAAGCCGGCGACGTCGTCGCGTACGTAGTGTTCGGTATCGGTCACGCAAATTCTCCTGTCGAGGCTTTCAACCGCTCGCTTAACGCGGTGTTCCGGAGGAGGAAAGCAGGGTTGTCCGCGCCGCCAGTCGGGAGCATAGGGGCTGGCCAACCAACGGGACATTCATGGCCACCGCAGTACACAATTCCGACGCTCCCGCAGCTCCCGACGCCATCGTCGTCCGCTTTGCCGGCGACTCCGGCGACGGGATGCAGTTGACCGGCGGGCAGTTCACGCTCTCGACCGCGCTGGCGGGCAACGACCTCGCGACCTTCCCCGATTTCCCGGCGGAAATCCGCGCGCCGCAGGGCACGCTGTTCGGCGTCTCGGCGTTCCAGATCAATTTCGGTAGCCGCGAGATCAATACCGCGGGGGACGCGCCCGACGTGCTGGTGGCGATGAACCCGGCCGCGCTGAAGGTGAACCTGAAGTCATTGAAGCCCGGCGGTCTGATCATCGCCGACACCGGCGCCTTCACCAAGCGCAACCTCCAGAAGGCCGAATACGAGACCAATCCGCTCGAAGACGGCAGCCTGGCCAAATACGACCTGCTGGCCTTCGACATCTCGGCGCGCACGATCGAGGCGGTCGCGCCGTTCGGCCTCGGCAACAAGGATGCGCTGCGCTCGAAGAATATGTGGACCCTGGGCCTCGCGCTGTGGATGTTCGACCGCGACCGCAAGCCGATCCACGACTGGCTCAAGCAGAAGTTCGCCAGGAAGCCCGAGATCGCCGACGCCAATATCGCGGCGCTCGATGCCGGGCACGCCTATGGCGAGACCGCCGAGATCGCCGGTCCGCTCAAGCAGGTCGAACTGCCGCCGGTGCCGAGCGAACCGGGCCTCTATCGCACGGTGACGGGCGCGGAGGCGATCAGCCTCGGTCTCGTCGCTGGCGTGCAGCTGGCCGAACTGCCGATGTTCTTCGGCGGCTATCCGATCACCCCGGCTTCCGCGATCCTGCACCACCTCGCGCGGCTGAAGGAATTCGGCGTTACGACCTTCCAGGCCGAAGACGAGATCGCCGCGATCTGCGCCGCCATCGGCGCGAGCTGGGCGGGGAGCCTCGGCGTCACCTCGTCCTCGGGCCCGGGAATCGCGCTCAAGACCGAGGCGATGGGGCTCGCGATCATGACCGAGCTGCCGCTGGTGGTGGTCAATTCGCAGCGCGGCGGGCCCTCCACCGGCCTGCCGACCAAGACCGAGCAGAGCGATCTCTACCAGGCGGTCTATGGCCGCAACGGCGATGCGCCGATGCCGGTGGTGGCCGCGCGCAGCCCGTCCGACGCGTTCGATTGCGCGATCGAGGCGGTGCGGATCGCGGTCAAGTACATGACCCCGGTGATGCTGCTGACCGACGGCTATATCGCCAACGCCGCCGAGCCGTGGAAGGTGCCGAACCCGGCCGATTACACCCCGTTCCCGGCGCAGTTCACCACCGAGAAGCAGGGAGAGGAACTGCTCCCCTACGCCCGCGACGAACACGGCGCGCGGCCGTGGATCAAGCCCGGCACGCCCGGCCTGATGCACCGCATCGGCGGGATCGAGAAGGCCGAGGGCACCGGCCATATCGACTACGCGCCCGACAACCACCAGCGGATGACCGATGCCCGCCGCGACAAGGTGCTCGGCGTCGACGTACCCGACCAGGACGTCTGTCTCGGCGAACCCGGCGGCAAGCTCGCGGTGGTGGGCTGGGGCAGCACCTTCGGCCCGATCCACCAGGCGGTGGGCCGCGCGCGCGCCAAGGGCTGCGACGTAGCGCAGATCCACGTCCGCCATATTTGGCCGCTCCCCGCCAATCTCGGCGAGCTGCTGCGCGGCTACGATCACGTGCTGGTGCCCGAGATGAACACCGGCCAGTTCAAGACCGTGCTGCGCGACCAGTACCTTATCGACGCGATCCCGCTCACCAAGACCAGCGGCCAGCCCTTCCAGATCGCCGAGCTCGAAGCGGCGATCGGCAAGTTCTTCGATGATATCGAGGGGAACGAAGGCGGCGAGGTCCCGGCCAACGATCAGCAACTTCCCAGCACGGAGGCTGACTGATGTCGCGGATTTCTCCTCCCGCGTTGTTGCTATTCGCGCTCTTGGTTCTCGCTGCTCCGTTCTACATGACCGGGCAGTGGGCTGCTTCGCTAGGTGAAGCTCAAAACAGTTCGGTTCTCGCGATGTCGATAGGGCTAGTCGTTGCCATGATAATGGGGATCCTGCTCCTACCTATCGTTCGTCGGATGTTCGCCGACGGCTATGGTAAAGAACAATCAGAAAAACGAATACGCTCGACGATTATCGCCCTTGTCGGATTGGGGTTGATGCCTTGGGTTGCCCCACTCCTAGGTGGATCGGACGACTACATCTGGAAGTTTTTTTCCGGAGTTTACGCAGGTGTGGGGCTGCACGTCCTCCTGCATGCCTATCTAATGGGAAAGTCAAAGCAAAATGAACGCCCCAGCTAATATCGAAACCACGCTTAAGGACTGGGTCACCGACCAGGAGGTCCGCTGGTGTCCGGGCTGCGGGGATTACGCGATCCTCAAGGCCGTGCAGCGCACGCTGCCCGAGCTCGGCTGCGATCCGGCGAAGACCGTGTTCATCTCCGGCATCGGCTGTTCGAGCCGCTTTCCCTATTACATGGAGACCTACGGCTTCCACACCATCCACGGCCGCGCGCCGGCGGTGGCGACCGGAGCCAAGCTCGCCAATCCCGAACTCGACATCTGGCTGGTGACCGGCGACGGCGACGGGCTGTCGATCGGCGGCAACCACCTGATGCACGTGCTGCGGCGCAACGTGAACATGCAGATCATGCTGTTCAACAACGAGATCTACGGGCTCACCAAGGGCCAGTATTCGCCCACCAGCCGCGAGGGCACGCGTAGCCCTTCGACTCCGCTGGGCAGCTACGACCACCCGGCGCGCCCCGCCGCCTTCGCGCTCGGATCGGGCGCGCGCTTCGTCGGCCGCGGCTTCGACGTATCGAAGCACCTTCCCGACGTGCTCAAGGCGGCCCACGCACACCAGGGCGCGGCCTTCATCGAAATCTTCCAGAACTGCATCGTCTACAACAAGGACGTGTTCGACGATTTCGCCGCGCCCAAGGGCGCCGAGGATCGCCAGCTCTGGCTCGAGGACGGCAAGCCGATGCTGTTCGCGGGCGACGCCAAGGGCATCACGCTCAACCGCGAGACATTGAGCCTCGAAGTGGTCGACGTGACCGACGGTGACTGGGAAGCGGCGGGCGTGATCGTCCACGACGTCAAGAACCGCTCGATCGCGCACATGCTGGTCGAAATGCCGTTCGGCCCGTTCCCGATGGCACTCGGCGTGCTCTACGACGATCCGCACCCGACCTTCGAGACCGCGGTGATCGAGGATCGCGCGCGCGCCAGCGAAGGCAAGCAGGCCGATCTCGCCAAGCTCCTCGGCTCGGGCCAGACCTGGACCGTCGACGGCACCGCCCAGGACCCGCAGTAGGGGGTTTCCCCGCAAGATCTGCATAGCCGGATAGAATATCTTATCAACTCAGCGTAACCATAAGATTTTGAACATTTTTGTTTTCCGTACGTTGGTAGGGTGCATGCGGTCCAGATCGCGGACCCGACCACCAGCAAACAGGGAAAAAGAAATGATCAAGAAGGTAACTCTCGCAGCCACCGCTTCGCTCGCGCTTGCCCTCGCGGCTTGCGACGACGGTGCAGAAGTCGAAGACGATTTGGGTGTCGACGACACCGCGATGGCAACCGACGACGGAGCAATGGCGGATGATGCCTATCCTGTCGCGGGTGACCTCGACGAAGAACAGCAGGCGCGCCTGGATGCAATGGACGTCCAAGGGACCAGCGACGAATATGATCGGAACATGGACGCGATGAGGGCCGGTGGCTCTGCGTCCGACGATGCAGCGGGCTCAAGCGGCTCCGAGGCGATGTCGAGTGACGACGCGCCCTCTGGCGAAAGCCGAGCTTCGTCGGGCGAAGCGAGGGAATCGAGCAACGAGGCGCAACCCCTGCGTCCACGCGGACAGATGGACTTCGCCTTCCTCGACCGCAATGGCGATGGTGAATTGTCGGTTGCCGAATACGCGATCTGGGCGGTGCCTGTGAATCCCCGAGAGCAAGCCGACAACGATGCACTGCGTCCCTATCTCTCGGCCGAGCAGATCAACGAGGCCGGGCGCACCTTCTTCTACTTCGATAGCGATGGCGACAGCTACCTTTCGCCCGGTGAGTTCATGACCGCGCGAAACAGCGCCATAACGCCGTAACAGGCCAGTAAAACAAGGCGACGATGTTGTCTGCAAGAGGCGGCGGGCCAACCTGCCGCCTTTTCGTTTGCATGCCCGGAGTAGGCAGGCCATTCCGCCGCGATGGACAATCTCACGCATAGCCTCGTCGGCGCGGTGATCGGGCAGGGGGGGCTCAAGCGCAAGACCGGGCTCGCCATGCCCGCGCTGATCATCGGGGCGAACCTGCCCGATGTCGATGCGGCGTGCTTTCTGTGGCTCGACGGGGCGGAGCATCTCGGTTTTCGGCGCGGGATCACGCATGGGCCCATCGCCTGGGTGCTGCTGCCGCTGGTACTGGCGGGACTGCTCTATGGCTGGGATCGCTGGCAGGCGCGGCGCGGCAAGCGGCCCGAGGGGCGGCTGCCGGTGCATTTCGGCTGGCTCTACGCGCTGTCCTTCATCGGCTGCCTGACCCACCCGGCGCTCGACTGGCTCAACGTCTACGGCATCCGCCTGCTCGAGCCGTTCTCGAGCCGCTGGTTCTACGGCGACGTGCTGTTCATCATCGACGTGTGGCTCTGGGCGATCCTCGGCATCGGCCTGTGGCTGTCGCTCCGGCGCGAGAAGCTTGAGCGCGAATGGCGTCGGCCCGCGTGGATCGCGGGCCTGATGGGACTTGCTTATATCGGCTTGAATGGGCTCATTACGGTCGGATCAGAGCGTGCAGTACGGGATGTCACGGGCGCGGAATTGGTGATCGCATCGCCGATCCCGCTTAGGTTCTGGGAGCGTGAGCTGATTTCGACCGACGATTGGTTCGGCTATCAGATCAATGGCATGTATCGTGTTGGTGACAAATCGATAGGCGATTGCTGGTTAGATTTGGCAAGGGAGTCGAACGATCAGCTCGACGCATTCTTGTTTTGGTCGCGTGCGCCGATTGTCGTTGCCGATCCTTCGGGCGACGGATGGCTCCTCCGAGACGCGAGATTCCTCGATTCACGAGCGGTTGATCGGTTCACGGTGAAATTTGACCAAGACGTGTGCCTCAGGCTTGTGACTCGAGACTTCGATCTAAAGGTCACTCCGACGGATCCATCTTCCTGACGGTCTCGCTGTCCGCCGCCGCCTTGGCCGGGGCGTAGAACAGCGCCGCGGCGAGGAACGCCCAGCCGGCGCCGCCTAGCCAGCCCGCGGTGACGTCGCTGGGGAAGTGGACGCCGAGCATCACGCGGCTCCACGCAACCATCGCGCTCAGCACCATGGCGAAGCCGATCACCGTGTAGCGCACCGAGTGGCGGCGACTGAGCGCGGCAAAGGCGATCGCCATGCCGATATAGACAACCGCCGCGCTGAAGCTGTGGCCGCTGGGGAAGCTCTCGCCCCCGGCCTCGGTCAGGTGCGGCACGATCTGCGGGCGCTCGCGGCCCACCAGAAGCTTCATGCCGGTATTGGCGAGCCAGCCGCTTGCGACGGTCAGCGCGTAGATCACCGCCTCGCGGCGCAGCTTGAGGAAGAGCAGCGCGACCACCGCCGCGATGGCGAACAAATTGCGCAGGAACACGCCGCCGACCGCTGTGACGTCGCGTACGCTCTCGAACACCAGCTCGGGACCGCGCGGGCCCAGTTCCTCGCCGGTGCGGTAGGACATCAGGCCCCACTGGTCGAAGCCGCCAGTGAGCCCGTTGGTGACTAGGTAGACCACCACCGCCCAGCCGGCCCAGCAAATCGCGGCGGCGATGATCGCCTTCTTCCGGTCGATCCCGAAGCCGCGTTCGGGCAGCCGGATGGTATCGGCAGGGACGGTGGGGTCGTGGGGCGTGACCTCGCCCTTCTTGTGTTCATCCATGCCCGTTGGAACCGCCAACGGGGTGATCCCGTTCCGACGCCATGAGTTCTCCCCAGATCGTCTGGCTGCGGCGCGACCTGCGCCTCGTCGACCAACCCGCCCTCCATGCCGCCGCCGAAATCGGCCCGGTGATCCCGGTCTACGTGCTCGACGACGACCGCGCGGGCGACCATGCCTATGGCGGCGCCTCGCGCTGGTGGCTGCACCATTCGCTCGAAAGCCTCGGCAGGTCGCTCGGAAGCCGTCGTTCGCGCATCGTCTTGCGGCAGGGCGATGCCCCGCAGGTGCTCGCCGCGATTGCCGACAAAGTAGGCGCGGGCGCGATCCATGCCAATCGCCATTACGAACCCTGGTGGAAGGAGGCCGAGGACGAACTCGCGGACGCGCTAGGCGACCAATGCGAGTTGGTGCTCCACGACGGCAATTACCTGATGCCGCCGGGCAGCGTGACGACCGGTTCGGGCGATCCCTACAAGATCTATTCGCCCTTCGCCCGTTCGCTGCTCGAATGTCTCCCGCCGCGCGATGCACTCGACGCGCCCGCTACGCTGCATTCTCCCGAGAGCTGGCCCGAGAGCGACGACGTCGACGATTGGAACCTGCTCCCGACCGGGCCCGACTGGGCGGGCGGCCTGCGCGATTTCTGGGAGGTGGGCGAGGATGCCGCCCACGCGCGGCTCGACTGGTGGGCCGACGAGGTCGCCGATTACGACGAGGGCCGCAACCTGCCTTCGCAGGACATCACCTCGCGCCTCTCACCGCATCTCCACTGGGGCGAGATTTCACCCGTACAAATCTATCACCGGCTCAAGGACCTGCGCTCGGACGGCTGGCAGACCTTCCTCAAGGAGATCGTCTGGCGCGATTATGCGCAGAACGTGATCTGCCAATTCCCCGATTATGCGCGCGAGAGCTATCGCGAATATGACGAGCGCAAACTGTGGCGGAACCCCGATGCCGGGCACCTGATCCGTGAGGACCTCGCATGCTGGCAGCAGGGCATGACCGGCTATCCCATCGTCGATGCCGGGATGCGCCAGCTGTGGCAGACCGGCTGGATGCACAACCGGGTGCGGATGATCTGCGCCAGCTTCCTCGTCAAACACCTGCTGATCGACTGGCGGCATGGCGAGCAGTGGTACTGGGACTGCCTCGTCGATGCCGATTACGGCAACAATGGCGTCAACTGGCAGTGGATCAGCGGCACCGGGGTCGACAGCAACATGTTCGTGCGGATCATGGCCCCGCTGACCCAGAGCGAGAAGTTCGACGCGGCGGGCTATATCCGCGAATACGTCCCCGAACTCGCCGGTCTGAGCGACGACGAGATCCACGATCCCGCCGACGACAGGCGCGGCAATTACCCGGTCAAGATGATCGGTCACAAGGAAGCGCGCGAACGGGCGCTGGAAGCCCATCGCGCCGCCAAATAGGCGGGTGGACTAGCTGCGCGGGGCGCGGCTAGGGGGTGCGTCATGCGTAAGACCCTGACCCTCTTTTCCGCCGCTGTGGCGCTCACCGCCTCACCTGCCGCCGCGTTCGACCTGCCCGAAGGCGTGCGTGCGATGATCGAGGCCGCGATCGACAGCGGCGACCCGGCCAAGGTCGCGACCGTGATCGAGCTCGCGCGCCAGACCCATCCCGAGGATGCGGCCGAGATCGATGCGCTCGAAACTGCCTTCCGCACCGGTCAGGAGGCTGCGGCGCAGCAGCAGGCGGCGGCCGAGCGCGAAGCGATCGAGAACGCCGGAATCTTCGAGCGTTGGGGCGGGAAAGGCCAGGTCGGGGCCTTCCGCTCGACCGGGAACAGCGAAAATATCGGGCTGACTGCGGCACTGCGGCTCGAACGCGAGGGTGCCGACTGGACCCACCTGCTGCGCGGCAATGCCGATTACCAGGAGAGCCGGGGCGTGGTGACCCGCGAGCGCTTCCTCGCCGCTTACGAGCCGCGCCTGCAACTGGGCGACAATCTGTTCGCCTATGGCCTCACCCAGTTCGAGCGCGACCGGATTTCGGGCTTCTCGGCCCGCTACATCGTTTCGGGCGGTTTCGGCTGGTCGCCGATCGACGGCGACGGCATCTCGCTCGCGCTGCGCGCGGGCCCCGCATGGCGCTACACCGATTTCATCGCCGAGCCCGACCGCGAGCGGCTCGCCGGGCTCGCCGCGGTCGATTTCGACTGGAAGGTCGCCGACCGCATCACCGCGACGCAGGATGCGAGTGCGGTCGTCGCGAGCAACAACACCACGCTATCCTCGCTCACCGGGGTCGAGTTCGGCGTGACCGATCGCTTGAGCACGCGGGTCTCGTACCAGGTCGACTATGAAAGCGATCCGCCGGTGGGGAAGGTCGATACCGACACGATCACGCGCTTCACGCTGGTCTACGGTTTCTGACGCGATTCCGCTTCCCCAGAGGGTGCCCGGCAGCTAGCCTCCATGCGATGGACGCAATTCTCGAGATCGAAGGGCTGACCAAGGTCTATGCCGGCGGCCTCAAGGCACTCGACGACGTCGACCTGACGATCCGCAAGGGCGAGATTTTCGCGCTGCTCGGGCCCAATGGCGCGGGCAAGACCACTCTGATCGGTGCGGTGTGCGGGCTCGTCCGCCCGACCTCGGGCTCGATCCGCGCCTTCGGTCACGACCTTGCGACCGACTGGCGCGACGCACGCCGGCGCATCGGCCTCGTGCCGCAGGAGCTTTCGACCGACATGTTCGAGCCGGTGCGGCGCGCGGTCGCCTATTCGCGCGGACTGTTCGGGCTCGCGCCCGACCCCGCGCGGATCGAGCAGATCCTCAAGAGCCTCAGCCTGTGGGACAAGCGCGACGAGCGGATCATGGCGCTGTCGGGCGGGATGAAGCGGCGCGTGCTGATCGCGAAGGCGCTCGCGCACGAACCCGACCTGTTGTTCCTCGACGAGCCCACCGCGGGGGTCGACGTCGAACTGCGCAAGGGTATGTGGGCGATCATCGACGAGATGCGCGCGCGCGGCGTCACGATCATCCTCACCACCCATTACATCGAGGAGGCCGAGGAGATGGCCGACCGGGTGGGCGTGATCAATCGCGGGAAAATCGTGATGGTCGACGAGAAGGCAGCGATGATGGCGCGGCTCGGGCGGACCGAAGCGCATATCGCGCTCGGCCGGCCATTGACGGAAATCCCGCCCGCGATCGCGCGTTTCCCGGTCGAGCTCGAAAAGGACGGCACCTCGCTCTGCTACCGCGGCGGCGACGGTACGGGGAAGGGCAAGGAAGAGGTCGCCGAACTGACCAAGGCGCTGCTTGCCGAGGGAATCGACTACATCGGGATCGATATCCGCGACAGCAGCCTCGAGGACATCTTCGTCTCGCTGCTGGGTGAGGAGGCGGTCGCATGATCAATTGGCGCTCGACCTGGTCGATCTACACCCGCGAGCTGATGCGCTTCCTGCGCACGGCCTTCCAGTCGGTGCTCGCCCCGGTGCTTACGACTTCGCTCTATTTCATCGTTTTCGGCGCCGCGATCGGCGGACGGATGCCCGACCTTGGCGGGGTAGATTACGGCGCCTTCATCATTCCTGGCCTGCTGATGCTGACGCTGCTGGGAGAGACCACCAGCAATTCCAGCTTCGGCATCTACATGCCGCGCTTCACCGGCACGATCTACGAGCTGCTCAGCGCCCCCGTGGGTGTGGCGGAAACGCTGATCGGCTTCGTCGGGGCGGCGATGACCAAGAGCCTGATCCTTGCCGCGATCATCCTCGTCACCGCGCGCCTGTTCGTCGACTATTCGATCGCGCATCCGCTGCTCGCGGTGGTCTACATCATGCTGGTCGCCGCGGCCTTCAGCCTGTTCGGCTTCATCCTCGGCATCTGGGCGGACAATTTCGAGAAGCTCGGGATCATCCCGATGCTGTTCCTCACCCCGCTGACCTTCCTTGGCGGAACGTTCTATTCGATCGACATGTTGCCCCAGCCCTGGGACACGATCGCGCTAGCCAATCCGATCGTCTACCTCGTCAGCGGGCTTCGCTGGACCTTCTACGGCAGCGCGGATGTCGATATCTGGATCAGCTTCGCGATCACGCTCGGCTTCCTCGCGCTGTGCGTGGCGATCGTGGCCTATATATTCCGCACGGGCTGGCGACTGCGCGCGTGACGGGCTAGGCGCGAGCTCGCAATGACCCGCTTCCAGTTCACCATCCACGCCACCGACGGCGCCGCGCGCACCGGCGAAATCGCGATGCGCCGCGGCACGATCCGCACGCCCGCCTTCATGCCCGTCGGCACCGCCGCGACGGTCAAGGCGATGAAGCCCGAGACCGTGCGCAAGACCGGCGCCGACATCATCCTCGGCAACACCTACCACCTGATGCTCCGCCCCGGGGCGGAGCGTGTCGCCAGACTGGGCGGCCTGCACAAGTTCATGAATTGGGATCGCCCGATCCTGACCGATAGCGGCGGCTACCAGGTGATGAGCCTGTCGGACCTCAGGAAGCTGACCGAGCAGGGCGTCGAGTTCCGCAGCCATCTCGACGGTTCGAAGCACATGCTCACGCCCGAGCGGTCGATGGAGATCCAGCGCCTGCTCGGCTCCGACATCGTGATGGCGTTCGACGAATGCCCGCGCGCCGATCGCCCGCTCGACGAGATCGCGGCGAGCATGGAGATGAGCATGCGCTGGGCCAAGCGCAGTCGCGATGCCTTCGATGCCGGGGGCGAGCATGCCGAGGGCGCGGCGCTGTTCGGGATCCAGCAGGGCGCGCTCGACGAGAAGCTCCGCCAGCGCTCCGCCGAGGCGCTCACAGAGATCGGCTTCGATGGCTATGCGATCGGCGGGCTTGCGGTGGGCGAGGGGCAGGAGGCAATGTTCGCGACGCTCGATTTCGCGCCCGGCCAGCTTCCGCAGGACCGTCCGCGTTACTTGATGGGTGTCGGCAAGCCCGACGATCTCGTCGGTGCGGTCGAGCGCGGGGTCGACATGTTCGATTGCGTGCTGCCGAGCCGTTCGGGCCGCAACGGCCAGGCGTTCACCTGGAACGGTCCGATCAATCTGCGCAATGCCCGCTTTGCCGAGGATACCGATCCGCTCGACGATCGCTGTTCGTGCGACACCTGCGGCACCTACAGCCGCGCCTACCTCCACCACCTCGTCAAATCGGGCGAAATCCTCGGCGCGATGCTGATGACCGAGCACAATATCGCCTTCTACCAGCAGCTTATGCAGGCGATGCGCGATGCGATCGGCGAGGGGCGTTTCGCGACCTTCGCGTCCGACTTCCGGCGGGATTATTGCAAGTGACGCGGTTCGATATCGGTCGGCAGACACGCGAACAGCGTGCGGGCCTGCTGGTGGTGATCGGGCTGCTCTCGCTGCTATTGTGGCAGACCGCGATCGGCAGCATCGTGCTCTATCCCTTCACCATTCTCGCGACCTGGTTTCATGAAATGGGCCATGGCCTGACGAGCATGCTCACCGGGTCGGAATTCGAACGGCTGGTGATCTATGCCGACGGGTCGGGCCAGTCGCTGTCGCGCACGCCGGTGGACCAATCGCGCTTTGCCGATGCGCTGGTGGCTGCGGGCGGGCCGCTCGGGCCGCCGCTTGCGGGCGCCGGGCTGATCCTTGCCTCGCGCACGGCGAAGTCCAGCCGCATCGCACTGTCGATCCTCGGCGCGTCGCTGCTCTTATCCTGCCTGATCTGGGTGCGCAGCCTGGTCGGCCTCGCCGTGCTCGCGCCGTTCGGGGCGGCCCTTCTCGCGCTCGCGTGGAAGGGTTCGCGCGACTGGTCGCGCTTCGGCGTCCAGGTGCTCGGCGTCGAGGCCGCGATCAGCACCTGGCAGCATCTCGGCTATCTCTTCACCGCCGGCGGCGTGGTCGGCGGAATCTCGCAGCGCTCGGACACGCAGGTGATCGCCGATGCGCTGGTCCTGCCCTACTGGTTCTGGGGCGGCGCGATCAGCCTCGGCATAGCGCTGCTGCTGTGGTGGAGCCTGCGGCGCGCGCTCCGGTGAGGCTTCGCGCCTTGTTGCGAAAGTAGTGTTAACCGCCGGTATAGGCCGTCGTTATCAGGCCCTTCCAATCGATCCGTGTTTCGCTAAGCTCGCCCGGTAAAACGGGAATTGGGTCGGGGAAACTCATGAAAATCTGCAAAGCCATTCTGGCCGCGACTGCGGCTGCCATCGTCACGCCTGTTGCTGCGCAGGATGCCGAAGAACTTGCCGCGCGTTACGGTTCGCGACCGTCGATCCTCGACATCAGCCTCTCGCCTTCGGGGAACAAGCTGGCGATCGTCGCGCCCGATTCCACCCATGGCGAGGTGGTGAAGGTCATCGACCTCGCCGGCGGCGCGGAGATGCAGAGCATCATGCGCAACACCGAGCAGAACGGAGATATCACGTCCTGCGACTGGGCCACCGAAGTACGGCTCGTGTGCGAGCTCGACGGAGCGGTCGAGCGCGACGACGGGGCCCTCCTGTGGTTCTCGCGCATCTTCTCCTTCAATGAAGACGGCAGCGATATCGAGGTACTTACCCAGAGCCGCAGCTTTCGCGCGCTCGGGTTCCGGCAGGATGGCGGCTCGATCGTCGCGCTCGACGTCCCCGGCGAGGAAAACAACATTCTCATGACCCGCGACTACGTGCCCGAGATGACCGTCGGCACGCGTCTCGCAAACGAGGAATCCGGCCTCGGGGTCGATGCCGTCGACATCACCAACCGCCGTCGCAAGGTCGTCGAACGTCCCGACGACAAGGCCAGCGCCTTTGTCGCCGACGAGACGGGGCGCGTGCGGCTCAAGGTCCTCAGCGCACGGCGGGGCGACGGGACGCTCCTCGGCCGTCGGATGTACTATTACCGCCCCGCCGGAGACGATGGCTGGCGCGAATTCGAACAGGTGACGATCGACGGTAAGGAACGAACCGACTTCGTGCCGGCCGCCGTCGATTCGAAACGCAACGTGGTCTACGGGTGGGATACCATCGGCGGCTACGACGCGATCGTCGAGGTCAAGCTCGACGGTAGCGGTGAAGGACGCGTCGTGATGATGCGCGACGACGTCGACGTCGACCGCCTGATCCGCATCGGTCGCAAGCGCCGCGTCGTCGGCGCGAGCTATGCGACCGAGAAACGCGCGGTCGAGTATTTCGACAGCGAACTCGGTGGGCTCGCGAGCGAACTCGAGAAGGCGCTGCCGGGCAATCCGCTGGTCGACATCGTCGGGGCGAATGCGGACGAAAGCAAGCTGCTGCTGATCGCCTCGAGCGACACCGATCCCGGCATGCTCTACATGTTCCACAAGGACACAATGCAGCTCGAACCGCTGCTGCCGATGCGCGACTATCTCGTGAACAAGCCGATGGGCGAGATGCGGCCAGTCACCTTTCCCGCCCGGGACGGCACCCAGATTCCCGCGTACCTCACCTTGCCGCCGGGCTCAGATGGAAAGGGCCTGCCCGCGATCGTGCTGCCGCATGGCGGGCCCAGCGCCCGCGACGAATGGGGCTTCGACTGGCTGGTGCAATTCTTCGTGGCGCGCGGCTATGCCGTGCTCCAACCCAATTATCGTGGCTCGGCGGGCTATGGTCAGGCGTGGTTCGGCCGCAACGGCTTCAAGGCTTGGGAAACCGCGGTGGGCGATGTCAACGACGCGGGCCGCTGGCTGGTGTCCGAGGGAATCGCATCCGCGGACAAGCTCGCGATCGCCGGATGGTCCTATGGCGGCTACGCGGCGCTGCAATCGCAGGTGCTAGATCCCGAGCTTTACAATGCGGTGGTGGCAATCGCGCCGGTCACCGACCTGCAGGACCTGCGCCGCGAAGCGCAGCCCTACACCCATTCGATCCTGGTCGATCGTTTCGTCGGCGACGGCCCGCATATCGAGGCGGGGAGCCCGGCGCGACATGCCGATCGCTTTGCCGCACCGGTTATGCTGGTGCACGGGACGCTCGACAGGAACGTGTCGCATAACCAGTCGCGCAAGATGGAAGACAGGCTCGAGGACGCCGGCAAGCCGGTCACCTATATCGAGTTCGAAGGGCTCGAGCACGGCATCCGCGACAGCCAGGCGCGCAAGAAGATGCTGCTCGCGATCGACGGCTTCCTGTCCGAGGCGCTGGGCGACTGAGCTCAGCGGGGCGGCACCAGCCATTCGCGTTCGCGATCGTAGCGCCAGCCTTCGGGCAGGCGGGCTGCGATCGCGGCGAGACCGGGATTGACCGGCGACAGCGCGCCCGCATTCGCCCCTTCGACCCGGTAGACCCGACCGTCCGGGCCGACCTTGAGCGTCATGACAAGGCCACCGGGAAGGCCGGGGGCACCTGATTCCGCGCCGAGCGCGAGCGCTGCGCGTTCGCGCAGGTCGAGTTCCTGCGAGATATAGAATGCGCGGGTCGCAGCGGTTTCCTCGCCGGCGAAGGCGGCATCGGCCAGCTGGAGCACTTCGGCAAAGGTGAGCCCCGGCGGCATCGGGTCGGAATCTTCGCCGTCGGCGACGATCAACTGGTTGAGCAGGATTTCCTCGAACGCGATTTCGCCGCGGACGACCATCCGGTTGCTGCGCCCGATCAACGGTACATCGGCGGGGATCGCCCCGCGCGCATCGCCGCTGAAAAGCGATTTGCCATTGAGCTTAACGAAATAGCGCCCCGATTCGAGCCAGATGACATGGAGTTCGTTGTCGGCGGCCCAGTCGATCGTTGCGGGAAACTCGCCCGCCTCGACGTAATCGTCCCAGCCTTCGCGGGTGCGCTTGGAGATCAACATCTCTCCTTCCTGGTCGATTCCCAGCCAGAGATAGCCATCGGGGCTGTTGCCGAGCATGAACTGGAGCGGGTTGTGCCGCCGGTCGGCGATGTCGATGCCGCGAAACTTGAGGACGAGCTCGACCCCGTCGACCTCGGCCGGCAAATTGGCGAGCCAGTAGCTCGGCGTGCCCTCGATCCCATCGTCCGAGAGCGTGCGGCTGGTGAACGGAAAGCCGCCGTATTTCTTCGCCGCCTCGCTCTTGTCGCCGACGATATCGCGCGCCGCGAGCACGGCTTCGGCCGAATCGGCCGGCGTCCGGGCGTAATAGACCGGGTAGCGCTGGATATCGGGATCGGTGAATACCGCGTCTATGTCGGTCGGCAGCGTCTGTGCGTGCGCCGGAGCCCAAAAACCCAGTGCAGCGATAGCCAGCGCAATTCGCGTGATGAAAGAATGGATTGCGGTCAATGTGCTCTCCCCTCGTAATTCGAGCAGGGAAAACCTTGCAGTTGGCGCAAGCGGGGTAAACCCACACTTTCTGACGAATAGCCGGTGCGACCTCGCAAACGAAAAGGGCGGCCCCGCGGGACCGCCCTTTCGAACATCTGGCTGGAAAACCGATCAGCGCGAATAGAATTCGACGACCAGGTTCGGTTCCATCGTGACCGGGTAGGGCACTTCGTCGAGCTTCGGCACGCGGGTGAAGGTCACCGCGTCGTTGCCTTCGGCGACGACGTAATCGGGCACTTCACGCTCGGGCAGGCTCTGCGCTTCGATGACCAGCGCCATATCCTTGGCCTTGTCGCCGAGGCTGATCACGTCGCCGACCTTGACGCGGGCCGAGGGGATGTTGGTCTTCACGCCGTTCAGCTTGATGTGGCCGTGATTGACGATCTGGCGCGCGGCGAAGATCGTCGGGGCGAACTTGGCGCGGTAGACGACCATGTCGAGGCGCTGCTCGAGCAGGCCGATCAGGTTCTGGCCGGTGTCGCCCTTCATCGCGGCGGCTTTCTTGTAGGTCGCCTTGAACTGCTTCTCGGTGACGTCGCCGTAATAGCCCTTGAGCTTCTGCTTGGCGCGGAGCTGCAGGCCGAAGTCGGACATCTTGCCCTTACGGCGCTGGCCGTGCTGGCCGGGACCGTAGGAACGCTTGTTGACCGGGGAATTCGGGCGACCCCAGATGTTTTCGCCCATCCGGCGGTCGAGTTTGTACTTGGCGCTCTTGCGCTTCGACATGAGTCTTCTCCAAAAGTTGCGGACCAGCCCAAGGACGATTCCCCTGCTGGCCATTCAACCCGGCATCGCACCGCCAGGGCTCAATCCCTGACGCGGCCACCGCTTCACCGGGGTGCGGGGCCAAATTCGTTCGACTTAATGGAAGTCGCGCGAAGCGAGGCGCCCATTTAGCAAGAAAGCGCGACCGGTCAAGTCTCGACAGGCGAGGCCGCACGGGGCAGGGGGGGGCGCCATGAACGACGCAATCAAACTCCCCGAGGACTGTTCCTCGATGCCCGAAGTGCGCGCCGGGGTCGATGCGACCGACCGCCAGATCATGGCGCTGCTCGAACGGCGCTTCGGCTACATGCGCGCAGCCGCCCGAATCAAGCCCGATCGCAGCGCGGTGCGCGACGAGGCGCGTAAGCGCGAAGTGATTGAAAACGCCGTGGCCGATGCCCGCAATGCCGGGCTCCCCGAGGCCCCGTTGGAGGATATCTGGGATCGTCTGGTCGAGGCGTCGATCGCCTACGAATTCAACGAATTCGATCAGACGCGCGGCTGACCCGCGGTTTCCTTCAGTCTGTCAGATCCGGCCTGTTCGTCAACAATCTGGGCGCCGCATCTCGATCCTGGCTTTCGTTACCCACTCTGGAAGCCGCTTCGCTGTAAAGCACATCGTTTTCGCCGAGCGGTGCCCCGTCCTGCTGCAGCTCCTGCATGACCTCGCGCGTTGCCAACCGGTCCTCACGGGCCGTCGACATGGTCCGGCAGACGCGCTGCGGGACGCGCGATCCGACAGCGGTCACGTTGCGGCAGACCGTCTTTTCCTTCTCGCCCGACACGACAAGCTTCTGATCCGGCTTGGTCGCCGTGTCACCGTCGGCCTGCGCGACAGCCTCGGTCTCCGTCGGCTCATCTCCGGCTACCGTCGTCGACGGCTGGCCTTCTTCTGCGGCGGGAGCATCCTGCGGCGCGCTCTGGAATGCGGCGACTGGCGCCGCCACCAGCGCAGGCAGGGTGGCGAAGAGAAGGGCGAGAACGGGGAGGCGGAATTGGCGCATGGGAATCTCCAGTGACAAAATCTCCGGTTAATTCCCGTTAATGATGCGCTTATAGCATCGCTCCGTCAATTGATGACGAATTCGCGCATGGAGCGCTTGATCCCGCAAAGTCCCGCGATCAGTCGCGCTTGCTATCGCGAATCGAATCCTGCGTGCCGCGACGTTCGGCGTCCCATTCGGCCCGCGTCATGCAGACCTTCTGGCTGAACCGGCTCCCCATGTTCTTGATCCGCTTGCAGATCTTCTTCTGGTCCGCCTCGTCGGCTTCGCGCTTCTCGGAGTCCTGCTTTTCCTTGGTAGCGGCGACTTCCTGCTCGCTTTCCTGTTCGGGGTTGGCCTGCGCGGCGAAAGCAGCGGGGCTCGCAGCGAAAACGAATGCGGCTACGGCGAGGGAAAGCTTGGACATTTGCGACTCCTTGAATTCAGGGTGATGGTGTGAAGGCTCGGCGATCGAGCGTCAAACCTTCACCCGTCGGTTGGGCGTTTATCTTTGGAAAGTGAGGACAAAACACCACGCATGGTCCGCACCTCGAGATGGTTCCAGCCCGGCTTGGTCAGCATCGTGCGCAAGGTCCGCCGGGTCGCATCGGCGCGCGAGGGCGGGAGGAAATAGCCGCGCGGCTCGAGCATCGCGGCCAGTTGCTCGAACATACCGTCGAACTCTTCCTGCGAGGCCGGGGGCAGGGCGTCTTCATGTGTCGGCTGCACCAGGCCTTCGGCGTTCTTGGACCATTCGTAGGCGCACAGGATCACGGCCTGCGCGAGGTTGAGCGAACCGAACTCGGGGTCGATCGGCACGGTCAGGATCGTCCGGGCGAGCGCAACGTCATCGGTCTCGAGCCCCGAACGCTCGGGTCCGAACACCAGCGCGCTGCGCCCGCTGTCGGCATGGATCGCGTGCGCGGCCTCTTCTGGCGTGACGACTGGCTTGGTCACCCCGCGCTTGCGCACCGTGGTGGCATAGACATGCGCACAATCGCTCACAGCCTCGCCAAGGCTGTCGAACACCCTCGCTCCTTTGAGCACGTCGTCGGCGCCCGAAGCGGCGGGGCCCGCGGCCGGATTGGGCCAACCGTCGCGCGGGGCGACGAGCCGCATCTCGGTGAGGCCGAAATTGCGCATGGCGCGCGCGGCCTTGCCGATATTCTCGCCCAGTTGTGGCCGGACGAGCACGATTACGGGCTGATTATTCGCCGCCGACATCGCGGACCGTACTGGCGAATTCCTCGAAATCGCGCGCTTCGCTGAAATCCCGATAGACGCTGGCGAAGCGGATATAGGCGACGCTGTCGAGCTGGCGCAGCCCGTCCATCACCATTTCGCCGATGCGCTGCGAGGAAATCTCGCTGTCGCCGGCGGTTTCGACCTGACGCTGGATGCCCGAGACGAGCTGGTCGATCTTTTCGCGCGAGACGTCGCGCTTGCGGCAGGCAAGCAGCACCGAATGCTCGATTTTCGAACGGTCGAAGGGTTGGCGG
Source organism: Pseudoblastomonas marina (assembly GCF_034374265.1). Taxonomy (NCBI): domain Bacteria; kingdom Pseudomonadati; phylum Pseudomonadota; class Alphaproteobacteria; order Sphingomonadales; family Erythrobacteraceae; genus Pseudoblastomonas; species Pseudoblastomonas marina. The sequence goes on along the minus strand of NZ_CP139718.1, from coordinate 1,077,774 downwards.
CGGCCTTCCTCGCCATCGGCTCCGGTCTTGACCACGGTGATGTCGCGCAGCTGGACGCGCTCGAAGGTGGTGAAGCGCGCACCGCACTGGCTGCACTGGCGGCGGCGGCGAATCGCGGTGTTGTCCTCTGTGGGGCGCGAATCCTTTACCTGGCTGTCTTCATGCGCGCAGAAGGGGCAGCGCATCTATGGACGCAACCGTTTGTACAGCATGATGCCCGCGCCCGCTAAGCCGCCGACGACGGGGCCAATCACGGGCAGGATCGCGCCCGCGACGGCTCCGGCGGCCGCGCCGAGCAATACCGGCTTGGTCGAAGGGTGCTGCATGCCCTGCTTCGCCATGCCCGAAATCTCGGCCTTGGCATCGGGCAGCAGGTCGTGATCCTGGTGGCGGGGGTCCTTGGGGTCGCGGTCGGTCATGGTCACATCTCCGGATAGATCGGGTGGGCGGCGCAAAGCGCGGCTACTTCGCCGCGCACGCGCTCTTCCACCTGGGCATCGCCCTCGGCCCCGTTATGCGCCATTCCTTCGACCACGTCAGCGATCAATCGACCGATGGTCTCGAATTCCCGTTCACCGAAACCGCGCGTCGTCCCGGCCGGAGTGCCGAGGCGGATGCCGCTGGTGACGAAAGGGCTGCGGGTGTCGAACGGGATGCCGTTCTTGTTGCAGGTCAGCCAGGCGCGATCGAGGCCCTTCTCCGCGTCCTTGCCGGTGACGTCCTTTGCCGAGAGATCGATCAGCAGCGAGTGGTTGTCGGTCCCGCCCGAGACGACGCGCAACCCATGCTTTTCGAGGCTCGCGGCGAGCGCGCGGGCATTGGCGACCACGGCATCGGCATAGGCGCGGAAGCTGGGCTGCAGCGCTTCGCCGAACGCCACCGCCTTGGCCGCGACGACATGCATCAGCGGGCCGCCCTGCATGCCGGGGAATACCGCCATGTTGATCGGCTTGGTCAGCTCCTCGTCGTTCCACAGGATCACACCCGAGCGCGGTCCGCGCAGCGACTTGTGCGTGGTGGTGGTGACGACATGCGCATGCGGGATCGGCGAGGGGTGCGCGCCGCCCGCGACCAGACCCGAGATATGACTCATGTCGACCAGCAGGTAGGCGCCGACTTCGTCGGCGATCTCGCGGAATCGCGCCCAGTCCCACACTCGCGAATAGGCGGTGCCGCCGGCGATGATCAGCTTGGGCTTGTGCTCGCGGGCCGTGGCGGCGACCTGATCCATGTCGATCAGCTCATCTTCCTCGCGCACGCCGTACGCTACCGGATTGAACCACTTGCCGCTCATGTTCACCGGCGAGCCGTGGGTCAGATGCCCACCCGAATTTAGGTCGAGCCCCATGAAGGTGTCGCCGGGCTGGAGCAGCGCGAGAAACACCGCCTGGTTCATCTGGCTGCCGCTATTGGGCTGGACGTTGGCGAACTTGCAGCCGAACAGTTCCTTGGCGCGCTCGATCGCGAGCGTCTCGACCTCGTCGGCATAGTCACAACCGCCGTAATAGCGCTTGCCCGGATAGCCCTCGGCATACTTGTTGGTGAACACGCTGCCGGTCGCCTGCAGCGTGGCGAGGCTGGCGATGTTCTCGCTCGCGATCAGCTCGATCTTGTCCTGCTGGCGCGCCAATTCCTTGCGGATTGCGGCATGGACCGCCGGATCGGCGGTTTCGAGATTCTCGGTGAAGAAGCCAGCGGGCTTCGTTGCGGTCCGTTCGACGTTCATTTGGGCTCCGACAGCTTATCGACGCGGCGCTGGTGGCGCCCGCCTTCGAATTCGGTGGTGAGAAAGGCGGTGACGCAGGCTTTTGCCATGTCGAGGCCCGTCAGCCGCGCGCCGAGGGCAAGGCAATTGGCATCGTTGTGTTCGCGGGCGAGCGTGGCCGAAAGCGGTTCGGACACCAGCGCGCAGCGGCACTTGGGGTTGCGATTGACCGACATCGAGATGCCGATGCCCGAGCCGCACAGCGCGATCCCGCGCTCGGCGGTTCCATCGGCGACGACACCGGCGAGCTTGTAGCCGAAATCGGGGTAATCGACGCTGTCGTGGCTGTCGGGGCCGAGATCGGCGACTTCGTGCCCTTCCTCGATCAGCCACTCGCGTAGCTGGGTTTTCATCTCGATGGCGGCATGGTCGGAAGCAATGGCGATACGCATGGGGGCCGACATAGTCGCACGCGGCGATTCCCTCCACCCCGCATCCGGCCTTTTTCGACCGTGGATTGACGCAAGCGTCCTTTTCAGTCTCCTTGCGTGCAACAGGGAGAGGACGATGAAGCAGCGTGTCGTGTGGTTCGTGGCGGCGATGGTCGTCGCAGTGGTGCTGGCGATAATGGCGACCACGCCGCCCGCGCCGGACACCGCAACCAGCAATCCCGTCGAGCCGTCGACCCAGCGCGCTTTTGCGCATGTCGAACGGATCGCGGCGCAGCCGCATCCGACCGGCAGCACGGCCAATGCCGTGGTCCGCGACTACCTGGTCGGCGAACTCGAGGCGATGGGACTCTCGGTCGAGACGATGCGCGGCACGCTCGACGAGGCGGGGCAGGCCAAGCTCGATTACTGGCGCGACAAAAGCAGCGAAACGCCGACCGAATTCGTCAATGTGATCGGGGTCCTGCCGGGGGCTGATCCCACGCTGCCGGCGGTGGCGCTGATGGCGCATTACGATAGCGTCTGGGGTTCGCCCGGCGCGTCGGACGATGCCGCGGGTGTGGCCTCGATCCTCGAAGCGGTGCGCGCGATCGCTGCGGCGGGCCCGGTGGAGCGCGATATCGTGGTCGTGCTGACCGACGCCGAAGAACTCGGTCTCGTCGGGGCACGGCAATTCTTCGGCGAGAACCCGCTGGCGGAGCGGATCGGCTCGATCGTCAATCTAGAGGCGCGCGGTGGCGGCGGTGTCGCCAGCATGTTCCAGACCTCGCCCGGAAATGCCGAGGTGGCGCGGGTCTACGCCCGAACGGTCGATCATCCGTCCACTTCGTCGCTGGCGACCTATATCTACTCGGTCCTGCCCAACGATACCGACCTGAGCGCGGCGCTCGACCGTGGTGGCTACGCGGCCTTCAATATCGCCTTCATCGGTCGCTCTGGACTTTACCATTCGCCGCTCTCGACGCCCGAGAACCTCGATCGCGGTTCACTCAACCAGATGCTCGGCCAGACACACGCCCTCGCGCTCGCATTGGCGAATGCCGCAACGCTTCCTCGGGAAACGGGCGATGCGGTGTTTTTCGATGCGTTCGGACTGGCGACGATCGTCTATTCGCCGTGGATCGGCTGGGTCATGCTGGTGCTTGGGATCGGCGGATACGCTCTCGCCTGGTGGCGGCGCGATCGAACAGAAAGAGGGTTCGTCAGCGGAGTGGGGCGGATGGCCGCGCTGATCCTCGTCGGTGGTGTGCTGCTGTACGGTCTCAACCTCGTTTCGGGGGCCGGGACGGGCGCGGGCTATTACGACCGGCTCGCCGCGATTCCGAAGCTGACCACGATGGCCTTGCTCGTGGTGCTCGGCCTCGCAGTGGCCTTGTGGGGCAGGGGGACGACCGGTTTCGCCCAGCGATCGGGTGCCGCGACGCTGATCGCGTTGCTGGCGATCGCCAGTCAGGCAATGGCCCCGACGGCGGCCTATGTCATCGTCGTGCCGGTGATGCTGATCGGCATCGCCGCAGCCGTGCGAAGCCTGGCGGGCGATCGGTGGGGCAGGCTGGCAGCCGCCATCGTCGCTGCCTTGGTGACCGGATACATGCTTTCACTCGGCTTCCAGGTGATGCAGGGGGTAGGCCCGACCATGCCCTATGCCGCGATGCTGCCGGCAGCGATCGGCATACTTTGCTGGCTCCCACTTTGGCCCCGGATCCCGCAACCGCATACCGTCGCGATCGTCCTGTTGCTGGGGGCGACGGCAGTGGCGCTGTGGGTCCGCTTCGATCCCGTTCCCCCTAGCGTCGCGGCCTATTCCCCGCTGAAGCCGGGATGATAGATCGCGCGACATCCGCCCCAGAACGCCCGTTTACCGACGCGAATGATCGGAAAATCCCGCGAGGCTGAACGAACCATTCTATATCCTTTCTTTACCAGTTGGGATTAGGAGACGCGCATGAACGGCGACCTCCACGTAGCCCTGCCGGATGGCGCCCAGCCGCTTCGATTCGAGGCGATCGAGAACGACTCGATCCAGCGTATCCTCAAGGCAACCCGGACCCACCTGGGTGCCGAAATCGCCTTCGTCGGGCGCTATATCGACGGCGACCGGCGCGAGTTGATGTATGTCGACACGGAGCTCGACCTTCCGATGGGCCCCGGATTCAGCGAGCCGCGCGAAGAGAGTTTCTGCTGGCACATCCTCGAAGGTCGATTGCCCGAGCTGATCCGCGATGCCGCCGATCACGAGTTCGCCAAGGCACTGCCGATCACCGAAATGCTGCCGGTCGGCTGCCACCTCAACGTTCCGCTTCGTCTGTCAAATGGCGAAGTGTTCGGCAGCTTCTGCTGTCTCAGCCGGACCGCCGACCGGAGCGTATCGGAACGCGACATGGATGTGTTGCGTGCTTTCGGAAAACTCGCCGGTGAGATGATCGAGACGTCGCTCGTGCGGGACGAGGAAGCGAACCGGCTCGACCGCAAGATCTGCGATGTCATCGCGGAAGGCGGGATCTCGACCTACCAGCAACCGATCCACGATTTGTCCAGCCTGCGCGTCGTCGGGGTCGAAAGTCTTTCACGCTTCGAAGATGCAGACCGGCGCAGCCCCGAACAATGGTTCGAGGAGGCGAAATCGGTCGGTCGCGGGCTCGAGCTCGAACTAGCAGCGATCAAGAGCGCGCTCGATGCCGATAGCCTGGCGGGGAGCGAGGCCTACATCTCGGTCAACGCCTCGCCCGAAACCGTGATGAGCGGCGAGATCGCGCGGCTGTTGCGCCACTATTCGGGGCGTAAGGTCGTGATCGAGCTGACCGAACACGAGCAGGTCAGCGATTTCACGGCCTTGCGCGACGCGCTCGGGGAAATCCGCCAGCACGCGCGGATCGCGGTTGACGATGTCGGTGCAGGTTACGCCGGATTGCGCTACCTCGTCGACCTCGCCCCCGACCTGCTCAAACTGGACATGAGCCTAACTCGCGAGATTCACACCGATCTCGCGCGGCAGGCGATGGCCAAGGCGATCGTCCATTTCGCCAAGGCGATCGGTGCCGACGTGATCGCCGAAGGGATCGAAAACGCCCAGGAACTCGAAATGCTCAAGGAAATCGGCGTTAGCTACGGACAGGGATACTATTTTTCCAAGCCGATCCCGGCTGGGGACATTCCCGCCTACTTCGCGGTTCACGGGCACAACGCTGTCGCTGCAAGCTAATCGCCTTCCGGGTCTAAAGCCCAAGGAAGTCAAGCCATTGCCGCAAACGCCCGCCTGATCTCATCGATCGAATAGGGCTTCGTCACCGTGGGAACATGCGCCAGTTCGGCGGGGTGTGCTGCGTCGCCATACCCCGTGGCGAAGACGAAGGGGATGCCTTTGTCGCGCAAGGCATGGGCGACGATGTAGCTCGTCTCGCCGTGAAGATTGACGTCGAGGATGGCGCCCCCGAAATCCTTTTCCACAATGCTTGCAAGTGCCTGATCGTTGGTGGCGGCCACGGCGACCTCGGCGCCTTCAGCAAGCAGCGCGTCTTCTAGATCGAAAGCAATGATCGGCTCGTCTTCGAGGATGAGCATGAGGCGATCCCCGAGTTTCATATTTCGGCCTCGATGCTGCAATGCAGTCCCTCGCTATTGTAGTCGATCGATCCGTGATCGCGCCGCCCACCCAGGCCCCGCCCGATGAGCCGCGTCCCGAAACCGGTTTGCTCGGGCTTTTCAACCGACGGTCCGCCGCTTTCATGCCAGTCGAATTGCAGCATGCGATTTTCGTCTTGCTCGACTTCGTCCCAGGAGATCGAAATACGGCCCGTGCTGCTCGAAAGCGCGCCGTATTTGAGTGCATTGGTGGCGAGTTCGTGGACCACCATGGCGAGCGCGACCGCGGCTTGAGGATCGAGCGTGATCTGCGGCCCGTCGAGCGACACACGCTCGGTCTCGCTGCCGACGCTCGCCGCAAGCGACTTGACCACGATGTCGGAAATGTCGGCCGACGCCCAGTTCGACTCGGTCAGCATGTTGTGCGCACCCGCCAAGGTAGCGAGCCGCGCGAAGAACGCTTGCAGCCCGGGGTTGCGATCATCGCTGCGGAACGACTGGCGGGCGAGCCCCTGGACCACGGCGAGCGTGTTCTTCACGCGATGGTTCAGCTCATTGATCAGGATGCGTTGGCGTTCTTCGGCTTCGACCTCCTCGGTCACGTTGTGCCCTTGCACGAACACGCCAGCGACTTGGCCCGAGGGCTCGAAGATCGGCTGGAAGATGAACTCAAGAAAAGCGTCGTGCGACTTGCCGTCGAGCTGATCGATAAACGAAACCGGCTCGCGCCTGCCGAAATAGGGTTCCTGCTCCGAATGCACCCGGTCCAGTGTTTCGACAAAGCCTTGCTCGATGACCTCTGGCAGCGCTTCGGCTACCGTCAGTCCGATCAATTCACGATGGCCGACGAGATCGCGGTAGGCCGCGTTAGCCATGGCAAAGCGATGCTCGGGTCCTGTCAGGATGGCGACGAAGCCGGGGGCCTGTTCGAGCAGGTTGCGCAGCCGTTCGCGCTCGGCGGCTGCACCCTGATACCGTTCCTCGACCGTGCGCGCGCGTTCGAGCACACCGGTCGAATCGCGCAGGCGACGGAGCTCCTTGAGCTCGGTAACGTTGACTGTGTGTTGGAGGATCAGTTCGACCGCGCCTCCGGCATCGAGGATCGGCGTGTGCGTCGCGCTCCAGAAATGGGTTTCGGTCGAACCGTCGCGGTTGGGGATATCATAGCGGATATGGGCGATCTCGTCCGGTTCACCGGTCGCAAGCACCCGATCAAACGAATCCTTTAGCTGGCGGTAGCTCTCGCCCTCACTCGGGAAAGCTTCGAACATCGAGAGACCGGCGATATCGTCCAGTTCACGCATGGTTACGCGCAGATAGGCGTGGTTCGCCCAGACGATCTTGAGATCGGGCGCGAGCACGACATAGGGGTTCGGCGAGTGCGCAAGCAGGCTCTCGAAATTGATGGTCACGTACGCAACACCATGGCTATGACGATCCCTCCAATCTGCGCAACATGGCTGCGCAGGTGCGACACGTTCGTTCGGGCGCACCTTCGCAATCCGCGAGGCGAATGGCGGTTCCGATTAGCGGAAAATTTGCCAGGCTTGGCTGGTTGGCGAAGCGCTTACTGGTCCAGGAAGCTGCGCATCTTGCGGCTGCGGCTCGGGTGCTTGAGCTTGCGCAGAGCCTTGGCCTCGATCTGGCGGATACGTTCGCGGGTAACGCTGAACTGCTGGCCGACTTCCTCGAGCGTGTGATCGGTGTTCATGCCGATGCCGAAGCGCATGCGCAGCACGCGTTCCTCGCGCGGGGTTAGGCTCGCCAAAACGCGCGTCACCGTTTCCTTGAGGTTGGACTGGATCGCGGCATCGACCGGGATGATCGCGTTCTTGTCCTCGATGAAATCGCCGAGATGCGAATCCTCCTCGTCGCCGATCGGCGTTTCGAGGCTGATCGGTTCCTTGGCGATCTTCATCACCTTGCGGACCTTTTCGAGCGGCATCGAAAGGCGCGCGGCCATTTCCTCAGGAGTCGGCTCGCGGCCTTCCTCGTGCAGGAACTGGCGGCTGGTGCGGACGAGCTTGTTGATCGTCTCGATCATGTGGACCGGGATGCGGATCGTGCGCGCCTGGTCGGCGATCGAACGTGTAATCGCCTGCCGGATCCACCACGTCGCGTAGGTGCTGAACTTGTAGCCGCGGCGGTATTCGAACTTGTCGACCGCCTTCATCAGGCCGATGTTGCCTTCCTGGATCAGGTCGAGGAATTGCAGCCCGCGATTGGTGTATTTCTTGGCGATCGAGATCACCAGGCGCAGATTCGCCTCGACCATTTCCTTCTTGGCGATGCGCGCCTCGCGCTCGCCCTTCTGCACCATGTTGACGATGCGGCGGAACTCAGGGAGCGCCATGCCGGTATTCGCCGCGATATCGGCGATTTCCGACCGGATGCGCTCGACATTGGCTTCTTCCTTCTCGGCGAAGGCTTTCCACTTCTTGTCGGTCTTCGCAATCTGGGCGAGCCAGCCTTCGTCGAGCTCGTTGCCCTCATAGGCCTTGATGAAGTCGATGCGCTTGATCTTGTGCCGCTCGGCGAGGCGCAGGATCTGGCCGCCCAGCGCCATCAGGCGGCGGTTGAAGGCATAGAGGTTGTCGACCAGGAATTCGATCTTCGTGGCGTGGAACTGCACCGCCTCGACCTCGGCGGTCAGCTGTTCGCGCAGGTCTTCGTACTTCTTCTCCTTCGCGGCGGAGAATTCGTCGCCGCGGGCGAGCGTGTCTACGCGCTCGGCCTGGATCTTCTCGAATTTCTTGAACAGGTCGGTGATGCGGCCGAAGCGCTCGAGCGCCTCGGGCTTCAGCGCGGCTTCCATCTGGGCGAGCGAGAGGGTGTTGTCCTCCTCTTCCTCGTCCTTCTTCTTGCCGTTTTCGCCGTCGCCGTCCTCGTCGTCGCCGTCCTCGTCGTCATCGTCGTCATCGTCGTCGTCGACGATGGTCGGACCGGCGGAATCCTCGGTGATCTCGCCGTCATCGTCGCCGTCGTCATCGTCGTTCATCTTGTCGGCGGGCGGTTCTTTCGAAAGCATCGCATCGAGATCGAGGATCTCGCGCAGCTGCATTTCCTCGTCGTTGAGCGCTTGTGACCACTGGATGATGGCGTGGAAGGTGATCGGGCTCTCGCACAGGCCGAGGATCATCATGTCGCGGCCCGATTCGATCCGCTTGGCGATGGCGATCTCGCCCTCGCGGCTGAGCAATTCGACCGCGCCCATTTCGCGCAGGTACATACGCACCGGGTCGTCGGTGCGTTCGTTGCTGGCCTTCTTCTTGGGCGCGGGTACGTTCTGCTTGTTCTTGTCGTCGCCGCCCGAGATCTCCGCGACCTGCTCCTGCTGGCGCTCCTTCTCGGCCTCGGCCTCCTCGTCGCTCTCGACGATATTGACGCCCATCTCGCTGAGCGAGGACATCACGTCCTCGATCTGTTCGGACGTCATCTGGTCCTGCGGCAGGGCCTCGTTGAGCTCATCATAGGTGATGTAGCTCTTCTTCTTGGCCTTGCTGATGAGCTTCTTGATCGACGCCTCGTTGAGATCGATCAGGGGCGCGTCTTCATTCGCGCTCTTGTCCTTGGTTTTGGTCGCCATGCTCGCCCTGCAATAAAATTTCATCGCCAGCGGAGCCGTTAGCCGGCTCCGTCGCGCGTGCGGCCGATATCTGCCGCAAACGCTCCTCGAATTCCTGCTTCCTGGTCAGCAAACGCTGCTGATCGGCAAATGCTCCCTCGGGATCGGTGTCGAACCGGGCGGCGGCATCGGCGAGTGCTGCGTCGAGCGCCGGTCGTTCGACCAGCAGCGCCACAGCCTCGGCCAGATCGCTCACCGCTTGTACGGGGTCTGCATCGTCGGCCAGGAAGGACAAGGGTAGCCCCGCTTGTGTTCGTTGCGCGGGCGGTTCTTGGTCCGGTTCGCCCAATGTGGGCGTTTGCCCTTCCGTGTCAAGCGCGGCGCGCTCCAAAAGGCGAGTCGCCGTAGCGCGCTGTTCGGGCAGAGCGAATTCGATACCTGCGATCGCCTCGGCATGGCGCTCGATTTCATCGGGGAAACGTTCGAGCCCGGCGAGCACCGCATTGGCCAGCCGGTCGCGCAGTCCTCCGCCCGATGCGGCCGACAGGCGCGAAGCGCTCGAAGCGGATGGGCGGCTCGCGGGCGCGGGCTTGCCGGACCACTTGCCGCGCGGCTGGAACTGCCGCGGTTTGAACTCGCGGCGAGGGAAGGCATAGGCCGAGAACCGATCCATCAGTTCGCGCTTGTAGAGCGAACGGATGTCGGGATGCGCGATCGCGTCGACATGTTCCATCAGTCGCGCCTTTAGCCCGGCCTTTTGCTCGGGTGTATCGAGCGGACCGGCAGCGCTTTCGTGGTCCCACAGCACTTCGGTGATCGGGCGGGCGTGCTCGATCACCTCGAGCAACGCGCCCTTGCCGCGCGCCCTGAGCAGATCGTCGGGGTCCTGGCCCTTGGGCAGCACCGCGATCCGCATGCTCTTGCCCGGAGCGAGCAGGGGAAGGGCACGGCTCACCGCGCGCATCGCTGCGCGCTGGCCAGCACTGTCACCATCGAGGCACAGGATCGGCACGTCGACCACGCGCCAAAGCAGTCCGAGCTGGTGCTCGGTCAGCGCGGTGCCGAGCGGCGCGACGACTTCCTCGATCCCCGCCGCCGCGCAGGCGATCGCGTCCATGTAGCCTTCGACCACGAGCAACCGCCCGCTCTTGCGCGCGAGCGGACCGGCGCGGTCGAAATTGTAGAGGTTGCGTCCCTTGTCGAACAACGGCGTGTCGGGCGAATTGAGGTATTTGGGCGCGCCCTCGACGTCGTTCAGGATGCGCCCGCCGAACGCGATCACCCGCCCGCGCGGATCGCGGATCGGCAGCATCAGCCGCCCGCGGAACCGATCGTAGGGCTCCTTGCCTTCGACCTCTATCCGCAGGCCCCCCTCGACCAGCATCTCCTTGGGATAATCGCTCAGCGCCTTGCCCAGCGAGGTGCGATCCTCGGGCGCGTAACCGAAGCCGAAGCTTTCGATCGTCCTGGCCGAAATTCCGCGTCGTTCGAGATAGGCGCGCGCCTCGGCCCCCTGCGATCCGTCGAGATTGGCGCGGAACCAGGTCTGCGCGGCGTCCATCAGGTCCCGCAGGCCTTTGGCCTCTTCCTGCCGCTTGGCGGTGCGCGGGTCGGGCGCGGGCACGTCCATCCCGGCGATCAGGGCAAGCTCCTTCACCGCGTCCATGAACTGGAGGCCCTGTTGCTCGGTCATCCAGCGGATCGCGTCTCCATGCGCCTCGCAGCCGAAACAATGGTAGAAGCCCTTCTGGTCGTTGACGTAGAAGCTCGGCGTCTTCTCGTTATGGAACGGGCAGCAAGCCTTGAACTCGTGGCCCGCGCGCTGGAGCTTCACCGTCCGCCCGATCAGGGTGGACAGCGTGATCGCGTTGCGCAGTTGATCGAGCCATTGGGGGGAGAGCATTGCCCTCCGCGTTTAGCCGCCGCAGCCCGCTAAAGTCGAGTGTGTCCGATCACCCAAGGCAGGCGTTGGCCGAGCCTTGTCCGTCGCCCGGATAGGGGCCGTCGCCGGTCGCACGGATACCGTCGGCGTCGATCGCGTAGGCGCTGGCGGCGCCGGCGGGCGGGACGGTCGATTGCCAATAGAAGGTCAGCGGCTCGCTCGCTTCCCACTGGTCGCCGCCGTCACCGGCTGAGATCGTCCATGCGAGCGCGCCGTCGTCGCAGGTGATCACGATATCCGCCTTCTCGCCGATCGCCGCGAGCGCCTCGGCCTTGGCATACCCGGCGGTGCCCGTGAATCCAGTCGCCGGGCGGGTCATGCGGAACAGCGTGGCGCGTTCGACATCGGACGAATCCGCCCCGTCGCCCGCACCGGTGGTCGGATCGTTGTCTTCGCCCGGATAGACGATGTGGACATAGGTGTAGACGGTGCCGCGCGGCGCGGTGGCGGGGTCGCAGGTCGACATATCGGCAGGGCAGGCGACGTAGGACGTGATGTCGCCGAAGATCCCCGCCTCGTTCGACAGCGTGGTCTTCACCTCCGGCCCCTGTGGCCCGACGATCTTCGCGCCGAGTTCGAGATTGGCGAAATCGCCCGCTTCGAGCGCAGCCGCTGCGGCCTCGCGCTCGGACTCGGTGTCGACGTTGTCGAGATCGGTCTCGTCGGCACCTGCGACCGTACTCGGGTCCTCGGCGCAGGCGGCCAGCGCCAGCGCGGCGCAGGCTGCGAGCGGGAATGCAGTGCGGATCATGCGATTTCTCCCCTGTTTGCCGTTACGACTCACGGGAGAGCAGGGCGGTTCCGGTTAACCAAAACTCGCTTTGACGAGCCCGATGGCCTTGCCGAAATCCATCTGCCCGGCATGGCGCGTCTTCAGCTCGGCCATGACCTTGCCCATGTCCTTGATGCTCTCGGCACCGACATCGGTCTTCACCTGCGCGATCGCGGCCTTCATCTCGCCCTCGTCCATCTGCTTGGGCAGGAAGTCCTCGATCACGTCGAGTTCGGCCTGTTCCTCGGCTGCTTTTTCGGCTCGGCCGCCGTCTTCGAACATCTGGATCGATTCGCGGCGCTGCTTGGCCATCTTCATCAGCACTTCGGTGACGAGCACGTCGTCGTCGGGCTGTTCGCTGGCGGTGCGCAGCTCGATATCGCGGTCCTTTACCTTCGCCAGGATCATGCGGATCGCGCCGAGGCGCGCCTTGTCCTTGTTCTTCATCGCTTCGATCTGGGCGGCTTTGAGGTTCTCGCGGATCATGGGTCTCTCGTTCCTGTGGAAATATTGCGGCGGATCGCCGGATGGAGGCGATATAGGCGATGAAACGCGTTTTGACAGCTTGACCGGCGGGAGGCGCTTCCCTAGCGGTCACGACTTAGCGACATCGCCGGACAACTGCTTAACGGAGCGCCCCAAACATGGCCCTATCCGCCTTTCGCCACGCGCGCCCGCCAGCCGGGGCCACCGGCGTCCTCGTATTGGCGGATGGCACCCATATCTGGGGCAAGGGATTCGGCGCCACCGGCGAGGCGGTCGGCGAGGTGTGCTTCAACACCGCGATGACCGGCTATCAGGAGGTGATGACCGATCCCTCCTACGCCAAGCAGATCGTCACCTTCACCTTCCCGCATATCGGCAATGTCGGCGCGAACGAGGAGGATATCGAGAGCAAGGTCGAGGCCGCACTGGGCTGCGTTGTGCGCGAGGATATCACCGCGCCCAGCAATTTCCGCAGCGCCGAGGATTTCACCGCCTGGATGGCGCGCCACGGCAAGATCGGACTCGCCGGTGTCGATACCCGCGCGCTAACCCGGCGCATCCGCCAGTCGGGCGCGCCCAACGCGGTGATCGCGCATGCGCCCAACGGCAAGTTCGACCTGAAGGCGCTGGAAAAGCGCGCCGCCGAATGGCCCGGCCTCGAGGGCATGGACCTCGCCAAGCGCGTCAGCCGCGAGAAGCAGGAAAACTGGGAAGGCGGCGCCTGGACGCTGGGCAAGGGCTATGGCCGTGCTCCGCGCGATGCCAAGCCCCACGTCGTCGCGATCGATTACGGCTCGAAGGACAATATCTACCGCAACCTCGTACGCGCCGGGGCGAGGGTGACGGTGCTACCCGCAACCGCAACCGTCGAACAGGTTATGGCGGAGAAGCCCGACGGCGTGTTCCTTTCCAACGGCCCCGGCGATCCGGCGGCAACGGGCGAATATGCGGTGCCGGTTATCCGCGAATTGCTCGACAAGGACATGCCGATCTTCGGCATCTGTCTCGGCCACCAGATGCTCGCCATCGCGGCGGGGGCGAAGACGACCAAGATGCACCAGGGCCACCGCGGCGCGAACCACCCGGTCAAGCGGCTCGATTCAGGCGTGGTCGAGATAACCAGCATGAACCACGGCTTCGCGGTCGATAACGACACGCTGCCCGACGACGTGCTGGAAACCCATATCTCGCTGTTCGACGGCTCGAACTGCGGCATCGCCATCAAGGGCAAGCGCGCCTTCGGCGTCCAGTACCACCCCGAAGCCAGCCCCGGCCCGCAGGACAGTTTTTATCTCTTTGAGAAATTCGTTGGGATGCTCGGATAATGCCCAAACGCACTGACATTTCCTCCATCCTCGTCATCGGCGCGGGCCCCATCGTGATCGGGCAGGCGTGCGAGTTCGATTATTCGGGCACGCAGGCGATCAAGGCGTTGAAGGAGGAGGGCTATCGCGTCGTCCTCGTCAATTCGAACCCGGCGACGATCATGACCGATCCCGAGTTCGCCGATGCGACCTATATCGAGCCGATCACCCCCGAGGTCGTCGCCAAGATCATCGAGAAGGAACGCCCCGACGCGGTGCTGCCGACGATGGGCGGGCAGACCGCGCTCAACTGCGCGCTCTCGCTTAATAAGGACGGCACGCTCGAGAAATTCGGCGTCCAGATGATCGGTGCCGATGCGAAGGCGATCGACAAGGCCGAGGACCGCCAGCTGTTCCGCGAGGCGATGGACAAGATCGGTCTCGAAAGCGCCCGTTCGGGCATCGCCAATTCGGTCGACGAGGCATTCAAGGTGCTCGAACGCACCGGGCTTCCCGCCATCATCCGCCCGAGCTTCACGCTCGGCGGCACCGGCGGCGGCATCGCCTACAACAAGGCCGAGTTCGAGCGGATCGTGCGCTCGGGCCTCGACGCCAGCCCCACGACCGAGGTGCTGATCGAGGAATCGCTGCTCGGCTGGAAGGAATTCGAGATGGAGGTGGTCCGCGACCGGGCGGACAATTGCATCATCATCTGCTCGATCGAGAACGTCGATCCGATGGGCGTGCATACCGGGGACAGCATCACCGTCGCCCCCGCGCTGACGCTGACCGACAAGGAATACCAGATCATGCGCACCGCCTCGATCGAGGTGCTGCGCGAGATCGGCGTGGAGACCGGCGGTTCGAACGTCCAGTTCGCGGTCAATCCCAAGGATGGCCGCCTGATCGTGATCGAGATGAACCCGCGCGTTTCGCGCAGTTCGGCGCTCGCCTCGAAGGCGACCGGCTTTCCGATCGCGCGCGTCGCGGCGAAGCTTGCCGTCGGCTACACGCTCGACGAGTTGACCAACGAGATCACCGGCGCGACCCCTGCCAGCTTCGAGCCGACGATCGACTACGTGGTCACCAAGATCCCGCGCTTCGCGTTCGAGAAGTTCAAGGGCGCCGACAATTCGCTGTCGACCGCGATGAAGTCGGTCGGCGAGGTGATGGCGATCGGCCGCAACTTCCAGGAATCGATGCAGAAGGCGCTGCGCGGGCTCGAAACCGATCTCGACGGCTTCAACCGCTATCTGCCTTTGGAAGGCATGGCGAAGGACCGGATCGTCGCCGAGCTTTCGCAGCGCACGCCGGACAGGTTGCTCAAGGTCGCGCAGGCCTTCCGCGAGGGGCTGAGCGTCGAGGAAGTCCACGAGGTCACGCATTACGACCCGTGGTTCCTCCGCCAGATCGAAGCGATCGTCTATGAAGAGAGCATGATCGCGCATGAGGGCCTGCCGCGCAGCGCCGAAGAATTGCGGCGGATAAAGTCGATGGGCTTTTCGGACCGGCGGCTGGCGACGCTCGCGGTGCGCAGCGTCGGCGTGGCGGGAGGCATGGCCGAGACGCAGGCGCGTTCCTCTGGCCTGCTTCACGACGCGCTGCGCGCGATGGCCGGTGCGACTTCCGAAGAGGAAGTGCGCAAGCTGCGCGAGAAATTCGGTGTGCGCCCCGTGTTCAAGCGGATCGACAGCTGCGCCGCCGAGTTCGAGGCGATCACGCCCTACATGTACTCGACCTACGAGGCTCCGAGCTTCGGCGAGCCCGAGGACGAGGCCGCACCATCCGACCGGCGCAAGATCGTGATCCTCGGCGGCGGTCCGAACCGGATCGGGCAGGGGATCGAGTTCGACTATTGCTGCGTCCACGCCTGCTTCGCGCTCAGCGAGGCCGGGTTCGAGACGATCATGGTCAACTGCAACCCGGAAACCGTCTCGACCGATTACGATACCTCCGACCGGCTCTATTTCGAGCCGCTGACCGCCGAGGACGTGCTCGAGATCCTGCGCAAGGAGCAGGAGAATGGCGAGCTCGTCGGCGTGATCGTGCAGTTCGGCGGACAGACCCCGCTCAAGCTCGCGGGCGCGCTGGAAAAGGCGGGCATCCCGATCCTCGGCACCAGTCCCGACGCGATCGATCTTGCCGAGGATCGCGAACGCTTCGCCAAGCTCGTCAACAAGCTGAAATTGAAGCAGCCGATGAACGGCATCGCGCGCAACCGCGACGAGGCCGCCGCCTGGGCCTCGCGGATCGGCTACCCGGTGTTGCTGCGCCCCTCCTATGTGCTCGGCGGGCGCGCGATGGAAGTGGTCGACAGCGAAGCCCAGCTCGACGACTACATTCGCACCGCGGTCAGTGTCTCGGGCGACAGCCCGGTGCTGGTCGACCAGTATCTGCGCGATGCGGTCGAATGCGATGTCGATGCGCTGTGCGACGGCGAGCAGGTCGTGATCGCGGGCGTGATGCAGCACGTCGAGGAGGCCGGCGTGCATTCGGGCGACAGCGCGTGCACCCTGCCGCCGCACTCGCTCCCGGCCGAGATCATCGAGGAGATGGAACGCCAGGCCGAGGCCTTGGCGATGTCGCTCGGCGTGGTCGGCCTGATGAACGTGCAGTTTGCGGTCAAGGACGGCGAGGTCTACCTGATCGAGGTCAACCCGCGCGCAAGCCGCACCGTGCCCTTCGTCGCCAAGGCGATCGGACAGCCGATCGCAAAGTTCGCCGCGCGGGTGATGGCGGGTGAGAAGCTCGCTGACCTGCCGAAGATCCGGCGCAAGATGGATTACATCGCGGTCAAGGAAGCGGTGTTCCCCTTCGCGCGCTTCCCCGGGACCGACCCGGTGCTTTCGCCCGAGATGAAATCGACCGGCGAGGTGATGGGGCTCGACCGCGATTTCGCGATGGCCTTCGCCAAGTCGCAGATGGGCGCAGGCGTGAAGCTGCCGAAGGACGGCAAGGTGTTCGTCTCGGTCAAGGACACCGACAAGCCGATCATCCTGCCGGGAGTGAAGAAATTGCTCGCCTTGGGCTTCGAGGTGGTCGCCACCGGCGGCACGCACGATTTTCTCACCGAAGCGGGCCTTTCGGTCGAACGCGTGAACAAGGTCGCGCAAGGGCGGCCGCACATCGTCGATGCGATCGTCGACCGTGAGATCGCCCTCATCCTCAATACCACCGAGGGCTGGCAATCGCTCAAGGACTCGCAATCGATCCGCCAGGCGGGGCTCGAACTGAAGTTGCCTTACTACACCACCGCCTCGGCCGGGCTGGCCGCGGTGGAGGCGATCGAGGCGCTTGGTTCGCGGGAGCTTGAAGTGCGCGCGCTGCAACACTATTATAGCCCGGACGAATAAAGAGCGAACTTCCCGAAAACTGCAACAATCGGCCGTCTTAGTGCTTCGGTACCGGGCGGAGAGCAGGCTTTTGACGGAATTCGCCCGGAAGGACGGAAGACCATGGATAAAGTCCCGATGCTGGCGGAAGGCTACGAAAAGCTGACCGCGGACCTCAAGGCGCTGCGTGCCGAACGCCCCAAGATCGTCGAGGCGATCGAGGAAGCCCGCGCGCACGGCGACCTGTCGGAAAATGCCGAATACCACGCCGCCAAGGAACGCCAGGGCCAGGTCGAGGCGCAGATCGGCGAGCTCGAGGACCAGATCAGCCGTGCGCAGATCATCGATCCGACCACCTTGTCGGGCGACAAGATCGTGTTCGGCGCGACCGTCACGCTGCTCGACGATGAGGACAAGCCGGTCAAATACCAGATCGTCGGCCCGGCCGAGGCAGACGCCAAGAAGGGCCGGATCACCTATTCGAGCCCGCTTGCGCGCGCCCTGATCGGCAAGACCAAGGGCGACGAGATCGAGGTCACCGTGCCCTCGGGCGACAAGTTCTATCTCGTCGACGAGGTCGCTTTCGTTTGAAGTGAAGTGTATTACAGGAAATGGGAAGGGCGCCTCGAATGGGGCGCTCTTTTTCGTATCAGCCGAGCCAGACCTGCGATCCCGCTCCGCCGACCCATAATACGAGCAACCAAATCGATTCCCAGCCGATCCCGGCCGGGCCCTGCTTCTCGCGCCGCAGCAGGCCGAGCAGGAGGACCGTCGTCATCAAGGCGACCAATGCCATCCAGAAAACCGTTCGTTCGCTTACCGCGTGATAGATACTGCCGTCGCGATAGGCGAAATCGCTTGCCGAGATGAAAAGCGCGTCGAACATGTTGCCGCCGATGATCCCGCCGATCGCCAGCTGGAGCGCGCCGCGGCGCACGGCCGCGATCGTCGTCACCAGTTCGGGCAGCGAAGTGATCACGGCGGTGAGCAGGGCGCCGACGACGCCTTGCGAGATATTATACCTTGAAGACATCTCGATCCCGACTTCGCCGAGAACCCAGCCGCAAGATCCGACGATGACGAGGAGGCCGAAGAAGCTCGCGGCGAGATTTATGGTTTCCCGCGGATCGTGCTCGGTGTCATCCGCCTCATTGCGGAGGTCGGGCGTCTGCCGCGGGAGCCACATCGGTCGCTCGTGGATGCCGTGCGCGCTGCTCAGCCCGATCAGGTAGACCGCGATCATCAGTGGGCTGAGCGGATTGAAGCCCCACACCACGATCGGCGGCAGGGTAAACGCTAATATCGGCAGGATCGAAAGAACAATAAGGACCGTCGCCTGCCCGAGATTGACCGGGCTGGCGCCGGCATGTTCGAGATTGACCCGGCGATAGAAGAGGTCGGCGAGGGCCAGGAACATGGTCTGCGCGGCGATCCCGCCGAGCGCGTTCGAAACCGATAAATCGGGCGCGCCCTGCGCTGCGGTCGAGACCGAAGTGACAATGCCGGAGATGCTGGTGCCCGCGCCAAGCAAGACGGCCCCGATCAGCGCTTCTCCCAATCCGGTTCGATCGGCGATAATATCGGCGATCTTCGCCATCTTGCTGCCGAACCAAGCAATGATCAACGCGGCTGCGGCAAGGATCAGGATTAGGGTCGTATCGCCCAACAGGGCCGGTTCGAGCATAGCAGCCCTTTTGTTGCGCTATGCCGTCAATGGATGGTTGAGCGGCGTGTTCCGATTATCGCCGCGCGGCGCTCGTCCCGCCAGATCCGCGCGCGTCGGGGAAGCGCGGCCATTCGCCACTGGCGAGCGCCATGCGGCTGGCCGAGGACGCGCCGGCCTGGCGTTCGTACATCCAGTAGTTCTTGAGCACGATCGCGACGTAGGCGCGGGTTTCCCAATAGGGGATCGATTCCATCCACAGCAGCGGATCGCCTTGGTCGACGATCTCGGTGTTCCAGCGGGTGATCGGGGTCAGGCCGGCGTTATAGGCGGCCATGATCTTGAGCAGGTTGTCGCGTGTGGCGGAGGTGTCGCGCAGCATTTCGAGGTTGCGCTGGCCGAAGGCAAGGTTGATCCGCGGATCGGTCAGGTCGACGGCGCCGGCGTTCATGCCGAGTGAGGGGGCGTGCTGGCGCACCGTGATCGGGGTGATCTGCATCAGGCCCTTGGCGTCTGCCGGACTGACCACCGCGGTGCGGAAATTCGATTCCTGCAATGCGTGGGCGAAAGCGAGGGCAGGGTCGACCCGCCAGCCGCCGACAGGCTGCCACCGTACAACCGGATAGCGCGCCGCGGGTTCGTAACCGCCGCCCGACGGCGCGTTGTGGGCCATCCAGATCTGGGTCTGCGGCAGGCCAAGTTCGCGGGCGAGGCGGGTGAGGGCGCGGTGCTGCTTTGGGTCGCCGATCTTGGCCTGGTGGCGCAGCACCTCGTCGGCCAGGCCTTCGCGATCGAGCTCGACCAGCTTCACCGCCAGCTGGACGTTCGGCAGCCTGGAAAGCTCGCGCCAGTCCTCGGCGGAGAAATCGGGGCCGTAATGCGGATCGGGCAGCTGGGTGCCGAGCGCAGCGGCGGCGATCATGCCGTAGAGCGTCTCGTCGCGATTGGCCGCATCGCGGAGCAGGCCCTGCGCCTGGTCGGGCTGGCGGCAGCGGATGTGGCTGCGCGCCTGCCAGTAGAGCGCGGCCGAACTCAATTCCTCGTTCTGCGACCAATAGGCGCTGCGCTGGAACGCGTCGGCGGCGGTGGCGCAATCACCCAGACGCCATGCGGCAAGACCGGCGACCCACCAGCCTTCAGCGACCCATGCGCCGCCGCCATCCTGTTCGATCGTGCGCGCAAGCGCGAGCGCTTCGGTGTCGCGGTTCTCGATATAATAGCTCCACGCAACGCGCTGGCGCCATTCGGCGCGCGCATCGGACCCCAGTTGCGGGTCGACCTCGTCAAGCAGTGCGTGCGCGCCGGCCGGATCGTCATTGGTGATCGCGTCGCGGATGCGCGCTTCGACGTCGGACGGCAAGGAACCGTCTGCGACCGAGCGCGGCTTGATCCGCTTCGGGCTGTAGCCGGTCGAAGAAAAGCGCCGGGTTCCCGGCAGGTCGGGTAATTGCGCGGCCCCGCGCCGGATCGCGAGCCGGCCAATCTGTGCGGCTTGGGGGAGATCGGTCCCGCGGGCGAGCCAGTCGTTCAGCCGGTCGAGCGGGATTTCAGGCGAATTGGCGTGGAGATAGTATTCGGCCATTGCGAGCTGGTGCATCGGGCCGCGATCGCCTTGGGCGAGCAGTTCCTCGACCCTTGGCCAGTCCTCGCGCCGGATCGCGGCGAACAGCTCGGTGTAATAGGCGCGGTCCTCGGCCGACAGCAGCGCCGGCACGCGGGGGCTCTCCGCCAGCGCCTGGTAGTAACTGACGGTGCTGGTATTGGCCGAAACCGCGGTGGGGATCGTCGCGATCGCCGCCGCCGCTGCCATGCCGATCGTGCCGAGCCGAAGATTGGGCATATACGCCTAGTGTCCTGTCCACTCCAACCAATCCCGCCAGAGCTTCGCCTTGGTGCGCGGTGCCTTGCGCATCGCAGCCAAGCCCATTCCGGCGAGGATTGGGACCTCTAGCCCATCTTGGTTAAGACCGCGTAAGCCGACATCGCGTTGCGCCGGATCGTGCTGCAAAATCGACCGGACGTTCTGTCCGAGGACCAGCAGGCGCTCGGGCCGCACCAGCGCGATATGGCGCCATGCCAAGGCTGCAAAACCGGCGGCGTGGCGCGCCTGCCAGTCGGGCGCCGGATCGTGACGCGGGAGGATCGCGGCGCGATAGACCTTTTCCTCGTCAAGCCCGGCTGCGCGCAAGAAGGCCGAGAGCAGCTTGCCGTCGGGGCCCGACAACAGCGTGTCGCGGTCCTCGCGCTCGGGCTGGCCGACCAGTACCATCAGCTCCGGCCTCGCCGCACCGATGGGCGCTATCCGGCCACCGGTCGCGCCGGCATCGAGCTCGGGAGCCCTGATCCACCATTCGCGGAAGGCGTGCAGCGTTGTCGGCCAGTCCTCGGGCGCGCCCAGCGTAGGCGCGGCGGGTTTCTCCGGCTCTGGCTTGCGTTTGGGCGGGACCGGCACCGGCGCGGGCTCGCCTTCTTCCGCCGCGTCGGGTGCGGGTTCGGCCAGGAAACCGCTCGCATCGTCCGAATAGGCGTAGTCCACCCCGGCTTCGCGCCACCAGCCGATAACGGCTTCCATCGCCTTTTCGGCGCTATTTTCGCGTGGTTCGGCCATAGGGTTCCCGTGCGACACCCTTGACCCCGCGGGGGCTCGCGGGTCAAGGCATGCCCCACACCTTATCACGTGCAAGAGGCGAAGCATGAGCGAACGCGAATCGATGGAATACGACGTCGTCATCGTCGGCGGCGGCCCCGCCGGGTTGGCGGCGGCGATTCGGCTGAAGCAGGTCGATGCGGACCTTTCGGTCTGTATCCTCGAGAAGGGCTCGGAGATCGGCGCGCATATCCTCTCGGGCGCGACGATCGATCCCAAGGCGCTCGACGAGCTGTTGCCCGACTGGCGGGACGACGGCTGTCCACTGGCGGAGGTGCCGGTCACCGACAACCAGCACTGGATCCTGACCAAGGGCGGCAAGACCGAGCTGCCGCACCTCTTGATGCCGCCGCTGTTCTCCAATGACGGCAATTACACCGGATCGCTCGGAAACCTGTGCCGCTGGTTGGCCGAAAAGGCCGAGGCGCTCGAGGTCGAGATCTTTCCCGGCTTCCCCGCCGCCGAGGTCGTGTTCGATGAAAACGGCAACGTGAAGGGCGTCGCCACGCGCGACATGGGCATCGCCAAGGATGGCAGCCACAAGCCCGACTATCAGCAGGGCATGGAACTGCACGGCAAGTACACCTTCTTCGCCGAGGGCGTGCGCGGGCACCTGTCCAAGCACCTGATCGAAAAATTCGACCTGCGGGCCGACGCGCAGCCGCAGACCTACGGCCTCGGCATCAAGGAATTGTGGGACATCGAGCCGGGCAAGCACGTGCCGGGCCGCGTGATCCACACGCAGGGCTGGCCATTGTCCGAAAACGAGGCGTGGGGCGGGGGCTTCCTCTACCACCAGGCCAACGGGCAGGTCGCCTTGGGCTTCGTCACTGCTCTCGATTATGCGAATCCCTATCTCTACCCGTTCGAGGAATTCCAGCGCTGGAAACAGCATCCGGCTATCCGCGAGGTGCTCGAGGGCGGCAAGCGCGTGTCCTACGGCGCGCGCGCGATCAACGAGGGCGGCTGGCAGTCGGTGCCCAAGCTCGACATGCCAGGCGGCGCGCTGATCGGCTGTTCGGCCGGCTTCGTGAACGTGCCGCGGATCAAGGGCACCCACACCGCGATGAAGAGCGGGATGCTCGCCGCCGAAGCCGCCGCCGCCGCGATCAAGGCCGGGCGTGCGCAGGACAGCCTGTCCGAATACGATCAGGCGGTCCGCGACAGCTGGATCGCGACCGAGTTGAAGCTGGTGCAGAACGCCGAACCGCTCGTCGCAAAGTTCGGCGGCGCGCTGGGGACGGTGCTGGCGGGTGCGGACCTGTGGATGCGCACGCTCAAGATCGGCCTGCCCATCGCGATGAAGCATCATCCGGACAACGAGGCGCTGCAGCGCGCCGACCTCTTCAAGCCGATCGACTATCCCAAGCCCGACGGAGTGATCAGCTTCGATCGCCTGTCCTCGGTGTTCCTCTCGAACACCAATCACGAGGAAGACCAGCCGAGCCATCTCGTGCTCAAGGACCCGGACATCCCGGTGAACTACAATTTGCCGGTCTTTGCCGGGCCGTCGCAGCGCTACTGCCCGGCAGGGGTGTACGAATTCACCGGGGTCGAGGAAGGCAATCCAGAGTTCGTGATCAACGCGCAGAACTGCGTCCACTGCAAGACCTGCGACATCAAGGACCCGCTGCAGAACATCGAATGGACCGTGCCCGAAGGCGGCGGCGGTCCCAATTATCCGAACATGTGACGCGCCGGTGGCGCTGACCGAAACCGCCTATGCCAAGATCAACCTCGCGCTGCATGTCCGCAGGCGGCGCGAGGATGGCTATCATGAACTCGAGACGCTGTTCGCCTTCGTCGATGCGGGCGACGAGCTGACCGCGCGCGACGCGGTGGAGGATCGTCTCGAGGTCATGGGCGAATTCGCCGGGGCGCTCGACGATCCGTTCGACAACCTCGTGATGCGCGCGCTGGGCAAGCTGCCGCGCGCCGAGGGTATGGCGCTGACGCTCGAGAAGAACTTGCCCGTAGCGGCGGGGCTCGGTGGGGGGTCGGCCGATGCCGGAGCGGTATTCCGACTGGTCGAGCGAATGCATGGCTGGCCCGACGACTGGCAGGCGCGCGCCGCCACGCTCGGTGCCGACGTCCCGGTTTGCGTGAAGAGCGAGACGTCGATCGGTCGCGGCACCGGCGCCGATTTCGACCCCGGGCCGCAGGACCTGGAGGGCACGCCGGTACTGCTCGTAAACCCGCGCACACCGCTCGCCACCGGGCCGGTCTTCGCGGCCTGGGACGGCGAGGATCGAGGTGCGCTGCCCGGCGGCACGGCGCGCGAAATTACGCTTGCGGGGCGAAACGATCTCGAAGCCCCGGCGCTGTCGCTCTGCCCGCTGATAGATGATGTGCTCGGCGTGCTGCGCGACACGCCTGCATGGCTCGTGCGCATGTCGGGCTCGGGCGCGACCTGTTTCGCGCTGTTCGACCACGCGGCTACGCGCGACGCCGCTTCGGCGGCCATCGCTGCCTCGAATCCCGATTGGTGGCAGCTCGCGGGAAGCCTGCGATGAGCAAGATCGCGCGGATTGTCGGAGAGCCCAGGTTCGGCGGGATCATGGTTGTCTGCGATCATGGCGGACGCCGCGTGCCCGAAGGTCTTGATCTCGGGATCGAAGAGGCCGACATGAATCAGCACATCGCTTACGATATCGGGGTTGCCGAGATCGCCGAACTTATGGCGGAGAACCCCGGCACGGCAGCTTTCATCGCCGAATACAGCCGGTTGGTGGTGGACCTCAATCGACGCGCCGACGATCCCGCTGCGATTCCCGAAAGGAGCGACGGGCGCGCCATCGCGGGCAATGCCGAAATCGACCGCGCGGCGCGGCTGATGGAATATCACCACCCGTTCCATGGCGAACTCGAACGCCAGCTCGAAGCGACGCCGCCAGCGCTCACCGTGTTCCTGCACAGTTTCACGCCTCGGATGGCAACCGACGACAGCGAGCGGCCTTGGCAATGCGGGGTGCTCTACGACCATGACGATCGCGGGGCGATGATCGCGAAGCGCTTGCTGGAAGAGGAAGGCTTTCTCGTCGGCGACCAGCAGCCCTATTCGGGGGCGGTGTACAATGCCACGATCCTGCGCCATGCCGAGGAACCGGGCCGCCCCTACCTCTATCTCGAGGTACGACAGGACCTGATCGACCGTGCCGACGGCCAGGCCGAATGGGCCGAGCGCCTGCACCGCGTCTGCAACCGCATAGCGATGGAGTTGATGTGAAACGCCTGACCCTTCTTCTGTTGCTCCTCGTTGCCGCCTGTTCGCAGCCCAAAGAGGGGGCGGAGAGCGGCGAACCCGCGGCCGCTCCCACCGGCGAAACAATCGCCTGCGCGCTCGGCGGGAGCGAAAGCTTCGACAGCAAGTGCGTCGTCGAGCGCAAGGGTAACGATGTGGTCCTGCATCACCCCGACGGGGGCTTCCGCAGGTTCGTGCTCGACCCGGGTGGGGGCGGCCTGGTCGCTGCCGATGGCGCCGATAGTTCGAGCCAGCGGATCGAAGGCGACTGGCTGCTCCTGACCGTCGGCGGCGATCGCTACCGGATACCCTTCATTGCCGTGCCCGACGACGATGGCTGAGCCGATCGTCACCGGCGAAGAGATGCGCGACGCCGAGCGGGCGGCGATCGGGGGTGGTACCTCGGTCGACACGCTGATGCGGCGCGCGGGCGAGGGCGCGGCAGACTGGATCTGGCGCATGTCGGCAGGGCGCAGTGCGACCGTGCTGTGCGGCCCGGGGAACAATGGCGGCGATGGTTATGTCATCGCGCGCCGGTTGCGCGAGCTTGGCGCGAAGGTCTCGGTAGTCGCCCCGCTCGCGCCGAAGACCGATGCGGCCCGCTCGGCGCGCGCCGAATGGGGCGATCCGGTGTCCGAGGAGTGGAGCGAGGACGGCGGCGACGTGTTCGTCGACGCGCTGTTCGGGACCGGTCTTTCTCGCGGTTTGTCCGCAGAGCTTCAACAGCTTGTCCACAGGCTCGCCAACAGGCACGGGCTGTCGGTCGCGGTGGACCTGCCGAGCGGCGTGTCGAGCGACGATGGCGCATTGTTCGATGATATTCCCTCCTACGACCTCGCGCTGGCTCTCGGCGCGCTCAAGCCGGCGCATTTCCTCCTGCCGGCGGCGGCGCATATCGGCTCGCTGCGGACGGTCGATATCGGGCTCGGCGATATCCGCCATCGCGCCGAAACACTCGATCGACCGCAGATCGAGGCACCGCGGGCCGACGCGCACAAATATTCGCGCGGGTTGGCGCTGGTGGTCGGGGGTGCGATGCCCGGGGCTTCGCTGCTCGCCGCGCGGGCGGCTCAGGGTGCGGGTGCGGGCTTCGTGCAGTTGGCGAGCGACGAGACGGCAGCGGTGCCGCATGATATCGTGCAGGTCGACGGCGATCTCGAACACGCGTTATCGGACGAGCGGATCGACGCAGCCTTGGTCGGCCCCGGGCTGGGTCGCGACCAGGACGCCTCGCGGAGGCTGCAGCGCGCGCTGGCGGCCGGGATACCGCTGGTGATCGACGGGGACGCGTTGCGGCTGATCACCCCGTCCGCGACCCGCTTCGAGCGCGAATGGGACGACAATATCCTCACCCCCCATGAGGGCGAGTTGCAGGCGCTCGAGGAGCATGGCGGGATCGAAGCGCGCGGCAGCAGGCTCGACCGCGCGCGGCGGGTCGCCGACACATACGGCGCGATCGTGATCGCCAAGGGCCCCGACACCGTGATTGCCTCGCCCGACGGGCACTGCGTCTGCGCACCACGCGCGCCCAGCTGGCTGTCGGTCGCGGGTTCGGGCGACGTCCTCGCCGGGATCGCGCTGGCGCGGCGCGCGGTGTCCGAGGACCCCGACGCGTTCGACGCCGCGTGCGATGCGGTGTGGCTGCATGCCGAAGCCGCGCGATTGGCGGGCCCGTCGTTTGCCGCCGGCGAGCTGGCCGACCGCGTCTCGGCGGCGCTCGGATCGGCGCTGGCGGTTGCCCGATGAGCGAGGCGATCGTCCGCATCGCCGCGCGGGGCGAAGGCGTCACTGCCGAGGGCCGTCATGTCCGCGGAGCCGTCACCGGCGATCACGTGTCCGGCGACGGCGCGATCGTGCCTGGACCGCACCATGTTGCGCCTCCATGTCGCCACTTTCCCCAATGTGGCGGATGCCAGTTGCAGCAGGCCGACAGTGCCGCGCTCGAACAGTTCGTGCGCGAACGCGCGGCGATGGCGGCCGGGGGGCAGGGGATCGCGGTCGGCGAAGTGTGTTCCGCCGAGCTCTCACCGCCGCGCACAAGGCGCCGCGCGACGCTGCACGCGATGCGTGCGGGCGGCGGTATCCTGATCGGCTTCCGCGAGGAGAAGTCGCATCGCCTGATCGATCTCGCCGAGTGCCACGTGCTCGACCCGGCACTGTTCGCGATGGTCGAGCCGTTGCGCGGCCTGCTGGCAGGCTTCCCGGGCAAGCTCGCGGTCGACATCACGCTGACGCTGGCGGACCAGGGCGTCGACTGCCTGATCAAGGGATTGCGCGTCGAGGGTCTCAAGCAGGAGGAGGCGCTGCTCGATTTCGCCGGCGAGCACGGTGTCGCGCGGCTCGCAATCGATGACGGGCTGGGGCCCGAGAACCGCTGGGAGCCCGAGCCGGTCACGATCACGCTCGGCGGGGTACCTGTCGCGCTGCCGCACGGCGCGTTCCTGCAGGCGACGCCGCAGGGCGAGGCGGCGCTGGTCGGCACGGTGGTCGAGTGGGCGCAGGGCAGCAAGGTGATCGCCGACCTGTTCGCGGGCCTCGGTACCTTTACCTTCCCGCTCGCTGCTTCGGCCAAGGTCCTCGCGGTCGAGGCGGCGCGCGATGCGCATCTGGCCTGCAAGGCGTCGGCAAGCGTGTCGAAGCGCGCGGTCCACGCGCTGCACCGCGATCTCTATCGCAACCCGCTGCGACCCGAAGAGATGGCCGGCTGCGACATGGTGGTGCTCGATCCGCCGCGCGCGGGGGCGCGGGCACAGGTCGAGCAGCTCGCCCAGGTGCCGCCGACAGCGAAGCTCGCGCGGATCGCCTATGTCAGCTGCAACCCGGCAAGCTGGTCGCGCGACTGCAAGGCGCTGGTCGAGGCGGGTTGGCGCTGCGCCGAGCTACGCCCGGTGGGGCAGTTCCTGTGGTCGACCCATATCGAGCTCGCGAGCCTGTTCGTCCGCGACTAGCGCGGGCTTCACAAGTGGATGTCGAACACCGCGATCGCCGCGTGGAAGGTGAGCGCGATCAGCACCAGCGTCGACAGCGTGAACAGGCCGAAGCGTACCGCCACCTTGTTCACCGTCGCCTGCACCAGCGAGTGCAGCACGCGCAGCACCACGTAGGCCCAGCCGAGCCACAGGTTGAACCCGTCGCCCTGGCCGACGATCGCGATCACGATGGCGACCGCGTAGAACACGGTCGGCGCCTCGTGCAAATGGTTGTAGTTCTGCGCCTTCCACTGGACTTGCGGCGACAGGCGCTGGTCGAGGACGCCGACATTGCGCGCATCGTCGGGCTTGATCCCCGCCTTGCTCATCGCTGGCAGGCGGGTGGCGTACATCCATAGCCACATCAGCAGCGTCCAGCCGGCCAGCGCGACGACCGGCTGGAGGATCCCCATGCCCGTCACTGGATCAGGTCCGTGCCGGCGAACACCGTCATCGACAGCGCCCGCAGCGCGAGCACGGCGAGCGCCAGCGTCGAGAGCAGGAACATCAGGAAGCGCACCGGGATGCGGTTGACGGTCGCTTGCCAGATCGAATGCAGGATGCGGATCGCGACATAGGCCCAGGCGAGCGCCACATCGAGGCCGTTGGCGCCCATCATCGCGAGGATGATGACGGTCGGGTAGAAGATCGTCGGCTGTTCCATCAGGTGCGCGTAATTGTGCGATTTCCACTGCACCTCGCGCGGCAGCACCGCCTCGAGATCCTGTCCGCGCCCACCCGGAGGGCCATTCTTCAAATCGACGTTGCTCTTTGCCATCGCCGGAAAGCGGGTGCCCGCCATCCAGACCAGCATGATGATCGACCAGAAGACGAGCACCGCGGCCGGTGCGAGCATTTGCGCCTGCATTTGAAATCCCTTCCCTGTTTTGCCCGGCAGACTAGGTCTGCGGTGGCGAAAAGCAACCTAGTCCGTCGACCCCAGTACAGCGGCGAAGCTCGCCGCATCCGTGTTGCCGCCGGTGAGCAGGACGACCGCGTCCCCGTCGACCGCGATCTTGCCCGCGAGCACCGCCGCGAGCGCGGCCGCGCCGCCCGGTTCGAGCACCAGCCGGAGGTGCGCGAAGGCGAAGCGCTGGGCTGTCCGGATCTCGGCCTCGGTGGCGCGCGCCCATTCGCTTGCGCGCTCACGCAGGATGTCGAAGTTGATGGGGCGCGTGGCGAAGGTCTGGAGCGCGTCGCAGGCGGTCGGCGGCGGGTCGTCGATCGACTGGATTTCACCCGTCTCGAGGCTGCGGCAGACATCGTCCCAGCCCTCTGGTTCGACCAGCGCGATCGCGCTGTCGGGGCAGGCGAGGGCGAGACCGGCGGACAGGCCGCCACCGCCGCAACAGGCGACCAGCTTCGACGGTTGGCGGCCGAGCTGGCGGGTGATCTCGATGCCGGCGCTGCCCTGGCCCTCGATCACCCAGGGATCGGCATAGGCGTGGACGTGAGTCGCGCCGCGCTCGCCGGCGATGCCTTGCGCGATCGCCTCGCGGTCCTCGGTCATGCGGTCGTAGGTGACGACCTCCGCGCCCAGCGCCCGGGTGCGGTCGAGTTTCACCTGCGGCGCATCCTCCGGCATCACGATCGTCGCCGCGATACCGAGTTCGCGGGCGGCCCAGGCGACGCCCTGCGCGTGGTTGCCGCTCGACACGCCGACGACGCCCGCCGCACGCTCTTCTGCCGACAGGTCGGTCAGCCGGTGCCAGCCGCCGCGGATCTTGAACGCGCCGATCGGCTGCAGGCACTCTGCCTTGACGTGGAAGCGCAGATCGTCGTGCTCGACCGGGAGCAACGGCGTGGGTGGCAGCCTGGCGGCGATCTTGTCGGCCGCGGCCTGCACGCCCGCGCGGGTGGGTTGGCGCTGCCCGCTCATCGGCTCGTCGCTCCTGCGCCACGGATGGACCGCGTGTTACACTGTCCAGGCAAGAAAATTTCCCGGATCGAAAGCGCGCCAGCGTTCGGAATTCGCGATGAAAGGGCAAGTGTTTCCATCCGCACCTTTTGCCCGTTCGCGGCGCGGTAGGAAAGCGTCGGATCATGTTGCGGTGTCGGCGCATTCCCTTATGTGGGCGCCACATACGAAATCTACGGAGCGAACATGAGCAAGGTATTGGTGATCGGCGCGGGCGGCGTGAGCTCGGTCTGCGTGCACAAGATGGCGATGAATGCGGACATTTTCGGCGAGATCCACCTTGCCAGCCGCACCAAGAGCAAGTGCGATGCGATCGCCGAGAGCGTGAAGGAACGCACCGGGCAGGAGGTTGCGACCTACGAGATCGACGCCGAGGAAGTGCCCGCGATGGTCAATTTGATCCGCAAGATCGAGCCTTCGCTCGTGGTCAATCTCGCGCTGCCGTACCAGGACCTGCCGATCATGGACGCCTGCCTCGAAACCGGCGTGGATTACCTCGACACCGCCAATTACGAGCCCAAGGACGAGGCCAAGTTCGAATATCACTGGCAGTGGGCATATCACGACCGCTTCAAGGAGGCGGGCATCATGGCGCTGCTCGGCTCGGGCTTCGATCCGGGCGTCACCAGCGTGTTCGCGATGTGGCTGAAGAAGCACAAGCTCAAGACCATCCGCCAGCTCGACATCCTCGATTGCAACGGCGGTGATCACGGCCAGGCTTTCGCCACCAATTTCAATCCGGAAATCAATATCCGCGAAGTCACCGCGCCCGCGCGCCACTGGGAAAACGGCGAGTTCGTCGAGACCCCTGCGATGGGCAAGCGGATGGTGTTCGACTTCGAAGGCGTGGGCGCCCGCGCGGCCTACATGATGTATCACGAGGAGCTCGAAAGCCTGTCGAAGTTCATCCCCGAACTCGAGCGCGGCCGCTTCTGGATGACCTTCGGCGACGAGTACATCAAGCACCTCACCGTGCTGCAGAATGTCGGCATGACGAGCATCGACCCGATCAAGTACAAGGGCCAGGAAATCATCCCGCTGCAATTCCTCGCCGCGGTCCTGCCCAAGCCCGAAAGCCTCGGCGAGACGACCAAGGGCAACACCAATATCGGGGTGATCGCGACCGGCGAGGCGCTCGACGGATCGGGCGAGAAGACCTTCTACATCAACAATATCTGCAGCCACGAAAAGGCGTATGAGGAAACCGGCAACCAGGCGGTCTCCTACACCACCGGCGTCCCCGCGATGGTCGGCAGCGCGATGATGCTGACCGGCAAGTGGAAGGGCGACGGCGTGTTCAACATGGAGCAAATGGATCCCGACCCGTTCCTCGAGATGCTCGGTGAACAGGGCCTGCCCTATCAGGTGAAGGAACTCGACCGCCCGGTCGATTTCTGATCGCGTGAAGATCGGTTCGACGCTGATCGAGGCCGTCCGCGGCAACATCGTGACGATGGAGTTCGACGCTATCGTCAACGCGGCCAATTCCTCATTGCTCGGTGGCGGCGGCGTCGATGGCGCGATCCATCGTGCCGCCGGGCCGGATCTCGTCCACGAATGCCGACTGCTTGGCGGTTGCAAGACCGGGCAGGCCAAGACCACCAAGGGCTACCGACTCCCGGCGGAGCATATCATCCACACCGTCGGCCCCGTCTGGCGCGGCGGCGGCAATGGCGAGCCCGAACTGCTCGCCAGCTGCTACCGCCAGTCGCTCGAGCGTGCTGTCGAAGTGGGGGCGCGGACAGTCGGTATCCCGGCGATTTCGACCGGTCTATTCGGCTATCCGCTGGACCGCGCGGCTGAAGTCGCGGTGGAATCGATTGCAGGTTTTTTGGAAGAACGGACCGACTGCTTCGAGCGTATCGCGCTGGTCTGCTTCGACGATGACGCCAAGTCGGCCTTCGACACGGCATTGGAGGAATACTGATGGAAACCAGAGCAGGCGATCCGGGCGCCTTCCGCCAATTCGACCTGTCGCGGGTCGACAGCCCCTCCTTCGTGATCGACGCGGCCAAGCTGCGCGACAATTGCCGGATCCTCGCCGAAATCCGCGACGAGGCCGACATCAAGGTGCTGGCGGCATTGAAGGCGTTCAGCATGTGGAGCGTTGCGCCTCTGATCGGGGAATATCTCGACGGCGTGTGCACCTCGGGCCTGTGGGAAGCGCTGCTCGCCTCCGAACACTATGACGGCGAGATCGCGACCTACAGCGCGGCCTACAAGCCCGAGGACATTCCCGAGGTCTGCCGCCTGTCCGACCACGTGATCTTCAATTCGCCGCAGCAGATCGCGCGCGCGGCGCTGATCCTCGAGCAGGCGCGCTCGCAGGGCAACGATTTCGACGTGGGCCTGCGGATCAACCCGCAATCGCCCGAGGGCGAAGTGCCGCGCTACGATCCGTGCGCGCCGCATTCTCGGCTCGGCTTCCCGCTCGACCAGCTGACCGATGAGCACATGGAGGGGGTCAATGGGATCCACTTCCACACGCTGTGCGAGCAGGATTTCGAGCCGCTCCATCGGACCTGGGACAAGGTGTTCGACGCCATCGAACCTTATTTCGACCAGCTCGACTGGATCAACATGGGCGGCGGGCACCACATCACCCGCGCCGATTACCAGCGCGAGGAACTGGTCGAATTCCTCAAGGACGCCAAGGAAGACACCGGCTGCGAGATCTATCTCGAACCGGGCGAGGCGGTGGCGCTCGATGCGGGTATCCTCGTCGGCACCGTGCTCGACACCCACGTCAACGAAATCCCGCTGGCGATCACCGACGTCTCCGCCACCTGCCACATGCCCGACGTCATCGAGGCGCCCTATCGCCCCGCCATGCTGGGCGAGCAGGGGGAGGGGAGCCCGGTCCGCTTCGGCGGTCCGTCCTGCCTCGCGGGCGACGTGATCGGGGATTACGTCATGCCCGGCAAATGCGAGCCGGGTGCGCGCTTCGCCTTTCTCGACCAGGCGCATTACTCGATGGTCAAGACCACGACCTTCAACGGCGTGCCGCTGCCCTCGATCTGGCTGTGGGACAGCCAGACCGACCAGCTCGAGCAGATCCGCAAGTTCGGTTATCGCGATTTCCGCGATCGGCTGAGCTGACGATCTCGGAACGCATGGCCGCGCGGCGGCATTGACCGTACGAACCTGCATGTTTCGCGCTTGCATCTGCGCGCAACGGCTCTATATGCGCGCTTCCGCTGCCCCAAGGGGACTTCCTAACCGCAAGGCAGCTTGTCGTTTCATGGTTTAACAAACCGTTTTGGGGGTCCCTTGAATTGCACCAT
Source organism: Pseudoblastomonas marina (assembly GCF_034374265.1). Classification (NCBI taxonomy): domain Bacteria; kingdom Pseudomonadati; phylum Pseudomonadota; class Alphaproteobacteria; order Sphingomonadales; family Erythrobacteraceae; genus Pseudoblastomonas; species Pseudoblastomonas marina. Next base: position 1,044,915 of record NZ_CP139718.1, on the reverse strand, counting down.
TTCCCTGACGCCAAGGCTGTAGTCGACGCCCTCGAGCCCGACGAGCCCGTGATCCTCGACCGGCCGCACGCGGCCCGGCGCGCGGCGCGTTTCTTCGTCGAGAAGTTCCCCGGCAAGTCGCTTTACGCGGTGAAGGCCAATCCTTCGCCCGACCTGCTGCGCGTCCTGTGGGATGCCGGGGTGACGCATTACGACGTCGCCTCGATCGCCGAGGTGCGCCTCGTGCGCTCGATCCTGCCGCAGGCAACGCTGTGCTTCATGCACCCCGTCAAGACCGCGCGCGCAGTGGCCGAGGCCTATCACGAGCACGGCGTGAAGGTGTTCAGTCTCGATTGCCGCGAGGAGCTCGACAAGATCGTCGCAGCGACCCGCGACGAGGCCGGCAACGACGCCGCCGATCTCGCGCTGCTGGTGCGGCTGCGGGTCTCGTCCGAGCACGCGCAGCTCTCGCTCGCGAGCAAGTTCGGGATCGACCTCGCGGACGCCACCGGGCTACTGCAGGCGACCCGGCAGGTCGCCGACACCTTCGGCATCTGCTTCCACGTCGGCAGCCAGGCGATGACGCCCTTCGCCTACGTGCAGGCGATGGAGCGCGTGCGCGCGGCGATCGTCGCGGCCTCGGTCACGGTCGACGTGATCGATGTCGGCGGGGGGTTCCCGAGCGTGTATCCCGGCATGGAACCGCCGCCGCTCGAGGACTTCTTCGGCGCCATCCACAATGCCAACGAATCGCTCCCGATCTCTTATTCCTCCGAGCTGTGGTGCGAGCCCGGCCGCGCGCTGTCGGCGGAATACAATTCGCTGATCGTGCGGGTCGACCGTCGCCGCGGCGACGAGCTCTACATCAATGACGGTGCCTATGGCGCGCTGTTCGACGCCGCACATGTCGGCTGGCGCTTCCCCGTCCGCCGACTGGGCGACAACGGCACACCCACCGATGCCGAGACCTATCGCGAATTCGCCTTCTACGGCCCGACCTGCGACGATGCCGACTACATGGCCGGCCCGTTCCTGCTGCCCGAGGATATCGGTGCCGGCGACTATATCGAGATCGGCATGATCGGCGCCTATGGTGCGACGATGAAGACCGGCTTCAACGGCTTCGGCGGCGCGACCGTGGTGACCGCGACCGACGAACCGATGGCGAGCCTCTATCGCGACGACCGCGAGATCGTCCGCCGCGACAACGTGGTGAGCCTGCGCTAGACAGCACAATCTCCATGTGTATTATATAAGCAATACACATGGAGATGACGATGCTGAAACAGATGCTAATTGCGGCGATTGGTGTAATTGCGTTCGCGACACCGTTGCCCGCGCAGGAAGCCCCGCCGACCACGCAGGTGATGGTTCTCGGCAGCTATCACTTCTCCAATCCAGGCCTCGATGCTGTCAATCTCGAAGCGGACGACGTTCTGTCGGAACGGCGCCAGCGCGAGATCCAGATCCTGGCGGAGACGCTTGCCGAATGGCGTCCGACCAAGATCGTCGTCGAACGTGTTGTCCCGGCACCGACATTTCTTGATTCGCGCTACGCGGATTACGAGAAATCGCTCGCGACGCTGCGGGGGGAGGACGTCCAGATAGGATACAGGGTGGCGAAGATGCTCGATCACCCGGCGGTCTATGGATTCGACGAGCAACCCCAAGGCGATGAACCCGACTATTTCCCGATGGGTCCGCTGATGGAGTTCGCCAAAGAGAACGATCAGCAGAATGTCGTCGCGGGACTCATGGCGATCGTAGAGGCCAAGATGGCTGAAGAACAGGCTGCAATGGAAGGCCGTTCGATTGCTGCAAATCTGCTGATGCACAACGATCCAGAAGTTCTCACTTCGATGCACGACCGCCTGTATTACGGGTTGATCGAGATCGGTGATGGCGAGGATCAACCCGGAGCTGTGCTGAACGCAATGTGGTACATGCGCAATGCCAAGATGTTCGCCAAGATGGACATGGTCGCTGAGCCAGGCGATCGGGTGTTGATGATTGTCGGCAGCGGACACGCCACCTGGATGCGTCATTTCGCCCAACGCACGCCGGGCTATAGCCTCGTCGAGAGCTATCCTTATCTCGAGCTGGCCGACGCCCGCAGCGCGGATACGGAATAACGATCCCGATGCACCCGCCGCAATTTCCGTGAAGCGTGGGTCTACCTGCGAAGAACCCCACGCCTTGTGCGGGGTGCGCCGGATCGACGACTTGCGTCACCCTCTTCGGCTTCGTAGCATGTTGCTCGTTACTAACCGTTCATCAAAGGATACTGTATGACCGCCGGGCCCATCGTCGTCGCCACCGATTTCAGCGCCCGTTCGGACCGCGCGGTCGATCGTGCGATCCTGCTCGCCGAGCAGCTCTCGCGCCCGCTCAAGGTAATTCACGCGACCGAATTGTCGGAGAATTCGCAGGCCGATCGCAAGCGACTCGAGCGCCAGCTGCGCGAGCTCGTCCGCGATGCCGATTGCGAGGTCGAGCTGCTGTGTCCGAGCGGGACCGTGCCCGAGGCAATCATCGGCGCGGTGCGCGAGTCGGGCGCATCGCTGCTGGTGATGGGCGTCGCGCGCTACAATTCGGTCGGCGACTACTTCCTCGGCACCGCGGTCGATCACGTGCTGCGGTACAGCGAAATCCCGACGCTGGTGGTCAAGCGGCGTGCATCCGGGCCGTATCGTCGCGTCCTCGTCGGCACCGATTTTTCCGAGGCCTCGCGGCAGGTGCTCGACCAGGCGCAGGCGCTGCTGCCCGAGGCCGATTTCCATGCCGTGCACGCCTATCACGTCCCCTTCGACGGCTGGCAGAAGGCCGAATATATCCGCGACGAACTGCGGGAGCACGTCGACTCCGAGATGGCGAAATTCACCCGCGACCACGACCACCTCGAGGGAGAGACGGTCGAGGGCGAGACCGGGCGGGTGATCGCACGCGCGCTCGAGCGGCACGATTGCCAGCTGATCGCGATCGGATCGCACGGTCACAGCGGCTTCCGCCAGGCGCTGCTCGGCAGCACCACCAGCGACCTCCTGCGTGAACTCGATGCCGACGTGTTGGTCTTTCCGCCCGCGAAGGACGCCTAGCGCGGCGGCCGCGCCGCGAGCGCGTCAGAATCGGACCGTTTTCATCGCTTCTCGCCCGTCCTATTCGAGCGGTGGGCATCTGCGAAGGAGTCTGCCGTGGATTTGAAGAGGCTGGGCCGCAATACCGTCGCGGCGATCGCTGTCCTCGTTGTGTCGGGCACCGCTATGGGGGCGGCGCAGGCGCAGCGCCAGGATGCGGCCGGCGGAGACACGATCACCGTGCTGCGGAAGGACGAGACCTACACCTATTTCCTGCACGCCTCGAACGGGGCGGTCCGATATTGCAAGCTGTGGGAAGGTTACAGCCCGAGCATCACCTGCACGGAGTGGACCTGACCTATCCGGCCCCGCCGACGACCACTTCCATGAAGCGGCGCGGGGTTTTCGGCTGTTCGGGCACGATACCCTTGGTCTCCGCACCCTGCGGCAACGCTTCGAGCGGCATGCCGGCGGCGGCGAGGGCATAGGGGCTGATCCGGTGGCGGGTGCACAGGCCCCCCGCACCGTCCGACACCAGCGGTGCCTCGAACTCGACCCCGAATTTTTCTTCCTTGGAATGCTTGACCACACCGACGGCGAGCTGGCCGCCGCCCAGATCGAGCACGATCGGCTCGCCCTCCGGCACCCCGACCAGTCCTTCGACCAGCGCGCCGGTGGTCGAGAGGTCGCGCATCACCGCCGTGTAGCGATGATCCTCGTGGATCACGCCTATGCGGCGATAGACCGAGCGACGATCGGGCCGGTGGGTCTCCGGGCCGTCGGGTTCGATCCGCAACTCGTCGGCCTCGATCAGCTCGGCGATCTCGGCGGCGGGCATCGCCTTGGAGTAGAGCCAGCCCTGGATATATTTTGCACCCTTCGACTTGACCAGTTCGAGCTGGTCGAACGCCTCGACGCCCTCGACCGTCACATCCATGCCCAGCGCGTCGGACAGGCCGATGATCGCGGCGATGATCTTGGCGCTGTTCTGGTCTTGCAGGGTGCAGGAGTCGACGAAGCTCTTGTCGACCTTGAGCTTGTCGAACGGCGCGGCGCGCAGATAGCTGAGCGAGGAATAGCCGGTGCCGAAATCGTCGAGCGCGATGCGCACGCCGAGTTTCTTCAGCTGGTCGAAGGTTTCCTCGACCGTCTCGCTATCGCCCATGAACACGCTCTCGGTCAGTTCGAGTTCGAGCCGATCGGGATCGAGCTCGCTCGCCGCGAGCGCGTTGGTGACGAGGCTGACGAAACCCTTCTGCGCGAACTGCTTGGCCGAGACGTTGACCGCGACGCGGACCGATTTCGGCCAGGCCTTGGCATCCTCGCAGGCGCGCCGCAGCGCCCATTCGCCGAGCTGGTTGATCAGTGCACTGCTTTCGGCGACCGGAATGAAAGCGGATGGCGGCACCGGACCGCGCTCGGGATGCTCCCACCGCATCAGTGCCTCGAAACCGACGACCATCGAATTGTCGCACTGGACGACCGGCTGGTAATGCAGCTCGAGCTGGTCTTCGTTGAGCGCGATCCGCAAATCGTCGAGCAGCTCCTGGCGTTCCTCCTCCTCGTCCTTGAGATCGGCCGAGTAGAAGCGGAACTGGCCGCGCCCACCGTGCTTGGCGGCATAGAGCGCGAGGTCGGAGGCATGGATCAAGTCCTCGCTCTCGAGCGCGTCATAGGGCGCGATCGCGATCCCGACTGAGGTCCCGATGACAGCGCGCTTGCCGTCGATCGGATAGGGTTGCGAGACGATCTGGATGATCTTGTCGGCCAGCTCGCCGAGTTTCCCGCGATCGTCGATATCGGGCAGGATGATCTGGAATTCGTCGCCGCCCAGACGGCCGATCTCGCCGCGGTCGCCGACGATCGATGTCAGGCGTTCGGCGACGGTCTTGAGCAGCTCGTCGCCGGCCTGGTGGCCCATCGTGTCGTTGACCTGCTTGAACTTGTCGAGGTCGAGCATCATCAGCGCGCAATTGCGCTTGGCCGTCTTGAACGCGGCGAGCACGCTGTCGATCCGGCGGCTCATCCGGTGGCGGTTGAACAGGCCGGTGAGCGAATCGTATTCGGCGAGGCGGCTGTCCTCGAGCTTGCGGTTGTATTCGACCGTCACGTCCTTCGCCGCCCCGCGATAGCCGAGGAAGTTGCCCTCGGGGTCGAGTTTGGGGTGGGCCGAGACCTGCCACCATTTCTGCGTTCCGGTCCTGGTCTCCGGAAGCATGCAACGCACCACGGCATCGGTCAGCTTGCCCCGCGCCTTGATCTGGAATTTGAGCGGGCGCGAGGAGCGGCCGTCGGGATCGTCGGGATCGGTTTCGAACAGGGACGCGAAGGGCTGCGCCAACAATTGCGACGGATCGACGCCGAGATGCTCTGCCGCGCCAGGCGACAGGTAGATCAGCTTGCCGTCGCCGTCGGTCGCCCAGATCCACGCAATTCCGGTGCGCTCGAAATCGTCGAGCACTTCGAGCCGCGCCTTCGCATCGGTGAAACCAGCCGCATCCGCGAACTCGGGACCGCCCGCATCCGCATGCGTCGGAACCTCGGCAGCGCTGCCTCGATTTCGGAAAAATGCCATCGTCGTCCCTGTGCGGGGGCGTCCTTTTACGCGCACCGCCCCAAGGCAATGTCACGGTAAGGTTTCCATTCGCCTAACGATTTTCGTTTTGTCGCGCCGAGATCGTGTCAGGGATCGACGAATTTTCTCGCGGATTCGCGGCGATGCGGGCATCCCGGCCAGCAGCAAGGGCGCTTCTTGCCCTCGAGTATCTCCTCGCGCAGCCGCGCACGGCGCTTTTCGCGCGTCGCCTCCTGCTTTGCCGAGATCGTCCAGCAGATCCATTCGTTGCGCGCCAGCGCAGTCAGCGCGTGCCATTTTTCGGCCAGTTCGGGGCTGGCGTCGAGCATGGCCTTGAGTGCGGGAGGTGTACGGTGGCGAAAGTCGGGGTCGGCAACCGCAACCACGGATCAGGCGGCCTGGCGCAGTTCCAGGTCGAGCCGGTCCCAGATCTCGACCAGCGCGGCGACGAGTTCGCGCATCATTTCCTCGCTGTGCGCGGGGCCGGGGGTGAAGCGCAGGCGCTCGGTGCCGCGCGGCACGGTCGGGAAATTGATCGGCTGCACGTAGACGCCGTATTCGGCGAGCAGGATGTCCGAGATCTTCTTCGCGCGCACCGGATCGCCGACCATAAGCGGGACGATATGCGTGGTGCTGTCCATCACCGGCAGGTTGGCTTCGGCCATCAGCGCCTTGAGCCGGGCGGCGGCGAGTTGCTGCGCGTCGCGCTCCTCGCTGGAAGCCTTGAGGTGTTTGACCGAGGCCAGCACGCCCGCGACCAGCACCGGGGAGAGCGAGGTGGTGAAGATGAAGCCCGGGGCGTAGCTGCGGATGCAGTCGATGATCTTCTTGTCGGCCGCGATGTAGCCGCCCATCACGCCGAACGCCTTGCCCAGCGTGCCCTCGATGATGTCGATCCGGTGCGCGGCCTCGTCGCGCTCGGTGATCCCGCCGCCGCGCTTGCCGTACATGCCGACCGCGTGGACCTCGTCGACATAGGTCAGCGCGTTGTATTTCTCGGCGAGGTCGCAGATCGCGTGGACCGGGGCGACGTCGCCATCCATCGAATAAACGCTTTCGAACGCGATCAGCTTGGGCGCGTCACGATCCTCGGCGGCGAGCAATTGCTCGAGATGGTCGAGATCGTTGTGACGGAACACCCGCTTGTCGCAGCCCGAATTGCGGATCCCGGCGATCATGCTCGCATGGTTCAATTCGTCGGAAAAGATCACGCAGCCCGGCAGGAGCTTGGCAAGCGTCGACAGGGTCGCGTCGTTGGAGACGTAGCCGCTGGTGAAGAGCAGCGCGCCTTCCTTGCCGTGGAGGTCGGCCAGCTCGTGCTCGAGCTCGACATGGTAGTGGGTGTTGCCGCCGATATTGCGCGTGCCGCCCGAACCCGCGCCGACATCGTGCAGCGCCTCTTCCATCGCCTCGATCACCTTGGGGTGCTGGCCCATCGCGAGGTAGTCGTTCGAACACCACACGGTGATCGGTTTCGGGCCGTTATGCCCGGCGAAGCAGCGTGCGTTGGGGAAGGCGCCCTTGTTGCGCAGGATGTCGATGAAGACGCGGTAGCGCCCTTCCTCGTGGAGGCGTTCGATCGCCTGGTCGAAGATATGCTGGTAGTTCATCGGTGCATCGATTCCGTGCGCGGTGCACTAGCGCCGTAACCCGCCGATTAGAAGGATTGTCTTTGCGAACGACTCGCAAGAATTCAGAGGGTTTCGCACGCCTCGAGGCCGTAGCGGGCGAGCGCGGGTTCGAGCGCGGAGAAACGTCCGTCGGGCGCGGTCAGGACAAGCCGGTCGGGGCGGTCGCGGGTGAATGATTGGCCTTCGAGCAGGTGGGCGACCCGCCGGGCGATCCCTTCGGCCCCGTGGACGAAGCGCATGCGCCGAGGATCAGGGCCCAGCGCGGCGCGCAATTCGTCCTCGACCAGCGGGAAATGGGTGCATGCGAGCACCACCGTGTCCATCCGCTCGCCTCCGGGCTGCTGGCGGAAGGCGCGGGCGACGCGTTCGAACACCGCCGGGTCGGGGGTGCCGCCGTGGAGTTTTTCCTCCGCCGCCGCCACCAGCTCGGCCGAGCCGTGGCGCAGCAGGATGCAGCCATTGGCGAAATCCTGCGCCAGGGCATCGACATAGGCCTGGCGCACGGTCGCCTCGGTGCCGAGCAGGCCGATCACCCCGCTCTCGGTCAGCTTGGCGGCGGGCTTGATCGCGGGCACCGTGCCGACCACCGGCAGGTCGAGCGCGGCGCGGACGTCTTCCAGCGCGATGGTCGAGGCTGTGTTGCAGGCGATCACGACGAGGCGGGGGCGGTAGCGTTCGACCAGCCGCCCGAGCAGCGCCGGGATCCGCGTCGCGATCTGCGCCTCGCTCTTGGTGCCGTAGGGATAGCCCGCATTGTCCGCGGCATAGACCACCGGTGCTTCGGGCAGTTCGCGGCGCACGGCCTCGAGCACCGACAATCCGCCGACGCCGGAATCGAACAGCAGGATGGGAGCGGTCGCTTGTGAAATGTCCAATTCCGTTCGTCCTGAGCTTGTCGAAGGACCGTTGTTTCTACTAGCGTTGCGCATAAGCAGGACAGCCGCGCTTCGACAAGCTCGGGGCGCACGGGGAGGCCAAGATGTTCGAATTCAACACCGAAACCGGGCTAGCGATGCTCGCCGCCTACCTCGTCGGTTCGATCCCGTTCGGCCTGCTGCTGACCAAGGCGGCGGGGTTGGGCGACGTCCGCGCGCAGGGCTCGGGCAATATCGGCGCGACCAACGTGTTGCGCGCCGGGGGCAAGAAGCTCGGCGCGGCGACCTTGCTGCTCGACCTGCTCAAGGGGCTGGCGGGCGTGCTGATCGCGCGCTTCGCGTTCGGAGAGGATACGGTGCCCTATGCCGCCGTCGCCGCCGTGCTGGGCCATTGTTTCCCGGTCTGGCTCGGCTTCAGGGGCGGGAAGGGCGTGGCGACCAATGCGGGCGTCGCCTTCGGTCTCGCCTGGATGCTGGGTGCGGTCTACGCGATCGCCTGGCTCGGTGTCCTCGCGGTGACGCGGATCAGCTCGCTGGCGGGAATGACGGCGGTGGTGGTCACGGCGGTGGCCGCGTGGTTCGCGGGCGAGACGGAAGCGTTCATCGCGCTGGCGGTGATCGCGGCGCTCGTTCTGTGGCTCCACCGCGCGAATATCGGGCGGCTGCTCAAGGGTGAGGAACCTAAGGTCGGTTCGAAGACGTGAGCGCGCTCACCCGTGACGAGGCCTTCGCACGCATCCGCCTGCTGCGCTCGCCCAATGTCGGGCCGGTGGGCTACCGGCAATTGCTCCAGCGCTTCGGCACCGCTGCCAGGGCGATCGAGGGACTGCCCGATCTGGCGCAGCGCGGCGGGCGAAGGATTACCCCCACGCCGGTCGGCAAGGTCGAGGGAGAGATCGCGGCGGTGAAGAAGGCCGGCGCGCGATACCTGTTCCACGACCAGCCCGATTACCCGCCGCTATTGGCCGAGCTCGACAGCGCGCCGCCGATCCTGACCTATCGCGGCGATCCCGCACTGGCGGCGAAGCCTTGCGTGGCGATGGTCGGTGCACGCAACGCCTCGGCGGCGGCGGTCAAGCTGGCGCGCGATTTCGCGGCGAAGTTGGCGGCCGAGGGTTGGACCGTCGTTTCGGGCCTCGCGCGCGGGATCGACGGGGCGAGCCACGAAGGCGCCATGCCCAGCACGATCGGTGTCATCGCGAGCGGAATCGATATCGCCTATCCGTCGCAGCACGCAGAACTGCAGGAACGGATCGCCAACGAGGGCCTGCTGATTGCCGAACAGCCCCCCGGTACCGAGCCGCGCGGGCGGCACTTCCCCTCGCGCAACCGCATCATCGCCGGGCTGGCGGCGGGCACGCTGGTGGTCGAGGCCGCCCCCAAATCGGGTTCGCTGATCACCGCGCGGTTGGCGGGCGAGGCGGGGCGCGAGGTGATGGCGATCCCTGGTAGCCCGCTCGACGCGCGCAGCCACGGTTGCAACCAGCTCATCCGCGAAGGCGGCGTGCTGGTCCAGTCGGCGGACGAAGTGATCGAACTGCTCTCCGGCTTCGACGGCAACCCGCGCAGCACGTTCCGCGAGGCAAGCGCACCGATGTGGGAGCCCGTCGAGGATTTGTCCGAAGCCGAACCCGCTGAGCTGGCCGACTGGCTTACCACCGCACCGGTCGCGGTCGACGAACTGATCCGCCAGTCGGGCGAGGACGCGGCGGCGGTTCAATTGGCGCTGCTGGAGCTCGAACTGGCCGGACGGTTGGAGCGGCACGCGGGTGGCCGAGTCAGTCTGCGCTAGGCCGCACTCTCTACGGATTTGATTTCAAATTCGAGATCGTAGGGGTCGAGTTTGTCGGTTCGAGCAGGCGTGACTGTCCAAAATTCGATTTGGTCGATGAGTCCGTTGGCTTGGAAGAGGATGATCCCCATGCCGTTCTCAATTCCAGACACCTCGGCGAATGCATGTGCGACGTCCGATTTGGACTGGGTCATCAAAGGGGCATCTTTCTTAACCTTCAGCGTCGTGAAAAATCCGACACCCGTATTCTCTCTCTTAACGACCTCTGCGTTCGCCACTTGCATTTCCAAGGTGGGCCTAGCTTCGGGACACGCCTCGATCATGCGCGAGAGCCCAGCGTTCTCGAGATTTGTAAATTTCATTCTGCAAGCATTGATCGGGCGAGGGCTGCCTTGCAAGCCGATCGACCACAAACCCGCTTGACGAATCGCGCGGCTCGCTGACCATCGCGCGTACGTACACGTACACACGTAAGGGACTGCCCGAACTCACATGCAGCTTGTTATCGTCGAATCGCCGGCCAAGGCGAAGACCATCGAGAAATACCTCGGCAAGGACTACAAGGTCCTCGCCAGCTACGGCCATGTCCGCGACCTGCCGCCCAAGGATGGCAGCGTGCGCCCGGACGAGGATTTCGCAATGGACTGGGAGGTCTATGCCGACCAGCGCAACCGCTCGCAGGTCAAGGCGATCGCCGATGCGGCCAAGAAGGCCGACCGCCTGATCCTCGCAACCGACCCCGATCGCGAGGGGGAGGCGATCAGCTGGCACGTGCTCGACCTGCTGAAGAAGCGTAAGGCGCTGCCCGCCGAGGTCGAGCGGGTGACCTTCAATGCGATCACCAAGCAGGCGGTGACCAACGCGATGGAGCATCCGCGCCAGCTCGACCAGGACCTGATCGACGCGTATTTCGGCCGCCGCGCGCTCGATTACCTGTTCGGCTTCACGCTTTCGCCCGTGCTGTGGCGCAAGCTGCCCGGCGCGAAGTCGGCGGGCCGCGTGCAATCGGTCGCATTGCGGCTGATCGTCGATCGCGAGCGCGAGATCGAGGCGTTCAAGTCCGACGAATACTGGTCGGTCGTCGCCAAGATGGAGCAGGACGGCACCGGCTTCGACGCGCGGCTGGTCAAGTTCGAGGGCGAGAAGCTCGAAAAGCTCTCGCTCGGCAATGAGGGCATTGCGGGCAAGGCCAAGACGGCGGTCGAAGAGAGCGAATTCCGCGTCGTCGGCGTGGATACCAAGCCGTTGCAGCGCAGCCCCGCTCCGCCCTTCACGACCTCCACGCTGCAGCAGGAGGCCGCGCGAAAACTCGGCTTTTCGGCCAGCCACACGATGCGGCTCGCGCAGTCGCTCTACGAGGCGGGCGCGATCACCTACATGCGTACCGACGGCGTCTCGATGGAAGGCAGCGCGATCGCCAGTGCGCGCAAGGCCATCACGCGCCGTTACGACGGACATTACCTCCCCGAAAAACCGCGCCAGTACAAGACCAAGGCCAAGAATGCTCAGGAAGCGCACGAAGCGATCCGGCCGACCGATTTCATCAAGGAAAAGGCCGGGCGCGGCGACGAGGAAAAGCTCTACAAGCTGATCTGGACGCGCGCTCTGGCGAGCCAGATGGCCTCGGCGCGATTGGAGCGCACGACCGTCCATTTCGAGGACGCGACCGGCCAGCACGGCCTTCGCGCCAACGGCCAGGTGGTGAAGTTCCCCGGCTTCCTCGCGCTGTACGAGGAAGGCATCGACAAGCGCGGCGACGAAGAGGACGAGGACGGTTTGCTGCCCTTCCTGCGCGAGGGCGATGCGCCGGCGAAGCGCGAGGTGATCGCGACCCAGCACTTCACCCAGCCACCGCCGCGCTTTTCCGAGGCCTCGCTGGTCAAGCGGCTCGAGGAGCTCGGCATCGGGCGTCCCTCGACCTACGCCTCGACGATCCAGACGCTGCGCGATCGCGATTACGTGCGGATGGAGAAGAACCGCTTCCACGCCGAGGAAAGCGGGCGCCTGCTGACCGCCTTTCTCGAACGCTTCTTCACTCGTTACGTGGCGTTCGATTTCACCGCCGGGATGGAGGACGAACTCGACGAGGTCTCGGGCGGGCGTGCCGAGTGGAAGAAGGTGCTCGAAGCCTTCTGGCGCGACTTCAAGCCCAAGAGCGACGAGGTGATGGAGCGCAAGCCCTCCGAAGTCACCGAGGTGCTCGACGGCTTCCTCGAGGATTACCTGTTCCCCCCGCGCGAGGACGGGACCGATCCGCGCCTGTGCCCGCGCTGCCAGGACGGGCGGCTCGCGCTGCGCGGTGGCAAGTACGGTGCATTCGTCGCCTGCTCGAACTATCCCGAATGCAAGTTCACCCGCCGTTTCGCCCAGCCGGGCGCCGATGGCGAGGATCCGGCCGAAGATACCATCATGGGCAAGGATCCCGAGACCGGTCTCGAGGTCGAGCGCAAGACCGGGCGATTCGGACCCTACATCCAGCTGGGCGAGGGCAAGGACGCCAAGCGCGCCTCGATTCCCAAGGACCTCGACGACTTCGATCTCGAATGGGCGCTGAAGCTGCTCTCGCTGCCGCGCGTGATCGGCCAGCATCCCGAGACAGGCAATGATATCGAAGCAAGCATAGGGCGTTACGGGCCTTACCTCAGGCACGATGGCAAGTATGCCAAGCTGCAATCGACCCGCGACGTCTTCGACACCGGCATGAACGCCGCGGTCACGCTGCTGGCCGAAGCCGCCAATCGCAAGGGCGGCGGGCGCGCCAAGGCCGAGCCGATCAAGACCTTCGGCAAGCACCCGGTGTCCGAGGCCGAGATGAAGGTCCTGCCGGGCCGCTACGGTCCCTATGTCACCGACGGCACCACCAACGCCACGATCCCGCGCGACATGAAGCCCGAGGACGTGACCGAGGCAGACGCCATCCGCCTGATCGACGAGCGCGTCGCCAAGGGGCCGGCCAAGAAGAAGGGCCGCAAGAAGGCCCCGGCGAAGAAGAAGGCACCGGCCAAGAAAAAGGCTGCAGCCAAGAAAAAGGCTCCGGCAAAAAAGAAGGCGGCCGAGAAATGAGCAAGGAGCGGTTCGAGCGCCACAAACAGCCCTGGCGCCCCGACGAGGCCGGCCAGCTGCGAATGCTGGCCGGGAAGGGGCAGGGGCTCAAGCAGATTGCCAAGGCGCTGGGCCGGAGCGAGGAATCGACCCGCGACTTCGCCAAGAAGAACAAGGTCGCGATCGCGAAGAAGCGCTAGCGGCGGACCCAGATCTCCACTTCGCGGGTGCCGCGGGGCAGGGCGGCGGTGCGCTCGTATCTCGTCGCCAGCGCCTCCTCGAGCACCGCGCGGGTGCGAGCATTGTCGGGATCGTTGTACGGCTCGGCCATCTTGACGATCACCTTGGGGCGCGCGGCTACGATGCGTTCCATCTCGGCGATGGTGTCGATGCCGAGCGCGTGTTCTTCCTTGAAGCTGTTGAGGTGCGTCGGGAAGACGTAGGGCGTCACCGTGCAGGCGCCGGTGGCGTGATAGAGCGCGACGTCGCCTTCGTAGACGTATATGCAGTCGTCCGGCGCGATCGCCTCGGCCACCGTGTCGCGGACCGCCGCGAATTCCTCGCGGCTGCCGTCGATCTGGACGCGGATCACGGTGTGGAGGATGGTGCAGGCCACCCCGAACACCACTACCCCGATCGCGAGCTTGCGGCGCAGGCCATGCCGACCGAGCGCGCGCGCGCCGAGCACGAAGAACGGGACCAGCAACGGGCCGACATAATGGTCGTAATAGGTTCCGATGATCATGAACCCGGCAAACGCGGCGATCGCCCAGCCGGTGACGAAATCGAGCACCGGCGTGCCGTGGTATTTGAGCCCGAGCTTCTGTGGCGCCCACAGCATCAGCAGCCATAGCGGGCTGAGGAAGAACAATAGCACCGGCAGCCGGATCAGCGGGCCTGAAATGCCGCTCTCGCGCTCGAAGATCGAGACGAAATTGGCGTAGAAATAGGCTTCCATGTCGCCGTGATTGGCGTACCAGCCGAGCGCGATCGCGGTCGGCACCAGTGCGCAGCCGACCCAGCCGAGCGCCATCGGCAGGATGCTCCAGCGGTGGAGGCCGACGCGGTGAGCCAGCCACAGCAGTGCGAGGCCGAAATAGATCCCCTCGAACACCACCGTGTACTTTACCTGCATCGCGCTGCCGAGCGCGAGCATGGCGAGGCAACCGCCGAAGAACAGCTTGTGCACGTTGCCGTCGCGATAGCGCCGCGCGAGCCACCATGCGGTGAGCGCGACGAAGAGGTTGTAGAACACCGGGGCCTGCCCGCCGACGAGGCTGAACCCGGCGAGATAGATCGGGTAACAGGCGGCGGCGATGAAGGCGCCGTCGGGCGGCGCGATCATCCGTGCGATCCGATAGATCACCCACGCGGTCGTCCCCGCGAACAGGCCGGCGACCACCTGGTATTGCAGCACGTCCCAAGGACCGAGCGCGCTGGTGGCCGCATAGATGAAGAACAGCCCGATCGGCTTGCGATCCCACAGTTCGACATAGGGGAGCGCGCCCTCGAGCATCCGGCTACCGACGAGCAGGTAAAACTGCTCGTCATTGTAGAGCACCGGGTTCCCGAAGCTGGCCGCACGGGTCAGCGCGGTGATGAGCAGCAGGATCAGGAACACCCGCCCGTCGGCATACCACGGCCGCGGCGGGTTCGGCGCGGCATGGTGCGCGCGATCGGCAGGCGCGGCGGTCACTTCGACCAGTCCAGCCCCATTTCCTCGTAGAATTCGCGATCCTCGTCCCAGCCTTCCTGGGTTTTCACATGGAGGAAGAGGTGGACCTTCTGGCCGAGGATCTCGGACAGCTCCTTGCGTGCGGCTTCGCCGATCGACTTGATCATGCTGCCGCCCTTGCCGAGCACGATCGAACGTTGGTTGTCGCGCTGGACGAGGATCTGCTGGCGGATTTCGACGCTGCCGTCTTCGCGATGGGTGTAGCTTTCGGGGCGGACCATGCTGTCATAGGGCAGTTCCTCGCGCAGCTGCTTGTAGAGCTGTTCGCGGGTGACTTCGGTGGCGAGCAGGCGCTCGCTCGCGTCGGAGACCTGGTCCTCGGGATAATGCCACGGGCCTTCGGGCATCGCCTTGGCGAGTTCTTCCTTCAGCTCGGGTACGCCGTCGCCGGAAAGCGCGGAAACGAAGAACACCTCGTCGAAATCGACCATGCCGGTCAGTTCCTGCGCCAGCGCCAGCAGCGGTTCCTTGACCGCCTTGTCGACCTTGTTGAGCACCAGGATTTTCCGCTCCTTGCGGTCCTTCAGCTGTTCGAGCAGCGGCATCAGCTCGTGCCGGCGCTGCTTGATCGGGTCGACCAGCAGCAGGACGGCATCGGCCTCCTCGGCGCCTTCCCATGCTGCGGAGACCATCGCCCGGTCGAGCCGGCGGCGCGGGGCGAAGATGCCGGGCGTGTCGACCAGCATGATCTGGGTCGGCCCGTGCAGCGCGATGCCCATCAGCCGCGTGCGGGTGGTCTGCGCCTTGGGCGAGACGATCGCGACCTTCTGA
The DNA here is from genome assembly GCF_034374265.1 of Pseudoblastomonas marina. NCBI lineage: Bacteria > Pseudomonadati > Pseudomonadota > Alphaproteobacteria > Sphingomonadales > Erythrobacteraceae > Pseudoblastomonas > Pseudoblastomonas marina. Next base: position 1,029,441 of record NZ_CP139718.1, on the reverse strand, counting down.
CCGACCAGCTGGTTGACCAGCGTGGATTTGCCCGCATTGGGCGCACCGATCACGGCGACGACGCCGCACTTGCTCTGCCCGCTCTGGTTCTTGTCGTCAGCCATGGGTCTCGATGAACTTTCTCGCCGCCTGGGTTTCGGCGTCCTGCTTGCTGTTGGAGGTCGCCTCGACCGAGCCGACTCCGTGGATTTCGACGCGCACCGTGAAGCTGCGCGAATGGTCGGGACCCGACGTGTCCACCACCGAATAGCGCGGCGGGCGCTTCTGGTTGCCCGCGGCCCATTCCTGCAGCGCGCTCTTGGGGTGTTTCGAACGCCCGGTCTTGCCCGACAGCGTATCGGCCCACAGCCGCTCGACCATCGCGCTGGCGCGGGTGAAATCGCCGGTCACGAACGCCGCGCCGATAACCGATTCCATCACGTCGCCGAGGATGTTGTCGCTGTCTGCCCCGCCATCGTCGCGCGCCTGCTTGCCGAGGCGGATATGGTCGGCAAGGCCGCAGGCGCGGGCGATATCGGCGCAGGTCCCGCGGCTGACCAGTGCGGCGAGCCGCTGGGCGAGCTTGCCCTCGGCCTGGTGGTCGTGGACGTAGAGCCAGTGCGCGACGGCGAGGCCGAGCACGCGATCGCCGAGGAATTCGAGCCGTTCGTAATCGCGCTTGTGCCCGGTCGAGCCGTGGGTCAGCGCGTCGATCCAGACGTCCTCGTCCCCCAGCTCGCCACCCGCCAGCGCACGCAGGTAATCGCGCGTCTCGTCGGACAGGGCGGGGCGGGTCAGAGCCCGTCTCCGATGCGGTCCCACCTTGCAGCGGTGAACCAGGTCCACGGCAGGACGTATTCGGCGCTGCCGTCGGTCGACCAGATCCGCGCCTGCGCCTTGCCCAGCAGCAGCTCGACCGGCACGAAGCCGACCCCGCCGCCCGGGACTGCCGGTGCGCGGCTGTCCAGTGAATTGTCGCGGTTGTCGCCCATCATGAAGACGTGGCCTTCGGGCACGACAAAGACCTGCGTGTCGTCATAGCGCGAGCGACCGAAATCGAGCGTCATGTAGGTGACGCCATTGGGCAGCGTCTCGCGGTATTGCTCGTAGCGGCAGATGCGCGATCCATCGTCGCCGGTGCTGCGGAATTGCGCGCCTGCGCAGGTCGTGTTCCCCGACATCGGCTGGATGAATTCGCCGACCTTCTCGCGCTTTACCGCCTCGCCATTGATGTAGAGCGCGCCGCCCTGCATCTGGACTTGGTCACCCGGCAGGCCGATCACGCGCTTGATGTAGTCCTCGTAGCTGACCGGGTGCTTGAACACCGCGATATCGCCGCGCTCGGGCTCGCTGCCGAAGATGCGCCAGTCGCCCACCGGCGGTTCGAACAGCAGCGAATAGCGCGTGTAGCCGTAGGACCACTTGCTCGCCGCGAGGTAATCGCCGTTCCACAGCTTGGGCAGCATGGATTCGCTCGGGATCGAATGCGAGGCGAAGAAGAAGCTGCGGAATATGAACACGACGAGCGCGAGCTTGAGCACGAAGACGAAGAGGCTGTCTTCCTTCTTCTCGGGCTTTTCGGGCGTATCGGCTTCCGTTTCGACGGGGGTTTTGGCGGTCTCGTTCATCGCGCGCTGCCGTGTCGCCATTGCGCGCGAAAATCAAGCATGCGCGCCGTGAATGAGGCCTTTATTCGACCGGCGCACGCCACTAGGCGTTGGGGCGTGTCCACTCGAACGGAGCCCTGTGCGTGAGCGATCCCCAAGCCATCTGGAAAGAACTGACCCTGCTCGACAAGCCCACGCTGGCTTCGCTGTTCGAGGAGAAGGGACGCGTCGAGGACTGGTCGCAGGCGCTCGACCTGCCGGGCGGGAGGATCCGGTTCGACTGGTCGAAGACCCATCTCGACGACGCGCATGGCGAGGCTTTCGCCAAGCTCGCCAAGGCGATGGGCTTTGCCGACAAGCGCCGCGCGCTGTTTGCGGGCGAAGTGGTCAACCCGACCGAGGAACGCGCCGCCGAACACACGGCCGAGCGCGGGCACGGGGCGGACGAGGCGGTGGCGCTGGCCGATGCGCTGCACATGCGGATGCGCGGGCTGGTCGAGGCGATCCACGCCGGCGCGTTCGGCGAGGTGAAGCACCTGATCCATGTTGGCATCGGCGGCTCGGCGCTCGGTCCGGCTCTGGCGCTCGATGCGCTGGCAAGAGACGATGCGAAGGTCGACGTGCATGTCGTTTCGAACGTCGACGGCAATGCGCTGAAGGCGGCGTTCAAGGCCTGCGACCCGCAAACCACGATGCTCGCGATCGCCTCGAAGACCTTCACCACGATCGAGACGATGACCAATGCGCAGTCGGTGCTCGACTGGATGGGCGAAGGCGGCGTGTCCGACCCGCAGGGCCGCGTCGTCGCGCTCACCGCCAATCCCGACGCCGCACTCGATTGGGGCGTCGACGAGACGCGGATCCTGCCCTTCAGCGACACGGTCGGCGGGCGCTATTCGGTGTGGAGCTCGATCGGCTTCCCGGTCGCGCTCGCGCTGGGCTGGGAGGGCTTCGCCGCGATGCTCGAAGGCGCAGGCGCGATGGATGCGCATTTCCGCGAGGTCGATGGGCTGGAGAATTTGCCGCTGCGCGCCGCCTTCGCCGATCTTTACTACACCCATCTGCGCGGCAGCCAGACCCGCGCCGTCTTCGCCTATGACGAGCGGCTGCGGCTGTTGCCCGACTATCTCCAGCAGCTCGAGATGGAGAGCAACGGCAAGCGCGTCACCGCCGAGGGCAAGCCGGTCCACGGTCCCACGGCGCCGATCACATGGGGCGGGACGGGCACCGACGCGCAGCACGCGGTGTTCCAGCTATTGCACCAGGGCACGCACCTCGTGCCGGTCGATTTCATCGCCAGCATCGCGCCCGGCCACGATCTCGACCCCGCACATCACGAGATCCTGCTGATGAACTGCTTCGCGCAGGGCGCGGCGCTGATGGCGGGCAAGGAAAGCGACGATGAAGATTTGGGGGGCGCGCGCGCCTATCCCGGCGACCGCCCCAGCGCGACGATCCTGTGCGATGCATTGAATCCCGCCACGCTCGGCGCGCTGATCGCCTTCCACGAACACCGCACCTTCGCCAGTGCCGTGCTGCTCGGCATCAACCCCTTCGACCAGTTCGGCGTCGAACTCGGCAAGCAGATCGCCCGCGCGATGGAAGAGGACGAGGGGGATTTCGATGCGAGTACGAGCGCGCTGCTCGATGCGGCGGGATTGGGGTAAGCCACGGTTCGATTTTGAAAGAAGATCTTCGTCGAGCTTATCGCCTACGAAGAGAAGGAGCGAGCCTCGTTCGTTACCCGGGAAATCGGTTGCGGCCGGATCGGTCGAGCGAGCGTGCCCGGGAGCTTCGCGTAGAGCGCAAGCGCCTTGGCGGTGCGGGCGCATTCGATGGCGGCGCCGCGGGTTTCGGGATCAGGCATCGCCACCTTCGCCCGCCTCCCGCCGCTCGCGTGCCTTGCGCGTCTGTTCCTTCTGGCGCTCGCGCATTCGCAGGCGGGTCTGGCGCGGCGAATGTTGCCGGATATTCCAGATCACCACGCCTGCAAAGGCTACCAGCAATGCGATCAGCGCATAGGCGATCATGAGCCGGACCGTCATGACGATCGCGTTCTTGCAGAATGGCGGACAAATTGCGGCGACATGGCGGCTCCTTCATGCGGGAGCGCGGTATCGTCTCTCAGTTCCGGCAGCGCGTTTCGGTGGCCGGAATATTGCTGACGCTAGTGCATCGGCGCCCTTTCGCCAAGCCTGTTGTGCATTGCACAAAGGCAATAGAGATTGACTTTCGTGCTGCACTGCACCACATGGCTCCCATCGAAGCGCCAGCCAGCGTGAAGCGGCGGCCTTTATGGCGAGCCCCGGCGCGCTTCGGTCCTATCTCCCAGACTTCCCTTTTCACGCGGGCGGTTTTTTACCCCCGCGCCGCGCGAGCTGTGTCTCCGCGCGTCGCATATATTGCGAGTTAAAAACTCTACATGACCACTACATTCGACCAACTCGGGCTCTCGCAGCCCGTCCTCCAGGCGCTCGATCTCAAGGGCTATTCCGAACCCACCCCGATCCAGGCGCAGGCGATCCCGCCCGTGCTCGAAGGGCGCGACCTGCTGGGCATCGCCCAGACCGGCACCGGCAAGACCGCCGCGTTCATGCTCCCGAGCATCGACCGGCTGCGCGAGGCGGACAACCAGACGCCGTTCAAGTCCTGCCGCATGCTGGTGCTCGCGCCGACGCGTGAACTTGCCGGGCAGATCGCCGAATCCGCCAAGGATTACGGCGCGCTCGCCGGGCTCAAGGTGCACAGCATCGTCGGCGGCACCTCGGTCAACAAGGATCGCAACAAGCTGCATCGCGGCACCGATATCCTCGTCGCCACGCCGGGCCGCCTGCTCGACCTGATCGACCAGAAGGCCTTCAACCTTTCTGGCGTGGAAATCCTCGTCCTCGACGAGGCCGACCAGATGCTCGACCTCGGCTTCATCCACGCGCTTCGCAAGATCAGCCAGCTGGTTCCGCAGGACCGCCAGACCCTGTTCTTCAGCGCCACCATGCCGACCGCGATCAAGGAATTGGTCGGCAAATATTGCAACAACCCCGTCACCGTGTCGGTTACGCCTGCGGCCACCACCGCGGAACGCATCGACCAGTACCTCTTCATGGTCCAACAGGACGAGAAGCAGACGCTGCTCGAGATGATCCTGTCCGAGCGACATCCGGTGCCCGGCAAGTTCGAGCGCGTGCTGATCTTTGCGCGTACCAAGCATGGCTGCGACCGGATGGTGAAGAAGCTCTCTCAGTGCGGCATCCCGTCCAATGCGATCCACGGCAACAAGAGCCAGCCGCAGCGCGAACGTGCGCTGGGCGAGTTCAAGAGTGCCAAGACGCCGATCCTGATCGCGACCGATGTCGCCGCACGCGGGATCGATATCCCGGGCGTCAGCCACGTGATCAATTACGAGCTGCCCAACGTGCCCGAACAATATGTCCACCGCATCGGCCGCACCGCGCGCGCCGGGGCGGACGGGATCGCGATCGCGATGTGCGCCGAAGACGAACGCGCCTATCTGAAGGACATCCGCAAGACGACCGATGCCGAATTCGAACGGCTCGACTTGCCGGAGAATTTCCGCGCCGTGGTCGAAGGCGTCGGCCCGACCAAGCGCGCCCCTCCGGGCCAGCGCGCCCCGCGTGCGAACGTCAAGCCGCGCCAGGGCGGCGGACAGCGCAAGCCCGGCGGCGGTCGTGGCGGCAAGCCGCAGGGCCAGGGCGGCGGACAGCGTTCGGGTGGACAGCGCTCGGGAGGACAGGGCGGAGGCGGAAACCGTCGCCGCAACCGTCGCGGCGGGCGCAACAATACTTGACCCGCCCCAGCCGGCTTGTCAGGCGCTGACCCGCGCCAACAAGCTCGGAGAGCGATAAGCAATGACCGCCACCATCCTGTTCCTGCTGCTCGGCTTCGTCCTGCTGGTGGGAGGTGGCGAATTGCTGGTGCGCGGCGCGGTGCGGATCGCCGAACGGCTCGGCCTGTCGCCGATGCTGATCGGGCTGACCATCGTCGGTCTCGGTACCTCGACGCCCGAACTCGCCGCCAGCGTGCAGGCCGCACTCGCCGGTTCGCCGGGGATCGCGCTCGGCAATATCGTCGGCTCGAACATCGCCAACACGCTCATGATCCTCGGCGCGGCCGCGCTGATCGCGCCGGCCGTGATGTCGCACAGCGTGCTGTGGCGCGATGGAATGGTTGGCGTCGGCGGCGTATTGCTGCTGATGCTCGCGGGCCAGACGATCGGGCTCGATCGCTGGGCGGGGGCTGCATTCCTGCTCGTTCTCGCCGTCTATCTCTGGCTCGCCTTCAAGCAGGAGGCGACCGGGGTCCACGGCGCGGCGGGCGATCGTGCGTTGGCCGTCGAGGGTGCCGACCCCGCGCTGCTGCCGCATGACGAGCCGAGCGGCTCGCTGTGGAGCGCGGGCGGATTCTTCCTCGTGGGCATGGCGCTGATCGTCGCGGGCGGGGTGGTGCTGGTCGACGCAGCGGTCGATATCGCCGGACGGCTCGGTGTGTCGGACACGGTGATCGGGCTGACCATCGTCGCCGCCGGGACTTCGCTGCCCGAACTCGCCACCACGATCATCGCCGCGATCCGCAAGCAGGGGGATATCGCGCTGGGCAACGTGCTGGGTTCGAACATCTTCAACATCTTCTTCATCGGCGGGATTACCGGCCTCGTCGCGCCGGGGCCGATCCCCGGCGGCATCCTGCAGACCGATCTGTGGATCCTGCTGGCCGCTGCCGTCGCCGCGATCGTCTTCGCTTACACCGGCGGCAGGCTCGGCAGACGCGAAGGCGGCGTGCTGCTTGCCTCCTACGTGCTTTTCATCCTCTTCACTGCCGGCTTGCTCCGGTTCTAGGAAGGCTCACATGTCCGACACCGACTACGACTACGATCTTTTTACCATCGGCGGCGGCTCGGGCGGCGTGCGCGCGAGCCGCGTCGCGGCGGCACACGGCGCGAAGGTCGCGCTGGCGGAGGAATACCGGATTGGCGGGACCTGCGTGATCCGCGGTTGCGTGCCCAAGAAGATGCTCGTCTACGGCGCGCATTTCGCCGAGGACCTCGAGGATTGCGAAAAGTTCGGCTGGAGCATCGAGGGCAAGAGCTTCGACTGGGTCAAGCTGCGCGACGCGGTGCTCGCCGATGTCGACCGGTTGAACGGCCTCTACACGGAAACGCTCGAGAACCACGATGTCGAACTGTTCCACGAGAAGGCGAGGCTGACCGGCGAGCACGAGATCACGCTCGCGAGCGGCAAGGTCGTCACCGCGAAGCATATCCTGATCGCCACCGGTGCCACCCCACGCATTCCCGATTGCCCCGGGCACGAACTCGGCATCACCAGCAACGAGGCATTCCATCTCGACGAGATGCCCAAGCGCGTGCTGATCGCGGGCGGGGGATACATCGCCAACGAGTTCGCCGGGATCTTCAACGAGTTCGGCAGCAAGGTCACGATCATCAACCGCACCGACGTGATCCTGCGCGGATACGACGAGGCGGTGCGTGACCGGCTGCTGCAGATCAGCATGATGAAGGGCATCGATTTCCGCTTCAACGCCGAGTTCCGCGGGATCGAGAAGACCGATGACGGGGCGCTGTGCGTCTCGATGACAAACCACGACGATCTCGAGGTCGATTGCGTCCTCTTCGCCACCGGGCGCGTGCCGCACACCAAGGATCTCGGGCTGCAGGAGATCGGTGTCGAACTGGGCGATCACGGCGAAGTGCTGGTCGATCGCTTCTCGAAGACCAATCTCGATCATGTCTATGCGGTCGGCGACTGCACCGACCGAATCCAGTTGACCCCGGTCGCGATCCGCGAGGGCCAGGCCTTCGCCGACACGGTCTTCGGCGACAAGCCCAGCGCGGTCGATCACGATTGCGTCGCCAGCGCGGTGTTCAGCCACCCGCCGATCGCCGCGGTCGGGATGACCGAGGGCGAAGCGCGCAATAAGCTCGGCGGGGTCAAGGTCTACCAGTCCGATTTCCGGCCGATGAAGAACGTGCTCGCGGGTCGCAACGAACGCTCTCTGTTCAAGATGATATGCGACGCGGAGGACGACCGGATCGTCGGGATCCACATGATCGCGCCCGAAGCGCCCGAGATGATGCAGGCGGCGGCGGTCGCGGTGAAGGCCAAGCTGACCAAGGCCGATTTCGACGCGACCACCGCGATCCACCCGACGATGGCCGAGGAACTCGTGCTGATGCGGTGAGGGCGGATCGGTGCTAGACGGGGCGCACACGGAGGACCCGACATGCCCAAGACCATCCTCGTCACCGGCGGCACAGGCTATATCGCCGGCGAGATCATCGACCAGCTGCTCGAGGCCGGGCACGTGGTCCACACCACGGTGCGCGATCGCAGGAAGAGCGAGGGCGGATTGCGCGATCGCTTCGATGTCGGCGCGGCCAAGTTCAAGATCTTCCAGGCCGATTTGATGGACGATGCCGGCTGGGCCGAGGCGAATGCGGATTGCGACGCGGTCGCCCATGTCGCTTCGCCGATCTCGACCCGCACGCCCAGGCACGAGGACGAGATGATCGTCCCCGCGCGCGAAGGCACGATCCGCGCCTTGCGCTTTGCCAAGCAGGCGGGGGTTCGGCGCTTCGTCCAGACCAGCTCGGTCGCCGCGATCGCCTATGGCCGCGACGAAAAGTCCTATCGCGTCGACGAGAGCGCCTGGACCGACATCACCCATCCCGACGTCACGCCCTATGCCAAGTCGAAGACGATCGCCGAGCGCGCCGCGCGCGACTGGATGTTCGCCAATGGCGGGACGATGGAATTCGTCTCGGTCAATCCCGCGCTGGTGCTTGGACCGATCGAGACGCCCGATTTCTCCCCCTCGGTGGTGGCGATGAAACAGGTGCTCGACGGATCGATGCCGATGGCGCCCGATCTCGGTTTCGGGGTGGTCGACTTGCGCGATTGCGCCGATCTGCACGTGCGCTGCCTGATGGAGCCGGGTCTCGCCAACGAGCGTTTCATCGCCTCGGGCAGGTTCATGAAACTGATCGAGATCGCCGATGTGCTGCGCGCCAGGCTGCCCGCCGAGCACACGAAAAAGGTCCCCAAGCGCGTGATGCCCAACTGGATGGTGAAGGCGATCGCGCTCGTGAACCCCGGGCTGCGCTCGATCATGAACGAGCTGGGCAAGACCCGCGACCTCGATACGAGGCATACCAAGGACGAGCTCGGCTGGGAAACCCGCCCGGTCGAGGAGACCATCGTCGATTGCGCGGAAAGCCTGATCGCACATGGCGTCGTGAAGGTTTGAGTGTCACGCAAGACGCAAAGAGATTTACGTAAAACGTAAAATACATATTGCGAATCGCTAATTTCACGCTATCACACCCTTCATCCAATCGAAGGAGTGTCCGATGAGTGCCAAGCTGATCCGCCGGATCGTCGAATTTTTCATCCTCGTGTGTTTCCTCGGGATCGCGCTCGATCTCGCGCGGACCGTGCTGGCCGCATTGTCGGGCAATTTCGGGACGGTTGGCTGGCATGTCTCGGCGGCCGAACCGCGCACCACCGAACTGGGCGGTACCGGCGACATCGCCTGGTCCGACGGGACGCTGACGGTGACGGGCCAGCCGCTCGCGCACATCATCGACCTGGTCGGACATTTCGCCTCGGTCGCGCTGCTGGTGCTCGCGCTGCTGGCGCTGCGGCGGGTGCTGCTCGCCTTCGCTTCGGGCGAGGTCTTCACGACCGCCAATATCGAGGCACTGCGCAGGATCGGTTACGCCTTGCTCGCGATCTGCGTGATCTCGGTCGTGAGCGTGCTGATCCTCCAGCCGATCATCCTCGGCGCAGTCGAAATGCCCGCGGGTTATGTGCTGCATCCCTCGCTGTCGTGGAACCTCGACGAGGTGCGCAATGTGTGGCTCGAATACGATGTGCCGATCTTCACCTTCCTGCTCGGCGGGCTGGCGTTGCTGGTGGCCGAGGCGTTCCGCAACGGGATGGCCTATCGCGAAGACAGCGAGAGCGTGGTCTGATGGCGATCGTGACCAATCTCGACGTCGTGATGGCGCAGCGCAAGATCAGCCTGAAGGACCTTGCCGAGCGGGTCGGTATCTCGGTGACCAACCTCTCGCTGCTCAAGACCGGCAAGGTGAAGGGCGTGCGTTACGCCACGCTCGAGGCGCTGTGCCGCGAGCTCGATTGCCAGCCCGGCGACATCCTCGAGTATCGCGAAGGAGATGCGGGCGGAGATTGACGCAGCGTGTCGCGAGGCTCTAACCGCTCCGCAACGAACAAGGGAGAGCGCATGTCCGCCAATATCGCCGAAATGGAACGCCGCCGTGAAGCCGCCCGGATGGGTGGGGGCCAGAAGCGGATCGACGCGCAGCACGCCAAGGGCAAGCTGACCGCGCGCGAACGGCTCGACGTGCTGCTCGACGAGGGCTCGTTCGAGGAACTCGACACCTATGTCGAACACGACTGCGTCGATTTCGGGATGCAGGACAACAAGATCCCCGGCGACGGCGTGGTCACCGGCAGCGGCACGATCAACGGGCGGCTGGTGTTCGTCTATTCGCAGGATTTCACCGTCTTCGGCGGCTCGCTTTCGAAACGCCATGCGGAGAAGATCTGCAAGGTGATGGACATGGCGATGAAGGTCGGCGCGCCCGTCATCGGCCTGAATGACTCGGGCGGTGCGCGCATCCAGGAAGGCGTCGCCTCGCTCGGCGGTTATGCCGAGGTGTTCCAGCGCAACGTGCTCGCCTCGGGCGTGGTGCCGCAGCTCAGCCTCATCATGGGCCCGTGTGCGGGCGGGGCGGTCTATTCCCCGGCGATGACCGACTTCATCTTCATGGTGAAGGACAGCTCCTACATGTTCGTCACCGGGCCCGAGGTGGTGAAGACCGTCACCAACGAGGAGGTGACGCAGGAGGAACTTGGCGGCGCGGTGACGCACACGACCAAGACCAGCGTCGCCGATATCGCCTATGAAAACGATATCGAGGCACTACTCGCGGCGCGCGATTTCATCGATTACCTGCCGCTGTCGAACCGCGAAGAGGTGCCCGAGCGCCCCACCGCCGATCCGATCGAGCGCGAGGAACCCAGCCTCGACACGCTGATCCCCGACAACGCCAACCAGCCCTACGACATGCACGAGGTGATCCGGAAGGTGCTCGACGAGGGCGAGTTCTTCGAAATCCAGCCCGCGCACGCCGCCAATATCCTTTGCGGCTTCGGCCGCATGGAAGGGCGCACCGTGGGCGTGGTCGCGAACCAGCCGATGGTGCTCGCCGGCGTGCTCGACATCAATTCGTCGAAGAAGGCCGCGCGCTTCGTGCGCTTCTGCGACGCTTTCGACATCCCGATCCTGACCTTCGTCGACGTGCCCGGCTTCCTTCCCGGCACGAGCCAGGAGCACAACGGCATCATCAAGCACGGCGCCAAGCTGCTGTTCGCCTATGCCGAGGCGACCGTGCCGAAGATCACCGTCATCACCCGCAAGGCCTATGGCGGCGCCTACGACGTGATGGCGTCGAAGCATTTGCGCGGCGATCTCAACTACGCCTGGCCCACCGCCGAGATCGCGGTGATGGGCGCGAAGGGCGCGGTGGAGATCATCTTCCGCCAGGACCGCGACGATCCCGAAAAGATCGCCGAAAAGACCAAGGAATACGAAGACCGCTTCGCCAACCCGTTCGTCGCGGCGAGCCGCGGCTATATCGACGAGGTCATCTACCCGCACTCGACGCGTAAGAGGATTGCCCTGGGGCTGAGGAAGCTACGCGGGAAGCAGCTTGAGAACCCGTGGAAGAAGCACGATAATATTCCGTTGTGATTGATACGATCGAATTGCCAGTCGCGAAGGTCGCGATAACGATAGCGTTGTTGTTTATCGGTTACATTTCGATTCAACGAACTTCGGGACACGATGCAAGAGTGGCAGATGGCGAGCCTTCGGTTGCAGACTGTGAGGGTCTAGGAAAGCGATGGCAGAACCCTGCTGCGTCACTGTTTGGGGTTGCTGCGTTTTTATTGGCCGCATTCTTGTGGACACCTTGGGCTGAGAGAATTGCGCGTTCCCCAGAGTTTGTCCCATTTCTGATTGCAGCGTTTTTTCCACTCGCGCTTTTGATCACGGTTCGAGGGGCGATAACAGGGAAGGTATTGCCTTTGATGAGCATGGCCTTTGGGCCATACGTTTATAAAAGGCAGCCTCGACGTTTTGTCGCCTCGATGATTTGGAACATTCTTATCAGTGGCTTAACTTTGTTTCTGGCGCTTGATGCTTGGGATAATATCTTATGAAACTCGGTCGTCTCAACCATATCGGCGTCGCGACGCCGTCGATCGCGGAATCGATCCGCTATTACCGCGAGGTGATGGGCGCGACGAAGTTCCACGAGCCGTTCGATCTCGAGGCGCAGGGGGTGAAGGTCTGCTTCGTCGATACGCCCGATGCCGCGGGCGAACTCGGCAAGGGCACGCAGATCGAGCTGATCGAGCCGCTGGGCGAGGATTCGCCGATCGCCAAGTTCCTCGAGAAGAACCCGGCCGGGGCGCAGCACCACGTCTGCTACGAGGTCGAGGATATCGAGGACGCGCGCAAGTGGTTCGAGGAGATGGGCAAGCGCATCCTCGGCCCCACGCGCATCGGCGCGCATGGCACCCCGATCTTCTTCCTCCACCCGAAGGACATGATGGGCCAGCTGACCGAGATCATGGAAACGCCCAAGGGCGACGCGCACTGGTCGAATTGACCTGAGCGGTAGTAGACACTTGCCGTCATCCCCGCGAGGGCGGGGATCCAGCGTCCGACGTTGCAGTGGATTCCCGCCTTCGCGGGGATGACGGAATTGTGGAGAGAACATGCCCGATTACGAACATATCCGCGTCGAAGCAGACGGTCCCGTCACCACGATCACGCTCAACCGGCCCGAGCGGCTCAATGCGATGCCGCCCGAGATGGCGGTCGAATTGCGCGACGTGCTGGCCGATCCGGGCGCGGCGCGCTGCGTGCTGATCACGGGCAAGGGGCGTGCCTTCTGTTCGGGCGCCGATCTCGCGGCCAAGCGCGACCGGCCGGTCTCGGGCGGGCGCGGGGCCTATGACAGCCTCGCGATGAGCTACAACCCGCTGATGGTGCAGATGGCGCAGTGCCGCGTGCCGATCGTCGCGGTGGTCAACGGGCCTGCGGCTGGGATCGGCTGCTCGGTCGCGCTGGCGGCGGATTTCGTGGTCGCGGGTGCGAGCGCGTATTTCCTCCAGGCCTTCGTCAATATCGGCCTCGTGCCCGATGGCGGGGCGAGCTGGATGCTCCCGCGCCTCGTCGGCAAGGCGCGGGCGACCGAGATGATGATGCTCGGCGAGAAGATCGGCGCCGAAAAGGCAGAGAACTGGGGCCTGATCTACAAGGCGGTGGCCGACGATGCGCTGATCGACGAGGCGCGGGCGCTCGCCACCCGGCTCGCCAACGGCCCGACGCTCGCGCTGGGGCAGATGCGCGCCAACATCATGCACGCCTTGCAGCACGATTTGCCCAGCGCGCTCCACCAGGAAGCGCTCGGCCAGCACCGTGCGGGCGACAGCAAGGACGCGATCGAGGGCGGCATGGCCTTCCTCCAGAAGCGCAAGCCCGAGTTCAAGGGGGAGTAGCTTTCCCGCGCGCGACCTTTGTGCTTAAGGGCGTGGCATGACCGACAAGACACCGACCTACGACGACTGGAAAGCCAAGGCCGACAAGGAAGTGAAGGGCCGCGATCTCACCTGGCACACGCCCGAGGGGATCGACGTCAAGCCGCTCTACACCTCCGAAGATACCGAGGGACTCGATCCCGGCGTGCCCGGCATGGCGCCGTTTACCCGCGGGCCCTACGCCTCGATGTATACCGGCCGCCCGTGGACGATCCGGCAATATGCGGGCTTCTCGACCGCCGAGGAATCGAACGCCTTCTATCGTCGTAACCTCGCCGCGGGTCAGAAGGGCCTCTCGGTCGCCTTCGACCTTGCGACCCACCGCGGCTACGACAGCGATCACCCGCGCGTGGTCGGCGATGTCGGCAAGGCGGGGGTCGCGATCGACACCGTGCGCGACATGGAGATCCTGTTCGACCAGATCCCGCTAGACGAGATGTCGGTCAGCATGACGATGAACGGCGCGGTGATCCCGGTGATGGCGTTCTACATCGTCGCGGCCGAGCGCAGCGGGGTCAGCCAGGAGAAACTCTCGGGGACCATCCAGAACGACATCCTCAAGGAGTTCATGGTCCGCAACACCTATATCTACCCGCCCGAGCCGAGCATGCGGATCGTGCGCGACATCATCGCCTACACCTCTAAGCACATGCCCCGTTTCAACTCGATCTCGATCAGTGGCTATCACATGCACGAGGCCGGGGCGACGGCGGTGCAGGAGCTCGCCTTCACGATCGCCGACGGCAAGGAATACGCCCAGCGCGCGATGGAAGCGGGGCTCGACATCGATGCCTTCGCGCCGCGCCTCAGCTTCTTCTGGGGCATCGGCATGAATTTCTTCATGGAGATCGCCAAGATGCGCGCCGCGCGTGCGCTTTGGCACGATGTCATGGAAGGGCTGGGGGCACAGAACCCCAAGTCGAAGATGCTCCGCACGCACTGCCAGACCAGCGGCGTCTCGCTGCAGGAGCAGGATCCCTACAACAACGTCATCCGCACCACGATCGAGGCGATGGCGGCGGTGCTCGGCGGTACGCAGTCGCTCCACACCAACGCGCTCGACGAGGCGATCGCGCTGCCGACCGATTTCTCCGCCCGCATCGCGCGCAACACGCAGCTGGTGATCCAGGAAGAGACCGGCATCACCAATGTCGCCGATCCGCTGGGTGGTTCGTACTACATCGAGAGCCTCACCGATGCGCTGGTGACCGAGGCCAAGAAGATGCTCGACGAGGTCGAGGCCGCGGGCGGGATGACCGAATACGTCGCCAGCGGGAAGCCCAAGGCGGCGATCGAGGAAGCCGCCGCCGCCAAGCAGGCGAGCGTCGATCGCGGCGAGACCGTGATCGTGGGCGTGAACAAGTACCGCCGCGACAAGGAAGACGAGATCGACACGCTCGATATCGACAACCACAAGGTCCGCCAGAGCCAGATCGCGCGGCTCGAGAAGGTGCGCGCAGCGCGCGACGATTTCGCCTGCAAGGCCGCGCTCGACGCGCTCGCGCGCGGCGCCGCCCAGCGCGAGGGCAACCTCCTCGCGCTCGCGGTCGAGGCCGCGCGGCACGACGCGACCCTGGGCGAGATCAGCGAGGCGATGGAAGACGCTTTCGGACGCTACGACACCAGCCCGACGCCGGTGCGCGGGGTCTATTCCGAGGCTTATGCCGACGACGATCGCTATGCGCAGGTGGTCGCGGGCGTGAAGGCGGTCGAACGCCGCCTGGGCCGCGCGCCCAAGCTGATGGTCGCCAAGATGGGCCAGGACGGCCACGATCGCGGCGCTAACGTGATTGCATCCGCCTTCGCCGACATGGGCTTCGAGGTCGTCTCCGGCCCGCTGTTCCAGACGCCCGAAGAAACCCGCGACATGGCGATCGAGAACGGTGTCGACGCGATCGGCGCGAGCAGCCTCGCGGCGGGTCACAAGACGCTGATCCCTGAACTGATCGGCCTGCTGAAGGATGCGGGCCGCGCCGACATCAAGGTGATCGCCGGCGGCGTGATCCCGCAGAAGGATTACGACTTCCTCCGCGATGCAGGCGTGCAGGGCATCTACGGCCCGGGCAGCAACGTGGTCGAATGCGCGGCGGACGTGCTGCGCCTGCTGGGCCACAACATGCCGCCCGCCGGTGAGGATCTGGACGAGGCGGCGGAGTGACCGATGTATAAAACTTTGGTTCGAAATATGGTCAGTCGCCGGTTTCGAGGCAAAGGAGGTGCGAGTACGAAGCGCTTTACGCTCAAGCAGACGGGAAAAATCATCGCCGCTCAGCAGAGAAAGAAACGAGAGCGTCAACTGACCACCGAGCCCGAACTCATTTCGGCACTAGGGAATGGTCCAACCTTTGTCAGCCGAATATATCGGAAGTATCGGACACAATTTAAGGCTGAGAATCACGAGCCAAAAAGGTGTTCGGCGTTTCTCAATCACGTCGCAAAGTCGCGAATGCTTAATGGATCGCTTTGGAGTGACAAGGCAGTCGAGAGCATGTTCCGACGGGCAGAAATCATGGAACGCAGAAAAAAATGACCCAAATCCGCACCGACTGGACCCGCGAGGAAATCGCGGACCTTTTCGACCTCCCTTTCACCGAGTTGTTGTTTCGCGCGGCGACGGTCCACCGGGAGTTCCATCCGCCCGAGCAGGTGCAGCTCTGCACGCTGCTCTCGATCAAGACCGGCGGGTGTCCGGAGGATTGCGGCTATTGCTCGCAGTCGGTGAAGGCCGATAGCGGTGTCGAGGCGACCAAGCTGATGGACGTGCAGCGCGTGCTGCAATCGGCGGCGCAGGCGAAGGATGCAGGCTCGCAGCGCTTCTGCATGGGTGCCGCCTGGCGCAATCCCAAGGACCGCGACATGCCCAAGATCGTCGAGATCGTGAAGGGCGTGCGCGAAATGGGGCTCGAAACCTGCATGACGCTGGGCATGCTGACGCCCGAGCAGGCCGAGATGCTCAAGGAAGCCGGGCTCGACTATTACAACCACAATGTCGACAGCAGCCCCGAATATTACGAACGGGTGATCTCGACCCGCAATTTCCAGGACCGGCTCGATACGCTGCAATACGTCCGCGATGCGGGGATCAACGTGTGCAGCGGCGGGATCGTCGGCATGGGTGAGACGCGCGAGGACCGCGTCGGCTTCGTTCACACGCTCGCCACGCTCGAACAGCATCCCGAAAGCGTGCCGGTCAACGCGCTGGTCCCGGTCAAGGGCACGGTTCTGGGCGACATGCTGGCCGACACGCCGCTGGCCAAGATCGACGATATCGAATTCGTCCGCACTGTCGCGGTGGCGCGGATCACCATGCCGATGAGCATGGTGCGGTTGTCCGCGGGCCGCGAGAGCATGAGTGAGGCGACGCAGGCACTGTGCTTCCTGGCGGGTGCGAACTCGATCTTCACCGGCGACAAGCTGCTCACCGCGCCCAATGCCGGCGACGACAGCGACGCCGCGCTGTTCGACAAGCTCGGGCTGACCGCGCTGCAAGGCGATGAGCCGCTGCGCGCGTGCAAGGTAATGGAACCGGCGGAGTGAAGTCTTTCCTTCGTCGTTCCCGCGAATGCGGGAATCCAGTTCCATCGCGGTCCGGATGGATTCCCGCCTTGGCGGGAATGACGAGGTAGTTGGTGACCCTCGGCTTCTCCGTCCCTGACCTCCTTCCCAGGGCACGCGGCGGGGGCGTGCTCAAGATGGGGCTCGCCAAGCTCGACGAGAGCGAATGGCTCCAGCCCGATCCTAACCTGCAGGCGCGCGCCGAAGGCTTTGCAGACTACCCCGAAGGTATCCAGCATTTACCCGAAGGCGAGGCGCCGGGAGCGGAGCTGGCCACGATGCTCGGCCTATCCGGCGGCCTTCCCGAAGCCGCTGCCACGCATCACGAGGATATGTGCTTGCTCACGCTCCGCGAGGGTGAAGAGCAATACCGCCTCGTCGGTGCGGCGGTAGCGTGGCCCTCCGACTGGACACCTGCCGAAAAACTGGGCCTGCCGCTGCGCGCGCTACATGCGCCGATTCAGGGGTACGAGGAACAGCTCGCCACCGGCGTCGACAATTTCATGGGCAAGCTCAAGCCGGGCGCGATCTACGGGCGCTGCAACTGGTTCATCGCCGCGACCGATGCGAAGCGCTGGGTCGCCGAACCACCGGAGGTCGCCTTCGCGCACGTCACGCGCGAGAATGCGGGCGAGACCCTGTTCGTCCGCTCCGAACGCCAGACGCTGCGCCGCCTGCCCGAAACCGGCGCAATCCTGTTCACGATCGGCGTCTATGTTGCGCCGCTCGGCACCTTGTCCGACGCCAATGTCGCCATGCTCGCCCGCGCGGTCGGCACGCTGGTCGAGGGCGAGGGGGATCGGCGCGGCGCGGGGGCTTACGCCGACGCGCTAATCGGCTATGCGGCTGCACGAGACATGGAGAGGTCGACTTAGTGTTCAAGAAAATCCTGATCGCCAATCGCGGTGAAATCGCCTGCCGCGTGATCCAGACCGCCAAGCGGATGGGGATCGCCACCGTCGCGGTCTATTCCGATGCCGATGCCCGCGCGCCGTTCGTGAAGATGGCGGACGAGGCGGTGCATATCGGCCCGGCGCAGGCGGCGGAGAGCTATCTCGTCGCCGACAAGATCATCGCTGCCTGCAAGCAGACCGGGGCCGACGCCGTGCATCCGGGTTACGGCTTCCTGTCCGAGCGCGCGAGCTTCGTCGAGGCGCTCGACAAGGAAGGCATCGCCTTCATCGGCCCGCCGGCTTCCGCGATCGCAGCGATGGGCGACAAGATCGAATCTAAGCGCATCGCGAAGGAGGCCGGGGTCAATACCGTGCCCGGCTCGCCCGACGCGATCGACACCACCGAGGAAGCGCTCAAATGGGCCAACGACATCGGCTATCCGGTGATGATGAAGGCCAGCGCGGGCGGCGGCGGCAAGGGCATGCGCCTCGCGTGGAACGACACCGACGTGAAGGAAGGCTTCGAAGCCACCCAGCGCGAGGGCAAGAACAGCTTCGGCGACGACCGCGTGTTCATCGAGAAATTCATCGAGGACCCGCGCCACATCGAGATTCAGATCCTCGGCGACAAGCACGGCAACGTGATCTATTTGAACGAGCGCGAGTGCTCGATCCAGCGCCGCCACCAGAAGGTGGTCGAGGAAGCGCCGTCGCCCTTCGTCACCGAGAAGATGCGCAAGGCGATGGGCGAGCAGTGCGTCGCGCTGTCCAAGGCGGTCGATTATCACAGCGCCGGGACGGTCGAGCTGATCGTGTCGGGCGCGGACAAGACCGGCGAGAGCTTCTACTTTCTCGAAATGAACACCCGCCTGCAGGTCGAGCATCCGGTGACCGAGGCGATCACCGGCGTCGACCTCGTCGAGCAGATGATCCGCGTCGCCGCGGGCGAGAAGCTCGAGATGACGCAGGACGACGTCACGATCGACGGCTGGGCGATCGAGAACCGCGTCTATGCCGAAGATCCCTATCGGGGCTTCCTGCCTTCGACCGGGCGCCTCGTGCGCTACGATCCCCCGCTGCCGGGCTGGACCAATGACGGCAGCGCAAACGGCCGCCGCGGGGTCGACGGCGTGCGCGTCGACGACGGCGTGTTCGAAGGCGGCGAAGTCTCGATGTTCTACGACCCCATGATCGCCAAGCTGGTGACCTGGGGCGAGACGCGCGACGAGGCCGCCGACCTCCAGGTGCTCGCGCTCGACGCGTTCGAGATCGAGGGGCTCGGCCACAATGTCGATTTCCTGAGCGCGATCATGCAACACGAGCGCTTTCGCTCGGGCGAACTGACCACCGGCTTCATCGCCGAGGAATACCCCGAAGGCTTCGAAGGTGCTCCGGCCGACGAGCAATTGCTGCGCCGCCTGTCGGCGATGGCGGGCTTCATGGCTACGGCCACCAGCGACCGCGCCAAGCGGGTCGACCAGCAATTGAACGGCGCGCCCGATCCGCAATACGACTGGGCGATCCGGATCGGCGAAACTTCGCGCGACGTCACGATCACCGAAGACGAAATCGTCGTCGACGGCGAGGCGATCGACCTGTCGATGGAATACACGCCGGGCGACCGGATCGTGCACGCGCTGTTCGACGCCGACGAGGACGGCGAGGGCGGCGATCCGCTCACCGTGCAGGTGCGCCGCACGAACACCGGCCTTGCGCTCACCACGCGCGGGGCGACGCACGAATTGCGCATCCTGCCCGCGCATGTCGCACCGCTGGCGCAGCACATGATCGAAAAGGAACCGCCGGACCTTTCGAAGATGCTGATCTGCCCGATGCCGGGCCTGCTCGTCAGCCTCCATGTCGAAGAGGGCGAGGAAGTCCAGCCGGGCCAGCCGCTCGCGACGGTCGAGGCGATGAAGATGGAGAACATCCTCCGCGCCGAGAAGGAAGGCACGATCGCGAAGATCAACGCCGCGGAAGGCGACAGCCTCGCGGTCGATGCCGTGATTCTCGAGCTGGAATAGCCAGTGACGCAGTCCGCCGGACAGCTGTTCGCTGCGATCCGCGAGGAGGGCGATGGCTTCGCCGCGCAGGTGCCGCCCGAATGGGCGCAGGGGCGCACGGCCTATGGCGGATATTCGACGGCGCTCGCCTACGAGGCCGCGCGACGGGTGAGCGAGGACCTGCCGCCGCTGCGCTCGGCGCAAATCGCCTTCGTCGGTCCGCTCGCGGGCGACGTGACGTTGCGCGCGAAAGTGCTGCGACAGGGGCGCAACGCGACCTGGATCGCAGCCGAGATCGAGGGCGAGAAGGGTATCGGCCTGACCGCGACCTTCGTGTTCATGCGCGCTCTCGAAAGTGGTTATGCGTTCAGCAACCGCCCGGCGCCCCGAGACCTGGTCAGTCTCGACCAAGCCTCGCATCTCCCCAGTCACGATGCGCGGCCGACCTTCACGAGCAATCTCGAACTGAAATTCGCGCGGCCCAAGCTCGACGAAGCGGAGCCCTCGCTCACATGGTATGCGCGGCTCGAGGATCGGGACGGGCTCGACCCGACGACCGAGCTTCTGCTGCTGGCCGATGCTTTGCCGCCCGGCGTGCTCGGGCTCGGTCCCGTGCGGGCCCCGATGAGCTCTATGATGTGGCAGGTGAACCTGCTGACCGACGATCCGGCGACGCGGGATGGCTGGTTCCTGCTTGATAGCCGCGCCGATCACGCGCGCGACGGCAATTCGAACCAGGACATGTCGGTGTGGGATCGCGACGGTCGCCCGCTGGCGGCGCAGATGCAGTCTTTCGCCCTGTTCGGCTGAGCGCTCGCTAGTGCGCCTGTAGCTCCGTATCGAGGAACGCCGCGACGTCTTCGAGGTCGGCATCGGGGTGCACGAACGCCTCGCCGATTTCGCGCAGCAGGATCAACGGAACCTTGCCGCCACTGGCCTTCTTGTCGTGCAGCATGAGCGCAGCAATCGCCTCGCCGTTCGCTTTTATGCCGAGCGCGGCGAATGAAGATGGCAAGCCGGAAAGTCCAATGGTCTCATCGATTTGCTGCGCAGCATTGATCGAGAGGCATCCGAGCCGCACCGAGTATTTCGCTGCAAGCGCCATGCCCAGCGCGACGGCTTCGCCGTGGAGCAATCGGTCCGAGAACCCCGTTGCCGCTTCGAGCGCATGGCCGAAGGTGTGGCCGAGATTGAGCAGCGCGCGCGCGCCAGTGCGCTCGGTCTCGTCCTGCGCCACGATCGCCGCTTTGGCGCGGATACAGTGCGTGACCGCCTCGCCGCGAAGGTCATGATCGTCGGCGAGCAGCGCGGGTGCGTTGGCGGCACACCACTCGAAAAATTCGCGATCGCCGATCAGGCCGTATTTGATCACCTCGGCAAACCCGGCGCGCAGTTCGCGCTCGGGCAGCGTGTCGAGCAGGTCGATATCGGCGAGCACCAGCCCGGGCTGGTGGAACGCACCGACCATGTTCTTTCCCGCTGCCGAATTGATCGCGGTCTTGCCACCGACCGAACTGTCGACCTGCGCGAGCAGCGTGGTGGGCACCTGGATGAAGCCGCAGCCGCGCTTGTGGATCGCGGCAGCGAATCCGGCCAGATCGCCGACCACACCGCCGCCGAAGGCGACGATATGATCGCCGCGCGCCACGCCCTGTTCGAGCAGCCAGTCGCTGAGCGCTTCGAGCCCTTGCCAGCTCTTGGCGCCTTCGCCCGGATCGACGACGTGCCAGGCGATCGCCCGTCCCGCCCCGGTGAGGGCGGCATCGAGCGCGGCGCCGTGCAGCGCCTTCACGTTTCCGTCGGTCACGACGCATACGCGCGCCTCGGGGAGGAAGTCGCCGGCGAGCAGTCCGATCGCATCCACCAGTCCGCGGCCGACGATCACCTCGTACGAAGCCGAAGGAGTGGAGACTCCTATCCGATCCATCGCTCGATCCCTTTCGCGATGTCGAGCGCGACCTTGCGGTGCGCGCCGCGCCCGCTTTTCACCCAGATCGGTGCCGCGCCGTAATCGGCCAGCCTGCGCCTGCGCAATTCGGCCAGCTTTTCCCGTGGATCGCCTTCGCGCAGCAAGGGTCGAGTGTCGCGCCGTGTCGCGCGTTCGGCCAGCGTGGCATCGTCGCTGTCGAGCCACACCGAGATTGCGCGCGAAAGGATCAACTGTCGGGTCGTCGGTTCGGAGAACGCGCCGCCCCCCGCCGCAATGACCATGCCCTTGCCGGCCGAATCGTCGAGCAGGCGGGTGAACACCCGGCGTTCCCCGTCGCGAAAATGCTCTTCGCCAAAGCGCTCGAAGATCTCCGCGACCGTGAGGTTCGCCGCGCGCTCGATCTCCTCGTCGACATCGACGAAATCGACCCCGAGCAATTCGGCCAGCCGACGACCTACCGTGCTCTTGCCCGCGCCCATCAGGCCGACAAGCACCACCGGCCGGTCGAGCCGTTGTGCCAGCGTGGCAAGTTCGGGTTGCGACATGTCGGGCATTGAAGCGGCGGCTATAGATCGGCTAGGCGAGGCGCAAGCGCGTTTGGAGCAGGGTCGGAAATGGCTGGCAGGATCGGTAAGGGTATGTGGGTCGCTATCGGCGCGGTATTGCTGCTCGCGATCCTCGTGCTTGCCTGGATCGACGGCGGCGAACGCGAGATCGAGCTGATCGTCGAGGATATTCCCGTGCCCGAAGGAGCGCGCTGATGCGTAAGGCCTATCTCGCCCTCGGTGGCGCGCTGGTACTCAGCTCGGCAATTGCGGTTGCGGCGATGCAGGAAGAGACCCCCGCCGCTCCGGCTCCGAGCCCGGAGGCGACGGTATCCGAGCCCGTGGTGCAGGACATCGGTCGCGATGCCGCGCCCGCGGTCAGCCTGCCGCGCAACCTCCCTTCGCTCGAAGAGCTCGAACGGATGTCGGACGACGAGTTCGAGGAATTGTTCGATCTCAAGCCCAAGGCCGATATTCCGGCAGCGGCGCGGCGTTCGCTGCGCGCGGTGGGCCTGCTGGCCGAAGGCGAGGGCGGGTTGGAGGCGGCCGCGCTCGGGCCGCAACCGGCGGCCCTGGTCGAAGCCGCGCTGCGCGGCAATCGCGGCCGGCTCGTCTCGCGCTGGGGGCATATCGTGTTGCGCCGCGCGCTGGCCTCGCGCCTCGCCGCGCCAGAGGGAATGGACCCGGTCGATTTTGCCGCGATGCGAACCGCGCTACTGGTACGGATGGGCGAGGGCCAGGTTGCGCGCGGCCTCGCCCAGCAGGTCGACAATATCGCCTATGACACGGCGATGACCGCCGCGGCCTTCGATGCCTTCGTCGCTACCGGTGACGTCGTCGGGGCCTGCCCGATGCTCGAGATCGTGAGCCCTTACGATGCCGAGGATCCGCGCATCAAGGTCACCCGCGACATCTGCGGCGCTTATTCGGGACGCAGCGCGGCGGCGCTGCGGCAGCTCGAGCGCAAGCGCCAGCAGGGTGTGCTCTCGCGCACGGAGATGCTGCTCGCCCAGCGCTATGCCGGTGCCGGTGGTTCCACTCGCCGTGCGGTCAATATCGAATGGGACGGGACCGACGAACTCACCCCGTTCGCCTATTCTCTCGCGGTCGCGACCGGGCTCGACGTGCCCGACAGCCTGCGCGCGGGCGCGGGCCGTTATTACGCCATGGTCGATGCGACCTCGCCGGCGCTCGCGCTCGACGACCGTGCGTCTTCATCGTGGTTCGCAGCCGCGAACGGTGTATTGTCCTCACAGGCGATGGTTGACCTGCTCAGCATCGCTTACGGGACGGGCGACACCGGCACCGTTCTCGCCGATCGTGCCGAGGTACTGCGCCGCGCCTATGTTGCCGCCGATCCGGAAGAGCGGATGAGCGCGCTTCGCACGCTGTGGAGCGCCGATGTCAATGCGCCCTACGGGACGCGCGTCGCGACCGCCTATGCGGCCGCCCGCATGCCGGTCGACGAGGCTTTCGCCGACGATGGCGACGAACTGGTCGCCGCGATGCTCGCCGCCGGGCTCGATCGCAACGCGCTGCGCTGGACCGGGGTGGTCGAAAACGGATCGAAGGCCTGGGCGATGCTCGCGCTCGTCAATCCACAGCGCGATGCGGTGTCGGTCGGCGAGGTCGGTGACAGCGACCACGCAACCCGCCTGTTTGTCGCCGGACTGGCCGGGTTGGGTAGGGCCAGCGACGGCGTGGCGCGCGACTACGATATCGACCTCGCACGGCAAACCCGCTGGACCCGTGCGATCTCGGGTGCGGCGGACAGCGGCAGCGCGCCGCTGGTCGCGTTGCTTGCGGGGCTCGGCATGCAGGGCGACAGCTGGGCCAAGATGACCCCGCTGCATCTCTACCATATCGTCCGCGCGCTCGACCGGGTGGGGCTTTCCGCCGAGGCCCGGATGATCGCGGCCGAGGCGGTCGCGCGCGGGTGAGCGACACCGCAGGGCATTCCGCGGCAATCGCGGATTTCCTCGAGATGATGGCGGCAGAGCGCGGCGCTGCGGCGAATACCTTGGCGGCCTATGCGCGCGATCTCGACCAGGCCGAGGCGGTGATAGGCGACCTGCTCGAGGCCGAGCGGGACGATCTGCGCCAACTGCCGGGGCACTGGGCCAAGCTCGCGCCCTCGACCGTGGCGCGCAAGGTCTCGGCGCTGCGGCAGTTCTACGGCTTTGCGGTGGACGAAAGGCTGCGCGCGGACGATCCCTCCTCCGCGCTGCCCACCCCCCGCCTTCGCCGGCCGTTGCCAAGGATCCTCTCGCAGGCGCAGGTCGAGGCCTTGCTCGAACGCGCCGAGACCGAGGCCGAGGGGGAAGCGCCGGCCAAGTTGCGGATGCTGGCCCTGCTCGAGATGCTTTACGGCTCGGGCCTGCGCGCGACCGAGCTGGTCTCGCTGCCACTGAGCGCGGTCCCTCGCGATGCGCCCTTCGTGACGGTGACGGGCAAGGGCGGACAGCAGCGCATGGTCCCGGTGTCGACGCGTGCCCGCTATGCGCTGGCGCGCTGGGCCGCATGTCGCGGGGCCGAAGCGAAAGGTGATGGTTCGCGTTTCCTTTTCCCCTCCCGCGGGAAATCGGGCCACCTGACCCGGATTCGGCTCTACCAGCTGTTGCGCGAACTGGCCGCGCGCGCGGGATTGCCGCCCGAAAAGGTCAGCCCGCACGTGCTGCGCCATGCCTTCGCCACACACTTGCTGGAGGGCGGCGCGGATTTACGCGTGCTTCAGACGCTGCTCGGCCATGCCGATATCGCGACCACGCAGATATACACCCATGTCGATGCGGCCCGGCTCGTGGAGCTGGTGAACACGCGGCATCCGCTCGCCGCGCGCAAGCGCGGAACATAGCTGGCCCTTGCCGCGCGCGGGCGGGGGCGGTAGCGGGTCCGCATGGCATCCTATCTCGAATTCGAGAAACCGATCGCGGAGATCGATTCGCGCATCACCGAGCTTGAAAGCGCGTCCGGAGAGGACGTCGACCTTTCTGGCGAGATCGAAAAACTGCGCGAGAAGCGCGCGACCTTGCTCGGCGGGACCTATGCGCGGCTCAGCCCGTGGCAGAAGACCCAGGTCGCCCGCCACCCGGGCCGCCCGCACTTCCGCGATTACGTCGCCAACATCTTCGACGATTTCGTCCCGCTCGGCGGCGATCGCTACTTCGCCGAGGACGAGGCGATCATCGGCGGGCTGGCGAAGCTCGGCGAGCGCCGGGTCGTGCTGATCGGCCACGAGAAGGGACACGACACCGAATCCCGGCTCCGGCACAATTTCGGCATGGGCAAACCCGAAGGCTACCGCAAGGCGATCCGCCTGATGGACCTCGCCGGGCGGTTCGGCCTGCCGGTCGTCACGCTGGTCGATACCTCGGGCGCGTTTCCCGGAATCGAAGCGGAAGAGCGTGGCCAGGCCGAGGCGATCGCCCGGTCGACCGAGGCCTGCCTCGCGCTGCCGGTGCCGATGGTTTCGGCGATCGTCGGCGAGGGCGGATCGGGCGGCGCGGTCGCGTTGGCGAGCGCCGAACGCGTGCTGATGTTTGAACACGCGGTCTATTCGGTTATCAGCCCCGAAGGTTGCGCGTCGATCCTCTGGCGCACCGCGGAAAATGCCCCCGATGCCGCGGAAGCGATGAAGATGACCGCGCAGGACCTGCTCAAGATCGGCGTCATCGACCGGATCGTCGCCGAACCCGTCGGCGGCGCGCATCGGGCACCGGAAAAAGCCTGCGCTTCGCTCGGCAAGGCGCTCGAGGAAGAACTCGAAACGCTGGGTGAGTTGGACTCGACCCGCCTTCGCGCGATGCGCGAGGAACGCTTCCTGCGGATGGGCGAGGGCTGACCGCCCTTGCGGCCAGAAAAGCGGTTCGCTCGGGAACTTTAGCCACGGACAACGGATTTCCTCTGACATAATCGCCCGCACATCGACCGCGGGCCTTGAGTGCACCGTCCACCAGAAGGCGGGGCGCGTCAGAGGAGATGCGAAGATGCCGAAAACCGCTTTGAAGACCACCACCGCCGCCATCACCTGCCTCCTGCTGAGCGGCTGCGCCGCCGGCGCCGGCCTGCTCGGCGGCGGGGGTGATTACGACATCAACCAGGTGCCCGAACCGATCAGCGCCGAAGATCGCGCGCAGGGTGCCGAATACCATCCCAAGCTGCTGGCCGAATTCGGTGGCGAATATACCGGCCCGGGCGGTGCCTATGTCGAACGCGTGGGCAAGAACATCGCCGCGCAGTCCGGTCTCGCCAACGGCCGCGACGCCTATACGGTCACGCTGCTCAATTCCTCGATCAACAACGCCTTCGCGATCCCCGGCGGTTACGTCTACACCACCCGTCAGCTGGTCGCGCTGATGGATAACGAGGCCGAACTCGCCGGCGTGCTCGGGCACGAAGTCGGCCACGTCGCCGCACGGCATGTCGAACGCCGCCAGGCCGAAGCCCAGCGCAACAGCATTCTCGGCACCGTCGGCGCGATCCTGTCGAGCGTATTCCTCGGCGGTTCGGGCCTCGGCGACACGCTCGCCCGCGGCTTGCTCCAGGGCTCGCAGCTGCTGACGCTCAGCTATTCGCGCGGGCAGGAACTCGAGGCCGACAAGCTCGGCGCGCTCTATCTCAACCGCGCGGGCTACGACGAACGCGCGATGGCGACGGTTCTGTCGAGCCTCGCGGCGCAGAACGCGCTCGATGCGCGGATGATGGGCCGCGGCGAGACGCGCGTGCCCGAATGGGCGTCGACCCACCCCGATCCCGCCTCGCGCGTGCAGGAAGCGCTCGCCGAAGCGCAGAAATACGATGTCGGCGGAATCACCGCGCGAGACCAGTTCCTGACCAATATCGACGGCATGCTCTACGGCGACGACCCTAGGCAGGGGATCGTCGAGAACGGGACCTTCATCCATCCCGACCTCAAGCTCGCCTTCCGCGCGCCGCAAGGTTTCTATCTGGTCAACGGCACCCGTGCGGTGTCGATCGGCGGACAGTCGGGGCAGGGGCAGTTCACGATGGCTCCCTATAACGGCGATCTCGACCGCTATGTCCGCAGCGTCTTTGCCGGTCTCTCGGACCAGCAGCAGATCCAGCCCTCGAGCGTCCAGCGCACGACGGTCAACGGTATTCCCGCCGCCTATGGCGTCGCGCGGGTCAACACCGGCAACGGCCAAGTCGACGCAACGGTATTCGCCTACGAATTCTCGAACGGACAGGCGTTCCACTTCCTCACGGTGACCCAGGCCGGCAATGCCGGCGTGTTCAACTCGATGTACGAATCGATGCGGCGGATCAGCGATTCGGAAGCGGCCAATGTCCGCCCGCGCAAGGTCGACATCTACACCGTGCGTTCGGGGGATACCGTACGCTCGATCGCGAGCCGCATGAGCTATTCGAATTACCAGCTCGAACGCTTCCTCGTGCTCAACGACCTCGAGGCGAACGCGAACCTGCGCGCCGGGGACAAGGTCAAGCTCGTCACCTACTGACGTCTGACGCCGATCGCGCATAGGAAAAAGGGCGGCGAGTTGCCTCGCCGCCCTCTTCGATTTCGCTAAGCGCTTGGCTTAGACCGAGCTCGCCATCTTGGTCGAGGCGGTGTTGAAGGTCGTCTGCAGCTGAGTGCCGAGGCCCTGCATCGCGGTCACGGCGGCAACCGCGATCAGCGCGGCGATCAGGCCGTATTCGATGGCGGTGGCGCCGGCTTCGTCTTTGATCAGCTTGTTGAAGAATTTCATCCTAAGTCTCCTGGTTTGCAGTCACTCTACCCGGCTCACCCAAAATGCCGCGTGTTGAGTAATTTCGGGGGTAGCCCCGATTAGTTGATAATTTCCTAAACCGAGTTCGCCTGCGCGGTGGCGGTCGAGATATCGTTCGACACGGTGTTCCACATCTGCGAATTCTCGTCCGCGAGGCCGGTTGCGACGCCGACCAGGCCAAGGAAGATCATGGCGATGATGAGTCCGTATTCGACCGAGGTCGCGCCGCGCTGGTCGCGCAGCATGGCCTGGAGAAATTGCTTTCCGGTCATCATGTCATCCCTGTTGGTCACGGCTTCTGGTGTATTGACCGATAAGGGCTAACGAATTCTTTATGGCGGGACCATTTTTGCAAAGTAATCCGACATTAACGATAGTATCGGCTGCCGCTCTTATTTCCCGAAACGGCGAAATTCTCGTCCAGCAATGCCCGCCCGGACATCGGCATGC
Source organism: Pseudoblastomonas marina (assembly GCF_034374265.1). Lineage (NCBI taxonomy): Bacteria > Pseudomonadati > Pseudomonadota > Alphaproteobacteria > Sphingomonadales > Erythrobacteraceae > Pseudoblastomonas > Pseudoblastomonas marina. The sequence goes on along the minus strand of NZ_CP139718.1, from coordinate 1,001,060 downwards.
CGGCTTGTGGGAATTTCCCGGCGGAAAGGTGGAAATGGGCGAAACGCCCGAGGGGGCACTGGTTCGCGAACTGGCCGAGGAGTTGTCGATCGAGGTCGACCCGGTCGACTGCATGGTGGGCGCCTTTGCCAGCGATCCGGACCAGCGAATCGAACACCGTTCGCCCTATGTCGTACTTCTTTACACTTGCCGCCGCTGGCGCGGCGAAATCGTGCCTTGCGATGGACAGGCGGTGCGCTGGATCGCTCGCGACGCACTCGATTCCCTCTCGATGCCGCCGCTCGACGTGCCTTTGGCGGCGTGGCTCAAAAAGGGCGGATAAGCCGCTTGCAATGCCGGGAACCCGCCCCTATTAGGCCCCCTCCAATGCGCGCCCGTAGCTCAGCTGGATAGAGTACCTGACTACGAATCAGGTGGCCGGAGGTTCGAATCCTTCCGGGCGCGCCACAAAAGGCCATCCTCCGACGGGAGGGTGGCCTTCTGTGGTTCTGGGTCCCTGGAAGGCAAATTGGTGCCCCGCGGATCTCTTGTGATTTCTCGCCGGTGATCGGTCGCACCGATCCGCGCTCCCACCAAATCCAATTGTTGCGGAACCGCTTGGCCTGATTCCCTGTTCTGTTGGCAAGATTGTTTGCAAAGGGAGCCGACATGGCCACGCAAGATATTTTCGCCCGCCTCAAGCAAGACCACGAACGCCATCGGGAGTTGCTCGACAAGCTGGGCGAAACCCACGGCGACAGCGACGAACGCAAGAGCCTGCTCGAAGAGTTCACCAAGGAGGTGAAGGGCCATGCCGCAGCAGAGGAGCAGGCGCTCTATTCGACCATGCTGCGCAAGCCCCCGACCACCGACGAAACGCGTCATTCGGTCGCCGAGCATCACGAGATCGAGGAAGCGCTCAACGACCTTGCCGCGACTGACATGAGCTCGAGCGCGTGGCTGACCAAGTTCAAGCAGCTCGACCACGACTACCGCCACCACATCGACGAGGAAGAAGAGGATCACTTTCCCGACTTCGCCGAGCACCTGACCGAAGAGGACGTCGAGCACATGGAAAAGGTGTTCGAACGGCGCAAGCGCGAAGAGAAGTCCGAGGCCGAGGTGACTCCAGAGAAGAAGGAAGACGCCAAGGAATAGGCCGATGACCGGGGAGGGCACGAAACCCGTTGGCGATGAGGCTTTCGACCGGTCGGTCGAGCCCGGGGTCTGGCGCTATGCCAAGGCCTCGCGCGCGACCATGATCGTCGATGCGGAGGATTATTTCGCGCGGATGCAGCAGGCGATGCTGAAGGCGCAGAAGCGAATCCTGTTGGTGGGATGGGATTTCGACACGAGGATCCACCTCGCCGCCGGTCGCCGTTGGTACGAGCGCTTCAAGGATGCGGGCTTCCCCCGGCGCCTCGGCAGTTTCCTGCTGTGGCTCGCGCGCCATCGCGACGGGCTCGAATTGCTGATCCTCAAATGGAGTGTCGGGTGGGTCCAGTTTCTCGCGCGACCCGGCATGCTGTGGGACGTGATGCGAATGTGGCCCAAGCGCGCGATCGACTTCAAGTTCGATACCCGCCACCCGATCGGGTGCTCGCATCATCAGAAGATCGCGATCCTCGACGATCGCGTCGCCGTGTGCGGCGGGATCGACATGACCAGTGAGCGCTGGGACACGCGCGACCATCGCGAGGACGACGAAGATCGCACCACGCCGCGCGGGACCTCCTACTGCCCGTGGCACGATGCGACGATGATGCTCGAGGGCGATATCGCCAGGTGCCTCGGAGAGCTCGGCCGCCAGCGGTGGCGGAACGCGGGCGGCGATGAGCTCGAACCGGTCGAGAGCGAAGAATCGCCCTGGCCCGACGATCTCGACGCGCAGTTCGAGGACGTCGAGATCGGCATCGCGCGGACGCGTGCCGAATACGAGGAATTGAGCCAGATCTGCGAGATCGAGACGCTCATGCTCCGCCAGATCGCGGGGGCGAAGAAGTTGATCTATTTCGAGAACCAGTACCTGACTTCGCGCAAGATCACCGATGCGATCGCCGAGCGCCTGAAGGAGGACGATCCGCCCGAAATCGTCATCGTCCACCCGACCACCGCCGAAGGCTGGCTTGAAGCGCAGGCGATGGACCACGCGCGTGATTGCCTCGTCCATTCGCTGCGAGAGATCGATGACAAGGACCGGTTCGGGATCTACGTCCCCTATACCGGCGAAACGCCGATCTACGTCCACGCCAAGATTGCGATTTTCGACGACGAGATCCTGCGGATCGGTTCGGCCAACCTCAACAATCGCTCGATGGGCCTCGACAGCGAGACCGACCTTTTCATCGACAAGACCCGTCCTGCCAATGCGCATCTCGGCGATGAAATTCGCGACGTGCGGGTCTCGCTGCTGGCCGAGCATACCGGTATGACCGAAGCCGCGGCGCTCGAGCAACTCGCGCGCACCGGATCGATGAAGGCCTTCATCGCCGATTACGGCACGCGTGCGTCGCGCCAGCTGCGGTCCTACGAGCCGCCCGAAAAGGGCGAGATCGAGGAGACGCTGGCCGGTTCAGAACTGCTCGATCCCGAACGGCCGGACGACATGTTCGAACCGTTTGCCAAAGGCGGGCTTTTCCGCGATGCGTCCCCGCTCGCGCGTGCATGGTTCAAGATCAGAGGATAATTCGCATGAGCAGTATCGTCGGCCCCGATGAGGACGACCCCCGCGGCAAGCCGCCGGTGCCGGATCACGTGCAGGACGCCATCCGTACGCTGATCGAATGGACCGGCGACGATCCGACCCGCGAGGGCCTGCTCGATACGCCCGCGCGCGTCGCTCGCGCGTGGAAGGAATACTGCATCGGCTATACCGAGGACCCGGCCGTCCACCTGAGCCGGGTGTTCGAGGAAGTCGGCGGTTACAACGAGATCGTCCTACTGAAGGACATTCCGTTCCAGTCGCATTGCGAGCACCACATGGCACCGATCATCGGCAAGGCGGCGATTGCCTACCTGCCCAATGATCGGGTCGTCGGCATTTCCAAGCTTGCCCGCGTGCTCCACGGCTTCGCGCGGCGCCTGCAGGTGCAGGAAAGGCTTACGGCGGAAGTTGCGGACTGCATCTGGGAGAACCTCCAGCCGCAGGGGGTGGCGGTGGTGATCGACGCGCAGCACAGCTGCATGACCGCGCGCGGCGTTCGCACCCCGGGCGTGGGCATGGTCACCAGCCGGATGATGGGCACCTTCCTCGACGATCCGCGCAGCCGCGAGGAAGTGCTGCGATTGATGGGGTACGGCTAGACCGGCCAACCCAACGCGCCGCCGATACGCCCGATCGACCAGTAGCCGGCGAAGCCGACCGCAATTCCGGCCAGCAGCGTCGGGATGAAGGCTACCCCGTTGCGCAACATCAGCGCAATCGCGAGGAAGGCGGGCAGCGAACCGATTACGTATAGCGTACTGGCAATCGCGAGGTCGGCGACCTGTCCCTTGTCGCCGGTATCGCGCCACAGCCAGACGAGCGCGAGCGTGCTGACCAGCGGCAGCGAGGCGATCAGCCCGCCGACGCCCGGGTTGCGACGTGAGATTTCGGAGGCCAGCGCGATCAGGACACCCGATACGAGCGCCTTGGTCGCCAGATAGCCCCAATCCATTCCGGTAGGGATCAGCCTTGGAGTTGGCCGAGCATGTGATCGGCGCTCGACACGCTGAAATCGCCCGGCTCTTCGACGTTGAGTTCCTTTACCACGCCGTCCTCGACGATCATCGAATAGCGCTGGCCCCGCTTGCCCATGCCGAAGGCCGAACTGTCCTGACTGAGCCCGGTTGCCTGCGCGAAATCGCCATTGCCGTCCGCCAGCATCGTCACCGCCGACGCGTCGCCGGCCTGCTGCCATGCGCCCATGACGAACGCATCGTTTACTGCGGTACAGGCAATTTCGTCGATGCCCTTGGCCTTCAGTTCCTCGGCTTTCTCGACATAACCTGGCAGGTGACGCGCCGAGCAGGTCGGGGTGAAGGCCCCGGGGACCGAGAACAGCGCGACGGTCTTGCCGGCGAAGTAGTCGCCGCTCTGGACCGGTTGCGGGCCATCGGGGGTCGCCTTGACCAGCTGGATGTCGGGAAGCTTGTCGCCAACGGAAATCGTCATATCGTCATGTCCTGAAATTGAGGTGCGAACCCGGGAACGTATGGAGGCGATATAGGGTCCTGACACGGGCCCGCCATGGTTAATTTCGCTTTACCGCCCTTGGGATGGTTTTCGAAAGTTTGAACGTCGACTCTCCGTTCAGCAGTTTGGGGCTGCTTGGAGGGAATGACATGAAATATATCAAAGGGCTGGGCTTGGGCCTGGCGGCAGCGGGACTGCTGTCGGCAATGCCTGCAACGGCGCAGGATGCGTCGCACGAACGGGTGCGCGAACTCGGCATCATGCTGATGGTCACGTCGCTGCGCTGTCGCACGACGGTGGACGATTTCCAGCAGGACTACCGCGATTTCAGCGCGCGCCATATCGACCGGCTGAACGCCGCGAGCCGCTCGATGCAACGCGAGCTCGAGAGCCGCCACGGCAAGCGCGGAGCCAAGCGCCAGCTCGATCGGCTGAGCGTGCAGATGGCCAATACCTACGGCCAGGGGCACCCGTTCCTCGATTGCGCGCAATTGAAGCGTCTCGCGTCCGATCTGGCGCAGGGAGACAACGCGGCTCTCATCGCCGCCTCGCGGGACCTCCTGGCCGACGGCCGAGGCGGGTCCGCCACCTACGCTAGGCGCTAGGCGATACTTCGGTCGGGGCTCATATAAAGACATCTTTATATTTGCTTCGCGCCGGGGGAGAGGCTAAGGGCGGCGCCGGTCCCTGCGCCGCCCTTGGTTTGTCTGCATTCGACGGCCTGGAACGGCGCGTATCACGCAAGTTTCAGGAGAATACCGTGGCTGCTGCCAAGGATTACGTCATCAAGGATATCGGGCTGGCCGGATACGGCCACCAGGAAATCCGCATCGCCGAAACCGAAATGCCCGGCCTCATGGCCATCCGCGAGGAATATGGCGACGCGCAGCCATTGAAGGGCGCGCGCATCACCGGATCGCTTCACATGACGATCCAGACCGCGGTGCTGATCGAGACTCTGCGCGCGTTGGGCGCGGAAGTTCGCTGGGCGACCTGCAACATCTATTCGACGCAGGATCACGCCGCCGCAGCGATGGCCGACCAGGACATCCCGGTCTTCGCCGTGAAGGGCGAGACGCTGGCCGAATATTGGGATTACGTCGGCAAGATCTTCGACTGGTCGACCGAGGACGATGCCGACCAGACGGCGAACATCATCCTCGACGATGGCGGCGATGCGACGATGTTCGCGCTGTGGGGCGCGCGCATCGAGGCGGGCGAGGAAATGCCTGCGCCGCAGAACGCCGAAGAAATCGAGATGCAGCGCGCTCTCAAGGAATTCCTCAAGAAGAAGCCGGGCTATCTCACCCAGTCGGTAAAGAACATTAAGGGCGTCTCCGAAGAGACCACCACCGGCGTCCACCGCCTCTATTCGCTGGCGAAGAAGGGCAAGCTCCCGTTCCCGGCGATCAACGTCAACGATAGCGTGACCAAGTCGAAGTTCGACAACCTCTACGGTTGCCGCGAATCGCTGGTCGACGCGATCCGTCGCGCGACCGACGTCATGCTCTCGGGCAAGGTCGCGCTGGTCGCCGGCTTCGGCGATGTCGGCAAGGGCTCGGCGCAGTCGCTCCGCAATGGCGGCGCGCGCGTGCTCGTCACCGAAATCGATCCGATCTGCGCGCTGCAGGCGGCGATGGACGGGTTCGAGGTCGTGACCATGGAAGAAGGCGTCAAGCGCGCCGATATCTTCGTGACGACCACGGGCAATGAAGACGTCATCACCGCCGAGCACATGAAGGCGATGAAGCCGATGAGCATCGTCTGCAACATCGGCCACTTCGACAGCGAGATCCAGATCGGCGCGCTCGACAACTACGAGTGGACCGAGCTGAAGCCCGGCACCGACCTGGTCAAGTTTCCCGACGGCAAGGAAATCATCGTTCTGGCCAAGGGCCGCCTCGTGAACCTCGCCTGCGCCACCGGTCACCCCAGTTTCGTGATGAGCTGCTCGTTCACCAATCAGGTGCTGGCGCAGATCGAGCTGTGGAAGAACGACGATCAGTACGAGAACGACGTCTACGTGCTGCCCAAGCATCTCGACGAGAAGGTCGCCGCGCTCCACCTCGACAAGCTCGGCGTGCAGTTGACCAAGCTGAGCCAGAAGCAGGCCGACTATATCGGCGTGCCGGTCGACGGGCCGTTCAAGCCCGAACACTACCGCTACTAAGCGACGGGATTCGACAAGAACGGGGCGTTCCGGCGACGGAGCGCCCCGTTTCTTTGTTCATCGAAGTTGCGTCCGCGCGCGAGCCGTCATAGCTCACGGGGAATGGAATTTTCGCCTACCACACTGGCGCTGATCGGGGTCGTGCTCGGCGGGTGGACGCTGGCCGCGCTCGCGGCGATCTACCTGGCGAGCCGGGCGACCGGCCAGGCGCGCGACATGCGCACCGGATTGAAGCGCATGCAGCGGATGCTCGACGAATCGCCGGCGCTTCCGCTGCTGGTCCGTTCGGATGGCAGGATCGAGGCTTCGGCCCGGCTCGCCGGCTGGTTCGGGCTCGACCGGATGCCGACCTATCTCAGCGAGCTGGCCGAGGGAGAAAGCGGCCTCACGCACCAGCAGGTCGAAACGCTGCAGAAGAACGTCCGTCGCACGCAGAAGACGGCTGCCCCGTTCCGCATGATGATCACTCCGCGCGGCTCGTCGCGCAGTCTTTCGCTGCGCGGCCACCTGGCCGATCCGCAGGTCTCGCCCGGCGGCGCCGCGCTGGTCTGGGTGTTCGATTTCTCCGACAGCGAGAGCGAGCTGGCGCGCCTGCGGGCCGAGGCCAAGCGCGCGCAGGGCGATTTCGCTGCGCTCGTCGGCCTGCTCGAAGCGGCACCCATGCCGATGTGGTTCCGCACCGAGCAGGGCAAGATCCGGCTGGTCAACAGTGCTTACGTTGCCGCCGTCGGCGCGCGCGATGCCGAAGAGGTGGTGGCCGAGCAAATCGAGCTTATCGAACCGGTCAACGGGCTGGGTGCGGCCCAGGTCGCGCGCGAGGCGGGCCAGCAGCGCCAGCCGATCGAGCGGATGGTGACCTCGACGATCAACGGCCAGCGCCGCGCGCTGCGCGTATCCGACCTCCCGCTGGGCGAGGAAGGGATTGCGGGCTACGCGATCGATGTCGAGGACATGGAAGAGCTCGCGCGTAGCTTCAAGGCGTTCCGGACGGCGCAGCGCAACATGCTCGACAAGCTATCCGCCGGCGTCGCCCAGTTCGATTCGAACCGCCAGCTGATCTTCGCCAACCGGCCGTTCCAGCGCAGTTTCGGCATCAGTTTCGAGCAGATGCGCGAGCGGCCAAGCTTCAATCGCTGGCTCGATATCGCCCGCGACCAGAACCGGGTTCCGCAGGTGCGAGATTTTCCCGCCTGGCGGACCGAGCGCGAGGAATGGTTCACCTCGAACGAGACCAACGAGGAAAGCTGGACGCTGCCCAACGGCACCCATCTGCGAATCTTCGCCCAGCCTGATCCCGATGGCGGCTTGCTGCTGCTGGCCGAAGACCGGACCGAGCAGCTCAAGCTATCGGCGTCGCAGGACACGCTGCTCCGCACCCGGACCGCGACCTTCGACAGCCTGTTCGAATCGATCGCGGTGTTCCGGCCCGACGGTCGCCTCCAGCTCTGGAACCGCCGCTTCATGGCGGATTGGGATCTCGAAGAAGAGTTCCTCGACCAGCATCCGCGGATCGACGACCTGCTGACCCATATCCAGAAGAGCCTGCGCGAGGGCGAGGAAGCCGGGCAGATCGGCGACGTCGTACGCGCCGCAACGCTCGACCGCTCGCAGGGTGTCGGGCGAGTGAGCCTGTCCGATGGCCGCATTCTCGAATTCGCCGGGGTCCCGTTGCCCGACGGGAACGGGCTGCTGACCGTGCTCGATATCACCGATGCGCAGAAGGCCGAGGAGGCGCTTCGCGCGCGCAATGCCGCGCTGGTCGAGGCCGACGCGATGAAAACGCGCTTCCTTGCGAATATGAGCTACGAATTCCGGACCCCGCTGACCTCGATGCGCGGCTTTGCCGAGCTGCTCGAGACCGGGCTCGGTGGCGAGCTGACCGAAGACGGCATGGCCTATCTGCGGGCGATCCTCGATTCGGTCGAGCAGGTCGAGAACGTGCTCGACCTGTCGCAGAGCGAGGCGGGCATGCTCCCGCTGGTCAAGGAATCGATCGTACTCGAGCCGTTCCTCCAGGCGATCATCGATTCGCGGCGCGAGAAGATCGACGCCAGGGGGATCAGGCTCGAACTGCGGACCGGCGAAGAAGAAACCCGCATCCGGGGCGACGAGCGCCGCCTTGCGCGGGCGATCGGGCATATCCTCGACAATGCGATCAACGCGCTGCCCGATGGCGGGCGGATTCTCGTCAAGCTGCTCGCCCGCGGGGACGGTGTGCGGATCGTGATCTCGGATGACGGGATGGGTATGGACGCACTCCAGATCGCCCGCGCGCTCGACGGGCTGATGGTCAGCGCCGACGGAAAGACGGTCGAGAGGCGCGTCAATTACGGCCTTCCCCTCGCGAAGCGGATCGTAGAGGCGCATGGCGGCCGGCTCGAGGTCATGTCCGAAGAAGGGCAGGGCACCGCGGCGCTGATCGATATTGCCTGAAATGCGCCGCGAACTGCCCGATCTCGCAGCAGTCGCCGTTTTGGGACGCGACATCGCAGCCCGGTTGCGGGCCGGGGACGCCGTCGCGCTGTCGGGCGATCTCGGAGCGGGCAAGACGACGCTCGCGCGGGCGGTGATCGAAGCGGCAGGCCATCGCGGCGAGGTACCGTCGCCTAGCTTCACCATCATCGAGGCATACGACACGCTCGATCCGCCGATCGTCCACGCCGATTTCTATCGGCTCGAAGACCCCGCCGAGCTCGAGGAGATCGGTCTCGACGAGTATCGCGAGGACGCTGCATTGCTGGCCGAATGGCCCGATCGGGCGGGTGGCTTCGATCACGAGGCGGGCTGTCTTTCGATCCGTCTCGAAAAGGATGAGGGTACCCGTTTCGCCATTGTCGAAGGCGGCGCGGGCTGGCAGGGACGCATGCCATGAACGACCTGCCAGACGGCGCCGACACTTTCCTTGCCGATGCCGGATGGGGCAGCGCGCGCGCCGAAGCGCTGACCGGCGATGCCTCGTTTCGCCGATACTGGCGGCTGACCCGTGGCGATGACAGTGCGCTGCTGATGCACGCGCCGCCGCCCAACGAGGATATCCGTCCTTTCGTCCGTGCCGATCGCTGGTTGCGCGAACAGGGCCTGCGCGCGCCCGAAATCCATGCCGAGGACGACGCCAGCGGCTTCGTCTTGCTCGAGGATTTCGGGGCCGCGCGGATGCGCGACTACCTCGACGAATGGCCGCAGGATGAAGCCGATACCTATCGCGGCGCGATCGACGCGCTGGTCGAGCTGCACAAGAAGCCCGCCGGACCGTTTCCCGATTACTCCTGGGCGGAATATGCCCGCGAAGTACGCTTGTTCACCGAATGGTACTGCCCGGCGCAGGGGCTGGAAGTCGATGCCGACGGCTATATCGACGCTTGGCAGGAGGCGTTGCTGCCGGTGCTGCGCAACCAGCGTGCCGAAGATGGCGGGGCCGTGACCGTGCTGCGCGATTACCATGCCGAGAACATCATGCTGCTCGGGGCACTGACGAGGCAGGGCCTGCTCGATTTCCAGGACGCTCTGGTCGGGCACAAGGCCTACGACGTCGTCTCGCTGCTGCAGGATGCGCGCCGCGACGTCGCGCCCGAACTCGAGCGCGAGATGCTCGACTACTACCTTGCCAAGGCCGAACCGGGCGCCGAGTTTGAAGCCGACTATGCACGGCTCGGTGCGCAGCGGAATGCCAAGATCGTCGGCATCTTCACCCGCCTGTGGAAACGCGACGGGAAGGCCCGCTATCTCGACCTGATCCCGCGGGTGTGGGACTTGCTCGAGCGGGACCTGGGGCATCCATCGCTGGCCCCGGTGGCCCGCTGGTTCGACGCCAATATCCCGCGCGAATTGCGCGAAAACGGCGGCGGGAGTTTCGAGGCATGAGCGAACTCGCGAGCGATTGCGCGATGGTGATGGCGGCAGGATTCGGCAAGCGCATGCGACCGCTGACCGCCACCCAGCCGAAGCCGCTGGTGAAAGTGGCGGGACGCCACCTGATCGATCACACGCTCGACGAGCTCGCCGATGCCGGGATCGCCAGGGCGGTGGTCAACGTCCACTACCTTGCCGACGCGCTCGAAGCGCATGTGAGGACGCGGAAGATTCCCGCGGTCGAGATCTCGGACGAACGGGAAGAGCTGCTCGAGACCGGCGGCGGGATGATCCGCGCGCAGGACCGGCTTCCCGATCCGTTCTTCTGCCTCAACAGCGACAATATCTGGCTCGACGGCCCTCGCGACGTGTTCACCGAGCTGAGCCGGGGCTGGGATCCCGACGAGATGGATGCGCTGCTGTTGATGGTGCGACACCACAATGCGCGCAATTACCGCGGCGAGGGCGATTTCTACCTCGACCCACTGGGCCGCATCACGCGGCGCGAGCCGGGGCGGGTCGCGCCCTATATCTTCACCGGGATCCAGCTCGTCTCGCACCGCCTGCTGCGCGATGCGCCCGCGGGCAAGTTCTCGACCAATCTGCTGTGGGAACGCGCGATCGCGGAAGGCCGTTTGCACGGGCTCGTCCACACCGGCGAGTGGTTCGAGGTCGGCACGCCCGAGGCGATCGCGCCCACCGAAGCCGCGCTCGCGGAACGCTGAGGCGCGGGTGGGGAGCGGACGCCCGCAAGTCTACTCGATCGCCGCGCATCGCGGTTTCGCCGATGCGCTCGCCGCCGGATTGATCCCGCGCTATCGCGACGACCGCTTCGGCCTCGCCAAGCTGACCTTGCTCCTGCCCAGTCGCCGCGCAGCTCGGACGGTGACCGAGGCCTTCGTGCGCGCTTCCGACGGCGGGCTGCTATTGCCGCGCATGGCGGTGGTCGGCGACCTCGATCTCGACGAGACGCTCGGCCCGCTGCTCGATCCGATCGGCGAGGATAGCGCCGCGATCCCGCCCGCGGTCGATCCGACGCGCCGCTGGCTCGAACTGGCGCGGCTGCTCAAGGATCATGACCCGTATTACGCCAAGGACGACCGGTTGCTCGCCGCATCGCGGCTGCGGCAGGCGCGCGAAATCGCAGGCACGATGGATCGCCTGCTGGTCGAGGGAATCGCGCCCGGAGAGCTGTTCGAGGAGCGCGTGCTCTCCCTTTTTCCCGAGCTCGCCAACCACTGGCAGGATTCGACCCGTCTGTTCGCGACGATCCAGGCGCACTGGCTCGCCCTGCTCGACGAGCGCGGCGAGGTCGATGCGCCCACCCGGCGCAATCGCCTGTTCGAGCATGCCGCCAGGCGCTGGAGGGAAAACCCGCCAACCGAGGCCATTGTTGCTGCGGGGGTCACCAGCGCCTCGCCCTCGCTGGCGAAGCTGCTGCGGACGGTCAGCGAGCTCGAAAACGGCGCGGTGATCCTGCCCGATCTCGACTTCTCGCTCGATGACGAAGTGTGGGCCGATCTCGGGCTCGCCGGCCAGTCCGAAGAGGCGGGCGGACCGCCGATCGGGCGCGCCGATGCGCTGACCCATCCGCAATATCACCTGAAATTGCTGCTCAACCGGATGGGCGTGAACCGCGCCGAGGTCCAGCCGTGGCACCGCGCGGGGATCGCGGCCGCGCGCCCCGATCGCAGCACCGCGATCTCGAACCTGTTCCTTCCGCCGGGGCCCTCGGCGCGCTGGGCCGGGCTCGATATCGAACAGCGCCGGCTTGCCGGTGTGACGCTGATGGAGAGCGCCAATCCCGAGGAAGAGGCGCAGGCAATTGCGATCCGGATTCGCGAGGCGCTCGAAACGCCGGAGAAACGCGTCGCGCTGGTAACCCCCGATCGCGGATTGGCGTCGCGCGTGGTCGCGCACCTGCGCCGCTGGCATATCGAGGCCGACGACACCGCGGGTACACCGCTGCCGCAGACTGCGCCCGGGCGTCTGTTCCTGCTCGCGGCCGAGCTGATGGGCGGCGAGGGCGGGCCGATCGCGCTTTCCGCGCTGTTGCAGCACCCGCTGGTCATGCGCGAAGGTGATCGCGCCCGCTGGCTCGAGAATGCGCGCCGGTTCGATCGAGAATTGCGCGGGCCGCGCCCGGCACCGGGTCTCGCACCCCTGCGCGCGGTGGCGGAGAAGAATAGGCTCGGCGATTGGTGGGGCGAGGTCGAGGCCCTGCTCGCCCCGTTGTTCGAACCGCGCGAGGAGATCGCGCTCGATGCGGCGCTCGACCTGCTTGCCGAAACCAGCGAAGCACTCGGCTCGGTCGGGTTGTGGGGCGGGGCGGAAGGCCGCGCGCTGTCCGCCTTCCTCGAGGAATTGCGCGAGCAGGCTCGTGCCGTCCCGACCGCGCTCGAGCCCCGCGAACTCCCGTCGATCCTGCGCGAGGCGATGGAGCGCGTCGCGGTGCGCCCGCCCTGGGGCGGCCATCCGCGCGTCTCCATCTACGGGCTGCTCGAAAGCCGGATGAGCCGTGCGGAGCTCGTTATCTGCGGCGCGATGCACGAAGGCTCCTGGCCCGCCGCACCGGCGCCCGATGCGCTGCTACCACCTGCGATCATGCGCGCGCTCGGCGTGCCCGATGGCGAGTTCCGGATCGGGCTTTCCGCACACGACCTTTCCGCCGCGCTCGGGGCGCCCGAGGTGATTCTTAGCCACGCCCGCCGCGACGCGAGCGGGCCGGTGATCCCCTCGCGCTTCGTGCTGCGGGTCGAGGCGCTGATGGGCGAAACGCTGGCCGACAAGCACCGCGATCACGACGCCGTGACGCTGGCGCGGGCGATCGACGATGCCGAACGCGGAGACGCGGCCGCGCGACCTGCGCCAAGGCCGTCGGCCGAGCAGCGGCAGGTCAAGGTTCGCGTGACCGCGCTCGACCGGCTGCTGGGCGATCCCTACCAGTTCTATGCTTCCGAAATCCTGCGCCTCAAGGCGCTCGATCCGCTCGACGCCGAACCTTCCGCCGCGTGGAAGGGCACCGCGGTGCACGACATCCTCGAACGCTGGCACAAGGGCGAGGGCGAGCTCCACGTTCTTGCAGCCGACGAACTCGCGAGGATGTCGGGCCACCCGCTGGTGCGGCACCTGTGGTGGCCTCGGCTCCAACAGGCTCTCGACTGGGTGGTGAAGCATACCGAGGAGTTCGCCGAGGAGGGGCGCGTGCCGATCGCATGGGAGGTCGATGGCGAGATCCCGATCGCCGGTGCGGTGCTCAAGGGGCGCGCCGACCGGATCGATCGTCTCGAAGACGGCAGTCTCGCGATCCTCGATTACAAGACCGGTAGCCCGCCCTCGAAGGCGCAGGTCGAGCACGGCTTCGCGCTCCAGCTCGGGCTGATCGGGCTGATGGCGCGCGAGGGCGCGTTCAAGGGCGTGCGCGGAACGCCCGAAAAGTTCGAATATTGGTCACTCGCCCGCGCACGTGACGGAAATTTCGGCTATGTCGAAACCCCGCATCCGGGGCCTCGCGGGAAACGCGGGATTCCGCGCGATGAATTCCTCGATCGGACCGAAGACTTCCTGCGCAAAGGTATCGCGAAATTCATCACCGGCGACGCGCCCTTCACCGCGCGCGAGAACCCCGATTACGAGGGGTATAACGATTACGACCAGCTGATGCGGCTCGAGGAATGGATCGCCGCGCCGGAGGACGGGGCGTGAGCGCGAAGATATTCAGGCTGGCCGATGCGCAGGCCGAAGCTGTCGATCCGCGCGACACCGTGTGGCTCGGCGCATCGGCGGGCACGGGGAAGACGCAGGTCCTCTCCGCGCGCGTGCTGCGATTGTTGCTCGAACCCGATGTGTCGCCGTCCGAAATCCTGTGCCTGACCTTCACCAAGGCGGGCGCTGCCGAAATGGCCGAGCGCGTCAACGGCGTGCTCGCACGCTGGGTCCGGCTCGAAGAGACGAAATTGGCGAAGGAGCTGGCCGATATCGGCGCCGATGTCGGACGGGAAACGATCGCCCGCGCGCGTACGCGCTTCGCCGCGGTGCTCGACTGCCCCGGCGGGGGCCTGCGGATCGATACGATCCACGCCTTCTCGACCTGGCTGCTGTCGGCGTTCCCGCACGAGGCCGGGCTGCAACCGGGCCTTCGCGCGATGGAGGAACGCGAGGCGGACCTGCTCGCGCGCGAAGTGCTCGCCGACATGCTGCTCGATGCCGAGAAACGGAACGATAGCAAGGTGCTCGACGCGCTCGCCGCGCTGTCGCTGAGGTTCGGGCCGGACGGGGCGGAATGGTTCCTGCGGCGCTGCGCCAAGGCGCACGAAGCCTGGCACGGAACGCGGGGGTTCGTCCCGCCGCTGCGCCCCCGGCTGCTCGCGTTGCTCGGGCTACCGTCCGACGCGTCGCGTGAAACGCTGGCGGAACTCTGCGCCGACGACAGCTTTCCCGTCGGGCAACTGCGCCATTGCGAGGCGATCCTACGAGCGTGGAACACCAAGACCGGCCTCGCGGGGGCTGACGCCATCGCCGCGTGGCTCGGGGCAGAGCCGGCCATTCGGCTCGAAACACTCGAATCTTTCCGCGGTACGGTACTGACCAAGGAGGGAAAACCGGCACGCCTCGCCAACATTCTCAAGGTCGATGACACCTATGGCCCGGCAATCGACGACATGGTCGAGGCGCTCGAACGGGTCGAAGGCGCGTTGCGGCTCCTTGAACTTGCCGACTGGCTCGCTCCGGCGCTCGAGCTCGGCCGCGAATATGCGCTGGCATGGGAAGAAGCGAAACTGCGCGAAGGACTGATCGATTTCGACGACCAGATCCGCCTCGCCGCGAAATTGCTCACCCGCGCAGACGTCGCCGACTGGATCCGCTTCAAGCTCGACCGCCGGTTCGACCACATCCTCGTCGACGAGGCGCAGGACACCAATGCCGCACAATGGAAGATCATCCTCGAGGGGCTGGCGCAGGAATTCTGGACCGGCGAGGGCTTGCACGGGCTCGAAACCCGCACGCTGTTCGTCGTCGGAGACTACAAGCAGGCGATCTTCGGCTTCCAGGGTACCAGCCCGGAGAATTTCCGCAGGGCGCGGGATCTCGTCCGCGAACGCATGGCGCGCTATCGCGATGCGTGGCAGCAGGCCAATGCCCGCGCGAACGAGAGCGCTGGGCCGCGCGGACTTCAGGAACTCGGGCTCGGACGCTCCTTCCGCACCGCCAGGCCGATTCTCGATTTCGTCGATCGCGCGATCGCCGCGATCGGGCCCGAGCAGATCGGGCTGCGGCCGCAGGATGTCGAGCCGCACGAGGGCGAGGAGCGCCCCGGCACGATCGGCCTGTGGCGCCCGGTCGGTTTCGACGAGGGCGAAGAGGCAAGCGAGGGTCCCGATGCCGAAGGCGGCGACTGGATCCAGCCGACCGACCGCCGGCTCGCCACGCGGATCGCGCAGCAGGTCAAGGACATGCTCGACAAGGGCTTCCCACTACACAAGGGCGGATCGCGCAATGCCGGGCCGGGCGACGTCATGGTGCTGGTGCGCCGGCGCAAGGACCTCGCCGGGCTGATCGTCGCGCGGCTGCACCAGGAGGGCGTGCCGGTCGCGGGCGTCGACCGCCTGCGGCTTGGTGATCCGCTCGCGGTGCAGGACCTGCTCGCGGCGCTGCGCTTCGCCGCGCAGCCATTGGACGACCTAAACCTCGCCGCGCTGCTGGTCTCGCCGCTGGTGGGCTGGTCGCAGGAGCAATTGCTCCAACACGGCTATCGCGAGCGCAACATCCGGCTGTGGGAGCATTTGCGCGCCTCCTCGCATTCCGAAGTGCTCGCACTGCGCGACCACATGCGCGGCCTGCTCGAACGCGCCGATTTCGAACCGCCCCAACGCCTCCTCCACTGGCTTCTCACCGGTCCGTGGCAGGCACGGCGGCGTCTCGTCGCGCGATTGGGACGCGAGGCCAACGACCCGATCGACGAATTGCTCAATGCCGCGCACGCCTATGCGGTGTCGCAGGTGCCGAGCCTCACCGGGTTCCTCCACTGGCTCGACGCGGGCGAGGGGGAATTGAAGCGCGAGGCGGGCAAGGCGGGCGAGCAGGTCCGCGTGATGACCGTGCACGGTTCGAAGGGGCTCCAGGCGCCGATCGTGATCCTCGCCGACGCCGCCGACAATCCGAAAAACTCGCGCGGGAATGCACTGGCGCTGGCCGAGACCGGGCCGGGTCGGGAGGATGCGCCCGAGCTGCCCATGCCCGCGATTCCCGCCGACCAGCGGGCCGGGCCTCTCGCCGAGGCAAAAGCCGAGGCCGATGCCGAGATGCTGCGCGAGCACTGGCGGCTGCTCTATGTCGGCATGACCCGCGCCGAGGAAGCGCTGTTCGTCACCGGCTCGCTCGGCGCGCGCGAAAAGGCGCCGCACGGGGACAGTTGGTACGCACGGCTCGAACCGCTGTTCGACCCCGATGGGTGGGTCGAGGGGCGACGAGGAATTCCGGTCAACGTGATCGGCGGACCCGGAGAGCCGCATGCCGCCACGCATGCCTCGGCCAGCGAATCAATCGCCCTACCCGACTGGCTCGCGCGCCCGGTCGGACCCGAGCCGCGACCGCCGCGGCCGCTCGCGCCATCCTCGCTCGGCGAGGAAGAGGCCCCGGACCCGCCGCTCCCGCCCGGCGAGGCCGGACCGGCCGCGCGTCGGGGGACGCTGATCCACCGCCTGCTCGAACGCCTGCCCGATGTCGACCCGGCCGAACGCGAGCACCGGGCGCTGACCTGGCTCGCGACCCAGGCGTCCGATATCGATCTCGAAATACACCAAGAAATCGTCGCCAGTAGCTTGAAAGTCCTAGACGATCCGAATTGGTCTGAGCTTTTCGGTCCGCACGCGCTGGCGGAGGTTCCGATCGCGGCGACCGTGGGCGAAGCGGTGATCGCGGGGACTATCGACCGGCTGTTGATCGAGGACGATCGCGTTCTCGTGGTCGATTTCAAGACGACGAGGCGACCGCCGGAAAACCTCGCCGAAATGCCGCCCGCAACCCTGCGCCAGATGGCCGCCTACGCCGCCAGCCTGCGCGCGATCTATCCGGGGCGGAGCGTGGCGGCGGCGGTCCTCTACACCCACGCGCCGCGCCTGCTCGCGCTCCCGCCCGAGTTGCTCGAATCCGAAGGACCGCGGGCGCGGTCGGATCGTAGCGAGGGGTGACCGCCGCGCGCGTGGTTGCGTAACATCGTCCACGCCCTAGATAGCGTGACAACTGATAAGGAGCTCCCATGTCCACCACCGCCGTCACCGATGCCGATTTCCAGTCCAAGGTCCTCGAGAGCGACAAGCCCGTGCTGGTCGATTTCTGGGCCGAATGGTGCGGCCCCTGCAAGATGATCGCCCCCGCGCTCGAGGAAATTTCCGAAGAGCTGGCCGACAAGGTGACGATCGCCAAGATGGACATCATGGAAAGCACCGAGGTGCCGCAGAAATTCGGCGTCCAGTCGATCCCGCTGATGGTACTGTTCAAGAATGGCGAACCGGTCGCGCAGAAGCTCGGCGCGGCGCCCAAGTCGCAGCTCCAGAGCTGGCTCGAAAGCGAACTCTGATTGTTTCCGGCTGAGCGGGCTCAGCCCATCGCGGCGACCCGCTCCGCCAGTTCATTCCACAATTCGTGCGAAGCCGCGCCGATCAGACCGGCGCGCTGCCAGTCGTCGGGGCGATATTCGCTCCCGTCGAGCCGCGCGACCTTTCCGCCTGCCTCTTCGAGCCACAACGCGCCCGCAGCGTGATCCCACGGCAGCGTCCGGTTGAACAGCGACACGTCGTTCTCGCCCAGTGCGAGCCGCGGATACTGTTCGGCGGCGCAGCGCGGGATGTCGACCAGCCGGTAATGCGGCGCGATATGCTCGCGCACTGCCTTGCGCTCGGCCGCATCGAGGAAGATCGTCGAAATCGCGGCGACCGGCGGGGATTGCTCGCTGGTCCTCGCCGTTACGCGGTCTCCATCGACAAAGGCGCCTTTGCCTCGGCCTGCGTGGCAGAACCGGTCCGATTGGCAATCGTAGATCCAGCCGGCGATGGTCTCCCCGCCATCGGCCAGCGCGACCAGCACGCCAAAGGGCGGCTTCCCGGCCGCGAAATTGTTGGTCCCGTCGAGCGGATCGACGATCCAGCACAGCCCTAGGCCGAGCCGGTCCATGATCGCCGGATCGTCCTCGGCGGCTTCCTCACCGACCACGTTTGCCTCGGGCAGGATCTTTGCCAGACCTTCGGTGAGAATCGCCTCGCTCTCATGGTCGGCGACGGTCACGACATCGTCGGTGGCCTTGTTTTCAATCTCGCCCGCGGACAGCGACCGGTAGCGCGGCATGATCGCGCGCCGCGAGGCATCTTCCATCACCGCGCGAACCTGCTCGGTCAGGCGATCGCTCACGAACGATAATCCGCGTTGATCGAGATATAGCCGTGGGTGAGATCGCAGGTGTAGACCCGCGCGCGGCCGGAACCGATGCCCAGGTCGGCCTCGACGACGATCTCCTCACCCTTGAGATGCTGGGCGACCGGCGCTTCGTCGAAATCTTCGACCGCACGGCCCTCGCGCGCGACTTCGACCCCGCCGAAGCGGATCGAGAGACGGTCGCGGTCGGCCGGTTCGCCCGCCTTGCCGACCGCCATCACCACGCGACCCCAATTGGCGTCCTGCCCCGCGATTGCGGTCTTCACCAGTGGCGAATTGGCGATGCTCATCGCAACGCGATGCGCGCTGTCGTCCGATTGCGCGCCCGAGACCCGGATCTCGATGAACTTGGTCGCGCCTTCGCCGTCGCGCACCACGAGCTTGGCCAATTGGTCGCAGAGATCGGCGAGCGCACTGGCGAAGGCGTCGGCACCTGGGCTGTCGTGGTCGACGAGCGGGGCATTGCCCGCCGTGCCGGTGCCGAAGGCGAGCACGGTGTCGCTGGTCGACGTGTCGCTATCGACGGTGATACTACCGAAGCTCGGCCCGTTGGCTTCGGACAGCAATTCCCGGAGCAGTGCAGGCTCGATCGCCGCATCGGTCACGACATAGCCAAGCATCGTCGCCATGTCGGGCGCGATCATGCCACTGCCCTTGATCACGCCGATCAGCCTCACCTCCGTGTCGCCGATGAAGGCGCTGGCGTGCGCGCCCTTTTCGAAGGTGTCGGTGGTGCCGATCGCGCGCGCGAGCTCCAACCAGTCACATGGCTCGGCGGCGAGGGCAGCATCGACGCCGGCGCGCGCCTTGTCCTTGGGTAGTGGCACGCCGATCACGCCGGTCGAGGAAACGAAGACTTCGTGCGCTTCGCAGCCGAGTCCCTCGGCCACTTGCGCCTGGATCTGTTCGACCGCCTCGCGCCCCGCTGCGCCGGTGAAGGCGTTCGAGTTCCCGGCATTGACCACGAGCGCACGCGCCCGACCGCCTCCGATTTGCACGCGACCGGCTTCGACTTCGGGCGAGGCGCAGGCGCTTTTCGTGAACAGGCCGGCGACCGCGGTGCCCTCGGCGAACTCGACCAGCGTCAGGTCGCAGCGATCCCATTCCTTGTAGCGCGCCCGCGCCACGCGCGGCGTCGCCCCGTCGATCGGCGGCAGGTCGGGAAAGGGGCGGGCGAGCGGTGAGCGATCGAGGTCCATGTCAGGCACGCGAATATGACCTCGCCCTCCCGCCCGCAAGCAATTGTCCCTTGGCGGTTTACGTCCGTGAACAAAGCCACTACATCTCATTGCACGATGCTACGCCGTCTTCTTACCTGCCTTGCGCTCCTGACCGGCCTTGCCGCCGTTGCCGCGCCTGCGCAGGCAGAGAATGTCCGCTCGCTGGTTTCGCAGGTCGAGGCCGCCACCGGCGACCCGGCCGAGTGCAAGTCCGACGAACGGACCTGCGAATGCCGCGAAAAGGCGAGGGATGGCAGGAAGGCCGAAGACAAGGCGTGTCCGCGCGAAAAGCGGCGCACGATCTACATTCCGCCGATCTATATCAGCGCCGACCTCGCGCTCGAATAGCGCACCCCGGAACATTTCCGATCCAGCTGCTGCGCGCCCGGGCCTCTTGCCGCGGGCGCATCCCCTTACATTGATACGAAAGTTTGACGCCCATGTTCGGCAATCTCGCCAAGACTCTCTTCGGCTCGTCCAACGACCGTTACGTCGCCTCGATCCAGAAGATCGTCGCCACCATCAACGCCTATGAAGACCAGATCGTCGCACTGACCGACGAGGAATTGCAGGGCCAGACCGAGAAGTTCCGCCGCCAGCTCGAAGAGGGCAAGACGCTGGACGACATCATGCCCGAAGCCTTCGCCACCGTGCGCGAAGCCTCGAAGCGCGTGCTCGGCATGCGCCATTTCGATGTACAGATGGTCGGCGGCGTGGTGCTCCATCGCGGCGAAATCGCCGAAATGCGCACCGGCGAGGGCAAGACGCTGGTCGCCACGCTGGCGTGTTACCTCAATGCGCTCGAGGGCAAGGGTGTGCACGTTGTCACCGTCAACGACTACCTCGCCCGCCGCGACGCCGAATGGATGGGCCAGGTCTATCGCTGGCTCGGCCTGAGCGTCGGCGTGATCGTGCCCAACCTGCCCGAACCCGCCCGGCGCGAGGCTTACGCGGCGGATATCACCTACGCGACGAACAACGAGCTCGGCTTCGATTACCTGCGCGACAACATGAAGCATGAGCGCAGCCAGATGGTCCAGCGCCCCTTCAACTTCGCGATCATCGACGAAGTCGACTCGATCCTGATCGACGAGGCACGCACCCCGCTGATCATCTCGGGCCCGACCGAGGACAAGTCCGATCTCTACATCGCGGTCGATGCGGTGGTGAAGCGGATCGAAGAGGACCTCTACGAAGCCGACGAGAAGACCAAGAATGTCCAGCTGACCGAAGACGGCATCGAATGGGCCGAGCGCGAGCTCGAGAAGGAAGGCCTGCTCGAAGGCGACAACCTCTACGATATCGAGAACACGCAGGTGGTCCACCACCTCGACCAGGCGTTGAAGGCCAACGTCATGTTCAAGCGCGACACCGATTACATCGTGAAGGACGACAAGGTCGTCATCATCGACGAATTCACCGGTCGCATGATGGATGGCCGCCGCTGGTCGAACGGCCTCCACCAGGCGGTCGAGGCCAAGGAAGGGGTGAAGATCGAGCCCGAGAACCAGACGCTCGCCTCGATCACCTTCCAGAACTATTTCCGCATGTATCCCAAGCTTTCGGGCATGACCGGCACCGCCGCGACCGAAGCGGCCGAATTCTGGGACATCTACAAGATGAACGTGGTCGAGATCCCGACCAACGTCCCGGTCCAGCGGATCGACGAGGAAGACGAGTTCTACAAGAACACGCTCGACAAGTTCAAAGCGATCGCAAAGGCGATCGCAGAGAAGAGCGCGCAGGGCCAGCCGGTGCTTGTCGGCACCGTATCGATCGAAAAATCAGAGCTGCTGTCCAAATTCCTCGACGAGGAAGGCGTGAAGCACGCAGTGCTCAACGCCCGCTTCCATGAAAGCGAGGCGCATATCGTCGCGCAGGCGGGACGCATCGGTGCGGTCACCATCGCCACCAACATGGCCGGCCGCGGCACCGACATCCAGCTCGGCGGCAATGTCGATTTCCGCATCGACGATGAGCTCGGCGAAATGGAAGAAGGCCCCGAACGCGACGCCGCGATCGAGCGGATCAAGGCCGAAGTCGAGGAAGAGAAACAACGCGTCAAGGAAGCCGGGGGCCTGTTCGTGCTCGGCACCGAACGCCACGAATCACGCCGCATCGACAACCAGCTGCGCGGCCGCTCGGGGCGCCAAGGCGACCCCGGCCTGTCGCGCTTCTACCTCTGCCTCGAAGACGATCTGCTGCGCATCTTCGGACCGGACACGCTGTTCGCCAAGATGATGAATTCGAACCTCGCCGACGGCGAGGCAATCGGCTCGAAATGGCTCTCCAAGGCGATCGAGACCGCGCAGAAGAAGGTCGAGGCGCGCAATTACGAGGCGCGCAAGCAGGTCGTCCAGTTCGACGACGTGATGAACGACCAGCGCAAGGTCATCTACGAACAGCGCGCCGAAATCATGGATTCCGAAACCGTCGACGACGTCATGCTCGATATGCGGAACGACACGATCAACGCGATGGTGACCGATCACTGCCCGCCGGGTTCCTACCCCGAACAATGGGACCTCGAAGGGCTCAAGGAGCGGATCGACGAGGTCCTCAACATTCCCGCCCCGATCGAGAGCTGGATCGAAGAGGATGGTATCGACCAGTCTGATATCGAGGAGCGTCTCGCCAAGGCGGTAGACGAGAAGATGGAAAAGAAGATCGCGGCCACCGATGCCTCGATCTGGCGCTCCGTCGAGAAATCGGTCCTCCTCCAGCGGCTCGATCACCACTGGAAGGAACACCTGGCGACGCTCGATGCGCTCCGCACGGTCGTTTTCCTGCGCGCACATGCGCAGAAACAGCCGATCAACGAGTACAAGCGCGAGGCGTTCGGCCTGTTCGAGAACATGCTCGACGATCTGCGCGAAGACGTGACGAAAATCCTCGCCACCAACGATATCCGCGTGCCGCCGCCGGCGACCGAGGACCTGCCCGACCTGCCCGATTTCCTGACCGGTCATATCGACCCGCTGACGGGCCGCAACGATGCCGCGGGCGAAACCGCCGGTGCGGCCGCGATGATGGCCCAGCTCGGCGCGCAGCCGCAGGGTGCCGAGGGCGAGGGGGACGATCCCTATGCCGGCATGAACCTCAACCGCAACGCGCCGTGCCCGTGCGGATCGGGTGCGAAATACAAGCATTGCCACGGCAAGGCGGGCTGAGTTGAGCCCGCCCATCCGGGCGGGCTTCCCCGGCGCCATTCTCTCCGCTTCGCTCCGAGGCACCTGCGGTCGGGCGGATGCCCGCCGCCCCGCGTTTGAGAGCGCCAAAACGAAAAAAGGCCTCGCGTCAGCGAGGCCTTTTTCATTTCCGCGAGAGGGGGATGGCTCCCCGAGTTGGATTCGAACCAACGACCAAGTGATTAACAGTCACCTACTCTACCGCTGAGCTATCGGGGAATACCCGCCCTCGTGCGGAAGCGCGCCTATATGCGGCGCGATTCCCGATTGCAAGACCGCTTTTGGCCAAACCGCCACGGAAATTTCCGCCGCCGCCAATTCAGGTGACGAATTGCTCGGCGACGATCCGTTCCTCGAGCGTCTGGCCCTTGTCGAACAGCAGGGTGAGCGTACGCGAAGTGTCGATCGAGACGGTGACCTCGTCGATATCGCGCAGTTCCTTCTGGTCAGCGACAGCAGCGACCGGGCGCTTGTCGGGATCGATTACGCGGAAGCCGATCTCGTAGTGATCGGGCAGGATTGCCCCGCGCCAGCGACGCGGGCGAAACGGGCTGATCGGGGTCAGCGCGAGCAGGTTCGAGGTCAGCGGCAGGATCGGCCCGTTGGCCGAGAAATTGTAGGCGGTCGACCCGGCCGGGGTCGCGACGAGCACGCCGTCGGCCGACAGCTCGGTGATCCGCTTGCGGCCGTTGACGTGCACTTCGAGCTTGGCGGTCTGGCGGGTCTCGCGCAGCAACGAGACCTCGTTGATCGCGTGGTATTCGCGCGTTTCGCCCGATTGGGTATGCGCGCGCATGCAGAGCGGCTTGACCGCGACCGGCTGCGCACGGGCGACGCGTTCGATCAGCGGGCGGGTGCGCTTGATGCGGTTCATCAGGAATCCGACCGTGCCGAGATTGAGCCCGAAGGCGGGGATTACGCGCCGTTCGTCGAGCATGGCATGCAATTGCTGGAGCATGAAACCGTCGCCGCCAAGCACGACCGCGGCGTCGGCATTCTCGAGCGACACGAAATCGCCTTCCTCGCGCAACAGGTCGGCGGTTTGCTGTGCCGCCTCGGTTTCGGCTGCCAGCAGCGCCAGTTTCCCGATTTCGACCGTCATCCAGCTCTCCCTTGCGCGTCCGCGCCTCGTTATGGACCGGCAGCGCCGATGGCAATGGGATGTAATCTTTGCCCGGCCCGCTTGCCAGCGCTCCACCGCGGCGGCATGGACCGGAAACGATGGGCGGCCCAGATCCAACCTCCGAGCTCGAGCGCGATACCCTGACCGGCCTGCCGGTCGTCGGCGAAGCCCGCGCCCGCCTGCGCGACTGGCTCGAAGACGCGAATGGCGACGACGAGGCACCGCTGGTCCATGCGGCGCTGCTGGGACTCCGCCGGTTCGAGACGATCAACCTTGCCTATGGCGAAAGCGCCGGCGACGTGGCGCTGGCCGAGGTCGCGCGCAGGCTCAACCGCTTTCTCGAGGATGATATCGAGGGCGAATGGATGCTCGCGCGCGGGCGCGGTGGGCACTTCGTGATCATCGCGCGCGGGCCGTGCAGCCGCGAACGCTGGGAATGGCTGGCCGAGGAACTCGCCGATTCGATCGCCCTGCCAATCAATGCCAACGAAGGCGTGCTGCGCCTCTCGCCGCGGATCGCCTTGCTGCGGGTCCTCGCCAACGAGCGTGCCGACACCGCGCTCGACCGCTTGGGCATCGCGCTCACCTCGCTCCAGCGCGACCAGAACCGCCGCGTCCAGTGGGCCGATGGCGAAGAAGCGCTGATTGGGCGCAGCGGCGCACAGCTCGAGGCCGACCTGCTCCGCGCGATCGATCGCGACGAAATCGAGATCCTGTTCCAGCCGCAATATTCGCTCAGTGACAACGCGCTGGTCGGGGCCGAGGCGCTGGCGCGTTGGCAGCATGGCGAGCTTGGCCTCATCGGTGCATCGGCGCTGTTCACGATCGCGGAGCGCGCCGACCACCTGATGCCGCTGTCGCGCCACATCGCGATGCGCGCGCTCGAACTGGCGAGCGAGTGGCCGGCGCATTTGCGGCTGTCGCTCAACGTCACGCCCGCCGATCTCGCGGACAATCGCTTCGCGGCGCAATTGCTCAACGTTTTGCGTCAGACCGCCTTTCCGCCACAGCGGCTCACGATCGAGGTGACCGAACACGCCTTGCTCGGCGACCTGAGGACCGCGCAGCGCAGCCTCCAGCAATTGGCCGAGCAGAAAATCGAGATCGCGTGCGACGATTTCGGCGCGGGGTTCTGCAATTTCCGCTATCTCAAGGTGCTGCCGATCGGCGCGATCAAGCTCGACCGCTCGATGGTCGAGGGCGTGCTCGACGACAGCCGCGATCTCGAAGTGCTGCGCGCGATCATCGCGCTGGGGAAGGCGCTGCGCCTGAAGCTCATCGCCGAGGGTGTCGAGGACGAAGCCTTGCGCGTGCTGCTCGCCGACGAGGGCTGCGACACCTATCAGGGGTTCCTCGGCGGGCAGCCGATGTCTTCGCGCCAATTCCTTGAGCTGATACGGCCCTGAAGGATCAGGCGGCGCGCGCTTCCTGCTTGCGCTTGCGGCGGACGATCCCCGAGAGCCCTTTGGTGAGCTGGAACAGCCCGTTCAAACGCGATTGCGGATCGCCCCAGCTGCGCGTCACCACCAGCTTCATGTCGGGACGCAGCTTGGCGGTACCCTTCAGCCGGTCGACATAGGCGATCAGCCCCGGGCCGTCGGGGAAGTCGTCATTGTGGAAGGTGACCAACGCGCCCTTCGGACCGAGGTCGATCTTGGCGATATGGGCTTCGATCGCCTGCTGCTTGATCTCGATCAGCTTGACGAGGTTGGCGGTCGGATCGGGCAACGGGCCGAAGCGGTCGATCATCTCCGCCGCGAGCGCCTCGAGCTCGGCCTTGCCCTCGACCTGGTTGAGGCGCCGATAGAGCGCCATCCGTACCGCGAGATCGGGCACGTAATCCTCGGGGATCATGATCGGCGCATCGACGGTGATCTGCGGCGAGAGGCCCAACGTGTCCTTCTCGAGTCCCGCATCGCCCGCCTTGGCGGCAACGATCGCGTCCTCGAGCATCGACTGGTAGAGCTCGAACCCGACTTCGCGAATATGGCCCGACTGTTCGTCGCCGAGCAGGTTCCCGGCACCACGCAGGTCGAGATCGTGGCTGGCAAGCTGGAAGCCCGCGCCGAGGCTGTCGAGATCGCCGAGCACCTTGAGACGCTTTTCCGCGACTTCGGACAGCTGCGTATCGGCCGGATAGGTCAGGTACGCATAGGCGCGCAGCTTGGCCCGGCCGACCCGCCCGCGCAGCTGGTAGAGCTGGGCAAGGCCGAAACGATCGGCGCGGTGAATGATGATCGTGTTGGCGCTGGGGATGTCGATCCCGCTCTCGACGATGGTGGTCGAAAGCAGCACTTCGTACTTGCCCTCGTAGAACGCGCCCATGCGGTCCTCCACCTCTGCGGGCGTCATCTGGCCGTGCGCGGTAATCGCCTTGATCTCGGGAACGTGCTCTCTCAGCCAGTCCTCCACATCGGCCATGTCGGCGATGCGCGGCACGACGATGAAGCTCTGCCCGCCGCGATGGTGTTCGCGCAGCAGCGCCTCGCGCATCACCATGTCGTCCCATTCGGTCACGTAGGTGCGCGTGGCGAGGCGATCTACCGGCGGGGTCTGGATCGTGGATAGCTCGCGCAGTCCCGACATCGCCATCTGGAGCGTGCGCGGGATCGGCGTCGCAGTAAGGGTGAGCACGTGAACGTCGGCGCGCAGCTGCTTGAGGCGCTCCTTGTGGGTCACCCCGAAACGCTGTTCCTCGTCGACGATCACGAGGCCGAGATCCTTGAAATTGACGTGTTTCGAGAGGATCGCGTGGGTGCCGATCACGATATCGACCTTGCCGCTCTCGATCCCCTCGCGGGTTTCCTTCGCCTCCCTGGCGGGGACGAGGCGCGACAGGCGACCGATCTCGAGGGGGAAGCCGGAAAAACGCTCGACGAAATTGGTGTAGTGCTGGCGCGCGAGCAGCGTGGTGGGGGCGACGACCGCGACCTGCTGACCGTTCATCGCCGCGATGAAGGCGGCGCGCAGCGCAACCTCGGTCTTGCCGAAGCCGACATCGCCGCAGACGAGGCGGTCCATCGGGCGACCGGTGGCAAGATCGCGCAGCACGTCGTCGATCGCGGCGTCCTGGTCGTCGGTCTCCTCCCAGGGAAACTTCTCGACGAACTGGTCATAGGAGCTCTTCTCGGGCTCGATAACCGGTGCCTTGCGCAGGCTCCTCGCGGCGGCGGTCTTGAGCAGTTCGTGAGCAATCTCGCGGATGCGCTCCTTGAGCCCCGCCTTGCGCCGCTGCCACGCCTCGCCGCCCAATTTATCGAGCGGCACGGTGTCGCTCTCGCTGCCGTAGCGCGAGAGGACGTCGAGGTTCTCCACGGGTATGTAGAGCTTGTCGCCGCCAGCATAGGAGAGCTGGACGCAATCGTGCGGGCTCTTGCCGACGGGGATCGATTGCAGCCCTTCGTAGCGCCCGATGCCGTGATCCATGTGGACGATCAAATCGCCCGGGCTGAGCGCCGAAATCTCCGCCATGAAGGCGTCGGCGCTCTTGCGCTTCTTCTTGCGCCGCACGAGCCGGTCGCCGAGCAGGTCCTGTTCGGTGACGAGTTCGAGTTCGTCATTGGCGAAGCCGGTCTCGAGCGGGAGCACCAGCGCCACCGGCTGCTTCTTCGCGGCGAGGCCGAGCGCCTCCTGCCAATTGTCGGCGAGGCGTGTCTTGGTGCCCGCTTCCTCGAGGATCGAGGCGATGCGCGAGCGGCTGCCCTTCGAATAGGCAGCGAAGATCGCCTTGCCGTCCTTGGCGCGCTGGCCGAGATGCCTGGCCGCGGTGTCGTAGGCGTTTTCGCCGCGGGCCCGTTCGGGGGCGAAATCGCGCGCCGCCTTGAATCCGAAATCGACCGACTTGTGCCCCTCGGGCTCGGCGAAGTGGCTGGCGCGGTGGACCGGGCGCTCGGCGAGGATTTTCCCGAGCTCATCCCCGGTCAGATAGAGCGCGTCGGTATCGAGCGGGCGATAACTGCCCGAAGCCTGTCCCGAGGTTTCGCTGCGCTGGCGGTAATAGTCGGCGATGTCCGACAGCCGCTCGTCGGCCGCCCCGATCGCACCGGCATCGATCACCGTCACGTCGTCGCCGAGATGGTCGAAAAGCGTGGTCAGTCTGTCTTCGAACAGCGGGAGCCAGTGCTCCATTCCCGCGAGCCGGCGCCCCTCGCTCACCGCCTGGTAGAGCGGGTCCTGCGTGGCATTGGCGCCGAACATTTCGCGATAGCGTGTGCGGAATCGCTTGATGCTGTCCTCGTCGAGCAGCGCTTCGCTCGCCGGGAGCAGCAGGTGTTCCTCGACATTGCGCACGGTCAGCTGCGTGTCGGTGTCGAAAACGCGCAAGGATTCGAGCTCGTCGCCGAAGAAATCGAGCCGTAAGCCGCCTTCCAGTCCGCTCGGATAGACATCGAAGATCGAGCCGCGCACCGCGAATTCGCCCGCGTCGACCACAGTGTCGGTGCGGTTGTAGCCCTGCCGCTGGAGCAGTTTTGTCAGGCTGTCGTGGCCGATCTCGACCCCGGCTTTGAGCTCGCGGACCGATTCGCGAATGCGGAAGGGCGAAAGCACG
The DNA here is from genome assembly GCF_034374265.1 of Pseudoblastomonas marina. NCBI lineage: Bacteria > Pseudomonadati > Pseudomonadota > Alphaproteobacteria > Sphingomonadales > Erythrobacteraceae > Pseudoblastomonas > Pseudoblastomonas marina. Next base: position 972,378 of record NZ_CP139718.1, on the reverse strand, counting down.
CGCTGGGTCACCGCGTTGGCACTGGTCACCAGCAGCTGGTTCGCGCCCTTGGCCTGCAACCGGTGGAGCGTCGCCAATCGCTGCGCGCTGACCGACAGTGCAGGGCTCGCGCGGTCGTAGGGCAGGCAATCCCATGCCGGGAACTGCAGTACTTCCAGTTCGGGCGCGAAATAGGCCGCGGCCTCGGCGACCGCGCGCATCGCCTGCGCATCGGGCGCGATGAACACCGCGCGGCGCGAGGCGGCGCGGGCGAGGTCGCTCATCACCAGCGGCTGCGCGCCGCGGGCGATCCCGGCGAGCGTCAGCGGCTCGGTTGCACTCAGGATGCGGGAAAGATCGGGCATGTGCTTAGCTCAAAGGCGCGCGCGGACGCAGGTTCCCGTCCGTGGCGTGGTCACCGCGGAATATCGACGAAATCGAGGCGCTGCATCGCGTCCATTTGCGGGCCGGCGAAACGCTCGGGAACTGCGGCGGTTCTGAGCATCCAGGCCATGACGTCGACATCGTCTTCCTCGAGCAGGGCCTCGAACCAGGCGAGCTCGGCTTCGCCCCAGCCATCGGCATAGCGATCGAAGAACCCGCCGAAGGTGTAATCGGCCTCGCGCGTGCCGCGATGCCACGCGCGGAATTTCGCCTTAGCGAAGCGCTGGGTAAGGTCGGTCGGTTCGGACATGGAGAGGGCTCCTAGCTAAGCCTTCGCGACTTGGATAGGGGAGGAGAAATGCGGCCCGAAATCCTCAATCCGATCTTTGCGGAAGTCAGCACGCTCGAGGGCGTCGGGCCCAAGCTTGCCAAGCCGCTCGACCGGCTCGGGCTCGCGAAGGTCAAGGACGTCGCCTACCACCTGCCCGAACGCTTTGTGGAACGCCGTGCGGTCGCCGATCTCGACGAGGCGAGCGAGGGCGAGCAGATCGTCATCGCGCTCACCCCGACCGAGCACCGCGCCTCGCGCAACGGGCGCGGGCCGTACCGGGTGCTGGCGCAGGATGCGAAGGGCAATATCTGCGCGCTGACCTATTTCGGGCGTGCTTCGTACACCGCGAAGAAATTGCTGCCGGTAGGCGAGCAGCGCTGGATCGCCGGACGGCTCGATCGCTACGGCGACATGCTGCAGATCGTCCACCCCGATCATGTCGCGGAGAAGGCCGATGCGCTGTCGGGCAAGCAGGTCGAGCCGGTCTATCGCCTCGCCGAGGGTCTGACCCAGCCGCGCGTGGCGAGCCTCGTCGAACAGTCGCTCGCGCTGGTGCCCGAGCTTCCCGAATGGATCGAACCGGGCAAGGCCGATGGCGAGGGTTGGCCCGCCTGGCGCGACGCGCTCCATCTCGCGCATCGCGGCCCGCACGAGAAGGCGCGCGACCGGCTCGCCTATGATGAACTGCTCGCCAATGCGCTCGCGCTGATGCTGGTCCGCGCCGACAATCGTAAGCGCAAGGGCGCGCCATTGAAGGGCGATGGGAGCTTGCGCGACAAGTTGCAATTGCCGTTCCCGCTGACCGGCGCGCAGACCCGCTCGATCGCCGAGATCGAGGGCGACCTCCAGCAGGAATCGCCGATGCTGCGATTGCTCCAGGGCGATGTCGGCTCGGGCAAGACGGTGGTCGCCTTGGAAGCGATGCTGGTCGCGGTCGAGGCGGGCGCGCAGGCGGCCTTGCTCGCGCCCACCGAGATTCTCGCACGCCAGCATTTCGAGACGCTCCGCGACATGGCGCGCCCGACCGGGGTCGAGATCGCGCTGCTCACCGGGCGCGACAAGGGCAAGGCGCGCGAGAGCATCCTGATGGGGCTGCTCGACGGCAGCATCGACATTGTCGTCGGCACCCACGCGATCTTCCAGGACAGCGTTTCGTACAAGAACCTGGCCTTCGTGGTGATCGACGAGCAGCACCGCTTCGGGGTGGGCCAGCGGCTGATGCTCGCGCGCAAGGGAAAGCGCACCCCGCACACGTTGGCGATGACCGCGACCCCGATCCCGCGCACGCTCACCCTCGCGCAGTATGGCGAGATGGACGTCTCGCGGCTCGACGAGCTTCCGCCGGGCCGCCAGGCGATCGACACGCGGGTCATTTCCGCCGAGCGGTTGTCCGAAGTCGCCGATGGGGTCGCGCGGCATATCGCCAGCGGCCAGCAGGCCTATTGGGTCTGCCCGATGGTCCGCGAAAGCGAGACCGAGGACATCGCCGCCGCCGAGCAGCGCTATGCGAGCCTCAAGGCGCGTTTCGACGATGATATCGTGCTCGTCCACGGCCAGCTTCGCCCCGAGGAAAAGGACGCGGCGATGGAGCGCTTCGCGTCCGGCGAGGCGAAAGTCCTCGTCGCGACCACCGTGATCGAGGTCGGGGTGGACGTGCCCAATGCCACGCTGATGGTGATCGAACAGGCCGAGCGCTTCGGGCTTGCCCAGTTGCACCAGCTGCGCGGACGTGTCGGGCGCGGATCGGAGAAATCGGTCTGCCTGCTGTTGCGCGGCGAGGCGCTGTCCGAGACGGGCCGCGAACGGCTCGCGTTGATGCGCGAGACGCAGGACGGGTTCCGCCTCGCAGAGGAAGACCTGCGACTGCGCGGCGGCGGCGAATTGCTGGGGACACGGCAATCGGGCGAGGAAGCCTTCCGCATCGCCGATCTCGAACAGATCACGCGGCTGCTGCCCGCCGCGCACGACGATGCGCGCCTGCTGATGGAGCGCGACGGCGGCCTCACCGGCAAGCGCGGCGAGGCGGCGCGGATCCTGCTCTACCTGTTCGAGCGCGACTGGGGCGTCCAACTCTTGCGCGGCGGATAGGAATCGCGCATCAACCCCGAGCTTAGGGAAGGGGGATCCATGCCGAAAATCCGCAATTTGCTGGCCAGCGCCTGCGCGCTTGCCGCCGTCGCGACGCCGCTCGCCGCGCAGGACACGCCGATCGTATTCGAAGGCGCAACCATCATGACGATGGCGGGCGAGACGATCGAGAACGGCGCGCTGGTGATCGAGGACGGCAAGATTGTCGCGGTCGGTACTTCGGTCGATATTCCTTCCGGTGCCGAGCGGCGCGATGTGAGCGGCATGGTCATCATGCCGGGTATCGTCGACACCCATTCGCATATCGGCGGCGTGTCGGGAGCCGACAGTTCCTCGCCGATCCAGCCCGAAGTCCGTGCGATGGATTCGATCAATCCGCGCGATGCCCGCATCGCCAAGGCGCGGGCAGGGGGCGTGACCACCGCGAACGTCATGCCCGGCTCGGGTTATCTGATGAGCGGGCAGACCTTCTACATGAAGCTGCGCGACGGAGAGACGATCGAGGATATCGCCTATCTATGGGACGATGGCACGGTCATGGGCGGCATGAAAATGGCCAACGGCACCAACCCGATCCGCAGCACATCCGGCTTCCCGGGCACCCGCGCAAAATCCGCCGCGCTTGTCCGCACCCGTTTCGTTGCCGCGCAAGCCTATTGCGAAGGGAATAAGGAAAAGCGCGATCTCGCCAACGAGGCGCTGTGCGAGGTGCTCGGTGGCAAGCGGATCGTCCATTTCCACACCCACCGCGCGGACGACGTGATGACCGCGATGCGGCTGCGCGACGAATTCGGCTTCCGCATGGTGATCCAGCACGGGCTCGAAGCCTACAAGGTGGCCGACCGGATCGCGGCGGCGAACACGCCGGTCTCGGCGATCCTCGTCGATTCGCCCGGCGGCAAGCTTGAGGCGATGGGCGCCTCGCTGGCTGCCGGGGGTATCCTCGAGCGCGCCGGCGTGCTGACCGCGCTTCATTCGGACGACGGGATCATCGATTCGCGGTTGATGTTCCGCCAGGCGGGGCTCGCCGTTCGCGCCGGGATGACCCGCGAGGGCGCGCTGCGGGCGCTGACGGTAAACGGCGCGCGCATGCTCGGCCTCGACGACCGGGTGGGTTCGCTCGAGCCGGGCAAGGATGCCGATTTCCTGGTGCTCGATGGCGATCCGCTGTCGGTCTACACCGATATCCGCGAAACCTGGGTCGAGGGCGAAAAGCTGTTCGATCTCTCCGAACCCGAGCAGGCGATCTACGCCACCGGCGGATACGGCGCAGGAGAGGATACCATGCCCGGCGAGGTGCTCGACCACGGCGGCGATGTTCTGGGAGGCGGCCAATGAGCGCGCGTAAATTCACCATTGCCGCGGCGATCGTCGCCTCGGCGCTGTCCTCGACCGCGCTCGCGCAGGATCTCGTGGTCAGGGGCGAGCGGGTCTACACCATGGCGGGCGCCGCGATCGAGAACGGCGTGGTCGTGATCGAGGACGGCAAGATCGTCGCGGTCGGGCCCGAAGCGAGCACCGAAGTCCCCGAGGGCTACGAGCAATTGAGCGCTCGGGTGGTTACGCCCGGTCTGGTCGATGCGCACACCGTCGTCGGCCTGACCGGCTATTCGAACCAGCCCGACGAGCAGGATTTCCTCGAAACCTCGAGCCCGATCCAGCCCGAACTGCGCGCGATCGACGCCTACAACCCCGACGAGCGCCTCGTCGACTGGGTGCGCGGATTCGGCGTCACCACGCTCCACACCGGGCACGGCACCGGCGCGCTGATTTCCGGGCAGACGATGGTGGTCAAGACCGTCGGTCTGACCGTCGACGATGCGATGGTCGAACGCCGCGCGATGGTCGCCGGCAATCTCGGGCCCGGCGCGCTCGGCAATGGCGGCAAGGCGCCCGGCACGCGCCCCAAGCAGATCGCGATGCTGCGCGAGGCGCTGCTCAAGGCGCAAGCCGCACCTGAGAAGAAGGACGAAAAGCCAAAGCGCGACCTCCAGGCCGAAGTCATGCGCGACGTGCTGGCGAAGAAGCTCCCGCTGATGATCACCGCCAACCGCGCGCAGGACATCATGGGCGCACTCCGCCTCAAGCAAGAGTTCGACCTCGACCTGGTGATCGACGGCGCGGCGGAGGCGTATCTCCTGCTCGACGAATTGCGCGATGCCGGTGTCGCTGTGATCCTTCACCCGACCATGACGCGCCAGTTCGGCGATTATGCCAATGCGAGCTTCACCACCGCCGCGGCGTTGCGCGAGGCGGGCATCCCCTTTGCGCTGCAATCGGGTTACGAGGCCTATGTCCCGAAGACCCGCGTGGTTCTGTGGGAAGCGGGCTTCGCGGTCGGACACGGTCTCGCCTTTGAGGACGCTCTGCGCACCGTCACGATCGATGCCGCACGGATCATCGGAGTGGGCGATCGTGTCGGCTCGCTCGAACCGGGCAAGGATGGAGATATCGCAATGTTCGATGGCGATCCGTTCGAATACACGACGCATGTAACCGGCGTGGTGATCGACGGCGTGGTGGTGAGCCGCGAGGCGAACTAGCGCGAGAGCTTGTCGGCGATGGCGCTGGCGGCCTCGGTGACCACGCGCCAGGTGAAATCGAACGCATCGTCGCCCGCATAATAGGGATCGGCGACGGTCTCGCCTTTGCGTCCCTCGATCATGTCGAGGACCAACCCCAACTCCGCCGAGCCATCGCCGGGACGGATCGCGCGCAGATTGGCGAGGTTCTTGTCGTCGAGCGCGAAAATGTGCGTGAAACGGTGGAAATCGTTAGGCACAGCCTGCCGCGCACGCAGGCCGGAAATGTCAGCGCCGTTCTCCGCCGCGCAGGCGATCGCGCGCGGATCGGGTGGGTTGCCGACATGGTAGGCGGCGGTCCCGGCCGAATCGACCTCCCAGTCGAGCCCGCGTCGGAACAGCTCGGCCTGCATCGCACCCTCGGCCATCGGCGAGCGGCAGATATTGCCGAGGCAGACGAAGAGGATGGACGGTTGGGAAACGTCGGCCTCCCGCGCTAACGCAAGTGAAATGGTCGGGGAGAGAGGATTCGAACCTCCGGCCCCTGCCTCCCGAAGACAGTGCTCTACCAGGCTGAGCTACTCCCCGACCGAGCGCGCCGCCGGAGCGGTGCGTCGAGGCAGGCGCGCCCTATAGGAGGCACTTGGCGGGGTGGCAAGCGGGCATTTGGCGCTCTAGGACATTCGCATGGCAAGCGTCCCCGTACAGACCGATTCTCGCACCGACCCCGATCACTGGGAGTGGCAGTATCTCGACCTGATGCGCCGCATCTGGGAGCAGGGGAGCGAGCGCCAGGACCGCACCGGGGTCGGCACGCGCTCGATCATGGGAACGATGCTGCGATTCGACCTCGCCGGTGGCGCAATGCCGCTGGTCACCACCAAGCGGGTCTACTGGAAGACCGCTACGCGCGAATTGCTGTGGTTCCTCACCGGCGAAACCAATATCCGCCCGCTCGTGCTGCAGGGTGTGAAGATCTGGAACGAGTGGCCGCACGCCAATTATGTTCGCGAGACCGGCGAAGAGATCGCGCTCGACGATTTCGTCGCGCGAATCGCCGAGGACGAGGAATTCGCCGCGCGCTGGGGCGATCTCGGCCCGGTCTATGGCAAGCAGTGGGTCGACTGGCCGACCTACGAGCCGGTCGGCGATGGCACTTATCGCCAAGGCCAAGGGGTGAACCAGGTCGCCGAGGTGGTTCGTTCGCTGAAGGAAAATCCGGGCAGCCGGCGGCACATCATCGAGGGCTGGAATGTCGCCGAGCTCGATTCGATGGCGCTGCCTCCGTGCCACAAGACCTACCAGTTCCAGGTCGGGGAAGGGCGGCTCAACCTCGTGCTTTACCAGCGCAGCTGCGATGTCGCGCTGGGCCTGCCGTTCAACCTGTGGAGCGCGGCGGCATTGCTGCGGATGATGGCGCAGCAGACCGGCTACGAACCGGGCGAACTCGTCTGGATGGGCGGCGACACCCATCTCTACCTCAACCACGCGCACCTGGTGGAGGAACAGCTCTCGCGGGTGCCAAAAGGTGCGCCGGTGCTGGAACTCGCGCGCACTCCCGATAGTATTTTCGACTACAGGATCGAGGATTTCGTCGTCAGCGGCTATGCGCCGCAGGCGCCGATTGCCGCACCGGTCGCAGTCTAGGCGCGTCAACCGCGCCGCGCAGCCGGGGCTTCACAAATAGCGCGCAATAAAATAACGCGCGCCCGACATTCGCTTGCCGACTCAGGAGCACTGGGGCGGCTCCACGGGAGACCTTCATGGCCGGTAACGGCACCAACGACAGGCGCGGCAACCTGCCCCCGCTGTCGCTCCACGTTCCAGAACCCAATTTCCGTCCCGGAGACGCGGTCGATTTTTCGCATATCGGCGTGACCGAGCCGGGCGCGCAGCCGCGTCCGGACGAGGCCTGCGAGGCGGCGGAAACGCACCCGCTTTGCAACGACCTGATTCGGGTGCTCGGCGACGACGACAAGGCGCACGGTCCGTGGGATCCCAAGCTCGATCCCGACACGCTGCGCCGGATGCTTCAAGCGATGGCGACCACGCGCGCATTCGACGAACGCATGTTCCGCGGGCAGCGCCAGGGCAAGACCAGCTTCTACATGAAGTGCACGGGTGAGGAGGCGACCAGCATTTCCGCCTCGATGGCGCTGGCGGACGACGACATGGTGTTCCCGTCCTATCGCCAGCAGGGCATCCTGATCCAGCGGGGCTACCCGCTCGTCGAGATGATCAACCAGATCTACTCGAACGCGGGCGACAAGCTGAAGGGCCGCCAGCTGCCGATCATGTATTGCAGCCGCGAGCACTCGTTCTACACGATCAGCGGCAATCTCGCGACGCAGCTGCCGCAGGCGGTCGGTTACTCGATGGCCTCGGCGATCAAGGGCGACACCCGGATCGCCGCGACCTGGGTCGGCGACGGTTCGACCGCCGAGGGCGATTTCCACGCCGCCTGCACCTTCGCCAGCGTCTATCGCGCGCCGGTGATCCTCAACGTCGTCAACAACCAGTGGGCGATCTCGAGCTTCTCGGGCTTCGCCGGGGCCGAGAATGCCACCTTCGCCGCGCGCGCGATTGGATATGGCATCGCCGGGCTGAGGGTCGACGGCAACGACGCGCTTGCCTGCTATGCCGCCGAGCGGTGGGCCGCGAATCGCGCCCGCGCCAATGCCGGCCCGACGCTGATCGAGTTCTTCTCCTACCGCGCCGAGGGACATTCCACTTCGGACGATCCCAGCGGCTATCGCAGTGCGCAGGAGCGCGAGGAATGGCCGCTCGGCGATCCCGTCATGCGTCTCAAGAAGCACCTCATCGCGCTCGGCGAGTGGGACGAGGAGCGGCAGGAGGAAATGGATCGCAAGGCCGCCGAGGCGGTCAAGGCCGCGACCAAGGAAGCCGAGAAGCTCGGCACGCTCGGCCACGGCATGCACCAGCCGTTCGAAACCATGTTCGAGGATGTCTACGAAGAGATGCCCTGGCACCTGCGCGAGCAATGCGAGCAGTCGCTGCGCGAAAAGGAAATCAAGTTCGGAGAAGGGGATCCGAAATGAGCGGTTCCCAGACGAAGAAGAAGCCGCAGCAGGGCGCCGACGGCGAACGCCGCCTGAACATGATCGAGGCGATCAACGATGCGCTCGACGTGATGATGGAACGCGACGAGAACGTCGTCGTGTTCGGCGAGGACGCGGGCTATTTCGGCGGCGTGTTCCGCTGCACTGCGGGCCTGCAGGAAAAATACGGCAAGAGCCGCGCCTTCGACGCCCCGATCAGCGAATGCGGTATCATGGGCGTTGCGGTGGGGATGGGGGCCTACGGCCTGCGTCCGGTGCCCGAGATCCAGTTCGCCGACTACATCTATCCGGGCTACGACCAGATCGTCTCCGAAGCGGCGCGCCTGCGCTATCGCTCGGCGGGCGAGTTCACCTCGCCGATCACGATCCGCTCGCCCTATGGCGGCGGGATCTTCGGCGGGCAGACCCACAGCCAGAGCCCCGAGGCGCTGTTCACCCACATCTCGGGCGTGAAGACGGTGGTCCCGTCGACCCCGCACGACGCCAAGGGCCTGCTGATCGCTGCGATCGAGGACAACGACCCGGTGCTCTTCTTCGAGCCCAAGCGGATATATAACGGCCCGTTCGAAGGCTATTACGACAAGCCCGCCGCGGCCTGGCGGTCGCATCCCGACAGCGCGACGCCCGAGGGGTATTACAAGATCGAATTGGGCAAGGCGAACGTGGTGCGCGAGGGCGAGGCGCTGACCGTGCTCGCCTACGGCACCATGGTCCATGTCGCGAAGAAGGTGTGCGAGGAGAAGGGCGTCGATGCAGAGGTGATCGACCTCAGAAGCCTCGTCCCGCTCGATATCGACACGATCGAGGCTTCGGTCGAGAAGACCGGCAAATGCCTGATTGTCCACGAGGCGAGCCGCACCTCGGGCTTCGGCGCCGAGCTTTCCGCGCTGGTGCAGGAGCGCTGCTTCTACCACCTCGAAGCGCCGATCGAGCGCGTGACGGGCTTCGACACGCCCTATCCGCACAGCCTCGAATGGGCATATTTCCCCGGCCCCGTCCGCATCGGACAGGCCATCGACCGACTTTTGCAGGAGTGAGCCGCATGGGCCGCTACACATTCAACCTCCCCGACATCGGCGAAGGCATTGCCGAGGCCGAGATCGTCGATTGGCACGTCAAGGTCGGCGACACGGTCGACGAGGATGATCGCCTCGCCGATATGATGACCGACAAGGCCACCGTCGAGATGGAAAGCCCGGTCGCTGGCAAGGTGGTCGAGATTGCCGGCGAGATCGGCGATACGATCGCGATCGGCTCGATGCTGGTGGTGATCGAGACCGAAGGTGAAGTCGAGGTCGAGGAAGTGGCCGACGTCGAGCCCGCGCCCGCGCCCAAGGCGGACGAGGTCGAGGAGCGGATCGAGGTCGAGACCTCGGACGCGTCCGATGCCGACGATGCGATCGCGGCCGATCCGGAGCCCGCGCCCGCGCCGGCACCGACGCCCGCCCCCCAACCGGCCCCCGAGCCGACCAACCAAACCAAAGTCCTCGCGTCTCCGGCGGTTCGCGCTCGCGCCAAGGATCTCGGCGTCGATCTCGGGCAGGTGAAGCCCGCCGAAGACGGCCGCATCCGCCACGGCGATCTCGACGCGTTCCTGTCCTACAATGGTGGCTATTCGGCCGGGAAGGCGCGCGCCGACGAGGAAAAGAAGGTCATCGGCATGCGCCGCCGCATCGCCGAGAACATGTCCGCCTCGAAGCGCAACATCCCGCATTTCACCTATGTCGAGGAAGTCGACGTCACCGCGATGGAGGAGCTGCGCGCGCAGCTCAACGCGAACAAGGGCGACAAGCCCAAGCTCACCATGCTGCCGCTGCTGATCAGTGCGATCTGCCAGACGATTCCCGATTTCCCGATGATCAATGCGCGTTACGACGACGAGGGCGGCGTGGTGACGCGCCACGGTTCGGTCCACCTCGGCATGGCGACGCAGACCGATGCCGGGCTGATGGTGCCGGTGATCAAGGACGCGCAGTCGAAGAACCTGTGGCAGCTCGCCAACGAAATCCTGCGCCTCGCGGAGGCCGCGCGCGACGGGAAGGCGAAGTCCGACGAACTGTCGGGCTCGACGCTCACCATCACCTCGCTCGGCCCGCTGGGCGGGGTCGCGACGACGCCGGTCATCAACCGGCCCGAAGTCGCGATCATCGGCCCGAACCGGATCGTCGAGCGCCCGATGTTCGTGAAGGGCCCTGACGGCACAGAACGGATCGAGAAGCGCAAGCTGATGAACATCTCGATCAGCTGCGACCACCGCGTCGTCGATGGCTGGGACGCGGCAAGCTTCATCCAGCAACTCAAGCGGTTGATCGAGGCCCCGGCCAACATCCTCGCGAGCTGACGCGCATGAAAACCGACCCGCGGATCGACGACTATATCGAGAAAGCGGGCAGTTTCGCGCAGCCCATCCTGCGCCACCTTCGCATGCTCTGGCAGCAAGCGCTGCCCGAGGGCGAGGAGGGCGTGAAATGGGGCATGCCGCATGTCATGATGGGCGGCAGGAATGTCGCCGGGATGGCGGCGTTCAAGGCGCATTGCGCGATGATCATCCATCCCGAATCGTCGACCGCGGAAGGGATGGGCCAGCTGGGCAAGATTCGCGCGCTGGAAGACCTGCCGGCCGATCGAGAGCTCGTTGTCCGGCTGCAGCAGGCAGCCGGCGCTGTGAAAGCCGGGCGCAAGCCCGCAGCAAAGCCCAAGCCCGCGATTCCCATGCCCGACGATTTCGCCACCGCACTCGATCGGGCCGAACGCGCGCGCCAGGCGTGGGACGGATTCACCGACGCGCAGCGGCGCGACTATCTCGCCTGGATCATCGGGGCCAAGCGCGAGGCGACTCGAGCGAAGCGAATCGCGACCGCCTGCGAATGGATCGGCGAGGGCAAGAAGCGCAACTGGAAGTACGAAAACTGCTGATTCCAGCACGCTCCGACGCCCCGATACGGGGATAGGTGATTTTTCCCGATTTCGTTCGTTGACAAGGGTCCGCCTGCGCCGTAGTGGCGCGGCTCCCAAGTGGCTACGCGGGTGTAGCTCAGTTGGTTAGAGTGTCGGCCTGTCACGCCGAAGGTCGCGGGTTCAAGTCCCGTCACTCGCGCCACTTGGGGATTTTCTCCATCGCATGATTGTCCTTGCGCCAGCCCCTCGGGGCCTGCGATGAGGCGCGTCGAACATGCTATCGGAGACCGTTCCTTGCTGACCCTGCACCATCTCGAATATTCGCAGAGCTTCCGTATCCTCTGGCTGCTCGAGGAGCTCGAGGCGGATTACAATCTCCGCAAGTACGACCGCGATCCGGAAACGCGGCTCGCCCCGACCGAGCTCAAGGAATTGTCGCCGCTCGGCACCGCACCCGTCATCACCGATGACGAGGGGCTGGTGCTCGCCGAGAGCAATGCGGTGATCGACCATATCCTCGATTCGCATCCCGACAGCACGCTGCGCCCCGGTGCGGGCGATCCGACGCGACCCGACTACCTGTTCTGGTTCCACGCCGGGAACGGGAGCCTGATGCCGATGCAGTTCATGAACGGCATCCTGACGGTTATGACCGCGCGCACGCCGGCGCTGCTGCGCCCGGTGGTGAAGAAGGTAACGGGTAAGGTGCGCGAGATGCTCGTCCAGCCGCGCCTCAAGGCGATCTTCGATCAGATGGAAGCCGATCTTGGCCCCAATGAGTGGCTTGCCGGCGACAAGCTCACCGCAGCCGACATCACGCTGAGCTATTCGATCTTTTCGGCGGAAGCGCAGGGGCGCATCGGGGCCGACCGACCGAACATCCGCCGCTGGCTCCAGCAGGTCCGCGATCTGCCCTCGTTCCAGCGCGCAACCGAAAAGGATGGCCGCGAAACGATGGTCTTCAGCTTCTAGGCGGGTGGATGCTGCCCGTTTCCATCCAGATCAGGAAACGGCGCAGGGGCACGAGCCACAGCACGCCGAGCACCAGGTACACCAAGGTCTGCAAAAGCGCGTTCCAGCCTTCGATCGCGGGGGCGATCCAGGTCGCGATCGCGATCCCGTACAGTGCCAGCGCGAGCAGCAGGCCGAGGATCCCGATCGGGATGCGCCAGGTCGGCTCGGTCCGCATCAGCCGCGCTCGTAAATCTTGGTGGGGGTGACGACGAAATCGAGATGCTGGTCGTGCTCGTCCAGCGGGAGGCTTTCGACCACCTGCGCATCCCACGCCATGCCGATCGCGATCGTATCGCGGTTCTTCGCCAGCCAGCGGTCGTAATGCCCGCCGCCGCGCCCGATCCGGTCGCAATTCGCGGTGAAGCCCAGTCCGGGCACGAAGATCACGTCGGGGATCATCTCGGCCGCGTCGGAAGTCGGCTGCACGCCGCCGAACGGATCCTTCTCGAGCTCGTCCTCGTCGAACGGGTCCTTCCATTCGCGAAAGGTGATCCCGTCGCGTGCATGCGCGGCCCACGGCAGCGCGAGCTTGTGCCCGCGCTCGTGGAAGAACTCGGCATAGCGGATCGTCGGCGCCTCTGTGGTGCGCGAGCGATAGAAACCGATCGACGCGTCCTTGGGTAGTTTCTTCACCAGCACTTCGGGCGGGCGCAGGAAGCGCAGCGCGGCAGTGCCCTCGTCATGGCTCTCGAATTCCGCGCGGCGGATCTGGCGCATGCGGTTGCGGGTCGCGTCTTTCGTGTCCAACTGCTTCGTCCCCCCTGAAATCGGTAGCGGCGGAGCCACCATGGGTCGTTTGCCGTGAAATCCACTGACGCCAAAACGTCAGGTGGGCGCCGTTTACCCCGATCCCACGGCCGAACCGGTGGATCAGGGCAGGGACAGCTCCCTAGGATTGCTTATAGCCTCAGGGATATTCGGTCGGCTCGTTCCGGGCAGCCCCGCCTGGTGCGGTATTTAGGTATTCGGCGCCGCCTGCTCAAGCCGCGATGCGAGGCTTTCGAGCCGGTTGGCGATCGAATCCAGCGTTTCGTCGCTTGCCGCGGGCGTGCCGCCGCCCTTCGGCGCTGCGCTCTTCACCTCGTCGGCGAGCAGGAGCGAGGCGAACAGCAGCATTTCGGACGGCGAACGGTTGTCGACATTGGCCTCGCGCACCTTGTCGTCGATCATTGCGCCGAGCTTGCGGATCTGGTCTTCCTGCCCGTCGCGGCAGCCGACGCGGAAATCGCGACCGCCGATCGAAAGGGTGACGTTGCTCACTTGCCGTTCCCTTCCGAGGCATCGGCGATCAGCGCATCGATATCGCCCAGGGCCTGGCTCACTTCCTCGCGCAGGGCGTCGTGCTGGGTGGCGAGGAGATCGCGCTCGGCGAGCCGCTTGGGCAGGGCGGATTCGATCCGCGCCAGCGCGGCGTCGATCCGGGATAGCGCATGCGAAGAGCTGTCCATCCTTCCCGGCTAGTCCCTTTGTCGGGCAAAGCAAGGGCTTGGCGGCTTTTGGTGAGGACTTATCCCAAGAAACGCGTCGCCAGCGCGCTTGACGTGCCCCGGCACCGTTGCAAGGGGAGACCGCGCACGCGACTCACGCCGACCTCCCGGAGCCGACCAACATATGAGCCTCGATCCTTCCCGCCTCGCGCCGATGGCCGATGCGATCCGCGCCCTGTCCATGGATGCAGTACAGGCGGCGAATTCCGGCCATCCGGGTATGCCGATGGGCATGGCCGACGTGGCGACGGTGCTGTGGTCGAAATTCCTCAAATTCGATCCCTCGGCCCCCGACTGGGCCGATCGCGATCGCTTCGTGCTGAGCGCGGGCCACGGCTCGATGCTGATCTACAGCCTGCTCCACCTGTCGGGCTACGAACGTCCGACGATGGACGACATCCGCAATTTCCGGCAACTCGGCAGCCCCTGCGCCGGGCACCCGGAAAACTTCCTGCTCGATGGCGTCGAATGCACCACCGGCCCGCTGGGGCAGGGCCTCGCGATGGCGGTGGGCATGGCGATGGCCGAACGCCACCTCAATGCCGTGTTCGGCGACGAGCTGGTCGATCACCGTACCTGGGTGATCGCGGGCGACGGCTGCCTGATGGAAGGCATCAACCACGAGGCGATCGGGCTTGCCGGACATCACGGCCTCGGACGCCTCAACGTCCTGTTCGACAGCAATGCGATCACCATCGACGGCTCGACCGACCTGTCGACCTGCGAGGACATCCCCGCGCGCTACCGCGCCACCGGATGGCACGTGGTCGAGTGCGATGGCCACGATTTTGCCGAGATCGAACAGGCGCTGGCTGCGGCGCGCGACGAGACCACCAAGCCGTCGCTGGTCGTGTGCAAGACCGTTATCGGGAAGGGCGCGCCCAACAAGCAGGGCACTGCCGCGACCCACGGCGCGCCGCTGGGCGACGACGAGATCGCCGCCGCGCGCGAGGAACTGGGCTGGAACCACCCTCCGTTCGAGATCCCGCAGGATATCCGCGACGACTGGCGCGCCACCGGAGAGGCGGGCAAGTCCGCGCATGGCGAGTGGAAACAACGCCTCTCGGGCCACGCCATGGCGAACGAATTCGAGCGCCGGATGGCAGGTGAATTGCCCGACATGGGCGAAATCGAAAAGGCGTTCGCCGCTTGGCTCGACGACGACCAGAAGGTCGCCACTCGCAAGGCCTCGCAGATGGCGCTCGAGGTGATCAACCCGCTGGTGCCCGAGACGATTGGCGGCAGCGCCGATTTGACCGGTTCGAACAACACCAAGGCGGGCGAAATCGGTCCGTTCACCGCCGACGATTACTCTGGCCGCTACCTCTATTGGGGCATCCGCGAATTCGGTATGTCGGCGGCGATGAACGGCATGGCGCTGCATGGCGGGGTGATCCCCTATGGCGGCACCTTCCTGATCTTCAGCGATTATTGCCGCAACGCGATCCGTCTCTCCGCGCTCCAGCAGACGCGCGTGATCTACGTGATGACGCATGACAGCATCGGGCTCGGCGAAGACGGGCCCACGCATCAGCCGATCGAGCAGGTGATGAGCCTGCGCCTGATCCCCAATCTCAACGTCTTCCGCCCGGCCGACGTGATCGAAACCGCCGAGTGCTGGCAGCTCGCGCTGCAAGACAAGTACACGCCCTCGGTGCTGTGCCTGTCGCGCCAGGGCCTGCCGCAGGTCCGTCATGATGGCGATATGCTATCGGCGAAGGGCGCCTATCGCCTCAAGGCTGCCGATGCCGATCGCAAGGTGATCCTGATCGCGACCGGTTCGGAAGTGGCGCTCGCGCTCGACACCGCCAAGGCGCTCGAGGAGAAGGGCGTCGGCGCGGACGTGATCTCGATGCCGTCAATGGAACTGTTCGAGCAGCAGGACGAGGCTTACAAGGCCGACCTCCTGCCCGATGCAGCACCAAGCGAAATCCTGCGCGTTTCGATCGAGGCCGGCGCGACTTTGGGCTGGGAACGCTACACGATGGCGAACGGCCTCCAGATCGGTCTCGACCGTTTCGGCGCCTCCGCGCCCGCGGGCGACCTGTTCGAGAAATTCGGTTTCACCGTGGACGCGATCGTCCCGCAAATCATGAACAAACTCAAAGCCTAATCAGGAGTTATTCACATGGCGACCAAGGTTGCAATCAACGGTTTCGGGCGCATCGGTCGCCTTGTCGCGCGCGCGATCCTCGAGCGTGACGATCACGATCTCGAACTGGTCAGCATCAACGATCTCGCCGACACCAAGTCGAACGCGCTGCTGTTCCAGTACGACAGCACCCATGGCCGCTTCCCCGGCAGCGTCGACGTCGATGGCGATCACCTCGTCGTCAACGGCAAGAAGATCGCCGTCACCAGCGAGCGCGATCCGGGCAACCTCCCGCATGGCGAGCAGGGCATCGACATCGTGCTCGAATGCACCGGCTTCTTCCAGAGCCACGAAGCTGCCGAACCGCACCTCAAGGCGGGCGCGAAGCGTGTGCTGATCTCGGCCCCGGCGAAGAACGTCTCGGCCACGATCGTCTACGGCGTGAACCACGACACGCTGACCAGCGAAGACGTGATCGTGTCGAACGCCAGCTGCACCACCAACTGCCTGTCGCCGGTCGCCAAGGTGCTGCACGACACTGTCGGGATCGAGCGCGGCTTCATGACCACGATCCATTCCTACACCAACGACCAGCGCATGCTCGACCAGATGCATGGCGACATGCGCCGGGCGCGCGGCGGGGCCCAGAACATGATCCCGACCACCACCGGCGCCGCCCGCGCGGTCGGCCTCGTCCTGCCCGAACTCGCCGGCAAGCTTGACGGCTCCTCGGTGCGCGTCCCGACGCCGAATGTCAGCCTCGTCGACCTCGTCTTCACCCCCGGCCGCGACACCAGCGCCGAGGAACTGAACGCCGCGCTCAAGGCCGCGTCCGAAGGCGCGATGAAGGGCGTGCTCGACTACACCGACCAGCCGCTCGTCAGCAGCGACTTCAACCACTATCCGGCCAGCTCGACGGTCGACAGCCTCGAAACCAGCGTGATGGAAGGCAAGCTCGCCCGCGTCGTCAGCTGGTACGACAACGAGTGGGGCTTCTCGAACCGCATGATCGACACCGCCGGCGTGATGGCGGGGCTGATCTAGGCCCTATCGTCACCGCGGCGCAGGCCGGGGTCCAGACGGCAGGTGTCGCACGGTCCAGACTGGATTCCGGCATTTGCCGGAATGACGGAGTAAATGATGGCGCAGTTCAAAACCCTCGACGATCTCGGTGACATCGCCGGCAAGGTCGCGCTCGTGCGCGTCGATCTCAACCTGCCGATGAAGGACGGGCGCGCGACCGACCTCACCCGGGTGAAGGCGGTCGCGCCCACGATCCTCGAACTTTCGGACAAGGGGGCGAAGGTCCTGCTGCTCGCGCATTTCGGACGACCGAAGGGCATGCGCCACTCGACGCTCTCGACCAGCTTCGTGCAGGACGATGTCGAGGACGTGCTGGGCAAGGAGGTGATGTTCATCTCCGAGGTCGGCGGACCGGTGGTCGAACAATCGATCGGCATCCTGCGCAACGGCGATATCGGCCTGCTCGACAATGTCCGGTTCTGGCCGGGCGAAGAGGCGAACGATTCCGAATTCGCCAGGGCGATGGCCGAACATGCGGACCTTTACGTCAACGATGCGTTCTCGGCGGCGCATCGCGCGCACGCCTCGACCGAGGGGCTCGCGCACCTGCTGCCCGCCTATGCAGGCCGCGCGATGGAGGCCGAACTCAAGGCGCTCGACGCTGCGCTCGGTTCGCCGGAAACGCCGGTCGCGGCGGTGGTTGGCGGGGCCAAGGTCTCGACCAAGCTCGCCGTGCTCGAAAACCTCGTCCACAAGGTCCAGCACCTGATCATCGGTGGGGGCATGGCGAACACATTCCTCGCCGCCCGCGGGGTGAATGTCGGCAAGTCGCTGTGCGAGCACGACCTCACCGATACCGCCAACGCGATCATGGACGCGGCCGACCAGGCGGGCTGCACCGTGCACCTGCCTTACGATGTCGTGGTGGCGAAGGAATTCGCGGCCAATCCGCCCAGCAAGCGGGTCTGCAACGTCCACGAAGTCGGCGCCGACGAGATGATTCTCGATATCGGCCCGCTCGCGGTCGAGGCGCTCGCCGACGTGCTCAAGACCTGCCGCACGCTGGTCTGGAACGGTCCGCTCGGCGCATTCGAGACCGAGCCCTTCGACGAGGCCACCGTCGCGCTGGCCAAGACCGCCGCGGCGCTAACGCAGGACGGATCGCTGATCTCGGTCGCAGGCGGTGGCGACACCGTCGCCGCGCTCGCGCATGCAGGGGTCGAGAGCGAGTTCACCTATGTTTCGACTGCCGGTGGCGCGTTCCTCGAATGGATGGAAGGCAAGACCCTGCCCGGGGTCGCCGCGCTGAAGGGCTGACCCGATGAACCGCCGCGATCTCTTTCCCACCCCGTTCGCTGCGGACACGCTCAAGAGCCCCGAAGGCATCGCCGAGCTGCGCCGCTCGATCGAGGCGGAGCGGACGCGCGACGCGAACGGGGTCCAGATTTCGAATGTCGGCGGGTGGCATTCGAACACCAACATGATCGACTGGGGCGGCGAGGCGGCGCGCGCGCTCGCCTACAAGGCGATGACGATGGCCGACGAACTCACCATCGACAGCAAGTCACCCCATGCCACGCGCTATGGCTGGGTGCCCGAGATGTGGGCCAATGTCAGCGTCGCGGGCAACGCCAATCAGTATCACTACCACCCCGGCAGTTTCTGGTCGGCGGTCGCCTATATCGACGACGGGTATGAGGGCGACGACGATCCGGCACTCGGCGGGGAGCTGCAATTGCTCGACCCGCGCATGCCGATGGTCCGGATGACCGCGCCCGACCTGCGTCTCGCCGACAGCGAAGGCGCTCAGATGGCGAACGAGGTCTCGCTGCGTCCGAGCTCGGGCCAGATCGTGATCTTCCCCAGCTGGCTCCAGCACGCGGTGCGCCCGTTCCACGGCAAGGGCACCAGGATCTCGATCGCGATCAACCTGATCGCCGCGCTCAAGAAACCGCATTAGCCGTCAGCGATAGTCCGGATTGGGTGCGTCGAAGCGGCGGCCCTCGTTCCACAGGTCGACCGAATTGCCGTGGCAGGGAATCCCGCCTGCATCCTTGAGCATGCGCGCCATGTGGAGCAGGTTCCAGGTCGCGAAGGTGGCATTGCGGCGGGTGAAATCGTTGTCGAAACCGACATAGCCGTCTCCGTCTTCCTTCGCGTCGCCATAGCTGGGGCCGGGTCCGGCTTCGCCGATCCAGCCGGCATCGGCCTGCGGCGGGATCGTGTAGCCGACGTGCTGGAGTGAATAGAGCAGGCCCATTCCGACATGCTTGATGCCGTCCTCGTTGCCGGTGACGATGCACCCGGCAACCTTGCCATAGAACGCGTATTGCCCCTTGTCGTTGGTCTCCCCGGACTGGGCGTAGAGCCGTTCGATCAGGCGCTGACAGACCGACGACTTCTCGCCCAGCCAGATCGGCGTGCCGACGATCAGGATGTCGGCCGCTTTCACCTTCTTCCATATCTCGGGCCAGTCGTCGCGCTCGGCGCCGTGATCTGTCATGTCGGGATAGACGCCCGGGGCGATGTCGTGGTTGACCAGCCGCACCTGTTCGAGGTCGACCCCGTTGCGGACGAGGATCGTTTCGGGAATCCCGAGCAGCTTGTCGGTATGCGACCCCTCGGGTGACGGCTTGAGCGTGCAGTTGATCGTCAGCGCGCGGAGATCGGAGAAGTCGGTCCGGTTTTCCGCGCAGAGCCCTTCCTGGATGTCGTCGAGCATTCGAAGCCTCGCGTCCTGGGTGTTCCCAATTGGTACGCGCGAGCCGCGGAAAAGTTACATGTGAACGTTCTCGGCACATTGCCGCCACGGGGCGTGCTGGGTAGAGCGCGGGCAGCTTTTCACCGAGGACGACGCGTGCGCGAGGCGCATGGGAAAGGGACATCCATGAATTTCGACGAGATGAAACAGCGCATGGCGACGGGTAAGGGCTTCATTGCCGCGCTCGACCAGTCGGGCGGTTCGACGCCCAAGGCGCTGGCTGCCTACGGCGTGGCCGAGGACGAGTGGGGCGGCGAGGAAGAAATGTTCGCGCAGATCCACAAGATGCGCTGCCGGATCGTCGACTCCCCGAGCTTCTCGAACGGCAAGGTGCTCGGCGCGATCCTGTTCGAGAAGACCATGAACGGGTGTTCGGGCGACGGCTCGCCGATCCCCGAACTGCTCGCACGTCGCGGTGTCGTGCCGTTCCTCAAGGTCGACAAGGGCATGCATGACGAGGAAAACGGCGCGCAGCTGATGAAGCCGATGCCAACCCTCGACGAGGATTGCGCGCGTGCGAAGGAACTCGGCGTGTTCGGCACCAAGATGCGCTCGGTCATCCACGAGGCGAACGAGGACGGCGTCGCCGCCAACATCGCGCAGCAGATGGATTTCGGCCTCCAGATTCTCTCGAACGGCCTTGTCCCGATCCTCGAGCCCGAAGTCAGCCTCAAGAGCGGCAGCCGCGCGCAGGCCGAGGCGCTGGTGCTGTCCAACGCCCTCGACCAGTTGAACCGTGTGCCGGAAGGCCAGCAGGTGATGTGGAAGCTCACCATCCCGGCCGAACCGAACCTTTACCAGCCACTGATCGACCACCCCAAGGTGCTGCGCGTGGTCGCGCTGTCGGGCGGCTACAGCCGCGAAGAGGCGTGCCGCGAACTGGCCAAGAACGACGGCATGATCGCCAGCTTCAGCCGCGCGCTGCTCGAAGTGCTCAATGCCAAGATGGACGACCAGCAGTTCGACCAGGCGCTTGGCAACGCGATCGACGAGATCGCCTGCGCCAGCGTCGGCGACTAATTGTCGTCGAAAGCGAACCGGTAGTTCGCGACCGGGATCTGCCGTTCCGCCTGGCGCTCGGGAAGGACCGAGGTCAGGCGGACGGTTTCGCCGCGGATGGTGTAGGGCTCGCCCGGTTCGAGCTCGACCGTCTGGCGCCAGCCGATCCCGTCGAGCCGGGTTTCGAGGACCGCGCGCCCGGCCTGGATGCAGCGCGCATTTTCGGGGCAGCGGCTGTCTTCGATCAGGCGCATCGGCGTCACCACGAGCCCGTTCGACACCCAGACGGGCTGGTTGAACGGGACCAGCGCGCCCTTGGCCGCGATCTCGCGGTCCGAGCTGACGATGGGCGAGGGCGGGACGACCGCGCAGGCCGCGAGGCTCAGGGCGGCGGATGGCGCGGCGAACAGGGCGAGTGTCTTCATCGCGCCGAGATAACACCGCTACAAATGACGCATGCATGAATATCGACGAACGGCATCGCGTGCGTTAGCAGCGCTCGCATGTCCGATTGCCAACTCTATCTCATCTCGCCGCTCGACGTCGGCGGCGACTTCCCCCAGCGGCTCGAACGCGCAGTCCAGGCCGGGCCGGTCGCCGCGTTTCAGTTCCGGGTCAAGGATATCGACCAGCACGAGGCCGCGCGGCTCGCCGAGCCGTTGCAGGCGATCTGCGCCGCGCACGAAGTCGCCTTCGTGGTCAACGACGACGTCTCGCTCGCCAAGCGGCTCGGCGCCGACGGGGTTCACCTGGGGCAGGGCGACGGCGACGTGCGCGAGGCGCGCGAACGACTGGGCCGCGAGGTCCAGATCGGGGTGACCTGCCATGCCAGCCGCCACCTCGCGCTCGAAGCCGGAGAGGCGGGGGCGGATTACGTCGCCTTTGGTGCGTTTTTCCCGAGCCAGACGAAGGAGAGCGAGCACCGGCCCGAACTCTCCTTGCTCGAATGGTGGTCCGAAATGGTCGAGATCCCGAGCGTCGCGATCGGCGGGATCACGCCTGACAATTGCGCGCCGCTGATCGAGGCAGGGGCCGATTTCCTCGCCGTCAGCAATGCGGTCTGGAGCGGCGACGAAGTCGCGGCGGTAGAGGCCTTCGCGGCGAAGCTGCGCTAGGCCCGCGCTCTCTGGCGCGGGCCGCGAACCGCCGCTAGGGTCCGCGCCATGAGCACCCTCGATCGCATCGTCACCATCCTCGTCACCGCGACGCTCGTTTCGGCGGGCTGGATCGTCGCCTGGCCTTCGGTCTTCGGCGAGGGCGAGGGCATCCTCGATGTTCGCAGCACCGCAAGCGATTCGAAAGGGTCGACAGGCGGCGATGCGCCACCTGCGGGAGACGCCATGCCCGCACCCGAAGGCGTCCCCGATATCGCCGATCGACGTCCCGCGCCGCTCGCCCCGGGCGAGCTGGTGGTGCCGGTGCAAGGGATCGCGGCAGACGAGCTCATAGATACGTTCGCGCAGGCCCGCGAAGGCGGCATTCGGCGGCACGACGCGATCGACATCATGGCTCCGCGGGGGACACCCGTGCTCTCCGCCAGCGCCGGGACGGTCGAGAAACTGTTCGACAGTCGCAAGGGCGGGCTCACCGTCTACATCCGCGCGCCAGGCGGCGAACGGATGCACTATTACGCGCATCTCGATGCCTATGCCGACGACCTGCGCGAGGGCCAGCAGGTGCGTGCGGGCGATCCGATCGGCGCCGTCGGATCGAGCGGCAATGCCCGGCCCGACGCCCCGCACCTCCACTATGCGATCATGGAACTCTCGCCCCACGACGACTGGTGGGAGGGGACGCCGATCAATCCCTACCCGCTGCTGACCGGAAACTAGTTCGCCGGTCGGCGCAGGCAGCGCACCGGGGTCAGCGAGCCTTCTTCGATCTCGCGGATGCTGTCGTCCCCGGTCACGCGGAAATTGCGGCCCCTGAACGGCCCGCTGGTCATCGTCACCCGGTCGCCGAGACGCAGGTAGATGCCGATGTCGTCGCCGACGCGGTAGCGCGAGCCGCGGATCGTCTCGAAATCGAGCGCCGGGCGGACCTCGCGCGCGTCGCCGCTGGCAATGCCGGGTACCGCGCAGGACCAGTATCCGCGCAGCAGGACCGACAATTGCCCGGCGGCGCGTTCCTGCGCCGGGGCGACCGGTGCGAGCAGCATGGCGGACAGGGCCGCGATCGAGAGGATGAGGCGTTGATACATCGGATCGGCTCGTAGCAGCTTCCCCCGCTTGCCGCCACAGCGCCCAGCGGCTAGAGGCGCGCCACACAGCGCAGCGCGCGAACCCCATTCCATACGAAGGCGAACCCCCATGAAGATCAGCGGCGTCGATATCCGCCCCGGCAACATCATCGAATACGAAGGCGGCATCTGGAAGGTCGCCAAGATCCAGCACACCCAGCCGGGTAAGGGCGGGGCCTACATGCAGGTCGAGATGAAGAACCTGCAGGACGGCCGCAAGACCAACGTGCGCTTCCGCAGCGCCGACACGGTCGAAAAGGTGCGCCTCGACACCAAGGACTACCAGTTCCTCTATGAAGAGGGCGACATGCTCGTCTTCATGGACACCGACACATACGAGCAGATCAACCTGCCGTCGGACCTGCTCGGCGATGCGCGCCCGTTCCTCCAGGACGGGATGACCGTGCAGCTCGAACTGTGGGAAGAAAAGCCGATCTCGGTCCAGCTTCCGAGCCAGATCGAGGCCGAAATCGTAGAGGCCGACGCGGTGGTGAAGGGGCAGACTGCCTCTTCCAGCTACAAGCCCGCCGTGCTCGACAACGGCGTGCGCATCATGGTTCCGCCGCATATCGAAAGCGGCACCCGGATCGTGGTCGACGTCTACGAGCAGAGCTACGTCGGGAAGGCCGGGTAAGCCGCCATGCCCGTACTCCCCGGTATCATCCGCGTCATGGAAAAGGCCGCGCGCAAGGCGGGCGGCCGGTTGCGCCGCGACTTCGGCGAGGTCGAGCACCTCCAGGTCAGCCGCAAGGGCCCCGCGGACTTCGTCTCCAAGGCCGACACGCGCGCCGAACGCGCGTTGTGGGACGAATTGAAGCATGCGCGCCCCGACTGGGGCTTCGTGCTCGAGGAATCGGGCGAGATCGAAGGCGATCCCGACAAGCCGCGTTTCATCATCGACCCGCTCGACGGCACCAGCAATTTCCTCCACGCGATCCCGCATTTCGCGATCTCGATCGCGGTGCAGGAGCCCAAGCTGGGCGGCGGCGGTTGGGGCGAAGTCACCAGCGGCATCGTCTACAACCCGATCACCGACGAAACCTTCTGGGCCGAGAAATCGAACGGCGCGTGGCTGCATGACGGACGCCTGCGGGTCTCGAACCGCAAGCGGCTCGACGAGGCGCTGATCGCCACCGGTATTCCCTTTGCGGGCGCCGGCGATCCGGCCGAATGGAGCGCGATCTACAATCGCCTCGCCCCCGAAATCGCCGGGATCCGCCGGTTCGGCGCCGCCTCGCTCGATCTCGCCTGGCTCGCCGCGGGACGCTTCGACGCGTTCTGGGAAACCGGGCTCAAGCCGTGGGACACCGCGGCGGGCTGCCTGCTGGTGCGTGAAGCGGGCGGGTTCGTGTCCGACTATCGCGGTCGCTCGCTGCCGATCTGCGACCAGGAAGTGCTCGCGGGCAACGACACGCTTCATTCCAAGGTGCACAAGCTCGTCGTCGATGCACGCAGGAAGCTGGCGAGTTCGGCAGGTTGACCGTCATCCCCGCGAAGGCGGGGATCCAGCGAAGCACCTCGCTGCACCGCTCTGGATTCCCGCATCCGCGGGAATGACGATTTTTGAATGGATTGCTTGAAGCCTCGCAATCCCCCCGATAATGCAGCGTTCCACGCTGGAGGGGCCCCTGTGGCGGAATTGGTAGACGCGCTCGACTCAAAATCGAGTTTCCATGTGAAGTGCCAGTTCGAGTCTGGCCAGGGGCACCATACGGCCAAGCTGCGAGCGTCATCGGGTTGACCACCGTCCTTACCATGCCCAGTTTCCACGCGCTCGCCGCGCTGGTGGTGACGATCGCGATGTTCATCGGCTTTGCGCGCGGCAAGATGCCGATCGAGATCATCTCGCTGCTGACCATCGCGGTGATCGCGGTCGGCCTGTATTTCTTCCCGCTTCCGGGCCACCAGCCGACGGACGGGCTCCAGCTCGCGTTTTCGGGGTTCGGCCATTACGCGCTGATCACGATCTGCGCGCTGATGATCCTCGGTCGCGGCCTGGTGGTGACCGGCGCGCTCGATCCCGCCGCGCGCTTTCTCGAACGCGTGTTCCGGATGAACCTGCAACTCGGCCTGCTGGTCTCGCTGGTGATCACCTTCGTGTTGTCGATGTTCGTCAACAATACGCCGGTACTGGTGCTGATGCTGCCGATCTTCGCCGCGCTTGCCTCGCGCGGGGCGCTGCCGAGTTCGAAGACGCTGATCCCGCTCAACGCCGCGTCGCTGCTGGGCGGGGTTTCGACCACGATCGGGACCTCGACCAATATCCTCGTCGTCTCGATCGCCGCCGATCTCGGCATGCGCGAAATCGGGGTGTTCGACTTTACCCCGATCGTCCTGCTCGCGGCGCTGGTGGCGCTGCCTTATGTCTGGCTCGTGATGCCGCGCCTGCTCGGCGACAACCGGACTAAAGACCTCAAGGAAGCCCGTCGCTTCGAGGCACGTCTGCGCATTCGCGAGGAAAGTGAACTCGTCGGCATGGACCTCGAGGAGCTGATCGCGAAATTGCCCAAGGACGTCCGCTTCCACGGAACCAAGGAAGGCAAGCTCAAGGCGCAACAGCGCCTGCTCGTTACCGGCACGCATGACGGGCTCGAGGATGCGATGCGGATCCTCAAGGGCGAAGCTGCACCGATCTGGGTGCTCGATCGCATCCGTCGCACGGCCGACGAGACGCGCGAAGACATCCTCGTCGTCGAGATGACGGTGACGGCGGATTCGCGGCTCATCAACCGCACGCTGCCCGGCAGCGGGATTGCCGATCACTACCAGGTCGCGGTGCTCGGGATCCACCATCCGCCGCGCGTGCTCGGCCAGTACGAGGGAGAAGGTCCCGGCGGCGACCATCGCATCACCGAAGGCGACGTGCTGCTCGTCATGGGTCTCGAAGACGATCTGCGCAAATTCTCCAGCAGCGACAGCCTCCTCGTGCTCGAAGGCATGCGCGAAGTCCCGCGCCGTTCGAAGGCGGTGCTCGCCGGCGCGATCATGGGCGGCGCGGTGATCACCGCCGCGATCGGGCTGTTTCCGATCGCGATCGCTTCGCTGGCCGGGGCGATCCTGATGTTCGTGACGGGTTGCGTGAAATTCGACCGCGTCGGACGCGCCCTCTCTGCGCAGGTGATCGTGCTGGTCGCCGCCAGCATCGCGCTCGGTCGCGTGATCGATGATAGCGGGGCAGCGGACTGGCTCGGCCAGACCCTTTCCCTCGGGCTGGTACATCTGGCCCCCGCCGCCGTGCTCGCGGCGGTGATGATCTTCGTCACCTTCCTAACCAACTTCGCCTCCAACGCGACTGCCGCCACGGTCGGCACGCCGATCGCCTTCAGCATCGCCAACCAGCTCGGCCTGCCCGCCGAACCGCTGGTCCTCGCCGTGCTGTTCGGCTGCAATCTCTGCTACGCCACCCCGATCGCCTACCAGACCAACATGCTGATCATGTCGGAAGGCAATTACCAGTTCGGCGACTATGTCCGCACCGGGGTGCCGCTGGTGCTGATCATGGTGGTGACGCTCTCGATCGCACTGGTGGTCAGCTACGGCATCTAGCCGCTTTCCTATTCGCGCGCGCTGTGTCAGCTTGGCCGGCAATGGGTGGCTGGCCGGGGCCGAAGATTCCTTCCCCTGGACAGTGTAACACCTGGTCCATGTCTCGATTTGGGGGAACGCCGATGAAACGCCTGATGACTACGCTCGCCGCCGGAGCCGCACTGCTCGCCACGCCTGCCGCGGCCGACGAATTGCGCGACAGCCTGGGCGAAAAGATGCCCGCGCTGATGGAGCTCTACAAGGACCTCCACGCCAATCCCGAGCTCAGCTTCGAGGAGGTGCGCACCGCCGCCAAACTGGCCGAGCTGATGCGCGACGAAGGCTTCGAGGTGACCGAGCAGGTCGGCCGCACCGGCGTCGTTTCGGTGATGCGCAACGGTGACGGGCCGGTCGTGATGCTGCGCGCAGACATGGATGGATTGCCGGTGGTCGAGCAGACCGGGCTGCCGTTCGCCTCGACGCAGACGGCGACCCCCGCGAGCGGCGTCACCACCGGGGTGATGCATGCCTGTGGGCACGACACGCACATGGCCGCCTTCATCGGTGCGGCGCGGCTGCTGGCCGAACGGAAGGACGAGTGGTCGGGCACGCTGGTGATGATCCTCCAGCCCGCCGAGGAGCTCGGCCTCGGCGCGCTCGCCATGCTCGAGGACGGGCTCTACACCCGCTTCCCCGAGCCCGACTATGCGATCGCCTTCCACGATGCGGCGCAGTTCCCGGCCGGCATGATCGGCTATTCGCCCGGCTATGCGCTGGCCAATGTCGACAGCGTCGACATCACCGTGCCGGGCATCGGCGGGCACGGTGCCTATCCGCACACCACCAAGGACCCGATCGTGCTCGCCTCGGCGATCGTGATGAAGCTGCAGACGCTGGTCAGCCGCGAGAGCTCGCCGCTCGATCCGGCGGTGATCACCGTCGGCAGCTTCCATGCCGGCGCGAAGCACAACATCATCTCGGACGAGGCCAAGCTGCAGCTGACGGTGCGCAGCTACTCCGACGAATCGCGCAAGCTGCTGCTCGACGGGATCGCCCGGATTGCGCGCGGCGAGGCGATCGCGGCCGGGATGCCCGAAGACAGGATGCCCACGGTGACGGTCGAGGATCCCTATACGCCGAGCACCTACAACTCGCCCGATTACACCGAGACCGTGATGGCGGGCTTTCGCGAGCGGTTCGGCGAGGACCGCGTGATGCAGGTGCCCAGCGTGATGGGTGGCGAGGATTTCAGCCAGTTCCTGCGCAATGGCGACGACGAGATGAAGTCGCTGATCTTCTGGGTCGGCGGGGTCCCGCAGGACCAGTACGACGCGGCGCAGGAGAGCGGCG
This sequence comes from Pseudoblastomonas marina, assembly GCF_034374265.1. Taxonomy (NCBI): domain Bacteria; kingdom Pseudomonadati; phylum Pseudomonadota; class Alphaproteobacteria; order Sphingomonadales; family Erythrobacteraceae; genus Pseudoblastomonas; species Pseudoblastomonas marina. The sequence goes on along the minus strand of NZ_CP139718.1, from coordinate 944,606 downwards.
AGGGACTGCCCTCGCTGCACAGCCCGTTCTGGGCACCCGACGCAGAGAAGGTGATCGCTACTGCATCCGAGGCGCTCGCTGCCGAAACGCTGCGGCTGATGGCGAAATAGGGGAAACGGCGACCGCCGGATCGCGCGCTAACGTGATCGGCGGCCGCCTACTCCTCCCCAGGAGATTACGCGATCAGGTGTAGCTCCCGAGCCGGTGGTGCAGCGCCGCGATCTTGCCGAGCTCCTTGGCGTCGTCGGTGGTCCTGGCGTGGCTCGAGAGGGCCTCGCGGATGAGCCGGAAATCGGCGGTCGAGAGCAGTGCCCTTGCACGGGTGGGCTCGCGATTCGGTTGGGTCAGCGTGGCGGTGGTCATCATGCGGCCTCCTTGTTGAACTGGTCCGCTTCGGTCGATTCGGCGAGCGCGGTGGTCGAGCTGGCGCCGCCCGACAGCGCGGTGGCGACGGCGTCGAAATAGCCGGTCCCGACCTCGCGCTGGTGGCGCGTGGCGGTGTAGCCGTCGGCCTCGCTGGCGAACTCGGCCTGCTGGAGCTCGGAATAAGCCGCCATGCCGCGATCCTTGTAGCCCCGGGCGAGCTCGAACATGCCGTGGTTCAATTGGTGGAACCCGGCGAGGGTGACGAACTGGAACTTGTAGCCCATCGCCCCGAGCTCGCGCTGGAACTTCGCGATCGTGGCCTTGTCGAGATTGGCTTCCCAGTTGAAGCTGGGCGAGCAGTTGTAGGCCATCATCTTGCCCGGATGCGCCTTCTGCACCGCCTCCGCGAAACGCTTCGCCTCGTCGAGATTGGGCTTGCTGGTCTCCCACCAGAGCAGGTCGGCATGCGGTGCGAAGGCGATGCCCCGCTTGATGCAATGATCGACCCCGGTCCCGTCCCTGAGACGGAAGAATCCCTCGGGAGTGCGCTCACCGGTGAGGAATTCATGGTCCCGCTCGTCGACGTCGGAGGTGATGAGCCGCGCGCTCTCGGCATCGGTACGCGCGATCAGAACGGTGGGTACGCCAGCAATATCGGCGGCAAGACGCGCGGCATCGAGGTTGCGGATATGCGCCTGGGTCGGGATCAGCACCTTGCCACCCAAATGGCCGCACTTCTTCTCCGCGGCGAGCTGGTCCTCGAAATGCACGCCTGCCGCGCCTGCGGCAATATAGGCCTTCATGATCTCGAAGCAGTTGAGTGGACCGCCGAACCCGGCCTCGGCATCGGCGACGATCGGGACCAGCCAGTCGCGGCTGACCTCGCCCTCTGCGTGTTCGATCTGGTCGGCGCGGAGCAGCGTGTTGTTGATCTTGCGCGCCAGCTCGGGCCCGGCATTGGCGGGATAGAGCGACTGGTCGGGATACATTGCGCCGGCGGTGTTGGCGTCGGCCGCAACCTGCCATCCCGACAGGTAGATTGCCTTGAGTCCGGCGCGGACCATTTGCATCGCCTGGTTGCCTGACAGCGCGCCGAGCGCGTTGATGTAGTCCTCGTGCTTGAGAAGCTCCCACAGCTTGAGCGCGCCGCGGCGTGCGAGCGTGTGCTCGATCGGCACCGAACCGCGCAGGCGGGCGACCTCGGCGGCGTCGTAGGGGCGCTCAATCCCGTCGAAGCGATCGGCGGGGGCAGGAATGAGGTCGTCGAATTGCGGCATGGAGGATTCCTTCGGCGGTGAAGGGCTGATCATTGGGTGCCGCGATCCTCCCGGGCCCGCCAGAAAAATTGACAAAATAACTTGTCGCACTTGCCGTTTCAGCGCAGAAAACGCTGTAAGGATGTAAAGAAAGTGACAGGATGGTCGAACAATCATCGGTTCTCGGCGGGGCTGCACTTCGCAGGATCCGCCGCCGCGAGGGGCTGACCCAGGCCGCGATGGCCGACCGGCTCGACATCTCGCCGAGCTATCTCAACCTGCTCGAGCGCAACCGGCGCCCCATCTCGGCACGCCTGATGGTCTCGCTCGCCGAGGCGTTCGATTTCGATCCGCGCGACCTGCGGCAGGAAGAACAGGTCGGCGGGATCGACGGGTTGCGACGGCGGCTCGCCGACGAGCGTTTCGCCGACCTGCAAATCGATCGCGAGGACGTGGTCGAGTGGTTGTCGGCGGCACCGCAGGCTGCCGTTGCATTCGCCCGCTTGTTCGACGCGGGCGCTGCGGGCGGGGGCAGCGCGGATCAATCGCCGGCGATCGAGGTCCGCCGCGAAATCGAGCGCTGGCGCAATCATTTTGCCGATCTCGACCATGCGGCCGAAGCCCTCGCTGACGAGCTGCGGCTGTCGACCAGCGACCTGTTCGCCGCACTTTCGACCCGGCTGCGCGAAAAGCACCAGCTTTCGGTCCGGATCGTACCCGGCGAGGTGATCCCGGGCCTCGTCCGGCGGCTCGATTTCCACGCCCGGCAATTGCAGTTGTCAGAGATGCTGCCCCCGCATTCGCGCACCTTCCAGCTCGCGCTCGAAATGGCCCAGCTCGAGGCGCGCGAATTGCTCGCCTCGCTCTCCGAGGCTGGAGATTTCTCGTCCGACCAGGCGCGGACGCTCTATCGTCGCCACCTCGCTGGATACTATGCCGCCGCCCTGATTATGCCCTATGGGCGTTTCCTGCGGGCGTGCGAGGCGACCCGCTACGATTTCGCGATTCTCGAACGGCGCTTCGGGGTGGGCTTCGAACAGCTCGCACACCGCCTCACCACGCTGCAGCGCGTCGGCCAGCGCGGTTTGCCGTTCTTCATGCTCCGGGTCGATCGGGCGGGCCAGTTTTCCAAGCGATATGTCGGCGCGAGCGAGGCTGATTTCCTCGAGAGTGAGGGAAGCTGTCCGCTCTGGCGGTTGCATCATGCCTTCGAAAACGGCGGCAGGCTGGCGACCCAGCATGTAGCGGTCCAACAGGTCGATGGACGCGAAACCCGATGGCTGACTTTCTCCAAGCGGGTTGAGCGCGGCAGTGCGGGGGGCGATCGCCCGGGCGAGTTCGTCGTCGGTCTCGGCATTGCGGCACGATTGGCCGAAAGCCTCGCCGGCGCGCGCGGCCTGGCGCTCGCCGACGAGGGCGCGGAGCGGATCGGCCCGGCCTGCGTTCGCTGCCCGCGCGAGGATTGTCTCCAGCGTTCGCTCCCGCCGCACGGGCGAACGCTCCGCTTCGAACGTCACACCGCGCCAACAACCCCGTTTCCGCTCGCCGATTCGCCGGTTTGACCTGCAAACGCGGGAGGGAACCGGGACGCATGCCGTCGGTTTCCGACTGACACTATTGGGAGAAGGATAATGACCGAAGAGCGTACCACGAGAGTGCAGGATCCCGATGGCTCGACGCATACGACGACGACCGTCGTTCACGACGAACCGGCGCGAAGCGGCGGTTCGGGATGGCTAATTGCGCTCGTGCTGATCATTGCGGTGATCGCGGCCATCTGGTTCTTCACCCAGCAATCGGGGTCCGAAATCGCCAAGGACAACGCGGTCGCCGGGGCGGCGGAAGCGGTCGAAGGGGCCGCGGAGAGCGTCGACCAGGCGGCAGACAGCGCGCGCGAGCAACTCGACGGCGAATAACGCCAACCTGTCGGCGCGCCTTACAGCGTAAAGCGCGCCGACACTGTAAAATTTACCGACATTTCATAATCCCGGGCTATATAGTCCCTCGATAAGGGGCGGCTTGGGACCATGATCCGCGTATTCAAACACTACGTTTCGCACGCAGTGCTGGTGCTCGGCGCGCTCGACGCGCTGTTGCTGGTGCTGTGCGGCGAAGCGGCATGGCGTTTGCGCGCCTATCAGGCGGGGATCCATCCCGGCTTCTTTGCCGATCGTGCGGGGAGCCTGGTGATCTACGCCTTGCTGGCACTGACCACGCTTGCGGCGGTGGGCCTCTATCGCGCCGAGGAACTGCGCTCGCCGCGCTATGCGCTCGCGCGGTTGCTGGTCGGCCTGTCGCTGACGGTATTCGTCATCGGTTTCGTGGGATTCTTCTTCCCCGGAGCGACCTTCTGGCGTTCGACCCTGCTCTCGGCACTGATGCTGTCCGGCGCGGCCTTGCTCGCCTTGCGGATCGTGCTCGACAAGGCGATCGACGTCGAAGGTTTCAAACGGCGCGTCGTCGTGCTCGGTGCGGGCCAGCGCGCGGCGCGACTCAAGGCGCTGTCGCTGCGCCCGGAAAGCGGGTTCCGGATCGTCGGTTTTGTCGCGATGACCGAGCAGTCGGCGGTTGCGGAGGCGATTCCGCGCGCCGATATCGCCGATCTCTCGCGCCACATCGACCGGCTTGACGGGACCGAGGTGGTCCTCGCGCTCGAGGAGCGACGCAATTCGCTGCCGTTGAAGGACCTGCTCAAGGTCAAGACGGCGGGTGTCTCGGTCAACGAGTTCTCGAGCTTTCTCGAACGCGAGACCGGACGGGTCGATCTCGACACGCTCAATCCGAGCTGGTTGATATTCTCGGACGGGTTCTCCTCCGGTCGCGCGATTTCGAGTGCGGTCAAGCGCGGCTTCGATATCGTCGCCTCGGGGCTCGTGCTTGTCCTGACTGCGCCGATCGTCCTGCTGTTCGCACTGCTGGTCAAGCTCGATAGCCGGGGTCCGGCCTTCTATCGCCAGACGAGGGTCGGGCATTACGGCCAGCAATTCGATCTCATCAAGCTGCGCTCGATGGGAACCGACGCCGAACGCGGCGGCGCGCAATACGCGCAGGAAAACGATCCGCGCATCACCCGGGTCGGGCGCTTCATCCGCGCCACCCGGATCGACGAGCTGCCGCAATGCTGGAACGTGCTGAAGGGCGATATGAGCTTCGTCGGCCCGCGTCCCGAACGCCCGCAATTCGTTCGCGAGCTCGACGAAGTGCTGCCCTATTATGCCGAGCGCCATATCGTGAAGCCGGGCATCACGGGCTGGGCTCAGGTCAATTATCCCTACGGTGCCTCGATCGAGGATTCGCGGCACAAGCTCGAATACGACCTCTATTATGCGAAGAACTATTCGCTGTTTCTCGACCTGCTGATCGCGCTTCAGACACTGCGGGTGGTCCTGTGGAACGAGGGCTCGCGATGATCGACGTGCCCGCCGCCTTCGCCAACCTGACCTACATTGCCGGGGCTGCGTCCGCCGCGGGGGTTGCGGCGTGGATCTATCCTCGCCGTGAGCGCTTCGGCAGGGCCGGGGGGGCAATTGTCGCAGCGCTGCTCATTTCCGCGATCTGGTGCGTGGTGGCGCTCTCGGGCGGCGGCGTGAACATCGCCGGGGCGATCGCCTTCAGCGCGACCTATCTCGCATGGCTGTTCGCAACCTATCGCCTGTTCTCAATCGATGGTCGCGATCAAAGCCTCAAGCCGATCCGTTCGGTCGCGCTGGTGCTGTGCTTCGTCGAGGCGCTCCAGCTGGCACTGGCGGTCGCGATGCCGAGCCTGCCACTCGAAGGCGAGTCGGCGCGCGTGGTTTTCAGCCTGTTGGTGCTGTTCCGCTTGATGGTCGCGGTCGGTGCGCTGGTCCTGGTCCACAACCTTTATGTCGGCGGGGGCGCTTCGGCGCGCAAGCTGCTGCGCTGGCCGGCGAGCGCGCTGGCGCTGATGTGGGTCTACGACCTCAACTTCTTCACCATCGCCTACCTGACCGGCGGCATCCCGGAGACCTTCGCGGCGCTGCGCGGACTGTTGCCGCTGGCGATGGCGGCGCTGATCGCGCCGGGCGCTGCGGTGACGGGCCGTGCACTCAAGCTCGCCCCCTCCCGATCGGTGGCGTTCCAGAGTTTCTCGCTGATGGTGATCGGCGGCTATCTCGTCGCGATGGTCGGGATCGCGCAATGGCTCGCCTATCTCGGCGGCGATTTCGCGCGGACCATACAGCTCGCCTTCGTGGTCACCGCATCGGTGATCGCGGTCTTGTTCCTGCCCTCCGCCAAGCTGCGCAGCTGGCTCAAGGTCACGCTCACCAAGCACCTGTTCCAGCACCGCTACGACTATCGCGAGGAGTGGCTGCGGTTCACCCGCACGATCGGGCGTGCGGGAGAGGCGACCACGCCGCTGTTCGAACGCGCGGTGCACGCGATCGCCGATATTACAGACAGCCCCGGCGGGATCCTGCTCGTCCCGGGGGAAAACGGCGACCTCCAGCTCGCCGCGCGCTGGAACTGGGCGTCGCTCGACGTGCCGGCATCGGCCATGAGCGCCGAGCAGGCCGATTTCTTCACCCGCGAGGATTTCATCGTCGATCTCGATGCGATGCGCAGCGGCGAATCGCAGGCGCGCGAAAGCGAGTTCGTGCCAGAATGGCTGACCGCGGCCGAACGGGCATGGGCGATGGTTCCGCTGATCCATTACAAGCGCCTGACCGGGATGGTCGTGCTGATGCGGCCGCAATATTCGCGCCAGCTCGACTGGGAGGACTTCGATTTGCTCAAGGTCGCGGGCCGACAACTCGGCAGCTACCTCGCCGAACGCGAAGGTCAGGAGGCGCTGGTCGAATCGCGCCAGTTCGACGAGTTCAATCGCCGCATCGCCTTCGTCATGCACGACATCAAGAACCTCGCCAGCCAGCTGACCCTGCTCGCGCGCAATGCGGAGAAACATGCCGAAAATGCCGAATTCCGGCAGGACATGCTGGTGACGCTGCGCAATTCGGCCGAAAAGCTCAACGGCTTGCTCGCGCGGCTCGGGCGCTACAATGCGGGCGAAGCCGTCGCGCCCGGCGCGGTCGAGATCGGCGAACTGCTCGAACAGATGCGGTCGCGGTTCGCGCCGATCCACCCCATCGAATTGACGATGAAGGACAAGATCGCCGTCCATGCCGACCGGCATGCGCTCGAACAGGTCCTCGCGCACCTGATCCAGAACGCGATCGATGCGACGAGCGACGACACCGCGGTGCTCGTCAACCTGAAGCGCGACAGTGCACACGGTGTGATCGAAATCATCGACTCGGGCACGGGAATGAGCCCCGACTTCGTGCGCGGAGGGCTGTTCAAGCCGTTCGTGTCATCCAAGCCGGGCGGGTTCGGTATCGGTGCCTTCGAAGCACGCGAACTGGTCAAGGCGATGCGCGGACGGCTCGAAGTCGAATCGCGCGAAGGGCTTGGCTCGCGCTTTGTTGTCCTGCTCCCGCTCGCCGAACTTTCCAGACTCTACCACAATCAAGAGCGCAATAGCGCGGAGGCCGCCGAATGAGCGAACCCAAACCCAAACTGCTGATCGTCGAGGACGACGAGGGCCTGCAGGCACAGCTCAAATGGGCCTACGAGGACTTCGAGGTGGTCGCCGCCACCGATCGCGCTTCGGCAATCGCCGCGCTACGGTCCGAAAGCCCGGCTGTGGTAACGCTCGATCTCGGCCTGCCGCCCGATCCAGACGGTACCAGCGAAGGCTTCGCCGTGCTCGACGAAATCATGGCGCTCAAGCCCGACACGAAGGTCGTCGTCGCGAGTGGGCACGGAGCCCGCGAAAGCGCGCTCGAAGCGATCGCCAAGGGTGCCTACGACTTCTACCGCAAGCCGGTCGATATCGAGCAGCTCGGCCTGATCGTGCGCCGCGCACTGCAATTGCACCGGATCGAGGAAGAGAACCGCAAGCTCGCCGCGCGGGCAGGCGACGACAACAAGGTGCTCGGGCGGATGATCACTGCGGCGCCTGAAATGGTGCGCGTCGCCCGGACGATCGAGCGAGTCGCCAACACCGCCGTCTCGGTGATGCTGCTCGGTGCGAGCGGGACGGGCAAGGAACTGCTTGCGCGTGGCCTGCACGATGCCAGCGACCGGGCCGATGGCGAGTTCGTCGCGATCAACTGCGCGGCGATTCCGGAGAACCTGCTCGAAAGCGAGTTGTTCGGGCACGAGAAGGGCGCGTTCACCGGTGCGATCAAGACCACCGAGGGCAAGATCGAGCAGGCCGATGGCGGGACGCTGTTCCTCGACGAGGTCGGCGACATCCAGCTGCCGCTGCAGGTCAAGCTGCTGCGGTTCCTGCAGGAGCGCGTGATCGAGCGCGTCGGTAGCCGCAAGTCGATCCCGGTCGATACGCGAATCGTCTGCGCCACCCACCAGAATCTCGAGGCGATGATCACCGACGGGCGTTTCCGCGAGGATCTCTATTATCGTCTCGCCGAGATCGTGGTGAAGATCCCGTCGCTCGCCGAACGTCCGGGCGATGCCGCGCTGCTCGCCAAGGCATTCCTCGCCAATTACGCGTCCGAGATGAACCCGTCGGTGAAGGGTTTCGCGCCCGATGCCTTGCAGGCGATCGACGAGTGGAACTGGCCCGGCAATGTCCGCGAGCTCGAGAACCGCGTGAAACGCGCGGTGATCATGACCGACGGCAAGCTGGTCGGCGCGGAGGATCTCGATCTCGGAGACGAGGACGACGAGGCCGACGTCCTCAACCTCAAGGCCGCGCGCGAGAAGACCGACCGCAAGGTGATCCGCCGCGCGCTGTCGCGGACCGACGGGAACATCTCGAGCACCGCCAAGCTGCTCGGGATCAGCCGGCCCACGCTGTACGACCTGCTCAAGCAGTATGACCTGCAGACCTGACCGGTCGAGCCGCCGCCGCCTCTCGCTCGGCCTCGCGCTGGCCTTGTGTGCCGGCGGGGCCGCCGTCGCGGCTCCGGCGCAGCTCGATACGGCGCGCGATGCCGTGGCCCGCGGCGACACCGTCGCCGCGGATGTCGCGCTCGACCGGATCGAGGCCCGCGGCGTGCAGCCCGGGACGATCGCGGTATTGCGCGGTGAGAACTGCCTGCTCGAAGGCAATTTGTCGTGTGCCCGGCAATGGCTGGAGCCCGGAGAATTCGCCGAGGGAGAAGCGCTGCGCGGTTTCCAGCTGCTCGGGCGGCTCGAACGACGCGCGGGCAACCCGGCGGCCGCGGCCCAGGCTTATGACCGGGCGCTCGCGATCGACAATCGCAATCCCGATCTGTGGGTCGATATTGCGGAGTTCCGCTATACCGGGAGCGAGGAGGCACTGGCCTTCGATGCCCTGGCCTTCGCGCTGAAGCTCGACCCGCGCCATCCACGTGCGCTTGCCCTCCAGGCGCGTCTGGTCCGCCAGCGGGACGGCCTACTGCCCGCGCTCCCATTCTTCGTCGAGGCGATCGATGCCGCGCCGGGCGATCTCGCCCTGCTGCTCGATTATGCGGCGACGCTGGGCGAAGCGGGGCAGGCCACGACGTTCCTCGCCGCCTCGCGGTCCGTCGCCGAGCGCGGGGGTGCGAACCGAGCACTGTACCAACAGGCCGTGCTGGCAGCCCGGGCGGGCGATTTCGAGACCGCGCAGACCTTGATCGAGCGGGTGCCGTCGCAGGGCGAAAGCGACGGCGCGGCGGCATTTCGCGCGATCGTCGCGCTCGAAACCGACCGGGTCAGGAATGCGCAGCAGCAGTTCGAACGACTCTACAACCGCGACCCGGAAGACCGGGTGATCGCACGGCTGTATGCGCGCGCGCTGGTCCGCGGCGATCGCAACAGCGCGATCGTCACGATCTTCGGGGGGAGGGCGGCGAGCGCCAATGCCGATCCCTATCTAAAGACGATTGTGGCGCGCGCCTATGAACGTCTTGGCCGGCGCAGCGAGGCAGCCTCCTTCCTGGACGCTGCGCCGCAGACGACTGCACGCGGGTTTTCGGGGATCGACGCGCTCGGACCCGAGGTCGGGGCCGTCGCCTATCGCGAGGATCCGACGCGATTCGTGGCGGTGCGCGATTACGTCCGCGCCCTGATCGGTACCAACCGGAGCGCGCTTGCCCGGTCGGTCAGCGAGGAGCTGGTTGCGCGCTTTCCCGATACGCGCGATGCGCGGGTCCTGGCGGGCGATGCCGCGCTCGCCGATCGAGACATGCGCGCTGCGCTCGAGCAGTACGAGCGCGCCGCGGCGATCCGCTTCACCGACCGCCTGCTGGTGCGCATCGTCGGCGCGCTGGAAGCTTCTGGCAGGTCCGTCGAAGCGCGCAGGGTCGCGCAGTCCTACCTCGCTAAAAGGCCGGGCAATGCGACGGCTTCGCGCATCGTCGCGGCGCAGGCGGCGAATGCCGGCGACTGGGAACTTGCCCGCAGTGTGCTCGACTACCTGCTGCGTAGCTCCGGCTCGCGCGATGTCGTGTTGCTCTCGCTTGCCTCGCAGGCGGCTGCCAATCTGGGCGACGGCGAAAACGCGCTGCGGCTCGCCGAGCAGGCGATGGAATTGCAGCCCAATAACGGGCTGGCTGCTGCGAGCCTCGCTTTCGCGCACGAGCGCAACGGCGCTTCACGCGAAGTGGCACGTCGTCGCGCAGGCCTCAATCCGGATGGCTCGCGATACCCGCGCGCGCTCAATCGCCTGTGGGAAGCGGCGCGCGGCGGTTGACGCGGACCGACCACCAGAAGGAGAGGCCGATCAGCGCCGCCCCGATCAGGCCGGTGATCGTTTCGGGGATGTGCACCAGCGCGCTGAACAGCATGATTCCGCCCAGCGTGATGATCGCCCAGAACGCACCGTGTTCGAGGAACTTGTACTGCGCGAGCGTGCCCTTGCGCACGAGGTGGATGGTCATCGAACGCACGAACATCGCGCCGATCGAGAGGCCGAGCGCGATCACGACCATGTTATTCGACAGGGCGAAGGCCCCGATCACGCCGTCGAAGCTGAACGAGGCGTCGAGCACGTTGAGGTAGAGGAAGCCACCAAGGCCCGAGCGCACCACTGCGCCCTGCAGGCGTGCGGCCTCCTCCTTCATTTCGAGTACGGCATTGATCCCCTCGACCGCGATGAAGGTGACGAGACCGAGAATGCCCGCGACGACGAAAGTCAGCGCGTCTTCGGTGGGAAGCTGGGTCGAGATACCCCAGATCACCAGCAGCAGGATCGCGATCTCGATCGCCGGCAGCGCGGCGAATTTGGTGAGGTTGCGCTCCAGTACCGAAATCCAGTGCACTTCCTTGTCCGCGTCGAAGAAGAACTTGAGGCCGACCATGGCAAGGAAGGCTCCGCCGAAGCCGGCGATCCCGATATGGGCGCCGCTGACGATGCGTTCGTATTCGACCGGATCGTTGAGCGAGAGGCGGATGGTTTCCATCGGCCCGAGCCCGGCCGCGATCGCGACGATCGCGAGCGGGAAGACGATCCGCATCCCGAATACCGCAAAGGCGATCCCCCAGGTGAGGAAGCGGCGTTGCCAGACCTCGTCCATGTCCTTGAGTACCGAGGCATTGACCACGGCATTGTCGAAGCTGAGCGAAATCTCGAGCACCGATAGCACCACGATGATCCACAGCAGTTCGAGCGTGCCGAGGAAGGTGCCGCTGCTTTCCCAGCCGTACCATGTACCGAGCCCGAGACAGGCGAGCGTGAAGATCAGCGAGAAGCCGTAGAAACGAAGTAGGGTCTGCATGGGGGGTTACTTCTTGGGTTGGTAGGTCTGTTCGGGACCGGGGAAACTGCGATCGCGCACGTCCGAAGCGTATTGCGCCGCGGTGTCGGCGATCGTGGTGGCGATGTCGCCGTATTTCTTCACGAAGCGCGGAACGCGTTCGAACATGCCGAGCATGTCGTCGACCACGAGGACCTGGCCGTCGCACTTCGCCGAGGCGCCGATGCCGATTGTGGGGGCGGAGACCTGTTCGGTGATGGCGATTGCGATGGGCTCGACCACGCCCTCGATCACGATCGCGAAGGCACCGGCCTCGTCGAGCGCCTTCGCATCGCCGACGATCTTTTCGGCTTCTGCATCGCTGCGCCCGCGTGCTGCATAGCCGCCGAGCACGTTGACCGCCTGCGGGGTGAGGCCGACATGCCCCATCACCGGAATCCCGCGCTGGTTGAGGAAGGCGACCGTTTCGGCCATCGCTTCGCCGCCTTCGAGCTTGACCGCGGCGGCGCCGCTTTCCTTTAGCAGGCGGCTCGCATTCTCGAACGCCTGCTGCGGCGACTGTTCGTAGCTGCCGAAGGGCATGTCGACGATCACGACCGCGTGATAGCTGCCGCGCACAACGGCGGCGGCGTGGTTGGCCATCATCTCGAGCGTGACCGGGATCGTCGACGGCAGGCCGTAAATCACCTGGCCGAGCGAATCCCCGACCAGCAACATGTCGCAATGCTCGTCGAGCAATTGTGCCTGCCGCGCGGTGTAGGCGGTGAGCATGACGAGTGGCTCTTCGACCTTGCCGTCCTGCTTGTGCGCACGGATCTTCGGCACGGTCAGGCGCTTCATCGGCGCAGGCGTCGGATTGGCGCGTGAGGTCGAGGTGTCGAGCTGGAAAGTGGTGGACATGGCCCCCCTCTAGCAAATTGTGCACTCGACGCGAGGGGGAAGTGCTTGCTAGCAGGTCGGCGAAGGCGGCCGCTGGGGTCGCGGGAGGATTCTGGAATGGTAGCAGCCACCGATATGCACGGCATCGAAAAGCGCGAAGGCTGGTCCTCGCGTTCGGCCTTCATCCTCGCCGCGATCGGCGCGGCCGTCGGGCTCGGCAACATCTGGCGTTTCCCGACGCTGGCGGGCGAAAGCGGTGGCGGGGCCTTCGTCCTGTTCTACATCGGTTGTGTGTTCCTGCTCGGCCTTCCGCTGGTGCTGTCCGAAATCTTCATCGGCAAGGCGGGCCAGACCGACGCGGTCGGCTCGATCCGCCACGTCGCCGCGCACTCGCGGGCGAGCAAGAGCTGGGGCCTGTTTGGCGGTCTCGGCGCGCTCGCCGCGTTCCTGATCCTCAGTTTCTATTCGGTCGTCGCCGGGTGGGTGCTGTATTATGTTGGTGTGTTCGCCGCCGATTTCGGCGGTGCTCTGCTCGCGGGCGAACCGTTCCGCGGCGCGCTGGCGGGCGAGGACCACGGCGCGATACAGCAGCGGCTCGGTGACATGTTTGCCAACGTTCCCCTGCTCCTCGGCATGCATGCCGCCTTCATGGGACTGACCTTCTACATCATCGCGCGCGGTGTCGGCAGCGGTATCGAGAAGGCCGCGACGATCCTGATGCCGATGTTCTTCGCGCTGCTGGTTGGGATCGTGATCTACGGCGCCTTCGTCGGCGATTTCGGCGAAGCGGTAGCATTTCTGTTCACCCCCGACTGGTCGAAGCTGACACCCGGCGTCATGAACTCCGCGCTGGGTCAGGCGCTGTTCTCGCTTTCGCTCGGTGTGGCCGGCCTGATTACCTATGGTTCGTATATCGGGGGCTCGGACAGGCTTGGTCCGACCGCTGGGATCATTGCCGTCGCCGATACCTCGGTCGCGCTGCTCGCGGGCCTGATGATCTTCCCGATCGTGCTGTCGGTCGGGCTCGATCCCGCCGCGGGGCCGACCCTGGTATTCCAGACGCTGCCCTTCGCGTTCCAGGAAATGCCCGCCGGATCGTTGATCGGTCTGCTGTTCTTCCTCCTCATCCTCGTCGCCGCGGTAACGAGCTCGATCTCGCTCCTCGAAGTGCCGACCGCCTGGGGGATCGGCGAAATGAAGTGGAGCCGGATGAAGTCGGCCACGATCTTCGGCCTCGGCTCGTTCGTGATCGGGATCTTCTGCCTGCTCGGCTACAACGTCTGGGCCGATGTTCGCCCGCTGGGATTCTGGGACATCTTCGCGGAAACCGACATCCTCGACACGGTCGACGGCTTCACCGGCAAGATCATGCTGCCGTTGGGCGCGTTCTTCACCGCGATCTTCGTGGGCTGGAAGGCCGATCGCAGGCTGGTTGCGGAGACGACGGGGCTTTCGCGGTTTTGGCTCGGCGTGTGGCGCTTCCTGATCGCCTGGCTGTGCCCGATCGCGGTGGCGATCATCCTGGTGACGGGGCTGTTCCCCTCTATCCTCGGCCAAGGCTAATTTGCGGGTGGCGCGCAATAGCGATTGCGCGCCACACAAACGACGCTAATTCCGGCGATTGCGGACGATGAGTCGGGTAGGTCCCGGCGGCGCGGTCCGCCTGGGTCTTCCGCCGATGTTGCTGGGAAGGGTCAAGCCGCTCGAGGCAATCCTCGAGACGGCCGAAAAGAAGTCGCTCCATCGTTCGCTCGGTCCCATACAGTTGATGCTGTTCGGCATCGGCTGCATAATCGGGACAGGAATTTTCGTGCTCACCGCTGCGGGTGCGCAAAAGGCCGGCCCTGGCCTCATGCTCGCCTTCGCTATCGCAGGGGTGATCTGCGTGGTCGCGGCGCTCTGCTATGCCGAGATCGCCGCGGCGGTCCCGGTATCGGGCTCCGCCTACACTTACACCTATGCCACGATGGGCGAATTGCTCGCCTGGACCGTGGGCTGGGCGCTGGTGCTCGAATACGCAATTGCGGCCAGCGCCGTTTCGGTGGGGTGGTCCGGCTACTTCGCCGGGTCGATTCTGGGCGAGACGCTGGGGATCCATCTTCCGCCATGGCTATCGGCGGGGCCGCTCGCACTGGGCGGCGTGGAGGGCGGGTTGATCAACCTTCCTGCCGCACTGATCGCCCTGCTGGTCACCTGGCTCCTGATGATCGGAACGAGCGAAAGCGCGAAGGTCAATGCGGTGCTCGTCGCGATCAAGGTGACGGCGCTGACGATCTTCATCGCACTCACCCTGCCGCAGGTCGATGTCGAACAGTTCAATCCGTTCCTGCCTGCCGGCGTCTTCGGGGGCTTCGGTACCGGTGTGGGCGCGGTCGGCGCCGCGGCGACGATCTTCTTCGCCTATGTCGGATTCGATGCGGTCTCGACCGCGGCCGAGGAAACCCGCGACCCGCAGCGCAACGTCCCGATCGGCCTGGTCGGCTCGCTGCTGTTCTGCACGGTATTCTACATCCTCGTCGCGGCGGGAGCCATCGGGACGATCGGAGGGCAGCCGATCATGGGGCCGGGCGGGATCCCGTTCCCGGCCGGTTCCGAGGAACTGGCGCGGCAGTGCGCGCTGCCGGTCCATGCCGGTGCGTTGGTGTGTTCGGACGAAGCACTTGCACACGTGCTGCGCCAGATCGGTTATTCGGGCATTGGCAATGCACTGGGCTATGCCGCCTTCCTCGCGTTACCCTCGGTGATCCTCGTGCTGCTGTTCGCCCAGACCCGTATCTTCTTCGTGATGAGCCGCGACGGGTTGCTTCCCGAGCGACTCAGCCGCGTGCATCCCAAGTGGAAGACGCCCCACGTGGTCACCGCGCTGACCGGCGCGGTGGTGGCGCTGGGCGCGGCATTCTTCCCGGTCGGGCAACTCGCCGATATCGCCAATGCCGGCACGCTTTATGCCTTCATGATGGTAGCTGTCGCGGTGATGGTGCTGCGGCGGACCGACCCGGCGCGCAAGCGGGCGTTCCGCGTCCCCGCATTGTGGTTGATCGGGCCGGCGACGATACTCGGCTGCCTGTTCCTTTTCTTCAACCTGCCGCGCGAAGCGATGATCGTTCTTCCGGTGTGGTCAGTGATCGGCCTGGTAATCTACTTCGGTTACAGCCGGTCGCGCAGTCACCTCGGACATGGCGTGGTCGAAGTACCCGAGGCGGAACTGGACTTGATCGAGCCGGATACGCCGGCCATCCACTAGATAGAAGAAGGGCCGCGATCGTCTCGCGGCCCTTTTTGTTTGTCGTTGTTGAGGTGCGGCGATCAGATATCGACGTGCTTGACGTGCTCTTCCTCGGCTTCTTCGTGGACGTCCATGCCGAGCGCCATCTTGGCGGTGTTCAGGAGGCCGAGATCGCCGTTCCAGATTTCCGCTTCGCCGAGGTCCATGCGGAGGAACAGCAGATCGGGATCGTCCTTGCCGCCATCGTACCAGGCCTCGACGAAGTTGTTCCAGAACTGGTCGAAGCGTTCCTGGCTGGTTTCCTTGGCTAGCGTGCCGTTGAAGCGCGCGTACATTTCGTGGCCCTTGCCCTGAAAGGTCGCGGTGACCGCGCCGAGCCGGGCGAAATCGCTTTTCGTGTGGGTGAAGAACCAGATCGCACTGTTGGCGTGCTTGTCGAGCTGCGGGCTCATCGGCACCGCACTCGACGAATCGTCTTGGCGCTGGAGGAACAGGAAGGGCGAATCGGCAAGCGCCTTCCAGAATTCTTTCTTCAACTCGTCGGGATTGCCTTCGGCCGTTTTCATACGGGTCTCCTGTATGTGTTTGGTTTTCCAACGCGCGAGGCGGCGATGCTATCCGAGGCGTGGACGATTTCCTCCGCCCCGGCTTGCTAACGGAACAAAGATAGAACAGAATGGTTGTTCGATTCGCTTCCGCCCGAAACAGAGCCGCAAAACGAGCAATGCATGCCTTCTTCCGCCACACCGCCCAAACTGACCAACGCCGCCGAACTGCTCGCGCGCGGGGCGGTGCCGTCGGCGCAATGGCGCCCCGGTCTGGGGGAGGCAGCGTGTCATGCCGAAGTTTTCGCCCCCGCGCGCGAGGCGAGCGGCGCGGGGCTGGCGCTCGCCCTGGCGCGCGATGGCTGGCGCGACCTGAATGGCGGCGAACTGGCCGACGTTTCGGACGAGCGCGGCATATTGTGGGTGCAGGATGCCAGGGCCGCGAAGCTCGGCGGGCTGCCCTATCGCGCCGGACTGCCCGAGGATTGGCGGCGGCGGTTGATCCACGTCCTCGCCCCCCGGCCGGTCGATGCGCTGTTCGCGCTCGAGGAGGGGGTGCGCTGCCGCGAGCTCGCGTTCGTGATCGGCGAGCTGGCGGGCAATCCGCGCGAGCTCGATTTCACCGCCTCGCGACGGCTGACGCTGGCGGCCGAGCGGCATGGCGTGCCGCTCTACCTCGTGCGGCTCGATGCCCGGCGCGACCTGTCCGCCGCGCGCATGCGGTGGGAGGTGGCGAGCGCCTCGTCGCCGGCCCCGCGCTGGAACGCCGCTGCGCCCGGGGTGCCCGCCTGGCAGGCGGAGCTGTTCCGCTCGCGCCGCCACCGGCCCGGGCGCTGGACCCTGCACGATGAGCGCGGCGGGCTCGCCACCCTGGCTGCCGTCGCGTGCTCCGATGAAGGGCGTATCGCGTCGGATCCTCGCGATCTGGCTGCCGACGCTGGCGATCGATCGCTGGCGGCTCGCCCGGGGATGTGAACGCGGCGAGGGCGCGGACGGCGCGCCGCTCGCACTGGTCGGCGAAACCGCGCACGGTCCCCGGATCGAGGCGCTCAACGCGGCGGCGTTCGAGGCAGGGGCGCGGCCCGGCACCATGCTTGCCGATGCCCGCGCCCTGTGTCCCTCCATCGCGGTCGCCCCGGCCGATCCGGCGGGCGACCTCGATTTCCTCGAACATTTCGCATTGTGGGTGCGCCGCTGGGGGCCGTGGAGCGCGATGGATGCGCCCGACGGCGCGTTGGTCGATGTCTCGGGCGTCGCGCACCTGTTCGGCGGCGAAGCACGGCTGCTGGCCGATGTCGCGCGCAAGGTTTCGGCGCGCGGGCTGCTGTCGCGCAGCGCGATCGCGCCCACGGCGGGCGCGGCCTGGGCGCTGGCGCATCATGGCGCGGACGGCAGCATCCTCGCCCCCGATGTCGATGCCGAAGCCCGCCTCGCCAACCTGCCCGCGGCCGCGCTGCGGCTCGATGGCGACGTGCTGGCGATTTTGCGACGGCTCGGGCTCAAGCGGCTCGGCGATCTCACCACCCGCTTCGGCAGTCGAGACGGGCGCGATGCGCTCCACCGGCGCTTCCGCAACCGCAGGTCGCCCGCCGCCAACCCGCTGGTGCGGCTCGACCAACTGCTCGGCAAGGTGCCAGAGCCGCTATTGCCGGTGGTCCCGCAGGAGATGCCGCTGGTCCAGCGCCGCCTCGCCGAACCGATCCGCCACCGTGCGTTGCTCGACCGGGTGCTGGCTGACCTCGCGCTCGACATGGCGCGCGCGCTCGAGGGCAAGGGGGAAGGCGCGCGGCGGCTCGAGCTGGGCATGTGGAAACTCGATGGCGAGGTGCTGGTGCGCACGCTCGAACTCGCCGCCGCCACCCGCGAGGCGGGGCACATCACGCGGCTGTTTTCCGAAAAGCTCGACGATGTCGACGCCGGGTTCGGGATCGAACTGGTGCGGCTGCGTGCGAGCTGGTCGCAACCGCTCGGCCTGTCGCAGGGCGATTTCGAGGCGGCGGCGGAGGAACACGGCACCTCGCTCGCGGCCTGTATCGACCGGCTCAGCGTGCGGCTCGGCGCGCAGGCGGTGCGCCGCCCGGTGCCGCATGCCAGCCACCTGCCCGAACGTGCGCAGCGCTGGCAACCGCCGCTCGAACCGGTGCCGCCCGCGCAGGGCGAGTTGGCCTTTCACCAGCGCCCGCTCAAGATGCTCGAGCAGGCCGAGCGGATTTCCGTGCTCTACGCCACGCCCGATGGCTATCCCAAGACGTTCCGGTGGCGCGGGCAGCGCCACGATGTCGTGCGGGTCGAGGGGCCCGAGCGGATCGCGCCCGAATGGTGGCGCGAGCGTTCGACGGTGCGATTGCGCGATTACTACCGGATCGAGGATGGCGAGGGGCGCCGCTACTGGATCTATCGCCACGGCATTGCGGGCGACGGGCGCGGCGGCGCCCCCGACTGGTACCTGCAGGGCCTGTGCGCCTAGTCCTGGCGGGCCGCGCGGAACATCAGCGTCACAACCAGCCAGCCCGCCGCGAACACCAGTACCGGCCCCCAATCGGGCTGCGAAGTGAATTCGGCCGCGAAGCCCGTGGCCAGCACGACGAGTGCTTGCACACCGGCGATCGCCATCATTTTGCCTGCCTGCGCGCGAACGACGAACGCCGCGAGGACCCCCGCCAGCGCCATGACGTTGAACGTCGTGTTGATATCGAGCGACTCGTTGCCGATGATGCCGACCGCGCCATTGACCCAGAAGGTCAGGAAGGTGCCGCCGATGAAGCCGAGCATCGCCGCGCGATAGGACCAGTCCCGGCTCTTGCGGACGGTGAACTCGAGCGCGACGCCGACCGCGACGAACAGGATGCCGGCGAATATGAAGTCCTCGCTGCCCCAGTTCACTTCGTCGGTCAGTTGCATGGCGAGCGCGGGCAGGGCGAGCAGCAGCGCCGCACCGCCCCAGTAGATGATGCGCCACAGCCGGCCGGCCAGTGGATCGCGGTTGACGGTATCGTTCATGGTCTTGCCTTTCCTTGTGTAACCGGAGCAACTGATCGGGAAACCCGCGATGAAAGGCATGAGCGATCGCTGAGGAAACCGTGAAATCGACCGCCGGACCGCTGCAATTCGACCGTTTCACACTGATTCCG
Organism: Pseudoblastomonas marina; assembly: GCF_034374265.1. Taxonomy (NCBI): domain Bacteria; kingdom Pseudomonadati; phylum Pseudomonadota; class Alphaproteobacteria; order Sphingomonadales; family Erythrobacteraceae; genus Pseudoblastomonas; species Pseudoblastomonas marina. Next base: position 925,517 of record NZ_CP139718.1, on the reverse strand, counting down.
GCGCAGCGGCGATTGCTCGATGATGGCGAACCGGTCGCGCTGAGCGGGCGCTACCTCGATGCGCTCGTCCTGCTCGCCAGCGAACCGCAGGCGGTGATCACCAAGGAGCGGTTGCACGAGGAGGTCTGGCGCGGCGTCCCGGTGACCGACGAGGCGATCACCCAGTGCATCCGGGCGCTGCGCAAGGCGCTCGGCGACGATGCGACCTCGCCCAGTTTCATCGAGACCGTGCCCAAGCACGGCTATCGTTTCATCGCAGCGCCGGGAACGGCGGCAGACACGCCGCCTCCAGCTACTCCGGCCCAAGGGAATAGCGCGACGGCGCGGGCCGGGGCCATGGTGCTGGGCGGGGCGGCCGCAGGAGCGTGCGTCGGGCTGGTCTACGGGTTCGCGGCGGCGCAAAGCGCGGGTTCGTCACTGTCGCTGTTGCTGGTGATGATCTGCGTCGCCGCGCTGGCGGCGGGTGTCTCTGCGCTCGGAATCGCACTGGGGATCGTACTGATCGGCGGACGCGAGCATGAGCCGTGGCGCACCATGTTCGGCGGAGCGCTGGGCGGGTTGCTGACAGGTGCGCTCGCAAACCTGCTGGGTCGGGATGCCTTCGGTCTTTTGTTCGGCTCCAGCCCGGTCGCGATGACCGGCGCGGTCGAAGGTCTCGTGCTGGGCTTGGCCTGCGGCGTGAGCGTTGCGCTGCTCGATCTGCGTGGTCATCGGATGGCGCTTGGCATGGCGGCGGTACTGGGCGCGGCGACGGGGGCGTTGCTCATCCTGCTTGATGGAACGCTTTTCGGCGGGAGCCTCGCCTCGCTGGCGCAGAGCTTTCCCGGTTCGGCGCTCGCGTTGCCGTGGGGTGGCCAGTCCGGCGGTGGTGCCTTGGCGGTCGGTTTCGGGGCGATGGAGGGATGTCTGTTCGTCGCTGGTATTGTGGCTGCTGTCGGTTGGGTCGGTCGCCGCTGAAACAATCATTGCGACGAAACGAGCGCGATTCCGACCGCCGGGACTAGGCAAACCCGACAAGGGAACATATAGTGAACATGTGGCGCAGAAATCTCTCATCGACCGGCTCGCGATTCTCGCCGATGCGGCGAAATACGATGCCTCCTGCGCGTCGTCGGGCACGGCGAAGAAGAACAGTTTGGGCGGCAAAGGCATCGGGTCGACCGAGGGGATGGGCATCTGCCACGCCTATGCGCCCGACGGCCGCTGCATCTCCCTATTGAAGGTGCTGCTGACCAATCACTGCATCTTCGACTGCCATTACTGCATCAACCGTAAGAGCTCAAATGTCGAGCGCGCGCGCTTCACCCCGCAGGAAATCGCCGACCTCACGCTGAGCTTCTACCGCCGCAATTATATCGAGGGGCTGTTCCTGTCCTCGGGCATCGTGAAGAGCTCGAACCACACGATGGAGCAGCTGGTCGAGTGTGCGCGCATCCTGCGCCAGGAATACGATTTCCGCGGCTACATCCATCTGAAGACGATCCCCGAGGCCGATCCCGAGCTGGTCCACCAGGCGGGCCTCCATGCCGATCGCGTCTCGATCAATGTCGAGCTGCCGACCGATAGCGGGCTTACCCGGCTCGCGCCCGACAAGGATGCGCGCCAGATCGAGGGCGCGATGGGCGGGATGAAGATGGCGATCCGTCAGGCCAAGGACGAGACGAAGCGTTTCCGCCATGCGCCGCGTTTCGCCCCGGCGGGCCAGTCGACCCAGATGATCGTCGGCGCGGATGCCGCGAGTGATGCCGATATCGTGGGCAAGGCGAGCCGCCTCTACGACACTTTCCGCCTGCGTCGGGTCTATTACAGCGCCTTCTCGCCGATCCCCGATGCGAGCGCGGTGCTGCCGTTGAAACGTCCGCCGCTGATCCGCGAGCATCGGCTCTACCAGTCCGACTGGCTGATGCGGTTCTACGGCTACGCGCCCGGCGAGGTGATGCAGGCGACCGAGGCGGACGGGAACCTGCCGCTCGATATCGATCCCAAGCTCGCCTGGGCGCTGAAATTCCGCGAGCGGTTCCCGGTCGACGTCAATCGTGCGACCCGCGAGGAGCTGCTCCGTGTGCCCGGTCTCGGGGTGAAGGCTGTGGGCCAGATTATCGCCTCGCGCCGCCATCGCACGCTGCGATTGGATGACGTCGCACGGCTGACCGTGTCGATCACCAAGGTCCGCCCCTTCATCTGCGCGCTCGACTGGCGGCCCGTCATGCTGACCGACCGCGCCGATTTGCGCGCGCTGCTGGCGCCGAAGCGGGAGCAGTTGGAGCTGTTCGCGGCATGACCGCGCTGCAGCACGTCGAGCTGGGCACCTATTACGTGGTGCATCTGATCGAGCCCGACGATTTCGATTTCTGGCGCGAACGCGCGCGGGCGCTGGTCCGGTGCGATGTGCCACCCGATCGGATCGCCTGGGTCGAACCGGGTGGCAGCGGGGATCTCTTTGCCCATGGTGAGCGCCGGATGCCGATCCCGGACGACGACGCGCCGCCGGTGCGCGCGAGCAAGCGGTTCGTGAAGCTGGCGAAGAACGCGATCCTTCATTCCGATCCCGAACGCTTCGCGCTGCTCTATCGCCTGCTGTGGCGGTTGCAGGCCAATCCCCGCGCGATGGAGAACAAGGCCGATCCGGACGTGCGGCGGATCGAGGAGCTCGACAAGAACGTCCGCCGCGACAGCCACAAGATGCACGCCTTCGTGCGTTTCCGCCTCGTCGAAAACGAGGAGGATGACGAGGAGCACTACGTCGCGTGGTTCGAGCCCGAGCACCATATCCTGCGCGCCAATGCGGGCTTCTTCGTGCGCCGCTTCGCCAACATGAAATGGTCGATCCTGACCCCGCAGGGCTCGCTGCACTGGGATGGCGAGGCGCTGACCGAGGGTCCGCCCGCGCAGCGCGACGATGCGCCCAGCGGCGATCCGACCGAGGATCTGTGGCGCAAGTACTACGCCTCGATCTTCAACCCTGCGCGGCTCAAAGTGGGCGCGATGCTCAAGGAGATGCCGCGCAAATACTGGAAGAACATGCCCGAGGCCGCGCTCATCCCCGAACTGGTCGCGGGTGCGCAGAGCCGCGAATCGCAGATGGTCGCGGCGGGCGCGCTCGAGTTCGAGCAACGCCCCGATACGCTCGCGGCGATCGACACCGCCATCCATGCCTGCCGCAAATGCCCGATCGGCGAACTCGAGAACGAGGCGGTGATGGGCGAGGGACCGCAGGACGCGACCCTTATGATCGTCGGCGAGCAGCCGGGCGACCACGAGGACCGGGCCGGGCGCCCCTTCGTGGGGCCGGCGGGGCAATTGCTCGACGTCCATCTCGAACAGGCCGGGATCGATCGTCGCCGCGCCTATGTCACCAACACGGTCAAGCACTTCAAATATGTCCAGCGCGGCAAGCGGCGCCTGCACCAGAACCCGGGGGCGAAGGAGATCGACACCTGTCGCTGGTGGATCGAGGCCGAGCGCGCGATCGTGAAGCCGAAGCTGGTACTCGCCATGGGCGCGAGCGCGGCGCGGGGCATGCTCGGCAAGACGGTGAGCATTTCGCGGGCGCGCGGCGAACCGATCCTGCTCGAGGACGGGAGCGAGCTGTGGATCACCGCGCATCCGTCCTACCTGCTCCGCCTCGAGGGCACAGCGCGCGAGGAACAGGCGCGGCTGTTCGATGCCGATCTCGTCGCGGTCGCCGAACGCCTGGCGGAACTGGAGGCGTGACATGCCCGAGGCTCCGCTCACGCCCGACAAGCGCCGGATCGAGCTCGATCCGGACCTGATCGCCGCGCCGCCGCGCGCACCCTTCGTCGAACTCGGCCTCGTCTCCTGCTTCAGCTTCCTGCGCGGGGCTTCCGACGCGGTCGACCTCGTGATGAAGGCCCGCTCGCTCGGCTACGATGCGATCGGGATCGCCGACGCGAACAGCATGGCCGGCGTGGTGCGCGTCCATACCGAGGCGCACACGCTCAAGCTGCGGCCATGTATCGGCTGCCGGATCGAGACGGTCGAGGGCCTCGCCTTCCTCGCCTATCCGAAGGATCGCGCCGCCTATGGTCGCCTGTGCCGCCTGATCAGCGCCGGCAGGATGGCAACGCTCGACGGCGAATGGCAGGAGAAGGGCGCGTGCGACATCTCGCTCGCCATGCTGGCGAAACATGCTGAGGACGTGCAGCTGATCCTGGTGCCGCCGGATGATCTCGAAGCGAAGTTCACCATCGCGGTGCCGAACAATGTGGTGCCGTTTCCGGGTATGGATTCGCTCGCAGTGTCTTCGCGCGACATCGCCCTGTCCTTCGGTGAGATCCTTCCCCACCTCGCAGGCCAGCTTCCCACGCTGAAGCACGTCGCCGCCAGTCATCTCTACACTGGCGACGACATCGCGCGGATCGACCGCCTCGATGCGCTGGCGAAGGCGAACAACCTTGCGCTCCTCGCCACCAACGACGTGCATTACCATGCGCCCGAACGCCGCCCGCTGCAGGACGTGATGACCGCGATCCGGCACAGGACTACCGTCGCCGCCGCCGGGCACCTGCTCCATGCCAATGCCGAACGGCACCTCAAGTCCCCACAGGAGATGGTCGCGCTGTTCGCGCGCTGGCCGCATGCGATCGCGGCGGCGCGCGCGGTCGCCGATGCCTGCGATTTCAGCCTGTCCGAACTGCGCTACGAATATCCGGAGGAGATCTATCCCGACGGGATGGGACCGCAGGAATTCCTCGAGGTCGAGACCTGGTGGGGCGCGGTCGAGCGCTATCCGCGCGGTGTCCCAGAAACGGTCTTCGCCACGCTTGAGAAAGAGCTCGCGTTGATCGCGAAGATGGATCTCGCGCGCTATTTCCTCACGATCAAGGATATCGTCGATTTCGCGCGTTACGGGGTCGAACCGCCGATCCTGTGCCAGGGGCGCGGCAGCGCGGCCAATTCGGCGGTCTGCTATTGCCTCGGCATCACCAATGTCGATCCGTCGAAGCACCAGCTGCTGTTCGACCGCTTCATCTCGGAGGACCGCAAGGAGCCGCCCGATATCGACGTCGATTTCGAGCACGAGCGGCGCGAGGAGGTGATTCAGCACATCTATCAAAAATACGGACGCCACCGCGCCGGACTGTGCGCCACCGTGATCCATTACCGTCCCCGCATGGCAATCCGCGAGGTCGGCAAGGCGATGGGGCTGACCGAGGATGTCACCGCCAAGCTCGCGGGCACCGTGTGGGGCGGGTGGGGAACCGAGATCGGCGAGGCGCATGTCGGGGAAACGGGGATGGACATCACCGATCCGCATTTGCGCCGTGTGCTCGCGCTGACGCGGCAGATGATCGGGATGCCGCGCCATCTCAGCCAGCATGTCGGCGGCTTCATCCTCACCGAGGGCGCGCTCACCGAGACCGTGCCGATCGGCAATGGCGCGATGCCCGAGCGCAGCTTCATCGAGTGGGACAAGGACGATATCGAGGCGCTGGGCATCCTCAAGGTCGACGTGCTGGCGTTGGGCATGCTGACCTGCATCAGGAAATGCCTCGACCTGCTCGAAGATCATCACGAACGCCGGTTGAGCCTCGCCAGCGTCCCGCGCGAGGATCCCGAGACCTACGCCATGCTGCGCAAGGGCGATTCGCTCGGCGTGTTCCAGGTCGAGAGCCGTGCGCAGATGAACATGCTGCCCCGGCTGCGCCCGCGCGAATTCTACGATCTCGTGATCCAGGTCGCGATCGTGCGTCCGGGCCCGATCCAGGGCGACATGGTGCACCCCTATCTCAAGCGCCGCCGCGGCGCGGAGCAGGTGGTGATCCCGGCACCGGACGCCGCCCATGGCCCGCCCGATGAACTCTCCAGCATCCTCGAGCGCACGCTGGGGGTGCCGATCTTCCAGGAACAGGCGATGAAGATCGCGCTCGATGCCGCGAAGTTTTCCTCGAAGGAGGCCAACCGGCTGCGCAAGGCGATGGCGACCTTCCGCAGCCGTGGCATGGTCGACGAGTTGCAGGACATGATGGTCGAGCGGATGGTCGATCGCGGCTACGATCGCGACTTCGCGCAGCGCTGCTTCAACCAGATCCGCGGCTTCGGCGAGTACGGTTTCCCCGAAAGCCATGCCGCCAGCTTCGCCCACCTCGTCTACGTGTCGAGCTGGCTCAAATGCCATTTCCCTGCGGCATTCGGCTGCGCGTTGCTCAATTCGCAGCCGATGGGCTTCTACGCGCCCGCACAGATCGTTCGCGATGCGGTGGAGCACGGGGTCGAAGTGCTGCCGGCGGACGTGAACCTGTCGGCCTGGGATTGTACGCTCGAGACCGTCGGTGAGGCGCAGGAAGCGCAAGAAGGGCGGCTCGACCGGCATATCGCGCTGCGGCTCGGGCTGCGACAGGTCGATGGCCTGCCCGAACACGTCGCCGCGCGGCTCGTGGCCGAGCGCGAGGCGAACGGGCTCTATGCCGATGTCGCAGCGCTGCAGGAGAGGGCCCGCATTGGCCCGGCGCATATCGAGCGGCTCGCCAGCGCCGATGCGTTCGGTTCGCTCGGGATTTCGCGCCGCGTGGCGCTGTGGGAGGCGCGTAGCCTCGTCGGCGGGGTCGACCTGCCGCTGTTCCGTGCGGCCGAAGCGCGCGAGGAAGGGCGCGAGCGCGAGCCGACGCAATTGCCGCAGATGCCGCTCAGCGAGGAAGTGGTGGCCGATTACCAGACCACGCGATTGAGCCTGAAGGCGCATCCGATGGCCTTCCTGCGCGCCGACCTCGCCGAGCGTGGCTTCGTGCGCGCCTGCGACCTGAGGGAACGCAAGTTCCGCTCGATGGTCAATGTCGCGGGCGTGGTGCTGATCCGCCAGCGCCCCGGCTCGGCCAAGGGGGTGTGCTTCATCACGCTTGAGGACGAGACCGGCGTCATCAACCTCGTCGTCTGGCCCGACCTCAAGGAGCGCCAGCGCAAGGTGGTGATGGGTGCACGGCTGATGGAGGTCCGCGGCAGGGTGGAGTATGACGACGAGGTGATCCATGTCATCGCCAGCCACATGACCGACGCGACGCACCAGCTCCATCGCCTGTCCGACGACATGCTGACCCCACAGCTCGCGCGCGCCGACCACGTGAACCATCCGCTGCCCGCAAAACTCCACCAGCGCGAAGACGGCGAGGACTCGCCTCCGGGCAATCGCGAATGCGGGTGGCACGATCCGTCCTCGCGCGGGCATCCGCGCGATGTGCGCATCATTCCCAAGTCGCGCGATTTCCATTGAGGAAACCTGCGCACTGGCCACCGACAGGACGGTTCTCGCCTTACGACAGGTGGGCGCTGGCGCTGCTGCTGATCGGGGCGGTCGTCGTCGGTGCGCGCAGCTGGCTCGCCGCGCATCCCCAACACGATCCCTGGGCGCCGCTAGACCTCAACGATCCCGTAGGCTGGGCGACCGATCGCAAGCTCGTGGCGCTGCGCGACCGCCCACAGGAATGCCGTGCGGTGCTGGAACGCAGCGGGATCGATTTCACCGCCTTCGAACCGGCGGGCGAGGGGGCGTGTCGCCGCGAGGACAGGACGGTCCTCGCTCCTCAGCCCAATCGCGGCCTCAGGCTGCGTCCCGGTGCGCCACAGGCGACCTGCGCGGTCGCTGCGGGACTGGTGCTGTGGATGGACAAGGTCGTCCAGCCCGCGGCGCAGGAGCACCTCGGGAGCCGGATTGTCGCGCTCGATCACCTGGGGACCAACAATTGTCGGCGAATCGGTGGTGGCGACAGCGGCCGCTGGAGCGAGCATGCGACCGGCAATGCGATCGATATCGCGGCCTTCCGGACGGAGGATGGACGGACGATCAGCGTGCTGCGCGACTGGGAAAACGATCCGGACGATTCGGCTGCCGCCACCTTCCTGCGTACAGCGCGCGACGGGGCCTGCGACATTTTCGGCACGACGCTGTCGCCCGATTACAATCCGGCGCATGCCGACCATTTCCACCTCGACCAGGCCGGAGGCCGGGTGGGCTGGAGCGTGTGTCGCTAGTGCCATCGATGTGGGGGAGAAAATGCCACCGCATGGTGACCCCTACGGGAATCGAACCCGTGTTTCAGCCGTGAAAGGGCCGCGTCCTAACCGCTAGACGAAGGGGCCATGCATGCGGTGGAGGCGGCCCATTACGGTTCGTTGGAGCGGCGGTCAACCCTTCAATCGGCCCAAATCGCATCTTCGACGATTAACTCGGCTTCGCGGCGGCCCGACCAGTCGTCGACCTTGGGTCGACCGGCCAGCCAGAACCGCCGCGAACCACGATTGTTGAGCAGCGCCTGGCCCATTTCGCCCTCCGCCGCGCGGAAGGCGATCGCCTTGAAACGGGCACCGTCCTCGCCGCGCACGATCATACGGACGTGGTCCTTGCCGACGACGTCGCACTTGATCGCGTGCACCGGACCGACAGCGATGCGCGGTCCCGGCCAGCCCATGCCGTAGGGCCCCGCCTCTTCCATCGAATCGACCAATTCGGGGGTGAGCCCGCCCGGTGCGACCGCGAGGTCGAGCTTCATCTCGCGATTGCCCTGTGCCTCGCCGACGTCGCGCGCGAGCCGATCATCAAGGAAGTCGGCGAGGGCATCGATCTTGTCGGCATCGACCGTGAGACCCGCCGCCATTGCGTGTCCGCCGCCTGCGATCAGCAGTCCGGCTTCGCGCGCGGCGATGATCGCCGCTCCCAAATCGACGCCCGCGATCGATCGTCCCGAACCCTTCCCGGGTTCGCCGTCGGCGCCGTGCGCGATCACGATCGCGGGCCGACCGGTCTTTTCCTTGATCCGGCCGGCGACGATCCCGATCACGCCCGGATGCCAGCCGGCGCCGTGGAGGAGCTGGACCGCGCGATTGCCCTGTCCGGCGAGCTGCGCCTCGGCCTCTTCCTGCACCTCGCTCTCGATCTGGCGGCGATCCTCGTTGAGTTCGGAAAGGCGTTTGGCGATCTCGGCGGCCTCGTCGGGATCCTCGGTCGTCAGCAGCCGCACGCCAAGCGTCGATTCGCCGACCCGGCCGCCGGCATTGATTCGCGGACCGAGCGCGAAGCCGAGGTCGCTGCACACGGGAGCGCGCTGCAGGCGGCTCGCATCGAGCAGCGCCGACATGCCGGTATTGGCGCGGTGGCGCATGACCTTGAGCCCCTGCGCGACGAACGCCCGGTTGAGCCCGCGCAGTGCGGCGACGTCGGCTACCGTGCCCAGCGCGACCAGATCGAGCAGCGAGAGCAGGTCGGGCTCCTTGCGATCCTCGAAATAGCCGCGCCCGCGCAGCGTGCGCACGGTGGCGATCGCCAGCAGGAAGGCGACGCCGACCGCCGCGAGATGGCCGTGTGCGGCCGCTTCCTCGATCTCGTCGAGGCGGTTGGGGTTCACCAGCGCCAATGTCTTCGGCAGATCGGGCGCGCATTTGTGATGGTCGACCACCATGACGTCGACGCCGGCGTCGTGCGCCGCACCGAGCGCCTCGTGCGCCATCGCACCGCAATCGACGGTCACGATCAGGCTCGAACCGCCCTCGGCGATCTTGAGCAGCGCATCGCCCGAAGGGCCGTAGCCCTCGAGCAGGCGATCGGGAATGTAGTGACCGGCATCGTGCCCCAGCATGCGGATCAGCCGGATCAGCAGTGCCGCGCTGGTCGCGCCGTCGACGTCGTAATCGCCGTAGATCGTCACCGCCTCGCGCGCGATGACCGCTTGGGCGAGCCGTTCGGCGGCGGCATCCATGTCCTTGAAGATCGACGGGTCGGGCAGGAACGACCGGAGGCTCGGGTTCCGTTCGCGATCGAGGTTCTCGGGAGTGACCCCGCGCGCCAGTAGCAGCTGCGCGACGAGGTCGGTGCCGCTGGCGATGTCCTGCATCGCGCCCCCGCGCCAGATCCAGCGCTGGCCGGTGAGCGAAGTTCCGAGATCGGTGATCGAGCGCGCCGCGAGTGTCATGGTTCGAGGCTATCCCGCCCAGGGAGCGGGCGAAAGACCCTTGGCCCCGCTGTCCCCTGTGCGATAGGACCGGCGGCATGCTCGCGATCATATGGCACAGCCGCACCGGAACCGCCGAGGCGCTCGCCCGCGCCGCCAAGGAAGGGGCGGGCGACGGCGCGGTGCTGCTGTGCGCAGAGGACGTTTCGCCCGACGACCTGCTCGAAGCGCAGGGCTATCTCTTCGCCTGTCCGGAAAATCTCGCGACGATGAGCGGCATGATGAAGGAAATGTTCGACCGCTGCTATTACCCGGTGCTCGGGAAGATCGAGGGGCGTCCCTACGCCACGCTCATCGCGGCAGGGTCCGACGGCAGCGGCGCGCAGGCACAGATCGACCGGATCGCGAAGGGCTGGCGGCTCAAGCGTGCCGCCCCACCGGTGATCGTCAACATGGATGCGCAGACCCCCGAGGCGATCCTCGCGCAGAAGACCGTTCCGCCCGATCGACTGGCCGAAGCGAACGAGTTGGGCGAAGCGCTCGCGGAGGGACTCGAACTCGGTATCTTCTGAGTTTCACATCCATTTCGGACCGGTCAGCGATCTAGGACTCGACGCGCGAGCGCCACGACGCCAGAAACCGGTTCTGATCGCGGAAGACGGCTTGCAAGGGGGAAATTGCGTACCGGCATGGCATGGGAAGTGCTGTATCCTTCCGGCTCGGTGCCGAGGCTCGAACGCCTGCAGGCCGCATTCAATGCGGTCGGCGATGATGAGAGCCGAATGCCCGCACTCTCCTGCCAACGGCTCGTCAATCCGGCATCGGGATACCCCACGATCGAATGCATGGTCGGCGGACTGGGATTCGATATCGCCGCAATCGGCGTCTGGAATCGCGAAGAACACGCCGCGATCGAACACTGCTTCGACGTCGAACCGGACACCTTCTTCAACCGCGCCGGGCTCACGATCGTCCCCGGCCCCGATATCGCCAACATGGCGCATGCGATGCCGGTGGTCCGGGCAGGGGCGATGCTGGTCCGCCGGATCGTCGATTTCAAGTCGCCTCTCGCGATCGTGTGGCGCCCGATCGGCAGCGCGATGGAACCGGGCTACTTCAGGCGCGTGGTCGACGCCTGGCTGGCGGGCGGGCCGTTTCCCGCACTGGGGATGGTCGGATTGCGTTCCGCGCCCGATGGCGGCTTGCACAGTCACGGCTTGGCGCTCTTTACAGGGCAGGAATTGCGCCTCGATCCCGCGATCGCCGAGGCGGGATCAGAAGGCTGGGCGCTCGCGGCCCGGTTGATCGACCGGCTCGTCGAAAGCGATGCGGTCCAATCACCGCTCGAACTATCCGGAGAAGGCGGACGCACGATTCGGCTCGCGCCCTCCGCCAATGGCCGGTTCGTCGTCGTCGAATGGAGTGAATGATCGATCGGCCAGCGGCGGAAGGGGTCGGGAAATACGCCCATGCCTGCCGTTCTCGCGGATCAATCGACCCGGCTCGCCCGCCTACGATCCGGCGATGCAGAAACATCACCTCCTCCCGCTGGCGCTCGTGACGCGAGGGACTTTCGATCGATTCTTCGCGGCGGTCGATCCCGGCCGCCTGCTGTTCGAGGATTTTCGCGCCAACGGCTTGCTCCTGCCCTGTCGCGAACCGCAGGTCCTGAAACTCGGCCTGCCGCTCCATCGCGGCCCGCATCCGCGCTATTCGGAGGTCGTCTGGCAGCGTGTCGGGCAGATCGAGCGGGACTGGGCCAAAGCGACGGACGAGTCTTCGCGCAGCAAGGCCAAGCATTCCCGCATGCGACTGCTCCTGCTCCAGCGCGGCCTGCGGCGCCAGCTGGTTGCTCCCGGGCGCCGGATGCGGCTCAATATGCGCGACCCGCTGGGCGAGGGCCGCGATTTCACCGAGCTCGACCGGATGGCCGCGCTGCTGTGGGCGGCGACCCGGCACTAATCCTCAGTCGACGAAGGGGGCGGTTGCGGCCTGCAGGCGCTGATGTGCGGCGCGGTACTCGGCTTCGAGCCGGTCGACGCGCTCGGCCACGGTATCGACCGCCTTGACCGCGCCGACCCCCTGGCCCGAGCCCCAGATATCCTTCCATGCCTTGGCCTTCGAATTCCCGCCCGAGCCGAAATTCATCTTGCTCGGATCGCTTTGGGGAAGATCGTTTGGATCGAGCCCGGCCTGCTCGATCGAGCCCTTGAGGTAATTGCCGTGCACCCCGGTGAAGAGGTTGGTGTAAACGATGTCGTCAGCGCCGCTCTTCACGATCTCGTCCTTGTAGCCTTGCTCGGCATTGGCTTCGACCGTCGCGATCCAGGGCGAGCCAATATAGGCAAAATCGGCACCCAGCGCCTGTGCGCCGAGCACCGCCGCGCCATTGGCGATCGAACCCGACAGCGCCACCGGCCCATCGAACCATTCGCGGATTTCCTGCATCAAGGCGAAGGGCGATTGCGTGCCGGCATGGCCCCCGGCGCCCGCGGCGACCGGGATCAGCCCGTCGGCGCCCTTTTCGATCGCCTTGTTGGCGAAGCGGTTGTTGATCACGTCGTGCATCGTGATCCCGCCCCAATTGTGCACCGCCTGGTTCAATTCCTCGCGCGCGCCCAATGAAGTAATGATCATCGGAACCTGCCATTTCTCGCAGACCTGCATATCCTCCTCTAGCCGGCCGTTCGTGCGGTGGACGATCTGGTTGACCGCGAACGGAGCGGCGGGGCGATCCGGGTTGTCACGATTATGCGCCGCGAGCTCCTCGGTGATCTGGTGCATCCATTCGTCGAGCATGCCCGAGGGGCGCGCGTTGAGCGCGGGGAAACTGCCGACGATCCCCGCCTTGCATTGCGCGATCACCAGCTCGGGCCCCGAAACGATGAACATCGGCGATCCGATGATCGGCAGGCGCAAGCGGTCGAACGGGGCGGGGATGGGCATGGGTCGCGGTCTCCGGAATTAATCGGTCGGTTAACGCGTCGCATAGGCGAGACGCGGCTCCGGTGTCGAGCGCCTTTGCGCGGGAAAGGGCGGTGTACCCCTAGCTAAAGCGGCGAGCCTGTCCTAAGCGCGCGGGCCGTAGCTTTGGAGGACCTGACATGCGTGCCGAAGGGCAGGCCCATATCGACCGGATCGACGCCGCGCTGGCGCTGGTGCGCAAATCGCTCGACTGGGAGAAGGCGCTGCGCCGTCTCGACGAGCTCGACGCGCGCGTGCAGGACCCGACCCTGTGGGACGATCCCAAGGCGGCGCAGGCGATCACGCAGGAGCAAAAGCGGCTAGAAACCGCGGTCAATACCGTGCGCGAGATCGAGAGCGAGAAAAACGACGCGATCGAATTCGTCGAAATGGGTGAGGCCGAGGGCGACGACGATGTCGCCAGCGAAGGTCTCGCCACGCTCGAGAAGCTCGCCGATCGCGCCGATGCCGACAAGGTCCAGGCGCTGCTTTCGGGCGAGGCCGACGGCAACGACACCTATCTCGAGATCCACGCCGGCGCGGGCGGTACCGAAAGCCAGGACTGGGCGGAGATGCTGCTGCGAATGTATGCCCGCTGGGCCGAACGCCGGGGCTTCAAGGTCGAGACGGTCGAATACCAGGCCGGCGACCAGGCGGGCATCAAGAGCGCGACGCTGCTGCTCAAGGGTGAGAATGCCTATGGCTACGCGAAGACCGAGAGCGGCGTGCACCGCCTCGTCCGCATCAGTCCGTATGACAGCTCGGCGCGGCGGCACACCTCGTTCAGCTCGGTCTGGGTGTACCCGGTGATCGACGACGATTTCGAGGTCGAGATCAACGAGAGCGACCTCAAGATCGACACCTACCGCGCGAGCGGTGCCGGCGGGCAGCACGTCAACACGACCGATTCCGCGGTTCGCATCACCCACCAGCCCACCGGAATCGTCGTCGCGAGCCAGAACGACCGTTCGCAGCACAAGAACCGCGCGACCGCAATGAACATGCTCAAGGCGCGCCTGTTCGAACGCGAAATGGCCGAACGCGAGGCCGCCGCCGGGACCGAGTACGAGAGCAAGACCGATATCGGGTGGGGCCACCAGATCCGCTCCTACGTCCTTCAGCCCTACCAGATGGTCAAGGACCTGCGCACCGGCGTTACCTCGACTTCGCCCGACGACGTGCTCGACGGCGCGCTTGACCAGTTCATCTCGGCGGCGCTGGCGCAGAAGGTGACCGGCGAACAGGTCGATGTGGAGGACGTCGAGTAGGGCTGCATTGCGCCCGGTCGGGTTTGCAAGCTAGACGCACGCTATGAGCCCCCCAAGACATCTCGCCGTTTGGTTGCTCGCCGGCCTCGCGCTGGCGGGTTGCGAACGTGTCGAGGAAGACCTCGACCGGCCCGCGAGTTCACGCGAGTTTCCGCGGGCGCACCGTCCGGTTGCGGATGTCACGGGCAATTCGGCCGGCACCGAAATTCGCCGCGACGAATTGGGCGAAGCGCAATTGGTGATGGACCTCGCCGATATCGGCGACGGAACGACAGTGGCCGATATCGGCGCGGGCGAGGGCTATTACACCGTGCGCCTGGCCGAACGTGTCGGCGGCCGGGGCCGGGTGCTGGCGCAGGACATCGATCGCGACGTTCTCCGCCGGCTCGGCACGCGGGTAGAGCGCGAACGGCTCGACAATGTCTCGCTCACCCTGGGCCGCGGAGACGATCCGCGCCTGCCCAAGGACAGTTTCGACAGGATCTTCATGGTCCACATGTATCACGAGATCCGCGAGCCCTATGCGTTCTTGTGGCGACTTCGCCCGGCGCTCAGGGAAGGCGGGCAGGTGATCGTGGTCGATCGCGACCGTCCGCCCCAAAACCACGGCATGCCGCCCGCATTGTTGTTTTGCGAAATGCGCAGCGTCGGCTATCGGCTTGTCGAGTTCATAAGAAAGCCCGAGATCAGGGGCTATTACGCACAATTCGAGCTCGAGGGGGATCGGCCTGCGCCATCCGGGATCGAGCCGTGCACGCCGCCCAAGACGAAGCTTGGAAGCGTGACGATAGAGGATAACTGATACATGGCATTCAAGGGTCTCCAACCCATCAATTACGGCGGGCGCGAAGTCTGGCCGCTGATCGAAGGCGGCAAGGGCGTCTCGGCTACCAATCACATGAGCTCGGGCGCCTGGGCCGCCGCGGGCGGAATCGGGACGGTGAGCGCCGTCAATGCCGACAGCTATGACGAGGACGGCAATCCGATTCCGCAGGTCTACCCACAGGCCACCCGCAAGGAACGGTTCGAGCAACTGATCCGCTACGCGATCGACGGAGCGACCGAACAGGTGAAGCGCGCGCACGAGATCGCCGACGGTCGCGGCGCGATCAATATCAACGTGCTTTGGGAAATGGGCGGCGCGCAGCGCGTGCTCGAAGGCGTGCTCGAGAACTGCAAGGGCATGATCACCGGGGTCACCTGCGGCGCGGGCATGCCCTACAAGCTCGCCGAGATAGCCCAGCGGTTCAACGTCCATTACCTCCCGATCATCAGCTCGGCGCGCGCTTTCCGCGCGCTGTGGAAGCGCAGCTATTCCAAAGTCCCCGACCTGATGGCGGCGGTAGTCTACGAGGATCCGTGGCTGGCCGGCGGGCATAACGGCCTGTCGAACGCTGAGGACCCGACCAAGCCCGAAGATCCCTATCCGCGGGTCAAGGCGCTGCGCGAGACGATGCGCGCCGAAGGCGTTTCCGAGGACACCGCGATCGTGATGGCGGGCGGCGTGTGGTTCCTGCGTGAATGGGAAGAGTGGATCGACAATCCCGAGCTCGGCAAGATCGCCTTCCAGTTCGGCACGCGGCCGCTACTGACCAAGGAAAGCCCGATCCCGAACGTGTGGAAGGACATGCTGCGCACGGTCGAGCCGGGCGACGTGCTGCTCCACAAGTTCTCGCCCACCGGCTTCTATTCCTCCGCGGTCAAGACGCCGTTCCTCTACGACCTGATGCATCGTTCGGAGCGCCAGATCCCGATCTTCAAGCGCGACGAGGAAGAGGGGACGATCCCGCTCGCCGATCACGGCAAGGCGAAATATTTCTTCGTCCATCCCGGCGACCAGCGCAAGGCGCAGGCGTGGATGCACGAGGGCTTCACCGAGGCGCTCAAGACGCCCGACAACACCGTCGTGTTCGTGACCCCCGAAAGCGCCGAACAGATCCGCGCCGACCAGCAGGGTTGCATGGGCTGCCTCTCGCACTGCCAGTTCTCGAGCTGGAAGGATCATGACGACCACACCACCGGCCGCCTCGCCGATCCGCGCAGCTTCTGTATCCAGAAGACCTTGCAGGATATCGCGCATGGCGGCGATCCGGACGAGAACCTCGCCTTCGCCGGCCACGCGGCCTACCGTTTCAAGCAGGACCCGTTCTATTCGAACAATTTCACCCCGACGGTGAAGGAACTGGTCGAGCGTATCCTCACCGGGGACTGACGTGGAAATCGGCGTCGCGGACCTTGTCGACGACGACGTCCGCGCCCTGATTTCGGACCACCAGCGGCAGATGTCCGAAGGTTCCCCGGCGGGAACGTCCTTTGCGCTCGACCTCGCGGGGCTTGACCGCCCCGAGTTGACCGTCTTTGCCGCGCGGGACGGGGGTGACCTCTTGGCCGTCGGTGCCTTGATGGCGCTCGATGCCGGGACCGGTGAGGTCAAGTCGATGCGGACGGCCAAATCGGCGATGGGGCGTGGGATCGGGCAGGCGATGCTCGACCATATCGAGGGTGTCGCCCGCGAACGCGGATATCATGCGCTGTTCCTGGAGACCGGAACCGGCGAAACATTCGCGCCCGCCAACAGGCTCTATGCCCGCAATGGCTTCGAACGACGCGGACCGTTCGGTGCCTATCGCGCGAGCGATTTCAATATTTTCTACGAGAAGAGGCTCTAGCGCCAGAGCTGCAAATCGCGGATCGCGGCGGCCATGTCCTCGTCGCTCTCGGGCCGTGCGATCACCCGTTCGACGAGCTGCCAGTTCCTGCGAAGGCGCGATTTCTGCCAGATATCGGTCAGCCCGAAGGCACCCGTCCATTCGCGCGCGCCCATCTTCATCTCGAATTGGACGGGGGTCACGAACACCGCCGTCTTGCCGAGTTTGCGCGCGTAAATCTCACCAAAGCGATAGGCTTCAAGCTTGAACCTACCGGACGAGGCGTCGAGCCAACTCGGGCGATCGAGGATCGCGCCGCGGCTGCCGCCGAGGTGAAAGATGAAGTCGCGCGACATCATGCCGCGCATCGCCTTGCGGTCGCGCACCATCCAGGCGCGCATCAGCTGGTGCTCGAGCGTTTCGATCTTGGCGGCGAACTGGTCCATGGGCTCAGCCACCTAGCGGATGGGGCGCGCGGTGCAAGCGTGGAGCGCCGGATCAGTCGAGCTTGAAGGCGTGTTCGCCATGGGAGGCACTGTCGAGCCCGTGGCGCTCGCTCTCTTCACCGACGCGCATCGGCAGGAACAGCGAGACGGCCAGCGCGATCAACGCGGTCGCCACCGCCGAATAGCCGCCGACGACCGCAATGCCGGTCAGTTGCGCGATGAACTGGTCGCCGAAGGCGACACCTTCGGTCGTACCGCCGAACGCGGCGAGGCCGAACACGGCGAACAACAGCGTGCCGAGCATCCCGCCAACGCCGTGGACCGCGAAGACGTCGAGCGAATCGTCGATGTGGAAACGGTGCTTGATGAGGCGGATGGCGAAGTAGCAGACCGGGGCGGCGAGCAAGCCGAAGATGATCGCCGCGCCCGGCGCGACCGCGCCTGCGGCGGGCGTGATCGTCGCGAGCCCGGCGATCGCACCGGTGGCGAAGCCGATCCCGGTCGACTTGCCGAACGATACCTTCTCGATCGCGATCCACATCAGCGCGGCGGTCGCTGCGGCGGCGTGGGTGTTGATGATCGCGGTCGAGGCATCGTCGGTCGCGGTGAGGGCGGAGCCGCCGTTGAAGCCGAACCAGCCGACCCACAGCAGTGCCGCGCCGATCATGACCAGCGTCGGGCTGTGCGGCAGCATCGGCTTGGCCGGGAAACCGTTGCGGCGCCCTAGCAGCAGCGCGACGACCAGCGCCGAAATCCCCGCGGTCGTATGGACGACCAGACCGCCTGCAAAATCGTAGACGCCGAGGTCGGACAACCAGCCTCCGCCCCAGATCCAGTGCGCGACCGGGGCATAGACGATCAGGCTCCACAGGGCGCAGAAGGCGACCACCCAGCCGAAGCGGGCGCGTTCCACCCAGGCCCCGGCCATCAGCGCGGGGGTGATCGCGAAAAAGGTCATCTGGAACAGGGCGAACGAGCTTTCGGGGATCGTCGTGTCGGCGCGCCAGGCATCGAGGCGGATCATCATCCAGCGACTGCCGTCGCCGATCCAGCCGCTGCCGACCTCGCCGAAGGCCAAAGTGTATCCGACCACGACCCACAGCAGCGAGCAGATCGCGACGATCGCGCCGACCTGCAGGTAGACCGACATCGCGTTCTTCACGCGCACGAGTCCGCCATAGAACAGCGCGAGACCGGGGATCGCCATCATCAGCACGAGCGCGGATGCGGTCAGGATCCAGGCGGTATCACCGCTATCGGCCACATCGACGGTGATCGCGGTAACGGGTTGCGCGCTTGCCATCTGCGGCAGGAGAGCGGCCCCCATTGCCAGTGCAGCGGTCAGGTAACGCATATTTCCCCCGTCGATCCGAAATGTTTCGACTAGCTAACGCGCAATGCTGCACTGCGGCAAGGGCAAAGCCGCGCAATAATCTTGCTTATACCCAACCTTCGAGCACCTGGTCGGGCGGACGATGTCCGTCGGCCCAAATGCGGATATTGGCGATAACCTTCTCGCCCGAGGCCTCGCGGCCCTCGACGGTGGCGCTGGCAAGGTGGGGCAGGGTGAGGACGTTGGGGACCTTGAGCAGCCGGGGGTCGACCTTCGGCTCCTCGGGATAGACGTCGAGCCCGGCGCCGCCGAGGCGTCCATCTTCGAGCGCTTCGATCAGTGCATCCTGGTCAACCAGGTCGCCGCGTGCGGTGTTGATCAGGCAGGAGCCCGGTTTCATCAATCCGATCCGCCGTGCATCGATCAAGTGATGCGTTTCCTCCCCGCCTGGCGCGTGGAGCGAGAGGATGTCGGCGCAGCGCATCAGGTCGTCGAGATTGTCGACATAGGTCGCACCGAGCATGTTCTCGAGCGCCTCGGGGAGGCGCTTGCGGTTGTGATAGGCGATTTCGAGCCCGAAGGCGCGTGCGCGGTGCGCGACCGCCTGTCCGATCCTTCCCATCCCGACGATCGCAAGGCATTTGCCGCGCAGGCCGAAACCCAGCATCGAGCACGGTGCCCAGCCGGTCCATTCCCCACTCCGCACGAGTTCGACGCCTTCGCGCATGCGGCGCGGCACGCCGATAATCAGCCCCATCGTAAGGTCGGCCGTGTCGTCGGTGAAAACGCCGGGCGTGTTGGTCACCATGATCCCGCGTTTCCGCGCCGCGGCGAGGTCGATATGTTCTACCCCGGCACCGAAATTGGCAATCAGCCGCAAATCCTCGCCCGCGCTCTCGATAAGGTCGGCGTCGATCCGGTCGGTCACGGTCGGGACCAGCACGTCGCATTCGCGCATCGCCGCCCCAAGGGCATCGCGATCGAGCGGCGAATCGTCGCGATTGAGTGTGACGTCGAACAATTCGCCCATCCGCTGTTCGACATGCGGCATGAGCCGGCGGGTGACCCGGACGCGCGGGGTTCCTTCGATACGGCGGTCGACTTGCTCTTCGCTCATGCACGAAAGGCTTGGCCTGCGTGGTCGCGCTAATCAAGCACCGCTTGTTTCGCAGCGACGAACAATTTATTCGCAATTCCGATGTCGATCGTACGTTTCCCCATGATTTTTATGGCCTTGGCCGGATTGCTGCTGGCGTGGCCGAGCGCGGCGCAGGATGCCGAGCCTCCCTATTGGGTCTCGCTCAAGGTCGACCGCGCGAACATGCGGGTCGGGCCCGATCGGTCCTATCCGATCGACTGGGTCTATGTCCGGCGCGACCTGCCGCTGAGGGTGGTGCGCAAATCGGGCGGTTGGCGCCTGGTCGAGGACCAGGACGGGGCGCGGGGGTGGATGCTCGCGCGCTTTCTCAGCCGCGATCGCACTGCCACCGTCACGGTCGAGGGGCTTGCCGCGATTCGCGCAGAGGGATCGCCGAGTGCCAAACTATTGTGGCGCGCGCAGCCGGGTGTGATCGGCAGGCTGGGCGAATGTGCGAATGGCTGGTGCGAATTCGCGATCGGCGACAGGCGGGGTTGGATCGCCGGCGAGAGCATCTGGGGCGAGGGCCCACCCTGACCGACGAAAAAGGGCGACCCGCGGGCCGCCCTTTCACGTGATTTCCGATTGTTCTCGGAAGCCTCAGAGCATCTCGACCGCGACCGCGGTGGCTTCGCCGCCCCCGATGCAGAGCGAGGCGACGCCGCGCTTCTTGCCCTGTTCCTTCAAGGCGTTGAGCAGGGTGACGATGATCCGCGCGCCGCTGGCGCCGATCGGGTGGCCCAGCGCGGTGCCACCGCCATTGACGTTGATCTTGTCGTGCGGAATGCCGATGTCGCGCATCGCGAACATCGCGACGCAGGCGAACGCTTCGTTTACTTCCCACAGGTCGACATCGTCCTTGTCCCACCCGGCATTGGCGAGGACCTTCTCGATCGCGCCGATCGGGGCTGTGGTGAACTTCGACGGTTCCTGTGCATGCGCGGCCATGCCGACGATCTTGGCGACCGGTTTCGCACCGCTTTCCTTCGCGAGCGAGTCGCGGGTCAGCACCAGCGCCGCGGCACCGTCCGAAATCGAGCTCGAAGTCGCAGCGGTGATCGTGCCGTCCTTGGCGAAGGCGGGGCGCAGACTCGGGATCTTGTCGGGGCGACCGCGACCGGGCTGCTCGTCCTTGTCGACCGTCACGTCGCCCTTCCGAGTCGAGAAGGTGACGGGGACGACTTCGCCGTCGAACGCGCCGCTTTCGATCGCAGCATTGGCGCGGCGGAGCGACTCGATCGAGTAGTCGTCCATTTCCTCGCGGGTCATCTGGTATTCGTCGGCGGTATCCTGCGCGAAAGTGCCCATCGCACGGCCTTCCTCATAGGCATCTTCGAGCCCGTCGAGGAACATGTGGTCGTAGGCGGTATCGTGGCCGAGCCGCGCGCCCGAGCGATGCTTCTTGAGCAAATAGGGAGCATTGGTCATGCTCTCCATGCCGCCTGCGATGGCATAATCCATCGTCCCGCCGGCGAGCGCTTCGGCGGCCATTATGACCGTCTGCATGCCCGAACCGCAGACCTTGTTGACCGTGGTCGCCTGGACCGACTTGGGCAGGCCCGCCTTGATCGCGGCCTGGCGTGCGGGGGCTTGGCCGAGACCGGCAGGCAGCACGCAGCCCATGTAGATGCGGTCGACATTCTCGCCGTCGACCCCGGCGCGCTCGACCGCGGCCTTGACTGCCGTGGCGCCGAGCTCAGTCGCCGAAACGTCGGCCAGCGCGCCCTGCATGCCGCCCATCGGCGTACGGGCGTAGGACAGGATGACGACGGGATCTTGCTCGGAAAACTGGGCCATGGGGAGGGTGCCTCTCGATTGTTGGAACTGTGTTTGGCGCGCGGTCTAATGCTGCATTGCGGCATTGGCAAATCGGCGCGCCGTTCGGGCCAGATATATGACGCGCTTGCCTCGGAACAACGATTGCCCGACATACGTAGCAAGACGAAACGTAAATTTCCGGGAGAACAACGATGGCGGACAAGGCCGAACTGCAGGCGATCCTCGACACTCAGCGTGCGGCCTTCACCGCCTCCCGACCCGAGCCGCTGGCGCTGCGACGCGACCGGATCAAGCGCGTCATCGCGCTGCTGACCGATCATTCGCAAGTCCTGTGCGACGCGATGAGCGAGGATTTCGGCAACCGCTCGCCGCAGCAATCGATGATCACCGATATCGTCGGCACCGTGAACTTCGCCAAATACTGCCTCAAGAACCTCGACAAATGGGCGAAGGCGGACAAGCGCCACATCCAGTTTCCGCTCAACCTCATGGGATCGAAGGGAGAGGTTCGCTACGAGCCGAAAGGCGTCGTCGGCATCCTCAGCCCGTGGAATTTCCCGGTCAATCTCAGCTTCGGGCCGCTCGTCCAAGTGTTCGCCGCGGGCAATCGGTCGATGATCAAGCCGAGCGAATTCACCGAGACGACGAGCGAGGCGATGCGCCAGCTGGTCGAGGAGTATTTCGCGCCCGAGGAATTGGTCGTGGTGACCGGCGGACCCGAGACGGCCCACGCCTTCTCCTCGCTCCCATTCGATCACCTCGTCTTCACCGGGTCCACCGAGACCGGGCGCAAGGTGATGCAGGCGGCGGCCGAAAACCTCGTCCCCGTCACGCTCGAACTCGGCGGCAAGTCGCCGGTCGTGCTCGGCCGCAGCGCCGATTTCGCAAAGGCGGGCGAGCGAATCGCGATGGGCAAGATGATGAATGCCGGGCAGATATGCCTCGCACCCGACTACATGTACGTCCCCGAGGACCGGCAGGACGAGGCGATCGACGCGGTCCGAAAGGCTGCGAGCGCGATGTACCCGACCCTGCTCGACAATGACGATTACGCCTCGGTCGTGACCGACCGGCATTTCGACCGGTTGCAGGGCATGGTCGCCGATGCCCGCGAAAAGGGTGCCGAGGTGATCGAGGTCAATCCCGCCGGGGAGGACTTCTCGAACACCAATGCGCGCAAGATGCCGCTGACCATGCTCACCGGCGTGACCGACGAGATGCAGGCGATGCAGGAGGAAATCTTCGGCCCCGTGCTGCCGGTGAAGACCTATCGCGAGGTCGGCGAGGCGGTCGATTACATCAATGCCAACGACCGTCCGCTTGGCTTGTATTACTTCGGCAGCGACGAGGGCGAGCGTGAGCATGTCTTGGGTCGCACGATCTCGGGTGGCGTGACGGTCAACGACGTTGTCTTCCACGTCTCGATGGACGACCTGCCCTTCGGTGGCGTCGGGCCCTCGGGGATCGGCTCGTATCACGGACCCGAAGGTTTCAAGGAATTCAGCCACGCGCGCTCGGTCTACCATCAGACGAAGGTTGACGTGGCGGGCCTGGCAGGGCTCAAACCGCCCTATGGCGAAAAGACCGACAAGGCGATCAAGCGCCAGCTCTGATTGGGTGAAACTGATTGCGCTGCTGGTCGCGCCACTGCTCTTGGGTGGCTGCGCGCTGGCGGCTCTGGGATCGGCGGTCGGCGCCGCGGCCGTAGGGCCCGGACAGGTCCAGCCTGCAACATGGCGCAAGGTCGATGTGTCGACCGGCCAGATTCAGGACATCGGCGGGCTCGAGCAGCTGGCGCGCGATTTTCCCGACAGCTCTTCGGTGCGCCTGCGCCTCGGCACCGCCTATATCCGCGAAGGCGACAAAGCGAAGGCGGCCGAACAGGTCGGATGGCTGCTCGACCGCGGTTACGCCTTCACCGAGGCAGGTCAGGCGACGCTGATCGCTTTTTTTGAAGATTTCGATCCGCAGCTGAATGGGCGGATTGGTCGACAACCGGAAACGATCGCCGACAGCAGCGTGGTCGCAACCGTCCCCGCAGGAGCGCGCCTGATCGAGGATGTCGTCCAGGATCCGGTCCTGGGTGGCTGGGTGGTGTCGAGCATCGTCGATCGCGCGATCTATCATGGTACCGAGACGTCAGGGCAATGGAACTGGCGGCGTCACGACATTGCCGGGGCCGGCAGTCTCGCCGGCAGCGTCCGCGCCAACATCGCGCCGACATTGTGGTTCGCATCGGGCGCCTACGACGTCACGCCTGCACCCGACACCGCATTTCGCGGACTGATCGCCTATTCGGTCGCCGATGGCACCGTCGTCCACCGTATTGCCGCGCCGGAAGGAGCAACGCCGAGCGACATCGCCCTGTCGGGTAAAGGCCCGCTCTATGCTTCGGACCCGCTCTCGGGCGCGGTCTACACGGCGGGGACGGATGATGCGGAACTGCGCATGCTGGTCGAACCGGGAACCTTGCGCTCGCCGCAGGGGCTCGTGCCTCTGCCCGGTGGCCACCAGGTGATCGTGAGCGACTATCGCTATGGGTTGGCGCGCATCGATGTCCGAAGCGGATCGGTACGGAGGATCGCCGCCACGGTGCCGGTCGCGCTCGACGGATTCGACGGTTTATGGCTGATCGACGGCAAGATCGTAGGAATCCAGAACGGCTTCTCGCCGCAACGCATCGTCTCGCTGACTTTCGATCGGAATTACACTCAGGTGACTGACGTCGCGATCCTCGAACAGGCGCATCCCGATTGGATCGAACCGCTGGGCGGGACGATTCTCGGGCGCGCCTTCTATTATATCGGCAATGGGCAATGGTCGCGGTTCGGGGAGGGCGGAATGGCAAGGACCGACGCACCACCCTTGCCGACGCACATTCGACGGTTGCCGCTGCCGTCCCCAACCGACTGAAGAAATCGGGCTAAATCCCGGGCTCCGGCCCCTTGCACCACGGCATGCGGACCTCTAGAGGCGGGGCCACATCCGAAACCCTCACGGAATCGTACCCTTGGTCGACCTCTCGCAATACCTGCCCATCCTCCTGTTCCTCGGCATCGCCGTGGTTCTGTCGACGGCTTTCGTGTTCCTGCCGATGGGCGTTTCGCGCCTGACGGGATCGCACAAGCCCGACGCCGAAAAACTGAGCGAATACGAATGCGGCTTCCCCGCCTTCGAGGACTCGCGCGGTCGGTTCGACGTGCGGTTCTACCTCGTCGCGATCAGCTTCATCATCTTCGATCTCGAAGCCTCGTTCCTGTTCCCCTGGGCGGTCAGCCTCGAATATACCGGCTGGACCGGGTGGGGCGCGATGATGGTATTCCTCGCCATCCTGGGTCTCGGCCTCGCATACGAATGGAAGAAAGGGGCTCTGGACTGGGAATGAGCACTCTTACCGAAACTCCCGCCGGGCGCGATCCGCGCATCCAGCCGACCGCACAGCCGGGCGAGGTCCGCATGCCGGACCAGTCCTATTTCGATGCGGTCAATTCCGAGATCAACGATAAGGGCTTCCTCGTCACCTCGACAGAGGAACTGTTCCAGTGGGCGCGCACGGGCAGCCTGTGGTGGATGACCTTCGGCCTCGCCTGCTGCGCGGTCGAGATGATCCACGTCAATATGCCGCGCTACGACATGGAGCGCTTCGGGGTCGCCCCGCGCGCCTCCCCGCGCCAGTCCGACGTGATGATCGTCGCCGGCACGCTGTGCAACAAGATGGCCCCGGCCCTGCGCAAGGTCTACGATCAGATGTCGGAGCCCAAATACGTCATCTCGATGGGCAGCTGCGCCAATGGCGGCGGCTACTATCACTACAGCTATTCGGTGGTGCGCGGCTGCGATCGGATCGTGCCGGTGGACATCTATATCCCGGGCTGCCCGCCGACGGCGGAAGCGCTGCTTTACGGCGTGATGCAGCTGCAGCGGAAGATCCGCCGCGAAGGGACGATCGAGCGCTGATATGGCCGTCCTCCACTCCGCCCCGAAATACGCTTCGAACGACGGCTTGCTCGATACGCTCGGCAAGGCGCTCGGCGACATGCTCGTGGAATCTCGCGAAGAGCACGGCGAACTGCTGTTCACCGTCAAGCGCGAGAGCATCGAGGATGCCCTGCGCCTGCTGCGCGACGAGCACGAATACCAGCAGCTGATGGAAATCGCGGGCGCCGACTATCCGTCGCGCAACGAGCGTTTCGAAGTCGTCTACATGCTGCTCAGCCTGACCAGGAACCACCGCGTGATGGTCAAGGTCTCGACCGACGAGGACGCGCCGGTGCCGACCGTCACCACGCTGTGGCCGGTCGCAGGCTGGCTCGAGCGCGAGGTGTTCGACATGTACGGGGTCGTTTTCTCCGGCAATCCCGACCTGCGTCGCATCCTCACCGATTACGGCTTCGAGGGGCATCCCTTCCGCAAGGACTTCCCGCTGACCGGCTATGTCGAGCTGCGCTATTCCGAAGAGGAAAAGCGCGTCGTGTACGAGCCCGTTGAACTGGCACAGGATTTCCGGCAGTTCGATTTCCTCTCGCCGTGGGAAGGCGCCGATTACATCCTGCCGGGCGACGAGAAGGCGACCGGTGATGCCGGGGCTCCCGGTGCGCCACCGATCGACGATCCCAAGACCACGGCAAAGCCCGAGGACACCGGGGCCGGCGAGGCGACCGACAAGAAGGCTGCCGAGCGCGAAAGCGCAGGCGCGCCTGCCGAGGAGGATACGGACGTGGAAGATTCGGGCGCGCCCGCCCCGACCGAGGATCGCCCCGACGAACCCGCGCGCAAGGGCAAGTCAGCCGACACCGCGAAGGCGACCGAACCCAAGAAGGGAGGCGACCAATGACCGCGATGGTAATCGAAGAGTCGCCGACCACCAACGACGACGTCATCACCAATTACACGATCAATTTCGGGCCGCAGCACCCGGCGGCGCACGGCGTGCTGCGCATGGTGATGGAACTCGACGGCGAAATCATCGAACGGATCGACCCGCATGTCGGCCTGCTGCATCGCGGCACCGAGAAGCTGATCGAGCACAAGACCTATCTCCAGGCGCTGCCGTATTTCGACCGACTCGACTATTGCTCGCCGCTGGCGCAGGAATATTCCTACGTCCTCGCGATCGAGAAGCTGATGAACGTCGAGGTGCCCGAGCGGGCGCAGTACCTGCGCGTGCTATTCGCCGAACTCACCCGCATCTGCAACCACATGCTCAATATCGGCGCGCACGTGATGGATGTCGGCGCGATGACGCCGAACCTGTGGGTGTTCGAGCTGCGCGAAGACTGCATGAACTTCTTCGAGCGGGTCAGCGGCGCACGCATGCACGCGGCGTGGTTCCGCCCCGGCGGCGTTCACCAGGATGCGCCCGAGAAACTGCTGGTCGATATCGGCGAGTGGGTCGACAACCGACTGCCCGAACTGTTCGGCGACGCGATGAGCCTCGTCACCGACAACCGCATCTTCAAGCAGCGCAACGTCGACATCGCGGTGGTTTCGAAGGACGACGCGATCAAGTGGGGCTTCTCGGGCCCGATGATCCGCGCCGCCGGCCTGCCGTGGGATTTGCGCAAGTCGCAGCCCTACGACGTCTACGACCGGATGGATTTCGAAATCCCCGTCGGTACCAATTCGGATTGCTACGACCGCTTCATGGTCCGCGTGCAGGAAGTCTACCAGAGCGCGAAGATCATCAAGCAGTGCCTCGCCGAGATGCCCGAAGGGCCGATCGCGAGCGACGACCGCAAGGTCGCGCCGCCCAAGCGCGCCGAGATGAAGCAGTCGATGGAAGCACTGATCCACCACTTCAAGCTCTATACCGAGGGTTTCCATGTGCCCGCCGGCGAAGTCTATGTCGCGACCGAAAGCCCCAAGGGCGAATTCGGCGTCTATCTCGTCAGCGACGGCACCAACAAGCCGTATCGCTGCAAGATCCGCCCGACCGCGTTCAGCCACCTCCAGGCGATGGACTTCATGAGCCGCGGCCACATGTTGCCCGACGCGACCGCCATTTTGGGCGCGATCGACGTGGTGTTCGGGGAGTGTGATCGGTGATCGCGCGCGAAATCTTCATCGCCATTGCCAGCTTCGCCGCCTTCGCCTCTGCGGTGGCGGCCTACCTGTTTGCCTTTCATGGAGAGTCCCCGCTGAAGGACATCCTTTCCACCGCGTTCGCCGGCACGCTGGGCGTGTTCGTCGGTCGCTATATCGAACGGAGGCTGATCAATGGCTGATCGCGCCCCCGCACCCGACACGCCCGAACTGCGCGAGCGGTGGGGTGGTTTCGTCTGGACCGACGAGAACGCCGAGAAGGCGCGCACCTTCGTGTCGCGCTATCCCGAAGGCCGCCAGAAATCCGCGGTGATGCCGCTGCTCGACCTCGCCCAGCGCCAGGTCGGCGCGGAGACCAAGACGCAAGGGTGGCTACCGCTCCCGGTGATCGAATACATCGCCGAATACCTCGACATGCCGGTGATCCGCGTGCTCGAGGTCGCGACCTTCTATACCATGTACAACCTTGCGCCGGTCGGCCGCTTCCACGTCCAGGTCTGCGGCACCACGCCGTGCATGCTGCGCGGCTCGGACGATATCCTCGAGGCCTGCTACAAGCGCGGCATGGTGAAGGGCAGCACGTCGGAAGACGGGCTGTGGACGCTCACCGAAGTCGAATGCATGGGCAATTGCGCCACCGCGCCGATGGTCCAGATCAACGACGGCAATTACGAGGACCTGACCCCCGAGCGGCTCGACGCCGTGCTCGATGCGCTGGCCGTCGGCAAGCAGCCGAAGGAAGGCACGCAGGAGCCGGGGCGTCATACCTCTGAGCCTTCTGGCGGGCCGACCACGCTCAAGGAAATGGTCGACGCGAACCACGATTACCGGAGCGAATGGTAATGGAAATCGGCACGATCATCGTCGCGCTGATCCTGATCTGGATCGCGTGGAAGGTCCTGATGGGCATCGTCAAGTTCGGCGCAATCGCGCTGATCGTCGTCGCGGCGATCTATTTCCTTTCGCAAGGGGGCGCTTTCTGATGCTCGCCGACAAGGATCGCATCTTCACCAACCTTTACGGCTTCCAGGACTGGGGGCTGAAGGCGGCGCAGGCGCGCGGCGACTGGGACGACACCAAGTCGCTGATCGCGCGCGGCCACGATGCCGTCATCGAGGAAATCAAGACCTCGGGCCTCCGCGGTCGGGGCGGGGCGGGCTTCCCGACGGGCCTCAAATGGTCGTTCATGCCGAAGGAATCGAAGGACGGTCGTCCGAGCTTCCTCGTCATCAATGCCGACGAATCCGAGCCCGGTTCGTGCAAGGACCGCGAAATCATCCGCCACGATCCGCACAAGCTGATCGAAGGCGCGCTGGTCGCGGGCTACGCCATGCGCGCGAGGGCCGCCTACATCTACATTCGCGGCGAGTACATTCGCGAGGCGGAGGTGCTGCAGAAGGCGATCGACGAGGCCTATGACGCGGGCCTGATCGGCAAGAACGCGGCCAAGTCGGGCTACGATTTCGACGTCTTCCTGCATCGCGGCGCGGGCGCGTACATCTGCGGTGAAGAAACCGCGATGATCGAAAGCCTCGAAGGCAAGAAGGGCCAGCCGCGCCTCAAGCCGCCGTTCCCGGCGGGCGCGGGCCTCTATGGCTGCCCGACCACGGTCAACAATGTCGAGAGCATCGCGGTGGTCCCGACCATCCTGCGGCGCGGCGGCGAGTGGTTCGCCGGCTTCGGCCGCGAGGGCAATGCCGGTACCAAGCTGTTCCAGATCAGCGGGCACGTCGAAAAGCCCTGCGTGGTCGAGGAAGAGATGAGCATTCCGTTCAAGGACCTCATCGAGAAACATTGCGGCGGAATTACCGGCGGTTGGGACAATCTCCTCGCAGTGATTCCAGGTGGTTCCTCGGTCCCGCTGGTCCCCGCCGAGCAGATCATGGACTGCCCGATGGATTTCGACGGGCTCAAGGAAGTCGGGTCCGGACTCGGCACCGCGGCGGTGATCGTGATGGACAAGTCGACCGACATCGTCCGCGCGATTTCGCGCATCAGCTATTTCTACAAGCACGAGAGCTGCGGCCAGTGCACGCCTTGCCGCGAAGGCACGGGCTGGATGTGGCGCGTGATGGAGCGCTTGCGCGTCGGCCAGAGCAGTCGCGAAGAAATCGACATGCTCTACGAAGTGACCAAGCAGGTCGAAGGTCACACGATCTGTGCGCTTGGCGATGCCGCAGCGTGGCCGATCCAGGGCCTGCTCAAGCACTTCCGTCCCGAGCTCGAACGTCGCATCGACGAACACGCCGAATTCACGAAGGAAGCCGCGGAATGATCCGGCTGCTCCTTTCCCTGCTTGTCGCGCTTTCGCTCGCGCTTCCCGCGCAGGCGCAGCAGCGTGCGCGGATGGACCGCAATGTCGAGCGCCAGCGCGCCGCGGTCGAGGCGTGGACGACCTGCATCGCGGACGAGCAGGAAGAGACCGCCCGGCGTCTGCTGGCGATGGATTTCCGCACCGACGAATACCGCGACGGACTGACCGAACTCGCCAAAACGCGCGTTTCGGAGAAGTGCTTCAGCGCGATGCCGCGCGCCTATCGCCGGATCGAACTCGGCGGGTTGCCGTTCGCCGGGGGCCTCGCCGAGCGCCTGATCGAGCAGGGCGAGACCCCGCTGCTGACCCGGCTCAACTATGCCGCTGCGGGCACCGAAGCCGCTACCTATGGACGCAGCGACGCGATGGCGATGTGCATGGTGCGCGGTGCGCCGCACCTCGTCGCCGTGCTGTTCGACACGAAGATCAACGCGCCCGAGGAATTGCAGGCGATCGCGGCGTTGATGCCGATCGCCGATGCCTGCCTGCCCAAAGGCCAAGGCCTCGAAGGCTCGCCGCTGGGGTTGCGCTCGATCCTCGCCACGGCCGCGTTCCGGCTGCTGGCGGCGCATGACGGGGAGGGCGCATCGTGATCCTTCGCACGAGCCTTGCGCTGGCGCTTGCCGCGTTGGCGGCCCAGCCCGCAGCCGTTTCGGCCCAGGACGCCGCCGAGATCGAGGGCGAGCAGCAGGTCGGTACGCGGTTCCTGCAAGAACCGGAAAGCGTCGAGGCCGGCCGCGCCCGCCAGATGCAGAAAGTCGTCGCGCGGTGTTCGTTCAGTCGCAACAAGGAAGAGACGACCGAACTGCTCGCCAAGAGCGATTTCTTCCAGATCGATTACGACGCGCTCGATACCGACGCCGAAGAGGTGTTCGAGGACTTCAATATCGATGATTGCATCGGTCGTGCCATGCGCCAGAGCGAATTCAAGATGTACATGCAGTTCCCGCACCGCACGATGCGCAACCTGTTGGCCGAAGAAGCCTATCTCCATTATCAGCGCGATCCGATTGCGGGCGACCTGCTCGAGCCGGAACAGCTCGGCAATCGCTATCGGATGGCGCGCTTCTATCCGCCGACCCAAGCGATTTTCGAGACCGGAGACTGCATCAGCAGCACTGCGCCCGAAACCGCACACGCGCTGCTCGACAGTCGTCCGACCTCGGATGAAGAGAGCGAAGCATTCGCCGACCTCATGCCCGTCTTCGAGAAGTGCATGAAATCCAGTGAGACCGAAGTGAAATTGCAGATTTCCATCGTCCGGCAACTGGTTGCCGACGCCATGTGGGCGCGCATGTACTATGCGCCGCTCAGGGCTGAAAGCGGCCGAAGCGGCGGTGTGGAAGGAGCGACGGAATAATGCCCAACGTCACCGTCGACGGAACCGAAATCGAAGTCCCGGAGGGCGCCACCGTCCTCCAGGCGTGCGAGCTTGCGGGGAAGGAAATCCCGCGTTTCTGCTATCACGAGCGGCTTAGCATCGCCGGCAATTGCCGCATGTGCCTGGTCGAGGTGAAGCCCGGACCGCCCAAGCCGCAGGCGAGCTGCGCGCTGCCCGCGACCGAAGGGCAGGAAATCCGCACCGACAGCGAAATGGTCAAGAAGGCGCGCGAAGGGGTGATGGAGTTCCTGCTAATCAACCACCCGCTCGATTGCCCGATCTGCGACCAGGGCGGCGAATGCGACCTGCAGGACCAGGCGATGGCCTATGGCCGCGGTTACACCCGCTATGACGAGAACAAGCGCGCGGTGACCGAGAAATACATGGGCCCGCTGATCAAGACGATCATGACCCGCTGCATCCACTGCACCCGCTGCGTGCGCTTCTCCGAGGAAGTGGCCGGGGTCGACGAAATCGGCGCGCTCTATCGCGGCGAGAACATGCAGATCACCACCTATCTCGAGCAGGCGGCCGAGCACGAACTGTCGGCCAACGTGATCGACCTGTGCCCGGTCGGCGCGCTGACTTCGCGCCCCTATGCCTACGAAGCCCGACCGTGGGAGCTCAAGAAGACGCTGTCGATCGACGTTTCGGACGCGATGGGATCGAACATCACGCTGTGCTCGCGCGGTCGCGAAGTGCTGCGCGTGCTTCCGCGGATCAACGACGAGGTCAACGAGGAGTGGATCACCGACAAGGCGCGTTACCAGGTCGACGGCCTCCAGCGCCGCCGCCTCGACAAGGTGTTCCTGCGCAAGCGGGGCAAGCTGGTCGAGGGTAGCTGGGACGAGGCGTTCAAGGCGATCGCCAAGGCCAAGCCGGGCAAGAGCATCGCCGCGATCGCGGGCGACATGGTCGATTGCGAGACGATGTTCGCGGCCAAGGCGCTGCTCAAGGCCTCCGGCTCCGATCTCGTGGAAAGCCGCCAGACCGGGATGGATTACCCGACCGGCAACCTCGCCGCGGTCAATTTCAACACCAGCTTCGCCGAGATCGAGAATGCCGACGCGGTTCTGATCGTCGGCAGCAATCTGCGCACCGAAGCCGCGCTGCTCAACGTGCGGATCCGCAAGGCGGTCAAGCGCGGCGCCAAGGTGTTCGTGGTCGGGCCCGAATGGGAAACGACCTATCCGGCCGAATTCCTCGGCGACGACGTCTCGGTTCTCGGCAAGCTGCCGAAGGCCGTCACCGACGCGTTCAAGGATGCCGAGCGTCCGGCGCTGATCCTCGGGGCAGGGGGGCTTGCCGCCGGTGCATTCGACAGCGCGCTCGGCCTGGTCGAGACCCTCGGTCTCGTGAAAGACGGATGGAACGGTTTCAACGTCGTCCACACCGCCGCCGCGCGGATGGGCGCGCTGATGCTCGGCTTCGCGCAGGACGGCGGAATCGCCGATATCGCCAAGGCCAAGCCCAAACTCGTGCTCGCGCTGGGTGCCGACGAAGTCGATTGGGAGCCGTTCGCCGACAGCCTCAAGGTCTATATCGGCCACCACGGCGACAAGGGTGCGCACGCGGCGGATATCATCCTGCCTGCAGCGAGTTACGTGGAAAAGCCGGGAACCTACGTGAACACCGAGGGCCGCGTGCAATTCGCCGACAAGGCGGTGTTCGCGCCGGGCGACGCGCGCGAGGACTGGACGATCCTGCGCGCGCTGGCCGATGCGCTCAAGGTGAAGGTCGGGTTCGACAATTTCGCCCAGCTTCGCGCCGCGATGACCGAGGAAGTCCCGGCGCTCGCGGTCGAAGGCCTCGCCGATTACGGTTCGCTTCCCAAGACGGGCAAGGCGGCGAAGGCGGAAGGCAAGATTGCCTACCCGATCGCCGATTTCTACCTCACCAACGCGATCGCGCGTGCATCGACCACGATGCAGCGCTGCTCGGCCGAACTGATCCACGGTGAAGACGTGCGGGAGGCCGCGGAATGACCGAATTCTTCCAATCCCTCGGCATGACCTACGAATGGGCGTGGTTCGTCGCGACCATCGCCGGGATCCTGCTGATCGCGCTGCCGCTGATGCTCGCGGTCGCGATGATCATCTATGTCGACCGCAAGGTCTGGGCCGCGATCAATTTGCGGCGCGGGCCCAACGTGGTCGGGCCGTTCGGACTGCTGCAGAGCTTCGCCGACGGGTTGAAGGTGTTCCTGCAGGAAACCATCATCCCGAGCGCGGCGAACAAGGGCCTGTTCCTGATCGCGCCCATCATCACCTTCACCGTGGCGCTGATCGCCTGGGCGGTGATCCCGTTCAATTCGGGCGCGGTGCTGGCGGACATCAATGTCGGCCTGCTCTACATTTTCGCGGTCAGCTCGCTGGGCGTCTACGGCGTCGTGATCTCGGGCTGGGCGTCGAACTCGAAATACCCGTTCTTCTCCTCGATGCGCGCCGCCGCGCAGATGATTTCCTACGAGGTCTCGATCGGCTTCATCATCGTCTGCGTCGTGCTGTGGGCGGACAGTTTCCACCTCAACACCATCATCGAGGCGCAGCGCGGCCATGGCCTGGGCTTCATCAACGGCTTCATCGCGAACCCGCTGTTGTTCCCGCTGTTCTTCATGTTCTTCATCTCGGCGCTGGCCGAGACGCAGCGCGTGCCGTTCGACCTGACCGAGGCCGAAAGCGAGCTCGTCGCCGGCTACCAGACCGAATATTCCTCGATGAGCTTTGCGCTGTTCTGGCTCGGTGAATACGCCAACATCCTGCTGATGTGCGCGCTCACCGCGATCCTGTTCTTCGGTGGCTGGCTGCCCCCGTTCGATTGGGAGCCGCTCTACCTCGTGCCGGGCTTCGTCTGGTTCTTCCTCAAGATCTTCTTCTTCTTCTTCTGCTTCAGCTGGGTGATGGCGACCGTGCCGCGCTATCGCTACGACCAGCTCATGCGCCTGGGCTGGAAGGTCTTCCTGCCCCTGTCGCTGCTGTTCGTCGCCGTGATCTCGGGCTGGCTGATGTTTACCCGTTACGGAGGTGTCGCATGAGCACCGTCGCGCACCTGATCAAATCCTTCACCCTGTGGGAGTTCGTGAAAGCCCACTGGCTGACGCTGAAGTACTTCTTCAAGCCGAAGGTGACGATCAACTACCCCTACGAGAAGAACCCGATCTCCCCGCGTTTCCGCGGCGAGCATGCGCTGCGCCGCTATCCCAATGGCGAGGAGCGCTGCATCGCGTGCAAGCTGTGCGAGGCCGTGTGCCCCGCGCAGGCGATCACGATCGAGAGCGAACCGCGCGAAGATGGCAGCCGCCGCACCACGCGCTACGACATCGACATGACCAAGTGCATCTACTGCGGCTTCTGCCAGGAAGCCTGCCCGGTGGATGCCGTGGTCGAGGGGCCGAACTTCGAATACGCGACCGAAACGCGCGAGGAGCTGCTCTACGACAAGGCGAAATTGCTGGCGAACGGGGACAAGTGGGAGCGGGCGATCGCCGCGAACCTTGAAGCCGATGCGCCCTATCGCTAGGCGCGCGCAGGACTGATCGGGACCCAGATGATCCATACAATCGCCTTCTACCTGTTTGCCGCCATGGTCATCGCTTCCGCGATGATGGTGATCTTCGCGCGCAACCCGGTGCACTCCGTGATGTGGCTGATCCTGTCGTTCTTCAACGCGGCCGGGCTGATGGTGCTCGTGGGCGCCGAGTTCATCGCGATGCTGCTCGTCATCGTCTATGTCGGCGCGGTCGCGGTGCTGTTCCTGTTCGTCGTGATGATGCTCGACATCGACTATGCCGAAATGCGCGCCGGCTTCATGCGCAACATGCCGCTGGGCCTGCTGATCGCGCTGATCCTGCTGGCCGAAATCGTGCTCGGCATCGGCGCCTATCGTACCGGCGCGATCGAGCTCGGCACGCCCGACGGCACCGGCGCGGCGCCGCTCGGCGCGAGCAATATCGAGGCGATCGGATCGCTGATGTTCACCCGCTACGTGTTCCTGTTCGAAGCTGCCGGCATCATCCTGCTCGTCGCCATGATCGGCGCGATCGTGCTGACCCACCTGGGCTCGGGCCCGGCGCGCGGACAGCAGAACGTCAGCCGCCAGAATCGCCGCCGTCCCGAAGAGGCGACGCGCAACGTCACACCCGAGATCGGCAAGGGGATCGAGCTATGATCGGTGTCGAACACTATGTCGTCGTCGCCACGATCCTGTTCGTGCTCGGCGTGCTGGGCATCTTCATCAATCGCAAGAACGTGATCGTCATCCTGATGTCGATCGAGCTCATGCTGCTCGCCGTGAACATCAACCTCGTCGCCTTCAGCGCCTTCCTCGGCGACCTGACGGGGCAGGTTTTCGCGATGTTCGTGCTCACCGTCGCCGCCGCAGAGGCCGCGATCGGGCTTGCGATCCTCGTCGTCTTCTTCCGCCGCCGCCGCACCATCGCGGTCGACAGCGTCAGCCAGTTGCAGGGATAGGCACTTGTCCTCCTCGATCCTGATCATCGTACTCCTGCCCCTGCTCGCGGCGATCGTCGCCGGGCTGGGCAATCGCATGCTGGGCAATTTCGTGTCCAAGCTGGTCACCACCGGCGCGCTGTTCGTCGCCTGCGCGCTGAGCTGGCCGATCTTCCTCGGCTTCGTCGGCGGGACCGCCACGTCCGAAGTCGTGCCGGTGCTGCAATGGGTCCAGTCCGGCACCATGTCGTTCGACTGGGCGCTGCGCGTCGACACGCTGACCGCGGTGATGCTGGTGGTGATCACCACCGTCTCGGCGCTCGTCCACCTCTATAGCTGGGGCTACATGGACGAAGATCCGGACCAGCCGCGGTTCTTCGCCTATCTCTCGCTCTTCACCTTCGCCATGCTGATGCTGGTGACCGCCGACAATCTCGTCCAGATGTTCTTCGGCTGGGAAGGGGTGGGCCTCGCGAGCTACCTCCTGATCGGCTTCTGGTTCAAGAAACCCAGTGCGAACGCCGCCGCGATCAAGGCCTTCGTGGTCAACCGCGTGGGCGACCTCGGCTTCATGCTCGGCATCTTCGGCACGTTCCTCGTCTTCGGCACGCTGTCGATCCCCGAGATCCTCGAAGCGGCACCGGGCATGGCGGGCAGCACGGTCGGCTTCTTCGGCGCGACCGTCGACACGATGGACCTGCTCTGTATCCTCCTGTTCATCGGCGCGATGGGCAAATCTGCCCAGCTCGGCCTCCACACCTGGCTGCCCGACGCGATGGAAGGTCCGACCCCGGTCTCCGCGCTGATCCACGCCGCGACGATGGTCACCGCGGGCGTGTTCATGGTCTGCCGCCTGTCGCCGATGTTCGAAGCCGCGCCGACCGCGCTCGCGCTCGTCACCTTTATCGGTGCCGCGACCTGCATCTTCGCCGCCACCGTCGGCACGACGCAGTGGGACATCAAGCGCGTCATCGCCTATTCGACCTGCTCGCAGCTGGGCTACATGTTCTTCGCCGCGGGCGTTGGCGCATACGGCGTGGCGATGTTCCACCTGTTCACCCACGCCTTCTTCAAGGCGCTGCTGTTCCTCGGCGCGGGGTCGGTGATCCACGCGATGCACCACGAACAGGACATGCGCTATTACGGCGGCCTGCGTAAGGAAATCCCGTTCACCTTCTGGGCGATGATGTTCGGTACGCTCGCGATCACCGGCGTCGGTGTCTATCACCTCCATGTCGGTTTTGCGGGCTTCTGGTCGAAGGATGCGGTGCTCGAGGCCGCCTTCGGTCGCGGGACCGAGCTCGGCCAGGTCGCGTTCTTCCTCGGGGCGTTCGCCGCATTGCTGACCAGCTTCTACAGCTGGCGCCTGATGTTCCTGACTTTCTGGGGCAAGCCGCGCTGGGCCGCGTCCGAGCATATCGCGCATGCCGTCCACGACGGTCACGACGACAGCGAGGACCACAACCCGCCCAAGCAGGAAGACGCGGGCGAGGACGTGACCCATTCGGTGCCGTCACCCGCCTATGGCGCGGGCACGGGCGGCTACCACCCGCACGAGAGCGGGCTGACCATGCTGATCCCGCTCGGTATCCTCAGCCTCGGTGCGATCTTCGCCGGCCAGTTCTTCGCCGGGCCGTTCATCGATGACGCAGCGTTCTGGGGCGAGAGCATCTTCTACAACGAGAACCTCGTCCACGCGCTCCACGCCGTGCCGTACTGGGTTAAGTACACCCCGCTGGTGGTAATGCTGGTCGGCCTGTTCTTCGCTTGGCTCGCCTATCTCAGGGACACCACCATCCCGGCGACCTTCGTCAAGCAGTTCCGCCTGTTGCACGCCTTCCTGTTCAACAAGTGGTACTTCGACGAGGTTTACGACAAGATCTTCGTGAAGCCGGCCTTCTGGCTGGGCCGCAAGTTCTGGAAGATCGGCGATGAAGGCATCATCGACCGCTTCGGCCCGAACGGTGCCGCCTGGGCGGTGATGCGTGGCTCGGGCGTCGCACGACGCGTGCAGTCCGGTTCTCTCAACCTCTACGCCCTCGTGATGCTGGCCGGCCTCGTCGCCGCGATCAGCTGGATCATCTCCCAGGGGGCGAACTGACATGGACGGTTTTCCCATCCTTTCGCTGATGCTTCTCGTGCCGCTGGTCGCGGCGATTGCCTGTTTGCTGGTCGACGCGAAACTCGCGCGCATGATCGCGCTGGTCGCCACGCTGATCGATCTCGCGCTGGGCGTGGTGCTGTGGCTCAATTTCGATATCGGCGGAGCGCAGTGGCAGTTCACCGAGCGGCAGGAACTGTTCGCGGGCTTCTCCTACGCGCTCGGGATCGACGGGATCGCACTGGTGCTGATCGCGTTGTCGGTCTTCCTGATGCCGATCTGCATTCTCGCCAGCTGGGAATCGATCACCACCCGCGTGGGCGAATACATGGCGGCGTTCCTGATCATGGAACTGTTGATGATCGGCGTGTTCTGCGCGCAGGACCTGTTCCTGTTCTACATCTTCTTCGAAGCCGGCCTGATCCCGATGTACCTGATCATCGGCGTGTGGGGCGGGGCGAACCGGATCTACGCCAGCTACAAGTTCTTCCTCTACACGCTGCTCGGCTCGGTCCTGATGCTGATCGCGATGTTGTGGATGGTGAACGTCGCCGGCACCACCGACATCCCGACGCTGATGCAGTACGATTTCGCGGCCGACGCCCAAACCTGGCTGTGGCTCGCCTTTTTCGCCAGCTTCGCGGTGAAGATGCCGATGTGGCCGGTCCACACCTGGTTGCCCGACGCGCACGTCCAGGCGCCGACCGCGGGCTCGGTCATCCTCGCGGGCGTTCTCCTCAAGATGGGCGGCTACGGCTTCATCCGCTTCAGCCTGCCGATGTTCCCCGATGCGAGCGCGCAGTTCGCGATGCTGATCTACGTCCTGTCGGTGATCGCGGTGATCGCGACCTCGTTGATTGCGCTGGTGCAGCAGGACATGAAGAAGCTGATCGCCTATTCCTCGGTCGCGCATATGGCGATCGTCACGGTCGGCCTTTTCGCCTTCAATCCGCAAGGCCTCGAAGGCGCGATGATCCTGATGCTCAGCCACGGTCTCGTTTCGGGGGCGCTGTTCCTGTGCGTAGGCGTGATCTACGACCGGCTGCATACGCGCGAGATCGACCGCTATGGCGGGCTATCGATCAACATGCCGTACTACGCGGTGTTCTTCCTGCTGTTCACCATGGCGAGCATCGGCCTGCCGGGCACCAGCGGCTTCGTCGGCGAATTCCTGAGTCTTGCGGGCATCTGGCAGGTTTCCGCATGGGTCACCGCCGCCGCGACCACCGGCATCATCCTCGGCGCCGGTTACATGCTCTATCTCTATCGCCGCGTCGCCTTCGGCACGCAGCGCAATGAAGACGCCGCCGCCATGCCCGATCTCAACGCCCGCGAGTGGATCATGCTCGCTCCCATCGCCGCGGCGGTGCTGTGGATGGGCGTCTATCCCGAAAGTTTCCTTGCCCCGATGCGCCAGGACATCGCCGCGCTCGATGCGCGCCTCGAACGCGTGACGCCCGATTACGACAGTAACGCCACCGCAGGGGAGGGCCGCCCGGCTGCCAATGCGATGCCGCATGTCGAAGCAGGGGAGGCGCACTGATGGACCTCCAGTCTTCCCTCCAGGTCGTCCTCCCAGAGATCATCCTCGCGGTCGCCGGCGTCGCCATGCTGATGATCGCGGCTTTCGTGGGCGACAAGGCGAGCCGCCTCGTTTCGATCGTCGGCGTGTCGGTGCTTACCGCAGTAGCGATCATCACCGCGTTCCAGATGACCGGCGACACGCTCGGTCGCGAAGCCTTCGGCGGCCAAATCCGCGCAGATGCCTTTGCCGGCTTTGCCAAGATCCTCGCGATCGTTGCTGCGATCGTCACGCTGGTGGTCAGTCCCGCCTTCTTCGAGCGCGTGGCCAAGATGCGCGCCGAATTCCCGATCCTGATCGTGTTCGCGGTGCTCGGCATGTCGATCATGGTATCTGCGCGCGATCTGATCTCCTTCTATGTCGGCCTCGAGCTCAACAGCCTCGCGGCCTATGTGATGGCTTCGTTCCTGCGCGACGACGACCGTTCGACCGAAGCGGGCGTGAAGTATTTCGTCCTCGGCGGGCTGGCCTCGGGCATCCTGCTGTTCGGTATGAGCCTGCTCTACGGCTTCTCGGGCGGCACATCCTACGAAGCCGTGCGTCTCGCGGGCATGGACGGAGGAAGCATCGGTTACGTCTTCGGGCTGACCTTCGTGCTCGTCGGCCTGGCCTTCAAGATCTCTGCCGTCCCGTTCCACATGTGGACCCCCGACGTCTATGAGGGTGCACCCACCCCGACGACCGGCTTCTTCGCCACCGCGCCCAAGGTCGCCGCGGTCGCGGTGCTCGCTCGGATCACGGTGGAAGCCTTCGGCAGCCAGCTGACCGCGTGGCAGCCGATCGTCATCACCGCCGCGCTGCTCTCGATCCTGTGGGGCGCCCTTGGCGCGATCGGCCAGACCAACATCAAGCGCCTGCTGGCCTATTCCTCGATCAACAATATCGGCTTCCTGCTGATCGGCCTCGCGGCCGGGACGCTGGCGGGTGTTTCCGCCATGCTCGTCTACCTCGCGATCTACGTCGCGATGGTCGCCGGCTCGTTCGTCGCGGTCATGATGCTCAAGGACGCTGACGGCATGCCGGTCGAGGAAATCGACGCGATCAAGGGCCTGTCCAAGACCCGTCCGATGATCGCGCTGGCGCTCATGATGTTGATGTTCAGCCTCGCGGGGATCCCGCCGCTGTTCGGTTTCTGGGGCAAGTTCGTGGTGTTCCAGGCCGCGGTCCAGGCCGACCTCATCATCCTCGCCGCGATCGGTATCGCCGCGAGCGTGATCGGCGCGTACTACTACATCAAGATCGTCAAGCTGATGTATTTCGACGAGCCGGCGGACGTGATCACCGGCAAGAGCGAGACCAGCTACGGCGTGGTCCTCGCGATTTGCGCGCTGGTGATCTCCCCGCTTGGATATTTGCTGACGATCCCGCTCGGCGATTGGGCGGACCGCGCGGCCGCCGCGCTGACCGCCTTCGTCTGATCTCTTGATCCACTACGTCGCAGAAACCGGCTCGACCAATTCCGACTTGGCCGCGCGCCTCGCTGCGGGCGAGCGCGTGCCCGAGGGCGACTGGCTGGTTGTGGACCGCCAGTCAGCCGGGCGCGGACGGCAGGGAAGGGCTTGGAACGACGGTGCGGGCAATTTCATGGGCTCGACGGTGATCCATCCCACACCGCACGATCCGCCCCGCAGCACGCTCGCGCTGCTCGCCGGAGTGGCGCTCCACGAAGTGGTCGGCGAACTCGTCCCGCCGCCCGCCAAGGTCCAGCTCAAATGGCCCAACGACCTGATGGTCGGCGGTGCCAAGATGGCGGGTATCCTGCTCGAAGGGACGGGCGATGCGGTGGTGCTCGGGATCGGTGTGAACCTCGCTCAGGCGCCCGAACTGCCCGACCGCGAAACCATCGCCATGGCACAATTCGGTCCCGCGCCCGATCGCGACACCTTCGCCGAGCGCCTCGCCGCGCAATGGAAGGCCGATCTCGAACGCTGGCGCACTTACGGCCTCGCCCCGCTGGTCAATCGGTGGGAGGCTGCCGCGCACCCCAAAGGCACCCGCCTTGCTGCCGAAATAGCCGGGGAAGGGCGCATCGCCGGCACTTTCGATGGTTTGACCGAAGAGGGCGCGGCACGGCTGCGCTTGGATAATGGCGAGGTCCGTGCCATCCACGCCGGCGAACTCAGCTACGCCTGATCCGGCCAACAGACGGAACACACCAATGTTACTCGCCATCGATGTCGGAAACACCAATGCGGTCTTCGCGCTTTACGAAGGCCGCGAACAGCGCACGCGCTGGCGCATCGCCACCGATCCGCGCCGCACGGGCGATGAATATGCGGTGTGGCTGATGCAGCTGCTCGCGCTCGAAGGGTTCGACAAGTCGGCGATCCACGCGATCATCATCGGCACCGTGGTGCCGCGCGCGATCCACAACCTTACCGTGCTGTCGCAGAAATATTTCGGGGTCGAACCGATGGTCGCGGGCGAGGGGGCGGCCGCATACGGCTTCGATGTTGATGTCGACGAACCGCGAAGCCTCGGCGCCGATCGCGCGCTCAACACGATCGCCGCGCACGACAAATATGACGGCGATTTGGTGGTGATCGATTTCGGCACCGCGACAACCTTCGACGCGGTCGACTTCAATGGCGCCTACAAGGGCGGGATCATCGCGCCGGGCATCAATCTCTCGCTCGACGCGCTGGTGGGGAATACCGCCAAGCTGCCGCGGATCGCAATCGAGAAACCGCGCGACGACAGCGTGATCGGCCGCAACACCGAGGACCAGATGCTGATCGGAGTGTTCTGGGGTTATGTCGCGATGATGGAAGGACTTGTTGCCCGCATGAAGGAAGAAATCGGCCGCCCCGCCAAGGTCGTCGCCACCGGCGGCCTCGCTATCCTATTCGACGAGGCGACCGACCTGTTCGACGCGGTCGATGCCGGGCTCACGCTCGACGGGCTCGCGATCCTCGCGGAAAGGGCGCTGGCGGCATGAAACCGAAGAAGGACGAACTCCTGTTCCTCGCGCTCGGCGGGTCGGGCGAGATCGGCATGAACGTCAATCTCTACGGCACCGACGGCAAGTGGCTGATGGTCGATCTCGGCATGACCTTCTCGGGCCAGCAATATCCGGGCGTCGACCTCGTCTTCGCCGATCTCGAATTCATCGAGGAACGCCGTGAGGACCTCGTCGGAATCGTGCTCACGCACGGACACGAGGATCATATCGGGGCGATCCCCTATTTCGCCGACGAGCTCGGCGTGCCACTCTACGCAACCCCGTTCACCGCGCGGTTGATCCAGGAAAAGCTCGAAGAGGCCGGGATCGTCGACGAGGTCGAGTTGAACGTCGTCGACGATCTCGAGCGGTTCGAGCTTGGCCCGTTCGGGGTCCAGTACGTCCCGCTCGCGCATTCGATCGCCGAGGGCAATGCGCTGCTGATCGACACGCCGCATGGCCGCATTTTCCACACCGGAGACTGGAAGCTCGACGAGGAG
Organism: Pseudoblastomonas marina; assembly: GCF_034374265.1. Lineage (NCBI taxonomy): Bacteria > Pseudomonadati > Pseudomonadota > Alphaproteobacteria > Sphingomonadales > Erythrobacteraceae > Pseudoblastomonas > Pseudoblastomonas marina. The sequence goes on along the minus strand of NZ_CP139718.1, from coordinate 882,733 downwards.
CCCGTTGTCGGGGTTCCGACGAGCGAAGAAGAACTGCGCGCTATCGGCGCGGATGGCGTGCTCGCGCTGGTGTGCGATTCGACCAATGTGTTCGATACCAAGGCGTCCGGTTCGGAAGGCGGGGTGCGCAGGGCCCTCGACGAGGAAATCCTTCGTCACAAGGGCAAGCGCGTACTGGTCACGACCTTCGCCTCCAACGTCGCGCGGATGGAGACTTTGGGCGAGGTCGCGCGTGACACGGGGCGCCAGCTGTGCGTCGCGGGGCGCTCGCTCGACCGCATCATCCGCATCGCACAGGCGAGCGGCTACCTGAAGAATTTCCCCGAGACGGTCGACTGGGATACCGCGATGGGCCTCCCGCGCGGCGAAGTGATGATCATCGCCACCGGCGGGCAGGGCGAACCGCGCGCCGCGCTCTCGCGCATCGCCGATGGCAGCCACCCGATCTCGCTCGAGGCGGGCGACGTGATCCTGTTCTCGAGCCGCCAGATCCCGGGCAACGAGATCGCGATCGGCGCGGTGATGAACAAGCTCGCCGGCGACGGCATCGAAATGGTCACCGCGAACCAGGCCGCCATCCACGTGTCAGGACACCCGGGGCGGCCCGATCTCGAAGCACTTTATGAATGGATCGATCCCGAGATCATCGTTCCGGTGCATGGCGAGATGCGCCATATCGTCGAGCACGCGCGCCTGGGCAAGGACCGCGGCATCCGCCACCAGGTGGTGCAATCGAACGGCGATGTCGTACGCCTTGCTCCCGGCAAACCCGGCAAGATCGGGGTGGAGCGCAGCGGTCGGTTGATTCTCGATGGCGACATTATCGCTCCAGCGGACGGCGAGAGCATCGTGATGCGTCGTCGCCTCGCCGAATCGGGTATCGTCATCGTCGCGCTCGACGGCAAGGACGCGCGGGTCAGCGCGATCGGCCTGCCGCTGGAGGAAGACATGGAGGACTTCCTCGACGAAGCTCGCAACGATGTGCTGGCCGCGCTGCGCAAGCTCAAGGGCGGGAAGGCGCGCGATCCCGAACAGCGCCGCGAAGCTGCACGCCTTGCCGCGCGCCGCGCCGCCAAACGCTGGTCGGGCAAGAAACCGCAGGTCGAGGTACTGGTCTAGAAATGCAGTTTACCTCCGCCCTCGCGATCTATTTCCTGTTCTGGGTGCTGACCGGGCTCGCGATGCTGCCGTTCGGCTTCGAACCCGTTCCGCGCGACGATCCTGATTATGTCCCCGGGCAGGCCGAAAGCGCACCAAGACACTTCCGCCCGCGCCGCGTGATCCTGCGCACGACGATCGTCGCCACCGCGCTGTTCGCGCTGTTTTTTCTCAATTACGAGATGGGCTGGATCGGGATCGAGGATGTCGACATCAGCCGCCTCGTGACTCCGCCCGAATAGGCGATCAGCTGCGCAGGCGCTCGATTGCCTGCGCCAGCGCGACGTATAGCTTGCCCATGTCCGAACTGAGCAGGGTCACGCCGAGTGCGTGGCCGTCGCGGGTCGAAAGCAACTGGCGCAGCATGTTTTCGAAATCGTGGATGTAGCGCGCGACGTCTTCGCGGAAACCGGCATCCTCCTCGTAGAGATCGGCCACCTCGCGTGCATCGCCGCTGTCGAGCAGGCGCACCGCGCGGCGGGTGAAGATTCCGCGATCGCCCTTTAGGTAGGAAGACCAGGCGGTGTCGGTGACATCGGCCGACAGTGCCTTGGCGATGTCGATGCTCGAGGAATTGAGACTCTCGGTTATGAGCGCGGCGCGGCGCGAGAAGTCATTGTCGACCTGTTCCTCGGCGCGCTGGTGGGCGCGCGCGATGCGGCGTTCGAGGTTGCCGGTGAGCTCGTCGATCTTGGCGAGCTGGTCGCGTAGCTGAAGCGTGGCTTCACGGCTGCGTTCAGCCGCCTTGGTCGTGGCTTCGTCGAGCGCGCCGGCGGTGGCGTCGATCTTGGTGCGCAATTCGCGCTCGATCGCGTCGCCGCTCGCGGCACCGATCTTCTCGGCCCAGCGCTGGAGACCTTCGCCGCCATCGTTTTCGATCTGGGCCAGCGCCGCCGAATTGGCTTCGCGGAGTGCTTCGAGCGAAACCGACAGCTCTTCGCGGGCGTGCGCGGCGAGCGTCTCGCTCTTTTCCTGCAACCGATCGAATTCGAGCGCGATGTTCGCGAGCCGCTCGGCCTGGTCGCTGGTCCCTTTGTCGAGCGCGCCGCTGGTCTTTTCGAATTCGGCTAGCAGGCCGGCAAGGCGCGCCTGCGATTTCTCGAGGTCCTCGACGAGGGACGCACCGTCGCGCCCGGCCTGCGAAACGCGCTGGTTGATCTGGCTGGCGCGTTCCTCGAGCAGCAGGAGCGCCTGTTCGCTCTCGACGAGCGCCTTGGGCAGGCCTTGGCTCCCGTGATCGGCCGTAGCGCGAACGAGTTCGAGCAGCCGCACCGTGGTATCGGTGAGGGTGCCGAGAAGCCCGTCGGTCTCGCGCAGGCTCGCATCGGTCGCGGCCAGTCGCTCGCCGGCGCGGGCGAGCGCGTGATCGAGTGTTTCGCCGGCTTCGCTGCCGGTTTCCTTCGCCCGACCGGCAGCTTCGGTGAGCTCGTCGATCCGGGCCGCGAGCGCTTCGGACAGATCGCCTGTTTCGCGGACTCTCGCCTCGTGGGCGGCGCGCCGTTCCTCGAGCTCGCCGTCGAGCGCGGCCAGGCGGGCCTGGAGCGTGTCTATCGACGCGAGATAGTCGGCTTCCGCGGCTTCGCGGCGCCGCGCGAGCTCGCTGTCGAATTCCTCGTTCGCGCGCGCTGCGTCGCCGAGCAGCGCGCCGTGTTCCTCGCGCATGGTGGCGATCCGGCCCGCCGCGGGCTGGATCACGCCTTCGTCGAGGTCCGCCAATTCATCGAGCGCATCCTTGATCTGCTCGCCCACGGCGGACCAGCGCTGCCGCAGCGAGGCGAGCGCCTCGATTTCTTCCTGTTCGAACTTGATCCGGGCCGCGCCGACATTGTCGCTGAGCTTGTTGTAGCGTTCGGCCAGCGCTTCGCCGGTCTCGTGCGTGGCGGCGGCGAATTCTTCCATCGCCTCGCCGACGCGTTCGCGCAAGCGTTCGACCTGCGTTTCGCTGGCTTCGCCGAATTCGTTGACCCGCTTGAGCCCCTCGACCATCTCGTCGAGCTGCGCTCGCGCGGTTCGCCCGGCCTGCGCGATATTGTTGGTGACGTCTTTGGTCGAGCTCGCAATGACGGGCAGGTTGCCGCGCAGGCTCTCCATGTTTTCCAAGGCATTCGCGCTGACATCCGAGAGTCTTTCGACCTCGCGCCCATTGTCCGAGATGAGTTCCTCGAGTCGGCCCGAATGCTCGCCGATCCGATCGACCGCGAGCCGTCCGAGCGTTTCGAGCTCGCGCGATTGCTGGGCGAGGAATTCGCGCGCCACGCTGAGTTCGCCGTTGACGTGGTGGAGCCGCGCCTCGAGCTGTTCGCTCTCGACCCGGAGGACCTGCGCTGCCTCGGCGAAGCGTTTCGCCTCGCGGCGGCTCGTCCGCAAGGCCAGCAGCCAGGCGAGCGCGATCACGATGACCGGCGGCGCCCAGCTTCCGACCAGTTCGATCGCTTCGAGCGGGGTCACACCGGCGATCGCACTGCGGTGAGCCCAGCCGAAGAACGCCGTCCAGCCGAGAATGGCGAGGGTCGCGAGCGTGGGCGCAATCCATCCACCGCGCAGGGCTGGAACAGCCTCCTCCTCGTACTCGGCGTAATATTCGCCTTCGAAGACCGGATCGTCCTCTTCGTTCTCCGCCCCGTTTTCGCTTTCGCTATCGGGAGTTACGGTTTCGGCGTCCTGCTGTTCGGAGGCGTCGTTTTCGATCGAGACGAGACGGGTGCGTTTCATGATTTCCACAATGTATCACCAAGCAGCTGTGGATAAATAGCCTGTTAACCAAAAGGATCGGGTGCGTGTATTCTATGCCACGCTCGGGCACGCCCGCCCTGACCTGACGGAGGATCGATCGCCTGTGCGGTTCGCGCTGATATCGCTCGAAGAGCCGGCCAACGGCGCTGACGGCTCGCTCCGCGTGGCGGGGCGCGCGATCTATCGCTGGCAGGCCGAGATGGCGCTGGCCTGCGGCTGCGAGCGGGTGTTGTGCTGGGCCCCGCAGGAAATCGCCGCCCCGCTCGCGCTACAGAAGGAAGTCGAGGGCAGGGGCTCGCGGTTCCAGCCGGTGGGCGATCTCCACCGGCTCGCCCGGATCGTCGGACCGGGCGACGAATTGCTGGTCTTTTCCCCGGGTCTGATGATTGAGGAGGATCGTCTCGCCGGTTTCGTCGAGGACGGGCACGGCATTGCGACGATCCCGGCGCGAGAAGGGGGCGAGGACGGCTTCGACCGGATCGACCTGACCCGGCTCGCCGCCGGGCTGATGTTCCTCCCCGGAAACCTCGTCGCGCGGCTCGCCGACCTGCCCGAGGATTGCGAGCCGGGTGGCAGCCTGCTGCGGATCGCGCTCCAATCGGGCATCCCGACGCGGGCGGTGCCCGAAAGCGGCGAAGAAGCGAACGCCTACACGATCGTGCGCAGCGAGATCGACGCCAAGGCAATTGAGGCCGGCTGGTTCGAGCGCGACTGGAAGCGCACCAGCGGCCCGCGCAACCGGCTTTCGCGCTTCGTCACCGACCTGATCGGAAAGCGGGCTGCGCATGACGAGCGCGGGCCCGGGCTCGCGCTCGGCGCGGTGGCGCTCGGGACGCTGACGACCTGCGCGCTCGCGATCGGCGGTTATGCCGGCGGCTCGCTCGCCGCGCTCGGGGTCACGGCGCTTGCGGGCGACACCTATCGGCGGCTGCGCGCGCTGTCGCGAGCGCGCTCGAGGAAGCCGCGACGGCGCTTCGCTGCTTGGCCGGGACTGTTCATCGACATCCTGCTCGCGGGGATCCTCGTCATGGCGCTCGACGGTTGGCGTGAGGCGCCGCTCGACCGTGTGTTCCTCGGGGTGGCGCTGGTGCTGTCGCTGCGGCTCGCCGATCGCGATTGGGGGGCGACGCTGGTCGACCGTCCGGTGGTTGCCGCCATTCTCGGTATATCGACTATTTTCAGCGCCTTGCTGCCCGTCACCCAGGTCCTGATGCTCGCATGCCTGGCGCTGGCGCTTCATTATGGGACGCGCGGCGACAACTAACGGGCGCTTAACCAGCGGAGTGCTATCGCGCGACAATGAGCGAGGAGACTCTCACCACTGGCGCAAACGGGACCGTGTCCGACGAGCTGCGCGGCGCGCTGCAGCGCTGCGACCAGGCGCTCAGTTCCTCGGGTCCGGTGCTGCGGCACTTGGTGGCCAATAGCGAGAGTTCGCTTTTCCACGAGGAAGTGCTCGCCCGCGTGCGCGGCATGCTCGACCACCTCGGGACCCAGATGCTCCGGCGGTATCTCGACACCGCGGGCCATGCGAATGACGAACCGATCCCGCTCGACCGGCTCGATGCGCTCGTCACCGCGCTGGCGGAAGACCAGGACCTGCTCTCGCACCTCCACGCACTCTCGATCGAATGGCGGCTCGCCCAACGGTTCGCCGAGCGGCGCTCGACAGAGCTTGTGCTGACCCCGCTGGTCAAGGAGCTGGTCGGGTCCGACAAGCCCGAGACCGCGCGGCTCGCGATGGCCTTCCTGACCGCGCAGGCGCGCTTCGCCCAGCATGCACGGCGCATGCAGGTCGAACTCGGCGAGCTGCCCGGAGAATTGCTCAATTTCTGTCTCACCAGCCTGCGCAAGGCGGTCGATCGTCAGGCCGATTCGCGCCGCCACGTGCAGCTGGCGATCCGTTCGGTCCAGGATTCATACGACGAAGGCCATACCCGCCACGGGGTCGGAAATTTGCTCGTCTATGACGACGCCACCCGCGATGCCGCGCTCGATCCCGAGCAGGCGGGCATCGCGCTGTTCGTCACCGCGCTGGCGCGGGCGAGCGGGGTATCGCGCGACAATGCAACGCTCGGCGTGGCCGAGGGGCAGGCGCCGCGCCTGGGCCTTATGTTGCGCGCAGCCGGACGCGATCGCCAGCAGGTCGAACGCACGGTCCTGCTGATCCATCCCGACGCCCGCCTTCCGGAAGGCCTCGGCGAAATCGACCAGCACAGCGCTCTCAAGCTGCTCGGCGGCAATGCGCGGGGAGTCGCCGGCAAATGAACGCACCGGGCAAGACCGCCGCCAAGGCTTTCAGCGATCGCCGGGACCGGCTCGTTTCGGCCGAGGAGCCGCTGGCGAGCCTGCAATTCAATTGCGGGGGCACTATTCCCGGCACGATCGCGATCCCCTCGCTGCTCGAATCGGTCCGCAAGGCGCGCGAATACGGGCTCAAGATCGCGCGCACGATGCAGGCGCAGGACGACCACGAGGCGATCACCGCCTGGATCGAGCTGACCCCGCTCGAGGATGGTTGCGAGATCTGTGTCCGCAATTGGCAGGCGATGCCGTTCGAAGCCGATGGTGACGCTTCGGGCGAAGGCGCGCCCCACGCCGCCGACCGCGCGCTCGCCGATTTCACCGCGATCCTCGATGCCGAGCAGAACATCGTCGCCGCCGAAAGCGAGGCGCGCGACCTCACACCGCTGCTCAAGAGTATGGCCCGCGCGCAAGGCGAGCGTTGGAGCAAGTTCGTGCGGATCGAAGGGCTCGACGATCGCGCCAAATTGCATTGGCGCCTGCTGGACGGCGCGCAATGCATGGTCGAAGGGTCGGAGCGGAAGTGGACGATCGGACTCTACCACCGGCGTACCCCGGTCGGCGATCTCGCCGGATTCGAGCTGACGCTCACCGCCGATCGCCCGCTCGACCGGAGCGTGCGCGCGGGCGATGACCCCGACGAGGCGGTCGATCACATGATCGCACGCGACGTCGCGCCGGCGCTGCGTCAGCCGCTCGCGCGGATCATCGCCAACGCCGAGACCATCCGCGCGCGACTCGCAGGTCCGCTACCCGACCAGTACAGCGATTACGCGGGCGATATCGCGTCTGCCGGCCAGCACCTGATGGCGCTGCTCGACGACCTGTCGGACCTCGAAATCGTTGAAGCGGCGGATTTCCGCACCGCGCCCGACCGGATCGATCTCGCCGACGTCGCGCAGCGCGCCGCGGGTATCGTCGGCGTGCGAGCGCGCGAAAAGGACATCGCGCTCGTGGGGCCCGACATCTCCGAACGCGTGCCCGCGACCGCCGAGTTCCGCCGCGTGCTCCAGATCCTGCTCAATTTGATCGGCAACGCGATCCGCTACGCCCCCCAGGGCTCGCAGGTGCGGATCGAGCTCGACCAAGGCGACGGCAAGGCGCGAGTCCACGTCGTCGACGAGGGCCAGGGCATTCCCGCCAACAAGCGCGAGAAGATTTTCGACAAGTTCGAACGGCTCGGCCGTTCGGGCGACGGCGGTTCGGGGCTCGGGCTCTATATCTCGCGCAAGCTCGCGCGGGCGATGGGCGGCGAACTCGCCGTGACCAGCAGCGAGGGGGAGGGCGGGCGCTTCACGCTGACCCTGCCCTCCGCCGCCGGTAAGGAGTAGCGCCGGGGCGCCGCCAACGGCGCCCAGGTCGGCCTCCAATCAGCGCTTGTCGATCGAGACGTAGTCGCGCTGGGTCGGACCGGTGTAGAGCTGGCGCGGACGGCCGATCTTCTGGCCGGGATCCGAGATCATCTCGTTCCATTGCGCGACCCAGCCGACAGTGCGGGCGAGCGCGAACAGCGCGGTGAACATCGTCGTCGGGAAACCGATCGCCGACAGGATAATTCCCGAATAGAAGTCGACGTTCGGGAACAGCTTCTTTTCCTTGAAGTAATCGTCGTTGAGCGCGATTTCCTCGAGCTGGAGCGCGGTCTCGAACACCGGGTCCTTGACGTCGAGCGCATCGAACACCTCGCGGACGGTCTTCTGCATCACCGTCGCGCGCGGGTCGTAGTTCTTGTAGACGCGGTGGCCGAAGCCCATCAGGCGGAACGGATCGTTCTTGTCCTTGGCGCGCTCGATATAGTGCGGGATCTTGTCGGGGGTGCCGATCTCGTGGAGCATGTTGAGGGCGGCTTCGTTCGCGCCGCCATGCGCCGGGCCCCACAGGCAGGCGATACCCGCCGCAGTGCAGGCGAACGGGTTCGCGCCCGACGAACCGGCGAGGCGCACGGTCGAGGTCGAGGCGTTCTGTTCGTGGTCGGCATGGAGGATGAAAATCCGGTCCATCGCCTTTTCTACCGCCGGGATCACTTCGTATTCCTCGGCCGGGACTCCGAATGTCATGCGCAGGAAGTTACCAGTGTAGCTGAGGTCGTTCTGCGGCTGCAGGAACGGCTGCCCGACCGCGTATTTGTACGCCATCGCCGCGATCGTCGGCATCTTCGCGATCAGCCGGTGGCTGGCGATCTTGCGCTGTTCGGGATCGGAAATGTCGGTGCTGTCGTGGTAGAACGCCGACAGCGCGCCGACCACGCCGCACATGATCGCCATCGGGTGCGCGTCGCGGCGGAAGCCCTGATAGAACTGGCGCAGCTGGTCGTGGACCATGGTGTGGCGCGTGATCGTGTAGATGAACTCGTCGAGCTCGGACTGGTCGGGCAGTTCCTTGTTGAGCAGGAGATAGGCCACTTCCATGAACGAGGAATGCTCGGCCAGCTGCCCGATCGGGTAGCCGCGGTGCAGCAGCACGCCTTCCTCGCCGTCGATGAAGGTGAGCCCGCTCTCACAGCTCGCGGTCGAGGTGAAGCCGGGATCGTAGGTAAACTGCCCGGTCTGGGCATAGAGTTTGCGGATATCGACCACGTCAGGTCCGCAGGTCCCGGAAAGTTTGGGAAATTCGTAGGTCTTGCCGCCGGTTTCGAGTTTGGCCTGGTCGCTCACGCGCGATCCTCCGTCTTTGATGGTATAATGTTCAAACCGCCTGGTCGGCGATCCGTGCCAGACTTTCCTCTCTGCCGAGAAGCACCAGCACGTCAAAAATTCCGGGAGACTGGGTCGTCCCTGTCAACGCGGCCCTGAGCGGCTGCGCCAGCTTGCCGAGCCCGAGTTCGAGCTCTTCGGCGAGCGCCTTCGTGCTGGCCTCCAACGCCTCCAAAGTCCAGTCCTTTTCGGAAGAAAGCCGCTCATGCACGAGCGCGAGGCGCTGGCGACCTTCCTCGTCGAGCAGGATCGCGGCCTTCTCGTCGACATCGAGCGGGCGCTTTCGGGTGAGGAACGCCGCGCCGGTCGCCAGCTCGTCCAGATTGCGCGCGCGGAGCTTGAGCACCGGCATCGCCAGTTCGAGCAATTCGTGCGCCGGAGGCTGTTCCATCCGCGCCGCCACGAGTTTGGCCAGCCGCGCATCGTCGGCCTCGCGAATATGATGCCCGTTCAGGTTGAGAAGCTTCTTGAGGTCGAAGCGCGAGGGGCTCTTGCCCACATGGTCGAGATCGAACAATTCGATCGCCTCCTGCTTCGTGAACTCCTCCTGGTCGCCATGGCCCCAGCCGAGCCGCAGCAGGTAGTTGAACAGCGCTTCGGGCAGGATTCCGTGTTCGTCGCGATAGGCTTCGGCACCGAGCGCGCCGTGGCGCTTGGACAACTTGGCACCGTCCGAGCCGTGGATCAGCGGGACGTGGGCATAGGTCGGTTTCGGCCAGCCCATCGCGTCGTAGATCGGCAACTGGCGGAAGGCGTTGTTGAGGTGGTCGTCACCGCGGATGACGTGGGTCACGCCCATGTCGTGATCGTCGACCACCACCGCGAGCATGTATGTCGGCGTCCCGTCGGCGCGCAGGATGATGTAATCGTCGATCTCGGCGTTCCGGACCTTGACCGTGCCCTGGACCTCGTCCTCGATCACCGTCTCGCCCTCGGTCGGGGTCTTGAGCCGGATCGTATAGGACTGGCCTTCCTGTTTGGGGCCGGGCTCGCGATCGCGCCAGCGCCCGTCATAGCGCATCGGCTGCTTGTTGGCGCGCTGCTCGGCGCGCATCGCCTCGAGTTCTTCGGAGGTGGCGAAGCACTTGTAGGCATGGCCGCTTTCGAGCAGCTGGTGCGCGACCTCGGCATGGCGTTCGGCGCGTTGCGACTGGAACACCGGTTCGTCATCGAAGTCGAGCCCGAGCCAGTCGAGTCCGTCGAGGATCGCGTCGATCGCTTCCTGGGTCGAACGTTTCTTGTCGGTATCCTCGATCCGCAGCAGCACCTTGCCGCCGTGATGGCGTGCGAACAGCCAGTTGAACAGCGCGGTGCGTGCCCCGCCAATGTGAAGAAACCCCGTGGGCGAGGGCGCGAAGCGGGTCACCACGGGCGCGGACGCATTCGTCTCGCTTGCCATTCGAAAAACCTTCCTGTCCTATGCGGCCGTGGGGCAAGGGGAAGCGCCAGCAGGGCCGTTCGACGCCGACGACGAGGCCGACGCTGCGATGCAGCAAAGCCAATGGCGAAAGCGTGCGCGCTTGTCCAGCGGGGCCGCGTGGCTGGACCGCAGGATCGAGGGGGCGGGATTCGATCGCGCGCCGTGGCTCGCCGTGGGTCTCGGGGCAGGGATCGCGGCGTGGTTCGTGCTTCCCGCTGCGGCTTGGTGGGTCGGCTGGGTGGGAGCCTGCGCGCTGGTCGTCGTTGCGGCTTCGTCGAACACCCTGCTCGCCGAGCGCTTTCCCTACCTGCGGATGACTTTGCTGGCGCTGCCGCTCGCGCTGATGCTGGGCTGTGCGCTGGTGTGGGCGAAGTCCGAGCTGGTGGGAGCCGAACCGATCGAGCGCCCGATGGTCGAGCGGGTGACGGGGGAGATCATCGCGCGGGAAGAACAGCCCGCGCGCGACCGGGTGCGGCTCACCTTGGCCACGCGCCTCGGTGACGAAGGTCGGGCGATGGCGGTGCGGGTCAACCTCCCGCTCGATCTCGACCGGCGGGAATTCGTCGAGGGTGCGCAAATCCGGCTGCGCGCGCGGTTGATGCCGCCCGCCCCGCCGATGCTGCCCGGGAGCTACAATTTCGCGCGCGCCGCTTGGTTCGACGGCTTGTCCGCCACCGGATCGGTGATCGGCGAACCCGAGCTCGTCGAAGCGACCAGGGGCGAGGGGCCGATCGCTTCCGCCCAACGCCGTCTCGCCGCACATGTCCGCGCAAACTTGGATGGGTCGCCCGGCGCAATCGCCGCAGCCTTCGCCAGCGGGGACCGCGGTGCGATAGCCGAGGCCGATGACGATGCGATGCGCGATGCGGGCCTCACCCACTTGCTCTCGATCAGCGGGGTGCATGTCAGCGCGGTGGTGGCGGCGGCGTGGTTCATCGCGATCAAGCTGCTCGCGCTGTCGCCCTGGCTCGCCTTGCGGGTGCGTCTGCCGGTGGTCGCCGCCGCGATCGCCGCCGGGGCGGGGATCGGATACACGCTGCTGACCGGGGCCGAGGTCCCGACCGTGCGCAGCTGCGCGGCGGCCTTGCTGGTGCTGATCGCCTTGGCACTGGGCCGCGAACCGCTCTCGATGCGGATGCTCGCCGTGGCGGCGGGCGGGGTGATGCTGCTGTGGCCCGAGGCGGTGGTCGGCCCGAGCTTCCAGATGAGTTTCGCCGCGGTGATGTCGATCATCGCGCTGTCGGAAACGCAATTCGTTCGCCGTTTCATGGGCCCGCGCGAGGAGGGCGCCCCGCACCGGATCGGACGCTGGCTCGCCATGCTTCTGCTGACGGGCATTGTGATCGAGGTCGCGCTGATGCCGATCGCGCTCTACCACTTCAATCGCTCGGGGCTCTACGGCGCGCTCGCGAACGTGATCGCAATCCCGCTCACGACCTTCGTCACCATGCCGCTGATCGCGCTCGCCCTGCTCGCCGACCTGGTCGGCCTCGGCGCGCCGCTGTGGTGGCTGACCGGCAAGTCGCTCGACCTGCTGCTCGCCATCGCCCATTTCACCGCCGAACGACCTGGCGCGGTCAAGCTCTTGCCGACGATGGAGCGCTGGCATTTCGCGCTGTTCATCGCTGGCGGGCTCTGGCTGGCGCTGTGGCACGGACGCGCGCGACTGCTCGGCCTGCTACCGATCGCCTTCGGCGTGCTCGCGCTCGCCACGCTGAGGCCGCCCGACCTGCTCATAACGGACGATGGTCGCCATGTCGCACTGGTCGATGCCGATGGCAGCGGCGCGGCGCTCTTGCGCGACACGCAATCCGACTATGTCCGCGACAATCTCGCCGAACAGGCCGGGCTAGACGGCAATCTACGGGTCTTGGCCGACAGCCCCGAGGCTTCGTGCAACCGCGACTTCTGCACGGCGGTGATGGAGCGAGGTGGCCGGGATTGGCACCTCTTGCTTTCGCTGGGTCGCGACAATGTGCCCGAACGCGATCTGGCCGCCGCCTGCGGCGCTGCCGATATCGTGATTTCGGACCGCTGGCTGCCGCGTTCCTGCCGTCCGCGCTGGCTCAAGGCGGACCGCCGCTATCTCGAGGACAGCGGCGGTCTCGCGATCGACCTGTCGCGCCGGCGGATCACCAGCGTCGGTTCGCGCGAAGGCGAACATGGCTGGTGGCGCGCCGGACGCGATTGATCAGACGGTCTGCGCGCGGTTCTCGTCGCGGTGCTTTTTCAGATATTTCATGAAGGGCGTGCCGCCGGTGCCGACATCGGGATCGTTGCCCGCGATGCTGCCCGCCTGCTTGTTGATGTAGCTCGCCGCATATTCGAGATGCCGCGTGCGGAACCGCGCCGACTGTTCGAGACAGGCGTTGAACGCCTTTTTGAGCGCCTTGTCGTCCGAACCCGCGACGAATTCGCGCAGGGTCGACTTCTTGGCAAGATCTTCGACGAAGCGCCGGTGTTCGACCGGGCGATAATGGTGGAGCTCGTCGAGGAAGCTCTTGAGCGGGTCGTCCGAATGGCCGACCTGGAACAGCGCATCCATTGCCGGGACGATCGAGGACTGGCTCCCGGTCTGCCCGCGGAAAGCCTGCGGCTTCCCTTCGTAGCGCTCCATGCCTTCGTAGACGAGGCCGCCGCCCTCAAGCGCCGGGTTGTTGGCCCAGCCATGGATGTAAGGCCGCACGCGATGGAAGTAGACGTAGGGATCGCAGCGCTCGGTCATGCGTCCGAAGTGACCGTAGATCCGCTCCCACGCGGCGTCCATTTCGCGCAGCAGGCGGGTCGCCTCGGTGGTGTCGCCTTCGCGCGCCACGGTGACGAGCTTGGCCGCATTGTCCAACAGCACGCCCGCTTCGACCTCGATCGCGACATGGACCAGCACGAACCAGTTCTCGTCGATACCGCCGAGGAAGTTCTGGTACATCGCGATGTTGTCGAGCGTGATCGGGCCGTCCTTGTCGAGCCGGTACCAATTGTCGAGCACATAGGCCGAATAGGGCAGCAGCGGCGCCTGGCCGAGCCGGTCGGCGAGCGCACACATCGGGCGCGACAGGTTGGCGGGCAGGTGGGCCGGGGGATCGTCCTCGCCCCAGACATATGCCTGCACGAGGAAGGAGTAGTGCACCATCGCGGTGCGGACCTCTTCTTCAGGTGCGTTTTCGGCCCATTCGCCGATTTGGGGATCGGGCAGCGCATCGAGGAAGTGGCGCACCCGACCGGTGGTCAGCAGCGCGGACAGATTGCCCGCCGCCTCGACGATCGGGGCGAATTGCTCGGGAAGCGAGATTTCGTCGATCTCGTAATGCGAAAGATAGCCGCGCTCGCGGCTCAAACCGTAGTCTTCAAGCTCCATGATGTCAGATGTCCGCCGGGCGCGGGTTGGGCCGCCCGGACCCGACAATCGCTATCAAATGATGATGCGGCGCTCAAGCGCGGGGTCTGTGGATTCCCCTACGGAAAGGACAGTTCCGGAACTCTCGGGCATGCCCGCCGTAGAACTTGCAACAGGGAGACAACGGAGAAAAAAGATGAAAACTCGGATGCTTGCCGCCCCGGCGCTCGCTCTTTCCACCCTCACGCTCGGGGCCTGCGCCCAGAATTACACGATCGAAGGCGCCGCCGTCGGCGCCGCGGCCGGCGCCGCGGTCGCTGCAATCACGGACGAGGATATCGCGACCTATGCCGCGGTGGGTGCCGCAGCCGGCGCGATCGCGGGTTATTTCACCGACAAGGACGACGATTGCGACGGCTTCTACGACGGCAATCGCAACGGCTATCTCGACGACGACTGCCGCTATACCGACGGCTATCGGCAGTACTGGCGCCGTTGATCAGGTCGGGTCATGATCCTGCGCTGATTTTCGATGCGAGGAATCCGGCCACAAGTTCCGGTTTCAGCCGGGCCAGCCTCGCGCGGGTATAGCGCTGCAGGAGCATCGGAAGTAGGTTGGCCAGAATGTTCCAGGCGAGAAGCGTGATCGCCCAGCCGATCCAGTCGGCAGCCAGCGCACAGGCACCCGTCGCGACGCCGAACCACCATAACGCATGGTGGGACTTCTCGGACGCCACCCCCGCTTGGAGGATGCCCTCGAGCCGGTCGGAGAAATCGTATTTGCGGTAGCTCGGGTCTTTCCTCCGTGCTGCCCGGGTGATCATGTCGCCGTCGGTGATGACCAATCGCAGGGCCTTCATCCCGAGCCCTTCGTAGAAACGGCCCCGCATTTCGAACGCTCGCGGTCGGTAATAGGCACTCGGAAGCCACATCGAAGCCGCCCCCAGGATCGTGCCGAGCGCAAGCCATAGCCACACGGTCGTGTCGGGTGCGGCAACATCATAGGGTCGCAAGGGCCCCAGGGCGCGGGACCAGAACAGCACGACGACTCCGACCCACGCGCCGACGACCGCAAACATCGCATTGTTGTATCGCTTTACGATCCGCTCGGCGGCGGCCCGCGAAGCCGTCTGCGCGGCAGGATCAGCCTGCATCGGGAAAGCTCACCAGCAGGTCGTAGGCCTCGCGCGAGGCGACACCGGCGACCTTCGCGCCGTTGCGCAGCCAGAACGCGTGTTTGACGATCTCGGCCTGCTGTTCGATGCCGTATCTGTGGAGCGGCTGGCCGGGCTTGAGGGCGTAATCGTAGCGGCAGAACGGGTGGCGGTGGAGGATCAGGTACCAGTCGCCGCGCGCCTGGGTCTGCCAGACATGGGTCATCTCGTGGATGAAGAGGCCTTGGCGGAGCAGCGGCACGGACGAAAAATCGTCGCAATAAGCGTCGCCGAGGGGATGGAAATGCAGGTGGCCGCGCGGGGCCATGGTAACTTTCTTCGGCTGGAACGGCATGAACTTGCGCCGCCTTATCCGAACCTTGCCGTAATCGACCGCGCTGCCGAACACGCTTCGCGCCAGTTCGACCTCGCCCGGGGTAAGCGAGCGTTCGCCGCCGATAGGGCAGGCAGGGAGAGGGGCTGCCTCGTTCAGTTGCTCGCCTCTGCGACCGTTGTCACGCGCGCTTCGACGCTGGTCTTGTCGCCATCGGCGAAGATCAGCGTGATTTCGGTGCTATCGGCATCGAAATCGGGCGCAAGGCCGAACACCATCGCGTGCAGGCCGCCCTGTTCGAGCACGACCGATCCCGCGGCCGGGACCGGGATCGCGTCCACCGCGACCATCGCCATCGCACCGCCTTCCATGCGGCTTTCATGCAGTTCGACGCGCTCGGCACCCTCGACATAGATTGCCGCCAGTTCGGCCGCGCTCGCGCCGTCGTTGGCAACCGTCAGGTAGAGCGCGCCGGGGCGACCCTCGACCAGCGGCAGCACGAGCCGCGCATCGCTGACCGAGATGCCTTCGCGGCCGTCGGGGCCTTCGATCGCGGACTGTTCCTGCGGGGGCTGCTCGGGCGCGCGGTCGCACGCGGCCAGCATGGCCAGCCCGATCACCAGGGAGGTGCCCAACAGCGTTTGTCGCATCGCATTCGTCCTTCGTCGAAACCGAGACGCGAACTAGCGTGGCGCATCCCTTGCGACAAGAAAAACCCCTCCTATATCGCGCCGGTCATTACACGAGCCGCCCATGCGGGCTTGCCGGTTTGCCGGGAGCTTCGAAGAGCGGCGTCCAACAACGAAACAGGTAGGGAAATCAATGAGCAAGGTTATCGGTATCGACCTCGGCACCACCAATAGCTGCGTCGCCGTGATGGACGGCGGCAAGCCCAAGGTGATCGAGAATTCCGAAGGTGCGCGCACCACGCCCTCGATCGTCGCGTTCACAAAGGACAATGAGCGCCTGATCGGCCAGCCGGCGAAGCGCCAGGCGGTCACCAATCCGGACAACACGCTGTTCGCGATCAAGCGCCTGATCGGTCGCCGGTTCGACGATCCGCTGACCAAGAAGGACATGGACCTCGTCCCCTACGACATCGTCAAGGGCAAGAACGGCGATGCCTGGGTCGAAGCGGGCGGCGAAGACTATTCCCCCAGCCAGGTTTCGGCCTTCATCCTCCAGAAGATGAAGGAAACGGCCGAGAGCTATCTCGGCGAGACCGTCACGCAGGCGGTCATCACCGTCCCGGCCTATTTCAACGATGCCCAGCGCCAGGCGACCAAGGATGCCGGCCAGATCGCGGGCCTCGAAGTGCTCCGCATCATCAACGAGCCGACCGCGGCCGCGCTCGCCTATGGCCTCGACAAGGAAGACGGCAAGACCATCGCGGTCTACGACCTTGGCGGCGGTACCTTCGACATTTCGATCCTCGAGATCGGCGACGGCGTGTTCGAAGTGAAGTCGACCAATGGCGACACCTTCCTCGGCGGTGAGGATTTCGACGCCGCGATCGTCGAATATCTCGCCGAGCAGTTCAAGAAGAAGGAAAACATGGACCTGAAGAGCGACAAGCTCGCTCTCCAGCGCCTCAAGGAAGCTGCGGAAAAGGCCAAGATCGAGCTGAGTTCGGCGCAGACCACCGAGGTCAACCTGCCCTTCATCACCGCGCGCATGGAAGGTGGATCGTCCACCCCGCTGCACCTTGTCGAGACGATCAGCCGCTCGGACCTCGAGAAGATGGTCGGCGACCTGATCAAGCGCACGCTCGAGCCGTGCAAGAAGGCCTTGAAGGATGCCGGGATCGACAAGTCCGGCGTCGACGAAGTCGTGCTCGTCGGCGGCATGACCCGCATGCCCAAGGTCCGCGAAGTGGTCGAGGAATTCTTCGGCAAGAAGCCGCATACCGGCGTGAACCCCGATGAAGTCGTCGCCATGGGCGCGGCGATCCAGGCCGGCGTGCTGCAGGGCGACGTCAAGGACGTGCTGCTGCTCGACGTGACCCCGCTTTCGCTCGGGATCGAGACGCTGGGCGGCATAATGACCAAGATGATCGACCGCAACACGACGATCCCGACCAAGAAGACCCAGACCTACTCGACCGCCGAGGACAACCAGAACGCGGTGACGATCCGGGTCTTCCAGGGCGAGCGCGAAATGGCGCAGGACAACAAGCTGCTGGGCCAGTTCGACTTGGTCGGCATCCCGCCCGCACCGCGCGGCGTGCCGCAGATCGAGGTCACTTTCGACATCGACGCCAACGGCATCGTCAACGTGTCCGCCAAGGACAAGGGCACGGGCAAGGAACAGCAGATCAAGATCCAAGCCTCGGGCGGCCTTTCGGACGACGACATCGAACAGATGGTCCAGGACGCCGAGAAGTTCGCCGACGACGACAAGAAGCGTCGCGAGCAGGCCGAGATCCGCAACCAGGCCGACAGCCTCGTCCACCAGGCCGAGAAGCAGCTCGAAGAGAACGGTGACAAGATCGACGCCGGCCTCAAGGGCGAGATCGAGACCGCGATCGCCGAGACCAAGACCGCGCTCGAGGGCGAGGACGGCGACGCGATCAAACAGAAGACCGAGAAGCTTACCGAGCTGTCCATGAAGATGGGCCAGGCGATCTACCAGCAGCAGCAGGAAGCGGGTGCCGCCGATGCTGCCGAGGGTGGCGAAGCCGGTTCGGGCGATTCCTCTTCCGAAGACGAAGACGTCGTCGAAGCGGAATTCTCCGAAGTCGACGAAGACGAAAAGTCGTAAGTCGCACCATGGAAACCTGTCACGCCACCGATGCCCGGCGCATCGGTGGCGTCACGGTTTCGGGGACGGGATAAATGCCAGCCACCAGCACCGATTATTACGAGATGCTCGGCGTCGCGCGCAATGCCGACGGCGCGACGATCAAGAGCGCCTATCGCAAGCTCGCCATGCAGCACCACCCGGATCGCAATCCGGGCTGCACCGAGAGCGAGGGCAAATTCAAGGCGATCAGCGAGGCCTATGACTGCCTCAAGGACCCGCAGAAGCGGGCGGCCTACGACCAGTACGGACACGAACGCTACACCCAGGCCGCCTCGGGCGGCGGGGGCGGACGCGGCCATCCCGGCGGCGATTTCGCCGATCTCGGCGATATCTTCGAGACCATTTTCGGCGGTTTTGCCGGAGGCGGTGGCGGGCGCCAGCAGGCGCGCCGCGGTGCCGATTTGCGCTACAACATGGAAATCACGCTCGACGAGGCCTTCGACGGCGCCGAGCGACAGATCACGATCGAAACCAGCCAAGTATGCGAGACCTGCGATGGCGACGGCGCCGAACCGGGCACCGGGATGCGCACCTGCAACCTCTGCAAGGGCGTCGGCCAGGTCCGCGCCCAGCAGGGCTTCTTCATGGTCGAGCGCACCTGCCCCAATTGCCATGGCCGCGGCCAGGTGATCGAAAAGCCGTGCAGCGACTGTCGCGGGGAGGGCCGGATCGACGCGCCGCAGACGCTCGACGTCACGATCCCCCCGGGCGTCGATACCGGCACGCGAATTCGCCTGTCGGGCAAGGGTGAGGCGGGGCCGTTCGGATCGCCGCCAGGCGATCTCTACATCTTCCTGCGGATCAAGCCGCACAAGGTGTTCGAACGCGACGGCTCGAACCTCGTCACGGAGGTCCCGATCAGTTTCACCACCGCCGCGCTCGGCGGGTCGATCGACATTCCCAACCTCGACGGCGAAACGATCACGGTCGAGATCCCCGCCGGGATCCAGTCGGGCAAGCAGCTGCGCAAGCGCGGCGCCGGCATGCCGGTGCTGCAGGCGCGCGGTCGCGGCGACCTGATCGCCGAAATCGTGGTCGAGACGCCGACCAGGCTGTCGAAGGAACAGAAGGAAATCCTCGCCCGCTTCCGCGAAACCGAGACCGGCGACGAATGCCCGAAATCGAAGGGCTTCTTCGATCGCATCAAGGACGTGCTCGGGGCCTAGCCCATCCGCGCGTCGACTTCGGCGCGGACCCGCGCGATCAGGTCCGGATCGGCCTTGAGGCGGTCTTCTTCCTCGTCGAGCACGGCGTGGAACAGCCTGCGCTTGAAGGCGCGCATGGTCTTCGCGTCGAGCGGCTCGTCGAGCGTCGACACGACGATATCGAGCAGCCGCTCGCCCCCGTGCAGCCGTCCCCACAGGTAATCGTTCTCGCGATAATTGCGGCTGAAGAACGCCCCGAAATTGTAGAACTCGATCCCGCGCAGGGTCGCCAGCGTCCCGCCCTCGCGGATCGATAGCGCGTCGTCGGGACTGATCCGGTCGACCTTTACGGGATCGAATTCGGTCAAGCCTTCGCCGCGGAGGATCGGCAGCGTGACCGTGTCGAAGAACGGGAACCCGAGATAGGACAGCAGCATCCGCCGCCTGAGATCGGTCCCGACCTGCATCATGGCATCGGCCAGCAGGCGGTCGACGGCGAGATCGGTCCGCTTGAGGTCGCGACGCTGCCCGATCGCCTTGAGCACGGTGCCCGGGTGGCGGGTGAAATCCTTGGCGATCTCCGCGAAATCGGGCCCCAACGAGGAGGCCGGTTCGTGCTCGAGATAGAGCGACAGCGCCTCGAACACCGCGCTTCGGGCGCGTTCGCGTTCGGTTTCGGGGATCGCCTCGTCGCCTTCCCAGTCTCGGGTGAGGCGGCGCGCGAGCAGGCGCAGGCGACGGATGCGGAATGCGAGGTCGTGGGTGCGGAAGAATTCGATCGCCGCCGCGCTGGCCGCGCCCTTGGCTCCGGAGATCTGCAGTCCCTTTTCGCGCCGGAGGTAATTGTGGAGTCGCACGTCGATCGCGGACACTTCGAGCCGCAGTTCGGGCGCGGCTTCGTGAATTGTCGCAGCCAGTCCCGCCACGATTCCGTTGAATTTGGCCTCGCCGTAACCCTGGAATGCGTAGCCCGCCTGCTTCGCCGCGGCGTCCTGCGCCTTTTGTCGCCACGCGGTCAGCCGCGCGACCGTCGGCTTGTCGAGGAACAGCGTGCGACCGAACAGTTTCTCGACCGTCGCGCTGACATCGGGGCGCAAGGCCTCGACCGTGTCGCGCAGGCGCTCGACGTCGCGCGAATGCCCCGCCAGCTCGTCGAGGCTGTCGCGCACCGGCTGTTCGCGCGGAATCGTCGAGAGCGAACCGAAGATCACCGAGAAGAAGCCCGGCGCGCTGTCGTCCTCGCGCAGCGCCCGGCCGACCCGGTCCGGGCGCGGGTCGATATAGACGATGCGGCGATCGACTTCGCGCTGCGCAGGTCGTTCCGACAACAGCGAAATGACATGTTCGAACGGCGCGTTGTTGAGCACCGAGCCGTCGATCAGCGCGACGCGGCCGAGGTTTCCGGCCTCGGCATGCGCGGGCAGCAGGCTCTTGAGATAGGACTCGCGCCGCGGCCAGGCGATCGACCGCTCGGCGACGAGCTTGTCGATCTCGGCCAGTTGGAGCGCGGGGAAGGCCCCTGGAAAGCTGGCGGTCGCGCGTGCGGCAAGCACCAGTTCGGGACGCGCCGCGAGGTGCTCGCCGCCGAACGCGCGAAACTCGATCGCGAGCCGGTGCTCGCTTTCGACCACTTGTTTCGGGCTGTTGAGGTTGAGCGTCTCGAGATGACCCTTGAAATCGGTCGCGGTGACGAGCGCGTCGAGCGGGTGCTTGGGCGGCAGCAGACGCGGACCGCAGGCCTGCTCGGCCATGCTGACCAGCGCGTCGTCGATCAACCGGCTGAAATGGATCCCGCTGAAGGGCGGGGCGAACCAGCGCGAGCGGATCAGCCGCGAAAGCTTGCGCCGCACCTCATTGCGGGTTTCGGGCGCGACGCTTTCGCTGACCACGTTGCCCGGGCGGTTGAGCAATGCGAGGATTACCGGCGAGGCGGCCGATTTCGCGAACCGGGTCCATTTGTGGGCATCGGGATCGAGCAGGCGATCGGTATCCGCCTCGGCCAGCCACATATCGGTAAGCGGTTCGAGCGAACCGCCCGAATGCACCGCTTCGGCGAGGAACAACGCGTTGATCCCGCCCGCGCTGGCCCCGGCGAGGATATCGCTGAGGACCCGCAGGCGAAGCCCCTTCTCGGCCTCGATCCGTTCGAGGAGTTCGAGGTAAATCTTTGCTGTGGGGGACAAACCGAGCGATTTTTGCCCGCCCTCGCGATGGAACTGGCAGCTCGCCCGCGCGAGGTGCCACACTTCCTTGGTGACCCCGTGCATGTAGACCGCGAGGCTGATGCCGCCATAGCAGACGAGCGCGATCCTGAGTTCCTTCTGCCGCATCCGCCCCTTGATGGCAGGGGCAGGGGAGTGGGGCAATAGCGGGCTTGCGTTCCACAAATGTTCCAACTATCGCACGGCCATGGCAAAGCCCAAGAAACGCTATGTGTGTCAGGCCTGCGGCAGCGTCGCGACGCGCTGGCAGGGCCAGTGCGGCGAATGCCAGGAATGGAATTCTCTCGTCGAGGACGCGCC
The DNA here is from genome assembly GCF_034374265.1 of Pseudoblastomonas marina. Classification (NCBI taxonomy): domain Bacteria; kingdom Pseudomonadati; phylum Pseudomonadota; class Alphaproteobacteria; order Sphingomonadales; family Erythrobacteraceae; genus Pseudoblastomonas; species Pseudoblastomonas marina. Next base: position 861,134 of record NZ_CP139718.1, on the reverse strand, counting down.
AGCGACGGTGTTCTCGCAGAAACACGACCTGTCTTCCGGCGGGCGGCTGATCGCGCTCGAAGGGATGGAGGAAACCGGCGAGGCGCCCGAACGCATCGGTACGGGACTTGCCGAATTCGATCGCGCGCTCGGCGGCGGGTTGGTGGTCGGCAGCGCGATCCTGATGGGCGGCGATCCGGGGATCGGCAAGTCGACCCTGCTGCTGCAGGCGGCGGCCAATATCGCGAAATCAGGCCGCGGCGCGGTCTATATCTCGGGCGAGGAAGCCCCTGCGCAAGTCCGCATGCGCGCCCGCAGGCTCGGTGTGGCCGATGCGCCGGTGCGGCTCGCGAGCGCGACCAATGCGCGCGATATCCTGACCACGCTCGGGCAGGGCGAGCCGCCCGCGCTGATCGTGATCGATTCCATCCAGACGATGTTCTCCGACCAGATCGAGGGCGCGCCCGGCACCGTCAGCCAGGTGCGTGGCTGCGCTTTCGAGTTGATCCGCTTCGCCAAGGAATGCGGCAGCGCGCTGGTGCTGGTCGGGCATGTCACCAAGGACGGCAACATTGCCGGCCCGCGTGTGCTCGAACACATGGTCGACGTGGTGCTCGCCTTCGAGGGCGAGCGGTCGCACCAGTACCGCATCCTGCGCGGGCTCAAGAACCGCTTCGGACCCGTGGACGAGATCGGGGTGTTCGCGATGGGCGCCGAAGGCCTTGCCGAAATCTCCAATCCGTCCTCGCTGTTCCTGTCGGGGCGCGAGGAACCGGTGGCGGGAAGCGCGGTGTTCCCCGCGATCGAGGGCACGCGCCCGGTGCTGGTCGAGATCCAGGCCCTTGTGGTCCGCCTGCAAAGCGGGGCCACGCCGCGACGCGCGGTGGTCGGCTGGGACGGAGGGCGGCTCGCAATGCTGCTCGCCGTGCTCGAATCTCGCTGCGGGCTCAATTTCTCCTCCGCCGAGGTCTATCTCAACGTCGCGGGCGGCTATCGCCTCGCCGATCCGGCGGCCGATCTCGCGGTGGTCGCCGCGCTTGTCTCGGCGCTCGCCGATCGCCCGCTTGCCGCGCGCGCGACCTGGTTCGGCGAAGTGTCGCTCGCGGGAGAAATACGCCCGGTGGCGCATACCGGCATGCGGTTGCGCGAAGCGGCCAAGCTTGGCTTCGACCGCGCACACGGTCCTCCGGCCGATGAAGCCGCCACGATCAAGGGCGTAAGCTACGACGCGCTCGATTTGCTGCCCAAACTCGTTGACCGGATCATGGGCGGCGCGTAATTCTTGCCGCGATGACGGGTTTGGATATCGTTGTGTTGCTGATCGTGGGCCTTGGCGCGATCACCGGGTTCATGCGCGGTTTCGTGGAAGAAACGCTCGCGCTGTGCGCCTGGATCTGCGCGATCTTCGCGATCCGCTACCTCCACACCCCGCTGACGACCGCGATCGCCCCCTATCTCGATTTCAACAACGGCGCCCCGGTGCTCGCCTTCGCGCTGCTGCTGCTGGTACCCTACGCGGTGGTCAAGCTGATCGCGAACCAGTTCGGCAAGGCCTCGCGCGCCTCGGCGCTGGGCCCGTTCGATCGGTTGCTCGGCTTCGGCTTCGGCACGGTCAAGGGGGTGGTGATCACGGTCTTCGCCTTCTCGGTGCTGGTGCTCGGCTACGACACGGTTTGGGGAATTGGCGGGCGTCCGGACTGGGTGACGCAGGCGCGCAGCTACACCTTCATCAATTCGGCGAGCCAGTCGCTCGTCGAGATGATCGCCGAGCGGCGACAGGCGCTGCAGGAGCGCCGCGAGAACGCCGCCGAGGAAGCTGCGGTCGACACCGACGCGGACTGACATGTCCAGCGCCGCCCAACTCTACACCACCGATATTCTCGGGCTGGCTGTCGCGCTGGCTGATTATCCGTTCGCGGGAAACGCGTGGGATCGCCGCGGAGAAGCGCGCGCGCCGCTCTGCGGCAGCACGGTCGCGCTTGGCCTCGCGGTCGATGCGAACGGCGCCATCGAACAACTCGGCCTCCAGGTCCAGGCCTGCGCGATCGGCCAGGCGGCGGCGGCGATCTTCGCGCAGGATGCGCGCGGCACGGGGCTTGCCGCGATCGTCACCGCCCATGCGGCTATCGCCGACTGGCTCGCAGGCGAGGGCCCCTTGCCAGACTGGCCCGGCTTCGACTTGCTCGAGCCGGCGCGCGGCTATCCCGCTCGCCACGGCGCGATCATCCTGCCGTGGAAGGCCGCGATCCGGGCGCTTTCCCCCGACGACGTAGCGGGCTAGGAGCATCGCTCAACTTTCGGGAGGGGAAAACCGATGAGCGATGCGCTGCACGGGCGCGAGCCGACCAAGAAGGAACTGCGGCTGGTGATCGCCGCCAGTTCGGCCGGCACGATCTTCGAATGGTACGATTTCTTCATCTACGGCACGCTTGCGGGCCTGATCGGGGCGGCATTCTTCCCGAGCGGCAACGAGACGCTCCAGATCCTGCTGGTCTGGGCCGGTTTCGCGGTCGGGTTCGGTTTCCGCCCGCTGGGCGCGATCCTGTTCGGTTTTCTCGGCGACAAACTGGGGCGCAAATACACTTTCCTCGTCACCGTCACGCTGATGGGCATCGCCACCGCCGGGGTCGGCCTGATCCCGAGCGCAGCGAGTATCGGGATCGCGGCGCCGATCATCGTGATCGGCTTGCGCATCCTGCAAGGCCTCGCACTGGGCGGCGAATATGGCGGCGCGGCGATCTACGTCGCCGAGCATGCCCCGCCCGAAAAGCGCGGGTTCTATACCGGGTTCATCCAGGCGAGCGTGGTCGGCGGCTTCGTCCTCTCGATCATCGTGGTGATTGCCTGCCGTGCCCTGTTCAGCGAGGAGGCCTTCGCCGAATGGGGCTGGCGCGTGCCCTTCCTGCTGTCGATCATCCTGCTCGGCATTTCGCTATGGATGCGGCTGAAATTGTCCGAGAGCCCGGTGTTCCAGGCGATGCGCGAAGCCGGCGAGACCGCTGGGAATCCCTTCGTCGAGAGTTTCACCTATCCCGGCAACAAGAAACGCATCCTCGTGGCCTTCGGGGTCACCGGCGTGCTGACCACGATCTGGTACACGGCGTTCTTCTCGGGGCTTAGCTTCCTGCGCGGCCCGATGCGGCTCGACGAAAGCCTGGTCGAGTGGCTGCTGCTGATCGCCGGACTGATCGCGATGAGCTTCTATGTGATCGTGGGCCGGTGGTCGGACCGGGTCGGCCGCAAGAAGCCGATCGTGATTGGCGCGCTCGCGTCGCTTGCCCTGCTGTTCCCGATCTTCTGGAGCATGGGCAGTCTCGCCAACCCCGGACTTGCGCAGGCGGCGCAAGAGACCCCGATCGTCGTCTCGGGCCGGCAATGCGACACCGATCCCTTTGCCGAACTGTTCGACCGCGAACAGAGCGATTGCGGCAAGGTGCTTGAAACGCTGACCGCCAGCGGCGTCGCCTATTCGGTGACGCAATCCGAAGACCTCGCGGTAACCGCGGGCGGGACTGCGATCCCGCTCGAGGCTGGTTGGTTCGACGACGCTGGCGCGCGACGCGACGGGTTGCAGGCGGCATTGACCGAGCGCGGCTTCGATTTCGACCGCCAGAACCCGCCGCTCGCCAATATCCTCGGCATCCTCGGCCTGCTGCTCGTGCTCGGCGTGCTCTCGGCATTGACCTACGGCTCGGTTGCCGCACTGCTGACCGAGATGTTCCCGACCAAGATCCGTTACAGCTCGATGTCGATCCCCTACCATTTCGGGGCCGGTTATCTCGGAGGATTCCTCCCGTTGATCGCGGGCATCATCGTCGCGCGCACGGGCGACGTCTATGCCGGACTGTGGTACACGATCGTCGTGGTCGCCGCAGGCCTCGGCATCGTCCTGTGGGGCGTCGACGGCGGCCCACCGAAGGACTTCGAAGACACGCATGGCTGACCTGCCCCCGCCGACGCTGCGGCTGACCGTCGATCGGGCGGCGCTGGCCACGAACTGGCGCGCGCTCGACCGGATGAGCGGTGCGGCGCGGGCAGGGGCGGCGGTCAAGGCTGACGGATACGGGCTGGGTGCACGGCTCGTCGCGGAAACGCTGTGGGAGGCGGGCTGCCGCGATTTTTTCGTCGCGCACTGGTCCGAAGTGCCCGATCTTCTGGAGGTTGTGCCACCCGAGGCTATCGCGGTGCTGCACGGACCGATCAATGCCGAGGAAGCGGCCTACGCGCGTGCAGTGGGGGCTCGACCAATCCTCAACTCGATCCACCAGGCGAGGTTGTGGAACGCGGCGGGGGGAGGGCCGTGCCACCTGATGCTCGACACCGGGATGAACCGGCTCGGCCTGCCGCTCGCCGAACTCGACGCTCCGGAGGTCGCCGCGCTCGACATCCACGTGTTGATGTCGCATCTCCATTCGGCCGACGAGGACGGCGAGACCAACGAGCGCCAGCGGATCGCCTTCGACGCGGCGCGCACCAGGATCGCCCACCGCGAAGCGAGCCTTGCGAACAGTGCCGGGATCGCACTCGGTGATGGCTATCACTACGACCTGACCCGTCCCGGCCTGTCGCTCTATGGCGGTGTCCCTCGACCCGAACTTGCCGACGTAATCCGCCAGGTCGCCCGGATCGACGCCGCGATCATGCAGACGCGCGAGCTGCAGGCGGGCGAGACGGTGGGTTACAACGCGACCTTCACCGCGCCGCACGCGATGCGGATCGGTACGGTCGCGCTCGGATATGCAGACGGTTACCTGCGCTGCTGGTCGGGCAAGGGCGCGATGCGCAGCGGCGACGCCCGATTGCCGGTGCTGGGGCGTGTCTCGATGGACATGACCGCGATCGACCTGACCCACGCCCCCGACCTCGCCGAGGGTGACTGGGTCCGAGCCGAATACGACCTGCCCGAGGCTGCACGGGTCAGCGGCCTGTCGCAATACGAGTTGCTGACCGCGCTCGGCTCGCGCTTTCTCCGCGCGTAAGGGCACAAATATTGCGCTGCACTAAGCGGTGCTGCTAGTGCGAAATCTCATTCCTATTCCGGAGAGCCAGATGGCCGCGCGCCCCAGAGATCCCGACGAACCGATCATCATCAAGAAATACGCGAACCGGCGGCTCTACAACACAGACAGCTCGAGCTACATCACGCTCGAAACGCTGGCCCAGATGACTCGCGACAACCAGGAATTCCAGGTCGTCGACGCCAAGTCGGGCGACGACATCACCCACCAGGTGCTGACCCAGATCATCATGGATTCCGAATCGAGCGGCGAACAGCTGCTGCCGGTGTCGTTCCTGCGCCAGCTGATCTCGCTATACGGCAATTCGATGCAGGCGCTGGTCCCGTCCTATCTCGACGCCTCGATGAAGAGCTTCTGCGACAACCAGGAAAAACTGCGCGATTCCTTCGGCAAGGGCCTGTCGGAAAACCCCTTCGCCAAGATGGCGCAGCACAACATGAAGATGTTCGCCGATGGCTGGCGCGCGGTGCTCGCACCGGGACAGCAGGCCTCGCCCAAGGGCAAAGATAGCGACGACCTTGCAGAACTGCGCGCCCAGATGGCGGCGATGCAGGACAAGCTCAACAAGCTCGACAAGTAACAGACCCAGACCCGTCCGCCAGGGCGGGCGCTCCGAAGGAAGATTTGTGGCCAACATCCGCCATGCGCTGAATACGCGGCGCGCAGACGATTTCGCCGCCTGGTACCAGGAAGTCATCACCGCCGCCGACATGGCCGAGGAATCGGGCGTGCGCGGCTGCATGGTGATCAAGCCGTGGGGCTACGGCATCTGGGAGCGGATGCAGCGCCTGCTCGACGACCGGATCAAGGCGACCGGGCACGACAACGTCTATTTCCCGCTGTTCATCCCGCTCGGCAATTTCGAGCGCGAGGCCGCGCATGTCGACGGCTTCGCCAAGGAAATGGCGGTGGTCACCCACCATCGGCTGATCGCCGACGGGGCAGGGGGCCTCAAGCCCGACCCCGAGGCGAAGCTCGAGGAACCGCTTATCGTCCGTCCGACCTCGGAAACGATCTTCGGCGATGCGATGGCGCGCTGGATCCGGAGCTGGCGTGACCTGCCGCTGAAATTGAACCAGTGGGCCAATGTCGTGCGCTGGGAGATGCGCACCCGCATGTTCCTCCGCACCAGCGAATTCCTGTGGCAGGAAGGCCATACCGCGCATGAGAACGAGGCAGAGGCGCGCGAGCACACGATGCGCATGCTCGAGGTCTACCGCGCCTTCGCCGAGGAAGATCTCGGCCTGCCGGTGATCGCGGGCGAGAAGCCCGAGCACGAACGCTTCCCGGGCGCCGATGCGACCTATTCGATCGAGGCGATGATGCAGGACGGCAAGGCGCTCCAGGCCGGCACCTCGCACTATCTCGGCACCAGCTTCGCGCAAGCCGCGGGAATCAAGTACCAGGATCGCGAAGGCGGCGAGCAGTTCTGCCACACTACCAGCTGGGGCGTTTCGACCCGCATGGTCGGCGGGGTGATCATGACCCATGGCGACGATGACGGGCTTCGCGTGCCGCCGCAGGTCGCGCCGTGGCAGGTCGTGATCCTGCCGATGCTGCGTGACAATGACGGGGACGAGGCGGTGCTCGCCTATTGCCGCGACCTTGCCGCCAAGCTCGGTTCGCAAAGCGCGTTCGGTGAACCGCTGCGGGTCAATCTCGATACCCGCCCGGGCAAGGCCGCGCAGAAGCGTTGGGACTGGGTCCGCAAGGGTGCACCGTTGATCGTCGAGATCGGCGGGCGCGACGTCGAGAACGCCAAGATCAGCCTGCTGCGCCGCGATGCGCTGTGGAACACGGAGAACGGCAAGCCCGCCTTCCGCGATCCCTCGCCCGACGAGTTCGCCGCGAGCGCCGGTGCCGAGCTCGAAGCGATCCAGACCGCGCTGTTCGAGGAGGCGCGTGCGCGCCGCGACGACAACATCACGCGAGGACTGACCACGTTCGACGAGCTGCGCGCTTTTTACTCATCGAAGGACAAATATCCCGGATGGGTCGAAATGGCCTGGGCACGCCCCACCGGTGCGGCGCTCGACAAGGTGGTCGAACAGCTCAAGTCCCTGAAGCTCACCATGCGCAACGTGCCGCTGGGCGACGAAGGCGTATCGGGCACCTGCCCCTTCACCGGCGAACCCGCGGTCGAGCGGATCTATATCGGGCGCGCCTACTGAGCCCCTTGCGTCGCGGTCGCGGGCGCGCGAGAAGCGGCGCATGAAAGCATTTGCCCCCATTGCCGCCCTGCTGGCCGCCACGCCCGCCATCGCCCACGATCGCCCCGCCGATGAGGTCTCGGCCGAACGATTGCGCGCCGATGTCGAGCGGCTGGTCGCCTTCGGGACCCGGCACACGCTGTCCTCGCAGGACGACCCCGAACGCGGGATCGGCGCGGCGGTCGATTGGGGTGCCGAGGTGTTTCGCGACATTTCCGCCGAATGCGGCAATTGCCTCGAGGTCGAACTGCCGGAGACGATGGTCTCCGGCGATCGCATCCCCGAGCCGGTGCGCCTGCGCAACGTGGTCGCGATCCAGCCCGGCACCGAGCGCCCCAACGAGGTCGTGATCGTGCAGGGTCATATCGACAGTCGGGCGAGCGACGTGATGGACGGCACCGTCGAAGCCCCGGGCGCGAACGACGACGGATCGGGCACCGCGCTGGTGATCGAGGCGGCGCGCGTGCTGTCGGGGCAGCAATACCCCACCACCATCGTCTACGCGCTGCTTTCGGGCGAGGAGCAGGGCCTGTTCGGCGCACGGCTGCTGGTCGACTGGGTCGAGAGCAAGGGTTATACGGTCAAGGCCGTGCTCAACAACGACGTGGTCGGCAATAGCTGCGGGTCGGACGGCTATTGCGACGCCGCGCATGTCCGCGTCTTCTCCGAAGGGCCGCGCGCCGACCTCGACGACCGCTACCGTTCCGCGCAGCGCCGCGAGGGCGGCGAGAACGACAGTCCCTCGCGCAATCTCTCGCGCTGGCTCGACGGGATCGCCGATGGCGACGCGACCGGGCTCGACGTGCGCCAGATCTGGCGCACCGACCGAATGGGCCGCGGCGGCGACCAGATCCCGTTCCTCGAGGCGGGGTATCCCGCGGTCCGCTTCTCGGTCGCGGTCGAGGATTACGAACACCAGCACCAGGACCTGCGCACCGAGGACGGCGTGACCTACGGCGACACGGTCGACGCGATGGATTTCGATTATCTCGCGAAAGTCACCAAGCTGAACGTCCGGGCGCTGGAACGGCTCGCACGTGCGCCGATGCCCCCTGCGCCCCGCGCCCGCGCGGCGGTGCGGACCTTTACCGAGCTGAGCTGGGAGGAAGTGCCGGGCGCGACCGAATACCGGATATGGCAGCGGCGGACCGACGAGGGCCATTGGCGGGACGGTCCCCTGCGCACGATATCCGCTTCCGCCCATGGCAGCGACGCCGATGCACCCGATTTCGCCATCGAGCTTGCAGGCGTACGCGGCGACGACTGGATCTTCGGTGTCAGCGCCTGTTCGGCAGAGGGCCTTTGCAGCCCCGTCGCCAGCGCGGTCCCGGGCGGGGCGTTCGCGCCGATCGCGCCACGGGGTGACAATGACTGACCGGCTCCCCATATCGCCGGGCATATGACGAAACCGAAAAAGAACAGGGCGCGCCACCGCAATCCGGGGCTGCCTTCGAAGGACGAGATCCTCAAATTCATCAAGACCAGCGATAATCCCGCCGGCAAGCGCGAGATCGCGAAGGCGTTCGGCCTCAAGGGGCAGGAGCGCGTGCAATTGAAGGCGCTGCTGCGCGACATGGCCGATGAAGGCATGATCGACGGCAACAAGAGCGCGTTCCACCGCATGGGCGGCGTGCCCAAGGTCACCGTACTCAAGGTGGTCGAGATCGAGGACGGCGAACCGATCGCCGTGCCGGAGAACTGGGCGCCAGACACCGGCACCCCCGCGCCGAAAATCCGCCTGATCGAGAAGAAGGACAAACACGCCGCCTTGCGCACCGGGGACCGCGTGCTCGCGCGGACCGAGGAGGCCGGGAAGGGCCATCGCGGCTTCGTGATGAAGAAGCTGCCGCAGCGGCTCGACCAGATGATGGGCGTGGTCGATATCGACAAGAGCGGCCAGGGCTGGCTCGCCCCGGTCGACAAGAGCGTGCGCAATTCCTCCAAGATCGCCGACCTGGGCGGCGCGGAAGACGGCCAGCTCGTCTATGCCGAGACGGTCGGGCGCGGACAGCGTGCGTCGGTCAAGGTCACCGAGGTGATCGGCGATCCGCTCGCGCCCAAGAGCTTCAGCCTGATCGCGATCGCCAAGCACGGCATCCCGCATATCTTCCCCGACGAGGTGATCGCCGAAGCGGAAAGCGCGGCCAAACTGCCGCTCAGCGAGGACCACCGCGAAGACCTGCGCCACCTGCCGATCGTCGCGATCGATCCCGCCGACGCGCGCGACCACGACGATGCGATCTGGGCCGCGCCCAACGACGAGGGCGGGTTCGACGCGCTCGTCGCGATCGCCGACGTATCCTATTACGTGCGCCCCGGCGGCAAGCTCGATCGCGAGGCGCGCAAGCGCGGCAATTCGGTCTATTTCCCCGACCGCGTCGTGCCGATGCTGCCCGAAGTGTTGAGCGCAGACGTCTGCTCGCTCCGCCAGGGCGAGGACCGCGCGGCGATGGCCTGCCACATGAAGATCGACGCCGAAGGGCGGATCAAGGACTGGCGCTTCACCCGCGCGATCGTGCGGATCGACGAGGTCATCCCCTACGAGGACGCGCAGCGCCGGATCGACGAGGGCGCGGCGGGCGAAAACCTCAACAACCTGTGGGCCTGCTGGAAGGCTCTCCACGCCGCGCGCGAAGCGCGCGACCCGCTCAACCTCGAGCTGCCCGAGCGCAAGGTCCAGCTCGACGACCAGGGCCGCATCACCGAGATCGCCGTGCGCGAACGGCTCGATGCCCACCGCGTGGTCGAGGACTTCATGATCGCCGCCAACGTCGCCGCAGCGAAGGCTCTCGAAGCCAAGTCTGCGCCGGTGGTCTACCGCGTCCACGAACAGCCGAGCCGCGAAAAGATCGTCGCGCTCAAGGACTATATCGAGAGCATCGGCGGCAAGCTCGCGCTGGGGCAGGTGATCACCCCTTCGCTGTTCAACCGCATGCTCAAGGACGTCGCCGACGAGCAGGAGAAGGCGCTGCTGATGGAAGCGGTGCTGCGGAGCCAGACGCAGGCCTATTATGGGCCCGCCAATGCCGGCCATTTCGGCCTCGCGCTGGGCAGTTACGCGCATTTCACCTCGCCGATCCGCCGCTATGCCGACCTCCTGGTCCACCGCGCGCTGGTTGATGCCTACAAGCTCGAACAGCCGAAACCCAAGGGCAAGCTGCCCGACAATTCGGGCTTGTCGGACCAGGATCGCAGCGACCTCGGCAAGATTTCCGATGCGATCAGCAAGACCGAGCGCCGTGCGATGGAGGCCGAGCGCGACACGATCGACCGCTACGTCGCCGCCTGGCTCGCGGGTCGCGTGGGGCAGACCTTCGAAACGCGGATCACCGGGGTGCAGAGCTTCGGCTTCTTCGCCACGATCCTCGAATTCGGCGGCGACGGGCTGGTCCCGGTCTCGACGCTCGGCAACGACTATTTCCAGTACGACGAGAAGGCGCAGTCGCTGGTCGGCGAGCGGACCGGCGAGAGCTACACCGTCGGCGACCGGCTCGAACTCAAGCTGGCCGAGGCGAACCCGATCACCGGTGCGCTCAAATTCGAGGTGCCGGGGCAGGAAGGCCGTATCGAGAAACGCGGCAATCGTGCGCACGGCAAGAAGAAGCGCGAGGGCGGCAAGGGGCACGGGAAAGGCCAGGGCAAGCACAAGGGCGCGTCGAAGGACAAGCCCAAGCATGCCCAGGGCAAGCGCGGTCGTCCGGCCAATATTCGCCACCAGGGGCGGAGCAAGAAGAAGGGATAGGCTCGCTCGGGGCGACCTAGCCCGGGTCGGTCAGAACTGGTCCTCGACCGTCTCGGGCACCCAGTCGCCCGGGATGATGTAGAGCGGGCAGGGCAGCGTGCCCGAATGTGCGCTGAAATGGGTCACCAGCGGATCGGCCCCGTCGCGCGAGGCGCCAAGCACCAGCGCCGATATTTCCGGGTGGGTGGCGAGGTATTCGCGCACCACGCGTTCGGGCTCGCCCTGTTCGACCGAGATCACCGGCATCCGCCCGCTTTCGGAAAAATAGCGCCCGGCGGCCGAGGTCACCATCACCTCGGCGCGGCTGCGCGCCTCTTCCTCCATCGTCGCCTGCACCCCGCCGAAGGCGCTGAATTGCTGCGGCGGCACCAGCGCGAGCATGTGCACCGCGCCTTCCGCTTGCAGCGCGAGCCGCGAGGCGTAGGTCATCGCGACCTTCGCCTCGGGACTTTCATCGACGATGACCAGGTATACCCGCATCAAATCCTCTCCCTTCGCGGCGGTGTAGGATGCAATCGCGGCGCGAAGCAAGCGTGGACAGCGCGCTTGCCCCGCGCGCGCGGTTTGGGCAGAGAGCGGCTGAACGCGCTCCGCCGCTACGACATACAAGGATTTTCGATGCCCATCGCGATCAAGATGCCCGCGCTCTCGCCAACCATGGAAGAAGGCACGCTTGCCAAGTGGCTGGTGAAAGTGGGCGATACCGTCGCCGCCGGCGATATCATGGCCGAGATCGAGACCGACAAGGCGACGATGGAATTCGAGGCGGTCGACGAAGGCACGGTCGCCGATATCAGCGTCGACGAGGGCACCGAGGGCGTCGCGGTGGGCACCGTGATCATGACGCTGGCCGAGGAAGGCGAGGATCTCGACGAGGCCAAGGCCGCGGCGGGAGATAGCGCGCCCGCGCCTGCTCCCGAGAAGAAGGAAGAGGCTGCCTCGGCGGACGAAGCCGCTCCGCCCGCACCCTCGCCGAAACCGGCGCCCGCTCCGTCGCAGGACGTGGCCAAGGCTCCTGCCGCGCCGACCGTCGACGGCGACCGCATCATCGCCAGCCCGCTCGCGCGCCGGATCGCCGAGCAGAACGGCGTCGATCTCGCCTCGATCAAGGGTTCGGGGCCCAATGGCCGGATCGTGAAGGCCGACGTCGAGGGGGCCAAGCCCGGTGCCGCCCCGGCAAAGGACAGCGCCGCACCCGCACCCACGCCGACGGCCCCCGTCCAGCAGGGCGGCGAGCTCGATGCGCCCTACGAAGCGCACAAGCTCAACAATGTCCGCAAGGTCATCGCCAAGCGCCTCACCGAGGCCAAGCAGACGATCCCGCATATCTATCTCACCGTCGACGTGCGGCTAGATGCGCTGCTCAAGCTGCGCAGCCAGCTCAATGCCAGCCTCGAGCCGGACGGGGTCAAGCTTTCGGTCAACGACCTGCTGATCAAGGCACTGGCGCGCGCGCTGCAGCGCGTGCCCGCCTGCAATGTCAGCTTCCAGGGCGACGAGCTGCATCAGTATACGCGCGAGGATATCTCGGTCGCGGTCGCCGCACCCTCGGGCCTGATCACGCCGATCATCGTCGATGCCGGACGCAAGGGGCTGGCGCAGATCAGCACCGAGATGAAGCAACTCGCCACCAAGGCGCGCGACGGCAAATTGCAGCCGCACGAATATCAAGGCGGCACCGCCAGCCTCTCCAATCTCGGCATGTTCGGCACCAAGCAGTTCGACGCGGTGATCAACCCGCCGCAGGCGATGATCCTGGCCGTGGGCGCGGGCGAGAAGCGGCCCCATGTGATCGACAACGCGCTCGGCATCGCCACCGTGATGAGCGCCACCGGCAGCTTCGACCACCGCGCCATCGACGGCGCAGATGGGGCGCAGCTGATGGAAGCGTTCAAGCAGCTGTGCGAGAACCCGATGGGGCTGGTGGTGTGACGTCAGCTAAAACCTGGATAGCATTTCTAGCAGCCATACTTATTACGAGCGCAGCGGCGGGCCTCGTGGTTTCCGTACTGAACGCGCTATCGATGGGTGTTTCGCCGTTTAACGATATTAAATCGACAGTCGAAACGGCCTGGGTCGTCGCGTTTTTTGCGGTTCCTTTCGTCAGCTTCTTTGCCATTTTTTTGGCGCTGCCGATCGCCCTGATTATGCGTGATAAAGGCTACAATTCGTTGTTGCAGTTCGCTGTTGTCGGCGTGGTCTTTGGCGGATTTTGCGGCTTACTGACCCCACTCGACTATCCCTCACCAGTTTGGGGCTTTGTGTCAGGCCTTTTCCCAGGGTTCGTTGCTGCAATAACGTGGTGGCTATTTGTCGAGCGGCAATCCGCAAAAGCCCATAGCAATGACTGACCGCGACCCAGCCATCCGCGTCACCGCGATGCCGGCCGATGCCAATGCCTATGGCGATATCTTCGGCGGGTGGCTGCTGAGCCTGATGGATCATGGCGCGGGGCTGATCGCCGCGCGGCGGGCGCGGGGGCGGGCGGTGACGATCGCGATGGATGCGATGGAATTCCACCAGCCGGTCAAGGTGGGCGACGAGGTTTCGGTCTATTGCACGATCGAACAGGTCGGGCGCACCAGCATGGTGATCGCCACCGAGGCCTGGCGGCGCGAGCGGCATTCCGAGCATGGCGGCAAGGTGACCGAGGCGAAGTTCACCTTCGTCGCGATCGACGATAATGGCCGGCCGCGTCCGGTGGATGGGGAGGGGGCGTGATGACCACTCCTATCTCTCCGTTCGTGTCGAGCGAAGTCGAGACACGTCAGCGCCAGGCCAGCGTCTCTCGACTGCGCTCGAGACGAACGGGTGGGATGGTGTCCTACACGCGCAAGTCATGGCAAAAGCGACGTCATGACACCCGCATTTCCACCCCGAAAGATTCCTTTCTCTGGACAGTGTAACACCCGGTCCATGTCTCCCTCAGGCATGGTGGCAAGATAGGATAGCAAATGGCTGACAAGTATGACGTAATCGTATTGGGCTCCGGTCCCGGGGGCTATGTTGCGGCGATCCGCTGCGCGCAGCTCGGGCTCAAGACCGCGATCGTCGAACGCGAACTGCTGGGCGGCATCTGCCTCAACTGGGGTTGCATCCCCACCAAGGCGCTGCTCCGCAGTGCCGAGATCCTCCATTATGCGCAGCATGCGAAGGATTACGGCCTCAAGATCGCGGGCGCGATCGAGGCCGATCTCGAAGCGGTGGTGAAGCGCAGCCGCGGCGTCGCCAAGCAGCTGAACCAGGGCGTCACGCACCTGATGAAGAAGAACAAGATCGCCGTTCACATGGGCGAGGGGACGCTGACCGGTCCGACCTCGCTGACGGTGAAATCCGACAAGGGCGAAGAAAAGCTCGAGGCCAGGCACGTCATCGTCGCCACCGGGGCCCGCGCGCGCGACCTGCCTTTCGCCAAGGCCGACGGCAAGCGCGTCTGGACCTATCGCCACGCCATGACGCCACCCGAAATGCCCAAGAAGCTGCTGGTGATCGGATCGGGCGCGATCGGGATCGAGTTCGCGAGCTTCTACAACGACATGGGCTGCGACGTCACCGTGGTCGAAATGCTCGACCGGATCGTGCCGGTCGAAGACAAGGATGTCTCGGCCTTCCTCAACAAGTCGCTCACCAAGCAGGGCATGACGATCATGACCGGCGCGGGGGTCGAAGACCTCAAGGTCACCAACAAGGGCGTGAAGGCCAAGATCAAGGACGCCAAGGGCAAGGTCAGCGAGACCGAGTTCACCCACTGCATCGTCGCGATCGGGATCGTCCCCAACACCGAGAATGTCGGGCTCGAGAAGCTCGTCGAAATGGATCGCGGCTTCATCCAGATCGACGATTACGGGCACACCAAGTCGAAAGGTCTCTGGGCGATCGGCGACTGCACCCCGGGCCCGTGGCTGGCGCACAAGGCGAGCCATGAAGGCGTCACCACCGCCGAGGCGATCGCCAAGGAGCTCGGCAACAAGGACGTCCATCCGCACCCGCTCGACCGCAACAACATCCCGGGTTGCACCTATTGCCACCCGCAGATCGCCAGCGTCGGGCTGACCGAGGAAAAGGCGGAGGAAGCCGGTTACGAAGTCAAGGCCGGCACGTTCCCCTTCATCGGCAACGGCAAGGCGATCGCGCTGGGCGAGGCCGACGGATTCTGCAAGACCGTGTTCGACGCCAAGACCGGCGAGCTGCTCGGCGCGCACATGGTCGGCGCGGAAGTGACCGAGATGATCCAGGGCTTCGTCGTCGGCAAGACGCTCGAGACCACCGAGGCCGAGCTGATGCAGACGATCTTCCCGCACCCGACGATTTCCGAGTCGATGCACGAAAGCGTGCTCGCCAGCTATGGCCGCGTGATCCACGTCTGACCCTTTGGCGCAAACCCCGCACCGTTCGGCGCTGCCAGCATGCCGTAACGGAAACCGCCGCTGGACTTTGCGCGTTAGGGTCGCAAAGGAGAGTCGCGTGGAATATGAAATCAGGGACAACCCCGAGGTCGATTACGACCAGCAGGGTGAGGTCATCGAACGCCATTCGGCGCTGAAGAACCAGTCCTCGGTCGGAGCGGACCAGTATCCTGCGAAGAAACGCAAGGAATTCGCCGCTCTCGTAATTCCCGAGGAAGAGAGCGCGTAGATCACGCAACGGCGCCGAAGCACCGGAAAGGGCCGCCCGCAAGGACGGCCCTTTTCTCGTGCCGGGTAGGAATGGCGGACAGGGTGGGATTCGAACCCACGAAGGGCTTGCACCCTTGGCGGTTTTCAAGACCGCTGCATTCAACCGCTCTGCCACCTGTCCGTCGCTGGAGTCGCTAGTCGCGCGGCATTAAAATGTCACCATCTACCGAGCTCGTGCGTTTGGTTCATCCGATCCTCATCGCTATACCCCAATGGAGCCCTATGCAGACCGTCAAGACCATCCTCGCCGCGCTCGCCGCCACCGCCATGACCATCCCGGTCGCCGCCTGCGCGCAAAGTTCGCTGAGCTTCGACGGCTACCTCGAACTCGTCGCCGCCAAGGCGCGGGGCGAGGGGGTCAGCGAAGGTGCGATCCGGCAGGTGATCGACGGGCTGACCTACAACGAACGCGTGGTCCGGTTCGACCAGTCGCAGCCCGGTTCGACGACCAGCTCCAATTCGAGCAGTTTCCCCGCCTTCCAACCCTATTACCGCCGCACCGTCACGCAGGATCGGATCGATGGCGGGCGACGCACGCTGGCGCGTTACCGCTCGATCGCGCAGCAGGTCGAACGCGAATCCGGCGTGCCGGCGGAGATCCTCGTCGCGATCTGGGGCAAGGAAAGCGCCTATGGCGCGGTGAAAGGCGATTTCGATCTCGCCCGCTCGCTCGCAACGCTGGCCTATGAAGGGCGCCGCCGCGAATTGTTCGAGCCCGAATTGATCGCGCTGATGAAGATGGTCGATCGGGGGGTCCCGCGCTCGCAACTGGTCGGCAGCTGGGCGGGCGCTTTCGGCAACCCGCAATTCCTCCCGACCGTCTATCTCCGGCTCGCGCAGGACGGCGATGGCAACGGCGTGGCCGATATCTGGAATTCGGCCCACGACACGCTCGCCTCGATCGCGCGCTACTTCGTCGATGCCGGGTGGGAGCGGGGATCGCCCTGGGGCGTTCCCGCGACGGTGCCGTCCGGCTTCGACCGCAGCGTCTTCGCCAACCCGATGACCGCGCCCTATTGCCCGCGGGTACACGAACGGCACGCGCCGTGGCGGACCGTGGCCGAATGGCGCGCGCTTGGCATCCGGCCGCAACAGGCGATCGCCGACGATACGCTGGTCAGCCTGATCGAGCCCGACGGGCCCGGCAATACGGCCTATCTTTTGACCCGGAATTATCACACGATCCTCGAATATAATTGTTCGAATTATTACGCCTTGGGGGTGGGACTGCTTGCCAATGAAATCGCACGCTAGGATTCTCGTCGCGTCCGCGGGCGCCGTGCTCCTGACCGGGTGCAGCACGCTCGGGCTGGAAGAGGATTATATCGGGGGGGCGCCACCCGCTTCGGGCCAGTCCGCGGGACCGCTCGATCCGGAAGGACCGGCAGGCGACTATCCGGTCGTCATCGGTCCGGCCTACACCGTCGACGGGGTGACCTACACACCCGAAGACGCGCTCAATTACGACGAAGTGGGATACGCCGTCCGCGATATCGACGCGGGGCCCGGCGTGACCGCGGCGCACCACACGCTGCCGCTGCCGAGCTATGTCGAGGTGACCGAGCTCGACGAAGGACGCACCGCGCTGGTGCGGGTCGAGCGGCGCGGACCGATGAAGGGTAACCAGTTGCTCGCGCTGAGCGCGGACGCGATGGCCCAGCTCGGAATCGCCTCGTCGGCTCCGGTGCGGGTGCGACGGGTCAACCCGCCCGAGGTCGAGCGGGCCAAGCTGCGCTCCGGCGAGCCCGCGCCGCTGCGGATCGAGACGCCCGAGGGACTGTTGACGGTGCTGCGCCGCAAATTGCCCGAGGCGAGGACGGAGGCATCGATCCGCCCCGCGCCGGTCGAAAGCCCCACCCCCGCCACGACACCTGCGCCCGAGCGTCCCACTCCGGCAACGCCGGTCGCCATCGCAGGCTATTACGTGCAGGCCGGTGCCTATTCCGAACGCGCCCGCGCCGATCGGGTGGCAGCCCGGATCGGCGGGCAGGTCTACCCGGCCGGCCGCCTGTGGCGCGTCCGGAGCGGCCCCTTCGCCACGGCTGCGGAGGCGGATCGCGACCTCGCCAGGATCCGCGCCGACGGCTTCGGCGATGCCCGCGTGGTGCGCGAAGACTGAGCCGGAAACGATGCGGGAGATGACAAAGGCGATCGCGGTAACAGCCGCAGCAATCGCAACCATCGCGGTGCCGCTCTCGGGCGCTTCGCAGGACCTGCCCTCGATCGCGATCGGCGATGCGCGGGTCGCCCCGCCGCCCGAGGCTGCGCTTGCACCTGTGGTGCTGCTGGTCGACCTCGGCACCGGACAGACGCTGTACGAGAAGAACGCCGAGCGCCGCTTCATGCCAGCCTCGGTGACCAAGGTGATGACCGCCTATACCGCGTTCGAGATGATCGAGCGCGGCGAGATCGACCTGCGCCAGCGCTACACTTTCGACGAGGACAGTTATCGCAACTGGCGACGTCGGGGCTCGACCATGTTCCTCGGTCTCGGCGAGCAGGTTTCGGTCGCGGCCTTGTTGCAGGGCATCCTGACCGTGTCGGCCAATGACGGCTCGGCGCTGCTGGCCAAGGGCGCCGCCGGCAGTGTCGAGGCCTGGACCGCCCGGATGAATGGCGAAGCGCGCGCGATCGGGATGCGCGACAGCAGTTTCGGCTCTCCCAACGGTTTTCCCGACGAAGGCCGGACTTTTACCACCGCGCGCGACCTGATCACGCTGGCGCAGGCGATCGTTACCCGCCATCCCGACAAATACGCGGCGTTCTTCGGTCACAAGAGGCTGACCTGGGACGAAATCACCCAGGAGAACCACGATCCGCTGATCGGCAATGTCGAGGGTGCGGACGGGATGAAAACCGGCTTCACCAACGAGGCCGGATACACCTATCTCGGTTCGGCCGAACGCAATGGCCGGCGGCTCGCCGTGGTCGTCGCCGGGGCCGAGCGCGGACGCGATCGCAACGCCGCGGCGCGCGCGATGATCGAATGGGGTTTTTCCGCCTGGCAACCGCGCCGCCTGTTCGCGCAGGGCCAGGAAGTCGGTCGGGCTAAGGTCCAGCAGGGCGCCGCGTCTTCGGTCGGGCTCGTGGCACCGCGCCAGTTCCATCTCAACATTCCGACCGCGAGCGATGGCGAGATCGACTTGAGGCTGACATATCGCGGTCCGCTCGTCGCGCCGATCGCCGCGGGCGATACCGTCGCGCGGCTGCAGATCAGGATCGACGGCGAACTGGTGCAGAGCGCGCCGCTGGTCGCGGCCGACGATGTCGGAGATGCCGATGCCGTCGACCGCCTCGGCAACGGGGTGTTCGGTTGGTTGCAATGACCGGGCGTTTCATCACCCTCGAAGGCGGCGAAGGGGTCGGCAAGTCGACCCAGTCGCGCCTGCTGGTCGACGCCCTGAACGCGCGTGGCATCGACTGCATCGCCACCCGCGAACCGGGCGGGACGCCGGGCGCCGAGGCGATCCGATCGTTGCTACTCGATGGCGATGGGTTTGCGCCGCGTGCCGAGGCCTTGCTGTTCGCCGCGGCGCGATCGGATCATGTCGAACGGTTGATCCGCCCCGCGCTCGAGCGCGGCTCCTGGGTCGTATGCGACAGGTTCCTCGATTCGAGCCGCGCCTATCAAGGCGGCGCCGGGGCGATCGGGGATGACGGCATCATGCAATTGCACGCGCTCGGCAGCAACGGCCTGCTGCCCGATCGCACATTGCTGTTCACCCTTCCGCCGGCGGAAGCCAAAGCGCGGCTCGACGCGCGCGATCATGGCATGAGCGATGCCATCGGTTCGCGCGGCGACGCCTATCACGACGACGTCGCGCGCAGTTTTGCAAGGCTCGCCGAGCAGGAGCCCGAGCGCTTCGTCACCATCGCAGCCGGTGGCTCTCCACAAGAGGTGCATACCGAGGTGTTGCGCGCCATCGAACCGCTTATCGAGACGCTGGCGTGACCTTGATCGGCCACGAAAAGCCGCGCCGGGCCTGGGTGCAGGCGTGCCAGGGCGACCGCCTTCACCACGCCTGGCTGCTCGCCGGGCCGAGCGGGGTGGGCAAGGCCACCTTCGCCCGGCTCTGCGCCGCCGAACTGGTCGGGGCAGGGGAGGGGGCCGGCAGCCCCTCGCCCGACAACCATCCCGATATCCTGACGCTGAGCCGCGCGCCGGCCGACGACAAGGAGGCGCGCAATCGCGACGAGGACAAGCCGTTCAAGCGCAAGCGCAATATCAGCGTCGAACAGGTCCGCACGCTACAACGCCGCTTGAACACGCGCCCGACGCTCGGTGCCCGCCGCGCGATCGTCATCGATCCGGCCGACGACCTCGAATCGGGGGCCGCCAACGCGCTGCTCAAGAGCCTCGAGGAGCCGCCGGCGGGCAACATCTTCTTTCTCGTGACCCACCGGCCCGGTCGCTTGCTCCCGACGATACGCTCGCGCTGCCGGGTGCTGCGGTTCGATCGCCTGCCGCAAGAGCAGGTGCGCCAGGTGCTGGCCCAAGAACGCCCGGAAGTGGGCGGCGAGCACCTCGATACGGCGATTGCCGGTGCCAATGGCTCGCCCGGCGCGGCGATGACCTGGATCGACGAGGATCTCGCCCGCGTCGATGCGGCGATGCGCGCGTTGTTGCGAGACAGCGTCCGGTCGGCCGAACATCGCGGCGCGCTGGCCGCGGCAATCGGGGCGAGACCTACTCCCGAAAGGCTCGCGGCAGTCTTCACGCTGGCGCGGCGCCTGCTGGCGGGTGAGGTGCGATCGGCACCCGCTGAGGCTCGTCCGCGCATCATCGAGGCGCATGCCGCACTGGTCGATCTCGCGGCGCGCGCGCCGACCGCCAATTTCGATCCCGGTCTGCTGGCGATGCAGATTGGCGGCTTGCTGGCGTCGGCGGCGCTCCCTAGAGAGGCCGCATAGTCGAAAACTCAAAAAGTCAGGCCTGCCGGGTGTCCGAACCCTATTACATCACCACCGCGATCAGCTACCCCAACGGCAAGCCGCATATCGGCCATGCCTACGAAGCCATCGCCGCCGACGTCATCGCCCGGTTCCAGCGCATGTCGGGGCGCGACGTGCGCTTCCAGACCGGGACCGACGAACACGGGCTCAAGGTCTACCAGAAGGCACGCGACCTCGGACGCGAACCGCGCGACCTCGCCGACGAGATGACCGCGCATTTCGTCGCGATGGGCGAGAGGTTGAACATCTCGCACGACAGGTTCCAGCGGACGGTCGACCCCGATCATCATCGCGCGAGCCAGGAAATCTGGCGCCGGATGGAAGCCAATGGCGATCTCTATCTCGATCGTTACGAAGGATGGTATTCGGTCCGCGACGAAGCCTATTACGACGAGAGCGAGCTGATCGATGGCGAAGGTGCCGACGGACGCACCGAGAAGCTCTCGCCGCAGGGCACGCCGGTCGAATGGACCGCCGAGGAAAGCTGGTTCTTCCGCTTGTCGAACTATGCCGACAAGCTGCTCGCCCTTTATCGCGACAACCCCGATTTCATTGCTCCCGAGCGCAGCCGCAACGAAATCATCCGCTTCGTCGAGGGCGGGCTCAAGGATTTATCGGTTTCGCGCACCAGCTTCGACTGGGGGGTAAAAGTGCCCGAGAGCGACGGACATGTGATGTATGTGTGGGTCGACGCCCTCACCAATTATATCTCGGGGCTTGGCTTTCCCGACGACAGCGAGGAATGGCGCAAATACTGGCCGTGCGACCTCCATTTGATCGGCAAGGACATCACCCGATTCCACACGGTCTATTGGCCCGCCTTCCTGATGAGCGCCGGGATCGAGCTGCCAAGGCAGGTGTTCGCGCACGGCTTCGTGCTCAATCGCGGGCGCAAGGAATCGAAGTCCGAGGGCAACGTCACCGATCCGCTCGCATTGGCCGACACCTACGGCGTCGATCCCTTCCGCTACTTCCTGATGCGCGAGATCGCCTTCGGGCAGGACGGCTCCTATTCCGACGAGGCGATCGTCACCCGCGCCAATGCCGAGCTGGCGAACAGCTTCGGGAATTTCGCGCAACGCGTTCTCTCCATGATCTTCAAGAACATGGATGGGAAACTTCCGGTCGACTATCAGCAGACCAATGACGACCGGGCGCTGACCGCCGCGGTCGCGAACGGTGTCGCCGAGCTGCGCAGGAACTTCGACGACCTCGCGTTCAGCGACGGGCTCGAGGCATGGATGCGCGCGGTGTTCGCCTGTAACCAATATATCGACGAACAGGCACCCTGGACCCTCAAGAAGACCGATCCCGAGCGCATGCAGGCCGTGTTGATGACCTGCTTCCGCCAGCTTCGCCCGCTGGCGCTGGCACTGCGCCCGGTCACGCCCGTGGCGGCCGACAAGCTGCTCGATCAGCTGGGCATGGGCGAGGCGCGGGATTTCGGCGCTCTCGACGATGCGACATGGTTCAAAAATCTCGCCGGTTCGGGGTTCGCGCTCGACAAGCCCGAAGGCGTATTCCCGCGGCTCGAACTCGCCACCGCTGTGGGGGAGGGCTGATGCTCGTCGATTCACACTGCCACCTCAATTACGAGGGCCTCGTCGAGGAGCAGGACGCCGTGCTCGATCGCGCGCGGGAGGCCGGTGTCGGACGCTTTCTCAACATCTCGACCCGCGAGAGCGAATGGGACGACATCGTCGCCACCGCTGAGCGCAATGACGACGTGTTCGCCAGCATCGGGATCCACCCGCACAATGCGGACGAGCACCAGCATGTGGACGAGGACCGGCTGCGCGCCGCCGTCGACCACCCCAAGGTGATCGGGATCGGTGAGACCGGTCTCGACTATTATTACGAGCATTCCGATCGCGAAGCACAGCAGCGCCTGTTTCGCCGCCACATCACCGTATGTCGCGAGACGCGGCTGCCGTTGATCATCCACACGCGCGACGCCGAAGACGACACGCTCGCGATCCTGCGCGACGAGATGGAGAAGGGCGCCTTCCCCGCGCTGATCCACTGCTTCACGGCTTCGGGCGAATTCGGCGACGCGGTGCTCGAACTCGGCCTGTCGATCTCGATCTCGGGGATCGTGACTTTCAAGAACGCGAAGGACCTTCAGGAAACAGCCGCGCGCGTGCCGGAAGATCGCCTGCTCGTCGAAACCGATTCCCCGTTCCTCGCGCCGGTCCCGCATCGCGGGAAAACCTGCGAACCGGCCTATGTCGCCGATACCGCCAAATTCGTGGCGGAATTGCGCGATACAGACGTCGAAAGCCTCGCTGCAACGACCACCCGCAACTTCTTTGAATTGTTCGCGAAAGCCGCGGCATGAAGATGGTGATGCTCGGTTCGGGCACATCGACCGGCGTGCCGCGCATCGGCAATGACTGGGGGCAATGCGATCCCGAAGAGCCGCGCAATCGGCGCTCTCGGGTTTCGATCATGATCGAGAATGACGAAGGAACGCGCCTGCTCGTCGACACCTCGACCGATTTGCGCGCGCAACTGCTGGCGAACGAGATCGACCGGATCGATGCGGTGTTCTGGACCCACGACCATGCCGATCACTGCCACGGGATCGACGATCTGCGGGCACTGCGTTTCGGTCGCAGCCACGCTATTCCAGGTTTTGCATCAAGCACTTGTGCATTGCGCTTGAGACAACGTTTCGGATACGTCTTCGCCGGACAGTTCGGCTATCCGACCATCGTCGAACTCAAGACCCTCGACAATGCTCGCATGCATGGTGGGATCGCATTCCGCGGGGTCGAAATGCCCCACGGGCCGACCCAGACCACCGGCTATCGGTTCGAGTGCGATGGCAAGTCGATCGTTTACGCAACTGATTTTTCTGAGATAACCGACGCAATGCTGCGGCTGTTCGACGGGGTGGATTTGCTGGTTACCGACTGCCTGCGCCGCGATCCACATCCCACGCACGCGCATCTCGACATGGCACTCGAACTCGGGCGCAAGACCGGTGCCGGCCAAGTCGTGTTGTCGCATCTGGACAAGAGCATGGATTATGCGACGCTGACCGAGGAAACGCCCGACAATGTCCTCGTCGGGTTTGACGGCATGGAGCTGGCAGCATGAGTACAACGGCGTGGACGACCCTGAGCATCGTATCGATCCTCGGTTGGTTGATCCTTGTCGTGCCAGGGCTCGCCGGACGCGGACTGACCGTTCCGAAGACCATCGGACTGGCGGTGACGTGGGTGGCTATATTCGGCGCTGCCTATCTCTTGTTCACGTATCTGGGGGCCTGACCCTCGGCTGAGTCTCCCTTATAGTTTTACATAATATATATTATCATCCAAATGGCATCACAGCAAATCGACCGCCTCCTCTCGATCATGGCCCGCCTTCGCGACCCCGCAACCGGGTGCGAATGGGACGTCGCGCAGACATTCCAGTCGATCGCGCCGTACACGATCGAGGAAGCCTACGAGGTCGCCGACGCGATCGCGCGCGAGGATCTCGCCGACCTGCGCGGCGAGCTCGGCGATTTGCTGCTCCAGGTGGTTTTCCATGCCCGCATGGCTGAAGAACAGGGGGCGTTCGACTTCGATGCAGTGGCGAAGTCGATTTCCGACAAGATGGAAGCACGCCACCCGCATATCTTCGGCGATGACGAAAGCGAGACGCCACAGACCCGGCGATGGGAAGATATCAAGGCCGCCGAACGCGACGCGCAAGGTGCCGCCAGCGCGCTCGATGGCGTTGCACACGCCTTGCCGGCACTGATGCGCGCCGAGAAACTGCAAAAACGCGCGGCGCGCAGCGGATTCGACTGGCCAGACAAGGACGGCCCGGCGGAGAAACTGGTCGAGGAAATCGACGAGCTGGCCGATGCCGATGGCCCCGATCACATCACCGAGGAAGCGGGCGACCTGCTGTTCGTTGCGGTCAATCTGGTCCGTGCCTACGGCGTCGACGCCGAAGCCGCGCTCCGCAGCGCCAACGAAAAGTTCGAGCGTCGCTTCAGGGCAATGGAATCCCTCGCCACCGACCAAGATGCCGACTTTTCATCGCTCGATCTGCAAGCACAGGAAACGTTATGGCAGGAGGTCAAGCGCTCAGAGCGTTGAAAAACGACCGAATTCACGCTCGGTCAGCCGCACCGACAACCGGTAGCCAGGTTGCTCGCCCGCGACTTCTTCCTGCGACAGCACCTCGCCATGGGCATGGAGCCAGGCGAGCTTCTGCCCTTCCCCTGCGGCGAGCGTGATCTCGTGGACCCGAGCATCGGCAGTCAGCAGCGCGTCGACCGTATCGAGCAGGGTCTCGATGCCCTCGCCCGTCTGAGCGGATAACAACACGATCGGCTCGTCGCGCGCCGCGATCCGGTTGCGCAGAGCCGCCTGGGCCTCTTCGTCGAGAAGGTCGACCTTGTTCCAGGCCTCGACGATCGGGGCTCCGGTCGGTTCGCCCTCCTCGTCGACCAGGTCCATGCCTCGGAGGACGTCTATCACGCGTTCACGCTGCTCTTCGGTGTCCGGGTTGGCGATATCGCGGACATGCACGATGACGTCGGCCGCGGTCACTTCTTCGAGCGTCGCGCGGAAAGCGGCGACGAGCTGCGTAGGCAGATCCGAGATGAACCCCACCGTGTCCGACAGGATTGCCTTGTCGACTCCCGGCAGCGCGATCGCCCTCATCGTCGGATCGAGCGTGGCGAATAGCAGGTCCTCTGCCATGACGTCGGCACCAGTCAGCCGGTTGAACAGCGTCGACTTGCCGGCATTGGTGTAGCCGACCAGCGCGACCACCGGCCACGGCGCACGTTCGCGACGCTCGCGATGGAGCCCGCGGGTCTTGCGCACCTGTTCGAGTTCCTTGCGCAGCCGGCCCATCCGCTGCCGGATCATCCGCCTGTCGGCCTCGATCTGCGTCTCGCCGGGACCGCCGAGGAAGCCGAAACCACCGCGCTGGCGCTCGAGGTGGGTCCAGCTGCGCACGAGTCGCCCCTGCTGGTAATCGAGATGCGCAAGTTCGACCTGCAGCCGACCTTCGGCAGTGGCCGCGCGCTCACCGAAGATTTCGAGGATGAGCCCGGTGCGATCGATCACCTTTCGCCCGATCTTGTCTTCGAGATTGCGCTGCTGGATCGCCGACAATTGGCCGTCGACGACGACGAGCTCGGCCTCGTGCATCTCGCAATCGGTGGCTATTCGTTCGACCTGACCCGAACCGAACAGCGTGGCCGGCTTGGGTTCGCGGATCGGAAGCGCGTAACTCTCGGCAATCACGAGGCCGATCGCGAGCGCAAGCCCCCTCGCCTCCTCCAACCGCGCCTCGAGATCGAGGTGACGCTTGTCGGGCAGGTCGGGGTGCACGATCAGCGCGCGGGCACCGCGTGTCACCTCTTCGGCACTGTCTTCGAGGAAACTCAGTCGCTATCGCCTTCTTCGCTCAGGTCGAGATGTTCGACCGGCTGGATGGTCGAGATAGCGTGCTTGTAGGCGAGTTGCACGTATCCTTCGCGTTCGAGCAGCGTGCAATAGGGATCGTAGGCCGCGATGCGGCCCTGCAGCATCACTCCGTTGATCAGGAACATGGTCACCTGGGCTTCGCTGTCGAGGCAGCGACCGAGGAAGACTTCCTGCAACAGCCGCTGCTTCTTGGCGGTGTTGCGCGAACCGAACTGCTCCGATTCCTGCGGCTGTGCGGGCATGATCGTCGAAATCGCGTGCTTGTAGACGAGCTGCGATTGCCCGTCGCGGCGGAGCAGCAGCGAGAAATTGTCGAACCAGGTGACGATGCCCTGGAGCTTGACGCCCTTGACGAGGAACACCGTCACGGGCGCCTTTTCCTTGCGCATCAGGTTCAGGAACTGGTCCTGAAGGCTCGGCGTGCTGGCCGCGCCGCCCTGGGTCTCGGTTTTCGTCGGTCGTGCGGAGAGTGTTTTTCCCGCCATTTCTCTTGCCCCCTTACCGCCACCTCTCGCTGATTTGCGGATGGCTGGTCAGGTTTCACCGCGAAACTTACGGCTTGGAAAGGAAATGCCGGGAGCGACGGGATGTTCCCTATTTGCGTTCGGAAGCCTTTCGTTCGGCCATCCCGAGCAGCTTCATCTTGCGATGCAACGCCGAGCGTTCCATCCCGATGAAGGTCGCGGTGCGCGAAATATTGCCAGAAAACCGGCTGATCTGGACGCGCAGATATTCGCGTTCGAAGCTTTCGCGCGCCTCGCGCAATGGCGCCCCCATCAAGGCACCGATCCCGGTCTGGCCGCTGATCTTGCCTTCGGTGACTTCGGATGGAAGCAGGTCGACATCGATCTTGGTCAAGCGGTCGCGCGGCGCGAGGATGATCGTGCGTTCGATGACGTTACGCAGCTGGCGGACATTGCCCGGCCAGTCATAGGCCTGCAGCGCCGCCATCGCCTCGACGCTGATCTCGGGCGGCTGGATGCCCTGATCGGCGGCGTAGCGGGCGAAGAAATGATCGACCAGCGCGGGAATATCCTCGCGCCGCTCGGTCAGCGACGGGACCTCGACCGGCACGACATTCAGGCGGTAGAACAGGTCTTCGCGGAAGCGCCGCTCCTCGATTTCCTCCTCGAGATTGCGCGACGAGGACGACACGACGCGAACATCGACCCTGATCTGCCGCGTGCCACCGACCCGCATGAACGACTGGTCGGTCAGAACCCGCAGGATGCGCGCCTGGGTCGAAAGCGGCATGTCGGCGACCTCGTCGAGGAACAGGGTGCCGCCATCGGCGGTCTCGAGCAGGCCCGGGCGCACCAGCTGGCCGTCAATCTCCTCGCCGAACAGTTCCTGTTCGAACAGTTCGGGCGTGATGCGCGCCGAACTGACGATCACGAAGGCGCTGTTGGCACGCGGGCTCCACGAATGGAGCAGCCGCGCGGCCACTTCCTTGCCCGCCCCGGCAGGCCCGGTAATCAGCAGCCGGCTGCCGGTATTGGCGACCCGCTTGAGCGTCGCGCGGACCTGGTTGATCGCGGCCGAATTGCCGGTGAATTCGTGCGCGGTAGCAAAGCCCTGGCGCAATTGTGCGTTTTCGCGCCGCAAGCGTTCGGTTTCGGTCGCGCGTTCGACGAGGTGGAGCAGGCGCTCGGCCTCGAACGGCTTCTCGATGAAGTCCATCGCCCCGCGCCCGATCGCGGCGACCGCGGTGTCGATATTGCCGTGGCCCGAGAATATGATCACCGGAAGTTCGGGCTCGCGCGCCTTGATCGCGTCGAGCACCTCGAGCCCGTCCATCGAGCTGCCGTGCAACCACACGTCGAGCAGGACGAGGCTCGGTCGCCGTTCGTCGATCGCCGCCAGCGCGCCCTCGCCATCGGCCGCGGTGCGACATTCGTAGCCTTCGTCGCTCAATACCCCGGCGACGAGGTCGCGGATATCCTGCTCATCGTCGACGATCAGGACTTCGAGTTGCTTGCTTTCGCTCATTCGGCGGCCTCTCTCGTATTGGGATCGTGCGTTTCGACGCGGGGGTCGCGGGCGAAGGTCAGGGTGACGCGGGTTCCGCCCTGCTCGCGCGGGCCGAAGGTCATGGCGCCGCCATGTTCCTCGACGATCTTGTTGACGATCGCGAGACCCAGCCCGGTCCCGCGTTCGCGCGTGGTGACATAGGGTTCGACGATCTTCTCGCGTTCCTTGGGCAGGCCGATGCCGTTGTCCTCGATCACGATACGGACCAGTTCGCCTTCCCCTGAAATGCTCACATCGATCCGCCCACGGAAATCGGGCTCCGTCGGGCCCGTCAACGCATCGATCGCTTCGGCCGCGTTCTTGAGCACGTTGGTCATCGCCTGTCCGAACTGGTGGCGGTCGCACTGGATCGCGTCGATCTCGCCCTCGACGGTCAGGCGGTAGTCGATTTCGGGATGGCCGACTTCCTGCAGGAAAAGCGCCTGCTTGGCGAGATCGACCGGGTCCTCGCGCCGAAAGGCGGGCTTCGGCAACCGCGCGAAGCTGCTGAAGGCATCGACCATCGTGCGCAGCTCGCCGACCTGCCGCACGATCGTGCGGGTCAGCTCGTCGAACAGCTCGCCATCCTGCTCGATCTGCTTGCGATAGCGCCGCTTCAGGCGCTCGGTGGCGAGCTGGATCGGGGTAAGCGGGTTCTTGATCTCGTGCGCGATGCGTCGCGCGACGTCGGACCATGCCGCCTGCCGCTGGTCGAGGATCTGGCGGGTGATGTCCTCGAAGGTGATGACCTCGTAATCGTCGGTCCGGGTCGATTTGACCGCGAGGGTGAGGAGATCCCCGCCCTTCTCGTGCTGGACGATCTGACCTGAACGCGTGTGATCGAGATTGGCGAAGGCAGGCGCGATGTCGGCCATCTTCTCCCCCACCGGCATCTCGTCGAAACCGAGCAGGTCGAGCGCGGAGGAATTCATCAGCTGGACCCGCCCCTCCTCGTCGAGCGAGATGACCCCGGCGGTGACCGAGCCGAGCACGGTCTCGATGAACACGCCGCGTTCGTGCAGTTCCTCGTTCGCCCCGACCAGCGCGGTCGTCTGGCGCTCGATCTGGTCGGTCATGCGGTTGAAGGCGCGATTGAGGAGTCCGACCTCGTCGGCGCCGGTGCGTCCCTCGACCCGCAGCGAATAATTGCCGGCCCCCACCCGGCGGGCGGCGCCGACAAGTTCGTAGAGCGGCTTCACCTGACGATCGGCATAACGCAGCGCAAACCAGATCGAGAGCATCACGAGGAGTAGGGCCAACACGAACAGTGCAATGTTGGTGCGCAGCTGCAGGATGCGCGCGCGGCGGGTCAGCACTTCGTAATCCTGAACGATGTTCTGCGCGCGCTCGCCCTGGCTGAATTCGAGCAGGTCCGAGGTGCGCAGATTGTAGAGAAAAATCTGCGCATCACGATCGAGAACCGATACAGCGGTAACGCCCTTTGCGTCCGCATTGACGACGATGTCCTCGCCTCCTTCGATCCGTTCGAGCTTGTCAGGCGTGAGTCGCTGGCGCTCGACGTCGATCGCGTCTTCACCGCCCTCGCCCCTGACGATCATCACGGTGCGAACATCAGAGTCGTCGTCGATCTGGAGCAAGGCGGATTCGGTCAGTCCGCGCTGCGCGACCTGCCGCTTGTAGGCGTCAACGAATATCGGATCGTCCACCGAAACCTGTGCGATGATGTTTTGCATGTCGCCGCTCATCGCTTCGGTTTCATTTTCGATATCTCGGACGTTTTGCTCGTAATAGCCGCGCGCGAGCTTGTTCGCGTTCTCGAGCAGGCCGCGCGACTGGTCCGAGAACCAGAATTCGGTCCCGAACTGGAACAGCGCCGAAGCGAAGGCGACCACGAACAGCGTCGGTATGGCGGCAATCAGCGAGAAGACGAAGACGAGGCGGACATGCATGCGCCCGGTCCCCGCCTCATTCTCCTGCGCGCGCGCAAGCGCCATTCTCCGCCCCAACAATACGAGGATCGCCAGCGTTGGGACCAGCGTGCCGACCAGTAGGGTCGTCGTCATCCGGGTCGGGAGCAGCTCGTTGTCCTCGGGCGAGCCCGCCAGCGTGGTCCAGGTCACCGCCGTCATGACGACGAAGGTGATCACCGCGGCGATTTCGATGAAGGCGAAGATGTTCGCGCGGCGAGCGAATACCATCAACCGCCGCAGCCAGAGCGGCAATCGTCGATTGGCCTTGAGAGCGTCGCTCGCCATATGAGGCTTGTGGGCGACACTGTTGCAATTTTGCAAGTCTTTTCGCGACGAACCGTCGACTGAGACCGTCGGGCGTCAGGCCGCCTCGCGCCGGAGCAGCGGCTCGTAGAACCGCTCGAGTGACGCCATGACTTCGTTCGGGTCGTCGACGAAATTCACGGTGTTGCGGAATTCGGCGGAGCCCGGCAGCCCCTTGGTGTACCACCCGAGATGCTTGCGTGCGACCTTCACTCCAATGCTCTCGCCGTAAAGGTCGAGCATCGCGCGGTAGTGCTCCATCAGCGTGGCAAACTGCACTTCTACCGACGGATCGGGTTGCCGCTCGCCGCTATCGAGCCAGCGCATCACCTGGCCGAGCAGCCACGGCTTGCCGTAGGCGCCGCGACCGATCATCACGCCGTCGGCCCCACTCTGCTCGGCTGCCTGCGCGACGTCGTCGATCGTATTGATGTCGCCATTGACGATCACCGGGATCGAGACCGCGTCCTTCACCTTGCGCACGAAGGCCCAGTCGGCACTTCCCTTGTACATCTGGTTGCGGGTCCGGCCGTGCACGGTGACCATTTTCACCCCAATATCCTGGGCGATCCGCGACAGTTCGGGGGCGTTGAGGCTCTGGTGGTCCCAGCCCATCCGCATCTTGACCGTAACCGGTACTGAAACCGCCTTAACAGTCGCTTCCATCAGATTGATCGCCAACGGAACTTCGCGCATCAACGCGCTGCCGGCATAGCCATTGACCACCTTGCGCACCGGACATCCGAAATTGATGTCGATGATCGCCGCGCCATTGTCTTCCTGGAGCTTTGCCGCCTCGGCCATCGATTCCGGATCGCAGCCGACCAGCTGCATCGAGACCGGTTCCTCGATCACGTCCCACGCGGCCTTCTGGACGCTCTGGCGCGTTTCGCGGATCGCCGCCTGGCTCGCGATCATCTCGGTGACGTTGAGCCCCGAGCCGAAACGGCGCACGAGCCGCCGGAACGGCAGGTCGGTCACGCCGGTCATCGGCGCGAGCACGACCGGCTGCGCAATGCGCACCGGGCCGATATCGATCGGCGCCAGTTTGGGAGGCTGCGGGCTGGGAGGCTGCGGCAAATGGCTCATGACGATGTCCGGTAAGGTAGGAGGCCCCCTAGTCGATTGCCAGTTTCGCGGCAAGGCGATAGGCGGCGCGGCAGATGAGCGAAGTCCCCTCCCCCCTCGCCGACCGTTCGGTCGCTGCGATCGTGGTCGCCGCCGGCACCGGCACGCGGGCCGGCAGGGACCTGCCCAAGCAATATGTGCGATGGCGCGGCAAGCCGGTGTTGCGACATTCGGTCGAGCGCCTGCTCGACGCCGGGTGCGCGCCGGTGATGGTGGCAATCGCGCCCGGGGCGGATGAACTCGCCGCTGAGGCCGTCGGCGATCTCGAGGGCGTTGCGTTCTGCACCGGGGGGGAGACCCGCCAACAATCGGTCGCGAACGCGCTCGAACGGTTGGCCGGGGCCGCACCGTCGATCATCCTGATCCACGATGCCGCGCGCCCGATCGTGCCGAATGCCGTGGTTGAGCGCCTGGTCGACGCCTTGTCAGGTTCTCCAGGCGCCATCCCGACCTTGCCGGTGGTTGATTCGCTCGCAGTCGCGCGCGACGGGCTGATGGGCGACAAGGCCGATCGGGACACCCTGCGCCGGGTTCAGACGCCGCAGGCGTTCCGCTTCCCCGAAATCCTTGCCGCGCACCGCGATTGGGGCGGCACCCCCGACGCCGGGGACGACGCACAGGTGTTGCGCGCGCATGGCGGTAAGATCGCACTGGTCGAAGGCGACGAAGCGCTCAAGAAACTGACATTTGCGGAGGATTTCGAATTGGACCGACCCGCGATCCGCACCGGCATGGGATTCGACGTGCATCGTCTGGCCGAAGGCGAGAGCCTATGGCTAGGGGGATTGCAGATCGAGCATACCCACGGATTGGCCGGGCACAGCGATGCCGACGTTGCATTGCACGCGATTACCGATGCCGTGCTCGGCGCGATCGGCGCGGGCGATATCGGCGATCACTTCCCGCCCAGCGATCCGCAATGGAAGGGAGCGTCGTCCGACCAGTTTCTCGCCCATGCGGTCACGCGGGCGAACGAAGCGGGCTATGCGATCTGCAATATCGACCTCACGATCATCTGCGAGGCGCCAAAGATCGGCCCGCACCGCGCCGCGATGCGCGATCGGATCGCCCAAATCCTCGGAGTCGAAACGAGCGCCATCAGCGTCAAGGCAACCACCACCGAAGGCCTCGGCCTTACCGGGCGCCGCGAAGGGATTGCCGCTCAGGCCGTGGCGACATTGGCGGCGATAGGCTAGCAGCGCGGCTCTGCAAGGAATCGACTGGCTATGAGCTCTTCCACTCTCCTCCCGTCCGACGTGGTCACCCTCGCCGAGAAGGTCGTCGCGCAGAATCGCAATGCAGGTCGGATGGTGGCGCTCGCCGAAAGTTGCACCGGCGGCCTCGTCGCCAGCGCGATCACCGAGGTGCCGGGCAGCTCGAGCGTGCTCGACCGCAGCTTCGTAACCTATTCGAATGCGGCCAAGATCGAAATGCTCGGCGTGTCGTCGGACATTATCGACACCTTCGGCGCGGTCTCGGCCGCCTGCGCCTGGGAAATGGCGAAAGGCGCCCTCGCCCGCAGCGGAGCGGATGTCGCGGTCGCGGTCAGCGGGATCGCGGGACCAGGCGGCGGCAGCGAGCTCAAGCCGGTCGGCACGGTGGTGTTTGCCCGAGCCGTCAGCGGGCAGGAGGAATGCGAGGCCGAGGAACGCGTCTTTGCCGGCGGCACGCGGGCCGCGATCCGGCATCAGGCGACGTTGGTCGCGCTCGAGCTGTTGCTGCCGTAAAGGTCACCCGCGCGCGCTTCGAACGCTGCGACCATCTTGCGGAAGGCGCGATCGGCATATTGACCGGCGAGCGCTTCGAACACCTTGTTCTTGAACGTGAAATCGACGCAGAAATCGATCCGGCATCGGCCATCGCCGTCGGGTTCGAACGTCCAGCTATTGTCGAGATCGCGCAGCGGCCCGTCGACGTAATGGACGAGGATCGAGCGTGGCCGATCCTTCGTCACCCGAGAGGTGAATTTCTCGCGGATCGCCTTGAAGCCGACCAGCATGTCCGCCGTCATCTCGGTGGCGCTGTCCGAGCGCACCCGCGTCGCGACGACCCACGGCAGGAATTCCGGATACTTGTCGACGTCCGCGACGAGGTCGAACATCTGCTCGCAGCTATAGGGCAGCCGCTTCGAATCGCGGATGTGCGGCATCAGCCCTTCGCCTTTGCCAGCTTCGCCTCCCGTGCGGCGCGCATTTCGGCGAAATCGTCGCCGGCGTGATAGCTCGAGCGCGTCAGCGGGCTCGAAGCGACCTGCAGGAAGCCCTTCGCCCGTGCGATCGCACCGAAGGCCGAGAACGCCTTCGGGGTTACGAAATCCGCGACTTTGGCATGCTTCGGCGTCGGTTGGAGGTACTGACCCATGGTCATGAAATCGATGTCGGC
Source organism: Pseudoblastomonas marina (assembly GCF_034374265.1). Taxonomy (NCBI): domain Bacteria; kingdom Pseudomonadati; phylum Pseudomonadota; class Alphaproteobacteria; order Sphingomonadales; family Erythrobacteraceae; genus Pseudoblastomonas; species Pseudoblastomonas marina. The sequence continues at coordinate 827,361 of NZ_CP139718.1, read as the reverse complement.
GCAGCGCATGTCGTCCATCACCTGATGCACTTCGAGCCGCTGTTCGCCGAGCCCGAGCATGATGCCCGACTTGGTGAAGATCATCGGGTCGTGGCGCTTGACCTCTTCGAGCAGGCGCAGCGAGGCGTAATAGCGCGCTCCCGGCCGGATCGTCGGATACAGCCGCGGGACCGTCTCGAGATTGTGGTTGAACACGTCGGGACCCGCCGCGACGATCGCCTCGATCGCGGGCCGCATCTTGCCGCGGAAATCGGGCGTGAGGATCTCGATCGTGGTATCCGGCGTGTTACGCCGCAGCGCCTCGATCACCTTGACGAACTGGCTCGCGCCGCCATCGGGCAGGTCGTCGCGATCGACGCTGGTGATCACGATGTGCTCGAGTCCGAGCTTCGCTGCCGCAGTTGCGACGTGTTCGGGCTCCTGCTCGTCGACGATGCGCGGCATTCCCGTCTTTACGTTGCAGAACGCGCAGGCGCGGGTGCAAACGTCGCCGAGGATCATCACCGTGGCGTGCTTCTTGGTCCAGCACTCGCCGATATTCGGGCAGGCAGCCTCTTCGCAGACGGTATTGAGGTTGAGTTCGCGCATCAGCTTGCGCGTCTCGCCATATCCCTTGGATACCGGCGCTTTCACCCGAATCCAGTCGGGCTTGCGCTGACGCTCGGGACGCTCTTCGGGCTGCGGGGCGGAGGACAGGTCATTCATGCCCGCCCACTTAGGGGCGTTCGCTCCATCTTGCCAGTCCTGTGAAGGCGCGGCATGGGGCGGGACCATGAAGAACTTTTCCCAACTCGTCGAAGGCTACGGCCGTTTTCGCTCCACCGACTGGCAGCAGCAGCGCGATCGCTGGGCGACGCTGGCCGAAGGACAGTCGCCCAAGGTCATGGTGATCGCCTGTTCGGACAGCCGCGTCGATCCGGCGCAGATCTTCGACGTCGATCCGGGCGAGATCTTCGTCGTGCGCAATGTCGCGGCGATGGTTCCGCCCTACGAGACCACCCCCGGGCACCATGGCGTATCGGCCGCGGTGGAATTCGCGGTCCAGTTCCTCAAGGTGAGCGAGGTCGTGATCATGGGCCACGGCATGTGCGGCGGCTGCCAGGCGGCGCTGACGCAGGATTTGCACGGCAACGACCCTGGTGCGGGCGGCTTCGTCGCCGACTGGGTCGGGATGCTCGACGAAGCGCGCGAGCCCGTTGCCCGCGAGCTGGGCACCACCGGGCGCGAAGCGGAGCTCGCAATGGAACTGGCCGCGGTGAAGGCGAGCCTTGCGAACCTGCGCAGCTTCCCCTTTGTAAAGGACCGCGAGGACAAGGGCGAACTGGTCCTGCGGGGCGCGCACTTCGCGATTTCGGACGGTATCCTGCGCCTGCTCGACGAGGATAGCGGGGAATTCTCTCCCGCCGATTGATTTGCTTCGTTCGGAGAAGGCCCTAAGTGGGTTCGCATGCCCGAAGCTGACCTCCAGAACATCGCCCTCCTGATCGACGCGGACAATACCAGCCCGCGCGGGATCGACCCCGTGCTCACCGTGATGGCCGAACTCGGCCAGGTGAACATCAAGCGCGCCTACGGGAATTTCGCGAAGAACAACCTGCAGAACTGGGACAAGATCACCCACAAATACGGAATCCGTCCGCAGCAGCAGTTCGACCTGACCGCGGGCAAGAACGCGACCGACATGGCGATGACGATCGACGCGATCGACCTGCTCTACCAAGGCAAGGTCGACGGCTTCGGGATCATGAGTTCGGACAGCGATTTCACCCCGCTGGTCACGCGGCTGCGCCAGGACGGTCTAATCGTCTACGGTTTCGGGAGCACCAAGAAGACCCCGGCCGCATTCAAGAGCGCCTGCACCCGCTTCATCGATATCGACGCGTTGATCGCCGGTGCGTCGGACGAGCCCTCCCCCGGCAAATCGAAGAAGAAGGACGAGAAGCAGACGATCGACGAGGAGCTGGTTGCCCTGCTTGGCACGGCATGGAAGGCCGCCAATCGCGATGAGGACGGGTTCGCCTCGCTTGGCGAGGTCGGGCTGATCGCGGGCAACCGTTCGAGCTTCGACGTGCGCAATTACGGGTTTAAGCGGTTGTCCGACCTGTTCGACGCGATCGACCAGTTCCAAATGGAGCGCCGCGACGACAACCAGTATTACGTTCGCCGGCTGCGCTGATACGAAAACGGCGCGGAACCGAAGCCCCGCGCCGCTCTCTAAATCGATTTATTGTGGTCGATCAGCCCACCTGCTGGGCGGCGTAGATCCGCCACAGATTGGCAATCGCAGCCCACTCGCCGTTGATCGAGGCAAAGGTTTCCTGCGCCTCGGCATACTTACCCTGTTCGAGCTGGGCGATGCCGATACGGGTCATGAACATGCCCTTGTCGGCACCCGGCATTTCCATCGCCATGCGGAAAAATTCCTCGGCGACGGCAGGCTGGTCATAGTCGAGGTACGCATCACCCGCCGCAGTCACCGTGAGCAGCGTAGCACCGGCCTTGCGGGCGTCGGCGCCCAGCGACGCAAGTTCGCCACCCTGGTCGACGGCGACCTGCTTGCGGGCCTCGGCCTGGGTCTGCGACACGAGCGCTTCGTCGGCCTCGAGATAGCCCTTGGCTATGCCCAGTTCGATCGCATCGAGGACTTCCTGCGGCCGCCTGCGATGATCGGCATACTGGACGATCGCGGTGACGTCCGGACGATTCTGGACGCTGTCGGTCAGCACCATCAGCCGCTGGAGGTCGAGCACCGCTTCATCGGCGCTGTAACCGTCGCGCACGAGGATGATGGCATTGGCCCAATTCTTTTCGGTCGGGTAATACTCGACCAGCCTGAAGGCGTAATCGTTCGCATTCGGGGCTTCGAGTTCGCGCGCGATCGAATAGGCACGAAGCAACAGGTCCTCGCTCGGCGCGGTCCCGGCAACGGCCTGGTCCTCGATCATGTCGTCGATATAGGCCAGCGCCCCGGCCCGGTCGCCTTCGCGAATATAAGTCACGACGATGTTGTTGCGCAGGTTCGGATCGGTCGCGCCTGAATCGATCGCCATCTGGAAGGCTTCGCGCGCCTTCGCGTATTCCTCGCGATCGAAGTGGATCATCGCCCGCGCATTGCTGAGCTGCGATTTGCGCGTTGCGGTCTGCAGGCCGCTGGCGGTTTCCTCGACGATGCCTTCGAGCTGGAGCCCGGGATCGTCTGTCAGCAAGCCGTAATTGATCGCGAACTGGCCCCAATAGAAGCGGTCGGAGGGATTTTCGATTTCCGCCTTTGCGTCGCGGAGCATCTTCAGGTCTTCGGCGACGGTCTGGCGCAGCTCGGCACGACCCTGTTCGCGGGCGGCCCCTTCGGAGCTGCGCACCTGCTGCGCACGCGCCTGAAGTTCGGTGTTTTCGGTCCGCTTGTTGAACGCATCGATCACCGGCCTAATCGCCTTCTGGAAATCACGCGAAGGCTTGAGTTCGGGCTGTTCTTCCTGGGCGTGCACGGCCGGAGAAGCGGCCATGCCGGCGACGCCGCCGGTGGCGAGCGCCAGTGCGATCATGGGTTTGCCGAGAAATGCGCGCGACTTGCGCGAAATGGACGAAATCATGTGAAAGAGTCCCTTTGATATTAGCAGAAGGCGGCATGGCTGAGGGAGGCCCGGCCGCTGAAATCGGAATTTGCCTCTGGCGGCTCGCAAGCCCGCTGGCAACCTCCCCTTACTAGCAAAACGGCGCTGAATGGGGATTGAATGGGAAACGTCGAGCCCGTTTCTCGGGTTCCGGCGACCGGTGTGGATAAATCGCTCGTTTCAGCGTGCCGGGAGGGTTGTTCGCTGGCGATTTCGGGCCGCTTCCGGTAGGGTTTTCCCTATTGAGACGGCCCCGCGTGCCGTCGTTTCCGACAACTACCGAACGGACGCCCCTTGGCAGACGATACCGACCTGATCGACACCCCCTCTTCCCCCGAAGGCGCCTATCCGCGCATCGACATCGTCGATGAGATGAAGACCAGCTATCTCGATTACGCGATGAGCGTGATCGTGAGCCGCGCGCTGCCCGACGTGCGCGACGGCCTGAAGCCGGTTCACCGGCGGATCCTGTTTGCCAGCCAGGAAGGCGGCTTCGTCGCCGGTCGGCCCTATCGCAAGAGCGCCAAGATCGTCGGCGACGTGATGGGCAACTATCATCCGCATGGCGATGCTGCGATCTACGATGCGCTCGCGCGTATGACGCAGGACTGGTCGCTGCGCGTCCCGCTGGTCGACGGCCAAGGCAATTTCGGCTCGATGGACCCCGATCCGCCGGCCTCGATGCGTTACACCGAGGCGCGCCTCGCCAGGGTCGCCAATTCGCTGCTCGACGATCTCGACAAGGACACCGTCGATTTCGCTGACAATTACGACGGTTCGCGGCGAGAACCGACCGTCCTTCCGGCGCGTTTCCCGAACCTGCTGGTTAACGGCGCGGGCGGGATCGCGGTCGGCATGGCGACCAATATTCCGCCGCACAATCTCGGCGAGGTGATCGACGGCTGTCTCGCCTATATTGACAACCCTTCAATCAGTTCGGAGGAACTCTTCGAGCTGATTCCAGGGCCCGACTTCCCCACGGCGCCGCTTATCCTCGGCAAGTCGGGCGCACGTGCGGCCTACACCACCGGGCGCGGTTCGATCTTGATGCGCTGTCGTCACGAGATCGAGGCGACGCGCGGCGCCAAGAGCGAAGGTCGCCAATCGATCGTGCTGACCTCGATCCCGTTCCAGGTGGGCAAGTCGAACCTCGTCGAGAAGATCGCCGATGCCGCCAAGGAAAAGCGGATCGAGGGCATTTCCGACATCCGCGACGAATCGAGCCGCGAGGGCGTGCGCGTCGTGGTCGATCTCAAGCGCGATGCCACGCCCGACGTGGTGCTCAACCAGATCTGGCGCCACACCCCTGCACAGTCGAGCTTCCCTGCCAACATGCTCGCGATCCGCGGCGGTCGGCCCGAAGTGCTCTCGCTGCGCGACATCATTTCGTCGTTCATTGGCTTCCGCGAACAGGTCATCACACGGCGCACCAAGTTCGAGCTCAACAAGGCCCGCGACCGGGCACACATCCTGCTCGGTCTCGTGGTGGCGGTGTCGAACCTCGACGAGGTCGTCGCCATCATCCGCGGCGCGCCCAACCCGCAGGCCGCGCGCGAAAAGCTGCTCGCCCGCGAATGGCCGATCGGCGAGATCGCGCAATATATCCAGCTGGTCGAAGCGATCGACCCTTCCGCCGACGAGGAAGGCGGTACCTACAAGCTGTCCGAACGCCAGGTGAAGGCAATCCTGGCGCTGCGGCTCTCCAGTCTCACCGCGCTCGGTCGCGACGAGATCGGCGACGAGCTCAAGGAACTGTCGATCGCGATCGAGGAATACCTCTCGATCCTTGCCGATCGCGTGAAGCTCTACGGCGTGATGCGCGACGAGCTCGAGGAAATCCGCGAAACCTATGCCACGCCGCGCATTACCGAGATCGCGCCGGCCTGGGACGGGCTCGAGGACGAGGACCTGATCGAGCGCGACGACATGGTCATCACGGTGACCCATGGCGGCTATATCAAGCGTACCCCGCTCTCGACCTTCCGCGCACAGGCGCGCGGCGGCAAGGGCCGCTCGGGCATGGCGACCAAGGACGAAGACGCCGTGGTCGAAATGTTCGTAACTTCGACGCACAACCCCGTGTTGTTCTTCACCAATACCGGCCGCGTCTATCGCATGAAGGTGTGGAAGCTGCCCGAAGGCGGACCGCAGACCCGCGGCCGCCCGATGGTCAACCTCCTGCCGCTCGGCGACGACGAACTGGTCACCAACGTTCTGCCGCTGCCCGAAAACGAGGACGAATGGGCCTCGCTCGGGATCGTCTTCGCGACCGAGCAGGGCATGGTGCGCCGCAACTCGATGGATGCCTTCACCAACGTACCGTCTAACGGCAAATACGCGATGGGCTTCGTCGAGGGCAGCGACGACCGCCTGATCGGCGTTCGCCTCGTCGGTGAGACGCAGGAAGTCTTCCTCGCCAACGATGCCGGCAAGGCGATCCGCTTCGCCGCTACCGATGCGCGCGAGACCAAGAGCCGCACCGGGATCGGCGTTCAGGGCATGGGTCCGAAGGGCGACGTCAGGGTCGTATCGCTCGCGACGCTCAACTCGACCGGCACCACTATGGAGGAACGCGAAGCATATCTCCGCGCGGCCCCGTGGAAGAACAACGGCGCGACACCCGAACTGTCTGCCGAACGGATGGCCGAAATGGCCGAGATGGAGCAATTCGTACTTACGATCTGCGCCAAGGGCTACGGCAAGATCAGCTCGGCTTACGAGTATCGCGTCACCAAGCGCGGCGGCAAGGGCGTGGTCAATATCGGCTCGCCCGAAAGCGATCCCGATCGCAACGGACCGGTCGTCGCGAGCTTCACCGTGACCCATGGCGACCAGGTCATGCTGGTGACCGACCAGGCCAAGCTGATCCGCCTCCCGATCACCTTCCGCCACGAGCTCGAGGACGGGTTCGAGGACAATAAGGGCTTCTCGATCATCGGACGCGGTTCGGCGGGGGTGAAACTGTTCAGCGTCTCGAACAACGAACGCATCGTCAGCGTCGCAAGGATCGACGAGGACGAGGCCCCCGAAAACGAAGCCGAGGAAGCGATCGCCGAGGACATGGCCGGGCGGGGTGCGGAAGAGACCACGCCCCACACGACCGCCCATTCGGACGACAATATCGAAGGCGAACCCGACGCGAGCTAGCGCCCCGCGCTAGGCCGCGTCGGGCGCGTGGCGTTCTCCACGGAGCCGCTGGACGACCCCGGTCACGATCAGGAACTGGCCGAGATAATAGAGCGGCCAGACAAACCATTCGGCAATTCCCGGATCGAGCCGCTCCGCCTCGCGGGCGAAGATCACGAGGTCGGAAACGACGAACAGCACCGCGCCGATCCCGACCTGGTAGCGCGAGAAACGGCTGGTCCAGGCGCTCGCAGCCATCATTCCGAGAGCAAGCGCGTAAATGGTCGCCAGCATCCAACCCTCCTGCGGGGCGGCGATCATCACCGTCAGCAGGGGTGTTCCGAGCAGGAGCGCGTAGGCCGCCAGCTTCTGGCTCGAGATGATCTTCGTTCGCGTATTGCGGCGATAGAGCGCAATCGCCACGACGTGGCCGATCGCGAACAGGCCCGCGCCGAGCTCGAGCGATAATTCGATCCCGATATCGCCCGCCGCCCCCAGCGCCATGACGAGCGCGATCAGCGCACCGTCGACGCCGCGCCCGCGATCCCACGCATAAAGCGCGAGGACGCCGACGCAGCTCCCCTTCCATGCGATCAGCCACAGGCCGGGCACGCGCCCGTCGCTGGCGAAAAAATAGGCGATCGCTAGCACCAGACTCAGCAACAGGTACGGTCGGCGATCGATCAAGGCGGCTCGTGGCATCGCGGTCTCCCCTCGCCTGCGCGCTTAGCGCTGGACGCCGCCCCCTGGCAATCTGTAGTGGGCGCGACCATGGCACATGATATCCACATCATCGGCGGCGGCCTCGCCGGGAGCGAAGCCGCGTGGCAATTGGCGCGGCGCGGCTACAAGGTCCGCCTTTCCGAAATGCGCGGCGGCGGCGACATGACTCCCGCGCACCAGACCGACGGGCTTGCAGAACTGGTCTGTTCGAACAGCTTTCGCTCCGACGACGACGAAAAGAACGCGGTCGGCCTGCTCCACCACGAAATGCGCCGGCTCGACAGCATCGTCATGCAGGCGGGCGAAGTGGCACGCGTCCCCGCCGGCAGCGCGATGGCGGTCGACCGCGACATCTTCTCGGCCGAAGTCCAGCGGGCGCTGACCGAGCACCCGAATATCACCGTCGTACGCGAACGGGTTGATGCCCTGCCGGACTCCGGGCCGACCATCGTTGCCACCGGACCGCTGACCGCGCAGTCGCTCGCCGAAAGCATCGTCACCGCGACCGGCAGCGACCGGCTCGCCTTCTTCGACGCGATCGCGCCGATCGTACACCGCGACAGCATCGACATGTCGAAATGCTGGATCCAGAGCCGCTGGAACAAGCGCACCGAAGCCTCGAACGAGGACGGCGACTACATCAACTGCCCGATGACCAAGGAGCAGTACGAAGCCTTCCACCAGGGGCTGATCGACGGCGAAAAGACAGAATTCCGCGAGTGGGAAAAGGACACGCCCTATTTCGAAGGCTGCATGCCGATCGAGGTGATGGCGGCCCGCGGTGTCGAAACCTTGCGTTACGGACCGATGAAGGGCGTCGGGCTCGACAATCCCTATGACACCACCGAGGAACATCCGCAGGGCCGCTGGCCCTATGCCGTGGTGCAGCTGCGCCAGGACAACAAGCTCGGCACGCTGTGGAACATGGTCGGATTCCAGACCAAGCTCAAATACGGCGCGCAGATCGAGCTATTCCGCACCATTCCCGGGCTCGAGAACGCCGAATTCGCGCGGCTCGGCGGTTTGCACCGCAACACCTTCCTCAACTCGCCGGTCGTGCTCGATCGCCAGCTACGGCTCAACAAGGCCCCGCATATCCGCTTCGCCGGACAGGTCACCGGCTGCGAGGGCTATGTCGAAAGCGCCGCGGTCGGACTGATGGCTGGCCTGATGGCGGCCGGAGAGCTCGCCGGGCATGACTGGACGCCGCTACCGCGCGACACCGCGATGGGCGCCCTCCTCTCGCATATCACCGGCGATGCCGATGCGACGCACTTCCAGCCCATGAACGTCAATTTCGGGCTCTTCCCCCCCTTCGAGGAGCGGGTACACAAGAAGACCCGCAAGGAAGCCTATACCAATCGCGCGAAGGAAAGCTTCGGACGCTGGCTCGAAGGGATGGAACTGGCCCCCGCCTAGCCTACTTGGCGCTCAGCAGCGGCAGGCAGGCTTGGCAGAGCGCCTGGGCGCCGTGGTCCGGAATTCCTCGGGCGTCAGGACGTTGTCCCGGTCCGCATCGGCGCCATCGAAGCGATCGACGGTGGTCACCGCCCATTCCTCGAAGGTCAGCAAATTGTTGCCGTCCTTGTCGAGCTTGCGAAACGCCTTCGTCCGCGTCGAAAGCATTTCCCGGCGGGTGATCTGCAGGTCGCGGTTGCGATCGTAGCGGAAGAAGCGTCGCTGCTCGCGCGTCAGCTCGGTCGCTTCGGGCAAGTCGGGTCCGCGCATATCGCCCGCGTCGGCGCTCGGTAGCGCTTGGGGATCGACTGTTTCCTCGATCTCGGGCGGTGGCGCCGCCTCTTCGACCTGCGCCTTCCCCTGCCACCAGAACAGCCCCGCTCCGGCTAGGACCAGAGCCACGAACGCACCGCTTGCGAGACCTTTCATGTGCGATCTCCCCCATTCGACCGGGGGAAGTCTAGCGCCCGAACAGCCCGATGCGCAATGCGGTCGTCATGTCCGACGCGCGCGATAGCGGCGGACGATCATTGCGCAAGGCACGCTGCGCCAGGCCATCGAGCACGCCGAGGGCGCGAAGGTTGCGCGGCAGCGCCGCGGTCGGGGCAAGCGATCCCGCAAGCTTCAACGCCATCGACCTTTCGGTAGCTTCGGCATGGCTCCATGCAAGATCGAGCAGGGCCCAGCGCTTGCCCGCCCGAGCGACGGCGGGCAAGGCGGCGGTTTCCCCGTCATGTGCCGCCAGCGCAGCCCAGCCCTGTGCACGGCCCTCAGCATGGGCCAGGAGGTCCTCCGGTCCGAGCGGGCGCTCGCTCAGCAACCGCTCCCAACCGTCGACGACATGCGTCAGTTTTCCCGCATGCCCGCCCAGGTCGCGGAAATTCGACAGCAGCGGATTTCCCTTCGGCCAGTCGGACGGGTCCTGAGCAAAACGATCGCGCCACCAGGCGAGCCGCATCTGTGCCAGCACCGGCTCGCTCGCATTGCGCACGAACCCGTCGAACTGCACATCGAGCAGCATCATTGTGGCGATCATATCGCGGATCGCCGCAGGCGCGTATGCGAGAGCGAGCCGTGGTGCGCGCGGCAGGCGATCGAGATCGGGGAGTTCTTGTTGTTGCGCCATGCCGCACCTCGCAGAGCATGCACCGCAAAAATGCAAGGGATTAGGCTGGTCCGCTGGCGAGCGGAGCGGGCATCACGTCAGGAGCAGGCGTTCTTCTTGGTACCCGTCAGGCCCTTTTCGTCGGGATCCTGCAGGTCGCGGTCGTCGCGCACGATGAAGGCCGCTTCCTCGCGCAGTTCGGTCGGCCCGCTCATGAAGCCCGGGAAGACCGAGGGATGGTCGTAGACGATCTCGACGAACATGACGGCCGTGTCCGTCGGCGCGGCGACGCGATTGCTGCCGCTGCCCATGCCGGTCATCTTGGTGCCGGTCATGCCGTTGTTGGTCGAATCATTGCCATAGGCGCTCGTGACCGACTTCGCGCCGATGCAGCGCTGCCAATGGATGAACTGGCGATCGGACACCGGATCGTATTCGAGGCTCGAGAGGATGATCCGCCCGTTGTTCGCGATATCGAGCTGCCCGGCCTGCTTCAGTGCGCCCTTCAGCACCACTTCGACCTGGTCTTCGGTGATCGTCGGCGCGACCGCATTGTTGTCGGTCTGCCCGAGACGCGAGGCATTGTCGGCGACCGAGAGGGTCAGCTGGCTGACCTGCATCTTCTGCGAGGCGAGAAACGCGATATCGAAGCCGTAGAGCCCGAGCATCATGAACACGGGCAAGACCATCGCGAACTCGACCACCGAAACGCCGGCCTCGTCGCGCAGCATGCGACTCAGCAGCGAGCGCGCCGCCAGGGGGCCATCACCAACCATCGTGCTGTCAGCAGGTCCCGGCATCGGCCCCGTATTCCTGCTGGTCGTCGAACGGCTGGTTCTTGCGCACGACGGTCGTCGAAATGCGACGTTTGCCGGTGCCGTTGTCGGCGAAGGGATTGGGGAAGATCGGATCATATTCGACCGACACCGTGTACATCACCACGTCGTTTGCGCCGCCATTGCCGGATTTGCCGATATCGGCATCCCACGAACCGCTGCCGTTCTCGTCGATATAGGATTCGCCGTTGTTGCAGGTCCCGTTGCCATCGTCGTCGTTCCACTGCTCGGGGCGATCGATATCGTCGAAATCGTAGTAGCTCCTGCGCGACGAGGTGATCGTGGCGCCAGGTGCAATCTCGTCGAGCATCGCCTGCAGCTCCGCATCCGAAACCGCCGTATCGCCCGATTCGAGCGAGGAGGCACGCGCCGCTTCCTGCGCCGCGCCCTGCAGGGTCGCATTGGCCCATGCGGCCTGACCCATGTCGAAGACGCCGAGCAGGAGGGAGAAGAACACCGTGCAGATCAGCCCGAATTCGACTGCCGCGGTTCCCTCTTCCCCGTCCCGCATCGAACGCAGGAGCGCTCGGCGATGGATGGCCTGTCGTGCGATCACTGCACGATCCTCAATTCGCCGACGTCGCGGGCGATTTCCTGGAAAGCGGTGTTGAGCGACGATGCGGAATCGGCGGTGAACGAACTGTCGGGCGATGCGCAGGTGCTGAGCGTACTCGTGAGCGAGGTCGAGAAGGCGATCACCCACAGCCGGGTGCCGCGGGCCTTGATCGCTGCACACATCGCCAACAGCCGGTCATTGTGGCGCTTGTCCTGATCGGTATAGCCGTCGAGGGTTACCCGCCGATCGTGCCACTCGACCCCGCGCGCGGTCTTGCCCGAATAGGTGGTGTCCATCTGGCCATCGGTCATGAAGATGATGTGACGGCCGACCTTGCCGCCGTTCGGCGGGGTCGCGTTGACGTTCGAAGCGAACAGGCCGGTGGTCGAAATCATCCGCGCGCCCCAGATCATCCCGATGTCGTGATAGGTCGAGCCATTCGGAGAAAGCGCATCGGCATAGGCGTCGAACTGGGACTTCGTCATCGTTTTCAGCAATTGCGCAGGGCGCGGGCAGGACGAACCCACGTAGCTGCCATAATCGCTCTGGGAAGCGCTGGTCACGTATCGGTTCGAGGAATCGGTCCGGATATAGGTGACTTCGGGCCAATACGGCTTCCACCGGGTCGCATCGTTGGTCGGCGCGCTGTCGATATCGAGATCGTAAAGGTTCGACGGCGAAAAGCCTGTGATCGAGCTGTAGCTGATCGATCCCGAGGCGACGGTATTGCGTTCCTCGATGCAGCCGGCCCAGGTCGAATTCTGGCTCGCTCCGTTCGATCCCGTCTTGGTGCTAACGGTTGCGCCAAGCTTGTACTGGCTCGTGTCGTAATCGACTGCCTTGTAGATGTAACGGTCGAAGGACTTGACCGTCTCGGTCTTGTAGATCGGTTCCTCGGTCGATTTCTCGATCCAGTAATAGTCGATCGTTTCAGTGCGCTTGCGGACCCAATACCGTCCGTCGGACGACTTGTAATAACACTCATACGCCGTGCGACTGTAAGGATAGGTCGTGCGGGTCTCGGTGATGCGATTGTCATCGGCATCGATGTAGGTAGAGGTCGAAGTGGAGGTCGAGCCATATCGAACCCAGCTGGTGTTGCTGGGCTTGCTGTCGTTGCACGAGGAGGAATAGCGCCAGCTTCCGGAGTGGTCGCTCCAGCCACCCGCCTGGTAGTTGCCGACGCTATCCGAGGTGGTGACGACCGGAGCCTTGTAGGATTCAACCTCATCCGTGTTGCGCTGTACGTCGATATACTGCGCCTCGCGCGACTGGATCCGCGTCGTATCGGCGATCCAGCTCGAGTTCTCGGCGGTGAGCAGGTAGCCGACATTGACCGTGTGCGAATAGGGCACGAAGCCGTAGCGCACGCGCGCATTGGTCGCGCTGACCGTGGCAGCGAGCGAGGAATAGAAATTCTTCATCGCCGCGCGCAAGGCGACGATACGGTCGGTCGAATCGCTGCTCGAGATGTCCCAGCCCATCGACCCGGTGGTGTCGAGCACCATCATCACGTCGGCATTGCCCATCGACATCGACGCGGTGCAGTTCGACCGGATCAACATCGAGCTGAAGCCGAAGATATTCATCAGCGTCATCTTGAGGTCGGTGGAGGCCGTGCCGACGATCGTGTTGCCGTTGTCCGGCGTCGACGGCACGAACGAGGTGCTGCTGACGTCGCCGACATTCGCGAAGTTGACGTTGAAATATTCGCCGGCCACCTTCTTTGCGGCGGTATCGAGGCCATTGGTGGTGACCGATCGCCGACCCGCAAGTACCGCGGCGTCGCACGCGTTCTGCAGCCGGTTCTGCGTCATGTAGGCGCGCGAGAGATCCACCCCGCCCCCGATGAGCGCGGCGAGCACCAGGGTCGCCACGGCCATGATCGGGAGGACGTTGCCTTCTTCCGACTTCAAGAACCGTGCCCAGAAGGGGTGCTTTGTGTTCTCCACCGGCTCCTCGTTCCTCGCAGCAATTGCCACGATGGAACTAGTGAGCGGTCGTAAACAATTCGCTAATGGCCCCATCCCGCGACGGAGACATCCAGGGGCTCAATCGCGGTAGCAAACCTTCTTGACCGCCTTAACGATCCGGTCGCTGTCGATCAGCGCGGCGGCCTCGAGATTGGCGGCGTAGGGCAGCGGCACGTCCTCGTCGGTCACCCTGAGGACCGGAGCGTCGAGATGGTCGAAGCCGTCTTCCATGCAGATCGCCATGATCTCCGAGGAGATAGAGCAGGTCGGCCAACCTTCTTCGGCGATGACGAGACGATTGGTCTTGGCGAGCGAGGTGAGCACCGCCTCGCGATCGAGCGGGCGCAGGGTCCGAAGGTCGATCACCTCGGCGTCAATCCCCTCGCCCGCCAGTTCCTCCGCCGCCTCGAGCGCGAGGCCGACAGCGATCGAATAGGCGACTATGGTGACGTCCGAGCCTTCGCGCATGATCCGCGCCTTGCCGATCGGCAGGACGTGGTCGTCGAGCTGGGCGACCTCGAAGCTGCGCCCGTAGACGAGTTCGTTCTCGAGGAAGACCACCGGGTCCTCGCAGCGGATTGCCGCTTTCATCAGGCCCTTGGCGTCCTGCGCATCGTAGGGCGCGATCACGATCAGGCCCGGAACGCTGGCATACCACGGACCATAGTTCTGACTGTGCTGCGCGCCGACCCGGCTCGCCGCCGCATTGGGACCGCGGAACACCACCGGGCAGCGCATCTGGCCACCCGACATGTAGTTCGTCTTGGCCGCCGAGTTCACGATGTGGTCGATCGCCTGCATCGCGAAGTTGAAGGTCATGAATTCGACGATCGGGCGCAGGCCACCCATCGCCGCACCGGTGCCGATCCCGGCAAAGCCGTACTCGGTGATCGGGGTGTCGATCACGCGCTTGGGGCCGAATTCCTCGAGCAGGCCCTGCGTGACCTTGTAGGCGCCCTGATACTCGGCGACTTCCTCGCCCATCACGAACACGCGATCGTCGAGCCGCATTTCCTCGGCCATGCCGTCGCGCAAGGCTTCACGCACGGTCAGCTTGACCATGTTGGTGCCCGACGGGATCTCGGGATCGTCGGCCTTCGGTTTGGCCGCAGGCTTCGTGATCTCGGCCTCGCTCTGGTCGCGCCCGACATCCTTGCCCTCGCCCGGTACGTCGTCGACTTCGGCGCTCTGGCTCGGCCGGGCGTCGGACATATCCTCGCCCTCTTCGCCGATCATCGCGATCACGGTGCCGACCGCGACGCCCTCGGTGCCTTCCTCGACGAGGATCTTGCCGAGAATGCCTTCATCGACGGCTTCGAATTCCATCGTCGCCTTGTCGGTTTCGATTTCGGCGATGATGTCGCCAGCGACGACCTCGTCGCCTTCCTGCTTGAGCCACTTGGCGAGCGTGCCCTCTTCCATCGTCGGCGAGAGCGCGGGCATCTTCAGTTCGATCGCCATCTCAATACTCCCCCACCAGCACGTCGGTGTAGAGTTCGGATAGAGCCGGCTCGGGCGAACTCTCGGCGAAGTCGGCCGCCTCGGCGACACGCGCCTTGATCGCCTTGTCGATCTCTTTCAGCTTGTCCTCCGATACGCCTCGCTCGAGCAGCACTTTCTTGGCGCCCTCGATCGGGTCGCTCTTCTCGCGCACGTCCTGCACTTCCTCGCGGCTGCGATATTTCGCCGGGTCGGACATCGAGTGCCCGCGATAGCGATAGGTGTTGAGTTCCATCAGCACCGGACCGCCGCCCTGGCGAACATAGTCCATCGCGATTTCGGCGGCGGCGCGCACTTCGAGCACGTCCATCCCGTTCACGTCCATGCCGGGGATGCGGAAGGCGGTGCCGCGGCGGTAGAATTCGGTCTCGGCCGAGCTGCGCTTGACCGCGGTGCCCATCGCGTAGCCGTTGTTCTCGACAACGAAGACGATCGGCAGGTTCCACAGCGCGGCCATGTTGAAGGTCTCGTAGACCTGGCCCTGGTTCGCCGCGCCGTCGCCGAAATAGGCGAGGCACAGCCCGCCATCCTCGTTGTACTGGTGGGCCAGCGCGAGTCCGCCGCCAAGTGCGACCTGCGCACCGACGATGCCGTGCCCGCCGTAGAATTTATGCTCGGTCGAGAACATGTGCATCGACCCGCCCTTGCCCTTCGAGATACCCGCCTGGCGCCCCGTAAGCTCGGCCATGATGACCTTGGGATCGATCCCGTAGGCGAGCATGTGGCCGTGATCGCGATAGCCTGTAATCACGCTGTCCTTGTCGCCGTCGAGCGCCGACTGGAGGCCGACCGCAACCGCTTCCTGGCCGATATAAAGGTGGCAGAAGCCGCCGATCAGGCCGAGCCCGTAGAGCTGGCCCGCGCGCTCCTCGAAGCGGCGGATGAGCAGCATCTGCTCGTAGAATTCCATCAGCTCTTCGTCGCTGGCGTCGTAATGCCGTTTCGCTTCGAGCGCTTCCTGCAAATTGCGCAGCGCGAATTCCTCGCTCTCGGGATTCGTCGTCGCGGTCTGTTTCTTTGCCGGCGCCTTCTTCGTCGCAGTCTTGCGCGCGGGCGCCTTCTTGGGGGATTTGGCCAAGGATACCTCCGGGGAATGTGGGCGCGCTATAGCAGCCTTGCCGCGCGCGGCAACGCCGCAAGTGCCGCTACGGAAACCGCAATGGGGATAGCGCGATCAGTCGGCGTCGGCGCGGTCGATCGTGAGCACCACTTCATCGGGGTGGACGACGTTGAGCTTCTCGCGCAGCAATTCTCCGACGAGATCGGGATCGGCCCCCGACGGATCGAGCAAGGCGACGCGGTTCTCGAGTCGCGCCTGCTCCTGCTCAAGCGCGACGATCTGCGCCTGGCGATCCTGCAGCGCCTGGTCGAGCTCGCCCCAGGCGAGCAGCCCCGTCGGGCCGAGCACGGCGAACCCCGCCATCAGCAAGAGCGCGAGCAGAGCAAAGCCCTGTCCGGCCCCTCCCCGCTTCGCACCGCGCTGCAACCAAGACGTTAACCGTGTCATCCATTCCCTTGAATCAGAGAACCGATTCCGTGGCAAGCGGAATGTTAATGGAACGACAGCCCGCAACGATGGGTTGATTCATCGCAAGTGGAAGCTCCCGTGCTTGACTCGCCCCGCGACACCCCCCAAAGCGGTTTCAATTGAAACCAGTTTATACATCCGATGGTGAAATCATGACCGATCTGTTCGAAAATCCCGCCGGCCTCGATGGCTTCGAATTCGTCGAGTTCTGCGCGCCCGAAAAAGGCACGCTCGAACCCGTGTTCGAGGCGATGGGTTTCACCCATGTCGCCAACCATCGCAGCAAGGACGTCCAGCTGTGGCGCCAGGGCGGCATCAACCTGCTGACCAATTATGAGCCGCACAGCGCGGCGTGGTATTTCGCCCGCGAGCACGGCCCCTCGGCCTGCGGCATGGCGTTCCGCGTGCGTGACATCGCCGAGGCGTGGGATCACCTGGTCGAAGCCGGTGCGCAGCCGGTCGAAACCGAGACCGGCCCGATGGAACTCAACATCCCGGCGATCAAGGGCATCGGCGGCGCGAACCTCTATCTCGTCGATCGCTACGATCGCGGCAATGGCGAGCTGACCATCTACGACATCGACTTCGATTTCATCGAGGGTGTCGACCCCAACCCCGTCGGCGCCGGCTTCAACGTGATCGATCACCTCACGCACAACGTCTATAACGGCCGCATGGCCTACTGGGCCGATTACTACGAGAAGCTGTTCAACTTCCGCGAGATCCGGTTCTTCGACATCAAGGGCGAATATACCGGCCTGACCTCGAAGGCGCTGACCGCGCCCGACGGCAAGATCCGCATCCCGCTCAACGAGGAAGGCGAAGGCGGCAAGGGCCAGATCGAGGAGTTCCTGCGGGAATTCAACGGCGAAGGAATCCAGCACATCGCGCTGATCTGCGACGACCTCGTGGCTTGCTGGGACCGCCTCAAGGACTTCGGCGTGCCGTTCATGACCGCACCGCCCGAAACCTATTACGAGATGCTCGATGACCGCCTGCCCGGCCACGGCGAGCCGGTCGACGAACTGAAGGCCCGCGGGATCCTGCTCGACGGCACCACCGAAGGCGGCCAGCCCCGCCTGCTGCTCCAGATATTCGCCGAGGCACAGGTCGGTCCGGTGTTCTTCGAGTTCATCCAGCGCAAGGGCGACGACGGCTTCGGCGAGGGCAATTTCAAGGCCCTGTTCGAAAGCATGGAACGCGACCAGATTAAGCGCGGTGTGCTCTCGGTCGAGGATGCCAAGACGGTCGAGGCCGAACCCGCCGAGTAACAACTTGCCGCCATTGCGGAACATTGCGTCCCCGTTCTCATTGTAGCTGAAACGACCACACCCGACGGTCGCAGCCAGGGAACGGGGGCTTTTTCATGGATTACGTCGGTACGTTGACCGACCAGGTACAGGGCATGCTGCGCGGCTTGGTCGCCTCCCTGCCCTCCTTCGCGATCGCGCTGGTGATCCTGCTGATCACCTGGATCGTTGCGAAGTTCGCGGTCCGCATAGTCGATGCGCTGACCGGCAAGACCACGCTGCGGCCCAGCCTGAAGAACCTTGTCGACACGCTCGCCAAGCTGGTGATCTGGATCGTCGGCCTGATGATCGCGCTGATGGTCGTGCTCCCGGGCATGACTCCGGCGAGCCTGATCGCCGGTCTTGGCATAGGTGCGGTCGCGATCGGCTTTGCCTTTCAGGACATTTTCGAGAATTTCCTCGCCGGCGTGCTGATCATGCTGCGCGAGAAGATGCGCATCGGCGACATCATCGAATGCGAGGGCATCACCGGCAAGGTCGAACACATCACCCTGCGCGAAACGCATGTCCGCAAACTCTCGGGCGAGTTGACGATCGTGCCCAACTCAATCCTGTTCAAGAACCCCGTCGAGATCCTGACCGATCACGATATCCGTCGCCACGAACTGGTCTGCGGCGTGTCCTACGATACCGATCTCGACCAGGCAGCACAGGTGATCGAGAAATCGGTTCGCGCGGTCGACGGGATCCAGCTCGACAAGGGGCTCGATATCTTCGCAGTCGAATTCAATTCGAGCTCGGTCGATTTCAAGGTCCGCTGGTTCGCCAAGTCGACCCCGCGCGGCATGTGGAAAAGCCAGGACAAGGTCATCCGCGCGATCAAGCGCGGGCTCGACGATGCCGGGATCGAGATCCCGTTCCCCTACATCACCCATACCTTCAAGGAACGCGTGCCGATGGGCAGCGAACCCGGCGAGACCGCCGCATAATCCGTCTTGGAAGAAAGAGGTCGCATGCCTATCAATTCCCGTACCCTCACCGCTGCCATTGCGAGCGGCTGCGCCCTGCTCGCCAATCCGGCCGCGGCGCAGGACGATCCTTCGGACGGCGCGAAGCGCACCCGCGTCGCGCTCGGCCCGCAGGTGAAGCCGAGCTGGCCGGGCGCGAACGACGTCTCCTTCGGCCCGCTGGTCGATTTCGCGACCGCCTACGGCGACACTCCGTTCGAATTCGAGGCACCCGATGAAAGCTTCGGTTTTGCGGTGGCCACCTCGGACGATTTCGCGGTCGGTCCGGTCCTGAGCTTCGAGACCAAGCGCGACAGTGCCGATGTTGGCGGCGTGCTTCCCGATGTCGATTTCTCGCTCGAGGTCGGAGGGTTCGTGAATTACACGGTGAGCGAGAATTTCCGCTTGCGCGCAGAAGCGCGGCAAGGCGTGACCGGCCATGAAGG
Source organism: Pseudoblastomonas marina (assembly GCF_034374265.1). Lineage (NCBI taxonomy): Bacteria > Pseudomonadati > Pseudomonadota > Alphaproteobacteria > Sphingomonadales > Erythrobacteraceae > Pseudoblastomonas > Pseudoblastomonas marina. The sequence continues at coordinate 808,242 of NZ_CP139718.1, read as the reverse complement.
TTTCATCGCCGTGCTCGGTGCCGATCTCATAACGCGCGACGCCGACAAATACCTGGTCTCGATCGGCCCGCGACTGAAGATCACGGACAACAGCTACCAGGACGCCTATTACTCGGTCACGCCGGCGCAATCGCTCGCTTCTGGCCTCCCGGTCTACGATGCTTCGGGCGGTGTCCAGTCGGTCGGCATCGTGGTCGGCTATATCCAGCAACTGACCGACCGCTGGGGCATTTATTCCTATGCCGAGTACGACCGCCTGGTCGATGACTCCGCCAATTCACCGGTGGTGACGACCTTCGGTTCGCGCGACCAGTATTCGGGCGGGATCGCGCTGACCTACACCTTCGACGGCGGGATATTCTGACACGACGGTGGTGCGCCCGACAGGATGGGCGCCTGCGGCGCCGTCTTCGCTTCGCTCCGACTCCGAACGAGCTTCGACCATGAGGCACCGAACCACCCTCGCCCACCCCTGCGGGTGAGCGCGAGTGGTGCGCCCGACAGGATTCGAACCTGTGGCCCCCAGATTAGGAATCTGGTGCTCTATCCTACTGAGCTACGGGCGCCCCCGTTCGCGCCATAGGAAAGCGAGGGGTCGCTGACAATCAGTTGAGTTTGTCGGGCGGCGTGACCGGCAGCGGGAGCGGCGCAACCCCGATGCCCTCGTCGAGCATTTCCTTGGCGTCCGCGAGGGTGGCCTCGCCGTGGATCGCAGCGCTGTCGCGTTCGCCGTAATGCATCTGCCGCGCCTGCTCGGTGAAGTCCTTGCCAACCCATTGCGAGTCTTCGAGCAGCTTTGTCAGTGCGTCGAGCGCGGCCTTGCGTTCGGTATCCTGTCCACCTGTGACGGCGACGGTTTCGGCGCTCGCACCCTTGCGCGGCACGGCGGGAGCCATCGGCGCCTTACGAACGTCCGCGCACCCGCATTGCGGACAAGCAAGCAAACCGCCCTCGCTCTGGCGCGCGAAATCGTCGGAGCTGGAGAACCAGCCTTCGAAGCGATGTCCATGCGTCGCGCAGGAGAGGTCGTAAACGATCATCGCGACTCAAGATCGGGGACCACGCGACGGTTTGCAAGGCTCGGTAGCCTGCCCCGGACCTCCTCGATCTTGTTGCGGTCGATCACAGCGTAGCCGAGGCCCGAGCCGGTATCGCCGAGATCGAGCACAACCTCGCCCCACGGATCGACCACCAGGCTGTGTCCATAGGTTCGGCGCCCGTCCTCGTGATCGCCCGATTGTGCCGCCGCGACGACATAGGCGCTCGCCTCGATCGCCCGCGCGCGCTGCATCACGTGCCAGTGCGCCTTGCCTGTCGGTACGGTGAAGGCCGCGGGGATCGCAATGATATCGCAGCGCGCGCGGCCGAGCGCATCGTACAGCGCGGGGAAACGGATATCGTAGCAGATCGTCAGGCCGAGCCGACCGACCGGCGTGTCGACCACCGCGATCGCATTGCCTGCATCATAGGCATTTGATTCACGCCAATCGTCGCCATCGCCGAGTTCGACGTCGAACATGTGAAGCTTGTCGTAGCGCGCGGTGATTTCTCCGCGATCGTCGATCACGAAGGCGCGATTGGCCCAGCGCCCCTCCCCCTTGTCGATCGCGAGCGAGCCGATGGCGATCCAGATCGCGTTCTCGCGCGCCGTCTCACGCAGGCGTTCCAGGACCTGATCGTCTTCTTCACTCCTGATGCTTTCCGCCGCCCGCCCGCGATCGCGATCGACCATGCCGCTCATTTCGGGCGTGAACATCATGGTCGCGCCGTTCTGCGCCGCTTCGCGTGCCGCGTCGGCCATGAAGGCGGCGTTGACGCGCGGGTCGAGGCCCGAACGCATCTGCAGCACGGCAATCTTGTCCGCGTCGCTCACAGCCGGAGGAGTTCGTCGAGCTTGCCGTCGGAGTCTAGTTTCGCAAGCTCATCCGACCCGCCGATCGCGCGGTCGTCGATGAATATCTGCGGGACGGTGCGCGAGCCGGGCGCGCGTTCGACCATTTCGGCGCGCTTCTCCTCGTTGCCGGCGATCTCGTATTCGGTGACCTCTACCCCCTTGCGATCGAAGAGCGACTTCGCCCGGATGCAAAAGGGGCAGCCCCATTTGACGTACATTTCGACTTTCGGCTGCGGATCGTCCGCCATGTTATTTCCTTTCGCCGGATCGAGGAAAAGAGACACTTGCAGTGCCGCCGACCCGTACTATCTTGTGCTCGTATCGCGGCCCTGAAGGGCGCGGTGCATATCGTCAACGGGCCGCCGCCAATGCGGGTCCCGTGTTTTGCAGATTGCTCTTTAACGGAGGATTTGAATTATGAGTCGTTTCGATTTCACCCCCTATCGCCGCAACACCGTCGGTTTCGACCGGCTGTTCGAAGTGCTGGAAAACGCAGCCCGCCAGAACAGCGGCGACAATTACCCCCCTTTCAATATCGAACGCCGCGGCGATGACGAATATCGCATCACGCTGGCGGTCGCCGGGTTCAAGTCGGCCGACCTCGATATCACCGCGCAGCAGAACCTGCTGACCGTCAAGGGCGTGCGCCCCGAAGGCGAGCAGGAGGGCGATTTCCTCCATGTCGGGATTGCCCAGCGCGGCTTCGAACGCCGCTTCGAACTGGCCGATTTCGTCCGCGTCGACGATGCCAAGCTGGAGGACGGCCTGCTGGTCATCGACCTGCTGCGCGAAGTGCCTGAAGCGATGAAGCCGAAGAAGATCGTGATCGGCGGCGAACAGCCGAAGACGATCGAGGCCGATCCCAAGCACTCCGATGCGCAGGCTTCGAACGACGATCAGGTCGCAGCCTGATCTTTCCAGACCGCTGAAACGATAGAGGGGGCGAACCGGGTGAGTTCGCCCCCTCACGACGCCTGAGCGCCGTCCTGTCCGCGGATGACCGTCCGGGTCGCAGAAGACGATCGCCTGCAAGACAAGCCAGATAAACGCGCATTAGCGAACGCCAGCGACCGTGTCTCTTGTCCGGCGACCTATATCAAATGATGAAACTAGGCAAAGGCCTAGGCGAAAAAGTTTGAACCCGTCCGATTTCAGGAAGGTTCTTCCCGAGCTCAGACGAGCCGCGATTGCTCGACCGCCGCGCCGATGAAGCCCGCGAACAGTGGATGTGGATCGAACGGCTTGCTCTTGAGCTCCGGATGGTACTGAACGCCAACGAAAAACGGGTGGTCCGGGCGTTCGACCACTTCGGGCAGCAATCCGTCCGGTGACATCCCTGCAAACTTGAGCCCGCCCGCTTCGAGGCCCTCGCGATAGGCGCTGTTGACCTCGTAGCGATGACGGTGGCGTTCGGAAATTTCCTCAGCTCCGTAGATTTCCGCGACCCGACTGCCTTTCGCGAGCTGCGCCGGATAGGCCCCGAGTCGCATCGTCCCGCCGAGATCGCCGTCCTTGGCGCGCTTCTCGAGCCCTTCCTTGCCCATCCACTCGGTGATGATCCCGACGACGGGTTCGTTGGTTTCGCCGAATTCGGTCGAACTGGCGGCGGACACGTCGGCCGTGTTTCGCGCGCCCTCGATGCACGCCATCTGCATACCGAGGCAGATCCCGAGGAACGGGACCTTGCGCTCGCGGGCGAAACGCACCGAGGCGATCTTGCCCTCCGAACCGCGTTCGCCGAACCCGCCGGGCACGAGGATCCCGTGCAGCGGTTCGAGTGCCGAGGCGATTTCGGAATCGTCCTCGTTCTCGAATACTTCGGCATCGATCCAGCGGATATTGGTCTTCACGCGGTGCGCGAGCCCGCCATGGATCAAGGCCTCGTTCAACGATTTGTAGGCGTCCTGGAGCCCGACATACTTGCCGACCACGCCGATCGTCACTTCGCCTTCCGGATTGAAGTAGCGGTCGGTGACGTCTTCCCAGCGCGCGAGATCGGGATCGGGCGCGTCGGTGATACCGAAGCCACGCAGCACTTCGCTGTCGAGCCCTTCTCGGTGATATTGCAGCGGCACCGAATAGATCGAAGGCGCGTCGAGGGCCTGGATAACCGACTCGGTGCGCACGTTGCAGAATTGCGCGATCTTGCGCCGCTCGGTCTCGGGCAGCGGGTGCTCGGTGCGGCACAGCAGGACATCGGGCTTGATCCCGAGCGACGCCAGTTCGCGGACCGAATGCTGGGTCGGCTTGGTCTTGAGCTCGCCCGCGGCCGCGATGAAGGGCACCAGCGTCACGTGCACCGACAGCGACTGCATCGGTTCGAGCTCGTTCCGGAGCTGGCGGATCGCTTCCATGAACGGGAGCGATTCGATATCGCCCACCGTGCCGCCGATCTCGCACAGGATGAAGTCGAGATCGTCCTGGTCGGCGAGCGCGAATTCCTTGATCGCGTCGGTTACGTGCGGGATCACCTGCACCGTCGCGCCGAGATAGTCGCCGCGCCGCTCGCGCGCGATGATCTGCTGGTAGATCCGACCCGAGGTGATGTTGTCGCTCTGGCGCGCCGACACGCCGGTGAAGCGCTCGTAATGTCCGAGGTCGAGATCGGTCTCGGCGCCGTCGTCGGTGACGTAGACCTCGCCGTGCTGATACGGGCTCATCGTGCCCGGATCGACGTTCAGGTATGGATCGAACTTGCGAATGCGGACTTTGTAGCCGCGCGCCTGCAGCAACGCGCCGAGCGATGCCGCCATGAGACCTTTGCCGAGCGAGGAGACCACGCCGCCGGTGATAAAAATGTACCGCGCCATGGGAGTTGAGCCTTAGGGATAGCGCGCGCGGTTACGCAAGCACCAATCGGCGCAATCCACACATCGCTTGGAGAAAAATATTTGCGAAGGGGTGGCGCTATTCCTGCGCCGCGCCGGCCAGCGGATCATCGTCCGCCGGGGCTTCGGTCGGGCCCGGCTGGACCGGCGCCGCAGGCCCCGTCGGGACCGAGCGGTCGAGCGAGGTGTCGACCGTGCGGGCGCCGGTGTTCTCGACCGCCAGCGCAGCGAGAGCGATCGACAGAATCACGAACAGGGTCGCGAGGATGCTGGTCGCGCGAGTCAGGAAGTCCGCCGCGCCGCGTGCACTCATCAATCCGCCCGGGCTCCCGCCGATGCCGAGCCCGCCCCCTTCGGAGCGCTGCATCAGGACCACGGTGACGAGTGCAGCAGCGACGATCGCCTGGATGACGGTGAGGAAAATGAAGAGCGACATGGGAAACTTCCGTTCGGATCAGTGTTCGCGCCATTTAGGCGCGACGACGGATCGGTTCAAGCGAAGGGGCTGATGACGCTCAGTCGCGCGCGTCGTCGGCCGCGGCAATGATGATCGCGCCGAAACTCTCATTTGTGAGGCTCGCTCCGCCAACGAGCGCGCCGCCGACTTCGGGACAACCGAGGATCTCGAGTGCGTTTTCGGCCTTGACCGAACCGCCGTAGAGGATGCGCACTTCGCCCCCGTTATCGCCGAAGGCTTCGCACAGCTTGGCGCGGATCGCATCGTGCATCGCGTTGATATCGTCGAGCGAGGGAACGCGCCCGGTGCCGATCGCCCAGATCGGCTCGTAGGCGACGGCGAGACGTGCCGAGACGGGCTCCCCCTCGTCGCCATTGCCGACATCGGGAAGGCAGGCGAGCAGCTGGCGGGTGACGGTCGCTTCCGCGGTGCCGGCATCGCGCTGTTCCTCGGTTTCGCCGACGCACAGGATCACGTTGAGGCCAGCGGCGAGCGCCGCTTCGGACTTCGCCTTGACCTGCGGATTGGTTTCGCCGTGATACTGGCGGCGTTCGCTATGACCGAGAATCGCGAAGCTGGCGCCTGCATCCTTGAGCATCGATGCGGAGATATCGCCGGTATAGGCGCCGGTTTCCTCCGAATGGCAATCCTGGCCACCCACATCGATCGAATCGACCGCATCGCGCATGGCATGAATCAGCGTGTGCGGCGGGGCGATTCCGACGCGAACCTGGGGCCATTTGGCCGCCACGCGGTCGATCGCGCGCGCTTCGGCGAGCGAATTGCGCGTACCGTTCATCTTCCAATTGCCGATAATATAGGGGCGATGGCCCATCTTGTTCCCTCGAAAATCTACGACCCGTTACGCCGATGTAGGCGCGAAAGACCGGGCTGCTAGGTCTGAACTCGCAACTTGTCAAAACCCCAACGGGGCAATTGCCCGATAAGCGCGATCGATGGTTGCTCCGAGGCCACAGCAGCTTTACATCGCCCGCCATAGCCGCGCATCCGGGCGGCCACCCTGCATTCATACTCAGTGGGTTCTCACGCCAGCATGATCACTCTCTTCCGCAAGTTCTTCCAGTCCAAGCTCGGGATCGGCATCACCCTCGCCTTCCTCGGCCTCATCGCACTTGCCTTCGCCAGCAGCGACGTCGCCAATACCGGAAGTTTCGGCGGCATTGCTGGCGGGGAAACGGTGGCGGAAGTCGGCAGCACCTCGATCGACACGTCCGAACTGCGCGCCGCGGCCGAGATCGCGTATAACAGTGCCCGCCGCGAAAACCCCAATCTCACCATGCAGGAATTCATTGCCGGCGGCGGCCTCGAGGGTGCCCTCGACAATTTGATCCAGCGCGCCGCGATCTCCGAATACGGCCGGAAGCACGGCATCATCGCCAGCGAACGCCTGATCGACAGCGAGCTCGCCCAGATCCCCGCCTTCGCCGGGCTCGACGGCAATTTCAGCCGCGAAGCCTTCGAGCAGGCATTGCGCCAGCAGGGGCTGACAGAGAAAATGGTGCGCGAAGATTTGCGCCAGGCGCTGGTGATCCGGCAATTGCTCGCCCCCGCCCAGATCGCCTCTAGCTTCCCCGAGGAACTCGCGTTTCGTTACACCACGCTGCTGCGCGAGAGCCGTCGCGGCAAGATCGCCACGATCCCGTCGAGCGCCTTCGCTCCCGAAGCCGATCCGAGCGACAAGCAGCTGACCGATTTCTACGCCAAGAACCGGGCGCGTTTCACCATCCCCGAACGCCGCGTGATCCGCTATGCCCGCTTCGGCGCCGATTCCATCGGCGAGATCGCGGCTCCGACGCCGGAGGAAATCCGCGCCCGCTACGAGGCCGATGCCGAGCAATACCGGGCGAAGGAACAGCGCACGATCACTCAGCTGATCGCACCGACCGAAGCCGGCGCCAATGCGATCCTCGCCAAGGTCCGCTCGGGGCAGACGCTGGCCGCCGCCGCGCAGGGCACCGGCCTAAGCCCGTCCGAACAGACGACCGAGCGCGACGCCTATGCTTCGGCATCGAGCGCTGCGGTCGCTCGTGCGGTGTTCGAAGGTAACGAAGGGCAGACCGTCGGCCCGGTGCGTAGTCCGCTCGGCTGGCACATCGTCGCGATCGATGACGTCACCCGCACCGAAGGGCGGAGCCTCGCGCAGGTCCGGGACGAAATCGTCGCGGCGCTCACCGAGCAAAAGCGCCGCGAAGCGCTCAACCAGTTCGCCGAGGATGTCGAGGACGGCTTCGCGTCGGGCTCGACGCTGGCCGACGTGGCCGGCGAGCTCGGCGTCGAGGTCGAGCAGACGCGGCCTGCACTGGCAAGCGGCGTCATCTACGGTTCGCAGGAGCGCGTGCCCGAACTGCTCGAACCGGTGCTGACGACCGTCGCCGCGATGGAAGAGGACAGCGATCCGATCCTCGCCGAAATCGTGCCGGGCGAGGAGTTCCTGATTTTCGACGTCGCCCAGTTCGACGAGGCCGCCCCGCCCCCGCTCGCGCAGATCAAGGCCCGCGTGACCGCGGCGTGGAAACTCGATCGCGGCGCGGCGGCGGCAAAGGAGGCAGCCGACAAAGTGCTCGCCGCAGTGCGTAACGGCAAGGATCTCGACGAGGCGATCGCCGACATCGAGGCGACCCTCCCGCCGGTCGATGACATCAATCTCGCGCGCCAGGCACTCACCGCCCGGCAGCAGCGTGTCCCGCCGCCGCTCGCGCTGATGTTCGCGATGGCCGAGGGCACGATCAAGAAGCTCGAAGCACCTTCCAATGCCGGCTGGTTCGTGGTCCTCCTCGACGAGATCATCCCGGGCGAAGTCGATCGCGACGATCCGGCGATTGCGCAGGCGAGAACCGAACTCGGCCGCGTCGCGGGCCAGGAATTCGCCGAACAGCTCGACAAGGCGATCCAGAAGGAAGTCGGCGTGACCCGCAACGACAATGCGATCCGCGCGGTCGTCGAAGAACTCACCGGCCAGGGCCGCTAAGGGGCAGATCGACGATGGACCCGCAATGGCACTGCTCGGGAAAGCGGACGCGCGCGACGCGCTAGCGCAAGGCCGGCCGGCCTTTATCTGGCAACGCCTTGTCGCCGACGAGACCACGCCCGTCGGCGCGGCCGCGCGCCTGATCGAGCCCGGGCGCGGTGATTTCCTGCTCGAATCGGTCGAAGGCAACGCGCATCGCGGGCGTTACAGCCTGCTCGGGCTCGATCCCGATCTGGTCCTGCGCGCACAGTCCGGCAGCGCCGAGATCAATCGGGGCTGGGCAGAGAATCGCGACGCCTTTTTACCCATTCAGCAGCCCCCGCTCGATGCGCTGCGCGCGCTGCTCGACGAGATCCGCACCGACATTCCCGCCGACCTGCCGCCTGCCATCGCGACGCTGGTCGGTTATTTCGCCTATGAGAGCTATGGGTGGATCGAGCCGGTCGAACGAGCGCCCGGTGAAGGGCTCGGCACTCCCGACCTGTTCTTCGTGCGTCCGCGCTGCCTGCTGGTGTTCGACAACATCGGCGACGAGCTGTCCGTAATCGCACCACTTTACCCCGATGAGTCCGGCCCGGAGACCGTCATTGCGGAGGCAGCCACGCGCATCTCGGCGACGATCGCCGCGCTTTCCCGTCCCTCGCGATCCGACGATCAGGCAATGCTTTCGACCGGTTCGGTCCGCCACATTGTCGCGCCCGATGACTACGAAGCGCGGGTGGTCAGGGCGAAGCAGCTGATTTCGGCAGGCGACATTTTCCAGGTCGTACTCGCCCAGCGGTTCACGAGCGACTTTGCGCTGCCCCCCCTGTCGCTCTATCGCGCGCTGCGACGGGTGAACCCCTCGCCCTTCCTGTTCCATCTCGACCTGCCCGGCTTCGCATTGGTCGGTTCGAGCCCCGAAATCCTCGTCCGGCTGCGCGATGGAGAAGTGGCGATCCGCCCGATCGCCGGCACCCGGCCGCGCGGCAAGAGCGAGGCCGAGGATCGCGCGCTCGAGGCCGAATTGCGCGCCGACCCCAAGGAATGCGCAGAACACCTGATGCTGCTCGACCTCGCACGCAATGATATCGGCCGGGTCGCCCAAGCCGGCAGCGTAACGGTGACCGAGAGCTTCGGCTGCGAGCGGTACAGCCATGTCATGCATCTCGTCAGCCATGTCACCGCCCGACTGGACGAGAGCCGAGCCGATCCGCTCGACGCGCTGTTCGCCGGATTCCCTGCCGGCACCGTCAGCGGGGCCCCGAAAATCCGCGCCTGCCAGGTGATTGCCGAACTCGAGGACGAACCGAGGGGTCCATACGCCGGAGCGGTCGGATACTTCGCGCCCGACGGTTCCTTCGACTCCTGCATCACGCTACGCACCGCCATCGTGAAAGACGGAACAATGCATGTCACCGCGGGCGCCGGAATCGTCGCCGACAGCGATCCCGCCGCCGAGCAGCGCGAATGCGAGGCGAAGGCCGGTGCGCTGTTCGCCGCCGCGCGCGAGGCCTATCGCGTTGTCGGAGGTCAGGCATGAGGGTACTTGTTGCCCTCGCCGCCCCGCTGGCGCTCACCGCTTGCGATCAACCGCAGGCAGGTGATCCGGTCGGCCGCTCCGAAATCGGGGGCGAGGCGGTTGCCCTCGAGACGGCCTCGCCTAACCCTGAGGTTACGCCCGAACCTTCCCGAGAATCCGCCTGCCGCACGGTCGAATTCGAGAAGGTCCAGCTGACACACTGCATTGCCGATCCGGCCAAGCATCGCATCCGCACCGCGCTCGCGCCCGAGGGGGGCAGCCCGTGGCGCAGCCTTTCCGCACTCTCGGACGCGCTCGGCGAAAGCCGTGCCAAGGTCGCCTTCGCGACCAATGCAGGGATGTTCGATGGCGCAGGCAAGCCGATCGGCTATTACGTCGAGAATGGCGAACGACTGAAGGAGCTCAACCGCGCCGATGGCAGCGGCAATTTCCACCTTTCCCCGAACGGCGTGTTCTTCGGCGGTGGGGGTAGCTGGCGGGTGCTCCCGACCGACCAGTTCTACGCCACGGTCGGCGACCGGCCACAATTCGGCACCCAGTCGGGCCCGATGCTGGTGATGGGCGGCAAGCTGCACCCCGAATTCCAGGCTGACGGGCCCTCGGTCCGCACCCGCAACGGCGTCGGCGTCGACGCGCAAGGCCGTGCGCATTTCGTGATCAGCGAGATGCCGCTGAGCTTCGGCAAGTTCGCGCGCTTCTTCCGCGACGAACTCAAGACTCCCAACGCGCTCTACCTCGACGGCGGCGTTTCGGCTCTGTGGGACCCGGCCAGGAACCGCCTCGACAAGGGATCGTCGATCGGTCCGATGCTGGTCGTCGAAGACAAGGACTAACGATGGGAATGACGATGGAATACGAACGCACGCTCTATCCCGAGATCGAACCCTACGAGTCCGGCATGCTCGATGTCGGCGAAGGCCATTCGCTCTATTACGAGCGGGTCGGCACGCCGGGCGCGAAACCCGCGGTCTTCCTCCACGGCGGCCCCGGCGGCGGGATGAGCCCCGACCATCGCCGCCAATGGGATCCCGGGCTTTACGACGTCCTTCTGTTCGACCAGCGCGGCTGCGGCAAATCGACACCCTTCGCAGAGATCGAATACAACGACACTTGGCGCGTGGTCGAGGACGTCGAGCGGCTGCGGATCATGTGCGGGCACGAGAAATGGCAGGTCTTCGGCGGGAGCTGGGGCGCGACGCTCGCGCTCGCCTATGCCCAGCAATATCCCGACCGTACCAGCGAGCTCGTCCTGCGCGGTGTGTTCCTCGCCCGCCAGCAGGAAAAGGACTGGCTCTATCGCTACGGCGCGAGCGAGGTGATGGCCGAGCAATGGGACAAGTTTACGGGGCTGATCCCCGAAGACGAGCGCGACGACCTCGTGAAAGCCTATCATGCCCGTCTCACCAGCGACGACGAGGCCACCCGCCTCGCCGCGGCCGAGCAATGGTCGCTGTGGGAGGGCAATGTCGCCACCCTGCTGCCCAACGAAGACCTGCTCGACAGTTTCGCCGATCCGGCCAAGGCGGTGCCGTTCGCGCGGATCTGTGCACGCTACTTCCTCGAGAACTTCTTCCTCGAGGAAAACCAGCTGCTCGACAACGCGCACAAGCTGAAGGGCATCCCGGGTATCATCGTCCAGGGTCGACACGATATCTGCACCCCGCCCTCGGCCGCCTGGGCGCTCAAAAAGGCATGGCCCGAAGTCGATTTGCGAATTGTCCACGACGCGGGCCACAGCGCCGGCGAACCGGGCATCATCGACGGCCTCGTGCGCGCGACTGACGAGTTGGCGGGGAAAGCCAAGGCGTGATCCTCGTCGTCGACAATTACGACAGCTTCACCTGGAACCTCGTCCATTACGTGATGGAGCTGGGCGTGCCGGTCGAGGTGCATCGCAACGACGCGCTGTCGGTCGACGAGGCGATGGCGCTCGGTGCGGACGGAATCCTCCTTTCGCCCGGCCCCTGCACGCCCGACGAGGCTGGAATTAGCCTCGGCCTCGTCGCGGCCTGCGAGAAGGCGGGCGTCCCGCTGCTCGGCGTGTGCCTCGGACACCAGGCGATCGGCCAGCATCTCGGCGGACGGGTGGTGCGCGGCGGGCTGATGCACGGCAAGACGTCGCCGGTCGAGCACGATGGCAGCGGCGTGTTCGCCGGCCTCCCTTCGCCCTTCGCGGCGACGCGCTACCACTCGCTCGTGGTCGAGGACGTGCCCGACTGCCTGTTGGTCAACGCCACCAGCAAGACCCCGGGAGTCGATGGGACCTGCGTGATGGGGTTCCGCCACCGCGACCTGCCGATCCACGGCGTCCAGTTCCACCCCGAAAGCATCGCCAGCGAGCACGGCCATGCGTTGCTCGCCAATTTCGTCGCGCAATGCGGCCTCGAAACGAAAGTCCCCGCATGACGGTCCTGCCCGACGTCCAGCAGCATTTCACCGACGCCGAAGCCGAGGAAGTATTCGGTCGCATCCTCGATGGCGGTGTGTCGGAAGAAGAGATCGCGCGCTTCCTGTCGGATCTTTCCGATCGCGGCGAACGGTCTTCGGAAATTACCGGTGCGGCGCGTGCACTGCGAGCCCGCCTCTTGCCGGTCGATGCGCCCGACAATGCGATCGACGTGTGCGGCACCGGGGGCGACGGCCACCACACCCTCAATGTTTCGACCGCGGTGAGCCTCGTCGTCGCAGCCTGCGGGGTCCCGGTGGCCAAGCACGGCAACCGCGCGGCGTCTTCGAAAGCCGGCGCCGCCGACACGCTCGAGGCCTTGGGTCTCGACATGGACGCTGCGGGACGCACCGCCGAGAAGACGCTCGCCGAGATCGGCATCTGCTTCCTGTTTGCCAAGAACCACCACCCGGCGATGGCGCGGATCCAGCCCATCCGCCAGCAGCTCGGCAAGCGCACGATCTTCAACCTGATGGGTCCGCTGTCGAACCCGGCGCGCGTGCACAGCCAGCTGATCGGTATCGCACGGCCTGCCTACGTCCCGATCTATGCGCGCGCGATGGCCTCGCTCGGAACGGGGCGCTCGCTGATCGTCTCGGGCGACGAGGGCCTCGACGAACTTAGCCTCGCCGGCGGCAACGAGATGGCCGATGTGCGCGGCAGCGATTTCGCCATGCGCCGGTTCGACGCCGCAAGGGCCGGGCTGGAGCATGCCCCGGTCGAGGCCATCCGCGGCGGAGATGCCGCGCACAACGCCAGGGCGCTGCGCGCACTGCTCGACGGGATGCCCGGCGCCTATCGCGATGCGGTGGTGTTCAATGCCGCCGCCGCGCTGGTGGTTGCCGGGCGCGAGGAAGACTGGCCCGCGCGGGTGGCCGAAGCCCAAGAGGCGCTAGACAGCGGGGCCGCGGCGAAACTGCTCGGCGCATGGATCGAGCTCGTCGCGTGAGCAAACTGGCCGAAATCTGTGCGATCAAGCGCGAGGATGTCGAACGACGCAAGGCTGCGCGCGCGCTCGCCTCGCTCGAAGAGGAAGCGAGCGCTGCTTCACCGGTGAGGGGCTTCCGGGACGCGCTGGCCGCCAAGGCAGCGAACGGCTTCGGGCTGATCGCCGAAATCAAGCGAGCGTCACCCTCGAAAGGCTTGATCCGTGCTGATTTCGACCCGGCAGATCACGCACGCGCCTACGCCAAGGGGGGCGCCGCCTGCCTTTCGGTGTTGACCGAGGAACCGCATTTCCAGGGCAGCGATACCTACCTCATCGAAGCGCGTGCAGCCTGTTCGCTCCCCGTGTTGCGCAAGGACTTCACGATCGATCCTTGGCAGGTCGTCGAGGCGCGGGCATTGGGGGCCGACGCGATCCTCCTCATCGCGGCGGCGCTGGGCGATGCGCAAATGGCCGAGCTTGCCGACGTCGCGCGCGAGTTCGGGCTCGACGTCCTGTTCGAGGTGCATGACGAGCAGGAAATGGAGCGCGTCCTGCGATGTTCGCCCGACATGATCGGGATCAACAACCGCAACCTCGCAACATTCGAGACCGACCTCGCGACCAGCGAGCGCCTCGCGCCCATGCTGCCGCGCGGCGTCCTCGGAATCGCCGAAAGCAGTATCACCGAGCATCCTGATATCGAGCGCCTTGCCGGCCATGGGCTGCGGGCCTTCCTCGTCGGCGAGACACTGATGCGCCGGAATGATGTGGAATGCGCCACGCGCGATCTGCTCGGAAACGGATAGGACCCGCAGCTTTCCGCGGCGTTGCACTTGACGGGTTCGCGGAAGTTGCCTAATTGTTCCTTGTTCGTTCACTGAAGGCGAACCGATCAAGGGAGGAGCAATTGCTCACTCGCAAACAACACGAGCTCATCCGTTTCATCCAGGAACGGCTCGAGGAAACCGGCGTGTCGCCGAGTTTCGAGGAAATGAAGGACGCGCTCGACCTCAAGTCGAAATCGGGCGTCCACCGGCTGATCTCGGCGCTCGAGGAGCGCGGTTTCATCCGCCGCTTGCCCAACCGGGCGCGTGCACTCGAGGTGATCCGGCAGCCGGAAGATGCGGTGGCTTCCGCAACTTCGAAGGCCGCTGCGCCTGCGTCGCTCAAGATGCCCGAGAGCACGCCGCGACCGGCCAATGACGTGATCGAGATCCCGCTCCATGGCCGGATCGCCGCGGGTGTACCGATCGAAGCGCTCGAAGATACGCAGACCCTGCCCGTGCCCGCGGCATTGCTGGGGGCCGGCGATCATTTCGCGCTCGAAGTCTCCGGCGATTCGATGATCGAAGCGGGAATTTTCGACGGCGACTACGCGCTGGTGAAGCGCACCGACGTCGCGCGTGACGGCGAAATCGTCGTCGCGCTGGTCCGCGACGAGGAAGCGACGCTCAAATACCTGCGCCGCGACAAGGGCCGGATCACGCTCGATCCCGCCAACGCCGCCTACGAGCCGCAGGTCTACAACGCCGATGAGGTCCGCGTGCAGGGCAAGCTGGCCGGTCTCCTGCGCCGTTACAACTGATCGGTTCGAACCGAGAAAAAAGGCCGCCGCTCCGGAAGGGAGCGGCGGCCTTTCTCGTACTTGGGTTGCGTGAGGTCAGTCCGGCTTCTTGGCCACCCCGACCATCGCCGGGCGGAGCAGCCGCTCGCGCAGCATGTAGCCCGCCTGCATTTCCTGCACCACCGTGCCGGGTTCGGCGTCCGCAGTGGGAATTTCCATCATCGCCTGGTGCTGGTTGGGGTCGAGCGGAAGGCCGACCGCAGCGATGCGACTGATGCCGTTCTGTGCAAAGACTTTGTCGATCTCACGCTGGGTCGCCTCGATACCCTCGATGAAACGGCGCGCCTTGTCGTCCTCGCGCAGTGCTTCGGGCACGTGTTCGAGCGCGCGGGCGATATTGTCGGCCACCGAAAGGATGTCGCGGGCGAAGCCCGACGCGCCGTAATTGCGGGCATCGGCCACGTCCTTTTCGAGCCGCCGACGCACGTTCTGCGTTTCTGCGCGCGCATAGAGGACTTCCTGCTTCGTCGCGTCGAGATCGTTGCGCAACTGTGCGATCGCATCGGCAAGGTCGCCCTCGCCTTCGCCATTTGTGTCGCCGTCTGAGGGCTCGTCACCCTCGTCGATCATGTCTTCGGGAACTCCGCGGAGTTCTTCCGCCACTTCCGGGTCGGGCGCGTGGGCGCCCTGCTTGTCGTTGTCGTTGGTCATGGGTTCTTTTTAGCCGATCAGTTTGCTCAGCGAATTCGCCGTGAAATCAACCATGGGGACCACGCGCGCATAATTCAACCGAGTCGGCCCGATCACACCCAGCACGCCGACCACCTTGCCCTCGCGATCGCGATAGGGCGCGGCAATGACCGAGGAGCCGGAAAGCGAGAATAGGCGGTTCTCGGAGCCGATAAATATGCGCGTCGCTTCGGCCTCGCGCGCATCGTCAAGCAACGCGGCGACCGATTGCTTGCTTTCGAGGTCGTCGAGCAGTGATCGCACGCGCTCGATATCGTCGAGCGCGTCGTCGTCGAGCAGCTTGGCCTGACCGCGTACGATCAGCACGGGTCTTTCCGCGGCATCCTCGCTCCAGACCGCGATTCCGCGTTCGACGAGGTCGCGACTGGCGGCATCGAGCTGCGAGCGGCCGCTGTCGATTTCGCGGCGGATAGCCTTGACCGCTTCGGGAAGCGTCCGACCGGATAGGCGCGCGGTGGCGTAGTTCCCCGCCGCTTCGAGCGCGGCGGGATCGACCGCCCGCCCGAGCTCGAGCATCCGGTTCTCGACCTGGCCGTCCTCGCCCACGAGCACAGCGAGCGCGCGGCCCTGCGCGACCGGGATCAGCGACAATTGCGCCAGCCTCGGCTCGCGGCGCGGCACCATCACCATACCCGCCGCGCCGGAGAGGTCCGACAAGAGCGCACTGGTTCGCTCGAGCGCCGCCTCGACCGGTCCCGGCGCGCCCAGCTGCTCGCGGATCGCCGCGCGTTCTTCGGGACTCGGCTCGGCCACCTGCATCATCCCGTCGACGAACAGGCGCAGGCCCAGATCGGTCGGCATCCGCCCGGCCGAGGTATGCGGCGATGCGAGCAGCCCGAGTCCTTCGAGTTCGGCGAGCACCGAGCGGATCGAAGCCGGCGACAGCTCGACCCCCTGCCCCGCCAGCGTCTTCGAGCCGACCGGTTGCCCGCTTGCTAGGTAGCCTTCTACCACGAGCCGGAAGATATCGCGGGCGCGTGTGGTCAATTCGATGAGCGGCGGCGAATTCATGCCCGCCAATCTACGCAACGGTCCGGGCGAGACAAGACTTGTGCGCACAAGCCCCCCGCGCCTATCGCGGGCGCCGAACACCCACGGAGATTCCTCGATCATGACCACCCGCCCCTCCGGCCGCGCCCCCGACGAAATGCGCGCCATCACCATCGAAACCGCCTTCACCAAGCACGCCGAAGGCTCCTGCCTGATCAGTTTCGGCGACACCCGCGTGCTGTGCACCGCCAGCGTCGAGGACCGCCTTCCGCCATGGCTGCGCGGCAAGGGCCAGGGTTGGGTCACCGGCGAATATTCGATGCTTCCGCGTGCGACGCACACCCGCGGCAGCCGTGAGGCGGCGCGCGGCAAGCAGTCGGGCCGGACGCAGGAAATCCAGCGCCTGATCGGTCGCAGCTTGCGCGCCGTGGTCGATTTGAAGAAGCTCGGCGAGCACCAGATCACGCTCGATTGCGACGTCATCCAGGCCGATGGCGGTACCCGTACCGCCTCTATCTCCGGCGCGTGGGTCGCGCTGCGGCTCGCGGTGAACACGCTGCTCGAATCGGGCGCGATCAAGGAAGATCCGATCTCCTCGAAAGTCGCGGCGATCAGCTGCGGTATCCATCAGGGTACCCCGGTTCTCGATCTAGACTATATCGAGGACAGCGCCGCCGACGCCGATGCCAATTTCGTGCTGCTCGAAGGCGGCCAGATCGGTGAGGTCCAGGCGACCGCCGAAGGCGCGACTTATGACGAGGAAGGCCTGCTTCGGCTGCTGCGCCTCGCGCGGATGGGCTGCGACCGGATTTTCGAGGCGCAGGAAAAGGCCGTCGCGTGAGCGAGCACCCTCCCCTCGGCTCCAAGCTCGTCATTGCCACCCACAATGCAGGCAAGCTGAAGGAGATCTCCGCGCTGCTCGCGCCGTATGGCGTCGACTGCGTCTCGGCGGGCGCGCTCGCCCTTCCCGAGCCTGCCGAGACCGGCAAGACCTTTACCGACAATGCGCTGATCAAGGCACGCGCGGCGGCGCAGGCGGCGCAGCTACCCGCACTGGCCGACGATAGCGGGTTGTCGGTTGCGGCGCTCGACGGCAAGCCGGGGGTCTACACCGCCGACTGGGCCGAACGGCAATGGTTCGAGGGGCCGGCCGGGCGCGACTGGTACATGGCGATGGGCAAAGTCGAAGGCAAACTCGCGGAACAGGGCTCCGAGGTCGATCGCAGCGCGTGGTTTTCCTGCGTCCTCGCGATCGCCTGGCCCGACGGACAGCAGGCCGTGTTCGAGGGTCGCGCAAACGGTTCGCTCACTTGGCCGCCGCGAGGCACACTCGGGTTCGGTTACGATCCGGTGTTCGTGCCCGAGGGCTACGAACAGACATTCGCCGAGCTGGACCCGGCCGAAAAGCACCGCATCAGCCATCGCGCCGATGCATTCGCCAAGCTGGTCAGCGCTCTGTTCGCATAGACCGCTTCGGCTGGATCCCGACGTGGTCGCCGACCCAGTTGCCGGCGGGCCAATAGCGGCAAACGAGCACTTCCTGACCGCGACCGCGTGCGACGGCGCAGCCGACCTCGGTAGTCGTGGGCCAAATCACCTGCGTGTAGTGACCGACATCGGCCCAATTCCCGGTCCGTGAGACCTCGGGAAAACGACCCGGGCGGAAATGCCGCTTTTCATCGATGAAACCGCCGATCATGTCTTCGATCGTGTAATAGCCTGCGGTTCCCATCCAGAGGTTTTCCCCGGCACCACGGGTATGCCCGCGATCGGCGTGTTCGAGGAGCTGGTGTCGCGCGAGGTATTGCGCCCAGTCGTGCGCATCGCGCGCGAGTTCGCTATTCCAGCGCAGGCCGTGTAGGCTGTGACGCGCGCGCTCCACGTTATGGGCAGAAACGATCCGCGCTTCGAAATCGGCGTGACCGCGGGTCGCCATCGCCGGCGCAGCGAGCCCCAGCACGACGGAAATGATTAGAAAAATGCGAGCTTTGCTCATGGCAACGAACTTGACTTCCGCAGGTTAAAGAGACCTGAATCCTTCTATGGCGCTAGCTCTGTATCTCCATTGGCCGTTCTGTCGCTCGAAGTGCCCCTACTGCGACTTCAACAGCCATGTCCGGGAAAATTTCGACTCCAAACAGTGGGGGGTCGGATTGCGGTCCGACATGCGCCATGAGTCGAGCGTTACATGCGATGAACCTCTGACATCGATCTTTTTCGGTGGTGGCACACCCTCGCTGATGCCGCCCGAATTGGTCGATTCATTGCTGACCGAAGCCGAGAGCCTGTGGGGCTTCGCGCCCGGTATCGAAATCACGCTCGAAGCCAACCCGACATCGATCGAGGCGGACAATTTCGCGGCGCTTGCGCTGGCGGGGATCAACCGCGTGTCGCTCGGAATCCAGTCGCTCGAGCAGGAAGCGCTGCATTTCCTGGGGCGCGAGCATTCGGCAGCCGAGGCCTTGGCGGCGCTTGCCATCGCGCAGGAGCATTTCGACCGGGTGAGTTTCGATCTGATCTATGCCCGCCCGGGGCAGAGCGCCGACGCATGGTTCGGCGAACTCGAGCGAGCATTGGCGCTCGGGACCGACCACCTCTCGCTCTACCAATTGACGATCGAACCCGGGACGCGTTTCGCAACCGATGTCCGCCGTGGCGCGTTCACCCCGCTCGACGACGACAGCGCCGCCGATCTGTTCGCGGCGACGCGCGAACGGATGCGCGCGGCGGGCCTGCCCGCCTACGAAGTCAGCAACCACGCTCGCCCGGGGCAGGAAAGCGCGCACAATCTCACCTATTGGCGCTATCGCGATTTCGCCGGGATCGGCCCGGGCGCGCATGGCCGGCGTGGCGGCCGCGCGACCGTGCGCCATCGCAAGCCGGAAAACTTTCTCTCGGCGATCGCGCGCAACGGCCATGGCATCGCCGAGGAGCGCGCCCTCCCCTTGCGCGAACAGGCCGAGGAAGCAGTGTTGATGGGGCTCAGGCTCGACGAGGGCATCGACCTCGACGCCCTGGCCGGGCGGTTCGGCCTGTCGCGCGATACGCTCGTATCCGCTCGCAAGCTCGAGCAATTGGTGGAACAGAAACTGGTCGAAGCCACGGAGGAACGGATCGCCCTGACCGAAAGCGGCATGCTCCTGCTCGACCGCGTGGTTGCCGAATTGCTGGTCGGCGCGCCCGAGACGGTATGAATTCGGCCGACATCCTCGGCCAGTGGGAAGCGCATCTCGCGCTCGGCAAGCGGCGTTCGCCGCACACGGTGCGGGCCTATCTTGCGGCTGCACGACGGTGGCTGGCGCACCTCGATGCACGCGACTGGCACGCCCTCGCGAGGCTCGATGCCCGCGACTTGCGCAGACAGATCGCCCGGCGGCGCGCCGAGGGACTGGCCAATACCAGCGCCGCGCGCGAACTTTCCGCGCTCAAGGCCTTCAGCAAGTTCGCGAGGGAACGCGCAGGTGAAGAAGATCCGGATGCGCCGCGGCTGCGCGGTCCGAAAGTAAAACGCGGTCTCCCGCGTCCCGTCACGCCCGACGAGGCGGAAGGGCTCGCGGAGCAAGTCGCCGCGCTCGCCCGCAGCGACTGGCAGGGATTGCGTGACCAGGCGGTGCTCCTGCTGCTCTACGGGGCCGGATTGCGGATTTCCGAAGCACTCTCGCTGACCGGCGGCGATGTCCCGCTCGGAACAGTGCTCACGATCTCCGGCAAGGGCGGCAAGCAGCGCGTCGTACCGGTGATGCCGCTCTTGCGAGAGGCGGTCGATGCCTATGTCGCCGCCTGCCCGCACGAGCAGGCGAAGGATCGAGCCCTGTTCCGCGGCGCGCGAGGAGGCCCGCTCGGCCAGGGCGCGGTACAGAAGGCGGTTGCCCGCGCACGCACCGCGCTCGGGCTGCCGTCGACCGCCACGCCGCATGCATTGCGTCACAGCTTCGCGACCCACCTGCTCGGCGAGGGCGCCGACCTGCGCAGCCTGCAGGAACTGCTCGGCCATGCGAGCCTCGCCTCGACCCAGATCTACACCAAGGTCGACGCCAAGGTGCTGCTCGATACTTATCGCAACGCGCACCCGCGCGAAAAGGACTAACCCTCGCCGGCCCCACGCCGCGCGCGCGGCTTCCAGGTCACGTAGCGCCAGACATACCCGCCGACCGCGAGCACGATCGTGGCGATGATTATCCAGCTGACGATGTCTTCGATTTCGCCGAAGGTGCGCGCGAGCCATTGCGTGCCAAAGATCAGCATCGCATTCCACATTGCCGACCCCGCCGCGGTGAAGACGAGGAACTTGATCCTGCCCATATGGGCGAGGCCTGCGGGAAGCGAGATCATCGTCCGCATGAAAGGCGTCGCGCGAAGGAAGAAGACCACCCAGTGGCCGTGCCTGCGAAAGAAGTCGGTCGCCGCTTCGACGTCCTCCCATTCGAGCGTCAGCCAGTGGCCCCAGCGATCGACGAACGGCCCCAAGCGGCGATAGCCGAGGCGGTCGCCGACCATGTACCAGGCGTAATTGCCGATCACGGTGCCGATCGTTCCGGCAGCGAGCAGCGGCCAGAACTCCATCGAGCCGCGTTCGATCGCCAGTGCACCCGCACCCATGATTGCTTCGGACGGGAACGGCGGGAAGACGTTCTCGAGCACCATCAGCAGGGCGATGCCGAGATAGCCGAGCGCCTCGACCACGCTGACGATGAAATCATCCATGCCGCGGCAACGCGCGAGCCGCCACGCGGTTCAAAATTGGATGATTTGGCAAAGCTGAAGCCTGCTTCAGGTTGATCCCATGGCCGCGTGGCGACGCTCGATCGCGTCCCAGATCATGCCTGCAGTATCCGTTCCATTGAACTTGTCGATCGCGACGATGCCGGTAGGCGAAGTGACGTTGATCTCGGTCAGCCACTTCCCGCCGATTACGTCGATGCCGACGAAGACGAGCCCGCGGCGCCTGAGCTCGGGTCCCATCGCGGCGCAGATTTCCTCCTCGCGCGCGGTCAGCGTCGCGCTCTCGGCATGGCCACCCTGCGCGAGGTTGGAGCGGAACTCGCCCTCGCCCGGGAAACGATTGATCGCCCCCGCCACTTCGCCATCGACCAGCACGATCCGCTTGTCGCCTTCCGCCACCTCGGGAAGGAAGGGCTGGACCATGTGAGGTTCTGGCCAGGTCTGGTTGAATACCTCGAACAGCGCCGACAGGTTCTTGCCGTCGGGACCGATATGGAAGATCGCCTTGCCGCCATTGCCATGGAGCGGCTTGACCACCAGCCCCCCGGGAAACTCGTCGGCGATGTCGCGCTGGAACGCCTTCACGTCGTCGAGCGTACGCGCGATCAGCGTCGGAGGCATGAAGCGCGCATAATCGAGCACGAACATCTTTTCGGGCGCGTTGATCACCTCGCGCGGATCGTTGACGACCAGCGTCTCGCCCTTGAGCCGGTCGAGCAGCAGGGCGGCGCTGATATAGCCGAGATCGAAGGGCGGATCCTGCCGCATCAGGACGATATCGATATCCTTCGCGAGGTCGATCCGCCGCGCCTCGCCCTTCTCGAAATGATCGCCCTCTACGCGCTGAACGGTCACCGGCGAGGCATGCGCGGTGATCGCCCCACGATCCCAGGCGAGGCTGCGGACATCGTAATGGTACACTTCGTACCCGCGCGACTGGGCGGCGAGCATCAGGGCGAAACTCGAATCGCCCGCGATATTGATATTTTGGATCGGGTCCATCTGGACGGCGACGCGCAGTGTCATGCTAACTCCAGGGCTGCCAGGCATTGGCGATGTGGCGCGGCCAGCGCCAGGGTGCAACCAGGATCACGTCGATCCGCACGTCCTCACCGTTTTTTGCGTAATTGTGCGCCGCGGCTCCTGCTGCCGCGGCGACCCGTCGCAGGCGGAATTCATCGATCGCCTGGTCGAGATCCGAAACGTGCCGCCGCCATTTCACTTCGACGAAGGCGACCACTCTGCCGCGTTTCGCCACCAGGTCGACCTCGC
This sequence comes from Pseudoblastomonas marina, assembly GCF_034374265.1. Classification (NCBI taxonomy): domain Bacteria; kingdom Pseudomonadati; phylum Pseudomonadota; class Alphaproteobacteria; order Sphingomonadales; family Erythrobacteraceae; genus Pseudoblastomonas; species Pseudoblastomonas marina. The sequence continues at coordinate 785,880 of NZ_CP139718.1, read as the reverse complement.
CACGCGGATTGCGCACGCGTGTGTCGAGGATGCGCCAGCCCTTGAGCCGCAGGTACCAGCTCGCAAGCCCCTCGCCGCGCCGTCCGCGCCGCTCGGCCCGCTGGCGCGCGAATTCGGGCATCAGGCCTTCAATTCCATCGCGCGCGGATAGAGTTCGGCCTTGCGCCGCCCGGTCCGCCGCGCCGCCTCCGCCGCCGCCTTGGAGGGCGACATCGCGGCGAGCAATTCGCGCAGGAGGTCGTCGATATCGGCCTCGCTGGCCGTCCTCTCCTCGGGCGGACCGATCAGCAACACGATTTCGCCTTTCGCCGGGTGGTCGGTGTAGTGTTCGAACAGTTCATCGGCCGATCCCCGCCGTGCTTCTTCATAAAGCTTGGTCAGCTCCCGCGCGACGCAGACCGAGCGCTGCGGGTCCCAATCGGCGATCGCCGCGAGGCTCTTGGTCAACCGCGGTCCGGTTTCGTAGAAGACCAGCGTCGCATCCAGTCCCGCCAATTCGTCAAGCGCTTCGCGCCGCGCCTTCTCCTTGGCCGGGAGGAATCCCGCGAACAGGAAACGATCGTTGGGGAGCCCCGACAGCGTCAGCCCGGCGATGGCGGCGCAGGCCCCGGGCAGCGTCGTGATCGGCACGCCTGCCTCGCGCGCATCGGAGACCAGGCGATATCCGGGGTCCGACACCAGCGGAGTCCCGGCATCGCTGACCAGCGCCACCGCCTTGCTCCGCATCGAATCGACCAGGCGCGCACGATCCTTCTCGCCGCTGTGATCGTCGTAGCGCCACAGCGGCTGCGAGATACCGTGGTGCTTGAGCAGCTTGCCGGTGACCCGCGTGTCCTCGCACGCCACGCCGTCGCACCGCCGCAGCACGTCGAGCGCGCGCAGCGTGATGTCGCCGAGATTGCCAATAGGCGTCGCGACAATATAGAGGCCGGGTTGGAGCGGATCGCCCATGGAACCGCTCATGGACTATCGGGAGCATCGAGTCATGACCGGATTTGCGCGCCACAAGCCATTGGGCCGCCGCGGCTTCCTCGCCGGGCTCGCGCTGGCGCTGCTCGGCGGCTGCTCGATCATCCCCAAGGGCGCACCGGCCGAAGCGCCTCCGCCTGTCCGCGTCGAACCGGCCGCGACCACGAGCAACCTGCCCGACGAGGAAGGCTACCATCGGATCGCTCTGCTCGTGCCGCTGTCGGGCGAGAACGAACGCGCCGGATCTTCGATCGCCAATGCGGCGACGACCGCGGTGATCGACACCGGCGCGCAGAATATCCGGGTCACCACCTACGACACCGCGCCGGGTGCGGCCGCCGCCGCGCGCGAGGCGATGGCGGACGGAAACCGCCTGATCCTCGGCCCGCTGATGGGCGAGAACATCGATGCGGTCGCCAGCGTCGCGGGACAGTACGACGTCCCGGTAATCTCGTTCTCCAACGATGCGACGCAGGGCCAGCGAGGCGTTTTCCTGATGGGAACGCAGCCCGCGCAGTCGATCGAGAACACGGTACGATATGCTTCCTCGCGCGGCCTCCGCCGGATCGCCGCACTGGTGCCGACCGGGGCCTATGGCGACCGTGCGGCCGAAGGACTGGTCTCGGCCACCCGCGCCTACGGCGCGACGTTCGCCGGGATGGAGCGCTACGATCGCGGCAACACCTCGATCCGCAGCGCCGCGATGCGGCTGCGCGAGCGGGGCGGCTACGATGCCGTGCTGATCGCCGATGGTGGACGGCTCGCGACGATCGCCGCCCCGGTACTTAAGCCGAGCGGCAGCAACGTCCAGATCCTCGGAACAGAATTGTGGAGCGGCGATGACGCGATCTACGATGCGCGCGAACTGCGCGGGGCATGGTTTTCGGCGGTCACCGACGAACGCTGGGCGCAATTCGCGCAAAGCTATGCCCAGCGCTTCGGCACGCGGCCATTCCGGATCGCCACCCTCGGCTTCGATGCGGTGCTGATCACGCTGAACATCGCCAACGACTGGGACGTGGGCGACGAATTTCCCACCACCCGGCTCTACGGCCGCGGAGGGTTCCTCGGGACCGACGGGATCTTTCGCTTCGGTTCGAACGGGATCGGCGAGCGCGCGTTCGAACTGCGCGAAGTCCGCGCCAACACTACAGAAGTTATCGAACCCGCGCCCACGCGCTTCGTCGACTGAGCAAAACCGCACCGCCGCGCTTGTTCGCAGGCATCGCGAAGGTGTAGTTCGGGACCATGGCAGACGGACTGTTCGACGACGGCGCGGCCGATACCCCGCGCGAAAGCTATGATTCCTCCTCGATCGAGGTGCTGGAAGGGCTCGAGCCCGTCCGGCGGCGCCCCGGCATGTATATCGGCGGGACCGACGATCGCGCGCTCCACCACCTTGCCGCCGAAGTGCTCGACAACGCGATGGACGAGGCGGTCGCGGGCCACGCCTCGCGGATCGAGGTCGTGCTCGAGGAAGACAATCGCCTCACGATCGCCGACAATGGTCGCGGCATCCCGGTCGACGAGCATCCCAAATATCCGGGCCAGTCGACGCTCGAGGTGATCCTCACGACGCTCCATTCGGGCGGCAAGTTCTCAGGGAAAGCCTACGCCACCAGCGGCGGTCTGCACGGGGTCGGCGTCAGCGTGGTCAACGCGCTGTCCTCGCACACCCGGGTCGAGGTCGCGCGCGACAAGAAACTCTACGCGCAGGAATTCGCCAGGGGCCATGCGCTCGGCAAGATCGAGGAAATCGGCGCCGCGCCCAATCGCCGCGGTACGACCGTCTCCTTCACCCCAGACACCGAGATCTTCGGCGACCGCCAGTTCAAGCCCAAGCGGTTGTTCAAGCTCGCCCGCTCGAAGGCCTATCTCTACGCCGGCGTCGAGATCCGCTGGAAATGCGCGCCCTCCCTCGCGGGCGAGGACGTGCCCGAAGAGGCGGTGTTCAAGTTCCCCGGTGGCTTGGCCGATCACCTCGCCGAACAGGTTGGCGCGCGCGAATGCGTGACCGCGCAGCCCTTCACCGGCAAGCAGGATTTCCCCGAAGAACAGGGCCGCGTCGAATGGGCGATCGCCTGGCCGCTCTATTCGGACGGTTCGACCAGCTGGTACTGCAACACCGTGCCGACCCCCGACGGCGGCACGCACGAGCAGGGGCTGCGCGCCGCCCTGACGAAGGGACTGCGCGCCTTCGGCGAGCTCACCGGCGTAAAGAAAGCCAAGGACATCTCCGCCGACGACGTGATGAACGGCGCCGAGATCATGCTCTCGGTCTTCATCCGCGATCCGCAATTCCAGTCGCAGACCAAGGACCGGCTGACCTCGCCGGAGGCTGCGCGCCTGGTCGAGAACGCGGTGCGCGATCATTTCGACCATTTCCTCTCGGACAACATGGACCGCGGCAAGGCATTGCTCGGCCAGGTGATGGAACGGATGGACGAGCGGCTCCGGCGCAAGCAGGAACGCGAGATCAAGCGCAAGACCGCGACCAACGCCAAGAAGGTCCGCCTGCCCGGGAAGCTCACCGATTGCTCGGGCGAAGGCGATGGCGAAACCGAACTGTTCATCGTCGAAGGCGATTCCGCCGGCGGCAGCGCCAAGCAGGCGCGCAACCGCAAGACTCAGGCGATTCTCCCGATCCGCGGCAAGATTCTCAATGTCGCCTCGGCCAGCGCCGACAAGATCCGCGCCAACACCGAAATCGCCGACCTCACCCTCGCTCTCGGCTGCGGCATCCGCAAGGATTGCGACCCTGAAAAGCTGCGCTACGACAAGATCGTCATCATGACCGACGCCGATGTCGACGGAGCGCATATCGCGACGCTGCTGATGACCTATTTCTTCCAGGAGATGCCCGAACTGGTGCGCAAGGGGCACCTGTTCCTCGCCCAGCCCCCGCTCTATCGCCTGACCGCGGGCAAGGTCAGTCGCTACGCGCGCGACGAGGCGCATCGCAAGGAACTCGAGGAAACCGTCTTCAAGGGCAAGAAGGTCGAGGTCGGCCGCTTCAAGGGTCTTGGCGAGATGAACCCGCAGCAGCTCCGCGAAACGACGATGGACCCCGACAAGCGCAGCCTGATCCGCATCACCCTGCCCCACGAGTTCGAAGACCGGGCGGTGGTGAAAGACCTCGTCGACCGATTGATGGGCCGAAACCCCGAACACCGCTTCGACTTCATCCAGAACAATGCCGGGGAGTTCGACCGCGAGATGATCGACGCGTGACGGTTGCGCTCCGCGGGACAGGCAACTATCGGCTTAACCGGACGATTAAACCGACAGGATATCCATGACCGACAAGCGCTTCGAAGGCACGCAATCCTATATCGCGACCGAGGATCTCAAGGTCGCCGTCGATGCCGCCGTCACGCTCCGCCGCCCACTGCTCGTCAAGGGCGAGCCGGGCACCGGCAAGACCGTGCTCGCGCACGAAATCGCCAAGGCGATCGACGCACCGCTGATCGAGTGGAACGTCAAGTCGACCACCAAGGCACAGCAGGGCCTCTACGAATACGACGCGGTCGCGCGCCTGCGCGACGGCCAGCTCGGCGACGAGCGCGTCCACGACATCTCGAACTACATCAAGAAGGGCAAATTGTGGGAGGCGTTCACTTCGCCCGAACTGCCCGTGCTGCTGATCGACGAGATCGACAAGGCCGACATCGAGTTCCCCAACGACCTGTTGCAGGAGCTCGATCGGATGAGTTTCGACGTCTACGAGACGCATGAGCGGATCGAGGCGAAGGAACGCCCGATCGTCGTCATCACCTCGAACAACGAGAAGGAACTGCCCGACGCCTTCCTGCGCCGCTGCTTCTTCCACTACATCAAATTCCCCGATCGCGAGACGATGCAGGCGATCATCGACGTCCACTTCCCCGGCATCCAGAAGGCGCTCGTAACCAAGGCGATGGAGATCTTCTACGAGCTGCGCGAAGTGCCCGGCCTCAAGAAGAAGCCGAGCACGTCGGAACTGCTCGACTGGCTCAAGCTGCTGCTCAACGAGGACATGCCGCTCGACGTGCTGCAGGACTCCAACCCGAACAGCGCTGTCCCGCCGCTGCACGGCGCGCTGCTCAAGAACGAGCAGGACGTGATGCTGTTCGAACGCCTCGCCTTCATGGCGCGTCGCCAGAGCTGAGACGCAAAAGGGCGGCTCCCGCAGGAACCGCCCTTGCCCCCTCGTCTCCCCTCCGGAAAACTTAGCTGAACTTGTAGGCGATCTCGAAGTCGCCCCAGCGCTTGCCGTCGATATAGATCGGCACGTAGACGTTGCGCACGACATGGTAGGTCTGCCCGTCGCCTTCCTGGCGATAGACGGCCATCATGTAGGGCGCGGTGCTTTCCTTGGCCTTCTGGTCGATCGGGTCGAGGATCATCCGGCCGTTGCGGCAATATTTGGTGTCGTGGGTGAGATCGCCGGTCGGTGCTTTCGACATCTCGCTGGTATGCGCCGGGAGATAGCCGTTGCGGTCGGTACAGGCAGTGGCGACGATCCGCGGGTTCGACGCCGTGTAGCGATCGAGCAGCGGGCGGATGTTGTCATGCGCCCAGGCCATCAGGCGGGTGCGGTAGCGCGGCGGGTTGCTGCCCGCGATCGGCTGGTAATCGTCGTCGAAGACGTCGGCCTCACTGATCTCGCCACTGGCGATGGCCGATTCCATCAGCTGAGCGGCCTCGTTCGCGGCAATCTTCGCCTGCTCGACCATCTCGCTGTCTTCGGGTGAGAGGCCCGCATGGACGATATGGTCGAACATCGAATTGGCCGTCATCTCGAGCTCGCCGACGCGCCGATTGGCGTCTTCGAGTTGCGATTCGTTGCGCACGGTCGCGCTGGCGAACTGGTTCATCACTTCCTGCACGCGTGCGACGTGGTCGCTGATCGTACCGGTCGCGCCGGTGATCTGTTCGTTCTGGCGGTCGACCTCGCCGACCAGCTCGTTGACGCCGAGCAGCGTCTGTTCGATCTGGGCGACCGAGGACTTGGTCTGGCTGCTGGCCTGCGCGCCGTCCTCGATCTGCTGAATCACACGTTCGGCCTGGCCACCGAGCGCATCGATCGTGTGGTTGATTTCCTCTGTCGCGCCGCGGGTGTCGCGCGCGAGGCTCTTCACCTCGTCGGCAACGACCGCGAAGGTCCGGCCGGCCTCGCCCGCGCGCATGGCCTCGATCGTGGCATTGAGCGCGAGGATATTGGTGGTTTCCGCGATCGTGTCGATCTTCTGCGAGCAGGCGCGCACCTGCTCCATCGCGGCGGTGAAATCGGTGACGTGCCGGGTCAGCGAATCGACCAGCGACAGGAGATCCGTAATCTGGTTGAGCGAACCCTTGATGAGGACGGTGCCTTCGTCGAGCCGGGCGCGGGCGCGTTCGGACAGGGCCCGCGCTTCGGCGCTCGAGGTCGCGACCTGGCGCTGATCCTCTTCGAGAGCGGCAACCGTGCCCTGCAGCGCGGCCTGTTCCTCGCGCAGGCGCTCGGAAGAGCGGATCACGCCTTTGACGATCCCCGCCACATCGGTGCAACCGACGGTCACTTCGCCGCAGCTCTCCGGAATACGATTGATCGCACTCTGGCTTGCGCTCTCGATTTTGCTAAGTTCCATCGGCATCTGGCTCTCTGTTTGTTATCGCGCGCCATGCGTAAGCCAGGTTGGTTATCGTCGGGTTAAGCCTTGCACTGGAGCGGTCATGTTTTTCAATTTCGTCGATGAGCTGCGCGAGGCGGGCATTCCCGCGAGCTTCAAGGAACACCTCACGCTGATCGAGGCGCTCGATCGCGACGTGATCGAGCAGACCCCCGAAGCCTTCTATTACCTGAGCCGTGCGACCTTCGTGAAGGACGAGGGCCTGCTCGACCGGTTCGACCAGGTGTTCGACAAGGTCTTCAAAGGATTGCTGACCGATTACGGCCAGGATCCGGTCGACATCCCTGAGGAATGGCTGAAAGCGGTCGCCGAAAAATTCCTCACGCCCGAGGAAATGGCCGAGATCGAGGCGCTCGGCGACTGGGACGAGATCATGGAGACGCTCAAGAAGCGGCTCGAGGAGCAGCAGGAACGCCACGAGGGCGGCAACAAGTGGATCGGCACCGGCGGAACCTCTCCTTTCGGCCATTCGGGCTACAATCCCGAAGGCGTCCGCATCGGCGGCCAGAGCAAGCACAAGCGTGCGGTGAAAGTGTGGGAAAAGCGCGAGTTCAAGAACCTCGACAACACCCGCGAGCTCGGCAGCCGCAACATCAAGATGGCCCTGCGCCGGCTGCGCCGCTTCGCGCGGGAGGGCGCGGCGGACGAACTCGATCTCGACGCGACCATCGAAGGCACGGCCAAGCAGGGCTGGCTCGACATCCACATGCGGCCCGAGCGGCACAATGCGGTGAAATTGCTGCTGTTCCTCGATGTCGGCGGGTCGATGGATCCTTTCATCAAGCTGGTCGAGGAGCTGTTCAGTGCCGCGACGAGCGAGTTCAAGAACCTCGAATTCTTCTACTTCCACAACTGCCTCTACGAAGGTGTGTGGAAGGACAATCGCCGCCGCTGGAGCGAGCGTACCAAGACCTGGGACATCCTCCACAAGTTCGGCCACGACTACAAGATCGTGTTCGTCGGCGATGCCGCGATGAGCCCTTACGAGATCACCCATCCGGGCGGCTCGGTCGAGCACTTCAATGAGGAAGCGGGCACCGCGTGGATGAAGCGTGTGACCGATACCTATCCGGCCGCGGTGTGGATCAACCCGGTGCCCGAGAAGCAGTGGGGCTATTCGCAAAGCACCAGGATGATCCGCGAACTGATGAAGGACCGGATGTACCCGCTGACGATCGACGGGCTCGACGACGCGATGCGCGAATTGAGCCGCAAGCAGGGATAGTGTATAAGCTACGGCAATCAGGAGAGAAAACATGAGAGCCGCCCTCGCCCTGCTGCCCCTGTTATTGACCGGCGCGACCGATGAGGACGCCGCCGAGGCGGATGGGACGAATGATGCGCTCCCCGCCGCCCCCGTCCTTCGCGAGAGCGCACCCGAGCAGTTCACCATCCCCGATCGTGGCCGGATCGATAAGGAGCGGTGCAACGATTACATCCGCCAGGTCCGCCGCGATCGCGACCTGCCCGAACTGCGCCGCGAGCCCGCCGAACCGGGCGACGCCGCGCTATGGTCGGCGGTCGACCGGCGGATCGACGGCTGCCCGGTTCTCGTCCGGCACGGCAACCCCGACGATATTCACCCCTTTCCCGAGCCGAGCGACGGCCCGCTCTTCCGACGCATTCCGGTCGACGACTGACTGACGGATAGGGGCCATTCCAACGCGCCATAGCCGTTTCGTCGCCATCCGGCGGCGGCTGGAAGAGTATACGCCGCCGGCAGGCTGGCCGAGCTGGCTCTACGAATTCCTCCTGTTCGGCTTCAAGCAGGCCTGGGCGTGCCTGTTCGGGGGCCTGCTCCTCGCGCTCCTGCTGGCGACGCATTTCTTCTATCCCGCCGATGCTGCGCTGCATCGCTACGATTTTCTCACGCTATCAGCCATCGCGCTCCAGCTGGCGATGCTCGGCTTCAAGCTGGAGACCCCGCGCGAGGCGCTGGTGATCCTGATCTTCCATGTCGTCGGCACGGTGATGGAACTGTTCAAGACCGCCGCCGGATCGTGGGTCTATCCCGAGGCGAGCGTGCTTCATATCGGCGCCGTCCCGCTGTTCTCGGGGTTCATGTACGCCGCGGTCGGCAGCTATATCGCGCGGGTCTGGCGCATCTTCGACTTCCGCTTCAGCCATTATCCGCCGCGCTGGGCGACCTGGCTGCTGGCAATCGCGGTCTACGTCAACTTCTTCGCACATCACTGGACGGTCGACATTCGTTACCCGCTGTTCGCCGGCGCGGTGCTGCTGTTCTGGCGCACCCGGATCTGGTTTCTCAACTGGCGCGAACACCGCTGGATGCCGCTACTGCTCGGCCAGCTGCTCGTCGCGGTCTTCATCTGGTTTGCGGAGAATATCGGCACATTCGCCCAGGCCTGGAGCTACCCCGGGCAGGAGGACGGCTGGGAGATGGTCTCGCTTTCCAAGCTCGGCAGCTGGTTCCTGCTAATGCTGATCAGCTTCGTGTTGGTCGAACTGGTGCAGCCGGCAAGGGAACGCGATCAGTCGCAATAGGGCTTTCGATCAATCCCCCGAATTTGGCCACCGGCCCGGTCTCTCGACACTCAGATCGGTTCGACCAGTCTTTGCTGCGCGAACCATTCGAGTAGCGCGTCGATTTCGCCAGCCGGATGATGCGAAAACCGCGCCCGGAGTTGTCGATCCTGGAACATCGATGCTCCTGCCAGCCAATGCGCCACTTCCGCGAGATAACCCAACGGATAGGTAGCGTCTCCCGCAATCGCGACCGAGCCGGAGAGCGGCTGAAGGATCTCCAGGGGCACCTGCGTTCGACGCCAAGCCCGGGCGGGTCGCGCGGAATTATCGGCAATCTGTTCCGGAGCGTGCAGCCCACGTTGCCGCACGACAACGTCCTCGGCAAAACCCTTCGAGGTCAATATCGAACCAAGCCGTTCGGCGAGCATCGCGAGATGCGCCTGCAATGCCTCGGGCGCGGCTTCCCCCGACGGCAGATATTCACGAAAGGCCGGATCGTCGAGCGCGAGGTCACGCGCCAGATCGAGCAGCACGGTCCCGTATAGAGGTTGAACCGCAAACGTCAGGTGAAGGGATCGGTCGGACACGGCAATCGCGTCGTGATAAAAACCGCGAGGGATATATAGCAGATCGCCCGGGCGCATGCGCACCTGCTTGAACGGCGCTCCCTTGCTCCGTTCGATAGCATCCTGGTCTTGCAGCACCGTCGCGGTCGTCGGTACCTCGGCGCGGCGATCGTATATGGTCCAGTCCTTTTCGCCCTCGCACTGCACCACAAACACTTCGTGCGGGTCGCAATGGCTCGCAAAGCCCTGAATGCCCCGTTTGGAGGCGTATAGATTTACGCCAACCTTGGCGGCAAATTCTCTGGACAGCATTGCGCACACGCTGCGAATGTCGGGACGAATGTCTTCGATGCCATCGAGCACCAAGCTGGCGCCGAGATCCATCATCACTTCGACCAGCCCCGGATCGGGCTGCCTCGTCCTGCCGGATGCCGTCTCGCGGGACGTCACATAGTGCTCCTGCGCCACGCGCTGCCGATTCAGGACGAGTTTGAGCCCTGTTTCACGCCATTGCGGGAGCAACCCGACCAGGTCGGATACTTCCTGCCACCGCATCATGGCCGCGCGAGGCGCATCTACGCCGCCGACAATGTGGTGGGGTGCGCGGCCATAATAACCTTCAACGAACTCATTGGCCGGCATTGGCGCCAAGAACTCGGCGAAGGTCGGCGCGCTCATTGATACAGGATCCTTGCTGCTGTCAGCTCCTGCCACGCGGCTTCGTCTGCGCTCGCGAGTGCTTCGAGATCACCCGGCTCACTCCCCGGATCGTCGACCCATTCACGCAAGGCGGGTCCGCCATTGATCACGTCGATGGCGAGCCGGTCGAACTCGTACTCGTAGGGAAAATCGCGCCAAAGTTCGTATTCGGGGTGGAGGTTGCGGATCGCCTTGAAGGCGAGCGCCTGCAACCGCCACGGCCGGAACGTGGCGTGATCGTAGAACGGCCCCTCCGCATGGATCATCAACGCCGAGCAGAGCTTGCCCTGGTGCTTGTGGAAGGTCGGCTCGAACCAGGTTTCGCGCAGCGCGCACCCCTTGAGCCAGTCGGGGGCGAGGCGCTCCATTTCCGCGCGAACCGCGGCGGCATCGAGATCTGGCGCGCCGAACAACACTTCGAGCGGGCGGGTGGTGCCCCTGCCCTCGCTCAGCGTCGCGCCCTCGATCATCACCGTCCCGGCATAGGCGCGAGCCATGTTGACGTTGGCGGCGTTGGGGCTCGGGTTGATCCAGACGCGGTCCGCCGGCCAGCCATGGCCAGGCCCGTCCGGATCCCAGCCTTCCATCCCGATCACCCGGTAGTCGACGTCGAGATTGAAATGCTCGACGAACCAGCTGCCCATCTCGCCCATGGTCAGTCCGTGCCGCATCGGCATCGGCGCAGCGCCGACGAAGCTCTCCTGCCCCGGGAGCAACAGCGTACCTTCGACCGGCCGGCCCGCGGGGTTGGGCCGGTCGAGCACCCACACGCTCTTGCCGTGCTTGGCGGCTTCCTCGAGCAGATAGAGCAGCGTGGTGACGAAGGTGTAGATCCGGCAGCCGAGGTCCTGCAGGTCGAACAGGAACACGTCGGCGGTCGACATCATCTGGCCAGTGGGGCGCCGGACTTCGCCGTAGAGGCTGAAGACCGGAATCCCGTGGACCGGATCGGTTTCGTCCGCGGTCTCGACCATGTTGTCCTGCTTGTCGCCCTTGAGCCCGTGCTGCGGGCCGAAGGCGCTGGTCACCTTGACGCCGGCAGCGATCAGCGCATCGAGGCTGTGCGTGAGGTCTTCGGTGACCGACGCCGGATGGGCGAGCAACGCGACGCGGCGCCCGTCGAGCGGGGCGCGGAGGGCGGGATCGGCGATCAGCCGGTCGATACCGTTCTTCATGCAGGAGGCGGTGCCGCAAGCCGCGCGGTGAAGCAAGCCGGGTCGTGGAAATCGGGGGCCTCGCCGCCGTGCTGCAGGGCCCAGTAGCTCAGGATTCCGCCCTCCTCCTCGATCACCGCGGTGAATCCCATGGCGCAAGCGATCGTCGGCAGGCCTTGCGCGGGGACCGCCGCATCGAAGATCGCGAAGGTGCTGCCCTGCCGCATCGTGCTATCGGGCTCGCGCGGCATCGGTCGCTCGGCCATGCCCTCGCGCGGGGCGTTGAAATCGTAGGCGGCCCAGCGTTCCGAAGGCGAGAAGTTGAGCTCGACATAGCCGCTCTCGCCGTCGGGCTGGAGAAATGCTTCGAAGCAGGTCGTGCGCCATAGCCCGTCGGCGCGGCCCTTGCCCGCAAAGGCCGGCACGACCAGCGCACCACTGCCCTCGATCCGCCAGCGCAGGCGCAACCAGTTGGCGTCATGGCCGATCACCTTGGCGCTGACGCCGCGGACCTGCGCCGGGGGATGCGCCGGGTGCGGCACCAATTCATGCGTTTGCGTTTGCATCGATCCCGCCTCGTGGTAGCGCGCTTCGCATCATGACCGACTACAAATCCGACCTGATGCGCGTGCTGCAGACCCGCGGCTATATCCACCAGACGACCGACGCGGAAGGCCTCGACGCCCTCGCCGCCACTCAGGTCGTCCCGGGATATATCGGTTTCGACGCAACCGCGCCCAGCCTCCACATCGGTAGCCTGGTGCAGATCATGATGCTGCGCCGGCTCCAGCAGGCCGGGCACAAGCCGATCGTCGTGATGGGTGGCGGGACGACCAAGGTCGGCGATCCCTCGGGCAAGGACGAAAGCCGCAAGCTTCTCGACGAAGCGGCAATCAACGCCAATATCGCCGGGATCCGCAAGGTCTTCGAGCGCCTGCTCACGTTCGGCGACGGACCGACCGACGCGATCCTCGTCAACAATGACGAGTGGCTGAGCCAGCTCGGCTATATCGAATTGCTGCGCGATGTCGGCCCGCACTTCACCGTCAACCGCATGCTGACCTTCGATTCGGTCCAGCTCCGGCTGGAGCGCGAGCAGCCGCTGACCTTCCTCGAATTCAACTACATGATCCTCCAGGCCTACGATTTCCGCGAGCTGGCGCAGCGCTACGATTGCCGCCTGCAGATGGGCGGCAGCGACCAGTGGGGCAATATCGTCAACGGGATGGAGCTCGCCCGCCGGATGGACGGGCGCGAACTGTTCGGGCTCACCACCCCGCTGCTGACCACCGCCGACGGCGCCAAGATGGGCAAGACCGCGGCTGGCGCTGTGTGGCTCAACGAGGACCAGCTCCCGGCCTACGATTTCTGGCAGTACTGGCGCAATGTCGACGACCGCGACGTCGGGCGTTTCCTCAAGCTGTTCACCGACCTCCCGCTCGACGAGATCGCCCGGCTCGAGGCGCTCGAGGGACGCGACATCAACGAAGCCAAGATCGTCCTCGCCGACGAAGTCACCAAGCTGGTGCGGGGCGAAGCCGCCGCGCGCTCGGCCCGCGAGACAGCGCAGTCGACCTTCGACGAGGGCGGAATGGGCGAGGACCTCCCGACGCTACCGGTCGCCGACGAGGGAATCACCGTGGTGATGGCCTGCACCGCGCTCGGCCTGACCGCTTCCAACGGCGAGGCGAAACGCAAGGTCAAGGAAGGCGCGGTCAAGCTCGACGACGAACGGATCGACGATCCCCAGCGCCTCCTGCGCGTCGCTCCCGGCGGCACCCATCGCCTAAGCGTGGGCAAGAAGCGGCACGGGATCCTCGTCCCTCAATAGGGCCGTCTTTACCGTTTGTTGGCGAATTTAGACCAGAACGAGTCGCGCGATATTTTGAACAAGGAGCGGTCGCGATGGGTGCTGGTGCACAGCTTTCTGTTACCGATAAACGCCGGGCGGCACGCCACCCGGTGAGCCACAAGGTGATCGGGGAGCACCGTGCCGCGGGCGACGTGCACATGCATATCGTCAACCTTTCGGCCCAGGGATTCATGATCGACGGCCAGACCGAGCTCGGGCGCGGCGAACGCGTGACGATCCGCCTTCCGGTCGTCGGCCAGATCGAGGCCCATCTCATCTGGCAGACCGACGATCGCGCCGGCTTCCAGTTCGAACGGATCATCCGGGTCGACGATTTCAACCGGCTGATCGACGAGGTCCAGCCGAATCCGCGCCTGCGCTCGCCGCGGGCGGTCTGAATTTCGCGAAATTGCGACGAACGGCGATAAGCATTCGACGAACGCCCGTCGGGCCCTTGAGATAATATATCATCACGCTAATTGGGGTGCATGGACACCACGATCAGACTGGGCATCGCCCTTCTCGCCTCGACCGCCCTCGCCCCCGCCGCCTTCGCACAGGATGTGGGAGAAACGGACCAGCGTAGCGACGATCACAAGCACGGCAGCGAACCGGTGGAGATCGTCATCACCGGGGCCCTGCCCGACAGTACGCTGCTCGAAAACGTCCGCACGCTCGACGAGAACGCGATCGTCACGGAACTCGATACCCAGATCGGCGAGGTACTCGACACCCTTCCCGGCGTGTCGACGAGCGGGTTCGCGCCGGGCGCGTCGCGCCCCGTCATCCGCGGGTTCGACGGCGAGCGCGTCAAGCTCCTGATCGATTCGATCGGCTCGATCGACGCCGCCGACATCTCAGTCGACCACGGTGTCACTATCGATCCGCTGATCGTCGACCACATCGACGTCGTCCAGGGTCCTGCGGTGCTGCTCTTCGGTGGCGAGGCCATCGGCGGCGCGGTCAACGTGATCGATCGCCGCATTCCGCGGGAATTGCCCGAGGGCGGTTTTCGTATCGATGCGCTGGCCTCCTATGGCAGCGCCGCCGACTTCCGCGCACTGTCGGGATCGGCCGAAGCCGCGATCGGGAGCGGCTTCGTGTTCCACGTCGATGGCTCCTTCAGCGAAAGCGACGACCTCAGGGTCGGGGGCCGATTGGTCAGCGACGCGTTCCGCGCCGAACTGCTCGCCGATGCGGCAGAAGAGCGCGAGGAAGGCCATCCCGACGAAGCCGCAGAGCTCGAAGAGGCCGCCAACGCTACCGACCGCGTACCCAACACCTTCACCGAGGCGACCTCGTTCGGTGGCGGCTTCGCCTATATCGGCGATCGTGGCACCTTCGGATTCTCGGCGCGTCATTACGATACGCGCTACGGCGTGCCGGGCCGCCCCGGGGGCGGACATGCGCATGAAGAAGAGGAAGGCGGGGAAGAAGAAGAGGCCCCGGTCTCGATCGACCTACAGCAGACCCGCTACGATTTCCGCGGCACGCTCGAATTCGACGGGTTCTTCGAAAGCGCGCTGCTGCGCTTCGGTTACGCCGAATACGATCATATCGAGTTCGAGGGCGACGAGGTCGGCACGACTTTTGATCGCGAAGCTTTCGAGGGCCGGATCGACCTCGTCCAGCGCGACCGCAATGGCTGGCACGGCCATGTCGGCGCGAGCTACACCTCGAGCGACCTCGAGATCGTCGGCGAGGAAGCCTTCTTCCCGGGCAGCCGCGATCGCAATTTCGCGCTGTTTACGCTTCAGGCTGTCGACATCGGCGCGCTGACCCTCGATGCGGCGGCCCGCTACCAGAAGGATTCGATCGAGAATCGCCAGCTCGGCGTCTCGCGCGAGTTCGACCTCTTTTCGGGTGCCCTGGGCGTTGCCTACCGGTTCCTCGACGACGACCTTATCGTCGGGGCCCAATATATCCGGGGCGCACGTGCGCCTTCCAATTCCGAACTCCTGTCGAACGGCTTGCATGTCGCGACCCAGGCCATCGAAGTCGGCAATCCCGACTTCGGCCAGGAGACGAGCAACCAGTTCGAGGCCTATGCCCGCTACGAGGCGAACGGTTTCAGGTTGAGCGCGACCGGCTTCCACATCGATTTCGACGGCTTCATCACCGCCTTCGACAGCGGTGCGGAGGACGAGGGCTTCCCGATCTTCGAATACCGGCAGGTGCCCGCCAGGTTCACCGGCTTCGAGCTCGATGGCGCGGTCCCGCTCATCCGTTCCGAAGCGTTCTCGCTGACCGCAGAGGCGGCGGCGGAATTCGTCCATGCCGAACGCGAAGGCAATCTCCCGGTCCCGCGCATCCCGCCATTCCAGCTGAGCGGCGGACTGCGCGCCGAAGCGGGCGCATTCCGCGTGAGCGCGGATGTCGAACATAATTTTGAACAGGACCGGGTCGAACCCGGCGCCGCTCCGGTCGCAGCCTACACGCTGGTCAATGCCGCGATCACCTGGCAGCCGCTGGCCGACAACGAGGCGCTGACGCTCTCGCTGGTCGGAGACAACCTTTTCGACGAAGTCGGTCGACGCGCGACCAGCTTCACCCGCGACTTCCTGCCGATCGCGGGCCGCGACATCCGTCTGACCGCCAAGCTGCGCTTCTAGCGCCTCCGCTCTCGCCGCGCCCTTGGCAAGCCCCGAACGGCCTGCCATGGCGCGGTAATGAGCGAACCCGCCTCCCCTGCCGGATCGAGCACGGCGACCGAAGGCGGGTCCCCGCTGAGGATCGCCAATTTCCGCAATTATTGGCTCGCGCGCCTGACCATGACGCTGGGCCAGTATGCGATGATGCTGATCATCGGCTGGCAGACCTATACGCTGGCGCGGGATGGCGGGATGAGCGTGGGCGAGGCGTCGGGCCAACTGGCGCTGATCGGCCTGCTTCAGTTTCTTCCGCTCTTCGTGCTCACGCCGTTTTCGGGACTGGCGGCGGACCGGCTCGATCGCCGCAACCTCGCGCGGCTGACGGTCCTGCTCCAGCTCGCCTGTGCCGGGGCGCTCGCCTTCGTGACCTGGCAGGATTCGGTCAGCCTGTTCTGGCTGTTCGGCATCGCCGTGGTGCTCGGCGTGGTCCGCGCCTTCAACGGCCCGGCGCTGTCGGCCCTCGCCCCCAACCTCGTGCCCAAGGCGATCCTGCCCAACGCGATCGCGCTGTCCTCGATCGCTTGGCAGAGCGGGATGATCGTCGGCCCGGCGATCGGCGGCTATCTCTACGCCATCATGCCGTTCCTTCCCTACGCAGTGGCGGCGGGCTTGTTCGCCTGTGCGATCGTTTTCCTGAGCCGTATCGGCGAGGTCCCGCGCAGCCCGATCCCCGGGGCGAAACATCCGATCGGACAAATCGTCGACGGTTTGCACTACGTGGTGCGGAACAAGATGGTGCTCGGCGCGATCACCCTCGACCTATTCGCGGTGTTCCTCGCCGGAGCGACCGCCCTGTTCCCGGTCTATGCCCGCGATATCCTCCAGGTCGGCGAGACCGGCCTCGCGCAGCTCGCCATGGCTCCTGCGATCGGAGCGACGGTGACCGCAGCGTGGTTTTCGTTCCGCCCGCTCAAGACCAATGTCGGCCCCAAGATGCTGGTCGCCGTCGCCGTGTTCGGGGCCGCGACGATCGTGTTCGGCCTGTCGACCTCGATGCCGCTCAGCCTCGCCATGCTATTCATCGTCGGCGCGGCGGACATGTTCTCGGTCTACATCCGCCAGTCGCTGATTCAGCTCCACACGCCCGACGACAAGCGCGGACGGGTTTCGGCGGTCAGCCTGCTGACGATCTCCGCTTCGAACGAATTCGGCGACTTTTTCTCGGGCAGCCTCGCCTTCCTCTTCGGCCCCGTGCTCGCAGTCGTCAGTGGCGGCGTCGGTGCGATCGCCACGGTGGCGCTCTGGACAGGGCTCTTTCCCGTCCTACGTAAGACGAGGACCTTCGACCCGCCCGAAGCATTGGACGAAGAGACCCCCGAAGAACGATTGCAGGAGCACACTCCATGAAAGCCGACAACGTCCTCGCCACCATCGGCAACACGCCGCATATCCGCCTGTCGCGCCTGTTCCCCGATCACGAGGTTTGGGTGAAGTCCGAACGCGCCAACCCCGGCGGCTCGATCAAGGACCGGATCGCGCTCGCCATGGTCGAGGCGGCGGAAAAGGACGGCTCGCTCAAGCCCGGCGGCACGATCATCGAGCCGACCAGCGGCAATACCGGTGTCGGCCTCGCGATGGTCGCGGCGGTCAAGGGCTACCGCCT
Source organism: Pseudoblastomonas marina (assembly GCF_034374265.1). Classification (NCBI taxonomy): domain Bacteria; kingdom Pseudomonadati; phylum Pseudomonadota; class Alphaproteobacteria; order Sphingomonadales; family Erythrobacteraceae; genus Pseudoblastomonas; species Pseudoblastomonas marina. Next base: position 768,248 of record NZ_CP139718.1, on the reverse strand, counting down.
GATCCTCGCCATGCCCGAGAGCATGAGCGTGGAACGCCGCCGGCTGATGCTCGCCTACGGTGCCGAGTTCCACCTCACGCCCAAGGAAAAGGGCATGAAGGGTGCGATCGCCGGGGCCGAGGAGCTGATGGCGAAGACCGAGAACGCCTGGATGCCGCAGCAATTCGACAACCCGGCCAATGTCGAGGTCCACGTTCGCACCACCGCGCAGGAGATCCTCGAGGATTTCCGCGATTCCCCGCCTGCATACCTCATCACCGGGGTCGGCACCGGCGGCCATATCACCGGCGCAGCCGAGGAATTGAAGAAGACCTGGAAGGACCTGAAAGCCTTCGCGGTCGAGCCCGAGGCATCGCCCGTCATTTCGGGTGGCGATCCCGGTCCGCATCCGATCCAGGGCATCGGCGCGGGCTTCATCCCCTCCAACCTCCACACCGACGCGATCGACGGCGCGATCCAGGTCTCGGCCGACGAGGCCAAGGAATGGGCCCGCCGCTCGGCGCGCGAAGAAGGCCTGCTGGTCGGCATTTCGAGCGGTGCCACGCTCGCCGCGATCGCCAAGAAGGCGTCCGAAATCGACAAGGGCACGCGCATCCTCGGCTTCAACTACGACACCGGCGAGCGTTATCTCTCGGTGCCCGATTTCCTCCCCGAGGAAGGCTGACCGAACCCCAATTCCGGAAACAAAAAGGGCCGCCCCGATGGAGCGGCCCTTTTTCATGGTGACGTCGGCGATCAGGCCGCGGTCTGGAACGCCTCGGGCGAGAGCTCCATCATCGATTTCGAACCGGTCTCGATCTTGCGACGCAGCGCGCCGGCATCGGGCGTGTAGCGATCGCCGAAGTAGCGCGCAGTGACGAGCTTGGCTTCGTAGAACGCCGCATTGCCTTCGCCCGCCTCGAGCTTGGCCTTGGCGACACGCGCCGATTTCAGCCACATCAGGCCGACGGCGACGATCCCCATGATGTGCATGTAGTGATGCGCGCCCGCGCCCAGATCGTTGGGATTGGCCATCGCGTTCTGCATGAACCACATCGTCGCGGCCTTGAGCTCGCCATTGGCCTTCTCGACTTGGCCGGCGAGATCGGCGAGGCCGTCGATTTCCTTCGCCGCCGCGCATTCGTCGTCGACCACCTTGAAGAAGGCCTGCACCGCGCGCCCACCGTTCTGGGCGAGCTTGCGGCCGCACAGGTCCATCGCCTGCACGCCATTGGTGCCTTCGTAGATCTGGGCGATGCGGGCGTCGCGGACATATTGCGACATGCCCCATTCCTCGATGTAGCCATGGCCGCCATAGACCTGCTGCATGTTAGTCGCGATCTCGTAACCCTTGTCGGTGCCGTAGCCCTTGATCACCGGGGTCAGCAGGCTGATGAGGTCGTCGGCCATCTGGCGTTCTTCCTCGCTCGCGGCGGCATGCGACAGGTCGACCTGCAGGGCACCCCACAAGCACAGCGCGCGGAAGCCCTCGGTAAACGCCTTGCCGTCCATCAGCATGCGACGCACGTCGGGATGGACGAACAGCGTGTCGGCGGGCTCGCTGGGTTCGGCCGGGCCAGTCAGAGCGCGGCCCTGGCGCCGATCGCCGGCATAATCGACCGCGTTCTGGTACGACACTTCGGCCTGGCTGAGGCCCTGGATGCCGACCCCGAGGCGCGCAGCGTTCATCATGATGAACATCGCGGCGAGACCCTTGTTCTCCTCGCCGACGAGGTAACCTGTCGCGCCGTCATAGTTCATGACGCAGGTCGAGTTGCCGTGGATTCCCATCTTCTCCTCGATCGAGCCGCACATCACCGTGTTGCGCTCGCCCGGGTTGCCGTCGTCGTCGAGCACGAATTTGGGCACGATGAAGAGCGAGATGCCCTTGGTGCTGTCGGGTGCGTCGGGAGTCTTGGCGAGGACGAGGTGGATGATGTTGTCCGCCATGTCGTGCTCGCCCGAGCTGATGAAGATCTTCGTCCCGGTGATCGCGTAGCTGCCGTCTTTCTGCGGCGCGGCCTTGGTCCGGATCAAGCCGAGGTCGGTGCCGCAATGCGGCTCTGTCAGGTTCATCGTGCCGGTCCATTCGCCCGACACCATCTTGGGCACGTAGGTTTCCTTCTGCTCCTGCGAGCCCTTGGCGAGGATCGCGGCGATCGCACCATTGGTGAGGCCCGGATACATGCCGAAGGCCTGGTTCGCCGAGGACATGAACTCCTCCATCGCGAAACCGATCACGTGCGGCATAGCCTGGCCGCCGAATTCCTCGGGCGCGGTCAGCGTCCCCCACCCGGCTTCGCGGAACTGGTCGAAGGCTTCCTTGAAGCCTTCGGGCGTGGTCACCGAACCATCCTCGTGGCGCGTACAGCCCTGCTCGTCCCCGACGCGATTGAGCGGGAAAAGCACCTCGGCAGTGAACTTGCCGCCTTCTTCGAGCACCGCCGAAACGATGTCGGGCGTGGCATTGGCGAAGGCCGGCAGGTTACCGTATTTCTCGAGCTCGAGGATCTCGTTGATGACGAAATTGGTGTCGCGGACGGGGGCGGTATAGCGGGGCATCGGGAACTCCGGTTCGGGTTTCTGGGATCTACTGTCTGGGGTTCTTCTTCGGCAGTTCGAGGGCTTCGATCTCCTCGACGAAATGGGTGAGCTCGGCGATCGACGAATCGATGTCCTCGCGCTGGCGTTTGAGCTTGGCGATGTGCGCGCGGCATTTCTCGACCGTGACGCGGCGCTGCTCGACCCGCCCGTCGCCGAGATCGTAGAGATCGATCATCTCGCGGATTTCGGACAGGCTGAATCCGACATTCTTCGCCCGCAGGATCCATGCGAGTCGAGCGCGGTCGCGCTGCGAATAGATTCGCTGGAGACCGTCGCGTTCGGGCTGCACGAGCCCTTCGTCCTCGTAGAATCGCAAGGCGCGGGCGGTGACGCCGAACTCGCGCGTCATCTGCGAGATCGTGAATCGCTCGTCGGGGTCGTCGGTATCAGCCGCCGCAAACATGGCCCTGCATTGCCTTCCCTTAACGTAAACGTCAAGTTTCACTGCGATGAAACGTTGCGCCAAAGCGGCAATCTGTTGCAATGAAGTGACAACGCTTTCCAAAATCGGGACAGACCCGAATGAAGTGTTTGAGATTCGGTCAAACTGGGGAACATTCGTGCCCGCGGTTTGAGGGGACCGCAAAACTGTTCCGCGGCCTCGGCCCGGTTCAGGGAGTTCCGGCCAACGCCCCCCGCAGGGATGGGCGAGCCGGAGACGAAATCGGTTCCGGGAGGCGTGGGGGAACGCCGATCGGGGGACTTCGGTCCGGGCCGGATTCGTTTTCACAGAGCGCCCGGGGCTTCGGCTCCGGGCGCTTTTTTGTGCGCCACATCCTCCGGGGTCAGGCGCGATCGACCACCCGCGCGAAGCAGCCTACCATCACGCGCGCCGCACCCGCCCGCTTGAGCGCAGAAACGCAAGCTTCGCTCGTCGCCCCGCTGGTCAGCACGTCGTCGACCAGCAGGATGTTGCGACCCTTCAATCCTGCCCGCCGCTGCGGGGACACCTCGATCGCACCGCTCAGGGCGCGGCGTCGCGCCGCGCGCCCCAACCCGCCGAGCATCGGGGTCGCCTTCCTGCGCACCAGCGCATCGACGCATAATTCGGCGTCGCTCGCCTCGGCCACCGCTCTCGCGAGAAGCGCCGCCTGATTGTAGCCGCGGCGCCAGATCCGCCAGCGATGGAGCGGGACGGGCACGACCAGCCAACCGTCATCAACCACGGCTGCCTGGCGCGCGATCATTCGCGCCATCATCGGCGCAAGAGCGATCCGCCCGCCATGCTTGAGCGCGAGGATGAGCTTGCGCGAACCCTCGCCATAGAGCGTCGCCGCGGCGATACCGTCATGCCGCGGCGGGCTCTGCAGGCACACACCGCAGAGCGAGCCTTCGGCTTGCTCGATCTCGAAAGGCCACTGGCACAGCGCGCAGCACGGCTCGCCCGGCACCTCGATTTCGGCGAAGCAGTCGCCGCACAGCCCCTGCTGCGCCGCGATCCCGTCGCCGCAAAGCGGGCAGCGCGGCGGGAAGACCGCATCGATCACAGGAGAGAGCGCCTCGATCACGATCGCCGCCCTCCCCCTTGCGGCGCGGCCGCTGAGGCGACAGGGAGAGGCATGGCCACCCCGCAAGTCCCGCAGATCTTCTCGCCGCACCGCCGCCGCCTCGCCCGCCGCCGCGCCGATCCGGGCGAAGCGTCGTACATCCTCGACGACATGGTCGACGACGTCGTCGAACGGCTCGGCTTCATCCGGTTCGAACCTTCGAGGCCGTTGATCGTGGGCGATCGCACCGGACGGCTCGCGGCGACCTTTCCGGGGGCCAAGTCGGCCGACCCAGTTGAGGGGTTCGCCGACGAGCAGCCGTTCGCCGAGGGAGCATACGATTTCATCGCCTGCCTCGGCACGCTCGACACGGTCAACGACCTGCCGGGCGCACTGGTCCATTTGCGCAACGCGCTCGAACCGGGCGCTCTGATGATCGCGAGCTTCGTCGGCGGCGGAAGCCTGCGACAGCTGCGCGACATCATGGCCGCGGCGGATGGCGAGCGCACCGCACCGCGGATCCACCCGCAGGTCGATGTCCGCGCCGGCGCCGAACTGCTCCAGCGCACCGGTTTCGCCGATCCGGTGGTCGACAGCCATCCGCTCTCGGTGCGGTATTCTTCGCTCGCTCGCCTGGTCGGCGACCTCCGCGCGCAGGGGCTTTCGAACGTGCTCGTCGATCGCGGGCCGCCGCTCGGCAAGGCGGCGCTAAAGCGTGCTCGCGACAGGTTCGATGAACTCTCCGATAGAGAAGGCAAGCTATTGGAGAGCTTCGAGATTATCACGCTGAGCGGTCGCCGTCCGAAGCCGCGCTTCTGATCGCGGCCTGCGCCGCGGCGAGCCGTGCGATCGGCACGCGATAGGGTGAAGCGCTGACGTAATCGAGCCCGACCTCCTCGCAGAAGCCGATGCTTGCGGGGTCGCCGCCATGCTCGCCGCAGATCCCGAGCTTGATACCCTCACGCGTCGCGCGACCGCGTTCGACTCCGAGCCGGACCAGCTCGCCGACCCCATCGATATCGATACTGACGAACGGGTCGCGCGCGTAGATGCCGCGCTCGACATATTCGCCGAGGAACTTGCTCGCATCGTCGCGCGAGACCCCCAGCGCGGTCTGGGTCAGGTCGTTGGTCCCGAAGCTGAAGAACTCGGCATCGTGGGCGATATCGCCGGCGGCAAGCGCGGCGCGCGGCAGTTCGATCATCGTGCCGACGAGGTAGTCGAGCGCACAGCCCTGCTCCTCGAACACCTCCTTGGCGACGCGATCGACCAGCGCGCGCAGGATCGCGACCTCGCGGCGAGTCGCAGCGAGCGGGATCATCACCTCGGGCAGCGGCGCTTCGCCGCTATGCTGCTTTACCGCGCAGGCCGCTTCGAAGATCGCGCGCGCCTGCATCTCGTAGATCTCGGGGAAGGTGATGCCGAGCCGGCAACCGCGATGGCCGAGCATCGGGTTAAACTCGTGGAGCTCGTTTGCGCGGCGCTTGAGACGCTCGACATCGTGTCCGGTTGCCGCCGCAACCTCCTCGTAATCGGCCTCTTTCTGCGGCAGGAATTCATGCAGCGGCGGGTCGAGCAGGCGGATGGTGACCGGGAGGCCCGCCATCACCTCGAAGATGCTTTCGAAGTCGGCACGCTGTTCGGGCAGCAGCTTGTCGAGCGCGGCGCGGCGGCCCGCCTCGCTTTCGGCGAGGATCATCTCGCGCACCGCGGCGATCCGCGAGGCATCGAAGAACATGTGCTCGGTGCGGCACAGCCCGATCCCCTCGGCGCCGAAGCCGCGCGCAGTACGGCAGTCTTCGGGCGTTTCGGCATTGGTGCGCACGCGCATGCGGCGCGCTTCGTCGGCCCAGTCCATGATGGTGGCGAAATCGCCGACCAGTTCAGGCTCGATCCGGGCGACTTCGCCCGCCATCACCTCGCCGGTCGCTCCGTCCAACGTCACGACGTCGCCCTCGGCGAAGTCGCGGCCGCCGATCGTCGCCCGGCGTTTGGCGATATCGATCCGCACCTCGGCGGCACCCGACACGCAGGGCCGCCCCATGCCGCGCGCGACCACCGCGGCGTGCGACGTCATGCCGCCCCGCGCGGTCAGGATCCCCTTCGCGGCGTGCATCCCGTGGATGTCCTCGGGGCTGGTCTCGACGCGCACGAGGATGACGTCATGGCCGCCATTTGCCCATTGCTCGGCGGTATCGGCATTGAGCGCGATCCTGCCCGAGGCCGCGCCGGGAGATGCGGGCAGGCCCTTCGCCAGGACGTCGCGCGGCGCATCGGGATCGAGCGAAGGATGGAGCAGCTGGTCGAGCGCCATCGGATCGATCCGCGACACCGCCTCCTGCCGGTCGATCAGCCCCTCGCCCTCCATCTCGACCGCGATCTTGAGCGCGGCCTTGGCGGTGCGCTTGCCGGTGCGCGTCTGCAGCATCCACAGCGTGCCGCGCTCGACCGTGAACTCGATGTCCTGCATATCGCGATAGTGGTTCTCGAGCAGGTCGAACACGCGCGCCAGCTCGGCATAGGGCTCGGGCATGGCCTCTTCCATCGAGGCAGGCTTCGCCCCGGCGGCCTCGCGCGCGGCCCTGGTCAGGTAGCGCGGCGTGCGGATCCCGGCGACGACATCCTCGCCCTGCGCATTGATCAGGTATTCGCCGTAATAGGCGCGTTCGCCGGTCGAGGGGTCGCGGGTGAAGGCGACGCCGGTGGCCGAGGTATCGCCCATGTTTCCGAACACCATCGCCTGGACGTTGACCGCGGTGCCGAGGTCGTGCGGGATGTCGTTGAGGCGGCGATAGACTTTGGCGCGCTCGCTGTCCCAGCTTTCGAACACCGCGCGGATCGCACCCCAGAGCTGGTCGTGCGCGTCCTGCGGGAACGGCGCGTCGTGTTCGCGCACGACGATCGCCTTGAACTCGTCGACCAGCGCCTGCCAGTCTTCGGACTGCATCTCGGTATCGTCGAAGAAGCCCTTGTCTTCCTTTGCGATTTCGAGCGCTTCCTCGAACAGGCCATGGTCGAGGCCGAGCACCACGTCGGAGTACATCTGGATGAAGCGGCGATAGCTGTCCCACGCGAAGCGTTCGTTGCCCGAAGTCGCCGCGAGGCCCCTCACCGTTTCGTCGTTGAGGCCGAGATTTAGGACGGTGTCCATCATCCCCGGCATCGAGATCGCCGCGCCCGAGCGGACCGAGACGAGCAGCGGATCGGCGGCATCGCCGAGCCTCTTGCCCACGGTGCTCTCGATATGCGCGAGCGCCTCGCCCACCGCGTCGCGCAGTTCGGGGGCGAAATCGCCGCCCTGCTCGAGATAGCGCAGGCATTCCTCGGTGGTGATGGTGAAGCCCGGGGGTACCGGCAGGCCGATGCTGGCCATCTCGGCGAGGTTGCGCCCCTTGCCGCCGGTGACGGTCTTGTCCTTCTGCCGCGGGTCCGAATGATCCGCGTCGCCGCCGAAGGGATAGACCGTCTTGTTCATGTTATCGCGTTCCTCGCTGAAGGCATGGACCGGGTGTTACACTGTTCAGGGCGGAAAAACTCAGCCCTCGATTTTCGAGAAATCCGCCACCCGGTGGACGGCGTCGCGGAAGCGCGCGAGCAGGTCGAGCCGGAAGGCGCGCTTGGCCGGATCGTCGTCATTGACCGTCACCTCCTCGAAGAACTGGTCGATCGGCGCGCGCAGGGACGCCAATGCCGACATGGCGGCGGCGAAATCTTCGTCGTTCACAGCGGCTTCGGCCTTGGGTCCCGCGCTGTCGAGCGCATCGATCAGCCCCTTTTCGGCCGGTTCTGCCGTGTAGGAAAGCGCTTTCCCGCCGTCCCACTCTTCCTTCTTGAGGATATTCGCCGCGCGCTTGTAACCGGCGAGCAGGTTGGCGCCGTCTTCGGTGTCCATGAAGGACTGGAGCGCCTTCACCCGCGCTAGCAGGCGAACGAGATCGTCCTCGCCGCCGAGCGCGAACACCGCGTCGATCAGGTCGTGGCGGACACCCGCCTCGCGCTGCTGGACCTTGAGGCGGTCGGCGAAGAAATCGAGAACCCATTTACGGAGCTCAACATACGAGGCAAACCAATAATTACCCGCATAATAGTCACCTTCATCAATCACTTCACCGTTTGGTGGCTCACGATTGGTGAAAGAGAGCGGAAGTCGTTTCCAATCGATATCGTTGTCGAAGCCCACCCAAACCCGGATCGGTTCGGCGAGATCAATGCTATCTTTCAGTTTAGCCAGGTTTTCTGCTGACAAACGCTCTTGGAAGTAGGGTGTTACTCGCCCTTCAACTCGATAGGATGGATCATTGGCAACTAATTCCGTGTAGCTTTCGACATCGCCAAGCGGTGTTGATGAGAAACACCGGTACCAACTTTCCAATGCCGGCCCAAGATTGAGACGAATTGCCGAGCTGGTCAAAACACGAACCACACCGAGAGCTGCTCGACGGAGAGCGAAAGGATCACGCGAACCCGTTGGATGCAGTTCTTTGTCTCCAAAGAATCCGAACAGCGTATCCAGCTTGTCCGCCAGCGACACCGCCACCGTCACCGGCGCGGTGGGGACATCGTCGCCCTGCCCGACGGGCTTGTAGTGGTCGCGGATCGCGTCGGCGACGGCGTCGGGGAGGCCCTCGGCGCGGGCGTAATAGCCGCCCATCAGGCCCTGCAATTCGGGAAACTCGCCGACCATCTCGGTGACGAGGTCGGCCTTACACAATTCGGCGGCCTGCCGCGCCAGCTTCGGGTCGCAATCGGGGACGATGCCCTCGCTCGCAAGCCACTCGGCCAGCTTGGCCACGCGCTCGACCTTGTCGGCGACGGTGCCGAGCTTCTCGTGGAAGGTGATCCGCTCGAGACCCTTGGCGTGTTCCTCGAGCGTCTTCTTGCGATCGACGTCCCAGAAGAAGCGCGCATCGGCGAGACGCGCGGCGAGGACCTTGCGATTGCCTTCGACCACGCGGGCGCCGCCATCGGCGGCCTCGATATTGGCGGTGCAGATGAAGGCGTTGGCGAGTTCGCCCTTCGCATCCTCGCAGACGAAATATTTCTGGTTCACGCGCGCGGTGAGCTGGATCGTCTCGGGCGGGACTTCGAGAAAATCCTCCTCAAACCGGCCGAGCAGCGGGACCGGCCATTCGGTGAGACCGGCATTCTCGATCACCAGCCCCTCGTCCTCGACCAGCGTGAGTCCCGCTTCCTCGGCGACCCTGGCCGCGCCTTTGCGGATCAAATCCTGCCGTTCCGCGTGATCGACGATCACATGGCCCGCGCGCAGTTTCATCGCGTAATCGTCGGCATTGCCGATCGTGATGTCGCCCGCATGGTGGAAGCGGTGGCCGAGCGTGACCGCGCCCGAGGTGACGCCGTGGACCTCGCACTCGATCACGTCGTCGCCGAGCAGAGCGACAATGCCAGAAAGCGGGCGCACCCAGCGCAGGCTCTCGGTGCTGAGCGAGGCCGCGCCCCAGCGCATCGACTTGGGCCAGCTGAAATCGCGCACGATCGCGCGGATCGCCTCGGCGAGCAGCGCCGAGGTCTGGCGGCCGGGAATGTTCCTGACCGCGAAATAGGTCGGGCGGCCCTTCACGTCGCGCACTTCGAGTTCGTCGCGGGTGACGCCGTTCTTGCGGCAGAAGCCCTCGACCGCCTGGTCGGGCGCGCCTTCGGGCGGACCCTTGGCTTCCTCGCTGACCGCCTCGGTCGCATCCGGGAGGTCGCGCGCGATCAGCGCAAGGCGGCGCGGGGTCGACCAGACGGTGACCTCGCCCACCGCCACGCCGGCGGCGTCCATCTCGCGCCGGAACAGTTTCTCGAGTTCCTTGCGCGCGCCGGCCTGCATCCGCGCGGGGATTTCTTCGGACCGCAGTTCGAGGAGGAAATCGCTCACAGGCTCCACTCCGGGAATTTCGCTTTCCATTCGGGCGCCATCTTCTCGGCATAGGCTTCGCACGAACCGCGCGCGAGGTCGCGGACGCGGCCCATGTAGCTGGCACGCTCCTGAACGCTGATCACGCCGCGCGCCTGCAGCAGGTTGAAGATGTGGCTCGCCTCGACCGCCTGTTCATAGGCGGCGATGGGGACCTCCGCGTCGAGCGCGTTGCGGCACTCGGCCTCGGCCTTGTTGAAGAGGTCGAACAGCGCGTCGGTCTCGGCCACCTCGAAGTTCCACTTCGACATCTGCTTCTCGTTTTCGAGGAACACGTCGCCGTAGCTCACGCCCTGGCCGTTGAACGAGAGGTCGTAGACGTTGTCGACGCCCTGGATGTACATCGCGAGCCGTTCGAGCCCGTAGGTCAGCTCGCCCGCGACCGGCTTGCAGTCGAACCCGCCCATCTGCTGGAAATAGGTGAACTGGGTCACCTCCATCCCGTCACACCAGACTTCCCAGCCAAGGCCCCATGCGCCCAGCGTGGGCGATTCCCAGTCGTCCTCGACGAAGCGGATATCGTGCTTCAGCGGATCGATCCCGATCACGCGCAGCGATTCCAGATAGAGCTCCTGGATATCGGGCGGGCTCGGCTTCAGGATCACCTGGTACTGGTAATAATGCTGCAACCGGTTCGGGTTCTCGCCATAGCGCCCGTCGGTCGGGCGGCGGCAGGGCTGGACGAAGGCCGCGTTCCACGGCTCGGGCCCGAGCGCGCGCAGCGTGGTCGCGGTGTGGAACGTCCCCGCACCCATACGCATGTCGTAGGGCTGGAGGATGACGCAGCCCTGCGCGCTCCAGAAATCGTGGAGCGCGAGGATCATGTCCTGGAAGCTGCTCTTCGGATCGCGTCCGGCAGGCTGTTGCATCGGCGTGTTCATCGTGTCGCGCGCAATGGCGCAGGGGTGGCCGAGGGTCAATCCGGGCGATGCATCGGTGCTCAGATGTCGCATCGCCCGATCCGCCGTGGCACCGCATGCTTGCTTTTGCGGCGAATACGCGTATAGGCGCGCCCACCCGGAGCCATGGTCATCCCTGGAGGCGTGGCGAGACCGGGACTTACACATATGCATTTCGAAAGGCATTGATATGAGCGACGCTCTGACCCTGCCGGCCGAGACGCGCGAACGGGCTGGCAAGGGAGCCTCCCGTGCACTGCGTCGCGAAGGCCGTGTCCCCGCCGTGATCTATGGCGGCAAGGAAGAACCCACCCCGATCCACGTCGAGGCCAAGGAACTGGTCCGCCTGCTGGACACCGGCCACTTCATGAATTCGATCGTCGAGATCGAGCTCGGCGGCAAGAAGATGAAGACCCTGCCCAAGGACGTCTCGCTTCACCCGGTCACCGACCGTCCGGTCCACGCCGACTTCTTCCGCCTCGCCAAGGGTGCGAAGGTCGAAGTCCAGGTCCCGGTCGTGTTCGTCAACGAAGCGGCTTCGCCGGGCCTCAAGAAGGGTGGCGTGCTCAACATCGTGCGTCACGAGCTCGAACTGGTCTGCGATGCCGAGAAGATCCCGAGCGAGATCGAGATCGACGTCGAGGGCAAGGAAGTCGGCGATTCGATCCATATCAGCGAAGTGACCCTGCCCGAAGGCAGCGAAAGCGCGATCACCGATCGCGACTTCACCATCGCCACGCTGGTCGCACCGTCGGCGCTCAAGAAGGCCGAAGAAGAGACCGACGAAGAAGTCGATGCGGAAGACGTCCCCGCCACCGAACAGGGTGACGACGAAGACGCCGCCGAAGAACAGGAGGAAAAGAGCGAGGACTGATCGCTCTTTCCTGCGAAGCAATCACCAAGGCGCCGGGTTCCCTCGTGGAACTCGGCGTTTTGCTTTTCCGAGGGCGCTGGCTAGGAGGGCGCGATGCAGATCTGGACAGGCCTCGGAAATCCCGGACCGCGCTATGCGATGCACCGGCACAATGTCGGCTTCATGGTGCTCGACACGATCGCCGAGATGCACGGTTTCGGCCCGGTGCAGAAGAAGTTTTCCGGCTGGGCGCAGGAAGGACGGATCGGGCGCGAGAAAATCCTGCTGCTGAAGCCCGCGACCTTCATGAACGAGAGCGGCCGCGCGGTGGGCGAGGCGATGCGCTTCTACAAGCTCGAGCTCGATGCGCTGACCGTGTTCCACGACGAGCTCGATCTCGCCCCCTTCAAGGTCAAGGTGAAGCAGGGCGGCGGCACCGCCGGGCACAACGGGCTGCGTTCGATCGACAACCACCTCGGGAATGATTTTCGCCGCGTCCGCATCGGCATCGGCCATCCGGGGCACAAGGACCGCGTCACCGGTCACGTCCTCGGCAATTACGCCAAGTCGGAGCTGGACGATCTTGCCGCCATGCTCGGCGCGATCGCGGCCGAGGCCGAATGGCTCGCCACGGGCGACGACGCGCGCTTCATGAACGACGTCGCGCTGAGGATGCAGGTTTGAGGCCATGCAGCGCGTCCTCGTCATCGGGCCCTGCGGTTCGGGGAAGTCGACCCTGGCCTTTGCGCTAGGGAAGAGAATGGACCTTCCGGTCCATCACCTCGATGCGGTCCTCTGGCTGCCCGGCTGGCACGAGATGGATCGCGCCGAATATCTCCGGCACCAGGAAGAGATCGTGGCCGGAGAGCGGTGGATCATCGACGGCACGCACGGCAGTTCGCTGCAGCTTCGACTGCCGCAGGCGGACACGGTGGTCTATCTCGATTTTCCGATCCCGCTCTGCCTGTGGCGGATCGTTCGGCGCGTATGGACCTGGCGCGGGCGCACCCGGCCCGACATGGGCGAAGACTGCCCGGAGCGGTTCGATCTGTCTTTCCTGTGGTACGTCGCCAACTGGAACAGCGGGCCGCGGGTGCGATTGCATCGGCAGCTCGAAGGACACTGGGACAAGGTCGAGCGCCTGCGCTCGCCGCGAGCGCTCGAGCGCTGGATGGACTCGCTTCGCGCCGAATAGACGCTAGGCTGCAGCGTGAAGGAGACCCGCCATGCCCGATATCACCCGCCGTTCGCTGCTTGCCGGAACCGCCGCCGGGGCCGCGCTGGTCGCAGCCAGGCCCGCCATCGCCAACCTGCCGCAAGTCGAACCCGACCTTACTGGCAAATCGATCCTGATCACCGGATGCTCCTCGGGTTTCGGGCGCGCCGGGGCGCTCTATTACGCGCGACGCGGGGCGAAAGTGTTCGCCACCATGCGCAACCTGCCCCGGCCCGAGGCCGACGAGCTCGAAGAGATCCGGTGGAACGAGAAACTCGACCTCGTCGTGATGGAACTCGACGTGCTCTCGCAAGAGTCGATCGATTACGCCGTCCAAATGGCCCAGTCCGAAGTGTTCGGGGCGCTCGACGTGCTGGTCAACAATGCCGGGATCGGCATCACCGGCCCGGTCGAGGTGCAGGACATGGAGGCGACCCGGCTCGCCTTCGACACCAATGTGTTCGGCTATCACCGCATGGCTCGCGCGGTGCTTCCGGCGATGCGCGAAGCGGGCAAGGGCCAGATCTTCAACGTCTCCTCGCAGCTCGGGCGCGTGATCGCCCCATCTGCGGGCCATTACTGCGCCACCAAGTTCGCGGTCGAGGCGATGAGCGAACAGCTCGCCTACGAACTGGTGCCGCACGGGATCGAGGTCACGATCATCGAGCCGGGCGGCTATCCGACCGAGATCTGGCAGAACCGCAATCGCTACAACAACGCGCTCAAGGCCCGCGCCGAAGAAAAACATCTCTCGGGCTACCCGGCGCTCGTCGCGCGGATGGGGACCGAGACCGGCGACGGGCGCGATACCGATATCGACGACGTGCCGCGCGCGATCGCCGAGATCATCGCGATGCCGCCGGGCACCCGCCCGCTGCGCCGCCCGGTCCATCCCCGTTTCATCCCCCAGACCGCGATCAACGCAGTCAGCCGCCAAACCCAGCTCGACTGGCTCGGCGAAAGCAGCGCGGGCCCGTGGATCAAGGCAGTCCTCGACTAGGCAGCGATTGGCGGACAGCTGTCGGAAAACATTACAAACACGGCATTAACCAACGCCTGTTAACCATTTTATTGCCCGAAAATCCGCCATTGGCACGTTGCCTGCATAGAGGTTCGGTAACGATATAGAGTATTCTTTCGAGGGGCCCACCCGATGCTTCGCAAACTGTTTACCGCCGTTCTCGCCACGGTCGCCATGCTCGGCGCGAGCCCAGCCCTGGCCGATCCGATCACGCTCGGCGCCGGCGACGAGGGTTCGACCTTCACGATCGATTTCGACGGCGAGGACGGAAGCGGCACGGTCGACGGGCTGACCTCCTCGATCACCTTTACGCTGGTAAGCATCTCGCCCGACGGGAAGACCTACAATTTCACCTACGACGCGGCGAACACGAGCACGACCTCGACCGGTTCGCTGACCGGCTTCGCCTTCAACGTGAACCCCGACATCACCGGGGCCGATTCGACCGGCACCTTCGACTATTCGAAGCTCGACAAGAACTATCCCAACGGGATCGGCACGGTCGATGTCTGCTTCAAGGCGAAGGACAGCGGCTCGTGTGGCGGCGCCGGTTCGGGCACCAACGGGCTCACCAACGGCGAAAGCGGTTCGGGCACGATGAGCCTCTATTTCTCCGACCCGACCAACCCGATCACCCTGTCCGATTTCTTCGTCCGGTACCAGGCGGTCAACGGCGACGGTTCGGCCACCGGTTCGCAGGTTACCTCGACCACGACGTCGACCACCGGCGGCACCCCGGTTCCCGAACCCGGCATGCTCGGCCTGTTCGGCCTCGGGCTCGTGGGCATCGGCCTGATGCGCCGCCGCCGCAAGCTGGCAGCCTGATCGCACATCGCAGATAAGAGAAAGGGCGCTCTCCCCACCGGGAGGGCGCCCTTCTTCATTGGCAGGCCCAGGTGCGTCAGTCGGCTTTCGCCAGGCGCAGGTGCTCGGCGATCGTCCTGTTCTTCGGGGCGAGCCGGGCGGCCTTTTCGAGCAGCCGGATCGCCGCCTCGCGATCGCCGTCGGTCTGGACCATCAGCCATCCCGCGGTATCGAGTACCGACGGATTGTCGGGGGCCAGCGCCAGCGCCTTCTTCGCATATTCGAGCGCGCGGCGACGGTTTCCGGCCTCACCGAGCGCATAGGCGAAATTGTTGAGCACCAGCACATTGTTTTCGCCGGTCGCTTCGATCACGCGCTCATAGGCTGCGATCGCCTCGCGCCAGTTGCGCGCGCGCAACGCGGCATCGGCACTGGCGATCTCGGCGGCGATGTTCTCGGGTGAGGGCACGCGCGCGCGGACGCGGTAATCGGAAGCCCGCTCCGAACCTGCCAGCCTGGCCGCGCGCGCGGCGAGCACGAGGTCGGTCTGCGATGCCTCGGCACGGTCTGCAATCGGACGGATCGCGGAGAGTGCACCGGCACCGTCGCCGGTCGCGATCATTGCCCGCGTCAACAGCCGGCGAGCGTAGACATTGCGCGGATCGCGGCGCAAGACGGGGCGCAAGCGCGCGAGGGCCAATTCGCTCTGGTCGAGCTCGAGCAGAGCCTCGGCATACAGGATCTGGGCATCGTCGCGGCCTTCCAGGCGGCGCTCGTTCAACTGGAACAGGCGACGGACTTCGGCCCACTCCCCCCGTTCGCCGGCCAGGCGTCCGCGCAAATAGACCACCGCCGGATCATCTGGTGCCTGCTCGGCTGCGCGCTCGATCAGCTGTTCCATCTCGTCGAGCCGGTCGAGATCGCCGAGCACCCCCGCCTCGCCGAGCAGCGCGGCGCGGTTCTCCGGATAGGCCGCGCGCGCCGCGACATAGGCGTCGAGCGCCGTGCCGAGATCGCCCTCAGCCACAGCGACGCGCGCATTGGCAAGCAGCGCATCGATCTGGTTTCGATCGATCGCGATCGCCCGATCGGCGAGTTCGCGGGCCCGTGCCAGCGCCCCGTTCCCCAGTGCGAAGATCGCGTAATCGGCGAGCAGGCGCGCCGTCGGCCGCTCGAGCGCCGCGCCTTCGCCGAACGCCACGGCCGCCGCCTCGGGATCTCCCTGCCCGACGCGCGCGATCGCGCGGATCCGCCAGACTTCGGCGCCGCTTGCGTCCTCGACCGCGGACAGCGCCTCGTCGAATTGTCCGCGCAACAGTGCCGCCTCACCGCGCAGCAGCGGGGCATCGCCCGGCAGGCCGTCGACGGCGGCAAGCCGGTCGAGCGTCGCTTGCGCGCCCTCGCCGTCGCCGAGCGACAATTGCGTGCGCGCGAGCAGTTCGAGCATCGCGACGTTTTCGGGCTCCTGCTGGAGCGCCGAGACGAGGTCGATCCTCGCCTCGTCGTAGCGATGGGCGGCAAAGGCATCCTGCGCCCGCGCGAACTGATCACCGGGATCGGCACTGCAGCCGACCAGCCATAGGGCGGCGGCAGCCGAGATCGTTACGATAGGTCGTCTTCTCATGCCTTCGCCTCTAGCCGGCAAATTCGAAAAATTCCGTTAGCCACTGTCGGTTACTTTGACACGCCGATGTCGGCGAGCAAGCCGTTAACCATCGAAAGCCCCGGAAAAGTGCGATTGGCACGGGCATTGCTTTGTATGACGGTAACCATTCCAAAGGGGGATATCGGTTATGAAGAAGGCAGCGACGGCAACGATGGTCGTGGTGCTGGGCTCGATGGTTACGGCCTCGCCCGCCCATGCGACCTGGTGGAAGAAATGGGGCGGAAGCGGCACGCACACGCATTACACCGGTTGCGGCCACAACCCGCCGCCGCCGCCGCCTCCTCCGCCGCCCCCGCCTCCGCCGCCCCCGCCGCCGACTTCGGTGCCCGAACCGGGCATGCTGGCCCTGTTCGGCATGGCGGCGATCGGCGCCGGCGCAGCGCACACTTCGCGCCGCCGTCGCAAGGACCGCAAGTAAGGTTTCTTCGGTGCCGCGCCGGTTCGCCGGCGCGGCTTTGAAGCTCTGATATCCGGAGGCCGGCCCCTATTCGCTAGAGGCTGGCCTCTATTTCTTCGAGCAGCGACTGCGCATCCGGATTGCCGGGGAACCGCCGGTTGAGGCGCTGCGCTCTCCGATAGGCGAGCTCCGACTGTCCGAGCCGATAGAGCGCCGTCGCATAGAGCAGCTCGGCCACCGGGCGGTTGTCCAGCTGCGCCTCGATCGGCTGCATCAAACTCCGGACCTGCTCCCACTCGCCCTGTTCGGCGGCGAGCTTGGCGCGCAGGATCGTGAATTCGGGGGTTCCGCCGAACCGCGCGCGCCCTTTTTCGACCAGCTGTTCGATCTCCTCGAACCGTCCGGCCTGTCCCAGGGCCATCGCCAGTTCCTCGAACAGCCGCAGGTCGGTCGGGTAGGCCTCCGCGCCTTCGCCGAAAATCGCGATTGCGTCGTCGATCCGCTCCTGCGTCTGCGCGAGACGGCCGGCGGCGAGATAAGTCTCGAGCGCTTCTGGCGCGGACTGCTCCGCGAGGCGCACATAGCGCGTCGCTTCGGCGATCTCCCCATCGGCGAGCCGGAACATCGCGTATTCGGCGTAGAGCGCGCCCTTGTCCCCCGGCATGTCGAGCCCCTTGCGCAGCGTCTCGCGCGCCTCGTCGATGCGATTCATGCCGGTCAGCGCCTGCGCGCGCAGGCGATAGGCTTCGGCGGTCTCGACCTGCGACAGCGCTTCGAGCGCGCCTTCGGGGTTTCCGCGCATGTTTTCCGCCTCGGCGAGGAGAAAGGCGTAGTCGTCGGGCACCGCGCCCAGTTCCTGTAACCGCAGCAGCCGTTCGCGCGCGCCTGCGCCATTGCCCTGCGCGAGCTCGGTGCGCGCCAGCAGCAGGAGGGCCGCTGCATTATCGCGATCTTCGTCGAGCACGCTGATGAGATCAATCCGCGCCTCTTCGTACTCGCCCGCCTCGAAACTGGCCTCCGCGCGTTCGAACCGGTCGGCGCTGTCCCCCGAGCACGAAGCGAGCGCAAGCGCGCCCGCCACAATCATCGTCCGTGCAATCATTTCTTCCCCCATCTGGCATTCTGCCCGCGCCACGGCTAAGCGGCGCGCAAATCCTTATCGCCCACATTGTAGGAAATTCCCATGGGGTTCAAATGCGGCATCGTCGGCCTGCCCAATGTCGGCAAGTCGACGCTCTTCAACGCACTCACCGAAACGCAGGCCGCGCAGGCCGCGAACTATCCCTTCTGTACGATCGAGCCCAATGTCGGGCAGGTCGCCGTGCCCGACGAACGGCTCGAGAAGATCGCCGCGATCGCCAAGAGCGCAAAGGTCATCCCCACCCAGCTCGCCTTCGTCGACATTGCCGGCCTGGTGAAGGGTGCGAGCAAGGGCGAAGGACTGGGTAACCAGTTCCTCGCCAATATCCGCGAGGTCGACGCGATCGTGCACGTGCTGCGCTGTTTCGAGGATGACGACATCCAGCACGTCTCCAACCGGGTCGACCCGCTCGCCGATGCCGAGGTGGTCGAGACCGAATTGCTGCTGTCGGACCTCGAAAGCGTCGAAAAGCGCGCCGAGAACGCCAAGCGCCGCGCGACCGGCGGGGACAAGGAAGCCAAGGCGCTCGCCAGCGTGCTGGGCCAGGCGCTCGAACTGCTCAAGGACGGCAAGCCCGCGCGCCTCGTCGAGCCGGGCGACGACGAGGAAGCCCGCCTGTTTGAACAGGCCCAGCTCCTGACCGCCAAGCCGGTGCTCTATGTCTGCAACGTCGCCGAGGAAGATGCTTCTAACGGCAACGATCTGACCGAAAAGGTCTTCGCCAAGGCCGAAGCCGAGGGCGCGCAGGCGGTGATCGTCTCGGCCGCGATCGAGGCCGAACTGGTTGCGATGGAAGGCGAGGAACGCGCCGAATACCTGTCCGAACTGGGCCTCGAGGAAAGCGGCCTCAACCGCATCATCGCCGCCGGTTACAAGCTGCTCGGCCTGCAGACCTTCTTCACTGCCGGCCCCAAGGAATCGCGCGCATGGACCTTCCCTGCGGGCGCCAAGGCCCCGCAGGCGGCGGGCGAGATCCACACCGATTTCGAACGCGGATTCATTCGCGCCGAGACCATCGCTTACGACGATTACGTCGCGCTGGGCGGCGAAAGCGCCGCGCGCGAAGCGGGCAAGCTTCGCCAGGAAGGCAAGGAATACCTCGTCCAGGACGGCGACGTGATGCTGTTCAAGTTCAACGTCTGACTTCCACGGCAACCATTCCGCCCCTCGCCCGTTGGTTTCCCAAACTATAACAGGGGAGACCACGGTGGTCGACAAATCGGAAAAATTCAGCTGGTTCGTGCGCCTTGGCTACATGGCGCGCGGACTCACCTACATGCTGCTGGGATACCTCGCGCTCGAGACAGGCAGCGGGGAAGCCTCCGAAGGCTCGACCGGCGTGTTCGACATGCTGCAGGAGGTGCCGCTCGGGACGCCGCTATTGTGGGTGATCGCGATCGGAATGCTGGGCTATGCGGCCTACAAATACCTCTCGGGCTTCGCGAACATCTACAATCGCAACGACGATATCGAGGGTGGGCTCAAGCGGATCGGCGATGTCGCGAGCGGCGTCGCGCACACCTTCCTCGCCTTCGCCGCCTACCAGTTCGCGACCGGCACCAAGAGTTCGGGCGGCGACGGCACGCAGGAACGTGCCAGCACGGTGCTCTCCTACGACCTTGGCGGCGTGGTGCTCGGCGTGATCGGGCTCGGGTTCCTCGTGGGGGGGCTGATGCAGGCCAAGAAGGCGTACGATCTCGGTTTCATGAAGCGGATCAGCGGTCGTGCGCCGCACTGGGTCTGTCACATCGGCCGTGCGGGACACGCCGCGCGCGCGGTGGTCTTCGCGATCATCGGCTGGTCGCTGATGCAGGGTGCGTGGTTCTCCTCCTCGAGCCAGGTCAAGGGGCTCGGCGAAGCGATCGTCAGTCTCAGGGACATGGGCGTAGTCTACACGCTGGTCGCGGTCGGCCTGATCATGTTCGGCCTGTTCAGCTTCATTACCTCGCGATACCGGGTGATCCCGCACCTGACGAGTGGATCGATGAAGCCGGACGTCCCCGGTCGCCACTGAGGCTCGCCATATGGCCGAACGCAAGACCGCCCGCCTCCACCGGATGGTGATGGACAAGCATGTCTGCCCCTACGGCATAAAGTCCAAATGGCTTCTCGAAAGCGAGGGCTACGCGGTCGAGGACCATCACCTCACCACGCGCGAGGAAACCGACGCGTTCAAGGCGAAGCACGATGTGAAAACCACGCCCCAGACCTTCATCGGGGGCGAGCGCATCGGCGGCTACGAGGCTCTGCGCAAGTTCTTCGACCGCAAGGTGAAGGACAAGGACAAGACGAGCTACCAGCCCGTGATCGCGGTGTTCGCGGTCGCGCTGGCGCTGGCGGTCAGCCTCGCGACCTGGAGCTTCGGCACCCCGCTGGTCGCGCGTACCGCCGAATGGTTCGTGGCCTTATCGATGGCGATGCTCGCCATGCTCAAGCTGCAGGATGTCGAGCAGTTTTCCTCGATGTTCGTCGGTTACGACCTGCTCGGGCGCAGATGGGTGCCTTATGCCTATGCCTACCCCTTCCTCGAGGCGGCGGCGGCGGTGCTGATGGCGGGGCACCTGCTGCCGTGGCTGTCGATCCCGATCGCGCTCACCATCGGCACGATCGGCGCGGTGAGCGTGTTCTACGCGGTCTATGTCCAGAAGCGCGAGATCAAGTGCGCCTGCGTGGGCGGCGGCAGCAACGTGCCCTTGGGCTTCGTCTCGCTGAGCGAGAACCTCGCGATGATGGGCATGGGGCTATGGATGCTGGCGCGCTACGGCCTGGCGTAATAGAGCGCTCCCCATGATGTATTACGAAGACCTCGAAGTCGGGATGACGAGCAGTTCCGGCGCCTACGAAGTGACCGCGGAGGAAGTCCGCGACTTCGCGAGCAAGTACGATCCACAGCCGTTCCACCTGTCGCAGGAAGCGGCGGCGAAGACGCATTTCGGGCGCATCTCGGCGAGCGGGTGGCACACCTGCGCGATGACGATGCGGATGCTGGTCGACAGCATGAACGAAGTCCCCCGCGCCGGCATGGGCTCGCCCGGCATCGACGAGTTGCGCTGGAAGCACCCGGTCTATCCCGGCGACACGCTGCGGATCGAAACTGAACTGCTCGAAAAGCGCCGCAGCAGGTCCAAGCCCGAACTCGGCCTGTTCAAGACCCGCGTGCGGACCTTCAACCAGGACGGTGTGATGGTGCTGGAGATGACCTCGAACGGCATGATCGGGGTGCGGGAGCCGGAAGTGCCGATCGACTGACGCCAACGTCGAGACGGGTTCCGGTCGGGGGCTGTCGAACAAGGCCTGCATTTCGCAGAGCAGGCCCCGATAATTCGCGCCTTTTCCTGTAGCAGGAGCGACCCGACACTCATTCTATCTTCCGAACGAGGCCACTCGACACCCGATGCTTGCCAGACTGTCGCTTTCGATCCTCTCCCTCTTCGCCGCTGCCTGCGCGCATACGCCGCCCCCTCTACCTGTTCCGGAGGCCGAGAGGCTCGATGCCGCACTGACCGCCGCTGCCGCGCATGACCGGTTCTACGGCGCGGCCCTCCTCGCCCGCGATGGAGAAGTCGTTCTTCGCAAGGCCTACGGCCCGGTCGACGAGGCAGGAACGCCCGCAACGCCCGAAACGCTCTACAATGTCGGGTCGGTCGGGAAGCTGTTCACGCAGGTGCTGGTGCTCGAAGCGGTCGAGCAGGGGCGCCTTTCGCTCGACGACACGATCGCCCGGCATTGGCCCGACAGCGGGTTACCCAACGCCGATCGCATCACCCTGCGGCAGCTGCTCTCGCATACATCCGGGTATGGCAATTACTTCGAGCACGAGGACTATTCGCTCGCGCAACGCGAAATCGACGAGTTTCTCGAACTGGTGCGCACCGCCGATCCCGAATTCGCGCCCGGTGAAGGCTTTGCCTACTCGAACAGCGCGTTCTGGGTCCTCGCCAGGATTCTCGAACGAACCGACCCCGAAGAGCGCTCGTGGGAAGAGCTCTTCGACGAGGAAGTCTTCGCCCGCGCCGGGATGACATCGGTCCAGGCGTTCCAGCCCGACGAGGACCCTGCAGCACGCCCGCAACCGTTCGAGTTGCGAGCCGACGGCAAGGTGGAGCCCGTCTTCGACGATCCCCGCCCCGGTCCCGACGGCGGTTGGTACGCCTCTGTCGACGACCTGCTGGCGTTCAGCCAAGCGATCACGCGCGGCGAATGGTTCGGCCCGCAAACCTACGCCGCGAGCATCGAGCCGGTTGCCTATTTCGATTCGATGAGCGCCGATGTGGGTCTCGTCTGGGAGCTGCATGACGATAACGGCAGGCGCTATGTCACCAAGGGTGGCACGACCGACGGCGGCGGCGCCGAGCTGGTTCGCTTTCGCCACGATGGGCACGAGTACACCCTGGCGATGCTGTCGAATCTCGGCAACGCCCCGCTCATGATCTTCAAGCCGGCGCTGTCCTATGCGCTCGCCGATCCGGGCGCGCGTCTGCCGGGCCCGTCACCCGAGGTCGCACTCTACCAGGCCGCGTTGGCCGGAGAGCTTCCCGCCACCGAGCAAGGCTTGCGCCAATGGGCCGCTCGCGGCGGGGTCGAGCTGGACCTGATGCCGATGCTGCTGGCTGCCAACCAGCTGCGCAAGGACGATCGCGGCGATGCGGCACGGCAGCTGCTAGGTGTCACGCTGGAGTTGTACCCCGGCAACCCGATCGCCCTCAGGATCCTGCAAGCTCTCGACTAGGTACGGTCGACGACGTGGGCGCAAATTCCCCTCGGTTCAATGCCTTCCGAACAACTTCTCGACGTCGTCCATCGATAGCTTCACCCATGTCGGCCGTCCATGATTGCACTGGCCCGAGCGCGGGGTGGTTTCCATTTCGCGGAGCAGCGCGTTCATCTCGTCGACGCGCAGCACGCGGCCGGCGCGGACCGAGCCGTGGCAGGCCATGGTGGCCAGCACGAGGTCGAGCTTTTCGCCCAAGAGCAACGCCTCTCCGTGCTTGGCGATATCGTCGGCGATGTCGCGCAGCAGGGCTTCGGGTTTCGCCTTCTTCAGCGCGGCGGGCATCGCGCGGACGAGCATCGCCTCGGGCCCGAAGCGTTCCATCACGAGGCCGAGCTCGGCCATCTTGTCGATCGCACCTTCGAGCCGGTCGCAATCGGCCTCGTCCATTTCGATCACGTCGGGCATCAACAGCGGCTGCGACTGCTGCATCTTCGCTTCCGCCCCCGCCGCCTTGAGCCGTTCGAGCGTCAGGCGTTCATGCGCCGCGTGCTGGTCGACCAGCACGAGACCGTCCTTCGCCTCGGCGACGATATAGGTGTTGGCGACCTGCCCGCGCGCGATGCCGAGCGGATAATCCTGGTCCTCATCGATCGGTTGCGCTTCCTCGGCGCGGCCCTGTGGAAGCGCGAAGGCGCTGCGATGCTCGGCGGCGTATTCGACCCGCGGCTCGCGGAAGCTCGTGCCCCCTGCCCCGCGATCGCGCCCGGTAAAGAGCGAGTGGAGCGCTGGCGAGACGTTCGCCATACCGGGGGCCATCGCCGGTTCGCGCACTTCGCCGGTCTCGACATCGTAACCCGGCTCGACCTGCCAGCGGCCCATCGCGTCGGCCGCAGGGGCCTGCGCGCTGCGGCGGTCGCCCATGTCGAGCGCGCGGCGCAGGCCCGAGACGATCATCCCGCGGATCGCGGCGGCGTCGCGGAAGCGGACCTCGGTCTTGGCGGGGTGGACGTTGACGTCGACATCCTCGGGCGGGAGGTCGAGGAACAGCGCGAGCACCGCGTGCCGGTCGCGCGCGAGCATGTCGGCATAGGCGCCGCGCACCGCGCCCGACAGCAACCGGTCCTTCACCGGGCGGCCATTGACGAACAAATACTGGTGATCGGCCACGCCGCGATTGAAGGTCGGTAGCCCCGCGACCCCGGTGAGCCGCGCCTCGCCGCGCTCGAAATCGAGCCGCACGCCGTCCTGCGCGAGTTCCCTGGCGACGATCTGCGCGACCCGCTCGGCCTGCCCCTGCCCCGGCTGCAAGGCGAGCGAGCGACGCCCGGCATGTTCGACAGTGAAACCGATCTCGGGCCGCGCCATCGCGAGGCGGCGCATCACGTCCATGCAGGCGCCGTATTCGCTGCGCTCGGTGCGGAGGAACTTGCGCCGCGCGGGTACCTTGGCGAACACATTCTCCACCCGCACGCGCGTTCCGGGCGGCAGCGCTGCAGGGCCGCTTTCGACCTCGGCACCGTGATCGACGACGATGCGCCAGCCCTCTTCGCCCCGAACCCGGCTTTCGAGCGTGAAGCGCGCGACGCTGGCGATCGAGGGCAGCGCCTCGCCGCGGAAGCCGAGCGTGCGGACCTGTTCGAGCGCGGTCCCCTCGCCGAGCAGTTCTTCGGGCAGTTTCGAGGTCGCGTGTCGTTCGAGCGCGAGCGCCATCTGGTCGGGATCCATGCCGCAGCCGTCATCGGTCACTTCGAACGCGTCGCGCCCCCCGCCCTCGAGCCGGACCGCGATATTTTTCGCCCCCGCATCGATCGCGTTTTCGACCAGTTCCTTGAGCGCCGAGGCCGGTCGCTCGACCACCTCGCCGGCGGCGATACGGTTGACGAGATCTTCGGGCAGGCGGCGGATTTCTGGCATGGGCGGGCGAGCATATCCGCACCTCGCCGCGAAGTCAGTCCGCTCCGTCGCTTAATCACCCGCAAAATCGGCCAATTTCTTGGAATTCGGAACAATCTTGCGCTAGAGCGCATGTTCTTACGGGAACCCCATTGCATCGCCTGTCCTGATCCGCTGGATTGGCGCGCAATTACAATTGGATACGACACTCACATGGGCTTGTTCGGCAATCTCTTCAAATTCGGCGCCCCCAACATCGCGATCGATCTCGGCACCGCCAATACGCTGGTCTACGTCCAGGACCAGGGAATCGTCCTCAACGAACCGTCGGTCGTGGCGATGGAAATGCGCAACGGCACCCCGGTGGTGAAGGCCGTCGGCGAAGACGCCAAGATGATGATGGGCAAGACGCCCGATTCGATCGAGGCGATCCGCCCGCTGCGCGACGGCGTGATCGCCGACATCGAAGTCGCCGAAGAGATGATCAAGCACTTCATCCGCAAGGTGAACGGTTCGCGCTCGATGTTCCGCTATCCCGAGATCACGATCTGCGTGCCGTCGGGCTCCACCTCGGTCGAACGCCGCGCGATCCGCGACGCCGCTTCGAATGCCGGCGCGAGCCAGGTCTACCTGATCCTCGAACCGATGGCCGCCGCGATCGGTGCGCACATGCCGGTGACCGAACCGGTCGGCTCGATGGTGGTCGATATCGGCGGCGGCACGACCGAAGTCGCCGTGCTCAGCTTGCGCGGCCTCGCCTACACCACCTCGGTACGAGTCGGCGGCGACAAGATGGACGAAGCGATCATCTCCTACGTCCGCCGCCACCACAACCTCCTGATCGGTGACGCGACCGCCGAGCGGATCAAGCAGGATTACGGCTGCGCGGTGGTGCCCGATGACGGCGTGGGCGAACAGTTCACCCTCAAGGGCCGCGACCTCGTCAACGGCGTGCCCAAGGAAATCACGATCAACCAGGCCAACATCGCCGAGGCGCTGGCCGAACCGATCGGCGCGATCGTCGAAGGCGTGCGCATCGCGCTCGAGAACACCGCCCCCGAACTGGCGGCCGACATCGTCGACCAGGGCATCGTCCTGACCGGCGGCGGCGCGCTGATCCGCGGGCTCGACGAATACCTGCGCGAAGAGACGGGCCTGCCCGTCACCGTCGCGGAAGATCCGCTGACCTGCGTCGCGATCGGCACCGGCCGCGCGATGGAGGAACCGATCTTCCACGGCGTGCTGATGACCCAGTAACCGGGTAGCGTCGAAACCACGATTGCCCGCACCCCGTCTCGGCCGGGTGCGGGCCGCAACAGGAGCAGCCGAGAGCGATGGCATCGTCCGTGAAGAGAAGCCTCGGCTTCTCGCGCAGGGAACAATATACGAATTTCGCCGCCTGGGTCGTCGCCGTCCTTGGCGCGGTGATCGGTATCACCCTGCTTGTGCTCTCCTGGACCCGCAGCGACCGGTTCGAGGATGCGCGCGGCGCGGCGAGCGACGTGACGCGCCCGGTCGCGGTCGCCGGGGCCGGCGGGCGTTCGACCTCGCAAAGCATGTTCGAGGAAATCGGCGCCTATTTCCGCGCCGGGTCGAAAAACCGGCGGCTCGAGAAGGACCTCGCCACCGCGCGCGTGCGCCTCGCCGAACTGCAGGCGGTCGAGACCGAGAACCGGCGCCTCAAGGAACTTCTCAACCTGTTCGAAGACGAACGCGAACCGATCGTGAGCGCGCGGCTGATCGGCTCGACCTCGACCAGCACCCGTCGTTTCGCAACGATGTCGGCCGGGACCAACCAGGGCGTGGCGCGCGGCATGCCGGTGCGCTCCGAACGCGGGTTGATCGGACGCGTGCTCGAAACCGGGCGCAACACTTCGCGCGTGCTGCTCGTCACCGACCGCCAGAGCACGGTGCCGGTGCGCCGCGCCGAAGACGGACTGACCGCCTTCGCCGAGGGCGAGAGCGACGGCACCGTCCGCATTCGCCTCGTCGACCTCACCATCAACCCTTTGAAGCCCGGCGACATCTTCGTGACCAGCGGGTCGGGCGGGTTCTACCTTCCCAACATCCCCGTCGCGGTGGTCACCGAATTGCTGTCCGACGGTGCGGTCGCGCAGGTGCTCAGCAACCCCGCAGCGACCGAATTCGTGACCGTCGATCCCGTCTTCGATCCGGACGCCGCCAGCGAGATCGAGTGATGGCGATCGCGGTCCGGAGCAAGGTCAAGAAGCGACGCGGCGTCGGGCGGATCGGCTATGCGCCTTCCCCGCTGATGGTCTACGGCCTGCCGTGGGCGAGCATCATGCTGGCTTCGCTCACGCCGATGCTGCCGATCATCACCTCGGCACCGCTGGTTCCGCCACTCGCGCTGATGATGCTGATCGCCTGGCGCCAGCTGCGCCCGGGCCTGCTGCCAGTCTGGGCGGGGCTCCCGCTGGGTCTGTGGGACGATCTGTTCAGCGGACAGCCATTGGGCTCTGGTATATTGCTGTTCTCGCTCACCATGATCGCGCTCGAGGCCGTCGAACGGCAGCTGCCCTGGCGCGGATTCCTGCAGGAATGGCTGTTCGCCTCGCTGATCGTGGTCGTCTACCTCGTGCTCGGCGCGGTGTTCGCAAATCCCGGCGATTTCGGCGCCCTCACCATTCTCGGACCCCAGATCCTGCTCTCGCTCCTCGCCTTCCCGTTCGTGAACCGCATTGTCGGCATCCTCGATCGGTTGCGGCTGGTCAGGTTGAGCCGGATCCGCTGATGTTTCGCCGCCGCAAGCCCAGGGCCTCGTCGCCGCCGCCCACCGGGGTCTCGCTGCAGAACGCCTTCGATCGCCGCGCGGTGATCCTCGGCTCGATGCAGGCGGGCGTAGGGCTGCTGCTGGTCGGCCGGATGGCCTATCTCGGCGTGGCGGAGAACGAGCGCTGGGAGGTGCTGTCCGAAAGCAACCGGGTCAACCTCGCGCTGATCCCTCCGCGCCGGGGGGCGATCGTCGATCGCTACGGCACGCCGCTCGCGGCCAATCGCGCCGATTTCCGCGTCGACCTCATCCCCGAGCGCATGGGCGATGCGCGCGAGCGCTCGCTCGAAATGCTGGCGAAGGTGCTGAAGCTCTCGGACACCGAGATGACCGACCTGCGCGACCGGATCGAGCAATCGACCGGGTTCCAGACGGTCGAGGTCGCCTCCAACCTCGATTACGATCGCTTCGCCGCGATCAGCGTGCGCCTGCCCGACATGCCGGGCGTGGTCGCGCAGCGCGGCTACACCCGCAACTATCCCACCGGCCCCGCGGTCGGCCACCTGCTCGGCTATGTCGGCACCGCCGATCGCGAGGAATACGAGGCCGAGGGCAAGGACCCGCTACTTGTTACGCCCGGCTTCAAGATCGGGAAGGACGGGCTCGAGCAGCAGTTCGAGCAGCGCCTGCGCGGCGAGCCCGGCGCGCGGCGCACCGAAGTGACCGCCAGCGGACGGATCGTACGCGAACTCGAAACGCGCGAGGACACGCCGGGCGCCCCATTGCGGCTCACGATCGATGCGGCCCTTCAGGATTACGCTGCGCGTCGGCTCGGCCCGGAGAGCGGCGCGGTGGTCGTGATGGACACGGTCACCGGCGACCTGCTCGCGATGGCATCGATGCCGTCCTTCGATCCCAACAGCTTCTCCGACGGGATCGGCCGGGTCGAGTATTCGATGCTCAACGAGAACGAGCGCAAGCCGCTGCTCGACAAGACCCTGCGCTCGCTCTATCCGCCCGGCTCCACGGTGAAGCCGGGCGTCGCGATGGCGCTGATGAAGGCCGGGATCGACCCGGACGAGAGCGTCTATTGCGGCGGTGGCCTGCAGGTGGGCAATCGCTATTTCCGCTGCTGGAAACGCGGCGGGCACGGCCAGGTCGACATGGCCAAGGGCATCTACCAGTCCTGCGACACCTATTTCTATTACTTCGCGCAGCGATCGGGGATGGAACCGATCACCGCCATGCTCAAGCGCCTGGGCATGGGGCAGGAATACCCGCTGCCGTTCATCGACCAGTTCTACGGCACCGTACCTGGCCCCGAATGGCTGAAGGAGAAGTACGGGCGCGAATGGCAGGCCTACGACACGGTCAACTCGACCATCGGTCAGGGCTACATGCTGATCAGCCCGTTGCAGCAATGCGTGATGGCTGCGCGGATCGCGATGGGCCGGGAAGTGATGCCGCGCATCGTTCAGTCGGACGACGTCCCGGAGTTCCAGAGCCTCGGCTTCCCGCAAGAAAACATCGATTACGTCCGCCAGGCGATGAGCGACGTGGTCAATGGCCCCGGCACCGCCGGGCGCGCGAAATTGCCGATCGAGGACGTGCTGCTGGCGGGCAAGACCGGCACCGCGCAGGTCGTCGGGCTCAACTATTCCGACGGCAAGTCCGGGACTTGGAAATATCGCGACCACGGCCACTTCATGTGCTTCGCCCCGTTCGACAACCCACGCTATGCCTGCGCGGTGACGATCCAGCACGGCGGCGGATCGGGCGCCGCCTACCCGGTGGCGCGCGACGTACTGACCTTCCTCTACGATCCCGACAAGGCACTCGAAATGCTCCACGCCCTCGAGCGCCAGTGGGGCGGTACCGCGCAGCAGCGCCTTTCCGCCCAATATCGCGCCGCCGCTGCCGCCGCGGGCGAGACGCTGCCGCCGGGCGGCGGGAGCGCACCGGGGACGGTAGCCGCCGCCAGACGCGGCGAGCCGATCCAGGGCTCGGCCGAAACCCGCGCCAGCGAATCCTATTTCAATGCCTCGGCCCAGGACGACGGATCGACCACCGGGGGCGCGAATCCGCGCGGCGGTGCGACCTCGTCGACGGCGACGCCCGCCCCGACACCGGCCCCGACGTCATCTCCGACTGCCGCGCCGACGGCCGGGACCACCGACTGATGGCCGGCAACGCCATCGTCCCCGAGGGCCTGCTGCGTTGGCCGTGGAAGGTCAGCCTCGTCCTGCTCGCGTTGACCGGCTTCGGCGCGGCCGTGCTCCATTCGGCGGCCGGCGGCAGCTGGGAGCCCTATGCTGCCAAGCACCTCATGCGGTTCGGGCTTTTCCTCGTGATGGCGCTGGTGATGTCGCGGTTCAACGACACCGTGTACCGCTTCATGGCCTACCCGGCCTATGTCGTGCTGGTGATCCTGCTGGTGGTGGTCGAGGCGATCGGATTTACCGGCGGCGGCAGCCAGCGGTGGATCGACCTAGGCTTCATGCAATTGCAGCCGTCCGAACTGATGAAGCCTGCGATCGTAATCGTGCTGGCGCGTTTCTTCGCCACCCTGCCGCCGGGCATGGTGGGAACGCTGCGCGGAATCGCGCCGGTGGCGATCCTGCTCGGCGTGCCCTGCTCGCTGGTGCTGATGCAGCCCGATCTCGGCACCACGCTCGCGATCGTCGCCAGCGGGGCGGTGATCGTGTTCATGGCTGGCGCGCCGCTCAAGTGGTTTCTCGTCACCGGCGGCGTGGCGTTGGCCGCCCTGCCCTTCGCCTACCAGTTTGCGCTCTCGCCCTACCAGCAACGCCGCGTCACGACCTTCCTCGACCCGGCGAGCGACCCGCTGGGCAAGGGCTACCAGATCACCCAGTCGAAGATCGCAATCGGATCGGGCGGATTGACCGGCAAGGGCTTCGGCGAAGGCTCGCAAAGCCACCTCGCCTACCTCCCCGAGGCGCATACCGACTTCATCTTCGCCACCATGGCCGAGGAATGGGGCGTGATGGGCGGTGTGTTCGTGCTGATGTGCTACGCGCTGATCCTGCGCTGGGCGCTTCGCGTCGCGAGCCGCGCGCCGCACCGCTTCGGTCGCCTGATGGCGGTCGGCATGGGCTTCACGATCTTCTTCTACGCCGCGGTGAACATGCTGATGGTGATGGGCTTCGCCCCCGTGGTGGGTATCCCGCTGCCCTTCATGAGCCATGGCGGTTCGTCGATGATGACGGTGATGATCTGCATCGGCTCGCTGATGGCGGTCGATCACTGGGGCAAGACCCAGAGCCGCAGGCGCTACTAAATCGACTTTTCCGCACGCAGCCACTTGGCAGCGCGGAATCACCCGCTATATGGGCGCCTCCCGATTCGAGTACAGGTACTCATCGGACGCGGCCCGAGGCCGGTGTGGACGCATAGCTCAGTTGGTAGAGCAGCTGACTCTTAATCAGCGGGTCCTAGGTTCGAACCCTAGTGCGTCCACCATTTTTTCCTATCGCATTCACTCTGCATCCGACGGTTCGCCGATGACCGCGGGGGCTTTCGTCTCGCACCCGGGAGTTCGGTTCGGGCGCGGCCTCAGACCGGCTCGGCCTGCAGCGCCCTGACGCAGGCCGATGCCAGCGATTTGAGATCGACGGGCTTGTGGACCAGCGGAAGGTCCTCGAGGTTGGCGAGGTTTTCGTCGGCGATATTGCCCGTCATCAGCACGCGGCCGATATGCGGTGCAGCATTGCGGATCCGTTGCAGCGTTTCGAGACCGTCGAGCCCGGGCATCGCGAAGTCGGAAATCACCACGTCGTAGTCGCGCTTGCGCTCGCCGATCGCCGCGATCAGCTCCGCGCCCGAGGCATATTCCTCGACCTTGGCTCCGGCGTCCCGGAGCTGCTCGGACAGGACGATGCGGACTCCGTCATCGTCATCGACCAGCGCCAGCCTTCGGTCCTCGAACCATGATAGCTCCCGAGCCTGCTCGGCCGCGTCCTCACCGGACACGCTCTCGGTCGCCGGAAGCTTGATCGCAATTTCGGTGCCTTTGCCAAGGGTGCTCTGGATTTCCAGTTCGCCACCTGACTGATCGACGAAGCCGGCGACCATAGACAGGCCCAGCCCGGTCCCCTTCCCCGCACCCTTGGTCGTGAAAAAGGGTTCGGTGACCTTCTTCAGCACCTTCTTGCTCATCCCGATACCGCTGTCGCAGACGCGGATCGCGAGTGCGGGCGCATCGGCCTCGCCGACCTCCTCGATCGAGACCTCGACCGTGCCACCGTCGGGCATCGCGTCTCTCGCATTGATGACAAGGTTCATCAATGCCAGCTCCAGTTGGCTGCGATCGGCATAGATGCTGAGATCGGTTTCGCCGCAATTCCACGACGCCGAAACGTTGTCGCCCAGCGCGTGCTCGACCAGCCCGGCGACAGCATCGCACAGGTCGGTCGGCTTGACGCTCGTCGGGGTCAGATCCTGCCGCCGCGCGAAAGCCATCATCCGCTTGACCAGGTCGGTCCCCTGATGTGCCGCGTGGCGCATCTGCTCGATTAC
The DNA here is from genome assembly GCF_034374265.1 of Pseudoblastomonas marina. Classification (NCBI taxonomy): domain Bacteria; kingdom Pseudomonadati; phylum Pseudomonadota; class Alphaproteobacteria; order Sphingomonadales; family Erythrobacteraceae; genus Pseudoblastomonas; species Pseudoblastomonas marina. The sequence continues at coordinate 736,387 of NZ_CP139718.1, read as the reverse complement.
GCGCTTTTCCGCTTCGCCCACTTCGAGCCTGCGGTCGAGAATGTTGATCCCGCCGAGGACCGCCGCGAGCAGGTTGTTGAAATCATGAGCGACGCCGCCGGTCAGCTGGCCCAGCGCGTCGAGCTTGCCGGCATGGACGAGCTTCTCCTCGAGCTCGCGGCGATCGGTGAGGTCTAGGATGGTGCCGACCCATTGCGGTTGCCCCCCGGGTCCTGCGACCTTGATCCGCTGGTCGAGCAGGTGGCGCTTGCGCCCGTCCGGCCCCACGAAGCGGTATTCGCTCGTCACCGCGTCGCCGTTTTCCTCGCTGCCCGCTTCGTACGCGGTGAGATCGTCGGGGTGGACCCATTCGTCGAACCGGCGCACGCCATCGAAGATCTCGCTCGCCGTATCGCCGACGAAATAGTGCAGGTCGCCGCCGACGAAGGTGCGGGTGAGCTTGGTCGCATCGCAGGGGCATTCGTAGACCGCCATAGGCAGCGTGCCGAGCACCGAGGCCTGGCGCCGCTCGCTTTCCTGGAGCTTGCGTTCGACCGCGATCCGGTCGAGCTGTTCGCGCAGGTGAGCCTCGCGCAGGCTGCTCTCGAGCTGGGCCTGTTCCGCTACCTGCTGGCGCGTCTCGTAAAGATCGACGAACACCCCGACCTTGGTCTTGAGGATGATCGGATCGACCGGTTTGAAGACGTAATCGACCGCGCCCATCTCGTAACCGCGCATCAGGTGCGAGGTTTCCTTGTTGACCGCCGACAGGAAGATGATCGGGACCTGCGCGGTCTGGCTGCGCTCGCGGATGAGGGCGGCGGTCTCGTAGCCGTCCATCTCGGGCATGTAGACGTCGAGCAGGATGACCGCGAACTCGTGCTGCAGCAATTCGCGCAAGGCATCCTTGCCCGACGCGACGCAGGTGACCTCGGCAAGCGGGCGCAGCGTTTCGGAAAGCGCGAGCAGGTTGCGCTCGTCGTCGTCGACGATCAGGATCCTTGCGCCCGTATCGGTCTTGTTGTCCGCAAGATCGCTCATTTGGCTGCTTCCACCTCTTGCGTCTCGGCACGCGGTTCGGAAGCTCGGTCGAATGCGACCCTGAGCACCGCCAGCAGCAGGTCGATGTCGACCGGCTTGGAGATGTAATCGTCGGCGCCCGCCTCGAGGCACTTGTTCCGGTCGCCGCGCATCGCCTTGGCGGTCACCGCGATCAGCGGGATCCCGGACAGGCCGTCATCCTCGCGGATCCGCTGCATCGTCTCGTAACCGTCCATCTCGGGCATCATGATATCGATCAGCGCCGCGTCGATGTTGGATTTTGCGCGCAGCATCTCGATCCCGTCGGCGCCACGTTCGGCGTAGACCACCGATGCGCCGCGCGTTTCGAGCACGCTGGCGAGCGAAAAGATGTTTCGGATGTCGTCGTCGACGATGAGGATGTGTCTGTTCGAGAGCGTGTCGTCGGACGTCGCCGGCTGTTCGTCGTCCTGCCGTTCTTCGTTTGCGTCAGTCTCGATCTGCGCCTTGAGCGCCGAGAAGAGCTCGGAGAAGTCCTTCGCCGAGCGATCGAACACGGTCGAGCCCGCGGCGATGCGCTTCTCGACGGCGGGCGTTGCCGTGCCCTTGCCGAGCACCATGACCGGGCACCCGGCCGTGCCCGGGTTATGGACGAGCAGGTCGAGCAGGACGACCGCATCCATGTCGGGCAGGTCGAGATCGAGGATCACCGCGGCCGGTGGGGTCCGCCGTACGGTCGTGATCGCCGCGGCACCGCTGGTCGACATATTGGCGGCCAGACCGTGCTTCCCGGCGTCCTCAATCAGCCGGTCGCCGATCGCCGAATCGCCGGTCACCAACAGGACGAAGGGATTGTCGGAAAGCGAAGCGCGCTCGCCTTCTTCGTCGAGGTGAACGAGGCGCGGCTCGCGCGGTTCCTCGCGCTGAGCCGAGGAACCCGCGGAGTCGTCCACCTGCGGCGGGGTGAGCGGCAGGAAGAGGGTGAAGGTCGAGCCCTCTCCGGGCTTGGAAGAAACCTGCAGTTCGCCACCGAGCAACCCGGCGATTTCACGGCTGATCGAGAGTCCGAGACCGGTGCCGCCATATTTGCGGCTGGTGGTCCCGTCGGCCTGCTGGAAAGCCTCGAAAATGAGCTTCTGCTTGTCCTCGGGAATACCAATCCCGGTATCGGTGACCGCGATCGCAATCGCCTGGTCCACCCCGGCCAGCTCGGGATGCTCGCGGTTCCAGCCCGACGTGGCCATCCGGACGTCCAGTGCGACTTTGCCTTCTCCGGTGAACTTGAAGGCGTTGGAAAGCAGGTTGAGGAGGATCTGCTGGAGCCGCTGTTCGTCGGTCCGCAGCGTCTTGGGAAGGTCCTCGGCGAACTCGACCTCGAACCCGAGCCCCTTTTGCGCCGCAAGCGGGCGGAAGGTGCGTTCGACATGCTTGCGCAACGAGGACAGCCGCATGTCGTCGAGCTCGATCGATACCGTCCCGGATTCGATCTTCGACAGGTCGAGGATATCGTTGATCAGGTTGAGCAGGTCCGACCCGGCCGAATGAATCGTCTTGGCGAACTCGGTCTGCTTCTGGCTGAGATTGCCTTCCTCGTTGTCGTTGAGGACCTTGGAGAGGATCAGCAGCGAATTGAGCGGGGTGCGCAATTCGTGGCTCATATTGGCGAGGAATTCGCTCTTGTACTTCGAGGTCAGCGCCAGCTGTTCGGCCTTTTCCTCGATCGCGCGGCGCGCCATGTCGATCTCGAAGTTCTTCTCCTCGACCTGTTTCTTCTCGTATTCGAGCAGCTGCGCCTTTTCCTGCAGTTCCTCGTTGGTCTGGGCGAGTTCCTCCTGCTTGGTCGTGAGCTCGGTCTGCCGCGCCTGCAATTCCTGCGTCAGCGACTGCGATTCCTTGAGCAGTTCCTCGGTCCGCATGGTCGCGGCGATCGTGTTGAGCACGATCCCGATGGTTTCCATGAGCTGGATCAGGAAGCCGTTATGCGTATCGCTGAAGCCTTCGAAGCTGCCCAGTTCGAGCACCGCCTTGACCTCGTCCTCGAACAGGGCCGGAAGAATGAAGAGGTGCGCCGGCTTGGCATCGCCGAGACCCGAGCTGACGCGCAAATAGCCGTCGGGGACCTTATCGAGCCGGATCGGCGCCTTGTCCGCTGCAGCCTGCCCGATCAGTCCTTCGCGCAGGACGAAACGGGGCTTCATCTCATCCGGATTGCCTGCACCGTAGCTGGCGACGAGATCGAGCGTGGGGTCCTTGTCCTCGCCTTCCTGGGCGACGTAGAACACGCCGTATTGCGCGTTCACCAGCGGGGCGAGTTCGCTCATGATCAGGTTGGAAATGGTGGTCAGGTCGCGTTCGCCCTGGAGCATCCTGCTGAAGCGCGCGAGGTTTGTCTTGAGCCAGTCCTGCTCGGCATTCTTGAGCGTCTGATCCTTCAGGTTGCGGATCATCTCGTTGATGTTGTCCTTGAGCGAGGCCATCTCGCCCGAGGCTTCGACCGAGATCGAGCGGGTAAGGTCGCCCTTGGTCACCGCAGTCGCCACGTCGGCGATCGAACGCACCTGGTTGGTGAGGTTCTCCGCCAGCTGGTTCACGTTGTCGGTGAGGTCGCGCCACAGGCCCGCCGCACCGGGCACGCGCGCTTGTCCGCCCAGCTTGCCCTCGACCCCCACTTCGCGCGCCATGTTGGTAACCTGGTCGCCGAAGGTCGACAGCGTCTCGATCATGCCGTTGATGGTCTCGGCCAGCGTCGCGATCTCGCCCTTGGCATCGAGCGTCAGCTTACGGTTGAGATTGCCCTGCGCCACGGCGGTCACGACGTCGGCGATGCCGCGCACCTGGTTGGTGAGATTGGTCGCCATCAGGTTCACGTTGTCGGTGAGGTCGGCCCAGGTCCCGCCGACGCCGGGCACCATGGCCTGGCCGCCGAGCTTGCCCTCGGTGCCGACCTCGCGCGCCACGCGCGTCACTTCGGACGCGAAGCCGTTGAGCTGGTCGACCATCGTGTTGACGGTGTTCTTGAGCTCGGCGATCTCGCCCTTCACGTCGACGGTGATCTTCTTCGACAGGTCACCGCGCGCCACCGCGGTGGTGACTTCGGCGATGTTGCGGACCTGGCCGGTGAGATTGTCGGCCATCAGGTTCACGTTTTCGGTCAGGTCCTGCCACGTCCCGGCGACCCCGGGGACGCGCGCCTGGCCGCCGAGCTTGCCCTCGGTGCCGACCTCGCGCGCCACGCGCGTCACTTCGGAGGCGAAGCCGTTGAGCTGGTCGACCATCGTGTTGATGGTGTTCTTGAGCTCGGCGATCTCGCCCTTCACGTCGACGGTGATCTTCTTCGACAGGTCGCCCGAGGCCACCGCGGTCGTGACCTCGGCGATGTTACGCACCTGGCCGGTGAGGTTCGCCGCGAGTTCGTTCACGTTGTCGGTGAGGTCGGCCCAGGTCCCGGCGACGCCTTCGACCTTCGCCTGACCGCCGAGCTTGCCCTCGGTGCCCACTTCGCGCGCCACGCGCGTCACTTCCGAAGCGAACGAACCGAGCTGGTCGACCATCGTATTGATGGTGTTTTTCAACTCGGCGATCTCGCCCTTCACGTCGACGGTGATCTTCTTCGACAGGTCGCCCGAGGCCACCGCGGTCGTCACCTCGGCGATGTTGCGCACCTGGCCGGTGAGGTTCGCCGCGAGTTCGTTCACGTTGTCGGTGAGGTCCTTCCAGATGCCGGCGACGCCTTCGACCTTGGCCTGCCCGCCGAGGCGCCCCTCGGTGCCGACCTCGCGCGCCACGCGCGACACTTCGGAGGCGAAGCTGGAGAGCTGGTCGACCATGACGTTGATCGTATTCTTGAGCTCGAGGATCTCGCCCCGCACTTCGACGGTGATCTTCTTCGACAGGTCGCCGCGCGCCACCGCGGTGGTGACCTCGGCGATGTTGCGGACCTGGCCGGTGAGATTGTCGGCCATCAGGTTCACGTTGTCGGTCAAATCGGCCCAGGTGCCGGCGACGCCGGGCACTTCCGCCTGGCCGCCGAGCTTGCCCTCGGTGCCGACCTCGCGCGCCACGCGCGTCACTTCGGAGGCGAAGCCGTTGAGCTGGTCGACCATCGTGTTGATGGTGTCCTTGAGCTCGAGGATCTCGCCCTTCACGTCGACGGTGATCTTCTTCGACAGGTCGCCGCGCGCCACCGCGGTGGTGACCTCGGCGATGTTGCGGACCTGGCCGGTGAGGTTGTCGGCCATCAGGTTCACATTGTCGGTCAGGTCCTTCCACGTACCCGCCACGCCCTTCACGCGCGCCTGTCCGCCGAGCTTGCCCTCGGTGCCGACCTCGCGCGCCACGCGCGTCACTTCGGAAGCAAACGAGCCGAGCTGGTCGACCATGGTGTTCACAACCTTGCCGATTCGCAGGAATTCGCCCTTGAGTTCGCGCCCGTCGATCTCGGTCGCCATGTGTTGCGACAGGTCGCCCTTGGCGACCGCGCCGATCACGCGCGCCACCTCGGTGGTCGGCTGGACCATGTCGTCGACCAGGTCGTTGACCGCGTCGAGCTTGGCCTGCCAGCCGCCCCGGGCGCCCTTGACCCCGGCCCGGTGGGCGATCTTGCCCTCCTTGCCGACGATCCGAGACAGGTTCTCGAACTCACCGGTGATGCTGTCGCTGAGCCCCACGACCTCATTGAAGAGTTCGGCGATCTCGCGATCTTCGGGATGTCTCGACTTGAGCTTGAGCCGAACGGAAAAATCGCCATCGCGAAGGCTCGTCAGTGCTTCGATCAGGCTGGCACGCAGCTGGGCGCATTCTTCGTTATTTTTTTCCGCCACTGGCGACTCTCCGCGGACATCATTGTGCGACACCGGGCGCCTTCAGAAGTCGTTTTAGAACACCCCCCGTCGGGTCGAAATTATCGAGAACGCCAATGGTTCCGGGTCTGCGGATTTTTTCTCCCGGTGTGACATTTTAGCGGGTTTGCAGGCTGCGACCTGACCATCTAAGGCCGTTCAAACGCTTAACCGGGAGTAGGTGGTCGACGATGGCGACCGACGACGACATCGAGCAATTTATCTGCGACAGTTTCTCGTCGATCTGGGACCTCGAGTTGCTGTCGACCGTGATCGCCATGCCCGAGGAAGGCCTCACGGCGGCAGAACTGGTCGAACGGATGCGGGCGAGCGAGCTGGTGGTCGAACAGGGCGTCTCTTCGCTGGTCGCGGCCGGCATCGCCTCGCTCGATCGCGATGGACGCCTTCAGTTCCGCCCCGTCAGCACGGAACTCGAGGCCTGCGCCAGGCGCGCCAGCGAGTTCTACCAGCGTTTCCCGGGCCGCGCCCGAAGGTTGATGATCGCCCGCCAGTCGCCGGGCCTCAACGCTTTCGCCGACGCTTTCCGCTTGCGAAAGGACTGACCATGGGAAGTACCATTCCCGACCTGGTTTACCTGCTCTGCTTCCTGACCAGCGCGCTGTGTGCGGGCCTGCTGCTGCGCCAGTACGGCAAGGTCCAGTCCCCGGTCCTGCTGTGGAGCAGCGCCTGCTTTACGTTCCTCGCGATCGCGAACCTGCTGGTCGTGGTCGACCACATCATTTTCCCGCAGGCAGACCTCAAGCTCGCCCGTCTGGTGCTGACGCTGCTGGCGGTGTCGGTGTTGCTGTTCGGCTTCATCTGGGAAGCGGAGGAGGACCGATGATCGAGCAGTTCCTCTCCGGCGCGGTCGTCATGGCATTCGCCATCGCGGGCCTGCTGTTCCTCAAATATTACCGCCGGACCCGGCAGCGGCTGTTCGTGATCTTCGCGGCGAGCTTCTTTCTCCTCGCGGTCAACTATGCCTGGCTCGCGCTGACCCAGGTCCCGGTCGAGGAGCGCAGCCCGCTATTCCTCGTCCGCCTGCTCGCCTTCTCGCTGATCATCTTCGCGATCGTCTATTCTAACCGCGACAAGTCGGCACCGTAATCGGGCGACGGCGGGTCCGAGGTCGGCTCGTGACGTAGAATGGTTGGCGAGGCGGACCGCCATTGATCCGCCTTGCCCCGGCGGCCGATCAGCCTCCCATCTGCGCCGCGATCCAGCGGTCGATATGCGCTTCGAGCACGTCGAGCGGCACCGCGCCGTTTTCCAGCACCGCATCGTGGAAGGCGCGCAGGTCGAACTCGCTGCCCAGGGCCTCTTCGGCGCGGGTGCGCAGTTCGCGGATCTTGAGTTCGCCGATCTTGTAGGCGAGCGCCTGGCCCGGCCAAGTGATGTAGCGGTTGACCTCGGCGTCGATATTGCCCGCCGATAGCGCGGTGTTGTCGGTCATGAAATCGACCGCCTGCTGCTTGGTCCAGCCTTTCGAGTGGAGACCGGTATCGACCACCAGGCGGGTCGCGCGCCACATCTCGTAGCTCAGGCGTCCCATCTGCTTCGCCGGGGTGTCGTAGAGCCCCATTTCGATCCCGAGCCGCTCCGAATAGAGCCCCCAGCCTTCGACGAAGGCGGTGAAGAAGGTGCCGTTGCGGCGCAGCGGGTGGAGGTCCAGTTCCTGCTGCAGCGCGATCTGGTGATGGTGCCCCGGCACCGCCTCGTGCACGCCGAGCGCGGGCATTTCGAACAGCGGCCGCTGGTCGAGCTCGGTGGTGTTGACGCGATAGATGCCCGGCTGCCCGGTCTCGAGCGAGCCGCGCTCGTAATAGGCGGTGGTATTGCCCGGCGCCTGCGCCGCGGGGATCGGCAGCACCGTGTAGGGCTGGCGCGGAAGGTTGCCGAACAGCTTCGGCATCCAGCCGTCGATTTCCTTCGCCAGCGCGCCGGCATAGGTCATCAGTTCCTCGGGCGTCTTGGCGTAATATTGCGGATCGGTCCGCAGGTGCTCGATATAGGCGTCGCGGCTGGCGAAGCCGGCTTCGGCAGCGACTTCTTCCATCTCTGCGCGGATCCGCGCAACTTCGCTCAGGCCGAGCTGGTGGACCTCGTCGGCAGTCATGTCGGTGGTCGTGTAGCTTCCGACCACGTAGTCGTAATATTCCGCCCCGCCCGGGGTCGCCGCGACGCCCGGCGCGCCGGTGCGGCATTCGGGCTCGTATTCAACGCGGTAGAATTTGAAGAAGTCTTCGTAGGCCGGATAGACGTCCTCGGCGATCGTTTCGCGCGCACGCGCCTGGAACGCCGCCCATTGCGCATCGTCAATGGTCGAGGGCTTTTGGCGGAACGGGCCGTAGAAGACCGATTCCTCTGGCGCGCCGGCGACGAGCGTCGAGAGCCGTTCGACCGTACCTTCCATCGGTTCGCAGGCCTGGGTCAGCCCCTTCTCGACGGCGACGCGGCTGCGTTCGATCCCCTGCGCGTTGTAGGCCGGATATGCTTCGAGCCGCTGGAGGTAGCTCTCGTAATCGGCGGCGGTGAAGAATGGCGAGCGGTTCGCGAGCGAGGGCAGCGACATGAACCACCCGCCGCGATTGGTGAACAGCACGTAGCGACTGTGGTCGTAAGCCGATCCCTCCACCTCGTCCTCGAGGCTCGTCTTGATGATACCGTAATCAACGCGGAGATCGGCGGGCAGCGCGCTTTCGTCGATCACGTTCAGGCGGGCGAGGAATTCGCGCGTCTTGGCGATCTGGCGATCGTAGTCCTCGATCGAGAGATCCTCCAATTTGCCGTCATTCCGCCGGTCGCCGACGCTTTCCGAAAGCCATGGTGAATTGTCGAGCGACCATTGCCAGATATCCTCCCGCACCTCCTCGTAATCGTCGACCGGATCGGCGAGTGCGGGGGTGGCGACGACGAGCGCGGCGGCGGCGGCGCTGGCGAACAGGCGGATGGCGTTCATGAAAAATCTCCCTTGGCGGCCTAGCTGCCATGCCGGGCGCGCAATGCCAAGCCGTGACAGGGCTGCTCGCTTTGCTATGGGCACTGCCGAACAAGGAGAACCATCCGTGACCGACCCGATCCTCTACGACCGCGACGACGATGGCATCGTCACCCTCACGCTCAACCTGCCCGAGAAGCGCAACCCGATCTCGGACGAAAGCGTGGTCGACGGGCTCGAGGCGGCGCTGGCGCGGCTCGACGACGATCGCCAGGCGCGCGTGGCGATCCTGACCGGCGCGGGCAAGGCGTTCAGTTCGGGCGGAGATTTGAAGGCAATGAAGGACGGTTCGGGCCTGCGCGACCCCTCGCCGGTGCGCACCCGTCACAATTACAAGCGCGGGATCCAGCGGCTCCCCCTCGCCTTCGCCGCCTGCGAGGTGCCGATCATCGCCGCGGTGAACGGCTTCGCGATCGGCGCGGGCTGCGACCTTGCGTGCATGTGCGACCTGCGGATCGCGGGCGAAGGCACCAAGTTCGCCGAGAGCTTCGTCAAGCTCGGCATCATCCCCGGCGATGGCGGTGCGTGGCTGCTGCCCAAGGTAATCGGCCACGCCAAGGCCGCGGAAATGGCGCTGACCGGCGACATGATCGACGCGCAGCAGGCGCTCGCCTGGGGCCTCGTCAGCCAGGTCGTGCCCGATGACGAGCTGATCGACGCGGCCAAGATCCTGGCCAAGCGGATCGCGGTGAACCCGGCGCATGCCGTGCGGATGACCCGCCGCCTGCTGTGGGAAGCCAAGCGCTCGGACCTCGCGACGATCCTCGAAATGTCGGCGGCGATGCAGGCCGTGTCGCACACCACCGCCGATCACGACGAGGCGGTCGACGCCTTCATCGAAAAGCGCAAGCCGGTGTTCAAGGGCGACTGATACGGTTGCAATCACACGCTGGTGTGATTATTCGAACCCCCATGCCACATCCTACTGTCGAACGCGTCCGCTCCCTCGTCAATGACGGGACTTTCTCCAAGGCCGGCCTCGCCCGCGCTGCGGGGCTCCATGCCAACACGCTGCGCGATTGCGGCGAGGAAGGCTGGAACCCGACCGCCGACACGCTCGGCAAGCTCGAGCGTTTCCTCGACACGCAGGACGAGACCCCGGTGCTTGTCGGGATCGAGGAAATCATCGAGGAAGCGCGCAACGGCCGGATGTTCGTGCTGGTCGACGACGAGGACCGCGAGAACGAGGGCGACCTCGTGATCCCCGCGCAGATGGCGACCCCGGCGGCGATCAATTTCATGGCGACGTACGGGCGTGGCCTGATCTGCCTCTCGCTGTCGCGCAAGCGGGTCGACCAGCTCGGGCTCGACCTGATGAGCCGCAAGAACGGCACCCGCCACGAAACAGCCTTTACCGTCTCGATCGAGGCGCGCGAAGGCGTGACCACCGGGATTTCGGCCGCCGACCGCGCGCGCACCGTTTCGGTCGCGATCGACAGCTCGCGCGGGGCCGACGACATCACCACTCCCGGCCACGTCTTCCCGCTGGTCGCGCGCGACGGCGGCGTGCTGGTCCGCGCCGGGCACACCGAGGCCGCGGTCGATATCTCGCGCCTCGCCGGGCTCAATCCGTCGGGCGTGATCTGCGAGATCATGAACGACGACGGCACGATGTCGCGGCTCGACGATCTGATCGGCTTCGCGCGCAAGCACGATCTCAAGATCGGCACGATCCGTGACCTGATCGCCTATCGCCGCCGCAACGATCACCTCGTCGAACGTCTCGGCGAGCGCGATTTCACTTCCGATTACGGCGGCGCGTGGAAGCTCATCACCTATCGCAACACGGTCGACGGCAGCGAGAGTTTCGTGCTCCAGAAGGGCCATATCGACCCGGCGAAGCCTACCCTCGCCCGCGTCCACACGATCTCGCTGCTCGCCGACATGCTCGGCGAGCCCGGCCCGTCGAAACGGCAATTGCAGCGCGCGATGGCCGCGATCGGCGAGGAAGGCAGCGGCGTGATCGTGCTGCTGATACGCCCGCGCGAGGCCGATCCGCTGCGCGGCGGCGGCGACGATCCCTCGGCCGAGTTGCGGACCTACGGGATCGGCGCGCAGATTCTCGCCGACCTCGGTGTGCACGACATGATCCTGCTCTCCAATTCGCACCCCAACGTGCCGGGAATCGAAGGCTACGGCATCGATATCGTCGACACGCGACCCATTCCGGAAGGGACCTGACCATGGCCAAATTCCTGATCGTCGAAGCCCGTTTCTACGACGCGATCAACGACCAGCTGCTCGACGGCGCGCGCACTGCGCTCGAAGAAGCCGGGCACGAACACGAGACCATCACCGTGCCCGGCGCGCTCGAAATCCCCGGCGCGATCGCGCTGGCGCTCGACAGCGGGCGCTACGACGGTTTCGTCGCGATCGGCTGCGTGATCCGAGGGGAAACCTACCATTTCGAAATCGTCGCCGGCGAAAGCGCGCGCGCGATCATGGCGCTGACGATGGACGGGATCGCGATCGGCAACGGCATCATCACCGTCGAGACCGAGAAGCAGGCCTTCGCCCGCGCCGACAAGCACCGCAAGGACAAGGGCGGCGAAGCGGCCAAGGCGGCGATGGCGATGCTGAAGCTGCGCGAGAAGTTCGCGAGCTGACACGCGCGCCGGAACCACCCGCCCTCCCGAACCGTCTGGTCCGCATGAACGGACCGCTCGAATGGATCGCCTCGATCGGCACCATCGTCGCCGCGGCGATGATCGCCTTCGACATGGGCCGCCGGGCGACCGCCTGGGGCTTCATCCTGTTCTGCGTCGTGGCGGCGATGTGGATCTATATCGGCCTCAAGGAGAACGCGATCCCGCTCGCCGCGATGAACGCGGTGCTGCTGGGCATCAACGCCTGGGGCGTGTGGCAATACTGGTTCCACCCGAAGAACCGCCAGCAGGCCGGAGAGGCGCAGGCCGAAACCTAGGCCGAGCGTCCCCGATCGGCTAAGCTCGATCGAAGCGTCGCTGGCGAGGGAGGCGAACCATGCCGAGAATGTCGTTTCACACGATGAAGCTCGCCAAGGTCTACCCGATGTATGTCGCCAAGGTCGAACGCAAGGGCCGCAGCGCGCAGGAAGTCGAACGAGTCACTACCTGGCTGACCGGCTACAGCGTCGAACAGTTGCGCGACTTGCTGGACAGCGACGTCGATTTCGAGACCTTCTTCGCGCGGGCCCCGCGGCTCAACCCGAACCGCGACAAGATCACCGGGGTGATCTGCGGCTACCGGGTCGAGGAGATCGAGGACCCGGTCGAACGCCATGTCCGCCAGCTCGACAAGCTGGTCGACGAGATCGCCAAGGGCAAGGCGATGGAGAAGGTGCTGCGCGACTGATCAGTCGGCGAGGCGCCCGAAGCAGGCCTTGCCCGCATAATCGGCGCTGTCGCCCAGTTCTTCCTCGATCCGGATCAGCTGGTTGTACTTGGCGAGCCGGTCCGAGCGGGCGAGCGAGCCGGTCTTGATCTGGCCGCAATTGGTGGCGACCGCGAGATCGGCGATGGTCGCGTCCTCGGTCTCGCCCGAGCGGTGCGACATGACCGCGGTGTAGCCGGCGCGCTGGGCGATGCTCACGGCTTCGAAGGTCTCGGTCAGCGTCCCGATCTGGTTGACCTTGACCAGCAGCGAGTTCGCCAGCCCCTTGCCGATGCCCATTTCGAGGCGGTCGGGATTGGTGACGAAGAGATCGTCGCCGACCAGCTGGACCTCGTCGCCGATCAGCTCGGTGAGCGCCTTCCAGCCTTCGAAATCGTCCTCGTGCATGCCGTCCTCGATCGAGCGGATCGGGTAATCGGCGCACAGCTTGCCGAGATATTGCGCCATCTCGTCCGAGCCGAGCGAGAGGTTCTCGCCCGAGATCTCGTACTTGCCCTTATTGTAGAACTCGCTCGCCGCGCAATCGAGCGCCAGCACCACGTCCTCGCCCGGCGTGAAGCCAGCCTGTTCGACCGAACGCATGATGAAATCGAGCGCATCGCGCGTGCTCGCGAGGTCGGGCGCAAAGCCGCCCTCGTCGCCGACCGCGGTCGAGAGGCCCTTCTCGTGCAGGCCCTTCTTGAGCGTGTGGAAGATTTCCGCGCCCCAGCGCACGCCTTCGGCGAGGCTGTCCGCCCCCACCGGCATGACCATGAATTCCTGGATGTCGATCGGGTTGTCGGCATGCTCGCCGCCATTGACGATGTTCATCATCGGCACCGGGAGCATGTGCGCCGATACGCCGCCGAGATAGGAATAGAGCGGCAGGCCGCGCGCATTGGCCGCCGCCTTCGCCACCGCCATCGACACGCCGAGGATCGCATTGGCGCCGAGCCGGCCCTTGTTGTCGCTGCCGTCGAGCGCGATCATCGCCAGGTCGACCTCGCGCTGGTCCTCGGCATCGACGCCGAGCAGCGCGTCGGCGATCTCGGTGTTCACCATCTTGACCGCCTTGAGCACGCCCTTGCCGAGATAGCGTTGCTTGTCGCCGTCGCGCAGTTCGACCGCCTCGTGTGCGCCGGTGGAGGCGCCGGAAGGCACCGCCGCGCGGCCGAAGCTGCCATCGTGCAGCAGCACGTCGACCTCGACCGTGGGATTGCCGCGCGAATCGAGGATTTCGCGTCCGTGGATGTCGATGATCGCGGTCATGGCATGGCCTTTCGTCGATGAAGTGTTGTATTTACCTAGGACAGTCCCATCTCATGACGAGACCAACGTGTTTGCGCGCCTCCTATGCGGCGGAACATTGGCAGGCAAGCCGCGTTGGTTCGGTGAGGGCGCGGGAACGTATGGCGCTGCGCCGAAACAGGATATAATCCCTTGAGGGGAAAGGACCGACATGATGGCCGACGAGAAGAAACCGACCACCAAGAAAACCGCCGCGCGCAAGAAGGCGCCGGCCAAGAAGACCACCGCCGCGACGCCCGCGGCAAGCAACACCGAACAGGCGAAATCGCGCTTCTCCGCAGCGGTCGACGAGGCCAAGGCCGGTGCAGCGCTGCTGCGCGACGAAGCCAAGGTCCGCGCCGGCGAATACAGCGGCAGGGCCCGGACGCAGGGCGATCAGCTGGTCGCCGACGCCAAGGGCTACAGCGCCGAAGCGAAGACCTACGCCGTGGACCTTGCCCGCGACGGCAAGGACAAGGCCTCGGACGCGCTGATTTCGCTCAGCAAGACGATCGACGACACCGCCGCGCAGATCGACGAGCGGTTCGGTGCCGAATACGGCGACTATGCCCGCAAGGCTGCCCGCAGCCTCCAGTCCAATGCCGACAAGCTGCGCGCCAAGGAGCTCGAGGAGCTCGGCGAAGATGCACGCGAATTCGTCCGCAAAAGCCCGGGCACCGCGGTCGGCATCGCCGCAATCGTGGGTTATGCCTTCGCGCGCCTGCTGCGCCGTTGACATTCCAGACCAAGGGGGCTTTTCGCCAATCATGACGGAGAGCCCCCCTCCCCTCGTTCGCAACGAGAAGACGCCCGGCAGCCCTGCCGAGCGTTCGCTGGTGGATGACGTCCACCAGCTGTTCGACGACGGCAAGACCTATGTCGAAGCCGAACTCGCCTACCAGTCGACCCGCGCGCAATTCGTGGTCGACCACCTTTCGCAGGCCGCGCTCAAGGGACTACTCGGCGCGGTCTTCCTCGTCATTGCGCTGATCACGCTGTCGGTCGGCGCGGTACTCGCGCTCGATTCGCTCGTCGGGATCTGGCTCGCGATCGGCATCGTGGTGCTGTTCTGGACGCTCGCCGCCGGGCTCCTGTTCCTCCGCATGCTGCGCGGCTTCCGCCAGATCAAGGACGCGATGGGCGCGAGCGAGAAGGAAAAAAGGCAGAAAGACGAGGGATGAGCGCGTTGCGGGATCGACTTGCCGAAGACAAGCTCGCGCGCGACGCCGCGAAGGCGATCGCGCTCGCCGACTATCACCGCGTCAAGGCGGACCTCGCCGCGCGCGGGGTCGGCGGACGGATCGCCGATACGGTCTCCGAAGAGGCGGCCGAGCTCGGCGAAGAGGTGATCCAGATGGCCGAGGAGAACAAGGCGGTGGTCGGCGGCGTGGTCGCCGCACTGGTCTTGTGGCTCGCGCGCGGACCGATCGGGCGGTTGCTGGGATGGGACGAGACCGAAGAGCGCGACTAGCTGGCCAAAAGGCCGGAACGCGACCCTCCCCCGAAGCGTTGCCCATACAAACCCATCTCCGGAGGATTTATGACCGTCAGTGACGAAAAGCGTAAGCGGATCCGCGAAAAGATCGCGGCCTCGCAGGAACGTCTCGAAAAGGAAGCGCTCGCCGAGCGCCAAAGCGAAACCGATTACGGCGCCAAGGCGCGCGAGCTCGGCAACGATGCGAAGGGCTTTGCCAAGCAGCATCCGGTGCTCACCGTCGCTGGCGGCCTCGCCGCGGGCGTCCTGATCGCCGCGCTGCTCAAGCCCAAGACCGCCCGCGCACTCGGCAAGCGCGCGCTCTCGTGGGGCGCGCTCGCCGCCGAAGGCGCGCTGCTCTACGGCAATCGCGCGCTCGACAGTGCCGGCGCAGCCGGGGCCGAGGCGAAGGACCGGATCGGCGAATTCGGCGGCACGGTATCCGACGGCGCGAGCGATCTCGCCCGCGAAGCCGAACGGATCGGCCAGGCCGCGCTCGAGAACGCGCGCGAAACGACGCGCGCACTGTTCGCCAAAGTGCGACGCTGAACGCCCGCAACGCGGCGATGAAGGGGTGTGCGGTCTTGTCTCGCGCGCCCCTTTCGCTATGTGGCGCGCAAGCATCCAGGAAGGCCCGATGGAAGAAACCAACGCCAAGCAGACCCTCTATCTCGTCATGGGTGGTCGCGTCAGCGATCCGCGCAAGCTGATCTTCGCCGATCCCGAGAGCCTGCACGTCGCGGGCGTCTACAGCGATTACGATGCGGCGGAAGACGCCTGGCGCGGCAACGCCCAGCGCACGGTCGACGATGCCGAGATGAAATACGTCATCGTCCCGCTGCACAAGCTGCTCGATCCCGAGGGCTGAAGACGCGCCGATCGCGCGTGACTTGACCAGTTGTTCCTGATATGTTCCGGCGATGGACTTGCCGGAGCCTCCCCCCGAACGCGTGAATGGACGCGGCGCGCAGAGCGCAAACGTACCGACGCGCTTCGGACTCGCCACGCGTGAACTGGACGGGGACTGGCGCGATCACGTCGCTACGCTGGACGGTCCCCCGGTAAAGCTGCGCACCAGCGTGACCGAGGAACGGCCCAAGTCGATCCTCAGCTTCAACCGCTCGCCCGACATCCCGTTCGATCGCTCGATCAACGCCTATCGCGGCTGCGAACATGGCTGCGTCTACTGCTTCGCACGGCCCACCCACGCCTATCACGATCTCTCGCCCGGGCTCGATTTCGAGACGCGACTGTTTGCCAAGCCGGATGCGCCGGACCTTCTGCGCGCGACTCTCGCCAAGCCGAACTATGTGCCCCGGCCGATCGCGATGGGGACCAACACCGATCCCTACCAACCGATCGAGCGCGACTACCGGATCACGCGCCAAGTGCTCGAGATATGCCTCGAGGCGCGCCACCCGGTCACGATCACCACCAAGTCCGACCGGGTGCTCGACGATCTCGATCTGCTGTCCGAGATGGCAACGCACCGCCTCGTCGCGGTCGCGCTGTCGGTGACGAGCCTCGATCCAAGACTTTCCACCCTGCTAGAGCCGCGCGCCGGTGCCCCGGCTAAGCGGCTCGCGGCACTTGGCAGGCTGGTCGAGGCAGGAGTCCCGAGCCATGTCTCGATCGCGCCGGTGATCCCGGCGATCACCGACGAATTCATGGAAAGCATCGTCGCGCAGGCCGCCGCGCTCGGCGTGCGCTCGGCGGGTTGGATCGCGCTGCGACTGCCGCACGAGGTCGCCCCGCTGTTCCGCGAATGGCTCGAGGTCCACTTCCCCGACCGCGCGGGCAAGGTCATGAATATCGTCCGCTCGATCCGCAACGGGAAGGACAACGATCCGGGCTTTTTCAGCCGCATGCGCCCTCAGGGCGTCTGGGCCGATTTGTTCCGCGCGCGGTTCAAGCTCGCCTGCAAGCGCGCCGGGCTGGGTCCGGACAGGTTCGAGCTCGACTGCTCGCAGTTCCGGGCACCCGAAGTTGGCGGCCAGATGCGCCTGCTGTAACCGCCCCGGAGCCTTGGAGGTCGGCGTACGGGTTCTCGAGGCGATCAACACTTAAAATTACCGCGAGAATTTCGGCCGAGCGCTTCTTCGGTTACTTCTACGGCGAAGAATGACCCGGGTACCCTATCCTTCGACCGTATTCGACGCATCGGGCAACCGCTTCAAATCCATCAGGCCATAGCGGAACTCGATCTCGGGAATGATCGCACCGACGACATTGATATAACGGGTCCCCACCCGCAGCCGCCGGTGCAGCAGCGCCGCAGCCTCGGTCTTGTAGCCGTCGATCCCGAAGATCGCATTGCGGCAGGTGCCCTCGGCCAGGTCGAAATCGATCGATACCCCTCGCGCGAAATTCTCCTGCGCGGTGATCGTCTCGGCATAGCAACCGAGCAGGCGGATGATCTGCTGCGGTATGCGCTTGTTCTGCTTCTCGGCGAGCAGCGCTTCGGCTTCGAGCCGACCGAAAGCCCGCTCCATCTCGCGCTGCCGCTTGAGCACTTCGCGACGATGCCAGTCGGCCAGCAGGTCGCGCGAGCCCTCGCTGATCGCCTCGCCGAATTCGCGACAATTCTCGATCCGCTCCTCCGCGGGTCCGCCACGCTCGTCGAACACGCAAGAGGCATAGCCGTAGACGTAGGCGAGCGATGCCGGCGACATCCGGATGTCGGCAGCGACATCGTCCGCGTGCGCGGTGGTTGCGGCCAGCGTCGGGAACGCGGCCATGGCGTAAAGCACGAGTTTCTTCATCGAATTGCGACCCCTGTTTCCCTCTCGACCCGGTTTAGGCGAACGTGGGAAAAAGCGCAAAACCGGTGCTTCAGACTTCCTCCCCGGGCGTGATCCGGGCAATCACCCGCCGCACGGTGCGGTAGAGCATCATCACCGTGGCGGCGAGCAGCGCGACCACCGCCACCGTCATCGCAAACAGCCCGTCATAGAGCATCGGATACCAATCGGCGGGCAAGTCCTCGAACTCGCCGACCGGCAGCACCAGCGCCAGCAAAAGCAACAGACTGATGAACAGTGAGGTCGTGGAGAGACCCGCGATCCGCTCGATATTGCGATAGGCCTCGTCGTTGAATTCGGAATCGGACTGGCGGATCAGGCTGATCAGCGTCAGCATCAGTGCGAGCGTGGTCGCCGAGGCCGTCGCGCTGGCGGAGCCGAGATAGAGTCCCGAGCGGGCCAGCGCCTCGAGCAGCACCACCGCCTCGCCCGAACTGTAGATCGTACCGATCGCCTCTCGCGCGCCGACGCCGAATAGCGCGACGCCGATGAATGCTCCCAATGCCCAGTACCAGTCCCGGATAGTTCTTCGCTCCCTCGTTTCGCAGGCAACGAGCAGAAAAACCGAATTGTTCCGTGACCTTCGCTAGGCGAATCCCTCTCCGCCCTCGATCTTGCCGAAGCGGATCAGGCGGCTGTCCTCGACCGCGGCGGTGCGGTTGACCACTGCCTCCTGGTAGTCGGGGTCCTTGATCATCTCGAAAAAGGCCCCGGCATCGGGGTATTCGGCGATGAAGGCTGCGTCCCAATGCTCGTCGTCCGGCCCCGTCACCACCGTCTCGTGGCGTCCGCGCCAGACGATTTTCCCGCCGACGCGCGCAAAAATCGGGCCGCTGGCCCGGCCGTATTCGGCGTAGGCTTCGTCGCCGGTCCAGCCCTTGCCGTGAAGCTCGTGCCCCTCCGGATATTCGGCCTTGCTGCGAAAACGCACGAGGTTGAGCATCTGGATCGGCGTATCGCGCGGCAGGTCCTTGAAAGCCCGGAAGTTCGCTTCGCTCGGATTGACGTGGCTCATGGGGCGTAACTTTCGAGATAGTGGCACGAGGTGCAGCGCCAGGTTTCGACCGGCTTGCGCGCCCGCTTGTCGATCTTGAGCCCGTACCAGCGCTTGTCGGGCTCGCCCGGATGCCAGAACGGGGTCGTCGGGGCGGAATAATCACCCGCGTCGATCACAAAACCGGTCTCCATCTTGCGCCCGCATTTGGGGCAGGACTTGCTCCCGGACACGCTCAACTGTCCAGCGAGTAGTCGGAGAACCGCTCGCGCAGGTCCTTCTTGCTGATCTTGCCGGTTGCGGTGTGCGGGATGTCGTCGACGAACTCGACCGCATCGGGCAGCCACCATTTGGCGACCTGCGGTTCGAGATAGGCGATCACCTCGTCGGCGGTCACCTCCTTGCCCTCGACCTTGACGCAGAACAGCACCGGGCGCTCGTCCCACTTGGGATGCGCCATGCCGATCGCGGCGGCCTCGGCGATGGCGGGATGGCCGACCGCAGCGTTTTCGAGCTCGACCGAGGAAATCCATTCGCCCCCGGACTTGATCACGTCCTTGGTGCGGTCGGTCAGCTGCAGCGTGCCGTCGGGATGGATGATGCCGACATCGCCGGTGTCGAACCAGCCATCGGCGTCGACCGCGTCTTTCTCGGCCTTGAAGTAGCGCTTGATCACCCACGGCCCGCGCACCTGCAGCGCGCCGCTGGTCTTGCCGTCGCGCGGCAGCGGGGTCGCCATGTCGTCGAGATCGACCGTGCGCAGCTCGACCCCGAAGATCGGGCGTCCCTGCATCTGCACGATACTGACCTGCTCGTCGAAGCTCTTTTCCTCCCAATCGTGCGTCGGCGCGCCGACGGTCCCGATCGGCGAAGTCTCGGTCATGCCCCAGGCATGGGCGACGCGGATACCCTCCTTCATCAGCCGCTCGATCATGAAACGCGGCGCAGCCGAGCCGCCGATGATCGCCTGCTTCAAATTGGGCAGGTCGGCCCCGGTGGCGTCGCAATACTGGAAAATGCCGAGCCATACCGTGGGCACGCCCGCCGAATGGGTCACATGCTCGCGCTTCATCAGCTCAAGCAGCACGTCCGGCTCGTTCGAGCAGCTATAGACGAATTTCACCCCCGCCATCGCGCCCGCCCAGGGCAGGCCCCAGCTCGCCGCGTGGAACATCGGCACGACGGGCAGCATCACGCTCTGCGCATCGAAGTCGAAGGCATGCGGCTGCAATCCGGCGAGCGCGTGGAGATAGGTAGAGCGGTGTTCGTAGAGCACGCCCTTGGGATGCCCGGTCGTCCCGCTGGTGTAGCACAGCATGCACGGGTCGCGTTCGTCGACCTCGGCCCAGACGGTGTCGCCGTCGTGCTCGCCGATCCATTCCTCGAACTCGCCATTGTCGAAACAGATATAGCGCTCGATCGTGGTCCACTTGTCGCGCATCTTGTCGATGACGGGCTGGAACATCGCGTCGTAGAGCATGACGCGATCCTCGGCGTGGTTGGCGATGTATTCGAGCTGGTCGTCGAACAGCCGCGGATTGATCGTGTGGAGCACCCCGCCGACGCCGACCGCGCCGTACCAGGTCACCAGGTGGCGCGAGTGGTTCATCGCCAGCGTCGCGATCCGGTCGCCCTTGCCGATACCCATCTTCTGCAGCGCCTGCGTCATCCGCAGCGCATCGCGGCGCACGTCGGCCCAGGTAGTGGTGGTCTCGCTGCCGTCGGCCCAGCGGGTGATGTGTTCACGATCCCCGTGTTCGCGTGCCGCGTGGTCGATCAGATGGGTAACCTTGAAATCGTAGTCCTGCATTCCGCCGAGCATGGGGCGTCTCTCCTCTTCCCTTGGCGGCTTACCCTAAGGACCGAAGCGATTTGGGCAAGCGGTTTGGGTGGCAAAACGAGACTTGCCGCGCCGACGGTTCACGACCATGGCCACGCGATGAGCGCACTCCAGCAAGCCAAGACCGTCCTCGTCGAGAACCTCCATCTCGCGAAGGACGCCCTGCACATCTACGTCGCGCTGATCGTGTTCTTCGGCACCTGCCTGCTGTTCGGCTGGAAGGCGCGCGACTGGAAGCCGCTGGCCGCCGTGTTGCTGGTCGCGCTCATCGGCGAGGCTTGGGACTTCCGCGATCGGCTGGCCATCGATAGGCCCGCGGATTATCCCGCGCACATCAAGGATTTGTGGAACACGATGCTGGCGCCCGCGATACTGTTCGTGATGGCGCGCTTCACCTCGGTGTTCGGTGGTCGCGCGCGCCGTAGATAGGCCGCGGGCGGCAGCAGGTAATAAGGCTGCCGCCGCCCGTCCTCCCCACCGCGTCATGCGACCGTGTAGAGCGTGACCTCCCACCCGCCTTCGCCGGGCGTCATGAAGATCGTTTCGATGGCTCCCTTGGGACGCCCTTCGAAAATGGTGAGAAATTGCAGCACCTGCATCTCCCGAACGGCGGTGCCGTGCTCAGGTCCCAGCTGCTGGACGCCGACGAGCTTGCGATCTAGGGCCGAGCCGAGCGGTTTCCGGGCGGTCCTGACATGATCGGTCCATTCGCTCAGCGAAACCTCTCCGCGAAGCATCGGCCCTGCGACGTTCCAGCTTCCTTCCCAATCGCTCTGGTCGAGTTCGGCGAGAAAGGCGGTCGCCTGCTCATAGGAAGCCGGCTCTTCCGGGGCGGCTTGCGCTTCGGCGGCGGGCTCGCTCGCAGCAGAAGCTACGCTGGCAGGCGCTTCTTCGGCGGTGAGGGACAGGCCGATGAGCGCAGCCAGAATTATGGTCGACATTGCTAATATTCCTCCTGCGAGCCAGGTGAGGTGGTAGCCTCCGGCACGCTTTTCGTTGGTGAGGTCTGTAGCATCGTCGTACCGGTCGTCTCGGCCCATCCCCAAACCTGTGCGCACACGATTTTGGGGTGTTCGTCCCTCGGTATCCCCCAAGATTCTTGCGGCTTCGCGGCTGCTCGATACCCCCAGTTTGCGGCGCGCATTGCGCAGGCGATCGTTGACCGTATGGACCGAGATATCGAGTTCGGCGGCGCTCGATTTGGCGTCGTGGCCTTCGAGGAGGAGGCGCAGCGCCTCTTTCTCCTTCTCGGTCAGCGCGTCCGGGCCCTCGCGCATCAGGCGACCAGACGCAGGTGTCCGCCCGCGCGGTGCGGGCGCAATTCTACCTTGGCAAGCCCGGGGACGTCCGCCAGTTGCTCGGCGACCTCGCCGTCGAGTGCGAAATCGCGGCCGAGGCATAGCGTCACCGCCCTGCCCCCCGGCGGCGCGACGCGAACCCGCACCTCGCTCTTGCCGCCGCGTTCGAGCTGGCGCAGCGACGCGAGACCTTCCTCGGCCTCGAGTTCGAGCGTCAGCAGCATCGCGACGCTGCCGCTGACCTCCGCCAGCGGGCGCGCGCCGCGCACGGTGACGCGCGGCGGCTCGTCGGGACTGGGAGAATCGAGTTCGACGCTGAGCAGCAGGCAGGTCCCGTCCTTCGCCCATTCCTGAAACCGCTCGACCAGCGCTTCCTCGAAACACGCGGCACTGAACGCGCCCGAGGTATCGGAAAAATCGCAGCGCACGAAATCCTTGCCGCGGCGCGTACGCCCGCGGTTCACGCCCTCGACCATCGCCGCGATCACCGCCGGGCGGCGGCCGGTCGCGCCGGCCATGCCGGGCTCCATAAGGCTGGCATAGGGTCGCGCCCCCTGCGCCGAGGCAGCGGCCCTGAACTGCTGCACCGGGTGCGCGGCGAAGAAGAAGCCGAAGGTCTCGCGCTCCTTGTTCATCTGCTCGATCCGGCTCCACGGCTCGGAATCCTTCAAGCGCAAGCCACTTTCGACCGGTGCGTCCTCGCCCCCGAACAGGCCCGACTGGCCGCTCGCCCGCTCGCGCGTGGCGGCTTCGGCGGCGCCGAGGATCATCTCGACATTGGCGTGAAGCTTGGCGCGGTCGGGGTCGATCCCGTCGAGCGCGCCGCCCGCGATCAGCGCTTCGAGCAGGCGGCGATTGAGCGCGCCCTGCGGAATGCGACGGGTGAGATCGTCGAGATCGGCGAACTTGCCGCCCGCCTCGCGCTCGGCCACCAGCGCTTCCATCGCCTTGCCGCCGACATTGCGCAGCCCCGCGAGCGCATAGCGGACCTGGTGCCCGTCCGCGGTTTCCTCGACGAAGAAATCGGCGCGCGAATGATTGATGTCGGGCCCGGCGAGCGCGATCGAATTCTTGCGCATGTCGTCGACGAAGATGCCGAGCTTTTCCGACTGGTGCATGTCGAAGCGCATCGAAGCGGCGTAGAATTCTTCCGGGTAATGGGCCTTGAGCCACGCGGTCTGGTAGGCGAGCAAGGCATAGGCGGCGGCGTGCGACTTGTTGAAGCCGTAGCCGGCGAACTTGTCGATCAAGTCGAACAGCTCGTTGGCCTTGGCCTTGTCGATGTCCGAGACTTCCTTGCAGCCGGCAACGAAACGCTCGCGCTGGGCGTCCATCTCGGCCTGGACCTTCTTGCCCATCGCGCGGCGCAGCAGGTCGGCATCGCCGAGCGAATAGCCGGCGAGGATCTGCGCCGCCTGCATCACCTGTTCCTGGTAGACGAAGATGCCGTAGGTTTCCTCGAGAATGCCCTCGAGCTTCTCGTGCGGGTACTCGATCGGCACCTCGCCCGCCTTGCGCTTGCCGAACAGCGGGATATTGTCCATCGGCCCCGGGCGATAGAGCGAGACCAGCGCGATGATGTCCTCGAACTTGGTCGGCTTCACCGCGGTCAGCGTGCGGCGCATGCCTTCGGATTCGAGCTGGAACACGCCGACGGTGTCGCCGCGCTTGAGCAGTTCGTAGACGGCCGGGTCGTCCCATTCGAGCGTCGAGAGGTCGATCGTGATCCCGCGCTCGGCGAGCAGGTCGACCGCCTTCTTGAGCACCGATAGCGTCTTCAGGCCGAGGAAGTCGAACTTCACGAGGCCCGAGGTCTCGACATGCTTCATGTCGAACTGGGTCACCGGCATGTCCGAGCGCGGATCGCGATAGAGCGGAACCAGCTGGTTCAATGGCCGGTCGCCGATCACCACGCCCGCGGCGTGGGTCGAGCTGTTGCGCGGCAGGCCTTCCAATTGGACCGCAAGGTCGACCAGCTGCTTGACCTCGTTGTCGTTGTCGTAGGCGGCGCGGAAATCCTTCGCCCCGTTCAAGGCGCGATCGAGCGTCCACGGATCGGTGGGATGGTTGGGCACCATCTTGCACAGCGCGTCGACGCGGTTGTAGCCCATCTGCAGGATGCGGCCGCAATCGCGCAGCACCGCGCGCGCCTTCATCTTGCCGAAGGTGATGATCTGCGCGACCTTGTCGTGGCCATAGCGCTCCTGCACGTAACGGATCACCTCCCCGCGCCGCGTTTCGCAGAAGTCGATGTCGAAGTCGGGCATCGAGACGCGCTCGGGGTTGAGAAAACGCTCGAACAGGAGCCCCAAACGTATTGGATCGAGGTCGGTAATCGTCAGCGCCCAGGCGACGAGCGAACCCGCGCCCGAACCGCGCCCCGGTCCCACCGGGATATCGTGTTCCTTGGCCCATTTGATGAAGTCGGCAACGATCAGGAAGTAGCCCGGGAAGCCCATCTGGTTGATGATCCCGACTTCGAATTCGAGCCGATCGTCATAGACCTTGCGCTCTTCGGGCGAGAGTTCGCCATAGGGTGCGAGCCGTGCCTCAAGCCCCTTGCGCGCGTCCTCCGCCAGCATCTTCGCCTCGCCCTCTAGGTCGCCCGCGAGACTCGGCAGGATGGGCGCGCGCTTGGGCGGCGCATAGGCGCAGCGCTGCGCGATCACGAGCGTGTTGGCGATCGCCTCGGGCAGGTCGGCGAACAGGTCGCGCATCAGGCCTTCGGATTTGACGAAGGCCTCCGGATTGGTGCGCTTGCGGTCCTCGGCCTCGACATGGGTCGAATTGGCGATGCAGAGCATGGCGTCGTGCGCGCGGGCGAAGCCGGGCTCGGCGAATTGAGCGGGATTGGTTCCGACCAGCGGCAGGTCGCGGGCATAGGCGAGGTCGATCAGCTTGCCCTCGGCCTCGTCGGCCTCCTGCGAGGTGCCGCGCGCGATCTCGAGGTAGAGCCGGTCGCCGAAGATCTGCTGCAAGCGATCGAGATAGGCCTCGGCATGGCTGTCCTGCCCCTCGGCTAGCAGGCGGGTCACCGCTCCCTCGCCCGCACCGGTCAGCGCGATCAGCCCCTGCGAATGGTCGGCCAGCGCATCGAGCGTGACATGCGGCTCCTGGTGCACGGGACGGTCGAGATGCGCGGCCGAGACCAGCGCGCACAGGCTCTGCCAGCCATCCTCGTCCTTGGCGTAGAGCGGCAGGTAATCGACCCGCTCGCCGCTTTCGTCGCGCGCCACGCCGAGAAGCGTGCCGATGATCGGCTGGACGCCCGCCTTTCGGCAGGCATCGGCGAAGGCGACCGCGCCGAACAGACCGTTGCGGTCGCACATCGCGATCGCCGGAAAGCCGCGTTCCTTGGCCAGTTCGGCCATTGCCTTGGGATCGATCGCGCCCTCGAGCATCGAATAGCTCGAAAAGACTCGCAAGGGGACGAAACGGGCGTGCGGCATGGGGCGAATATGCGGATTGGTGCGGGGGAATGGAAGGCGGGTTTTCGGCCCGTCCACCCCTTCTCCACACATCGTCATCCCCGCGAAGGCGGGGATCCGGGGCGACATAGCGCAAGCCTACCCTGGATCCCCGCCTTCGCGGGGATGACGACTACTGGGGCGGCTCCTCAGCGGCGATTTTGCGCCTCGTGTCGCGGATCGTCGACCACGCGCCGTAGGCGATCAGCGCGGCGAGGAAGATCCACACCCACAGCGGGATGTTCCGCCCGACCACCGCGAGGTAGAGATAGGCCGAGACGAAGAAGAAGCCGGCCAGCATCGTCGGCAGCACGGTCGACTGCCCCGCCCTCGCCCGGCGCACGAGCCAGGCGATGCTGAGGAAGAAGAAGGGAATGGCGCCGACATAGATGCCGCCGAAAATATAGGGGTTTACCCCGTACTCGGCGCCGAGCGAGTGGAAATACTGGTCGATGGCTTCGATCATGGTGAGGGGTTCGTCCCTGGCCGCCGGGCGGTTACAGCAGTTTCTCGATGTCGGCGGCGATCGATGCGGGGGCGACGGTCGGCGGGTACCGGCGGACGACGTTCCCGTCGCGGTCGACCAGGAACTTGGTGAAATTCCACTTGATCGAGGTGGTGCCCATCAGCCCCTTGGCCTCCTCGCGCAGCCACTTGTAGAGCGGCTCGGCATGGTCGCCATTGACCTCGACCTTGGCCATCAGCGGGAAGCTGATGTCGTAGTTGACCGAGCAGAACTCGGCGATCTCCTCGTTCGAGCCCGGCTCCTGTTCGCCGAACTGGTTCGAGGGGAAGCCGAGCACGTCGAAACCCTGCTCGGAATATCTCTCATGAAGTTCCTGCAGCCCCTTGTATTGCGGGGTGAACCCGCACTTGCTCGCCGTGTTGACGATGAGCAGGACCTTGCCCTGCATATCGGCGAGGTCGAGCTTGCTCCCGTCATTGGTGGCGACGGTGAAATCGGCGATCGTAGTCATTGGTCGGTTTCCTTTGCCCGCGGGCGATAGGTCAGGTCGAAACTATCGGTCCAGCTTCGTCCGTGATCGGCGCTCTGCTGCCCGTATTGGCGTACCGAGCCGTCGTCATTGGCGGTGTAGGTCATCCGCACGAGCAGTTTGTTGCCCTCTGGATCGCTCCCCCAATAGCCGGTCAGCACCATCGCGCCCCCCTGATCGTTGGCGACCGGCCCGCCCTCGAAGAACACCCGCCCCGGACGCTGGCCCACCCACAGCTGGTGCCAGGTGCCCGTCGCCGGATCGTAGGCCGAAAGCGAGGATCCGCCCCCGCCCTGCAGCGGCATCCAGGTTTCGCGGATCGCGCAGCCCGTGCTGACCTTCTCGATTCGGCTGGTCGCGACCTGCGCGCCGGTGTCGGGGCGGAACACGTCCCACTCGCCGACCCAGAAGTCGAACGCGGCGTGTTCGTCCGAGTCGCAGCTCGGCGGCGCAGGCGGTGTGGCCACCGGCGCGTCCTGCATCATGGCGGCGAAGGCGAAGGCGAGCGTGAACATGGAACCTCCCTGCTGACGGCACTCAAGCCGCTGGGGAGGCCCGGGTCAATCGGCAGGCGGCAGATTGTCGTGCTGGGCAAGGATCGCGATCTCGTGCGGGCCATAGCGCTTGTCGCCCGATTCCTGGATCGCGTAGTCCTTGCGCTCGTGCTCGGGCAGCGTCTGGACGAAATGGACCAGCTCGGCGAGCGTTCCGCGCCGCAGCCCGTCGAAACCGCCGAGCAAGCCCTGGCCCTCGTCGATCTTGTACAGCGTCGCACGGTCGTCCCAATCGGGATCGGTGAGGTCGGCTGGTTCGGCACGGAAGGTCGTCGGATGGTCGGTCATAGGCGTAAAATTCCTTTCGCCAGACCAACGCGCAGCCGCCGCTTGGGTTTCAGTCCAACTTGCCTTCGTGAAGGCGGACGACGCGGTCCATCTTCGCCGCCAGCCGCTCGTTATGCGTGGCGACGAGCGCGGCGCTCCCCTCCCCGCGCACCAGCCGCAGGAACTCCTCGAGCACCTTGTCCGAAGTGTGTTCGTCGAGATTGCCGGTGGGCTCGTCGGCCAGCACCAGTTCGGGCCGGTTGGCGAGCGCGCGGGCGACCGCGACGCGCTGCTGTTCGCCGCCCGAAAGCTGGCTCGGGCGGTGGTCGAGCCGCGCCCCGAGGCCGAGCGCCTGCAGCAATTCGCGCGCGCGGTCGGCGGCCTCGCCGTCCGATTTGCCGAGCACGAGCTGCGGCATCATCACGTTTTCCATCGCGTTGAAGTCGGGCAGCAGGTGGTGGAACTGGTAGACGAAACCGAGATGGTCGCGGCGCAAGGCCGTCCGGCCCGCCGCATCGACCTTTTCCGCCGCAGTGCCGGCGATCCCGATATGGCCACCGAAGCCGCCTTCGAGCAGTCCGATCGCCTGGAGCATTGTCGACTTGCCCGACCCGGAGGGCCCGAGCAGCGCGACGATCTCGCCCGGCTGGACCTCGAGGTCGACCCCGCGGAGGACTTCGATCGTCACTCCACCCTGCTCGAAACTGCGGGTGACGCCCTTGAGTTCGACGACGGGCGCGATGTTGGTTTGGGCGGGACTATTCATAACGCAGCACCTGCACCGGATCGGTGCTTGCCGCCTTCCACGCCGGGTAAAGCGTGGCGAGGAAGCTGAAAACGAGCGCCATGAACACGATCCCGATCACCTCGGCCGGGTCGGTGCGGCTCGGCAGCTCGGTGAGGAAGCGGACCTCGGGATCCCACAGATTGACGCCGAGCAGCCATTCGATCCCGCGCACGACTCCCTGGCGGAACTCGAGGAAGACGAAGCCGAGCACCACGCCCGCGCCGGTGCCCAGCGCGCCGATCACGAAGCCGGTGGTGACGAAGATCTTGATGAGCGATTTGCGCGAGGCGCCCATGGTCCGCATGATCGCGATGTCGCGGGTCTTGGCGCGCACCAGCATGATCAGGCTGGAGAGGATGTTGAACACCGCGACGAGCACGATGATCGAGAGCACGACGAACATCGCCACCCGCTCGACCGCGAGCGCGCCGAACAACGCCGAATTGATCTGTTTCCAGGTCTGGATCGAGGCGCGCCCGCGCAGCCGCTCGGCGAGCGGATCGAGGGTGGTCTGGACGGTTTCGGCGTCCTCGGTCTTGATCTCGATATTGTTGACCGCATCGCCCATCAGCAAGAGCGTCTGCGCTTCCTCGATCGGCATGACGACGAACAACTCGTCGTACTGGTGAACGCCGATCTCGATGATCGCGACGACTTCGTAGCCGATCTGGCGCGGGACCGTGCCGAACGGCGTCGAGCGGCCCTGCGGGTTGATGATCGTGATCGTCGAACCGAGTCGCGCGCCGAGGTTTTCCGCCAGCCGCGCGCCGATCGCGACCCGGCGTTCGCCCGGCTGGAGGTCGGACAGGTCGCCGAGGATCACGTTTTCCTCGAGCCGCTTCAAGTCCCCCGGCTCGTTGCCGCGCACGAGGATGCCGCGCGCGATGCCCTGGTTGCTGGCGAGCAGCGGCTGTTCGATCAGCGGCGAAGCGCGGGTGACGCCGGGCGTCTCGCGCGCCTCTTCGAGTACGTCGCGCCAGTCCTCGATCTTGCCCGAATAGCCCTGCACGATCGCGTGGCCATTCAATCCAACGATCTTGTCGAGGAGTTCGGCGCGGAACCCGTTCATCACGCTCATCACGATGATCAGAGCGGCGACGCCGAGCATCACCGCGACGAGGCTGATCGCCCCGACAAGGGTGATGAACGCCTCGCTGCGCCCGGGGACCATATAGCGCTTGGCCACGGTCCATTCGAAAGGGGATAGGATCACTTGCGTCGTCTCATGCGGCGTTGGAGCCCTGCCCTAGAGCGCACGCCATGAACGCGCAACAACCCGTCTCACTGCACTTGTAATAGTACTGCAACATCGCCATTGGCTGCGGCGCGCGCACAAACACCACAGGACAGGGCTACCGACGGGCATGGACCTACCCCACCCCTTCGAAAGCGACGACGACACGCTGCACGAGGAATGCGGCGTCTTCGGCGCGATCGCATTGGACGATGCCGCCGCGGCTACGGCGCTCGGCCTCCACGCCCTCCAGCATCGCGGCCAGGAAGCCGCGGGTATCGTGAGTTTCGACGGACAGGAATTCTATGCCCGGCGCGGTTCCGGCCATGTCGCTGAGAATTTCTCCGCGCCCGAGGCGATCGCATCGCTGCCGGGCACGATGGCCGCGGGCCACGTGCGTTATTCGACCACCGGCGGCGCCGGGCTGCGCAACGTGCAGCCGCTTTATGCCGAACTCGCCGCGGGCGGGTTCGCGATCGCGCATAACGGCAATATTTCCAACTCGCTTCATCTGAGGCGCGAGCTGGTGAAGAGCGGGGCGATCTTCCAGTCGACCTCCGATACCGAGGTGATCATCCACCTCGTCGCCACCAGCCGCTATCCCTCGACCCTCGAACGGCTGGTCGATGCGTTGCGCCTCGTCGAGGGCGCCTATGCCCTGATCGTGATGACGCCGAAGGGCATGATCGCCTGCCGCGATCCGCTGGGCGTGCGTCCGCTGGTGATGGGTCGGATGGGAGACGGCTATGTCTTCGCCTCCGAAAGCGTGGCGCTGGACGTCATCGGCGCCGAGTTCGAGCGCGAGGTCGATCCGGGCGAGATGATCGAAATCACGCTGGATGGCGAGCTGAAGAGCCACCGTCCCTTCGGCCAGCACAGCCCCCGACCCTGCATCTTCGAACATGTCTATTTCAGCCGCCCGGACAGCATCTTCACCGGCCGTTCGGTATATGAGGCGCGCAAGGAAATCGGAGTCGAACTGGCGCGCGAAAAGCCGGTCGAGGCCGATCTGGTGATTCCCGTGCCCGATAGCGGCGTGCCCGCCGCGATCGGTTATGCCCAGGAAAGCGGCATCCCGTTCGAGCTCGGCATTATCCGCTCGCACTATGTCGGGCGCACCTTCATCCAGCCGGGCGACGCCAATCGCCATTCCTCGGTCAAGCGCAAGCACAACGCCAATCGCCGCCTCGTCGAGGGCAAGCGGATCGTGCTGATCGACGACAGCATCGTGCGCGGTACCACCAGCCTCAAGATCGTGCAGATGATGCGCGATGCGGGCGCGAAGGAAGTCCATTTCCGCGTCGCCAGCCCGCCCACCGCGCATAGCTGCTATTACGGCGTCGACACGCCCGAACGCTCCAAACTCCTCGCCGCGCAGATGGACGTCGAGCCGATGCGCGAATTCATCCACGCGGACAGCCTCGCCTTCATCTCGATCGACGGCCTCTACCGAGCGGTCGGGGCCGAGAAACGCAACAATGGTTGTCCCCAATTCTGCGACGCCTGCTTCACCGGCGATTACCCCACCTCGCTGACCGACGCCTCCGAGCGTGACGATCCGCAGCTGTCGCTCCCCGTAGGAAAAGTCGCTTGAGCAAGAAATTCGACGGCCAGCTGGCCCTGGTCACCGGCGCGAGCCGCGGGATCGGCGCGGCCACCGCACTCGCCCTCGCCAAGGAAGGCGCGCATGTCGTGCTCACCGCGCGCGATGCCAAGGCCCTGGAAGAGGTCGAGGAACAGATCCACGAGGCCGGCGGCGCCGCCACCATCGCCCCGCTCGACCTTGCCGAGGCCAATTCGATCGGGCTGCTCGCGCATTCGATCGGCGAGCGCTGGGGCAAGCTCGACATGCTGGTGATCAACGCCGCCTACCTGCCGATGCTGAGCCCGGTGAACGACATCGACCAGAAGGATTTCGGCAAGGCGATCACGCTCAACATCCTCGCCACGCAGGCGCTGATCGCGCATTTCGACGGGCTGCTGAAGAAGGCCGACGATGGCCGCGTGGTCGGGCTCACGAGCTCGGTCGGGGCCGCTCCGCGCGCCTATTGGAGTGCCTACGGCTCGACCAAGGCGGCGATGGACAACCTCCTCGAAAGCTACGCCCAGGAAACCGCCAAGCTGTCGCGCCCGGTGCGCGTCGCGATCGTCGATCCGGGCCGCACGCGCACGCGGATGCGCGCCAAGGCCTATCCGGGCGAGGACCCGAAGACGCTCAAGGCACCCGAGGTGGTCGCCGACGAGCTGGTTGCCTTGCTTTCCTCCGGGTTCCAAACGGGCACGCGGATCGCCGTTAACCCTGACTGACAACCTCACGGTAACGTCGAACGCTCCACACTCGGTTCGAACGTCGCGATAGGGTCGCGGCCAAGTACAATCTCCGATGGAGTCGGATCATGGTCGACAGCTTCGCTGAAGGCGCAACCAAACGCTACGAGACGACGGCGCAGGAAGATCGCTGCGCTCCCCGCGCGCGGGTACAGATACCCGCACGGCTGCGGATGTCGGGGGCGAACCGCTTCGAAACCGTGGTCCACGACCTGTCGCTCGCCGGGTTCTCGGCCGCGGCGGTCAGCCGGGTGCATCCCGGCACGGTCTGCTGGCTGACGCTGCCGGGGCTCGAATCGCTCCAGTGCGAAGTGGTGTGGTGGCGCGATTGCCTCGTCGGCTGCGCGTTCGACCAGCTGCTAAATCCCGCCGTGCTCGAAAGCGTCCTCGGCGGCTACAGCGCGCCGCGCGAGTTCCGCAGCCTCGCCTGACCGCGACTAGCGCGCCCCTGCGGCGACCAGCTGGGCGGCCAGGGCAAGCCGGGCCTGGCTGAATTCGCGTCCGGTTGCCTTGGGCCAGTTCGACACGATCGCGATCACCATCTCCTGTTCGGGCAGGATCGTGATCGACTGGCCGAAAATCCCCTGCGCGCCGTAACCGACCGGATAGGTCCACCACTGGTAGCCGTAGCCGAACCCGCCGCCGAACTCGCTCGTCGGGGTCACCGATTCGTCGAACCAGCCGGCGGGCACCACGCCCTCCCCGCCTTCGAGCACGAACTGGCCGAAGCGGGCATAGTCCGACAGGCGGAGCGACAGGCAGCACCCGCCGATGCTGCCGCCGGTGAGGTCCTGCATCCAGAACAGCTTCCCGGCGAAGCCTGCCGGTTCGACCAGCTTCAGATTGGCATATTCGGCCAACGACATGTCGACCGCCTCTTCGACGATCAGGCCGAGGAGGTTGGTCTCGAGCGTCTTGTAGACCCATTTTTCGCCCGCCGGTGCCTCGCGGCTGAGCGTCCTGGCGTAGGTCACCGCCTGCGATTCGCCCGCGACCGGCGCGATCGCGAGCATCTGGGCGACGTCGCTCTCGGGGTCGGAATAGTTCTCGTCCCACGCCACCCCGCTGGTCATGGTCGCGACCTGGCCGACGGTGACGCCGTCATATGCGGTGTCGGCGAGCCCCGGCACGTAGCGCGTGACCGGATCGTCCACGCTGGCGATCGCACCGTCGGCGATCGCGGCGCCGAGCAGGGTCGAGGTGAAGCTCTTGGCGACCGAGAAGCTCGTCCAGCGGTCGGTGGGGGTCATGCCGAGCGCGTAATTCTCATAGCGCACCTGGCCGTCCTGCAGCACCATGATCCCGGCGGTACCGTTGGTGCCGAGATAGGCATCAAGCGCCCCTCGCGTCGCCGCATCGAAGGGCTCCCCGCGCGCGAGCATGCGCGGATTGGCCGCGGCGGCCACTTCCTGTCCTGCGAAATAGGCCTCCATGGCGCGGAATCGTTTCGCGCGCGTCGCGTCGTCCCAGAACAGCGGCCCGCCATCGTCCTGAGACACCGACGTGGCCGGCGTGACCTGAATCACCGCCGGGCGGGCATCGTTCGTGCCGCTGTCGAGATCGGCAAGCGGCGCACAGGAGGCGAGCGCAAGCGCGCCCAGCGAAAGGATCAATTCGCGCATCGTCATTCCTTGATCAGCGTGACCTGGTGGACGTCGATCCCGCCGCCGCGGAACCCGCCTTCGCAATATTGCAGATAGAACCGCCAGAGGCGGATGAAATCCTCGTCGAACCCGGCGGGGAGCCGTTCTTCCTCGACCGCGCGGTCGAAATTCTCGCGCCACAGCTTCAGCGTCTCGGCATAGTCCTGCCCGAAATCGTGCTGGTCGCGCCATTGGAGACCGCGCTCCTCGGCGAGGCGGCGGAACTCGCTGGTGCGGATCAGCAGACCGCCGGGGAAAATGTAGGCTTGGATGAAATCGGCGCTCTTCGCATAATCGTCGAACAGCTCGTCGCGGATCGAGATGTACTGGATCGCCGCGTGGCCGCCGGGTTTCAGGTTGCGCGCGATGCAATCCATGAAGGTCGGCCAGTATTCGCGGCCCAAAGCCTCGACCATCTCGCACGACATGATCGCATCGTATTGCCCGTCGACGTCGCGATAATCGCGGTGCTGCAGGTCGATCGCGCCGCGTTCCGGCTCCCAATGTGCGCGGCCCCAGGCCAATTGCTCGTCGGACAGGCTGATCCCGGTGACATGCGCGCCGTGGCGCTCGGCGACGCGATCGGCCAGCGCGCCCCAACCGCAGCCGATCTCGAGCACCTGCGCCTCGGCGTTCAGGGCCAGTCGATCGGCGAGCGCATCGAGCTTGGCCCGCTGCATTTCCGCAAGGCCGCCCTCACCCAGCCCGCTCGAATAGACCATCGAGGGGTCAAGCCACTGCGCGTAGAAATCGTTGCCGAGGTCGTAATGCGCCTTGATGTTGCGTTTCGCACCCGCGTGCGAATTGCGGTTGAACAGGTGCGCGAGCCTGAGCAGGTGGCGGAACGGCCCCTTGGCGCGCGCGGTGTCGCCCATGCGCTCGGCATGCTGCATGAACAGCGCGCAGAGCGGGACCGGGTCGGGGCTCCACCATTCGCCCGCTTCGAAGCCCTGGTAGAGACCGACCGAGCCATTGGTGGCGATCCGCACCAGCGCATTCCAGCTCTTCAGTTCGAACGTACATTCGAAACCGGGCGCGCGTCCGCCGAGCATGCGCTTGGTGCCGTCGGGCAAGGTTCCGTGGATCGCTCCGCTGGCGAGCGCGGCATCGATCCGTTCGAGCATCTTTTCGAAAGCGGGGGCGAACAGGCGCGCGATCAGGCCGGGCCTGCGCTCGAAGGCGCGCGAGCGGTCGACCAGCGCCGCTCCCCTGTGGCTCGTCTGAATATCCATCCCGTACCGCGCTATGCCGCGCGAGGCGGGCGCAGACAAGCCGGACTAGGGGATCAGCAGCGAGGAATCGCCGTAGCTGTAGAAGCGGTAGCCCTCGGCAATCGCGTGGGCATAGGTATCGAGCATGCGCTCGCGCCCCATCAGCGCGCTGACCAGCATGACGAGGGTCGACTTGGGAAGGTGGAAATTGGTCATCAGCCCGTCGACCGCGCGAAAACGATAGCCCGGCGTAATGAAGATATCGGTATCGGCGGCGAAGGGCTGGATGATGCCATCCGAATTCGCCGCGCTTTCGAGCGTACGCAGGCTGGTGGTGCCGACCGCGATGATCCGTCCACCCGCCGCGCGTGCGGCGTTGAGCCGCTGGGCGACATCGGCTTCGATGCGCCCCCACTCGGAATGCATCACGTGGTCGTCGGTATCCTCGGCCTTGACCGGCAGGAAGGTGCCTGCGCCGACATGCAGGGTCAGCATTTCGCGCTGCACGCCCTTCGCATCGAGCGCGGTGACGAGTTCGTCGGTGAAGTGCAGCGCCGCGGTGGGCGCGGCGACCGCGCCGTCTTCGGCCGCGAACATGGTCTGGTAGTCCTCGCGGTCGGCCTCGTCGGTTTCGCGCTTGCCCGCGATATAGGGCGGCAGCGGCATGGTGCCCGCGCGCTCGAGCAGGATCTCGACCGGCTCGTCGCCCTCGAAAGCCAGCGTCAGGCTGCCATCCGCATGCCGCGCCTCGGCGATCGCGGTGACCCCGCCGCCGAACACCAGTTGGTCGCCCTCGCGCACGCGCTTGGCGTTGCGGATGAAGGCCTGCCAGCGGCGAAGGTCGAGCCGCTTGTGCAGCGTCGCGCCGATTTTCGCTTCCCCCCGCCGGCCTTCCAGCTGGGCGGGAATGACGCGCGTGTCGTTGAACACCAGCACGTCGCCCTCGCGCAGCAGGTCGGGCAGGTCACGAACCGAGCGGTCGGCGAAGGGGCTGTCGCCTTCGACCACCAGCATCCGCGCCGAATCGCGCGGCCGCGCGGGGCGCAGCGCGATCAGCTCTGGCGGCAGGTCGAAATCGAAATCGGCGACGCGCATGACGCGCGCTTAACTACCCAGCAGGTCCTCGTCGCTCACTTCCGCCTCGATCTGCGGAGCGGCGCGCGGCGCGGGCGGCGGGAGGTTCTGCGAGGCGAGGCTCGCCTGGACGATCGTGGTGGGCTGGGCCGGCGGTTCGCCGCGGTTGATCCCGTCGACATACTGCATGCCGCCGATCACGCGGCCGAAATTGGTGTATTTCCGGTCGAGCGAGAAGCGCGGTTCGAACACGATGAAGAACTGGCTGTTGGCGCTGTCCTCTTCGTTGGCGCGCGCCATCGAGACGGTGCCGCGCAGATGCGGCATGGCATTGAACTCGGCCATCAGGTCGGGCAGCTGCGAGCCGCCCTGCCCGGTCCCGGTCGGATCGCCGCCCTGCGCCATGAAGCCGTCGATCACGCGGTGGAACGGCGTGCCGTTGTAGAAGCCGCGCAGCGTCAGCGCCTTGATCCGCTCGACATGGCCGGGCGCCCAGTCGGGCTTCAACCGGATCGCGACGCGGCCGCCGTTCGACAGGTCGAGCAACCAGATGTTCTCGCGGTCGACGGTCATGTCGGGATTGATCACCGGGTCGAGCGGGCGGTTGATCGCCAGGCGCGCATCGGCGGCGGCCGCGACTTCAGTCTCGGCGGTCTCCTGCGCCTGAGCGGGGATCGTGGTCATCGTAAGCGCGGCAACCGCGCAGATCATCTTGCGGAACATCAATTTGGTCTCTGTCCGGGGAATTTCGTGATGGAGCGTCTTAACCGTGCTTCGCTTGCAGGGCAATGAACGGTGTGGATGACGCTGTGCCGACTCAGTAATCGCCCAGCTGGCCCTTCTCGGCGACCTTGGCGAGCACGTCCTCGCGCACCGCCTCGCTGACGAAGGGGGCGATGTCGCCGCCGAACAGCGCGATTTCCTTAACCAGTTTCGACGCGATCGGCTGCAATGACACGTCGGCCATCAGGAACACCGTCTCGATCTCGTCGTCGATCTGCTGGTTCATGCCCGCCATCTGGTATTCGTATTCGAAATCGGCGACCGCGCGCAGCCCGCGGATGATGACGCTGGCATTCATCTTGTTGGCGAACTTCATCAGCAGCGCGTTGAACCCGACGACCTCGATATTGGCGAGCCCCATCGCCGCCACTTCCCGCTCGACCATCGCGATCCGCTGTTCGGGCGAGAACATCGGGTTCTTCGACGGGTTGGTCGTCACGCCGAGGATCAGCCGGTCGACCAGCTTGCTGCCACGCCGGATGATATCGGCATGGCCGAGCGTGATGGGATCGAAGGTTCCGGGATAGATGCCGATGCGTTCAGTCATTATCGATCCCTTTCCACGATGTACCGAGCAATCGCCCGCAGCAGGTCGGCTTCCTCGCCATAGGCGTTGAGGTGCGAGATCGCCTGGTCGACGAGCATCTGCGCCTGGTCGCGGGCGCGGTCGGGACCGAGCAGCGAGAGGAAGGTGGCTTTCCCTGCTTCCTCGTCCTTTCTCAGCGCTTTACCGGCCTTTTCTTCGTCGCCTTCGAGGTCGAGCAGATCGTCGGCGATCTGGAAGGCGAGACCGATATCTCGGGCATAGCCGTGAAGGTGCGCGCGGCCTTCGGGCGGCACGCGGCCGAGAATCGCGCCGAGTTCGACCGAGGCACCGAGCAGCGCGCCGGTCTTCAATTGCTGGAGCCGGGTGATGGCGTGGAGATCGAACGCCTCGCCCTCCTGCTCGGCCACCATGTCCATCATCTGGCCGCCCGCCATGCCCTCGTGACCGCTCGCACCTGCCAAGGCTGCGACCAGTTCGGCGCGGGTGAAGGGATCGCCGGTCATGTTGGGGCTGGCGAGGATCTCGAATGCCAGCGCGTGGAGCGAATCGCCCGCCAGCACCGCGGTCGCCTCGTCGAACGCCTTGTGCAGCGTCGGCTTGCCGTGACGCAGCGCATCGTCGTCCATGCAGGGAAGGTCGTCGTGGATCAGCGAATAGACGTGGATCGCCTCGACCGCGATTCCCGCGCGCAAGGCGGTCGCGCGCGGGACCTTGAACAACGAGGCGGTCGCGGTGACCAGCAGCGGGCGCAACCTCTTGCCGCCGCCGATCGCGGCATAGCGCATCGCTTCGACCAGCCGCGCGCGCTGGTCCTGCGGCACGGGCAGGAAGCTGTCGAAACCGGCATCGACGTCGCGCTGGATGTCTTCGAGCGCGCCGGTCAGCAGGGTGTCGTTGGCGACGATTTCCATCTTCATTCGGGATCGAGCGGGACGGTGCCCGTCGCGCGGCCCTCGGAATCGGTAACGATCTTCTCGATCCGCGCCTGCGCCGCGTCGAGCCGCTTCTGGCAATGTGCGCGCAGCGCCTCGCCGCGTTCGTAGAGGTCGATCGACTGATCGAGCGGCACTTCGCCGCCTTCCAGCTTGCGCATCACGTCCTCGAGCGCGCGCAGCGCATCCTCGAAGCTCATTTCGGCGATATCGGGTTTCTCGTCTGCCATCGCGGGCGAGCATTGACGGCCCGCAAGTGGCGGGTCAAGCATGGGCGCAACAACAGGAGCATGCGCGGATGAAGTGGATCGTCGCCTATCTCGGCACCGGGCTCGCCTTCGGACTGCTCGACGCGCTGTGGCTGCGCTGGGCGGGACCCAATTTCTACCGCCCGCGGCTGGGCGACATCCTCGCCGAGTCGTTCCGCATGGGCCCCGCGCTAGTCTTCTACCTGCTCTATATTGCGGGCGTGGTATGGTTCGCGGTGCGTCCCGCCTTGGCCGGGGATATCGCCGCCGCCGCGCTCAACGGGGCCTTGCTCGGCGGGCTTTGTTACGCGACGTACGACCTCACCAGCCAGGCGGTGTTGAAACAATGGTCGACCACGGTCACAGTGGCCGACATCGCCTGGGGGGCCTTCGCAACGGCAATGGCCGCCGCGGCGGGGGCATGGGCGATCAGGGCATTCGCCTGACAGCAGGAACCGGGGGACCGTAAAAGCATGTTTATCGGACATTGGGCACCGGCACTGGCAGCGGCCGCCTCGACCAAGCGGGCGCCCAAGCTCGGCACGCTGTTCGTCGCCGCTCAACTGGTCGACTGGGCGTTCTTCACCCTCGCGCTGTTGGGGGTGGAAAAGATGCGGATCGACGAAGGCGCGAGCGCGCTGGTCCCGTTCGACCTCTACTACATGCCCTACACGCACAGCCTGCTGGGGACGGTGGGCTTCGCGCTGGCCTTCGGGCTGTTTGTGCTGTGGCTGACCAAGAACCAGACCGGCGCGGTGATCGCGATGCTGGTCGTGGTTTCGCACTGGTTCGTCGACTGGCTGGTCCACGTCCCCGACCTGACGCTCGCGGGCGGCGAAACGAAGCTCGGTCTGGGCCTTTGGAACGAGCCCGTGATCGCGATCGTACTCGAGCTCTCGATCACCGCGCTCGCCTTCTCGTGGTACATCCGCAGCACCAAGGGGCCGATCGTGCCGCCGATCGTGCTCGGCGTGGTGCTGGTGCTGCTGCAGGCGATCAACTGGTTCGCGCCGCCCCCGGAAGCGGCGGGCCCCTCGCTCTATATCGGCGCGATGATCGCCTTCGCGATCGTGACGCTGGCGGCGTGGTGGGTCGGCTCGACCCGCTGGCACCGCAGCCAGGTCGGCCTCGCGGTTTCGAGCTGAGGGGGGCACGCGATGGCGAGCGAGAAGAAACCCGTCGATTACGCCCCGCCGTCCGACTTCACGCCCGCCGAGTGCGAACGTTCGTGGAGCCACGCGCTGCACGAGGAGAACGTGTTCAACGAGCGGCTCAATTTCTTCCTTCTCGCGCAGGCCATGCTGCTGGTGTTCTACGCCACCGCGATCGCCGACGTCTCGCGCTGGACGCTGGTCGCGATCAGCGCCTGCGGCGTGGTGCTCACGGTGTTCTGGCTGCTGATCAATATCCGGCAGGCGGGCGACCTCGAGGATGCGAAGCGGCGGATGAAGGAATGCCTGCCCGATTATGCCGAATACTGCCGGAGATCCTCCGAGGAACGCGGGTTTTACCGCAATTTGCTTCCGGTGCTCAGCCATGGGGTGCCGCTGGTGGTCGGACTGATCTGGGTCGCGCTGCTGATCGAGGAATTGTTCCCCATCCTCGCGCGCTAGGGCGGTGACAGATCGCGCGCGCGGTATTAAGGCGCGGCGCATGCCAAACACCGCCGACACCATCACCCCGAAGATCACCGACGAAATCGTCGCCCAGCACGGGCTCAGCCCCGAAGAATACGAGCGCGTGCTCCACGCGCTCGGTCGCGAGCCCAACCTCGTGGAACTGGGCATCTTCTCGGTCATGTGGTCCGAGCACTGCTCTTACAAGAGCAGCCGCCTGCACCTGAAGAAACTGCCGACCGAGGCGGAATGGGTGATCTGCGGCCCGGGCGAGAACGCCGGCGTGATCGATATCGGCGACGGCCAGGCGGCGATCTTCAAGATGGAGAGCCACAACCACCCGTCCTACATCGAACCCTACCAGGGCGCGGCGACCGGCGTCGGCGGGATCCTGCGCGACGTCTTCACCATGGGCGCGCGCCCGGTGGCCAACGCCAACGCGCTGCGCTTCGGGCGGCCCGACCACCCCAAGATGAAGCACCTCGTCCAGGGCGTGGTCGCGGGAATCGGCGGCTACGGCAATTGCGTCGGCGTGCCGACCGTCGCGGGCGAGACCAATTTCCACCCGGCATACGACGGCAACATCCTCGTCAACGCGATGACGGTGGGCGTCGCCGATGCCGACAAGATCTTCTATTCGGCCGCCACCGGCGTCGGCAATCCGATCGTCTATGTCGGATCGAAGACCGGGCGCGACGGGATCCACGGCGCGACCATGGCCTCGACCGATTTCGAGGAAGACGCCGAGGCCAAGCGCCCCACCGTTCAGGTCGGCGACCCGTTCACCGAAAAGCTGCTGATCGAGGCCTGCCTCGAACTGATGGCGACCGACGCGATCGTCGCGATCCAGGACATGGGCGCGGCGGGCCTGACCTCCTCCTCCGTCGAGATGGCGACCAACGGCAAGGCCGGCATCCGGCTCGACATGGACCAGGTCCCCTGCCGCGAAGAGGGCATGACCCCCTACGAGATGATGCTGAGCGAGAGCCAGGAGCGCATGCTCATGGTCCTGAAGCCCGGCAAGGAAGAGATGGCGGCCAAGATCTTCGAGAAATGGGAGCTCGATTTCGCGGTCATCGGCGAGGTCACCGATACCCAGCACATGGTGCTCGAGTTCGGCGGCGAGGTCGTCTGCGACATTCCGCTCGGTCCGCTCGCCGCCGATGCGCCCGAATACGACCGCCCCTATCTGAGCCGCGCCGAATACACCGAATGGGCGGGGATCAAGCCGATGGCGAACCGTCCCGACAGCGACGACGTGCGCGGCGACCTGCTCAAGCTGCTCGCCTCGCCCAACCTCGCCAGCAAGCGCTGGATTTCGGAACAGTATGACAGCCAGGTCGGTGCCGACACGCTCCAGACCGGCGGCGATGCCGGCGTGGTGCGCGTCCACGGCACGAAGAAGGCGCTCGCGATCAGCACCGATTGCACCCCGCGCTACGTCCACGCCGATCCCTACGAGGGCGGCAAGCAGGCGATCGCCGAGGCCTATCGCAACCTCTGCGCGGTCGGCGCGCGCCCGCTGGCGGTGACCAACTGCCTCAATTTCGCCAATCCGCAGCGGCCCGAGATCATGGCGCAGTTCGTCCACGCGCTCGAAGGCATGGGCGATGCCTGCCGCGCACTCGATTTCCCGATCGTGAGCGGCAACGTCTCGCTCTACAACGAGAGCAAGGCGACCGGCGGCGGTTCGGCGATCCTGCCCACCCCGGCGATCGGCGGGGTCGGCATCATCGCGGATTACGACGCGATGGCGACCATGCCGTTCAAATCCGAAGGCGACGCGATCTACCTCGTCGCCCCCGAATTCTGGTCGCGCCCCGATCCGACCCGCTCGCATCTGGGCAAGTCGCTGTGGCTGTCGGTGGTGCATGGCCGCGACGAAGGTCGCGCGCCGCCGGTTGATCTCGCCGCCGAACGCGGCGCGGGCCAGATCGTGCGCCGCCTGATCGAGGAAGGCGTGGTCAACGCGGTCCACGACATTTCCGACGGCGGCCTCGCGGTCGCGCTTGCCGAGATGGCGCTGGGCGGCAATCGCGGTGCCGACGTCCGCGCGAGCGAGGACTATACGTCCGCGCAGTGGTGGTTCGGCGAGGACCAGGCCCGCTACGTGATCACCGTACCGGCGGACAAGGTCGACGCGTTCAACCGGCTCGTCGCCGAGGGTCCCGAGACCGACGAGGCCGAGTGGGTCGGCTTCCACCGCATCGGCACGGTCGGCGGCGACAGCCTGCTCGGCGCCTCGCTCGAAGATCTGCGCGAAGCCCATCGCAGCTTCTTCCGCGACTGGATGGAGGCCTGAGCGAGATGCCGGCGGGATATTCGGAAACACCGCTGGCGAAGAAGCTCAACCTGCGTGACGGGCAGACCTGCTGGTTCGACGGGATGCCCGAGAACCTTCAGGACGAGATCGGCGAATACGCACTCTCGCTCCATTTCGTCGGCGAACCCTGCGAGGGGCTCAATGCCGCGCATATCTTCGTAACCACGGCCGAGACGCTCGCAAACCGGCTCGAAACGCTGCGCGACGTGCTTGCGCCCGATGGGCAGGTCTGGGTCAGCTGGCCCAAGCAGGCCTCGGGCGTCGAGACCGAAATCGGCGAGCACGAGGTCCGCGCCGCCGGGCTCGCGCTCGGCTTCGTCGACACCAAGAAATGCGCGGTCGACGAGACCTGGTCGGGGCTCAAGCTCGTGATCCGCAAGGAGTTGAGATGAGCGAAAGGCATCATCCCTACCCTGCCCTGCCCGAGTTTTCGGACGAGGAAAGGGTGGCGCGGGCGAAGGCGGTGTTCGATCGATTGAAGACCCGCCGTTCGTGCCGCGCTTTCAGCGCTGCGCCCGTCCCCCGTGAGGTGATCGAAAACGCGATCCGCGCGGCAGGGACCGCGCCCAACGGCGCCAACCACCAGCCGTGGCATTTCGTCGCGATTTCCTCGCCCGAGACCAAGCGCGCGATCCGCGAGGCGGCCGAGGCCGAGGAACGCCGCTTCTACGGCGCCGACGGGGACAAGCCCAAGGCGAGCGAGGAATGGCTCGGCGCGCTCGACCCGATCGGGACCGACGAGCACAAGCCGTTCCTCGAAACCGCGCCATGGCTCGTCGTCTGCTTCGCCCAACGCAAGGGCGGGATCGAGGAAGACGGCAAGACGCAGAACTACTACGTCAACGAAAGCGTCGGGATCGCCTGCGGGATGCTGATTTCGACGCTGCACGAGGCCGGGCTGGCGACGCTGACCCACACCCCCTCGCCGATGGGCTTCCTGCGCGAAATCTGCGGCCGTCCCGAGTGGGAAAAGCCGCTGATGATCGTGGTCGTCGGACACCCGGCAGCCGACGCGACGGTGCCCGAGCACGCGTTGAGGAAAAAACCGCTCGACCAGATTTCGAGCTGGATTTGAGGTTCCTTATCCGGCTGACGCCGGTGCGGCCTGGTGCCGCAAGCTTTCGCCGGATGGCGAAAGCGCACCCGACACGTTACGCCGCCGCCAGTCCCTGCTTGTCGGTGATCAAGCTGTACGGATCGATCCCGTTCTCGCGCCAGATGCGGTGGCAATCCTCGTAGAGCGTCCGCCCGGTCGGGATCTTGAGCATCGCCTTGGCCTCGTCGAGCGGCAT
The DNA here is from genome assembly GCF_034374265.1 of Pseudoblastomonas marina. Lineage (NCBI taxonomy): Bacteria > Pseudomonadati > Pseudomonadota > Alphaproteobacteria > Sphingomonadales > Erythrobacteraceae > Pseudoblastomonas > Pseudoblastomonas marina. The sequence goes on along the minus strand of NZ_CP139718.1, from coordinate 693,206 downwards.
GGCGAGCAGGTCGCGGATCGAGATGTCGGTCACGCGCGGCGCGCCCTTGCCGAGCTTCTGCGCCTGGCGGACCGCCTTGACCACCGGCGCCTTGCGCCCGCGGGTCTCGGGCGCGGTACGCGCAATGTGCAGCGCGCCGAGATAGGCGATGAAGAGATTTCCGAGGCCGCCATTCTGGCCGTGGGTGAAGGCGAGGACGCATTGTTCGCCGAGCGGGTCGCGACCGAAGCCGGTGAGGACGTGCAGCAGGTCGTGCGTATCGCGGCGACGCGAGGCGTACCATTCGATCAGGTCGCCATATTTCGGGCGGTCGCCGAAGAAGCGGTTGTGCTCCTCGACGAGGCCCGCGGCGCTCAGCCCTTCGGCTTCCATGAAATCGCAATAGGCGTGCGCGACCGTGCCCTTCGGCAATTTGCGCAACGTAGCGTGATCGTCGAGCACGTCGGGCAGGTACGGCTCGGTCGCGCGGAGGCGTTCGCCCTGCTCGCTCAGCGCGAGGCTGCGTGCCATCGGCACGAAGTCGCGGCTCGGCAGCGATTCGAAGATATGGAAGACCTGGCTGGTGTCTTCCTTGTCCTTCAGCAGCTGGCGGAAATGGCCGAACGCCTTGAGCGGGCGCATGCGCGGTTTCTGCCGCGCGGGATGGCGAAACAGCGTGCCGTCGGGCGCGGCTTCGGCGGTACCGGTCGAGCCCGGGGCGACGAGGGGAGGAAGGGTGGTCTGGTCGGTCATGGTCGTCACGCTCTTACTTACACAAGTGTAAATATAATCCAAATGCGGATCGGTTCCAAGCCCCCTTCGCGTTCAGCCGCCCTTCCCCGCCGACCATTCGCGCTCGGGAATGCCGAGCAGCCGGAGCATGGCGGTCAGGTCGCGGCTCTCGATCCAGCCGTCGGCGGCATCGCGCGCGGCGGGCTTGGCGCGGAAGGCAATGCCGTAGCTCGCCTCGCGCAGCATCGGCGCGTCGTTCGCCCCATCGCCCATCGCCAGCGTGATCCCGCCCTCGCCGAGTGCGGCGGCTTCCTCGGCCAGCGTCCGCGCCTTGGTCGAGGAATCGCTGATCGCGCCGAGCAGCCCGCCGGTCAGCCTCCCGTCGCGAGTGGCGAGCCGGTTGCCGACCACGCGATCGAATCCGAGCTGCTCGGCCACCCGGTCGGCGAAATCGTGGAAACCCCCGGTGACGAGCACCGAGCGGCACCCCTTCTCGGCGAGCGTCGCGACCAGTGCGCGCGCGCCGGGCGTGGGATGGATCCGCTCGGCCAGGCACTGCCCGATCGCGTCCTCCGACAGCCCTTCGAGCAGCGCGACTCGTTCACGCAGCGCCGCCTCGAAATCGAGCTCGCCCTGCATCGCGCGTTCGGTGATCGTCGCGACCTTGTCCTTGAGCCCGGCGAAATCGGCAAGCTCGTCGATGCATTCCTGCCCGATCATGGTCGAATCCATGTCCGAGACGAACAGCCGCGGGACCGCGATCGCGCGGTCGGAGACGAGCAGGTCGCAAGGGCCGAATTGCGCGTCGAGCACGCGGCGCAGGTCCGCCGCCTCGCCATGCGGCAGTTCGAGTTCGAGCACCTCGCCGCAATGTTCGAGCATGTGCGCATTGGCGACGGGCATGTCGCACGCCGAGAGCGCGGATAGCGCGCTTTCGAGGCTTGCCTCCAGTGTGGCCGGTTCTGCTATCAGGCGGGCGATGAGCAAGCGCGAGACTCCTTGGAAAAGCGGGAAACCACCGCTGGCGCTCATCGCAGGGCCGACCGCCAGCGGCAAGACCGCGCTCGGGGTCGCGCTCGCACAGATGCTCGCGGCACGCGGCACGCCGGGCGTGGTGATCAATGCCGACAGCGCGCAGGTCTATCGCGACCTCGCCGTCCTGAGCGCGCGCCCGACCGAGGCGGAAATGGACGGTGTGCCGCACCGGTTGTTCGGTGCATGGGACGGGGCCGACGCCTGCTCCGCCGCCGATTGGGCCAATGCCGCGCGGCGCGAGATCGAGAACGCGCAGCTGGCCGGGCAGGTGCCGATCCTCGTCGGCGGGACCGGGCTTTACATGCGCACCCTGCTCGACGGGATCGCCCCGGTGCCCGAGATCGACCCCGCGATCCGCGCCGAGGTGCGCGATCTGCCGCAGGACGAGGCGCGCACCGCGCTCGAGGCCGAGGATCCCGCCGCCGCCGAGCGGCTCGCCCCGGCGGATCGTACGCGGACGCTGCGCGCGCTCGAGGTCGTGCGCTCGACCGGGCGCCCGCTGTCCGACTGGCAGGAGGAAAAGGCCGGCGGGATCGCGGCGGATATCGCGCTGCACCCGCTCGTCCTGCTCCCCGATCGCGACTGGCTCTACGGGCGCTGCGAGCGCCGTTTCGAGCTGATGCTCGACGGGGGCGCGATCGAAGAGGTCGAGGCGCTGCTCGCGCGCGGTCTCGATCCCGCCCTCCCCGTTATGCGCGCGATCGGCGTGCCCGAGATCGCGGCGCTGCTGCGCGGAGAAATCTCGCGCGAGGAGGCGATCGCGGCCGGCGCGACCGCGACGCGGCAGTACGCCAAGCGTCAGTATACCTGGTTCCGCAACCAGCCCCCTGCCGGCTGGCCGCGCGGGGCCGTCCCGCCGGACGTCGGACCGTGGGCCGACGCGATACTGGGATAAAGGATTAAGCACCTTTACACCGCCCCGCCGGCGCGGCAGTTTCACCGCTTCCAAACGGGAGGGAAAATACATGAAATTCGTTTTCGCGCTCGCCGCGATCCCTGCAGCCGCACTCGCCATGACCGCCTGCTCCGAAACCGCGGAGCCCGCGCCCGAACCGGTCGAGGAGGCGCCCGAACTCACGCCCGAGACGGTCACCGACGCCGATTGCAACGCCGACCAGTTCCAGGACCTCGTCGGGACGATGCTGACCGACGAAAAGCTCTACGAAATCCAGGAAACCAATCCCGACACGCGCGCCTACAAGGAAGGCGCCCCCGCGGTGGCGACCAATTTCGTCGGCACCCGCCTCAACCTGCTGCTCGAAGACGACCGCACCATCCTCGAAGTGCGCTGCGGCTGAGCTGGATGCGCGAGGGGCGGGTGCGCTGGAGATCGCACCCGCCCGGATCGCGCCTGTCCGTTCGCCCGGGCCGGGACTGATGGCGCGGGCGCGGACCGTGTTGGGGAAAGCGCGACCCAATCGGGTCCGCGCGACGCTCAGTCTTCGGTCGCGGTTTCCAGCTCGACGATCCGGCGATCGAGCGCAGCCAGCGCGCGCGCCTTGGCATCGTCGCCGAGGGACGTTTCGGTCGCCAGCGTGCCGCGCGCCTCGCGCAATGCCTTGAGCACCGACGCCCGGCCTTCGGAGCTGCACACCTTGAGGCGGACTTCGCCGGTGGCCTGACGCTCGCATTCCATCTCGCGCCCGCTGAATACGATCATCTCGCGATCGGCGAGCCGCTCCTCGGTCAGCGCTCGCAGTTCGGCTTCGGACAGGTCCGCGCCCTCGCCCATCTTGACGATCCGCACCTCGACTTTTTCCATTTCGTCGAGTTCGCGGGCGACTTCGGCACCATCGGCGCCGCGGCGGACCACGCGCACCTTGTGTTCGACCTTCTTGCCGTTCTCGGCATCGTCGGTTTCGATCACCACCGCCCGGCGATCGACCGCGACGTCTTCCTCGACCTCGATCTCCTGCGCCATCAACGGCGTCGAAGCGAGGCAAGTCGCGGCGGCGAGCGTCGCAAGCATTGCATTGGTTTTCATCGTTCGGGTCCTCCCATCCTTCGAAATCAGTCGGCGCGCAGCGCCTTGTCGAGCGCTTCGAGCGCGCGTTGGCGCTGGGTCTCGGTCAGGTCCTTGTTCGCCTTGATCTCCCGGCGCGCCTCGGCGAGCGCCTCACGCTGGACCTTGGCGAAATCGAAGGTCGAGCAGGGCACCGCCTCGCCATCCTTCTTGCATTCGGCGATCACGCCGTCCCTGGCGACCGCGCGCTGGAGCTCGAGCACCCTCGGCAGTTCCGCCTCGACCATCGCCATCGCGGAAGACTGGAGCTTCTCCATCTTGGCGTGCCATTCGGGGCTCTTCTCCACCCGCACCTCGAGACGCTCCATCTCCTTGCCCAGCTTTTCGAGCTCGGCGAGCTTCGCGGCGTCGACCATGCGGACATCACCGAGGTCGAGCATGACTTCGATATCCTTCACGCCCTTTGCCCGGAGCCTGGCCGCGGCGCGATCCATCGATGCGGCGCGGGCCCGCATTTCCTTTTCGGACATGACCTTGCCGTCCTGCACGAACACGACCCGCATCTCGCGTTCGAGCTCCTTCGCCGCTTCGGCGATCGCCTCGGACCGTTCCTCGATCGCTTCGGCGAGTTCCTCGGCCTCTTCCTCGGTCACCGGCGCGGCATCGGGATCGACCTCGCGGATCACCACGCGGTCACCCTCGACCTGCGCATCCTGCGAAGCCCAAGCATCATGCGCCACGCTCGGGGTCGCATAGGTGAAGCTCGCGGTCAGCGGCAGCGCGAGCAGGCCGGTGGCGAGCGCGGCGCGGCCGGCCCAGCGGCGGCGGGGTGAAATGTCGGCCATCGACAGGCTCCTCAACCGCTGGATGATGCTCTTTTCCCCGAGCACCGGGCAAGCCATCGGTGCGGCCAGTGCCAGATCGGGACCGGCCGAAAAGCGCGCGATGGTCTGCGCATAGGCGGCGCGGGTGGCATCGTCGCGATTGGAGATCACCCGTGCGTCGCAGGCGGCCTCCTGGTCGCGCCGCAGCGCGCGCCAGCCGAGCCAGCCGAGCGGGTTGAACCAGTGCAGCGCGAACAGTGGCTGGGCGGCGAAATTGGCGATCAGGTCGCCGCGCTCGTGATGCGCCATTTCGTGCGCGATCGCGAGGTTGCGGGTGCGCTTGTCGGCGGTTTCGAGGAAATCGAGCGGCACCGCGATCACCTTGTCGACGATCCCGAAGGCGAGCGGACTCTCGGTCTCGCCGGTCTCGACGATCCGCACCCCACCGATGCGGAGTTTCTCCTCCGCGCCGTCGAGCAGGCGCGCGCGCATCCGGAAATAGGCGAGATAGCGCCAGCCAAGCATCACCGCGGCACCGGTCAGCCACGCGCCGATCGCGAGCGCGAACCACAGCCAGCTCGCATCGGGCTGCGGCGCCGGTTGCGCCTGCATCGCCATCAGCACCACCGGGTCGATCGCAACCATCGGCGCGGGCGCGGCGGCGACTTCGGGGGCGAGTGCGGCGGGCAGTTCGATCACGGGCACGAACAGCCGCGCGAACGGCAGCAGCCACAGCATGTAAGCGGCCTGCGCGCCGAGGTGGCGCGCCACCGGGCGGCGGACGAGCAGGACCAGCGCGATCAGCGCCCCGGTCCAGACCAGCGTATCGAGCAGCCAGTCGATCATGCCTTCATCTCCTTCAGAAGCTTCTCGATCTCGGCGATATCGTCATCGGTCAGCGCTTCGGCCTCGGCCAGGTGCGCGACCAGCGGCGCGGCGCGGCCGCCGAACAGCCGGTCGACCAGGCGGCGCGATTCGCTGGTGCGATAATCGCCGCGTTCGAGCAGCGGGCGGTAGAGAAAGCGGCGGCCGTCGGGCTCGGTCGCGAGCGCGTTCTTCGACACCAGCCTCGACAGCAGCGTCTTGACGGTGGCGATCGACCAGTCGCGCCGCTGGCAGACTTCCTCGCACACTTCGGCGGCGGTACGCGGGGATTTTTCCCACAATACTTCCATCACCGCGTGCTCGGCTTCGGAAATCCGTTCGTTGGTGTCGGCGTTGGAGGACATGCCTCTCTCCCTTGCTGCGATTCGTTTACAGGTGTAATTGCAATGATTACGAATGTAAACAGCCAAACGGTGCATGGTTTTTCTGCAAACGACACGGAACGCTGCCCCGCCCCAGCCTGTTGCAACGACAGCAGGAGGAACCCGTGGCACGCGACAACCAGACCACCGATCATCGGCAGAACGTGCTGACTTCGCCGCAATTGCGGCTCGTCGGGAGCGTCGACGAGGCGATGTACGACGAATTTCGCAACCAGCTGTCCGCCGCGCCGGGCGACGGGCCGCTGACGATCGCGATCACCACGCTCGGCGGCAATCCCGAGATCGCGCGCGCGATGGCGGCCGATGTCCGGCTGATCGCCGAAACGGGCCGGACGCTCTATTTCCTCGGCAAGGCGGCGGTCTATTCGGCCGGGGCGACCTTCATGGCGGGGTTCCCGATCGACTGTCGCTTCATGACCGAGGGGACGAGCCTGCTGCTGCACGAGCGCCAGATCACCCGCACGATCAACCTTTCGGGCCCCCTGCGCAGCTGCACCGCGCAGCTCAAGGCCGCGCTCAACGAGATCGAGCACTCGATCACGATCGAGGAAGACGGCTTCCGCGCGATCGTCGACGGGTCGGAGGTCGACTTCGAGGAATTGCGCGAGAAGGCGCCCGACAATTGGTACATCACCTGCGAAGAAGCCGCCGAGCGCGGCCTGATCGGCGGGGTGATCTAAAGCGGCCCGACAGAACCGCCGACTGGATTACGCTTCGCGCAGGAAATCTATCGTCAGTTCGAACGCGCCCGTCGGAACGAGGTGGTGCGGCCTTAGCGGCGGGATCACCAGCGTGTCGCCCTCGCCCAGCTCGACCGCCTCGTCCGCATCATCGTCCCACGCCAGCCCGACGCTGCCCGAGAGCACGGTGATCCTGCCCCAGGTCCCCGGTTTGAGGCTGTGCTCGCGCAGCAGTCCCTCGGGCACCGACGCGCGATCGAACGGACCGATGGTGTGATAAATATCGAGCGCGGGCGTACTCATGCGGTCACCAGTGCGATGACGGCGACGCCGATCCCGAAACCGGCGACCGCGAGCGGGACGATCAGGATCTGCGCATAGACCGAGATCGCATCCATCGGGCCGGTCCAGGTCTGCAGCGGCTCGCCGCAGTCGAGCGGCGATTGCGCCTCGGGCCCCGCCTGCGCCGCGCCGATCCGGGCGACACCGAAATAGATTGCCGTGTAGAGCACCGAGATCGCGATCGCGAACAGCGCCTTCCCGCTCGCTGAGGTCGCGATCGCCAGCGCGGTGAAGAACGCCGCGTAGCAGCCGAGCATCGCGAGCCAGACCCGCGCCGGCAGCTGGAAGCCCTGGTTGGCGGGCGCGACCGGCGGGGCGGCGACAGGCGTCACCAGCGCATCGACCGCGTGGATCTCGGTCGCGGTGCTTTCGTCGAATTCGAAATGGCGGTCTTCAAACATGCGGGAGGTCCTTTCCGGCACTGGAGCCCGACAGGCCGTCGCGGTTGACGGCGATCCCGGTGAGCAGGCTGTCGGCGATGGAACGGGCGCGACCGGCGACCAGCGAGGTGCCGCCGGGATCGCGTTCGAGGCTGCGTAGCGTGTCGTAGAAAAGCTCGAGCCAGCGGGCGAAATGGCGCTGCTCGAGCCCGGGAATGGCGATGTGTTTCTGCATCGGGTTGCCCGAGAACTCGCCGCTGTTGAACAGGATCGAGCGCCAGAACCGCTTCATCCGCTCGAGGTGGACGGGCCAGTCCTCGATCCGCTCGGCGAAGATCGGCCCGAGCATGTCATCCGCCCTCACCGCGGCGTAGAAGGTCTCGACCATGCGCGAAACGAAGGCCTCGTCCACGCCCAGCGCCTCGGCCTGCGCGCGCTTCGCCTCGCGCGCCTGCAGCACTTCGCTGCGGGTCCGTTCGCGTATTGCAGGCATCGATCGCTCCGACTCGTTAACAGGTATTTAATATACCTATTACGGCACTTGCGGTAAAAAGCAATATCCAATATACCTCTTTTATGCAGCTCAACCTCCGCACCGATTACGCCCTGCGCATGATGATGGCGCTCGCCGTCTGCGACGATACCGTCTCGATCGACTGGATCGCCGAGCGCTACGCGATCTCGCGCAACCATCTCGCCAAGGTCGCGCAGGACCTCGCGGCGGCGGGCTATATCGAGACCCAGCGCGGGCGCGGCGGGGGCTTGCGGCTCGCGCACCCGGCCGAGCGGATCAATGTCGGGGCGGTGGTGCGCAAGCTCGAACATTTCGAGGGGTTCGTCGCCTGCATGGGTGGCAAGGCCGATTGCGCGATCGACGGCGCCTGCGGGCTCAAGCCCGCGCTCGGCGGCGCGCTCGAGGCCTTCCTCGCGCATCTCGACAAGTACACGCTCGCCGACATTACCGCCGATCGCAACGCGGTGCTGCGCCGACTTGCCGCCAACGCGGCCTGAGCCGACGGACTAGCAGACCTCGGCGGTGTTCTCGGGGATCGGCCCCGGGGGAACGCGCGCCTCGCTCAGATAGAACGGATCGCCTTCGAGCCGGTGACCGCTGCCATAGGCCCGCGCGAGCACGCGGTAGAGGCGCGGGTCGTAGGCGCGCAGGTCCTCGTGATCGAGCACGCGCGTGCCGTCCATCACCGCGAGGCGGTTCGAATTGAACCAGAATTGCGTGCCCTCGGCCCAATATTCCTCGACCGTGGTGGTGGCGTACTCCTGGTACCACAGCCTGTCGGCGAGCGCGGCGGCATAGGCGGCGTCGATATCGGCCGCGAGCGCCGGATCGACCGCGCGGATCGCATCGTGCACGCCATGCGCGAATTCGTGGACGAGGATCGTCTCGCCCCAATAACGCGAGCTCCGCAGGCCTAGCACGTCCTCCTCCGCCGCGACCGCACGCTTGCCGCCGATCCCGCGCACCCGCGCGTTCCAGTACTGGCGATCGGAGAGTGCGCCGATCCGCGCATCGTAATGCTTGCGCTCGCAGCGCGTCAGCCGCGGATCGTCGGGCCCCGGCTTGGTCCAACCGCGATTCTCGGGAAGGTCGGTGATCGCCTCGTCCTCGGCCATGATCGCGACCCGATAGTCGTTGGCGGCAAGCCACTGCGCGAGATCGGGGCGGTGCGAGAGCATCGAAGCGATCATGTCACGCGCTGCGACCAGGGCGCGATCGGGCACGCGCCCTGACGAGCGGACGGATATCCCGCTCGCGATCGTTTCCTTCACGTAGAAACCTTGCGCGTCTCCAGCCACTGGTCCGACGGCGGATCCCGTGCAGGCGACTGCGACCAGCGCCGTGAGGCCAGCCAGCCTAGCGCGCATCAAGACGAAAGAACCGCGCCGCATTGTCATGGAGGATTGCCCGGCGATCAGTGTCGGAGAGGAATTCCATGCGTGCCAAGCGCTCGAAAACCACCGTGGGATCATTGTTGTCGGAACCGAACATGATCCGCTCGATCATGCCTGCTTCGACCACCTTCTGCATTGCCAGACGATAGGAATCCTCGTCCCACAGAGCGTTCAGCACGCTCATGTCGGCGTACACGTCGGGATAATCGCGCATCAGCGCAAATGTCTCCTCGAGATAGACCTTGCCGCCCGGCCCCGCAGGATAGGGAAATCCCGAATGCTGGAGCACCAGGCGCATTCCGGGATATTTCTCCAGCACCGGGCGCCACAGCGCGGGGTCGCCCATCGCCGGGTCATAATCGGGGCAACACCCCTCGTAACGGCGCGGCCCCCGTCTGGGCGGCGGTCCGGAATTGGTATGCGCCAGCACCGGCACGTCATATCTGGCCGCCAGCGCGAAATAGGGATCGAGCCGTGGATCGGTCGGCGGGATACCGTAGTAATTGAGCGTCAGTTCGCCGAGCAGCCCGATGCGTCCGGACTGCAATTCGCGCTCGACCCATGCGAGATCGGGCCAGCCATCATTGTCGTCGAAACAGAACAGCTGCTCGCCATCGAGCGGCGGGCAGGGAAACATCGGGCCGGCAATGAACCGCCTTGGGGCCGCGTCGAACCAGAGATCGAGATCGTCTTCGGAGGTAACGAAGAGCGCTGAGACCGAGATCCCCTTGGCGTCCATCTCCTCCAACCGGGCCTCGAGCCCCGCCGCATCGTCGCCGTTCTGCCACGCGGCGTGGTAATGTGTATCGATCACGCCGACCGATTCCGCGGGAACCGCCGGCAGACGGTCCTCCGAAACTTGCGCACAGCCGGTGAGAAGCATGGCGAAGGCTGCAACCGCGTTAGTCGATTTCAGCCCCGCCATCATTCTCTCCGATCAATACACCCGCTTCTTCGGCTCGATATACTTGATGTCGTCGGTCAGCGTAAACTCGTGCACCGGGCGATAGCCGATATCGACCTTGCCGCCCTTGCCGCCCCATCCGTCGAAAGTCGCAATGGTGTGCTTCATCCAGTTGGCGTCGTCGCGGTCGGGATAGTCCTCGTGCGCGTGGGCGCCGCGGCTTTCCTTGCGGTTCTCGGCGCTCGCGATGGTCACGTTGGCCTGCGCCATCAGATTGTCGAGCTCGAGCGTCTCGACGAGGTCGCTGTTCCAGATCAGCGAGCGGTCGGAGACATGGATGTCCTCCATGCGCTTGTTGACCTGCTTGAGCTTCTCGACGCCCTCGGACAGCAGCGCGCTGTCGCGGAACACCGCGCAATGCGCCTGCATCGCCTTCTGCATTTCCTCGCGCACGCGGGCGGTCGGCGAACCGCCGTCGGCATGGCGGAAATGGTCGAGCCGGGTGAGCGCCATCTCGGCGCTGTCGGCCGGGAGCTCGTCCTGGTTCGCGCCGCTCTTGATGGTTTCCTTGAGGCGGAAACCGGTGGCGCGGCCGAACACCACGAGGTCGATCAGCGAATTCGAGCCGAGGCGATTCGCGCCGTGGACAGAGACGCACGCCGCCTCGCCCACCGCGAACAGGCCGGGGACGATCTTTTCCGGATCGTTCGGATCCCCGGCAATCACCTCGCCGTGATAGTTACAGGGGATGCCGCCCATGTTGTAATGCACGGTCGGGGTGACCGGCAGCGGCTGGCGCGTCAGGTCGACCCCGGCGAAGATCTTGCCGCTCTCGGTGATGCCCGGCAGGCGCTCGGCCAGCACCTTGGGATCGATGTGGTCGAGGTGGAGGTAGATGTGGTCGCCATCGGCGCCCACGCCGCGTCCCTCGCGCATTTCGAGCGCCATCGAGCGCGACACGACGTCGCGGCTGGCGAGGTCCTTCGCGCTCGGCGCATAACGCTCCATGAAGCGCTCGCCCTCGGAATTGGTGAGGTAGCCGCCCTCGCCGCGCGCGCCCTCGGTGATCAGCACGCCCGCGCCGTAGATCCCGGTCGGGTGGAACTGGACGAACTCCATGTCCTGCAACGGCAGGCCCTGGCGCAGCACCATGCCGCCGCCGTCGCCGGTGCAGGTGTGCGCGCTGGTGGCGGTGTAGTAGCAGCGGCCGTAACCGCCGGTCGCCAGCACCACGCCCTGCGCGCGGAAACGGTGGATCGTCCCGTCGTCGAGGCACATGGCGATCACGCCGACGCACTTGCCGTCCTTCATGATCAGGTCGATCGCGAAATATTCGATGAAGAAATCGGCGTCGTATTTGAGGCTCTGCTGGTAGAGCGCATGGAGCATGGCATGCCCCGTACGGTCCGCCGCGGCGCAGGTGCGCTGGACCGGCGGGCCCTCGCCCATGTTCTGCATGTGGCCGCCGAACGGACGCTGGTAGATCGTGCCGTCTTCGTTGCGGCTGAACGGCACGCCGGCATGTTCCAGCTCGTAGACAGCGTGCGGCGCTTCGCGCACCATATATTCGATCGCGTCCTGGTCGCCGAGCCAGTCGGAGCCCTTGACGGTATCGTACATGTGCCACGACCAGTGGTCGGGCGTGTTGTTGCCGAGCGATGCTGCGATCCCGCCCTGCGCCGCCACGGTGTGCGAGCGCGTGGGGAAGACCTTGGAGATATTCGCGGTTTTCAGCCCGGCTTCGGCCGCGCCCATCGTCGCGCGCAGGCCCGATCCGCCCGCGCCGACCACGACGACGTCGTAGGTGTGGTCGATGATGTTGTAGGCGCGTCCGCCGATTTCGAACGTGTCAGCTGCGGCCATCAGGCGGCTCCTGCGAAGACGATGCGGGCGATGCTGATCAGCGCGAAACCCGCGCCGGCAAACGCCGCGATATTGAGAAGGGCGTTGAGGGCGAAACGATTGCCCGCGGTGTTCACGTAATCCTCGACCAGCACCTGCAGGCCGAGCCGCGCGTGCCAGAACACCGAGATCACCAGCAGCGACAGCGCCAGCGCGGGCAGCGGGCTCGCGACCCACTTGGCGAAACTGGCGTAGCCGTAATCGTCGAGCAGCAGGAAACTGATCACGAGGAACAGCACCGCGACGAGATTGCCGATCGCGGTGAAGCGCTGGAGCAGCCAGTGATGCGTGCCGTGATGGGCGGAACCGAGGCCGCGCGCGCGGCCGATGGGGGTTTCATGAGCCATCAGAGCACTCCCTGCTTGGCGAGCACGAGCAGCCAGAAGCCGATCGTCAGGACCACGCCGATCACGGTGGTCCCGATCGCCCAGGTCTTGTTGGTATCGAGTTCGTAGCCCGCGCCGATGTCGAGCACGAAGTGGCGCAGGCCCGATGCGAGATGGTTGAAGAACGCCCAGGTCAGGCCGATCAGCACGATGTATCCGATCGGCGAAGAGGCGGCGAGTGCGAAGGTCTCATACGCCTCGGGTCCGCTGGCGAGCGCGCCGAGCCACCACAGCAGCACGGGCAGGCCGACCAGTGCCAGCCCGTCCCCGCTGACGCGGTGAAGGATCGAGGTCAGCATGTGCGGACCCCATTTCCAGATTTGCAGATGCGGTGAGAGCGGTCTTCCGGCCATGGGCTTTCCTGTCGCGTGAATTTCTGGCCCGTCCCTTAAAGGAATGAGGCCGCGAGGCAAGGTGGGGAAGCACATCATTGTGATCGGCAATGTCTCGGTTTATCGCGCGGCCATGACCAATATTCTCCTCACCGGATCCTCGCGCGGGATCGGCGCCGCGGCGCGCAGGGCGCTCGAAGCGCGCGGCTGCACCGTCATCGGGCACGGCTCCAAACCGCATGACGACCACACGATCGGCGCCGACCTGACCGATCCTCAGGCCCCGCAATCGCTGTGGGAAGAGGCGCTCGAGCGCGCCGGCGGAAAAATAGACGTGCTGATCAACAACGCCGGGTTCTTCGACCCCAATCCGCTCGACCGTTCGGACATCGAATGGCTCGACGGGTGGGAAGAGACGATCCGCATCAATCTGACCGCCGCCGCGCAGCTCTCGCGCTATGCGGTGCGGCACTGGCAGGACAGCAATGCGGGCGGACGGATCGTGCATGTCGCGAGCCGCGCCGGGCATCGCGGCGACAGCCCCGCGCACTGGCACTATGCCGCGGCCAAGGGCGGGATGCTCGCAATGCACAAGACGATCGCGCGCGCCTATGCCTCGGAAGACATCCTCAGCTACGCGATCACGCCGGGCTTCACCGATACCGCGATGGCGGGCGATTACCTCGAAAGCCGCGGCGGCCCGGGCCTGCTCGCCGACATCCCGCTCGGCCGCGTCGCCGAACCCGAGGAAATGGCCGCGATCATCGCGTTTTGCGCGCTCGACGCCCCGCCGAGCATGACCGGCGCGACGATCGACGCCAACGGCGCGAGCTACGTCCGCTGATGGCCAGCTGGAAACTCACCGGCTTCGGCAGGAAGCCCCGGATCGAGGCCGCGCTCGCGCGGCAGGAAGAACAGCTCGACTGGGATCCCGAGATCGTCCTCACCGGGTTCGAGATCGCCGAGGACAAGCCCGACGACTGGCGGCTCGACGCCTATCTGCCGCGCAACCCCTCGAAGGCCGATCGCGCCGCGATCGCCGCGCTGTTCGACGGCGACGCGCCCGACTTCACGGTCGAGAAGCTGCCCGAGACCGACTGGCTGACCGAAAGCCAGCGCGGGCTCGACCCGATCCGCGCGGGCCGATTCCACGTCCACACGCCCGACCACGAGCCGGACCCCGAAGCGATCAATTTCGTGATCCCCGCGGCGCAGGCCTTCGGCACCGGGCATCACGAGACGACCGCGGGCTGCCTCGCCCTGCTCGACGCGATGAAGAGAAGCGGCGTGGTCGCGCGCGACGTCGCCGACATCGGCACCGGCACCGGCCTGCTCGCCTTCGCCGCGCGCGCGCTGTGGCCCCGGGCCGATTTCACCGCGACCGATATCGATCCGGTGTGTCTCGGCGTGATCGAGGAAAACGCGCGGCAGAACGACATCCCGCTCGGCGCGAGCGCGGGCGAGGTGCTCCCCGTGATAGCGCCGGGGATCGATGATCCGGCGATTCTCGTGCGCGCGCCCTACGACCTGCTGATCGCCAACATCCTCGCCCAGCCGCTGATCGACCTCGCACCCGATTTCGCCCGCGTGACCGCCCCGCGCGCGAACGTGCTGCTCGCGGGGCTGCTCGAAACGCAGGAAGCCGCGGTGCGCCGCGCCTATCGCTGGCACGGCTTCCGGCTGGCGGGTCGGCTGGTGAAGGGCGACTGGTCGATCCTGTGGCTGCGCAAGCGCGGGTGACGCTTGGGCGATGAGGGGGATCGCGAAATTCATCGGCAAGGCGCTGGCCTGGATCGCGCTCTTCCTGGGTCTCGTCATGCTGTGGAACTGGGCGGGCAGCTCGATCCCGCGCAATGCCGGTGCCGAACCGGCCGAGAGCGGCGTCGAGATCCTGCTCGCCACCAACGGCATCCACACCGAACTCGTCCTGCCCGTGACCTCGCCGCAGAAGGACTGGCGCGAGACCTTCCCCAGCATCGATAACGACTATCCCGGTCGCGCGATCACCCATATCGGCGTCGGGTGGGGCGACCGCGAGGTGTTCCTCGAAAACCCCAGCTGGGGCGATCTCGAAGCGCGGACCGTGTGGCGCATCGCGACCACCGGTGGCCCGGGCGTGGTCCGCGTCGACCACCTGACCAATCCCGGGCCCGGCCCGAACAAGCGCCCGATCCGGCTGAGCGAGCGGCAATACGCCGCGCTGGTCGCCGCGATCGAGGCCGAGCTCGCGCCCGCCCCCGCAGGCCGCGAACGCCCCGTCCTAACCGGCTTCCGCGCGCAGGACCGTTTCTACGACGCGCGCGCCGACTACACGCTCGGCAACACCTGCAACCAGTGGACCAGCGACCGCCTCGCCGATGCGGGGGTCGAGACCGGCTACTGGACGCCATTCGCGGGCGGGGTGATGAAATGGGTCGAGGAGCCTCCGAACTAGGCGTCAGTCTATCGCCGTCGCCTCGTGGTACTCGACCACCGCGGCGACCACTTCGTGCATCATCTCCATCCGCTCGGGCACGCGCTGTTCGGTGCGCGCGATCATCACCGCGACGGCGTAGCGCCGGCCGTCAGGGGCGGTGATGAGGCCGATATCGTTGTAGCCGGTCTGCTCGTGCACCAGCGCCTGCCCGGTCCCGGTCTTGTGCGCGATCGTCCAGCCCGGCGGCAGCCCGCCCTTCAATCGGTTCGGCCCGCTGCGGGTTTCGGACAGGATCTTGAGGAAACGCTCGGTGCTGTCATCCGACAGCAATTCGCCTTTCGCCAGCCGCGCCAGCGCCGCGACCACCGCAACCGGCGGTGCGCCGTCGATGGGGTCGGCGAGATAGCCTTCGTAGGCGGCACGGCGATCCTCGTCGGGCACCGCGTCGCGCGCATCGTAGAAATTGCGTTCGAGCGAATAGGCCTGTTGCCAGGTCAGCCCCGCCGTCGCGCTCTGCTTGGTCCGCTCGTCGGTGCCGAAGCGGATGCTGCCGAGCCCGAGCTTGTCGAGCGTGCCCTGCACCGCATCGGGGCCGCCGACGCGCCGCAGGATCACGTCGTTGGCGGTGTTGTCGCTGCGCGTCAGCGCGCGGTCGAGCAGGTCGGCGTAGTCGGTAGAGACCGAGCCCTTGCGCAGCACCTCGGCGCGGATCGGCTGGTGGAACAGCGTCAGGTCCTCGCGCCGCACGATCCGCGGCTCGTCGAGCGCCAGCTTGCCCTCGTCGACCTGGCGGAACGCGGCGAGCGCGACCCAGGTCTTGGTCACGCTTTGCTGCGGAAACGGTTCGAGCCCGCGGAAATGCATCGTGCGGTCGCTCTCGACCGGGCGCACCGCGATCCCGACCTGCCCGGCGAATTTGGAGCCGATCTCGTTCAGCCGGCGGTCGAGCGCGGCTTCCTCGGGGGTCGGCAGTTCGACTTCGACCAGCGCCTCGGCCTCTTCCGCCACGGGATCCTTCGCCTGTGCCGACATGCGCGGCAGGACGAGCACCGCGAGCGCGGCGATCCCGAGCACGGGGAACAGGACGGCGATGAATCTGACTGCGTGCGACACGCTGATTCAACGCGTCGCTGCCGCGAAGTTCCGAACTATTCGGCGGTGTTGCCCGCGCGCAGCCACAGGATTCCCCCGAAGACGAGCTCGGTCACCGCAACCGCAACGGTCACGAAATTGGTTTCGAGCCACCCGGTGAAGATCGCCAGCGCGCCCAGCGCCGTGACGGCTGCGCCCAGCAACCAGAAAATCGCGAGACCATAGGCCGTGCGGAACGCGAAGTAATGCGTGCCCACGGCGATCGCGGCGAGCGGGATGACCCATTCGGGCTTGAACGGCAGGAACAGCCACGCCGCGACCAGGCCCCCGATCATCGCGATCGTCCCTTCGAGCACCAGCTTGCCGAACGGGTTGGTCTTGCTTTCGCCGCGCCGCTTGAGGATCGCGCGGTTGATGAAGAGCGCGAGCGGGAAGATCAGCATCCCGCCGAAAAAGAGTGCGAGGAACGCCGCTTCGACCCCCTGCTGGCGCTCGACGAAGGCAGCCGCCAGCCAGATCAGCCCGGACACCACCACGCCGGGTCCGCCATCGGTATAGGCCCGCCGCAATTCGGCCTGCGCCGCTTTCACTTCCATCCGTTTTTCTCCCCCTACTTGGCCGCGGCGACGATCTCCGCCCAGCCGGCCTCGTCGATCACCTCGATCCCGAGTTCCTCGGCCTTCTTAAGCTTGCTGCCCGCACCCGGCCCGGCGACGAGCAAATCGGTCTTCGCGCTGACCGATCCGGAGGCCTTGGCGCCGAGCCGCTCGGCCTGCGCCTTGGCCTCGTCGCGGCTCATCGTCTCGAGCTTGCCGGTAAACACGACCGTCTTGCCCGCAACGGGCGAATCCTTCGTTTCCACCTCGTAACGCGGCGGCGACACTTCGGAGAGGATGTCGTCCCACACGCCGCGATTGTGTTCCTCGTGGAAGAAGTCGCCCAGCGCCTCGACCACCGCGCCGCCGATCCCGTCGATCGAGGTGAGTTCGCCCGCCGCATCCTCGTCGCCCGCGCGGGCCCTCTCGGCGACCTCGCGCAAGGCGGGCAGGGTGTGGAAATACTTCAGCAAATCGCGCGCGGTGACCGCGCCGACATGGCGGATGCCGAGCCCGAACAGCAGCCGCGCGGCATCGGGTTCGCGCCGCGCCTCCACGCTCGCGAGCAGCTTGTCGACCGAGACCTCCTTCCACCCGTCGAGCGCGAGGATCTCCTCGCGGCGGTCCTTGAGGCGGAAGATATCGGCGGGGCTTTCGATCCAGCCCTTCGCGAAGAACTGGTCGATCGTCTTCTCGCCCAGCCCGTCGATATCGAGCGCGGCGCGGCTGACGAAATGCTTGAGGCGCTCGGTGCGCTGCGCGGGGCAGATCAGCCCGCCGGTGCAGCGGACATCGACCTCGCCCTCCTCGCTCACCGCCTCGCTGCCGCATTCGGGGCAATGATCGGGGAAGACGAAGGGTTCGCGCTTCGCATCGGGGGTGAGGTTCTCGACCACCTGCGGGATCACGTCGCCCGCGCGCTGCACCAGGACCCGGTCGCCCGGGCGCACGCCGAGCCGTTCGATCTCGTCGCGATTGTGGAGCGTGACATTGGTCACCGTCACCCCGCCCACCAGCACCGGGGCGAGGCGGCCGACCGGGGTCAGCTTGCCGGTGCGCCCGACCTGGATATCGATGCTTTCCAGCGTCGTCTCGGCCCGCTCAGCGGGAAATTTGCGCGCGATCGCCCAGCGCGGCGCCTTGGCGACGAAGCCCAGCCGCTGTTGCAGATCGAGCCGGTCGACCTTGTAGACCACGCCGTCGATTTCATACGGCAGGTCAGCGCGTTGCTCGGCAATCTTCGCATAATGCGCGAGCATTTGCTCGAGGCTTTCGCAGCGCGTGAAGAACGGCGAGACCGGGATACCCCATTCCGCGATCCGTTGCATCACCTCGACCTGGCTTTCGCCCGGCAGTTCGGACGCCGCGCCCCAGCCATGCGCCCAGAAGCGCAGCGGCCTCGCGGCGGTGACACTGGCGTCCTTCTGCCGCAGCGATCCGGCAGCGGCATTGCGCGGATTGGCGAAAGTTTTGCCTCCCGCTTCCTCCTGCCGCGCATTCAATTCGGCAAACGCCGCGCGCTCCATATAGACCTCGCCGCGCACTTCGAAGATTTCGGGCGCATCGTCGGGAAGCTGCTGCGGGATATCGGCGATATGCGCGACATTGGGCGTCACGTCCTCGCCCACCTGCCCGTCGCCGCGGGTCGCGGCGCGGACGAGCCTGCCCTTCTCGTAGCGCAGCGAAAGCGAGAGCCCGTCGATCTTGTCCTCGGCGGTGAAGACGAGCGGCGCATCCTCGCCGAGAGCGAGGAACCGCCGCACCCGCGCGACGAATTCGGCCACCTCCGCATCGTCGAACGCATTGTCGAGGCTCATCATCCGCACCTCGTGCGTCACCTTCGACAGCGGCGAGGCGGCGATCTCGTGCCCGACCTTCCTCGACGGGGAATCGTCGCGAACCAGATGCGGAAACGCCTCCTCCAGCGCCGCATTGCGCCGGACCAGCGCATCGTATTCCTGGTCAGTGATTTCGGGCGCGTCGTCGGCGTGGTAGAGCCGGTCGTGCTTGGCGATCGCGCGGGCCAAACGCATCAGTTCATTGGCTGCGTCGGCTTCGGTCATGTCCACAGGCGCTGTCGCCGAAATTTGATCCTGTCCCATTCGCCTCGCTATGCCTCAGCCACGGCACCGGGGAAAGTGCCGCAAACGAGACCAAGGGGGGAAACATGACCGACCGGATCATCAAGGCCGTGGTGGTAGCATCCATCGCGCTGTTCGCGCTGCTTTACGTCGCGCACAATATCGCCAACCTGCCGCAGGCATACGATTTCTTCGTCTACACCACGAGCCATGTCGACCAGGAAGCCTATCCGGTCACCTTGCTGCCGGTGCCGCCGGCCTTCCTGATCGTGATCGCGATCGTGGTGGTCTTCACGCTCGAGGCGATCGCCGGGATCCTCGGGTTCTACGGTGCCTGGCACCTCTGGACGCTGCGCAAGGCGGACGCCGCAACCTTCGAAGCCGGTAAGAAATGGGCCAAGATCGCGCTCGCCTGCGCGGTGTTCAACTGGTGGGGCCTGTTCCAGGGCATCGCGGTCGCGGGCTACCAATTGTGGCAGATGCCGCTCGGCGAAGGTCCGTTCTACGGCTCGTTCTTCTACGGCGCGATGGCGATGATGGCGCTGATCTATGTCAGCCTGCAAGACGTCGAAGCCTAAACCCCCTCCAGCAAGCGATCCGCCTGCGCGCGCGCCTCGGGCGTCACCTCGGCCCCGCTGAGCATGCGCGCGATCTCTTCCTGTCGACCGTTCTCGTCGAGCCGCGCGACGCTGGTCTTCGTGACGGTGCCGGTGGAGGACTTGGCGATCAAATAATGCGTGGTGCCGCGCGCGGCGACTTGGGGGCTGTGGGTCACGGCGAGCAATTGCCCGTCGCTCGCCAGCCGCGCCAATCGCTCGCCGATCGCGCTGGCGACCGCGCCGCCGACGCCGCGGTCGATTTCGTCGAAGATCACCGTCGCCGCGCCGCCCTCTTCCGCCAAGGCCACCTTCAGCGCGAGGATGAAGCGCGACAATTCGCCTCCGCTCGCGATCTTGTTGAGGGGGGCGAAATCGGCGCCCGGATTGGTCGCGATCAGGAATTCGACCGCGTCCATGCCGTGCGCACCCCAGCGCTCCTCGGGCAGCGCCTCGACCTTCGTGTGGAACCGTGCGGCATCGAGCTTCAACGGCGCGAGTTCGCCCGCCACCGCCGTGTCGAGCTTCGCCGCCGCCTTGCTGCGCGCCTCGTGCAGCGCCTGTGCCTTGGTGCGGTATGCATCGCCCGCGTCTCGTGCCGCCTTCTCCAGCGCGCCGATCTCGGCCTCGCCTCCCTCGATCGCGTCGAGCTTGCCGCGTAGCTCGGCCATCTTGGCGGGCAATTCGTCGGCCTCGCAATCGTGCTTTCGGGCCAGCGCGCGCAGTTCGAACAGGCGGGTTTCGGCGCGGTCGAGTTCGGCGGGGTCGTGGACCAGCGCCTCGGCGGCGCGCGCCAGCGCTTCCTCGGCCTCGCCCGCCTCGATCACCGCGCGGTCAAGCGCGTCGAGCGCGGCCTGCAACTGGTCGTGCTCCCCCGCGATCCGGTCGAGCCGCCGCGCCGCGCCGCGCAAGGTCGCCAGCGCGCCGTCCGAGCCTTCCCACAGCTGGCGCAATTCCTCGAGATCGCCCGACAGCCGCTCGCCCTTCTGCATGTTGGCGCGCATCGCGGCGAGCTCGGCCTCCTCGCCTTCCTCCGGGGCAAGGTTGGTCAGTTCCTCGAGCCACGACAGCAGCAGGTCGCGATCGGCACTCGCCTGCGCGATCTCGGCCCTGGCCGCGGCGAGTTTCTCTTCCGCCGCGCGCCATTCCGCCCACGCCGTGGACACTGCCGCCACATCGCTGCCCGCAAACCGATCGAGCAGCGCCCGGTGGCCACGCGGATTGACGAGCCCGCGATCGTCGTGCTGGCCGTGGATCTCGACCAGCGCGCCCGCGATCTGGCGCAGCAGCGCGACGCCGACCGGCTGGTCGTTGACGAAGGCCTTCGAGCCGCCGTCCGCCTTCAATTGCCGCCGGATGATCAGCGGTTCGCCCGGCTCCAATTCGAGATCGGCATCGTCGAGCGCCTCGGCCACCGGTGCTGGCAGCGCGTCGAACTCGAACGATCCGGTCACGCTCGCTTTCGCCTCACCGCTGCGCACCAGCCCGCTATCGGCACGGTTGCCGAGCACGAGGCCGAGCGCGTCGAGCAGGATCGACTTGCCCGCGCCGGTCTCGCCGGTGAGCACGCCGAGCCCGCGCGAAAAGTCGAGGTCGAGCGCCTCGATCAGCACGATATTGCGGATGGAAAGGCGGGTGAGCATCGCGGGATCGTTCCTAACGCGTTCCCCCTCGGCTTGGTAGCGTTGTCGGCCCGCGCACGAACAGCTTTCTCGCCCGCGCGGAATTGTCCCCAGAAAAGGGGACAGGCTTTAGTCAATATTAGAGGTTTTCTCCTAGCACCCGCCGTAATGGAACCGATCAAGTCCAGCTGGGTCGTCGAACCCACCGTGCCCAAGGAAGTGCGCGCCGACTATGCGATCGTCGCGGCGCAGCACGTGCGCGCGCAGGAGCCGCTGCTTCTGGCCGGCTTCACCTTCGGCGTTCCCTGCGCGATGCTGATGGGCGAGTCGCTCCCTGTCCTGTTGCGCTTCGGTCTCCCGACCGCGATCTTCGTGCTTTGCCTGCTCGGCGTGGTGTTCCGCCCGCGCTTGCCGACCACCGAGCGCGAAGCCACCCGCTCGCTGACCATGGCGACGGCGCGAACGGGGGGCATCATTGCGCTCGGATCGGTGTGGTCGATCCTCTCGTGGCAAGGCGCGGACGAAGCCACACGCTTCGGATTCCCGTTCTTCATGGCGTTGGGCGTGATCGTGACCGGCTATGCCTTCGCCAAGGTCCGCCGCCTGGCCGGCGCCTGCCTGATCGTCGGGATATTGCCGATCGCCACGGTCGTGCTGGTGCAAGGAAACCTGGTTGAAAAGGCCTGCGGCGCGGCGATGGTCGTGGCGGCCGTCTTCCTCTTCATCATGGCGAGCAACAATCGTCGCTTCCTCGTCGAACTGCTCGAGAAGCGCCAGGCGCTGCACCAATTGTCGCGCTGCGATTCGCTCACCGGTCTACCCAACCGCCGCGCCTTCCTCGACGACGCCTACGAACTCGGGCGGACGGCCGATCACCTCCGACTCATCCTGCTCGATCTCGACCGGTTCAAGGCGATCAACGACAGCTACGGTCACGAAATGGGCGACCGGGTGCTGTGCGCGGTGTCGCGGATCATCGAGAAATTCGCGCTGCCGGGCGTCGCGGTCGCGCGGGTCGGCGGCGAGGAATTCGCGCTGGTCGGACGGATCGACGACCTCTCGGCGGTGGCCGGGCTGCACCTGCTCACCACGCTCCGCCAGGCGGACATGCCGCACGGCACCCGCGTCACCGCGAGCATCGGCATGGCGAGCGGTCCGCTCAAGTCGGACGACGACTGGAAGCTGCTCTATTCGCTGGCCGACCAGGCGCTCTACGAAGCCAAGGCCGAGGGCCGCGACTGCGCCGTCGCCGGGGCTACCGAAGAATATCCCGACGAGCTCGGGGACATGCCGCGCCGGCAGGCGCGCGACGGCCGGGCCGCCTGAGGCGGCCGATCGGGGCGGCGGCCTTCACCGCCAGCCCCGATACGAATGGGTGCGATCGTTCGCAGGATCGTCAGGCACCTTCGGGCAGGTCGAAGAAGTCGACCTCGCCGGTTCCCAGGCTGTAATAGGCGCCGACCACCCACAGTTTGCCCGCCTCCTGCGGCTCCAGCATGATGGGATCGCTGTGCTCGCGCATCTGCCTGACCACCCGGCGCACATTGGAACGCACCGAATTCTCGAGCAGGTCGCCGGCTTCATCGCGCGCCTGCAACACCGCCGGGATGATCGGCTCGATCATCGGGCCGATCGATCCGGGGAAGGTCGCATTGTCCGTCACGACTTCGGTCGCGGCCTTCACCGCGCCGCAGCTTTCATGACCCATGACCACCACCAGCGGCGTCTGGAGCACCGCCACCGCGTATTCGACCGAGCCGAGTGCAACAGTATCGACCGTATTGCCGGCATTGCGGATGATGAACAGCTCGCCGAGGCCCCGGCCGAACAGCAATTCGGGCGGAACGCGGCTGTCGGAGCACGTGACATAGGCCGCGAACGGTTTCTGCCCACTTGCCAGCTCGAGGCGGCGCTGCGCGCTGGTCAGCACGCTGGTCCGTTCGCCGCGGAGGAAGGCGGCATTGCCCTGGCGCAGGAGGTCGAGGGCCTGGCGCGGGGTGAGATCGGCCCCGGCGGGTGCCGGCTGGAGCCCGGAGCTATCCTGCCCGGCCACTGCCGGACTGCCGGACATGACCGCTGCAGCACCGAGCGCGCCGACGCCGCCGAGAACTTGTCGTCTGGTATTCACTGCTTCTCTCCTTCTACGTGATGACTATGTGACAGGCGCGGTGACACGATCGTCGTCCGCACCCACTTCTTCTGCGGGTGGGTGATTCCCGAGCGTCGATTTCAACATCCAATAGCCAGCGATCGCCGCGATCGTGCTGCCCGAGAGGACGCCGATCTTCACCGCGTCGACCTGCGCCGCTTCGGCGAAGGCGAGGTTGCCGATGAACAGGCTCATCGTGAATCCGATCGCCGCCAGCAGCGAAACGGCATGGACCTGTTTCCACCCGACATTGGCCGGCAGCGCGGCGATACCCGCCTTCACCGCCAGCCAGGCAAACCCCAATATGCCGAGCTGCTTGCCGATCAGCAGCCCGAGTGCGATTCCCAGCGGAAGCGGCTCCAGCAGCGCGCCGGGCGACAGGCCCGCCACCGAAACGCCCGCATTGGCGAAGCCGAAGATCGGGATCACGAGAAAGGCGACCCACGGGTGCAGTCCGTGTTCCATCCGCTCTAGCGGGCCGTGGTCGCTCTTCGCGTCGAGCGGAACGCACAGCGCGGCGGCGACCCCCGCCAGCGTCGCATGGACGCCCGATTTGAGCACGAACACCCACATCAGGATCGCCAGCAGGACGTAGGGTATGGTCGAGTCGATCCTGCCCCGCCCGACCGCGGCCATCACCACCAGCACGATCGCCGCGGCACCCAGCATATGCGTGTCGAGTTCGCCCGAATAGAACAGCGCGATGATGGCGATGGCGCCGATATCGTCGATCACCGCGATCGCGAGCAGCAGCGCCTTCAGCGCCACCGGAACACGCGGCCCGAGCAGCGACAGGATCCCCAGCGCGAAGGCGATGTCGGTCGCGGCGGGGATTGCCCAGCCGCGATTATTGTCGGGGCTGTCGGCATTGAGGCCGAGGAAGACGAGCGCCGGAACGGCCATCCCGCCGATCGCCGCGGCGAGCGGCAGCGAGGCCTTGTTCCAGCTCGACAGCTGGCCTTCGAGCACTTCGCGCTTCACTTCGAGGCCGACGAGGAAGAAGAAGACTGCCATCAATCCGTCGTTGATCCACAGCAGCAGCGGCTTGTTGATCGCGAAATCGCCGATCGCGGCGACCACCGGGATCGCAAGCCAGTCGTAATAGGTCGCCGCCAGCGGCGAGTTCGCCACCGCCAGCGCAAGCGCGGCGGCAACGATCAGCACGATCCCGCCGGCGCTCTCCTTTTGCAGGAAGTCGCGCAGCATGGGTGCGATGGCGAACGTGCGTCCGTCGGGCATGGGTTATCTCTTGGGGAAAGTGGCGCGTGCGACCGTCGCCGCACGAAGGGCGACGATCGCTCGCCGAATCGCGATCAGGAGCGACGCGGCCCGGCGGCAAGCCGGGCCAGCATATCCTTGATCCGCAGCTTGGCGCGTTTCAGTCGCGACAATTCCGCCCAATCGGGCGCAGGCCGTCGCTGTGCGGCGCGCAGGCGCGCGTCGATCCGCTGATGCATTTCGGTTAGCTTGAACGTTCGGGCCGTCATCGGCAGTCTCCTTGACAAGGGTGGCTGTCGATCGGAGTGCCGAGCGCGAAGATGCGTCCTAGGGAAGGGAGGGGGATATTCGGGACCCATCTCCGGCGCATCGGCAATCCGATGCGGTCCGACATCACGAGCGCAGATACGCTCGCCAGAGGGGCCCGGCCCGCATTGATTGAATACCACCAAAGCGGTCCGGTTCCAAGCGAAACCGATAATTTGCTCGATTTGCGCCGAGTCGTCGGCGCGTCAGCTCGCGGCGCTGGCGACCGTCTCGGGGGCGTGGCGCTGCATCAGCTCGTAGGCGCGTTCGTACCATTCCGAGCCCTGGTAGTTGCGGCCGAGCACCGCGGCGGCCTTCTTCGCCTCGGCCGGGATACCGAGCGCGAGGTAGCTTTCGACCAGCCGGAACAGCGCCTCGGGCGCATGGCTGGTGGTCTGGTAGTTCTCGACCACCTGCCGGAAGCGCAGCGCGCTCGCCAGCCACTTGCCGCTGTTCTGGTAATAGCGGCCGATTTCCATTTCCTTGCCCGCGAGGTGATCGTTGACGAGGTCGATCTTGAGCCGCGCGTCGGTGGCATAGTCGGTCGCCGGGTAGCGGCGCACGATCTCGCGCAGCGCGGTCAGGGCCTGTTCGGTCACCTTCTGGTCGCGCGTCACATCGCTGATCTGCTCGTAATAGCTGAGCGCGATCAGGTAATAGGCGTAGGGTGCATCCTTGTTGCCCGGGTGGATCGAGAGGAAGCGCTGCGCGCTCTGGATCGCCTTGTTGTAGTCGCGCGCGGTGTAATAGCTGAAAGCGCTCATCAGCTGGGCGCGGCGGGCCCAGGGCGAATAGGGATGCTGCCGCTCGACCTCGTCGAACAGCACTGCGGCATCGCGCGACGCCCCGCGATCGAGCCGTTCCTTGGCCGCCATGTAGAGCGTTTCGACGTCGCGCGCGACATAGGCAGTGTCCGACGGACCGCCCCCGGCACCGCCGCCGCAAGCGGCAATCGAAAGGGTGCCCGTGGCGAGGATGGCGGCGCGCAGGGCCCGCGAAATCGGGCGGCGCGGCGAAACAGGGGTGATCGTCATGGCAGCGCGTATAACCAGCCGCGCGCTGAACGCCAAGTGAAGTCAGCGTGCCAATGCCGCGTAAATTGACGCCGGGTCAGATGGCGGGGTCGGAGGCGCCGTCGGGCAGGTCCCAGCGCAGGTGGCGCTTGACCAGCGAAACGAGGTTCTTCGAGCGCACGATCTCGCCCTTCGTCTTGTAACCGAGCAGCTGCTCGGCATCGAGATGCGGGTTGACCGCGAGCACGCGCAATTCCTCCGAGGTGAAATCGGACAGGCCGCGCGCCCGCTCGATCCCGTCCTCGTCGTAGATGTGGAGCACGTCGCCCCGCGTGAATTCGCCGTCGATCCCCTTGATGTCGGCGCGCATCACCGCGCGATCGCCGTCGATGAGTTCCTCCGCGACCTCGTTCGAAACGCGCAGGCTGCCGGCCATCTGGAGCCGGTTGGCGATCCAGCTTTCCCACCCGGACGCGGCGTCTTCATGCGCGACGAAGCGCGTACAACGTCGCTCGCCGTCGAGGATCGAGGTCAGCGGGTGGTCGACCTCGCCATGCGCGATATAGGTGGTGACCCCGGCTTCCTGCGCGATGTTCGCGGCCATCAGCTTGGTCGTCATCCCGCCGGTGCCCAGCGTGCTCTTGCCCTTGGTCGCTTCCATGAACGGGGCGACGTCGGTCACTTCCTCGATGAACTTGGCGCCCTCTTCGTCGGGGTGGCGATCGTAGAGTCCGTCGACCTCGGTGAGGATGATGAAGTCGCGCGCATCGACCATCTGCGCGACCTTGGCCGCGAGCCGGTCGTTGTCGCCGACGCGGATCTCCTCGGTGGTGATCGAATCGTTCTCGTTGACGATCGGCATCACGCCCGCTTCCATCAGGCGGAACACGGTGTTGCGGGTGTTGAGGAAGCGGCGATGGTCCTCGAAATCGCCCAGCGTCAGCAGGACCTGCGCGATCTCGATGCCGTATTCGTGTCCGATCTGCTTGTAGGCGTTGGTGAGCAGCGGCATCCCGCAGGCGGCGGCGGCCTGCTTGTCGCTGATCCCGGCGCTCTCGGGGGTTTCCCCCACGGTCTTGAGCCCGAGCGCGACCGCGCCCGAGCTGCACAGGATCACGTTGGTCCCGCGATCGCGCAGACGCGCGATATCGTCGAGCAGGCGCTGCATGAAGCCGAAGCGCGGTGTGAGGCGATCGGAGTTCGCGACGAGGGTCGAGCCGATCTTGACGACGACGGTATTGCTTCTGGACATCAGGAAATATCGGTTTTGTGCGGCATGCCCCTTCACCTAGGGGCTGGCCGCGAATTAGACAACCGCGTGCAATTCTTGCTGGAGTGTGTTATAAAGTAACCACTTCGCCGCAGTTCCGCCTGCCGGCGCACTCATTATCCGACGATCCGCGTCTTGATCGCGCCCTGCGCGAGCAGCCGGGGCCCCCGGGAACGCAATGCCCGTTCCGCTCGTCGTTAGAACAGAAACAGAGGACCCACATGACCGACCAGAAACTCGATCCGCAACTCCACGTCCACGAACTCGGCCAGCGCGCCCGCAAGGCAGCGCGCGGCCTCCTCACCGCCTCGACCGAGGCCAAGAACACCGCGCTCACCGAAGCCGCCAAGGCGCTGCGCGCCTCGATGGCCGAACTGCTCGAGGCCAACGCCAAGGACGTCGAGAGCGTCCGCGGCAAGAAGCCCGACAGCTTCATCGACCGCCTCGCGCTCGACGAGGAACGGGTCGAAGGCATGGCCAGCGCGCTCGAACAGATCGCCGAACTGCCCGATCCCGTCGGCCGTCAGCTCGCGCAGTTCGATCGCCCCAACGGCCTCAAGATCGAGCGCGTCGCGGTACCCATCGGCGTCATCGGCATGATCTACGAAAGCCGACCCAATGTCGGCGCCGATGCCAGCGCGCTATGCCTCAAATCGGGCAATGCCGTGATCCTGCGCGGGGGCAGCGAAAGCCGCCATTCGACCCGCGTGATCGTCGAGTGCATGCAGAAGGGACTCGAAGCCGCGGGCCTTCCGGCCGATGCCGTCCAGACCGTGCGCACCACCGATCGTGCCGCCGTCGCCGCGCTGTTGAAGGCCGACGAGTTCGTCGACCTCGTGATCCCGCGCGGAGGGCGCGGGCTGGTCGAACTGGTGCGCGACCAGGCCAGCGTCCCCACGCTGCTCCACCTCGACGGCAACTGCCACTCCTATGTCCACGAAGCCGCCGATCTCGACAAGGCGGCCGAGGTGATCCGCAACGCCAAGCTGCGCCGCACCGGCGTCTGCGGCGCGACCGAGAGCATCGTGATCGATCGCGCGGTGGCCGAGCAGGCGGTGCCCAAGATCGTCGACGCGATGGGGACCGATTGCGAACTGCGCGGCGACAAGGCCGCGGTCTCGATCGACAACCGCATCAAGCCCGCCGGTGACGAGGACTGGGACACCGAATATCTCGACCAGATCGCCTCGGTGAAGATCGTCGACGGGCTCGACGAGGCGATCGAGTGGGTCGACACCCATTCCTCGCACCACACCGACGCGATCATGACCGAGGACGACGAGGCGGCGCGCAAGTTCATGACCAGCATCGACAGCGCGATCCTGATGCGCAACGCCTCGACCCAGTTTGCCGATGGCGGCGAATTCGGGATGGGTGCCGAGATCGGCATCGCCACCGGCAAGATGCACGCGCGCGGACCGGTCGGGCTCGAACAGCTCACCAGCTTCAAGTACCTCGTCCACGGCAGCGGACAGACACGTCCGTGAGCCGAACGAGGCCCGGACCTTGATCGGTCCGAAGTGCATCGGGCCTCCCGTTCACGCCATGATATCGAGCGAATGAAAGGGGCCGGGATCCAACGCGATCCCGGCCCCTTTCCCTTCAGGCGAGCCCAAGAGACCCTTAATCAAGAACCTCCCGAACGCGTTGCGCGATACGTCTTAAACTGCTCAAATTGCGGAAGGAAAACGCACCTTTCGACTTTTTCCATGCGCGGCTAGGGGATTGTACCTAGCTCGCGTGTTAGACAGTCTACTTAACCATTGGCTAGAACCCGATGCTGAACACGGGGACTTCGATGAGACGGGAAACGAGCAAGATATTGGCTGCCGGAGCAGCCTTCTTCTTGATCACCAGCCTGACGATTGCCTGGTCCCGCTTCAGCGGGGGGCTGGCCCTGATCTGGCCGGGGTCCGCGATTCTCGCCGCGCTCCTGGTCGTCCTGCCCACCCAGCGCTGGTTCGGCGCAATCGCCTTCTTCGCCCTGCTGAGCACGATCGCCACCGCATTCTTCGGCTTCGGTCCGCGCGTCGCGGCCCCGCTCGCCGTGGTCAATGTCTTCGAGGGCTTCGCGATCGCCGCCTTGCTGCGCCACTTCCGCCCGGAGCGCGACTGGCTCAAGAGCGTCGCCGGGCTCGAACGGATGCTGCTGAGCGTGGTGCTGGGTACCTGCCTCGCGGCGTTCCCCGGCGGCATGCTCGCGGCATGGGCGGTGGCGGGCGACGTCCAGACCCACGTGATCGAATGGATCACCGGCCACACGCTCGGCTCGCTGCTCTGCTTCCCGATCGCGTATTTCCTCACTTCGGGCATCATGCACCGCAAGGTCGCGCAGGGAACGTCGTCCTATGTGGTCGAATGCGCGATCCATTGCGTGCTGATCGCGGGGGTCAGCTGGCTGGCCTTCTTCGAAAGCTCGCTCGCGCTGCTGTTCCTGCCCGTGGCGCCGCTGATGTATGCCTCGTTCCGCTGCGGCCGCATCGCCACGCTGCTCGGCCTCGTGATCATCGCGGGCGTCGGCGCGACCGCGCTCCAGATGCAGCAGGGCGACCTGAGCGATACCCAGTTCGCGCTCGCCAACGATGTGCAGTTCCTCCAATTCTACCTCGCGGTCCTGCTGCTGCTGTCGCTGCCCGCCTCGGTCGCGCTCAAGCAGCACAAGCTCGTCCTGCTCGAGCTCGACGAGAAACGCGCGCTCGAAGGCCTCGTTGCCGATCATTCGGACGACGCGCTGCTCAACCTCGATGTCAACGGCAACGTCCGCTACCACTCTCCCTCGAGCGAGGAGCTCTGCGGGTCGGACCAGCTGGTGGGCGCTTCGCTGATCGAGTTCTTCGATCCCGACGACGAACCGCTGGTGCGCCGCGAACTGGTGCTCGCCGCCGACAACCCCGACGTCACGCGGACGCTCGAACGCGCCGTGGTGCGCGAAGGCGAAGTGCGCTGGCTCGAGACCAAGCTGCGCGCCGTCCCCAATCCCGAGGGCCCGGGCGTGACCGGCTATGCCGTCACCATCCGCGACGTCACCGCGCGCAAGCGCGCCGAGCTGAGCGCGGTGCGCGACGCCGAGACCGATGCGCTCACCGGCCTGCCCAACCGCCGCGCCTTCCTCCGCCATGTCGAACCCCGGCTCGAGCGTGCCGGCGAGCAGTCGATGGCGCTCGCGATCATCGACCTCGACCACTTCAAGGAAGTCAACGACACGCACGGCCACACCGCGGGCGACGCCGCGCTGGCGCAGGTCGCGGGCGTGTTCCGCCAGCTCACCGGCCCGGGCCGCTATTTCGCGCGTCTCGGCGGCGAGGAATTCGTGCTCGTCGCAGAGCGGATCTCGCTCACCGGGATGATCGAACTGTGCGAGGAACTGCGCCGCACGATCGAGGACCTCGACCTCGAAAGCCATCACGGCGTCCGCTTCAACGTCACCGCCAGCGTCGGGGTCGCGCGGATCGCCGAGCCGATGACCCCGGCCGAGGCGCTGAGCACCGCCGACACCCCGCTCTACGAGGCCAAGAAGGCCGGCCGCAACCGCGTCGAGATCGCCCCCGTCACGCTGCGCGAACGCCGCAAGCTCCGCAACTTCCGCGCCGCCTGACACGACGGCAGATCAGGGCACCAGACCGACGCCGACCAGGCGGAGGCAAGCGCGACCGCGCGCCCGCAGCGGCCTCGTAGCGAAGCGGAGAGAATAGCCGCGAGGATGGACCCGCGGATGCGGGTCCGTAACCGCAAAGACTCCTCCCCCCCATTTTCCTACTCCGCGCTTTTCTGCTCCAAGCTGGCGGATGCCCGAACAGCCGCCAGAAACCGCGCCCGACACCCCGCCCGAGCTCCCCGCCACCGAGCAGCGCCCGCACTCCCCGCGCGGCACCCTCCCCGCCTTCATCAGCGTGCCGCGGCAGAAGGACCGCGCGAACGGCTGGAAGCCCGACGTGCAGCGCAGTTTCATCGAGGCGCTGGCCGATACCGGCAGCGTCAAGGCC
This sequence comes from Pseudoblastomonas marina, assembly GCF_034374265.1. Taxonomy (NCBI): domain Bacteria; kingdom Pseudomonadati; phylum Pseudomonadota; class Alphaproteobacteria; order Sphingomonadales; family Erythrobacteraceae; genus Pseudoblastomonas; species Pseudoblastomonas marina. Next base: position 662,229 of record NZ_CP139718.1, on the reverse strand, counting down.
GCCTGCCGCAAGGTCGGCCGCGCCGAGGTCGGCGCCTACATCCTGCGCCGCCACCCCGAGGCGGCGAGCTTCCGCGCCGCGTGGCAGGCCGCGCTCGATCTCGGCATGCAGCGCATCGAGGACGTCGCGATGGACCGCGCGCTGAACGGGGTCGAGGTGCCGGTCTATTCCTACGGCAAGCTCGTCGGCGCGCGCACCGTCTACAACGACCGCCTGCTGATGTTCATGCTGAGGAACCGCGCGCCCGAGCGCTTCGGCGCCCAGATCAACGGGGGCAAACCGAAAGGCCGGGGCGCCATCGGCAAGATGGAAAAGCGCCGGCTGAAAAGGAAATGGCGCGCCGAGTGGGAGGCGGAGAAGAAGAACGTCTCCCCCGGCGAGGTCTACGCCAGCATCGAGCGCAAGGTGGAGAAACTGCGCGAGCAGGTCCTCGACAACCGCCGCCGCGACTGGGCCCGCCTCTCCGACGAGGCCCGCCAGGCCTTCGTGCGCTACACCCGGCTGCGCGCCCGCGACCTGGGCGAAGAACCCGACATCCCCTTCTTCCTCCTGCCGCATGAGGGCGATCCGACCCGCGAAAACTGGTGGGACGCCCCCGAGGACTGGCTCCTCACCCGCCGCGACCGCTGGCAACGCGAGGCCGCCGAGCGCGCGGCGGAGGGAGAGGAAGGGAGTGCCGCGCTACCGCCGCCGGACTGGCGGAGAGGCGAGGAGCCGGAGGTGGAGGATCAGGACGAGCGCGCGGCAGTTGTCAGGCGGCTCAAAGACCGACGCTGGCGCTAACTTGTCGAACAGGCAGCCCCCTACGCCGCAGGCGCAGGCAAGGCCGACCGGCCGCCCGAGCTTATGCGAGGAAGCCAAGCGAGCCGGATGGCTCGCGCCCGGCGTTTGAGGGATTTAACAAATAAATCACCCCGCGAACGCGTGATGCTCTCGATGCCACGCGAGAAACTGCGGGTGCGGTCGATCAGAATCGCGCTGAGCCGACAGCAATTTGCCAGTGGGGTTGATGATTGCAGCAACCCCATCTCGGTCATTGACCTTCCGATGGATCATGATGTCCAAATCGTCGGACATTCCGATCAGGCCCCTGTCGAACATCCAATGAGCAGTGCCTGATAGGGCCAAGCCGTTGCGCACGCTGTGGGGGCCACCATGCTCGACTGACTTGATATGCGCCGCCTGCGCTTCAAGCCGCCCACCACCATTGACAAGTTTCCATCCCGTCACGGCACAGCGCCCATCATAAGCTGACATCACGGCACGCCGAAACGCACGGTCACGGAATTTCTTTGATACCAGTGACTGAATGATGGGATGCTCGATCTCGAACGGCGTTTGCACCTCGCGAACTCGGTTTTCAGCTTCCTCGCCATCCTCCCGCGGCAAGAATTCTTCGTCCGGCAAACCGAGCGAAACGATGCGACGAAAGTCGGAATTGGACAGCGGCCGTACCGCAGCTTGAGCATTAGCCAAATCGCGCTCAACTGGCTCACCGTCGATCTTATGCGGAACAGTCGGCTCAAAAGGGAGATAGCTACCTTGCTCAATAATTGCGCGAAAACGGTCGGACACATTGGGATCGGGAATGATCTGCTCGACCTTCGCCACCGCGAAAAAACCCTTTGAGTTCGGAATCTTGACCGGCTCGCGATAGACGATCCAGTCACCGACCATCCGCTTTGCGCGGCTGAGATAGCTTTTCGGGAACTGGTAATGCACCTCGGGGATGTCGTCGTAGATCGACCCATCCTTGTGCATGAAAACGCCGAAAGTCATCCTATAAACCCACCGCCAACCAAGCGCGAATGCGATCCAAATCGAGTTTGTGTCGCCGCCGTTTCAGAAATTCGTGAACCTCCCCGGACCTGATAGAATCGAACACTTTGATCCTCGCATCAAGCAGACTTTCAAAGCGTTGTTTGCCTGGAATATAATTCATTGCAATGCCGAACCCGTCGTCGTGTTCGCGAACTTCGACATGAACTCCTTTTTGCGTGATATAGTGCGTCCCGTCGGCGCTAACCTTCCAACGCTTAGAAGCGACAAAACGCTTTCTAGCGTCGATCATTCTTATGTATTTTTCGTGATGCTCGCTAGCTTCGCGCGTTTGCGTCAACTTATCGCAGCAATCGGTGCCAACGGCCATCGCACCCCACGCCGCGTTTTCGATCGCATAAACATAACGAATTTCGGTGCCGCACAACTCACAGTTGCCAGCAAGGTCGCCTAAGTCGTCAACTCCAACCCAATTCCAACCGTGGCGAGGCATGACATGGCCGTGTTCGGCAGCATGACATCCTTTGCAAAGTGCCTCGCAGTCGGTCGTTGCATATTCCCAAGGCAGATGCCCACGAATGTATCGCTTATGATGAACTTGAAGCACAACGTCGTCGCGCGCCGCCGATCGCAGGCATCGGGCACAGCAACCTCGATGCAGCTTGATAACGTCCTCTCGAAACCTAACCCAATTGGCGTGTCGATACTGTTTCAAATTGGCCGCCCCGCGTCACAGCTCTACCATGACATTCAGTCAAACCTTTGTTCTAAAGCTTGATCGCATCGATTAGCGAGCACAAGATCGAACAAATGGCTGATGCACTAGAAAACGCGCGTAAGTTCCTCGAGAGCCTTCAGCGGCTCGAGCTATCGACGCTGTTGGCCGAATGCTCGATTGCAATCCAGGAAACTGAGGGCGGATTTTCCGACAACGATTGGTACCCTACAATGCCGGTAGAATATGCCGTTGTCGTCGCGCCCAAACCGATCGACGAAGCACTTCGTAAGCTTGATGAAACCGATCGTAAGCGCGTCGCGGACGCGATCGCTAATGGATGGGGGCGTGACGGTTCGCTCGATCTGGACGTGCAAACTGTCAAACATGAAGTCGAAGGCGTGCCGGCGTTGGTCGCCGACTTACTCATTCATCGCGAAATGATGATCGACGTATCAACCGGCGGGCAACGCATTCAGGAAGTGAATGACTATTACCGGGCGCGCGAGGTCCGCATTCGCGAGAGAATGCCTGCCGACGTCCAATACGATAATCCACACGACGACTTGTGGGCATGGTATCGTCATTGGAGCAACGACCTTCCCCAGTATAAGGACCGGCGAATTTACGCTCGCCAGCTTTTTGAACCCGCTATCCAAAATTTAGCGAAGCGGTCTTCGGTCCCATTGCCGGAACGGGAAGTTTCAGGATGGGAACGCGTCGATCGGGCTTTGTCGAAGGCGCGGGCGCAACTCGGCCTAGCCTCAGCCGAAGAAGACTATCAACAAATCGGCTTACTCTGCCGCGAAGTGCTCATATCGCTAGGGCAAGCGGTCTACGACCCACTTCTTCATTCATCGCCTGATGGCGTCGAACCTAGCGAAACCGACGCCAATCGGATGATTGGCGCATACATCGCCTTCGCCTTTGGCGGTTCAAGCAATGAGGAAGTGCGCGCCCATGCTAAGGCATCGCTTCGGCTGGCACTCGCGCTACAGCATCGACGTACCGCAAGCGATAAACTTGCAGCACTTTGTCTCGAAGCGACTTCATCTACTGTCGCTGTAATCTCGATTATTGCGCGACCAGTTTAGCCACCGCCACGCGCCGTTCCGCGTTTGCTGACGCAACCGCTCCATGCGTCACGTGACGTCGAACGGGTTCCGCTGCGCGGACCCGCCGGCCCGGGTTACAGCCTCTCGTTTCTAGCTTGCCGTTTGCCGTGCAAACGCCTGCGCTAGGCGCGGGGCCTTCGCCATCGTGGCCCGGCTCCGCATTTTGCCGTAGCCAAAATGCTCCGATGGCCCACGCCGTCGATCCTCGACGCTGCGCGCCGAGGTCGGCCGATACTCCCGCTGGCCTGTCGGCCACCGGCTTCTAAGCTGCGGATTGCTTCGCACTCCTTGCTTAGGCGCCTGCGGTCGTCATTCCTCCCCCATCCGCAGCGCAGCGATGAACGCCTCCTGCGGGATCGAGACGTTGCCGTACTCCCGCATCCGCGCCTTGCCCTTCTTCTGCTTCTCCAGCAGCTTCTTCTTGCGCGTGATGTCGCCGCCATAGCACTTGGCGGTGACGTCCTTGCGCAGGGCGGCGATCGTCTCTCGGGCGATGATCTTGCCGCCGATCGCGGCCTGGATCGGGATCTTGAAGAGGTGGCGGGGGATGAGGTCCTTCAGGCGCTCGCACATGCCGCGGCCGCGTTCCTCCGCGACGGTGCGGTGGACGATCAGCGAGAGCGCGTCGACCGGCTCGGCATTGACGAGGATGTTCATCTTGACGAGGTCGCCTTCGCGCAGGCCGATCTGCTCGTAATCGAAGCTGGCATAGCCGCGCGATATGGATTTCAGGCGGTCGTAGAAGTCGAACACGACCTCGTTGAGCGGGAGCTCGTAGGTCACCTGGGCGCGACCGCCGACATAGGTGAGGTTGGTCTGGACGCCGCGGCGGTCCTGGCACAGCTTGAGGATCGGGCCGAGATACTCGTCCGGCGTGTAGATCGTCGCCTTGATCCACGGCTCCTCGATCGCGTCGATGCGGTTGACGTCGGGCCAGTCGGCGGGGTTGTGGATGTCGATCACCTTCGCGTCCTCGTTCTTCGTCTTGCCGAGGTGGACGCGGTAGACGACGCTGGGCGCGGTCGTGATGAGGTCGAGATCGTATTCGCGGGAGAGCCGCTCCTGGATGATCTCGAGGTGCAGCAGGCCCAGGAAGCCGGCGCGGAAGCCGAAGCCGAGCGCGGCGGAGCTTTCCATCTCGTAGGTGAAGCTCGCATCGTTGAGGCGCAGCTTGCCGATGCTTTCGCGCAGCTTCTCGAAATCGGCGGCGTCGACCGGGAACAGCCCGCAGAACACCACCGGTTGCGGCTCGCGATAGCCGGGCAGCGGCTTGTCCGCCCCGCCCTTGACCGTGGTGATCGTGTCGCCGACGCGGGCCTGGTCGACCTCCTTGATCTGCGCGGTGATGAAGCCGATCTCGCCGGGGCCGATCTCGGCCAGGTCGGTGCGCTTGGGCCGGAAGCAGCCGACGCGGTCGACGAGGTGCTGGGTGCCGCCTTGCATGAAGCGGACGTTGAGGCCCTTCTTGAGGACGCCGTCGATCACGCGGACGAGGATGACCACGCCGAGATAGGGATCGTACCAGCTGTCGACGAGGCTGGCCTTCAAGGGCGCGTCGCGATCGCCTTGCGGCGGGGGGATGCGCGCGACCAGCGCCTCGAGCACGTCCTCGACGCCGAGGCCGGATTTCGCGCTGGCGAGGACGGCGCCGCCCTCAGCCCAGGGCCCGGTCGCCTGGATGCCGACGATCTCCTCGATCTCCTCCGCGACCCGCTCGGGCTCGGCGGCGGGGAGGTCGATCTTGTTGATGACGGGGACGATCTCGTGGTCGTGCTCGATCGACTGGTAGACGTTGGCGAGGGTCTGGGCTTCCACGCCTTGGGCCGCGTCGACCACCAGCAGCGCGCCTTCGCAGGCGGCGAGGGAACGCGAGACCTCGTAGGCGAAGTCGACATGGCCGGGCGTGTCCATGAGGTTGAGCTCGTAGGTCTCGCCGTCCTTCGCGGTGTAGGAAAGGCGCACGGTCTGGGCCTTGATGGTGATCCCGCGCTCCTTCTCGATGTCCATGTTATCAAGCACTTGCTCGGACATCTCGCGCTCGGTCAGCCCGCCGCAGGCCTGGATCAGCCGGTCCGCCAGCGTGGACTTGCCATGGTCGATATGCGCGATGATGCTGAAATTGCGGATCTTGGAAAGGTCGGTCATTGAACGCTTCTAATGGGCAGATGCGCGGGGGTGCGCGTGTGCTGCGCCCTTTAGCGGGGGAGTTGCGGCAAGGCCAGCGCTCCCGGCACCGGCGCGCACCGAGCGTCGATCAGTCGGACCCGCGCCTCGTCGCCGTGTCGGCGAAGGTGCGGGTTTCGAAGCTCGGGCGGGACTCGGTCGTCGCCGGGACGTTTTCGGCGAGCGGATAGGCACCGGGCGGGAGCGCCTGGAGCGGCATGCCCGCGGCAGCGAGCGCATAGGGGCTGATCCGGAAGCGGGTGCACAACCCGTCGGCGCCGTCATTGACGAGGCCGGTCTCGAACTCGACCCCCTGCACGTCCCCCTCCGATCGGCGCACGGTCGCCACGGCGAGCTGGCCTTCGCCGAGGTCGAGAACCAGCTCCGTGCCCACCGGAACGTCGGAGACCCCCTCGATCATCGCCCCGGTTCGCGAGAGGTTCCTCATGCGCACCTCATAGCGGTAATCGCCGTGGATCACGCCGATCTTACGGAGCACGCTCAAGCGCTGGGCGCGATTGCGTGAGGGCCCCTTGGCCTCGAGCACCCATTCCCCCAATCCCTGCTTTTCGAGGATCTTGTCCTGCGTCAGCGGCTTGGAGAAGAGATAGCCCTGAATGTAGTCGACGCCCTTCTCGCGCACCAACGCCAGCTCGTCGAGCGCCTCGACGCCTTCGACCGTGGTGCGCATGCCAAGCGCTCCAGCGACGCTCACGATCGCGGAAATGATCGCTGGATTGCGCGACCCCTCTTCGGTCGAGCCGACCACGAAACTGCGGTCGATCTTGACCTTGTCGAACGGAGCGCGACCGAGATAGCTGAGCGAGGAGAAGCCGGTCCCGAAATCATCGAGCGACAGCCGCACCCCGAGCTTTTTCAGGTCACGGAACAGCTTGTCGGTACGCTCCATGTCGCTGATGAAGACGCTTTCGGTGATTTCCATCTCGAGTCTTGCCGGATCGATTGCGGAGGCGGCGAGCGCGCCGCCAATGATCGCGGCGAGTCCCTCCTGCTGAAACTGTGCCGCCGACACATTGATCGCGACCGAAACGTCGTTCGGCCACTTCGCCGCGTCCCTGCAGGCCTGGCGGATCGCCCACTCTCCCAGCGAGGTGATCAGATTGGTCTCTTCGGCGATCGGGATAAACTTCGACGGCTCGATCCAGCCCATCTTCGGATGCTGCCACCGCATCAGCGCCTCGTAGCCCGCCACCTTGCCGTTCTCCTGGTGGACGAAGGGCTGGTAATGCAGCGACAATTCCTCGTTCTGGAGCGCATCGCGCAGCGCTTCCTCGATATCGTTGCGTTCGCGAGCCTTGTCGTGGAGCTCGGACGAATAGAAGCGGAATTGCCCGCGCCCGCTGCCCTTGGCGGCGTAGAGTGCGAGGTCGGCACCGCGCACCAGTTCCTCACTGGTTATGCCGTCATAGGGCGCCACCGCGATCCCCACCGATGCACCGATGACGCAGCGATTGCCGTCGACCGAATAGGGTTGCGAGAGGTGGGTGACAATCGAATGCCCGAGATCGGCGAGGCGACCGCGATCGTCGATATCGGGCAGGATGATCTGGAACTCGTCACCCCCGAGCCGGCCGAGCTCGAACTCGTCCTTTATCAGATTGCGCAATCGCTGCGCGACCTGTTTGAGCAGTTCGTCGCCGGCCTGGTGGCCGAGCGTATCGTTGACCGCCTTGAACCGGTCGAGATCGAGCATCATCACCGCGCAAGATCGTTTGGCTGCGACACAGACCTTCATTTCGCGATCGAGCTGGCTGGTCAGGCGATGGCGGTTGGAAAGTCCGGTCAGCGAATCGAACATGGCGAGACGCGAAGCTTCGGATTCCGAACGATATTGCTCGGTCACGTCGACCGCGTGCCCGCGATAACCGGCAAACCGTCCATCGTTGTCGCGTTGGGGATGCCCGCTCAATGCCCAGCGCTGGTCGAACTTCCCGCATTGCGTGTGGATCACGATGTTCGAGAACGCCTTGCGGCCTGCAAGGTAGATCTTGAGCCCCCGGGCTCGGCCGTCATCGTCCTCGGCGCGTTCGATCTCGCGATCCTCGACGAACACCCGGCCGAGGGTGCGCCCGATCAGCTGCCCATCCTCGAACCCTATCTGGGCGGCGAGACGCGGCGAAATATAGGTGATGCGGCCATGGCTGTCGGTCGACCAGAACCAGCCGTGCCCGCTGGATTCGTACTCGCGCATCAGCAGGACGCTTTGCGCGATTTCCTCGCGGCTCAGCGGGTCGAGGAGAGCTGAATACTTTCCCCAGTCGCCGCCGGAATTCCTGCGCAATATTTCGAGCAAGACGACTCCCTTCCGCGGCGCATCGACCCCGTGCGCAACTCCCCCACACACGCGTAGCGCGCGAGGGCTTAGGGGGTGGTATGATATAATGGTTAATTCCGGCTTTAGGTTCGCCCAACTGCGCCGCCTGCTTGCCAATGGGTTCGGAGGCGGGCATCCTCGATCGCAAGCCCGGTCGAGGTCTTAAGAAACCGGGGGAGACAGGAGAGGCGATGCGGCATATCGCGGTGATCGGCTCCGGCCCGGCGGGATATTACACGGCCGAGGCGGCGCAGAAGAAATGGGGCGGCGATGTGCGGGTCGACGTGTTCGACAGCCTGCCGGTGCCCTACGGATTGATCCGGACGGGGGTCGCGCCCGATCATCAATCGATCAAGGCCGTCTCGCGACGCTATGAAAAGACCGCGTTTACCGACCATGTCCGGTTCGTGGGCAACGTCACGATCGGCAGCGATGTCTCGATCACCGAATTGCAATCGCTTTACGACGCGGTCGTGCTGGCGACTGGCGCGCCGCACGACCGGACGCTCTCGATCGAGGGTGCCGATCTCGCCGGGGTTCACGGGAGCGCGCAATTCGTCGGCTGGTACAACGGCCATCCACAGTTCGCCGGGCTCGACCCCGACCTCTCGAGCGAGACGGCGGTGGTCATCGGGATGGGCAATGTCGCGCTCGACATCGCGCGAATCCTCGCCAAGACGACCGCCGAATTCGAGGGCAGCGACATCGTGCTGCACGCGCTCGACGCGCTCGAGAGCTCCGCGATCTGCCGCATCGTCATCCTCGGTCGGCGCGGGCCGCACCAGATCATGATGACGCCCAAGGAACTGGGCGAGTTGATGCACCTGGAACGGGCGGCCCCGCGGGTCGATGCAGACGACCTACCCGACGGGGAAGAGGACGCGCTGCTCGAACCCGGGCTCCGCAAATCGGTCGCGCATCTGCGCAGTTTCGCCGCCATTCCGGAGAGCGAGCGCGCTGACAAGACGATCGAGATCGAATTCGATTTCTTCGCCAGCCCGAAAGCCATCATCGGCGAAGAGGGCAGGGTTTCCGGCATCGAGGTCGAGCGCACCAAGGTCGAGGCCGGCCGCGCCGTCGGTACCGGCGAAACCTATACCATCCCCTGCGGGATCGTGCTCACCGCGATCGGATACCGTACCGCCCCGATCGAGGGTGTGCCGTTCGACGAGCGCGCCGGTCGCTTCGCCAATGACGAGGGCCGGATCATGCCTGGTCTCTATGCGGTCGGTTGGGCCAAGCGCGGCCCCTCGGGCACGATCGGAACCAACAAGCCCGACGGGTTCGGTATCGTCGACCTGATCGAGGAAGACATCGCCAGCGGAGCACTCGGCAATGGCGGCAAGAAGGGGCGCGAGGGGTTCGACGCACTCGCGGCCGAACGCGGGCTCGACATCGTCACCTTCCAGGACTGGAAAAGGATCGAGGATGCCGAGAATGCCGCTGCCCGCGAGGGCAGCCCGCGCGAGAAATTCGTCGATATCGACGCCATGATTGCCGCGAGGGGAGCGGATTGATGCCTGACCTAGAAGACGAAGCCGCACAGCACACTTCGGCGCTCGGCCCGCTGATCGGCCTGACGCGCGAGGATATCTTCGGCGCGGTCGCGGTATTGCTGCGCGAAACGGCGTCCGATCCTGCGCGGCTGATGCGTCACAGCCAGGCGATGGGTTCGGAAATGGTCAAGATCATGACCGGCCAGTCCGAACTCGCCCCGCATCCCAAGGATCGGCGCTTCATGGACCCGGCCTGGCAGTACAACCCGTTCATGCGCGCCGGGGCGCAATATTACCTTGCCGTGCAGAAGGGCATGGCCGAGTGGCTCGACGAGCTTGAGCTCGACGACCTCGAGCGCGATCGGGCGCGGTTCATCTCGAACATCATCATCGATTCGATTGCGCCGACCAACACGCTGGCGGGCAACCCGACCGCGCAGAAGCGCGCGATCGACAGCGGCGGGCTCAGCCTGATCAAGGGCTTGAAGAACGCCTACACCGACATGACCGAGAACAAGGGCATGGTCAGCCAGGTCGACAAACGCCCGTTCGAACTGGGCCGGAACATCGCGACCAGCCCCGGCGCGGTCGTCCACCGGACCGAGATGTTCGAACTGGTCCATTACGCGCCGAGCACCGAAAAGGTCCACGAAGTGCCGGCGCTCACGATTCCGCCGCAGATCAACAAGATGTATATCAACGACCTCTCGCCCGAGAAATCGGTGGTGAAATACCTCGTCGACAACGGCATCCAGACTTTCGTCATCAGCTGGAAGAACCCGACCTCCGAACAGGGCAGCTGGGACATGGCCGATTACGTCCGCTCGTGCCGCGAGGCGATGGAAGTGACCGCGGCGATCACTGGTTCGGACAAGGTCAACGTCTCGGCCGGCTGCTCGGGCGGACAGACCGCCGCGATGCTCGCGAGCAAGATGGCGGCCGATGGGGACAATTTGCTCGGCGCGCTCACGCTGATGGTCTGCGTGCTGCATCCCAAGCAGAACGATATCGAGGCCGGGTCGCTTATCAGCGAGAACGGGCTCGCCCTCGCCCGCCGCCGCGCGGACAAGGCGGGCGTGATTAAGGGCGACGATCTTGCGCGCGGCTTCGCATGGCTGCGACCCAACGACCTGATCTGGAACTACGTCGTCAACAACTACCTGCTGGGCGAAGACCCACCAGCCTTCGACGTGCTCTACTGGAATGCCGATGCGACCAATCTATCGGCCAGCTTGATGGGCGATTTCCTCACCATCTATGAAACGCTTGCCTTCACGAAGAAGGGCGAGGTCGCCATGCTCGACCACAAGGTCGACCTCTCGAAGGTGAAGAGCGACCTTTTCATTCTCGGCGGGGTGACCGACCACATCACCCCGTGGCGTGCGACCTATCGCTCGACGCAATTGTTCGGATCGAAGGACGTGACCTACGTACTCAGCCAGTCGGGTCACATGCAGGCGATCCTCAACCCGCCGACCAATCCCAAGGCAAAGTATTTCGTCCAGAAAAAGAAGGGCAAGCTCCCCGCCACGGCCGAGAAGTGGATCGAGGGCGCAGAAGAAGTCGCGGGTAGCTGGTGGCCGTTCTGGATGGAGTGGCTGCAGGCGCGATCGGGTGATCTTGTCGACGCACCGAAGGAGGTCGGAAGCAAGGAATACCCGGCGAGCGATCCGGCCCCGGGGCTTTACGTGCGCGAGGCATGCTGACACACGTTGCGGCGCACAATGAAAAGGCCGATTGCATGGGCGATCCGATGAATTCCGCTACCGTGTCGCTCGAAGAGGTCGGCGGTCGCACGTTGCGCGTTGCGCACTGGCGGCTCGACGAACCGTCGGACCACCCGCCGATCCTGTTCTTCAATGGCATCGGTGCCAATATCGAGGCGGTCGCGCCGCTGGCCGAGGCCATGCCGGAGCGGGGTTTCATCATTTTCGACATGCCGGGAGTGGGAGAATCGCCCGAGCCGGTGCTGCCCTACAATCCCTTCACCATGTGCTGGACGGCGGCGCAGCTGCTCGACTCGCTCGGCAGCGAGGAAGTCGATGTGATGGGCGTGTCCTGGGGCGGCGCGATGGCGCAGCATTTCGCGCTCCAGCACGGCGGTCGTACGCGCAAGCTGGTGCTTGCCGCGACCACCCCGGGCATGCTGATGGTGCCCGGCAAGTGGTCGGCGCTGTCGAAGATGGTCGACCCGCGCCGCTACGTCGATCCGAACTACATGAACGAGCATTTCGCCACGCTCTATGGCGGCATGACGCGCGACACGAAGGCGACCGCCAGGCGCGATCACATCGGGCGGATCAAGCCCCCTTCCCCGCGCGGTTACCTCTACCAGCTGATTGCCATGCTCGGCTGGACCAGCGCCCCCGCGCTGCCGTTCCTGAAGAAGGACACGCTGGTGATGATGGGTGGCGACGATCGCATCGTCGTGCCGGCCAACGGCAAGATCCTCGCGGGGTTGATCCCGAATGCCAAACTCGTCGAATTCGAGGATGGCGGCCACCTCTTCCTGCTGACCCACAGCGAAGAAGCGGTCGCCGAAATCAGGGCGTTTCTCGACGAAGGCGAGGCTCTGCCCGAGGCAGCCTAGTTCATCGTCCAGAACCTTGCGGTGGCGCTACACCCGCATCGGCATAAGGACGTAGAGCGCGGGGCTGTCCTGGTCCTTGCGGATCAGCGTCGGCGCGCCCGGATCGGCGAGATGCAGTTCGACATTGTCGCTGTCGATCTGGCCGAGGATGTCCTTGAGGTAATTGGCGTTGAAGCCAATCTCGAGGCCTTCGCTCGAATAGCTCGCGGGCACTTCTTCTGCCGCGGTGCCGTTGTCGGGGCTGGTGACCGAGAGCGTGACCTTGTCGTTTTCGAGCGCCATCTTGACCGCGCGGGTCTTCTCGGTGGCAATGGTCGCGACGCGGTCGACGCCGGCGTAGAAGGTCTTCGGGTCGATCTTGAGCAGCTTGTCATTCCCGGTCGGGATGACGCGGCTGTAATCGGGGAAGGTCCCGTCGATCAGCTTGCTGGTGAGGATCGTTCCGCCCTCTCCGCCCATCGAGAATCGCACCTTGCTCGCCGAAAGGTCGATCTGCACATCGCCGTCGAGCGATTCCTCTAGCAACTTGCGCAGTTCGCCGATCGCCTTTCGCGGGACGATCACGTCGGGCATGCCCTCGGCGCCATCGGGGCGCGGGAGGGTGAAGCGCGCGAGGCGATGGCCATCGGTCGCGGCGGCCTTGAGCACGGGGCCGTCATCGTCGGCGACGTGGAAGAAGATACCGTTGAGGTAGTAGCGCGTCTCTTCGGTCGAGATCGCGAAACGCGTGCGGTCGATCAGTTCGGCGAGCGTCTTCGCAGGCATCGCGAAGCTGGTCGGCAGGTCGCCTTCGGCGATGATCGGGAAATCGTCGCGCGGCAGCGTCGGCAGCTTGAAGCGGCTCCGCCCGGCCTTGACCGTCATCCGGCCGTCGGCGGCTTCGAGGCTGACCTGGCTGCCGTCGGGCAGCTTACGCGCGATATCGAACAGCAGGTGCGCCGAGACGGTGATCGCGCCCGGGCTCTCCACCGAGACGGCCTGCTGGCTTTCGACCACCTGCAGGTCGAGGTCGGTCGCGGTCACCTTGATCGCGCCGTCGCCCGAGGCCTCGAGCAGGACGTTGGCGAGGATCGGGATGGTATTGCGCCGCTCGACCACCGACTGGACGTGGCTGAGGCACCGCAGAAGCGTGGCGCGTTCGATCGTGGCTTTCATGGCTAGTGCCTTACCCCTCTGGGCGCGGACAGGGCCGGAATCGCCTGCCAGCGCCGGAAAACATGGATATTACCCTTAACGGGTGAGGCCAAGCGGGCAAGTTCCCGCACCGGTTTTACGGGGAGAATTGGGGATAAAAACCCTCAACTCATCATCGCCATGCCGCCATTCACATGCAGCGTCTGGCCGGTGATGTAGTCCGCTTCCCTTGACGAGAGGAACGCCACCGCGCTGCCGATATCCTCGCCCTCGCCCATTCGGCCCATCGGGATGCGCTGGTTGAGCGCTTCCTTTTGGGCGTCGGGCAGAACGTCGGTCATGGGCGTGCGGATGAAGCCCGGCGCCACGCAATTGGCGGTGATCCCGCGGCTGGCGACTTCCTGCGCGAAACTCTTGGTCATGCCGGTGACCCCGGCCTTGGCCGCGGCGTAATTCATCTGCCCCGGATTGCCGGTCGCGCCGACCACGCTGGTGATCGTGACGATCCGTCCGAACCGGGCCTTCATCATCGGCCGCGCGGCGGCGCGCATCAGGCGAAAGGTCGATTCGAGGTTGATCGTCATCACCTGCTCCCACTCCTCGTCCTTCATCCGCATCGCGAGGTTGTCGCGCGTGATGCCGGCATTGTTGACGAGGATGTCGAGCTTGCCGAGCGTGTCGATCGTCGCCGGGATCAGTTCCTCGACGCTCTCGCTGTTCGACAGGTCGCAGGTGATCTCGACATGGTCGCCGCCGATCTCGTCATTGAGTTCCTCGCGGAAGCTGCGCAGCTTGCCGCCGTTCGAGCCCGACAATGCGAGCCGCGCGCCCTGTCGCGCCAGTGCCTTGGCGATTTCGGAGCCGATCCCGCCGGACGCTCCGGTCACGAGCGCGGTCATTCCTTCGAGCGAAAACATTATCCGATCTCCTTCGCGAGGGCTTCGATATCGTCCATCGTCACCACCGAGGTGACGGTCACGTCGTCGACCGTGCGGCCGATCATCGGGCCGAGCACCTTGCCGCCCAGTTCGACGAAATGGGTGACGCCCGCTTCCTTCATCGCGATCACGCTTTCGCGCCAGCGGACGCGGCCGGTGACTTGGTCGACCAGCAGCTTGGCAATGCGCGGCGGATCGCTTTCGAGCGCCGCGGTGACGTTGGCGTAGAGCGGTACGCGCGGCGCACCGGGCGGGGTCAGCTCGAGTGCAACGGCCATCGCGTCGGCGGCGGGCTGCATCAGCGAACTGTGGAACGGTGCAGAAACAGGCAGCTTTACGCCGCGCTTGATCCCGTGATCCTTCGCCATGGCGATCGCGCGCTCGATCGCCTCTGCATGGCCGGAGAGCACGACCTGGCCCGGATCGTTGTCGTTGGCGAGTTCGCATACCTGGCCTTCGGCGGCGGCCTCGGCGAGCTTTTCGCCCTTCTCCATGTCGGCGCCGAGCAGCGCGCACATTGCGCCCTCGCCCACCGGCACCGCTTCCTGCATCGACTGCCCGCGCAGGCGGAGCAGCCGCGCCGTTTCGTCGAGCCGGAACGCGCCCGCGCCCGCTAGTGCCGAATATTCGCCGAGCGAATGACCCGCGACGCAATTGGCCTTGTCGGCGAGCTTGACCCCGCCATCCTCGAGCACGCGCAGCACGGCGATCGAGTGCGCCATGATCGCAGGCTGGGCGTTGGCGGTCAGCGTCAGGTCGTCGGCCGGACCGTTCGTCATCAGTGCGAACAGCTTCTGGCTCAACGCGTCGTCGACTTCCTCGAAGGTCTGGCGCGCCACGGCGCTGGCTTCGGCCAGTTCGGCGCCCATGCCGACCTTCTGGCTGCCCTGGCCGGGAAATACGAATGCAATCATGGTAACTCCTCTCGCCGCGCCGCCTATGCCTGCACGTCGCGCCCCGCAAGTCCGAAGGGCACGATCCTGTTGGCGGCATCGTGGCCGATATCGGCCCGCCCGAGATAGGTGATGCCGGTGCGTTCGCACCAGTCACGCGCGATATCCTCCTCGCCGCTGCCGAACGGACGGTCGTTTTCGGGCACTTGCGAAATGCGACCGAGCCGCAGCCCCGCAATCCCGCGAAGGTGCTCGGTAACGTGGAACATCAGCCGGTCGACCGCATAGAGATGCTCGCCGACCTCTTCGACCATCACCACGTGATCGGTCAGGTCGGGCGTGAACTCGGTGCCGACCAGCATTGCCAGCGTCATCAGGTTGAACGCGGCGACCGGGCGCTCGTCGAGCGACGGTTCGAGATCGCCGGCGCGCCCCGTTCCGGTCAGGTAACGAAGCACACGGCGCACTGCCTCCTCGCCGCCCTCGCGCTTGATATCGCCCACCAACGGGCCGTGCACCGGCACGCCGATCCCGGCTTTGTAAAGCGCACCCAGCAAGGTGCCGGTGTCGGAATAGCCCAGGAATTTCTTGTGCTTCGCCGCCGCGCCAAGCCCGGCAATCGCGTCGCGCGCAATCCGGTTCGCGCCATAGCCGCCCATGCCGAACCACACCGCGTCGATCTGCGGATCGTTCGCCACTTGGAGAAACGCTTCGAGACGTGTGTCGTCGTCGCCGGCAAAGTGCCCCTCTTCGTGAAAGCACTGTTCGGCGAAGACGAGCTCCACGTCCGAAAATTCGGCCTTCGCGAGCGCGGCGACTTTTTCCGCGCGCTCGCGGCGCAGGCGCTTGCCGGGACAGCAGATGGCGATCCGCGTGGTCATGCCCAAGCCTCTAACATCCGCTTCACAAAGCGCCACTCCCCGCATAGGCGTTTTGCCCATGACCGATTTCCCCTCCCCCGACGAACTGTTCGCCCGCCCGTTCTTTTTTTGCGGAATCGGCGGATCGGGCATGCTGCCGCTGGCGCAGATCCTGAAAGGCCGCGGGTGCGTGGTGGGCGGCTCGGATCGCAGTTTCGACCAGGGCCGCACGCCGGAGAAATTCGCCGCACTCGAGCGGCAGGGTTTCGATCTCCGCCCGCAGGACGGCAGCGGTATCGTGAGCGCGGACCAGGTGCTGGTCGCCTCCGCCGCGATCGAGGACACGGTTCCCGAAATTCGGCGCGCCACCGAGCTCGACCTGCTGCGGCTGACCCGCGCCGAACTCAACTCGATCCTGTTCAACACCAGCGGTGCCGGGATCGGGATTGCCGGGACCAGCGGCAAGTCGACCGTCACCGCGATGCTGGGCTGGATCCTCCACGCGGTGGGGCGCGACCCGACCATCATGAACGGCGCGGTGATGAAGAACTTCGTTTCCGAGGAACGCCCCTACGCCAGCGCGGCGGTCGGCGGCCAGGCGCTCTATGTCAGCGAAGTCGACGAGAGCGACGGCTCGATCGCGCTTTATCGCCCGGCGGTGGGGGTGCTGCTCAACGTCTCGCTCGACCACAAGTCGATGGACGAATTGCGCGCATTGTTCGGCGACTATCTCGAGCGCAGCCGGATCGCGGTGATCAACGCCGACGACCAGGAAGCGCTCGCCTTGCTGCCGCGCGCGTCAGAGGCGATCACGTTCGGCATCGATCAGACGCGGGCGCAGATCGGCATCGATGCCGGATCGCGGGCTGAAAGCCCGACCCGCCAGGCGGCGATGGTCGTGGATCGCCACGATGGCAGCACGCATGCCCTGCGACTCGCCATGCCCGGGCGTCACAACCTGTCGAATGCGCTGGCCGCGATCGCGGGCGCGGCGGCGACCGGGGTGCCGGTCGCTGCTTCGGTCGAGGCGCTGGGCGATTTCACCGGCCTCGCGCGACGTTTCGATATCGTCGGCACCAGCGAATCGGGTGTGATCGTGATCGACGATTTCGGCCACAATCCGGAGAAATGCGCGGCCACATTGCGCACGCTCAAGGCCCATCCGGGGCGCGTGATCGCGTTCTTCCAGCCCCATGGCTACGGGCCGCTCAGGCAGATGGGGCACGAGCTCGCCGAGACTTTCGCCCGCGAACTGGACAGCGACGACGTCGCGATCTTCTCCGACCCGGTCTATTTCGGCGGCACGACCGACCGCAGCGAAGGCAGCGAACGGATCGTCGCGATGATCGAGCAAGTCGGCGGTTCGGCCGAACACATCGCGAGCCGCGAGCAATGCGGCGAACGGATCGTCGAACTCGCCCGTCCCGGCGACCGGGTGGTGGTGATGGGCGCGCGCGACGATACGCTCAGCGAATTCGCGAAAGGTGTGCTTGCGCGGCTCTGACGACCGTCAATGCGCCCCGTCGCTGCCGACCTTGAACACCTTGTGCAGCACCACGGCCACCACCGCCCCCACGCCCAGCGCCGCCAGCGCCGAATAGGCGGCATAAGTCGCCCATCCGAGGATGCCCGACAGCGCGCCGGTCATGTCCTCAACAGCATGCTGGATACCATGACCGATCTCGGCCGGGGCATGCCAGCCCAACTCCTCGAGCCCGTGGAGCAGGATTCCGCCGCCGACCCACAGCATCGCGATGGTGCCGATGAAGGAAAGCGCGGTCAGCAATTTGGGCATCGCATGAACGAGGAAATCGCCGAATTTCTGAGCACCGGCGCCGGGCTTTTCCGCGAGGTGCAGACCGATATCGTCCATCTTCACGATCAGTGCGACCGTGCCGTAAACCGCCACCGTCACCGCGATCCCGACGAGCGCCAGGACGACAGCGCGGGTGAAGAGCGTATCGGCGGCGACCTCGTTGAGCGTGATCGCCATGATCTCCGCCGAAAGGATCAAGTCGGTTCGGATGGCCCCCGCAGTCCTTTCCTTCTCGAACTTGGCCAGGTCCTCGATCGGGTCTTCGAGCGTGTCGCCGTGCTTCTTCCCGCCGAGCTTCTCCATCACCTTCTCGGCACCTTCGTAGGACAGGTACAGACCGCCAAGCATCAGGATCGGGATGATCGCCCAGGGCAGGAACTCGCTCAGCAACAATGCGCCGGGCAGCAGGAAGATCAGCTTGTTCTTGAAACTGCCCTTGGTGATGTTCCAGATCAGCGGGAGTTCGCGATCGGGGGTGAGGCCGGTGACGTAGGACGGAGTCACCGCCGCGTCGTCGATCACCACGCCCGCGGTCTTCGAGCCTGCACGTCCCGCCGCCACCGCGACATCGTCCACCGAAGCCGCCGCCGCGCGCGCGATCACCGCGACATCGTCGAGCAGGGCCGTCAAACCACCGGGCATTCGTTTCTCCCTCTTTGCGCGATCGCATTGCTGTCTCGCGCTGCCGCTGGCAAGCCCGCTTCGCGCTTGCATTATTCGCCGATCGCGCTATGTGCGCCGCTTCCCAGCACAGCCGGGAAATCCAAGAAAGCCGGAGGGGCCCCGCAATCCCGCGGATCAGCCAGCGATCGGCATTGAAGTGAAAGGAAGATGCATGGCTCTTTACGAGCACGTGTTTCTTGCGCGCCAGGACCTGAGTCAGTCTCAGGTCGACGCCTTGGCCGCGCAAGCCACCGAAATCGTCGAGAAGAACGACGGCAAGGTCACCAAGACGGAGACCTGGGGCCTCAAGAATCTCGCCTACAAGATCGACCGCAACCGCAAGGCGCATTTCGTCATGCTCAACATCGACGGACCGGGTTCGGTCGTCGCCGAGCTCGAGCGCCAGACCCGCATCAACGAAGACGTCCTGCGCTTCCTGACCATCCGCGTCGAAGAGCACGAAGAAGGCCCGTCGGTCATGATGCGCAAGAACGACCGCGATCGCAAACGCCGGGGAGACAGCTGATGGCCCGTCCGTTTTTCCGCCGCCGCAAGTCGTGCCCTTTCTCGGGCAAGGATGCACCCGCCATCGATTACAAGGACGTGCGCCTGCTCCAGGGCTTCATGTCCGAACGCGGCAAGATCGTGCCTTCGCGCATCACCGCCGTTTCCGCCAAGAAGCAGCGTGAACTCGCCAAGGCGATCAAGCGTGCGCGTCACCTGGGCCTGCTGCCCTACATCGTGAAGTAAGGAGAGAGCACATGGATATCATTCTCCTCCAGCGGATCGAGAAGCTCGGCACCATCGGCGACGTCGTGACCGTCAAGGACGGCTACGCGCGCAACTACCTGCTGCCGAACAAGAAGGCGCTGCGCGCCAACGAGGCCAACAAGAAGGTCTTCGAAGCCAACCGCGAGCGTCTCGAGAAAGAGAACGCCGAGCGTCGTACCGAAGCCGAGAAGGCGGGCGAAAAGATCGACGGTACCGAGATCGTCCTGATCCGTGCCTCGTCGAACTCGGGCCAGCTCTACGGTTCGGTCAATGTGCGCGATATCGTCGCCGGCCTCGAGGAAAAGGGCCACGAGATCGACAAGAAGCAGGTCATCATGGGCAACCCGATCAAGACGATCGGCATGCATGACGTGCGCATCGACCTCCACCCCGAAGTCTCGATCACGGTCAAGGCCAACGTCGCCCGTTCGGACGACGAAGCCGAACTCCAGGCGCAGGGCGTCGACGTGATGGCTCAGATGTTCGAAGAGGACAACGTTCCGTCGGACTTCACCGAGGAACGCGATCCCAACGCCGAACCCGGCGAGATCCCGGCCGAAATGCTCGAAGAGGGCGTGGATTCGGCCGAGGGCGAAGAAGCCGAAGCCACGGACGAAACGACCGAAGGCTGATCGCTTTCGATCAAGCAACGACAAGGGGGCGCGGTTCGCTAGGGACCGCGCCCCTTTTTCATGGTGCTCGCGAAAGCAACCAATCGGTCCTCACCAGGTCGAGAAAGATCGGGCCGGCCTCGTCCAGCTGGCGGCGGGCGACCGCGTCGAATTCCGGCGCCGACGCCAGGCGCTCCCGCGTGCTGTCCGACGCATCGACCAGCAGGTCGCGCGCCTCTTCCAATTGCCCCAGCCTCATCAGCACGCTGGCCGCTTAGCCCATGGTCCGGATACCGACCTGCGATTGCGGATCGTTGTGACGGACCAGCAACAGGGCCCCGCGGTACCAGCCGAGACCTCGATCGCATTCCCACCTTGTAATCCGAATATCGGGTGCGGCAATCGGTCGGATTCGGACAGTGACCAGATGCCGCCCGGACTTGGGAAAGCGACCGGAAGGCATGCCCTCCCTTTGCTTTGTAACATTGCTATGGCTATCAGCCCGCGATGCAAAAGACGAAAAAGATCATCGAAGACCTGCAGCGGCTCTACGACGAAGCCGTCGCCACCCTTCAGGCCGATATTGCCGCGTTCGCCAAGGACGGCACGATCCCGCCCGATAGCCGGCGGCAGGAAAACGCCTGGTGTTATCCCGAATTGCGTCTGCGCTATCGCGGGGGCGAGGCCGCCGGCGGGTTCGGACGCAGCTTCGGGCGGCTCAACGAGGCCGGTATCTATGCCACCACGATCACCAAGCCGACGCTGTTCGCAGCCTATCTCGAAGAGCAGCTGAGCCTGCTGAGCGGCGATTACGACGTCGAGATCTCGGTGGGACGGTCTACCCAGGAGATTCCCTTCCCCTACGTGCTCGACGGTGCGGCAGGCGCGGCGATGGCTTCGGTCAGCCCGAACGACCTCGCGCGCCATTTCCCCTCGACCGAGCTCGCCGACATCGGCGACGAACTGGCCGACGGCTACGACCTGCAGGATCCCGAATTTCCCAAGCCGCTCTCGCTGTTCGACGGACTGCGGACCGATTTCAGCCTCGCGCGGCTGGCCCATTATACCGGCACCAGCACAGAGCACTTCCAGCGCTTCATCCTGTTCACCAACTACCACCGCTACGTCGACGAATTCGTGGACTGGGCGGGCGCCCAGCTCGGGAAGGACGGTTATCAGGCGCTCCACGGCGCGGGCGGGCTGCACCTGTCCGAACCGGTCGAGCATGCACGGAACCGCCTGTCGGACACCGCTTGGCGGCGCCACCAGATGCCTGCCTACCACCTCGTCGGCGAGGACCGCGGCGGGATCACGCTGGTCAATATCGGTGTCGGCCCGTCCAACGCGAAGACGATCTGCGACCACCTCGCCGTGCTGCGCCCCGAAGCTTGGCTCATGATCGGCCATTGCGGCGGCCTGCGCCCGAGCCAGAAGATCGGCGACTACGTGCTCGCCCACGCCTATCTGCGCGACGACCATGTTCTCGACCCGGTGTTGCCGCCCGAAATCCCCCTCCCCGCGATCGCCGAGGTGCAACAGGCGCTGGCCGGCGCGGCGGAGGAAGTCTCGGGCGAGCATGGCAGCGATTTGAAGAAGCGAATGCGCACCGGCACCGTCGTCACCACCGACGATCGCAACTGGGAGCTGCGCTACACCAGTTCGGCGCGTCGCCTGTCACTCAGCCGCGCAGTCGGGATCGACATGGAAAGTGCCACGATCAGCGCGCAGGGCTATCGCTTCCGCGTCCCCTACGGCACGCTGCTATGCGTCAGTGACAAGCCGCTCCACGGTGAGATCAAGCTGCCGGGCCAGGCCAACAAGTTCTACGAGGAGGCGATCGCAGCGCACCTCCAGATCGGGGTCCGCACCTGCCAGCTACTTCGCGCCGAGGGCCCGCGACTGCATTCGCGCAAGCTGCGCGCGTTCAACGAACCGCCCTTCCGCTGACCCGCACGGCACGGTCATACGCATTGTCGAACCTGCCTGTCCCTTGACCGGTTTACGCGTTAGCACCTAGTTGTTCGGGGCTGTCGCATAGGGGAAACTGCAGGTCTTGGGTAACCCGTCAGGTCGCAATTACATGCAAGTACACGTCATCGATCCCGATGCTGCAAGGCGCGCGGAAATCTCGCGCCTGATACTGCAGAACGGACAACACGTCGAAATCTATGAAAATACCGATGAGTTCCTCTCCTGGCGCGCGCGCAGCGGGTACGTACTCGCGTTCGAGGGCGGGGAATTCCGACCGCTTGCGCGATTGAACGAGGCAGGCGATTCGGCATATGCAACGCTGCCGGTGGCGATGTATTCGGACGAACCCGAGGTCGAACGCGTGATCGAGGCAATGCTGTCGGGTGCGGTCGGCTACCTCGAATGGCCGCAAAGTTCTGACAGCTTCGAGCGGGCGCTACGAGATATCACGAAGCGCGCCGAAGTGCGCCGCGCCAAGTTCGAACGGATCGAGAAAGCCCAGTCTCTGGTTCGCGGGCTGTCGAGCCGCGAATCCGAGGTGCTGGCAAGCCTGACCAACGGCCTGTCGAACAAGGAAATCGCACGCAATCTCGGCATCAGCCCGCGCACGGTCGAGATCCACCGCGCCAACATGTTCTCCAAGATCAATGCGAACTCGACGGCGGATGCGGTTCGGACCGGCGTGTATGCCGGTCTAGACGGCTGACATCGGTTTCGATTTCATCGGCCCGATCCGCCATCGCCATCACGCATCGCGTCCAGCCAAGCACGATGGCACGGGGAAACACGTCGTTCGCCGCCCCGACGGCATCGAAAACGGGCGCGTGGACCTCCAGCTTGAGCGTCCCGTCGGGTTTGGCAATCACCAGCTTTAGCGACGGGTTCAGCAGTTCGATCGAGGCCTTGTAGAGGTCGCTCGCGCGCAGGAATTCGTCATATTCCGCCTCGGACGCCTCGGATGCGAATATATCTCCGAGCGCAGCCGGGGCGAGGCGCGACAGCGTATGGGCGCTGCGCAGGTAGCGCTCTTGATGCGTCGGCTCGTCATCCGCTGCGGCGCGATCATGCAGGCGCGCGATTGCCGCGATCCAGCTTTGCGGGTCGAGCGGCTCCTCCAATTGATCCATCGGCAACTCGTAATCCGAGCAGTGAAGCCGGACCCCTCCCGGTAATGGCCAATGCTGCCATCCGTCGCCCTGCGAACCTGTTGATCGTTCTATGAGGGACAGCGCGACCAATTCATGAAGTTCCCCCGGAAATTGGAGTTAGCATCGGGATTTACGGTTGTCGAACCCAATTGTTCGGTTCCTTAGGGCGAACCATTTGTAATCGAGAGGGAAACCAGCCCGGTCGACATCCTGAGCGAGTGGTACGAGGTCAGCCCTGCCCCTTCGTCTTCGTCTTCCCGATCTTCGCGTTCTTCTCGATATAGTCGATGATCATGCCCGCCACGTCCTTGCCGGTGGCGTTCTCGATCCCTTCGAGGCCCGGCGAGGAATTCACCTCCATGATCACCGGGCCATGGTTGCTGCGCAGCATGTCCACGCCGCAAACGTTGAGGCCCATGCGTTTCGCCGCGCGGACTGCGGTGCTGCGTTCCTCGGGCGTGATCTTGATCAGTTGCGCGCTGCCGCCGCGGTGGAGGTTGGAGCGGAAGTCGTCGGGTGCGCCCGTGCGCTTCATCGCGGCAACGACCTTCCCGCCGATCACCAGCGCGCGGATATCGGTGCCGCCCGCTTCCTTGATGAATTCCTGCACGAGGATATTGACGTTGGCGCCGCGGAACGCCTCGATCACAGACTTGGCCGACGACATCGTCTCCGCAAGCACCACGCCGATGCCCTGCGTGCCTTCGAGCAGCTTGATCACCACCGGCGGCCCCTTGACCGCCTTGATGATCTCCTCGGCCTGCTTGGGATCGTTGGCATAGGCGGTAAGCGGCAGGCCGAGTCCGTATTTGGCGAGGATCTGCATGCTGCGCAGCTTGTCGCGGCTACGCCCGATCGCGACGCTTTCATTGAGCGGCCAGCAGCCGCGCATCTCGAACTGGCGCAGGATCGCGAGGCCGTAATTGGTCACCGACGCGCCGATGCGCGGGATGATCGCATCATAGCCGATGCACGGCTCGCCGTTGTAATAGACCTCGGGTCGATGGCTCGCGATGTGCACCGTGCAGCGGGTCGTATTGAGGATATCGAGCGAATGTCCACGCGCTTCCGCCGCCTCGACGAGGCGTTGGTGCGAATAGAGCTTGGGATTCCGGGCAAGCATCGCAATCTTCATGGTTTATGCCCTTTCACCGCTTCGCGGCCGTCTGTCTGCAACCAGGAATGCCCACTGTCGACGACGAAGCGCCGACGCAAGGAGGATCGCCCGATCAGCATCGGAAATTTCATGTCCGAGCGATCGGCGAGGCTGATCTCTGCCCGGAATTCGAGATCGCCGATCCGTAACGGCGACTTGATCACGTAGCGCCGCTGTTTCTCGCCGTTCGAACTGGTGATGCCGCGAATGTCGACATGCACCGCCTCGCAAATCTGGCGCACTTTTTGCTCGGGAAATTCGACGCTGAAACGAACGTATTTTTCTCCGTTCCGTTCGAATTCCTCGACCACTTGGCCGTGGAGCGAGGAAGTTCGCGCGCCGGTGTCGATCTTGGCGGGAACCTCGTGCAGGCCGAGTTCGGGCAGGTGCACCAGCTCGCGCCAGCCCACCACGGGCAGCTCCTTGCGGCGTTTGCTCATT
Source organism: Pseudoblastomonas marina (assembly GCF_034374265.1). NCBI lineage: Bacteria > Pseudomonadati > Pseudomonadota > Alphaproteobacteria > Sphingomonadales > Erythrobacteraceae > Pseudoblastomonas > Pseudoblastomonas marina. The sequence continues at coordinate 637,634 of NZ_CP139718.1, read as the reverse complement.
CGACGATCGCGATCCCATCGCCACCGCCCTCGCCCGGAAGCCGGCGCAGCACGTCGCCGCTGGCGAAATCGATCTCGGCGATCGTGTTGCTCATCGTTTCGGCGGCATAGACGCGCTCCCCGTCGGGCGACCACAGCACGGTGACCTGCGTGCGCGCCTCGGCCTCGGCCGGGCTCGACACCGGGATGGTGCGGACCGGTTCGAAAGTGTCGAGGTCGATTACGGTCAGCGATCCGTCCATCAGGTTCGAAGTCACCGCGTAGTCGCCCTGCGGCCGGGTGACGATGCGGAGCGCGAACCGTCCGGTCGGGATGGTCTTGCGCACTTCGAGCGTCTGCGGGTCGATCGCATAGGCCTCGTTCGAACCGCGCGCCGAGACGTAGAGCGTCGCTCCGTCCCTCGACAGCGCGATGCCTTCCGGCTCCTCGCCGACCTCGACCGACAGGGGCGCGCGGCGCGTACGCAAATCGATTCGCGTGACCGTCTTCGAACCCAGGTCGGTGGTCCAGGCATGGCGCCCATCGGGCGCGACGGCGAGCATGTGCGTGCCGCGCTGGCCGCTGGCATATTCGAACGTCTCCGCCGCTCCCAGCGGGTCCTTGATCCAATAGATCGACTGGCGGCCCTCGGCGGTCGCATAGAGATCGCCATTGGCGTGCCAGACGATCCCGTGCGGACGCGCGCCCTCGCCCAGTTCGATGCTCTTCACCTTGCCGAGATCGGAAGTGCGGAAGATATCGACCGTGCGCCCGCCATAGCAGGCGAGCGCGACATACCGCTCGTCCGGCGAGGTCGCGAGCTCGTGCGGGTTGACACAGCTGGCCACTCGCGCGGTCTCCTCGCCGGAGGCAAGGTCGATCCGCGCGAGCGTGTTGCCGAACTTGCCCGCGACGAACAGCGCGCCGCCTACATCCGAGGCGCCGGACGCGCGCGTCTCTTCCCCGGCGATGGGCGCGCAGCCCAAGAGGGCGAGCACGGCGAGCGGCAGGAGCGACCTCACCATCCGGTCGGCTTGCCTTCGTTCTGCTCGTCGAGCCATGCCTTGAGCGGGGCGAAATACTCCATCATCGCCTTGCCGCTCATCTGGCGTTCGCCGGTGAACTCCTCGAGCGCGTCTGCCCAAGGCTTCGATCCGCCGAGTTCGAGCATGGCGTTCAATTTCTCGCCCACTTCCTCGTTGCCGTAGAACGAGCAGCGATGGAGCGGCCCGTCCCAGCCCGCCTGGTCGCAGGCGGCCTTGTAGAACTGGAACTGCAGCAACCGTGCGAGGAAGTAGCGGGTGTAGGAGACGTTGCCCGGGATGTGGTACTTCGCACCCGGATCGAAGGCATCGGCGGGGCGATCGACCGGCGGGGTGATGCCTTGGTATTCGCGCTTCAGACCGTGCCACGCCGAATTGTATTCGGCCGGCGTGATCGAGCCGTCGAACACGCCCCAGCGCCAGCGATCGACCAGCAGGCCGAACGGCAGGAACGCGACCTTGTCCATCGCCTGACGCAGCAGCAGGCCGATATCCTTGTCGGCACTGGGCACCTGGTCACGATCGAGCATCCCGATCTGGACGAGGTATTCGGGCGTGATCGAAAGCGCGATCATGTCGCCGATCGCCTCGTGAAACCCGTCGTTCGCGCCGGACAGGTAAAGGTAGGACTGGTCCTTGTAGGCGCGCTGGTAATAATTGTGGCCGAGCTCGTGGTGGATGGTGATGAAGTCGTCCGCATTGCGCTTGATGCACATCTTGATGCGGATGTCGTCCTTGTTGTCGAGGTCCCAGGCCGAAGCATGGCACACGACCTCGCGGTCTTCGGGCTTGGTGAACTGGCTGCGCTCCCAGAAGGTCCCGGGCAGCGGGTCGAAGCCGAGCGAGGAGAAGAAGTCCTCACCCACCTTCACCATCCCGCGTTCGTCGAGGCCCTTCTCTGCAATCAGTTCGGTCAGGTCGTAGCCCAGATCTCCCGATCCCTCGGGCGCGACCAGCGGGTAGATATTGCCCCATTCCTGCGCCCACATATTGCCGAGCAGGTCGGCACGGATCGGCCCGGTCTTGGGCTGGATCGCATCGCCATAGTGCTCGTTCAGTTTCCAGCGGACATAGGTGTGCAGGCTTTCATAGAGCGGCTTCACTTCCTGCCACATCCGCTCGGTCTCGGCGGCGAATTCCTCGGGTGTCATGTCATAGCCCGAGCGCCACATAGCGCCGACGTCGCTGAAGCCGAGTTCCTGCGCGCCGGCATTCGAGATCCCGACCAGTTCGCGATATTCATCCTTCATCGGCGCGCCGACATTGGTGTGCCAGCTGGCCCACATTTCGGCATATTCAGCGGGTGTGCGATCGAGATTGCCCATTTCGGCCTCGATGTCCGAGCCGCTGATCGGTTCGCCGTTGAGCGTGCCCTTGCCCGCGCCGTATTGCGAGTTGAGGCTGACGGCGAGCTGCGCCGCCCGTTCCGCCGCACCCGGGGTGGTGGGCGCCGGCAGGTTCACCGAGGTACGCAGGATATCGAGCTTGCGAGCGACGTCGGGCGCGAGTCCGGCCACTTCGGCATATTTCGCCGCTTCGAGGGCGTAGCGCACGGTCTTCTCGGTGCTCACCGCACCGATCTTGGCGGCCAGTTCGTTGGTGTCGTGGGTGATGTAGGTCGCGTTGATCCAGTCGATCCGCGCGGCCTCCACCGAATGGTCGAACAGGTCCGCCTCGACCATCGCGACCCACTTCGCCGCGCCTTCGGGCGTCAGCGGGTACTCGCGCGCCTCATCCTGCGCGGCCACCGGCGCGCTGGCAGGGGCTTCGGCATTGGCGGTACTACAGGCGGCAAGCCCCAGCGCGAGCGGCGCGATGGCGGCGGCGGTACGGAATTTCATGAAACGGCATCCTCTCGATTTTGCGTTGCGCGAAGTCTGGACTTCGCGCCGCGCCAAATCAAGCGGATAGGAAATCGGCGATCGCCTGTCCAAGCTCGGGCTTCACCACGCACGACATATGCGTGCCCGGCACCTCGACGTGCTCGGCATCGGGGATCGCCTCGGCGAGGCGTTCGGGCGAACCGTTGTCCCGATCCTCGTCGCCGCATACGATCGCGGTGGGCATCGAGATCGCTTCGAGTGCTTCGGGTGCGGTGTCCCCCACGCTTTGCAGCAGGTGGCGCGCGGCCACCCGGTCGGTCTTCATCGTCTTCATGAAATTCTTGGCGAAATAGGCCGGATCGCCGCGTTCGACTTCGTGGTAGCGATCGATCGCGTCGATGAAGAAGGCGGCACGTTTGTCCCATCCGGCGAGCCCTTCGAGCCCCATTCCCGCGAGCACCAGCCTGCGCGGGGTCAAGCCGGACAGCACTGCCCGAGCCGCCGTTCGCGCACCGAGAGAGAAACCGACCAGATCGTAGTCGACCAGATCGAGCGCCTGCACCAGCGCTGCGGTGTCGCTCACCAGCACGTCGTGCGGATAGGCCGAGGCCGTGTGCGGCTTGGCGCTTTCGCCGTGCGCACGCAGATCGGGCATGATGCATTCGAACCCGGCCTCGGCGAGCTTTGCCGCATGGCCGTACTTGATCCAGTTCATCTCGGCGCTCGAAAAGAGGCCGTGTAGGAGCAACACCGGGCGTCCCTCGCCCATGCGATGAACGGCGATCTCCTGCCCGTCGAAACTGGCGATCCGTTCGCTCATCGTGCCTGCAATCCCTTCTGCTCCATGCGCCACCTGGCAATGTCGATACGGTCTTGTCCGAAGAACGGCTCGCCGTCGAACACCAGCGTCGGGACGCCCCAGTGCCCAGCATCTTCGAGCGCCTGCTGGTTGGCGGCGATCTCAATGTCGAGGGCATCCGCGTCGTCTCGCGCTTCGGCTTCGAGGTCGGTAAAGTCTAGACCCGCGGCCGACGCAGCCTGTGCGAGATGATCGCCCTCGTGCCAGTTCGCCGCGCCGCCCCAGATCAGTCCGGCGGCTTCATGCGCGAAGGCGAGGCCGTGGCCGCGCCGCGCAGCGGCCTGGCCCAGCCGAGTGATGCGGTGGATATAGGGCTGCTTGTCGGCAATCTTGCGCGTGTGGAGGTCCTGCACGATCGGATCCGGCCGCGGGATGCCGAAGGGGATGCCGTGATATTCGGCAAGGCGCGGCACATCGCGCAGCAGGTAGCCGAGCCAGGCCGGATTGCTATGTTCGAAGAAATCAGGCTTGCGGATCGCGAGCGGGTAGACCGGGCGCAGCGCGATATCGACCGTATGGCTTTCCGCCAATGCACGATAGCGCCCGATCGCGAGATAGCTGTAGGGCGAACGAAAGCTGAAAAAGAGATCGGCGGGCAGGATCGGGTTGGCGCCGGTCATGTCAGCGGAAGAAGCACTGCGTGCCGGCGTAGAGCATCGTGACCGTGTCGCCCTGCTCGTCGAGGAATCCGCCGATCCCGCCGCTGCGAAACTCCATGCCGAGCGTGCTTTCCTGCATCGCCAGCGTGCGCGACTGCTCAAGCACCGCGCGGTTGCTTCCGACGCCCATGCCGTCGATCGTCGTCAGGCCGAGCGTGCCGTCGATGTTCCAGCCGACGAACTTCCCGTCCTGGAAATTGAGCGTCAGCCCGTCGATCGTCGAGAATTCCATCGGGCCGGCACCGCACTCGCGATTGCTGCTGCGCGTACCGCCCTTGCCGAGCGATCGGCCGAGCGCGTTCTCGACCACCTGCCGCCCGCTGCCGAAGGCGATCAGCCGGGTCGCGCCCGACGGAATGACCATCCGCAGCCCCTCGCCGTCGAGCGCCGCGATCGGTCGCGCATCGAACACGACCGTTTCGCCTTCCTGGAGAGGCTCGGGCTCGGCGATCGCTTCGGAAGGCAGCTCTACCTGCGACTGGTCGGATGTGCTCTCGTCGGAGGCGGGCTCGCCGCAGGCGGCCAGCAAAAGGACAGCAAGAACCGGTAGCGCCCGCATCGCGATCATCCCTTCTTCAGGCACTCCCGCCCGAGCAGTTCCGCGATCTGGACCGCATTGAGCGCCGCGCCCTTGCGGAGGTTGTCCGAGACGCACCACAGCGCGATGCCATTCTCGACCGTGGGATCGTCGCGCACACGGCTGATGAAGGTCGCACTGTCGCCGACGCATTCGACCGGGGTGACGTATCCGGCGTCTTCGCGCTTGTCGACAAGCATGATGCCGGGCGCCTCGCGCAGGATATCCTGGGCCTGCTCCGCCGACATCTCGTCCTCGAATTCGATCGCGATGCTTTCGGAGTGGCCCACGAACACCGGCACGCGCACGCAGGTCGCCTGGACCTTGATCTTCGCGCTCAAAATCTTCTTTGTTTCGACGACCATCTTCCATTCTTCCTTGGTCGATCCGTCATCGAGGAAGACGTCGATCTGGGGGATGACGTTGAAGGCGATCTGCTTCTGAAACTTTGCCGGCTCGGGGCTGTCGCCGACGAAGATCGCGCGGCTCTGCTCGAACAGTTCGTCCATCCCGGCCTTCCCGGCGCCCGAGACCGATTGGTAGGTCGAGACGACCACGCGCTTGATCGTGGCGGCATCGTGCAGAGGCTTCAATGCGACGACCATCTGCGCGGTCGAACAGTTCGGGTTGGCGATGATGTTGCGCTTGGAATATTCTGAAATCGCGTCCGGATTTACCTCCGGCACGATCAGCGGAACGTCCGGGTCCATCCGGTAGAGCGAAGAATTGTCGATCACCACGCATCCCGCCTTCGCGGCTTTGGGCGCATAGGTCTTGGATACGTCGGACCCGGCCGCGAACAACGCGATGTCCCAGCCGGTGAAATCGAAGTGCTCGATATTCTTGCATTTGAGCATCTTGCCGGTGTCGCCGAATTCGACCTCGCTCCCCTGCGAGCGTGAGGATGCGACCGCAGCGACCTCGTCGCACGGGAACTCGCGCTCGGCGAGCACCTGCATCACTTCGCGCCCGACATTCCCGGTCGCACCGACGACGACTACCCTGTAACCCAAATCCATGTCTCCACTGTGAGAGTGTGCCGCCGAGATAGCGATTACCTGCCCACCCGCAAGCGCACATTCGCTTGACCGACCCTGCGGTCAGATGATTCCCGCCAGATGCAGCGCAAGCAGCAGGATGGCCGCGACAGCGCCGAGGGCGCCGGTATAGGCGATCGCCGGATGGGCCACGCCATGCCGCACCGCAACGACGTTGACGACGGCGAAGACCGCGAGGAACACGAAGCTCGCGCCTTGCACGAGCTGGCTGAGACCACCGAAGACCGCGAGCACCGCCGCCACGACCGCGACGATCAATACACCCGCCCAGGGCACGCCCTCACTGTCGGTCTTGCCGAAGATCGCGGGGAGCTCACCTTCGGCCTCGGCTTCCTTCCCGAGGCGCGCGGTGGAGAAAATCGTCGCGTTGATCGCCGAGGCAGTCGAGAACACCGCGGCGATCGTGACCGCGATCAAGCCAGCGGTTCCGGCCGCAGCACGACCCGCATCCGCCAGGGCGACTTCCTTCTTCGCAATGATCGCATCGGCCCCGACCAGCATGGCAGTGCCCAAGGTGACGAGCACGTAGACCGAGATCGTGGCAACGATCGCCCACAGCATGGCCTTGCCGATCAAGGCCTTGCCGTCTTCCATGTCGTCGTAATCGTAGGCCAGCAGCTGGAAGCCTTCATAGGCCATGAACACGGTCGCAGCGCCGACGATAGCCCCGCTGATCCCGCTGCCGCTGCTGTCCGCCGCCGCCATCCGTTCCGGTGCCCAGCGGGGGAGGCCGATGAACGCCAGCCCGAACAGGATCGCCAGCTTGCCCCAAACGGCGACGATCTCGACGGTCGCACTTTCGCCGACCCCCTTCAGGTTGACTCCGGCCAGCACGAAGATCGCCAAGAGAGCCGCCACCTGCGGTAGCCACGAAGGCCCGCCGACGGCATGCGCGAGATAGGCCCCGAAGGTGAAGGCATAGACCGATACGGTCAGCGTATAGCCGAGCATCAGCGCCCAGACCGTGACGCGCGCGGCCCGTTCGGCCCCGACGCGGCGTAGGAAGGCGAAGGCGCCCCCGGCGCAGTCGAAATCCTGCGTCAGCCGCGCATAGCTGTATCCGGTCGCCAGCGCGATCAGGCCACCGATCACGAAGCTCAACCAGGCGAGCTTGCCCGCGACGGCGATGACCACGCCCAAAGTGGCGAAGATGCCGCCGCCGATCATGCCCCCGACCGCCATCGACCAGGCGGCATTGAAGCCCAGTTTGCCGCCGCGCTTCGTCACTCGGGTGCGGTCACCCCGTTCTGCTCGAGGAAACGGAAATAGGTGTTCCACAGGTGCGGCGAGATATTCTCGCCGGCCACGCGGTGGGTGTAGCCGGGATAGAGCATCATATCGAACGGGACGTTGGCCTCCTGCATCGCGGCGATCAGCTCGGTGGCGTTTTCGAATACCACGTTGTCGTCGGCCATGCCGTGCACCAGCAGTAGCGGGTCCTCGATCTTGTCGGCGTTCACGATCGCATTGCCGATCTCATAGGCTTCGGCATCGTCCTGCGGGGTGCCCATGTAGCGCTCGGTGTAGTGGGTGTCGTAAAGCTCCCACTTGGTCACCGGGGCACCCGCGATCGCGGCGGCATACAGGCCCGGATCAGCTTGCAGCATCAGGATCGACATATAGCCGCCATACGACCAGCCATAGGTCGCGATCTTGTCGGGATCGACGAAATCCAGCGTCTTGAGCCACTGGGCCCCGGTCGCCTGGTCCTCGACTTCGATCGTCCCCATCGCGCGGTAGATCTGGCTGAGGAAATCGACCCCCCGATTGGGGGTGCCGCGATTGTCGAGCGCGAACCAGATATAGCCCTTGTCGACCACTGCCTGCCGCAGCGCGCCACCCCAGCCCTTGTCGACGACCTGGCTGGTCGGACCGCCATAATGGTAGAAGAAGACCGGGTATTTCTTGCCTTCTTCGAGCTCGGGCGTGACCATCTCGTAATAGAGTTCGCTACCGTCGACGGCGGGAATCGTGCCGTAACGCGCCAGCGCGTGGCTCGCGAGATAGGGCGCGTACGGGTGGTCCCCTTCGACGCGGTTCTCCTCGATCCAGGCGAGGCGATTGCCCTCGGCATCGGCGATGTAGCTCTGCGTGGGCTGCGTATCGTTCGAACGCGAAACCAGCAGCGTCTGGCCCTTGCGGTCCATTGAGGCGCCGTTGACGTAGTCAGGGTCGGTCAGCAGCTGCGGTTCGCCCGACCAGTTGTCGATCGCATAGATCTGCGGGGCAAGCACATCGTCCTTGTTCGCGCGAAAGGTGATGCGTCCGCGCGCCTCGTCGATGCCGACCAGGTCCATCACCTGCCAGTCACCGTCGGTCAGCTGGGTCCATTCGCCGTCCGCGAACCGGTAGAAATGCCCCCACCCATCGCGCTCGGACCACCAGATCAGCGAACCGTCCTTAAGGAACCGGTAGTTGTCGCTGATCTCGACCCAATATCCGTCGCGCGCCCGTTCGGTGAACAACACTTCGCTGTCACCGGTGGCGGGATCGACCTTGAGCATGTCGATCCTGGTCTGCCCGCGATCCTGCCGCTGGACGTAAAGCGCGCTGCCATCGGGCGCCCAGTCGACACGCGCGAGGTAGATATCGGCTTCTTCGCCCAGATCGACCTTCACCCGGTCGCTGCCGTCGGGATCCATGACGAAAAGTTCGACCACGGCATTGGCGCTGCCCGCGACCGGATAGCGCTGGTCGAAAACCTTGGTCCCGGTCGCACCGATCGCGGCGCGGGTCACGATCCCGACCCCGCTTTCGTCGAAGCGCTGGACCGCGATGCGGCGGTCGTCGGGGCTCCACCAGAAGCCGGTCAGCCTGCCCATTTCCTCCTGCGCGACGAATTCGGCCTCGCCCCAGCGAATATCCTCGCCTTCCTTCGGTGTTACCGGCTGTGCGGCTTCGCCCACCGCGCCGACCCACAACTGCCGATCGCGCACGAAGGAAACGAAACCGCCTTCTTCGCTGAGCGTCGGGTTGAGTTCGCTTTCCTCGGTATCGGTCAGCCGCGTGACGCTGCCATCGAGCCGCGCGAGGTAGAGATCGCCATCGAGCGGGACGAGCAGTCCCTCGCCGTCGGGCGCCCATTGATAGGTGATGATGCCCTTCAAATTACCGACGCGCGCGCGTTCGCGCTGCATCTTCTCGTCCTCGGACAGTTCGCGGCCCGATCCTACCGTCTCGCTATCGACCAGCATCGTCCATTCGCGCGCCTCGCGGTCGAACGCCCACAGATCGTAGCGATCGCGATCGTTCTCGCGGTTACGTAGCAGGGTGAGATAACGGCCGTCGGGCGAAATCTTCACCCCGCGCGGGCTCGATCCGTCGAGCGACGGCGAGGCGAAGACGCGTTCGAACGTCAACTGCTTGGCTTCGGCGGGCTCAGTCATCGAAGCCTCCTGCGCGGCGGCAGGAACGGTCGAAGCGCTTAGCATCAGGGCGGCAAGAAACAGTCGCATGGTGTGTCATTCTCTCCCAAACTCGTCATTGCGAGGCGACGCAGTCGCCACGGCAATCCAGTGAAGAAGCGAGTCGGCGCCCTGGATTGCTTCGCTACGCTCGCAATGACGAAATCGGGGCCGGAATGCAAAAGGGGCGCTCCCTTGCCGGAAGCGCCCCTCATTTATTCGTCGGCTCGAAAGCCTGAAAGCTTACTTGGCGTCCTTCGCCGGGCGCGTGTCGCGGCGTTCGGCGATACGCGCGCTCTTGCCGGTGCGGCCGCGCAGGTAATACAGCTTCGCGCGACGCACGGCGCCGCGACGGATCACGGTGACGGTGTCGACGTTCGGCGAATAGAGCGGGAAGACGCGCTCGACGCCCTCGCCGAAGCTCATCTTGCGCACGGTGAAGTTCGAACCCATGCCGCGGTTCGAACGCGCGATGCACACGCCTTCGAAGTTCTGGATACGCTCGCGCTCGCCTTCCTTGACGCGCACGCCGACGCGGACGGTGTCGCCCGCGCGGAATTCGGGAATGTCCTTACCGAGGTTTTCGATCGCCTCGGCTTCGAGTGTCTGGATCAGGTTCATGCCTAATCGTCCTTCGTTTCGTGCCGCGCGCCAGAGGCAGACTGGTCCCGAGCGTCCGTATGACGCTCCCAAAGGTCCGGCCTGCGTAACCGTGTGTCTTCCTCGCTGCGTGCCTTGCGCCACGCCGCGATCTTCGCATGATCCCCCGATCGCAGCACTTCAGGGATCGTGCGCCCTTCCCATTCCTGAGGTCGGGTGAATTGCGGATATTCGAGGAGGCCGTTCTCGAACGATTCCTCGACCCCGCTATCGGGGGCGCCCATTACGCCGGGAAGCAGGCGAATGCAAGCGTCGAGTATCGCCAGCGCCGCGGGTTCTCCGCCCGACAGCACGATGTCGCCGAGCGAGACTTCCTCGACGTCGCGGCCTTCGAAGATGCGCTCGTCGAACCCCTCGAACCGGCCGCACAGCAGCGTAACCCCCGGCCCCGCCGCCAGCTCGCGAATGCGCGACTGCGAGATCGGCTTGCCGCGCGGGGTCATCGCCAGCACCGGCGCCTCGGGCGACAGCCTGCGCGCATGATCGATCGCCGCGCCGAGCACGTCGGGTTTGAGCACCATGCCTGCCCCGCCCCCGGCCGGCGTATCGTCGACCGTGCGGTGCTTGTCCTCCGCGAAATCGCGCAGCTGCACGGTGTCGAGCGACCATTTCTGCTCCTCGAGCGCCCGCCCCGCGAGCGACAGCCGAAGCGGCCCGGGAAACATCTCGGGATAGAGCGTAATGATGGTGGCGGCGAAGGTCATGGCCGGACGCCTAGCCTCTCGGGGAGCGCATATCCATCCCGTGCGTTGCCCCCTCATGGACGATTGCATCATCGTGGGCGCGGGGCCCGCCGGGCTGACTGCGGCGATCTATCTCGCGCGCTATCACCTCGATATCCGGCTGTTCGACGACGGTGGGAGCCGCGCGGCGTGGATCCCGACCAGCCACAACCATGCAGGCTTTCCCGACGGCATCAACGGCAAGGAACTACTCGCCCGCATGCTCGAACAGGCCGAGAAATACGGTGCGCATCGTGAGCAGAAGCGCGTGATCCACCTCCAGCGAACCGAGGACGGCTTCACCGTCGGCACCGAGGGTGCGACCTATCGCGCGCGCTCGGTCCTGCTCGCCACCGGGGTGGTCAACCGCCGCCCCGAGGGGATGGAGGACGACCTCCACGACGAGGCGCTGGCGCGAGGGCTGCTGCGCTATTGCCCGGTCTGCGACGGCTACGAGGTCACTGACAAGCGCGTCGGCGTGATCGGAACCGGCGCGCACGGCTGCGCCGAGGCGGAGTTCGTGCGCACCTACACCAGGGACGTCACTTTGGTCTCGCCGCTGCCCAGGCACGATTTCTCGGATAGCTGCGACCGCCGGCTCCGCGCCGCCGGGATCGACGCCGTCGACGGACCGGTCGCCAACTTCGCGATCGAGGGCGATTGCCTCGCCTTCGACACCGCCGAGGGGCGGATGAAATTCGCCAGCGTCTATCCCGCGCTCGGCTCGGATATCCGCTCCGAACTCGCCGCGCAGGCGGGGGCCGAGCTCAGCGACGAAGGCTGCGTCGCGACCGACGACCATCTCGAAACCAGCGTCCCCGGCCTGTTCGCGGCGGGCGACGTGGTGATCGGGCTCGACCAGATCAGCCATGCGATGGGCCAGGCAGGCGTCGCCGCGACGACGATCCGCAATCACCTGGCCGAGGACGAACCGTTGCGGCGCTAGGCCCTCAATTTCCGCATTTGACGAACACAACGCCGTCGCCGACGATTCGGTGTCCGCCGATCGAGACCGGATCGTAGGCGGCATCGGTAGCGGGGCGAAGGATCGCCATACCATCGGGTCCGCGACTCTCCAGCGGAAGGTCGGGCAGCGGATCGTCGAGCACGAGGCGCGGATAGTCCCCCAGCACGACCATGCTGTCGGTCGGTACGCCGTTGACGCTCGATTCGAGCACCAGCGCGCCGGGGCTGCGGCTGATCTGGAAATCGGGCTTTGCGCAGTTCGCATCGACACCCTTCGCGGTCCAGCTGCCCATGACATAGTCTTCGGTCAGCGCGACGCCGCCGGCGCGGGCCGGATCGCGATCGCGCGCAGGAGCATCCGCGCTCTCGATCGAATCCATCACGAGCGTGCCCTCGCCCTCTTGACAGAAGCTCGCATCGGCCAGCTCGCCGGTAATGCGGACGTAATCACCGGAGGCGAATTCATCCCCGCCGTTGAAGGCGTAGCGCTTGCCATCGGGTGTGTGCAGTACGCGGCATTCGACGCCGCTTTCGATGCGGCCTTCGACGGTCAGCAGCGAAGGGCTCCCCGAGGGGCGCGTCGCTGCTGGATCGTCGCTGGAGGGATCGCCCGGCGGTTCGGTCGATTGTTGGCATGCGCCGAGCGACAGGAGCGGCGCGAAGAGGATGGCGGAGAGGAGCGTCTTCGTATCGGTCATACCGATTCAAAGCGTCGTGAGCGCGACCGTTCCTAGTCTTCGGCGAAGGCCGCGTTGACCACCAGGCGCTCGTCATTCCACTCGGGCACGGCCTGTTCGGTCAGCGGAACCATGAACTTCTTGCCGTTTGCGCGCTCGATCTCGACGAGGTCGGTCGCACCGTAATTCATCACGTCGGCGACGGTGCCGATCGCCTCGCCTTGCTCGGTGACTACCGGGAGCCCGATCAGGTCGGCGTGGTAGTATTCGCCCTCTTCGAGCGGGGGCAGCGCGCCGCGCGGAACGGTGAGCGCGGTGCCGCGCAGCGCCTCGGCCTCATTGCGGTTCGAAACGCCCTCAAAACGGGCAATCGCGCCGCCCTTGTTGTCCGAACGGACCTTGGCGAGCTTCAGCGCGCCGTCATTGAAAGAGGGGTGGACGCGCAATTGCTCCCACCCTTCTCCGAACAGCTTGAGCCGGACTTCGCCCGCCACGCCGTGCGCGCCGGTGATGGCGGCGAGGGTGACGGGCTTGTCCGACATAAAGGCTTAGCCTTCCGACTTCTCTTCGTCGGCGGCTTCGTCCTTCTTCTCTTCTTCGGCCGGAGCTTCTTCCTTGGCTTCCTCGGCCGGAGCTTCTTCCGCAGCCGCTTCCTCGGCGGGAGCGTCTTCGGCCTTGGCTTCTTCTTCCTTCGGCGCTTCGGCTTCGGCCTTGGCCGCTTCTTCGGCTTCCTTGGCTTCGGCTTCCTTCGCGGCCTTCTCTTCGGCGCGTTCCTTGGCCTTCTCGCCCGGCTCGGCCTTCTGCGGGTTGTTGCGCGCTTCACGCTCGACGATGCCGGCGGCATCGAGGAAACGGGAGACGCGATCGCTCGGCTGCGCGCCGACGCCGACCCAGTAACGGGCGCGGTCTTCGTTCAGCTGGACGCGCTTTTCGTCGTCCTTGGCGAGCAGCGGGTTGTACACGCCGATCTGCTCGAGATACTTGCCGTCGCGCGGGCTGCGCGCGTCGGCGACGACGATGCGGTAGTAGGGACGCTTCTTGGCGCCACCACGCGAAAGACGGATTGCAACTGCCATTTGATATTACCTTTCAGTCCTAAACTCTTGAAATCACTTTTTCTTGTTCATCATGTCCTGGATTTCGGGAGGAATGTCGCCGCCCCCTGAGCCGCCGAGACCGGGGAGCGAAGGGGCGCCCCCGCCACCGCCGCCCATGCCGGGCATCCCGCCGCCGCCGAACAGCTTCCCGAGGCCACCGAGGCCGCCCATCTTCCTGATCTGCTTCATCGCCTTGGACATCTCCTGGTGCATCTTCAGGAGTTTGTTGACGTCCTGCACCTGGGTGCCCGAACCGGCGGCGACGCGCTTCTTGCGCTTGGCGTTCATCAGGCCCGGCTTGGCGCGTTCCTTCGCGGTCATCGAGCCGATGATCGCGTCCATGTGGAGCAGCACCTTGTCGTCCATGTTCGAGGCGGCCATCGCGGCCTTGGCCTTCTTCATCCCGGGCAGCATGCCCGCGAGCATGCCGAGCCCGCCCATGTTCTGCATCTGCTTCAGCTGGGTCCGAAGGTCGTTCAAGTCGAACTCGCCCTTCGACATGCGCTTGGCGAGGCGTTCGGCGTCTTCGGCATCGACCGTCGCGGCAGCCTTCTCGACCAGGCTGACGACGTCGCCCATGCCGAGGATGCGGCCCGCGACGCGCTTCGGATGAAACGCTTCGAGCGCATCGAGCTTCTCGCCGGTACCGGCGAACTTGATCGGCTTGCCCGTTACGGCGCGCATCGAGAGCGCCGCACCACCGCGCGCATCGCCGTCCATCCGAGTGAGGACCACGCCGGTCAGCGGGACCTCGTCGGTGAAGCTCTTGGCGACGTTGACCGCGTCCTGGCCGGTGAGCGAGTCGACCACCAGCAAGACTTCGGCCGGATCGGCCGCGCCGGCGACCGCCTTCATCTCGGCCATCAGCGCATCGTCGACATGCAGGCGGCCCGCTGTGTCGAGCATCAGCACGTCGAAATTCTGCAGCCGCGCCGATTCGAGCGCGCGCCTGGCGATGTCGACCGGCTGCTGGCCCGGGACGATCGGCAGCGTGGCGATATCGGCCTGCTGGCCAAGCACCGCGAGCTGTTCCTGCGCCGCCGGGCGCGCGACGTCGAGCGACGCCATCATCGCCTTCTTGCCGTGCTTTTCGCGGATATAGCGCGCGATCTTGGCGGTGCTGGTGGTCTTGCCCGAGCCCTGCAGGCCGACCATCATCACGACGGCGGGCGGCTTGACCTCGAGCTTGAGGCGCGATTCCTCGGGCGCGGGCGCGCCTTCCTCTTCGTCGGGATCGCCGCCCAGCGTGCGCACAAGCTCGTCATTGACGATCTTGATGACCTGCTGGCCGGGCGAAACCGCGCGCAGCACGTCCTGGCCGATGGCCTTTTCGGTGACGGCATCGATGAAGCGGCGGACGACCGGCAGCGCGACGTCGGCTTCGAGCAGCGCGATCCGCACCTCGCGCATCGCATCGCGCACGTCCTGCTCCTTGAGCGCACCGCGCCCCCGCAGCTTGTCGAACGTGGCACCGAGGCGATCGGACAGGTTGTCGAACACGCTTTGCCGTACTCCTTTTCAGCGGAAAACCCGCCAAACGCGAAAAACGCCGGCGGACGAAACCTCGTCGGCCAGCGTGCGAGGCGCATGCCCCGACTAGATGTAAAACCGTTCGTCCCGAATATTGGTCAGGACGGATGAATGGTGGAGCCTAGCGGGATCGAACCGCTGACCTCAACACTGCCAGTGTTGCGCTCTCCCAGCTGAGCTAAGGCCCCAATCATTCATTTTCGCCGCCTGCCGGAGAGACCCGGATGGTGGCGAGGACGCGCCCTTTATGACCGCGCCCCGGGTTTGGCAACCCTTATCAGAAAACGAATTAGCTGTCGTCTTCCTTGTCGTCGTCGCCCTTGCCCTTGGTCACGCCAAGGTCGTCGTCACCACCGAGGTCGACTTCGTTGTCGGGCGAATCGTCGTCCTCGTCGATATCGTCCAGATCGTCATCGGCCAGATCCGAATCGGAGTCGCTGTCCTTTTCCTTCTTCTCGTCCTCGAAGGGGATCGGCTGCTTGGGCTTCAGCACGGGCTCGGGGTCCCACTCGTTCCCGCATTCGATGCAGGTGACGGGGTGCTCTTCGCCCAGGTCGTAGAAGCGGGTGCCGCATTTCGGGCAGGTCCGCTTGGTGCCCCATTCCGGTTTGGCCATGGTCTTCCTCAAACGCTTGCCCCGCGAAAATCGCGGGAGAAAATTCAGTGATGCAGGTGGCGGCGGGGCGGGATGGAATCAAGCCCTTTCGCATTGGCGGCGCGCCTTGCCATAGGGTGCGGTCGCTGTCAAAGCGCGGCTTCTCATGAACGGCCCTTCCCGCACCTTTACGCCCGGCGGCCCGCTGCGCGGCACGATCGCGGTGCCGGGCGACAAGTCGATCAGCCACCGCGCGCTGATGCTCGGCGCCAGCGCGCTGGGCGAGACGCGGATTTCCGGCCTGCTCGAGAGCGATGACGTGCGCGCCACCGCCGCCGCGCTGCGCGCAATGGGCGTCGCCATCGAACGCGACGGCGCAGACTGGGTGGTCCAGGGCCTCGGCACGGGCGGGCTGATGTCGCCGCGCGCGCCGCTCGACATGGGCAATAGCGGGACCAGCGCCCGGCTTCTGTCCGGACTGGTCGCGAGCCAGGACATAGCAGTCACGCTGACCGGCGATGCCAGCCTGTCGCGCCGCCCGATGGGGCGCGTGATCGAGCCGCTCTCCCGCATGGGCGCGGAGTTCCGGTCGCGCGATGGCTGCCTGCCGATGACGGTCACGGGCTCAAAGCGCGCAATCCCGATTGCCTACCGCCTCCCCGTCGCCAGCGCGCAGGTGAAGAGCGCGGTGCTGCTCGCCGCGCTCAATACGGCGGGCACGACCACCGTGGTCGAGCCCGAGCCGACCCGCGACCATACCGAACGCATGTTGCGTGCCTTCGGCGCGGAAATCGATTGCGGCGAAGAGAACGGGGCGAACGCCATCCGCCTGCACGGCGAGGCCGATCTGCGCGGCCAGCGCGTCACGGTCCCCGGCGACCCATCCTCGGCCGCGTTCTTCATCGTCGCCGCGCTGCTCGTGGAAGGCAGCGACCTGACCATTCGCAACGTCGGGATGAACCCGAGCCGCGCCGGGCTGCTCGCTATATTGCGCGAGATGGGCGGTGCGATCGAGATCGCCGCCGAGCGCGAGGCGGGTGGTGAGCCGGTCGCCGACCTGCGGGTGCGGCAATCGACGCTTGCCGGACTCGACATCGATCCGGCCCTCGCACCCTCGATGATCGACGAATTCCCGATCCTCTTTGTCGCCGCCGCACTGGCGGAAGGGACGACTCGCACGACCGGCCTCGGCGAATTGCGGGTGAAGGAAAGCGATCGCCTGGCCGCCATGGCCGCCGCACTGGGCGCGATCGGCGCGCAGGTGGAAGAACACTCCGACGGCCTGACCATTCACGGCACCGGCGGCGCGCCGCTGGCCGGAGGCGGTCCCGTCCCCACTCGTCTCGATCACCGCATCGCGATGAGCATGGCGGTGGCCGGCCTCGCCAGCACGCGGGGGGTGACGATCGACGACGCTTCGCCTATCGGCACCAGCTTTCCGACCTTCATCGATACGCTGGAGCGCACTCGCGCATGATTCCCATTTCGTCCCAGACCGCGAACCTGATCGGCTTTGCCGGCAGCTTCTGCATCGTCGCCGCTTTCGCCTACGCCAATCGCGCGAAGCGGATGGACAAGCTCGTCTACAATCTCGTCAACCTGCTCGGGGCGGCGCTGCTGACCGTGTCGCTGCTGGTCAACTTCAACCTGCCGACGCTCGTGCTCGAAATCGTGTGGATGATGATCGCCACCTACGGCATCATCGTCGCGCTGCGTGAACGGTCGGCAGCACGACAGGAGGCAGGCGCATGATCATCGCCGTCGACGGACCGACTGCCTCGGGCAAGGGCACCATCGCCCGCGCCCTCGCCGAACATTACGGGCTCCCGCATCTCGACACCGGCCTGCTTTACCGCGCGGTCGGGCGTCAGGCGCTTATTTCCGATTTCGATCCCGACAGCCCGGTCGAGGCGCTCTGCGCCTGCGGTTTCCACGACAAGCTGCTCGAGGATCCAGAACTTCGCAGCGAGGAAACCGGCGGATTGGCGAGCCGCGTCTCGATCCACCCCGGCGTGCGCCAGGCGCTGTTCGAGCGCCAGCGCGCCTTCGCACTGCAGGATGGCGGCGCGGTGCTCGACGGGCGCGACATCGGGACGGTGATCGTGCCCGAAGAGGCCGACGCCAAGCTGTTCGTCACCGCCAGCGCCGCCGCGCGCGCCTCGCGCCGCTTTCGCGAAATGCAGGAGAACGGCGTCGACACGACGCTCGAGGAGATCACCGAGCAGATCGAGGCGCGCGACAAGCGCGACCAGGAGCGCGAGGATTCGCCGCTCAAGCCGGCGCCCGATGCCTATGTCCTCGACACCACGCTGATGAAGAAGGAAGAGGCGATTGCGGCTGCGATCCGTGCGGTCGAGCGGGCGCTGAAAGGCGAAAACTGACCCCTCCCTCCGCCGTTCCCCCGGCACGAATCACCCTTGCCTTACGCGCGTTTTTCGCCTAGGCGCGCGCCGGTCCGACGGTGTGGAACCGTTCGGCGGCAGGCTATCCCAAGCACGGCTGGGTTGACTGAAGGGCGCAGAGCCGCCCTCCCCCGTGCTTTTGGCACCTGCCGACGAACCCCGCACCCGAAGGCTCCCGCGACGGCATTCGGCCCCGCGGGACGTTCGGCCTCCTAAGTCCCCGGGCTTTCCCGGTGGCCGGCAATTCAGTCCAGGAATTTCACCTTATGGCAACCAGTGCCACCCCCTCGCGCGACGATTTCGAAGCGCTTCTCAACGAACAACTCGGCGACGAGATCGACGGCGGCTTCGAAGGCCGCGTCGTCAAGGGTACCGTGACCGGTATCGAGAACGACAAGGCGATCATCGATGTCGGCCTCAAGAGCGAAGGCCGCGTCGACCTCAAGGAATTCATGCGCGGCGAAGACGAGCACGGTCTCGAAGTCGGCAGCGAAGTCGAAGTCTATGTCGACCGCGTCGAAAACGCCGACGGCGAAGCCATGCTCAGCCGCGATCGCGCCCGCCGCGAAGCCGCCTGGGACAAGCTCGAAAGCGAATTCGGCGAAGGCAAGCGCGTCGAAGGCCGCATCTTCGGCCGCGTCAAGGGCGGCTTTACCGTCGACCTCGACGGCGCCGTGGCTTTCCTGCCCGGTTCGCAGGTCGACATCCGCCCCGTGCGCGACGTCACCCCGCTGATGGACACGCCGCAGCCGTTCCAGATCCTCAAGATGGACCGTCGCCGCGGCAATATCGTCGTCTCGCGTCGCGCCGTCCTCGAAGAAACCCGCGCCGAACAGCGCAGCGAACTGATCGATCAGCTGGCCGAAGGCCAGGTCATCGAAGGTGTGGTCAAGAACATCACCGATTACGGTGCGTTCGTCGACCTCGGCGGCATCGACGGCCTGCTCCACGTCACCGACATGAGCTACAAGCGCGTCAACCACCCGAGCGAAGTGGTCGAGATCGGCCAGACCGTTACGGTGCAGATCGTCCGCATCAATGCGGAAACGCAGCGCATCAGCCTCGGCATGAAGCAGCTCGAAAGCGATCCGTGGGACGGCGTTTCGGCCAAGTACCCGGTCGGCGCGAAGCTCGACGGCCAGGTCACGAACATCACCGAATATGGTGCATTCGTCGAAATCGAGCCGGGCATCGAAGGCCTGGTCCACGTTTCGGAAATGAGCTGGACCAAGAAGAACGTCCACCCGGGCAAGATCGTCTCGACCTCGCAGGAAGTCGAAGTCGTGGTGCTCGAGGTCGACAGCGAGAAGCGTCGCATCTCGCTCGGCCTCAAGCAGGCTCAGCGCAATCCGTGGGAAGAATTCGCCGAAGCGCATCCGGTGGGCTCGAAGGTCGAAGGCGAAGTCAAGAACGCCACCGAATTCGGCCTCTTCATCGGTCTTCCGGGCGACGTCGACGGCATGGTCCACATGTCCGACATCGCGTGGGGCATTTCGGGTGAAGACGCGCTCGCGCTGCACCGCAAGGGCGAACAGGTCGAAGCCGTCGTGCTCGACGTCGACACCGACAAGGAGCGCATCAGCCTCGGCATGAAGCAGCTCGAAAAGGGTGCGCCGACCGAAGCCGCCGCTTCGGGCTCGCTCCGCAAGGGCCAGGTCGTCACCGTGCACGTCCTCGAAGTCCGCGATGGCGGTCTCGAAGTGCAGGTCGGCGAAGATGGCGCCACGGGCTTCATCAAGCGTTCGGACCTCGGCCGCGACCGCGACGAACAGCGTCCGGATCGCTTCCAGACCGGCCAGAAGCTCGACGCGATGGTCACCGGCTTCGACCGTTCGAAGAAGCCGAACTTCTCGATCAAGGCGTACCAGATCGCCGAAGAGAAGCAGGCCGTCGAACAGTACGGTTCGGCCGACTCGGGTGCCTCGCTCGGCGACATCCTCGGCGAAGCGCTGAAGAAGAAGGAAGACTGAGCTCTTCCACGCCGCACCAGCGGATAGCGAAAGGCCCGCCCTCCCCACCGGAGCGGCGGGCCTTTTCTATGGCGGGCCTTTTCTACGGCGAGACGGGCGCCTACCTTCATGGGCATGCTCCAGATCCACCAGTTCCCCTGCCTGTCCGACAATTACGGCTTCCTCGTCCACGATCCCGCGAGCGGCGAGACGACCTGCATCGATACGCCCGATGGCGCCGAATACCTGAAGCAGGCCGAGGCCAGGGGGTGGAAGATCACCCATATCTGGAACACGCACTGGCATCCCGACCATGCCGGCGGGAACAAGGTGATCGTCGAAGCGTCCGGCGCGAAAGTGATCGCCCCGCAGGAAGTCGAGAAGCTCTCGCCGATCGATCGCGAGGTCGCGCACGGCGACACGGTCTCGCTGGGCGACCACACGGCGCGCGTGATCGACGTCTCCGGCCACACCAACGGCCACATCGCCTTCCACCTCGCCGATGACGGGATCGCCTTCGTCGGCGATGCGCTGTTCGCGCTCGGCTGCGGGCGGATGTTCGAGGGCGAGCCCGGACAGTTCTGGGACAGCCTGTCGCGATTGAAGGCCCTGCCCGCCGACACGACGATGTATTGCGCCCACGAATACACGCAGGCGAACGCGCAGTTCGCGCTCCATGCCGATCCCGGCAATGATGCGCTGGCTGCCTATGCCAGGGAAATCGACGCCAAGCGCGAGGCGGGCGAGCCCACCGTGCCGTTCACGCTCGATCGCGAGCTCGAGACCAATCCCTTCCTCCGGGCCGACGACGACGAGATGCAGGCGCGCTGGGGCGGCGAGGCCCCACACGAGACTTTCGCCGCGCTGAGGGCTGCCAAGGACGCGTTCTGATGACGATCAAGGGCTTCCATGCGCATGTCTACTTCGATGCAGCCGAGCTGGATGAAGCCCAACATTTCGCGGCCCGCGCAAAGGACCGGTTCGGCTGTCCGGTCGGACATTTCCATACCGCGCCGGTCGGGCCCCATCCGCGCGGATCCTGCCAGCTGACACTCTGCCCGGCGCAATTCGGTGAATTCGCCGTGTGGGCGGCCGAGGCGCGCGGAGACCTCACGATCTTCGCGCATGGCCTCAGCGGGGACGATCTCGCCGATCATACCCGACACGTGGTCTGGTTCGGCGAATCCGAACCGCTCGACCTGTCGATCTTTGACTGATCGCACCCACCAACGAAAAAGGGCGACCCTGAGGCCGCCCTTTCGAAATTCGCAGTGTGTCGCCCGATCAGATGTCGGCGATCACCTTGTCGGCCAGCGCGCGATCGGCGTCAGCGTCGAACTTGTCGTCGATCAGCGTACCGGCCGCTGCGGTGGCGGCTGTGACGGCGCGGTTGCGCACCTCTTCCAGCGCGTCGCGCTCGGCAGCCGCGATGCGGTCCTCGGCCATCCGCTTGCGGCGCTCGACGATCGCCTTGCTGTCGGCCTCCGCCTTGGCGACGATGCCTTCGGCTTCGCCCTTTGCGCTTTCGATCATCGCCTCGGCGTCCTTCTCGGCGTTGGCGATCTTGGCGGCGTATTCGTTGCGCAGCGCCTCGGCCTCGGCGCGCAGTTCCTTCGCCTCGTCGAGCTGTTCGCGGATATCGGCGATCTTCTTGTCGAGTCCGCCGGCGATGGTCCTGTGCACCTTGGCGCCGATGAAGGCGAAGGCGAGAAGGACGAGCATCGCGACCGAGACCCACTGATAGGGCTCGAAGCCCCACAGCGAAGGCGATTCGTGCGTCGCGCCAGAGGCGTCGACTTCGGTATGTGCTTCCGGCGCGCCGGTGGTCAGGGGGGCGGGCGTGTTAGCCATGAGCCAGCGTCTCCTTGACGGCCTTGGCCGCAGTGGGCTTGGTCACCTTGATACCGGCCACGCGCTGGACGATGTCCTGCGCGGCTTCGGTGGCGACCGCTTCGATCTCGGCCAGCGCGGCATTGCGTGCCTCGCCGATGCGGATTTCCGCCTCGTCGAGCTTCTTGTCGAGACGCTTCTGCGCGGCCGCGATGGTCTTTTCCGACTTGGCCGCGGCATCGGCCTTCGCCGCGTTGACGATCCCGCGCGCTTTCTCGCGGTTTTCGTTCTCGCGCACGCGCCAGGCTTCTTCCTGCTCGTCCGCGGCATCGCGGGCGGCCTTCGCCGCGGCGAGGTCGTCGGCGATCTTGCTGTCGCGCTGGTCGACGGTGTCCATGATCCTCGGCACCATCCCCATCCCGATCAGGAAGAAGGTGATTCCGAAGAAGACGGCGAGCCAGAAGAACTGGCTAGACCAGGTTTCGGCAAGCTGGGCTATCTGGGGCATCGACGCACTCGCGGTTCGGCAGTCAAATCATGGGACGGGCCGGAGCTCTGCCCCGGCCCGCAAGTTCAGGTATTCGTCAGGCGACGAAGATCAGGATCATCGCGACGACGAAGGCCAGCAGGCCCAGAAGTTCCGCCGCGGCGAAGCCGATGAACAGGCGGCCCTGCTGGCCGTCGGCGGCACCCGGGTTGCGCAGCGCGCTTTCGAGAAACGAGCCGAACACGTTACCCACGCCGATGGCGGCCATACCGGCACCGATCGCAGCGAGGCCAGCACCGATGAGCTTGGCAGCTTCCATATCCATAATGAACTCCTTTGGTATTCCGTTAGATTGAGACGATTAGTGAAGGTTCTCGGCGTCGTTGATGTACAGCGACGTCAAAAGGGCGAAGACATAGGCCTGGATGCCCGCGACCAGCAGTTCGAGCGCACAGATGCCGATCATCAGCAGGAAGCTCGGCAGGCCGACGAGGAAGCCGAAGCCGATCCCGGCATTGGTCCCGTCAATCACGAAACTCGACAGGACTTCCAGCAGGACGTGGCCGGCCATCATGGCGACGAACAGACGCAGGCCGAGGCTGAACGGGCGCACCATGAACGAGATGAACTCGATCGGCGCGATCACCGGGATCATCGGCAGCGGGGTGCCGTGCGGCACGAACAGCGAGAAGAAGTGGAGGCCGTGCTTCCAGAAACCGACGATGAGGACGATCGAGAAGCTGAGGATCGCGAGGATGCCGGTCACGGTGAAGTGGCTGGTGAAGGTGAACGGGTGGAGCCCGATCACGCCCAGCGGCAGCAGGCCGAGCAGGTTCGCGAAGAGGATGAACATGAACAGGCTGAAGACGTAGGGCACGTATTTGCGCCCCGCCTTGCCGATATTCGCTTCCAGCATGTTGTCGATGAAGCCGGTGAAGGATTCGACCATCATCTGCCAGCGGCCCGGCACGAGCTGGCGCTTCATGCCGCCCATGACGAACAGGAACAGCACCACCGTGGTGATGAGCATCCACAGCGCGCTGTTGGTGAAAGCGATGTTGTAACCGGCGATTTCCCACGCCTCCGTGCCCGCGATCGGTTCGATCGCGAACTGGTGCATCGGGTCGACCTTGCCTTCTTCGGCTGCCACGTGAGTCTAACCTTCGTAATCTCTAAGCTGCGCGCCCCGAACCCCGCGAGGGGTCATTCGTCGGGTCGCACATTTGCCGCGCGAATGATGTTCCTGAAGGCGACCACGATCCCGAGGAACAGGCCTACCAGCAGGGCCCACGGATTGGTGCCGGTGAAAAAGCCGATGGCCCACCCGATCACCGCTCCGCCGAGGATTCCCCCGAGCAAGTCCGCAAGCACCCGGTTGCCGCTGCGATAATTCGCGTCGGCACCCGAGGATTGCTTCCGGTTGCGCAATTCTTCGCGGCTCTCGGCGGCTTTAAGCCGCGCTTCGAGCGCGTCGACTCGCGCATCCTCCTCGATTGAATCCCGTGCGGGTTTGTCTTCGCTCATGCCTGCTCTCCTGAAGGGATCGATGGCACGGGCACGGACTTGCCCGCCAAGGGCGCCGCCCCCTTAGAAGGGGGCCTGTGGCAAGTCAACCGAAGCGGACGCGGTTTGCGTCAGCTGCGCGGGCACTGCGGCAGCAGGATCGGGGGATCCTGCGTGCGGGTCTGCCAGCTGCCGTCGGGGGCCTGGTATTTTTCGCCGGGCACGGTGCGCAGGATCAGCTTGCAGCCGGCCGAGATCGCGTATTCGTTGATCGTCGCGTTCTGCGCCTTGGCGCGCTGGGTATAGACCGCGCGGCGGCGGATATTGATGTCGGCGACGATGCGTTCCAGATCGGGGGTCGATTCGCCCACGATGCCGAGATAGCCGTCGACCTTCTCGCCGACCTTGCCCGATGCACGCGCCGCCTCGTAGGCCGGATCGCGATCCTGCATCGCCTGTGCGGTGCCGCCCAGCGCGAGCGCGCCCAATGCGGCGGTGATCATTAGCTTGCGAATCATCGTTTCGCTCCTTTCAGGCCGCATCAGAAGATGTCGGCATTTTCGTCGATCGCGTCTTCCGCGTCTGCCGCCAGACGATAGATCACCTCCTGGCGGATGTTGATGTTCAATTCGATCACGATCGGCTCGGTCGGGGCGTCGACGGTGACACAGCCCGAAAGGCCCGCCGCGATCGCGGCCAGCGCAAAAATGCGCCGGAAATTGGTCGAAATCATGGCTGTTCCTCGCTTTCGGAAGGCTGAATATCGTCGATTTCGTCCTCGAAGGGATCGACGTCTGGCGGTGGCGGATTGCGTACTTCGCGCGCAATAATATTACCCTGGTCGTCGATCAGCCCGAGCGACCGGGCATCGCGCAGGGCGGTGGGATCGTAGATCGACTTGAGCAGCGCGATCAGCTCGTAGAACCGCGCATTGATGTTGAGGTTGAGCTGGATCGGCAGCCCTTCGAGGCTGCGCGTCACGATGTTGCGCTCGGCCGCCTCGCCCTGTCGGACCCCGAACGTGCGGACGCGGGTGACGATATTGCCGGTAAGGTCGCCGTCCATGTTGATCCGCATTTGCGCGTAATCGAGCGATTTGAGCACGTTGAAGGCGAGGTTCGCCATCGTCGACAGGTCGCGATAGGTCAGTTCGCCGACATAGGAGAGATTCCCGCCCGGCGGGCGCGAGACCAGCACGCCGCCCTCGATCCGGCCACCGCTATCGTCGAAGACGAGCGGCAGCCGCCCGTCGAAGGTCCCGGTCGCGCTGAGATTGGCGAGTTCGAACCGTTCGATGAAGCGCGAGGCCTGCAAGCCGTCGACCACCAGCGTGAACCGCCGCACTTCGCCCTCGCCGAAGCGCACATCGGTCGGGCGCAGGGTCAGCGTGCCGCCCATGAAGGGCCAGCGACCGCCCTCGATCCCGATTTCGAAGCCACGCCGCAGCGCGAGCGTGATTTCGCCGTCATTGACCTCGATCCCGGGATTGATCGAGCGCACCTGGAAGGTCTGGCTGGGCGCCGTCTCGAACGCGAGAAGGTCGGTGAAGACCAGCGTGCCCGATGCGCCTTCTACGGGGCCGAACGGGGCGGCGAAATCGAGGTCGGCGGAGAAATACTCGCCGCCACTGTCAATCGTACCGTCGGCCCAGCGGATCCGCCCCTGCCCGCTCACGAGCCCGCGCGTATTGGCGATTGTCCCCTTGGCGAGGTAGGTCAGGTCTTCGGGCTGGAACGCGGCATCGAAGCGCAGGGCATCGGTGTCGAGCGTGGCATTGCCCGAACCGCTCGCGAGATCGTGAAAGACCTCGACCGCGGCGACGAGGCGCTGGGTGTCGCGATCGCGCAGGTTGGCTTCTGCGCGGATATCGCCGTCCTCTAGCTTCATCGCCGCCTCGGTCGCGTCGAGCGGGTAGAAGCGCTGCGGATCGTTGCGATCGGCCAACAGGAAGGTGGCTCCAGAGAGCGACAATACGCCATTCGCGTAACGCCACTCGCCCGCGGCATTGCTGACGTCGAGCGGGACGGCAACGAGCCGCGCCTCGGTATCTGCGAAGGTACCCGAGATTTCCTTCCCGCCGAGCTCGGCGTCTAGATCGGAGAGGACGAAATCCGCCCCGCTGTCGGGCGGGCCAAGATGCACCGACAGTTCACTCGCACGCACGATCCCGGGATAGGCAATCGCGATCGGCCCCGAGCGAATGTCGATCGGGGTCCCCGCCAGCGTGCCGGCAAGATCGAGCGAGGGCGCGCCGGCGACGATCCGCAGCGGTCCGTTGCCCCCGCGCACGATCGCCCTGCCGGTCGGCGGACACAGGGTCACCGCATGCCGCGCGAGTCTTAGGTTGGCGTATTCGAACCGGTCGAAGCGGACCGGCGTGCATCGGGTGAAGGCGCGGAACGACCCATCCTTCTCGAACACCGCGTCGAGCGGGAAGGCGAGGTTGCGCGCGAAACCGCCTGGCAGCGGGCCGCTCAGCCGGACATCTCCGGTCAGGTCGAAGCGACCGTCCGGCGACTGCACGATCCGCAGGTCGGGTGCCGCGATCCGGCTCGATCGTGCCGCGTATTCCTCGAGCGAGAGCTGCCAGACGGCACTGCCGCCTGCCGCGCTCGTCAGCGAACCGGTCATGCGCGGGAGGTCCGGCCCGCCGGTCCGGAACGAGCCGCCGAGATTGCCGCCCTCGGCATTGCTCCAGCGCAACCGGCTGAGTTCGGCGAGCCGCACGCCATTGCGATTGCGCAAGGTCGCGGCGGGGATCACCAGGCTGAGCGTACCCTCCCCGCGCCGGAGCGTTAGGTTCCCCTCGAGGCTGCTGCCGAGCGTCTGGCGCGACAGCGCGGCGCGCAGCTTCGCCGCAAGCGGGGCGAAGGGGGTGTCGTTGGCCCCGCTCCCGATCGCAGCGAGCGCGCGATTGAAGGATTCGCCCGGTCGCAGATTGCGGCCGTCGAAACCGCCCGACCACTCCAGTCGCGCGAAATCGTCGCGCAACCGGACCACGCCGTCGCTCGAGAGCCGCGCCAGTGTGGCCTCGGGCGTATCGAGCCCGAGCAGCGCAAGATCGTAATCGAGGGTCGCCTCGCCGGGCTTGAAGTCGAACCGGGCGGAGCCTTCGAGCGCCTGCGCGGCGAACGCGCCGTAGCGCCCCGCCCCGGTCTCGATCGCGAGCTCGCCCTCGGCCGCATCGAAAGTGGCGGGCAAGGTCAGTTCGAGCTCGGAATCGAGCGCCGCGAGCGCGATCTGGCGGTCTTCGCAGGCAAGGTCGCGAAGGCGCAAGGGTCCGTCGAACGTCGGGCGGCTGTCGTTGGTTGTCACCGTACCGTAGAAACTCGCGCGCGTCGCTTCGCAACCCGCGTACCGCGGGTCGGGCATTAGTGCCCCAAGCTGCCCCTCGAAGCCGTCGCTGGGGTTGCCGCTTCCCTCGAGAACGAGACCGAGCACCCCGTATTCGCTCGCGATCCGCGCGCGTCCGTCGACGATCGTCACGTCGAGATCGGGCAGGCTCGGCGGACGGTCGGGCTCGTCTTCGGCGAACAGCAGCGGATCGAGCGCGCCGAAACTCAGCTCGCCGTCGCGCAGCGTGCCGTAGAGCCGCGCGCGCTCGAGCGTGACCCAGCGCACCGCAGGCCCGAGCATCGTCCATCCGATCCGCACCTCGGCGCGCTCGACCGTCGCGTCGGGCCGTTCCGGATCGCCCAGCACCAAGTCGCGCAGCACCTGTCGCCGCCCACCGATCCGCTCGACCTTGTAGCTTGCCTCGATCCCGCGCTTTTCCAGTTCGGAAGCGATGATGTCGTCGGCGATCTCGTTGCGCTGCGACCAGGCGAATCCCAGCACCACGGCGAGCACGACAACAATCCATGGCAGCGCCGGCCGCCAGAAGCCCCGTCGGGGCACGGGCGGCATTCCACCCTCACTGTTGTCGCGGCGCTTCGCCATGCCTGTCCCCTTGCGCGTACGCCGATGCAAAGGCAATGCTGCGCCGGGCATCAATGCGGCAGGGGGGAGCGCGTTCCCGATGGACGCAAGTGACGCAAATGTAGGCGGAAACAGCGGCCATCGCGCAAGGCTGCGGCAACGGCTGTTCGAGGGCGGGGCCGAAGCGCTGGCGGATTACGAGGTGCTGGAATACCTGCTCGCGACCGCGCGCCCGCGGATCGATACCAAGCCGATCGCCAAGTCGCTGATCGCGCGTTTCGGCAGTCTCTCGGCCGTACTCGATGCCGACGCGAAAGCGCTCGCCGATCACCCGCAGATGGGCGAGACCAGTGCCGCCGCGCTCAAGATCGTCGCGCTCGCGGCACGTCGGATGGCGCGTTCTAAGGTTGCCGAAAGGCCGGTCCTGGGAAGCTGGCAGGCGCTGCTCGACTATCTTCACATCGACATGGCGCACCTGACGCACGAGCGCGTGCGGGTGCTCCATCTCGACGCGCGCAACCGCCTTATCCTCGACGAGCGCGTGTCGGACGGATCGATCGACGAGGCCGCGATCCATCCGCGCGAGGTCATCAAGCGCGCGCTCGAGATCGGCGCGACCGCGCTGATCCTCGTCCACAACCACCCCTCCGGCAGTCCCGAACCGAGCCGCGCCGATATCGACATCACCCGCAGGATCGCCGAGGCCGGTCGCTTGCTCGGCGTGACCGTCCACGATCATGTGATTGTCGGGCGCGAGGGCCACGCCTCGCTGCGCGCGAAGGGGCTGATGTAGCCCCTTCGCGCGCATCGATCACTTGGCCGAGGAGATACCGTAGCGCTCGTACTGGCGCACGATCCGCGGCGAGATCCGCTCGGCATAGGCGATCTCGCGCCGGCCCTCCGCGGTCTTGCCCTGTTCGATCAGGATCAGGCCCTTGAGGTAGCGCGAAGCGGCAAGGCTCGGTTCGCTGCGCAAGGCGGCGTCGATATCGCGCATCGCCTTGTCGTAATCGCCATTCCGATAATAGACCATCGCCCGGCTATCGAGCACGTTGGCCCCGTATTGCGAAGCCTGCACCGCTTCGGTGCACACTGCCTCGGCTTCGTCGAGACGATATTTCCACGTGCCCATGTGCCAGCACTGCGAATTCAGCAGCTCGCTGTCTCCGGGGCGTTCGAGCAGGACGTCCTCGAGCATCGCCCAGCCCGCCTCGGGGCGGCCCGCCTCGCCTTCGTATTCGGCGCGGACTTGCGCCAGCGTGGCACGCTCGTCGCCGCCGAGCTCGAATTCCTCGAGCAGCGCAAGTGCGGTATCGACGTCGCCCATTTCGGCCTGGATCGCCGCGAGGTTGAGCGCGGTCGCGACATCGCCCTGCAATTCGTAGGCATAGAGCGCATCGTCGAGCGCGAGGTCCCATTCGCCGGCATTGGCATAGGCCTGCGCCCGCTGGTTGTAGAGCGTCGCACTCGGTTCGAGTTCGATCGCCCGCGTGTAATCTTCGGCCGCGGCGGCGTAATCATAGGTGAAGACGCGCATTTCGGCGCGGCGGATATGGCGCGAGGCTTCGTCTGGATCGGTGTCGACATAGGCGTCGAGCGCGGCTTCCATCGGTGCCATCAGGCGTTCGGCTTCCTCGGCCGAGTATTCCCAATAACGCTTGGCCCCCTCGCTGACGCGGACGACGTAGTCGCCGCTACCCAGCCGCGACGCCGCGCGGCGGTTCTCGGCAAAAGCCGAGGCCGGGATCTCGACCGGGATTTCGGCCTTGTCGGACTGCACCCGCAGGCTCGCGCCGTCGAGCGTGGCGCTGCGCGAAATCCGCGTGCCTGCGATTTCTTCTTCGCGCACCTCGACGCCGCGCAGGTCGTAGGCGACATCGCCCTGCGGCAGTTCGATCCGCAAATCCTCGCGCCAGCGCACGGGGCCCCCGCTCTGGTAGGGAATATCGCGCCATTCGCGACGTGCGCGATCGGGCGAGAAGCCGAAATCGTTGCTCGACACATACGGCGTCAGCTTGGCGCGCCCGCGCTCGAACTCCCACCAGCTATAGGTCACGCCTTCGGCTTCGAGCCGGGCCTGTCCGCTGTCCTCGTCGAAGGTGACGGTCGCGTCCTTGACGAAATTGGTGCCGACGAGGTTGCGCGCGAAATTGCTGGCGAAATCGAGCACCTTCTCGCGGTCGCTTTCTTCTGCCGGATCGCGCAGCCGTGTCGCCATCGTGCCTTCGAGCGTGACGTCGATCGAGAACATCGCCGGATAATCGAAACCTGCCGAATGATCGATTTCGACCACCGCGGTGCGATCGGGGACGCTCGGCCAGCGCTGCGTCATCGGCATCAGTTCGGCACCTTCGGGGCGCAGCGGCAGCGCATTGAAGAACGGCGGGACCTCGCCGATCGTCGCGAGGCGAACGCCGGCATTGGTGCCGTCGAGCCAGTAATCCTCGCCATCGATGACGGCGTGGACGATCATGTGGTCGAAATTGCCCGGCATCGGGAGCATGTCGGGCACCCAGTCGCCCGAGCTCGAATGGACCAGCACCGCTTCGCTCTCGATCCCCATCTCGCGCAGCATGGCGAGCAGCAGCAGCGACTTGGCCTTGCAGTCGCCATAGCGCAGCTCCCACGTGTCCTCCGGGCTTTGCGGCAGGTAGTTGCCGCCATCGAGACCGTTGAGGTGATAGGCGACGTCGTCCTGCACGATCTGCAGCGCCAGCGCCGCGCGTTCGAGCGGCTTGTCGGTCTTGGCTTCGATCTCGGCGATCTTCGCCGCGATTTCGCCCTCGGGATCGATCGTGCCCGCGGTGGTGAAATGGGTCGCCATCTGCGCCGACAATTCGCGCCAGCTGTCATAGGTGCCGACCTGGAGCAGCGGCGGCATGCGATAGCGGCGCGGCGCATCGTCGGGCATCTCGTCGAGTTCGGGGATCGGGAATTCGACCGACAGGACCTTGTAGCCGTCCTCGATCACCGGCTCGGCCAGCGCGAAATCGCGAGTGGCATTGTAACGCATTGGCTCGTCTTCCGGCCAGCTCACGCGGATGCGGCCGTAGCCCATCTCCATCGGCTCTGGCAGGATCCCCTGGAGCACCTGCATCTCGCCGTCGAGCGCCTGGTCGCGCTTGGTCGTCGAATGCGACATCCGAAGCACGTCACCGACCCGCAGGCCCGGCACGGCCATCGTTCCGGTGAGCATGCCGTCGATCAGCCGGCTTTCGAGCTGGCGTTCGCGCCGGATCACCTCGAGCTTGGTGCCGTCGGCGAGCACGTCGATCACCTCGCCGTCGCGGATGATCTGGATCCGGTGGACGCGCAGATCGCCCTTGTCGGGCTGCCATTGCAGCTGCGGCGTACCGAGTTGGGTGACGACCTGCGGGTTTTCCATCTTGATCGCGACGTCGAAATAATCGTGCACGACGCCGTCTTCCATCCGCACCTGCCGGTCGATCAGAACGAGCGTCTCGTCCTTCTCCATCGCCGCATCGAGATCGGGCGCGACGACCCAGGCCGGCACCTCCTCGTAGATGATTTCTTCACCCGCGACGGCGGGGGTTGCGCAGACCGCGACGATCGCGGTGGCGGACAGGAGATGGTGCATGTTCACGCGCGGGACCCTTCGACAATTCAATCGTTTCGCCGCCCATGATGCACGGACTACCGGTGCAACGCAATCGCTCGTTCGAAGGTGGTTAACCGCCGCTTGCGCCGCGAGCGACCTTGCCAAGCGGGCACGCGCCCCATAGGCGCGCAGCGCAGCCCATCCCCCTCTTCCCGGAGTCGACCATGGTCCCCCGTTACGCCCGCCCCGATATGACCGCCATCTGGGAACCGGAGGCGAAATACCGCATCTGGTTCGAGATCGAGGCGCATGCGACCAGCAAGCTCGCCGAACTCGGCGTCGTGCCCGAAAGCGCGGCCAAGGCGCTGTGGGACTGGTGGGCGACGAACCCGAAGATCGACGTCGATGCGATCGACGATATCGAACGCGTGACCAAGCACGACGTGATCGCCTTCCTCACCTGGGTGGCGGACAATGTCGGTGACGAGGCCCGGTTCCTCCACCAGGGCATGACCAGCTCGGACGTGCTCGATACCACGCTGGCGGTCCAGCTGATGCGTTCGGCCGACCTGCTGCTCGAGGATATGGACGCATTGCTCGAGGCGATCGCCCGACGTGCCGAGGAACACAAGTATACCCCCACGATCGGTCGCAGCCACGGCATCCATGCCGAGCCGGTCACCTTCGGCCTCAAGCTCGCGCAGGCCTATGCCGAGATGAAGCGCAATCGCGAGCGGCTGTGGGATGCCCGCGCCGAGATCGCGACCTGCGCGATCAGCGGGGCGGTCGGCACCTTCGCCAATATCGATCCGCAGGTCGAGGCGCATGTCGCCGCCGAGATGGGACTGGTGCCCGAGCCGGTCTCGACCCAGGTCATCCCGCGCGATCGCCACGCGATGTTCTTCGCCACGCTGGCCGTGATCGCCAGCTCGATCGAGCGCATCGCGGTCGAGGTGCGGCACCTCCAGCGCACCGAAGTGCTCGAAGCCGAGGAGTATTTCTCGCCCGGCCAGAAGGGTTCGTCGGCGATGCCGCACAAGCGCAACCCGATCCTGACCGAGAACCTCACCGGGCAGGCGCGCATGATCCGCGCCTATGCGCTCCCCGCGATGGAGAACGTGGCGCTGTGGCACGAGCGCGATATCTCGCACTCCTCGGTCGAGCGCTTCATCGGGCCCGATGCCTGCATCACGCTCGATTTCGCGCTCGCGCGGCTCACCGGGGTGATCGACAAGCTGCTGGTCTATCCCGAACGCATGCAGGCCAATCTCGACCGGATGGGCGGTCTGGTGCACTCGCAGCGCGTGCTGCTCGCCCTCACCCAGAACGGGATGAGCCGCGAGAACGCCTATGCTGCGGTCCAGCGCAACGCGATGAAGGTGTGGGAATCGGACGGCAGGCTTTCGCTGCTCGACCTGCTCAAGGCCGACGACGAGGTCACCGGGGTGCTGTCCGACGCGCAGCTCGAGGAGAAATTCGACCTCGAATACCACTTCAAGCATGTCGATACGATCTTCGAACGCGTCTTCACCGAAGAACAGGAAGAGGGCTGAACCCGCCCCGGCACGGGGACTCGCCAGTTTCCGCGCAACCCGCTAGGACGGCAGAAAAAGGGCGGAGATTGAACCGATGCAAGTCCTGAAGACGATCCTGTGGGCGCTGCTCCTCGTGGTGCTGGTCGCTTTCTCGGTGGCGAACTGGGAACCGCAGGTGACGGTCCAGATCTGGGAAGGGATCGTCCTCGACACGAAGATCCCCGCGCTGGTGATCGTCAGCTTCCTGATCGGTTTCGTGCCGATGTGGCTGTTCCATCGCGGCGAGAAATGGCGGCTCAAGCGCCGCATCGCCGCGCTCGAGAATGCGCAGAAGGCCAATTCGCTCAACTACGCCAAGGCCAACACCGAGCGCATCCGCGATCGCGATGGCGACGGCATTCCGGATTCGGTCGATCCCGATCCCGATACGCCTGCGGAAGACAGCCCGCTGAGCCCGACCAAGCCCCAAAAAGAAGCGGGCACATGAACCACAACCCGGTCTTCCTCGCGCTCGACGTTCCGCGGCTCGACGCCGCCAAGGCGCTCGCGAAGCAGGTCAAGGGCCATGTCGGCGGATTCAAGCTCGGGCTCGAGTTCTTCTGCGCGCACGGCCACCACGGCGTCCACGAGATCGCCCATCTGGGCCTGCCGATCTTCCTCGACCTGAAACTGCACGATATTCCCAACACCGTCGCCGGCGCGATGCATTCGCTGCACGTGCTCGAACCCGCGATCGTCACCGTCCATGCCAGCGGCGGGCGGGCGATGATGGAGGACGCCAAGGCGGCGGCGGGCGAGCATACGAAAGTGGTCGCGGTGACGCTGCTCACCAGTCTCGACGATCGCGACATGGAGCGCACCGGCATCAACGGCAAGCCGCACGACCAGGTCATGCGCCTCGCCGAACTCGCCGAACAAGCCGGTCTCGACGGAATCGTGTGTTCGGGCCACGAGGTCGGAGCGGTGCGCAAGCAGTGGAAGGACGGCTATTTCGTCGTCCCCGGCCTGCGGCCCGGCGGCAAGGCGACCGGCGACCAGAAGCGTGTGGTCACCCCCCGCCAGGCGCGCGACGACGGCGCCGGCGTGCTCGTGATCGGCCGCCCGATCGCCAAGGCCGAGGACCCGGTCCAGGCTGCGCGGGAGATCGAGGCGACGCTGTGAAGCGGTTCGCCGCCATCGCCACCCTGTTCGCCCTGTCGTCCTGCATATCGATGCCGAAGGACGAGTATCGCGTCACCGAAAGCCAGAAAATCGAGCAACGCGTCGAATTCGGCGAGGTCGTGCTCAGCCGGTTGAGCCCGACGCTGTGGATGCACACCTCCTATCTCGACCTTCCCGGCACCGGGCCGATCGCATCGAACGGTTTGATCGTACTGCGCGAGGACGACGCGGTGCTGGTCGACACGGCGTGGACCGAACCGCAGACCGAAGACATTCTGCGTTATGCCGCCGCGGCGCTCGACCGCCCGGTCCGCGCGGCGGTGATCACCCATTTCCACCAGGACAAGATGGGCGGGATCGGCGCGCTCCACCGCGCCGGGGTCGAGACCTGGGCCCATGCGCTCACCAACGAACTCGCCCCGACGGTCGATTTCGAGCCCGCAAGGAAGACGATCGATTTTGGCGCCGACGGTTTCGCCACCGGTCCCGCCACCGCAGCGCTCGGGCCGATTAAGCTGTTCTACCCGGGCCCCGGCCACACAAGCGACAACATCACCGTCCAGCCCGAGCCGGGGGTCGCCTTCGGCGGATGCCTGATCAAGGGCGCTGGCGCGCGCAGCCTCGGCAATCTCGCCGATGCGGACGTCGCGAATTACGCCGCGGCCGCGCGCCGCTTCGGCGCGGCCTTTCCCGCCGCCTCGACCATCCTGATGAGCCATTCCGCCCCCGAAGGCCGCGAGGCGATCCGCCATACGATACGCATGGCGGAGGACGCGCGCCGATAAGCCCGATCGCCAGTCCCGATCGCCGGGGTTGCGCGCGGCGCATAACCGCGTAATCGGTGCGCGCATGAGCATCCAGATCAAGATTTGCGGCATTCGCGACGAGGCGGCGATGGACGCGGCGGCGGAGGCCGGGGCGACCCATATCGGGCTCGTCCATTACCAGCCGAGCCCGCGCCACGTCACGCTCGACCAGGCGGCCAAGCTGCGGATGCGCGCGCCCTCCTCGCTCAAGGTGGTGCTGCTGCTGGTCAACCAGGAACCCAAGCCGACCGCGCTTGCGATCGAGGCGGTGCGCCCCGATGTGGTCCAGTTCCACGGCAGCGAAACCGCCGAATGGCTCAAGGTCGTCAAGGACAATGCCCGCGTCGAGGTGTGGAAGGCACGCGGCCTCCAGAACGCGCAGACGCTCGAACGCGCCAAGGGCTATGAAGGCGCGGCCGACATGCTGCTGTTCGACGCACCGGCACAGAAGCTGCCCGGCGGCAACGGCACCGCCTTCGACTGGACGCTGCTCAAGGGGTATGACGGCAAGTTGCCCTATGGGCTCGCCGGCGGTCTCGACCCGGACAACGTCGCACAGGCGATCCGCGAGACCGACGCCATGCTGGTCGACACCTCTAGCGGCACCGAAAGCGAGCCCGGGGTCAAGGACCTGGAGAAGATCCGCGCGTTTTGCGAAGCGGCGAGAAACGCATGACCGACCCTGCCCCCAATTCCTATCGCAACCAGCCCGACGAACGCGGCCATTTCGGCCAGTTCGGAGGGCGCTACGTCGCCGAAACGCTAATGCCGCTCGTGCTCGATCTCGAGCGCGAATACCGCGCCGCGCAGGCCGATCCCGAATTCCAGGCCGAGTTCGACGATTTGCTCGAACATTATGTCGGCCGACCCAGCCCGCTCTATTATGCCGAGCGGCTGACCGAGGAGCTGCGGAAGTCCGCGCCCGACGGGAACGGCGCGCAGGTCTGGTTCAAGCGCGACGAGCTCAATCACACCGGCGCGCACAAGATCAACAATTGCATCGGCCAGATCCTGCTCGCCCGCCGCATGGGCAAGACGCGGATCATCGCCGAGACCGGCGCGGGCCAGCACGGGGTCGCCACCGCCACCGTCTGCGCGCGCTTCGGCCTGCCCTGCACCGTCTATATGGGCGCGACCGACGTCGAACGACAGCAGCCCAACGTGTTCCGGATGAAACTGCTCGGCGCCGAGGTGATCCCGGTCACCAGCGGCCGCGCGACGCTCAAGGACGCGATGAACGAGGGCCTGCGCGACTGGGTCGCGAACGTCCACGACACCTTCTACATCATCGGCACCGCCGCGGGCCCGCATCCGTACCCAGAGCTCGTGCGCGATTTCCAGAGCGTGATTGGCAAGGAAGCGCGCGTGCAGATGAAGGACCGCATCGGCCGCCTGCCCGACCTGCTGGTGGCCGCGATCGGCGGCGGCTCGAACGCGCTCGGCCTGTTCCACCCTTTCCTCGACGACGCGGACGTGAAGATGCTCGGGGTCGAGGCGGCGGGACGTGGCCTCGACGGCAGTGAACACGCCGCGTCCCTGCTCGGCGGCGCGCCCGGCGTGCTCCACGGCAACAAGACGTACCTCCTGCAGGACGAGGACGGCCAGATCACCGAAGGCCACTCGATCAGCGCCGGGCTCGACTATCCCGGCATCGGCCCCGAACATTCGTGGCTCAAGGAATCGGGCCGCGTCGAATACACCGCGATCACCGACAAGCAGGCGCTCGACGCCTTCCAGCTGCTGTGCCGCACCGAAGGCATCATCCCCGCGCTCGAGCCGAGCCACGCGATTGCGGCGGTCGCCGAGCGGGCGCGGGAGATGCCGCGGGATGCGATCATCCTCGCCAATTTGTGCGGCCGCGGGGACAAGGATATCTTTACCGTGGCCGATGCGCTGGGGGTGGAGATTTAGGGGATGACCGACGCCTATCGTCAAAAGCTGTTGAATTGGCTTTGCACGATCGGTCTCGTTCTGATCGCAACTGTCTTGATGCCATTGCGATACTGGTTTTTCGACCTGCCCGAGCTGCAATCTCGGATATTGAATCCTCTCGAGCTCAGCTCCATTGCTGGCCCATTTGCTGAGTCATTTCTCTATTACGTGCTGGTGGCTCCTATCGCGTTGCTATGGCATCTCGGCGACTTCATCGAAACAAGACCTCCCCGCTACAGATTCATTGAATTCGCTTCGCGATATGCTCTGTTCGTATCACTTATCGCGACCAGCATTGCCCTCCACCTCCTGATGTTGCTTAGGGTTTGGGAATACGACAGTTGCGACGAGCTCCCTGATGCACTGTTCTGGGAATGCATGGTTTATCCGTCACCGGTGCTCACGATCCTGTGGATAGCGGCTATGGTCCTCGCCTTAGCTCTCGGTGTGTTCAAAATTGGATATTCGGTCTGGTCGTTGTTGAGGAAGCTAAGGCTGTCCTACAACTTAGGGGGCGTGGCATGATGCTTCGATGACCAGAGTTTTCCTCCCTCTATCTAGTGCCCTTAGCCCACCCGAAATCTCCCTCCGTTTTTCTTCCCCTGAACAGTGTAACACCCGGTCCATGCCTTCAGCTTCGAGCCCCCCGAAATGAACGATAACCCCGCGAATCGCCTCTCCAACGCCTTCGCCAAACCGCACCCCGCCCTCGTCTGCTTCGTGACGGCGGGCGACGGCGATACCGACGCCAATCTCGATGCGTTGGTGGCGGGCGGCGCCGATGTGATCGAGCTGGGCATGCCCTTCACCGATCCGATGGCCGACGGACCGGCGATCCAGGCTGCGAACCTGCGCAGTCTCGGCAAGGGCACGACCACCGCCGACGTGCTCGCCATCGCGACGCGGTTCCGTGCGCGGCATCCGGACGTGCCGCTGGTGCTGATGGGCTATGCCAATCCGATGGTGCGGCGCGGGCCCGAATGGTTCGCTTCAGCCGCTGCCGATGCCGGCGTCGACGGGGTGATCTGCGTCGATTTGGGCCCCGAGGAGGACGAGGACCTCGGCCCGGCGCTGCGCGACGCGGGGATCGCCGTGATCCGCCTCGCCACGCCGACCACCCATGACGCGCGCCTGCCGCAAGTGCTCGAGGGCGCGGGAGGCTTCCTCTATTACGTCTCTGTCGCCGGGATCACCGGCAAGCAGCAGGCCGCGAGCGGTTCGATCGCCGAAGCGGTCGCGCGGCTGAAAGCGCAGACCGATCTGCCGGTGGCGGTCGGCTTCGGCGTACGCACGCCCGAACAGGCGGCGGACATCGCCCGGCACGCCGATGGCGTGGTGGTCGGATCGGCGCTGGTCGAGCTGGTCGGCGAGCACGGCGAAAACGCGCCCGACAGGCTGCGCGAGGCCGTCTCGGCCCTTGCCAAGGCGGTCCACAGCGCCGAAAGGGCTCAGCCATGAGCTGGCTATCACGTGTTCGCAATTCGCTTCCCTTCGGTGCCAAGCGGGAAACCGCCGACAATCTCTGGATCAAGTGTCCCGCTTGCGACGAGATGGTGTTCACCAAGGAATATGACGAGAACGCGCGCGTCTGCCCCAAATGCGACCATCACGGGCGCATCGGCACCGACATGCGCTTCGCCATCCTGCTCGACCAGGGTTACGAGGTCCTGCCGACGCCGCAGGTTCGCGAGGACCCGCTCAAGTTCAAGGATACGAAGGCTTACCCCGCGCGGCTCAAGCAGGCGCGCGCAAAGAACCCGCATCCCGATGCGCTGACCAATGCGGCAGGCGCGATCAAGGGCCACCGCGTGGTGCTCGGCGTGCAGGATTTCGCCTTCATGGGCGGGTCGATGGGCATGGCGGTGGGCAGTGCCTTCGTCCATGGCGTCGACCGCGCGCTCAAGGACCGCGTGCCCTACGTGATCTGCACCGCCGCCGGCGGCGCGCGCATGCAGGAGGGCATCCTCAGCCTGATGCAGATGCCCAAGACGACGGTCGCGGTGCGCCGCCTCAAGGAAGCGGGCCTTCCTTACATTGTCGTGCTGACCGACCCGACCACGGGCGGCGTCACCGCGAGCTATGCGATGCTCGGCGACGTCCACATCGCCGAGCCCGGCTGCCTGATCGGCTTCGCCGGGGCACGCGTGATCCAGAACACCATTCGCGAGCAGTTGCCCGACGGGTTCCAGCGCGCCGAATACCTGCACGAACACGGCATGGTCGATCGCGTGGTCCATCGCCACGAACTGCGCGACGAGCTGGCGATGCTGCTCGACTATCTCTCGCCGCGCGCAGCGGCCTGAGGCCAGCCTTGCGCGATTTCGCGCAGTCCGACGACGTGCGAGTCCAGGCCCAGCTCGACAGGCTGGAGGCGCTCTCGCTTCCCGAGGGGCGGCTGGGGCTCGACACGATGCGCGCGTTGCTCGCGCGGCTGGACGACCCGCATCTCTCGCTCCCGCCGGTGTTCCACGTCGCCGGAACCAACGGCAAGGGATCGACCTGCGCCTTCCTGCGCGCCATTCTCGAAGCCGACGGCAAGCGCGTGCACGTCGCCACCAGCCCGCATCTCGTGCGCTACAACGAGCGCATCCGGATTGCGGGCGAGCTGGTGTCCGACGCGTTGCTCGCGGACTTGCTCGAAGAAGTGCTCGATGCGGGTGCGGACCTCACGCCTAGCTTCTTCGAGGTCACCATCGCCGCCAGCTTCCTCGCCTTTGCGCGCACCCCTGCCGATGCCTGCGTGGTCGAGGTCGGCCTCGGCGGTCGGTTCGATGCGACCAACGTGATCGAGCATCCCGCCGCCTGCGGGATCGCGGCACTGGGGATCGACCACGAGCGCTTCCTGCTCGCACCCGAGGACGGCGTACCCGACGATCCGATGGCGCGGATCGCGTTCGAGAAGGCGGGTATCGTCAAGCCCGGCTGCTCGCTGGTCACGCTCGACTATGCCGACGGGCCGACACTCGAGATCGAGCGCGCGGCGATGGCGGCTGGTGCTCCACTGGCAATGCGCGGGCGCGAATGGAGCGCGAACGTCGGAACAGGGATCGAATACGAGGACCGCCACGGCCGCATCGTGCTTCCCCTCCCGGCCATGCCCGGGGCGCACCAGGCAGGCAATGCGGCGCTCGCGGTCGCCATGCTGCGGCATCAGGACTTCGTGAGCGTATCGGAAGAGGCGCTCGGGCGCGGCGTGGTCGATGCCCGCTGGCCTGCGCGGCTGCACCGGCTGGCGGACGGCCCGCTGACGCGCGGCCGCGAGGTGTGGCTCGACGGCGGGCACAACCGCTCGGCGGGCGAGGCCCTTGCGCGCCACTTCGCCGGACAGCGTCTGCATCTCGTGCTCGGCATGCTCGCGAACAAGGACCCCCTCGCGATCGTCGACCCGCTGGGCGACAGTATCGCAAGCCTTTCCGCGGTGCCGGTGCCAGGACACGAATGGCACGCCGCCGGGGCCTTCGGCGAGGACGCGAGGGCATTCGACTCCGTCGAGCAGGCGCTGGCCGCGCTGCCCGAAGACGGCTTGCCCGTGCTTATTGCCGGCTCGCTCTACCTCGCCGGCGAGGTCCTGCGGCTCAACGACGAGGCACCCGACTAGCTCCCGGCCCCTTCGTGATGATCGGGCGTCACGACGCCCGACTTCTGGCCGTAGCGTCGCTCGCGCCACCATTCCGCGAGGCAGAGCACCACCGCGATGAAGCCGATCAGCGTGGTCAGGATGAAGACGTAGTAATAACCCTTGTCCTCGATCATCTCGCCCAGCGCCCCGCGTCCCAGCGTCCCGATCAGCAGCGTCAGAGAGGACAGCAGCGCATATTGCACGGCGGCATATTTCTTCGACACGATCGAGGACAGCCACGCGACATAGGCCGCCCCGGCGATCCCGATCGCGAGGTTCTCCCACATGATCGTGAAAGTCAGCCGCGGCAGCGCGTCCGATCCGAACGGAGCCATGAAACTGATCAGCGCTGAAAATCCGATCGCGTCGCTCGCCGCCTGCATCGCCGCACCGCCGCGCGCCATGTCGGCGTAGAGCAGGTTGGTGAGCGCGGCGAGCAGCGCGCCGATCGTCAGCGTCGCCATCCGGCCGATGACGGTCAGCAGGTAGCCTCCGAAGGCAAGCCCGGCGATGATTGCGCCGACACCGAAGAACTTGGACGCGAAGGCGACTTCGTCGTTCGTGTATTCGAGTTCGCCGAGATAGAACGGATAGGCGAAGGTGCCCCAGATCGCGTCGCAGATACGATAGGTCAGCACCAGCGACAGGATCAGGATCAGCGACCAGCCGAGGCGGCCGACGAACTCGACCAGCGGGACGACCAGCGCGCGATAGAGGTGGTCGAGCGCGCCGGGCATGGGTGCGATCTCACCCGCCTCGCGCTCGGCGATCACGTTCCTGCCGTCCCGCTTCACCTTGGCCAGCCCCGCTGCGATAATTGCCGGCAGCACGATTGTGGCGAGAATGATCAGCGGCCCCATCTTGGCGGTGAATTCGGTCGGGTCCGGGCGCCCCTCTTCGCCGAGCGGGAACATCCCCAAAAACCAATTGGGGTTGAACACATAGGAGTCGCCCAGCGGGACCAGCGGCAGCATCGGCACGAAGCCGCCCAGCGCGCGAACCATGAAGATGCCGAGGATCGTCAACGCCCAGCCCCACAGCAGCAGGACCTGCCACAGCGCCCGGCGGCGCGCCTCGGGATGGACTTCGCCCGGCGCGTAAAGCTCGGCGAGTTCGTCCTCGCTCGCGCCGATCGTGGCCGCGCTGTCACTTCCGCTATCGGGTGCGAAGGTGCCGAAGAAACCGATCACGAGCAGGATCGCGCCCATGATCATGTAGGTTTCAGGCCAGCCGATCCGCGCGGCGATGATCAGGCCGAGGGCGCCGCCGACGAGCGAGGCGAGGCGGTAGCCCATCTGGTAGATCGTCGAGAGGATATCGAGCGTCGCTTCCTCGTCGGCCACGTCAATGCGCCAGGCATTGATCGCGATGTCCTGCGTCGCGCTGGCGAGGGCACCGATCCCGGCGAGGAGCGAGAACCAGCCCAGCTGGGTCTTCGGCTCGAGCACACTCATCGTGACGAGAATGGCGCCCAAAAGGATC
This sequence comes from Pseudoblastomonas marina, assembly GCF_034374265.1. NCBI lineage: Bacteria > Pseudomonadati > Pseudomonadota > Alphaproteobacteria > Sphingomonadales > Erythrobacteraceae > Pseudoblastomonas > Pseudoblastomonas marina. The sequence continues at coordinate 595,803 of NZ_CP139718.1, read as the reverse complement.
TGCGCGGGAACAATCCACTGCTTGCGCTTCCCGAAGCGGCGGAAGGGCCCGAGATTGACCTTGTCGATCAGCGGCGACCAGATGAACTGGAAGGCATAGGCGAGCCCGATAAGCGAGAAGACGCCCATCGTTTCCAGGTCGACCTCGGCCTCCGTCAGCCAGGCATAGAGCGTGCCGAGGAACAGCGCGAAGGGCAGCCCGCTGGCAAAGCCGAACAGCACCATGAAACCGCTCTTGCGATTGCGTAGCGAACGAAACACCTCGCCCCAGCCCGGTTTTGCCTTTTTCGGAGTGTCCCCCTCGATCGCCGTATCGGCCATGCGCGTTCCTTTTGTTTTTCCGTCGCGTGTGCCAGACTAACGCCTGCTGGTTGAATGGGAAATGGATGATGGCCACGAAGGCTCCCGAAAAGCGGGAATCGCGACCGACACCGGGGCAACTGGCGCTCGCTCAGGACATCGCCGACGGGATCGCACGTCAGGGAGAGGCCGGCCTGACCCTGCCGGCCGGACGCTATACCGACCCCGATTTCTTCGTGCGTGAGAAAACCGCGCTGTTCGGGAGGATGCCGCAGGTGCTCGGGCCATCCGCGTTGCTGCCCGAAAGGGGCATGGCGGTGCCGCACGACGCCACCGGGCAACCGCTGCTGATCACGCGTGACAAGGACGGCACCGCGCATGTCTTTGCCAATGTCTGTCGCCATCGCGCCACGCGACTGGTCGAAGGCGATGAAGTGCAATGTTCGAAGCGACTGGTCTGCCCCTACCATGCCTGGACCTACGCGCTCGACGGACGCCTCCTCGCGCTGCCCCGCCCCGAAACCTTCCCCGGCCTCGACAAGTCGGAGAAGGGCCTGATCGAGCTCCCCAGCGTCGAAGCGGGCGGATTGATCTGGTTCGCGCCCCACGCAGATGCCGATTTCGGTCCGGCGGAAAGTCTCGGCGAGGACTTCGACGCGCTCCACCTCGCCGACCAGCACCTGTTCGCGCGCCGTACGCACGAGGTCGCGGCGAACTGGAAGCTGATCATGGATGCCTTCCTCGAAAGCTACCACGTCCAGCGACTGCACGCGAAGACGATCGGGCCGTTCTTCAAGGACGGGATCACCGCCGGCGACCAGATCGGGCCACACCAGCGTTCGGCCGTCGGACGCGCGGAGGAAATGGACGGGATGGACCTGCAGGACCTCGACGGCCTGCGCCGCGTGATTACTTATGCCTACCAGCTCGTCCCTGGCACGATCCTCATCTTCAGCCCCGATTACGTGAACATCATGACGCTGATGCCGCAGGCACACGATCGCACGCTGGTCGAGGATTTCATGCTGATCCCCGAGCCACCGGCGACCGACAAGGCCCGCGATCACTGGCAGCGCAGCTGGGAACTGCTCGACGGCGGCGTTTTCGCGAGCGAGGATTTCCGGGCCGCCGAACTTGGCCAGCAGGGCCTCGAAAGCGCCGCGGTGCCCGAAATCACCCTCGGCACGCTCGAAACCGGGATCGCTCGATTTCACGAAACGCTGGACGAATTGCTCCGCGCCAGCAATTGAGCGCCCATGTCTGATGAACCGAAACGTGAAGGCGAGCGGATCGCCAAACTGCTGGCGCGCGCCGGCGTCGCCAGCCGGCGTGCCGCCGAGCGCATGATCGACGAGGGTCGCGTGGCGCTCGACGGCAAGTCGCTCGACACCGCCAACACCGTGCTGCCCGACCTGCGCGGAGTGACCGTCGACGGCAAGCCGGTCGGCAAGCCTGCGCCAACGCTCGTTTACCGGTTCCATAAGCCCACCGGACTGTTGACTGCCGAGCGCGATCCGAAGGGGCGCGCGACGATCTACGATGCGTTGCGCAACGCGATGCCCAAGGGTTCGCCGCGGGTGATGCCTGTCGGTAGGCTCGATCTCAACACCGAGGGCCTGCTACTGCTGACCAATGACGGCGAGCTTAAACGCGCACTCGAACTGCCCTCCTCCAACATCCCGCGCACCTATCGCGCCCGCGCTTTCGGCGAGGTGACGCAGGAACAGCTCGAGGAATTGAGCGAGGGGATCGAGATCGACGGCGTCCGCTATGGCCCGATCGACGCGAATCTCGAGCGCAGCACCGGCGCGAACAAGTGGATCGAGATCACCATCACAGAGGGCAAGAACCGCGAGGTGCGCCGTGTGCTCGAACATCTCGGTCTCAAGGTCTCGCGGCTGGTCCGCACCGCCTATGGCCCGTTCGCGCTCGACGACCTGCCGCGCGGCGCAGCCGATCGCATTGCCCGCCCGGCGGTCGATGCGCTCAAGCGGAAGCTCAAGCTGTGAGGCCAGGCAATCTCCGGATCGTCGCCGGCGCATGGCGCGGTCGCAAGTTTGCGATACCAAAAAGCGATGCGACGCGCCCCACCGCCGATCGCACGCGCGAAACACTGTTCAACATGCTGGCCAGCCGGATCGGCAGCTTCGATGACCTGACGGTCGCGGACCTGTTCGCCGGATCGGGTGCGCTCGGGCTCGAGGCGCTGTCGCGCGGGGCGGCGCATTGCCTGTTCGTGGAGGAGGACAAGCAGGCAATCGACACGATCCGCGCGAATATCGATGCGCTCGACGCGCGTGCTCGATCCACCGTGGAGGCCGGGTCGGTGATGGGGCTGGGCCCCGCCAAGCAGCAGACCGACCTGATCCTGCTCGACCCGCCTTACGATACCGGTGCCGGCCAGGTTGCGCTCGACCGCATGATCCGCCTCGGCTGGATCGGCCCGGCGACCTGGATCGCGCTCGAAACGGCACGCGACGAGGACATTGCAGTCAGGACGTTGGCGGTCGAGGCCGAGCGCAATATCGGCAAGGCCAAGCTGACGATCCTGCGCCCGGAATAGGCTACCCCGCCTCGCCGTCCTGTGGCGGGAACCGCTCGAATTCGGGAAGGCGATGCACATCTTTCATCCATCCGATCCGTTCGGCGGTCTGGATATGCGCCTGTGGAGCCACTTCACCGGGCTCGTCGAGAGTCGCGCTTTGCACGTCGACCTTGCCGGGCAGCATCTCGGCATTGTAATAGAACAGGCCGGTGCCGCACTGGACGCAGAAATAGCGCAGTGCGTGTTCGGACGAGGGATAGACCACCGGCTCGCCGCTGATCTTGAGCGCGGTGTTCTCGACCATCAGCCAGCCGACCATCGGCGCACCGGACGTGCGCTGGCAATCGGCGCAGTGGCACAGCGCATGGTTGATCGGTTCGCCCTCGATCTCGTAGCGGATCGCGCCGCAATGGCAGCCGCCTGTCAGCATTTCGATTTCTCCCCTGTTGGAGCCACGCATAGAAAAAGGGCGCCGCGAATGCGACGCCCGATTTCGTGAGATCGTCAGCGATTAGCTGTCATCGTCCATCTCGCTGGCGGGCTTGCCCGGCCAGTAATCGAGCGGGCGATTGCCCCAGTTCTTGCCCGCGGCACGGGGCTGGATGCAGGCATCGGTGCGACCATCGGCGCAAATCGGGTAGTCACCCTGCACCGTATTAGCCGGAACCGTCTGGACAACCGCACCGGACTGATAGCGGACGTTTGTGCTCGACGCCGACTGCGTAGTAGCACTGCGCTTGTTCATCTGCTGCGAAATCGACTGCCACGTCGCGGCACGCTGGGCCGGAACCATCTCGAAAATGGCCACACGTTGTTCGTCGGTAAGCTGCCACCAAGCCTCAGCCTGCATCGGCGTGAGGGTCCAGTAATAAGCCTGAACATCGGCGGGCCAGGCGTCGTAGGCCATGCGATTGGCATCGCTCCAGCCGTCATACATCGCCTGCTGCTGGGTGGTCAGTTCGACCTGCATTTCCATGTGGTCGTCGGCCATCGCGTTCGGGGCCATGGCCATTGCGGTCGCTGCGGCGACACTCGTCATCAGAAGCTTTTTCATCACAAAGTTCCTCTCGATTGGGTATGTGCCTGAGAAACGGGACCCTTCGTCGCAAGGTTCCATCGATTCCGTTAGTCGAGCCCTTGCCGCGACGAACCGTGTTCCCTAGCTGTTCGCCTGTGAACGAGATTTCCCCCAATTCCCCCGAAAGCGAGATCAGCGATGGCGAGCGCGCCTTCCTCACGCGGTTGAACCCGCCGCAGCGCGAGGCCGTGACCACGACGGACGGCCCCGTCCTGATGCTGGCGGGCGCGGGCACGGGGAAAACCGCCGCGCTCACCCACCGGCTCGCCTACCTCGTCAACAAGCAGCTCGCCTGGCCGAGCGAGATCCTTTGCGTCACCTTCACCAACAAGGCGGCGCGCGAGATGCGCGAGCGGGTCGGGCAATTGCTGGGCGATCGGGTCGAGGGGATGCCGTGGCTCGGCACCTTCCACTCGATCGGGGCGAAAATGCTGCGTCGCCATGCCGAACTGGTCGGGCTCGAGAGCAATTTCACGATCATCGATACCGACGACCAGATCCGGCTGCTCAAGCAGCTGATCCAGCAGAACGATCTAGACGAGAAGCGCTGGCCCGCGCGCCAGCTCGCCGGGCTGATCGATCGCTGGAAGAATCGCGGGCTCAACCCGGTCGATATCGATGCGGCGGAAAGCGAAGCCTATGCCAACGGAAAGGGCCAGAAGTTCTACAAGCTCTATCAGGACCGGCTGAAAGCGCTGAATGCCTGCGATTTCGGCGATTTGCTGCTCCACATGCTCAACATCTTCCGCAAGGAACGCGAGGTGCTCGCGCTGTACCAGCAGCGCTTCAAGTATATCATGGTCGACGAGTATCAGGACACCAATGCGGTCCAGTACCTGTGGCTGCGGCTGCTCGCGCAGGAGCGCAAGAATATCTGCGTGGTGGGCGACGACGACCAGTCGATCTATTCCTGGCGCGGAGCAGAAGTTGCCAACATCCTGCGGTTCGAGAAGGACTTTCCCGGCTGCAAGGTCGTGAAGCTGGAGCAAAACTACCGCTCCACGCCGCACATCCTTGGTGCCGCGTCGGGCCTGATCCGCGCCAATAGCGAGCGGCACGAGAAGGATTTGTGGACCGAGGTCGACGCGGGCGAGAAAGTTCGCGTGATCGGCGTGTGGGACGGACCCGAGGAAGCCCGCCGCGTGGGCGAGGAGATCGAGCGGCTCGAAGGCGAAGGCGCCGATCTCAACAAGGTCGCGATCTTGGTGCGCGCACAATATCAGACACGCGAATTCGAAGATCGCTTCATCCAGATCGGGGTCAACTATCGCATCGTCGGCGGCTTCCGCTTCTACGAGCGCGCCGAAATCCGCGATGCGCTCGCTTACCTGCGTGTGATCGCACAGCCGCAGGACGACCTAGCCTTCGAGCGCATCTACAACCAGCCCAAACGCGGGCTCGGGGCGAAGACATTGGAAGCGATGCACCGACACGCCCGCGCCACCGGCATGTCGCTCGCCGCTGCCTCGCTCGACCTCGCCAATAGCGACGAGCTGCCCAAACGCGCGAGCGGCACGATCGCCGCGCTGCTGCGCGATTTCCTCCGCTGGCGGGAGATCAGCGAGCAGGTCCCGCCCGCCGACCTGCTCCGCACCGTGGTGCAGGAATCGGGCTATGAGGACATGCTCAACAAGGACCGCAGCGCCGAGGCTGCGGGGCGGCTCGAAAACCTCTCCGAACTCGCCCGCGCGATGGAGGATTACGACACGCTTGGCGATTTCCTCGAACATGTCGCGCTGGTGATGGACAACGATGCGTCGGACGAGGCCGAGAAGGTCACGATCATGACGATCCACGCCGCCAAGGGGCTCGAATTCGACAATCTATTCCTGCCCGGCTGGGAGGAAGGCGTGTTCCCTTCGCAGCGCTCGCTCGATGAGGGCGGATTGGCGAGCCTCGAGGAGGAACGCCGCCTCGCCTATGTCGCGATCACCCGCGCGCGGCGCCGCTGCACGATCGTCCACGCCGCCAATCGCCGTATCTACGGCCAGTGGACCAGTTCGATCCCCTCGCGCTTTGTCGACGAATTGCCCGACGAGCATGTCGACAGCGAAACCACCCTGACCGGGGGCGCTTCGATGTGGCGCGCCAATTTCTCCGAGCGCGACGATCCCTTCGCGCATGTCGCGCGCGACGCCCCCGGACGCGCCGGGTCTCGCGGCCCGGGCTGGCAGCGCGCGGTGGCAAGCGGTTACGACGCCGCGCCCAAGCGCCTGCCCGAACCAAAGCGCAGCGCCGCCAGCTTCGCCGCCAAGCCGCGCACCGACATCGCGATCGGCGACCGCGTGTTCCACGACAAGTTCGGCTATGGCGAAGTGCTCGGACAGGAAGGCAACAAGCTCGAGATCGAATTCGAGAAGGCCGGGACCAAGCGCGTGATCGACAGCTTCGTCAGCGCGGCCTGATCAGGCAGTCGCCGTCTCTGCGTTTTCAGGCACGAGATGTGAGTCACGCACAAATGGCCGCGCCAGTTCGCCGACCAATCCGCGCGATCCGCCGCACACTCCGGTGGCGCAATTCAGATACGGTTGTGGGTCGACATATGTGCCGAACAGCCGGTCCCACAGCGTCAGCGTGTTGCCGTAATTCGCGCCGCACAGCACCAGATCGTCGATATGGTGCAGGCGATGCGCGGCAGGTGACATCAGCACCTTGCCGAGCGGGCCGAGCGTCCACGGCACGTCGGCGTGTATGAAGAAGCCCCACCAGCTGCGGATCACCGCCGCCAGCGCGATCGCCCATAGCGGCAGGCCGATCAACAGCAGCGGCAAATGGTCGACGACGGCGGAGAGGAGCTTGGCCAGCGGGTGCTTGCGCAGCAGCGTGAACCAGGTGATCGTCTCGTCCGAATGATGCACCGCGTGGATCGGCCACCACAGGCGATGGTGTTCGAGCCGGTGCCTCCAGTAGATGGTGAATTCAGCCAGCAGGAAAGCCGCCACTCCGGCGAAGGCGGCAGGCACTACATCCCAGAAGTTCGCGAGGCCCGGAAACAGGCCCATCTGCGCCTCGAGCCACGCCTTGGGCAGGACAATGAACGGCGCGAGGAACACGCTGTTGAGCGCAACCAAGCCGATATTGGTCATCGTCTCGCGCTGCGATCGGCGCATCGCCGCAATAATTGCGCGGCGTTTCACGAGCACGGCCAGCAGCGCGAACGCCGCCATGACCGGCAGCAGCTCGTGCGCGAGATCGTAGGTATGATGGGCCCAGGCCTGCATGTGGCCGAGACTATCCCGAGAATGGCTAAGGACGCCTTAAGGCGTTCCCTTCGAAACCGGGTCAGGTCGCCGAATGGTCAAGGAAGGACGGTCGCGGTCCTTCCCACTCGCCCGCTTTCGCCTTGGGCTCGCTATCCTTGCGCGGTTTGCGACCCTTCGACGCGGGTTTATCGGCTTTTGCCGGTCTTTCGTCTGCCACAGGCTTTTCGTCCGCCGCGGGCTTTCCGGTCCTGCTCTTGGGTGAGCGATCGTCCCGCTCCGGCTGCGCGGCATCGTCGCGCGACTTGCCGCCACGGCGAGCCTTGCGCGCTGGCTTGTCGTCCTTCGGCTCTTCCCCGCTTGCGTCATCCTGCTTGCTGTCGCCGCCCGAGACCTTGAACACCTCGATCTTCTGGTTGGTGAGCTTCTCGACGTTGGCGATCGCCTCGGCGTCCTCGGGCGTCACGAAAGTGAACGCGCGGCCCTTGGCCCCGGCGCGACCGGTGCGCCCGACACGGTGGACGTAGTCGTCCGGATGCCACGGTGTGTCGTAATTGAATACGTGGCTGACGTCTTTCACGTCGAGCCCGCGCGCGGCAACATCGGACGCCACGAGCACGGTGATCTCACCCGCCTTGAAGCGCGCAAGCTCCTTGTTGCGCGAAGCCTGGTCCATGTCGCCTTGGATCTGGCCCGCGGCAAAGCCAGCCTTCTCGAGATCCTTTGACAGGTCGCGAACGGTCGTCTTGCGATTGGCGAAGACGATCGCGGTCTGCACGTTGTCATTATTGAGGAAGTAGCGCAGCGCCTCGCGCTTCTGCCGGTTGGTACACAGCACCTTGTACTGCTGGATATTGACGTTGGTCGAGGCCGGGCGTGCGACCTCGATCGCCTTTGGGTTCGACAGGAACTTGTCGGCCAGCTTCTTGATCGGGGGCGGCATCGTCGCGCTGAACAGCAGCGTCTGGCGCTGGTCAGGCAATTTCGAGCAGATTTCCTCGATATCGGGGATGAAGCCCATGTCGAGCATCCGGTCGGCTTCGTCGATCACGAGCAATTCGCAGCCGGTGAGCAGGATCTTGCCGCGTTCGAACAGGTCCATCAGGCGACCCGGGGTCGCGATCAGCACGTCGACGCCCTCGTCGAGCGCCTTGACCTGGTCGCCCATCTGCACCCCGCCGATAAGCAGCGCGAGCTTGAGGTCGTGGTTCTTGCCGTATTTCTCGAAATTCTCGGCGACCTGTGCGGCAAGTTCGCGCGTCGGTTCGAGAATTAGCGAGCGCGGCATTCGCATGCGGCGGCGACCATTTGCGAGGATATCGATCATCGGCAGCACGAAGCTGGCGGTCTTGCCCGTGCCGGTCTGCGCCACCGCGATCAGGTCGCGCATCATTTGTACCTGGGGGATGGCTTCGGCCTGGATAGGCGTCGGCTCGGTGTAGCCGGCATCGTGGACGGCGCTCAGAAGCTCTTCGGAAAGGCCGAGATCGGCAAATTTCATATCTGTCTGTAATTCCCGCTGGGAGGACGGCGCGGGGTCGCGCGGTCGCTCACTGCGCCCCTAAGGGGAAAACGGCGAAAAAATCAAGCTGAGCCTCAGTCCTCGACGGGGACGAGCGCCTGCCACGACTTGACCTTGCACTTCGCTCCGACCCGCGACTGCAGCCGATCGCGATCGACGCACAGCAGCTTGTCCTCCTGCGGGGCGACGTAAAAGCCGGCATAGAAATCGCGTGCGCGGCACGCATTTTCCAGCGCGGCGAGCACGATCCGGCGATCGCGCAGGTAGAGCAGCAGCCCGTTGTTGCGCGTGACCTGGACCCCGGCGACGCTTTCGAGCGGCAGGCAGCGATCGATCGGCACGCCGCGCATCTCGCGGCTCATCGGTGCGGTCGGCAGCGCCGATAGCAATTGCGATCCCCCGCGTCGCGGGCGGATACGGATCGTGATCCGCCCCTCGACCCGGCTCTGGTAACGTGGCGCAGGCAGCATCCCGCCCGGTTCGGGCGCGAGCGACATCGGTGCGCTGCGCGGTGCGTCGACCGACCGCGCGCCCGTGTCTTCGCCGACCGGTGTGGCGAGCGTCAGCAGCATGGTTCCGATATGAGCGGCGAGGCCGAGCATGGCGCGAAGGGTGTGTCCCTCTCGATTGGCAGTGTCGCCGGATCCGTGGTCCCGGCAGGCTTGCGGCGCGAATGGCCCGAACTGATTGAATAGGGGCTTAATTGACGCGCTCGGTCAAGGTCGGCGCGCGATTTGAGGCTGGTATTTGCCCGTCTTGCCGTGCGAAAAGATGCAGATGGGCAACAGTTCGACCTTTCTCGACGCCGCACGCGAACTCCTTGGCGATCGCGGTCTCACCACCGATCCGGAACTGGTCAAGCCTTGGCTGACCGATTGGCGCGGACGCTATCACGGCGCGGCGCTGGCACTCGCCTCTCCCGCCACCACCGACGAGGTCGCCGCGCTGGTGCGGTTGGCACGTGAACACGGAGTGCCGATCGTCCCACAGGGCGGAAACAGCGGCATGTGCGGCGGCGCGACCCCCGATCCGAGCGGTAAGGCAATCCTCCTCTCGCTGCGCCGGATGGATGCGGTGCGCGACTTCGATCCAGCACTGCGCCGGATCACCTGCGATGCCGGACTGGTGCTTCAGACCTTGCACGAGCGGGTCGCGGAGGAAGGACTCAGATTTCCGCTAACCCTCGGGGGCAAGGGCTCTGCGACGGTCGGCGGACTGGTCGCCACCAATGCGGGCGGAACGCAGGTGCTGCGGCACGGCACGATGCGCGCCCTGGTTCTAGGGCTTGAGGTCGTGACGCCGCTAGGAGAGGTATTTTCCGATCTCGCACCACTCAAGAAGGACAATCGCGGGTTCGATCTGAAGCAACTTTTTATCGGATCCGAAGGCACGCTCGGGATCGTGACCGGGGCGACGCTGGCGCTGGTGCCAGCCGTAGCCGAGCGCGTGGTCGCCTGGGTCGGGCTCGACAGTCTCGAAAACGCTCGCGCATTGCTGCTCAACTGTCAGGGCAGGCTGGGCGGCGAGCTCGAGGGCTTCGAGGTCCTGCCTGAGCACTGCCTCGCCGCGGTCGTCGACCACCTGCCCGATGCCCGCCGTCCGCTGGGCGAACCGCAGCCCTGGAATGCGCTGGTCGAACTGGCGCTCGAGGACAAGGCCGCAGTCGCCGATGCGCGCGAAGCGCTCGAGACCGTGCTCGCCGATGCACTCGAAAGCGGGCTGATCGCCGATGCCGTGATTGCTGCCAATGAAGGCCAGGCGGAGGATTTCTGGCAATTGCGCGACACGATCGCCCCGGCCGAAAAGGCGCTCGGCCCCGCCGTGCAGCACGATATCTCGATCCCCGAAGCGCAGATGCCTGCCTTCCTGGCCTCCATCGCGCCCGAGATCGAACGAGATTATCCAGGCACCAAGGCGGTCGGCTTCGGCCATCTGGGGGACGGCAACATCCATTTTCACGTGCTCGCGCCGCCCGGAGCGGCACCGGCTTGGATTGAGGAAGAAGGGCAGGAGATCAGCGCGCAGGTTTACGAGCGCGTGACCGAATGGGGTGGCTCGATCTCCGCCGAACACGGCATTGGGCAAGCCAAGTTGGGCGAGCTTGCGCGTCTGGCAGACCCCGCGCGACTCGATCTCCTGCGCCGCGTAAAGTCGGCACTCGATCCGGATGGATTGCTCAACCCCGGCAAGCTCGTGACACCTACCCCGTAAGCCTTGCGAAAAGAGTGTCTCCTGCGTAAAGCCCGCGGCCATTGCCGCGTCCGTGTCCGCCTGGGTGCGCCGCGCAACCGACATTCCATTTCCGATCCGGAGACAGACCGATGGCCAGCGCGCCGCAAAACAGCCTACCCCTGTTCTACAACGACCTCATGCCGCTCAACAGTCGCGACCACGCGAACTGGAAGGCCAAGGAAACCGATGCCCTGCCGTGGCTCGCCACCGCCAATGCGATCCCGCTGACCATCGACGAATTCCCGCTCGCCCAGCGCTATCTCCCGATCGTGTTTTCTTCGGGCGACAACCCGATCCCGCTCGGCCTGATGGGCCTCAACGAAGGCGTGAACGTCTATGTCGACAGCGACGGCCGCGTCACCGGCCCGACCTACGTTCCGGCCTATGTCCGCCGTTATCCGTTCATGCTCACCAAGCTGACGCCAGACGCGACCGACCTTTCGCTCTGCTTCGACCCGACTTCGGGCCTGATTGGTGAATTCGAGGAAGGCCATGCCCTGTTCGACGGCGACAAGCCGGCCGAAGCGGTCGAGCGCACGCTCAATTTCTGCGAGCAGTTCGACCAGGCCGCGCAGCGCACCAAGATGGCGATGGACGAATTCAAGAAGCACGACCTGATCATGGACGGCGAGGTCTCGATCGAACATAATCAGAGCGAACAGCCGTTCGTCTATCGCGGCTTCGGCATGATCAACGAGGAAAAACTGCGCGAGCTCGATGCCGAAACGGTCAAGCAGTTCAACCAGAACGGACTCCTCGCGCTGATGCATGCCCACCTGTTCTCGCTCAACATGACGCGCGAAATCTTCGGAATGCAGGTCCAGCAGGGCAAGGGCCCGGTCAGCCAGCAGGCCGCGACCGACGTCCAGGCCGATGCCCCGGCAGCCGCCGAAACGGCGAAGCCCAAAAAGAAGAAGAAGTAACTTCGTAATCGTTTCGCGAACGGGGCGGGCGGTCTTGAAACCGCCCGCCCCGTTTCTATTTGGGATTCAGCCCGCCGGTACTTCCCCCTCTTCACCGGTCGGGCGGATGCGCTTCTTCGCGCATCTCCTCCCTGAACCTGGCCATCCCGCACCCCCTCGCGGGATGGCCATTTTTTTGGTTGTTACTCGGCGGCCTCGCGCCGCGGCCCGCGCTCGCCCGCGCATTCGGCCACCGCCGAGGCGAGCGCTCGGACCAGTCCCGCGAGTCGCTCGACCAGCGAATCGCAGCCCGCTCCCGGCGCGTCGAGCGCCTCGTCGAGATAGAGGCTCCGATCGACCTCGAGCTGAATCGCATGGAGACCGCGCGCCGGTGCGCCGTGGCGTTCGAGCACATAGCCCCCGGCATAGGGCCGGTTGTGCGCGACCGGCACGCCTTCGCGCGCGAAATAAGCGAAGGCCGCCGCTGGTAGCGCGGCGTCGGACGACGCACCGAACCGATCGCCGATCACGTATTTCGCCGGCGCCCAGCTCCCGCTCGACCGCAGCGGCGGCATCGAATGCAGGTCCAGCAGCAGGGCCGCCCCCCACCTTTGGCGAATCGACAGCAACGCATCCCCGAGTGCCGCGTGATAGGGCCGATGGACCGTCTCCAGCCGGGCCTCAATTTCACCAGCTTCCATAGGCCTGCGCCAGATATCTCCCAATCCTTGGAGGCGGCGCGGGATCAGGCCCAGCCCGCTATGTGCGCGATGGCCGTGGCGCGAAACCCGGTTCAGGTCGGGCTTCGGTCCCGTCACCATGCCCCAATCGACGTCGCTTTCGGCACGGTTGAGGTCGATCATCGCGCGCGGTGTGCGGGCGACCAGCAGCGGTGCTCCGGTTTGCGCCGCGACGCGCTCGCCGATGAGGTCGATGTGACGGTCCTCGATCCGCTTCATGGTGAAGGCAGGATCGCGCATCGCGTCCCGCAGGGCGGCCGGATAATCGCGTCCGCCATGAGGCACCGCGATCAGCACCGGCACATTGGCGGTGGTGGCGTTTTCGAGCCGGAACGCCGTTTTTTCCGGCGGGGAATATTCGTCCTGCATCGACCAGTTACTGCCGTCCCAGCCGGGGACAGTCAAACTTCCGAAACCATGACACCGCTGGCTTTTCTTAAGACCATGTGTGTATGTGCGTCGCAATCCGGGGGACGATCTCGCCCGTGCAAAGGAAGTGAAATGCCCGATATCCGTATCCTGCTGGCCGAAGACGAAGAGGCGATGCGCGCCTATCTCCACCGGGCGCTCGAGAAAGCCGGCTACGAGGTGGTTTCGGTCGATCGGGGCACCGACGCGCTCCCGAAGCTTGAGGAAGAGCATTTCGACCTGCTGCTTTCGGATATCGTGATGCCCGAAATGGACGGCATCGAGTTGGCCCAGCGCGCCGCCGAGATCAGCCCGCGCACCAAGGTAATGTTCATCACCGGCTTCGCCGCGGTCACGCTGAAAGCGGCCAAGGAAGCGCCGCAGGCCAAGCTTTTGTCGAAGCCGTTCCACCTGCGCGACCTGGTGCTCGAAGTCGAACGCCTGTTCGAGAATTCGAAAAAGGCCAATGGCTGACGATTAGTCCCTTGCGGAAGCACGGGACGCTCGCTAAATGGCCGCCTCCCGCGACGAGCGGGACAGCTCGATAGTGTGGGCGTATAGCTCAGTGGTAGAGCACTGTGTTGACATCGCAGGGGTCGGAAGTTCAACTCTTCCTACGCCCACCATTCGAGAACGAGACCCCGCCCATGTGGCGGGGTTTTTCGTTCCGGCCGCCTATTTCCCCTTCCATTCGGGCTTGCGCTTCTCGGCGAAGGCCGCGGCACCTTCGCGCGCATCCTCGCTGATGAAGACCGGCGCGACATATTGCTGCTGCTTGGTCCACATCTCGTCGTCGGTCCACGTATGCGAATCGCGGATCACGCCCTTCGACGCGGCCAGCGCGAGCGGCCCGTTGGCAGCGATCTTTGCCGCGAGTTCCTTTGCCGCGTCGAGCGAAGGCCCTTCGCTCACCCGATTGATGAAACCGAGTTCGTATGCGCGTGCCGCGCTGATGAAATCGCCGGTCAGCGCGAGCTCCATCGCGATTCGCCACGGCATCTGGCGCGGGAGCCGGATCAGCCCCCCCGCCGCCGCTGCGAGACCGCGCTTGGCCTCGGGAATGCCGAACTGCGCCTTGTCGTTGGCAACGATCAGATCGCAGGACAACGCCAGTTCCATGCCACCCGCCAGCGCATAGCCGTCCACCGCCGCGATCAGCGGTTTCTTCGGGGTCCATTGGCTCAACCCGCCGAAGCCGCGATTCTCGACGAACGGCGATTCGCCCTTGAGGAAGCCCTTGAGATCCATCCCCGAGCAGAATGTGCCGCCCGCGCCGGTCAGAATGCCGACTGCGATTGCGTCGTCGGCCTCGAGATCGTCCATCGCTGCGCTGATCGATTCTGCCGCGCTCTTGTTCATCGCATTCTTGGCTTCGGGGCGGTTGATCGTCACCACCATCACGCCGTCGGATTTCTCGACCAGGACTTCTTCGCTCATTGCTTGCGCCTCTCGTGTTTTAATCGTTTGGTTAAGACGTTTGGCGATCCGTCCCGATTGTGTCCAGCCCCGCCCTGTCCGGCCGCTCTCCTTGCACCGCACACGCCCTCTGCTAAGAGGCGCGCAACACAAGCACCCTCCCGAACAGACAGGACAATCATGGCGAAGATCAAGGTAGCGAACCCGATCGTCGAACTCGACGGCGACGAGATGACGAAAATCATCTGGCAGTGGATCCGTGAGCGGCTGATCCAGCCCTATCTCGACGTCGAGCTCAAATATTACGACCTTTCGATCGAGAGCCGCGACGCGACCGACGACCAGATCACCGTCGATGCCGCCAACGCCATCAAGCAGTACGGCGTCGGCGTGAAATGCGCCACGATCACGCCCGACGAAGCCCGCGTCGAGGAGTTCGACCTCAAGAAGATGTGGGTCAGCCCCAACGGCACGATCCGCAACATCCTCGGCGGAGTGGTCTTCCGCGAGCCGATCGTGATCGACAACGTGCCGCGCCTGGTACCCGGCTGGACCGACCCGATCGTCGTCGGCCGCCACGCCTTCGGCGACCAGTACCGTGCCAAGGACACGCTGATCCCCGGCCCGGGCAAGCTGCGCCTCGTCTTCGACGGCGCAGACGGCGAGAAGATCGATATCGACGTGTTCGAGTTCGAAAGCTCGGGCGTCGCGATGGCGATGTACAATCTCGACGATTCGATCCGCGACTTCGCACGCGCTTCGATGAATTACGGCCTCGATCGCGGCTGGCCGGTCTACCTCTCAACCAAGAACACCATCCTCAAGAAGTATGACGGTCGCTTCAAGGACCTGTTCCAGCAGGTCTTCGACGAGGAATTCGCCGACAAGTTCGCCGAAGCCGGTATCACCTACGAACACCGCCTGATCGACGACATGGTCGCCGCGGCGATGAAGTGGAGCGGCAAATTCGTCTGGGCCTGCAAGAATTACGACGGCGACGTCCAGTCGGACACCGTGGCACAGGGCTTCGGCTCGCTCGGCCTTATGACCTCGGTGCTGATGACCCCCGACGGCAAGACGGTCGAAGCCGAAGCCGCGCACGGCACGGTGACGCGTCACTACCGCCAGCACCAGCAGGGCAAGGCGACCTCGACCAACCCGATCGCCAGCATTTTCGCTTGGACCCGCGGCCTGATGTATCGCGGCAAGTTCGACAATACGCCCGACGTCGTGAAGTTCGCCGAGACGCTCGAGCGGGTCTGCATCCAGACCGTCGAGAACGGCAACATGACCAAGGACCTCGCGCTGCTGATCGGCCCGGACCAGAACTGGATGACAACCGAACAGTTCTTCGAGGCGATCGTAAGCGGCCTCGAAGCCGAAATGGCGAACTGGGGCTGAAACCCAAACGCGGCTGGCACATTGAGCTAGCAAGGCTGGATCTCATCGGGGTCGGCTCGCGCCGGCCCCGATTTGCATTTGCGGCAGAGACAAGCGACGGGGACACATGGCCAAGCAACCGCAGAAGAAGCGCATCACCCGCCGCAAGGGCACCGAGAAGTTCGGACGGCGCCGGCTCGAGGTCCGCAACGCGATGATCAAGGACATCCGCGGCATCGCGGACCTCGTCCGACGCGTCTACGAGGACATGCCGGCCTACACTCACGGCGAGATCCGGGGGCAGATCAACAATTTCAGGGAGGGCTGCTTCGTCGCGCTGCTCGACGACGAAGTGGTCGGCTATTGCGCGACCATGCAGCTCGCCGAGGCGATCGCCTTCCAGCCGCACGATTGGGACGAGATTACCGGCAACGGCTATGGCAGCCGCCACGATCCGACCGGAGACTGGCTCTACGGCTACGAAATGTGTGTCGATCCCAAGGTACGCGGTGTGCGGATCGGGCGCCGGCTCTACGAGGAACGCCGCGCGCTGGCCGAGGATCGCGACCTGACCGGAATCGTCTTCGCCGGGCGGATGCCGCACTACCGCCGCAACCGCCGCAAGGTGGACGGACCGCAGGATTACTTGGAGCAGGTCCAGGCCGGAAAGCTCCACGATCCGGTACTGCGTTTCCAGCTCGCCAACGGGTTCGAGCCCGAGCGGGTGATGGAAAACTACCTGCCCGAGGACAAAGCGTCAGCCGCCAACGCCGTGATGATGGTGTGGCGCAACCCCTATGTCGAGCGCGATCAGCCGGTGAAGATGCGCCTGCCGCGCGGGGTCGAGGCAGTGCGCGTCGCGACTTGCCAGCTGCAGGCGCGCGCGGTGGCAGATTACGACGAGTTCCTGCGGGCGATCCGGTATTTCGTCGATGTCGCGAGCGATTACGAAAGCGACTTCATCGTTTTTCCCGAGCTCTTCACGCTGATGCTGCTCAGTTTCGAGGAAAAGGAACTCTCGCCTGTCGAGGCGATCGAGCGGCTCTCGGAATATACGCCACGCCTGCGCAGCGACATTTCCGATATGGCGATGCGCTACAACATCAACATCATCGCCGGTTCGCATCCCACGCGAATGGAAGACGGCGACATCCACAACATCGCCTATATCTGCCTGCGCGACGGTTCGGTCCACGTGCAGGAGAAGATCCATCCCACGCCCAACGAGCGCTATTGGTGGAACATCAAGGGCGGCGACAGCGTCGAGGTGATCCAGACCGATTGCGGTCCGATCGGGGTGCAGATCTGCTACGACAGCGAATTCCCCGAACTGACGCGCCGCCTCGCCGACGAGGGCGCGCGGATAATTTTCGTACCGTTCTGCACCGACAGCCGGCAGGGTTACCTGAGGGTGCGCTATTGCGCGCAAGCCCGCGCGATCGAGAACCAGTGCTACGTCGTCCTCTCGGGCAATGTCGGCAATCTGCCCAATGTCGCCAATATGGACATCCAGTATGCGCAGAGCTGCATCCTGACCCCCTGCGACTTCCCCTTCGCGCGCGACGGGATCGCGGCCGAGGCAACCGAGAACGTCGAGACGCTGACGATCAGCGACATCAACCTCGCCGACCTCAGCTGGGCACGCGCCGAAGGCACGGTGCGCAACCTCGCCGATCGCCGGTTCGATCTCTACCGCATCGAGTGGGACGAGGACGGCAAGCACCCGGGCAAGCCGCGCCCGCGCCGCGAGCCGCTCGGCCCGACCGGCCCGGGCGGGGGCTAACCCGGTATCGGCGCGTGACACGGCGCCGCGCCCTCGCCTAGAGACTCGTCATGGCCGAAGCCAATTTCGCCTCCCCTGCCCTGAACGACGCGCTGGTGATCCTCGGCGCGGCGGGGATCGTGATTCCGGTCTTCACCCGCTTCCGCATCACTCCGGTGATCGGGTTCATCCTCGTTGGCGTGCTGGTCGGCCCCTACGGGCTCGGCGCGCTCGCCTTCGATTACAAGTGGCTCGATTTCGTCACCATTTCGGATCCCGAGCGACTGGAGCCTTTCGCCGAGCTCGGCATCATCCTGCTGCTGTTTTCCATCGGTCTCGAATTGTCGTTTGGGCGACTATGGAGCCTGCGCAAGCTGGTCTTCGGACTTGGCTCGCTCGAACTGCTGATCGGCGGCGCGATCATGGCCGCTGCGCTGGCTATGATCGGCCAGTACTGGAGCGGCGCGATCGCGCTGGGCCTCGCGCTCGCGATGTCGTCGACCGCGCTGTGCCTGCCGATCGCGGGCACCAAGACGCCGGTGGGGCGTGCCGCGCTGTCGATGCTGCTGTTCGAAGATATCGCGCTCGTCCCGATCATCTTCCTGCTCGGCGTGCTCGGTCCTGCCGCGAGCGCCGAGGACGGTGCGTCGGTCGTCACGCTGCTGTGGCAGGGCGCGGCGGTCATCGCAGTCCTCATGATCGGGGGACGCTTCCTCCTGCCCAGACTGTTTGCCCAGGCCGCGCGGACCAAGCAGCCCGAGAACTTCCTTGCCGCTACTTTGCTGGTGGTGATCGCCGCGGCGCTCGCGACGGCCGCAGTAGGTCTGTCGCCGATCGTCGGCGCACTGATCGCGGGCATCCTGATCGCCGAAACCGAATATCATGGCGAGGTCGAAACCATCACCGAACCCTTCAAGGGGCTCGCGCTCGGAATCTTTATCCTCACCATTGGAATGAGCATCGATTTGCGCGTGATCGGCGAGATCATCGGGGAAGTCCTGCTCGCGGTCGTGCTGGTGCTCGTCTTCAAGGCCATTCTAACCGGGCTCCTGTTGCGCTCGATGGGCGCGCGCCGAGGTACCGCGGCCGAGACCGGGATCCTGATGGCGAGCCCGTCGGAAACCACGCTGATCGTGCTCGCCGCGGCGACCAGCGCGCAATTGATCCAGCCCGGTACCGCGCAGTTCTGGCAGATCGTCTGCGCGATCGGGCTCACCGTTACGCCATTGCTCGCGCGGCTCGGCCGCTTGGTCGCACGCCGGATCGAGGTCCCCGAATCGCTCGACCGGCTTCCCGGCGAGGTCGATCACGCCGTTCCGCGGACGATCATTGTCGGCTTCGGTCGCGTCGGCCGGCTCGTAGCGGACATGCTCACCTCGCACGACCAGTCCTATGTCGCGATCGACGCCGATGCCGATCTGATCGCCTATTACCGCAAGCAGGGTTACGATGCGGTGTTCGCCGATGCGATCCGCGGCGATGCGCTCGACCGGCTCGGCATCGAAACCGCGCCGGCTGTCATCCTGACCATGGACGAACCGGTGCTCGCGCAGCGCATGGTGAAGAAGCTGCGCAAGGCGCATCCCGACCTCCCCATCATCGCCCGCGCGCGCGACGAGGAGCACTCGATCGCGCTCTACAAGGCGGGCGCGAGCCACGCCGTGCCCGAAACTCTCGAAAGCTCGCTGCAATTGTCCGAAGCGGTGCTGGTCGATCTCGGAGTCGCGATGGGTCCGGTGATCGCCTCGATTCACGAAAAGCGCGACGAACTGCGCGAGCAGATCATGCGCGAGGGCGAACTGGAAACAAAACCGCGCCTGCGCTCGAGCAGCCTAAGGGGTAGCTAGGATTCGGACCTTATCTCCGCCCCACCCGTTGGTGGGAAAAGGAGAGAATTCATGTCCAACCCCGATAAAGACCCGACCAAGCCGACCCCGAACGACGAGAAGTTCAAGCCGCAGAACGTGGCTGATCCGCAGTCGACGGTAGAGCCGCCCAGCCGTGATGCCGACAAACCAGCCAACAGCGACGGCAAGGATATTCCGGCCGGTTCGCAGGCCGACATTGCCGGCAAGAGCCGTAATCGCGTCTGAGGATTAGCCGGCGAGTGCCTGGCGCACCGCATCGAGCGCTGCGTCGGCCTTGCCGCCATCGGGGCCGCCGCCCTGCGCCATGTCGGGGCGACCGCCACCACCCTTCCCGCCAAGCGCTTCGACGCCCGCGCGCACGAGCGCGACGGCGTCGAACCGAGCGGTGAGATCGTCGGTCACGGCGACGGCGAATGCCGCCCGACCGTCATTGACCGCGACCACAGCCGCGACTCCAGATCCGACCCGCGCCTTTTCACCATCGAGTAGAGGCCGCAATTCCTTCGGATCGAGCCCCTCGATCACCTTACCGCTGAAAGTCACGTCGCCGATCGTCTCGTCGGCGGGCGCCTCGGCCTGACCGCCGCCCCCGGCGAGTGCGAGTTCGCGCTTGGCATCGGCGAGCTCGCGTTCGAGCGCCTTGCGCTCACTGACCAGTACGGCGACCCGCGCTTCAACCTCTTCCGGATTCGTCTTGAGCGTTCCGGCAACCGCTTTCAGCGCCTCCTCGCGCGCGACCAGCCACTTCCTGGCGGCCTCGCCAGTCAGCGCCTCGATCCGGCGCACGCCAGAGCTGACTGCAGATTCGGACACGATCCGGAACAGGCCGATATCGCCCATCG
Organism: Pseudoblastomonas marina; assembly: GCF_034374265.1. Taxonomy (NCBI): domain Bacteria; kingdom Pseudomonadati; phylum Pseudomonadota; class Alphaproteobacteria; order Sphingomonadales; family Erythrobacteraceae; genus Pseudoblastomonas; species Pseudoblastomonas marina. Next base: position 575,609 of record NZ_CP139718.1, on the reverse strand, counting down.
CGTCGACATGGGTACCGCCGCACAGCTCGACCGAATAATTGCGTCCCGAGCCCTGCCAGTCGGAACGCCCCATCGACAGAACGCGCACCTCGTCGCCGTATTTCTCGCCGAACAGGGCCAATGCACCCGCCTCGACCGCGTCGTCGGGGCTCATCAGCCGCGTGCCGACCTTCTCGTTGTGCCGGATCTCGGCGTTCACCTCGGCCTCGATGTCGGAGATTTCCTCATCCGACAGCGGCTTGGGATGCGAGAAATCGAACCGCAGCCGATCCGCCGCGACCAGCGAGCCCTTCTGCGTGACGTGCTCGCCGAGCCGGTTGCGCAGCGCGGCATGGACGAGATGCGTGGCCGAATGATTGGCCTTGATCGCTTCGCGTCGCTCGGCGTCGACATCGAGATGGACTTCGTCGCCGACCGCGACCTTGCCGACGCGGATCGTCGCATGGTGCGCGTGGAGACGACCGAGCGGTTTGGTCGTCGTCGAAATTTCGGCTTTGAGACCATCGGCCGAGGTGATCGAACCGGCATCGCCGGTCTGACCGCCGCTTTCGCCGTAGAACGGGGTCTGGTTGGTGAGGATGACGACCTCTTCGCCCTCGTCTGCCTGTCTTACCTCTGCGCCGTCCTTGATGATCGCGACGACCCGGCCCTCACCTACGGTCGCATTGTAGCCGGTGAACTCGGTGCCGCCCTCGCGCTCGGCGATGTCGAACCAGACTTCGCTGTCGGCAGCCTGGCCCGAGCCTTTCCATGCCGCGCGCGCCGCTTCCTTCTGCTGCGCCATCGCGGCATCGAAGGCTGCGCGATCGACCCCGATGTCGCGGCTGCGGAGTGCGTCTTCGGTCAAATCGTATGGGAAGCCGTAAGTGTCATACAGCTTGAACGCGGTCTCGCCCGGCAGTTCGTCACCCTCGCCCAGATCACCGGTCGCCTCGTCGAGCAGCTTGAGGCCCTTGTCGAGCGTCCGCCGGAACTGCGTTTCCTCGCGCTCGAGCGTCTCTGCGATCAGCGCCTGCGCGCGGGTCAGTTCGGGATAGGCCTGGCCCATTTCGGTGACGAGCGCGGGGAGCAGACGGTGCATCAGCGGATCGTTCGCGCCAAGCAGGTGCGCATGGCGCATCGCGCGGCGCATGATCCGGCGCAGCACGTAACCGCGCCCCTCGTTCGAGGGCAGCACGCCGTCGGCGATCAGGAAGCTGGTCGAGCGGAGGTGATCTGCGATGACACGATGGCTTGCCTGACGTTCGCCCTCGGCCGCAACGCCGGTGAGGCTTTCGGACGCTCCGATCAGCGCCTTGAACGTGTCGGTATCGTAATTGTCGTGCACGCCCTGCATCACTGCGGCGATGCGTTCGATCCCCATGCCGGTATCGATCGAGGGGCTCGGCAAAGCACCGTCGATCTCGCCGCCCGACTGGACGAACTGCATGAAGACGAGGTTCCAGATCTCGACGAAGCGGTCACCGTCCTCCTCCGGCGATCCCGGCGGGCCACCGGCGATGTGATCGCCGTGGTCCCAGAAAATTTCCGAGCACGGGCCGCACGGGCCATCATCGCCCATCGCCCAGAAATTGTCCTTGGTCGCAATGTCGATGATGCGCTCATCGGGCAGGCCGGCGATCTTCTTCCACAGCGCGCGCGCCTCGTCGTCGGTGTGATAGACGGTAACCGTGAGGCGGTCCTTGGCGAGTCCCCATTCGCTGGTCAGCAGGGTCCAGGCATGCTCGATCGCCTGTTCCTTGAAATAGTCGCCGAACGAGAAATTGCCGAGCATCTCGAAGAAGGTATGGTGCCGAGCGGTATAGCCGACATTGTCGAGGTCGTTGTGCTTGCCGCCGGCGCGAACGCATTTCTGCGCGCTGGTGGCGCGCGGTGCAGGCGGGGTCTCGAGCCCGGTGAACACGTTCTTGAACGGCACCATGCCCGCATTGACGAACATCAGCGTCGGGTCGTTGTGCGGGACGAGTGGCGAGGACGGCCGCACGGCGTGATCGGCGGCGGCGAAATAGTCGAGGAAGGACTGCCGGATGTCGTTGGTCGATTGCATGCGAGTCCGATTAGGGGGAGAGCGCCGCAGCGACAAGCGGCTTGCGCCCCCTGCCCCCATCGGGATCTTCGCCCCGCCTGGGGTCAGGCTCGCGCGGTGACGATCCAGGCCGCCGCGGGCAAGGCGATCAGATCGCCATGAAGCCTCCGCGACAGCCAGTCGCGCAGCCGCAACAGCGCCGCTTCGCGCTCGCTGCCTTCGCGCTCGGCGATGGCCCGGGCGCCCGGACCGATGCGGGTGAAGAATTCGACCGCCTCGTCGAGCGCTTCGGGACCGCTCCCGCCGATGAAGGCGAAGTCCACCGCACGATGGGTCACGTCGTCCCATCCGGCCTGTTCGAGCAGCGCACGAACCGCCTCGGCATCGGCAAAGGCAAAGGGGCCCGGCTCGTCGATCGCGGCCGATTGCGGGCGATCGAACATTTCCGCCACCTCATTCGCCCATGGATTGAGCTCGGGTGCACGGAAGCAGGAGAAACAAAGCTGAGCGCCCGGCTGGGCGCCCTCGCGCAGGTTGACGAACGCGGCCGCCGGATCTGCGAAGAACATCACCCCGTGGCGCGAAACGAGCAGATCGGGATCGAAATCGCCCGCCCGCCAGACCTGCGCATCGGCAACCGTGAATTCGAGATTGTCGCGGTTGGCCGCCCGCTCGCGCGCCACCGCAATCAGGTCGGCCGAGATATCGAGGCCGATCACCTTGGCCGAAGGACGTTCGCGGGCCAGAGCGAGCGACAGCTCCCCCGCACCGCACCCGATATCGACGATACGGCGGCCACCGAGCGGGCGGATCGCATCGAGCAATTGCCCCGTCAGCCCGGACAGTGCCCGATCGGTGAGACGGTGGTTCTCCGCCCAGCTCGCGCCGACGCGGCCGGTCCAGTCTGCATTGCTCGTCATGGGTCGAACCTAGACGGACGATGACACGACGCAAGCCGCGCGGTTGAAAACCAAACGAAAACGGCCGGCGCTCCTCGGAAGAGCGCCGGCCGTTCGAAAGGATAGTAAGGTATTATTCGCCGTCGTCGGCGTCGGGACCGGTCATCATTTCCTCGGCCACCTCGTCTTCCTTGCCGCGGATCGCCGCCTCGAGCTTGGCGCAGACCTCGGGATTTTCCTTGAGGAAGTCCTTGGCGTTCTCGCGGCCCTGGCCGATGCGCACGCTGTCATAAGAGAACCAGGCGCCCGATTTCTCGACGATGCCGGCCTTGACCCCGAGATCGAGGATCTCGCCGATCTTGGAAATTCCCTCGCCATACATGATGTCGAATTCGACCTGCTTGAACGGCGGGGCAACCTTGTTCTTGACCACCTTCACCCGGGTCGAGTTGCCGACGACTTCGTCACGCTGCTTGATCTGGCCGGTGCGGCGGATGTCGAGCCGGACCGAGGCGTAGAACTTGAGCGCATTGCCGCCGGTGGTGGTCTCCGGATTGCCGTACATCACGCCGATCTTCATGCGCAGCTGGTTGATGAAGATCACCATGCACTTGGAGCGGTTGATCGAACCGGTGAGCTTGCGCAGGCTCTGCGACATCAGGCGGGCCTGGAGGCCGACATGGCTGTCGCCCATCTCGCCCTCGATCTCGGCGCGCGGCACCAGCGCGGCCACCGAGTCGACCACCAGCACGTCGACCGCGTTCGAGCGCACCAGCGTATCGGTGATTTCGAGCGCCTGCTCACCGGTATCGGGCTGCGAGACGATCAACTCGTCGATATCGACGCCCAGCTTCTTGGCATAGACCGGATCGAGCGCGTGTTCGGCATCGACGAAGGCTGCGGTGCCACCATTCTTCTGCGCTTCGGCGATGACATGCAGCGCCAGCGTCGTCTTCCCCGAGCTTTCCGGACCGTAGACCTCGATCACGCGGCCCTTGGGCAGGCCGCCGATGCCGAGCGCGATATCGAGGCCGAGCGAACCGGTGGAAATCGATTCGACGTTCATCGCCTCGCGCGAGCCGAGCTTCATCGCCGACCCCTTGCCGAAGGCGCGATCGATCTGCGCGAGTGCGGCGTCCAGCGCCTTTTGACGGTCCACGTTGCTATCCTTGTCCACGAGCTTCAAATTCGTACCTGCCATGACATGGTCTCCGTCGGTTCGCTAGGGTCGGTATCAACTCTTCAACGGGAGCCTGTGTACGCAGTTTGTTCCAAAAGAACAAGTGTGGAACAGAAATTTTCCTATCCGACCGGAAAGCCGGGCTTCCGCAGCGTCCCTGGAACAAGCAGTTGGGTCAGTCTGCGACCGGCCGTACCCGCCAGTCGACCTCGCGCGATCCGTTGGCCGGAACCGATATCTCGACGACTCGCTGGCCGTCGTCCAACACGGTCTCGATCCCTTCGAAACGCCACTGTGACGGCCAGCCGAGGCGGACGCGCACGGTAGCCGGAAAGGGATTCGCGTTCGTGAGCGTGGCGCGCATCTGGGTCCCGCGCGGCCCGCCCTTGCGCGGATCCGCGCCGCCGGTCCCGTGGCACTGGCCGAACACCTGCGCGCTGTCGCCGATCGTCAGTTCGACGTCCTGTCCCACGGCGTAGTCGCGCAGATTGCGGTCGGCGACGAGCAGTTCGCCGCGCGGACCGCGTTCGAAGATCGCGACCGTCCCGGTCGGCAAGGCGACGCCAAGTCCGCTGCCCTTTTCGTTCTCGGTCTCGAGCAGGATGCGCGCACCCTCGGGCGGACGTTCGCTCCATTGCCAGGGCCCGCAATCGAACTCGTAGGCGAGGCGTCCCTTGACGCCTTCTTCGCGCAGGAATGCGATCTGCTTGAGGCTTTGCGCCTTCACATCGACCGCGAACGGCACGCGGTAAAGCTTCAGGTCACCGAGATTTTCCTCGGCGGCCATGGGTGGCGGGGGTGGAGGTGGTGGCGGCGGCGCCATCGGTGGTGGAGGTGGAGGCGGCGGCGCGGCCTCGGCAAAGCGCGCGCCGGTGACAGTGATCATTCGATCGTCGTAGTAATCATCGTAGCGTGGGATCGGCGAACCCGTTGCCGTGCTGCCGATCGGATAGCATTCGAGACGCAGCGGGGTGGCGCGCGGCGGCGATGCCAGACGCTGGAAATCGCTGACGACATTCAGCCTGCCCGCAACCGCCATCAGGTCTGCACCGTCGAAGCTTTGGCCGTTATCGTTGAGGATCGTCAGCCAGCTGGTGAGATCGAAACTGACCGCGTCCTGGTCGCCGCCTTCGTCGAGGGTCGCGACATAGCTCGCTTCCCAGTCGAAGCCCCAGGAAAGGTAGGACAGCGTGACCGTGTAGGTCCCGCCGCGATCGTCGTGCGTGTCGATCGAAAAGATCGGCCGCGCCGAGAGCCCGTCGGGTACGCGATCGAAGGTGAGTTTCTCAGGCAGGCCCGAACAGCGCACCGCCTCGAACCCGTCCCCGGTCTCGAGGACGAGCCCGCCATCGGCGCGGGTGCGGACGATCGCGTCCTCGCTGCGCACCTCACCGCTCGCCGGATCGGTGCGCGTGATGGTGACGCGATTGCCAAGCGTGCCGTCGACCAGCGCGCCCGGGCTCAGCAGGTCGGCATTGCGGTTCTTCTCGATCGTTCCGCCGGGCAGGCCGGTAACGATCGCCGAAACCGCGACCATACCTTCGGCAACGCCCTCGAAGCGGATGCGAGATTCGCCGGGCGGCAGCGTGACGGTGCGCGTCTCCGAGATCATCGCGAAGCCGCGTGGGAGCTGCCGATCGAGCTGCTGGCCCAACTGGCGGTTGGGATCGCGATAGACCGTGACATCGATTTCGTTCGGCTCGGACGCATCGACGATCGCGCGATCCTGCGCGTGCACCGGCGCACCGGCGACGAGAACCGCCGTTATCGCCCCGAGGCTGGTTTTTCGAAGCAAGAGGCGCATCGCCCTGCCCCTTAAAACTTGGTCTCGTATGTCACGCGCACCACCCGCTCACCATTGGCCGGCACTCGCACGCTGTAGAGCCGGCGGTCGGCATTGAGCTGTTCGCCCTCGACATCTTCGGACACGACGCGGAAATCGCGCGCCCACCAATACTGATCGAGCCCGTACTGAATCATCTGCACCGTCACCGGTTCGGACTTCGCGTTGGTGAAGGTGTAGCGCATCGTGGTGCGGAAATACTCGACCTCTTCGTCGACCTCGACTTCTCGCACGACCTCGCCGTCCTCGATCACGCGATAGCGCGCGGTGCGTTCGTATTCGTCCGCCGAAATCTCCTCACGGCTTTCGACCTCGGCCTTCACGAACACGTCGAAGGCATCGCCGGTGACGAGCGACAGCGTGCTGCCCATCGGCGTGTGGCCGATGCGGTTCTCGCCGATATATTGCGGATTGCCCGCGGCATCGCGCTGGTAGAAGCGCACTGTACCGGCAGGCAAGGCATCGCCCAGGCCGCCGTCGCGGCTGGAGCTGAAACCGATCGCGGTCGCCGCAGGGCGAAAATCGTCGTCCGAGCGCAGCCACGAGGTGCCTATCGAATAGACCCGCTGCGCCGGAACGCGCGAAACGTCGAGGAAGCTCACCTGCTTTGTCTGCGCATTGGCGATCGTGGTCCGCTCGTCGAGCGGGTAGAGATAATAATCGCCCAGCCGCTCGCGATCGGCGGTCTGCGTGCCCGGACGCACCATGTCGCTGCGCGTACGCTGGCCAGCGCGCGACGGGTTGCCCGCCACCAGCAGCGTATCGGCATTGTGGAAGGTCGTGCCGGTATTGTTGGTCAGAGTGACCCAGCCCTGCATGTCGACCGTGCCGCTGGCTTCGTCGAACAGCGCAACATAGTCGGCTTCCCAGCCCAGCCCCGGCGTGAGGTAGCGTATCGAGGCATCGCGCGCGCCGACGCGGTTGCTGTCGAGCGTGACCGAAAGCGTCGGGCGCGCGCGCAAATTGGGCGGGACCTGGTCGAATACCACGCGCACCGGCAGGCCGTCATCGCGCAAGACCTCGATCCGGTTGCCGATCCGCACCACCACGCCGCCAGCGGTCGAGAGCACTTCGGCGCGTTCGCGCACTTCCTGTCCGGTCGCCGGGTTGGTGCGGACCAGCGTGACGGTGCTTCCGATCGCCTTTTCCATCAGCTTGGTCGGCGTCAGCAGGTCGAAATCGAAATTCTGCTCGACGATCGCGGTGCCCGGCGCCTCGAAGCTGAGCGTGGCGGGACGGATCTGTGCCGATACATCCGGAAATTCGATCCGCGTCCGCCCGCTTGGAATGTCGAGCCGGCGCACGTCCTGCACCAGCGCGTTCCCGTCTTGGTAGATGGTGACAGCGACGTCGCCCTGCGCGGTACGGTCTGGGGTCGGATCGGACGCATCGGCCTGTTGCGCAATTGCCGGTGTCGCGATCGCGGCCGAGGCCAGCAGGACGGTAAGAATGCTGTGGAATTTCATGCGATCACTTCCTCCCCAGAAACGAGTCGTGCTAGTGGATTGCACAATTCCAAGGGATTGGAAATTCCCGAGTTTCAGTCGGCTTCTGACACTAGCCTTCGCCGGCGTTCGATTCCGCCAGCACGTTCGCCACCTTGTCGGCGATCTGCGCGACCGAGAACGGCTTGGGCAGGAAGTGCATGTTGGAAATGTCGATCTCGTTACGGAGCTGTTCCTCGGCATAGCCCGACATGAACAGGATCGGCAGGTCTGCTCGCTTCTCGCGGATCTTCCGCACCATCGCAGGGCCGTCCATGATCGGCATCACGACGTCGCTGACGACAAGATCGAACTTGTCGTGCTTGAGGAAATGTTCAAGCCCATCCTCCCCATCGGCAGCGGTGACGACTTCGTAGCCCTGGCGGGTCAGCGCGCGTTCGGCCACCGCGCGGACCGGATCCTCGTCCTCGACCAGCAGGATCCGCCCGCCTCCGGCCCATTCGCGCTGTGGCGCAGCGGGCTTTGCGGCGGCTTCGCGCAATTGGCGCGCCTCGACAGTTTCGTGATAGACCGGGAGGTAGACCGAGAAGGTCGTACCCTTCCCAAGCTCGCTGTCGGCGAAGATGAAGCCGCCCGACTGCTTGACGATGCCATAAACGGTCGAGAGGCCGAGCCCGGTGCCCTTGCCCTGCTCCTTGGTCGTGAAGAACGGTTCGAAGATCTTGCCCAGCTTGTCGGGTGCGATGCCCGTCCCGGTGTCCGAAACGATCAGCACCGTGTAATCGCCGACCGGCACGATTTCCGAGCGCATCGCGCGGATATCGGCGGCGGTCACGCGCTTGGTTGAAATGCGCAGCTGGCCGCGCCCGTCGCCTTTCGACTGCATCGCGTCGCGCGCATTGACCGCGAGGTTCACGATCACCTGTTCGAGCTGCGAAGGATCGGCCCGGACCCGCCCGAGATTGCGGTCGTGGGTCACTTGCAGCCGGATCTTCTCGCCGATGAGACGCTTGAGCATCTGCGAGATTTCGCTGACCACATCGGGCAGCTGGAGTACTTCGGGGCGTAGCGTCTGCTGGCGCGAGAACGCGAGCAATTGCCGGGTGAGCGAGGCGGCACGGCTCGAATTCGCCCGGATCTGCTGGATATCGTCGTAATCGCTGTCGCCCGGCGTGTGGCGCAGCAGCATGAGGTCGCAGATCCCCAGGATCGCGGTCAGCACGTTGTTGAAATCGTGCGCGACCCCGCCCGCCAGCTGGCCGACCGCCTGCATCTTGGTCGCCTGCGCGATCTGCCGCTTGAGGCGCAATTCCTCCGAAGTGTCGGTGAGCCCCAGCAGTACTGCCGCGTCGCCGAGCCCGCGGACCCCGGCAAGGCTGAGCGAGACCGGTTCCTCGGGCTGGGCCGAAAGCCGCACGGCGACGTCGCCGCTGGTGGTGGGGCCCTGCGCGAAGCGGCGCACCGCATCGGCCAGTGCTCCCTTGTCCTCCTGCACCACCAGGTCCGACGGATAGGGCGGCGGAAGCTCGCCCTCCTTCCCGGCCGCGCGCATGAAGGCCGGATTGGCGAACAGGAACAGCCCGTCGCGGTCGGCCATCGCGAGTCCCAGCGGAAGCTGCCCCAGCAGCGCCTCGAGATTCGGCACTGCCGCGGCCAGGTCGCCACCACCGCCGCCAAGCCCGACCCCGCTATCGACGAGCAGCATCAGCGAGGGATGGGCATCGGCGCCGGCATGATCGGCGAGGTCCGGATCGGTTACCGGCATGTAGTACATTGTCAGCGGTGCGCCGCCCTTGCCTTCGCGCGCCCAGCTGATCCGGTCCTCCTCGTCCTGTCGCAAGTAGGAGACGAACTCCTTGTGTGCGAGATCGTCCGCCGGTTCCCCGGTCGCGCGCAGCGCGAAGCCATCGCTGTTCGCGATGACGAACCCGTCGGGATCGACAATCGCGGCAGCGATGCCCGCGCGATCGAGCGCGCGGCCCAGCTTTCCGCGCAGCGCGGCGATCGCGGCCTCGATGAGGTCGGGCGAGGCCTGCCGCTGGAATCGCCAGATCAGGTAATCCTCGCCCCGCCCAGCGCGCTCGAGCTCTGCGGCCCAGCTTTCCGCCCCCGAGCGGATGATTCCCGCATCGGCGCGTCCATCGCGCCAGGCATCGCGCGAAGCGCGCAGCAGCGCGTCACGCGACGGCTGGTCGGTATCGAGCGTGGGCGGCGGTTTGGCGGTGCCGAAATTGTCTTCGTATAGCGAATTTGCGCAGGTCAGGCGCCCAGCCCGATCGGTGATCGCGATCGCGAGCTCGGCCTGGTCGATCGCCGCGACGGTGACCGACCAGTCGGGCATGGCGATCGCTTCGAGCGCATCGACCTGGGTATCGCGCAACATCAGCCAACCCGCCCCGCCAAGGACGACGACCGCGCCGAGATAGGTGCCTACGACGACCGCGCTGCCGGTCGCCAGCCACAGCGCGAGACAGCTCAACAGCAGGCCGGTCGCGACGATCGCCGAAACGACGGCCGGCGGCCGCGACGCGAGGGCCAGCGCCCTCACCCCCCGTTCCTCCGGTCGGCCAGCAGCCGGCGACGCCGACGATTGACGACCCGCGTCCAGATGAAGGAGGAGACGAGATACCCGATGGCCGCGGCAATGCATGAGATCACGGCAAGACCGACCACCATGCCCGGCGCGGCATCGGAAGCCAGCCAGGAAAGCCATTCTCCGATACTCGCGCTCGAATTATAGAGCTGGCGGAACACGCGGATGTCGCTGTTGTAGCCAAGCCCGCTGCCGACCTCGAGCGCCAGCCCGACGATGAACGGCGTGGTCAACGGGTTCGACAGGAAGGTCATCGCCGCGGCCAACGGGATATGGCCACGGGTCGGCACGCACATCAGCGCCGCCCCGATCATCTGCACGCCGGGGATCAGCGCGAAGATCCCGACCAGCAATCCGATCGCGACCCCCCGCGGCACCGAGCGCCGCGTCAGGCGCCACAATTCCGGTCGCCGAGCGGCGAATCCGACCCAGCGATTGCCCTCGAGCGATTCGCGCGAAGGACTATTGCGCTTGAGCCAGCGGTTGAAACGCGAGGACATGGAATTGACGGTCATACTTCCGGTAATGTTAACGGCGCTTGGGCGCGGTGTCGCACCGCAATCGTTCAAATGCCAATGGCGCTCGACAGGTTTTTCTTCAAGGGTCGGGGCCTGACAATCGTCGCGCCCCGGCAACGTCCGGTCAGCCCCGGTCGCGCAGCAGCCGTGCCTTGTCGCGCTTCCAGTCGCGTTCCTTGATCGTCTGGCGCTTGTCCTGCGCCTGCTTGCCCTTGGCAAGTCCGAGTTCGACCTTCGCCCGCCCGCGCGAATTGAAATAGATCGAGAGCGGGATCAGCGTCATACCCTTGCGCTCGACCGCGCCGACCATGCGCTCGATCTCGCGCGCATGGAGCAGCAGCTTGCGCGGCCGTTTGGGCTCGTGATTGTTACGGTTGCCGTGGCTGAATTCGGGAATGTTCGCGTTGATCAGCCAGGCCTGGCCGTCGCGCACCTCGGCATAGCTTTCGCGGATGGAGCCCTCGCCACCGCGCAGCGCCTTCACCTCGGTCCCCTGCAGGGCGATCCCCGCCTCGAACGTGTCCTCGATGAAATAGTCGAACCGCGCGCGCCGGTTGTCGGCGACGGTTTTCTGCTTGTCGAAGGTCTTGGGTGTCGGGCGGGCCATGGGGTGCGCGATGTAGGCGCTCGCGCGCAAAAGGCCAATGCCCCGATTTCGCTTGCTCAAAAGCAGGCAAGCATGGCTAGAACGCGGCGATGGAAACGATTGCCAGACCGCCGGAGCCGTTCGTCATCCACGATCGAACGATCGCGCCCGGCACTTCCGAGATCCTTTCGATTCCCGTCAGCCAGCAGGTCACCGGGCTCGAATCCTCGCTCGCTCTCAAGGTGCTGCACGGCAACAGGAGGGGACCAGCCGTGTTCGTGAGCGCGGCCATCCATGGCGACGAGATCGTCGGCACAGCGATCATCCAGAGATTGCTCGACCATCTCCTGCCAGACGAGATGGCGGGAACGCTGATCCTCGCACCGGCAGTCAACATCTACGGCTTTGCCGCGCACAGCCGCTACCTGCCCGACCGCCGCGATCTCAATCGCAGCTTTCCCGGTCACGAGAACGGGAGCCTCGCGGCGCAACTCGCGCATTGCTTCCTCACCCACGTAATCGATCGCTGCGCGCTGGGCATCGACATGCACACCGCCGCTGTCCATCGCTACAACCTGCCGCAGGTGCGGATCGCGGCCGACAGTCCATATCTCTCGGAGCTGGCGATGGCGTTCGGTGCGCCGATCACGATCGAAAGCCCGCTGCGCCCCGGTTCGATGCGCGCGCTGGCAGCCGAGCGGGACACGCCGATGTTGTTGCTCGAAGCCGGAGAGGCGCTGCGCTTCGACCGGTTCGCGATCGAGGTCGGGGTGAAGGGCGTCCTTCGGGTGCTGGCGCATATCGGCATGATCGACGAGTCCGACGGACTCGAAGCGGTCGACGTTCCCATGCGCGCGAACCGGTCGACCTGGGTGCGAGCACCGCGCGGCGGTGTTTCACGCCGGGTCCGCAGGTCGGGCGACGTGGTGCGCAAGGGCAGCTTGCTGGCGGTGGTGGGCGGGTTGTTCGGCGAGGACGGAGTCGAAATTGTCAGCCCGATCGAAGGGGTGATCATCGGCCATGCAACGCTGCCGGTGGTCAATCAGGGCGATGCCATGTTCCATATTGCCGAGATCGACCGGCTCGACCGGGTCGGAGAACATGCCGGCAGCATCATCGAGGCGCTGGCGGCGAGCGAACCGCCGCTGCCCCCGGCACCGCAGCTCGACGAGGACGAGGTCATCTAGACCAGCCCGGCATGCTCCAGCGCTTCGTCGACCGCTTTCCGGGCGGCGTCGCTCGCCCGGCAGATCGGCAGGCGGACCTCGTCATTGACCCAGTCGTGGACGCGGCTGAGCGCGTATTTGGCGGGTGCCGGGCTCGCGTCGGAGAACATCGCGTAGTGCAGCGGGAAGAGCCGGTCGTTCAGTTCGCGCGCGCGTACGAGATCGTTGGCCGCCATCGCCTCGTAGAACTCGGCGCACAGCGCCGGTGCCACATTGGCCGAGACCGAAATGCAGCCCGAACCACCCGCTGCCGAATGCGGGAGCCACAATTCGTCATTGCCCGATAGTTGGCAGAAATCCTTGTCGAGGCCCATGCGGTGGTCGGCCACCCGCGACAGGTCTCCGCTGGCATCCTTGATCGCCACGATCCGGTCGGGATACTTGCGGACCAGTTCGACCACCGTCTCGTCCTCGATATCGGTGACCGTCCGGCTCGGCACGTTGTAGAGCACGATCGGCAGGTCAGAATTCTCGGCGAGATAGCTGAAATGCGCGATCAGGCCCGTCTGGCTCGGGCGGTTGTAATAAGGTGCGACACACAGCCCCGCAGCGGCGCCCGCCTCCTTGCAGAAGCGCATATGCGCGAGCGCGTTCTGGGTATCGTTGCTGCCGCAGCCCGCGATCACGGGCACGCGCCCGGCGGCCTGGTCGATGCAGACTTCGACAACGCGATGATGTTCCTCGATCGACAGCGTCGATGCCTCGCCAGTCGTCCCGCAGGGCACCAGCCCGCTGCTGCCCTGCTCGATTTGCCAGTCGATCAGGCGGCGATAGGTCTGTTCATCGAACTTGCCGTCCTTGAAGGGCGTCACCAAGGCGGGAATCGAACCGGAAAACATGCTATTACCTCGTATCGTCGCGGAAACGGACCGGACGGTCGCGCGTTCAGCGTGCGATAAGGAGGGAATCACTACGATGTCCAGCATGATACGTCGCATATTGCTCGCTTCCGCCGCCCTTCCCCTCGTACTGGCCGGGGGGGCTGCGAATGCGCAGCAGGCCGATCGCTGGGACCAGATGCGCGAGCGCGTCGAAGCGCAGCAGCCCGGAGCCATGGCGCAGGCGCTGCGCCAGTGGAAGAACCTGACCGAGAGCGAAGGTTACGGCTTCGAGACGTATGCCAACTTCATCGAGGCCAATCCGGGACTCCCGCGGCAGGAACTGATCCAGCGGCGCGCCGAACGCGCGCTCGACAAGCAGGCGGTTCCCGCCGCGCGCCTTGTCGCTTTCCACGACCGATTTCCGCCGCTGACCAACACCGCCAAGGCGCGCTACGCGATGGCGCTCGGCCAGCTCGGGCGCGACGAAGCGTTTCGCTGGGCACGCGAATCCTGGCGCGGCGGAGAGATGAATTCGGTCACCGAAGTGTATCTGTCCGGCCTGTTCGGTTCGCGCTTCACGCAGGCCGATCACGACATGCGGATGGACGCGCTCCTGTGGCAGCGCAGCACCGAAGCTGCGGCACGTGCGATCAGCTTCGTCTCGCCGGCCAAGCGCGATCTCTACATGGCGCGACTGGCGATCATCCAAGGCTCCAAGCCCCAGGATATCGGACTGAACGTGCCTGCAGATGCACGGAGCGATCCCGGCTTTCTCTACAACCAGGCCCGCCAGTGGCGCCGCAACGGCCAGCAATCGGCCGCAGTGGCCCTGCTCGCCAACGCACCGACCATGACGGCTCCCGCACTCGACGGCGAGTTGTGGCTCGCCGAAGTACTCGAAGTGGCGCGCGATGGCGGTGCTTCCTCTGCCTTCCGGATCGCGCAGAAGGTCGACCAAGCCTTCGCCCCGGATGCCGATATCAGCGACATGAGCTACTCGATCCGAGACGACTACACCTCGCTGGTGTGGCTCGGAGGGACGAGCGCGATGTGGCAGCTCGACGATCCCGCGGGCGCCGCGCCGCTATTCTATCGCTACGGTGCCGCAGCCAAGACTGCGCCGACCCGGTCAAAGGGTTTCTACTGGGCCGGCTTCGCTTCGCAGCGTGCGGGCAACCAGGCGGAGGCCAATCGCTATTACGAAATGGCCGCGCAATATCCCGACATGTTCTACGGCCAGCTTGCGCTCGAACGCCTCGGCCGTGAGTTCCCGACCATTGCCGCGCCCCTTACCCCACAGCCGACCGAGCAGGAACGCGTCCGCTTCGCCGCCATGCCGCTGGTGCAGGCGGTCAAGGAAGCCGCGCGCGGCGGGCTCGACTGGCGCGACACGCGTTACTTCCTGACCGAGCTCGCCGACTGGGCCGACACCCCGACCAGGGCGCAGATGGTCTACGATCTCGCGCAGGAACTCGGTCGCCGCGACCTGGCGGTTCATCTCGGCGCAGCGACGCAGGCCAATGGCGTGCCCGGGTTCGAGCGCGTCGGCTATCCAAAGCTCGACACGCCGATCAATTCCTACTGGACGATGGTCCACGCGATCTCGCGGCAGGAAAGTGAATTCGCGACCAAGGCCTTGAGCCATGCCAATGCCTATGGCCTGATGCAGCTGATCCCCGGGACCGCGCAGGACACCGCGCGCAATCTCGGCGTGACCTATTCGCGCAACGCGCTGCTCGAGGATCCGCAATACAATATGCGGCTCGGTAACGCCTATTTCGCGCAGCTGATGGACCGTTTCGGCGGCAGCTACCCGCTCGCGCTGGTCGGCTACAATGCCGGACCGGGTCGCGCGATCCAGTGGATCGAGCGCAATGGCGATCCGCGCAGGGGCGAGATTTCGTGGGAGGAGTGGATCGAGAAAATCCCGTTCTTCGAGACCAAGAACTACGTCCAGCGCGTCCTCGGCAACGCGGTGACCTACGAACAGCTCTATCCCGAAGATGCCCGCTACGGCGCCCCGCGCACGCCCAGTCGCTTTCTTGGACGGCCGGTCCCTTCACGCTAAGGCCTCCGGCGTGAAACACGACGGACACCCCATCACGCCGGCGGGCCTGGCGGCCATGAAAGCGCGCTACGACCATCTGCTGTCGAAGGAGCGCCCCGAGATCGTCGAGATCGTCAGCTGGGCCGCGGGCAATGGCGACCGGAGCGAGAACGGCGACTATCTCTACGGCCGCAAGCGCATGCGCGAGATCGACCGCGAGCTCGCCTTCCTCGCGCGCCGGATGAAGAATGCGCGCGTCGTCGATCCCTCGGCCCAGCCCGATCGCACCCGCGCATTCTTCGGCGCGACCGTGACGCTGGCGGACGAGCACGATGACGAGCGGGTCGTGACGCTGGTGGGTGATGACGAACAGGATGCGGGATCAGGCCGGATCGGTTGGTCGAGCCCACTCGCGCGGGCCTTGAAAGGGGCCGAGGTCGGAGATCTGCGCACCGTCTACCTGCCCGGCGGCGAGAAGGAATACGAGATCATGGCGATCGAATACCCGGTGCGGGAGAACGCCGCATGAAGGGGTTCGCCGTGTTCGGGGCCATGGTGCTCCTCGCGGTCCCGGCCATGGCGCGCGACAGCCTTGGCGTGTTCGACAGCTGGGGCGCGTTTCGCGATCCGCGCGTGCCGCGCTGCTATGCCATCGCCGCAGCCGAGCCGAACGATCGACAGCGCCGTTTCGAACCATTCGCAAGCGTCGGGACTTGGCCGAATCGCGGGGTCCGAAACCAGCTTCATTTGCGCCTGTCGCGAGAGGTTCGCGACGGCGGAGTGATCCGCCTGCGTGTCGGGCGCGACAGTTTCGAACTCGTCGGCGGCGGCGGTGATGCGTGGGCCCGCCACAAGCGTATGGACGCCGCAGTGATCGCCGCGATGCGCTCGGCCAACTCGATGCGGGTGACTGCGACCGACAAGAGCGGCACTCGCTTCTCCGATCGCTACGACCTGTCGGGGGCCGCCACCGCCATCGATGCCGCGACGGTGGGTTGCGCCAGGACGCGATGACGCGACGCTAGCCAAACCCGATAGCCGTCCCTATATCGCGCCTTCCCATGGCAGACACGAACCTCATGGCCATACCGGGGCAGGTCGACCCCGTTCCCGTTGCGCGCGATATCACCCCGCGCGCCGATGGCCGCATCGACCTGCTCGGCCTCACCAAGAGGCAGATCATGGACCTGTTCGCGGGCGCCGGGCTCGATGCCAAGCAGTCCAAGCTGCGCGCGAAGCAGGTGTTCCACTGGATCTACCATCGCGGCGAGACCGAATTCGAGGCGATGACCGATATCGCCAAGACCATGCGCCCCTGGCTCGCCGAGCGCTTCGTGATTGCCCGGCCCGACGTGGTCGAGGCGCAGCATTCGTCCGACGGCACGCGCAAATGGCTTCTCAAGACCGCCGACGGCCACGAATACGAGATGGTCTTCATCCCCGATGAGACCCGCGGCACACTGTGCGTTTCCTCGCAGGTGGGCTGCACGCTCAATTGCCGCTTCTGCCACACCGGCACGATGCGCCTCGTGCGCAACCTCACCCCGGGCGAGATCGTCGGCCAGGTCATGCTCGCGCGCGATGCGCTGGGCGAATGGCCCAAGGGCAAGATGGATTTCGCAGAGGAAGAGAGCGAAGCCGAATACCGCGCCGACGGCCGGCTGCTCACCAATATCGTGATGATGGGCATGGGCGAACCGCTCTACAATTTCGACAATGTCCGCGATGCGCTGCGGATCGTGATGGACGGCGAAGGGCTCGCCCTCTCCAAGCGGCGGATCACGCTCTCGACCAGCGGCGTGGTGCCCGCCATGGCGCGCTGCGGCGAGGAGATCGGCGTCAACCTCGCCGTTTCGCTCCACGCGGTGACCAAGGAGGTCCGCGACGAGATCGTGCCGATCAACAGGAAGTACGGCATCGAGGAACTGCTGCAGGCCTGCGCGGACTATCCTGGCGCCTCGAATGCGCGCCGCATCACCTTCGAATACGTGATGCTCAAGGACAAGAACGACAGCGACGACGACGCGCGTGAACTCGTCCGCCTGATCAAGCAGTTCGACCTACCGGCCAAGGTCAATTTGATCCCGTTCAACCCCTGGCCCGGTGCGCCTTACGAGTGCTCGACGCCCGAACGGATCAGGGCCTTCTCGAGCATCGTGTTCGAGGCCGGAATCAGCGCGCCCGTCCGCACCCCGCGCGGGCGCGATATCGACGCCGCCTGCGGCCAGTTGAAGACGACCGCCGAAAAGAAGAGTCGCGCCCAGCGCGACCGCGAGGCTGCCGCGGCGGCCGCCGGTTGAGCGACGCGGAGACATTGGCCTGGTACGAGGCCAACGCTCCTCGTTTCGCATTCAGTTTCGGCACCACGCACAGCGTCCATCTCGACGGCTTTCTCGACCGGCTCGCCCCCGGAGCGCGTATTCTCGAACTCGGTTGCGGCACCGGTCAAGATGCCGCTCGCATGATCGAGCGCGGGTTCGATCTCGACACAACCGACGCGACATCGGCGCTGATCCGCAAGGCGAAGGAACGGTTCGGCGTCGAGGCCCGGCAGATGCGATTCGACGAGCTCGACGCGATCGAAACCTACGACGCCGTCTGGGCACATGCCTGCCTGTTGCACGTCGCGCGGGCCGAGCTCCCCGACATCCTCGAACGGATCCGGAAAGCGTTACGCCCCGGAGGATGGCACTATGCCAATTACAAGCTCGGCGACGGCGAGGCACGCGATCCGCTCGGCCGGCTCACCAACTTCCCCGCTACCGAGTGGCTCGAGGCCATCTATCGGGATGCAGCCTTTGTCATTGATGCAGCGGAGAAATATTGCGGCAAGGGCGCAGACGGCGTGCGGCGCGACTGGTATGCGCTGACGGTTCGGCGCGGCTAGGTCGCCAAGGCTAGCCAAGTGCACCCATGTGTGCTTTGCCGCTGCCCATGAACAAGCCATCCGTCCTCGTTACCGGCGGTGCCAAGCGCATTGGCGCGCAGATCGTCCGTCGTTTCGCCGAAGCCGGGTGGCACGTCGTGATCCATTACGGCACCTCCGAAGAGGAAGCGCAGGCGCTCGCCGACGAATTGCCCTCGGCCGAAATCATCCAGCGCGATCTCGCCAATAGCGGTTCGGCCGTTCAGATGATCGACGAGCTTGCCGAACGCCTGCCCGACTGGCGCGTTCTGGTAAACTGCGCGAGCGTGTTCGAGCGCGACAGTTACGACAAGGTCGACCCGACGATTTTCGAGCACGCCATGCACGTCAACGCCCTCGCGCCGGTGCGGATGGCGGAGGCCTTTCTCGAACATGCCAAGAGCAGCGCCGGGCGACGCGTGATCCAGCTGACCGACCAAAAGCTGGCGAACCCCAATCCCGATTTCTTCAGCTACACGATGAGCAAGCACGCGGTCGCCGCGGCGATGCGGATGCTCGCGATCGCGCATCGCGGTTCGGACGACCGGGTCTATGCGCTTGCGCCCGGCGCGATCTTGCCGAGCCACGACCAGGACGAGGCCGAGACCGAAGTCTCGCACCGGATGAACCTGCTCGAACGCAAGACCGATATCGCGGAGGTCGCGGACGCCGCGCTGTTTCTCGCCGAAGGAACGCTTGCTTCGGGCGAGACGCTCTATATCGATTCGGGCCAGCACGTCCTGTCGCAGGATCGCGACGTGATGTTCCTCGCGCGCGAGGGCGAGGTCGAAACCTAGCCTGGCGGATAAAGCGCGTTCATCGTCGCCCAGTCGTCGGCGACGATCTCCTCGAGCACGTCCATGTCCACGTCGTCGAGCTTGTTGATGTAGAGGCAGCTCTTGCCGCGCGACCACTTGCCGAGCCGATCGAGTTTTTCCTTGCGCCGCTCGGCCTCGGCCTCGTCGCAATAGCCGCCCATTAGGTAGAGCGAATGTTTCGCCTTGCGCGGGCTGAAACCGGTCCGCATCCAGTCGCCCTCGCGCCCGCTGTCATATTCGTAGTGATATTCGCCGAACCCTATGATCGAAGGGCCCCACAAGTTCGGTCGTTCGCCGGTCACGCGCTCGAACAACGCGAGCAGTTCGCGGGCCTCTTCGCGTTTGCGCTCATGATCGATCGTGTCGATGAATTCCTCGACGCTCGCCTCGGTCTGCGTGGTCTTGTTCGCCATCCGAACGCTCCTTCCCGGTGGTCGCCGCTGTGGACGTCCACTCTATTCTATTGCCAGATCGGGCAACTGGCATAAACATATGACATATGTGGCTACTCGATAAACTGCTCAATCGGCTGATCTCCGAAGGTCGCCTCACCGTCACCGATCATGACGGCAAGTCTTATGACTACGGCCCCGGGGGCGACGAGGAGACGATCCGCCTCCGCCTGACCGACAAGCGCGCGGCGGGCCATATCGCACGCTACCCGCAACTGGGCGCGGGCGAGGCCTTCATGTGGGGCTGGCTGGTGGTCGAGGAACCGCACGATATCCGCGACCTTATCCTGTTCTTCACCCGCAACGCGAAGAAGATCGGCGACGATGCTACCCACGCCCAGGGCAAGCTGCGCAAGTTCCTGCAGAAGGCCGCGGCGAAATTCGACGGGATCAATTTGCGCGGCAAAGCGCGCAAGAATGCCGAGCACACCTACAACCTCACCCGCCGCCTCTACGAGCTGTTCCTCGACGAGGACCGCCAGTACACCATGGCCTATTACCGCGACCCGGCGAACAGTCTCGAGCAGGCGCAACTCGACAAGAAGGCGCATATCGCGGCCAAGCTGGACCTGAAGCCGGGCATGAAGGTGCTCGATATCGGCTGCGGCTGGGGCGGGCTCGCGCTCTATCTGCACAAGCATTACGACATCGACGTGCTCGGCGTCGCGCTTGCGCCCGACCAGATCGCCTTCTGCCAGGAACGCGCCGAGGCGCTCGGCGTGGCCGACCGCGTGAATTTCGAATTGTGCGACTATCGCGATGTCCAAGCCGAGGACGGCGGGCGCTTCGATCGCATCTGCTCGGTCGGGCTGCTCGAACATGTCGGCACGATCCACTACCCGCAATTCTACGAGCACACCTCGCGCCTGCTCAAGCCCGACGGGGTGATGTTCAGCCATTGCTGCGGCCGCGCCGGACCTCCGGGCACGACCGATGCCTGGACGCGCAAGTACATCTTCCCCGGCGGCTATATCCCCGCCCTGTCCGAACTGGTGAGCGAGAGCGAGAAGCATGGCTGGCAGGTGATGGACGTGGAGGCGATGCGCTTCCACTACAGCCACACGCTGGAGGAATGGTACAACCGCACGGTCCTCCACAAGGACGAGATTATCGCGCTCTACGACGAGCAGTTCTACCGCATGTGGCTCTACTACCTCGCCGGCGCCGAACAGAGTTTCCGCCACGGTACGATGGTCAACTGGCAAATCCTCTACGTGAAGGACCGCACCGCCATCCCGATGACGCGCGACTGGATCACCGAGGAAAGCGCCCGGCTGCGCGATGCCGACGAAGCACCGGTGTGGAGCCTCGACCCGGCGCTACGGCAGGCGGCGGAATAATCTTGCGGGCGGCAGTCCCGTCTGCCCGGCACCTCCCCGACACCGCCTCAAAGAGGGAAATATTGCCGAGAAACCGCGCCGCTGCTAGCTGCACGCGATGACCGACACCAAGCCCATCTCCCGCGTCGTCCTCGCCTATTCGGGCGGTCTCGATACCTCTGTCATTGCCAAGTGGCTGATGAAGGAGCGCGGGCTCGAGGTCGTGACCTTCACCGCCGATCTCGGCCAGGGCGAGGAAATCGAGCCGGCGCGGGCGAAAGCGCGCGCGATGGGCATTCCGGACGAGCACATCTTCATCGAGGATTTGCGCGAGGAATTCGTGCGCGATTTCGTTTTCCCGATGATGCGCGCCAACGCCCGCTACGAAGGCGATTACCTGCTGGGCACCAGCATCGCGCGTCCCTTGATCTCCAAGCGTCTCGTCGAGATCGCGCACGAGACCGGCGCCGATGCGATCGCTCACGGGGCGACCGGCAAGGGCAACGACCAGGTCCGCTTCGAGCTCTCGGCCTACGCGCTCGATCCGAATATCGAGGTGATCGCCCCGTGGCGCGAATGGGACCTCACCAGCCGCACCGCGCTGATCGACTGGGCCGAAAAGCACCAGATCCAGGTGCCCAAGGACAAACGCGGCGAGAGCCCGTTCTCGACCGACGCGAACCTGCTCCACACCTCGTCGGAGGGCAAGGTGCTCGAGGATCCGTGGGAGGAAACGCCCGACTACGTCTATTCGCGCACCGACCATCCCGAGGACGCGCCCGACACGCCCGAATATATCGAGATCGATTTCGACAAGGGTGACGGCGTCGCGCTCAATGGCGAGGCGATGAGCCCCGCTGCTCTGCTCGCCGCACTCAACGATCTCGGTCGGAAGCACGGGATCGGCCGGCTCGACCTGGTCGAGAACCGCTTCGTGGGCATGAAGTCGCGCGGCATGTACGAAACGCCGGGTGGCGAGATCTATGCCCGCGCGCATCGCGGGATCGAACAGATCACGCTCGATCGCGGCGCAGCGCATCTCAAGGACGAGCTGATGCCGAAATATGCCGAGCTCATCTATAACGGCTTCTGGTTCAGCCCCGAGCGCGAGATGCTGCAGGCGGCGATCGATTTGAGCCAGGAGCGCGTCAACGGCACCGTGCGGCTAAAGCTCTACAAGGGCAATGCGATGGTGGTCGGGCGCAAGTCGCGCGACACGCTCTATTCGGAGGCCCATGTGACCTTCGAAGACGATGCCGGCGCTTACGACCAGCAGGACGCGGCGGGCTTCATCAAGCTCAATGCGCTGCGCCTGCGGCTACTGGGCGCGCGCGACAGGCGCAGCTGATCTCGGGAATGGATGCAGCACGACTCGGCAGAAATGTCGGGATTGGCAGCGCCTTTATAAGATTCTTGCGCGAAAGGCAAGTCCGGCTTTCCGTTACTTATCCACCGTTATCCACAACCAAAAGTGTGGAATGTCGATAAGTCGGGCTTGCGCAGCTTGAACGAATCGCTTTCCCGGCGCAGTTTCAAGTCATCGGAAGGCGGAGGAACCCGTCGGAACTTGAAGGCCGAAAGGCCTGATAGGAAAGCGGAATTCCGTTGAAACCATCCGGTACCGTGGCTGAGCCCGCGGTAGCGTCGGAAAACACGTCGCGAACGAACCTTCGGGTTTGATCAAGACGAACCGCAGATGCTGCGAGTGGCTCGTTACGGTTTGGCCGGATCATCCGGTCACGCGAGGTCGGAGCAAAGGGAGGCGCGAGCCGAACCGGGCGAAGACCGCAAGTTCCGGGAAACCGGGGTGCTTCGGCACCGACGGAACCGGAAGGGAAAAGTCGGGTGAAACGCAATCCCTCGTGGATTGCCGGAACCGCGGATATCGCGAGACCGCTACGGATGTGAAGGCTTCGGAACCGCCGGGTGGTGGCAGTGAAGGAAAGCGAGCCTCGGGCTCGTGGACCGGATCTCCCCGCCCGACGGAACCGGTTCCCGGCGCGAGCGCCGGACGCACGAGCCCGGCGGCTTTGCCAAAGGGCAACATGCTTCGGCGTATGCGTTCCCCCCGGAACGAGACGTCGGCGAGAGCGGGGTCGGCAGCAATGCCGGCCCCGTTTGTCATTCGGGATCCGAAACCCTGGCACCGCGATTCTCCGGCTGCGGATCGGCAATTTCCCGCTCTTTGCCGCCCGGAATCGCGACCGGACGACGGCAAATTGCGGCAAAACGGTGGCACATCGCGACTCCTGAGCCGTTCGGCGCTGTATAACCCGGCCACGATGGAAGGGACCCGCAAACCCCTGCGCCGCGCCACTTGGCTGGCCGCCATGCTCGCCCTCACCTGGTCGAGCTCGGCGGCGGTGTCGCAGGACGCCGTGTCCGAACCGGTGGTGCAGGACGTACCGCCGAGCTTCGCCGACAGCTTTCCCTCGGTCCCCGAACCCGACACCACGCCCGAACCCGCCGACGGCGCGGTCGACGTGACCGAGATCGACCCGCCGATCGAGGTGGTCGAGGACGAGACCGCGATCGGCAGCGGCACCGCCTCCTATTACGGGCGCAAGTTCCACGGGCGCCGTACCGCCAGCGGCGAGCCGTTCGACATGTACGCGATGACCGCCGCGCACCGCACCCTGCCCTTCGGCACCCGCCTGCGCGTCACCAACCCGCGCACCGGGGCGAGCGTGGTCGTGCGGATCAACGATCGCGGCCCGTTCCACGGCAGCCGGATCATCGACGTCTCGCGCGCCGCGGCCGAGGAACTCGGCCTGGTCGGGCGCGGCCACGGCCTGGTCGAGCTCGCGCTGGTCGACTAGCGCGCCCTCCCTGCGCGTTCTCCCCGCGCATTCTCCCCCCGAGCCGCTAGAGCGTCAGCTCCGATACGTCGCGCAACGATCCCAGCTTGCCCTTGATGAAGGCGTTGAACGCGATCGAGTAGCGCGGCTGCTGCGTCTGGTTCGGCTCGACGTAATGCTGCAGCTTGCTCGGGAACAGCAGCAGGTCGCCCTGCTTGGGCACCACCGCGTTCTTGAGCGTGTTGTAGACGTTCACCTGCCCGTTGTTCGGCCCCAGTTCGAGCTGCTGGTAGGCAGTGTGCCGTTCGAAGATCATGTTCGCCGGCGGATCGGGCATCTCGGTATAGTAGAGCGAGCCCGACACGATCGAGTTCGAATGCGAATGCCCGTGCATCCCCGCGCCGGGCGGGTTCACCAGCGTCCAGCTCTGCGTGACGTAGAGCTTCTGCGTCAGCCCCATCACTTCCTTGGCATAGGTGTCGAGCGCCTCCTGCACCGCCTTGGCGATCGAGCGCAGCTCCTTGCGCTTGAAGATGTAGAGGTCCTTCGAGATCTTGTTGGTCTGGTTGTCGACCATCTCGAGCCCCTTGAGCAGCTTGACCTGCTCGGGCGTGATCGCATCGGCGATGCTGGTCACGAAGTATGGTTCCGCGAAGAGCGGTTTCACGTCGAATGCGCGGCTGGCCATCCGCTTTTCTCCCCGGCCATTTCAGTCCCGCCGACGGTGCTATTCATGTGACAGCAATGTTGCAACCCCCGGCTTCCGCCTCATCCGCGGCGCATTCCGCCACGTCGCGCGCCCACTCGGCCTGCACGTCCTGGCGGATGTGGCCCCAGGCATCGACCAGCCACCATTCGGGCGTCCCGCGCTCGAAGGCGAGCACCTGCTGCTCGATACAGGCCTGCAGCGTCTCGAGCGTGGCGTCCTGCGGCGCGCCGTCCGCGTCGTCGGGTTCGGGCGCGGGCTCGGCGAGCAGCTCGAACACCACCGGGTCCCCCGCCGCCACTTCTCCCGTCCCCCTTTCCTCGGCCAACGCCTCGCGCGCTTCGAGCATCTCCGCCACCCGCGCGCGCCAGCCCTTGTCGTAATCGGGATCGCGCCACTGCACCGGCGCCCAGAAGGCAGGCGAGGCCCAGTCCTGCCGCCGCATCGCGTCGAGGGCGATGGACCGGGTGTTACACTGTCCAGGACCTTTTTTACCGGATGGCTCTGCGCCCTTCGGAGAGGTACCGCAATCCGCCCCCTCGCCCCCGCTCGCCGCCGCCGGATCGCCCTCGCCGCCGTCGCGCGGGTCCGCCGGTTCGCGAGTGCCGGTTACAGGCAATTCCACCCCCGGTAGGGGCTCCCCTGCCCCGAACGCCGCCATCGCCGCGTCGAACTCGTCCGACAGCGCGCGCACCTCGGCGCGCTCGGACAATCTGTCGAGCCGCCCGATATGGGCGAGCAGCAGCCGCCCATCGTAGCGCCGCCGCTTGGCGACCTCCTCGCCATGGTAGAAGACCGTCTCCTCCACCCCGTCGATCGCGCGACACGCCAGCACGTCCTCCGCCCGCGCCAGCGCCTGCAACTGCGCCGCCTCCCAGCAGCGCCGGAAATCGGCGCAAGCCCGCCGCGCGCGATAGACCGTCTGGTGCGAGACCCGCGCCTTGCGCGCCGCCGCCCGCACCGACCCGACCACCGCCAGCGCCTCGAGAAACACGACCTGCACCGCGCGCGTGAACTCGACACAAGGCTTGCGCGGATCGTCCTCCGGCAAGCCCGAGAGCAGCGCGGGGAGGTTCGGGGTAATATGGGTGGGGGCGTTCATGGTCCGGTTCCTTTGTTCAGGAGTGGACCGGACTATTTATACCGAAGGGGGCGTGTAGGACAGCATCGCGATCCGTGAGCGTCACCCGCCGTTGAAGCGCCGATAGCACTCGCGCTCGACCAGCGGCACCGCTTCGGCCCGCGAGCGCGCCCTGACCACGACTGTGCCGTAGTCTTGGTCTTCCATCATGCAGCGCCCGTTAAACTCGCGCAATTCGGGCTCGTCGTACCGCGCTTCGTCGAGCGTTTCGAGAATCGAGCAGCTTTGCACTGCGATTTCGCCCACACCCTGGCCGAGCAGTTCGATCCGTTCGACGCCGCCCCTGAAAACTGCCGTTTGAGGTTGCCCATTGCGTGTCCAATCGACCCGAGAACATTTGCCGCTGCTTGATGTGAGCGTCAGCCACCGTCCTTCGACCGACGCGTTTGCATAGCATCGTCCGATGACCTTGCTGGCATCGCAGGCCGCACCGGTCTGCGCGCGCGCCTCCTGTCCTCCGGAGAGGATCGGCGGGACCACAAGCACCCCGAAAATCAGTCCGGCTATCACGCCAAGCAAATGGATTCGCTTCATGAGATTTCTCCGCAGCGCCACCCTCTTACTGGGCCCTGCGTAGCATGGTTTTGCACCAGATGCATTTGGCGGCCCTAATTCGCTACCGCCAGCGCCTCGAGAAACACGACCTGCACCGCGCGCGTGAACTCGACACCAGGCTTGCGCGGATCGTCCTTCGGCAAACCCGAGAGCAACGCGGGGAGGTTCGGGGTGATTTGGGTGGGAGCGTTCATGGTTCACCTCGTGCGGGGACGTTGGGGAACCGGACTATTTATACCGTGTGGGGCGTGTAGGACGGGGTTACGGTCAGTATCAAGCACATTCGGGGCGAGATCATAAAGGTTGGACCGGCGAAAAATCGCTTGTTGATATTGATGCCAATCAGAGCGAGAAAGACGCTGAAACTCGGAGAAACTCCTGTGGAATTTGCAGAACGTCACGACCTACTCAACAAGACATTTACGCCGCGGTCGCCGGTTAATCAGCGCCAGCTCTTCTCGGGCAGAATTGATCAACTCGCCAAGGTCCAGCGCGCTGTCGAATCCCCGGGGACCCACGCCGTACTATATGGCGAGCGGGGGGTTGGGAAAACTTCGCTAGCAAATGTGGCAGAACAAATTGCACCGATCTGGAACTCTGAGACTATCGCCCTCAAAGTTACTTGCAACAGCAACGATACGTATTCAACGATTTGGCGACGAGCGTTTTCGAAAATTACTTTTTCCGAAAAAAGTCAAAGCGTAGGATTTCTTTCAGAGACTTCCATAAACACCCGCAGCTTTGCTGAAACTCTTCCTCAGGAACTCACCTCAGATGACGTAGAAAACGCCCTTCAAAGATTAAAAAAGCACGCACGTCTGTTTATTATATTTGACGAATTCGATCGTGTTTTTCAAGCATCATCAACTCTTACCTTACCTTTTTCTGATACAATAAAATCATTATCCGATAATAACTACGATATTACTGTTTTAGTTGTAGGGGTAGCTGATTTTATTGGCGATCTCATTGCGCAGCACGAATCTATTGAACGCGCTATTGTACAAATTCCTATGCCACGAATGTCTTCCGTTGAGATTGGTCAAATCATCGATACCGGGGCCGCGCGACTTGAAATGGCGATCGAGAATCCTGCGCGCCAACAGATCGTAAAGCTTTCTCAGGGTCTACCTTACATCACTCACTTGATTGCGCTTCATTCCTTCCAAGAAGCGATCACGAATAACGATGCGAATGTAAATAAAGGGCATGTTAGCATCGGCATTCAAACAGCTCTTGATGAATGGCAAGCTTCAATCAAAACTGACTACGTGAAAGCGACAACCAGCGTTCAAAAGAAAAACATCTTTAGGGAAGTTTTGCTGGCATGTGCTCTCGCAGAAGTCGATGAGATTGGATACTTTGCAGCTGCTGATGTAAGATCTCCATTGCGGGAGGTCACCGGACAGTCTTACGATATTCCAAATTTTGCACGACACTTAAAAGAATTTTCTTCGGAAAATCGTGGTAAAATTATTGAGAGAACTGGGCAAGCGAAACGACTCCGCTATCGTTTCAATAATCCTTTGATGAGAACTTATGTCATTATCCGAGGGGTCGCGGAGGGAATGATACCGCTCGAGAAAATCAGATAAGTGATTTACTCGCTCGACTCCTCATGTCGCATTGGAAGCAACGGCTGTAGCGTATTTCGCTGTCAGGACTGAGGTCCAGAATGCCATACTCCCCATGATCTAATTTGCTTTGCACAGTTACGTTTCCCGGGGCAGGCTATCGACCGATTACGTTCACTCGGCGGCTTGCTTCGCCCGGTCCAGCATCGGCTGCAAATACCGCCCGGTATAGCTCGCCTCTGTCCCGGCCACCTCTTCCGGCGTCCCCTCGGCCACGACCTCGCCCCCGCGCACCCCGCCATCGGGGCCGAGATCGAGGATCCAGTCCGCCGTCTTGATCACATCCAGATTGTGCTCGATCACCACCACCGAATTCCCCTGGTCCACCAGCCGGTGGAGCACTTCGAGCAATTTGCGCACGTCCTCGAAATGCAGGCCGGTGGTCGGCTCGTCGAGGATGTAGAGCGTCTGCCCGGTGCTGCGCTTGCTGAGTTCCTTGGCGAGCTTCACGCGCTGCGCCTCGCCGCCCGATAGCGTGGTCGCCTGCTGGCCGACCTTGACGTAGCCGAGGCCGACCTCGTTGAGCATGTGCATCTTGTCGCGGATCGGGGGGACGGCCTTGAAGAAGGTCTCCGCGTCCTCGACCGTCATGTCGAGCACGTCGGCGATCGAGTGGCCCTTGAACTTCACCTCGAGCGTCTCGCGGTTGTAGCGCTTGCCGCCGCATTCCTCGCAGGTGACGTAGACGTCGGGCAGGAAGTGCATCTCGATCTTGATCAGCCCGTCGCCCTGGCACGCCTCGCAGCGGCCGCCTTTGACGTTGAAGCTGAAGCGGCCGGGCTTGTATCCGCGCGCCTGGCTTTCGGGCAGGCCGGCGAACCAGTCGCGGATATTGGTGAAGGCGCCGGTATAGGTCGCGGGGTTGGAGCGCGGGGTGCGGCCGATCGGCGACTGGTCGATCTCGATCACCTTGTCGCAATGGTCCAATCCGGTGACCTTGTCGTGCGCGCCCGCGACCACGCGCGCGCCGTTCAAGTGCCGCGCGGCGGCGGCATAGAGCGTGTCGATGGTGAAGGAGGACTTGCCCGAGCCCGAAACGCCGGTGACGCAGGTGAAGGTGCCGAGCGGGATCGAGGCGGTGACGTCCTGGAGGTTGTTCGCGCGCGCGCCGTGGACGGTGAGCTTGTGCCCGTTGCCCTTGCGGCGCTCGCTCGGGACGGAGATCTCGCGGCGGCCGGTGAGGTAGTCCGCGGTGAGCGAGTTCTTGGCCTTGAGCACCTGCTTGAGCGTGCCCTGCGCCACCACCTCGCCCCCGCGCACGCCCGCGCCGGGGCCGAGATCGACCACGTGATCGGCCTGGCGGATCGCGTCTTCATCGTGCTCGACCACGATCACCGTGTTGCCGAGATCGCGCAGCCGCTTGAGCGTTTCGAGCAGCCGGTCGTTGTCGCGCTGGTGGAGGCCGATGCTGGGCTCGTCGAGCACGTAGAGCACGCCGCTGAGGCCCGAGCCGATCTGCGAGGCGAGGCGGATGCGCTGGCTCTCGCCGCCGCTCAGCGTGCCCGAGGTGCGATCGAGGTTGAGGTAATCGAGCCCGACATTGTCGAGGAAGCCCAGCCGCTCGTTGATCTCCTTGAGGATGGCGCGCGCGATCTGCGACTGCTGCTCGTTGAGATGATCGTCGAGCTTGAGGAACCAGTCCTTCGCCGCGGCGACGCTCATCTTGGTCGGGGTAGCGATATCGACCGTGCCGTTGTCGACCTCCGGAGGGCCGGGTATCTTCACCGCCAGCGCCTTCTCGTTCAATCGCTTGCCGCCGCAGGTCTCGCAGGGCTGCGCGGTCTGGAACTTGGACAGCTCCTCGCGCATCCACGTGCTCTCGGTCTGCATCAACCGGCGGTTCAAATTGCCGATCACGCCCTCGAACGGCTTCTTCACCGTGTACTGCTTGCGCCCGTCCTTGAAGGTCAGCGGCACCGGCTTGCCGCGCGTGCCGTGGAGGATGACGCTGCGCGCCTCCTCGCTCAGCTCGTTCCACGGCGTGGTGAGGTCGAAATCATAGGCCGCGGCGAGGCTGGCGAGCACCTGCATGTAATAGGGCGACGGCGGGTTGGACTTGGCCCACGGCACCACCGCGCCCTTCTTGAGCGTCAGCGCCTCGTTGGGGACGACCAGCTGCGGGTCGAACAGCTGCTTCTCGCCCAGCCCGTCGCAGGTCGGGCAGGCCCCCTGCGGCGCGTTGAACGAGAACAGCCGCGGCTCGATCTCCTCGATCGTGAAGCCCGAGACCGGGCAGGCGAATTTCTCGGAGAACACGATGCGGTTGGCGGGAATGCCCGCGCCCTTCATCGCGCCGCCGCTCTCGCTTTCATCCTCGCGCCCCGGCACCACGCCATCGGCGAGGTCGACATAGGCGAGCCCCTCGGCGAGCTTGAGCGCGGTCTCGAAACTGTCGGCGAGGCGGGTTTCCAGCCCCTCCTTCACCGCAAGACGATCGACCACCACCTCGATGTCGTGCTTGAACTTCTTGTCGAGCGCGGGGGCCTCTTCGATCGCGTACATCTCGCCGTCGATCCGCACGCGGGTGAAGCCGGCCTTCTGCCATTCGGCGAGCTCCTTGCGGTATTCGCCCTTGCGCCCGCGAACGACCGGCGCGAGCAGGTAGAGCCGCGTGCCCTCGGGCAATTCCATCACCCGGTCGACCATGTTGGAGACCGTCTGCGCCTCGATCGGCTCTCCGGTGGCGGGCGAATAGGGCACCCCCACCCGCGCCCACAGCAGGCGCATATAGTCGTAAATCTCGGTGACCGTCGCCACGGTCGAGCGCGGGTTGCGGCTGGTGGTCTTCTGCTCGATCGAGATCGCGGGGCTGAGCCCGTCGATATGCTCGACATCGGGCTTCTGCATCATCTCGAGGAACTGCCGCGCATAGGCGCTGAGCGATTCCACGTAGCGCCGCTGTCCCTCGGCATAGATCGTGTCGAAAGCGAGGCTCGACTTGCCCGAGCCGGACAGGCCCGTGATGACGATCAGCGCATCGCGCGGCAGGTCGATATCGACGCCCTTGAGATTATGCTCGCGCGCGCCTTTGACGGAAATCTTGGTAAGGGCCATGGGGGATGCGTGTTCCTGAATTGTTCGCGCAGGTCAAGGGGCGACGATGCTGGGGTATCCGACGCCCATGTGGGTGCAGGCCGGTCGATTGCAAACGGCGATGGCAGACAGGGCACGCGACACCTCCCAAACCGCTGCGCCGTCCGGAACACCGTGGCGCGGTCATGCGTTTTGCACCCGACATCAACGGCGGCTCCAGGCGCGTCTGTTCCCCATTTCCGGCGTGCCGGGGGGCGCATAGCAAAAGGAGAAGACAGCATGGCATTCCGATACCTCACCCCCTATCGCCGCGGCATGACACCTCGCTCGCGCCTCGGCGGCGGCTCGCTGTTCGACCTGCATCGCCAGATGAACAGCCTGTTCGACGACCTGTTCGAGCAGGACGGCGACGGGACCGGCACGACCGCCACCATGACCAGCCCGATGCTCGACATCCATCAGGACGACGACCAGATCGAGATCACCGCCGAGCTGGCGGGGGTCAAGCGCGACGACATCCATATCACGGTCAATGAGGGCGTGCTGACGATCTCCGGCGAAAAGAGAAGCCAGCGCGACGACGACGGGACCGGCTATCGCGAGCGCAGCTACGGACGGTTCGAACGCAGCATCACCCTGCCTTCGAATGTCGACGAGGAAGAGATCTCGGCCGACTTCGAAGACGGCGTGCTGACGATCACCCTGCCCAAGAGCGAAGAGAAGGCCCGCGGTCGGAAGATCGAACTCGGCGGCGGGAAGAAGCGCACGGGCGACAACCGCGCCGAGCAGGCGCTGATCGACCAAGAGGACCAATCCTCGAACCAGACTGAGAAGAACAAGAAGCGCGAAAACGAAGACGCCTGAGCGCATAGCAACCACCCTCAGTGGGCGGCCCGTGAGGGCCGCCCATTTGGTTCGCCACCGGAACATTCCGCTCCACGAAGTTGGACGTTCACTGAGGCTGGGCCGACCTGATCCGCATGCACCGCCTGTTCGTCGCCCTGCGCCCGCCCGAGCCCGTGCGCGACGCCCTCATCGATACGACGGAGGGGCTCGAGGGCGCTCGATGGCGGGGGGATGAGCAGTTGCACCTGACCTTACGCTATGTTGGCGCGGTCGACCGATCCCGGCCACGATGCGCCAACTTCACCTGTGGCCAACCTCGTCGAGGGACCTATTCACCTGCTGATCGGAAGCCAGCAGTCGATCCGGGCCATCCAGCTCTTCTGACGAGCCCGCCGCGGGTGCGGGGATCCGCCCGAGAGGGACGGACTGCCCCCGCGCCGGTCGGGTGCTTCAGCCGAGCTTGGCGAGAATCTTTTCCCGCGACGCCTGGGAGAGATGTGCGAGACGTTCGTCGTCGAGGTCCACGCCCCATTCGGGAATGTAGGCGACTTTTTCGTGAAGCTCTTTGTCGAGACAAATCCCGAACCGCTCGCGGACCTTCACCTGCACGTGGCCCCACACCCGGAACTTGCAGTCGCCGCGTTCAAAGGTCGCGTGGATACGACGCGCTTCCCATTTCTCTTCGGTCACGGTCTGGCCGTCGACGACCCGGCTCTCGTCCTCGGGAAGAAATTCCCCCCAACGGCCGAAGAGGCATTTGCAGCGCCCCCCGGTCTCATCGCCCTCCGCGCTACAAACTTGGCGCTCGGTCTCCGGATACTGGGCGAGCACACGCCGGGCCGCCGCCTCCCGTTCGTCGGCGGTGGGGCGAACTGCGTCGCGACAGCGCTGCTCGGCCTCCTGCTGGCTCTCGTTTTCGCCCGGAATCACACGGACGTTTTCGTTGACCTGCATCACGATCCGTTCAGCCCGGTCCTTCTTGTATCGATATTCCCGCTCGCGGCATTGGCCTGTGCATCCGCTCATGATCGACTTCCCTTCGATTGAAGCGCGACCCGATCGAGGTGGCGAAGCCTTTGCGACTCCGCGCATGGGTGCATAGCATATCCAGGCGACGCGCGGGCCTGGCCCGGCTTTCCGCGACGCGGGATTGGACGTTCACGGAGGCTGGTCCTAGGTGATCCCGATGCACCGCCTCTTCGTCGCCCTTCGCCCGCCTGAGCCCGTGCGCGATGTCCTGATCGATACGATGGAGGGGCTCGACGGCGCTCGGTGGCAGGGGGACGAGCAGTTGCACCTGACGCTGCGCTTCGTGGGCGAGGTCGACAGCCCGCAGGCGAACGACCTTGCCGATGCACTTTCGGAGGTGCGCGCCGGGCCGTTCGCGCTGCAGGTGCGCGGGGTCGGGCATTTCGCGAGAAAGGGCCGCGCCTCGGCGCTGTGGGCGGCGTTCGAGCCGAGCGAAGGGCTCGCCATCCTCGAACGCCGGGTCGAGCGCGCCTGCCGCGCGGCCGGACTGCCCCCCGAAACCCGCAAGTTCGTGCCGCATGTCACGATCGCGCGGTTGAACGCCTCGAGCGGGCCGATCGACGGCTGGCTCGCACGCCACGGGCGGCTCACCGCCCCCGAATGGCCGGTCGAACGCTTCGTCCTGTATGAAAGCCAGCTCGCCGAAAGCGGCGCGGTCTATACACCCGTCGTACAGTATCGGCTTGTAAACTAAAGACATTCCTCAGGCTGGAGGATCGCTTTTCCGCGCCGCAGGGCAGCAAGCGAATAGCGACCACCGCACGGACTCGCACGACGAAGCGAGGACCGATGCCCCTCCCCATCCGTTGAACAGACAAGAGCACAGGAGGCCTCGATGCGCCGCCGGCAGGGCGGGCGCTCGGGCTCCCACGCAGACAGAAAGATACGACCCGATGTCCTATATCGAATCCGCCACCTCGGGTGGCGATCCCCTCAACCCCGCGTCGCGGGACAGACTGGGCGGTCAACCGACCCATTCCCCGACGAAAGCCTCCGTCAATCGCCCCGCCACCGCGGCGCGGTCCGATGACGAGAAGGCGCGGCGCAAGGCGGCGCTCGACAAGCTGCTGCGCGATATCGACACCTCGCTCGACGAGGCCAACAAGGCCAATGCGTCGGGTGCGAATCGCCCCAAGACCAAGGCGCACAACATGGTGCGCGACCTCGGCGAACGCTATCGCCACCGCAGCGAATTGCAGCGCGCCCGCGCGGCCGCGCAGAAGACCTTCGGGGTCAAGCCGCGCAAATCGGGCCGCAAGCGCGCGGCATTGATGATGGGGCTCGGCGCGATGACGCTGAGCACCGTCGCGGCGACCGGGCCCGAACTCCGCACCAAGTCGGTGCCGGTGATCCAGGACGTCTCGGTCGACGCGACCCGCTATCGCGTCCACGCCGCCAAGATCGGCGCGAGCGACGCGTTCAAGCAGGCCCTGATCGAGGAGGAAGGCGTGCGCCAGACCGTCTATCGCGACGTCGCCGGCTACCCGACCGTCGGGGTCGGCCACCTCATTCGCTCCGAGGACGGGCTGAGCGTCGGCGACCGGATCAGTTACGACCGGGTACTCGATTTCCTCGAGGACGATCTCGCGATTGCCGAGGAAGGCGTCCGCCGCCTCGTCGGCGACCTGCCAATCTACCAGCACGAATTCGACGCGCTGCTCGACCTCGTCTACAATGTCGGAGAAGGAAACGTATCCGCGCAGGAATCGCCGCGCCTGAATGCCGCGATCGCCGCCGGAGACTACGAGACGATCGCCGATGAACTGCGTTACACCACTGCTGCGGGCAAGAAGGCGCGCGGGCTCGAATTCCGCAGCGAGCGGCGCGTCGCCATCTTCGAACAGGCGAGCTATGAAGATCCTCGCGAACAGTCGTGATTGGCGTTCATACACCGGTTCGGTCTTCGTGACGTTTTCTGCGCTCTCGCTGACCGCCTGCGGGGTGGTCGACGAGATGCGGAAAGGCGAAAAGGGGACCGACCTCCCCGCTGTCGCTGCCTCCGTCCCCGAAACCGACGCCGAAGTGGTCGAGCAGATTGTCGCCGATGCCGACGACTGCCTGCTCGTCGTCTGGGAGGCCCAGGAAGAACGCGACATCGCCTTCGACCGGGCACACGACCAGGCCGAGGGTGGCGCGATTTCCTGTGCCACCGGCACCAGCCCAAGCCAGTTCGAACGCGCGATCGCGTCGATCCGCGATGCCGCCGGCAGTGGCGACAAGGCCCGCATGCTGCGCGAGGTCGACATCCCGCTGATCTACATCGACAATGACGGCAATCGGCGCGCTCTCGCCGACCCGCAGACGGTCGACGCGGTGTTCGACGAGGTCTTCGACGGCGCGACCATGGCGATGCTCCAGCGGATCGACCTGTCGCAGATGACCGTCGTCCCCGAACAGAAGGGCGGCTTCTTCGAACTCGGTTCGCTGTGGCTCGTCGTAGACGAACCCGGCTCCCGCCCGCGCATCGTCACCGTCAACCGCCAGGCGATCATGGAAGCCGCCGAAGCCGCGCGCGCCAAGGCGCAGGCGGGCGAGAACGGCGTTTCGAGACAGTCGGGCTGAGCCCGCGCCGAGCTTTACCCTTGAATCCGTCGGACATCTGCGGTTCAAGCGCGACCATCTAACAAGCGACGGACCCCTACATTTCGTCCGTCCAATTTCCAGGAGAGAATCTCTTGCTTTACCGCCTACTCGCCACCACCGCCTCCGCCGCGCTGCTTGCCGGCTGCGCCACCTATGACGGCAGCGGCATCGACAGCACCGAAACCACCGCCACGATCGACGGCGACACCGGCGTCACCGCCGTGAACATCCCCGAAGGCACCGGCTATTTCGCGTCCGACAGCGACCTGCCCTTCCTCGCCCCCGATTTCACGAAGATTTCGGAAGACGATTACATCCCCGCCTTCGAGCAGGGCATGGCGATCCAGAAGGCCGAAGTGCAGGCGATCATCGACAATCCCGCCGCGCCGACCTTCGACAACACCATCGTCGCGCTCGAGAAGTCGGGCCGCATGCTCGGCCGCGTCGGCCGCGTCTTCTTCGCCGTGTCGGGTTCGAACACCACCGACCGGCTCGACGAGATCAACACCGAGATCAGCCCGCGCCTGTCGGCCCATGGCGACAGCATCACGCTGAATCCCGAACTCTTCGCCCGCGTGAAGGCGGTCTACGACAACCGCGCCGCGATGAGCATGACGCCCGAGGACGCGACCCTGCTCGAGAACACCTATGACAGCATGGTCCACGCCGGTGCACTGCTGACCGACGCCCAGGTCGAGCGGGTCAAGGAGATCAACACCGAGCTTTCGACCCTCACCACCGAATTCGGCCAGACCGCGCGCGCCGCGATGAGCGAACAGCCGCTGATCGTCGACACCCGCGAGGAACTCGCCGGCCTGTCCGACAGCGACATCAAGGCCGCGGCCGATCTCGCGACCGAGAAAGGCTATCCGGGCAAGTTCGCGATCGCGCTGCAGAACACGACGCAGCAGCCGCTCCTGCCGAGCCTCGAGAACCGCGCCACGCGCGAGAAGCTGTTCAAGCTCAGCTACAACCGCGCCGACGGCACGACCGATATCGACACGCGGATGCTGATCGCGCGGATCGCCGAACTGCGCGCCGAGAAGGCCGCGATCTTCGGCGAGGACGACTGGGCCAGCTACACCATGTACGATCGCATGGCGAAGACGCCCGACACAGCGCTCGACTTCATGGGCCAGATGGTCCCCGCGCTGGCCGCGACCCAGCGCCGCGAAGCCGCGCTGCTCAACGAGATGATCGAAGCCGAAGGTGGCGATTTCGACGTCCAGCCGTGGGACTGGTATCGCTACGCCAACAAGGTGAAGGCCGAGCGTTACGAGCTCGATGAAGACGCCGTGATGGAGTATTTCCAGCTCGACAAGGTGCTCGAGGACGGCATCTTCTACATGGCGGAAAAGCTCTACGGCCTGACCTTCGAGCGTCGCACCGACCTGCCCGTCTACCACCCAGACGTGTGGACCTACACCGTGTTCGACGCCGACGGCAGCGAACTCGGCCTGTTCTACTTCGATCCGTTCCAGCGTCCGTCCAAGCGCGGCGGCGCGTGGATGAGCAACTTCGTCGACCAGAGCTATCTCTGGGGCACGAAGCCGGTGATCTACAACGTGCTCAACATCCCCAAGGCCCCGGCGGGCGAGCCGCAGCTGGTCAGTTTCGACTGGGTCAACACCGCGTTCCACGAATTCGGCCACGCGCTGCACGGCTTCTTCGCCGACCAGAAGTACGAGAGCCTGTCGGGCACCGCGACCGCGCGCGACTTCGTCGAGTATCCGAGCCAGGTCCACGAGATGTGGGCGACCTATCCCTCGGTGCTGTCGAACTACGCCAAGCACTACCAGACCGGCGAGACGATCCCGGCCGAACTGATCGACAAGATCGAGGCTGCGGCGCAGTTCAACCAGGGCTACGATTTCGGTGAAGTCGTGACCGCGGCGCTGCTCGACATGAAGTGGGCCGCGCTGTCGCCGGCCGAAGCCGCCGCGCTCGACACGCCGGCCAAGGTCGACGCGTTCGAACGCCAGTCGCTGACCGAACTGGGGCTCGAGATCGACCTCGTCCCGCCGCGCTATCGCAGCACCTATTTCAACCACATCTTCAGCTCGCCGGCAGGCTATTCGGCCGGTTACTACAGCTATCTGTGGACCGAGATGCTCGATCGCGACAGCCGCAAGTGGTTCCTCGACAATGGCGGGCTGACGCGCGCCAACGGCGATCACTATCGCAAGACCGTGCTCAGCCGCGGCGGGACGATGGACTACTTCAAGATGTTCGAGAACTTCGCCGGTCGTCAGCCCGACGTCACCCCGATGCTGCAAGCGCGCGGCCTGCTCGCGGGTGGCGACGAGGCGGTCGACAGCGAAGTGGCCGATGACGGCCCGGCCGAAGTCGGCGACAGCGGCCAGTAAGCCGCATCGCAACCGGAACGAAGGGCGGGCCCGCGGGTCCGCCCTTTTCGTATCTAGCGAAGTGCCAGCGCGCGGCTGCCCGGCTCGCCGACCCAGCGGGCATCGACGCCCCAGACCTCGCGCAGCACGTTTTCGGAGAGCGCGGTTTCGGGCTCGCCCAGCGCGACGCGGCGCCCCTCGTCGAGCACCAGCACCTCGTCGGCATGGTTCATCGCCAGCGCAAGGTCGTGCATCACCAGCACCACGCCGCGCGCGGCATCGGCTTCGCGGCGCAGGAGCCGCAGCAGCGCGAGCTGGTGCGCAAGGTCGAGATTGGCGAGTGGCTCGTCGGCGAGGATCCACTGCGGCGCACCCGCCAGCACCCGCGCCATCAGCGCCCGGCTGCGCTCGCCGCCCGACAGGCGCGAGAGCGGACGGGTGCGCAAATCCTGCAACTCCATCGCATCGAGCGCGGTCTCGATCGCGGCGGCATCATCGGCGCCACCGCTACGGCGCTTCGCCAGCGGCCCCCCGCGCCACGCCAAGCGACCGAGATCGACCAGCGTCTCGACGGTGACGTCCCACGCCACCTCGGGCGTTTGCGGGAGGTAACCGATCGCGCGCGCCCGCGCCCGCGGCGAAAGGTCGGCAATCGGCGTCGTGTCCAGCTCGGCGGCGCCAGCATCTGGCGCGATCAAGCCCGCGAGCACCGACAACAGGCTCGACTTGCCGGCCCCGTTCGGGCCGCAGATCGCGGTGATCCGGCCCGGCGCAATCCCGGCAGATACCCCGTCCAGGCGATCGCCGAGCGTGATATTGTCCGCGCACAGCATCACACGGTCTCGCGGCGGATGCGCAGCAACAGCGCAAGGAAGAAGGGCGCGCCGATCAGGCTCAGCGCGATCCCGAGCCGCAACTCGCTCGCCAGCGGCAGGATGCGGCACAGCATGTCGGCCACCAGCACCAGCAGCGCGCCGGCGAGCGCGCTCGGCACGACCAGCGAAGACGGGCGGCGATCGGTCAGCGGGCGCACCAGGTGCGGCACGATCAGCCCGACGAAGCCGATGATCCCGGCGACCGCCACGCCGCTCCCCACGGTCAGGCCCACCCCGCCGATCAGCAGCCATTGCAGCGCGCGCGGCTCCATCCCGAGGCTGCGCGCCGCTTCCTCGCCCAGCGTCAGCGCATCGAGCCCGCGCCCGGCGAGCAGCAACAACGCGATACCGATCACGATCAACGGCGCGGCGAGCCAGACATCGCTCCAACTGCGATCGGTCAAAGCGCCCATCAGCCAGGTCACGATCTCGCTCATCGCGAACGGATTGGGGGCAAGGCTGATCGCGAGGCTCATCAGCGCACCCGCGAGGCTGGCGATCATCATTCC
Organism: Pseudoblastomonas marina; assembly: GCF_034374265.1. Lineage (NCBI taxonomy): Bacteria > Pseudomonadati > Pseudomonadota > Alphaproteobacteria > Sphingomonadales > Erythrobacteraceae > Pseudoblastomonas > Pseudoblastomonas marina. The sequence goes on along the minus strand of NZ_CP139718.1, from coordinate 536,877 downwards.
CGCAAGCGTGAACAGCAACACCGAATTGCCGCGTCCCGCGATCAGCGACAGCAGCGCCATCGCCCCGCCCGCGCCGACCAGCGCGAAGGCCGGAAGCGCGTAGGGCTGCGCGGCATAGCCGAGCCAGAAGCTCAGCACCGCGCCGAGCGCCGCGCCTGGCGCGATCCCGAACAGGCCCGGATCGGCGAGCGGGTTGCGCAGATAGCCCTGCATCGCCGCCCCCGCCGCGCCCAGCCCGGCGCCCACCACCAACGCGAGCACCCCGCGCGGCAGGCGCAATTCGGCTAGGATCACCGTTGCATTGGGTGTGGTGGCTGGATCGAGCCAGACCCTCCCTGCCAGCAGCGAGAGCGGCAGTGCGAGGGCGATGGCAAGCAGGAGGATCGGGACCGGGCGGCGCATTCAGCCGATACCCTCCCTGATCGCCCGCAACCGCTCGGCCGCGCGGATGATCGTCGGACCACCGCAATAGAGCAGGTTCGAGGCGAGCCGCCGCTGCTCGATGCCCGCGCTGTCGATCACCGGGTGGAACAGCGCGCGGTCTTCCTCCGCGGTCGGCGAACCGGCGGCGAGGATCAGCGCTGGTGGATCGGCGAGCACGGCTTCGAGCCCGAGCCGGTCGGCCTGCCCCAGCCCGCGCGCGGCGGCGGCGTGGGCGAAACCTGTGCGGCGGAGCAGGTCGACGATCAGTGTCCCCTCTCCCGGAACGATCCCGCCCGCCTGCCACACCAGCGCGGGGATTGGATCGCCCGCACCTTCGGCAGCGGCCAGCGCGTCCTCGATTTCGGCGACCAGCGCTTCGCCCGCATCCTTCGCATCGGCCAGCGCCGCCAGCTCGCGGATCTGGGCAATGCTTTCCTCGACCGTCGCGGTGATCCCGATCCGCGCGACCGGGTAGCCGAGCCGCTCGAGCGCCTGCGCGGTGGCGGGCGGGAGGAAGGTCGTGGCGACCACGAGGTCGGGATCGAGCGCGGCAATCTCCTCGACCGTCCCAGCCGTGGCGGGCCAGCGGCGCGCCTCGCGCACGTCCAACGAACTGGCGGCGGGATCGTGGCTGTAATGCGAGACCGCAGCGAGCTTGTCGGGCGCGATCTCGGCGAGGATCGCGTCGGAACAGGGGTTGAGGCTGACGATGCGGAGTTCTTCGGTTTCCGGTTGCGGTACCTCCACACACCCCATCGTCATTCCCGCGCAGGCGGGAATCCAGAGCAGGAGCGCGCGCCAGGCCGCCCTGGATCCCCGCCTGCGCGGGGACGGCGAGGCGAAAGCAATCCTCAATAGCCCGCCCTCACCCCGACGAACGCGCCGCGCCCGGCCTGCGCGTAGCCGGCGGCGGTCTGGTATTGCGCGTCGCCCACATTCTCGATCCGGCCGAACAGTTCGACCGGGCCGAGATCGTAGCGTGCGCGCAGGTCGGCGGTAGCGTAGCCGTCGAGCGCGTTGAAATTGCCTGCGTCGTCGAAACTGTCCGACGCCATGCGGATGTCGAACCCGAGCGTCAGCCCGTTGAGCGGGGTGCGCCAGTCGCCCCACACGGTCAGCGCATGGTCGGGACGGCGCGCGAGCCGGTTGCCGAAATTGGCCGAACCCGGCGTGCGGTTCGCGGTCTCGAGATAGGTGTAGGCCGCGCCGGCCTCGAATTTCGCCCACAGGCCGACGGTCGCTTCGGCTTCGACGCCGCGCGCGCGGGCCCGCCCGACATTGTCGTAGGTGCCGAACGGGCGATCGGTGCAGATCCCGCCGGTGACGCCGAAGCACGACACGAAATCGACCTGGTCTTCGGTGTCGCGCTGGAATGCGGTCACGGCGAAATGGAACCGGCCCGAACGCCGCGCGCCCTTCTCGATTCCGATATCGTAACTGACGCTGCGTTCGGGCTCGAGCGCGGCGTTGCCGTAGTCCGAATAGAGCTGGAACAGCGTCGGCGCCTTGAAGCCCTCGCCCATGCTGGCCTTCACGCTCCAGCCATCGCCGAGCAACCAGGCGGCATCGGCACCAAGGCTGGTCGCGCCGCCGAAGCGGTCATGCTCGTCGCGCCGGACGCCGAGATTGAGCACCAAGGGCCGCACGCGATATTCGAGCTGGGCATAGGCGCCGACGATCTCGGCGTCCTGCTGCGGATCGAAGCTCGAGGAGAAGCGGCTCCACTCGGCCTCGCCACCGAAGGCGATCGCGACGACATAGGGCTTGAGGAAATAGCGCCCGCGCAGTTCGGCACGCTCGCTGCGGCCCTGTGTGGAGAAACTCGGTTCGGTGCCGAAGCCGGGATCGAAGGTGTCGCGGTCGGTGTCGGAGAGCGAGAACGACGCCGTGAGGTTCAGCCTTTCTCCGCCATAGTCGAGGCCAATCCGTCCGCTGCTCTCGCGCGTTTCCTGGAACCCCGCGGTGTCGGCGAGCGTGAACGCGGGTGCAGGAAAGCCGTCGATCTCGAGCCGGCTGTCTGCATGGCGCGCGCTGGCGACCACGTCGAGCGTGTCGGTCAGCGCAAAGCGACCGCGAGCGCCCGCCTGCCATTGGCGGTAGCCGTCGGCTTCGATTCCGGCGGCGGCCGAGGAAAACCCCTCGGTGTCGTAATGGCCGCCCGAGAAGGTCAGCCCGTAGCGCTCGCCTTCGAGCCCGAGCGCGGCGGTCGCATAGAGCGTATCGCGTGCGCCGTATTCGACGCTCGCCTCCGCCCCGTCGAACTCGCGCCCTTCGACCAGCAGCACGCCGCCGACCGCCTGGCTGCCCCAGATCGTCGAGTTCGATCCGCGCAGCAATTCGATCCGGCCTACCGTGCCGGGCAGTAGGTTCCCGAAATCGAATCCCGCACCAGGCGCTGCCGGATCGGCCACCCGCACCCCGTCGACCAGCACCAGCAATTGTTCTGCCTCGGCCCCGCGCAGCCGTATGCCGGTGAAGCTGCCGACCCCGCCATTGCGGCTCGCGGCTACGCCCGGCGTGCGGGTCAGCACGCGGACGATATCGGCACCCTGCACTTCTTCGATCTCGCTGCGCGTGAGGATCGAGACGCTCTCGCCGGTCAGCTCGGTGCTCGCCGCGAAACCGTCGCCGGTGATTGTGAGCGTGCGCGCATCCTCGTCCGCGCCATCGCTCTCGACGAGCGGTGCCGCGCTTTCCTGCGCTTGGGAAATACTGGGAAGTAGCGCCGAAACGCTCAACAAAAACAGAAATTTACGCATTATTCCTCCGTCATTCGCGAACATATCGCTCATGACGGAAAGCGCGCGAAGATCGCGGCTCTCGCCTGCTTCCGGTACACCCCGCCCGGCCGCGGAACGACACGTCGCAGGCAGGTCTCCTGACTCCCGGATCGCCGGCCTTTCCCGCCTTCCCACCGGTGCAGGCGCACGCGGCAGTGGCATCTCGGGAACGGCCTCCCCGGTCACAGTTGCGGGGGCAGCGGAGGTTTCACACCTCCTTCCCTCTTCGGTCCGGCCCCAAGTCTTCCTTGGCGCGGGACAACCTATGACGCTGGGCCCCGATTAGCGCCGCCTTCCGCAGCGCACAAGAGACGCTGCAATGTTAACTTAGCTGGGCTAAGGCGGCAGCATGGATGCGCGCGTTACAGGGCCCCGCGACCGGGTCGATATCGCCATGCGGCGGGCCGAGATTGCGGCTCGGCGCAAGGCCGCGCGCCGCCGGATCGATCCGCGCTGGGGGCTCGCGCTGCTGGTGGCGATCGGCGTACCCGCGCTGGCCGCAACGACCGACATGGACATGCGCTGGGGCGCGGTGACCGAAATTCCCGCTGGGGGCAGCGGCCCGGTGGTCGCGCGGATGCCGTTCGAGCGTGAAGGCTGGAACTTCCCTGGGTCGGCCTATTACTACCTCGAGGCCGACAGCGTGGCGGCTCCCGACGCCGGGGGCGAAGGCGCCACTTCCGCTCCCTCCGCCATCGCCGCCGCCTTCCGTCGCGCGGGATCGGCGACCGACCAGCGCCGCGCGCTGACCTGCCTCACGCAGGCAATCTATTACGAGGCCGCGAGCGAATCCGACAGCGGCCAGCGCGCGGTCGCACAGGTCGTGCTCAACCGGGTCAAACATGCCTCCTGGCCGGGCACGGTCTGTGGGGTGGTGTTCCAGGGCAGCACGCGCAAGACCGGGTGCCAGTTCAGCTTCACCTGCGACGGGAGCCTCGCGCGGCGCCCCTCGCGCTCGGCCTGGGACAAGGCGCAGGACATCGCCCGCGCCGCCCTTTCCGGCTACGTCCATGCGCCGGCCGGGCTTGCGACCCATTACCACACGCTGGCGGTGAACCCCTACTGGGCGCCCCGGCTCGCGACGCTGACGGTGATCGGCGCGCACCGTTTCTACGTCCTGCCCGGCAGCGCCGGCAGACTGCGCGCCTTCGCGACAAACTATCGCGGCGACGAACCGACCATCTCGGCGGTCCGGGCGAACGATTCGCGGATGCCCGACCCGCTCGATGACCTGCCACAAGTGGCGCCTGCTTCGACCGCGCCCCCGCAAACCGACGATCGACTCCCGCCCGCGCCGCGTGCGCTCGACCGGCGCCCCGGAGACCCCGCGCCGGCGCCCTCGGCGTCACCCGCCCCGCGCGACGACCGATTGCCCGGGGGTGGCACGGTACGCCCCGAATATCGCGACAGCGGACGCTGGCGCACGCCTGCCGCCAAGCCCTCCGAAGATTAGGGTAAATGGCCGCTTAACCATCCCGCGAGACGAAGGCTTCAGGCCTTGAGGCTAGGCGATTCTCCAACGCACCCGACCCGCCGGATTCGCATAAGGCGAGCGCGGCCCGGACGTGCCAGGAGATAGATTTTGACGATCCGATTCAGCGCTGCAAAGGGCGGGCGCCGCTCGCTCGACCGGTTCTTCGGTACGCAGATATCTTCTTTTGCCGCGAACGACGGCGCCGCCACCGCCGAAAGCGACGCACTGCTGCGCGCGGCGCTCAAGCACTTCGCGCGCCACGGCCTCGGTGCTGCCGATGCCGCTCGGGAAAAGGCCGAGGACGCCTTTTTCCGCGGCGATCGAGAGACTTACGACCACTGGCTCGGAATTTGCCGCCTGCTCGATGCGCGGATGGCGGGAGCCGTCGCGGCTCGCGAGGACGACGCCCGCCGCGAAGCCTAGTGCCGCATTAACCAAATCGCGCAATGCCATCTTGAGTGTGAAACGCCGCGTTAGGCCTTGGGCGCAGACCCACATTAACTATTGTTTGAAAGTTCGCTGCCATAGCCGACCGGTGATGGAAACAGGCTTCCGATGGTAAGCGCGCTCGAATCCTACTGGCGCAGATGGCGGGGCAGCACCGCGGTTGACTCGCGTATTCGGAAGACGCTGGTCGACACGCTCTACGCGCGCCCGTCGAGCCTGATCATCGGGGCCTGCAACGGCGTGGCGACGAGTTCGGTCGGGGCCTATGTGACGCAGGACCGGACGCTCACCCTCCTGACGGCCGTGCTGTTGCTGGTGGCGGTGTTCCGGATCGCGCTCGGCCTCGCGCTGCCGAAGATGAAATTCGTCGCGCCGCGCCGCATGGAAGTGGTCTACGAAATCGGCGCGTTCGCCTTTTCCGGCCTGACTGGCATCATCGCCGCCTACGCGATCCTGATGAATTTCGGCACCGCAATCCAGCTGATGCTGCTCGCCAATGCCGCGGTCTACGGGGTCGGCATCGCCGCGCGAAACGCCGGGCGACCGGTGATCGCGATCGGCCAGCTTTGCCTGTCGCTGCTCCCAGTCGTCGCCGCCTGCGTCTATGTTGGCAGCCTGCCGCTGCTGATGACGGCGCTGGGCCTGCTGCTCTGCATCCCGGCGATGGTGTCGATCATCAAGGACGTGTTCGACGTGCTCAAGCGCTCGATCACCGCGGCCGAGACGAGCCGCCGCCTGGCCGACAATATGGAGAAGCTCGCCCGGACCGACATCGTCACCGGGCTGCTCAACCGCGCCGGTCTCAATCACCACCTGACCGCCGCGCTGATGGACATCGCGAACGACCGCAAGCTGGCGCTGGTGTGGGTCGACCTCGACCGCTTCAAGTTCGTCAACGACACGCTCGGCCACCAGGTCGGCGACAAGGTCCTCGCCAATGTCGCGCGGCGCCTGCGCGAGGAAGCGCCCGGACCCGCGACGATCGCGCGCTTTGGCGGCGACGAATTCATCGTTGTGTTCGAAGCCGATCGCCGCGACGAGGTCGAGAAGATGGCGGTCAAGCTGCTCGACGCGCTTACCCGGCCCTATCGCTTCCGCGGCGAGCGGATCGAGATCGGGGCCTCGATGGGCATCGCGATGCTGCCCGACGACGCCAGCGACCTCGAGCCGCTGCTGCAGGCGGCGGACCTCGCCCTGTATCACGCCAAGGTCAACGGCCGGAACCAGATGTCGTTCTACCACCCGTCGATGAACCGCGACCTCGTGCGCCGGCGCGAGATCGAGGCCGAATTGCGCCAAGCGGTCCAGCGCGACGAATTGTCGATCTTCTTCCAGCCGATCGTCGACCTCGAGACCGGCCGGATTCGCTGTTTCGAGGCGCTGGTGCGCTGGTTCCACCCCGAAAAGGGGGAAATGCGGCCCGACGAATTCATCCCGGTGGCCGAGGAGACCGGCGCGATCGTGACGCTGGGCAACTGGATCCTCGCACAGGCCGCGCAAATCGCGGCGCACTGGCCCGAACATGTCACGCTCGCGGTCAATCTCTCGCCACTGCAGATCCGCACGCCCGGCGCCGCGTTGGGAATCCTCGCCGCGCTCAAGGAAGCGGGGCTCGATCCGCACCGGCTCGAACTCGAAATCACCGAATCGGTGCTGGTCGACCACGACCAGACGACCGAAGCCTTCATCGCCGAGCTCTCGCAGGCCGGAGTCCGCTTTGCGCTCGACGATTTCGGGACCGGCTATTCGTCGCTCGCCTATCTGCACAAATATCCGTTCGGCAAGATCAAGGTCGATCGCAGTTTCGTCTCGGGCAGCCATGTCGGCAAGAAGAGCGAGGCGATCATCCGCGCGGTCTCCGAAATGGGCAGCACGCTCGAGATGGAGATCGTCGCCGAGGGGATCGAAACGATCGAACAGGTCCGCACGGTGCGCGAGGCCGGTTGTACGCTCGGCCAGGGCTATTACTTCAGCCGCGCGGTGCCCGATTACCTGGCGACGATGCTGCTCGCCCGCGAGCAACAGACGACCGACCAGGACCAGCGCGTCGCAAGCTGACGCGACCTGCACACATCCTGCCGAATGACGCGCGCCGGACCAGGCCTGTCCGGAACCCGATGCCGTGCGCCCCGTTGCCAGATCGGACGCCCGCGAAACCTCTTCTTGCTATTGCAAACCAGTTGCAAAGATAGTCGGGCGAAGGCGGTTGCTTTCGCCCGGATCGGACGGTAATCCGCGCGCAAATCTCGGGGCCTCGCCCATTCGCGGGACGGGCCGGAAGCCCCCTTCACCCTCGCCTGACCCGCGGCGGAAGGACTGGCCTACCCACTATGGCACGCAAGAAGATCGCGCTCATCGGCTCCGGCATGATCGGAGGCACCCTCGCCCACCTCGCAGCGAAGAAGGAAATGGGCGACATCGTCCTGTTCGACATCGCCGAGGGCATGCCGCAGGGCAAGGCGCTCGATCTCAGCCAGTGCGGCCCGGTCGAGGGCTTCGACGCTAAGATCACCGGTTCGAACGATTATGCCGACATCGCCGGCGCCGACGTGGTGATCGTCACCGCGGGCGTGCCGCGCAAGCCCGGCATGAGCCGCGACGACCTGCTCGGCATCAACCTCAAGGTGATGAAGGCGGTCGGCGAAGGCATCAAGAACAACTGCCCCGATGCTTTCGTGATCTGCATCACCAACCCGCTCGACGCGATGGTCTGGGCGCTCCGCGAATTCTCCGGCCTGCCGCACAACAAGGTCGTCGGCATGGCCGGCGTGCTCGACAGCGCGCGCTTCGCGACCTTCCTCGCGTGGGAATTCGACGTCTCGGTCAAGGACGTGAACGCCTTCGTGCTCGGCGGCCACGGCGACACCATGGTCCCGGTCACCAGCTACACCACCGTCAACGGCATCCCGGTCAACGACTTCGCCAAGATCAAGGGCGTCGACCAGGGCCGCATCGATGAAATCGTCGACCGCACCCGCAAGGGCGGCGGCGAAATCGTCGGCCTGCTCGGCAATGGCTCGGCCTATTACGCCCCCGCCACCAGCGCGATCGCGATGGCCGAAGCCTATCTCGGCGACCAGAAGCGCATCCTTCCCTGCGCCAGCTATGTCGAAGGCAAATACGGCCTCGACGGTCTTTACGTCGGCGTCCCCACCGTGATCGGCGCGGGCGGCACCGAAGAGGTGATCGAGATCGAACTGTCGGACGAAGAGAAGAGCAACCTCAAGGTCTCGACCGACGCGGTCGAGGAGCTGCTCGAAGCGTGCAAGGAGCTGGATGAGAGCCTGAAATGAGCGTCGATTTCGCCGTCTTCGATCCAACTGCTGCGCCGTCCGAGCCGCAGGCCTTCAGGAGTTGGTTCGAAACTCAGATGGACTTGATCGAGGAATCAGTTTTCGAACCTTCGGAATTGGCCGAAAAACTTCGGAGTTGGTACGATGCGATGATCGCCGAATTCCCAGATATCACGCGCGCTACTCCTAGCAGCAACAAGTGCATCGAGTATAGTTTCACGCCATCATTTATCTATTGCTCGATGCCCACTCCGTTTGCCGAAGAAGCCGAGGCGCTGTCCAACTCTCTCGCCCAGGCACAGGGAATCGGCAAGTATCTGCCCATGTTTGACGATGGGCAAAACGACAAATGCATCATCTATCCGGACAGCCCTTCGGCTGGCCTGAACTAACCATCCAATTCACAGTCACGTTTCTGGAAGGAAACTTAATGTCCATCCTCGTAAACAAGAACACCAAGGTCATCACCCAGGGGATGACCGGCGATACCGGCACCTTCCACACCCAGCAGGCGCTCGATTACGGCACCCAGATGGTGGCGGGCGTGACCCCGGGTAAGGGCGGCACGACGCATATCGGCCTGCCCAACTTCAACACCGTCAAGGAAGCCAAGGAAGCGACCGGCGCCGATGCGAGCTGCATCTACGTGCCCCCGCCCTTCGCCGCCGACGCGATCTGCGAGGCGATCGACGCCGAGATTCCGCTGATCGTCTGCATCACCGAGGGCATCCCGGTGCTCGACATGGTCAAGGTCAAGGCCGCGCTCGAAGGGTCGAAGTCGCGCCTGATCGGCCCGAACTGTCCCGGCGTGCTGACCCCGGACGAATGCAAGATCGGCATCATGCCCGGCAGCATCTTCAAGAAGGGCAGCGTCGGCGTGGTCTCGCGCTCGGGCACGCTGACCTACGAAGCCGTCCACCAGACCACGCAGGTCGGCCTCGGCCAGACCACCGCGGTCGGGATCGGCGGGGATCCGGTCAACGGCACCAACTTCATCGACGTGCTCGACCTGTTCCTCGACGACGACGCGACCAAGTCGATCATCATGATCGGCGAGATCGGCGGCAGCGCCGAGGAAGAAGCGGCCGAATACATCAAGCAGGAAGCCGCCAAGGGCCGCCGCAAGCCGATGGTCGGCTTCATCGCGGGCCGCACCGCGCCTCCGGGCCGCCGCATGGGCCATGCCGGTGCGATCGTCTCGGGCGGCCAGGGCGGCGCCGACGACAAGATCGCGGCAATGGAAGATGCGGGCATCCGCGTCTCGCCCTCGCCCAGCGAGCTCGGCACCACGCTCGACGCGATGCTGAAAGAACTCGCCTAACCTTCCTCCTCCCTCGGAGACTCCCCGCATGGGCAACGAGAACCACGACTTCACGCCGGGCGACCCGGCTGCCGATCCGCAGGCCGGGCCGTCCTGGCAGCGACGCGGCTGGCCGCTAGTCGGCGGGGAGACCGAGGACGAGCTGACCCAGGCGCTCGATCCCACCGCGATGCAGATCAAGGTGAAGGATGCGCTGGAGAAGGCGGGCAAGCCTGCCGATGCGCGCTCGGTCGAGGCGGCGGCGAGCGACGCGCTGCGCGCGATGCTGCTGGTGCGGCTCTATCGCGTGCGCGGGCACCTCGCGGCCGATCTCGACCCGCTGGGGCTGACCACGCACGAGCTGCCCAAGGACCTCACGCTCGAATGGCACGAATTCGCCGGGCAGGAGGACAAGGAAGTCTTTCTCGCTGGAAATCTCGGCTTCGAATGGGTCACCATCGGCGAACTGCTGAAGACGCTGCAGGCCAATTACTGCGGGCGCATCGGCCTCGAATACATGCACATCGCCGATGTCGAGGAACGCCGCTTCCTACAGGACAAGTTCGAGGGCAAGGACAAGGAAATCGAGTTCACACCCGAGGGCAAGCGCGCGATCCTCTCGGCCGTGGTGCGCGGCGAGCAGTTCGAGGAATTCCTCGCCAAGAAATATGTCGGGACCAAGCGTTTCGGCCTCGACGGCGGCGAAAGCATGATCCCCGCGCTAGAGGCGGTGATCAAGTATGGCGGCGCCTACGGCGTCAACGAGATCGTCTACGGCATGGCCCACCGCGGCCGGTTGAACGTGCTCTCCAACGTGATGGGCAAGCCCTATCGCGTGATTTTCCATGAGTTCTCCGGTGGTTCGGCCACCCCCGACGAGGTCGGCGGGTCGGGCGACGTTAAGTACCACCTCGGCACCAGCACCGATCGCGGCTTCGACGACATCGAAGTCCATATGAGCCTCGTGCCCAACCCCAGCCACCTCGAGGCGGTCGATCCGGTCGTGCTCGGCAAGGTCCGCGCGCAGCAGGCGATCCGCGACGACCTGGTCAAGCACCAGCAGGTGCTCCCGGTGCTGATTCACGGCGACGCTGCCTTCGCGGGACAGGGCATCGTGTGGGAATGCCTCGGTTTCTCCGGCGTGCGCGGCTACAATACCGGCGGCTGCATCCACTTCGTCATCAACAACCAGATCGGCTTTACCACGAGCCCGCAATTCGCGCGTTCGAGCCCCTACCCCTCGGACGTCGCCAAGGGCGTCCAGGCGCCGATCCTGCACGTCAACGGCGACGATCCCGAAGCCGTGACCTTCGCCTGCAAGCTGGCGATCGAATACCGCCAGAAATTCGGCCGCGACATCGTGATCGACATGTGGTGCTATCGCCGCTTCGGCCACAATGAAGGCGACGAGCCGAGCTTCACCCAGCCGCTGATGTACGCGAAGATCAAGCAGCACCCCAAGGTGTCGGACATCTATGCCCGGCGGCTGGTCGAGGAAGGCGTGATCGACGAGGATTTCCTCAAGGAAGACGAGGCCGCCTTCACCGCCAAGCTCGCCGACGAGTTCGAGGCGGGGCAGAACTACACCCCCGACAAGGCCGACTGGTTCGGCGGTCGCTGGTCGGGCCTGCACAAGCCCGCCGATCCGGAGACCGCGCGCCGCAACGTCCATACCGGGATCGAGGGCAAGCTGTTCGACAGCCTCGGGCGCACGCTCACCACCGTGCCAGACGACCTCAACATCCACCGCACGCTCGGCCGCGTGCTCGATGCCAAGCGCGAGATGTTCGAAAGCGGCGAAGGCTTCGACTGGGCGACCGCCGAGGCGCTCGCCTTCGGCTCGCTGCTGTCCGAAGGCTTCGGCGTGCGCCTGTCGGGCCAGGATTCGGGCCGCGGCACCTTCAGCCAGCGCCACGCGGTGTGGGTCGACCAGAAGGACGAGCGGAAATACGTCCCGCTGGAGACCGTGCCGCACGGCGATTTCACCGTGCTCGACAGCCCGCTCTCCGAATACGGCGTGCTCGGCTTCGAATACGGCTATGCGATGGCCGATCCGAAATCGCTGGTCCTGTGGGAAGCGCAGTTCGGTGATTTCGCCAATGGCGCGCAGATCATGATCGACCAGTTCATCGTCTCGGGCGAGGTCAAGTGGCAGCGCGCCAACGGGCTCGTCATGCTGCTGCCGCACGGATACGAAGGCCAGGGACCGGAACACTCCTCCGCGCGCCTCGAACGCTTCCTCCAGCTGTGCGCGAACGACAACATACAGGTCTGCAACATCACCGAGCCGTGCAATTATTTCCACGTGTTGCGCCGCCAGATGCTGCGTCCGTTCCGCAAGCCGCTCGTCATCATGACGCCCAAGTCGCTGCTGCGGCATCCCAAGGCCAAGTCGAGCCGCGAAGGGTTCCTCGGCGAAAGCCACTTCATGCGGATCAAGTCCGATCCGGTCGAGATCGACGACACGAAGATCAAGCGGCTGGTGCTGTGTTCGGGCAAGGTCTCCTACGACCTGTTCGAGAAGCGCGAGGAGTTGGGCTGCGAGGACGTCTCGGTGGTTCGCATCGAACAGCTCTATCCCTTCCCCGGCGAACCGCTCGCCGTGCGTCTCAAGCGCATGACCAATCTCGAGGAAGTCGTGTGGTGCCAGGAAGAGCCGCGCAATAACGGCGCGTGGTTCTTCGTCGCCGAGAAGATCGAGCAGGCGCTCCACGAAGCCGGGCACGAGGGCATGCGCCCCTGCTATGCCGGGCGCGAGGAAGCCGCCTCGCCCGCCACCGGCCTCGCCGGACGCCACAAGGTGCAGCAGGACGCCCTGCTCACCATCGCATTGGGCTGCGCCGACGGCGGAGCCGCCCAGCGTGAACTCGATTGCCCGCCCTCCCTGCCCAAAGTCTGAGGAAAGACCAGCACATGGCCACCGACATTACCGTCCCCTCGCTGGGTGAATCCGTCACCGAAGGCACGATCGCCGAATGGCTCAAGCAGCCCGGTGACGCCGTCGCCGTCGACGAGCCGATCGTCTCGATCGAGACCGACAAGGTCGCGGTCGAGGTGCCCTCGCCCGTCGCCGGCACGATCGGCGAATTGAAGGCCGAGGAAGGCGACACGATCGAAGTCGGCGCAGTTATCGCGACCGTCGAGGAAGGCGGCTCCGGCACGGCGCCCGCGAAGAAGGCCGACGCGCCCGCGAAGGACGCTCCCAAGGACACCGGCGACGAGCAGGACGCGGTCCCCAATTCGACCGGCGAGGTCACCGGCACCGATTTCGATGCCGCCGCGCTTTCGCCTGCGGTGCGCCGCGCGGTGCTCGAACACGGGATCGACCCGTCGAGCGTCAAGGGCACCGGCAAGGACGGCCGCCTGACCAAGGAAGACGTGCTCGCCGCGGCCAAGGCCAAGCGCGAGGCGCCCGCCCCGTCGCAAAGCCAGGACGCGCCCGCACCGGCGGCTTCGGCCCCGGCCGGCGGTCGCAACGAAGAGCGCGTCAAGATGACCCGCCTGCGCCAGACCATCGCCAAGCGCCTCAAGAGCGCGCAGGACACCGCTGCGCTGCTCACCACCTTCAACGATGTCGACATGACCGCGGTCATCGAAACGCGTGAGAAGTACAAGGACACCTTCGCCAAGAAGCACGGCATCAAATTGGGCTTCATGAGCTTCTTCGCCAAGGCTGCGCACCTCGCGCTCAAGGACGTGCCCAGCGTCAACGCGCAGATCGACGGCGACGAGATCGTCTACCACGATTACGTCGATATCTCGGTCGCGGTCAGCGCGCCCAACGGCCTCGTGGTCCCGGTCGTGCGCGACGTCGACAAGAAGGGCTTCGCCCAGATCGAACTCGACATCGCCGATTTCGGCAAGCGCGCGCGCGACGGCAGCCTCACGATGGACGACATGAAGGGCGGCACCTTCACCATCTCGAACGGCGGCGTGTTCGGCTCGCTGATGAGCACCCCGATCATCAACCCGCCGCAGAGCGCGGTGCTCGGCCTCCACCGGATCGAGGACCGCCCGGTGGTGGTGAACGGCGAGATCGTGATCCGCCCGATGATGTATATCGCGCTGTCCTACGACCACCGCCTGATCGACGGCCGCGAAGCCGTCACCGCACTCAAGATCATCAAGGAAGCGATCGAGGATCCGACCCGGATTCTGATCGACCTCTAAAGGAGCCGATATGATCTTCCGATCTGCATTTGCCGCGCTGTCCCTTGTTGCGCTCTCCGCATGCGACGTAGCCACCGAGATGGCGGGCGATGCGCTGGCTGGCGAGGTGCGAGCACAGTACCTTTCCCGATGCGAGTCGGTCGCCGAAAGCAGCGATATCGCATCGGCCAACATCACGCGCGCCTGCGAATGCAGCGCGGACAATTTCGAAACCGACCTCGCCGATGGCGAATTGCAGATCGATCGCACCCGGATCGAAGAGGTCCTCAGAACCTGTGTGCAGGATGGCGCGAGCGAAGCACCTGCGGAGGAAAACAATGGCTGACCATTCCTACGACTACGACGTCCTTGTCATCGGCGCTGGCCCCGGCGGCTATGTCGCCGCGATCCGCGCCGCGCAGCTCGGGCTCAAGACGGCCTGTGCCGAAGGCCGCGAGACGCTCGGCGGGACCTGCCTCAATGTCGGCTGCATCCCGTCGAAGGCGATGCTGCACGCAAGCGAGTATTTCGACGCGGCCAAGAACGGCGCGATGAAGGAACTCGGCATCGACGTGACGCCGAAGCTCAATCTCGACCAGATGCACAACCAGCGCCGCGACGCGGTGAAGGGCCTGACCGGCGGGATCGAATTCCTGTTCAAGAAGAACAAGGTCGACTGGAAGAAGGGCTATGCCACCTTCCAGGACGCGCACACGGTCAAGGTCGGCGGCGAGACGGTCACCGCCAAGGACATCGTGATCGCGACCGGATCGTCGGTCACCCCGCTGCCGGGAGTCGAGGTCGACAACGACAAGCACGTGGTGGTCGACAGCACCGGCGCGCTCGAACTGCCCAAGGTACCCAAGACGATGGTCGTCATCGGCGGCGGCGTGATCGGGCTGGAGCTTGGTTCGGTCTGGCGGCGCCTCGGTGCCGAAGTCACCTGCGTCGAATTCCTCGACGAAATCCTGCCCGGCATGGACGGCGACATCCGCAAGGAAGCGCGCAAGATCTTCAAGAAGCAGGGGATCGAATTCAAGCTCTCGACCAAGGTCACCGGCGTTTCGGTCAAGGGCAAGAAGGCCACCCTCACGCTCGAACCCGCCGCGGGCGGCGACGAGGAGACGATGGAGGCAGATTGCGTACTCGTGTCGATCGGGCGCAAGCCCAACACCGACGGGCTCGGCCTCGACGCGATCGGGCTCGAGACCAACAAGCGCGGCCAGATCGAGACCGACCACGACTTCCGCACCCGCGTCGACGGCGTGTGGGCGATCGGTGACGTGATCCCCGGCCCGATGCTCGCGCACAAGGCCGAGGACGAAGGCATCGCCGTGGCCGAGAACATCGCCGGCCAGACCGGCATCGTGAACCACGCGATCATTCCCAGCGTCGTCTACACCTGGCCCGAAATCGCGGGCGTTGGCCTGACGACCGAGGAAGCCATCGAGAAGATGGGTGGCGACAAGAAGGCCGTGAAGGTCGGCAAGTTCCCGATGCTGGGCAACAGCCGCGCCAAGACCAATCACGAAGGCGACGGCTTCGTGAAGGTCATCGCCGAAGCCGAAAGCGACCGCGTGCTGGGCGTGTGGGCGATCGCCGTGCCCGCCGGCACGATGATCGCCGAAGCGGCGGTGGCGATGGAATTCGGCACCACGAGCGAGGACATCGCCTATACCTGCCACGCCCACCCGACGCATTCCGAGGCGATCAAGGAAGCGGCGATGGCGGTGCAGGGCAAGCCGATCCACGTCTAACCGAGAAAACCGAGACGTTTTATCGTCACCCCGTTAACGGTTCGGGGTGACGAGCGGCTTGCATGCCCACCCCGGGTGTATTAGGCAACTACTGCACCCAGGGAGAGAATCATGTTACGTTTTGCCGCCACCGCCGCCTTCGCGCTGGCTTTCGCCACCCCGACGCTTGCGCAGGACGCGGAGCGGATGGACGAGGTCGTCTCGGCCGAGGCCGACACCGGTGCCTATATGGGCGCCGTCCTCGTCGCGAAGGGCGACGAGATCCTGCTCGACAAGGGCTATGGCAGCGCCAACCTCGAATGGGATATCGCCAATACGCCCGCGGCCAAGTTCCGGATCGGCTCGGTCACCAAGCAGTTCACCGCCGCCTCGATCCTGCTGCTGCAGGAACAGGGGAAGCTGACGCTCGACGCGCCGGTGAAGACCTACCTGCCCGATGCGCCCGCGGCGTGGGACGCGATCACCGTGCGGCACCTGCTCCAGCACACGTCGGGGCTCGCCAACGTCACCAGCCTCGACGCCTTCGCGCGCCAGAAATACCTTCCGACGACACGCGCGGAGCTGACCGCGATGTTCGCCGATGAACCCCTCGAATTCGCGCCGGGCGAAAAGTGGGAATATTCCAATTCGGGTTACGTCCTGCTCTCGACCATCGTCGAGGAGGTGAGCGGCCAGGATTACGCCGACTTCGTGAAGGCCAACATCTTCGATCCGCTCGGCATGGACGACACGGCGATCGACGTTTCTGCCGATATCGTCGCCAGGCGTGCCTCGGGCTATTTCCCTTCGGAAGGCGGCCCGAAGAACGCCGACTACGTCAACATGGAGATCCCCACCGGCGCGGGCGCGCTCTATTCGACCACACACGACCTGCTCAAATGGCAGCGCGGCCTGTTCGGCGGCCAGGTTCTCTCGTCGGACAGCCTCGCCGCGATGACCGCGCCGGGCGTGCCGGCGATGGGCGAGGCGACCTACGGTCTCGGGGTGCTCGTCACCGAGAACGACGACGGTCGCATGGTGTGGCACGGCGGCGGGATCGAAGGCTTCAATGCGATGCTGATGCACGATCCCGACGACGCGATCACGGTTGTGGTGCTCGCCAACATCAATGGCGGACAGGCCGGCGCGCTGGGCCAGCAATTGATGGAGCTCGCGCGCGGCGGCGAGGTCGTTCTCGCGAGCGAAAGGGTGGAAGGCAGCGTCGATACCGCTGCGCTGCCGCAATACGAGGGAACGTTCGCGCTTTCACCGCAATTCAAGATCCGCATGTTCGTCGAGGACGGCAAGCTGATGACACAGGCGACCAACCAGCCCGCCTTCCAGCTCTTCCCCGGCGAGGAAGCCGATCACTTCTTCCTGAAGGTGGTCGACGCCCGTGTGCGCTTCAACCGCGACGATAGCGGCGAGGTCGTCTCGATCACGCTGTTCCAGGGCGGCCAGGAAATCGACGGCGCGAAGGAATAATCCGCTGCGCCCGGCCGCCCTCCTCGCGCTCGCCCTGCCCATCGCGTCGGGGCTGGCGTGGATGGCGGCGCAGGGCGCTCCGACGCACTACCTCGCGATCAATGTCGGCTGCCTGCTGGCCGCGCTGGCGCTGGTGCACTTTGCCCCGCTCCCCAGGGTGCAGCCCGATGTGGCCGCGGTGATTTTCGTCGCATTGCTATTCCTGCCGCTGCTGGCGGGGCCCGAACTCAACGGCGTGCATCGCTGGATCGGGGCGGGACCGATCGGGCTCAACGCCTCGCTGCTCGCCTTGCCCGCGCTCGCCGTTCTGGCGGCGAAGATGGATTGGCGCTGGCAGCTCGGCCTGTCGGTGGCAGCGCTCGCGGCCGCCGTCGCACAGCCCGACGCCTCGCTCGCGCTGGCGGTTGGCGGGGCGGCGATCGGCGTCGCGCTCGCCACGCGCGACACCAAGCCCTCGCTGGTCGCGATCGCCGCGCTGCTGGCGGCGATCTGGGCGCACAAGCGCGGCGTGCTGCCGCCGGTCGAGTTCGTCGAGCAGGTCTATCTGGATGCCGCCGGTGGCGGGGTGTTGTGGCTGGTCCTGCTGGTGGCGGCGAGCCTCGCGCCGCTCGTCCTCATTGCGCTCGACCACTCGATGGACCGCGCACCACGCTTCGCGATCGCCGGGGCGATGGCGGGGTTCTTCTACACCGCCGCATTGTCGGTCTATCCGGCCCCGCTGGTGGGATACGGCGCGGCGGCGATCCTCGGACTGGCGCTGGCGCTATGGCTGGCCGGCAACCAGCCGGGCCCCCGCCAAGGCGGGGACCCGACCGGCGATCAGATCTCGTCGGGATAGATCGGGCGGATGTCGACCGGGATCTCGCCCATTGCCGCGAAGCGCGATTCGGCCGCCGCATCGAGCTGCGCCCATTGGTCGAAGAAGGCGACCGTACCGGCATAATCGCCGGTCGCCTGCAGCATCAGCTGGTCGTGCAGCAGGTCGCGGATGCCCTGCTCCATCTTCGCGTAATCGACAGTATAGCGCTGCGCCGCCGCATCCCAGGCGAAGGCACCCTTGGCCTTGAGATAGCCGTATTGCAGCTTGGCCCCGCGCCCATGCGCGCTTTCGGTGCCGAACCGCATCGAACGGAACAGCCCGGTGAAATAGGTCGAGAACAGCTGCGGCTTCTCGGCCGCGGGCAGCTCGCCCTTCTCCATCATGTAGAGGATATTCCAGATCCCCATCACGTCGGCCTTCGATTCCTCGAGTGCAGAATACTGTTCCTTGAGCTCGGCATTGACCGTCGTCTCGCGGCCGTCGACCGTGATCGTGCCCGGGCCGAGGCTGTGCGCGAGTTCGTGGAACAGCGTGTTCGCTTCCATGTACTTCTTCATCACCAGCCGGTTCTGTGCAGGCTTGAGCACGACCGCGCCCATCGGGTCGAGGATGCGATCGAACTTGGCGCCGAGCACGTTCGACAGGATGACCTTCTTCGCGCCCTTGGCCTCGCGCACGCGCTCGTCGTTGGGCAGGTTGAAGGCGATCGTCTGCACGCCTGGCACGTTGTCGCCGCCGCCATGGACCTGGTCGGCCACCGCGATCGGGCTCTCGAAGCCGCGGGTGAAGTTCTTGTAGCGGTCCTCGATCGGAAGGTTGCCTTCCATGTCGCGGAGGTAGTTCTTATATTTCGCCAGCGCGGCCGAAGCGTCCGGGTCCTTCAGCGTGACGAAGCTCTCGAACGCGGTCTTGGTGCCGTAGAGCCGGTCGGTATAGACCTCGTACGGACCGATCGCGACCTCGATCGGCGTGCCCTCGAGGTCCATCCACGCCATTTCGCTCTCGAAGTAATCGTCCGACAGGAAACTGTCGGCGCGCAGGCTGAGGAAATTCTTGAGGCTCGGGTTGGACGTCCGCGCTGCGGCGCGATCGAGCAGCGCCGCAGCCGGTTTCAGCCACTCGGCGTATTCGACCGAATACGGCACGGCGACCAGCCGGTCGCCGTCGCGCTTCACCACCGTATAGGGGCTCAGCAGGTCGTCGCGCTGGCCGGGATTGGCGGCAAGGTAGGCGTCGAATTCGGCCTTGGTCATGTCGGCGGGGTAGAAGCCCGCGCCGAGCGGCATTTCGTCGGCACCCCAGAACGGGTGCAGTTCGGCAACCTCGTCCCACGGGCCGAAATTGCGGTCGAACATGGCGAGCAGCAGGTCGCGGTCGCCGCGCTTGCTGCGCGCGATCGCCGCGCGCACCGCCGGCAGGTCGGCGCCGCGCTGGCGCAGGTAGATCGCGTCCATGTAAGTCGAGGCGTCGATCAGCAGGTTGACGACGTCGCGCTCCTCGGCGGTGAGATAGCCGGTTTCGGGCGCCATGCGGATCTCGGCCAGCTTGTCGTACTGCGCGCGCAGGTCGTAGCCGGCCTCGGCGCTGGTTGAAGTGCCGGCATCCTGCATCGGCATGGTGGCGCAGGCCGCGGTCGCGAGCAGGAGGGGCAGGATCACCGCGGATTTCGGGCTGATTGGCATCGTATCTCTCCACATTCGTTGATTGTCGCCGCGTGTAGCTTGCGCCTGAATGCGAGTCACGCAAAGGAACGCCATGGCAAAACGTCTCTGGATGCAGAAATTCGCCCGTTGGCACATCTGGCTCGGCTGGCTCGTCGGGGTCCCGATCCTGATGTGGCTCGCCACCGGCCTGTTCATGGTCCTGAAGCCGTTCGAGGAAGTGCGCGGCGAGGATCTGCGCGTTCCGGTCGAGCAGCAGGCATTGCCCGCCGGCAGCACGACATCGGTCACGGTCCCCACCTCGGAGCGGCCGGTACGCTCGGTCTCGCTGGCGATGGACGGCGACCAGGTCGTCACCACCCTCAACTACGAAGATGGCTCGGTCGAGCGCTACGGCGAGGACGGGGAGCGGATCGCCCCACTCAACGAGATTGCCGCGCGGATGCTGGTCGAGGAAAGGATCGAGGGCGGCGACGATTTCGCCAGCGCGACCTTCTACGAGGCCGACGACGTGCCCTTCGATTTCCGCCGGCCGCAGCCGGTGTGGCGGGTCGCGCTCGAAGACGGGACCTATGTCTATGTCGGGCGAGATACCGGCAAGATCGAGGCGGTGCGGACGCGCTGGTGGCGCTGGTTCGATTTCATGTGGGGCCTCCACATCATGGACCTCGAGACCCGTGAACCGAGCAACCATCCGATCATCCTGATCTTCGGTACGCTCGCCACATTCGGTGCGATCCTCGGCTGCATCCTGATGTTCCGCCGGCGCAAGGCGCGGATCAAGGTCCCCAAATAGGCAGCGCGCATGACCCCCGACCAGATCCTCACCCCGATGCTCGACTGGCTCGACCTGGTGGGGGTGGCGGTGTTCGCGCTGACCGGCGCGCTGGTCGCGGCACGGCTCAACCAGACCTTCGTCACGATGGCGTTCTTCGCGCTGGTGACCGGCGTCGGCGGCGGCACGGTGCGCGACCTGCTCATCGGGGCCCCGGTCTTCTGGATGCAGGATCCGTGGGTCGCGCCGGTCTGTTTCGCGACCGCGCTGCTCGCCTGGTTCACGCCCCCGCGCTGGTGGGAAGGCGACGGGCTCGAATATGCCGACGCGATGGGCCTCGCCTCCTACGCGGTGCTCGGCAGCGCCAAGGCGTTCGCCTACGGCGTCGCACCGATCCCGGCGGCGGTGATGGGGGTGGTGACCGGCTGCGTAGGCGGGATCATCCGCGACGTGGTGGCCAACCGTCCTTCGATCATCATGCGCCCGGAGCTTTACGTCACCGCAGCCGCACTGGCGGCGGGCCTGTGCGCGACGGGGCTCGCGCTCGGCTTCGATCGCGCGCTCGTCTGGCCGGTGGCGGTGGTCGCGGGCTTTGGGCTGCGCGCCGCCGCGATCCGCTTCGGCCTGTCGCTCCCCTCGCATAGCGGCGCCGAGGGAGATTTGCGCGACGACTAGCCGCCCAGGTCTCCATCGATTTCGCCTTCGAATTCACCGGAATCGCCGGTCTGCTTCATGCGATAGGTGTATTCGCCCTGCCGCTCGCGCGCGGCGGCGTAATCGAAATCGGCCTGCAGGTCGTCCTCGACAGCATAGGGTGCACTGACGGAGGCGCGCCGCCCGATCTCGCGGACCCGGCCATCGGGGCCGATCTCGCACGAATAGGGCGTGCCGTCGTCCATCCGTCCCTCGACCCGCCAGCCCTCTCCGACCCGGCGGATCAGGTCCGGCTGCTGCGCTTCGCCGAGCTGTTCGACTTCCTCGACGCAGGCTTCGGCGGCCTGCGAGGGCGACACCTCGCTCGCATAGCGATCGGCATCGCGGCGCTCGGCATAATCGCGGTCGTAGTCCCGGTCGCGATAATCGTGCTCGCGCTCGTATTGCTCGTCACGCTCGCGCCGGTCGCGTTCGGCATCGCGCGCCGCATCGGTGATCGCAGCGATCCCGCCGAGGATCAGGATGCCGGTAATCACGTCGCCTGCGTCGATCCCGCGGTCGCGGCGCCAGCGATAGCGACGATGGCGCTCGAGCGTCAGTTCCGCCTCGCCCGTGGCGGGCGCAATTTCGACCGGGCGCTGGACCTGCCCCGGGCCGCGCGCGCGCTCGGCACCCGCGACGGGCGTCGCCAGCATGGAGAAGATCGCCATGATGGCGGCGGCGGAACTGGTCTTGGTCATCTACCCGGCCCTCCTGTTGGGTAAACTCCATGTAGGAACGAAAAATGGGCGATCCAGCCTGTCACCAGACTGAACCGCCCACCTCATGCCCGGACTGTGCGACCCTTAACGCAGCCCGCGCACTCCGCTGAAGTCGAGATCGCGGACGCGACCGTAGCTGACTTCGCAGGAGAACTTGCCTTCGTCGCTCACGCGGCGGCGATCGTAGCGATCGCGGCGGTCGTAGCGGCGGTCGTAGCGGCGGTCGTAGCGTGCGCCGCGATAGCCGCGCTGCCCTTCGACCGCGATGCGGCCCTTGATCTTCCAGCCGTCGCGCTTGCGGTCGACATCGTAGATTTCATAGACGTCGGCGTAGCGATAACCGGCGCGGCGCGCCTGGTTCTCGGCGATCCGAACGCACTGTTCGACCGCCCGGCGACCGTTCCCGCGGCGGGCATAGCGATCGTCGCGATAGCGATCGTCGCGGTAGCGCTGCCCCCGGTAATAGCGATCATCGTCGTCGTCGTCGAACGCGCCGAGCACGGCGGCGATACCGCCGATGATAACCGCGCCGGCGATGATTTCCTCGGTGCTTTGCGCCTGAGCCGGGGTCGCAAGCGCTCCCATCGTCATTGCGCCAGCCGCAGCGGTACCGAGCAGGGCTTTGCTATAGTTGTTCATTATTCTGCCTCCTTCACAGCTGGCCGGGGGAGATATCCCGCGACCTTCGATTGCCGTTCTAGAGGACCGGGCTTGAGGCGACGCTGAATTGCGCTGACAGACATTGTTAAGAAAAGTCAGGTTTAGTCTGAACGACAGAATTAGCGAAAGATTTGCGCTTCGGTGCTATGAAATCGCGCGAAGGAACCGCGAGTGATGCAGCACGATCCAGCGCTCGGCACACCGGCGGCGCAGCCATCGCGAGGTGGCATGCGCTCGCACGCGCTCGCCTGGCGCGACTTCGGACTTCCGCAGCGTGCGCAGTTGCGCGACCTTGCCGCGCATGCCTCGCAGCCCAACCCC
The DNA here is from genome assembly GCF_034374265.1 of Pseudoblastomonas marina. Lineage (NCBI taxonomy): Bacteria > Pseudomonadati > Pseudomonadota > Alphaproteobacteria > Sphingomonadales > Erythrobacteraceae > Pseudoblastomonas > Pseudoblastomonas marina. Next base: position 514,138 of record NZ_CP139718.1, on the reverse strand, counting down.
TTTTTCGAGGAATGGCACCTGTTCCCATCGCTCGAGGCGCTCGACCCGCGGAGCGAGGTCATGGTGTTCTGGCTCGAGGATGCGGAAGGACAGGCGCTCGGCCTGCTCCCCCTCAAGCGCGAGCTGGGCTATTACGGGCGCCCGATACCGCACTGGCGCAACTGGATGCATGCCAATTGCTTCCTCGGCGCTCCGCTGGTGCGCGCGGGATGCGAAGCCGTCTTCTGGCCCGCGCTGTTCGAATGGCTCGACAGCGCGGGAGCGCTGCCGATGTTCGTCCACCTCGCCGGGATGCCGCTCGAAACCGCGCTCGCAGACGAACTCGAGACATGCCTTGCGCGATCGCATCGCGCCGGGCGCCGGGTGCACGTCGTCGAACGCGCCATGCTCGCGTCGGCGCTCGAGCCGCAGGCCTATCTCGAGGAGGTTCTCTCCACCAAGCGTCGCAAGGAGCTGCGCCGCCAGCGACGGCGGCTCGAGGAATGCGGCGCGGTGGAGACCGAATTCCTCCGCGACGACAGCGATCTGCAGGCGTGGATTGCGGCCTTCCTCGCGCTCGAGGCGGCGGGCTGGAAGGGCAAGCAGGGCAGCGCCACCGCCAACGATCCCGACAAGGCCGCGATCTTCACCCGCGCGCTGCACGGCGCCGCCGCCTGCGGCAAGCTCGAGCGCCGGACGCTGCGGCTCGATGGCGCACCGATCGCGATGCTCGCCAGCTTTTACACGCCTCCGGGTGCGTTCTCCTACAAGACGGCATTCGACGAGGAGTTCGCGCGCTTCTCCCCCGGCGTGCTGCTGCAGGTCGAGAACCTCGACAGCCTGGCCGATCCGGCGATCGACTGGGTCGATAGCTGCGCCAGCGCCGATCACCCGATGATCGATCACATGTGGCGCGAACGCCGCCGGATCGCGCGCTACAGCATCGGTATCGGCGGAGCCGCCCGTCAGGCGCTGTTCGGCGCGCTCCTCGCATTCGAGGGCAAGGTCGCATGACGCAGGCAATCTTTCCCGACACGGCGCGGCGCAGCTTCGCCGAATGCTATCCCGAAACGCCGCACAAGCTGGTCCACGCGCTCGATCGCCACGCCCTGCTCGAGCGCGGGGCGCTCGCACGGCTCGGCGAGACGCTGCCGGCCGCCAGCGTCGAATACAATCGTGGCGACGTGCCGATCGGCGTCGACGGCAAGCCGCCCGCGAACGGTCTCTCGATCGGCGAGACGATCCGCCGGATCGACGAGGTCCGCAGCTGGGCGGTGCTCAAGAACATCGAACAGGTGCCCGCCTATCGCGATCTCGTGGCCGGGCTGCTCGAAGAACTGCGCGCGCCGATCGAGGCGGCAACCGGGGCGATGCTCAAGCCGCAGGGATACATCTTCGTGTCGAGCCCCGACGCGGTGACGCCCTACCATTTCGATCCCGAGCACAACATCCTGCTGCAGCTCGAAGGCAGCAAGGCGATGACCCAGTTTCCCGCCGGCCATCCGCGCTTCGCGCCCGATACCGCGCACGAGGCCTATCACACCGGCGGCGGCCGCGAATTGACGTGGCAGGACGGCTTCATCGACGAGGGGCGCACCTTCGCGCTCGATCCGGGCGAGGCGCTCTACGTCCCGGTCATGGCACCGCATTACGTGCGCAATGGCGGTGCGCCGTCGATCTCGCTGTCGATCACCTGGCGATCCGAATGGAGCTTCGCCGAGGCCGATGCCCGGGCGTTCAACCGGATGCTGCGCGGGATCGGATTGACCCCGCGCGCACCGGGCCGCTGGCCTGCGCGCAATCGCGCCAAGGCGCTGGCATGGCGCGCCTTGCGGCGAATGAAGTCCGCTTGACCTCGTCCCGCCCGCGCCACATGTGATCCGCATGAGCGACGCAGACGAAACCACCCCGCCCTCCCCTGAAACCTTGGTCGAACGGCTGGTCACGCTGCTGACCCCCGAGGAGACCGTCGGACACGACATCTATCGCGGGCCGCGCAAGGGCGACGGGATCGGCCGGGTGTTCGGCGGACAGGTGATCGCGCAGGCGCTGCGCGCGGCGGAAATGACGGTCGAGGACGACCGAGCGCCGCATTCGCTGCACGCCTATTTCCTCCGCGGCGGGAGCGAGGATTACGATATCGAGCTGGCGGTCGACCGCCAGTTCGACGGGCGCAGCTTTTCCAACCGCCGCGTCGTCGCCAAGCAGAAAGGCACGCCGATCCTCAACCTCGCCGCGAGCTTCCAGCGCCCCGAAGAGGGCCTCGAGCATGTCGATGCGCCGATGCCCGAGGTGCCGCATGCCGAGGAGCTTCGCCCGGAAATGGAAATCCGGCGCGAAATGGCGGACACGCTCAAGGACGAGAACGCCCGCCGCTACATGCTGCGCCCGCGCGCGATCGAATTGCGCAACGTCGATGCGCCGCATTGGCAGAGCAAGGAGCCGAAGGACCCGGTGAGCCACACCTGGTTTCGCGCGGTAGATCAGATGCCGGACGATCCATCGCTCCATCGCGCCGCGCTCGCCTATGCCAGCGACTTCATGCTGCTCGGTACCAGCGCGCTCCCGCACGGGCTCTCGTGGTGGCGCAACGAGCTGAAGGGCGCGAGCCTCGACCATGCGATCTGGTTCCATCGCCCGGCGCGGGTCGACCAGTGGTTGCTCTATGCCACCGACAGCCCTTGGAGCGGTGGCGGACGCGGGTTCAATCGCGGAAAGATCTTCACCGAGAACGGCGAGCTCGTCGCCAGCGTCGCGCAGGAAGGCGTGATCCGCAAGATGCGAAAAAAGGACTGACAAGGTTCGAAGCCACCCCGAGTCGCGAAACAATATTTCCGTTTAGAAACCAGTTCTTTCAATTAATTGAGTCGCAATCGAAAATATTTCTATTGCCATTCATATACTTCGGCTCGACTCGTTAATCACTCATTTACCATTCTCCAACTCCCGGATTACGTTGATCTATTCGGGACGCAAGGAATGGGGCAGCCTGAATTGCCCCTCTTGGAGGAGTAAATTCGATGAAGAAACTCTTTGCCTATGCAGCACCGCTGGCGATGGCCATGTCGTTTACGGTGGCGCCGACCACGCTGCACGCCAACCCGGGTGGCAGCAACGCCGCCGCCAAGGCCTGCAATTCCGGTCTCGCCGATGCCATCGGCGTGTCGGTCGGCACCTGCGTGAAACTGTTCAAGGATGGCGATGCCGTCAGCGTCTGCAAGGCGCTCAAGGACCTCGGCCTGCTCGACCTCGTCGGCGCGCGCAACCAGGGCCAGTGCATCAAGGCGCTGAGCTGAAGCACGCGCCATAACTCGAGGGGGCTGCGGAGCGATCCGCGGCCCCTTTCCATTCCCGCCCCGCGGGCCGACGACCACCTTCGCAGCTGCACAATTTTTAGGGAAGCCAAACCGGGTTTAATCCGCTAATGGGCGCGCATGTCGCCGCTGGCCATAGGGCTGGCGTGCCTTTTTGCATCGGCGCCCCTCCGGCGCGACCCCGCATTCCAGATCCCTCCCCGCACCGCGCGCCGGTGCCGTTTCCCCTGTGAGCACCATGTCCTTCGAAAACGTCCAGCCGCCCCTCGCCCAAGCCCTGACCGAGCGCGGCTATACCGAGCTTACCCCCGTCCAGTCCGCCGTGATTGCGCCCGATGTCGCGGGCCGCGACCTGATCGTTTCGGCACAGACCGGCTCGGGCAAGACCGTCGCTTTCGGCCTCGCGCTGGCCGATGAACTGCTCGCCGAACTCGGCAGCCTGCCGATGGTCGAGCGCCCGCTCGCGCTCGTCATCGCGCCCACCCGCGAACTCGCGCTGCAGGTCAGCCGCGAACTGGGCTGGCTCTACGGCCAGCACGGCGTGCGCATCGCGACCTGCGTCGGCGGGATGGATGCGAGCAAGGAACGCCGCAACCTGCGCGCCGGACCCGCGATCGTGGTCGGCACGCCGGGCCGGTTGCGCGATCACCTCGAACGCGGCGCACTCGACCTATCCGGCCTGATCGGCGTGGTACTCGACGAGGCCGACGAGATGCTCGACATGGGCTTCCGCGACGATCTCGAGGAAATCCTCGACGCGACGCCCGACAAGCGCCGCACACTGCTCTTTTCTGCCACCATGCCGCCTGCGATCGTGCGGCTCGCCGAACGCTACCAGACCGATGCCGAGCGGCTTTCGCTGGCGGGCAAGGACCGCGGCCATGGCGACATCGCCTATCAGGCCATCGCCGTCTCCCCGTCCGAGGTCGAGAATGCGGTGGTGAACCTGCTGCGCTTCCACGAGGCGGAAACCGCGATCCTGTTCTGCGCCACGCGCGACAGCGTCCGCCGCCTCCACGCCACGTTGCAGGAGCGCGGCTTCGGCGTGGTTGCCCTGTCGGGCGAGCATTCGCAGTCGGAACGCAACCAGGCGCTGCAGGCGCTGCGCGATCGCCGCGCCCGCGTCTGCGTTGCCACCGATGTCGCCTCGCGCGGGATCGACCTCCCCAGCGTCAGCCTCGTGATCCACGTGGAGATTCCGCGCGATGCGGAAACGCTGCAGCACCGCTCGGGCCGCACCGGTCGCGCAGGGAAGAAGGGCACCGCCGTGCTGGTGGTGCCGTTCAACCGCCGCCGCCGGGTCGACGGCATGCTGCGCGGCGCGAAGATCACCGCCGAGTGGACCGACGCCCCCACCCCCGAAGCGATCCGCGAAAAGGATCGCGAACGGATGATGGGGCAGATCACCGATACCAGCGAGATCACCAAGGATGACCGCAAGCTGGCGGCGACGCTGATGGAAACCATGTCGGCCGAAGATATCGCGGCTGCCCTGATCCACTCGCACCGCGCCAAGATGCCCGAACCCGAAGAGCTGCTCGCCAACACGCCCGAAGCGCGCGAAAAAGCAAAGAAGGACGCCCACCGTCCCGGCTTCGAGGACACGGTGTGGTTCAAGATCGAGGTTGGCCGCAAGCAGAACGCCGAGCCGCGCTGGATCCTGCCGCTGCTGTGCCGCCGCGGGCACATCACCCGCAACGAGATCGGCGCGATCAGGATCGGCACGCACGAAAGCTGGTTCCAGGTGCCGCGCAACGTGGCTCCCAAATTCCAGGACGCCCTCGCCCGCACCGCTTCGAGCGAGGACGAGCAGGACGCGATCGCGATCGAGGAGGCCCCCGAAGGCCCACAGGTCGGTGCCGGCAACAAGGGCGGCCCGCGCGGCGGCAAGGGCTTCGTGAAGCCGCACCGCAAGGGCGGAAAAGGCAACTTCAAGGGGAAGGACTCCGCCAAGGGCAAAGGCAATCCCGACGGCGGCAAGTTCAAGGGCAAGCCCAAGCCCGAAGGTGCAAGCGGCAAGTCGCTCGCCGGCAAGTGGAAACGCGACAAGGGGCCGCGTTCGTAAGCGACGCTTCGCTAGACCATCAATGCGAGGACGACGGTGTCTTCGATGGGCGTGCCTGAGGCATCGAGCGCCGGCTCGAATTTCCCGTATCGAACGACGCTTCGGCAGGCATAGCTATCGAGCGCAGCATTCTCGCTGCTGCGTATGATCACACATTTGGAAACCTTGCCAGACGGCCTCACCGTGATCAGCATCCTCACGGTGCCCTTCACGCCCCGCCTCAGATTGCGCGGCCGCGACTGGTAGGACTTGCGAAGCCACTCCATGTCGTTCGTGATCGAGGCCTCGCGAGATTTGTCGTCAGTCTCGTCTCGAGGGGCAGCTGAGCTGGTCGCGCAGGCACTGACGAGAAGCGCTGCAGCGGCCAACCTCAAGAAACTAGACATCAACCGCACCCCTGTAGCCTTTGCCACGATTCACCCGCCCGCGTGGTAGAAGTCGTAAATCTTCTGCGCAACGCCCTCGCTGATCCCCGGCGTGCGCTTCAAATCGTCCAACGCGGCGGCGCGGACCTTGCTGGCGGTGCCGAAGGCGAGCAGCAGCGCGCGCTTGCGTGAGGGGCCGATGCCGGGGATCTCGTCGAGCGGGCTGGCGGTGATCGCCTTGCTGCGCTTGGCGCGGTGAGCGCCGATGGCGAAGCGGTGGACCTCGTCGCGCAGGTTCTGGGCATGGAACAGCACCGGCGAATTGGTCGGCAGCGTCTTCTCGCGACCATCAGGGAAGTGGAACACCTCGCGCCCCTCGCGGCCGTGATGCGGACCCTTGGCGATGCCAATCACCGGCACCTGGTCGGCAATGCCTAGGTCTTCGAGCACGCTCATCACGCTGGAAACCTGCCCCTTGCCGCCGTCGATCAGCACGAGATCGGGCCACACGGTCTCGTGGCTGTTCGACTTGCCCTCCTCGCCATCGGGATGCTCGGCAAGGTTGCGGAAGCGGCGCTCCATCACCTCGCGCATCATTCCGAAATCGTCGTTCGTCTGCGCGGTCTTGATGTTGAACTTGCGGTACTGGCTCTTCTCGAAGCCCTCGGGCGAGGCGACCACCATCGCGCCCACGGCCTTCGCGCCCTGGATATGGCTGTTGTCGTAGATCTCGATCCGCTGCGGCGGTTCGTCGAGTTCGAGGAATTCGGCCAATTCGCGATTGATCTTGGCCTTGGTGCCGGTCTCTGCCAGCCGCCGTTCGAGCGCCTCGGTGGCGTTGCGCTGCGCCTGCTGCATCAGCTTGCGCCGCACCCCGCGCTGGGGGATCGATATCGCGACCGCGTGCCCGGCGCCTTCCGCCAGCGCCTCGGCCAGCAGTTCCTGCTCTTCGAGTTCGCGATCGACCAGGATCGTGCGCGGCGGCGGCACTTCCTCGTAAAATTGCAGCAGCACGTCGGCGAGCACCTCGCCCTCGTCGACCTCGCCGGTATTCTTGGGATAGAACGTACGGTGGCCCCAGTTCTGCCCGCCGCGAATGAAGAAGGCCTGCACCCCGATCTGCCCGCCCCTGGTCGCGAGCGCAAAGACATCGGCATCGCCCACCCCCTGCGCGTTGATCGCCTGCGAACCCTGGATGAAGGTCGCCGCGCGCAACCGGTCGCGCAACATCGCCGCGGTCTCGAAATCGAGCTCCTCGGCGGCCTTCGCCATCTGTTTCTCGATATCGGCCTGCACCGCGCTGGACTTGCCCGAGAGGAAGTCCTTCGCCTCGCCGACGAGCTTGTCATAGCCTTCCTCGTCGATCCGCCCGACACAGGGGGCCGAGCAGCGCTTGATCTGGTAGAGCAGGCAGGGCCGATCGCGATTGTTGAAGAAGCTGTCGCTGCAACTCCGCAGAAGGAAAAGCTTCTGCAGCGCGTTCAATGTCTTGTTGACCGATCCGGCGCTGGCGAAGGGGCCGTAGTAATTGCCCTTCGCCCGCCGTGCGCCGCGATGCTTCTGGATCCGCGGGAAGGCGTGGTCGGCGCGCAGCAGGATGAAGGGGAAGCTCTTGTCGTCCCGCAGCAGCACGTTGAAGGGCGGACGATAGCGCTTGATCAGCTGCGCCTCGAGCAACAGCGCCTCGGCCTCGGAGTTCGTCACCACGATTTCCATCGCGCGGCACTGGCTGACCATCCGCTGGAGCCGGTTCGAGAGCCCCTTTACCTGCGTGTAATTGGCGACTCGCGCCTTGAGGCTGCGCGCCTTGCCGACATAGAGCACGTCGCCGCGCGTATCGAGCATGCGGTAGACCCCGGGGCGCGGCTTCAAGGTCTTCACCGTCTCGCGGATCGCGGCGATCCCGGCTTCGAGATCGGGCTGCGCGCTGGCGACGGTATAGGTCGCGCGCTCCTCGTTGAAGCGTTCCTTGCCTCTCGGGTCGTGGGGGGATCCGGCTTTCGAGCGCGACATGGGGCCGAGATAGGCAAGCGCCGCGGATTGCACAATCGCACCTGTTGCAACTGTTTTGGCTTGGTGTATTACTACACTAAAACAGAACGGAGAAACCTTGCAATCCGCTGCCGCCATGACGCCGACCGAATATTCACCGCCTGCCAATCGCTGGGTGGTGCTGGAAGTGCTGTGCTTCGCGGCGCTGGCATTCGGGTCGCGCCTGGCCTTCGCCGAAGTGGCGTGGGCCTATTCGGGGCCACTGTCGCTGCTGCTCACCCTGATCGTTCTCAGCTTTTACATGCGCGCCCGCGGGTTGGGCTGGCGCGAGATGGGACTGATCCACCTGCCCGGCTGGAAGGCCAAGGCGCTGGTGATCCCCAAGGCCTTGCTGCCCTTTGCGCTGTTTGCCGTCGCGGTGTCGCTGATGATCTTCGTCGGCGAACCACTGGGTGTCACCCGCTCCGATACCGCCGGGGTCGAGGCGCGCTGGGGCAATGTCGAGGGCAATCTGGGCATGCTGCTGCTGTGGCTCGGCATCGTCTGGACCAGTGCCGCCTTCGGCGAGGAAATGTTTTTCCGCGGCTACATGGTCACGCGCCTTGCCGACGGGCTGACGGGCGTTCCGGGCCGACTCTTCATCGCGGTGCTGGTGCCCGCGCTGATCTTCGGCTACGGACATTTCTATTATCAGGGCCTGTTCGGACTGCTGATGACCGCGATGATCGCCATCGCCTTCGGCACGGCGTTCCTGCTGCTCAAGCGCAATTTGTGGCCGCTGGTCCTGGTTCACGGCGTGATCGACACGATCAACTTCGTCGCGCTCTATCTCGGCGAGGCCTGACCAGGGATCGGGAATTGCGCATGGACAAACCGGTGCAGCGCCCCATCTAGCCTGCATGACCGAACTTTCCGTGCTCGATCTCGTCCCCGTCCGCGAAGGCGGGACCCTTTCCGAAGCCTATGAAGCCGCCGCCGGCCTTGCGCGCGTCGCAGAGGAGGCGGGCTACAAGCGGTTCTGGGTCGCCGAGCACCATGCGATGGAGGGAATCGGCGGCGCCGCGGCCTCGGTCGTGCTGGCGCATATCGGCCATGCGACTTCGACCATCCGGATCGGTTCGGGCGGGATCATGCTGCCCAATCACAATCCCTTCGTGATCGCCGAGCAGTTCGGCACGCTCGATGCCCTGTTCCCCGGCCGGATCGATCTCGGCCTCGGTCGCGCCCCCGGGGCCGACGGGCGGATCCGGCAGGCCTTCCGCAAGGATTTGATGAAAGCGGCGGGCGATTTCCCGCAGGACGTGATGGAACTGGCGGCCTATTTCTCGGGGCAGGAGGATATCTCGCTTCGCCCCCATCCCGGCTTCGGCGCCGATATCGAGATGTGGATGCTGGGATCGAGCCTCTACGGCGCGCAGCTCGCCGCCGCGCTCGGCCTGCCCTACGCCTTCGCCGCGCATTTCGCGCCCGACCACCTCGACGACGCGCTCGCGATCTATCGCCGCGATTTCAAGCCGTCGGAGCGGCTCGACAAGCCGCATGTCATGGTTGCGATGAACGTCTTCGCGGCAGAAGAAGCGGACGAGGCCGAGCGGCTCGCCTCCTCGCAATTGCAGAGCTTCGTGCGGCTGCGCACCGGCAGCCCGGGCAAGCTCCCGCCGCCGGTCGACGGCTATCGCGAAAGCCTCGGCCCGATGGAGCGGCGGATCGTCGAACACGTCTCGCTGGCCAGCGCGGTCGGTACGCCCGCCATGGTCCGCGAGAGGATCGCCGCCTTCGTCAAGCGCACGCAGGCGGACGAGATCATCGTCGCCGGCGCGACCTACGACCCCCGGGCGCGCGAAACCTCGCTGCGCCTGACCGCCGAAGCGCTCGCCTCGTGAGCGATCGTTACGACGCGATCGTGCTCGGCGGAGGCGCGGCCGGGCTGATGTGCGCGGCGCGCGCGGGCCAGCGCGGTAAGCGCGTGCTGGTACTCGAACGCGCGGCCAAGCCGGGGAAGAAGATCCTGATCTCGGGCGGCGGGCGCTGCAATTTCACCAATATCGGCGCGGGCCCGGGCAATTACCTCTCGTCCAACCCGCATTTCGCCAAGTCCGCACTGGCCCGCTACACCGCGCGCGATTTCCTCGCGTTGGTCGAACGCTACGGCATCGACTGGCACGAGAAGACGCTCGGCCAGCTGTTCTGCGACGGATCGGCGCAACAGATCGTCGACCTACTGCTCGCGGAATGCGCGAATGGCGATGTCGAGGTCCGCTGCGGCGAGGAGATCGAAGAGGTCACGCATGACGGTCGCTTCAACGTAGCCACGCAAACGGGCAACTACGAAGCCGATGCGCTCGTGATCGCCACCGGCGGTCCCTCGATCCCCAAGATGGGCGCGACCGGCTTCGCCTACGATCTCGCGCGCCAGTTCGGGCTCAAGGTGGTCGAACCGCGCCCCGCTCTCGTCCCGCTCACGCTCGGCGGCGAGGAAGTGCTGTTTCGCGAGATCAGCGGCGTTTCCGCCCCGGTGGTCGCCAGCGCGGGCAAGGGCCGGTTTCCCGAGGCCGCGCTATTCACCCATCGCGGGCTGTCGGGCCCGGCGATCCTGCAGGCCTCGTCCTACTGGTATCCGGGCGATCCGGTCACCATCGACTTCCTCCCCGAACAAAAGGGCGACTGGCTGCTCGAGCGCAAGCGCGAACAGCCGCGCGCCACGCTGCGATCGACCTTGCGCGAGTTGCTGCCCCAGCGCTTGGCCGACATCCTTGCCGACAAGCTCGCGATCGAGACCGAATTCGGCAATGCCCCCGACAAGGACTTGCGCGCGGCGCAGGAACGGCTTGCGCGCTGGACCTTCCATCCCAATGGCAGCGAAGGCTTTGCCAAGGCCGAAGTCACCATTGGCGGGATCGCCACCGCAGAGCTTTCCTCGAAGACGATGGAAGCGAAGCGCGTGCCCGGCCTCTACGCGATCGGCGAGGCGGTCGACGTCACCGGCTGGCTCGGCGGGTACAATTTCCAGTGGGCCTGGGCGAGCGGGGTGGCGGCGGGCGACAGCCTTTGAGCAACCGTACGAGTCGCGGGCTGACCTGCAACCTGCCAACGGTTCACTCGGACTATAGCACATCGCTTTATTTCAATGATTTACAGAGACTTCTCGCGCCCAATTTGACGGATCGGCCAAACAGGCGCTTAATCGCTTCGCCGTTGTGAATGGAGGATATCCATGCTCCGAATGGTGAAGGGACTGGCCTGTTCGCTGATGCTCGTCGCAACCCCGGCGCTTGCCGAGGAATGGCACGAATTCGCCAAGACCGGAGAGACGATCGGCTTCGTCGACACCGATACGCTCCGCACCGACGCCGCGCCCGTCACCTTCGATATGTTCGTCGGCTACATGTACGGCCAGGGCAAGGATGGCGAGGTCTACTACGTCATCTACCGGATGAGTGCGGATTGCAGCAGCGGCACCCTGACGGTCCTTTCGCTGCGGGCTTTCGATATCGATCGTAAGCCGATTCCCAATGCCAGCCGCGACACGATCGAAGACCCGTTGGCCGAACGCACCTTCGCCAGCGATGTGCACGACCTCGCATGTGTCGCGAAGGGTCGCTCGTCGGGCAAGACGAACGACCCCTATCGCGCGAGCGACGACTATTTCGGCGGGTTCTGAGCGGCCCTAGAACGCTTTCCTGAAATCGATCTCGAACGAGCGACCGTATGGATCGAGCCGATCGGGCAGGAAGGCATTGGGCACATCGCCGTTCTGGTCGACGATCGAACGGCGAGAATCGAAGATGTTCGACACCGAGAACGAGAAGCGCGACCCTTCGAGGAAGGGCACCGCCGCAACGATGCTCTCGCGCTGGTCGAAATCGATGAAGAAGCGCGCATTGAGCGTGAACTGCTCGCCATAGAACAGGTCGGTGCTGCCCGGCAGGCCGCTGCCGTCGACGCGCGTCTCGCCGGTGTAGTTCGCACTCAGGAAGCTGCCGAAGCCGCGATAGAACGCCCCGCCGAAAACGCGGAATTCGTGGCGCGGGCTACCACCGCCCGCAATCGAATCGCCGTCGAGCAGGTCGAGGAACGGTCCGCCCGGGGCGATCAGCACCTCGTCCTCGAGCCGCAGCGTGTAGTCGGCATTGGCGAAGAACCGCCCGCGCCCGTCACCGCCGCCGCCAAAACCACCCCCGCCGCGACGCCCGCCGCGTGACCGCTGCTGGCCACCGCCACCGCCACCGCCGCCTTCGGCGCGTTGTCCGCCCTCACCCCCAGGACCGGCGGCACAGATGCGCTGGCGCAGCTGTTCGGCCTTCTCGGGGTCGATCTCGCCATTCTCGTCCTTGATCTGGTCGAGGATGAAGGACGGGATCGCCGGGCGATCGCCCTCCGCGATCTCGCCACTCTCGGCACGCGCGACTTCGGCCCTGAGGCGTTCGAGGAAATCGGACGGGCTGAGCGAGCACAGTTCCTGCCGGATCGCGGCGAGGCGTTCGCGGTCGGGGCCGCCGGGGGCGCCCGGCGTACCTTCGCTCTCGCCATCGCCGGTGCGGCAGAACTGGCGACGAACGAATTCGACTCGCTGCGGGTCGAGCTCGCCGGCATCGTTCTTGAGCCGCGCCAGCATCTGCGGCGGGAATGGCGGATTTTCGCTTTCCGCCGCCGCCTTGAGGCGGGCGAGGAATTCTTCGGGATCGTCCGAACAAAGCTGGTCGCGCAATTGCTGCATCCGCTCGGGCGAGAACATTCCGCCGCCCTGGCCGCCACCACCACCGCGCGCCTGTGATCCCCCGCCGGGAGGACCGCCGCGACGGCCCTGTGCCGCCGGTTCTTCCCCCTCGGGGAAAGCCGACCCGAACGGGCCGGAGAGGTTGAGCGAGAAGCGCAGCGATTCCGAATTGCGCTCTGCGAAGGTCACCGGGCGCAGGTCGAGCTCCTGCAGTCGCCCGGTCGCGTCGCGCGAGACGCGACCCGGGAAAGCCGCCTCGATCTCGGGCGTGAGCGTCGGGAAGCCCGCGGTCACGTCGTCCGAATCATTGGTGAAATATTCGACCTGGAAGCGCCCGTTCTCGATGAAGGGAAGATTGTAATTGAAGGCGAATTTCCAGTCGCGTTGGGTCTCGCGCAGGAGGTCCGGATTACCTCCGCCGATCACCGTCGCCAGCGTCGTCTCGTTGCGCGCGAGGTCGAAGACGGGCGTGTTGAAGTTCTCGGTCAGCGGACTGCCCAGCTGGGTCAGCGACGGGGCTTCCTGCCGGTACTGGTAGGTCGCGGTGAAGCCGACAGCCTCGATCGGGCGCCAGTTGAGCGAGCTCGACCAGGCATAGAGCGAACCGAAATCGGACAAATCGTTGATCGAGGCCCCGAGATCGAGCGTGATGTCGCCGAGAAAATCGCCGAAGCCTTCGTCGACGCTGGTGATCGGGACTCCCAGCGTCACCCCGCCGGAAAAGCGCGTGCGGTCGAGGAAGGTCTCGCCCAGCCCGCTGCGCGTGTCGTCGCTGCGGATGTCGTTATAGGTGAAGCCGCCCTTCAGCGTTACCAACAGGTCGCCGCCGGGGAGGAGCAAGGGGCGGCCGATCAGCGTTGCGTCGGTATCGAGACGGTTGGTCTTGCTATTGGCGAAATCGACCCCCGCGAGGGGCAGCCCCGGCAGCACGCCGTCGATCGCAAGCGTCCCGGCCAGCGCCTGCGCCTGCAGGATACCGACATCGGCGCGACGATCGATCCGGGTGAAACCCTCGGTATGGGCGCCGTCGCCCGTCAGGCTCAGCTGCCAGTCGCCGATATTGGTCGAAAACGCGCTCCCGATCTGCGCGGTAACGTTGCGGGTGCGCCGCTCGAGCGGATCGGCCAGCGTGCGGACCTGCGTGTTGCCGAGCGGATCGGTGAGGGTAACGGTGTCGAGCCCCGCGAGCGAGCGCGAGCTGCTGCGCGACAGCGTGCCGTTGACCGAGAGCGAGCCGTCCTTGCCGCCCTCCCCGATCGGGACAGCGACCGTTCCGTTGAGCGACAATTCGTCGCTTTCGGGCACTAGCGTGCGGAATTCGGCCGGATCCGGATCACCGGCCAGCCGGTCCTCGGAGCCATCGGCGACCGGTAGGTCGCGGTCGGCCTCGGTGATCCGCTGGCGCGCCTCGGCCTCGAGCGCGAGGCTGATCCTTGTGCTGCCCGAAATATTCAGCGCGCTGGCTTCAAGTTGGCCGCGCGTGAAGCCGTCCTGGAACGGCCCCCCGCCTTCGATCTCGACCGTCTTGGCGGTGAAATTGTCCTTTAGAATGAAGTTGATCACCCGCTGGTTGGGCGAAAAACCGAAGCGGACCGCGGTTTCCTCGGGCAGGACCTCGACGCGCTCGATCGCCTCGGGCGGGAAGTTGCGCAATTCGCGGAAGCCCGAGATGCGCACGCCGTTGAGCAGGATGGCCGGCGGTCCGCCGCCGCGCGCACCGCCCGAGCTGACCGTTGGGCCGAGCTGCTGGACCAGCTCGGCGATCGAGCCTGCGCCGTAGGCCGCGATATCGGCCTCGTCGAGCGTCTGGATCGGTTCCTGCGCCGCATCGACCTGCCCCAGCAGCCGCTCGGCCGAGACGACGATGCAATTGATGTCTTCGGCACAGCTATCGCCGACTTCTGCATCCGCCGCGGCGACGGCATCCTCGCCTTCGGCGTCCTGCGCGATGACAGAAGTGGGGGCGCAGACCAGGGCAATGAGGGGAAGGCCGATCAGGGAACGCAAGGCTTTGCTCCAATTATGAAAACGACCGCGAGCGCGGTCGGGACGAACGCAGTGCCCCGCCGGCATGGCCTTGGGGACGGTGGAGGTACGCAGCAAGTCGCAAAATGTCTCAGCGATGCGCCCTTTTCTTTTGACGTTGTGGCGTTTATGCCGCGCGCCATGCGAAACCTCATCGGAACGAGCCGTTAATGGCGAAAGAAGAACTCCTCGAAATGCGTGGGAAAGTCGTCGAACTACTTCCCAACGCCATGTTCCGCGTCGAACTCGAGAACGGACACGAAATCCTCGGCCACACCGCGGGCAAGATGCGCAAGAATCGCATCCGCGTTCTGGTGGGCGACGAAGTGCTCTGCGAACTGACGCCCTACGACCTGACCAAGGGTCGGATCACCTATCGCTTCATGCCGGGTCGCGGCGGACCTGGCCCCCAGTAAGATAGCAGCGGGATGAGCGACATGAAGCTCGTCCTCGCCTCGGCCAGCCCGCGGCGGCGCGAACTGCTCGCGCGGCTCGGGATCGAGCCGAGCGAAATCGCTGCCGCCGAAATCGACGAAACGCCGGGGCCGAACGAACGCCCGAAGGACTACGCGATCCGCATGGCGCGCGAGAAGGCGATGGCGCTCGCGCGCGCCGATGCGCATGTGCTGGCGGGCGATACCGTGGTCTCGATGGGACGCCGTATACTGCCCAAGGCCGAGGATCTCGACACCGCACAGGCCTGCCTGCAGGCGCTGTCGGGCCGCCGCCACCTTGTGCTGAGTTCGGTCGCGCTGCGCTATCCGGACGGCACGCTCCGTCACAAGCTCAACGAGACGGTGGTTCGCTTCAAGGCCCTCGAACCCGCCGAGATCGCCGCCTATCTCGACAGCGGCGAATGGCACGGCAAGGCCGGCGGCTACGCGATCCAGGGCACGGCCGAAGGATTGGTCCAGTGGATCCGCGGCAGCCATTCGGCGGTAATGGGCCTGCCGCTGTTCGAAACGCGCGCGCTGCTCAGATCGGCGGGCTTTCCCCTTGGCTGAGTGGTATGCCGAGCGCGGGATCGGCGAGACGCGGCTGGTATGCGTCGAACATGATGAAATCGTCGCGGCGAAGCTCGACTGGCACGAGCGCCTAGCAGCCGGAGCACGAATCGAGGGCCGGGTCGCCAAGCGTCGCGCTGGCGCATCGCGCGCCGTCGCCGAGACCGCACGGGGCGAGGAGGTGCTCCTTCAGCGCCTGCCCGCCTCCGCCACCGAAGGCAGCACGGTCACTATCGAAATCACCCGCGCCGCCATCGGCGAGCGTGGTCGGCGCAAGCCGGCGCAAGGAATCGTAACCGACGAAGCCCCACGCGACTGGCGCGCGATCGACGCCCTCAAGGCCGACGGTCACGAAGTGCAGGAGGTCCGCCGCTTCCCGGTCGAGGGCTGGGACGACATCTTGCAATCCGCCTTCGAGGGCACGACCGAATTCGACGGTGGCAGCCTGCTGTTCAGCGCGACGCCGGCGATGACGCTGATCGATATCGACGGGACGCTGCCGCCGCGCGAACTCGCGCTCGCCGCGATCGGACCGCTGGCGCGGCAATTGCGGCTGCTCGACCTGTCGGGCTCGATCGGGATCGATTTTCCTACCCTCGCCGCGAAGGCCGATCGCAAGGCGGTCGACGAAGCGCTGGGCGCAGCGCTCGGCGGATATCGCCACGAGCGGACCGGGATCAACGGCTTCGGCTTCGTCCAGATCGTCAGCCGCGTGACCGGCCCCTCGATCCTCAACCGCGCGCAATTCCGCCGCACCCGCGCGGCAATCCGGCAATTGTTCCGCCGGGCCGAGAGGGTCGAGCAGCCCGGCGCGTTGCTGCTGACCGCGCATCCGGCGCTGCAACCGCTTTTCCGCGACGAATGGCGCGACGAACTCGCGCGGCGGACGGGACGGGAAATCCGCTGGAAAATCGATCCGGCGGTTGCGATCGAGGGCGGATTCGCGCAGGCGATCTCCCCATGAACACGCCCGTCCGCCGCTGCCCGATCTGCAAGAAGCCTCGCGTCGCGGAGCACGCCCCCTTCTGTTCGAAGCGCTGCCGCGACCGCGACCTGGGCGCCTGGTTGACCGATAGTTATGCGGTGCCCGCCGAGCCGGTCGATCCCGAAAGCATCGGGCCGGGGAACTTGGGCGAAGAAAGCGACGATTGACCCCTTGCCAAAGCGTCTGCGCCACGCCATAGGCGCGCCTTCCGAACGCGGTGACTTGTGCACCAGACGACGGAATGCCCGGGTAGCTCAGTGGTAGAGCAGACGACTGAAAATCGTCGTGTCGGTGGTTCGACTCCGCCCCTGGGCACCATTTCCCCTCAATTGAACCTGTCGAGCTCCCCGACGATGATCGGCGCCACGTCGCGCGCGGCATCGCGGCCGATGAACAGGTCCATATGGGCGTAATCGGGGATCACGATCTGCTCGTAGAGCGCCGGATCGTTGTGCGCCGCCAACCAGGCCCGCGTGCGCTGCGCGCCTTCGGGATAGAAGATCTGGTTGTTCGCGCCCGAAAGGAAGGTGATCGGCAGCGCCATGCGATGCACATTCTCGGTTCCTAGATAGACGTCCTTGCCTGCCGCATCGACCACCTTGCCCTCGTGCATGATCGCCGAGAGTTGGTCGAAAGGTTTCAGCGAAATATCGCTGAACATGGAAGCGATCGCGACGTGGGTGGCGTGACCGAGCTGCGCATGGTCGTAGCTCGGGCCGAAAATGCCGAAGACGCGGCGGCAGGCGGGATTCTTGCACTCCTGCCCTTCAGGTACCGGCAAATTGTAGGCGACCGCGTCGATCTCGTAATCGAGCTCGGTTCCCGTGGGCGCGAAGCCGATATGCCCGCCGAGCTGTGCAACCTGCCCCATAAGCTTGGCGGTACCGATATCGGCCTTCAGGTAGTTCATCCAGTCGGTCACCGGATGCAGCGTGAGTTGCGAACTGACCACCGAGCGGATGCCCGATACGTGGCCGGCGGCGAGAGCCATCAGCAGGCTCATCGAGCCCACGCAATGCGCCATCGCCTGCACGCTCTCCGCGCCGGTCCGCGCGCGCACGAAATCGACCGCGGCGGGCCAGTCGTGCTGCGCGACATCGTCGATCGTGAAAGGCTTGGGCGGGTCGAGCGGATTCCCGCTATCGGCGCTGGCGCGATAGTCGAACAGCCAGACGTCGTAATCGGCGGCGCAGAGCTCCTCGACGAGGTTGCGCGCCACCGTGTCGGTCGCGAAACTCGACGCCTTCACCGAGAAACCCGGCGCGAGCAACACCGGCCCCTTCGCGCCGCCCTGGTAACGGGTCAATGCGACCTTCCAGCCGTCCGCCGTCGGCACGACATGCCGCTCCGGCGCGGGCGCATCGAGCGTGCGATGGCGTAGCTCCTCCGCCTGCTTGGCGGGAAAGTCGTTGAGCGTGGCGAGCATGCCGCCATAGGCCTGGAAGCTCGACAGGCCGAACAGCGCCGCGAACTTGGCGAGGAAATATTCGGCGATGGCGTCCTTCGCCGCCGGGACCCGGTAGATCAGATGGCCGGCGAGATTGTCCTGGCACGGCAGGGCGAAGCTCTTCGCCTGCCACATCAGGTCGGTGAGCTCGAGCTTGAGGATTCCCTTGGCGAGCACCGCACCGTTTCCGTCCTCGCCTTCGCTGATCGTCAGGAACAGCGTGGTGAGGTCGGTCCAGGGATCGGAGCCCCTGCGCTGCTGCAAGGTTTTGAAACCGTGGAAGTGCACCGGTTCGCCACCTTCGCGCTCGAGCACCATCACATAGCTCATCAGCCAGCGCTCGGGGCAGTCGGGATCGACGGTCAGCAGGTTGAAGCGGCCATCTCGAACCTTCATCGGTGCAGGCGAAACGAGATCGCAGGCAACCTCGCCCGTCAGCACACCCTGGTGCTCGGGGCGCGAGACCAGCGCATTGAGGTCGTCGGTATGAACGGTCAGTTCGAAGGCGCAGGAGGTCCCCTCGCTCTCGCCCCAGGCGGCACCGGCGGCGAAATCGTCGGAGATGCGCTCGCCCGGGCAGCAGGGATTGCCCAACCCTTCGGCGCTGACGAACCCTGCCATACGCTCGGTAAAGCCGAATTGCGGGCTCATCAGGTCGGGATACTCGATCACCAGCTTCTTCACCGCGCGCTTGGCCTCGTCGAGCGCGCCCTGCGATGCGGCGTGCTCGATCCCCGCCACCGCATGCGCGACCTTGGCCAGCACGCTGTCGTCGACGAGGTGCGCGATGCGCTGGTGGACTTGTGCGAAATGCTTCGGATGCGGCGTGTCCGCCTCGGGTTGTGGAGCTTCGGCCTCGAGCGCGGGCAGCGGGGCTTCTTCGCCCATCGTCCAGTCGATCTGCCAGCCTTCGCGCTGCGCCATCAATTCCATCGCCCGTTCGGCAACGGCAGTGATCGTGAGCAGCGGGTTGACCCCGACGGGCCCGGACATCGCCGCGCCGTCGCAGACGTAAAGCCCGCGATAGGTCGCGTCGCCCTCGCCGGTGAACACGCGGCAGGCATGGTCGATCACGCCGTGGGCCGCATCGTCGCCCATTCCGCAGCCGCCGACCGGGTGGACCGTGACGAGCTTCTTGCCCAGCGGATCGGTCCAGAGCGGGTTGGGGAAGAACTGGCCAGACATCGCGCCGGCGACCTGTGCAAGCACGTTGTTGTCTTGGACGATCGAGGGATCTTCGCCGACCTTGGGCCAGTCGATCTTCAGTCGGTCGTTGTCGAGCTCGAGCGTACCGCGCCCCACTTCGACGCTCATCACGAGGAAGGTCTGAAGGCGCGAGACCGGGCCCTTATAAGCCCATTCGCCGATCGCGCCGGGATCGGACTGGAACGAGAGCCCCATGTCCTTGGCGTCCATCAGCCGCGGCTTGATCTCTTCGATGCCGAAGCGTGCGAAATTGCCGCCATTGGCCTCGCAGAAGAAGAACGCAGGCGCGAGCAGCGGCGCGATGATCGAGGGCACGACGCCTTCCTCCACCACCAGTCCACGCCCGACGTCGGCGCAGTCGCGCATGTCGATCACGCCGGTGATGCACGGCCCCGGCGCGCCCTGATCGGGCACGGCGTCGCTGGCATGGCCGATCGCATTGACCGGCTCGCTGGTGACGTTGCCGTCTTCGTCCTTCGACGTCTTCCAGTAGCTGTCGTAGCTGTAGCCGAGCACGTCGCCATTGCCCGAGAAGCCCTTGCCGAGACGATCGGAGAGCTTCAGCCCGCGTGCTTTCGATCTTAAGAGTATTTCGGTGGAACCGAGCGTTCCTGCTCCCAAAACAACATGTTGTGCAGAAATACTGCGACCGTTTTCGAGGTGGACTATCCAGGTTTCGCCGTCCCGCTCGACCCAATCGACACGCGCTTCGGTGAATATCTGTGCACCGTGGTTCGCGGCGTCGGGCAGGTAGTTCATCAGCGTGGTGTTCTTCGCGCCGACGTTGCAGCCCGAGACGCAATTGCCGCAATCGTTGCAGGCCGGTTGCGGCACGCCGAAGCGATTGGTCTTGTCCTCGAAATTGACGTTGATCGGCGTGCGGTAATGCTTCTGCTGGAGCTTCTCCGCCGCCTCGCGCAACGCCGCCAGCTTGTTCGGCTCGGCGCGACTGGCCGGGTATGGATTGGCACCGAGCATTTCGCGCGCACGGTCGTAGAAAGGTTCGAGCATCGCCGGGTCGTCGCGGAAGGCCTGCGGCCAGTGCCCGGCTTCGAGCAGGCGCGGCTCGATCTCGAGCGACACGTTGGCGTTGATCAGCGAGGTCCCGCCGAGCCCGCACCCGACCAGCGCCCACAGGTCGTCGTTGACGTGCATCTCGAACATTGCGTGCGGATCGCCGAGCCGGCCGCGCCTGGTATTCGCCTGCATCGCATCTTGCGCGTCGGCGAGCTTCTCCGGATATTCGCCTGGGCGGATTTCGCGCCCGCGCTCGACCAAGCAGACCTCGCGCCCTGCGCGCGCCAGCCGCGAGGCCGCGACGCCCGCGCCGTAACCCGAGCCAATGACGACGATCTCGTAGGCATCTTGCGCATGGTCGATATGGCGCGACAGGCGCGCGGCGCGCGGGAACTTGGTGATCGCGTTCATTGGGCCGCCTCCTTCAACACGCAGTGCACGCGGTCGAGGAGGCGCTCCACTGTCTCGGCGCTGCCGCGCTCGATCCGGTTCTTCGTGGCGGCGGTGAAGGCATCCCAGCCCGCGCGATTGGCCTCGACCTGCGATTGCAGCTGCGTGACCAGCGCCGCGTCCTCGCGCGTGCGCATCCCGCAGCCCGCCGCGTGGACCTCGCGCATCCGCCCGCCGACGCAATCGTTGAACAGGCGCAGGCTCGCCACGCCGAGCTGGTCGTCGACGAACATCGCCGCGCCGCCCTGCGTCGCCATCAGAGTCGGCTGGTCGAGCACCCAGCCGCCGGTATTGTAGACGCCGAGCGGCTTGGCGAAGCCGTCGGCCTTCACCTGATCCTGGAACGGCTTGTGGGTGTGGCCGAAGATCAGCGAGCAGTTTTCGGGCACGCGGCCGAGTTCTTGCTCGAGCTGCTTCGCCACCGGGCCCGACATGAACCAGCCGAGATCGTCCACCTCGCCGCGCGACAGAACATGGGCATAGCCGTCGCGCTGCGATTGCGCGGTGCGGCCTGCCGTCAGGTCGACGATCCCGCGGATCGCCTGTTCGACGGTGACCCCGTACTTGATCTCGGTATCTCCGCGCACCCCCATCTTCGTGCCGAGATCGCCGCATACGCGCAGGGCGAGCGCCTCGGCGAAATCGTGGCTCGCGCCCGCATCGAGCATGGTTTCGTAAAGCGTATCGGCCTCGCTGCCCCACTCCCCGCAGGACCCGAGGTTCGACCACAGGAAATCGACCCAAGCGCCGTTCTCGGCCTCGATCTGGGCGATCGTCTCGCCCTTGGGGTCGCTACCCGCGATCCATGCGCGCAAGCGCGAGAGGGTGCGGTACATCGCATCGATATAATGACCATGATGGAAGACGACGGCACGGCTCGCATCTTCATTGGCTACGGCATAATTCGGGTAGGCGATCCGCACCCTCGCGCCGCGCATATGCGCGCGCTTGGTCAGGATCGCTTCCATCAGCTCGCAGCGATAGGTCGGGTTGCCGGTGGCGCGCGATACGTGGGGAATGTCGGACGGGATCTCCGTCTCGGGCGCAGCGGCGATAGCATCGACGAAGGCCCTGTCCTGCGCCATTCGCCACAGATGGTGATCGTGATTGCCGGGGATGCAGAGGATGTCCCGAGAGAAGACCAGCGGCCCGCCTTCGGGCCACAGCGCGTCGACCAGGTGGAGGAATGCGCGGCTGACCGTTCCGAACGGCGTGAGCCCGAGATCGAGCGCATCGCCCATCAGCACCAGTTGCACCGGCTCGCCATCGGATAGCGGAGCGACGGTAGCGCGCAGCGCCTCGCCCAGTCGGCACATCACGTCGGAGGGATCGCGCGCGACTTCCCCGCGATGGTCGAGATGGGTGAGCAGGCCTTCCTTCGCCCCCAGATGCAGATCCGACAGGACGACATGGCGCACGGTCATCGACGATTTCCCCCTCAGCGGCCGGCCTCTGTCCGGCACCGGGGGTATATGAGTAGATTGGTAAGGGTCGCGTTAACTACGATCGGGCGCAGCAGCCGATCAGGGTTCGATGCGTTCGAGCGTGCTGCCCCGCACGTTCTGGCGCTCGAGCTCGATCACAGTGTGCTCGCCGCGCAGGACGACGAAATCGCGCTCGCCCGAGGCAGCGAAGCAACGCAAAACCTCTGCCTTCGAACCCGACCAGACCACGAACAGCTCGCCACCCTCGCAACCGGTGAGCGCGGCTTCGGGGGTGATCTCGGTGACCTTGCCCTTACCCCAGCTGAAGCTCTGGTAGATCGCCGGCGGCACCGATCCCGCCACGAGCAGCAACAAGACCAGAAACAGCGTCGGTTCGCCGAGGCTGCGCGCAAAGGAGAAGACCTCGCGCCAGCCGGGTCGCTCGCCCTCGCGCCGTCCGATCACCCGGAACATCAGCGCCACTGGCACCAGCGCCAAAGCTGTCCAGGCCAGGAGGCGCAGGATGAAGCTCCACATGCCGAGCGGGCCGTTGGCATCGACCGGGCCGAACGCGCCGCGAATCCAGTCCTGGACGGTGTTCGCATTACCGTGAAGCGGGAAGGAATCGGCCAGCATCGCGCGCAAGCCGAGCACCAGCGCGGTCAATAGCGCCACGACCGCGACCCTTCTCCACCACCCGCTCCAGCCGAGCAGGCGGCAGGTGGCGAAAGAAAGGAGAATGATCGCCGCGAACACCACGAGATGGGTCGGCAGCGCGAGCCAAAATGCCATCCGGAGGAACTGGTCGAGCGTGGTGGCGAGGATCGAGAACCCGCCGAGCAGGATGTCCTCGGTGCTGGCGACGAGGAAGAACGGCAGGTCGAGCGAGGCGAACAGGCGATACTGGATATAGGCCGAAGCGAACAGCAACAGCGCGGCCACGATCGAGAACACCTCGATGAAAATCTGGAAGAAGTTCGCGCTCTTTCGCACCCCGGTCGCAGCCGCCTGTTCCGCCATCCTGTCCCCCTCGAACCGATCGGTCGCAGTTCTACGCGAAGTCCGCCGTCGCGCAAGCCAATCGCCCGCCTGTCTGATTTCGTACATCGACCGGCCTGGTCCCGCCCGGCATAGCGAAGCCCTGTCAATTCGAGGGACCAATCGATGAAAATCAACATTTTGCTGGGGAGCCTTGCGATGCTGCCTACCCTGTGCGCACCGCTTCCCATCGAGGCCGCGACGCTCGACGCGTCCGACGCGGAAGTTACCGCGCGTGAACCGTCCGTGATCGACATCGCCATGCGCTCGGTAGTGACGATCTCCTATGGCGCCGAAGAAGACGATCCCGACGGCAGCGGCTTCGTCGCACATGCATCGGGTTTGATCGTCACCAATGCCCATGTCGTCGCTCGGGCCAAGGGCGACACGGTCCGCGTATCTTTCGCCGACGGTCGTACTTTCACGGGCACCGTGGTCGGGCGCGATCCGCGCACGGACCTCGCGGTCGTCAGGATCGAACCCGACGAACCGCTGATCCCGCTCAAGCTCGCGCCTACCTCGAAAGCGGGGCTTGGGACGAAGGTCTTTGCGCTGGGCAGCCCGATGGGAAAGCGCTTCTCGGTGACCGCCGGGATCGTCAGCGGATACGACCGGGCCTACGATGCGGCCTGGCCGGTCGATTTCCTCCAGCACGATGCCGCGCTCAATCCCGGCAATAGCGGCGGGCCGCTGATCGACGAACAGGGCCGGGTCCTCGGCGTCAACACCGCCACCCCGCCCGAAACGCTGTTCGACATGGGGATCGCGCTCGCGATACCGGCCGAACTCGTGGCGCGGATCGTGCCCGAACTCGCCGCGAAGGGCGAGGTCGACCGGGGCGCGCTGGGCGTGAAGGTGTCGAGCGCCGATCCCGCAATCGCAGCCGCCCTGGGAGCCGACGGAGAGAAAGGCCTGCTGGTCGACGAAGTGCTGCCCGGCAGCGCCGCGGCGCAGGCCGGGATGAAGATCGGCGACATCATCCTGGCGATCGGCGAGCGTAAGCTTCGGCTCGCGCGCGACCTGTCGCTCGCACTGCTCGATTCGCGACCTGGCGAAACGCGTGCCATCACCTTGATCCGAAACGGGACAAGGCGGATCGAACAGGTCGCGTTGGGGAAAGACGACCCGACTGCCGGCGAGCGCGGTCGTGTCGCCACACTCTCGCTTTACCCCGTTGATACCTCTGGGAAAAATCGCACCTTCGGCGCCACGTTTTCCGAGCGGGACGGCAGCATCGTGATCGACTCGGTCGAGGAAGGTTCGCTCGCCCAGCTCTACGGGCTTTACGAAGGCGATATAATTCTGGCAGTTAACGGCCAGCAACCGGGTGATCTAGGGTCGCTCCAGGCCAGGGTGGGGTCGATGGGGGGAGATGTTGCAGTGCTGCGCATCCAGCGCGAAGGGATGGGAACGTTCCACGTCGCCCTGCCGCTGACCGCGCGCGCATCGCAGGAACGTCGCCCCGGCGACCAGAAGCGCTTCCCGCAGGGCCCGCTATGAGCGCCGCCGCCACCCTCGACCGCGAAGTGGCCGCGCGCACGGGCGAACTGTTTGCCGATGCCCGGGCGCTGGTGCTCGAAGACGAGATCGGCGAGGAAATCCGAGACGCACTCGATGCTGCCGGGTTCGGCACGGTGGACCTCGTGACGACCGGCGAGGACGCGATCGAGCGCCTTGCGGCCACGACCTACGACGTCGTCCTGCTCGACCGGATCAATCCGGGCCTCGAAGGGCTCGAAGTGCTCGACCGCATCCGTGCGGGGGAAGGCCTCGCCACCCCGGCCGATACGCCGGTGCTGGTCTATTCGCTGCTCGGCGGAGAGGACCAGCGGATCCACGGCCTGCTCGCGCGCGGGGCCGACGATTACATCCCCAAGCCCGCCAGCCCGGAAGAGCTCGTCGCCCGCGTCGCCGCGCAGTTGCGCGGACGCAAGCCCGCCAAGGCGAAAGAGGAATGGTCGATCTACCCGCTTGCGATCGACGAACAGGCGCGCGTGGTAAGCATCCATGGCGAACCGATCGCGCTGACCACGCGCGAGACCGACATCCTCGTCGAACTCCACCGCGAGCAGGGCAATCCCTTGAGTCAGTCGATGCTGTGGGACCGCTGCTGGATCGGCAAAGGCTGGAGCCACATCCCCGAGGAATACGCCAATACGGTCGACCAGGCGATCAAGCGCCTGCGCCGCAGCCTCAAGAAGCAATGCAGCGCCATCCCCGAGGCCTATCACCCGCTGGTGGTCAATATCTGGTCGCAGGGCTTCGCCTTGCGCAACCTCGCCAACCTGGCGGTCGGAGACGAAACGGCGGATGGCGGCGTTGGATGAACGCGGCGCGCTCCAGGGTTGGCTCCCGCTGCGTACCTGGCTGGTGGTCGCTGCGCTTGCCGCCCTCGCGCTTGCCGCACTCACCTTCGGATTGCTCCAGCTGGTCTCGCAAAGCGCGCGCGAAACCGCACTGGTCCGCGCCGAAGCCGATGCCGCGCTTCTCGCCAGCAAACTCGACAGCCTGCCTCGAGATCTCCGACCCGAGGAACGCGCGGCGGAGGTCGAAACGCTCGTGCGGATCCGCGCGCTCGAAGGCAGCGACGGTGGATTGTGCGACAGCGGCGAGCGCCAGCGCGCCATCGCCCTGCTGCGCCGCCCCGGCGGAGATACGATCGGCACCAACGGGGTCGACTGGCCGCGCGGGCTTTCCAACCGCATCGCTCTGGCGAAGGAGGTTGCCTGCCAGGCCGATGGCGGCGAGGCGATGGTGGTCACGCGCGAACTCGATGACGGGACGCAGCTGCTGCTCGGTCGCACGGTCAGCCGCGATCCGAAGCTCGTGCGCTCGGCCTATCTGCTCGCGGCCGGGATCGCGCTTGCCTTCCTGCTGCTCTCGATCGGGCTCGCCTCCTATCTCGCGCGCAGTTGGCGCAGGCGGCTCGATACCTTCAACGCGCTGCTCGATCGCGCCGATGCCAACCGTTTTTCCGAGCGCGCCGACGAGGACGATCCGCGTCCCGAGTTCCGCCTCCTCGCTCACCATCTCAACGCACTGCTCGGACGGTCGGCCGACATGATCGCGGGGCTCGGCCGCCTCCACCGCCACGTAGCACACGATTTGCGCGGGCCCGTCATGGTCGCGCGCAAGCATCTCGAGGCGATCGACGGCGATGAGGCACAGGAGGAACGCCTCGCGGCTGCCGATGCGCGCCTCGCGCTGGTCGACAAACGCTGCCGCACCCTGCTCGGCATCATCGATGCCGAGGTCAGCCCACGCGCCCAGTCGATCGTCCGCGTCGACGAACGCCTGCGCACGCTGGTCGACGATATGTTCACCTATCTCGCCGACGAGAAGGAGCTCACCTTCGAGTGTGACCTCTCCCCCGCGCAGACCCGCGCGGTAGGCGATTTGCTCGACCGGATGCTCGAGAACGTGCTGTCGAATGCTATCAAGTTCGCCGAGCCAGGTTCGACCGTGCGCTGTTCGGTGGTCGAGGCCGTCGGCGAGGTTCGTATCTCGGTCGAGAATGACGGGCCGCGCGTACCCGAGGACACGATCCGGCGGATCTTCGAACCGGGCTTCAGCGACGCGCTCGGCCAAGCCAGCGGACACGGGCTCGGCCTCGCGCTGGTCAAGACCGTCGCGCTGCGCGCGGGCGGCGACGTGCGCGCGACCAATCTTGCCGCCGGATTCCGGCTCGACATCATCCTGCCGGCAGTCGCCGGTTCCGATAGCCTACCATCCACTGGGAGAAGCCATTGACCGTTCGTCGCCTGATCGCGCTTGCCGCGAGTGTCTCCGCCCTTGCCCTGTCGGCCCCCGCGATCGCACAGACCGCCACGCCGGTGCCGTTCGACGAGGATCGCGGGGTCTATTCCTATGCCCCGCAGATCGCCGAAGCCTCGCGCTCGGTGGTCAAGGTGCTCACCATGGGCCGCGATCCGCGCGAAGGCCCGGGTGCCGAGCCCAAGGCCTCCGGCAATGGTTCGGGCGTGATCGTCGATGCCGCGCGCGGCGAGGTCGTGACCAACAACCACGTGGTCGAGAATGCGACCTCGGTCAGGATCGAGCTGTCCGACGGCCGGATCTACGACGCGACGGTCGTGGGGCGCGATCCGCAGACCGATATCGCACTGCTGCGGATCGAAGCGCGCGATTTGCGTCCGATCGAACTTGCCGACAGCTCGCTGCTGCGCTCGGGCGACCTCGCCTTCGCGATCGGATATCCCTTCGGGATCGACCAGACGCTGACGATGGGCATCATCTCGGGCACCGGGCGCAGCGGGATCGGCGACGGCATCGAGGATTTCATCCAGACCGACGCGGCGGTCAATCCCGGCAATAGCGGCGGCGCGCTGATCGATTCGCGTGGCCGTCTGATAGGGATCAACACCGCGATCTATTCGCGCGGCGGAGACAATGCCGGGATCGGCTTTGCGGTGCCGATCAACATGGCACTCGCAGTGCTCGCCCAATTGCGCAACGACGGCGAGGTCCGGCGCGGTCGCATCGGGGTGAGCATCGCGCCGATCGACGCCCGGTCGGGCACCAGCAATCGCGGCGCGCTGGTAGAGCGGGTCGAACCCGGCAGCCCCGCAGCCGAGGCCGGGTTGCGGCAGGGCGACGTGATCGTCGAGGCCAATGGCCGCACGATCAACACGCCCGGCAATCTCACGGCGATCATCGGGGTCGCCGCGCCGGGGACGCAAGTCGCGCTCGGCATTAGGCGCGGCGGGCAGACGCAGCGCCTGACCCTGCGGGTCGCCGAACCGCGCCGGGTCGAGGTCGCCGAAGCCCCGCGCGGTGGCGAACCGCAGGGCGGCCAAGGCGGCGGAGGCGGTTCGCTCGCCGCGCTCGGTGCAACCTTCCGCGACAAGCAGGCGGGCGACGGCTTTCCCGAACAGGTTCGCGGTGCCGTGGTCGCATCGGTCCAGTCCGGCTCGCTGGCCGAACGCTCGGGGCTTGCCGAAGGCGACCTCGTGATCGGCGTCAACGGCGAGCGCGTGGCGAGCGCGGCCGACCTGTCCGAAGCGCTGCGCAACGTGGCCGGGAGCGCGACACTGTTCGTCGCGCGCGGCAACAATTTGATTCAGATTCCGCTCCGCCAGTGACGCGGCGCGATATCCATGCAAGAAAAAGCAAGTCGAAGGAGGGAAGATTTCGCAAACTATAAGAAGTTGTCAGTGTCGATGATCCCGATCACCCGGCATAGTCATGCCACCTGGTCGAACGGATCAGCCAATTTTGGGGCGACGCAAAGAGTTTCGCCGCCACATTGTGAGGAGTAAGTTGGAATGAAGTACGTGAACAACAAGGTGATGGCCGCGCTACTCGGCGTAACCGTGCTCGCATCTGCCCCCGTCGTGGCGCAGGACAAATCCGGCACCAATGTCGGCGAAGACGCGGGCGAGCTGAACGAAAGCGGGAAGCTGGTCGAAAAGGCCGCGCTCGGCTATCGCCTCGCCGAATATGCCCGTGCCGCCGAAGATCCGCAGGCGATGCTCGTCGCCGCGCGCATCCTCAAGGGTATCTCGCTGCGCAGCAGCGACAATACCGGCGAGATCGTGGCCGAGGGCGATGCCAAGCCCGAGACCGGCAAGGCTGCCGCGGCGGTCACCGCCGACACCCTGCTCGACGAAGCCGCCGCGCTCGCGATCGACGACGACGACCTGCTCGCGATGATCGAGGACACCCGCTCGGCCGAAGCCAAGGGCGCGACCAACGGCCCGATCTCGATCAGCCGCTGGGTCCCGAGCTCGACCGCGTGGAACGTGGACTTCAACGCCCGCGGCGGCGAACCGCTGCTGGTTGCCGCACGCCGCGACAGCGCGACCCCGGTCGACATGAAGGTGTTCGACGAGAACGGCTACCTCGTGTGCCAGGACATGAGCCACAACGTGGTCATGCGCTGCCAGGTCAACCCGGCCTGGACCGGACCGTTCCGCGTCCAGCTGATCAACCATGGCGGCTCGGGCTCGGGTGTCCAGCTGCTGACCAACTGAGCCGAACCGGAAGGGGCACCGTTCATTCGAGCGGTGCCCTTTCGCACCATCCTGCCGCTGCTCCGGGCGGCCCATGACCATCCCCAGTACGGGAACCCGATCGATGAACCGTCTCGCCCGCTACGCCCTGTTGCCCCTCGCCCCGCTGCTGATAGCGGCGCAGGATCCCGGCGAGATCGAGATCGAACCGGTCCCGCCGCCCGAGGAATTGCGCTCCGAGGCCTTCGTCGCGGCGCAATACGCACAGATTTCCAGCGCCGCCGCCGCGGTCGACAAGGTCACCGCGCGCTTTTCCGCTGGCGATAACGCGCTCGCGCAACTCGAACAGCAGCGCGACGAGAAGCTCGCCGAACTGCAGGCGATCGATCGCCAGTTCACCGCGCTGATCGAGCGCGGCGACCAGGTCAGCGAGGAACAGCGCCGCGAACTCGCCGAGCGCCGTCGCAGCGTGCGCGAGGAAGTCACCGCGATCGAGGACCGGATCAACACCGATTTCCCGCAATATTTCGAATTGACCCGGCCCAAGCCGCTCGCGATCGCGCAGGCGCAGGCATTGCTCAACGAAGACGAGGCGATGCTGGTCGTGCTCGTCGCCGACGACGCGTCCTATGTCTGGGGCCTGACCCGCGACAAGGCCGACTGGATCCGCTCCGAAGCGATGAACGAGAAGGCGCTTGCCGAGGCGGTCGCTACCTTGCGCTCGAGCATGGGGGTGAAGGACACCCGCTCGGGCGGCGTGATCGACCAGACCGAGGGCGAGGAACAGACCGATGCGGGCACGCTGGTGTCCTATGCCGCGCGCCCGTTCGACCGGAAGCTCGCTTACCGGATATATTCCGAACTGATCGCCCCGCTCGAGGACACGATCGGGGGCAAGGAAGTGCTACTGACCCAGGTCAGCGGCGCACTCACCGCATTGCCGCTAGGCCTGCTGGTCACGAGCGACCCCGAAGGTCGCGACGACGATGCCAATGCCTTGCGGCGTACCGACTGGCTGATCGACGATTACGCGCTCGCCGAACTGCCCTCGGTCTCGAGCCTGCGTGCGCTGCGTTGCCTGCTGATCGCGCGTGCCGAAGATGCCCACCCGGGCTGCGAGACCGCTTCGGGATCGTCCAATTACGCCCGAACCGCGCGCGCCGGAGTGGCGCTTGCGGGCTACGGCGCACCGACCTTGACCGGCAACCCCGCCACCACCGAGAACGCCGGCGATGCCGAGAAGGCATATGATGGGCAGCTCGCCGACACCGAGGCGCTGCGCGGCCTGTCGAAGCTCCCGCATGCCAAGATCGAGCTCGAGAATCTCGGCAAGACTTTCGGCAGCGCAGCGAAGATCGTCACCGGGGACCAGGCGACCGAAAGCGCGGTCAAGCAGAGCAAGGAAATCGAGCAGGCACGCTTCGTCGTGTTCTCGACCCACGGCCTGCTCGCGACCGAGGTCGGCAGCGTGGCCGAGCCGGGACTCGTCTTCACTCCGCCCAGCGCCGACGCGAAAAGCGAGACGGACGACGGTCTTCTCACCGCCTCCGAAGCCGCTGCGCTCAACCTCGCCGCCGACCTCGTCGTGCTGTCGGCCTGCAATACTGCGGCTGGCAGCGGTGAACCGGGTGCCGAAGGCCTGTCTGGCCTCGCCCGCGCCTTCCTGTTCGCCGGAGCACGCTCGCTGATGGTGAGCCACTGGGCGGTGAGCGACCGCGCAACCTCGCTGCTGATGCAGAACACCTTCAGCCGGCTGCAGGACGGCGACGTCGCCAGCCGCGCCCGCGCCCTGCAGACCGCTATGCAGGAAGTCCGCAACTACCCGGACTTCACCATGGTCAACCCGGTGTTCTGGGCCCCCTTCACGCTGGTCGGCGAACCGGGGGCATGAAGTGGATCTCGGCGGCGCAACGGGCTCTTGGTCAGGCGTCGCTGCCTGGCTCTTGACCGGGACGCTGCTCTCGCTCTCGCTTGCCGTTCCGGCTGCCGCGGCCGATTTCATCGACTGGCATCCGACCCCGCCCGCCCTAGCCGAAGCTGCTGCGGCGGGAGATTTCGCGACTGCCAAGGCTGTCGCGATCGAAGCCACCGGCGAATGCGCCGAACGGCCCGACTGGCCGCCCGATACCGAGCCCCTGTTCGCGATGCACTGCGCCGGCCCGTTCCTCGACCTATTCGCGCTCGCCGTCGAGCAGGGACAATCGCGTATCGCCGAAACCAGTGCGCGGGTGGTCTACCACTTCTTAACCGGTGAAGCCGCGCCCGACGATCCGCTGCAGGTCCTGAGGGCTGCCGCCGAAGAGGTCGGCCGCAACGAGGAATACCTGCGCTCGGTCCCGTTCTACGATTACTGGGCGCAGCGCGACATCGCCGCGCGTGGCGACCAAGCGACGCGCGAGATCGCCGCGCTCGCACTCGAACATGCGCAATCGCAGCTCTACGCCACTGCCGCCGTGCTGTTCGAACGCCTGCTGTTCGACCGCGGCGCGAGCGCCAAGAAGGCCGATCCGGCCTGGTCGCGGGCGTTCGTGCGTTCGCTCATTCGGAGCCAGCGCAGCGACACCGCGATCGCCTATCTCGATTCCGGAGTTCACGGGCTCGATCCGGGCATCGAAGACAAGCTTCGCGGCTGGGCCCTGATGCAGCAGGGCAGCTACGACAAGGCCGACGACAGCCTGCGTCGCGCCTTCGGCTCGGGCCTGGGAGACCGCGAAACCGACCTCTTGCTAGGGCGATTGCTGCGTCTGCAGGGGCGGCTCGACGAGGCGATGCCGATCCTCGAACGGCTGGTGGGCGACGATCGCGCGGTGATCGAGGACGAAGCGGCGGCCGGCGCACTCGACGACGAGGGGTGGTACGCCGTCAATGTCAGGCTTGCCCGCGCGCTCGGCGAGCTCGGGCTCGTCGCGCTGGCTGGCGGCGACCTCGAGACCACTCGGCGCGAGCTATCCGAAAGCTACAACCGGTTCACCGTGGTGGGCGATTTCTACCCGCCCGACGGCGCCGAATTCTTCGCCGGCCAAGGCGAAGCCGAACTTGCGCGGGGCAACTGCCTAGGTGCCGAAGGAGCCTTTGCGCGGGCGCTCGAGATCGACCTGATCTTCAAGGGCAGGAACTACCCGCTCGTGCCGGTGCGCGAGATCGGGTACCGCTATTGCTCGCCTCGCGAGAACGGCGAAGGGGCGATCATCGATCGCGAATTCGCCGACGCATGGCGCAGCATCGCGGCGACGTGGGATGAAGCACATCCCCAACGCGTTGCCAGCGCAGGCATGCTGGGCACCTATTATCTCGAGGCTTCGCCCCGCCCGCGCCTGGCGCATGCCTTCTTCGCCTCGGCCGCTTCCGGGGCGCAGGCCATCATCGCGGAAGAGGCCGGCTCCGACACCGCTAGGCTTCGCAGCGCTGCCAAGTATCGCCCCGTGTTCATCGGTCAGGTCCAAGCGGCGTGGCAGCTCGGGAATCCCGTCTCGTGAGGACGAGCGCTCTCTGGGCCTGCGCGATCCTGCTCGCCGTGCCTCGTCAGGCCGAGGCACAGGAATTGCGACAGCCGTCTCCCGCACTCGAGGCGGCGATGGGAGCGGGCGATCCCGTCTCGAGCGCCTCTCTTGCCGCAACCGAAGTCGAGTCCTGCATTGCCGAAGCCGGGCCCCAGCCGAACACCAAAGCGCTTGCGCCCTGCGCACTGCTATTGATGGTCGCCGCCCAGCTCGCGCAGCAGGCGGGCGAGACCGTCGATGCACTCCGATTCGGTGAGGCTGCGGCATTCGTCGCGCGCGAGACGTTCGGCGAGGACACCGATATCGAGGCTTATGCGCGACTGGCGCGTGGGCAGGCGCTGCTCGAACTGGGCCGGAACGACGACGCCGAGGCCGAGCTCGAGCCGGCCCTGGCGATCGCCCGGCAATTGTTCGAAGCAGACAGTCCTGAGCTGATACCGTTCCTTGGCGCGCTTGCCCTCGCGCGCTTCACCCGCAACGATCCGGCCAGCGCCCGCGCGCTGTATGAAGAGGCATTGCCGATCGAGGCCGACCCGCTGTTCGCGGCGGATCTGCGGGTGAATTACGCCCGAGTGCTCTATGTCCTGGGTGACACGGAGGCGAGCCTCGACCAGGCACGTAGCGCCGCCGGGGCCTTTGCAGAATTGCTGGGCGAGACTTCTAACAAGACGATCGAGGCGCGTACGGTGGTCGCAAACGCCCTGACCCGGCTCGAGCGGGCGGACGAAGCCATCGGCTTGCTTACTCCGCTGATCGCCCAGCTCGAAGGCCGTAGCGAAGTGGAATGGCTGCTCGCCGACGCACTGCGGATGAAGGCGGTCGCGCTGATCGAGAAATCGGAATTCGCCGCCGCCGAGGAGCTGCTCGAACGTGTCACGAGCATGGTCGATCGGGTCTACGGGCCCGATTCCGGGATGCAGTCGCAGATCGCGGCATTGCTCGCCACGGTGCGGAAGGGTGCCGATGCGCAAGTCGCCGGGCAAGGCGAGTTTCCGGTGCCGCCGTCGTTCTGGGAGCATTTCTACGCAGGTCGCTTTACCGAGGCGATCGCGCTGCTCGATCCGGTCGGCAAGGCCTGCATCGCCGCGAACAGCCCCGACACGATCGACCCGGCGAAGCTCGGACCATGTGCGACACTCGTTGCGCTGGCGGGGCTGACCTATTCGTCACTCAACGAGCTCGAACGGGGACGCAGCTTCGCCGAACTTGCCGTCGCGATCGCGGAGGCGAGTTTTGCCGATCCGTCGCCCGAACTCGGCCTCGCGCTGTTCGTGCGTGGAGCAGTGTTGCAGCAGGGCGGCAGGGTGCAGGAATCGATCGCGCCGCTCGAACGGTCGATGGGCATGCTGGAGGACCAGCCCGACACCCGTTTCGCGCCCATGCAGTTGCTTGCCGCGGCCTATCTACAGGCCGGTGAATACGAGCGCAGCCTGGCGCTCATCCGCGCCGCCACGACGCTCGACATCCCGCCGCTCATGCGGCTCAACTTCACCGATATCGAAGCCCAGGCGCTCGCCTCGCTCGGCAGGCTCGACGAGGCGGAACAGCTCGTGCGCGACGCTATTGCCGGCACCCCCGAAGCCCTGCCCACGACCCGTCTCAAGCTTCAGCAGGCGCTTGGCCAGGTCCTCACCGCGGGGCGCCGGTATGACGAAGCGATCGCGGTCCTCGAAGCTCTGTTGCCGCAAATGCGCGCGACCTTCGGCGAGCACCCGATCACCGCACGTACGCTCGATGCGCTGGGGCTTGCCTATGTCAGCGCGGGCCGCGCGCGCGATGCCACCACCGCGTTCGACCAGGCGCTGACGATCATTCGCGCGCTCGTCGGGGACGACAACCCGCTGACCGGCGTCGCCTACAACAATCTCGGCCTAGCGCTGCTGCAGACCGGCGAAGGCGAGCGAGCCGCGCGCTCGTTCATCAGGGCGGTGGAGATCCTCCAGTTGCAAGAGCCGATCAATTTCGATCTATTCGCACAGGTAGCGCTCAATCTTGGGCGGATGACCGAACTGCTCGATCGTCCCCAAACCGCGCTCGAACTGGCCGACAACGTGCTCGAGATCGTCGCCGCTCGCGCCGAGGGAGACGTTGCGCTCACCGGGCGCGTGCGCGCCGCACGAGCCAGCGCGCTGTTTTCGTTGGGGCGGTTCGGCGAGGCGATCGACGATGTCGCAATCGCGTGGGACATTGCGCAGGGCGATGCGCGCCTCGCCGATGTCGCCGCCGGACTAGCCACGATCCGCGCGCGAGCCGAGGCCGGGCGCGGCGATATCGCGGCGGCGCGGCAGTGGTTCGACGAAGCCGCCCGCCGGGCGGGTCTGAGCTTCACCCGGACCGACGCCAATCGCCTCGCGATCCTCTATTACTTCGCCATGTTCGAACGCGAAACCGGGCGCGATCTCGCGGCGGCGCGCTCGTTGCTGCGCGAAGCGGTGGGCGGCTCGCTCGCGCGGATCGAATCATACGACGATTTCGACGCCGCGGCGCAGCGTGAGATGCGCAGCCTCGCGACCCTGTTTCGCGACCAGGTTGCGATCGTGTGGGCGATCGAGGAGGCGCAGTGATGCGACGTGCGATGATGGCAATGCTCGGGCCGGTGGCAGTAGCTCTCCCGGCTCCTACCATCGCGCAATCGGCTGCGGTCTTCCGGGCCGAGCCCGATTACAGTTTTTCTGTCGAAACCGGGGACGGGGCAGAAGACAAGGCTGCCGCCCTGTGGGCCGAGCTTCGGACCCGTTTCGCCGACGATCCCGATCTCGCGCTCGCCGCCGAAGCGCAGGTGGCGGCCGACCGGGGTGATATCCTCGCCGCGATGCAGGCCCAGTCGGGGGCGGTGGTCGATTGCCGTCAAGAAGCCCGCGACGATTGCGCCCCGCTGTCGCTCGGCTCGGCCGTGCTCGGGCGCTTCTATCGCGATAACAAGGACGTGCTCGAATTCGCGGCACTCCTTTCTGCCGGAGACGAGCCGTCGCTCGAGGCGGCGCAAGCGATCGCACCGGTGGCGATGCGCCTCGAGCTGACCGAAAAGCTCGAGAACGTCCGCGCCGCGAGCACGCTGCGCGAGCGCGCGGTGGCGATCTACGAGGCCGAGGGTGGCGAGGTGCCGTGGGAGCTGATCGCTGCCTATTTCCGACTGTCGGACAATTACCGCAGCCAGCGGCGTTATTCCGAGGCCGAGGCCGCACTCGAAAAGGCCGCGGCGCTGGCCGACGAAACGTGGGATTTCGATGCCGCGGCCAAGGGGGACCTCGCGCTCCAGCTGGCCGAACTCTACGCCGATATGCGCCGCCCGGCCGCTGCCGAGAATCAGGTCGCCAGGGCACGCGCGATCCTCGCACAATGGTTCGAGGCCTATGAACAACTGCCGCTCGAAGCCGAGGCCGCCTATGCCCGCTCGCTGCTCGGTGCCAACCGGCTCGACGAGGCCGAAACCGTGTTCGAAGCGATTGAACGGAGCCTCGACGCGCGCATGGGGTTGCCGTTCGAGCCGGTCGCGGTCCGGCTGATGCTCGACCGCGGGGAATTGCACGAACGCCGCGGCGAGCCCGCTGCGGCCGAGGAAATCTATCGCAATATCGTCACGCGTGCCGCCGCCGCGAAGGTCGAGGAAAGCCCGCTGGTCGCGCGGGCGCTCAAGCGGCTTGCCGGGACACTGCAACGCCAGCAGCGGCTCGACGAGGCCGCGCAAACCTTTTCGCGAGCGCTCGCGATGCTGACGGCAACGGTCGGCAAGGCCCATCCCGCAACCGCCGACACGCTGCTCGAGGTCGGCCGGGTCGATGAAGCCGGCGGCCGTCTAGCCCGGGCGCGCGAAGCCTATGCCACCGCACTCGCCTATCTCGCTCCCTTCCCCGTCGGGCTCGACCACGCGGTCCTGCAGTCGAGGATTGCAGCGGTCGACGCCGCGCTGGACGAGAAGGACGCGTCGCTGGCGCGGTTCGCGCGCGCCGCCGAAGCTTTCGACGAAGCGATTGGCGCCTCGGCCTCCCCCGAACGGGCGCAGGCGCTCCACGAATGGGGTAAGGCCCTGATCCGCTTCCGCCAGCCGACGGCTGGCCATGCGAGGATGCGCGAGGCGCGCGCAATGTTCGCGCAGGTCGCCGA
Source organism: Pseudoblastomonas marina (assembly GCF_034374265.1). NCBI lineage: Bacteria > Pseudomonadati > Pseudomonadota > Alphaproteobacteria > Sphingomonadales > Erythrobacteraceae > Pseudoblastomonas > Pseudoblastomonas marina. Next base: position 477,537 of record NZ_CP139718.1, on the reverse strand, counting down.
TGAAACGAATCTTGCACGGATCGAGGCGCTCGCAGGCGAGGCCGAACTGCTGGGAAGTCGAGATCCAGGCGAAGCCTATGGCGCGATCGCCACGGCCACCCGCGGAGCGGTGCGGCGGATGGAAAGTTACGAGGGCTTCGATCGCGGCGCCCAGGCCGAACTTGCGCGGTTTGCCCCGGTTTTCGCGCGCCATGTCAGGATCGCCTGGGAGGTAGGCAATGCGCGCTAGTCCTGTCCTTGCACTCCTCATGCTGACTGCTTCGCCCTCCATGGCGCAGGAGCAGACCTACCCTGTGCCGGACGCAGCCGCACAGCGCGCCCTGCAACGACAATTGCCATCGGTCATCGGGGCGCTCGAAGAACGCGTGATCGCCGACTGCGAAGCCGCGGCGCTCGGGAGCGCGGCGTGCCTCGAGGTCCTCGCCTGGGCTGCGGGGGAAAGCTGGAGCCGGCGCGAGGCGCGAACCGATTACGCGGCGCGCGCAGTCACCCTCGCCGAAACCCACCTGGCGGCGGACGATCCGCGCCGCGCCACCGCCTATATCGCGATGGCGCGCGCGGTCGAAGGGCCGACCAGCGACAATCTCGATTGCGAAAAGCCATGCCCCGCCATCGTCGCCGCGCAGCCCTGGCTCGATAAGGCGAAGACCGTGCTCGAGGCAGCGACGCCGCGCGATCACCTCGCGCTCGCGCTTGCCTATCGCGAATTGGGCGGAAATCTCTACGCACAGGGCAAGCGTGTCGAGGGCGATGCGCTGACGGACCGGATGCTCGACACGCTCGTCGCAGGATTGCCGGATACCTATGCGCGCCTGCGCCGCGAGATCGACGACCTGATCTACAATATCGAGACCACCGGCCAGCAATATGCGCGTGCGGAGGCCATGCACAGGATGCGGATCGCCGCGACCGAGGCGGTTTCGGGGGAAGGCGCGACTCTGGCCGGCGACTATGCCGCATTCGGCCGCAACCTCGCGCGACAGGGAATGTTCGAGGCTGCGGGGCAAGCACTCGACAACGCGATAGCCCTGTCGACTGTCCATGCCTCGGACGATTTCGAATTCGTGGTTTCGCTGCTGGTCGAACGATCCGTTCTCGCCGAAGCGGTCGGCGAGACGGAACGCGCGATCACATTGATGCAACGCGCAATGGAGCTTGCTGGCGATCGGACCGTAGAAGACGGATTGGGCCTGCCGCTTCGCGTGCGTCTCGGTCGGCTGCTCGAACAGGTGGGCAGGAGCGACGAGGCGCAGCCGTTGCTGGTCGAGGCCTATATTGCCGACCCGGACAATATCGAGACACTTTCGACGCTGGCGCAACACCTCGCCAAGAACGGTGCGCCCGAGAAAGCCGAAACGCTCTATCGCGGTGCGCTGGCGAAAGCCGATGCGGCGACCGGGTTCGATGCCGCGTTCGCCGATCTGAGCCGCGCCTATCTGCGGATGGGGCTGGGCCGTCTGCTGCTCGAACAGGGAAAGATCGAGGAGGCCGAGGCGGAGCTTTCCCAGGGGATCGTCGAATGGCAGCGCACGGTGTCCTGGCACACGGCCTTTCTCGACCTTCGCTTCCTTCTCGCCGAAGCGAAGCTGCGTCTGAAACGACCGGAAGATGCGCTGTCCCAGCTTGCGGCCGCCAGCGCACAGACATCCGGCATGTTCGGCAGTGCCAACCCGCTGCGCATCGACACCGATCGCCGCGCCGCCACCATGATCGACGAACGGCTCGGACTGCATCCGGCCGCGTGGACCTATTACGCGCGCGCAGCCTCGGGCGCGAAGAACCGGATCGACAGCTACACATCGTTCGATAACGAGGCGCAGCGTGAATTGCGCGGCTACCGCCCGCTCTTCCTCCAGCAGGTTGAGGCGGCGTGGCGCTATAGCGAAAGGGGCGTCGACCGATGAGCTGTCAGAATTCATCCGTAGTGGGCGCGCGCGCCATGCGGCACAACCGTCCCATGCAGAGCCGAGGAACCTTCAAGCCGATGCGTCGATCCATCTCCCGTCTCGTTGCGCTGGGGCTTGTCTTCGGTTCTGCAGCCATAGCTCCCGCCTCCGCCCTCATCCCCGTGGCGGAGGCGGACATCGGCACCGACGAGGCCGGCGATGCCGCCAAGCGGATCGAGACCGCCGCTCTGGTGCGCGACCTGGTCGCGTGGGCGCGCGCGCAGGAAGACCCCGAAGCACTGATCGTCGCGGCACAAATCCTTGCCAATTCCAACATCGTGCTCGCCGCCGCGGATGACGCAACGCTCGAGATCGGGCAGGTCGAGCGCGAGGACTTCCCGATCATCGAACCGCTCACCCTGCTCGCCGAAGCGCGGGTGCTGGCCGACGACGATCCGGACATCCTCCAACGAATCCTCGATATGATCGCTTCCGAGTCGAAGGGGTTCCTGCCCCAGGCAATCGTCTACACGCACGATTTGAAAGGCAGCGGGCGGCTGGTCATGCGCGCCCGCGCCGAAGGGGGGCGGCCCGCGCTCGTCCGCGTCCGGGGCGACGGCGATGCCCGCCTCGAAATGGTGGTGCGCGACGAGGCGGGCCGCGAAGTTTGCCGCGATGCACCCGGTCGTGGAGAGCGCGGAGCCGATCTGGTATGCCGCTGGACGCCGACCTCGACGGGCAATTACCGGCTCGAATTGCTCAATCGGGATCGCGTGTGGACAAGGACGCTGGTGGTTTCGAACTAGGGGGATTGGAATGTTTCTTCGACGGATGGTCGCGGTGTTCGCCACGCTCTCGGTGCTGCTGGTACCCGGAGCACTTACCGCGCAGGACGACGGCCAACCCGAAGGCCGGATACGCGCGCTCGTCATCGGCAATGTCGGCTACGATCCGAGCAAGTATCAGGTCATCCAGTGGAAGCCGCTGGTCGGGGCCTACAACGATGCCGTGATGATCACGCAGAAGCTGCTCGACGAAGGCGTGTCGCGCGACGCCATCACGCTGCTGACCGATCCGCCGAGCGCCGAGCTGCGCGAGCAGAAGCGCGGGCTGGAGCTGTTCGAGACCGACATCGTCCCCGACGGTATCGGGACCCGTGACAACATCCTCGGCGCGCTCAAGCAGTTGGCGCTGACGACGCGGCCGGGCGACGAAGTGCTGATCACCTTCTCCGGCCACGGCTACCAGCAGCGCGAAATGGTCGCGGGCAACGAGCCCGACGGGCTCGACGAGATCTTCATCCCGCTCGACGTGCGCGACCCAGCGCCGGGCGATAGCGAGAAACGCCTCCCGGGCGCGATCACCGACGACGAGATCGGTGCCGCGATCGACGCGATCCGCGCCAAGGGCGGCAACGTTACCTATCTCGCCGATTACTGCCATTCTGGCGATTCGATGCGCAATGCGGGCGAGGACAGCGACCTGCCGCCCGCCGGCCTGCTCGCCGAGCCAAAATTCGCCGATATCGGCGATGGCGATTTCGTTCAGGACCTCGCGGTCGAAGCCTCGAAGGGCAAGCCCGGCTGGGGGTCGTTCGTGGCGATGATGGCGGCGCCCTCGGCGATCCAGGCCAAGCAGGAGCGTGCGCCCGGTTTCTGGCCGCGCGACGAGCAAAAGACGCTCGGCATCCTGACCGCCTACAGCTTCGCCAACCTCTCCAATCCGCAGGTCGTGACCTATCGCGACCTCGCCGCGCGGGTCGGTTCGAACTTTTCGGAATACGAGAAGAAGGCGCCGCGCCCGCTGTTCGACGGCGATCTGGACCGCCCTATCCTCGGCGGGTTGCTCAAATCGGCCAGCGATGAACGGCGCGACAGCTGGCTCGTCACCAAGCCGCGGCGCGACCTCGAGGCCGAGACGATGGCGGTCGCGAGCCTCGAAATGAGCGCCGGCGCGTTTCAGGGCGTGACCGAAGGCACGATCATCGCCTTGTCGAGCGTTCGCGGCGAAGGCGAGAAGGTGCTGCTTTACGGCCAGGTCGCAAGCACCACCGCTTTCACCGCCAAGCTCGTCCCCGTGTCCTTCAACGGCATCGACGCCGCGCAATGGCAGGATATCCGCGATGCAGATGGCGATCGTTTCAGCAGGGAGGCCAAACTGATTGCCACGGTCGCCCAGCGCCCGGTCGACGTCTCGTTCCGCGTTGCACGGCCCGCACCGCCGAGCAATCCCACGCCCGCGCAGAAGGTCGCGCTCGAATGGTTTGCGCAAACCGAACCTGGTCCGCTCGGCGCGACCTTCGTTGCTCCCGGGGAAGAGGCAGAGTTGGCCTTTCGTCTCGACGGCGACCGGTTGGCGATGGAAGAAGCCGGGACGCGGGTGACCGATTACGGCACGATGGACCTTGGCGAACTGATCGCACGTGGGGGCGAGGACGAAGTCGCGGGCGTGCTCGGCCCGGCGATCGTGCGCGCCGCGCGGTTTCATAAATTGCGCAAGGTCCTGGCCTCGAATGACGGGCTCGGGACGCAGGAAGACAACCCGGCCGAAAAGGTCGCGATACGGTTCCACCTGCTGCGGCAGGACGATCCGGTAGACGCCGAGGGCAATTGCAGGGTTCCCCCCGACGCCGGATTGGGCCGCGAGCAGGTTTCGCCGCTGTCTCGCCCGCTCGGCGAGAGCGGCTTCGCGACCTCCGACGGGCGGATCTTCCGCAAATGCGACATCCTGACGGTCGAGATCGAGAACGTCTCGAACGAGGAAATCTACGTCAACCCGCTCTATTTCACCTCCTCGGGGGCGATCTACTGGCGCGCGGCGCTGCGCGATCGCACCGATACGCGCTATCCGCCAGGGCGGAAGGGCACGTTCCACATCCAGTTCGCCAAGGCGATGGAAGCCCAGCGGCTGCAGGACGAATTGATCGTGCTGGTGTCCGAAGCGGGCGACGGCACCGCGGTCAGCTTCGCCCAGCTCGGCCAGGGCCCCGTGCTCGAGGCGGCTTCCAAGCGCGAGGCGCAAACCGCAGGCATGACACTCGCCGCCTCCACCCTGCGTTCGGGCCCGTCGCGCGGGATCGCGGTCGAGGACATCATCGCCTCGATCTTCGGCGGAGCCTCGCGCTCGGGCACGGTGGGCAAGGCGTCGGCGACGGGCGCAGTACGGTATGAATTCGGCATCCCGCCCGCCACCGACCAGTAAGGGTTCGAAAGACCTTCTAGAACGACCCGTTGATGTTGAAGCCGAAGATCGGCCCGATCAGGCGGTCGCGGCGTTCCTCGAACAGCACCGGGCTCGCGTCGCGTAGCCCGGTGTAGACCGTGCGGTCGCGATACTGCCGCGCGTCGAAGATGTTGGCGATATAGGCGCTCACGCGCAGCCCGAAGACGTCCTTGTGCTCGACGAACACGTCGGCGAATGTCGGACCTTCCCAATCTCGCTGTTGCTGGTCGCTGCGATAACGGGGCTGGTTGTGCGAATAGTTCGCGCTGAAACCATAGGCCCAGTCGCTGCCCGGGATATCGTGGCGCAGGCCGATGTTGAGCTGGGTGTCGGTGAACCCGCTCCACTGCCGAGCTTCGCCGGTGAAGGGATCGCGCAATTGCGATTCCTGCCAGACGAAGGTGACATCGCCACGCACGCCCTTGAGCCCGATGGGATCGAAGGTGATGGTCGAGTTCCAGACCACCGCCCGCGCCCAGGCGCTGTCGATATTGCCGACCGCTTCGCCACCGGTCACCGGCACGATGTCGACATAGTCCTCGACGTCGCGAACGATGAATCGGAACTGGGTCGAGCCCCATTCGCCCAGCTGCTTGTTGATTTCGCCCTCGTAGGACCAGTCCTGTTGCGGCCGCAGATCGTTGTTGCGGGCATTGCCGGTCCCGTCGTTGAGGTTCGCCCGGGCGAGGAAATCGAAGAATGACAGCTGCCCGACTCGGCGACTGACCTTGGCCGAGATTGAGAGGTCCTCGTACGGGTTCCACGACAGGGTGAAGGTCCCCTTGGGTCGGGTGAATTCGCGCGTCTGCATCGTCGTCCCGGTGGTCGTGATGGTCGAGTTTTCGGCTCCGGCGGTGAGCTGGAACGAGAGCTTGTCGGTCAGCGACCGGCCGAAACTCGCCATCGCCTCGTAGCGATCCTCGGACACGCCGCCGGTCCCACCCGGGAACGGGACTTCGACGAATTCGCCGCTCGCCGGGTCGAGCGTGAACAGGCCCGAGACGTTGTCGAGCGTGTTGAACGCCGCCTCGGTCGCGATCTGCGCATCGCCGCCGAACAGAGGGAAGCTGTATTCGGAGCGCGCAATCGTCTCGCCCGATTGCCCGTCGCGCGTGAAGCGGATGCCGTCGCTCGGCGTCGCGTCGAGAAAGTCGGTGGTGATGGTAGTCTGCGAGGGCTGGTCGTTGAAGCGGCGCAGGCCGATCAACTTGAGCCTTCCCGGCCCGAGCCCGAACTCGACGTCGCCGCCGATCTCGAAATTCCAGCTGTCGCTGCGATCGCGCACGAAGCGGTCGCGATCGGGCAGACCTCCGCCGGTGCGGAAGCCGTCCTCGTGGAAGCGCTGGTAGACGCGCTGGTACGAACCGTTGAGATGCGCGATCGTGTCGCCCGCCGGATCCCAGGTCAGGTTCGCCGAGACCTGCGGGCTGTCGTAATATGACAGGACGACATCGTCGCGCACTTCGGTAACGTTGCCGCCCGCATCGAGGATCAGCGTCTCGCCGCCTGCACCGCCACGGCCGCTATTGTTGTTGTTGAGCCCGAATTCATACGCCAGCTCGCCCGTCCTGCCCGACACCGAAACAGAACCTCGGGTCAGGAACGGATCGGTGAAATTGGTGCGGAATTGCGGCGACCAGCGGAACTGGCCCTTCAGCTCGTCGGCGCGGAACACGACATTGGCGACCTGCCCCGAAAGGCCGGGAATCTCGAGCGTCGCGCCGTCGACGATCTCGATCCGGGCGACGTTCCCCGCCGGGATGCGCGAGAGCTGGGCGAAAATATCGTCCGACTTGCTCGACGGGCGCGCGCCGTTGAACAGCACGTTCCCGGTCGCCTGGCCGAGCCCGCGCTGCTGGTCGCTGCCGCGGATCGAGAACCCCGGAACGCGGTTGAGCATGTCGAGCGCGTTGCTCGGCGCGTAGCGGGTGAAATCGGCCGGGGTGTATACCTGCGCGGTCGTGTCGTCGGCGGCGGACGCGGGCGCTTCCGTCGGTTCCGGAGGCGGAGCGTCGCTGGTTTCCTGCGCGTGGGCCGGAAAGGCGGCACAGGCGACGGCAAGTGCGAGCGTACTGGTCAGGGTCTTCATTATTCTCGTTCTCTCCCATGTGTGTCCCCCACATGCCCCTTGTCCCGCTCGCCGATTACGAATGTGGTCGGTCGCTGGCGCGGCCGGTTCGACCAACGACGTTCGTTATCGACAGATGTAATCGATCGGCCGATGAACGGCAGCGTTAGGTAGCGCAGTGCAACCGAACCGGCCGGCGCACCCAAACTGGTTTCAATTGAAATTATCTCTGGCCAGCACCGGTCTGGCGCGGCATTAGGAACCTCTGACAGGCTAGAGAGGTTGCACGCACGTGGACTATCAGACGGGATTCCTGAATCACTTCGCCACCGAGGCGGTCGATGGCGCGCTGCCGGTCGGGCGCAACAGTCCGCAAAAGCCGGCCTTCGGCCTCTACGCCGAACAGTTCTCGACCACCGCCTTCACCACCCCACGCGTCGAGAATCGACGCTCGTGGCTTTACCGGATGCGGCCCACAGCCGCGCACGGGAAAATGCGCAAGGCCGAAGAAGTCGGCACGCGCTGGCTGAGCTCGCCACTCGATTGCGCCATCGCCGACCCCAATCGGATGCGCTGGGATCCGCTCGCCCAGCCCGAAGGAGATGTCGATTTCATCGACGGCATGACGACCTATTGCGCCAATGGCGATGTCGCCGCCTGCGACGGGCTCGGCGTGCACCTTTATAGCTGCAACGCCTCGATGAAAGACCGCGCACTGCAGGTGTCGGATGGCGAAATGCTGATCGTGCCGCAGCAGGGCACGCTGCACCTCACCACCGAGTTCGGCCGTCTCGACGTGCCACCCGGCCATATCGCGGTGATCCCGCGCGGCGTGCGCTTCGCTGTTGCGGTCGACGGTCCGAGCGCAGGCTACGTTGCGGAGAATTACGGCGAGCCGTTCCGCCTGCCCGATCTCGGCCCGATCGGCGCCAACGGCCTTGCCAATCCGCGCGATTTCGAAGCGCCGGTCGCGTGGTACGAGGATCGCGATTGCACCTTCACCGTGGTCCAGAAATACCAGGGCCATTTCTGGACCGTGACGCTCGATCATTCACCGTTCGACGTGGTCGCATGGCACGGCAACACGACGCCCTGTCGATACGACCTCGCGCGTTTCAACACGATCGGCACGGTCAGCTTCGACCATCCCGATCCTTCCATCTTCACCGTCCTCACCAGCCCGAGCGCGATCCACGGCACCGCCAATTGCGATTTCGTGATCTTCCCGCCGCGCTGGATGGTGGCCGAGGACACGTTCCGCCCGCCCTGGTTCCATCGCAACGTGATGAGCGAGTTCATGGGGCTGGTGCACGGCGAATACGACGCCAAGGAAGGCGGCGGCTTCGCCCCGGGCGGGGCCTCGCTCCACAACCAGATGAACGGCCACGGGCCCGATGCGCATTCGACGCAGAAGGCGATGGAGGCCGACCTCGAACCTCACAAGATCGACGACACGCTTGCCTTCATGTTCGAATCGCGCTGGCCCTTCAGGCTGGCGCGGCAGGCGTGCGAACTGCCCGGCCGGCAATCCGATTACGACGATTGCTGGACCGGCTTCCCCAAAGCGGAGCTTCCATGACTGTTATCACCGACCACACCCACGATCTCGACGCCCGTTCCTGGGTTCTCGGCAGCGAAAACCATCCGGATTTCCCGATCCAGAACCTGCCCTTCGCGATCTTTTCCAGCGGCGGCTCGAAGAAGCGCGCCGGGGTCGCGATCGGCGACATGATCCTCGACCTCGAGGCAGCGGCCGACCACATGGCGGACGATGCGCGCAAGATCGGCGAGTTGGGCAACCGCGCCAATCTCAATGCGCTGTTCGCTTGTGGATCGAAAGCAATGACGACGCTGCGCCATGCGATCTTCGAGCTGCTGACCGACGGCGGCAAGCAGGCGGCGATCGAACCGCTGCTCTATCGCGCGAGCGAGTGCGAACTGCACCTGCCGTTCGACATCCGCGACTACACCGATTTCTACACTGGGATCCACCACGCGACCAATGTCGGCAAGCTGTTCCGACCAGACAACCCGCTGCTGCCGAACTACAAATATGTGCCGATCGGCTATCACGGCCGCGCCAGCTCGGTGCGCGTCTCGGGCAGCGAGGTGACCCGTCCCAAGGGCCAGACCAAGGCGCCCGACGCCGATGAGCCGAGCGTCGGCCCGACCAAGCGCCTCGATTACGAACTCGAAATGGCGGTCTGGGTCGGCAAGGGCAACGCACTGGGCGAGCCGATCGACATCGCCGATGCGAAGAACCACATCGCGGGGATCGGCATCCTCAACGACTGGTCGGCGCGCGACCTGCAGGCGTGGGAATACCAGCCGCTCGGCCCGTTCCTCGCCAAGAGCTTCCACTCCACGGTCAGCCCGTGGATCGTGACGCTCGACGCGCTCGCGCCGTTCCGGGTCGCGCAGGACGCGCGCCCCGAAGGCGATCCGCAACCGCTCGACTACCTGTTCGATGACGACGACCAGGCCACCGGCGCGCTCGACGTGCGGATGGAAGTCCATCTCTCGACTGCCAAGATGCGCGAGAATGGCGAGGTTCCACACTGCCTGAGCACCGGGCCGATGACGGCGATGTACTGGACGGTGGCGCAGCTCATCACCCACCATTCCTCGAACGGGTGCGACCTCAACCCCGGCGACCTGCTGGGCACCGGCACGCTGACCGGCGACACGCCCGACAGCGTCGGCTCGCTGCTCGAGATCACCAATGGCGGCAAGGAACCGCTGACGCTGCCCAATGGCGAGACGCGCACCTTCCTCGAGAACGGCGACGAGATCGTGATGACCGCTTATGCGGAAAAGGACGGCGCGGCACGGATCGGCTTCGGCGAATGCCGGGGCCGGATCGCGGCCGGCCCGATGGGCTAAGCGCCTCCTTCAATTGCCTTCGCGTACCCTTGCGCGTATAGGACCGTCTTCGCCCCGGCCCCGCTAGACCAGCGCGCCGGGGCGTCGTGTTTCACGAATGCCGAGGACCACCTGCATGTCGCGTCGCCGCCAGATCTACGAAGGCAAGGCCAAGATCCTGTATGAAGGCCCCGAACCGGGCACGATCATCCAGTATTTCAAGGACGATGCGACCGCCTTCAACGCCGAGAAGAAGGGCACGATCAACGGCAAGGGCGTGATCAACAATCGCATCAGCGAGCACATCTTCACACGGCTGTCGCATATCGGCGTGCCGACCCACTTCATCCGCCGCCTCAATATGCGCGAACAGCTCGTCCGCCAGGTCGAGATCGTGCCGATCGAAGTCGTGGTGCGCAATGTCGCGGCGGGCTCGATCTGCAAGCGCCTGGGCATCGAGGAAGGCCAGCCGCTGCCGCACACGCTGATCGAATATTACTACAAGGACGACGCGCTGGGCGATCCGCTGATCGCCGAGGAGCACATCGCCTGCTTCAACTGGGCGGGCCACGAGGAAATGCAGGACATCGCCGCAATGGCGATCCGCATCAACGACTTCATGTGCGGGATGTTCGCCGCGATCGATATCCGCCTGGTCGATTTCAAGCTCGAATTCGGGCGGCTGTGGGACGGCGATTTCAGCCGCATCATCCTCGCCGACGAGATCAGCCCCGACGGATGCCGGTTGTGGGACATGGAATCGGGCGAGAAGCTCGACAAGGATCGCTTCCGCCGCGATCTCGGCGGCGAGAGCGAGGCCTACCAGGAGGTCGCCCGCCGTCTCGGTCTGCTGCAGAACGAGGATGGCGGCCCGGGCGAGGTGCTCGACATGAGCCACGCCCGCTCGCGCCTGCGCCCGACCAAGAAGTAGCCGTTCGGCGGCCCATGCCGCCGTTCATCGCATAGCGGGTTGAACCGACGGCGCTTTCCGGCATGGTACCACCATGCTGAAACACCTGTTTGCGTCCGTCGCGCTTCCCGCGCTCGTCTCCCTTGCCACCGTCGCAACCGCCCAGTCGCAGGATGCGGCGGCCGTCGCCTCGGTCACTGCCCCCGCCGAGGATGGCGATTCCGACTGGGCATTCGAGGAGAGCGATATCCCTGTCGATCCGGGCTTCGTTTTCGGGCGGCTCGACAACGGCATGCGCTACATCATCCGCCAGAACGACACGCCCGCCGGCCAGGGCCTCGTGCGGATGCATATCGAAGCCGGCGCGATCGACGAGCGCGAGGGCGAAAGCGGCTATGCGCACTACCTCGAGCACATGGCCTTCAACGGTTCGACCAACGTGCCCGAGGGCGAGATGGTCAAGCTGCTCGAACGCAAGGGGCTGGCCTTCGGCGCCGATACCAATGCGCAGACCGGTTACGACCACACGCGTTACAAGCTCGACCTGCCGAACAATAGCGAAGACCTGTTAGATACCGCGCTGATGCTGATGCGCGAGACCGCCGGCGAACTCACCTTCGCGCCCGAGGCGGTCGATCGCGAGCGCGGCGTTATGCTGGCCGAAAAGCGCGATCGCAACAATTTCGCCTATCGCAACGGCCGCGACGGGCTGGAATTCGCCTATCCCGGCTCGCGCCTCAGCCGGAACGAAATCGCCGGCACGGTCGAAGACCTCGAAAATGCGACATCCGAAAGGCTGCGCGCCTTCTGGATGCGCGAATACGTTCCCGCCGCCACCACGCTGATCGTGGTCGGCGATTTCGACCCGGCGATGGTCGAAGCGAAAATCCGGGCAGAATTTTCCGACTGGCAGCGCGAAGGCGCGGTCGACCAGGCCGATTTCGGCCCCGTCAATCCCGCGCGCGCCGGGCTGACCGACATCTACCTCGATCCCTCGCTCCCCGAGATCGTCGATTTCTCGCGTCACGGTGCCTATGTCGACGAGCCCGACACGATCGCCCGGCGCAAGGAAAACACCTTGCGCAGCATCGCCTACGGCATCATCGCGCGCCGGATCGCGCGGATCGCGCGGTCGGAGGACCCGCCGTTCCGCGGTGCCGCTTTCTCGACCTCGGACGTGTTCGATGCGGGCCGCACCACTTCGCTGGTGGTCCAGACCGTCGACGGTGAGTGGCAGCGCGGCGTCGATGCGGTTGTGGGCGAATATACCCGCGCGATGGCGTTCGGCTTTACCGAGGCCGAAGTCGCCGAACAGGTCGCCAATCGCCGCAACGGGCTCGAAACCGCGACCGCCAATCAGGACACCCGCAGCAATGCGACGCTGAACGGTGCGGCGGTCGCGCTGGTTCAGAGCGAGATCGTGCCCTCCGAACCGGCCGACGGTCTCGCGCGCTTCAACAGTTTCGCCGACGAAATCACGCCCGAGACGGTGCTCGCCGCACTCAAGCGCGATGCGGTGGCGCTCGACGATCCGCTGATCCGCTTCGTCGGCAAGAGCGCGCCCGAAGGCGGTGAGGCCGCGCTGCGGGCCGCCTGGGACGCGGCGATCGCCCGCGCGCCCGAACCGCTCGAGGAGGAAGCCGTTCTCGTCTGGCCCTATACCGATTTCGGCACGCCCGGCGCCGTCGTCTCCGACACCCTGACCGAGGAGCTCGATATCCGCACGCTGCGCTTCGGCAACGGCGTGATGCTCAACCTCAAGCAGACCGATATCGTCGACGACCAGATCCTCGTCCAGGTCAACATCGACGGTGGATCGCTGCTCGACACCAAGGAGGATCCGCTCAAGACCCAGCTGGTCGGACTGATGACGCAGGGTGGCCTCGGCGCGCTCACCCTCGACGAATTGCAGACCGCGCTCGCGGGAAGGAGCGTGGGCAACGCCTTCGGCCTGACCTCGGATACCTTCGTGTCCTATGTCGGCACCAAGCCGCGCGACCTCGAACTGCAGCTCCAGCTGCTGGCCGCATACCTCGTCGATCCGGGCCTCCGCAACGATCCGGTCGTGCGGTTCCGCGCCGGCCTCGACGATGTCTTCGCGCGGCGTTACGCCACCCCCAGCGCCGCCTACGGTACCGGGATCGGCCGCATCCTTTCCGACGGCGATCCGCGGTTTACCGCGCCCGAAAAGGAGGCGTTGATGGCACTCGATTTCGAGCAGCTGGAAGCGGCGATCGGCGATCGCCTCGAGAACGGCGCGATCGAGATCGGCGTGGTCGGCGATTTCGATGCGCCGGCGGTGATCGATGCGGTCGCCGCGACATTCGGCGCACTGCCGCAGCGCGAAGTGGAATTCCGCGAGGATTTCGGCATTCGCGAGCGTAGTTTCACCGCGACCCGCGGGCCGGTCGTAATCGAGCACGAGGGCGAGGCCGACCAGGCGCAGTTGCGGTTCATCTGGCCGACCGCCGACGACAGCGACTTCGAGCGCGACATGCGCCTGTCGTTGCTCGCGCGGGTGGTCGACATCGTGCTAACCGACACGCTGCGCGAGGAGCTCGGGCAAGCCTATTCGCCCTTCGCGGGGAGCAGCACCTCGCGCATCTATCCCGATTACGGGACTTTCCTCGCGGGCGCCTCGCTCGAGCTGGCGCAGCTCGAGGCGGGCCGCCAGGCGATCATCGCCGCGATCGAGGGCCTGCGCGCCGCGCCGGTCGATGAAGACCTGCTCCAGCGCGCGCGACAGCCGCTGCTCGAGAATTACGACAATGCGCTCAAGACCAATGGCAGCTGGATGAGCCTGGTCGCCGATGCACAGCGCAATCCGCGCGACCGTGAGCGGTTCCTCCAAGGCAAGGAGGTCGCCCTCGCGATCACCGGCGAGGAGCTCCAGGCGCTGGCGATCGAATATCTCGATCCGGCACGCGCGGTGCAGGTCGAGGTCGTTCCCAAGCCTGCGGCGGACTGAGCGAGACGTGCAAAGCCGCGTGGACAGGAGTCAGGGGCCGATTGCGCTGAGCAGCCGCTCTGCTACAGGGCGCGGCAAGCAGTCGATGGAGCCCCGCCAATGAAAGTCCGCATCTTCGTCCGCCTCAAGCCCGGTGTGCTCGACCCCCAGGGCCGCGCCGTCCATCATGCCCTCGAAGGGCTCGGTTTCGACGGTGTCGACGATGTGCGGATCGGGCGGATGGTCGAATTGGACGTCGCCGACGACACCAGCGACGAAGCACTCGACAAGATGTGCGCGCAGCTGCTCGCCAACACGGTGATCGAAGATTACCGGATCGAGAAGGTCGACTGATGGCGTTCCGTTCAGCCGTCGTCACCTTCCCCGGGTCGAACTGCGATCGCGACATGGCGGTCGCGCTCGAGCAGGTATCGGGCACCGCGCCGCAGCGGGTCTGGCATGGTGATGCCGAACTGCCCGAAGGTCTCGACTTCGTCGCACTCCCCGGCGGGTTCTCCTATGGCGACTACCTGCGGTCCGGCTCGATGGCCGCCAACAGCCCGATCATGCGCAGCGTCAAGCGCGCCGCCGAACGCGGCGTGCCGGTGCTCGGCGTGTGCAACGGCTTCCAGGTGCTCGCCGAAGCCGGGCTGCTGCCCGGCGCGCTCATGCGCAATGCGCAGATCACCTTCGTCTGCCGCGACGCGACGCTCCGCGTCGAAAACGCGCAATCGCTGTTCACTTCGGGTTACGAGGCGGGACAGGAGATCGTGATTCCGGTCGCGCACCACGACGGCAACTACTTCGCCGACGACGAGACGCTCGACCGGCTCGAGGGCGAAGGCCGAGTCGCGTTCCGTTATCTCGAGAGCTGCAACGGCTCGGCGCGCGACATCGCCGGCGTGCTCAACGCGGCAGGCAACGTGCTTGGCATGATGCCCCACCCCGAACGCGCGATCGACCCTGCCCACGGCGGGACCGACGGTCGAGCCCTGTTTGAAAGCGCTGTGCGGTCACTCGTGGACGCTTGAGCCTCTTTCCTAGTCAATCGAACGCCGGATACGGCTCATCCGGGTCGATTGGCTTCGCGGCATGAGCGGTGGCGTGCAGCTGCAGGCCAGTGGGCTGCTGCGCTCCAGTCCAGCACCGATTTCGTGATCGAGCGTCAAGCGGACACGACCGAGAGGGACGTCCGCAGTCCAATCAGGCCAAGGCAAGGGCGACTGCCCGCCCGCAGCGGCTTCGTAGCGAAGCGGAGAGAACCGCCGCGGTGACGTTAGCCCGGATGGGCGTGCGGTAAGAAAGTCAGGCCGCCGCGCCCTGGGCCGGGGTACGATCGTTCGAGAACAGCGCACGGGCATCGGCGGCGGGCATCGGACGACCGTAGTAGAAGCCCTGGATCTTGGTGCAGCCGAGCTTGCGCACCATGGCGAGCTCTTCTTCGGTCTCGACGCCCTCGGCGGTGGTGGTCATGTCGAGGCTGTCGGCCATCGCGACCACCGCACGAATGATCGCGAGACTTTCCGGATTGTCGACCGCAGCACCCTGAACGAAGCTGCGATCGACCTTGATCGTGGAAAAGCGCATCTTGCGCAGGTAGCCGAGCGAGGAATAGCCGGTCCCGAAATCGTCGAGCGCGACCCCGCAGCCGAGCGCCATGCACTGCTCGAGCGTGGTGCGCGCGGCGCTGTCGTCGCGCACGAAGATGCTTTCTGTGACTTCGATCTCGAGTCGGTTCGGGGCCAGCCCGCTGACCGCCAGCGCATTGACGACCGAAGCCGAGAAATTGGGATCGAGCAGCTGTTCGCCCGAGACGTTGACCGCGACGCGAATGTCGTCGGGCCAGGTCATCGCCTGGATGCACGCTTCCTGCAGCACCCATTCGCCGATCGGAACGATCAGGCGGGTATCCTCGGCCAGCGGGATGAACTTGCCCGGGCTCACGAAGCCGTGTTCGGCGCTGTTCCAGCGCACCAGCGCTTCGAAGCTGAGCACGTTTTCCTTGTTGGCGTCGACGACGGGCTGGAAGTTGAGCGTCAGTTCCTCGCGTTCAAGCGCGCTCCGTAGCGCGAATTCGAGCTGGCGGCGTTCCTCGGCCGATGCGTGCAGCGATGGCTCGAACGTATAGTGCTTGCCGCCGCCCTCGTCCTTCGAACGGTACAGCGCGAGGTCGGCGTTGCGCATCAGCGTCTCGACCGTCTTGCCGTCGCGGGGGCCGATCGCCGACCCCACGCTCGCGCCGACGAATAGCGTGTGATCGTCAACCTCGTAGGGCTGCGACAGCCGCGTGATCACGGTCTGGGCGATCCGGTTCACGTGGCTAAGGTCGGAAGCGTCGCGGATGACGATCGCGAATTCGTCCCCGCCGAGTCGTCCGCAGGTCTCGTTCTCGCTCATCAGTTCCTGCAGCCGTTCGGAGACCATCGCGAGCAGCTTGTCGCCGACCAGGTGGCCGAGCGTATCGTTGACCGCCTTGAAGCGGTCGAGATCGATCATCAGGAACGCGCAGCGCGTGCGCCATTGCGCCGCGAAACGGAGGGCCCCGCCCAGGGCCTCGGTGAGGCACATACGGTTGGGCAGTCCGGTGAGCGTATCGTAACGCGCCATGTAGGCGATTTTCTCGCTGGACTCGCGCTGCTCGGTCACGTCCGACCCGACCCCGCGGAACCCGTCGAAATTGCCGTTCTCGTCGAGCTTGGGAGTGCCCGACAATTCCCACCAGCGATCTTCACCGTCGATCGTGACCTTGACCAACAGGTCGGAAAAGCTGTCGCGGCGCTTGAGGCGCTCGGCGAGATCGTGGAGCGAACTGTGGAACTGGCCGCTTTCCCAGTTCGAGCCAGCGATGAGTTGGACCAGCGGCAGGCCGTCGATGTCCTTCGATTCGCGGCCCATCGCATAGGCGAAGCGCGGCGAAACCGAACGCACCCGGCGGGCGGTGTCGATTTCCCACAGCCAGTCGCCCTCGCCTTCCTCGAATTCGCGCAGCAGCATCGAGACGACTTCGCTCTTTTCGGCAACGCCGGCCTCGGCGATCCGCGCCGCCAGGAAGCTGCGCGCAGAGCCGATCGTCCCGATGGTCACGAGCGGGACATAGACGACAGTCAGCACGACCATCTCCCACATTCCGTTGTAACCGAAACCGGCGGCCGCCACGGTGCCGACGAGCAGGCCGAACAGCACCGTCCCGAGCGGAACCGCCGCAAGCGTGATCGCATTGGCAGTCAGCAGCAGGACGATGATCGCCCACAGCTCGAGTTGCGCCTCGACCCCGGCGAACGGTCCGAAGGCGGCAACCGGCACCACCCAGGCGGCTGCGGTCGCAAGCGCGCCGCGTGCGTGATTCTCGATTTCCTGCTTGTTGATGCGACGCTTGTCGGCATCGCGCATGCCGATGTCCTTGCGCCAGTTGAAGAACACCGCAGCACCCAGCACCGCGAGCCAAGCCATGATCGCGTAGCGGTTGCCGATGTTCCAGAACACCGAAACGGTCGCGGCGGCGGCCAGGGCATGGAACAGGACGCGGGCAAGGGCGATCCGGGGCAGGCAGGCATATTGCAGCCCGCGCAGCCACTCCCACCCCTCACCGGCCGGTTGCTTGAGCCCAAGCACTGCCAGCGAGGAGAGGCTCTGCGGCAGCTTCGCCGAGTTGTGTTCCCGATCCTTCACAGGCTGCGCGATAGCAAAAAACCGTTAGCGGAGCGTAAAGGACTTCTCAAACAATCGAAAAAAACCGGCGTATTTTCAGGCGATTAACCATTTCTATTCGACGGTGACCGATTTTGCGAGATTTCGCGGCTGATCGACGTCGGTACCTTTCGCCACGGCCACGTGGTAGGCGAGCAGTTGCACCGGCACGGCATAGACGAGCGGTGCGATCAGCGGATGGACGCGCGGCATCTGGATCGTCGCCATGCAGCCCTCGCCCGCCTCGGCGATCCCTTCGGCATCCGAAATCAGCACGATCTTGCCGCCGCGCGCGGAAACTTCCTGCATGTTCGACACCGTTTTTTCGAACAACGGGCCAGAGGGCGCGATGACGATCACCGGCACGTTGTCGTCGATCAGTGCGATCGGGCCGTGCTTCATTTCGCCCGAGGCATAACCCTCGGCGTGGATGTAACTGATTTCCTTGAGCTTGAGCGCGCCTTCCATCGCCAGCGGATAGTCCTGCCCGCGGCCGAGATAGAGAACGTCGCGCGCCGGCGCAATCAGCGGCGCCATGGCAGCGATATCGTCGTCGCGATCGAGCGCAGCGTTGAGGCAGGCCGGGGTTTCGAGCAGGTGGTCGACGATTTCCTGTTCCTGGTCGCGGGACAGGCGCCCGCGCTTGACCGCCATATGTGCCGCGAGCGCCGCCAGGACTGCCAGCTGGCAGGTGAACGCCTTGGTCGAGGCGACGCCGATCTCGGGGCCCGCATGTGTCGGCAGCAAAACGTCGGCCTCGCGCGCCATGGTGCTGGTCGGTACGTTGACGACCGCGCCGATCGTCTGGCCGTTTTCCTTGCAGTGGCGCAATGCGGCGAGCGTATCGGCGGTCTCGCCGCTCTGCGAGATGAACAGCGCCAATCCGCCCGGTTCGAGCACCGGCTCGCGGTAACGGAACTCGCTCGCGACATCGATGTCGACCGGCAGGCGGGCGAACTGTTCGAACCAGTATTTGGCAACCAGGCCGGCATAATAGGACGTGCCGCAGGCGACGATCGTGACGCGTTCGATCGCGCCGAGATCGACATCGAGCTGCGGCAGCGCGACCGAGCGGTTTTCCTGGCGGACGTAGGATCCCAGCGTCTGCGCGACGACGGTCGGCTGTTCGAAGATCTCCTTGAGCATGAAGTGACGATATTCGCCCTTCTCCATCGCCGCGGCCGACGCGCCCGACTGCTTGACCTCGCGCTCGACCGGGTTGTTCTCCGCGTCGTAGATCGTCGCACCGTCGCGCTCGATCACCACCCAGTCGCCTTCCTCGAGATAGGCGATCTGCTGGGTCAGCGGCGCTAGCGCCAGCGCGTCCGAGCCGAGATAGGTCTCGCCGTCCTCGTATCCGACCACCAGCGGCGAGCCGAGCCGCGCGCCGATCAGCATGTCGGGATGCGACTTGAACGCAACTGCGATCGCGAAGGCACCGCGCAGGCGCGGCAGGACCGATTTGACCGCCTCCTCGGGCGAGGCGCCGTTCTCGACCTCTTCGGACAGCATGTGCGCAACGACTTCGCTGTCGGTCTCGCTTTCGAAGGTGCGCCCCTTGGCGCGCAGTTCCTCGCGCAGGCTGCGGAAATTCTCGATGATGCCGTTATGCACCAGCGCGACATGCTCGGTGGCGTGCGGATGCGCGTTGTTGGCGGTCGGCGCACCGTGGGTGGCCCAGCGGGTGTGGGCGATCCCGATATCGCCAGGCGCAGGATTGTCGGACAGTTCGGCGACGAGGTTGGAGAGCTTGCCCTCGGCCCGGCGGCGGATCATCTCGCCATTGTCGAGCGTGCAGATCCCGGCGCTATCATAGCCGCGATATTCCATCCGCTTGAGCCCGTCGACGAGCCGGTCCGCAACCGCGCGATTGCCGACGATACCGATGATTCCGCACATGGATTATTCCTCTCTCAGAGCGTGTAGGGAATGCGCACACCCGGCATCGCCCGGGGGAAGGCGAGGGTGTTTCGCGTGATGTAGATCCGACCGGTGACCTGCGCGGCGGCGAGCCCGATCGCGTCGCCGAGTGCCATCTGGGGGTTCTGTTGCAGCAAGGACGCACCGCGGCGGGCGACGTCCTCGCCCAGCTCGACGACCTTGAAATTGTCGATGAAGGCTTCGACCCGCTCGGAATCGTCCTTCGCGCCGGCAAGGATTTCGGTCCAGCCAAGCCGGGTGATCCAGCGTTCCGGATGCTTGATAAGCTCGGTCCGCGCATCGGGGAGGCCGACCAGCGCGTCGACCAGGATCGCGCTGTCGAACAGCACGCCGGTCATGCGCCCTTCCCGTTGCGGATACGGCGTTGATATGCCTGCCCCTCGCCGACATCGCTGCGATCCCGCCAGATACCGAAATATTCGTCGATCGCGCGCCGCGAGGAGCCCAAGCGCATCTGCGCGACCGCCTCGCGCACCAGAGCCGTGCGCGACACGCCGAGTTCCTCGGCGCGGCGATCGAGCCACTTGATATCGTCGTCGGGAATCTCGACCAGCGTGCGCATGGCCAGGCTGATATCACGCTATGATATCATGTCAATCGGTGAAGAGCGTGTCCTGCTGTTCGGCAAAGCGCTCGGCCATCGCGACGCTGACCGGGCGGGCAGCTTCGCCGGCGCAAGGCAACGAGGATATCCTGCGCTCGCCGCGATAGACATATGCCCCGTCTTCGAACCTAGGATCGTTCGGCTCGCCTGGCGTGAAATTGGTCCGGATCACTCGGCTGTAGATCACGTAACGGACGTCGCCGCGCGCGAAGCTCAATTGCGCCTCGCCGCCACCGGAATAAGGCACCGAGGCCCATTGCATGCCGCGCTCGTCGAAACTGGTCGGCCAGGCGAGCTCGGGCGGTTCGTCGCCCTGCCCGAAACGGTACTGCGCGTATTGGCGGCCCTGCTCGTCGCGCTGCACGCACACCGCGATGGTGCGTCCGTCGCGTATGGTGCAGCTGAAGATCGTCGCTTCGGTTTCGGCGCAGGCCGAGGTGGTGGGGTGGTTTGCCGGGGAGAGGGTCGAATCCTGTTGCGGCGCGGCCTCGGCCATTGCCCCTTCCTCGCCTGTCTCTATCACGGTTTCGGCGTCCGACTTATCCGCGTCGGATGTATCGCAGCCCGCCAAGGCCAGCACGCAAAATAGTGGCCCGATGGCTCTCACTTCTTGTCCTTTTCGGCGGCCTTCTTCTTCTTCATCGCGTCGTGGAATCGATCGGCCCAGCCGGGTTTAACCAGCTGTTCGGCGCGCTCCATCCGCATCTCGCCATCCTCGACGTCGCGGGTGACCGTGCTGCCGGCGGCGACGATCGCGTCGCGGCCGATCCGTACCGGCGCGACCAGCGCTGAATTCGATCCGATGAAGGCGCGCGCGCCGATCTCGGTGCGGTATTTGAAATAGCCGTCGTAATTGCAGGTGATCGTGCCCGCCCCGATATTGGCGTTCTCACCCACCGTGGTGTCGCCGAGATAGGTCAGGTGGCTGGCCTTGGCGCCCTCGCCCAGCGTGGCCTTCTTCATTTCGACGAAATTGCCGACGAAGCTGTCTTTTTCCATCACCGCCCCCGGCCGCAGGCGGGCATACGGGCCGACCTTGCAATCCTCACCGACGGTCGCGCCCTCGAGGTGGCTGAACGAGCGGATCAGCGCACCGCGCGCGATCTTGACCCCGGGGCCGAACACGACATGCGGCTCGATCGTAACGTCGTTCGCAATCTCGGTATCGTAGCTGAAGAACACCGTGTCGGGCGCGCGCAGCGTGACCCCCGCCGCCATCGCCTCTTCGCGCTTGAGCTCCTGCCACTGCGCCTCTGCCACGGCGAGCTCGGCGCGGCTGTTGATCCCCGCGACCTCGGCCTCGTCGCCGGCGGTCACGGCGGCGCAGCTCCGCCCGTCGGCGATCGCGATATTGACGATATCGGGGAGGTAGTATTCGCCCTGCGCATTGTCGTTGCCGACGCGGCGCAGCAGTTCGAAGATGTCGCCCTTGCGCGCGGCCATCAGGCCCGAATTGCACAACCGGCAAGCGCGCTCGCCCTCGTCCGCGTCCTTGTATTCGACCATCTTGGAGATGCGGCCGTCGTCGTCCGCTACGACGCGGCCATAGGCGAGTGGATCGGCGGGTTCGAAACCGAGCACGACCACTGCGGGCTCGTCATCGCCGTGCAGGCGCTCGGTCATCGCACGCATGGTTTCGGACTTCACGAACGGAACGTCGCCGTAGAGCACGAGCACGTCGCCCTCGAAATCCTCGAGCGCGTCCTCGGCCTGCTGGACGGCGTGGCCCGTCCCCAACTGGGGTTCCTGCACGCGATAGGTCGCGCGTTCACCAAGCTGGTCTTCGATTTGTTCGCGGCCTGCCCCCACGATCACCACCCGGCGCCTGGGCGACAGTTCCTCGGCGCTGGCGAGCAGGTGCTCGAGCATCGGGCGTCCGGCGATGGGATGGAGGACCTTGTGGAGGTCCGATTTCATCCGCGTCCCCTTGCCCGCGGCGAGGACGACTATAGCGAGGTCATGCTTGCTCATGGCCTGCGCAATGGCAGTATTTCGCGACAGTTTCCATAGATTGCGCCGCATTACGCACCGCCTTGCCGCTACGGCATCGGCCCCCGCGAAACACGCTGTTGCAAGCCGTTTCGGAACATGTCACTTCGCCCCCGATTGATCCTAAGCGATTGACCCTCCCGTAAAGCACTTTTCGAAAGGCCCCTCCCATGTCCATCGATTTCACCGACAAGGTCGCCATCGTCACCGGAGCCGGCGGCGGCATCGGCCGCGCCTATGCGCTCGAACTCGCCAAGCGCGGCGCGAAGGTCGTGGTCAACGATCTCGGCGGCGCGCGCGACGGCACCGGTGCCTCGGACGCGGCAGGCAAGGTCGTCGAGGAAATCGAGGAAGCCGGCGGCACCGCCATGGCGAACGGCGCCTCGGTCACCGATTACGACCAGATGGTCGACCTCGTGGCGCAGGCGAAGGACAAGTGGGGCGGCGTCCATATCCTGATCAACAATGCCGGCATCCTGCGCGACAAGAGCTTCGCCAAGATGGACCCGGCCGATTTCGAGCTGGTGGTCAAGGTCCACCTGCTCGGCAGCGCCTATGCAACCAAGGCCGTGTGGGAAACCATGCGCGAACAGAATTACGGTCGCATCCTGATGACCGCGAGCAGCACCGGCCTGTTCGGCAATTTCGGCCAGGCCAATTACGGTGCCGCCAAGCTCGGTCTCGCTGGGCTCACCAAGACGCTCTACCTCGAAGGCGCGAAGTACAACATCAAGTGCAACACGATTGCGCCGGTCGCGGCGACGCGGATGACCGAGGATATCCTGCCCGAACAGGCGCAGAAGATGTTCGGCCCGGAAAACGTCGTGCCCGCCGCGCTCTACCTCGTCAGCGAGGACGCCCCGACCAATGCGATCGTCGGTGCCGGCGCGGGTGGCTACCACTCGAGCTTCGTCACCATGAACACGCCGGTCATCCTGCCCGAGGACGAGCGCTCGGTCGAAGGGTTCGCCGCGCATTGGGACGAAATCTCCAAGGTCGAACATGCCAGCGTCCCGCAGAATGGCGGCGAACAATCGATGGCGATCATGGCGGCGTTGCAGAAAGCCCAGCAGGGCTGATCGCTCCCACCGGCGGTCCACCCCGCTCGACCGACGCCCACAAGGGCGTATTGACAAACTAATACACCTCGGAATACCCTCCTTGCTCCAACAGGGAGGGTTTTTCCAATGTACAGCGAAACCGATCTACGCTCCGCGGTCGAAGCGGGTGCGATCAGCAACGAGGCTGCGCGCGCTCTGCGCTCGCATGTCGCGTCGATGAAGGACGCCGTGCCGGCCGATGCCGAGCATTTTCGCCTCATCACTGGCTTCAACGACATCTTCGTTTCGATCGGCGTGGTCATCATGCTGCTCGCCGCGGTCGGGATCGGGCAGGCGATCGGCGGGGCGTATGACGAGGGCACGATCGTGCGCGACGGGTTGCAAATGCTGTTCGGTGGCGCGCTCGCCGCAGGGACCGCCTGGATGCTGGCCGAATTCTTCACTCGCAAGCGCCGTATGGCGCTGCCCAGCATCATTCTGCTGCTCGCCTTCGTACTCGGCGTCGCCGGCGCGACTCTGGGCGCCGCGGTGGCTGCGATCGGACCGGGCGATGGCACCCCAGACTGGATCGGCGGGATCATCGGTGCCTGTGTCGGCATCGTGACCGCCGGTGCCGCGTGGCTGCACTGGAAACGGTTCATGGTCCCGATCACGATCGCCGCGCTGGTTGCGGCGCTCGCACTGACCGTGATCAGCCTGATCATCGCCGCAGTGCAGCCGAGTGAGCCCGAAACCTTCGTGCTCGCGCTGGTGTTCGTCGCTGGCCTTGCAATCTTCGCTTTCGCGATGCGCTGGGACGTGTCCGACCCCCGGCGCGAGACCCGGCGTGCCGACGTCGCCTTCTGGCTCCACCTGCTCGCCGCCCCGATGCTTGCCCACCCGCTGTTCTCACTGATCGGGGTGACCGACGGCGAAGCGACCGGGGTCGGCGCCGCGATCGGGGTTCTCGCGATCTACGTGCTGTTCGGGATCGTGGCGCTGGCGGTCGATCGCCGCGCGCTGCTGGTCTCCGCGCTCGCCTACGTGCTGTTCGCGCTGACCTTCCTGTTCCGCGAGTTCGGCTTCGTCGAACTGAACTTCGCGCTGACGGCGCTGATCATCGGATCGGCGCTGCTCTCGCTCTCAGCCTTCTGGTCGCCGATCCGCAAGGCGGTCGTCACCAAGCTTCCGAGCGACTGGCGCGCCAAGCTGCCGGCGACCGAGCTGGCTGCGGCCTGACGTGACCGGATCGAGGGGTGGCAGAGGGCCGGTGCTTCCGCTCCTGCCCTCTGCCACCCACGAGAGCTAAAGATCGTGAACGTCCTTACGGCTGCACGACAAGGGAAGCTTCGGTTTGCCCAGAGTCTGGTCATCCTGGCTCTGGCTGGCTTGCTCGTATTCTACCACGTCTACACTCTGTGCGATCTGTACCTGTCCGCCGGGTCCAGCAGTCCCTCGATCTTCGACCACATTCAATCGGTGCTGCGCCTCGCGATAACGCTCAGCCTTCTCGTGGTCGTAACAGGTCGTCGAGGCGGATTGTGGGGTATGTGGCTCAGCATAGGGGGCCTCGTTGCGTCGCAATACTGGGCCCATTTCGGGAACCTACCGGTCGATTTCACCGAAGGCCGACACCCACTCTCCTATCTCAAGGGCTTCATCTTCCCGACCATCATCACCGTCGCCTTCCTCTATGGCCGAAGACAGGTTTCGAACGGACGCCTCTAGTCGCCGACCGACTTCAGCAACCGCCGCTCGATCGGGGCCAGCACGCCGCTCAGTTCCTGGCCGCGCTTGAGCACTTGGCCCTGCTCGCCGATCAGCGCCCACATGCCTTGCCGATTGCGCAGCGCCGGGCGTTTCTCGATTCGCGCTTCGGGGCGTTCGGCGGCGCGGCGGAAGGCAGCGAAAGCGGCGTATTCGCGGTCGAAATCCATCGCGTAATCGCGCCATTGCCCGGCCGCGACCATGCGTCCGTAGACATCGAGGATGCGCTGCAACTCGTCTCGCTCGAAGCCGATCTGTCCGCCCTTGCGCGGGAACGGGAGCAGCATGCCGGTTCCGATATTCATCCGCCGGTCTTGGCCCCGGACGTGGTGTCGTCGTGCGCCGCGACGGCGGCGCGCAATTCGGCCAGTTCGGCCTCGAGGACGGCGAGGCGTTCCTCGTGGCCCTCGTTCGGTTCGCAGGGCTCGCACGGTTCGCGGCACGGCGTCCCGTAAGGCATGAAGTCCTTTGCCCATTCCTCCACCGGCATCAGCGTCGAGCGTGCCTTGAGGCCAACCATCGTCGCGCCTTCGGGCACTTCATCGGTGACCACGGCATTGGCACCGATACGCGCCCGGTCGCCCACGGTGATCGGGCCGAGCACCTGCGCTCCGGCCCCGATGATCACGCCGTTGCCGATCGTGGGATGTCGCTTACCCGGCTCGCCATTGGAAGGATTGGTCCCGCCCAGCGTGACGTTCTGGTAGATCGTCACGTCGTCGCCGATCTCGGCGGTTTCGCCGATCACGGTGAAGCCGTGGTCGATGAAGAAGCGCGCGCCGATCTTCGCCCCGGGATGGATGTCGATCGAAGTCAGGAAGCGCGCGAAATGGTTCACGAACCGCGCGAAGAAGAACAGCCCACCGCCATAGAGCCAATGGGCGATTCGGTGGAGACCGAGCGCGAGGACGCCGGGATAAAGCAGGATCTCGGCGCGCGAGCGCGGCGCGGGATCTCGCGCGCGGATCGAATCGAGATAGCTTTTCAGGCCGCCGAACATGGCATCTCCCGTTCGCTAGAGCAGGTCGGGCTGATCCGCTTCCGGATCGCCACCCTGCAGGATATCGAGCGCATCGCGCCATATCGCAAGGGTTGCGGGTTGTTTTCTTTCAAGGCTCAGACGGTCGATCGTCTCGACGAGTTCCTCGATCGCGGCGTAATCGCGGGTAGCCCGCGGAACGAGATAGGCGCTCGCGCCATCGGGCATCGGCACGCCGCGCGCGGCCGCGTGCTCGGCGATCAATTCGGCCAACATCGCATCGTCGGGCGGGGCGATCGCAAGCTGGAGCGCTGCCCCCATCCGGCTGCGCAGGTCGGACAGGCGGATGTCCCACGGACCTGCTGCGCGGGTCAGCAATAACGGTCGCCCGGCCTCCTGCGCGCGATTCCAGAGGTGGAACAGCTCGGTCTCGTCCATTCGGTCGGCATCGTCGATCGACTGGCCCGCTCCCATCCCGGAAAACCAGCGCGCGAAAAGCGACTTGCCAGAGCGCGGTGGTCCGGCGAGCACGGCGGTGTGAAACGGCCACCCCTCGGGGGCCTGGAGCGCCTCAGCGGCTGCGCGATTCCCGTTGCCGAGCACGATCCGCCGCGCATCGCCCGGCATCGCCGCCGACAGCGGCAGCGCGATCTGCCGCGCCTTTTCGGTCATCGGGATATGGTCAGCCGGTTGCCGCTGCCGCTGACATTGAAACCGGCATCGCGCAGGCCCGAGCGCAGCGTGTCTTCGTCACCGGTGAAGATCACCGAGAGTACCGAGGTGCCCCCGAGCGCGGTCGAACGGATCGAAGCGCTGCCGACGCCCGGCACGCCCCGCACTGCCGCCAGCGTGCTGTCGATCGCCGCCGCATCGGGCGAGGCGAACTGGAGCTGGAAGGACTGGACAGGCACCGAGGTCTGGCGTGGCGCGGGCGCATCGGGATCGGTTTCTTCCGGCGTGATCGTCGGTTCCGGGGCCGGCGGTGGGTTGAGCGCGCGCCGCCCGGCCTCGATCAACGCGGCGATCTCGGCCGGGATCGTCTGCGTGCGCTGCAACGAACTGTCGGGCTTGAGCAGCCCGCGTTCGAGCGCGACTTCGTAAGCGGTGTTCATCCGCTCGACCGCGCGCGCCAGCATCTGCGGCAGTTGCTCCTGGCTCTCGGCGCGCATCTCGAAGCTGTAGAGATAGGTGTTGTCGGGGCCGTAGCGCGCGGTGAAAGTCCCGTCGACCGGGCCGCCAGGATAAGAAAAGTCGAGCTCGGCCATCGGCATGATGACGTCCGACGCATCGAACTGGCCGAGCACGTTACGCCACCAGATCCGGCTGCGCTGCGCGGGATTGCCCGCCGTAATCAACAGCGATTCGCCGCCGAAGCCCGAAGGGCGAACATAGTCGATGCGGCTGTCGCCAGCCCGATATTGCGCCCAGGCGCGCTGCCACGGCCCGCGCACTTCATACACCTGCGCGGTCCCGGCGGTGTAGAGCACGGGGATCGTCAGCAGCGGGGCCGAGCGCGAACCGCCACGCGTCCCGCCGACGAACTGCCCGGCGCGCTGGCGATCGAACACCACGCCGAGCGTCGCGATGTAGCGGCGCGCGCCGATCTGCTCGCGCTGGATGATGATTGCGCTCGACATGCCTTCGAGTTGCGAATCGGACATCTCGGGTCCGCCGAGCTTGGCCCAGCCCTTGCGCCGCGCTTCGATCCAGCCCTTCTCGCGCGCGTCGTCGCCGTCCGATCCGGTGGTATCGACCTCGATGTCGTAGACCTCGATATCGCCGGTGCTGGCGAGCGGCGCGATCCCGCGCTCTCCCTCGACCTGCGCCCACAGCGCCACCCCACACAGCGCGAGCGCAAGCGCCGCCACGACCACGATCGTACGGCGGGTAACGGACGGAATACGGAGAGGCGAAGCTAGCGAGATCATCGAACCGGTGGGCTTTTGCCCAATGGGGCGTGGAAATCCAAGCGCGAAAGCGTATGGAGCCGGATATGACGGCGGACAAGGACAGTTACACCTACGCAAAAGCGGGTGTCTCGATCGAAAGCGGCAATGCACTGGTCAAGGCCATAGGCCCGCTGGTGAAGGCCACGGCGCGCCCCGGCGCGGATGGCGAGATCGGCGGATTCGGAGGCTTTTTCGATCCCAAGGCGGCCGGTTACGCCGATCCCCTGCTGGTCGCTGCGAATGACGGCGTCGGCACCAAGCTTAAGCTCGCGATCGACCATGGTCGCCACGACACCGTCGGGATCGATCTCGTCGCGATGTGTGTGAACGATTTGATCGTTCAGGGCGCCGAACCGCTGTTCTTCCTCGATTATTTCGCCACCGGGAAACTCGAGAACGGCATCGCGGAACGCGTGATCGGGGGCATCGCGGACGGCTGCAAACAGGCTGGCTGTGCGCTGATCGGCGGCGAAACGGCGGAAATGCCGGGCATGTATGCCGAGGGCGACTACGATCTTGCGGGTTTCTGTGTCGGTGCGGTCGAACGCGGCGAGCAGCTGACCGGCGACAGGGTCGCGGCGGGCGACGTGCTGCTCGGCTTGGCCAGTTCGGGCGTGCATTCAAACGGCTATTCACTGGTGCGGCGGCTCGCCGCGGACAAGGGCTGGAAGCTCGATCGTCCGGCGCTGTTCGACAACGAACGGCTGCTGATCGACGCGCTGATCGAGCCGACGCGCATTTATGTCGAGAGCCTTCTCCCGGTGATCCGCAGCGGCCGGATCCATGCCCTCGCCCATATCACCGGAGGTGGCCTGCTGGAGAACTTGCCGCGGGTTCTGCCCGAGGGCCTGCACGCCACCGTCGACGCCGACGCTTGGGACCAGCCCGGGCTGATGGCTTTCCTCCAGGCGCAGGGGAATATCGAGCCGTCCGAGATGGCACGCACCTTCAACTGCGGCATCGGCATGGTGCTGGCGGTGGCGGCTAACGAAGTCGCCTCGGTAACCTCTGATCTCGAAGCGGCCCGCGAAACCGTGTTCTCGATCGGCCGCATCTCCGAGGGGACCCGTGGCTGCACGGTGAAGGGTTCGCAGGGGACATGGGCGGCGCAAGAGGACTGGTCGGCGACGCATGACGCGTGAACGCGCGAAAGTCGCGGTACTGCTGTCGGGCACCGGCACCAACATGGCCGCGCTGCTCTATGCGAGCAGGTTCGACGATTCCCCCTACGAGATCGTACTCGTCGCGAGCAACGATCCCGATGCCGAAGGCCTCGCGCTCGCGCGCGACGAAAATGTGCCGACATTCGCGCTGGCGCATCGCGGAATGGACCGCACCGAGCACGATGCGGCGATGGATGCGGCAATCCGCGAAAGCGGCGCACAATACATCGCGCTGGCAGGGTATATGCGGATTCTCGGGGCTGAAATCGTCTCGCGCTGGGAAGGACGCCTGCTCAATATCCATCCCTCGCTGCTACCCAAGTACAAGGGGCTCGACACGCACGCCCGCGCGCTCGAGGCGGGCGATGCGACGCATGGTTGCTCGGTTCACCTGGTAACGCCCGAATTGGACGACGGGCCGGTGCTCGGCCAGCTCGAGATCGCGATCCGCTCCGAAGACACGCCCGAGACGCTCGCCGCACGGGTGAAATTTGCCGAACACCAGCTCTATCCGCGCGTGCTCGGTCGGTATGTCGGGCGATGCTACGATCCGGACTGGCTGCTGCAGCGCGTTCGCGAGCTGGCACTGGCCCAGGTCGAGACCGAGGAGCGCCCGAGCCACGGTGCGCCGGGCTGGAAGCTGGCGGGCAAGAGCGGCAAATACTTCGCCTA
The DNA here is from genome assembly GCF_034374265.1 of Pseudoblastomonas marina. Taxonomy (NCBI): domain Bacteria; kingdom Pseudomonadati; phylum Pseudomonadota; class Alphaproteobacteria; order Sphingomonadales; family Erythrobacteraceae; genus Pseudoblastomonas; species Pseudoblastomonas marina. The sequence goes on along the minus strand of NZ_CP139718.1, from coordinate 447,851 downwards.
TTTCAGCGATCGCCATCACGGCGAGGAAGCGATCTCGCTCCTGGTCAAGACGAGCGGGGTCGACGAGATGAACGCGCTGATCGAGCGCGACCCAGAGCGCTATTACCGCCCCGCCTATTACGGAACTGCGGGCTGGATCGCGCTCCGGCTCGACCGGCCCGATACCGATTGGGATCATGTCGACGACTGGCTGGCGCGCAGCTGGGCCGCGGTCGCGCCCAAGCGCCTGGCGAAGCTGCAGCAGGTCGCAGACGAGTTCTAGGGCGTTCCGACGAGCAGGCTGGCGAAGCTGCCGCCGGTGGGTGCCGGACGCTTCTGCATCAGCATGCGCGCGAGCGGGGGCGGATTGCCGCGTCCGAAGCTCTGCCAGGCGTAAAGCATTCCGTCCCTCACTTCCGCGCGCCACAATGTCTTGCTCGCGAGGCGCGGATCGCGCGCCGTGGTGAAGCCGGTCAGCAAGACCTCGGGCAAGGTCACCGTCTTCTTGTCGATGTGCATCGTGAAAAGATCGTCGAGATGCGCAAACCGCTCGAGGGCGAGCGCGCAATCGTCGCGGCCCCGGATCCGCCCGCCGACACTGTCGATATAGGTCACGTCGGGATGGAGCAGCTGGGCGGCCGAGCGGGCGTCATGTGCATTAACGGCGGCAATAAAACCGTCGACCACGCGCAGTGCCTGTCGGGATTTCCACACCATGCGACTCGGCATAGCAGCCGAACGAACTTTGCGCGAATCGATTAACCCAAGCAATTTACGGCGTCAGATCGGCTGCATATTGTAGTTTTATTACGTCACCCCACCGCCGCCATTCCTTCGGGGTACCAAGTGAATTCGGCCCGCAATCCATCGGGATCGGGGAGGAACAGCGCGCGCGCGCCGCCGAGATCCTGGATCTCCTGAACGGCAATACCCTGGTCGATCAAGGCAGACCTCAATTCCTCGACCGCTTCGGGAGTTTCCATAGCGAAGCCCCAGTGGTTCAATCCCGCGCCGTAGCGCTCATAAGGTGACGTTTCCGCCTTCGCCTTCTGGAACTGCAGCCAGAAGCCGTCGCCGTCGGTCCAGATTCCCGGCTTGGGAGAGCTGAAACCGATCAGGGGCAGAAGGATCCCGTAGTGCCGCTCGCTTGCCTCGCGGTCGGTATAGAGGATGGTGAGGTGGTCGAGGCGCGGTTTGCGGTTCATTCGCGCCAGATGGGGTGCCCCCGAAACGAAACAAGCGGCGCACCCGTCGGGGTGCGCCGCCTGTTTGTTACCAGCATGTGCCGGAAGAGTTCAGCCGACGATTTCGTCTTCGTCGAAGAAGAAAGCGATTTCCTTGGCGGCGTTCTCGTCGCTGTCCGAGCCGTGGACCGAATTGGCTTCGATCGATTCGGCGTAGGTCTTGCGGATCGTGCCTTCGTCGGCGTCGTCGGGATTGGTCGCGCCCATGATGTCGCGATTGCGCTTCACGGCGTCTTCGCCTTCGAGGACTTGCACGACGACCGGGCCCGAGGTCATGAAATCGCACAGTTCGCCGTAGAACGGGCGTTCCTTGTGGACTTCGTAGAAGCCTTCGGCCTGTTCGCGGGTCATCTTGATGCGCTTGGAAGCGACGACACGCAGGCCGGCTTCTTCGAGCATCTTGGTGACGGCACCGGTGAGGTTGCGACGCGTGGCGTCGGGCTTGATGATCGAAAAGGTGCGGGTAACCGCCATGGGGAATTCCTTGGATGTTCGATTGGAGTTCGAAGAGGGAGATTGTTCTCGCGCGCGCCCCTAGCGCCCGCGCGCGCAGGGGGCAAGCATGTCGCGTATTTGCGCGACGGCAGGGTTAGCGGCTGCGGCCGACCGTCAGCGAGGCGGAGGTGCCTTCCTCGTCGGCTGAAGCGTTGATCGCGAAGCCAGTCCCGTCGGACTTTTCGCCCGCGACCATCCGGCCATCATTGACCGACAGCGCCATCTCGATTTCGAATCCGGCCGCTTCGGCCTGGCGGCGATAGAAGTCCGCCACTTGCTGCGGCGTGTCGTCCGAAGTGAAGGCGATGATCTTGCCCGATCCGCTGTCGCCGCCCATCGCGATGTCGCTGGTGACGGTCGCGCCGGGATAGGGAGCGAACCCTTTCGGCCACTGCGCGTCATTGCCTTTGCGCTGGTCGATCGACACCGACTTGCCGTCCTTGCTCGTGATCCGGACATCGCCGTTCTCGGTATCGTCGATCGTCACCTCGCCTTCCGGCGTTGTGACCTTGGTGCCATCTTCGCCCGCATCCGAACAGGCGGCGAGCAGGGAAACGGCCAGCAATGCGGCGGTAACACGCATGATTTTCTCCTTCGTCTAGGACCTTAGCAGTTCAGGGACCCTGCCGCCATTTGCCACCGTCCTGCTTCCAGAAATAGGCTTCGACCCCGTCGCGCGCCGAAACATCGCGCCAGACCTGCCGGGCCGCATCGCGGTGATCGTCGTCGAACAGGTAGAAGATCCGCTCGAAAGCCGGATCCTCGCGCCATTCACCGTCGGCAAGGCAGAGCAGCTTCGCGCCGTTTGCCGCATCGAGTGTGTCCCCGAGCAGGATCGGCTGGCGCTCGCGATGCGTCTCACCGTGGGCAAGGAACCCGTCCTGCGACCAAAGCGCGTCGGACAGCGCCGCGCGCTGGGCCGAATGGGCCGACACCACCAGCAGGCGCTCGCCCGCCCGGACCGACTTGGCCGCGAGCGCCGGAACAATGCTTTCGGGCGCGGCATTGCCGAGAACGTAGAAATCGACCCGCATCAGGCCTCGCTTCGCCAGCCGATTTCCCGGCGACTCCTGGACGTCGGCGCGGGGCTCAGGACTCCACCGTGTCGCGAATGAAGCGGTCGATCAGGCGCACGCCGTAACCGGTGGCGCCCTTGTCCCAGGTCGCGCCGGGCTTTTCCGCCCAGACCATGCCGGCGATATCGCAATGCGCCCACGGCGTGTCGTCCATGATGAATCGCTGGATGAACTGCGCAGCGGTGATCGAACCGGCCCCCTTCGGGCCAATGTTCTGCATATCCGCGATCGGGCTGTCGAGCAGCTTGTCGTAAGCGGGCGAGAGCGGGAAACGCCACAGCTTGTCGCCGCTCTCGATGCCCGCGGAGAGCAGGTCTTCGGCGAGTTCGTCATTGTTCGAAAACAGTCCGCCATGCTCGCTGCCGAGCGCGATGATCATTGCACCGGTCAGCGTGGCGAAATCGATGATCCGCGCAGGCTTGTGCTCGACCTGAACCCAGTGCAGCGCATCGGCGAGCACGAGTCGGCCTTCGGCATCGGTGTTGAGCACTTCGATCGTTTGGCCCGACATCGAGGTCACGACGTCGCCCGGACGCTGCGCGGCGGCATCGGGCATGTTCTCGACCAGCCCGCAAACGCCGATCACGTTCGCTTTCGCCTTGCGCTTGGCGAGCGTCAGCATGGCACCGGCCACGGCACCCGCGCCGCCCATGTCGAATTTCATGTCGCCCATTCCCGGCCCCGGCTTGAGCGAAATACCACCGGTATCGAAGGTTACGCCCTTGCCGACGAAGGCGGTCGGCGCCTCGTCCGCGGCACCACCGCTCCACTTGACGCACAGCAGGCGCGGTTCGCGCACCGAGCCCTGAGCCACGCCGAGCAGCGAGCCCATGCCGAGCGCGGTCATCTGGTCCTTATCGAGCACGGTGATCTCGAGCCCCGTGCCTGCATAGGCCTCGCGGCAATAATCGACGAAGGTTTCGGGATAGATCGTGTTGGCCGGCTCGGCGACGAGGTGACGGGTCAGGTCCATCCCGTCGGCAACCGCCGACTCGATTTCCCATGCGTCCGCTGCGTCCGCGGGACCGCCGACGACCTCGATCGTCTCGAGCGTGCGCTTCTGGTCGTCCTTCAGCTTGGTGCGGAAGCGTTCGTGGCGCCAGTTGCGGGAGCGCATACCGAGGAGGATCGAAGCGATCTGCGCGCCATCGAGACCACTTTCCGACACGTCGAGAGCGATCACCTTTTCACCGCTGGTCCAGTATTTCGCGACGACGGCACCGCCGGCCTTCTCGAAGGAGGCAGGCTTGTTGTCGTCCCCCGTGCCGACCAGCGCCATCCGCTCGCCATCGTGGAACAGTTCGAGCACCTGCCCGCCCTTGCCGGCGAAGCGGGCGCGCTCGGCCGCGTCCTTAACCGCTTGCGGCAGGGAAGCGGGCAGGCTGTCCTTGGCAACGGGAACGATACGCAGCGCGGAATTGTCGCTGGTACTATCGGCGAAACGGATTTTCATGTGGTCTCCAGGGAGTGATTCTGCAGGGGTCGCATGGGGCCCAGGGGCCTCGCGAAAGTGCGATTGCGATTAGGCGCGGGCGGTGCGATAGGCAAGCCATGGTCCGGCGGGTTAGCGATTGGCAAGGTTTCGTGCGGCATGCCGCATTGCTGGGAGGCGTGGCGACGCTTGCGCTCTGGCCGAGCCAGTCGCTGGCGCAATCCGGCGATGCCCCGGGCGTCGAGAGCGCGCAGGATAAAACCGAGGAAACGCCTCCCGACCAGATCCCGTCGCTCGAGCTGCAGGATGCCGAGACCGCTCCGGTTCCCGCGATCGCGGACCCCGGTGAAGGCCGCGTGGGGTTCGAGGCCGACAGCGTCGAATACGATGCCGGCAGTTCTGCCGTCACCGCGCGCGGCAATGTCGTGCTGCGCCAGGGCGAACGCTCGGTGCGCGCCGACCTGGTGCGCTGGAACGAAGCCACCGGCGATATCGTGGCCGAAGGCAATGTGCGGGTGGTCGACGGCGAAGGCAACCAGCTGCTCACCGACCGGGTCGAACTGACCGACGAGCTCGATGCCGGCGCGATGCAGGACCTGTTGCTGGTGCTGGCGCAGGGCGGCCGGCTCGCAGCGGCCGAGGCGCAGCGCGACGCGAACGGCGATATCGCACTCGACCGGGCGGCGTTTTCCGCCTGCGCCGTCCAGACCGGGGACGGCTGCCCCAAGGATCCCAGCTGGCGGATCACGGCGCGGCGCGTCGTCTACGACGAAAGCGACCAGGTCCTGCGTTTCGACGGAGCCTATCTCGAGCTGTTTGGCGCACGTCTCGTCCCGCTGCCGGGCCTGTCGGTGACCACCGACGGGCGCGCGGTATCGGGCGCGCTGATCCCCGACGTGCGCTTTTCCGAGAGCAACGGGATCGAGATCAGCGACAGCTATTATGTGCGGCTCGACAAGAACCGGGACCTGCTGGTTTCGGGCTATCTCTACACCGAAGCCCCGCCGATGGTATCGGCGCAATATCGCCACCTGACCGACCAGGGGGCGTTCCAGGCGACCGGATACGCAACCTATTCGGAGAAACGTTCGATCGCCGGCACCACCAGCGAGGCGGGCGACCAATTCCGCGGCTATCTGTTCACCAACGGCAAGTTCCAGTTCGATGAGAACTGGTCGCTCACCCATTCGACCCGGATCGCGTCCGACCGCACCTTCCTGCGACGTTACGACATCAGCCGTGAGGACCGGCTGCGCTCGACCGTCAACGCCGAGTACATCTCGCAGGATACCTATTTCACCCTCGCCGGCTGGGCGACGCAGACACTGCGCGCGGGGCAGGACCAGGGACAGGTTCCGATGGCGCTGCCGGCCGTCGATTTTCGCACCCGGATCGCCGATCCGATCGCCGGCGGCAATGTCACGCTGCAGGTCAACTCGCTCAACATCCTGCGGCCCGAGGGCCAGGACACGCAGCGCGCCTTCGCCAAGGCGCAGTGGGACTGGCGGCGGATTACCCCGCTGGGGCAGCAATTAACGTTGACCGCGCTGGTGCGGGGTGACGTGTACCATTCGGACGACAATGCCCGCACTCCCACCGCGCTCTATCGCGGGATCGAAGGATGGCAGACCCGCGGCATCGTCACCGCGGCGGCCGACGTCAAATGGCCGTTCGTGGGCGAATTCCTCGGCGGCACGCAGGTGCTCACGCCGCGGGTCCAGCTGGTGGCGAGCCCGCAATTGCGCAACCTCGCGATCCCGAACGAGGACAGCCGTGCGATCGACCTCGAAACGAGCAACCTGTTCGCGCTCAATCGTTTCCCCGGTTACGACCGGGTCGAGGACGGGGTGAGGCTCACCTACGGGGTCGACTGGCGCGCTGAATTTCCCGGCTGGCGCATCTTCGCCACGGTCGGCCAATCCTATCGGCTGAGCGAGGAAAAGACGATCCTGCCCGACGGCACCGGGCTGTCGGGCAATGTTTCCGACTTCGTCGGGCGCACCGAGATCCGCTACAAGGATTTCGTCAAGGTCACCCATCGGTTCCGGCTCGACAAGGACAACTTCGCGGTGCGGCGCAATGAATTCGACGCGGTCGTGGGCAGCAGTCGGACTTATCTCGAAATCGGCTACCTGCGGCTGAACCGCAATGTCGACCTTGCGATCGAGGATCTGCGCGACCGCGAGGAATTGCGTCTCGCCGGTCGGCTGGCGCTGTTCGACTACTGGTCGGTGTTCGGCTCGATGGTCGCCAACCTCACCGATCGCGACGAGGACCCGACACTCACGGCGGACGGATTCGATCTGCTGCGCTCGCGGCTCGGCGTGGCCTATCGCGACGATTGCCTCGAGCTCGGCCTGACCTGGCGGCGCGATTACGTGACCACCGGCGACGCCGTGCGCGGCAACACCTTTATCCTCAGCGTCAACCTGTTGGGGCTGGGCTTCGATTGAAGAAGGCCGTCAAACCCGCTATCCGACCTTGCACACGGCTCAGCGACGGTTAATCCGTCGGCGGGCAGATTCTCCGGCCAGCTCGTCCAGGGGTCGCTTCCCGCTTCGGGCAACCGCAATTTTGGATGATATCGAGATCCACATGATGAAGAAATTCGCGCTTCGTCCGTTCATCGGCGCGCTCCTTTCCGTTGCCGCCATGGCCCTCTCGGCCCAGCCCGCTGCGGCGCAGGTCGGCGATGTCGGCGGCCTGGACATTCCCGACAATCCCACGCTGCTCGGCCAAAACCCCGACCTGCGACTGGCTTCGGCCAAGGTCGGCGGAGCGATCATCACCGGGACCGACATCGAGCGTCGGATCGCACTCGAACTGTTGGGCCGCGACGAAGAGATCGCGCCCGAGGAAATGAACCAGCTGCGCGTGGCGATCCGCAATCGCCTGATCGACGAGCTGATCCAGATCCAGAAGGCGACCGAAGACGACATGGCGGTCGAGGACGAACGCGTCATGCAGACCTTCAATCGCGTCGCGCAGCAGAACTTCGGCCAGAACCCCAACGTGATGGACGAATACCTCGCCCAGTTCGGCACCTCGTCCGAAGCCCTGAAGTTCAAGATCCGTGCCGAACTCGCGTGGCAGCGCCTGCTGTCGCGCTATGTCTCGCCCTTCGTCAACGTGTCGGAGGAAGAGGTTCGCGAGATCATCGCCCGCCAGGAAGCGGCTAAGGGTCAAGAGGAATATTTCTACGGCGAGATCGCACTGCCGGCTACGCCCGAAACCGATCAGCAGGTCCGCCAGACCGCGATGCAGATTGTGCAGGCGATCCAGCAGGGCGCCGATTTTCGCGCCATCGCCGCACGCCGTTCGCAGATCTCGACCGCGGCCAATGGCGGCGATTCGGGCTGGCTCCGACTCGACCGGATCGATCCGGTGATTGCCGAAAAACTGCGCGGTATGCAGGTCGGTCAGGTGCTTGGACCGGTCGAAGTCCCCGGCGGCTATTCGATCCTCCTCCTGCGCGACAAGCGCCGCGTGCTGACCACCGATCCGCGAGATGCCCTGCTGAGCCTGGCGCAGATCTCGGCGCAACTGCCCGCCGGCCTGACCGAGGAATCCTTCCAGGCTTTCCAGGCCGACTATCTCGGCAAGGTCCGCTCGATTCGTGGTTGCGGCGATCTCGATCGCGGCGGCGCGGAATTCGGGCTCAACGTCGTGCGCAACCAGGAAGTGCCCGCGCGCAACCTTCCTGCGAGCCTGCAGGGCGAACTGCTTTCGCTCTCGCTCGGCCAGGTCACGCGCCCCTTCCCGGCGAGCGACAACTCGATCAGTGTGCTGATGCTGTGCGGCCGCGACGATCCGCAGGTTGCTGCCGCACCCGATTTCGACAAGGTGCTCGCCGATCTCGAAGACGAACGCATCCAGAAGCGCGCGCAGGCCTTCCTGCGCGACCTGCGCCGTGATGCGATCGTGACCTACGGCTCGGGCACCGAACTCGTCGGCGGTTGATCGCTTGCCCGATCCGGTCCCGCTCGCGCTGACGCTGGGCGATCCGGCCGGGATCGGCCCCGAACTGGCATTGGCAGCCTGGCTGCAACGCGATCGACACAGCCTGCAACCGTTCTTCGTCTGCGGCGGACGCCGGGTGCTCGAAGAAGCCGCGGCGCATTGCGGCCTGAAGGTCACCATCGCGGCAATAGATGATCCGTCTGCGACCGACGCGCAGTTCGACGCGGCGCTTCCGGTTCTCGAGGGCAAGGACGGGCATTACGGCCCCGGCTCCCCCAACGAAGCCGGAGCCACGATCGCCCGCGCGTCACTCGAGCAGGGAACCCGACTGGCGCAAGACGGTCGGGCCGGAGCCGTAATCACCGGTCCGGTCTCGAAGGCTCAGCTGCAGGCGACCGGCTTCACCTTTCCGGGCCAGACCGAATTCCTCGCCGACGCCGCGGGGCTCGGCCCCGACGATGTGGCGATGATGATCGCCGGACCCAGCCTGCGCACCGTCCCGCTCACGATCCACGTCGCGCTGGCGGAGGTTCCCGCGCGCCTCACCACCGGCCTGATCGTGTCGCGCGCACGGATCGTGGCTGCGGCGCTGGAGCGCGACTTCGGCCTCACCCGACCGCGCCTAGCAATCGCGGGACTCAATCCGCATGCCGGGGAAAACGGCACTTTCGGTGACGAGGAGGCTCGCATCATCGCACCCGCCATCGCCGCGCTCGAAGCGGACGGCCTGTCGGTGACAGGTCCCCACCCGGCAGACGCCCTGTTCGCCCCCCGCGCCCGGACGACCTATGACGCGGCCTTGTGCATGTATCACGATCAGGCGCTGGTCCCGGTCAAGGCGCTCGATTTCGACCAGGGGGTCAACGTGACGCTGGGTCTGCCCTTCATCCGCACCGCGCCCGACCACGGCACCGCCTTCGCGATAGCGGGCAAGGGGATCGCCGATCCGGGCGCCACGATCGCCGCTCTGAAGATGGCGGGCGAGATGGCGGCGCGGCGCGGATGAGCGGCCTCCCCCCCTTGCGCGACGTCATCGCCCGCCACGGGCTTTCTGCCAGCAAGGCGCTCGGCCAGAACTTCCTGTTCGACGAACAATTGCTCGACCGGATCGCGGCCGTCCCCGGCGATCTCGCGGGACGTCCGGTGCTCGAGATCGGCCCCGGCCCGGGCGGCCTGACCCGGGCGCTGCTGCGCGCCGGCGCGAAAGTCACCGCGATCGAACGCGATGCCCGGTGCCTTCCCGCCCTCGCCGAGCTCGAGGAAGCTTTCCCCGGCCAGCTCACGGTGATCGAGGGCGATGCGCTCGATGTCGATCACGATTCGCTGTTCGACGCGCCGTATGCGGTGGTCGCCAACTTGCCTTACAATGTCGGCACCGCGCTGCTGGTCGACTGGCTGTCGGCCAAGGCATGGCCGCCTGCATGGACCTCGCTCACGCTGATGTTCCAGCGCGAGGTCGCCGATCGGATCGTCGCTAAGGAAGGTTCCGGCACCTATGGCCGGCTCGCCGTGCTCGCGCAGTGGCGCTCGCGCGCGTCGCTGGCGATGAAGGTCCACCGCAGCGCCTTCACGCCCCCGCCCAAGGTCATGAGCGCGATCGTCCATATCGAGCCCGCAACCATGCCCGAAAAGGTAGGCCCGACGATCCTTTCGCGGCTGACCGAAGCGGCCTTCGGCCAGCGGCGCAAGATGCTGCGCCAGTCGCTCAAATCGGTACCCGGCGCGATCGCCGCACTCGAGGCGATCGGGATCGAGCCTACGCGTCGTGCCGAAACCCTCTCCGTCGCCGATTATGTTGCGCTTGCGAAAGAGCTCTCGTGATCGGCGCGGGCATGCCTATATTGTCCTCCATGCGCGGACCCTCCGACATCACGCTCCCCTCGGCCGGCGATTTCCTGCTCTCGCAGCCCTTGCTCGCGCTGGCACTTGTCTCGATCCTGCTGGTGGTCGGCGGCAACCTGTTCGGCCTCGCGACCCGGCGCGGGGGCGCGGCAGTGCGCACGGTCGGTCATCTCGGGATCGCCGCGGCGCTGGTGCTGACGATCGTCAACGCCGCGCGTCTCAACCCCGATCTCGACCTCGCGATGCCGCAGATCGGCATGCCCGAGCAAATCGTCGAAGGCAGCGAGACCCGCATCCCCTTGTCGCGCGACGGGCATTTCTGGGTCGAAGGCCAGGTCAACGGCGCGCAGGCGCGGTTCCTGATCGATACCGGGGCGACGCTTACTGCCCTCTCGACCGCGGCCGCCGCCGCAGGGCGGGTCGAGCCGATCCCCTATCGCCAGCCCGTGATCATGCGCACCGCCAACGGCAACGCCCCTGCACAGCTCGCCACGATCGATATCCTCGAGGCGGGCAGCGTGACAGCGCGCGATCTCGATGTCGTGGTCTCGCCCGCGATCGGCAACGTCAACGTGCTCGGAATGAATTTCCTCTCGCGCCTCGACAGCTGGAGGGTGGAGGACGACGTGTTGATTCTGGTGCCCGAATCCTGACCGCGCGCTTCAGGCCAGCTTCAGTTTCGATCCGCTATAACCTATCTCGCAGTTGCAACATGGGAAAGCTCCCTACATATAGGGCTTTCGCGCTTCGGCTGCGAAGGTGCCTCGACGAAGGTGCAACAATCATATCATGCCCATTGCCACGTACCCCCCTCGGTGCCTGGGGAAGGGCAGAGTTCTGACAAACGGAAGGGATCCGACATGAAATTCAACAAGCTGGCCGCTGCCGCTGCTCTTGCCATCGCCGCCGTCCCGGGCGCCGCGCTTGCGCAGGACGCCGGTGCGACCGTCACCGCCACCGCCGGTGCGACCGTCTACGGCAATGACGGCATGGAAATCGGCACGATCGAAAGCGTCGAAGGCGAAACCGCCATCCTCGTTGTCGACGGCATGAAGGCTCCCGTTCCCACCGCCGCGTTCGGCGCTGGCGACAACGGCCCCACGGTCAACGCCACCAAGGCGCAGATCGTCGGCATGCTCCAGGCTGCCAAGCAGCAGGCCGATGCCGCTCGTGACGCCGCGCTCGTCGTCGGTGCCGACGTCGCCACCGTCAAGGGTATGCCGATCGGCGCGATCAAGAGCGTCGAAGGCGACAACATCGTCGTCAGCCACGGCGAAGGCGCGGTCGCGCTGACCCGCGAACAGTTCGCGGTGGTCGACCAGAAGCTCGTCGCGCTCGTCGCGATGGCCGACATCATGGCCGCGATGGAAGCCCAGGGCACCACCGGCACGATGACCGCCGAAGGCGGCCAGTAAGCGACACCCGCTTCTAGCTGGAAAATCGAAAGGGGCCGGAGGAGCAATCCTCCGGCCCCTTTTCTATCCGAACTTGTTGTCGCGCGGGAAACCCTGGGGCGGCAGGCGCCCTGCCCCGCCGCGTGCGACCTTCCATTGCCAGATCTCGGTCTCGGTCCGGGTGCGGTCACCCTTGCCGCCCATCGTCCAGCTGAGACCATCCTCGAGCTTGAAGGTGGTCGCATCGGCCAGCCCGCCATCGCGGTAGCCCTGTAGCTTGACCCCCTGCCCGCGCGACAGCTCCTTCAACTCGTCGAGATGGAACACGACCAGCTTGCGGTTGTCGCCGACCACCGCGACGTGATCGTGATCGGGCTCGATCCGCCGCACGACAACCAGCTTCCCGTCCTTGCCGACATTGACGACCTGCTTGCCCTTGCGCGTCTCGGAGACGAGGTCTGACATCGGAGCCTGGAATCCCTTGCCGGTGCTCGAGGCCAGCAGCAGCTTGCCTTTCGGATCGCTCACGATCAGCGCCGCGATATCGGCCTCGGTCTCGATATCGAGCGTGTTGCGCACCGGCTCGCCGAAGCCGCGCGCGCCCGGGAGCTTGTCCGCGCCGAGCGTGAAGAAGCGGCCATTGTCGGCCACCAGCAACAGCTTGTCGGTCGTCTGCGCATGGAGGAGGAAGGACGGGCCGTCGCCCTCCTTGTACTTGAACTCCTGGTCGAGCGGGAGGTGTCCCTTGGCCCCGCGGATCCAGCCCTTCTGCGACAGGATCACCGTCACCGGCTCCTTCTCGATCATCGCGTCCATGCTGAACTCGGTCGCGGCGGCGGGCTCGGCGATCAACGTGCGCCGCGCACCGAGATCGGTATCGAGCCCGTATTCCTTCTGCAGCGCCTTGAGGTCGCGCTTCAGCCGCGTGCGCTGGCGGGCGGGCGAGCCGAGCAGCTTCTCGAGTTCTTCGCGTTCGGCCAGGAGGTCGTCCTTTTCCTGCCGCAGCTGCATTTCCTCCAGCTTGCGCAAGGACCGCAGCCGCATGTTGAGGATCGCCTCGGCCTGGCGGTCGGTGAGCTTGAACTCCGCCATCATCACAGGCTTGGGTTCGTCCTCGGTGCGGATGATCTCGATCACCCGGTCGAGGTTGAGGAATGCGATGATATAGCCTTCGACCAGCTCCAGCCGCCCGGCGATCTGGTCGAGCCGGTGTTGGCTGCGGCGCTGCAGGATCTCGATCTGGCTCGTAATCCAGTTCGAGAGCAGTTCCTTCAGCCCCATCACCATCGGCGTGCGGCTCGCATCGAGCACGTTCATGTTGAGCCCGAACCGGGTCTCGAGGTCGGTGAGCTTGTAGAGCCCTTCCTTGAGCAGGTCGGGATCGACATTTCGCGACTTGGGCACCAGCACGATGCGGATCTTCTCGTCGCTCTCGTCGCGAACGTCCTCGAGGATCGGCAGCTTCTTGTCGGCGATCGCCTGCGCGATCTGCTCGATCAGCTTGCCCTTCGCGACCTGGTAAGGAATTTCGGAGATGACGAGCTGGTAGCCGCCGCCCTTCTGGCGCTCGAGGCCCGCCTCGCGATCATCGGCGCTGTCCGCCTCTTCGGCGAAGAAGCGCCCGCGGACGCGCAGCGAGCCACGGCCGGTCTCATAGGCATTGCTGATCGCCTCGGCGCTCTCGGCGAGCACCCCGCCGGTGGCGAAATCGGGCCCCGGCATCAACTCCATCAGCCGCGCGTGCTCGACATGCGGATTATCGATCAGCTCGAGCGTCGCGTCGATCACCTCGGCGACATTGTGCGACGGAATATTGGTTGCCATCCCGACCGCGATCCCGCTCGCGCCGTTGGCCAGCAAATTGGGGAACAGGCCGGGGAAGATCTCCGGCTCCTGCTCCTCGCCATTGTAGGTCGGGATGAATTCGACCGTGCCCTCGTCGAGCCCGGCCATCAGGCGCATCGCCGTCTTGGTCAGGCGGGCCTCGGTGTAGCGGTAGGCAGCGGCGTTATCGCCGTCGACATTGCCGAAATTGCCCTGCCCCTCGACCAGTGGATAGCGCAGCGCGAAATCCTGCGCGAGGCGGACCATCGCATCGTAGACGCTGGCATCGCCATGCGGGTGGTACTTGCCGATCACGTCGCCGACGACGCGCGCGGATTTCTTGAACGCGCTGTCGGGATTGAGCCGCAATTGCCGCATAGCCCACAGCAGGCGGCGATGCACGGGCTTCAACCCGTCGCGCAGGTCGGGCAGCGAACGCGCGGTGATCGTCGAGAGCGCATAGACGAGGTAACGTTCGGACAGCGCGCTATCGAACGGCGCGTCGACGATCGCATCGAACGGATCGGAATCGGTGGTGTCGGTGGCGGACATCGGAATTCCCTAGCCCCTGCGTCCGGGCCGATGAAGTTGCTCGACCAGACTAACAGGGGAAAATGGTTCACATCCGTGTCCGCAAGCCGTGGAAAGTTTTTGTCTGATGTCTTTGCTCATCGGGAATGATAGCGTCTGGCCATGAGGTATATCTTCGCTTTCGGGGCAATATCCCTCCTTATCGGGCCGACCAACATACACGCGCAGGAACGCTGGTCCGTGCCCGCAGAGGCCGACGCCCTGTTCGCCAGCGGCGACGGCGAAGCGGCCTTTGCCATGACCCTCCCCCTGCTTTTCGAATGCGAACAGAAGGCGCCGTTGGGAGAAGCGTGTTTCGATCTTTTCCTGGCGACTTCCGAGTTCTCGCTGCGCGCACCGAACCGCTTGCCCGAAGGAGAAGCAGTGGCGAGGCGCGGCCTTGCCCTGGCCCAAAAGCTTTCGGCCGAACCCACGCTTGCCCAGGCCGGGATGCAGAACAATCTCGCTCAGACGCTGGACCAACAGCAGCGATTCGACGAGGCCCGCGCGTTGTATCGCGCTGCGATCGGTACATATTCTGCGATACTAGGCCCGTCCGACCCGTTCACGCGACTGGTCATGGTCAATCTCGAACGCAATCTGCGGCAAAGTTTCGTCACGTCGCGCAATCCGGATCTTTTTGCGCAGATGATCGACCTCCAGAAATCGATGGCTGACGCGGATCCGGGAAAGCTCTTTACCCTCGGTATCGAGACCACCAATAGCTTGCTCAATGCGGGTGTTTTTCGTGAAGCCGAGCCGATCGCCCGTCAAACGCTCGCCCTCGCGATGGAAAAATTCGGGACAACCAGTCTGGAAACTGCCGAGGCGCTCATGCTTCTGGCAACGCTGCTTGGCGCACTCGAAAGATATGACGAAGCCGAGAAGGTTCTTTCCCGCAGCATCACTCTGTTTCGTGCCAATAGTCCGGAGGATCACCGCTCTATCGGTTCTGCGCTGCAACAATTGGCGATCATCGTAGGAGAAAAGAACGAACTGCTGCGTAAGGAACAATTGCTGCTGGAGGCTCTCGACGAGATCGAAAGAGCCCTGGTTCAGAAAGGGCAAGTGATTGGTACTGCTGACGAAGCGATGGCGGCGGCAAATTCTGCCGAATACATCTACGCGGTGATCCTCGATGGCCTGGGCACGATAATGCAGGACCGCTACCGCTATGGAGAAGCCGAGCGCTATTTTCGCGCAGCGGTGGACCAGGCTATGCGGGTGTTGGGCGAAAACGATTACTACGTCGCGTTCCGCCTCAACAATCTCGGGGCGCTCTATTTCACTACGCAAAAATATGCGGAGGCCCGCGATACTTATGCGGGCGCGTTGGAGATCTGCCAATCGAACCTTGGACCAAACCATCCCGATTGCGCCACGATCGAAATGAACCTTGCCGTCGCCCTCTCCGAACTGAAACAGACGGGCGAAGCCGAACGCCGGCTTTTCCGGGTCGCGGAGATCAGGCGTGCCGCGTTCGGGGAGCGATCCCTTCTCTATGCCATCGCCTCTGCGAACCTCGCAGATGCCATGTCCGTAAACGGGAAGAAGGAAGAAGCCGCCACGCTTTATCGCAGCATCGCGGCGCTGGTGGACGCTACATTCCAGGCCGACCTGCCCGAACGGATAAAGATCCTGTGGTACGCCGCCAACTTCGCCCGAAAAGGCGATTTCGCAAACGGGCCTTATGCGCGCACCCTATATCGCAAGGCGATCGCCGGAATAGTTCAGCGTACTGCCGCGGGCGACTTCGGCGCGGATGCCCAAGCCGATTTCCGCAACCATCGGCCACTCTTCGTCAACCACGTCAAGAATAGCTGGGCACTGGGGGAGGCCGCAGTGCTGGCAAAGTGAACCGGTTCGATCGCAATCCGTACACGGCTCGCATCATAGCCGGAACGTCGAGTGTTCCCCAGCCGTTGGGAAGGTGAAAGCACATAAGGAGCACCTCCATGACCCAACGCGTAATGATCCTCGCCACCAACGGCTTCGAACAGTCCGAGCTGATGAAGCCGAAGGCCAATCTCGAAGATGCCGGAATCGAAACCACCGTCGTCAGTCTCGAAGCCGGCTCGATCACGGGCTGGAACGACAAGAACTGGGGCGAAAGCGTCGCGGTCGACAAGACGGTCGACGAAATTTCGTCGTGTGACGATTTCGATGCGCTCTTGCTGCCGGGCGGCCAGATCAACCCCGATATCCTTCGCATGAACGAACGCGCCGTTGCGATCGTCCGCGAATTCGGCATGTCGAACAAGCCGATCGCCGCAATCTGCCACGCGCCGTGGCTGCTTGCCGAAGCGGACTTGGTGAAGGGCAAGACCGTGACCAGCTGGCCGTCGATCCGGACCGACCTCGCCAATGCCGGTGCGAATGTCGTGGATCAGGAAGTCGCCCAAGACGGCAACCTCATCACCTCGCGCAATCCCGATGACATCCCTGCCTTCAGCGACGCGCTGATCGCCCGGGTGAAGGGTCGCGTCCCCGAAAACGCCTGAAAATTTCGCCGATAAATCAGGGCCGGCGCGGCATTTCAGCCGCGTCGGCCCTTTTTGTGTGGAACCCATTCCCGGTCTCGTTCGTCCCGCTGGTTCGAGACGCTCGTCGACAGGGTCGCGCCATTGGTCGGCAAATCGTTTTTCCGTTCATTCGCGCGACAGTTCGAAGGTCGTTTCGGGACGGTTCTCGCTTTCCCCCCGCGAGAATCAGAACAAGAACTGGAGTAACCAATGAAGACCTATATTTCCGCCGCAGCCCTCGTTGCCGCCCTCGCCGCCACTCCCTCCCTGGCGCAGGACCGCAGCGAAGCCTTCACCGGCCCCTATCTCGGCGCCACCGTCGGCGTCGACAGCATCCAGGTCGATGACGGCACCGACAGCGAAAGCGAGGAAGGCGTCGCCTACGGCACCATCCTCGGTTACGATTTCGCGACCGACAACGCCGTGTTCGGCGTCGAGGCCGAACTGAGCGAAAGCAGCATCGGCGTCGACGACACCAATGTTCTCGTGGCCGGCGACACCGCATCGTTCACTGCCGGGCGCGACATCTATGTCGGCGCGCGTGCCGGCATCTTCGCCAGCGACAACGGCTTCCTCTACGTCAAGGGCGGCTACACCAACCAGAAGTTCGACCTCGACTACACCGCACCGGGCGTCGCGCTCTCGGACAGCTCGAATGCCGACGGTTTCCGAGTCGGCGCGGGCGGCGAATTTCGCCTCGCCGACAACCTGACCGCGCGCGTCGAGTATCGCTATTCGAACTATGGCGAACTCGAATTCGACGGCACCGCGCTCGGCGTGGACCTCGAACGCCACCAAGGCATGGCCACGGTCGCCTATCGTTTCTGATAGTTGGCGCAGACGCCAGACAGGAGGCCCGGGGGAGCAATCCGCCGGGCCTTTTTGCTAACCGGCGCGCATGTCCTGGCTTTCATCGGGGATCGCGACTTCTAGCCCGTCGAGGTCGTCGCCCAGCACGATCTGGCAGGCGAGGCGCGAGGTCGGGCCGACGCAGGCCGCGAGGTCGAGCAGGTCCTCTTCCTCTTCGCTCGCTTCGGGGAGCCGAGCGAACCACTCGCGCGCGACGAGGACATGGCAGGTCGAACAGGCCATCTGGCCTTCGCAGGTCCCTTCGAGCGGCATGCCCGCCGCCTGCGCCGCATCGAGCAGCGTCAGGCCGCTTTCGCCGTCATACTCGGTGAGCTTGTCGCCCTCTTTGAAGCGCAGCCGGACCATCAGGTGATCCCCTGCTTGCGCGCGGCCTTGAGCAGCATGTCACAGGCCCGCTCGAGCTCTTCAGCCTCGGTGTAACGCCCCCAGCCGAGGCGGATCGAACTCTTAGCCTGCTTGTCGCTGAGGCCCAGCGCTTTCAATACATGGCTGGGGCGCCCCGAGCCGCTCGCGCAGGCCGATCCGGCGGAGAACATCACCTCACGGCAATCGGACATCAGCCGCGCGACGTCGATCCCGTTATGCTGGAGATTGGCGTTGCCGTGCCAGCGCGCCTCGGCGCTGCCATTGAGCCGCCAGCTTTCGAACGCCTGCGCGACGATCGTCCAGAGCTTCTCGACGTGGTCGGCATCCTGCGCCATCCGGTCCTTCGCCTCGGCCGCGGCGGCACCGAAACCGGCGCACAACGAAGGGCTTAGCGTGCCCGAACGCAGGCCGTATTCCTGCCCGCCCCCGGTCTGCACTTCGCCCAGATCGATATTGTCGCGCACCCACAATGCGCCGATGCCCTTGGGCCCGTAAATCTTGTGCGCGCTGATCGCGATCATGTCCGCACCGGTGACCTCGATCTTGCCGTAGGCCTGCACCGCGTCGCACAGGTAAAGCGCGTTGGCGGACTTGGCCTTGCGATGCCAATCGACCGTGGGCTGGATCGTCCCGATCTCGTTATTGACCTGCATCAGGCAGACCAGCCGCGTGTCCTGCGGCAGGTCCTGCTTGGTGTTGCACTGGCCGTTCTTGGCGACGTTGAGGATGTGGCACGATCCGAGCGCGCGCGCGGTGTCGAGCACCGCGGCATGTTCGATCGCCGAGGCCGAGATACTGCCCTGCTTCGCCGACAGCGCGCCGCGGATCGCAAGGTTGATCGCCTCGGTCGCGCCGCTGGTGAAGATCACCCGGCCACCCGAGGGCAACAGCGCGGCGACCTGTTCGCGCGCAAACTCGACCGCCGCGGCGGCAGCGCGTCCCATCTTGTGCGGGCTGTGCGGGTTGCCGAAGCCGCTGCCACCCGGCCCGTCGAGCCATTGCAGCATCGCGTCGCGCGCTTCGGGCGCGAGCGGGGTGGTCGCCTGGTAATCGAGATATATCACGTGGTCTGGGCCATGGCCTTCCAAGCTTCAACGAAGGCGTCGATCTCGCGTTCCGTGGTCTTGCGACCGATGCTGACGCGGATCACCTCGCGCGAATGCTCGTAGCCCATTGCCTCGAGCACATGGCTCGGCTTGAGCGAGCCGGAAGAGCAGGCGCTGCCCGAGGAGATCGCGAAGCCGTTCGAATCGAAGCGGATAAGCTGCGAGGCAGCGCTGATACCTGGCATGCGATAGGCACCGATCGCGGGGCTACGCTCGCTCGCCTTGGCGACGATTTCGCCCCCCGCATCTTCTATCGCCGCCTCGAGCCTGGCTCGCAGCTTCGCGGCTTCGCTGAGCCAGCCATTACCCGCTTCGAGTGCCACCGCCATCGCCCTGGCTGCCGGGAGATTCTCGGTACCGGGTCGATAGCCGTGCTCCTGTCCGCCGACCGCGTGCAGCAGGCCGTAATCCTTGAGCAACAGCGCACCGAACCCGACCGGGCCACCGAACTTGTGCGCGCTGATCGCGATCATGTCGGCGTCGGGCAGTGCGAGCTTTCCCGCGCTTTGCGCGCAGTCGCAGAAGAACACCCCGCCCGCCTCGCGCACCGCTGCCGCGATCCGCGCGACGGGCTGGACCACCCCGGTCTCATTGTTGACGTGCTGGATCGCGACCAGGCCGGACAGGTCGGCTCCGTCGAGGTCGACGATGCCATGGGCATCGACGGGCAAATAATTCGCTTCCTTGCACCAGCGCCACACGGCAGCGTGTTCGACCGGGCTGACCGCAGTCAGGGGAGTTTTGGTGCGCTGGAGAACAATCGCGATCGCCTCGGTCGCACCGCTGGTGAAGATCAGCTCTCCATCCCATCCCAGCGCAGACTTGATCCGCGCGCGCGCGTCCTCGAGCTCGGCTTTCGCGGCCCGCCCGCAGGCATAGGGGCTCGAGGGATTCGCCCACCCGGCGAGCCCTTCGCACATCGCGGCGACGGCTTCGGGAAGTGGCGGGCATGTCGCCGCGTAGTCGAGGTAGACGGCGGTGTCGTTATTATTGCTTTCGGCCATGCAAAACCTATATAGCGCCCATCTTCCATTCCTACCCTCTTTTGTCCGCAATCGTCCGATCGGGCGGCGGCGACTGAGGCTCTTTGCACCGGATTTGCCAATGCCCAGCGTGATTTTCCCCGGACCTGAAGGCCGTCTCGAGGGTCGTTTCCAGCCTGCCCCGCGCCCGCGCGCGCCGGTGGCGATGATCCTTCACCCGCACCCTGAAGCGGGCGGGACGATGAACGACCGCATCACGATGGCACTGTACAAGGACTTCGCCGCGCGCGGGTTCGCCACCTTGCGCTTCAATTCGCGCGGCGTCGGTCGCAGCCAGGGCAGCTTCGACAACGGGATCGGCGAACTGTCCGATGCCGCCGCGGCGCTCGACTGGGTTCAGCAGATCCACCCCGAAGCCTCGACGACCTGGGTCGCCGGGTTCGGCTTCGGCGCGCTGATCGGCATGCAGCTGATGATGCGCCGCCCCGAGATCCGCGGCTTCATTTCGATCGCGGCCCCGGCCAACATGTACGATTTCTCGTTCCTCGCCCCCTGCCCCGCCTCGGGCATCTTCGTGCAGGGCGCGCAGGATACCGTGGTCACGCCCTCGGCCGTCCAGAAGCTGGTCGACAAGCTGCGCACGCAGAAGCACATCACGATCCATCACGACGAGATCCCGCGCGCGAACCACTTCTTCGAGAACGAGTTCGACGAAATGATGCGTTCGGTCGACAACTATCTCGACATGCGCCTCGCGCCCGATTGCCCGATCAAGTAAAAAGTCTCATTCGACCTTGTCGATCGGCGCGGTGCCCTCGCTATCGGGCACAGTCCAGATCGCGACGTTCACCGCCATCACCAGTGCAAGCAGGAGGAGCAGGCCGATCTGCTTCTTGGGCAATCCCTTCCGCCATGCGATGAATGCGGCGAGGAGGAGCGCGAAGGCGGCGAGCATCACGATGGAAAGCACGATCGACATGGGCACGGTTTAGCGTGTCCGTCGCGCGGAACAAGCCGCCACGATTGACGCGCCGCCGCCGCCGTTCCATCCTCGCCCGATGGATATGACCAACATGAACCGTCGCCAGGCGCTTGGCGTGCTCGGCGCCGGCACCGCTCTCGCCACCCTCCCCGGATGCGCGCGCTCTCTCGTCGCCGGCATGCCCGGCTCCGCCGATGCGCTGCTCGAGGACATCGCCTACAATCTGCTCGAACACGAGCCCGAACGCGCCACGTCGCTCGGCGTCGACACGGGACCCTATGCCTATCTGCGCGGTCGTCTCGAAGACCAGTCGCCTGCCGGGCAGGATGCGTTGGCAGCGACACTGAAAAGCGATCTCGCCCGCGTCCGCGCCTTTCCCAAGGCCGGGCTCGACACCGAAACGCTCACCAATCTCGAAGTCGTCGGCAGCGCTTACGACATTGCGCTGCAGGGTCTTGCGTTGCCCTATGGCGACGTGCCGGTCGGCAGCTGGCGGACCGCGCCCTATGTCGTGATCCAGAACGTCGGGACCTATCTCGACATGCCGCGCTTCATGGATGCGAACCACAAGGTCGAAAGCGCGCAGGACGCCGACGCCTATATCGAGCGGCTTCAGCAGATGCCCGCCGTGCTCGATGGCGAACTGGCGCGCATTCGAGACGCGCGCGGCATGGGCGTCACCCCGCCGAGCTTCCTGCTCGACAAGGCGATGGGCCAGATGGAACAGACTATCGCCAGCGCCGGCAAGGGCGAGCTGTTCGCGGAAACGCTGCGACCCAAGCTGGCGAACGCCGGCCTCGCCGAACGTTACGCCGATCGGGCGCTGGCCCTCGAAAGCGGACCGATCGCCGAGGCGCTGTCGCGGCAGCTCGAGGAATTGCGCGCCGAGCGTGCGGTAGCCACCTCAACGCCAGGCATCTCCTCGCGTCCGCGCGGAGAGGAATTCTACGCTTGGGCGCTGCGCTCGAGCACGACTACCGACCTTTCGGCCGACCAGATCCATCGGCAAGGGCTCGAGGAACTCGAAGCGCTCCACGCGCGGATGGATCCGATCCTGCGCGAAATCGGCTTCACCACCGGCAGCGTCGGCGAGCGGATGCAGCGCCTGAGCGAGGACCCGCGCTACAAATTCGCCGAGGGCGATCCGGGCCGTGCCGAGATCATGGCGTTCATCGAAGACCGGATCGACTGGATCAAGGCGCAGATGCCGCGCGCCTTCAACACCCTGGTCGATCCCAACCTCGAAGTCCGCCGCATCCCTCCGGCCGAGGAAGTCGGCGCGCCCGGCGCCTACGGCGGGGCGGGCAGCAAGGACGGCACGATCCCGGGGCGGTTCTGGATCAACCTCCGCACCACCGACCTGCACCGCAAATACGACCTCGCCGACCTCACCTTCCACGAAACGATCCCGGGCCATGTTTGGGAGGGCGAATATTCGAACCGCCTGCCGCTGATCCGCTCGATCCTCGCCTTCAACCCGTTCAGCGAAGGCTGGGCACTCTATGGCGAGCAACTGGCCGACGAGCTCGGTGCCTATGACGATTTCAAGGTCGGGCGGCTCGGATACCTCCAGAGCCTCGCCTTCCGCGCCTGCCGCATGGTCGTCGACACCGGGCTCCACGCGAAGGGTTGGAGCCGCGACCGCGCGGTACGCTTCTTCGTCGAACGCAACGGCTCCAAGCGCGCCGAAGTCGAAAGCGAAGTCGATCGCTATTGCAGTTGGCCCGGCCAGGCGACCGGCTACAAGCTCGGCCACAGCCGCATCGTCGACCAGCGAGAACGCGCGCGGACGGCGCTCGGCGATGCCTATGACTTCAAGGCCTTCAACGACGCGGTCGTGCTTGGCGGCAATGCGCCGATGGATGTGCTCGAACGCAATGTCGCGCGTTATATCGAACGCGCCGGACGCTAAAAAAGGAAATGCAAAGGGCCCCGCCGCGTTGCCGCGACGGGGCCCTCCTCTCCACAACTTGTGAGAAGCGTTACGCCGCGGCGGGAGCCGCGTCGCGAACGCCCTGGTCGACATGCGCCGCGAAGGGCTCGAAATTGTCGACGAAGAGCTGGACCAGCTTGCGCGCGGTCGCGTCGTATTCTTCCGGATTGTCCCAGGTCGAACGCGGATCGAGGATCGCACTGTCGACGCCCGGCACGCTGACCGGCACTTCGAAGCCGAAATTCTCGTCCTTGCGGAACTCGGCATCGTTGAGCGAACCGTCGAGCGCGGCGTTGAGCAGCGCGCGGGTGGCCTTGATCGGCATGCGATGGCCTTCGCCGTACTTGCCGCCCGTCCAGCCGGTATTCACCAGCCAGCACTGCGCGCCGCCTTCGGCGATACGCTTCTTGAGCAGGTTGCCGTAGACGCTCGGGTGGCGCGGCATGAAGGGTGCGCCGAAACAGGTAGAGAAGGTCGCGGTCGGCTCGGTCACGCCGATCTCGGTGCCCGCGACCTTGGCGGTGTAGCCCGACAGGAAGTGATACATCGCCTGGTCGGGTGTGAGACGCGCGATTGGGGGCAGCACCCCGAACGCATCGGCGGTCAGCATGATCACGTTCGACGGGGGCGGGCCGAGATTGTCGGCCGACGTGTTCGGGATCGAGGACAGCGGATAGGCTCCACGGGTGTTCTCGGCCAGCGTGGCGTCGTCGAGATCGATCTCTCCGTTCTCGTCCATCACCACGTTTTCGAGGACCGTGCCCTCCATCCGCGTGGTGGCGTAGATTTCCGGCTCGGATTCGGGATCGAGGCGGATCATCTTGGCGTAGCAGCCGCCTTCGAAGTTGAAGACCGCGGTGTCAGACCAGCCGTGCTCGTCGTCACCGATCAGCGTGCGGCTCGCATCGGCCGAAAGCGTGGTCTTGCCGGTGCCCGACAGGCCGAAGAACACCGCGCTCTTGCCATCGGGGCCGATATTGGCCGAGCAATGCATCGGCATCACGCCCTTGGGCGGCAGCAGGTAGTTGAGGATGCCGAAGACGCTCTTCTTCATCTCGCCGGCATATTTGGTGCCGCCGATCAGGATCAGCTTTTCCTCGAGATTGACCGCGATCACCGTTTCACTGCGGGTACCGTGTCGTGTCGGGTCGGCGCGGAAGGTCGGCAGGTCGATGATCGTGTATTCGGGCACGAAGCCTTCGAGTTCGCTCGCGGTCGGGCGCACCAGCAGCGTGCGGATGAACTGGTTGTGCCAGGCGAGTTCGTTGACCACGCGAACGTTGACGCGGTGCTCGGGCTGCGAACCTCCGAACAGGTCGGCGACGTAGAGCGTGTCCTTGTGCTTCAGCGCGGCGAGGAAATCCTCCTTCAGCGCGGCGAAGTGTTCCGGCGTCATCGAGGCGTTGTTGTCCCACCAGACTGTCTCTTCGGTCTCGGCATTGCGGACGATGAACTTGTCCTTCGCACTGCGGCCGGTGTGCTTGCCGGTCTCGACAACCAGCGGGCCGTGCTTGGCGCGCTTGCCCTCGCCATTGTCGAGCGCGTGCTGGGTCAGCGCGGCGCTGTCCAGATTGGCGTGGATCGTTGCATCGGTAACTATCCCCTGGGCGGACAGGGGCGTGGAAAGAGGCGAACTCACGGATATTCTCCCGAAACGACTGGAGGCGGCCGGCGCATGGTAGTGCCGAAACTGTCTCCAGCGCAGATAGAGAACCCCCGTGATTCCGTCAATTCGCGCCTATTGCCAGATGGTTAGGACGATGAATCAACAGCTTGGATCATTGTGAACGCTCACAAGTCAGGCCCGAATATTGTCTGTTCCACACCCCCTCGCTAGGGCTGTGCCAAACAGATACGTAAAAGGATGTCTTCCGCTTGGAAACCGAGACCGCCAGCGACACGCCCGACAATGCCGATGGCGACGATGGCCGCAAGGTGATCGCGCTGGTCGACGACGATCGCAACATCCTCACCAGCGTCTCGATCGCCCTGCAGTCCGAAGGCTTCGCCACGCGCGTCTATTCGGACGGGGCGAGCGCCCTGAAGGCGCTGCGGAGCAATCCGCCCGACCTCGCCATTCTCGACATCAAGATGCCGCAGATGGACGGGCTCGAATTGCTGCGCGAGCTGCGCAAGAGTTCCGACCTGCCGGTCATTTTCCTCACCTCGAAGGACGAAGAAAGCGACGAGGCGCTCGGCTTGTCACTGGGGGCAGACGATTACATCGCCAAGCCCTTCAGCCAGCGGTTGCTGATCGCGCGCGCCCGCGCGATCCTGCGGCGCGCCGATTTCGCCGCCCCGGCACCCGACATGGGCCAGCCCGAAGAATACGACCGTCCCGAGCAGGACGGCGTGATGCGTCGCGGCAGACTGTGCATGGATCCCGATCGCCATCGCGTGACCTGGGACGGTGAGCCCGTGTCGCTCACGGTGACCGAATTCCTCATTCTCGAGGCGCTGGCCACCCGCCCAGGCCTGATCAAGACGCGCAACCAGCTTATGGACGCAGCCTATAGCGACGACGTGTTCGTGGATGACCGCACGATCGACAGCCACATCAAGCGGATGCGTCGCAAGTTCCGCAAGGTCGACGGTGAATTCGGGGCCATCGAAACGCTCTACGGGGCGGGCTATTCCTTTGGCGAAGCCTGACCCAGCAGCGGACGGGAACGGGCCGGTCGGCGCACCCGCCGCGCCGCTGCGCGATCCGCTCTTCTGGACGCGCAGCATTCCGCTCACCGCGCGGATCCTGTTCGTCAACATCTTCGCGCTGGCGTTGTTCGCGGGCAGCCTGTTCTATCTCGATTCCTACCGCAACCAATTACTGGTCGAACGGTTCGAGACCGCACGCAGCGAGGCGGAGATCGTGTCCGATGCGCTGGTAGCGCTCCCCGATGCCGAAGCCCGCGAGCGGCTGATCGTCGAAATTGCGCGCGACCAGCGTTCCCGCATCCGCACCTACGATCCGCGGGGGCGCCTCGTGGCCGATAGCTTCGATCTCGCCGAGCCGGGCTACACCCTCGGCCCGCCGGACAGCGGCAATTTCTTCAAGCGCCTGCCCGGCTACCTCGATCGCGCGACAGACGCGCTGCTCGGCGCCCAGCCCGTTCCCCCCTATCGCGACCCGCAGCGCGAAAGCGCGAGCCAGTGGAACGAGATCGCCGCCGCACTCGCGACCGGACGCACCGTCGTGTTCCAGCGCTACGCACCGGATCGCACCCCGGTGATCACGGCCGCGGCCCCGATCGGTTTTTCGGGCGAAGCGGTACTCGTATCGGCCAATCCACGCGACATTACGCAAAGCGTGCGCGATGCGCGCGGGACACTCGCACTGATCATCCTCGTCGCGCTGGCCGCTTCGATCCAGCTTGCGCTGTTCCTCGCGCGGACGATCGTGACCCCGTTGAAGGACCTCGCCTCGGCCGCCAGCCGGGTGCGGATGGGGCGCGAGCGCGAAGTGGTCGTCCCCCGCCTCCCCGAACGTGGCGACGAGATCGGGCAGCTGGCGCGCGCGGTTTCCGACATGGCCGAGGCCTTGCGCAACCGGATCGACGCGGTCGAAAGCTTCGCCGCCGATGTCGCGCACGAACTCAAGAACCCGCTCGCCTCGATGCGCAGCGCGATGGAATCGCTCGAACGGGTCGAGCAGCCCGAATTGCGCACCCAGCTGCTCGACATCATCGCCGCCGACGTGCGCCGCATCGACCGGCTCGTGACCGAGATTTCCGACCTCAGCCGGATCGATGCGGAGATCAGCCGCACCGAGTTCGAGGTGATCGACCTCCACGCTTTGGCCGAGCGCATCGTGGAGGCGCGCCGCCGGCCCGAGAGCGACAGCGAGAACTGGCTCGAGCTAGTTGCCTCGACTCCGGGGCCGTTCACCGTCCGGGGCGACGAGAGCCAGCTCGAACGGGTGATCGAAAACCTCATCGACAACGCCCAGTCCTTTTCCCCGCGCGGAGCGCCGGTTTCGATCACGGTTGCGCGCCAGGATCGCAAGGTCCAGCTAGCGGTCAGCGATCGCGGTCCCGGGATCGCCGAGGAATTGCGCGAGAAGGTATTCGAGCGCTTCTACACCCAGCGGCCCGAACCTGACGGCTTCGGTCGTCACAGCGGGCTTGGCCTCGCCATCGCGCGCACCATCGCTCGAGCCCATGACGGCACGCTCGAAGTGGGCGCACGGCTCGACGGAGAGAACGGCGCGCGCTTCGTTCTCAGGATTCCGGCCAAATGAAGAAACTGCCCAACGTCACCGGTGTCGCGATCGACGGGCGCGGGGTTTTGATCGCCGGACCATCGGGCAGCGGCAAGTCGAGCCTCGCGCTCGAACTGATCGACCGGGGAGCGCGGCTGATCGGCGACGATGGCGTGGTCGTCTCGCCCGAAGGCGGGCGGCTGCACGCTGCGCCGCCGGTCGAAACCGAAGGCTTGATCGAGATCCGCAATGTCGGGATCGTCGAGATGGAACCGGTCGGCGCGCCCGCCTGCCTGTGGATCACGCTCGCCAAGGATCCCCCGCGCCTGCCGCTCGGACCGGAACAGCGCAGGGTCGCCGGCTGCACCGTTCCCGAGATTCGGCTCTATCCTTCCAAGCTCGCGCTCGCGCTGCGGGTCGAGGCGGCGCTCGATATGTTCGGGCTCGATCGATAGGCCTTCACATCGCACCGTCGAAGGTCCACACCCCGCGAAGATGAGCGAAACGCACGACAAGCTGGAATTGCTGCTGGTCACCGGGCTGCTCGGGGCCGGCAAGACCACCGCATTGCGCCAGCTCGAAGACCTTGGCTGGGAAATGATCGACAATTTCCCGCTCCGTTTCCTCAAGCGTCAGGTGCAGGATCTGCTCGCCGAAGGTCCGGGAAGCTCCGCCGTCGCGATCGGGTTCGATGCCCGGACGCGCGAATTCGTGCCGCGCAAATTCCTCGAATACCTCGCCCTTCTCGAAGCGCGCGACGACGTATCGGTCACCCTCCTGTTCGTCGATTGCGCCGGCCAGGAGCTCGAGCGCCGCTATAACGAGACCCGACGACCGCACCCGCTGGCGCAGGGGCGCCCCGTGCACGAGGCGCTCGCGGCCGAGCGCGAACTGCTCGCCCGGCTGCGCGAGCGCGCCGACTTCGTGATCGACACGACCAAGTTCACCCCGCACGACCTCCAGCAATCGATCCGCGAGCATTTCTCCCCCAAGAGCGAGCGGCGGATGGCGCTGAGCGTGATGAGTTTCGGCTTTGCGAGAGGGATACCGCCGGTTGCCGACCTCGTTTTCGACATGCGCTTTCTCGACAATCCGCATTGGGACGAGAAGCTGCGCCCGCTCACCGGCGAGGATGAGGCGGTGGCGCGGCATATCGAGAACGACCCGGCTTTCGCCGACGCCTATGGCCGGATCGAGGACCTGATCCTGACTTTGCTGCCACGCTACGAGGCGCAAGGGCGCGGCTACCTTACGATTGCGTTCGGGTGCACCGGCGGACGCCACCGTTCGGTGTTCACCGCGCGCAAGCTGACCGAGCGGCTTCGCGCCACCGGACGCAGCCCGACGCTCATTCATCGGACGCTAAAATCGCGCGGCGCAGAACTGGTTGAAGGCACTCAGCCACAGCCTTGATACATCCGGGCTGACATAACATCCGTAAAGGTCTAAGGGCCGCTGTCCTACGCATTGGATTAGAGCAATTACGCACTGATGATCGGTATCGTACTCGTTACGCACGGCCAACTCGCCGAGACTTTCGTCGAGGCGATGGAGCACGTGGTCGGCACCCAGAAAGGCGTCGCGACGGTCTGCATCGGACCGAACGACGACATGGAAGCCCGCCGGCGCGAAATCGCCAAGGGCGTGAAGGATGTGAACGACGGCGCCGGCGTCGTCATTCTCACCGACCTGTTCGGCGGCACCCCTTCCAACCTTGCCATCTCGCTGATGCGCGAAGGCGAGGTCGAGGTAATCGCGGGGACCAACCTGCCGATGCTGATCCGCCTGGCCGGTGCGCGCAAGGCGATGGCATTGGGCGACGCGGTAACCGCCGCCCGCGAGGCGGGGCGCAATTACATCACCGTGGCGAGCGAATTCCTCGCGCAGGAAGCCTGAACCCGAGTGCCCTGCGAAACCGTCACCATCGTCAACGAAAAGGGCCTGCACGCGCGAGCCAGCGCGAAATTCGTCGGCATGGTCAGCCAGCTGGCGGACGGGCTCGACGTGCAAGTCGGCAAGGATGGCACCCGCGCGGGCGGCGGTTCGATCCTCGGCCTGATGATGCTCGGCGCGGCGCGCGGCGACACGATCGAGATCTGCGTCGACGGCGAGAATTCCGACGCTGCGCTCGCCAAGCTGGTCGGGCTCGTCAAAGACGGCTTCGGCGAGGACTGAGGCAGCGTTGGCCGAGCGGCGCACCATCACCGGGTTCTCTAATCCCACCGTCAAGTTCATGCGCTCGCTGCGCGAAAAGAAGCACCGCAAGCGCGAGGGCAGGTTCCTGGCCGAAGGTTTGCGCCTGCTGACCGATGCGCGCGAGACCGGCCACGTCCCCGAATTGCTGGCGCTGGCAACCGGTCGCGAACCCCATCCCCTGCTCGATGCGCTCGAAGCGGCGGTAGGGGATGCCGGTGGCCAAGTGCTCGAGATTGAGCCGGCGCTGCTCGCCAAGGTCACCGGGAAGGACAACCCCCAGGCGGTCGCCGGGGTGTTCACCGAATTTGACACGACGCTCGACACGCTCGATCGATCCTCGGCCGATATCTGGCTGGTGGCGCAGGCGCTGCGCGACCCGGGCAATCTCGGAACCATGCTACGGACTGGCGACGCGGTGGGCGCCGGCGGGTTGATCCTGGTCGACGATTGTGCCGACCCGTTCTCGGTCGAGGCCGTCCGTGCGAGTATGGGGGCGCTGTTCACCCAGAGAATCGCGCGTGCCTCGTGGGAGGAATTCCACGCCTGGTTGCGACAGGGCGAGGGGGAAACCGGGGGCCAACTCGTCGCCGCGTCGCTGCGCGACGCCGTGCCGTATCGCGGCGCTCCTTATACCGCACCCTGCTTCGTCATGGTCGGCAACGAATCGCGCGGACTGCCCGAAGCCTACGAAGCCGCCTGCGACCTGCGCGTGACGATGCCGATGAAGGGCCGCGCCGACAGCCTCAACGCCGCGATTGCCGCCGCAGTGCTCGCCTATGAGGTGCTCGACACGTTCGAATAACGCTAAATTTGCCTTGCGCGACACCGTTCAGGAGAAGTCGGGAACGGGCCTTGCGGCGAGTTAGTGCAAAATACATGATATGTTACTAGGTGACCTTAATTCCTAAACCTCAACAGGCTCCCCATGGATAACGCTGCCACGTACGAACGCCCCGACATGTGTCGGCGGGCCGCTCCGCGCACCAACCTCTTCGTCATGGCAACGCTGGTGTCCGACACGATGTCGGGTGCGGTGAGGGTTCGCAACCTGTCCGAAAGCGGGGCTCTGATCGAAGCCAACAATTTGCCCGATGCCGGCGCTACCTGTCGGCTTATCCGTGGAAACCTCTCGGTCCCGGGCAAGGTCACGCGGCGTAGCGAGAAGAACATCGGTTTCCAGTTCGAACGGCGCGTCTCGGTCGATTCATGGATGAAGAGCGGGCATGAGCACCAGCAGCAGGTCGATCGCATCGTCCAGCAGGCGAAACATGTGTACCCGGTGGCCGACAAGGCGCATATCGCCAGCCATACGCTGAAATCGACCGTCGGGGAGCGCAACGATCTTCACCAGATCGCCGACAAGCTGGACAAGCTGGCCGATCTCCTGAGCAACGATCCGGAGGTGATCGCCCGCTACATGAACCAGCTGCAGGTGCTCGACCTCGCCTCTCAGAAACTGCGCGCGCTGGGCTGAAGCCGAGCAGTCCCGGGCCGTCTCAATCGCCGGCGATGAAGGCGACGATCCGGTAGCCTCCGGGGCCGAGCCGCGCGAGCAAGCGATAATCGACCATAGATCGCAATCGATCGCTGCGGATGAAGCCCGTGCGTTGCCGGCCATCGCGGACTTCGAGATATTCGGCCTCCGGGTCCCAGCCCTCGACCAGCGTCACCAGTCCCCAGTCGATCCGCGCACGCACCGGCGCGTCGGGGGCGGCCGCGGCGCGGAGCGGCACGGCGCTGCCGGTCACCAGCATCGTCTCGAAATAGTCGATGTCGCCGAAGTCCTGCGCCCAGTGCCACGGCAACGTGAGTTCGCCGCCTTTCATGACCGCGCAGCCGAGCAGCAGCACGCGATCGAGTTCTTCCCACAGCGCATAAGCGGGATCGTCGAGCCGCGCGGCGAAGGCTTCCCAGCCCGAGCCCCCTCCGAAATCGAGTTCGACCTCCGGCGCGACCAGCGGGCGCAGCATCGCCGCATTGCGGTTGGCGACCGCGGTGGTGAGCGTGTGGCGAAAAGCCTGCGCCGCCACATCGCCGCGACAATCGTCGCGCGGCGGATAGCTCTGCTGGGCGGAGGTGGGCGTGGAAAGCGCCGCCATCGAGAAGACAGCGGAAAGACACAGGGATTTCACGGAAAACCTCCCCCGATTTGCGCGCCCCGAGCTTGGTAGCAACTACTCCGCCGCCTCGCGACCCTCGTTGGTGCCGTCCTCGATCTGCGCGGCGTCTTCGGCGGTGTAGGTAGGAGTCTCGGCGATCTGGGGAATTTCCTCGATCTCGCGCTTGCCGATCTCGATCCCCTTGTCCTGCAAGCGACGCCCGGCGGAGAGAACATTCCTCTCAAATGAACCGACGAACTTGTTGTAATTCTTGACCGCGCTTTCGAGCCCGCCACCGACGCGCTTCATGTGCTCGGCGGCGATGGCGAGCCGGTCGTAGAGCTCGGCGCCCATCTTGCCGATCTCGACCGCTTCGCGCGCTATCGTGTCCTGCCGCCAGACCTGCGCTACCGTGCGCGCGATCGCCACCAGGTTCGTAGGAGTTGCGAGCAAAACCTTGTTGCGGAATGCGAAATCCCACAGCTCGGGGTCGTGTTCGAGCGCGGCGGCGACGAAATGCTCGCCGGGGACGAACATCACGACATAGTCGGGCGAATCGTCGAACTGGCTCTGATAGCTTTTCGAACCGAGCGTCTGGACGTGGCTGCGCATCGACTTGGCATGCAGGTCGAGATGGCGCACGCGCTCCTCGTCGCCCTCGGCCTCGAATGCTGCCTGGTAGGCGTTCAACGACACCTTGGCGTCGATCACCAGCTTCTTCTGGCCGGGCACGTGTACGATTGCATCGGGTCGCAACCGGCCCTCGTCGGTATCGAGCGAATGTTCGAGGTCAAAATCGGTGTGCTCGGACAGGCCGCATTGCTCGAGCACGTTCTGCAGTGCACGTTCGCCCCAGCGCCCACGCGCCTTGGGCGCATTGGTGAGCGAATTGCCAAGCCGCTGCGCCTCGCGCCGGACCTCTTCCTGGCCCTTCCGCATTTCCTCGATCTGCGTCCGAAGCCCGCTGAACGCGTCGGCGCGCTGTTTCTCCAGGCTGCCGACCTGCTCCTCATAGGCTTTGAGCCGCTCGCTGACCGGCTTCAACAGCGAAGCGACCGCTTCCTTGTTGGCCTTCTCTGCCGAGCCGAATTTTTCGTCGGCGCGCTTGAGGAATTCCTCCTGCGCCTTCGACAGGACCTCGCCGCTGGTCGCCTTGAACTGGTCGACCAGCGCCTCGCGCGCCTCACGCATCTGTTCCAACTGCTTGTCGAAATTGGCGGCGTTGGCTTCGAGCGTCGCGATTCTGATCTGCGCCTCACCCAATTCCTTGGTTGCCCGCTTGAATTCCTCCTCGCGCGCTGCGCCCGTAGCTTCGCTCTCGGCCAGCTTGGCCTTGAGGTCGGAGGCCGGGCGCGAGCCGATATACCAGCCAACACCGCCGCCAAGAGCGAGGCCGATAACAAGTGCGATGATAGCGAGAAAGGTCGGATCCATGCGCCGACGTTACGCGGAACGGAAACGGAACGCCAGAGGGTCGATACTCTCTTCCCCGTCATTCCCGCGAAGGCGAGAATCCACGGCGACCTGGCACGACCTCACTCTGGATCCCCGCCTGCGCGGGGATGACCAAAAGAATCAAGCCGCCTGCAGCTTCCTGAGCTTCTTCAGCGCCATGTTGCGCTTGAGGCGCGAGAGGTGGTCGATGAACAGGATGCCTTCGAGGTGGTCCATCTCGTGCTGGATGCAGGTCGCCATCAGGCCCGTCATGTCTTCCTCGTGCACATTGCCATCGAGGTCCTGGTAGCGGACGCGGCAGGTCGCGGGACGATCGACGTCGGCGTAGATGTCAGGCACCGACAGGCAACCTTCCTGGTACGTCGCCAGTTCCTCGGCCGGGTCAAGGATTTCGGGATTGATGAAGGTGCGAGGGTTGCGGACCATCGGGCGGTGGTCGTGGCCGCATTCGTCGTCGCCGCAATCTTCGGCATCAGCGCTTTCGTCGGGCTCCTGCAGATCGATCACGAGCACGCGCTTGGGCACGCCGACCTGAATCGCGGCGAGGCCGATGCCCGGCGCGGCGTACATCGTCTCGAACATGTCGTCGACGAGGGTGCGCAGATCGTCGTCGAACTCGTCCTTCTCGACGGGAGTCGACACGGTCTTGAGCCGGGGATCCGGCACTTCGAGGATTTCGCGGATAGCCATGGATGCTATTTAGTCGCTCTTAGGCGCGCTTTCAATCCACCGGACGCCGCGCGCGCAGCGCCTGTGCCAGAGTGCCTTCGTCGAGGTAGTCCAGTTCCCCACCCACCGGCAGGCCATGCGCCAATTGCGTGACCTTGACCGGGAATGCCTCGAGCCGCTCGGCGAGGTAATGCGCGGTAGTCTGGCCTTCGAGCGTGGCGTTCATGGCGAGAACCACCTCGTCCACGCCCCCCGCTTCGACCCGTTGGAGGAGCTCGCCCACCGTGAGGTCCTCGGGCCGCACACCGTCGAGGGCCGATAGCCGCCCGCCGAGCACATGATAGGTACCTTGGAACAGCCGCGCGCGATCGAGTGCCCACAGGTCCGAGACGTCCTCGACCACGCAGATCGACTTCGCATCGCGGCGGGGATCGGCGCAGATTCCGCAAGGGTTGCGGGTATCGACGTTGAAGCAGGTCTCGCATTCGACCAGCGTGTCCTGCACCGCCGCCAGCGTCTCGACCAGCTGCGGCAGCGCGCGCTCGCGGTTCTTGACCAGCCACAGCACTGCGCGCCGCGCCGAACGCGGGCCGAGGCCGGGCAGCCGCGCCAGGGCCGAGGCCAGCGCTTCGATCTCTTGCGATGCCATGGGGGCACAGATAGGGCGCGATCACGCAATGCGAAAGGATCGCGGGAAAGCTATGCGCATCGTCTTCATGGGAACGCCCGATTTCGCGGTGCCGACGCTCGTCGCGCTCGACGAGGCGGGGCACACGATCCCAGCGGCCTACACCCAGCCGCCGAGGAAGGCCGGGCGCGGCAAGAAGCTTCAGCGCACGCCCGTGCATGAAGAGGCGGAGACGCGCCATATCGAGGTGCGGCATCCGGAAAGCCTGCGCGATGTCGCCGAACAAGCGCGGTTGGCAGAGCTCGAGCCCGACCTGCTGGTGGTAGCCGCTTACGGGTTGATCCTGCCGCAGGCGGTGCTCGACATCCCCACGAAGGGCGCACTCAACGTCCATGCCTCGCTTCTGCCCAAATGGCGTGGCGCTGCACCGATCCAGCGGGCGATTCTTGCCGGCGACAGCGTGACCGGGATCACCATCATGCAGATGGAGGCCGGGCTCGATACCGGGCCGATGCTCGCGACCGCGCGCGTGCCGATCGAGAACAAGACCGCCGGAGCGCTGACCGAGGAACTGGCCGAGATCGGCGCGCAACTGATGGTCGGCACGCTGCGCGACCTCGACCTGCACCAGCCGATCGAGCAGGACGACAAGGAAGCGACCTACGCCAAGAAGATCGACAAGCGCGAGGCGCGGCTCGACTGGTCCGAGGGTGCGGTCGCGCTCGAGCGCAAGGTCCGCGCCTTCGCGCCCTTCCCCGGCGCATGGTTCGAGCACGAGGGCGAGCGCTTCAAGGTCCTCGCCGCGGAGGTACACGGGCATGAAGGCATCCCCGGCAAGGTCCTCGACGACGAGCTGACGATCGCCTGCGGTTACGGTGCGCTGCGCCCGACCCGGATCCAGCGCGCGGGCAAGCCGGCGATGGATACGGCCGACCTGCTGCGCGGTTATTCCCTCCCCGAAGGGACCCGGCTCGCTTGACCCGGTTCGCGCTCACCATCGAATTCGACGGCGGACCGTTTTTCGGGCTCCAGCGCCAGAAGCACGGGCCGAGCGTGCAGCAATCACTCGAAGAGGCGATCCACGGCGTCACCGGCGAAGAGGTGCGCGTCCACGCCGCCGGTCGCACCGATGCCGGCGTCCATGCGCTCGGCATGCGCGTCCATGCCGATATCGCAAAGGAGATCGCGCCGTTCCGGCTGATGGAGGCGATCAACGCGCATCTGCGGCCCGATCCGATCGTGGTGATCGCGTGCGAGACGGTCGACGATGATTGGCACGCGCGCTTTTCGTGCGTGGAGCGAAGCTATCTCTACCGCATCCTCAACCGCCGCGCGCGCCCGACGCTCGATCGCGGACGCGTCTGGCATGTCGCGACCGAACTCGACGCAGCGGCGATGCACGAGGCCGCGCAATCGCTCGTCGGACGTCACGATTTCACCACCTTCCGCTCGGTCCATTGCCAGTCGGACAGCCCGGTCAAAACGCTCGACCGCCTCGACGTCGAACGCCACGGCAACGAAGTTCACATCCACGCCGCGGCACGCAGCTTCCTCCATCATCAGGTCCGCTCGATGGTCGGGTGTCTCTCGCTGGTCGGAAAGGGACAATGGACGGCGCAGGATTTGCGCCATGCGCTCGAAGCGCGCGATCGGCAGGCGCTGGGGCTGAATGCACCGCCCGAGGGGCTGTATTTCGTCGAGGCCGCATATCCCTGACTGCGGTTGTATTCGGTCCCACCGCACCTTAACATAAGTTGCAAAGGAGAACCCAATGACCACCACCGGCAAGCAGCTCTTCACCACGCTCGAAAGCGACGGCACCCTCACACTCGAAATCGCCGAGAGCACCTTCCCCGATCCGAAGGACAACCAGGTGCTGGTCAAGATGGAGGCCGCGCCGATCAACCCGTCGGACCTCGCGATCCTGACCGGGGCGGCCGATTTCGAGAACGCCGAATACTCGCCGGGCAAGGTGGTCGCCAACATGCCCGAACCGTTCAACACCGGTTCGAAGGCGCGTCACGGCCAGCGCCTCCCCGCGGGCAATGAAGGCGCGGGCACCGTCGTCGCTGCGGGCGACGGCGAGATGGCGCAAGCGCTGGTCGGGCAACGTGTCGCCTGCGTGCCCGGCACCGCGTTCAGCCAATATGCGATCGCCGATGCGACGATGTGCCTGCCGCTGGGCGATCACAGCGCCGAGGAAGGCGCATCGAGCTTCGTCAATCCGATGACCGCGCTCGGCTTCGTCGAGAACGCTAAGGCCGATGGCCAGGGCGCAATCCTCCACACGGTCGGCGCCTCCAATCTCGGCCAAATGCTCAACCGCATCTGCCAGGAAGACGGGATCGCGCTGGTCAATATCGTGCGCAAGGACGAGCAGGCCGAACTGCTCAAGTCGCAGGGCGCCGAATGGGTGGTCAATTCCTCCGACGACGATTTCATGGACCAGCTGCGCAAGGCGATCGATGCGACCGGCGCGTTCTACGGCTTCGATCCGATCGGTGGCGGCCAGATGGTCGACCATTGCTTCAAGGCGATGGAGCAGGTCGCGGTCGCGAAGATGGACGAATATTCGCGCTACGGCTCGAACCAGGCGAAGCGCATGTTCATCTACGGCCGGCTCGACTTCGGGCCGACCACCCTCACGCCGTCCTATGGCTTTGGCTGGACGCTGTCGGGCTGGCTGCTGACGCCGTTCCTCCAGAACGCCGGGATGGAAACGGTCATGCGGATGCGCCAGCGCGTGCTCGACAACCTCACCACCACCTTCGCCAGCAGCTACAAGAAGAAGGTCGGGCTCGAGGAAATGCTGACCAAGGATGCGATCCTCGATTATCGCAAGATGGCGACGGGCGAGAAATACCTCGTCACACCCAATGGCTGACCGCCGGTCCCGCACGAGAGCAGGCCGTAAAAACCGCAACGGGTGAAAATGGGCTCCGAGAGATCGGGGCCCTTTTTACTGTTCGGGTGCGGCCTCTTCCTCGCGCCGCCGCGGTTCGACACGGATTCCGTCCTCGTCGATGCGGAAATCGATCGGCACGTCGGCATCCCCCTCGATCACGACCTCGCCGTCGCGGATCCGCATGCGAGCTCCGTTCTCGCCGAGCGGGATATCCTCGATATCGGGCACGTCCTGCGGCTCGATCGGGGTGCCGGGGTCCTCCGCCGGGGCCGGCGAAGGCGACGGGAGCGCGACCCGACCGCCGAGCGCCGCGGTCATGAAGTCGCGCCAGATACGCGCCGGCACGGTGCCTCCCGAAACATTGCCGAGCGGCGAATTGTCGTCGTTGCCGACCCACACGCCGACCACGAGGTCTCCCGCAAAGCCGACGAACAGCGCATCGCGATTGTCCTGCGTCGTGCCGGTCTTGCCGAAATTGGGCACCCGCAGCATCGCCGCACGCCCGGTGCCCTTGTTGATCGCTGCACGCAGCAGCGTCTGCATGTCGTCCTGCACCCGGCGCGAGAAGCCGCCGCCGCTGGTCAACTGCTCGAACCAGCTCTTCTCCTCGGCCGGGAAGGCGCGCGGTTCGACCGGGTATTCGCCCGCCGCGACCGCAGCGTAGGCCGCGGTGAGTTCCATCAGCGTCATCGTCGAGGTGCCGAGCGCGACGCTCGGATCGCCCGGCGTGATCGACGAGCTCACACCCAGCCGCCGCGCGACATCGATCACCGCGTCGTCGCCGACTTTCTGCCACAGCCGCACCGCCGCGACGTTCGAAGAGCGCGCGAACGCCTCTTCGAGCGTGATCGCGTCCGAATAGCGCTCGCCCGAGTTCTGCGGGCGGTACGAACCCTCGGTGATCGGGCGGTTGTCGATCGTGTCGGTGGGTCGCATCCCCGCCTCGAGCGCGGCGAGGTAGACGAACAGCTTGAAGGTCGAGCCGGGCTGCCGCTTGGCCTGCGTCACGCGATTGAACGCGCTTTGCGAATAGTCGCGCCCCCCGACCATCGCGACGACTTCCCCGTTGGGACGCATCGCCACCAGCGCTACCTGCGCCCCGCCCGGTGCGCGTTCGACCGCTCGCCTGGCGGCCGCCTGCAACCGCGCATCGAGCGTGGTGGTGATCGTCGCGCGATTATAGCCGACCTCGGACAATTTCCGCGCCTCGGGCAGCGCCCAGTCGGCGAAATAGGTGCCGGTCGGCAGGTCGCGCTCGGTCCGGACGTCGAGCGCTGGCGGGCGCATTGCGGCGGCCTGCGCTTCGGTCAGGAAGCCTGCCTCGACCATCGAGCCCACGACCAGCCTGAAACGCTCCTTGGCGAGGTCGTAATTCTTGGTCGGCGCAAGCCGCGAGGGTGCCTTGAGCAGCCCTGCCAGCATCGCCGCCTGTTCGGGCTTCAGGTTCTCCGGCTTGCGGTAGAAATAATGCATCGAAGCCGCACGCAGCCCGTACATGTTGTCGCCGAAATAGGCGTTCGAGAGGTAGCGTTCGAGGATCTCGTCCTTGGTCAGTCGCGCTTCGAGCCAGAACGCGATCAGCGCCTCGCGCGCCTTGCGCGTGAGCGTCCGCTCAGGGGTCAGGAAGGTGAACTTGGCGAGCTGCTGGGTGATCGTGCTGCCCCCGCCCACGCCGGTGAAGACCGCGCGCCCTATCCCGCGCGGATCGACGCCCCAATGATCGTAGAACCGCCGGTCCTCGATCGCGAGGAAGGGCTGGATGACGTGCTCGGGCAGCTCGGCGACCTTGACCGGCTCGGCCACCATCGCCCCGTTGCGCGCGATCGGCGTGCCGTCTGCGGCGAGCAAGGTGATCTGCGGCGCAGCGATCGGCTGCAGCGACTTCGATAGCGGCGCGGTGATTGCGAGATAGGCGACGAGCAGCACGAAGATCGCGAGGCAAGCGAGCAGCCCACGCTTGATCCACCAACCCCACGAGTGACCCCCGGCAGGAGCGAGCTTGCCCGCCGCACCGCTCGCCCCGCCTTCAAGATCGGTCTCGAGTTCGGCCAGTCGCCGATCGTAATCGGACAGCCGCGCTTCGAACTGCGCACGCTCTTCGCGCTGGCGGCGCCCGAACGGCCAGAAGCGTCTCCATCCGGATTCGGTGTAGGTCGAACCGTGCATCACTGCTGTGTTAACAGCTTAAGACAGCTTTCGCCAAGCTTAACCTGCGCCGACGGCGCTTTCGGGCAATTCCTCGCCGAAAACGCGCTGGTAATATTCGGCCACAAGCATGCGTTCGGTCTCGTCGCACTTATTGAGGAACGAGAGGCGGAAGGCGAAACCGATATCGTCGAAGATCGCGGTATTCTGCGCCCAGGTGAGCACGGTGCGCGGGCTCATCACGGTCGAGATGTCGCCGTTGATGAAGCCCTGGCGGGTGAGGTCGGCGACCTTGACCATCGCGGTGACGGTCTTTTCGTCGACGCCCTGCGCCTTGGCCGAGACGATCTCGACCTCGGTGTCCTGCGGGAGATAGTTCAATCCGACGACGATGTTCCAACGGTCCATCTGGCCCTGGTTGATCGCCTGCGTACCGTGATAGAGCCCGCTCGTGTCGCCGAGGCCCACCGTGTTGGCAGTGGCAAACAGGCGGAAATACGGATCGGGGCGGATCACGCGGTTCTGGTCGAGCAGGGTCAGCTTGCCCTGTTGCTCGAGCACCCGCTGGATCACGAACATCACGTCGGGGCGACCGGCGTCGTATTCGTCGAACACCAGCGCCACCGGGTGCTGGAGCGCCCACGGCAGCAGGCCTTCGCGAAATTCGGTGACCTGCAGCCCGTCGCGGAGCACGATCGCGTCGCGACCGATCAGGTCGATCCGGCTGATATGCGCGTCGAGATTGATGCGCACAGTCGGCCAATTGAGCCGCGCGGCGACCTGTTCGATGTGGGTCGACTTGCCGGTACCGTGATAGCCCTGGATCATCACCCGGCGATCATGCGCGAAGCCGGCGAGCACCGCCTTCGTGGTCTGCGGATCGAAGACGTAATCCTCGTCGAGATCGGGCACGCGCTGATCGGCCTTGGAAAAGGCCGGGACCTTCCAGTCGAGATCGATACCGAAGGTTTCGCGCACGTCGACTTCGGTGTCGGGAGCGGCGAGAATGGTGGTTTCCATGGAGGTCGGCTTGCTATCGGTGCTCTCGGTCATGGCGGGCGAGTTAGGGAAGCGCGGGGCGGGCCGCAATAGCTATCCCCGCTCGACAGCAATGTTCGACCCGCGCATTGTGTGCCTCAATGACCCGTCCTTCCCCCTTCGACCGCGCGACCGAAGCGTTCCGTAGCCGCCTGGTGTCTCAGGTGCGCGCGACCTTCAATGACGTCGAGGGCGGCCAGCAACCGGTCCCGCCTTCCGACGAGGCGCTGTTCGAGCGCGATTCGCCGATCCGCATGGTCCATGCCGATGTCGTCGGAATGATGGTCGGCGGCGTGCGCGGACTGCTGCTGCAGATGCTCCATCCGCACGCATTGCAGGGCGTGCTCGATCATTCGGACTTCCGGGCCGACATGCACGGCCGGTTACGCCGCACCGCGCGCTTCATCGCAGTGACCACTTTCGGCCATCGCGACGAGGCGATGAATGCCATCGCGCGGGTCAATCGAATACACGGCCAAGTCAGCGGCAGGTTGCCTGACGGCACGCCCTACTCGGCGCGGAATCCGCGCACGCTCGCCTGGGTCCATCTGGCCGAAGCGCTGAGCTTCCTCGATGCCTATCGCGCCTTCGTCCGCCCCGACATGCCGCGCGCCGCGCAGGACGAGTATTTCCGCCAGTTCGCGGTCGTCGCGCGAATGCTCGATGCCGATCCGGTTCCCGAAAGCCGTTACGAAGCCGAACAGCTGTTCCGGGACTTCCGGCGCGAACTGGAGGGCTCCGCGCAGGCACGCGAGGTCGCGCAATTGGTGCTCGCCGCCAAGCCCGAAAGGGCCCCGGCAGCGGTCCAGCGCGCCATCGCGACTGCTGCTGTCGAACGACTGCCGCCCTTCGCCCGCGCCATGCTCGGCCTCGAGCGCCCCGGGATCGGCGCCCTGCCTGCCCGATTTGCCACGCAGGCGATGGGCCGCACGTTGCGCTGGGCGTTCCGACAGAACGACGGGTATCGCAACCCGGACTAGGCGTCGGCCTTGGGCGGGAGTTCGAAGCAGGCGAGCAGTCGTTCCGCCAGCGTGCGGTCTCCTTCGATCGTCAATCCCGCGTCGCGTTCGAGTTCGTCTAGTGGGACGTCGCCATAGACATGCGCGGCAATGATGGTGGCCGAAGGGGCGCGAATGATCGCATCGCATCCATCGAATTGTCCGCGGGCAATCGGGAGATCCCCGGTGAGCGAGGCGACGAAGGTCTCGCCCCCGATATCGAAGCCGACCGAGCCTTCCAGCGGCGCCAGCCGCTCACGTACAAGCATGGTGCGGAACGACAGCATCAACGAGACAGGCGACAGCGGCAATGTCGGGTCGTGCCGCGAAGAACGCGCGGCCCAGCGCCCCACCTCCTGGATCAGGGGCTCCGCGCACTGCCCCCAGTCCGTCAGCCCGTAGAGCCGCGCCGGCGTCGGGGGTGGCACCTCGATCCGTTCGACGACGCCCACGCCTTCGAGGCTTGCCAGTCGCTCGGTGAGAACCTTGGCCGAAATCCCCGGCAGGCTCGCGCGCAGGTCGGAAAACCGACGTGGCCCGAACATCAGCTCGCGGATGACCAGCAGCGCCCAGCGCTCACCGATCACCTCCATGCCGAAAGCCGTTCCGCACGCGTCGTCATACCACTTGCCGTGCAGTGTAGTTTCTTTTTGTAACTTCATTGTTGATTTATGTAACTGAGCGGGTCATTCTTCGCAAGTCGCGAGTCGGAAAAGGGAGAGAGCAAATGTATATCGACGGGTTCGTGATCGCGGTCCCCACCGCCAACAAGCAGAAATTCATCGACCATGCGAAATACGCGGACAGCGCCTTTGTCGACATGGGCGCGATCCGCATCGTCGAGTGCTGGGCCGACGACGTGAAGGACGGCAAGACCACCGATTTCCGCAAGGCGGTGAAAGCCGAAGAGAACGAGAGCGTGGTGTTCAGCTGGATCGAATGGCCCGACAAGGCGACGCGCGATGCGGCAATGGACAAGATGATGTCGGAGGATTTTGACGATCCGCGCATGGACATGGAGAAGAACCCCATGCCGTTCGACGGCGCGCGGCTGATCTATGGCGGCTTCGCCCCGGTCGTCGAACTCGGGGGAGACTGAGCGATGAACGACAAGCATGGCGATTTCATCTGGTACGAGCTGCTGACCGGCGATGCCGAAGGCGCGAAATCCTTTTACGGGCCGCTGCTGGGCTGGAAATTCGCCCGCGCCGACATGCCGGACATGGAGTACCACCTCATCACCAAGGACGGCGTCGAAGTCGGCGGGATCATGCCTCTGACAGCAGAGATGACCGCCGGCGGGGCCCAGCCGATGTGGGCCGGCTATGTCGCTGTCGACGATGTCGACAAGGCCGCCGAGCAGGCCACGGCGAAAGGAGCTTCGGTGCTGATGGCGCCGAGCGACATTCCCGATGTCGGACGCTTCGCGATGATCATGGATCTGCAGGGGGTGCCGATCTACCTGATGACGAGCGAGGGGGCGGTGAGCGAGAGCTTTGCCAAGCACGAACCGCGCGAAGGCCATTGCGCCTGGAACGAGCTCGTCACCGCCGATCCCACCGCCGCCAAGGCGTTCTACACCGACCTGTTCGGATGGGAGAAGGTCGACGAGATGGATATGGGCGAGATGGGCCTCTACGAAATGTTCTCGGTCAACGGCTACACGCTCGGCGCGATCATGAAGAAGCCGGACATGATGCCGTTTTCGGCATGGGTCTATTACCTGCGAGTGCCCGAGATCGACGCTGCGGCCGAATACGTGACGGCGCATGGCGGGCAGGTCATGACCGGGCCGATGGAGATTCCCGGCGGCGAATTCATCATCAACGGCACGGACCCGCAGGGCGCGTTCTTCGCATTGATCGGCAAGAAGGGGAGCTAGGCGGATGGCGCAATTCACATTCTATCACAACCCGATGAGCCGGGGCGCGATCGCTCATTGGGCGCTTATCGAAGCGGGCGCGGATTTCGAAACCGTGCTGGTCGAGTGGGGCGCAAAACCGGCGGGTCTCGCCAAGGCCAATCCGATGGGCAAGGTCCCGACCCTCGTCCACCATCACGGCGACCACGATCACGTGGTGACCGAGGCGGCAGCGATCTGCCACTATCTCGCGCATACTCACCCCGATTCAGGCCTGCTGCCCAACGACCACGAGGCGGCGAGCTATTT
Organism: Pseudoblastomonas marina; assembly: GCF_034374265.1. Classification (NCBI taxonomy): domain Bacteria; kingdom Pseudomonadati; phylum Pseudomonadota; class Alphaproteobacteria; order Sphingomonadales; family Erythrobacteraceae; genus Pseudoblastomonas; species Pseudoblastomonas marina. The sequence goes on along the minus strand of NZ_CP139718.1, from coordinate 404,775 downwards.
CCGCTGGCTGTTCTTCGCTGCCGGGCCGGTCGAAGCGGCGGTCACGGCCAAGGCGATGGGTTGGGAAGTCGACGAAGAGAAGCGCGCGATGGCGGGGTTCGGCACCTACGACCTCGTCGTCGACACGCTCGACGAGTGGCTGTCGGATCATGATTTCGTCTGCGGTGATCGCTTCACCATGGCCGATGTCTATGTCGGTAGCCAGGTCGATTGGGGACTGATGTTCGGCTCGATCCCCGAACGCGACGGCTTCAAGGCATACCAGCAGCGCATCCAGGCCCGTGCCGCCTACAAGGCAGCGCGCGCCGCCGATGCGAAACTTCACGCGGAGATGACCATTGGCTGACGAGAATGTCGCCCTCTGCCTGTGGTTCGAGAGCGGCGCCGAAGAGGCCGCGCGGTTCTATTGCGACCTGTTCCCCGACAGCGAGGTACACGCGGTCAATCGGTCGCCGAGCGACTGGCCCGGCGGCAAGGCGGGCGACGTCCTGACGATCGGCCTCACCCTCCTCGGCCTGCGCGCGATGGCGATGAACGGCAACACCGACGATACGTTCAGCAATGCGATGTCGCTGCAGGTCTTCACCGAGACGCAGGAGGAGACCGACCGCTACTGGGACGCATTGCTCGGCGACAACGGCACACCAATGGCCTGCAGCTGGCTCACCGACCGCTTCGGCATGCGCTGGCAGGTGATTCCGCGCGTGCTGATGGACGGGCTCGATCACGAAGACCCCGAGGTGCGCGGGAGGGTCTTCGCGGCCATGCAGCAAATGGTGAAGATCGACCATGCGGCGATCGAAGCCGCGATCGCGGGAGAATAGGCCATGCCCCGCAAGATTACCGGCGCCGCCTTCATCTCGCTCGATGGCATTGTGCAATCACCCGGTGGCCCGGACGAAGACCCGACCGGCGGCTTCGACGAGGGAGGCTGGGTCTTCAAGCTCTGGGACGAAGGGCTTGAGCCAACGCTCGGCGCGCTGTTCTCGGGCGAATACGACCTTCTGCTGGGTCGGCGGACCTACGATATCTTCGCAGCCTATTGGCCGTATGTCGAAGGCGAGAACAAGCCGATGGGCGAAGCCTTTGATCGCGCGAACAAATACGTGTTGACCCGCGCCGAGACGGAGCTCGAATGGCAGAACAGCCACCGGCTGGCTGGGGTGGACGATGTCGCGCAGCTCAAGGCAGGCGATGGTCCGCGCCTCGTGATCCAGGGGTCGAGCACGATCTACCCCGACCTCCTCGCCGCCGGGCTGATCGACGAACTCATCCTGATGATCTTCCCGCTCACGCTCGGCCAGGGCAAGCGCCTGTTCGGCACCGGGACGCCCGTCGATCGGCTCGAAATGACCGCGCATACGGTCACGCCCCGGGGCACCACCATCGCGACCTACCGCCCGGGCGGCGAACTCCCGCCCTATCCCGACACGGCCCCCGACCCGATCGAAAGCGAGGCCGAAGCGGTACGCCAGCAAAGGATGAAGGAGGGTCGCTGGTAAGGCACGGCGGGTTTCGGCCTTGATCTCGGCTCGCCGATCGAACCGGAACCACTCCGGCCGATCGGTGATTGGGAGGGCAAGGAGGCACGCAGTGACATATTACATTTCCACCACGCTCCAGGCTTCGTTCGAAGATGCGCTGGCAAGGACCGAACAGGCGCTCTCCGAAGAAGGTTTCGGGGTGGTGACGCGAATCGACATGCGTGAGACCCTGAAGCAGAAGCTCGGGGTGGATTTCCGCGCCTACACCATCCTCGGCGCCTGCAATCCTCAGGCTGCGTTCGAGGCGCTCCAGATCGAGGACAAGGTCGGGACGATGCTGCCGTGCAATGTCGTGGTTCAGCAGCAGGGCGAAAACGAGGTCGAAGTGGCGGCAATCGATCCGCTCGCATCGATGCAGGCGATCGACAACGGGAAACTCAAAGCCGCAGCGGAGGATATCCGGACCAAGCTTTCGAGGGTGATCCGTGCACTTGGCGGATGAACTTGGCCGTCACCCGATCGCGGACGATTTCCTGAGCAGCTGGTAGGCTTCGACTACGCGACCCAATCGCGCCTCGTGGCGGCGATCTCCGCCATTGCGGTCAGGGTGATAACGCCGAACGAGCTCGGAATAACGGCGGCGCAGGCGACGGCGGTCGACATCGAGGCCGAGCCCCATCGCGTCGAGCGCCTTGGCCTCTTCCTTGGTGAAGCGCCCGTCCTGCGCCATTTCTGCCTCGCGCCTGGACCGGCTCTTGATGCCGTGGGCACGCGCGCCGATCGCATCGAGCGGATCGTCGAAATCGGCCCAGCGCGGGAGCCCGTCCACCCCCGCAGTCGAAGTAAAGGCACGGCTGCCGGTCGCCCAGCCCGCCGAGGGCGACTGCGCGGCAAGGATTTCCTCCGCGCTCAAACCCTCGAAGAAATCGTAACCGGCATTGAATTCGCGCACATGATCGAGGCAGAACCAGCGATATTCGCCCGGTCCGTCGAAATTGGATCCGCGCCAGCCGGGAGCGCGAAATTCACCCGCTTCGCGGCAGGTCGGATGCTCGCACACCCGCTCGGCGCCTTCATGCCGTCCATGGAACCTGTCGCGTCGCACACCCTTTTATCTGGTATCGCTCCGTGCAATGAAAACCCCTTGAAGGACGAAGCATGACCCAAACCGGCCCGATCGAGCGCGAATTGCGCGCCATGCTGGAACGCGAACTTGCGCCGGAACGGCTCGAAATCGCCAATGACAGCGCAAGGCATCACGGCCACGCCGGTGACGACGGCAGCGGCGAATCGCATTTCTCGATCCTGGTCGAAAGCGACCGCTTCGAAGGTCTGACCCGGCTAGAACGCCAGCGGCTCGTCAACCGGGTGCTCGGCGACCTGCCCGGCCAACGCATCCACGCGCTGTCGGTCAAGGCGCTGGCGCCGGGCGAAAGCGCATGACCATGCCAATCACCCAGACGATCGAGCCGGTCACCCACGATCTCGGCCAGTTCGAGGTCCGGCGCGTGCTGCCCTCGCGGGCGCGGACCATGGTCGGTCCCTTCATCTTCGTCGACGAATTCGGACCCGCGCAGCTCGACCAGGGATCTGGCATGGACGTGCGCCCGCACCCGCATATCAACCTGGCCACCGTCACCTGGCTGTTCGAGGGCGCGATCGACCACCGCGACAGCCTCGGCACCTTCTCCACCATCCGCCCCGGCGCGGTGAACCTGATGACCGCGGGCAAGGGCATCGTCCATTCCGAACGCAGCCCGCAGGACGAACGCGACGGCGGCCCGCGCCTGTTCGGGATGCAGACCTGGCTCGCGCTGCCCGATCGCAAGGAAGAGATCGACCCCGCCTTCGAAACGCATGACGCCCTGCCCCTGATCGAGGATGGCCGGGCGAGCGCGCGAGTCATCATGGGCGAGCTGTGGGACGAAAGCGCGCCGACCACGACCCATGCGGAAACGATCTATGCCGAAATCAATCTCGCGCCCGGCGGCACCATCCCGGTCGACAGCGAGGCCGACGAACGCGCGGTGATGCTGGTCGACGGCGCGGCCAAGGCCGATGGCGTCGAGCTCGAACGCTATCGGCTCTACGTCCTCGCACCGGGGCGCGACATCGCGCTGGCATCGGCAACCGGGGCGAAGATCATGCTGCTGGGGGGCGAGGCATTCGACAGCGAACGCCACGTGTGGTGGAACTTCGTCAGCTCCAGCCGCGAGCGCATCCATCAGGCCAGGGAGGACTGGCGCAAGGAGCGGTTCCCTCTCGTCCCCGGCGACAGCGAGGAGCGCATCCCCATCCCCGACGGCCAACCCAAGACGGTAAGTTACCCATGAACGAAACGCCCGCGAAGACCGCCGAGGGGCAGGTCGTCTGGATCACCGGGGCCTCCTCGGGCATCGGCCGCGCGCTGGCGCATGAATGGGGCGCACGCGGTGCAAAGCTGATCCTGTCGGGACGCGATTTGCAGCGCCTGTCCGCAGTCGCCGACCGCACCGGCGCGGAGACCATCACGGTTCCGTTCGACGTGCGCGACAGCGAGGCAATGCAGCGCAGCGTCGAACGCGCGCTCGCCTGGGCCGGACGGATCGACGTGCTGGTCAACAATGCCGGGATCTCGCAGCGTAGCCTCGCGCTCGAAACCTCGATGGAGGTCTATCGGCAGATCATCGATATCGACCTCGTCTCACAGATCGAACTGACGCAGGCGATTTTGCCGAAAATGGTCTCACAGGGCGGCGGCAAGCTGGTCTTCATCTCTTCGATCGCGGGAAAGGTCGGCGTGCCGCTCCGCACCGCCTATTCCGCTGCGAAGTTCGGGCTGATCGGCTATGCCGATGCCTTGCGGGCCGAGGTGAAACAGCACGGGATCGACGTCCACGTGATCGCGCCTGGCTCGGTCGCGACCGACGTTTCGAAGAACGCGCTCGGTGCCGATGCCAAGCCGCGCGGCTTCAGCGACGAAGCAATCGACAACGGCATGCCGGTGGGCAAGGCCGCGCGCGAGATCGTCGATGCGGTGACCGCCGGTGAGCGCGAGGTGATCGTATCCGACGGTGCCGAGCGCCGGATGGGGGAACTGCGCAAGACCCAGGACGAGGTCTTCGACCGCATGGCCGCGCTGATGGAAGAGGGCTATGCCGAGAAGCTCGGCGCAAGCGGAGGGAAATGATGCACCAGCAACGGGTCAAACTCGCCAACGGGATCGAACTCGACGTGGTCGACGAGGGCCCGCGCGATGGCGAGGTCCTGATCTTCCTCCACGGTTTTCCCGAGAGCCACCGCACCTGGCGTCACCAGATCGCGCATTTCTCGAAACAATATCGCTGCATCGCACCCGACCAGCGCGGCTATCGCGGATCGTCGAAGCCGCAGGAGGTCGAGGCCTACACGCCCGACAAGCTGATCGGCGATGTCTTCCTCCTGGCCGACGCGCTCGAGGTCGAGAGTTTCACCGTGGTCGGCCACGATTGGGGTGGCGCGATCGCCTGGGGCGTGGCGCTGGGCGGGCAGATGAATGGCCGCGTGACCCGCGCCGTGATCGCCAACGCCCCCCATCCGGCGGTTTTCCAGCGGCTGCTCTATCTCGACGAGGGCCAGCGCCGCTCAAGCCAGTACATGCGCGGCTTCCGCGACACCGCCAACGACGAGCTGGTACGCGAACACGGGCTCGTCGGCATCCTGATGAAGGAAGTGAAGTGGGATCGTCCCTCCGCGATGGAGCAGGAAGAGCGCGACGCGCTGATGCGGGACTGGCAGGATCGCGACGCCGCCTTCGGCATGCTCAACTGGTATCGCGCGAGCCCGATCGACGTCCCCCCGATGGACGCCCCGTTCGAGATTCCCGAAAGCTACAACCCGCCGCCGCTACCCAAGCTGGCGATCCCGACGCTGGTGATCTGGGCAATGGACGATCTCGCCCTCCCTCCGCAGAACATCGAGGGGCTCGAAGAGGTGATCGACGACCTTACCATCGCGCAAGTGCCCGATTGCGGGCATTTCGTCCCGTGGGAAGCGCCGGAGGCGGTCAACGAGGCGATGGAATCGTTTCTGGGCCGCGCTTCGGCCTGACCACTAGGGCGCCACCCACTCGATCCACGCACCGTGCGGGTGCGCGTTGGTGAGCTGCACTTCCTCTTCGCCGCCGGGCCAGTGGCGCACGCGGCACTCATGCTTGTGCGTATTGCGGTTCGCCTCGACCGCGATCCACGCCAGCGGCGCATCTTTGGTCGCTTTCGCGCCGGCCGCCTCCATCGCCGCGGTGATCCGGGCCTTCTTGTCGTCGGGCAGGTATTGCCAGATCACCGAGTGCATCAGCACCTGCGTCTCCCCCTCCCGGCGCGGTTCGGCAAGCTGCGCCTCGACGAAGTCGGCGGCATCCGCCTGCACCAGCCCCGGCGGGCTTTCCATCGCGCTCGCGATCACGCGGTCGATCCGCATCAGCCGTTCGGTAAATTCGGGCCAGACATAGGCTTTCAGGCGCGCCTGTTCGGCCGGATCGGTGAGATCGATCGGTGCGATGTCGCACCCGATCGAGCGACGCAACCTGATCTCGCGATCGGGGGGCGGAGGCCCACGCCATTCGGGCGCCAGTTCCACCACCGGATTGCGCTTGCCCACGCGCACTCCGCCCAGATCGTAGGCGAAGCGCCGAAGCATGAGGTTCGCCCCCGCGCTCGAGCCGATTTCGAACGGCGCGAAGGTCGCGGGCAGTCCCCGGTCGGCGAGCCAGAGCATGGCGGCAATGAAATTCGCCGATCGTCCGATCTCGTTGGTCTGCGGCGGGGTATCGAGCCACGGCATCAGCACCGCCTCGTGACGCTCGATCACGTCGGCCAGCAGTTCCGTGACGTCCGACACGCGCTTGCCTGTATAGAGCGGCCTCAGATCCGGCTCCTCGCCCGACAGGTGCAGGGCGTGCAATCCGCCCGCCACGCGCAAGGGCAACGCATCGGCCAGCGGCGGCCCGGCCCAACGCCGGACTCGCTCCATCATCATCCCCCCGCGCGAAGTTTCGAGCAGGCCGTACACCCCCTCGCAGACGCAGGCGGTAATGTCGGCCCCGTTCGAGCGACAATAGGCGACCTGGTTCTCGAATGCGGTCGCCACCGCTTCGGCCCCGGTCGCGTCGATATCGATGGCTTTGTACTCGGCGTCCATCCACTCTCCTTGTCGCGTGCCACTGGCTGGCCTACATGGCCCGAAACTGCCGCGCTCCTATAGGGTAGCGCTCCCGGATTATCGAGGTTCCAGCATGAATGCCCCCGCCAACAAGCGCGCCACCGCCCGTTCCGCCGCCCGCCTCGGCGCGGTCCAGGCGCTTTACCAGCATCAGATGGAGGGCACCGCGCAGGCCAAGCTGCTCGACGAATTCCACCATCACCGCCTCGGCAAGGTGATCGAGGAAGAGGAATATGCCGAAGCCGACGTCGATTTCTTCGACGACCTGGTGGCCGGAGTGATCGCGCGCAAGGACGAGATCGACGCCAAGCTGGTCGAGAAGCTCGCCGAAGGCTGGACCATCGCGCGCCTCGACAAGACGATGGTGCAGATCCTGCGCTGCGGCGCCTACGAACTGATGGCCCGCCCCGACGTCCCCACCGGCGCGGCGATCGGCGAATATATCGACGTGGCCAAGGCGTTCTTCGACGACCGCGAAGCGAAGTTCGTCAACGGCGTGCTCGACGCGGTGGCCAAGGACGTACGCAACTGAGCGGCGAGTTCGACTTTATTGCGGGGTTGCGTGCGATCGCGACCGATCCCGCCGCACGCGGGTTGGACGACGACACCGCGGTCCTCGAAATCGGAAACGAAACACTCGTCCTGACGCAGGACACGATGGTCGAAGGGGTGCATGCGCTTTCTTCGCAGGACCCTGCAGATATTGCGTGGAAACTGGTCGCGGTGAACCTATCCGATCTGGCTGCCAAGGGTGCCGCACCGGTCGGGCTCCTGCTCAGCCATGCGCTTGGTAAAGACGACGAGCGCTTCCTGGCGGGCTTGCGGGAAGCGACCGAGCGGTTCGACACGCCATTGCTTGGTGGTGACACGGTGAGCATGCCGCAGGGAGCCCCTCGTAGCTGGACGCTGACCGCAATCGGGCGAGCCACCCATACGCCTGTCCCATCGCGCAGTGGGGCGCAGGCGGGAGATGCGATCTATGTCACCGGACCGCTTGGCGCGGCGATGATGGGCTTCGAGAAGCTGCGTGAAGGGACGGGTGCCGACAGCACCAGCTATCGTCGGCCACTGCCGCAGCTATCCGTGGGCCGGGCGCTGGCGCCGATCGTCACCGCGATGATGGATATCTCCGACGGCTTGCTGCTCGATGCCTGGCGAATGGGCGCTGCGAGTGGTGCAACGCTGGCGATAGACAGCACGGCCGTGCCGATCGCGGCGCCGGAAAATCGCCGCAGCGATGCGATGCGCTGGGGCGACGATTACGAACTGCTCTTCACAGCGCCGAACGAGGCAAAGCTACCTTGCGCAGTCCATCGCATCGGCACCGTCGAAGCTGGGGAAGTGCCATTGAAACTAGATGGCGAGGAATATGCGGGACCCGGAGGCCTCGGCTATCAGCACTGAGGCCTAGAGCGCCGAGCAATCCACTCCGCGCTTTTCCAGCACGGGCTTGAGCTCGTAATAGGCGTATTTCGTCCGGTGGTTCGGGATGCCCGGATAGAGGTGGTGAACGATGTGGTACTGCATGCCCATCGACATCCAATGGCCTACCCAGGTCTTGCCGAACCAGGTCCGGAACACGCGCGTGTTCTCGTAGCGGCCATGGCCGTCGCGCGGGTGGTGCGGGGCCCAGCTGAGCCAGAAACGGATGTAACTGAGGCCGATATGGCGCGGGAGCCACCACAGCAGCGCCACTTCGATCGCATAGCCGCTCCACGCCATGGTGAAGAACACCGCCATCGCGAACAGCTGCAGCATCATCGTGTCGCGCAGTGCCTTCTGCGCGCCCTTGGTCCCGATCCGTTCGAGTACGCGCTTGTAATGATGGATCGATCCGTCGGCGCCGGGCTGGCGGTTGAGCCATGTCTTGATCCAGGCCTTGAACGCGCTCGGAGCCTCGTCGGTATAGTCGGGATCGTTCTCGGGATGGTTGCAGTGATAGTGGTGATGCAGGTGCATCATCCGCGCCATCGAGAACGGAAAGATCAGGATGATCGTGCTGATTTCGCCGACCAGCTCGTTCCAGAACCGGTACTTGGTCCCGCGCCGCCCGATATTGTCGTGCATCGCCTCGTGGCTGGTGATGTAGCCGCCCGCAGCGAACACGCAGCTGGCGATGAAGCACGGCCACACCGGCAAGATATCTAGCATCGTCAGCGGGAAGAAGCTGAGCCACGCCAGGAAGCAACCGACCGTGATCACGGTGTAGATCCGCATCTGCTGCGGGGTCGACATATATTTCTTTGCGATGCGCTGCTCTTCCTTGCGCAATTGCAGGCGCGTGTGCTTGTCGAGCCCGTCGCCGGCACCCAGCGGGATCGCCAGGCGCGTCTCGGCATCGTCGCGTACCGGATCGTACAGCGCGGTCTCACCGGTGCGCATACCGATATCGTCGATACGGTCCATCAGACCCACCTTCCCCGCACGGTCGCATAAAGGCCCCAAGGCGCGCCGATCAGCAAACCGAACGCGATCAGCGAGAGGCCCCACGGCGCCTCCCAGCCGAATTCGGCCATGCTCTGCGCAATGAGGGGCGCAATGAAGCCGATCCCGAACAGGAACGGCATCACGAAGAACAGCTTTTTGAGAAAGGACTGCATGGCGCTTAACGTATTATAAACCATGAAATTGAGCAAGATTCCTTGCGGTTGCTTGCCAAATGCTGCGTCAAAACGGGGCAAAAGCGCAACGCATGGGGCTTGCCCTCCCTCTTTTGGCCGATATAGTTTCAAACTTCGGATTGGCTCTGTCGGGGAAGGCAGAGCCGATTTTTCATGCGCAACAGTTTTCCAAGGGGGAGCGCAATCTCGTGACATTGGTACAAATTTCCATCGTGCTGGGTCTGCTGGCGGTCGTTTACGGCTTCGTCACCAGTCGCCAGGTGCTAGGCGCAGGTGCCGGCAATGAGAAAATGCAGGAGATCGCCGGGGCGATCCAGGAAGGCGCGCAGGCCTACCTGAAACGACAATACACCACGATCGCCATGGTCGGCGTGGTGGTGGCCGGGGTGGTCTTCGTATTTCTCGGACCGATCCCGACGACCGGCTTCGTGGTCGGTGCGATCCTTTCGGGCGTAGCGGGCTTCATCGGGATGAACATCTCGGTGCGCGCCAACGTTCGCACCGCCGCAGCCGCGCAAAGCGGGCTGCAGCAGGGCCTGACCCTCGCCTTCCGCGCGGGTGCGATCACCGGCATGCTCGTGGCGGGCCTCGCGCTCCTCGCGATCGCGGTGTTCTACTGGTACCTGACCGGTCCCGGCGGCCATGCTGCCGATAGCGACGCAGTCGTCTACGGCCTGGTCGGGCTCGCATTCGGTGCCTCGTTGATCTCGATCTTTGCGCGCCTCGGCGGCGGCATCTTCACCAAGGCCGCCGACGTCGGTGCCGACCTCGTCGGGAAGGTCGAAGCCGGCATCCCCGAAGACGATCCCCGCAACCCGGCCGTGATCGCCGACAATGTCGGCGACAATGTCGGCGACTGCGCGGGCATGGCGGCGGACCTGTTCGAGACCTATGTCGTGACCGTCGGCGTCACCATGGTGCTAACCGCGTTGCTGTTCGGCGATATTCTGGGCGACCTGCTGACCCCGATGATGGCGCTCCCGCTGCTGATCGGCGGTGCCTGCATCGTCACCAGCATCATTGGCACCTATTTCGTGAAACTCGGCAAGGGCGGCACGAACGTGATGGGCGCGATGTACAAGGGCTTCGTCATTTCCGCGGTCCTCGCCGTGCCGCTGATCTGGTTCGTGATCGACTACGCGCTCGGAGGTATCGGCACCGAAATCGGTGCGGCTGCCTCGGGTGTCGATCCCGGCGCTCCGCTGGCCGAAGAAGGCACGGCGGAACAGATCGTCGCGTTCACTGGCTGGGACCTGTTCTGGTGCTCGGTCATCGGCCTCACCATCACCGGCCTGATCATCTGGATCACCGAGTACTACACGGGCACCAACTATCGCCCGGTGCGCTCGATCGCCAAGAGCTCCGAGACGGGTCATGGCACCAACGTGATCCAAGGCCTCGCCATCAGCCTCGAATCGACCGCCCTGCCCACGCTCGTGATCGTGGCGGGCATCATCGCGACCTTCCAGCTCGCCGGCCTCATGGGCATCGCCTATGCCGCCACCGCGATGCTGGCGCTGGCCGGGATGGTGGTCGCGCTCGACGCCTACGGCCCCGTTACCGACAATGCCGGTGGCATTGCCGAAATGGCGGGCCTCGACGAGAGCGTGCGGGAAAAGACCGACATGCTCGACGCGGTGGGCAACACCACCAAGGCCGTGACCAAGGGCTATGCGATCGGTTCGGCGGGCCTCGGCGCGCTGGTGTTGTTCGCCGCCTACACCACCGACCTGGCCAAGCTGTTCCCGGAAGCTGACGTCGATTTCAGCCTCGAGAACCCCTACGTCATCGTTGGCCTGCTGCTCGGCGCACTGCTGCCGTACCTGTTCGGTGCAATGGGCATGACCGCCGTCGGCCGCGCCGCCGGTGACGTGGTGGTCGACGTTCGCGACCAGTTCGCGAACGATCCGGGCATTATGGAAGGTACCAGCAAGCCGAACTACGCCAAGACGGTCGACCTGGTGACCAAGGCTGCGATCAAGGAAATGATCGTGCCGTCGATGCTGCCGCTACTGGCGCCGATCGTGGTCTATTTCGCGATCGACCTGATCGCGGGCCAGGAAAACGCGTTCGCGGCCGTCGGGGCATTGCTGCTCGGCGTGATCGTCGGCGGGATCTTCGTGGCACTTTCGATGACTGCCGGTGGCGGCGCGTGGGACAATGCGAAGAAGTACATCGAGGACGGCAATCACGGCGGCAAGGGCTCCGAGGCTCACAAGGCCGCGGTGACCGGGGACACGGTGGGCGATCCCTACAAGGACACCGCCGGCCCGGCCGTGAATCCGATGATCAAGATCACCAACATCGTCGCGCTGCTGCTGCTCGCGGCGCTCGCGGCCGGTTGATCGATCGAACCAGCGACCGCTCAACCGGTCAGGAAGGACCCCGCCGGAGCGATCCGGCGGGGTTTTTCATTCCGCCAGCGCGGCGAGAACGTCGCGCGTGAAGGCCTCGATGTCGAAACCCGATCCCGTCGGGTCCTCCCCGCGCCGGACGATAACGATGTCGCGGCTCGGCACGATCACGACATATTGCCCGCGATTGCCCGCCATGAAGAAGGTGTCCGCCGGGATGCCTTCGTGGTTATTGAACAGCCAGAATCCGGCGCCATAGCCCCAGCTGCGTCCTTCGGGCTGCGGTCCGGCGGGGCTGGATACGTATTCGACCCAGTCCTCGGGCAGCACGCGCTCGCCCGAGGGCAGCACACCATCGTCGAGATAGAGCTGCCCCAGCTTCGCCAGATCGCGCGCGGTCGCCCAGACCTGCGAAGACAGGATGTATTCGCCTCTCCAGTCGGTTTCCGCGACCGTGTGATCCATTCCCACCTTGGCGAAGAACTCGGCCGGCGGATGCGTGTCAAACGCCTCCGCGATCGCCCTCACCGCCATCAGCGTGTCGTTGTTGGCATAGCGGAAGACGGAGCCCGGCTCGTGCACCAGCGGCCATCCTCTCGCGGTGTCTTCGACCGTCGAGCCGCCGTAATAGAGCGGATCGGTCCGATTGCCCGGCGTATCCGAATAGCGGCCCGAAGCCATGCGCAGCAGGTGGTCGATCGTGATCGTCGCGCGCGGGTCGCCGGTTTCTGCTCCCAACCCGGCACTGGCATTCCGCCATGTGTCCATGCGGTGCTCCGCCGCACCAATCAGTGTCGCGGCGATGCTCTTGGCGACCGACCATGTCCGCTGCGGCACGGCCGGGCCGAAATCCTCCGCATAGCGTTCGCCCAGTAGCCTTCCGCCCTGCCTGACCAGCACCGCGGTAGTACGCGGACCAACCTGTGCGAACGCGCTATCGGCCGCCGCGATCAGCGCATCGTCGGTAAATGCAGCCACTACCATGTCGGTCGGTGCCAAATCGCTCGGGGGATTGACCGCGATCGGCTTATCGTAGCCGATCGGCATCAGCGAGCAGCCCTTGCCCGTCCGGTGCGCGGCGACGCGTGGCGCCATGTCGTCGCTCCATTCGACCTCGACCTTGGAGATCGGCGCGCCCATCTCGCGGATAACGTTGTAATTCATCTCCGCCATCAGCGTGTCGAGCGGAGGCTGTACCCCCCTAAGCTCCCAATCGAGCACGCTTTGCGTGTCGCGCGTCGCGCCGTTTCGTTCGGAATTGGCGATCGCGCTGCACAGGAACAGCGCCTTGTAGCCCGCGGCCAGCGCGCGGTCGTATCGAGCGTCGAGCTGATCCTGCTGGGATTGGGCCTGCACCGGCAGTGCGACCAGCGAAGAGGTGGCGATGAGGGCGAATGCGAGAGCTTTGGTCTTCATGTCAGGCTCTGTGACGTGATCGCTCGGCACGCGCAAAGAAAAAGGGCCGGACGTTTCCGCCCGGCCCTTCCCGTTGTTCAAGCGAAGCGCGACTTACGCGTCTTCGAAATCGGTTTCTTCGGTCATCGCCGGGCCGCTGTCCTGGCCCTTGGCATCTTCGTCGCGGTCGACGAATTCGATGATCGCGAGCTGTGCAGCGTCGCTTGCGCGATAGCCGGCCTTCACGATGCGGGTGTAGCCGCCCTCACGGTCCGAATAACGATCGGCCAGCACGTCGAACAGCTTCTTGAGCTGCGTCTCGTCGAGCAGGCGAGCCTGCGCGAGACGACGGTTCGAAAGGCCGCCACGCTTGGCCAGCGTGATCAGCTTCTCGACGTAGGGACGCAGTTCCTTCGCCTTGGGCAGCGTGGTGGTGATCTGTTCGTGCTTGATCAGCGCGGCCGCCATGTTGCGGAAAAGGGCCTTGCGGTGGCCCGACTTGCGCGAAAGCTTACGCTGCGAAATTCCGTGACGCATATTTCATTCCTTCGTTCGTAGAGGGCCCGTACGAGGTAGCCCGATACGGGCCGGATTGACGGGTCCGGCCCATGCCCGATGACGGTTCCGTGCGAGGGTTTAGCCCAGCAGCTCCTGTTCGAGCTTCTTGGCCATTTCCTCGATGTTTTCCGGCGGCCAGCCGGGGATGTCCATGCCGAGGCGCAGACCCATCGAGCTGAGCACTTCCTTGATCTCGTTGAGCGACTTGCGGCCGAAATTCGGCGTGCGCAGCATCTCGGCTTCGGTCTTCTGGACCAGGTCGCCGATATAGATGATGTTGTCGTTCTTGAGGCAATTGGCCGAACGCACCGACAGTTCGAGCTCGTCGACCTTCTTGAGGAGGTAACGGTTGAGCTGGTTGGTGTCGCTCTCTTCCGGCTGCGCGGCCTGGCCGATCATGCCCGGCTGCGGCTGCGGGATGCCGTCTTCGAAGTGGACGAACAGCGTCAGCTGGTCCTGAAGGATGCGCGCGGCATAGGCGATCGCATCTTCGGGCGTGACGGTGCCGTCGGTCTCGATCGTGAGGCTCAGCTTGTCGAAATCGAGTTCCTGCCCGACGCGGGCGTTCTCGACCTTGTAGCTCACCTGGCGGATCGGCGAATACAGCGAGTCGACCGGGATCAGGCCGATCGGCGCATCGGCCGGACGGTTGGCAACGGCAGGCTTGTAGCCCTTGCCGGTGTCGGCGGTGAGTTCCATGTTGAGGGTCGCGCCATCGTCGAGGTGACAGAGCACGAGATCCTTGTTCATGATCTCGATATCGCCCGAAACCGCGATGTCGCCGGCCTTCACTTCACCCGGACCGGTGGCGGAGAGCTGTAGCCGCTTGGCGCCTTCGCCTTCCATCTTGAGCGCGATCTGCTTCACGTTGAGCACGATGTCGGTGACATCTTCGCGCACGCCCGCGAGCGAGGAGAATTCGTGCAGCACGTTCTCGATCTTGATCGAGGTGATCGCGGCACCCTGCAGGCTCGAAAGCAGCACGCGGCGCAGCGCATTGCCGAGCGTCAGGCCGAAGCCGCGCTCGAGCGGTTCGGCGATGAAGGTCGCCTTGCGCTTCTTGTCGCCGCCTTCCTTGACGTCGAGTTTGCCGGGCTTCTTGAGTTCCTGCCAGTTCTTGGTGTTGACGGACATCGGGTTCCCCTTGGGAGTTGGTTCTGGCGTGGAAACGGCCGCAGGGCTCTATACGAGCCGCGGCCGATCCGAATTCGATCGACGGGCGCATGCCCGCCGGTAACTCAGGTCAGACGCGGCGGCGCTTGGACGGCCGAACCCCGTTATGCGGGATCGGCGTCACGTCGCGGATCGAGGTGATGGTGAAGCCCACCGCCTGCAGTGCGCGGAGCGCACTTTCGCGACCCGAGCCCGGGCCCTTGATTTCGACTTCGAGCGTGCGGACACCGTGTTCGGCGGCCTTCTTGCCCGCGTCGTCTGCGGCGACCTGAGCGGCATAGGGCGTCGACTTGCGGCTGCCCTTGAAGCCCATCATGCCGGCCGACGACCAGCTGATCG
Source organism: Pseudoblastomonas marina (assembly GCF_034374265.1). Taxonomy (NCBI): domain Bacteria; kingdom Pseudomonadati; phylum Pseudomonadota; class Alphaproteobacteria; order Sphingomonadales; family Erythrobacteraceae; genus Pseudoblastomonas; species Pseudoblastomonas marina. The sequence continues at coordinate 389,673 of NZ_CP139718.1, read as the reverse complement.
CGTTGCCCTGGGCATCGGTGATCGTGATCATCGTGTTGTTGAAGCTGGCGTTTACGTGCGCGACGCCGCTGGAGATGTTTTTCCGCTCGCGGCGCTTAATGCGTCCTGGTTCGCGTGCCATGTGTGGTTCCTGTGTCTCTTAGATAGGAAGGAAAGCTGCTGCCGCCAGCAATGCCGACGGCGAGGCGCTTACTTCTTCTTGCCGGCGATCGGCTTGGCCTTGCCCTTGCGGGTGCGCGCATTGGTGTGCGTGCGCTGGCCACGGGTCGGCAGGCCGGCGCGATGGCGCAGGCCACGATAGCTGCGGAGGTCCATCAGGCGCTTGATGTTCATCGCGGTGTTACGACGAAGATCGCCCTCGACGGTGTAGTCCGCATCGATCGTTTCACGGATCTGCAGGATTTCCTGATCGGTCAGGTCCTGCACACGCGCGGTGCGGTCGATACCCAGCTTGTCGGCGATTTCCACGGCGGTCGTGCGACCGATCCCGTGGATGTAGGTAAGCGCGATGATCACGCGCTTGTTGGTGGGGATGTTGACCCCGGCAATACGAGCCACTTACTTCTCCATGCTCCACAGGGGTTTGGCCGCCAAAGGTTATCTCAGGCTGGCGAGCCCCCTATCTCAACGCTCTTTCGCACAACCGACCGGTCGCAAATGAAAAAGCCCGACAATGGCACCAATCGGTGGGGCCAGCCGGACATTTTTGAAAACCTGTCGGTGTGAAGGGCGCGCTTAGTGCGATTCGCGCGCGCTGTCAACGCCGCGCATCGGCGCGCGACAACCGGACGGCGCGAACGCCGCCTCCCGGTCATGGACGGTTTATATCGCGTAGGAAGGCACCGGTCAAAACGACCTGTCCCGACTGCGGTGTCGTTCAGCGCTGCGGTTCGGGAGTATCGCCGAAGGCGGCGCCGAAATCATCGTCCTGTTCGTCGCCAGCATCGTCAGGCTGTGCGGGTTCGGCATCGCTCGTTTCGCGTTTGGCCGGTGCCTTGCCGAGCGCTGCGGCGCCGAGCCGATTACCCTGCTCGGCAATCACGGCATCGACCGCAGCGGCGAGCCGCGGAAGCGCGCCGCGGAAATTGCCACTGACCGAATACTCGACGCTGATCGTCGTCCCGCCGGTCGCGCGCTCGCGCAGCACGAAGGTCAGGATTCCGGTCACCGCGTCCTGCTGGAGCGGCCCCAACGAGCCGCGCAGGCGGAGCCGGACGCCCGGTTCGATGTAGACCACCCGGGCGTGCTCGACGCCAAGGTGGTCGGCGATTTCGCAAAAGCATCCCCCGGGTGCCGCCTCGAGCGAGAGATTGGCGGCATCGCCCGAAAACGAGTGCTCCGGGTTCCAGAACTTCGCCGGATCCACCAGCGTGCGCCAGACCGCTGCGGGGGACGCGTCGGTCTCGACGATGTGGATGATGCGGAAGCCGCGCTCGTCTTGCTGGACAATATTGGCGGCCGACGCCGTCGGAACGGCGATACCGGCGCCAGCGACGGCGAGTGCCATGGCTGCGATCATGGGACGCATGCGATTCTCCTGTGATGTCAGAGCAAGCCTAGCCGCGTGCGAACGCGCGGCAAAGCGTCATTCGCCGTGCAGGATCGCTTCGATCGCCTGGGTGACCTCGTCGATCCCGCCCATGCCGTCGACCCGGCTGACGATGCCGCGCTTCTCGTACGGAGCGAGGATCGGCTGCGTCTTGGCACGATATTCCGCCATACGGGTGCGCACGGTTTCCTCGTTGTCGTCGGGACGGCGTTTGAACTCGGTGCTGCCGCACTTGTCGCACACGCCATCGACCTTCGGCGGGTTGGCCGTATCGTGATACAGCGTCCCGCATTCGGCACAGGCGAAGCGGCCCACGATCCGACGCACGAGCGCGTCTTCGTCCACCTCGAGTTCGATCACGTGGTCGAGCTTGCGGTCGCGCTCGGCAAGCAGGAAATCGAGCGCGTCGGCCTGTTCGGCGGTGCGCGGGAATCCGTCGAAGATCGCGCCCTGCCCTTCTGGCATCGCGTCGAGGGCCTCGCCGATCAACGCGGAAACGATCGCATCGGACACGAGCTCGCCGCGGTCCATGACCTTTTTCGCTTCGACGCCGACCGGGGTCTGCGCCTTGACCGCGGCGCGCAGCATGTCGCCGGTCGACAGCTGTGCCATGCCGTGGCGTTCGACCAGGCGGTGCGACTGGGTACCCTTGCCCGCGCCGGGAGGTCCAAGAAGGATGATGTCCATCGGTCTCAAGCTCTCCGTCTCGGCGCCGGCATCAGCGCAGGCGGCCCTTCAATTTCGCTTTCTTGATGAGGTCGCCATACTGGTGCGCCAGCAAGTGCGACTGGATCTGGCTGACCGTGTCTACCGTGACGTTCACGACGATCAGCAGGCTGGTACCGCCGAGGAAGAACAGCGGCAGCCCGGTCTGCGCGATGACGTATTCGGGCACGGTGCAGACCAGCGTCAGGTAGATCGCGCCGACCACCGTGATGCGCGTCAGCACGTAGTCGAGATAGTCGGCGGTCCGCTTACCTGGACGAATGCCGGGGATGAAGCCGCCATTGCGCTTCAGGTTGTCAGCCGTCTCTTCCGGATTGAACACCACCGCGGTGTAGAAGAAGGTGAAGAATACGATCAGCGCGGCATAGAGCAGCATGTAGAGCGGCTGACCGTGCTGCAGGTACAGTAGCACCGTACCGAGCGCTCCGCCGACGCCGCTTTCGGCATCGAGCTGGTTGCCCGCGAACTGCGTGATCGTCAACGGCAAGAGCAGCAGCGAACTCGCAAAAATCGGCGGGATCACGCCAGCGGTGTTGAGCTTCAAGGGCAGGTGCGAACGGTCGGCCTGCATCATCCCGCGTTGGTTGGCGCGCTTGGGATACTGGATCAGCAGGCGACGCTGGGCGCGCTCCATGAAGCAGATGCCGAGGATCAGCACCACAATCATCACGATCAGGCCGATGATCAGGAAGGACGAGATCGACCCCGAGCGCGCGCCTTCGAGCATGTTGCCGACGAATTGCGGCATCTGGGCGACGATGCCTGCCATGATGATCAGCGAGACGCCGTTGCCGATCCCGCGCGAGGTGATTTGCTCGCCCAGCCACAGCAGGAACATCGTGCCGCCGATCAGCGAGATGACCGCACCGATGCGGAACATGTAGCCCGGATTGACGACCGCCTGGATCCCGTTCGATGCTGCAAAGGCTTCGAGACCGGCGGCGATGAACCACCCCTGGATCGCGCACAGGAAGACCGTGCCATACCGGGTGTACTGGTTGAGCTTCTTGCGGCCCGCTTCGCCCTCTTTCTTGAGCGCCATCAGCGACGGATGCAGCGCGGCGGCCATCTGGATGACGATCGACGCGGTGATGTAGGGCATGACGCCGAGCGCGATGAGGCTCATGCGCTCGAGGCTGCCGCCCGAAAAGGTGTTGAAGATGTCGAGGATGCCGCCCTGGGCGTTCTCGTACAGATTGGCGAGCGCGAGCGGGTTGACCCCCGGCAGCGGAACGAAGCTCAGGAAGCGGAACACGACCAGCGCACCGATCGTGAACCAGATGCGTTGCTTTAGTTCGGTCGCCTTCGAAAAATTGGCGAGGCTGAGGCCGCTGGCCATGTTGTCGGCGCGTGATGCCATGGGAAATCTGGTCCTGATTTTCGCCGGCCCTCCCGGCGTGGACAGGAGAGATAGGGAGCCGTGTCGCGGTTGTCGAACCCTACCCCGGGAAAAAGCGCCATCCCGGGCCTCGAACCCGGATCCCTATCCACAGGCGCAGCGGCGCGAGGGGAAGAGATCCCGGACCAGGCCCGGGATGCGCAATGCTTATTCGGCGTCGGCCGTTTCGGCCTTCTTAGGCGCGGTCACCTCGACCGAACCGCCGGCCTTCTCGACCGCTTCGATCGCGCCCTTCGACGCGCCGGCGACCTTGAACTGGACCTTGCTGGTCAGTTCGCCCTTGCCGAGCAGTCGGACACCGTCCTTGCCGCCGCGCGCAAGGCCGGCGGCCTTGAGCGCTTCGTGGTCGATCGCCTTCTTGGCATCGAGCTTCTTGGCGTCGATGAACTTCTGGACCATGCCAATGTTCACCTCGGCGAAGTCCTTGCCGAACGGGTTGTTGAAGCCGCGCTTTGGCAGGCGCATGTGGAGCGGCATCTGGCCGCCCTCGAAACCGTTCACGCTGACGCCCGAACGGCTCTTCTGGCCCTTCTGGCCGCGCGCGGCGGTCTTGCCCTTGCCCGAACCGATACCGCGGCCGACCCGCATCCGGCCCTTGCGGGCACCCTTGTTGTCACGAAGATCGTTGAGTTTCATAATTCTGCACTCGCTTTCGCTTGTCTCGCGCTGAAGGAAACGGCCCGGGCATAGCCGGGCCGCCTTGAATGGTTAGTCCACCACCTCGACGAGGTGGGGGATCTTGGCGATCGCGCCGCGCACCTCGGGGGTGTCCTGGCGTTCGACCACCTTGTGCATCTTGCCGAGCCCGAGGCCGCGCAGGATCTTCTGCTGGCTTTCGGGACGGCGGATCGGCGAGCCGATCTGCTTGATCTTGACGGTTTTCTTGGCAGCCATCGATCTTACTCCACGACAGCCGCGGCGTCAGCCTCGGCCTCTTCCTTGGTCGCACCGGCGGCACGGCCCATGAGGTCGGCGACCTTTTTGCCGCGACGCTGGGCGACCGACTTCGGCGAGCTCTGATTCTGCAGCGCGTCGAACGTCGCCCGGATCATGTTGTACGGGTTAGAAGTGCCGACCGACTTGGTCACGACGTCGGCGACGCCAAGGCTCTCGAACACGGCACGCATCGGACCACCGGCGATGATGCCGGTACCGGCGGGCGCCGAACGAACGGTGACCTTTCCCGCACCGAAACGACCCTTGCCGTCATGGTGCAGCGTGCGGCCTTCCTTGAGCGAGACGCGGATCATCTTCTTGCGTGCGGCAGCAGTTGCCTTGGTGATCGCTTCCGGCACTTCGCGTGCCTTGCCGTGTCCGAAGCCGACGCGACCCTGGCCGTCGCCGACGACCATCAGCGCGGCGAAGCCGAAGCGCTTACCGCCCTTGACCGTCTTCGAGACGCGGTTGATGTGCACGAGCTTCTCGACGATGCCGTCATCCGGCTCGTCGCGACCGCCACGACGGTTGTTGTCACGACCGCCACGACCCCGGCCACCGCCGCGATTATCGTTGCCGCCACGACCGCCACGACCACGCGGACGACCTTCGGCACCCTGTGCGGCCGACTGGTTGTCGGCAGCTTCGGAAGGCGTATCGGCCACGGCCGGTTCTTCCTTCTTCACCGCATGCTCGGTCTCGGCCTCGACGACGCCGGCATTGGCTTTCGCCTGCGCGACCTCAGGAGTGTCCTTGGGACCCTCGGGAGCCTTGTTTTCTTCGGTCTTTTTTTCGTCAGCCATCTTAGAACTCCAGCCCGCCTTCGCGAGCGGCGTCGGCCAGCGCTTTCACGCGACCATGGAACAGGAACCCGCCGCGATCGAACACGACGGAAGTGACGCCGGCCTTCTTGGCGGCGGCGGCGATATCCTTGCCGACCTGGGTGGCGGCATCAACATTCGCGCCGGACTTCTTCGCTCCGAGCGTCGACGCCGCGGCGACGGTCTTGCCGGCCTTGTCGTCGATGATCTGCGCGTAGATGTGCATACCGGTGCGGTGCACCGACAGGCGCGGACGGCCTCCGCCGTTCTTGCGCAGCGCGTTACGGACACGCTGGCGGCGGCGTTCGAAGGGGGAAAGCTTTGCCATCTTACTTCTTCTTCCCTTCCTTGCGGAAGATGTACTCGCCACGATACTTGATACCCTTGCCCTTGTAGGGTTCGGGCTTGCGCCATTCGCGGATTTCCGCCGCGAACTGGCCGACCTTCTGCTTGTCGGCACCGCTGATTTCGACCGTGGTCTGGTCGGGGGTCTTCACCTCGATGCCCTCGGGCACGTCGAGGTCGACGTCGTGCGAATAGCCGAGCTGAAGCTTGAGCTTCTTGCCCTGCGCAGAAGCACGATAGCCGACGCCGCTGATCTCGAGCGTCTTGGTGTAGCCTTCGGTCACGCCTTCGACGAGGTTCGACACGAGCGTGCGATGCATGCCCCAGAAGGCACGGGCCTTCTGCGTGTCGTTCGCCGGGTTGACCTGGATCTCTTCGCCTTCGACCTTGTAGTCGATGAGGTCGGACAGACCCATGGAAAGGGTACCCTTGGGGCCCTTCACGGTCAGCGTGCCGTTGTCGATCTTGGCTTCGACCCCGCTCGGGATCGCAACCGGACGTTTGCCGATGCGGCTCATCAGAACACCTCCGCCAGCACTTCGCCGCCGACATTCTGGTCGCGCGCTTCGGCATCCGAGAGCACGCCACGCGGCGTCGAGACGATGGTGATGCCCAGGCCGTTGCGCACCCGGGGCAGATCCTTGCTGCCCGAATACACCCGGCGGCCGGGCTTGGAGACGCGCGCGACATACTTGATCGCGGGCTCGCCTTCGAAATACTTCAGTTCGATCCGCAGCGCCTTGTGCTGGCCGCTGTCGTCTTCCGCATAGCCGCGGATGAAGCCTTCGCGCTGAAGGACTTCGAGGACATTGGCACGCAGCGTCGAGGCGGGCGAGAGGACGGAGTCCTTCTTCGCCTGCTGGCCGTTGCGGATGCGGGTGAGCATATCACCCAGGGGATCGGTCATAGCCATCTATCGATTCCTCACCAGCTCGACTTGGTCAGGCCCGGAATCAGGCCCTTGTTGCCGAGGTCGCGCAGTTCGATACGGTTGATGCCGAACTTGCGGTAATAGCCGCGCGGGCGGCCGGTGGTGGCGCAGCGATTGCGCACGCGGGTCGGATTCGCATTGCGCGGAATCTCGGCCATCTTGAGGCGGGCGATCAGGCGCTCGGTTTCGTCGAGCGATTCATCTTCGGCCTGCGCCTTAAGCTTCGCGTACTTCGCGGCGTACTTCTTCACGAGCTTCTTGCGACGCTCGTTCTTGTTGATGGAACTCAGTTTCGCCATTGGACTTAAGCTCTCTTTGCGTTGCTAGTGTTCGGGAAACCGCTCACGCGGCTTCCTTCTCGTCGGCCTTTTCATCGGCCGGGAACGGGAAGCCGAACAGCTTGAGCAGTTCGCGCGCTTCCTCATCGGTTTTGGCGGTGGTGGTGACGATCACGTCCATGCCACGCACCTGTTCGATCTTGTCGTAGCTGATCTCCGGAAAGATGATCTGCTCCTTGAGACCCATCGAGTAATTGCCGCGACCGTCGAACGATTTCGGGTTCAGGCCACGGAAGTCGCGGATGCGGGGCATCGCGATCGTCACGAGGCGGTCGAGGAATTCGTACATGCGCTCGCGACGAAGGGTCACCTTCGCACCGATCGGCATGCCTTCGCGCAGCTTGAACTGGGCGATCGATTTCTTGGCCTTGGTGATGACCGGCTTCTGGCCGGCGATCAGCGCCATTTCCTCGGCAGCGTTCTGGACCTTCTTCTTGTCCTGGCTCGCCTCGCCGACGCCCATGTTGAGCGTGATCTTGTCGATCTTCGGCACTTCCATCCGGTTCTTGTAACCGAACTTCTCGGTCATCGCCTTGACGATCTGGTCGTCGTAGCGCTGCTTCATGCGCGGAGTGTAATCAACCATCGATGGTCTCCCCGGACTTGACGGCGACACGGACCTTCTTGCCGTCGCGCTCTTCGAAGCGGACGCGGGTCGGCTTGCCGTCCTTGGGATCGGCCACAGCGACCTTCGCGATGTGCATCGGGGCCTCGCGGCGCTCGATGCCACCCTGCGGGTTCGCCTGGGTGGGCTTGCGGTGACGGGTGGCGACGTTCACGCCCTCGACCACGATCTTGCCTTCCTTCGGCAGGACCTTGGACACGGTGCCGGTGCGGCCCTTGTCCTTGCCCGAGAGCACGACGACTTCGTCGCCCTTCTTGATCTTCGCGGCAGCCATTACAGCACCTCCGGAGCAAGCGAGATGATCTTCATGAAGCCGCGGCCGCGCAGTTCGCGCACCACCGGGCCGAAGATACGGGTGCCGATCGGCTCCTCGCTCTTGTTGATGAGGACCGCGGCGTTGCTGTCGAAACGGATCACGCTGCCATCGGGGCGGCGGACGTCCTTCTTCGTGCGCACGATCACCGCACGGTGAACGTCGCCCTTCTTGACCTTGGCACGCGGCTGCGCCTCCTTGACGGAGACTACGATCACGTCCCCGACGCTTGCGAACCGGCGCTTCGAGCCGCCCAGCACCTTGATGCACTGGACGCGCTTGGCGCCGCTGTTGTCCGCGACGTCGAGATTGGATTGCATCTGGATCATCGATCCGGTTCCTTCTCTTGGCTTGCCGGGACGCCCATGAATTCAGGTGCCCGGCAGTTCCTACGTCTAAATCAGGCCTCGGCGTCCGCCTTGGCGTCGTCCTGCTCGTCCTTTTCGGCGGCAGGCTTGTCATGGGTCGTCTTGTCTTCCGGCGCGCCGGTCGGCTTGGCTTCCTTGACATCGAGATCGGCTTCGATCTCGACACCCTTGGACGCCTGGACCCGATCGATCACCGCCCACGTCTTGGTCTTGGAGATCGGCTTGGTCTCCTCGATCCGGACGACGTCGCCGGGGACATATTCGTTGTTCGCGTCGTGCGCGTTGTAGTTCTTCGTGCGCCGGATGATCTTCCCGTACAGCGGGTGCTTCACCTTGCGCTCGACCTTGACGGTCACGGTCTTGTCGGTCTTGTCGGAAACGACGGTACCGATGAGGATACGCTTGGGCATGATGCCTCCTTAAGCCTTCTCGGCCGAGCGCGTACGCTCGCCCTGAAGGGTCTTGATGCGGGCGATCTCGCGGCGCACTTCCTTGATGCGCGCAGGACGTTCGAGCTGGCCGGTGGCCGACTGGAACCGCAGGTTGTACGCTTCGCGCTTCAGCTCGACGAGCTCTTCGGAGAGCTGGTCGTCGGTCTTGGTGCGCAGGTCTTCGATCTTTGCGTTGGCCATTACGACGCTCCCAGGTGCGAATCGTCGCCCAGGCGGGCCACGACCTTGGTCTTGATCGGCAGCTTCATCGCGGCCCGCTGGAACGCGACCGCAGCCAGCGGGCCGGGCACGCCGTCGAGCTCGAACAGGATCCGGCCCGGCTTCACGCGAGCGGCCCAGTATTCCACCGAACCCTTGCCCTTACCCTGACGGACTTCGGCCGGCTTCTTCGACACCGGCACGTCCGGGAAGACGCGGATCCAGAGACGACCCTGGCGCTTGATGTGACGCGTGATCGCGCGGCGAGCCGCCTCGATCTGGCGCGAGGTGATCCGCTCGGGCTCCATCGCCTTCAGGCCATACGACCCGAAGTTTAGCGTGGTGCCGCCCTTGGCGTTGCCATGGATCTTGCCCTTGAACGCCTTGCGGTACTTGGTTTTTTTCGGTTGCAGCATTGCTCTTACCTACCTCAGCGAGCCGGCCGGACGCCGGACGTCTGGGCTTCCATCATGAGACGATCGTGCGCCATCGGATCGTGGCCCAGGATTTCGCCTTTGAAGATCCAGACCTTGATGCCGATGATGCCGTACGCGGTGAGCGCTTCGGCTTCGGCGTAATCGATATTCGCACGCAGCGTGTGCAGCGGAACGCGACCTTCGCGATACTGTTCGACACGGGCGATTTCCGCACCGCCGAGACGGCCGCCGCAGACGATCTTGATGCCTTCGGCACCCAGACGCATGGCGGACTGCATCGCGCGCTTCATCGCCCGCCGGAACGCCACGCGGCGGATCAGCTGGTCGGCGATGCCCTGCGCGACGAGCTTGGCATCGACTTCCGGCTTGCGGATCTCGACGATGTTCAGCTTGATCTCGCTTTCGGTCATCTTCGCCAGCGTCGAGCGCAGCTTCTCGATGTCCGCGCCCTTCTTGCCGATGATGACGCCCGGGCGGGCGGCGTAGACCGAGATGCGGCACAGCTTGGCCGGACGTTCGATCACGACCTTCGAGATCGCGGCCTGCGGCAGCGAGTTCACGATGTGCTTGCGGATCTCGATGTCTTCCGCGAGCAGCTTCGCATAGTCGCGCCCTTCGGCGTACCAGCGGCTGTCCCAGGTGCGGTTGATCTGCAGGCGCAGACCGATCGGATTGCTCTTCTGACCCATCTTACGCCTCTTCCTGCTCGCGGACGACGATCCGCAGCTTGCTGAACGGCTTCAGGATGCGCGTGCTCTTGCCGCGACCGCGGGTGTGGAACCGCTTCATCGTGATCGACTTGCCGACCGAGGCTTCCGCCACGACGAGCGCGTCGACGTCCAGGTTGTGGTTGTTCTCCGCATTGGCGATCGCCGAAGCGAGCACCTTGCTGGCGTCCTTCGCCATCGCCTTCTTCGAGAAGGCAAGGATGTTGAGGGCCTCTTCGGCCTTCTTGCCGCGGATCAGCTCGGCAACGAGGTTGAGCTTCTGCGCCGAACCACGGATCGTGGTGCCGGTTGCCAGCGCCTCGTTATCGGCGACGCGACGGGGGGACTTTGCCTTGCCCATTAGCGCTTACCCTTCTTGTCGGACGCATGGCCGGGGAACGTGCGCGTCGGCGCGAATTCACCCAGCTTGTGACCGACCATTTCCTCGCTCACGGACACCGGAATGAACTTGTGACCGTTGTAGACATTGAACGTCAGCCCGACGAACTGCGGGAGGATGGTCGAACGACGCGACCAGGTCTTGATGGGGCCCGCACGCGAACCGGCATCCTGCGCGGCTTCCGCCTTCGCCAGCAAATGCAGGTCGAAAAAGGGGCCTTTCCGTAGGGAACGAGCCATTGCTTACCTCTTCTTCTTCGCGTGACGCGAACGGATGATCATCTTGTCCGTCTGCTTGTTCTTGCGGGTACGAGCACCCTTGGTCGGCTTGCCCCACGGGGTCACCGGATGACGGCCACCGCTGGTGCGGCCTTCACCACCGCCGTGCGGGTGATCGACCGGGTTCTTCGCAACGCCGCGCGTAAGCGGACGCTTGCCACGCCAGCGATTGCGGCCGGCCTTGGCGAGATTGGTGTTGGCGTTGTCGGGGTTCGACACCGCGCCGACCGTGCCCATGCACTCGCCGCGGATGTAACGCTGCTCACCCGAGTTGAGGCGCACGATGACCATCCCGCGGTCGCGACCGACGAGCTGGACATAGGTGCCTGCCGAACGGGCGATCTGGCCGCCCTTGCCCGGCTTCATCTCGATGTTGTGGCAGATCGTGCCGACCGGCATCTCGCTGAGCAGCATCGCGTTGCCCGGCTTGGTGTCGGTCTTCTTGGCGGCGATCACCTTGTCACCGACGGCCAGACGCTGCGGCGCGATGATGTAGGCGAGTTCGCCGTCATCATACTTCACCAGCGCGATATAGGCGGTGCGGTTGGGATCGTATTCGATCCGCTCGACGGTGCCTTCGACGTCCCACTTGCGACGCTTGAAGTCGATGAAGCGGTACTTCTGCTTGTGGCCACCACCGATGCCGCGCGAGGTCACGTGACCCTTGTTGTTGCGGCCACCGGTCTTGCGCTTGCCCTCGGTCAGCCCCTTCACGGGCTTGCCCTTGTAGAGCTGCGACTTGTCCACGAGGATCAAGCCGCGGCGTGCGGGGCTCGTCGGGTTATAGTTCTTGAGTGCCATTGTTTCCTAGCCCCTCAGATACCGCTCGTGATGTCGATCGGGTCCTGGCCGTCGGCCAGGCGCACGATCGCCTTCTTCACGTCGGAGCGCTTGTAGGGCTTACCCTTCCAGCGCTTGCTCTTGCCCTTGGTCACGATCGTGTTCACGCTCGCCACCTTGGTCGAATAGATCGCCTCGACCGCTTCCTTGATCTGCGGCTTGGTGGCGTCGTTGGCCACCTTGAAGACGACCGCGTTGTTCTCGGAGAGCAACGTCGACTTCTCGGTGATGTGCGGCGCCACGATCACGTCGTAGTGGCGCGCGTTGATGTCCTGCTTCTTAGCCATTGAAACGCGCCTCCAGCTTTTCGACCGCGTCCTTGGTGAGGACCAGCGTGTCGTGCTTCAGGATATCGTAGACGTTGGCACCGATCGCCGGCATCACGTTCACGCCCGGCAGGTTGCCGGCGGCGCGCGCGAAACCTTCGTTCACGCTCTCGCCGTCGATGAACAGCACCTTCCCGCTGAACCCGGCCTTGTCGAAGTGGCCCTTGAGCGCCTTCGTCTTGGCATCCTTGAGTTCGAGGCTGTCGACGACCACGAGGCCGTCCTTCGCCTTGCTCGACAGCGCCATGCGCAGGCCGAGCGAACGGATCTTCTTGTTGAGCGAGGGATCGAAATCGCGCTTGCGGGCACCGTGCGCCTTGCCGCCACCAATGAAGATCGGGGCCTTGCGGTCACCGTGACGCGCAACACCGCCGCCCTTCTGGCGACCGAACTTCTTCCCGGTGCGGGCGACATCGCTGCGCTCGCGGGTCGGACGGGCGGTGGCGCGGCGCTTCTCGAGCTGCCACGTCACGACGCGGTGCAGGATGTCGGCGCGCGGCTCGACGCCGAACACGGCATCGTTGAGCTCGACATCGCCGGACGCCTTGCCGCCGTCCAGTTTCTGGATCTTGACCTTCACGATCAGGACTCCTTGCCTGCGCCAGCGTCCTTATCGACGCTCGGCGTGGTGGAATTGTCGTCGGCAGCGCCGGTTTCGGCATCCGCACCAGCATCCTGCTGCTGCATCAGCTTTTCCTGCTGCTCGGCGGAGACTTCGGGGTTCACCTCGTGCTCGGCCGCGCTTTCGATCAGGCCGGCATCGGCCTCTTCCGAAGCGGTTTCATCGGCGTTGCGACGCATGGCACCCGGGAACGGAGCGGTTTCGGGCAGCGGCACCTTGACGGCGTCACGCACGACCATCCAGCTGTTCTTCGAACCCGGCACCGAGCCGCGAACGAAAATCAGGCCGCGCTCCGCATCGGTGCGAACCACTTCGAGGTTCTGCTGCGTGCGCTGGCGATCACCCATGTGGCCGGCCATCTTCTTGTTCTTGAAGACGCGGCCCGGATCCTGGCGGTTACCCGTCGAACCGTGCGAACGGTGCGAGATCGAAACGCCGTGCGTGGCGCGCAGACCACCGAAGCCCCACCGCTTCATCGCACCGGCGAAACCCTTACCCTGGGTGTGACCGGTGACGTCGACCTTCTGGCCGGCGACGAAGTGATCGGCAGTGATGGTCGCGCCGACGGGAAGGAGGCCCTCCTCGCTCTCGACACGGAATTCGGCAACGCGCATCTTCAGGCCGACTTCGGCCTTCGCGAAATGCTCGCGCTGCGGCTTGGCAACGTTCTTTTGCTTCGCTTCACCCGAACCGACCTGGAGGGCGAAATAGCCATCGCGGTCGGAGGTGCGGTGCGAAACGACCTGGCACCCTTCCAGCGCGAGAACGGTCACGGGCACGTGCCGGCCATCCTCCTGGAAGAGGCGGGTCATCCCAACCTTTTTCGCGATCACGCCTGTACGCATGATGCTTGTCTCCTTGACAGAGGCACCCCGGCCCATCCGAGGTGCGTGCGGAACCTTGCGGCCCCAAAGCCCGAATTGTGATGCGTCGCCCCGTCCGGGCTAGGTGCTCGCGCGCCGGGATCGGCGGTGGAGCGAGACGGGAGACGCAGCCCGGATAAATCCGGCGGTATCTCGTTGTCCGGGTCCGCGCCGAGGCGGGGACCTTTGAGATCGCGATCGCGACCTACGAAACTTTCCCGGTCCGTTTAGGGTCCGACCAGGGGGACCGTGCTTTCCGGCCTGCGCCGGAGACGTAAAATCAAGCCAACTTGATTTCGACGTTCACACCCGCGGCGAGATCGAGCTTCATCAGCGCGTCGACCGTCTGGGCGTTCGGCTGAACAATGTCGAGCAGCCGCTTGAACGTACGAACCTCGAACTGCTCACGCGACTTCTTGTCGATGTGCGGACCGCGGTTCACGGTAAATTTTTCAATTCTCGTCGGAAGAGGAATGGGGCCACGAATCAGGGCGCCGGTGCGACGGGCGGTTTCGGCGATTTCGCCGGTGGCCTGGTCGAGTACGCGATGATCGAACGCCTTCAGGCGAATGCGAATGTTCTGGGCTTCCATGTCCAACTACCGATGAGAAAGAGCAAACAATAAAGCGACCCCGCCCTCTCCCGTCTCGGGAGGAGAGCGGGGCTGCCGATTCAAATTTTTACCGAAGCAATTCCGGCGAGACGGAGACGAATCCCCGTCGCTCGCGCGGGCCTATATTACTTCGTGATCTTGCTGACAACCCCCGAACCGACGGTACGACCGCCTTCACGGATGGCGAAGCGCAGACCTTCGTCCATGGCGATCGGGGCGATCAGCTTGACGTCGATCGTCACGTTGTCGCCCGGCATCACCATTTCGGTGCCTTCGGGAAGGATCACTTCGCCGGTCACGTCCGTCGTGCGGAAGTAGAACTGCGGACGATAGTTCGCGAAGAACGGCGTGTGACGGCCGCCTTCGTCCTTCGACAGGACATAGACTTCGGCGCTGAACTCGGTGTGCGGGGTAACCGAACCCGGCTTCGCCAGAACCTGGCCACGCTCGACGTCTTCACGGGCGACACCACGGATCAGGGCGCCGATGTTGTCGCCGGCTTCGCCGCGATCGAGCAGCTTGCGGAACATTTCGACGCCAGTTACGGTCGTCTTGGTGGTGTCCTTGATGCCGACGATTTCGACTTCGTCGCCAACGTTCACGACGCCGGTTTCGATACGGCCGGTGACGACGGTACCACGACCCGAGATCGAGAACACGTCTTCGATCGGCATCAGGAAGTCCTTGTCGACCGGACGGTCGGGCTGCGGGATGTACTCGTCGACAGCCTTCATCAGCTCGAGAACCTTCTCCTTGCCGATGTTGTCGTCGCGACCTTCGAGGGCGGCGAGCGCCGAGCCGGCGACGATCGGAATGTCGTCACCGTCGAAGCCGTATTCGCTGAGCAGTTCACGAACTTCGAGTTCGACGAGCTCGAGCAGTTCCTCGTCGTCGACTTGGTCGACCTTGTTGAGGAACACGACCAGCGCCGGCACGCCGACCTGACGGGCGAGCAGGATGTGCTCGCGGGTCTGCGGCATGGGGCCGTCGGCGGCATTCACGACCAGGATCGCGCCGTCCATCTGGGCGGCACCGGTGATCATGTTCTTCACGTAGTCGGCGTGGCCAGGGCAGTCGACGTGCGCATAGTGGCGGTTGTCGGTTTCGTATTCGACGTGGGCGGTCGAGATGGTGATGCCACGCTCGCGCTCTTCGGGCGCCTTGTCGATGTTCGAGAAGTCGACCGGCGCGTCGAGCACCTTGGTGATCGCCGCGGTCAGCGTGGTCTTGCCGTGGTCGACGTGACCGATGGTGCCGACGTTGACGTGCGGCTTGTTACGCTCGAATTTTTCCTTCGCCATTTTCCAATAACCTCTGTCTTGAATTTGGGAGTTCTGCGGGGAGGAAACGGCGCCCGCTGAATCAGGCGCCGCCCCTAGACCCTAGTTTCTAGTTACGCAAGCTTCTCGCGGACCTCTTCGGCCACGTTGCTCGGGACTTCCTCGTAATGCGCGAACTGCATCGTGTACTGCGCCCGGCCTTGGGTGAACGAACGCAGCTCGTTCACGTAGCCGAACATGTTCGCCAGCGGGACCATGGCCTCGACCGCCTGCGCGTTGCCGCGCGACTCGGTGCCCTGAATCTGCCCACGGCGCGAGTTCAAGTCGCCGATCACGTCGCCGAGGTAATCCTCGGGCGTCACGACTTCGACCTTCATCATCGGCTCGAGCAGCTTGATGCCGGCCTTCTGGCAGGCTTCGCGCATCGCACCGCGACCGGTGATTTCGAACGCCACAGTGGAGGAGTCGACATCGTGGTACTTGCCGTCGATCAGGCGGATCGTGAAGTCGATGATCGGGAAGCCGATCAGGTGACCGGTTTCGGCCTGCTCGCGCATGCCCTTCTCGACCGACGGGATGTATTCGCGCGGAATGTTACCGCCCTTGATCTCGTCTTCGAAGATGATGCCCTGGCCACGTTCACCCGGGGTGACGACGACCTTGGCTTCACCGAACTGACCCGAACCACCCGACTGCTTCTTGTGGGTGTAGGTCACCTCGACTTCGCGGGCGAGCGATTCGCGATACGCCACCTGCGGCGCACCGACATTCGCTTCGACCTTGAACTCGCGCTTCATGCGATCGACCAGGATGTCGAGGTGAAGCTCGCCCATGCCTTTGATGATCGTCTGGCCCGATTCGTGGTCGGTCGTGACGCGGAAGGACGGATCCTCGGCAGCCAGGCGGTTGAGCGCGACGCCCATCTTTTCCTGGTCGGCCTTGGTCTTGGGTTCCACCGACAGCTCGATAACCGGATCGGGAAATTCCATCCGTTCGAGGATGATCGGATTGGCCGGATCGCACAGCGTGTCGCCGGTCGTCGTGTCCTTCATGCCCGCGATCGCGACGATGTCGCCAGCGAACGCTTCTTCGATGTCCTCGCGGTTGTTGGAATGCATCAGCAGCATGCGGCCGATCTTTTCCTTCTTGTCCTTCACCGAGTTCAGGACCTGGCCCTTGGAGAGCTTGCCCGAATAGATGCGGGTGAAGGTGAGCGAACCCACGAACGGATCGTTCATGATCTTGAAGGCGAGTGCGGAGAACGGCGCATCGTCGCTCGACGGACGCGACTCTTCCTCGTCGCTGTCGGGCTTGACGCCCTTGATCGCCGGCACGTCTAGCGGGGACGGCATGTAGTCGACCACCGCGTCGAGCAGGGGCTGGACGCCCTTGTTCTTGAACGCCGAGCCACACAGCACCGGCACGAAGTCGCGGTTCATGGTGCCCTTGCGGATCAGCTTCTTGAGCGTTGCGGCATCGGGCGCATCGCCGGTTTCTAGATAGGCTTCCATCGCATCATCGTCTTGCTCGACGGCCGTTTCGATGAGCTTCTCGCGATATTCGGCGGCCTTGTCGGCGAGGTCGGCGGGGATGTCGACATAATTGAACGTCGCGCCCAGACCGTCATTCTCCCAGACGATGCCGCGATTGTTCACGAGGTCGACCACGCCCTGCAGGTCGCTTTCGGCGCCGATCGGGAGATACAGCACCAGCGGGGTCGCGCCGAGACGATCGATAATCGACTGGACGCAGTAATAGAAATCGGCACCGGTGCGGTCGAGCTTGTTGATGAAGCACATCCGCGGAACGCCGTACTTGTCGGCCTGGCGCCACACGGTTTCGGACTGCGGTTCGACGCCCGCGACACCGTCGAACACGGCGACCGCGCCGTCGAGCACGCGCAGCGAACGCTCGACTTCGATCGTGAAGTCGACGTGGCCGGGGGTGTCGATGATGTTGATGCGGTGCTTGGGACCTTCACCGTCCTCGGCCGACCAGAAGGTGGTCGTCGCCGCCGAGGTGATGGTGATGCCGCGTTCCTGCTCCTGCTCCATCCAGTCCATGGTCGCGGCGCCGTCGTGGACTTCGCCGATCTTGTAGGACTTGCCGGTGTAATAGAGGATACGCTCGGTCGTGGTGGTCTTGCCGGCATCGATGTGCGCCATGATGCCGATATTGCGATAACGCTCCAGCGGATAGTCGCGGGCCATTATGGAATTCCTTGGTCTCGAGATGGGCCTTGCGGGGCCCTTCCCATGTGGGAAATTTTGTTGCGTTTTGAAGACGGGGGGCCGCTCGCGTCACCGCAGCGCGGCCCCGCCCTGCCTTCGGATTACCAGCGGTAGTGGCTGAACGCGCGGTTGGCGTCGGCCATGCGGTGCGCGTCTTCACGCTTCTTGACCGCGTTGCCGCGATTGTTCGCCGCATCCATCAGCTCGCCCGAAAGGCGCGCGCTCATGGTGGTTTCGGCACGACCGCGCGCGGCCGAGATCAGCCAGCGGATCGCCAGCGCCTGGGCACGCTCGGGGCGCACTTCGACAGGCACCTGGTAGGTCGCACCACCGACACGGCGGCTGCGGACCTCGACCTGCGGCTTGATGTTGTTCAGCGCGTCATGGAACATCTGGATCGGATCGGCCTTGGCCTTGGCCTCGACGGTGTCGAGCGCGGAATAGACGATCCGCTCGGCGGTGGACTTCTTCCCGTCCAGCATCAGGTTGTTCATGAACTTCGAAAGCACCAGATCCCCGAACTTGGGATCGGGCAGGATTTCCCGTTTCTCGGGACGACGACGACGTGACATGTTTTCTAACTCCTTCGGAGTGGATTTTCACATCCGTGAAAATCCTGCGGCTCCGGCCCACTCCCCCTCCCGACCACCCAGAGACTACCTTCGTAAGGTGGTCGGGAGGGGGAGCGGTCCAAACCCGCGATGAAACTTCTTACCTTGCCGGTCCGGCTCCTCCTCCCAACCATCCGATACCGGATCGGAAAATCATCGGGTGGTTGGGAGGGGGAGACGGGCCGGCACCGAGGTCAGGCGGATGCCTGACCGCACCGAATCATTTGGGCCGCTTGGCGCCGTACTTCGAACGGCTCTGCTTGCGGTCCTTGACGCCCTGCGTGTCGAGCACGCCGCGCAGCACGTGGTAGCGCACGCCCGGAAGGTCGCGCACACGGCCGCCGCGGATCAGCACGACGCTGTGTTCCTGCAGGTTGTGGCCTTCGCCCGGGATGTAGCTGATGACTTCGCGGCCGTTGGTCAGGCGAACCTTCGCAACCTTGCGCAGCGCCGAGTTCGGCTTCTTCGGGGTCGTCGTATAGACGCGGGTGCAAACGCCGCGCTTCTGCGGGTTCGCTTCCATCGCAGGGACCTTCGACTTGGTCTTCTGCGGTTCGCGGCCCTTGCGGACCAGCTGGTTGATCGTCGGCATAACTTCTCGCTTCACCGTGTGAGTGGCGGCGACGATGCGGACAACGGGAAGAGAGAAAGGCCTGCTCGGAACCCGTTCGCGCAGGGCCGGTCGACGAGGCGACGGGCGGGCAACGCGGGGCCGGCAAGCTGAAACTCTCCACCCAAGGCCCACACGGCCACCGGGTTACTTTGACGGCTGCCCCGAAACGCAGCTCCCGAAGGAGATGCGCCCCAATAGAAAAGAGCCCCTGGCATTGCGCAAGGAGCCCCGGGACATGACCGGCAATGTTCAGCTCTATCTGACCGGCGCGGCGCGAACGCTGCTCCGGATGGGCGGGCCTTTAGGCGCAGCAGGCCGCGCGGTCAAGCCTCTCCGTCTTCGCCCGCATCCGAAAGCCGGCGCATGTGTTCGGCCAGCGCGAGGTCGAGATCGGTATAGACGTAGGGCCCGACAGTGTAGTGGCGCACGAGCCGCGTCGTCACCCCTGCGGGCAGTTCGGGCTCGGCCGGTCCGGCTTCGGGCGAGTCGTCGCGGGCCGGCGGGATCACGGCCCCGCCCTCGTTCTCCCACGCATTGTCCTGCGCGTTCGAAGACGATGCGGAGGTCTCGCTGGCATAGGTCCCGTAGATGATGTCCGGCGGGCCATCCGCGCGCAACGGCACGATGCCTGTCACCTGCGGGCTCGACACGTGCACGCCCGTCGCCGGCGTGCCCTTCTGAGGTGCGCTCGTCATCGCCACGCCGCGCAATCGGCGGATCTGCTCGGCATATTCGGCCACCCTCGCGAAGTGATCGTCGGGGCCCCGGTCGTCGCCGGCGGCGCTGGCCTTCATCACCGCGACCTGGTGGGCGTGGAGCATTTCATTGAGGTCCATGGCGCGTCTCCTGCGGTCGGCGGGGCGGGTCGAAAAGGCGGGGTGAAGGCGGTCGGGGAAGTCCGGGCGCACCTCGCGGCGCGCCCGTCCCCCTGTCGCGGATCAGCCCTGCTGCTGGCTGGGCTCGGCGTCCTTGCTGTCCTGGCCGGACGGCACCTTGCCCTGCTGCGCCTGCTCGGGCTGGTGCAGGTTGGTCGCCTGCATCTTGCCGTCATCGGCCTTGCGGGTGTCGTAGCCGTAGCGCTGGCCCTGCCTGGGCTCGGCGGCTTCCTGCTGGAGATCGCCCTTGCCGAAGGACAGCGTCTCGCCGCCCTTTTCGGGGGCGATCGTGCCCGAACCCTTGTTGCGGTCGTAATTCTTGATCTTGCCAAAATCGGTCATGGAAAAATTCCTTCGATTTCGCGCAGGCGCCCGGAAGCGACCGCTTGTGCGCGGTGGCTAGAAGGCGAAATGGAAAGAAGGGAGGGCAACTGGCCCTCGGGACCGTCGATCGCGACTGGTAGCTACACCTTAGATGGGGTGCGCGCGCGGGGATACAAGGAGGGCGCGGGGGTATATTCGGGGTGGGCGTTGATGACAGGCTTGGAGTTGAGCGACTGCACCTTCTACTCCTTGCGCTGCAGCGGAAAGCCCCACGCCATCGCCACGAGCTTGCCCTCGGCCAGCACCGCGCCGGGATAGCCCGGATAGACCTCCTCGCCGAAATTGGCGCCGTCGAGTTCGTTCACGGCCTCGAACCACCGCGCGACTTCGGCGTTCGATCGGTCCATTTTGTAGGGGTTGCACATGGGCGGGGGCTTAGGGGGAGACGGGGCGCTGGGCAAATGGCTGGGGGTGGCGAGGATTGCCGGGGGGATCACCGGCACAGCGCGAACGCTGCTCCATCTGCGGCGGGGCGCCCGAGGCGGCTTCCCGCGAGGGTGAATAGGGATGGACAACAGAGATCAAGCTCGTGACCTAAAATCTTCGCTATGGCATAGGCCGATGTATGAGCCGATCAAAAGAAAATCTGGCAGATTTCCTGCGATTTTACATATCATTACCTGAGACTGTTCGATACGCTGTCCTTGTCAAAGGTATGTGGGGTGCGGGGAAGACATTCTCAGTTCGCAGTGCCCTCGATGAAATTTACCAACCGAAGCGAGTTGGCGAGGGCGGATGGCTGAGGAAAACAAAGCCTTCACGCCCGAGCGATCACTATTTGGTGATTAGTCTTTACGGGATCAACTCGATCAGAGAAATCGACGCTGCAATTCTCGCCGCATTGTACCCATGGTCCAAGCATGATGGAGTGCGAGTTATGGGAACCATTGGCCGAGCGGTGCTAACCAATCTCAAAATTGAAATTCCGAAGCTCTCGCCTAGTGAATTTGCACGTTCGCTAGCGAGCAAGCTCCTTGTTTTCGATGACCTCGAAAGAGCTAACTTAGACGTGAAGGTTTTGCTTGGGTATATAAATCAGCTGGTCGAAATCGACGGCCGAAAGGTGATACTTATCGCCAACTCAGGCGAATTTGAACAAGATGAATATTTCGAAGCGACGAAAGAAAAACTCGTCGGCAGAACAATCGAAGTAGAGCCAGATTTTGAATCTGCATATAAAGATTTCGTCTCAGAATTAAATGATCCCACAATTTCTGATTTGATGCTGAGATTTCGTACCGATATCAGCGAGATTTTTGCGAACTCTGAATCTCAGAACCTTCGTGTTCTCCGTCAGTCGATCTGGGACTTCAGCAGAGTGTTTAGCGCGCTTAATTCTGAGCACCTCGGCAATGACCGGGCAATTTTGCAATTCATGCAACAGTTTTTCGCTTTCTCAATTGAGCATAAGCTCGGCCGGATATCCGGCACACATCTCATTAATCGTCGTAATCGGTTCATTACGAACGCCATGGGCCAGGCCGAAGACGCGCCAACCGATCCATTTGTGAGAGCCTCGCAAAGATATCCTGGTGTGGAAATGACGGAAGGCCCTTTCACCGATGAGGTCTTGGTCGATGTCTTGGAGAAAGGACTAATAGAGCCAAATTCCATCAACCACGCTTTCAACTCCTCCGCATTCGTGAGGTCTCCGGATGAGAGTCCATGGAAGATTTTATGGCATTCAGATTCGCGGGAAAATGCTGAATTGGTTGCAGCGCAAGATCAAATTCTTGAGTGGATATCGACACGTGAACCTCTCGATACTGGAATTATCATGCATATTTGCGGCTTGCTGCTTAGAAGCGCAGAAATAGGCGCGCTTGATTGGACGGAAGAGCAGGTCGTTATTGAGATGAAAGCCTATATTGATGACCTACTAGAGTCGGGCAGTATAGAAGATTATGCTGATGATTTCATGGGTCGATACGCGCACGGGGCGTACGATGGGTTAGGTTTCGTGAAAATCGGAACCCCTAATTTTCGAGAAATGTGGGACTACCTGCAAACAAGCAGGATAGAAGCAACAAGGCGGCGCAATCCCGAAATCGCAGAACAACTTGTTGACCTCATAAAAACTGACGTTGCAGAATTTACTCGAAAGATATCATACGGTTATGGTTCTGGCGGCACTTATGCCAACCGCCCAATATTTGCTGATACAGACGCAGCGATCTTTGCCCGAAATCTTGTCGAGTTGCCCGCAACGACCTTCCAGTCGGTTTGCATGGCGTTCGGATCACGATACGATAATGCAAAACTGGTTCGCGAATTATCTGATGAACGACAATGGGTTGAAACGGTATTTATAGAGGCGTTGCTTCTAAGTCGTTTCATGGCACCTTTTGAACGAGATAGAATTGTGGGGTTTGTTCACTACGCATTCGGTTCTCGGCTCCCGGACGCCAATTGAAGTAAGCTTATTCACGTGTTGATATCGCACCAATGGAAATAGGGTCATAGGCCAAGCTTTGGGCTGCCGCTGTCCTCAGTCACACACTCAGAAAATCTATTTTCCTACTTCGCAGTTTTTTGTTTGAGTCCCTCAAACGCCGGGCGCGAGCCATCCGGCTCGCTTGGCTTCGGCCTGACCGGCCGGCGTGCGGTCGCACGCGTGCTGGTTTTGAGGATATTCACTGATGTCGGACGCGGACGCTGCCCCTTCCCCTTCCCGCTGTGGCTCCGCCACGTCTCCGACTCCCCCCACCCCGCCGCGCTCGACGCGGGCGGTGGAGCGGCAGGGGACGTCGGCGGTGGCGTTCGAGGACGAGGAGGTCGATGCGGACGATCCGTTGCTGGACTTCGCGCCCTTCATCCATGCCGCGCCGCGCGCGAACTCGATCACGCCCGATGTCCAGCGGCGCTTCGTGGCCGAATTGCGCGCGTGCGGGGTCGTCAAGCAGGCGGCGCGCAAGGTGGGGAAGAGCCTCGAGGCGCTCTACAAGCTGCGCGAGCGGCCGGGGGCGGAGGGCTTCGCCGCCGCCTGGGACGCCGCGCGCGAGCGGTTCGGCGCGCGGCTCCACGATTTCGCCTCGGCCCGCGTGATGGAGGGGGACGAGCGCCCGATCGTGTCGCAGGGACGCATCCTCGGCTGGCACACGGTCTACGATTATCCCACCATCCGCTTCATGCTGCGGCACAATTTGCCCGAGCGCTATTCCCCGGCGGCCGACGAGCTGAAGCCCGGGCACCCGGCCTACGACAAGCTCGCCGATGCGATGCTGGCGGTCTACAACCGCAAGCTGCGCCAGGCGCGCGCCGACGTGACCCCGCAGGCGATGGCGATCCACACCCACCGCCGGCTGCGCACCTGGCGGCACTGCGAAAAACTCGCCGCGATGGGCCGCGATCCGGACACCGCGCGCGACGGCTGGGACGAGACCGACGCCGACGGCAAGCCCTGCCTCCCGCACGAGGGCTGGCTCGCGGGAGAAAAGCGCGCCGAGGCGGAGCGGTTCTTGAAGGTGCTCGAGGAGAAGGATCGGCGGAAGGGGTAACCCTTGCCCCGCGCGCCACTCTCCCGCTAACCTCCCCCCATGCTCGATTCCTTCTTCGATCACGCCGCGATGACCGACGGGATTACCGTGCGGGTCTCCGTCAGCTACCTGCCCGAACAGTCCGCGCCCGAGGAAGCGCGCTGGTTTTGGGCCTATCACGTGCGGGTCGAGAACCACTCGGACCGCGCGGTGCAGCTGCTCACGCGCCATTGGCGGATCACCGATGCGGGCGGCGGGGTGAACCTCGTCGAGGGCGAAGGCGTGGTCGGCGAACAGCCGGTGCTGCGCCCGGGCGAGAGCCACGATTACGTCTCGGGCTGCCCGCTGCCGACGCCGTGGGGCTCGATGGAGGGGCGCTATACCTTCGTCGTGGTCGACGGGGAGAAGACCGGACAGCGGTTCGAGGCGGCGATCCCGTTCTTCCCGCTCGAAGCCGGAGAAACCGCGCAGTGATCGCCCGCGCGGCGCTCGCCGGGTCCGCGCTCCTGCTGCTCGGCGGCTGTCCCGCCGCGATGGTGACGCCCCAATCGCTCCCGTCCGCGCCGCTTTCGGGCGCCGAGGCTTGTGCGACCGACCCGGATGGCGGGGGGATCATATTGTGGCTCAACCCGCGCTCGGTCGAGGCGGGCGAGACGATCGAACTGCGGCCCGGGCAAAGCGCCTACCCCTCCAATTTCGACCCGCTGCCGCCCGGCTGTATCGACGCGGTCGAGGCCGACCGGCCCGATCTCGTCCGCTTCGCGCGGCGCGAGGACGGGACGGTGACCGCGACGGTCGCCGAGGACGCGCCCTCGGGCACCGAGATCGTGCTGAGCGCAAGCTTCGACGGGCGCGAGATCGCTCCCGCGCCGATCACCGTGTTCTCCGCCGCGGCCGATCCGCTGGTCGGGCTGTGGACGCAGGAGCGCGCCGATTGCCCCGCCGACACCGCGCCGGTGGTGGACTTCAGGCTCGCGGCGGGCGGCAAGTTCTACGTCACCTGGCTGCCGATGGGCTCGCGCCGCGACTATGCCGGGAGCTACGAATACGATCCTGCGAGCGGCGCGCTCGCGCTCGAGGTCGAGAGCTCCAACTACCTCCCCGACGACCGCGCCCCGCTGACCGTGCGGCGCGAAGGCGATACGCTCCACATCGTCTCGGGCTCGCTCGGCTCGGCGCCCGACGGCCGCGGCTTCTGCCGCGAACCGTTCACGCTGTTCGGGAGCTGATCCTCAGGGTGCGCTAGCGAGCTCGGCCTCGGCCCCGGACTCGGTCTCCGGGGCGGGCGCGGGATTGCGCGCCGAGAAGTTGTGCTTGGCGAGGAACGCGAGCAACCGGTCGTACCACGCCTGCTCGTCCTCCGGCCGCACCAGCGAGTGCCCCGCCTTGTCGAGCACCAGTTCCTCGACATGCGTCGCGCCGTCGATCGCCTTCATCATCTCGATATGCTGCTTGAACGGCACGTTGTCGTCCTTCTTGCCGTGCGCGAGCAGCAGCGGGCGGCCGATCCGGCGGGCGAATTCGCGCGGCGAGACCTCGTCGAGGTCGCCCTTGCGCACCTCGCCCTCGACCATCATCGTCCAGCGCTTGCCGTCCCGGCGATCGAGGAAGTCCTTGTCGTAATCGAGCATGTCCTTCCAGTCGGTCACCCCGGCCCAGCTCGCGGCGCAGACGTAGAGATCGGGATTGCGCACCACCGACCAGACCGCGGCGTATCCGCCATACGATCCGCCGACCATGCACACACGCGCGGGGTCGGCATAGCCCTGCGCGATCGCCCAGCCCCGGGCATCGTCGAGATCGTCCTGCATGCCGCGCCCGATCTCGCCGTAACCGAGCTTCTCGAACGCCTCGCCATAGCCCGAGGAGCCGCGGAAATTGGGCTGCAGCACGGCGTAGCCGCGATTGGCGAGCAATTGCACCTCGGGATGGTAGGCCAGCATGTCGCGGACATGGAACGGGCCGCCATGCGGCAGCACGATCAGCGGCAGGTTCTTCGCCTCGAGCCCGCGCGGCAGGGTCAGATAGGCCCGCAGCTTCGTCCCGTCGCGCGCGGCATAGGTCACCGCCTTCGACCTCGCCAGCTGGGTATGGTCGAGCGTCGGCAGGAGGTTGGTGAACAGGTCGAGCTTCATCTCGGCCGGGGTGAAGATGTAGAGCGCGCCCGGATCGGCCTCGCTCCCGGTCCACACCACCATCCGTTCGAGCCCCGCCGACCACTGGCGGATCGTCACCTGGGCCCCGCCCAACGCCTCCTCGAGCACGCCCTGCCATTTCGCCAGTTCGGGATGGATCCACTCGGTCCGCTCGCGATCGTCGGTGTAGCTGACCGCGAGCAGGCCGTGCACGCTGTCGACCGCGGCGGATTCGAGATCCCAATCGGCGTGCTCGTAGACCGTCCGCCCGGGCTCCCCGGTGCGGAAATCGAATTCGCGGACCGCGATCCTTCCGCCGTCGCCCCTCGCCATGATGTAGCCGATATCGGAGCCCGCCGAGATCGAAATGACGTTCCAGTATTCGGCCGCATCGTCGTAATACTTGAAGCTGGCGACCTTGTCCCAGTCGTCCTCGGCGCTCGAGCGGTACCAGATCCGGCGCCGCTTGCCGTTGAAATGTATGCCGAGCCGGACGACGCCCTCATTGTCGGCGAACCAGGTGTCCGAATCGCCCTTGCGCTTCTGCACCCGCACGGCGGTATCGTCGAATTCGCTCCCGTCGAGGAACACCTTGTGCACCTCGGCATCGGCGAACAGCTTGCTCGAGGAAGACAGCAGGATGAATTCGCCCGCCGGGTCGGTGTAGATCACGTCGTCGCCGGTCAGCCCCTGCTTCTCGCGCCCGACGAAGAAGGTCTTCCCGCTGGCGAGATCGAACGCGAACAGGCGCGACACGGGGACCGGGAACACGCCGTAGACGATCGTGATCGCGCGGACGCTGACGAGGATCTTGTCCGGCCCGGCCCAGCGCAGGCGCGACGGATGCAGGTTTTCGGGCAGCAGGATCGCGCGGCTGGGCCGGCGCGTCGCCGCATCGTAGATCACCAGCTTGTTGCGCTCGTCTTCCTCGATGAACAGCGCGAACCGGCTTCCGTCGGGCGACAGGGTCGGGCTGGTGAACGGCACGCGCCCGACGAAATCGGCCGTCGGAATCAGCGCGACTGCGTCGGCTGCTCGCGGTGGCGACGGCGCGGCTCCATCCTCCGCCGCAGCGCTTGCCGCCGGCGGTGCCTCCGCCGCCACGGCTTGCTGGCCCAGCGCCGGCGCGGTCCAGCCGAGCCCGAAGCAGAGCCCGAGCGCAAGCGCGGCGAAAGCCGCCCGGATTCGTTCGCTGTCGATCATGCTGCGACCCCCTTCCCCTGCGCGCCACGATAACCCCTTGGTCCCGTTTGCCAAGATGCTTGTGAGCCATGGCGCGATTGCATAGGCAGGCCGCGATGGAGCAGCCCGCACGCCGACAATCCGATCCGCTCTGGTGGTGCGTCGGCATCGCCTTCGGCTTCGCGGTGCTCGCCGCGATCCGGCTCGGCATTCCGTCGAAACCCTATTTCGACGAGGTCCATTACATCCCCGCCGCGCGCACGCTGACCGATCTCGTCGCCCCCGCCAATGTCGAGCACCCGCTGCTCGGCAAGGCGCTGTTCGCGGGCGGCATGGCGCTGTTCGGCGACGGCCCGGTCGGCTGGCGGATCGTGCCGTGGGCCTCGGGCGTGCTCGGCCTGTTCGGTTTCATGCGGATGCTGTGGTGGGCGAGCTTTTCGCGCGCGACGACCGTGATCGCGGGCGTGTTGCTCGCGACCAGCTTCCTGTGGATCGTCCACGCCCGCCACGCCATGCTCGACGGGCCGATGGCGGGGTTCGCGCTGCTCGCGGCATGGGCGTTCGTGCGAGGACTACGCGAGCCGACACGCGCGCGCTGGCAGTTCGCGCTGGCAGGCGTGCTGATGGGACTGTCGCTCGGCACCAAGTGGAGCGTCGCGCCGCTACTCGTGCTCCCGGGCCTCGCCTTCCTGTGGGCCAAGCTGCGCGATGAAGGCGCGCGCGGGCTGGTGGCGAAGGAAGGCGGCGCGGTGCCCGGCATGCGGCTCGCCGAAGCCGCGCTGTGGCTCGGCCTGCTGCCGCTCGCCGCCTACTGGCTGACCTTCGCCCCGGCCTTCTTCTACGCCACCGATCCGCTCTCGCCCTTCGACGTAATCGGCCACCACCAGCGGATGATCTGGCTGCAGGCGAGCGTGGTCGAGGAGCATCCCTACCAGAGCGTGTGGTGGCAGTGGATCTTCAACCTGCGCGGGATCTGGTATCTCTACGAGGTCACCGACGGCGCGCAGCGCGGGATAATGCTGATCGGCAACCCGGTGACGATGTATCTCGGCCTCGCCGCGCTGGCATTGTGCGGCTGGCGCTGGGTGCGCTCGGGCGAGATGCTGTGGCTCGCTCCGCCGCTCGCCTGGGCCGCGCTGATGGGGCTGTGGGTGATCGCCGAAAAGCCGGTCCAGTTCTATTTCCACTACCTGCTGCCCGCGCTCGCGCTGATGGCCGCGCTCGCGCTGGTGACCGGGCGCTGGTGGGACGAAGGCAGGCGCTGGCCCGCCTATGCCGCGACGATCGGCGCGGTGCTCGCCTGCGCCTATTTCTGGCCGGTGCTGAGCGCGGGCGCGCTGGAGAACAACCAGGCCTTCCTCAAATGGGCGTGGTGGAGCGGCTGGCGCTAGGGCTCAAAGGCGCGGCGCGACCGTGTTTCCATGCTCCCGCGCCTGCGCTGGGCGGACGGTCCGCTTCAACGGGCACCTGCCTCTCCGAAATGTCCGGCTATGGGTGGAAAGCGGACGTCAGATACGCTTCAAAATCGAGGCTTGTGGCGCATAGATTGGGCGCTATTTGCGTTGTCGCCGCAAGCCCAAATGTCTAGCTCGCCCCTGCCCAAGTGGTAGGTTGCGAAGGCTACGAAGTAAGACCTGTCATCGAACATCCCGAAGTTCGACTGGCCTTTGATGAATATGCCCGCCGGTAAACCATCAAAATCAGCTTCTTGGACTTTGATGTCGATCAGGCCTCTGTCCTCTTCTCCATCGCGCATACCATAACGATATTCTCGGCGCATCGTAGCAATGTCGCTCAGGCAAGGGTCGCGAGACAATTGCTCTTCGATCTGAGTAACCAGCGCCGGGTCGGGTCCATCCGTTGTTTCGAGCGTCACTTCG
The DNA here is from genome assembly GCF_034374265.1 of Pseudoblastomonas marina. NCBI lineage: Bacteria > Pseudomonadati > Pseudomonadota > Alphaproteobacteria > Sphingomonadales > Erythrobacteraceae > Pseudoblastomonas > Pseudoblastomonas marina. The sequence goes on along the minus strand of NZ_CP139718.1, from coordinate 360,919 downwards.
TAAGTTGGCTCGGGCGAACAGCCGGCGAGAAGTAGCGAAACGATAAGCGATCCTGTGACGGTTCTCATGATGCGACTGTTCTAGCCTTCAATCGAATGTCCGCAATCGGGTCGTTAGCCGACAGTCGGCTCCTGGCACAGCACCGCGTGGCAAAATCGGTCGCGAACCGGGTGGGAAGCGCAGGTCAGGTCCGATGGCGATCCCAAAGCACGCCCTGCTCGCTCTCCGGCCTGAAAATCGGCTCGCAAGTCGCGCGGCGGGTCGGAAGCGTCGCGGGGACCGCGAAGTCCTTGCACCTTTTATGTTCGACACTGTTGGACAATTGCGGCTTCGACCTCCGGCGAATGCCTCCAATGCCTTGAAATTGTTATCCGTCGCCTGACGGGCGTGCGAAAGAATTCGTGAAGGCGTATGGTTAGCAGGCCTGTTCTTCGACATGGTCCGCGCGCTATCAGGCCTTCGCCGGCGGTGTGCTCGAGCGCCCCGCTTCGGCGGGTCGCCCGGGTGGGGCGGCTGGCGCTAGGGTGCGGGCGTGAAACGATAATCGGCGTGTGACATGGTGACAGGCAGATCGGTCTGAATTAACAACCGAGCCATGCCAGACCTGCGACCGTTCGAAGAACGAAGTGCCGACCATCTCCGCCTCGTGATAGACGCGAGCGACATCGGTGTGTGGGAGCTCGATCTCGGCTCGGGCCGCGCCGTCCGCAACCATGTCCACGACCGCATTTTCGGCTATTCCGAAACGTTGTCGGAATGGACCTACGACATGTTCCTCGATCACGTCGTCGAGGAGGACCGGGCACGGGTCGACCGGCTGCAGCAGGCGGCGATCGCCGACAACCGCGAATGGTCGTTCGAATGCCGGATCACGGCCGCGACCGGCGAGATGCGCTGGATCCGGGCTTCGGGCCGGCCGCTGCAGGACGATGCCGGGAAGACGGTGAAACTGATCGGCAACGTGATCGACATCACCGATACCAAGCAGAACGAAGCCCGACTCCAGCTGATCACCGAGGAACTCAACCACCGCGTGCGCAACATGCTCGCCACGATCAAGTCGATGGTGCGCTTTTCGGCCAAGAAGGCCGCCGACATCCCGTCTTTCGCCGAAGCGCTCGAGGGGCGGGTCAGGACGCTCGCGCGAAGCCACCAGCTGCTGGTCGCCGAGTCCGACGCCGCGATCCGGCCCAGCACCATCCTCGAGGCCGAGCTGTCCGCCTTCCCGGGTCTCGGCGACCGTGTGAAGATCGCGGCTTCGAACGAGCCGGTGCTGCGCGATTCGGCCGGCCAGGGCCTCGCGCTGGTGTTCCACGAGCTGCTCACCAACGCGCTCAAATACGGCGCGCTGTCGAACGACGAGGGCCATGTCGAGGTGACGATCGAGGGGGCGGAGAACTCGGTCTCGATCCGGTGGAAGGAGCACGGCGGTCCGCCGCTCGACGGCAACAAGGGGGAAGGCTTCGGGACGGTGCTGATCTCGCGCGTGTTCGCCTCGCAGGCCTCGACCAGCCTCGAATTCCCGCCCGACGGGGTCGAGTGCCGTATCGAGCTCGACGTGACCTGACCCGAAAAGCTGGCGCGCCCGGCAGGGCAAGGATGGGCACTCAGATCGCTGGGAAATTTCCGTCAGGCTGAGCGACCAAGGTCTGCTTCGCGCCCCAGCACCAGCAATTCGCGCGGATATCGCCGTGAGCTGGAACCTGTCGTCCGTTCATGTGGATATCCAAGTCAACGACCGCCTCTATTTCCGACGGTTACCGACAAGCCGAATTCTGCCGAGGACGATGGGTCCGAAACCTTCCCGAGCATTTGTCTTTGGCGATGCAAATGATTGCACTAGAGTGCGCAATCGCCAGGCGTGATTACACTCGGCGCCCAACCCGGCCAAACTGTACGAGACGAAGATTGACCCGCGGAATCACCACGAATGGCTTTTGGGCAGATGGATACGCGATCGTCGACGATCTGCTCACCGATGCCGATATCGCGCTGGTGGCCGCGAGTGTCGATTATTCCGCAAACCGCGGCAGCATGGTCGAGCGTGCCGGGGGGTGCGTCGAAAGCGCCGCGGACGAATACGGGCCGCTGGCGGGCGAGATGCTCCTTCGCCGGTGTCGCCCGATATTCGAAGAGGTGCTCGGGAAGAGTCTCGTGGAAACCTTCGCTTATTGGCGCCTCTATCGATCCGGCGGCGTGTTGAAGAAGCACAAGGACCGACCCGCTTGCGAAATCAGCGCAACCGTGTCGATCCAGTGTCTGCCGATGGATCAGTCCTGGCCCATCGAGATCGAGGACCTGCACGGCCGACATCGCTCGATCGAACTCCGGCCGGGTTCCGCGCTGCTGTACCAAGGCCACCGCGTCTCGCATTGGCGCTTGCCCTTTACCAGCGCGTCACAGGTCCAGTTGCTGTTCCATTACGTCATCCGCGACGGTGACTATGCCGAACACGCACTGGACGGCCATGGCGAAGAGCCCGTGACCCGCCTAACGCTCGACTAGCATGGCCTCGCTTTCCATTGGCCGTCTGCCGAAGACCCATATCGTGCGCGATTTCCTCGACCGCGACACGCATGCGCGCATCCTGGCCGAAAGCATCGAGAACGAAGCCGCCTACGGCCCCAGCAGGGTTTCGAGATACGATGGCGGCAAGCTGGTCGACTGCGTGCTCAACCCCAAGTCGCGCGTTGCCAGTTCTCGGAAGCTGAGCACCGGACTTGCGGAGCAATTCACGCGCGCGATCTTCGAGCGTCGGGACGAGATCGCAAAAGCCACGCACACCGCTTATCCCGCCAAACCCGCGATCGAAATCGAGGCGGTCCACAGCGGCGACGGTGCCTTCTTCAAAACCCATATCGATACCATCCAAGGCAAGGCCAGCGTCCACCGCGTGATCAGCGCCGTCTACTATTTCTCGCGGCAGCCCAAGGGCTTTATGGGCGGCGAATTGCGAATCTGGTCGCTGGACAGGACATCGTCCGTCACCATCGAGCCGGAGGACAACGCGATCATATTCTTCTCTTCGATCGTGCCGCACGAAGTTCTGCCGGTATCGGTGCCGTCGGGCGCGTTCGAGGATGGCCGTTTCTCGATCAATTGCTGGATCAACCGCGCTTCATAGCGCCCGCTCGCCGAAGACCTTGCGCTTCAGGAAGAGTGCGACGCGCAGCGGAACGTAGAGCCAGCGAAGGCGCCGAACCAGCGCGTATCGCTCCAGCAACTCGCGGTCGTTGACCAATTCGAACCATACGGCCCGGCGGTAGCTCCGCCCGTCGCGCAAGCGGAGGATGTGCCTCCGCGCAAAGCTGTTGGCGATGCCGCTGCGCCGCTTGGGCTTCGCGAGCAGCCGCACGCGCGACGCCTTCAGCAGCCCGCGCAGGGCCTGATCGGCGCCCGCCCGTTCGGCAAGCTGCGGCGGAAGCGACCGGCCCCAGACCTCCGCAAGCAACAGCAAGGCCAGCAGCGAGCACCGGCCCGTGCCCAGGCGCTCTGACCGTGCCTGCCACTGCACGATGTCGTCATCGGCCAGATCCTGGGTGAGGACATGGATATCGACCAGCCACTTCAACCGATCCCAAAGCGAAGTCGCCGCATGGGCACACAGATAGGCAAACAGGTCTTCGCGAGAAAACGCAGGGACCCGAACCCCGCCCATCGTCAGGGCCTCCCCGGCCTGAGCCATGCCAAGTCCCGAAAGGAGCGTTTCGGGCGTCTTCAATCGATGGTGCAGTTCGATGGCGAAACGCCCGCTCGGGTCAATCAGGGTGATATCCTTGGCCAGCCTGCGCCAGGGATCGATCCGCCAGTCGCCGAAGGGCGGCCTCGATCCGTGCACCCGAAAGCCGCGTCGTTCGAACAGCGCGATCGCGGCGGCGAAATTGTCCCAATCGACGAGGATGTCGATGTCCACGCTGTGCCGGATGGCCGGGTCCTCGTAGAGCAGATCGCTCAACCATGGTCCTTTTAGCGGTACGACCGGGACCCCGGCTTCTTCCAGCACCCTGATGCAGTCGAGGCTGAGCGCGGCGAGGGAAAGTGCGCGCGTCTGCTCCGCCTCGGCCCGCGCCGTGAGCTCACGAGGTACTGCCAGTCCGGCTTGCCGAATCGACCTGACAGCCAGCGCAAGGACCCGGTGCCGTTCGAGCAATTCGGCGAATTCGTGCCACCTGCCGTCGATGGCGAGGTAGGCACCCGCGATCCGACGCGCGCGTTCGGGCGATGCGGGCCAGTCGGTGCAAGCCACCATAAGCGCGAATTCCGCCGACGGTGGACGAATTTGCGCGGTCACCATCGCGGCTGCGCGCGCGCCGTCATGCATTCACATAGCAACGCACAACGGTATATTCGCCACGGTCGCGACCACCGCAGACCGCGATATCGCCCGCCATGACCCACGCATGGGCCTCCATCTTCTCGCCGCTGTCGGCGCGGCGCACACCGAAAAAGACCGTGTGGCGCGTGCGGATGAGCCACAGGATGAAATGGCAGACCAGTGCCTGGGCAAGGCAAGGATGGCGGAACGGGGTATGGCGCGTTGCCAGCTCGACGGCGTCGGCAAGGCGCGCGGCCTGTCCTCTTCGGCGCGCATCCAACTGCGGAATGCTGCCCTCGATACCACGGTCGCGGCCCAAGACCTGCGCCAGCCACCGTGAGGGAACGACCATCGCCGCGACCCGCGCCGGCCACAGCAGTAGCCAGATCGCGAGCGTCAGGGACAGCATGGCGACAGGCATCCGGGACGCGGTCTTCATCTTGCGAAGCAACCGCAAGGCCGGAGGTGTGGCTCGTCCGTGCATCGGTCCGGTTGTATATTGCGGTGAGCACCCGATCAAAGGGCTTTCTTTCGGGGGCGTCCCATGCCTAGGCTGCAATATCGAGCAATGAAGACTTCAGTCCATCTTGCCTAGCCAGCCAGTAGCCGATGCGGGCGAAACGTTCGGGCTTGCCATTGCCAGCGATATTCCCTTGCCCGATCTCGCACCGTTGACTCCCGGAACGAAGGCCGATGTGGTGATGCGCGAAGGCCGCGTCGAGACGTGGGACGAAACCGATCCTTTTGCCATCACCCCGTATCTCAGGGCCAAGCAGCGGTGCCTCTGGTTCGACATCCCCGGCAAGCTGGCAATGCGGATCGAGGACGGGCGCTCGATCGTATACCGTCCGCACGCGGGCGTGCCCCAGGACGAGGTTCGGCTGTTCCTGCTCGGTTCGGGAATCGGTGCGATACTGATGCAGCGCGGCAATCTGGTATTGCATGCGAACGCCATCGCCATGCCGGGCAACGGGGCGATCATTTGCCTGGGAAGGTCCGGAGCGGGGAAATCGACCACTGCGGGCGCATTGATGCAACGGGGTTACGAAGTCCTGGGCGACGATGTGTGCGCGATAGATTCCGGCAACAATATCAGGCGCGGTGTGCCGCGCCTGAAGCTGTGGGACGATACGGTCCGACGATTGGCGCTGGACGCAAGCGGGCTGGAGCGTTTTGCCGGAGCCCACGACAAATGGAACGTGCCCCTGGCAGGGAAGGTTTCGGGCGCGCGGCGTCCTGCAATGTTCGTCCTGCTCGATTTCGGCGAGGGAACGACCGTCGAAACGCGGACGATTTCCGGCGGCGAGAAGTTCGTGGCGCTGCGCAACAATGTCTACCGCCACGAATTGGTCGCAGCCCTCGATATCGAGGCATATTACCTAGAGCGGCTCGCGCGCATCGCCTCCTCGACGCCGATGTATCGCATCGCCCGCCCGCGGAGCGGCTTCACGATCGATCAGGTGGTCGATACGATTATCGACTTGTACGAACCGGTCGCTATGAAGACGCAGGAAGGTGCAGGCTGATTGCCCGCCCGGCAGGAGGGGAACATGACGGACGGAACGCTTTCGCCGGATACCCGGTATGTGCGCGCAAACGATGTCGTGGCGACCGGCATGGACGGCGAGATCGTGATGATGGACGTGAAGAAGGGATCCTACTTCGCGATCAATGGGAGTGGGCCGGAAATCTGGGAGCGCCTGGCCGAACCGATCCTGCTGCGCGACCTGATCGCCTCGCTGGCCGAGGAATTCGAGACCGGGGCGCAGGACGAATTCGAACAGCATGTCACCGGCTTCGTCCGCAGCCTGGTTACCCAGGGCCTCGTGAAGCCGGCCGACTGAGGTAGATGTTCGCGGCGATATTCGCGCGCGAGCCGGGTCCGCATCCGGATGCGCGGGCCGAAGGTGCCCGTCTGGTTGCGACGCTGGCGCCCTTCAAACCGCCCGACAATGCGGGCACCTGGCATGACGATCGCGCCCTCATCGTGCATGCACTGCACCACAACACGCCGCAGTCGCTTCACGAACACTGCCCGGAGGTTTGCCGCGAAAGCGGGCGCATCATCGCCAGCTGGGCGAGGCTCGACAATCGCGCGGAGCTCTGCGCGACACTCGGGCTGCAGGATCGGGAAACGCTAACCGATCCGCAGATCATCCTCGCCGCCGATGCGCGGTGGCCGGGGGATTGCGCGCGCCACCTCGAAGGCGATTTCAGCTTCGTCATCCACGATCCGGCCAATGGGCGCACCTATTGCGCGCGCGATGGGGTCGGGGCCAAGCCATTCTACTACATGGATGCCGGCGATCGCATCATCGCCGCCAGCTCGGTAGCGGCAATCAGGGCCGTTGCGCACAGGGAGCTTAGCCCGGACCGCATGTGGGTGGCACTGTTCGCAACCGGGTTCGGCTTTGCCGAGGACGAGACGGCATATGAGGGCATCGCGAAGCTCGCGCCGGGGCACGACCTGCTGATCACCGACGGAGGCCAGGTCGTTCCCCGACGGTATTTCGATTTCGACCTGGCAGCGCCTCACGCCGGCCGGCGCGACCCGCGCTGGGTCGATCGCTACCGCGACGAATTCGATCGCGCGCTGGACGTGCGGACGCGCAGCGCCTTCCTGGTCGGATCGGAAAGCTCCGCCGGGCTCGACTCCGCCTCGATCGTCGGCCGCCTCGTTCACAGCCTGCCCCACGACCGGGCCGATTTCCATACCTTCGCGCTCGTCGCGCACCAGCGCGAGCACGAACTGCTCGAACAGCTTTCGGCGATGTGCCGTGTCGCCCATACCCACAAGATCGTGCGGCCCGAGATGCTGCGGATCGACGATGCGGTAACGCGGGCGCACAAGGTCATCGGACATCCGCCCGAGCACGGACAGCCCCTGCTCAACGCCGATTTTTTCGCGCAGGCGCAGGGGTTGGGCATTCGCACGATGATGTCGGGCTTCGGGGGCGACGAGATCGCGACCGGTTATGCCAAGCACCTGGTCCACGAATTGCTGGCCCGGGGCGACTACCGCGCGCTGATCGGCGAGCTTGAAGGCGCCATGCCGCTGCGCCTTGCGCGGCTGGCCAAATGGCGCTGGCGCGGCCTGCCGCATCCCGATCGGGCGGCCGAAAGAATGATCGCAACCAAGCTCGATGTCGCCTGCCTGTCGCGGGAATTCTGTGAAGACACCGGACTGCGCCGGAGGATCGAGCGGTGGATGATGCCGGATCGCGGCCCCCTGACGCTGAACACCGTGGCGGCGCTCGACCCCGGTTTTCGCCATGTTCGTGCCGGTCGGCTCGAATCCTCCGCCCTGTTCGCTTCGTCCTATGGGATCGAATACCGTTTCCCCCTGCTGGACCGCCGCCTGATCCAGTTCTTCCTCGGCGTACCTTCGATCGAGAAGCGATCGAAATCGATGGGTCGGTACCTCCATCGCAGGGCAATGGCAGGCCGAATACCCGACGACATCGTCTGGCAGGCTTCGAAGGACATGGGACCGCCATTCGGGGGGCGCGTTGCCACGCAAAGGCAGCCGCGACTGGCATTCGAGGAATTGCCGACGATCTTGCAGGAAATCCTCGATGCGGACGCATTCGAAAACCTGCAGGCCGAATATGTCGAGTCGGAAGGATCCACATCACACCGGATCATGCGGACTGAATACTTTCTGTGGCAAATACGCCAGATTTGTGCTTGGCTCTCGACTTAGGTGTGGCCAATCTCGTAGGAACACAGCCAAGAACAGTAGAACCCTCAATAGGATGATTGGGAAATGGTCGATCAAGCGAATACGACGAAGAACGCGAAGAAAGCCTTCATTCGTCCCGAACTGCACCAGCTCGACATATCGCGGACGGCGACCGGCCCGTTTCCCGACCCTAGCGAATTTCCGATGATCCTGCAGATGTCTTGATCGCCCCGACATCATCGGTTCGGGGGCGCATATGAGCGATCTTGGAGCACGCGCTCCCTCGACGGGCGAAACCGACACTCCTTTCCCGGCCGCAATAGACCCAGCCGTGTTCGGGCGACTGTTCTCCCGGTCGACGGCCGAGAGAATAATCCGCAAACATCTCTCGCAACAGCCGGGCCTGGTTTCCGATGCATCGCCGGCGGCGCTGAGCTTCGATCTGCCGGGTTTCTTTGCGTTGCTGCGGGATCGTCGCTGGCACCATGACGAAGAGATCAAGTTCTATGCGGACGACCGCGCCGGTCCGTCCACTGACCTGTGGTCGAAGACGATCAGGCCCAACGGATCGCTTACACTGGACAGCATCCTCCACCTGAAGGCGAACCGGACCAGCATCTACGTCAAGCGCCTCGAATTGATGGTGCAGGAGATGCGCGAGCTGGCGGCGGCCATTTCGCGGTCCGGGTATTTCACGACCACGCTGTCCGCAATGTACAGCCCCGCGGGCGCGCGCTCGACCCCCAACCATATCGACACTTGCGACGTTCTCGCCGTCCAGCTTCACGGCGAGAAGAGCTGGACGGTCGACGACCGGCCGAGGGTGCTCAACGCTTTGCCCAGCCAGACCGACGCGCGACCCGACGAATGGCATTTCTCCAATGCGACGGACGTGACGACGCGGGTGGGAGATGCATTGTTCATCCCTCGCGGCGTGCTGCACAACGCAATGGCCTCCGACGTGGATTCGCTTCATCTCGTCATCGGGCTTTCCCCGCTGACATGGCACGATGTCCTCACCCGCAAGCTTCAGGACCTGTGCGATACCGACCCCGCCCTCCGGGGCTCGGTCCTCTCGGCCACGGGGCCCTTCGGGCAGCACGGGGCGGGCCAAGAGGTCGCTGCGCTACTCGCCGGAATGGCGAGCGAGGAATCGCTGACGACCCTCGGCAAGGAGGCGATGCGCATGCGGGCTTACGAATATGCGCTCAATTCCGATGGGCAGGTGTTCGCAAAGTCGATCGACGATCTGCTTTGACAGGCGACTTGCGATAGCGATCACCGGCAGGGCACCTCGATCAAGACCTTCGATGTTGGCATCTTTTTCATACTACCTGCGATGTTTCATCGCCTACGATCGCAAAGGCGTGTTCGCTGCGCTGGCACTGATCCTGGCATCGGCGGCGCTCGACGCGGTGCTCGCGCTAGCCCTCGTCCCCTTGCTCGAAATCTTCCTGGGGCTGTCGGGCAGCGGCATGGGAGAGCGCCTCGTCGCGCTCCTCGAGTCCATGGGTTTGGCGAATGCAATTCCGATCGAGGTCGGCATCGTCGCCCTCTTCGCCGGCCTCGTCTTCGCGCGGAGCGTGGTGGTTCGATGGCGCACCCTTCGGCTGGCGCGGCTTTCCCAGGGCTTCGTGCGCCACTGGCGCATCCGGCTATTTGCGGCCCTTGACCGGGCGGACTGGCAAAGTGCCCTCGACCAACGGCGCCACAATATCCACCATGTCCTGACTGACGATGTCGGCCGGATCGCGGCGGGGGCCGAAAGCACGATCCGGGCAACGACCGGGATCGTCATGGCGCTTTCGCAGTGCTGCGTCGCGCTGTTGCTCGCCCCGGCGTTGGGGGCCGTGTTTTTCGCCGTATCGGCGGTCGCAGCGATGGCATTTTTCGGAGGGATGCTGGGCAGCGCGCATTCGCGCGGCGAAGTGCAGGTGAGGAATGCGCGGGAGCTGCACCGGCACCTGCACCAATATCTCGCGGGCCTGAAATCCGCCAAGGTGCACCCGCATCGCGATTTCGCGCTGCAGATGGACAGGGTCGCCGATGCGATCGCCGACAACACGGTCGCTTTCCTGCGCGGGCAGGCGAACGCCCAGTTCGCGTTGCAGGTGGGCTCGGCGGCGCTGCTGCTCGTCCTGCTGGCGCTGGGCCTGCTGGTTTTCGACACGCCGCCCGCCGCACTGATCGTCTTCCTCGCCATTATCGTCCGGATCAGTCCGCTGGCGCTCGCGCTGGCAGGCAATGCGCAGGGCATCGCCAACACCCTGCCCGCCTTCGAAAACGTTATCGCGTTCGAAGCCGCGCTGGCGACGGCCGGTTCGGAAGCACGAATCCCGGCAAGGCCCCAAGCATGCGCGGCGTCGGTCACGGGGCCCATCGGCGTTGCCTTCGACGAGGTCTCGTTTCGCTATCACAGGGCGGCGGAGCCGATCATCCAGCGCCTGTCGTTCGAGACCGAGCCGGGTAGCGTCAACGGCCTGGTCGGACCCACGGGCATCGGCAAGACGACGGTGCTCGATCTCGTAGCCGGTATCCTGCAGCCGACGACGGGTATTATCCGGCTCGTCCGGCGAGACGGCGAAACCATTGGCGCAGCGGAGATACCTTCGGTGCTTTCCTATGCGACGCAGGAGCCCGTCCTGTTCGATGCAACCGTTCGAGAGAACCTGTTGTGGAACGGCACCGAGGCGGATGAGGAGCTGATCGGCGACGTGCTCGACATCGTGGCGGCACGGGAGTTGGTGGAGAACCTGCCGCAGGGGCTGGATACCCGTGTCGGGGACATGGGCCTGACCCTGTCCGGTGGTGAACGGCAGCGTCTTTTCCTTGCAGCGATGATCTTGCGCCAACCGGGATTGCTGATCATGGACGAGGCGCTCAGCGCAGTCGACCTGAAGACCGAAGCGCGGATTTTCGCCAGCCTGCGCCGACTGGCGAACGAGATGACGATCGTTGCCGTCACTCACCGTAAACCCGATCCCGCGATCTTCGACCGCGTGATTGACCTCGGCGATCGAGCGTCGAAACCTTAATTCACAGATACTGTCCGCAATCCCGCGTCGTGATGGGAAAGCCTGACCGTGCAGGGGCCGATCGCCAGCAACGTTCAGGCGGCAAGCATGCCCGACGCACTCGATGCGCCGGTGCGTGCTTCGATGGCAGGTCGGGGCGCCCGGTAGGACTACTCCGCCGCTTCGCTGCTCCGGTTCCGAACGGGCTCGCGCCTTTATGGCCCCTCCAGCTTTCCCCGCCCTCCTGCGGAGGCCCCCGAAAAGCTGGCGCGCCCGGCAGGACTCGAACCTGCTGCCTCAAGATTAGAAGTCTCGCGCTCTATCCAGATGAGCTACGGGCGCGCGCCGCCCTCGCCAATAGCGCGCTTTCGCGCGGGCACAAACCGCGATAGCTAACGCAGCTATGGACACGACACCCCGACGGATCGACGCCAGCAGCGCGCGCGGATTTCGCTATTTCCCCTATGTGATGGCGGCGTTCGTCGCGATCCTGCTGCTGTCGAACCTGATCGGCGCGGCCAAGCCGAGCTACGTCACCCTGCCCGGCGGCACGCAATGGTCGTTCGGCGCGGGCGTGCTGTTCTTCCCGGTCAGCTACATCATCGGCGACATTCTCACCGAGGTCTACGGCTATGCCCGCGCGCGGCGCGTGATCTGGACCGGCTTCGCCGCGCTCGCCTTCATGGCGTTCATGGCGTGGGTGGTGGTCGCGCTGCCGCCCGCCGACGGATGGGACGGGCAGGAAGCCTACGAGAAGGTGTTCGGCAACACCTGGCGGATCGTGGGCGCGAGCATGGTCGCGTTCTGGGCGGGCGAGTTCGCCAATTCCTTCGTGCTCGCCAAGATGAAGGTATGGACCGCGGGCAAGCACCTGTGGAGCCGAACGATCGGCTCGACGGTGGTCGGCCAGGGGCTCGACAGCCTGATCTTCTACCCGCTCGCCTTCTACGGTCTCGCCGGCTGGCCGCCCGAATTGCTGTGGCAGGTCGTGCTCTCGCAATGGGCGATCAAGACCGCGTGGGAAGCGCTGCTGACGCCGCTGACCTATGCCGTGGTCGGCTGGCTCAAGCGGCGCGAGGGGGTCGATGTGTACGACGAGGGCACCGATTTCTCGCCGTTTGCGAAGGCGCGCTAGACCCCCGCGTTCCCCACCACCCAGCACGCAAGCGCCAGCAGCAGCCCGGCGAAGCGGTTCGAACGGAAGCGGTCGAGCGCGCTCTGGCCGTCAGCGGTGTCGAGCGTCGCGACCTGCCAGAAGAGGTGGCCCGCGATCGGAGCCAGCGCGAGCAGGCCGAGCACATCCTCGCGCAGCCACCAGAAGGCGAGCGCCCAGCACGCGAGCGCGCCGAGGTAGAACAGCGCGACGCCGCCGGTCACGCGCCTGCCCAGCGCGAGCGCGGAGGAGCGGATCCCGACCAGCGCGTCGTCCTCGCGGTCCTGCAACGCGTAGATCGTGTCGTAGCCCACCACCCACAGCGCGCAGCCGGCATAGAGCGCCGCCAGCACGTCGAGATGGTCGCTCCGCAGCGCGAACCAGCCGACGAGCGCGCCCCAGCTGAAGACGAGCCCGAGCCACGCCTGCGGCCACCAGGTGATCCGCTTCATGAAGGGATAGGCCGCGACCAGCGCGAGACTGCCCAGCGCGACCAGCTGCGCCTCCCACCGAAGCTGCAGCAGCACGACGAGGCCGACGCAGCACAGCGCGAGCAGCCACGTCCACGCCGCTCTCTTGCTCACCCGCCCGCTCGCCACCGGACGCACGGCGGTGCGCGCGACCTGCCGGTCGAGATCGGCATCGACGATGTCGTTGTAGACGCAGCCCGCGCCGCGCATCGCGATCGCGCCGAGCAGGAACCACAGCAGCAGCTGCCACTCGCCCTCGCCGCCCGCGAGCAGCAGGCCGAAGGTGCAGGGCCAGAACAGCAGCCACCAGCCGATCGGCCGGTCGAACCGCGCCAGCTGCGCAAGGTCGCGCGGGAATTGCGGCAGCCGGCCGACGAGGCCGCGATGTTCGCTGTCGGGGACGATCTGGTCGCTCATCGCTTGCCCCCTACCGCGCGCCGTGCCACCTGCCTAGGCCATGCCCGCTACCCCCGCCTGGCCTCCCCGCTCCGCCCCGCGCCTGTTCGTCGAGCAGGAGCTCGCACCCGGGATGCGCGTCGCGCTCGAGGGCAACCAGGCGCATTACCTCAACCGCGTGATGCGGCTCGGGCGCGACGATATCGTGATCCTGTGCGACGACGTCACCGGCGAATGGGCGGCCAAGGTCACCGCACCGGGCAAGCGCGCGATCTGCCTCGAAACCGTCGAGCAGCTACGCCCGCGCGAGGCGGTGCCCGACTTCTGGCTCTGCCCGGCACTGCTCAAGAAGGACCGCTTCGACCTCGTGCTCGAAAAGGCGACCGAACTCGGCGTGCATCGGATCGCGCCGATGGTTACCCGCCGCTGCGTCGCGGACAAGCTCAATGCCGAGCGCGCGACCAAGATCGTCACCGAGGCGGCCGAGCAATGCGCGCGCACCGCGCTGCCCGAGGTCGCCGCGCCGCAATCGCTCGACGCGCTGCTGCGCTACTGGCCCGCGGACCGCGCATTGTTCTTTGCCGACGAGCTCGGCGGCACGCCCGCCGCCGAGGCGTTTTCGCGGCACACCGGCCCTACGGCCCTGCTGATCGGCCCCGAAGGCGGCTTCGACGGCGCTGAGCGCACCGCGATCCGCGCGCATCCGCAGGCCGCGGCGATCACGCTAGGTCCGCGCATCCTGCGCGGCGAAACCGCCGCGATCGCCGCGACCGCGCTGTGGATGGGGGTGGCGGGGGACTGGCCGGGCGAGCAGGCCGAATAGCCCTTCCCACACCGCTTTCGGTTTTCTAGGGCAATTTTCGTGAGCACCCGCAAGATTTCCACCGAGGCCGATCCGGTCATCGAGAGCCGCGCGCAGCTGGTCGCCCCGTTCGTGGGCGGCGAGAAGCCGAAAGCCGACTGGCGCATCGGTACCGAGCACGAGAAGCTCGTGTTCTGCCTGAACGACAAGCACGCGCTCTCCTACGACGAACCCGGCGGGATCCGCGATATCCTGCTCGGCCTGCGCGAATTCGGGTGGGAGCCGGTCGAGGAAGGCGGCAAGGTCATCGCCATGGCGGGCGAGGACGGCACGGTCAGCCTCGAACCCGCCGGCCAGCTCGAACTTTCGGGCGCGCCGCTGGAAAACCTGCACGATACCTGCGCCGAAACCGGCCGCCACCTGCAGCAGGTCAAATCGGTTGCCGAGGACATGGGGGTCGGCTTCCTCGGCCTCGGCATGTGGCCCGACAAGGCGCGCGGCGACCTGCCGGTGATGCCCAAGGGCCGCTACGAGATCATGATGCGGCACATGCCGCGCGTCGGTAGCCTCGGCCTCGACATGATGCTGCGAACCTGCACGATCCAGGTCAATCTCGACTATTCGTCCGAGGCCGACATGGTGCAGAAGTTCCGCACCGGCCTCGCGCTCCAGCCGCTCGCCACCGCCTTGTTCGCCAATTCGCCCTTCACCGAGGGCAAGCCCAACGGCTACCTCTCCTATCGCAGCCACATCTGGTCGGACACCGACCCGCACCGCACCGGCATGCTGCCCTTCGTGTTCGAGGACGGCTTCGGCTACGAACGCTGGGCCGACTACATGCTCGACGTGCCGATGTATTTCGTCTTCCGCGACGGCAAGTATATCGATGCGGCCGGCCTGTCCTTCCGCGACTTCCTCGACGGCAATCTCTCCGCCCTCCCCGGCGAAAAACCAACCGAGAGCGACTGGTGGGACCACCTCTCGACCGCCTTCCCCGAAGTGCGGCTGAAGAGCTTCCTCGAGATGCGCGGCGCCGATGGCGGGCCGTGGAGCCGGATCTGCGCGCTCCCCGCTTTCTGGGTCGGGCTGATGTACGAACAGGACGCGCTCGATGCCGCGTGGGACCTGGTCAAGCACTGGACCGTCGAACAGCGCGAGGACCTACGCAACGCGGTCCCCAGACAGGCGCTCGATGCACCGATTCCGGGCGGCGGTACGTTGCAGGACCTCGGCAAGGAAGTGCTCGCGATCTGCCGCAAGGGCCTCAACACCCGCGCGCGGCTCAACTCCTCGGGCGACAACGAGGCCGGCTTCCTCGAAACGCTCGACGAGATCGTCGCCAGCGGCAAGGTTCCCGCCCAGCGCCTGCTCGACAAGTATCACGGCGAGTGGAACGAGGACGTCAGCCGGGTCTACCGCTACAGTTTCTGACTAATCGACACCGAGCTTGGATGGTGAAACATCGTCAGGATTGGATCGGTCGGCCGGAATTTTAGGCGGAGCAGGCTGCCACTCTGTGATGTGCTCAACCACGAGCTTGTAAAATGCGGGCACAGCCAGCTCAAGTTCTTGGATAAACGTCCGCGGTTGACTCATTCGCACGCCCAAGTCCGTACAGCGAACAATCTCGAATCCAAGGACCTGCATCGATTCCTTGCCATCGAACAGCAAAGTCGGATCGTCACGCAGTTTCCCGATTTCGTATTCCGATGTCGGTGCGCGACCGGGCCAATAGGCACGAATTATCAACTGTCCGTCGGCTTCGCTCGGGATTTGCCGCAACAGCCAGTTCAATCGTGCCTTATTGGATTTACGGTCTCCAGGAGCACGGATATAGACCGATTGGTTGATCGTGCCGCGCGAAATCCTGACGTCGATAACCAGCGGATAGCTCGCATCTGGCAGGTCAAGGCTGATCGATAGAGCGCGATCCTTCTTGAGCCGCTTCAGATCACTGTCGAACTTGGTCGTCGGATTGGCCTTTTCTGCGCGCGACAGCTGCTGCTCCACCCTTCGCCCGAGTTGGCGGCTCAGGATCAACTCGAGGTCCCTGCATTCCTGCTGCCAGGCTTCCGTCACCTCGCGCATTTCGTCCTGCGGTAGGTTGGGCGCTCCCTGGCGTGCAGTCCCGACGAGTGATTTCCACGCTTTCGGCATCTGATCGAAGCCCCGTACTCCGGCGCTGTCGTCGCCGATAAATCGAACGAATTCGTTCAGAAGCCACTGCTGTTCTGCATCGTCGACTACGCCATTCATCAGTTGCAGCTTGGCCACCGTCAGCAGGTGCATCCACGAAAAATGGAAGAGGCTGACACTTTTTGTCTTGTGCCCTGAAACCTGCACCGGATGATGATGCGGCACGGCGGAGAACTGGTTCGAGATCGTGATAACTGCATCGACCCGGTTGGCTCGCGCGATCGTGAGATAGCGTTCCACCTGCTCCGCAGATAACTCGCTTTCGCCGATCTTGGCTTCGACCAGCGCCGACCATTTCGCTCGGCCAGTATCGATAACGATCAACCCATCGGGCCGACTCAAGTCCTTGGCTTTACGATCGGTTTCGAAACACACTTCGGTGAAGCATTCGATTTTCGCGCGTGCGCCAATCCTAACGCCGATCTCGCCAAAAATTTCGGCGGCGTAGTTTCGCACTACCGAGAGTGTCGCAAGAAAAGGAGAAAGCGAACGCGCTTCTTTGTTCTTCTCGGACAAAATGGGAAGAAGTCTAGCGCGTTCTCCCCTTACAAGAAATTCAGGCCTATCGGTCATTCACCTCTCCCCCAAGACGGCAAAAGAGAAGCGTAAGGTACTTCAAAGATAGATCAAGGCGTTACTTGTAGCTTTCCTTTTCTGCATCGCCCCGCCGCGCGATCGCGTGGCCGAGGCGGCGGAGCCTGGCGGTGACGAGGCCGTGCTCACCCATCCAGTCGTAGTACTCGCGGTATTTGGGGTCTTCGAGCAGCAGGTGGGCTTCCTCGGTCCGCGCGCGCCAGTAATAGATCGCGCTGACCACCGCCAATAGCACGCAGTTGCGGATCGCTTCGGTCGCGCTGCCGCTGGTGACGAGGAAGGGGAGCGTGGCGAACCACCAGAACACGTTCTTCGACAGGTAGGCCGGGTGCCGCGTCCAGCGGTACGGCCCGTTGGTGATGACCCCGCGATAGGTGAGGTTGGAGAAGCGCAGCCCGAAGATCACCGTCGCCCAGGCGTAGATCGCGGTGAGGAACACCAGCCATGCCGCCCAGATCGCCAGCACCGTGTCGTTGCCCGCCAGCCAGTAATTCCACTCGGCGGTGTCGACGCGGTAGTCGAGCACGTCGCCGGGGCCCATGATGAGGAACGGCGGGTAGCACAGCAGCGCGGCGAGCCAGCCGCCGACGAACGGATTGCCCGAGCGGATATGCGCATCGAGCGGCTTCAATGTAACGAGGTAGCCGACCGCGCCGATCTGGACGTCGATCACGAACAGCAGCGTGATGAGGATCAGCCCGAGCCGCACCGGGTCGTCGATCGCCAGTCCCAGATCGGCCTCGACGATGATCCGGAACCCCTCGGGCAGGATCGCGATCATGAAGGCGCCGAAGAAGCCCTTGATGAACCACGCGCGCAGGTGGCGCTTGACCTCGCTCGCGTCCCACGCGTCGCGTCCGATCAGCATCGCGCCGAAATGCCAGCACGCATCGCGCGGGTCCTTGAGGTGGCGGTCGAGCCACAGCACGTAGGGGATCGAGACGAGGAACAGCGGGACGACGAGCCAGCCCAGCACCTCCATCGCGAAGGTATAGGGCGGCTGCCAGTACCACCGCCCGACCCAGTAGAACGCGCCGAGCAGCGCCCAGGTCGCCCACAGGCCTGCCAGCTTGGTGATTGTGAAATCGCCCGCTTCGGAGAGCGGGCGCTTGCGGCTCCAGTCGAGCCCGGTGCTTTCCCGGCGGTGGACCTTCTCGACGAACACCGACCACAGCACCATCGGGATCCCGGCGGCGAACAGGCCCATCAGCGCGGCATTGGGGCCGGACAAGACGCCGCGGCGGCCCGGCAGGCCCAGCGCATCGGCGATCGCCGGGTATTCGCGCGCGAAGACGATCCAGGCGAGCAGGCCGAGCAGGCCGACCAGCCCGACCGCCGACGATACGTCGCTTGGCGGCCGCGCCGCCACCCGTGCCGAAGCCCCCGCTGTCATGGCCGGAACCCTAGCACGTAATGGTTAACGCGAGAAAAGCGCGCTCAGCGGTAGGCGCGGATCGTGCCGCCGTCGTCGAGCACGTAGAGCGTGTTGTTGGCGACGATCGGGGGCAGCGAGACCTTGGGATCGAGATCGGTCAGGTAGGCGAGCGATCCGTCATTCACACTGGCATAGGCGACCTGGCCTTCGGAATTGGCCATCCACAGCCGATCGCCCGCGAGCACCGGCCCGGTCCAGAAGATCGGGTCCTTCTCGTCTTCCATGTTGCGGAAGGCCGGGAGGTCGACCACCCATTTGACCTTGCCCGACGAGCGCTGGATCGCGAGCAGCTGGCTATCGCTGGTGAGTGTGAAGATCCACTCGCCCGCGACCGCCGGGGTCGAGATCCCGCCGAGATTGAGTTCCCAGATGCGCTGGCCGGTGACCAGTTCGTAGGCCGCCATCCGGCCACCCTGACCGAGCGCGTAGACGCGGCCCTGGTCGATGATCGGATCGGCGTCGATATCGGTGATCGTGCCGACCGAGGTCGAGACCGAGGTCCGCGCGAGCGCGTCGCCCCACAGCTGGCGGCCGTTCTCATAGCGATAGGCGGCGAGTTCGCCCGAGCTGTAGCCCGCGATCACCGTGCCCTGCGCCGCGGCCGGGGCGGCGACGCCGAACACGCCGGCTTGGCCGACCGCGCCCGATTCGAACCACTGGACCGCCCCGTCGCCAATATCGAGCGCGTAGATCTCGTTGTTCTGCGTCATCACGAACACGGTGTCGAAGGCGAGCGTGGGCGCGCCGCGCAGCGGGCCCGAGGGCTTCACGCGCCACACTTCGTCGCCGGTATTGGCATCGAGCGCGGCGACTTCGCCGACCCCGGTGGTGAGGTAGACGCGGCCCGCATTGTAGCTGACCCCGCCGCCGAATTCGGCGCCCTCGCCGTCACCGCTGACATTGAATCGCTTGCGCCACACCGGCGCGCCGCTGGTCGCGTCGAACGCGTGGACGGTGCCCGCGGTGTCGAAGACGAACAGCCTGCCCCCGCCGATCACGGGCGAGGAGGCGAGCCGCGCCTTGTTGGTGCTGCCGGCGATCTGCGCGGTCCAGGCCGGGGCCGGGTTGGCCCCGATCGCGAGGTGGCCGTAGGCATTCGACGCGCCGCCGCTCGGCTGCGCGAATTCGCGATTGGCCGCGGCCGGGGGCAGGATCACGCTGACGCTGGCGAGCGAGGGGTCGGCGACCGCGCCCGATTCGATCCGCGAGAGCACCGGGATGCGTTCGCCCACGGTCGGTGTCTTGGGCTTGTCGCTGCCGCCGAGAATCCCGCAGCCCGCGGTGGCGAGCGCCAGCATCGCTGCTCCGGCCAATCGGAGACTCGGGCGCAGGCGGCTGGTCGTGTTCGTGGTCATGGTCATTCCTTACTGCTGCGGCGCAGGCGCTGGGGCTGTCTGGCCGCGCGCGGCGAGTTCGCTTTCGTTGAGCGTGCGCTCGACATCGTCGACCGCATCGACCCCAAGCAAGCCCGCCATCTGGCGGGTCCGGCGGCGGATCGTCTGCGGCACGTTCTCGTCGCGCGAGACTTCGGCGAGGAGCGGACCGGCGAGGTCTTCCTTGCCCTGCTTGAGATAGGCCATCGCGACCAGCTCGCCCGCGCTGCCGAACCACGGATTGCCCGCCACCGCGAGCGGCTTGAGCCGTTCGACCACCTTTGCCGGCGGCAGTTCGTCGAACCGCGCGGCGACTTCGCGCACGGTGGCGAGGTCGCGCAGCTGCTGCGGCACGTCGTCATCGGCGGCGACCGCGGAATAGATCTTGGCGGCTTCCTCGGCCTTGCCGTCCTCGAGCAGCAGCGCGGCCTGGGTCATCCGCGCGAGCGCCGCGGTCGCCTTGGCGTCGTCCTCGCCCGCAAGCTGGGTCAGCATCTCGTCGGCGCTGGCGGCGTTGCCCTTCTCGATCCGGTCGAGCGCCATGGTCAGGCGCTCGCCACGATCGGCGTCCTCGGCCGTCTGGCGACCGTCCCACCACAGCCAGCCGCCGACCCCGGCGATGATCACCACGAGCGCGATGCCGATCGGGAGGCCGTATTTCCTGGCCGCGTCCTGCATCTGCTGCTCGCGCAGCGCCTCGTCGACTTCGCGCATGAAGCCGTCCTGCTCGGCGCTTTCCCGCGCGGCCTTCTTGTCGGTCGGCTGGGGGGCGGAATTCTTGTCGTTCGGAGGAAGGGCCAAAATCTGTCTTTCGCGTGGCAAATTGCTGTGGCGCGCTGTTTACCGCGCTCGCGCGCCAATTCAATGGGCGATGCTGTGGATCGATCTGTCGGGCACGCGGTGAAGCGGGCATGAATGCCCGTGTCGCGCCTGCCTGATCAGGGGAAGCGCGGGACCTTGAGCGCGCGGGCATACATCGCGCGGTAATCGTCGATCATCGCCTGTTCGTCGTATCGATCGCGCGCGCGCTGGCGGTTCGCTTCGCCGATCGCGGCGCGGGCGGCCTCGTCTTCGGCGAGCGCGGCGAGCATTTCACCGAGATGTTTCGTGTCGCCCGGCACCGAGACATAGTCGCGGTTGGACTTGGCGAGCATCGCCTTCACGTCGCCGACGTCGGGCGAGGCGACCGGCAGCCCGCTCGCCATCGCCTCGACCACCGAGAGCGGGAACTGCTCGCTGTCCGACGACAGCGCGTAGATGTCGAACAGCCCGAGCACGGTCGCAGGATCCTCG
This sequence comes from Pseudoblastomonas marina, assembly GCF_034374265.1. Taxonomy (NCBI): domain Bacteria; kingdom Pseudomonadati; phylum Pseudomonadota; class Alphaproteobacteria; order Sphingomonadales; family Erythrobacteraceae; genus Pseudoblastomonas; species Pseudoblastomonas marina. Next base: position 340,196 of record NZ_CP139718.1, on the reverse strand, counting down.
ACGAAACCGGGCATGTGGACCCGGTCCGAGACGCCGAACCGGTCCGCCGCGGCGCGAATCTCGTCGCGCTCGCTACCCTCGCCCACGATCACCAGCTGCCAGAACTCGGGCAGGTCCTTCATCGCCTCGACCAGCCGCGGCAGGTTCTTGACCTTGCGCAGCCCCGCCAGCGTGCCGATCCAGCGCTCGCCCTCGCGCTTGACGAGGCCCGGAAGCGCGTCGGCCTTCGCCTTGCGGCCATAGCGCGCGGTGTCGATGCCGTTGACGATCCGCTGGACGCGCCATGCAGGCTGCTGCCACTCGGTCTTGGCGATCTGCTCGAGCCCGGTCGAAGGGACCACCAGCCCGGAGGCGCGGCCCAGCGCGATCCGGCGATACCAGTTGCGCGTCCACTTGCGCTTCTTCGTTTCGTCGGTGTCGAACCCGTCCTCGTGGTGCACCAGCGGCGGCAGCGAATGAAGGTCGGCGAACAGCGTGTGCGCCATCACCGCGTCCATCGCGCCGAAATTGTAGGTCAGGATCAGGTCGAAGCCCGCCATCGCCTTGGCGAGCTTCTGCAGCCGCCCCGGGGTCGGCTTGCCTTTGAGCGAGGGGAAATGGACCGGGTATCTCACCTGGACCGACTTCTTCATCCCGTGGCCCGCGCTCAGCGCACCCGGCTCGGCCGAGACCACCGTGTGCTCGAGCTTGCGCCCAAAGGCTTCCATCAGCCGGACCGAGCGCATTTCCTTGCCGCCCACGTCGAAGCTCGAATGGAGGTGCAGGACCTTCTTCGCCATCGTCTCGGTTCCTTACGCCTTGGCGCGGTCGAGCAAGCGATCGAGCGCGGCGAGCGACCCGGCATCGTCGAGGAACGGCGCATGGCCCACGCCGGGCACGATCACGATTTCGATATCGTCGGCCCTGGCCTGCATCTGCTCGAGCGTGTCGGCGGTCAGGATATCCGAAGTCTCGCCGCGCACCGCGACCAGCGGTTTCTTGCCGAGCGCCTCGAACGGGCTCCACAGATCGGTCCCGCCCTCGGCGCTGTCGCCGGCGAAGGGCTCGGCGATCTTGGCGTCGTAATCGGGGACGATGCGCTGGTTGGTGCCGACGGTCATGCTGCGCTTGGCCATCACCAGCCAATCGTCGATCGTGAAATCGGGGAAGATATCGCCCTGCCCTTCCTCGAGCGCGCGCGCGGCGTGCATCCAGGTCGGGAAACTGCCGCCCTGCCCGACATAACCGCGGATCCGCGCGATCCCGTCGGCGGAAATCTCGGGGCCGATATCGTTGACCAGCGCGCCCGCAACGAGATCGGGCTTCACCGCCGCGAGCAGCATCGTGAGGATTCCGCCGAGCGAGGTCCCGACGAACACCGCGCGGGTGATTCCCTCCTGCTCGAACAGCGCGAGCAAGTCGGCGACGTATTGCTGCGGCACGTAGGTCGCGCTGTCGGGCGCGTATTCGCTGTCGCCGCGACCGCGCATGGTCGGGCAGATCACGCGCGTACGGGTGCGCAAGTGATCGGCCAGATCCTCGAAATCGCGCGAATTGCGGGTCAGGCCGGGCAGGCAGACCACGGGGGGAAGATCGGACGCGTCGGGCCCGGCATAATCGCGGAAATGCAGTTTCAGCCCGTCGGGGCTGGTCCAGTGTTTTTCCTCGAAATGGTCGTGTTCGTCGCTCATCGAGCTCCCGCCTGAATCCCTTGTGGCTCATGCATGCTTGCGCTTGCCGCGCCGTGCCCCCACCCTTGGCGATATGCGTCCTCCAGAGCAACCCGTCACCTACCGTCCCGATCCGCAAATCATGCAGCTGGCCGAGTGGCTCGCGACGCCGGTTGCGGCGGCGCAATTCCCCGAGACCCGGCTGCGCTTCGCGAATCGGCGCTGGGCCGGTTCGGTGGGTTTGCAGGACTGGCGCGACGAGGACTGGGTGCGGCACCTGGGGCGCTTCGAACCGCTGCCCGACAATCTCTCCGAGCCGCTCGCGCTCGCCTATCACGGACACCAGTTCCGGGTGTACAATCCCGAGATCGGCGATGGGCGCGGTTTCCTGTTCGCGCAGCTGCGCGACCACACGGACCGATTGGTCGATCTCGGCACCAAGGGATCGGGCACCACCCCGTATAGCCGCAGGGGCGACGGGCGCCTGACGCTGAAGGGCGCGGTGCGCGAGATCCTCGCGACCGAACTGCTCGAGGCGCGCGGGGTCGATACCAGCAAGACCCTCTGCGTGATCGAGACCGGCGAGCAGTTGGAGCGCGGCGACGAGCCTTCCCCCACCCGCTCGGCGGTGATGACGCGGCTCTCGCACGGCCATATCCGCATCGGTACCTTCCAACGGCTCGCCGTGCTCGAGGAACCCGAACACATGGCGCAGCTGGTCGATTACTGCCTCGAACAGTTCCCCGGCCCGCCGCCGCCGGAGGACGCCCCGGGGCGCGACCAGCCCGCCGTGATCCTGCTCCACCAGGTGGTCGAGCGGCTCGCCGATACCGCCGCCGCGTGGATGGTCGCGGGCTTCGTCCACGGCGTGCTCAACACCGACAACATGAATATTTCCGGCGAAAGCTTCGATTACGGCCCGTGGCGCTTCCTGCCCAAATGGGATGCGAGCTTCACCGCCGCCTATTTCGACCACCAGGGGCTTTACGCCTTCGCTCGCCAGCCCGAGGCGGTGCACTGGAACTGCATGCAGCTCGCCGTCGCGCTGCGCGCGCTCGCCGACAGCGACCCGCTGGTCGCCGCGCTCGATCGTTATGGCGGGCTCTACGAGGCAGCCTTGCGCCGCCGCTGGCTCTGGCGGCTCGGCGTGATGCCGCAGGACGGCGAATCGGATACCGCGCTGATCGGCGCGATGGAGCGCCAGATGGTCGCGACCGGCGAAGCGCCCGACGCGGCCTTCGCGCGCTATCGCGGCTGGCGCGGCCAGCCCGGGACCGAGTTCGAGACGCTGCTCGCCGCGCGCAGCTTCGTCGAGGGTGCCGAACCGCTGCCCGACGACGCACCCTCGCTGGTGATCGAGCGGGTCGAGGCAATCTGGGCCGCGATCGACCGCGACGACGACTGGTCGGTGCTTGAAACCGAGATCGAGCGGATCCGCGCGCATGGAGCGGCGCTCGGAACGATCTCGCCTGCAGGTCGTCCGCTGGCGTAGACTCCGACACATTTTGCGTTAAGCCGCGCGCTCTACTATGGCGCGCGACACCCAGGGGAATTGAGGACCGGATGAGCTCCGAAATCGTATCGTTCGAGCCCGCGACGGGCGAGGAATTGTGGCGCGGCCAGACCGGCGACGTCGAGGAGGCGGTCGCGACCGCGCGGCGCGCTTGGGCCGACTGGGCTTCCAAGCCGCTCGCCAACCGCATCGAGCTGATGCGCCGTTTCGCCAACGAGATGCGCAAGGCGGCCGACGATTTCGCCGAACTGATCGCGCGCGAGACCGGCAAGCCGCTGTGGGAAGCGCGCACCGAAGTCGATGCGGTGATCAACAAGGTCGAGATCTCGGTCCGCGCCTACGCCGAGCGCACCCCGCAGCGCACGCTCGACAACGCGTTGCAGGGCAAGGCCTCGGTCCGCCACAAGCCGCACGGCGTGATGGCGGTGCTCGGCCCGTACAATTTCCCCGCGCACCTTCCCAACGGCCACATCGTGCCCGCGCTGATCGCGGGCAATTGCGTGATCTTCAAGCCGAGCGAAAAGACCCCTGCGGTCGGCCAGGCGCTGGTCGCCGCGTTCCACGAGGCAGGCGTGCCCGCGGGCGTCGTCCAGCTGCTGATCGGCGCGCGCGACGAGGGCGAGGCGCTGGTCAAGCATCCGGGCGTCGACGGGGTGCTGTTCACCGGCAGCGCGCAGGCGGGGATCGCGATCAACCGCAAGCTCGCCGCCAATCCGGGCAAGATCGTCGCGCTCGAGATGGGCGGCAACAACCCGATCGTGCTGTGGGACACCCCGCTGCTCGACGATGCCGCCGCGCTGATCGCGCAGAGCGCCTACACCACCGCCGGCCAGCGCTGCACCGCCGCGCGCCGCCTCATCGTGCGCGACACGCAATACGATGCGATTCTAGACAAGCTGAAGACGCTGACCGGGCGGCTGATCGTCGACGAGCCCTTCGCCGATCCCGCCCCGTTCATGGGCCCGGTGATCGACAACCAGACCGCCGACGGGCTGATGGAGAGCTTCGTCTACCTCATCACCCACGGCGGCAAGGCGATCCGGCACCTGACCAAGAAGGTCGAGGGCAAGCCCTTCCTGACCCCCGCGATCGTCGACGTGACGGACATGGAACAGCGCCCCGACGTCGAACTGTTCGGCCCGATCCTGCAGGTGGTGAAGGTGTCGACCCTCGACGAGGCGATCGCCGAGGCCAACCGCACGCGGTTCGGCCTCTCGGCCTCGCTGATCGGCGGCAGCCCGGCGGACTACAACCGCTTCTGGGCCAATATCCGCGCCGGGATCGTCAACTGGAACCGGCCGACGAACGGCGCGAGTTCGAGCCAGCCCTTCGGCGGGATCGGCCTGTCGGGCAACCATCGCCCGGCCGCATTCTATGCCGCCGATTACTGCGCCTATCCGGTCGCCTCGACCGAAATGGACCAACCGCGCGCCAATATCGGCGTCGGGCTCGAGGAATAAACCCCCCGCCCGCGCGGCCGGGTCAGGACCCGGCGCGGGCCAGCAATTCGACCTTGGTGCGGCCGTCGGCCTGCCGCCCGACCGCGATGTAATAGGCCGCGTCGCCCTTGCGTCCGCCGATCACGGTCTCGCCGTCCTTCTCCATCAGGTCCGCCGAGAAGCCCGCATTGCGCGCGCGGGTGTGATAGAAGTTGACGACTTCCTGCTGCGGTACCGCGGTGGTGAAGGTCGTGACGCGCAGCGCGCAGCCTTCGTCGTCGTTCCCCGCCGCCTCGAGCACCGCGCCGCGCGGATAGACGGTGAAGGGTTCAGGCATGCGATCGGCCCAGGCGGCGGAATAGTCGGCGCCCTGCGAACAATCGACGCCGCTGTTCCCGCGCTGGATCGCCTGCGCCGCCGCGATCATCGTGCGGGTCAGCGCATCGCCCGGCGCGGGTGCCTGGTTGATCCGCCCGCCGACCAGCTGGCGCGCTTCCTCGCGTGCGCGGTTGACCTGTTCGCGGGTCTCGTCGTCCATCGGCACCGCCGAGGAGGCCGGGTCGCCGCCCGCCAGCGCGCCGTCGGCCCCCGACTGGTCGAGCCGGTCGGGATCGACCATGATGTCCTCGCCCAGCGCGCCGGCGGTGGCCGGATCCATCTCGGCGTTTTCATCGGTCGCGTCCTCGCCCCCGCTGCAGGCGGCGAGCGTCAGCAGGGGAGCGGCGAAAAGAAAGCGGGCGCGCATGGCATGATCCTCATCCAATGTTCTTTATGCCTCCACATACAGCGGCCATGCGCTGAGGCGAAGACCCGCCCGGCGCTTGTCCCGAAACGGGAAACGGCGCCCCCGGGAGGACCGGAGACGCCGTTTCTCATACGCCGGATCGTGGATCAGCGGCAGCGCACCGCGCGCTTCTCGATCTCGCGCCCGAGCAGCGCCCCGCCGACCGCGCCGAGGATCGTGCCCAGCGTGCGGTCGCCGTTCTTGGTCAGCTCGCGACCGAGCAACGCCCCCGCCGCGCCGCCGATCAGCAGGCCGGTGGTGCCGTCGCTGCGGCGGCAGTAATAGCGCCCGTCCTCGCCCTGCCACGCGCGGGTTTCATAGGTGGCGCGCTCTCCGTAGCCGCTGCGCGGAGTGTATTCGGGATAGCGATAGGCGGTGCGGTGCGGGTTGCCGCGCCCCTGGAAATGCCCGCGCGGGCGATGGCCGCGCTTGTGGTGTGCCAGCGTCATCGCGCCGTCCGCCTGGACGGTCGCATAGGCCGAGGCGCTTGCGCCGATGGTCGGCAGTTCGGCCGCCGAGACGGGGGTAGCAAGCGATGCCGCTGCCAGCAGCGCGCTCGCCGAAAGCGTGATCTTCTTCAACATAGATTCAGTCTCCATTCCTGTCGTTCCGCGAGTTCGGGGCGCGAAACCGCGGTTCAGGAATTAGCCGAAATCGATGAACGACGCGCAACGCGCCGCGATTATCGACGAGCCGAATACGTGCGTGCGATGGACCGTTGCGAACGGCGCCGTCAGCTCGCCTTGGCGTGCGGGGCGTCCTCGCCCAGATCCTCGTACCAAGCCTCGACCGGACCGTTGAGCTTGATCGTCAGCGGCTTGCCCTTGCGATCGAGGGTCTTGCCCGCCTGCACGCGCACCCAGCCTTCGGAAATGCAATATTCCTCGACATTGGTGCGGCGCGAGCCCTTGAAGGAAATCGCGACCCCGCGCTGGAGCTTCTCGACGTCGAAATATTCGCTGCCGGCCTCGACCGAGAGACGATCGGGGGGCACGTCCTGCGCGCCGGGGGTTTCGCTGCTGTCGGGGGCGGTGTCGGGAGTATCGGTCATGGCGCGCGCTGTTGGCGGCGGGCCCGCCGCTTGTCAATCGCCCGCAGCAATCACATGCTTGTCAATCGCGCCGCGCGGCGCTAGTGGGCCGCCTCTGTCGAGAGACGGGCGCGTAGCTCAGTGGTAGAGCACACCCTTCACACGGGTGGGGTCGCAAGTTCAATCCTTGCCGCGCCCACCATCTTTTCAATAGCTTAGAAGAGATGGTCTGCATTTCCATGAAAAAAACATGAAAAACGCGGTGTGGGAACGGCGCGAATTGCGCGTTGATTCCATCCTTCCTTTGTTGCGTTCGGTTGGATCAATCTGTGCAGGTGGAGCCGAGGCGCTATTCTGCACCATCGCCTTCCTCGACAACGCCCATCCCAGCCAAAAGCCCTCCTGCGTCGTTCTGCTTCCCCGGCTCCACCCGTTCTTCGGGTTTGGGTTCGGGAAGTTCGCTCGCACGGAAACAATCGCCTTTCTCGATCTCGTCGAGCACAGCTTTCAGGTCCGGCTCCATCTCAAGCGTAGCCTCGATGACCCAGAGTAGCTCAAGCAGCCCGTCGCTCATGGCAGGGGTCCACTTCTCAGGTCGGATGTCGTCAAGTGGACTAGATTTCTTGCCAGCCCGCTTCTTCATCCGATAGCCGAGCCATGACGAGACTATTTGCAGACCCGACACTTCGAAGTCCCAAACTTCCTGCGTCACTGGCCCGAAGACCCCATCGCCTACTCTCAGTTCGCGTTTCTCGGGGTCGTATTCATATTCGCTTGGGTAATCTTCAGGCTTGGACGAAATGCCCTTGAGGTTCGTTGCTTTCCCTTTCGGGACCTCATCGCCGCGGCCCTCGTCACAAAAGCGCTCTGCGTAAGTGTGGAGCCAGATGAGTTTCCGCCCAAGCTTGGCAGCTCTGGCGAACACCTCGCCATCCTTCGTCAGGGGAACGCGAGTTCCGGGGGTTTCGAGTTCGTTCCAGAAGCGGGAGGTGTAGGATTGCCCACCAAGCACTGCGTAGACATATGCTGCGAGGTCCTCGGGGGATGGTTTTTTTCCAAGAGCAAACTCGAGTAAGTCGAGAAGCCCTTCAGTGATATTCGCCTGCGAACACTCCGCATCGAGGTATAATGGGATAACGTCCTTCCCGCCAAACGATCCACGAAAATGATGCAGGTCGGGAACGGCGGAGGTGGCGATAATCCCCTGGCCTTCTGCAAGCGACTCAGTGGCGAGCGAAATCAAATACAATTGATGCTCGCCCTGGAGCCTCCAGAGCACTTCTCCCATCCTGTCGTTGAACCGAATATCCTCCATCGCGAACTGACGGTCGAAAGAGCGGAAGGCATATCGAGAGATTTTCGGGCAGTCTGAACCAACCTTCATGCTTGCGATGGTCGGTAGCTTATTCCGAGTCACATGGTCGCGGTATTGGCGCTCAATCTTACGATACTGATTGTTCTTGAAGAGTTTTTGCCGCTCTTTGCCGGTCTTCGCGAGTAGCGTCATCCAACGCTGTTCGATTAGCTCACGCGTTTCGGCAATGGGCCAAGACCGTCCGAACTTTGAGCCACTCCGTTGATAGGGGAAGATGTCGATAAGCTTGGGCCACTCGAAATAATCACCTTTTCCAACCGGCAGAAACGGCTTGTGCCAATCAACCGGGCAGTCGCTCCACGAGAGGGACTTAATGCCCTTCAGGCCGTCGAGAATTGTCAGTTTTCCTGACTGGCTCTCGCTCGTCACTTTGGCGTAGTGCACTTTCGCAGGCGTGCCGCGGTCAGGCTTTCCGTGAGTAACGCCTATGGCGATTGCAACGGGCGTCTGAATGTTGAAAACATTAGGTGTTTTTCGTGTCCCCAGATTGTCGCCGCCAAGGTCAACTATCCATAGCTCATCGAACGTCCGCCGCATCACTTCCCGAACGCCTACGAAGCCGGGGCCTGCGAGGTAGCTCGACGCAGTGATGAAGGTGACAATACCGCCGCCTTCCTGTTGCTCGAACAAGCGCCACAACGCCCATCGCCAGAAGTAGATGTAATCGTTGTAGATGTTCTTGAGGTGAAGTCCCTGACCTGCCTCGGTTGCCGGATCTACAAAGGCTTTCAGGATAGGGGGATCTTCGCCCTGTTCTTCCTGATCGGCTCCAACCACGTTGCCGAACCGGACCCAGCCTCCCTTGCGCTGGGTTATAGTATCGCCCTCCTCAATGGTCTGTCGGTCGTATGGAGGGTTTCCAAGGCAGACGAGGATGTCCCCCTTCTGCTTCACCTCGCGGGCTGCTTCGTGTTCCTGTGTCAGAACTCTGTGCGTCAGATCCAGCCCCCCGGGCGGGGCCTTGTCGGGGCTTGAGAGAGCGTCAGCGAGGTAAATTTTAAGGCGGGCGGCGAGCTTCTCGTCTTCCTCTTCTTCACCCTTAGCGCTGTTGATCGCGCCTTCTAGCGCCTGCGTCAGTCGCAGGTGTGCGACGGCGTAAGGCCCGACCAGTATCTCGAAGCCATACATATTCTCGGCCATCTGCCTTGCACGTGCAGCGACGGCTCCGGGTCCTGCTCGCTTCTCGACCTTCTCGATGCCACTTTTGATCGCTGCGACAGGATAGGTCCCGGTCCCCACGGCCGGATCGAGAAAAACGACACCATCATCCGCAAAGCCGAGCTTTTTGCCAAAGCGCTTTTCAAGCAGTTCGCTCGCCAGCCGCACCTGAAGCTCAACCACTTCTCGTGGAGTGTAGTAGACCCCATAGTCCTTTCGCAGCTTCGGGTCATAGGCAGCGAGGAAATCCTCGTAGAAGTAGAGCCAGAGGTCGGGCTTGGACTTGAGGAAGTCGTGCGGATCGAGTGCCTCAAGCGAGCGCTGGAGCATCTCGAAGCCGACCGATAGCTCCTTCCGAGCCTCCGCTTGACCAAGCAGCTTGAGAGACTGGGCCAGCAGACCGTTGTTCTTGTCGAGCGTCTTCGCCGCCTCCGCGGGGTCGAGAGTGCCCGCGCCGGAAAGCCGGGCCAAGAGCATCGCATACGTGACCGTCTGGGCGTAAGCGTCCGCGAACTTGTCGTTGTCGGCATCCGGGAAGAAGAACTGCCGCCATTCGTTCGCCAGGAGTGTCACTGCCGACCCATCGTCCTCCAAGGCGCTTTCGACTTCCGAGCGCAGGAACCGCGTGATTGGCGCGAGATAGGATGCCAGACCTGACGGGGTGTGAGGGACATTCGGCTTCCAACCGAAGAAGTCCCGAAGGAGACGTCCCAGCGCGGCAGCATCGTCAGCCTCGACAGCCGACTTCCCCGCTGTGGTGGGATCATCATGCAGACGGACTATCGGCTGGCCCTCGGGGCGCTCCCCCGAGCGATACAGCGCCCATTCGCGTCCATCGGTATAGAGGACATTGGGCAGACCCTTCAGCTTTGCCCATTGCTCCTTGTTATGCTTGCCCTTGAGCTTGGGAGCATCTGCCCCAAGGCCCGGGGCCTTCAACTCGATGTAGCCGCAAATCAGCTTGCCGACATAAACCGCGATGTCCGGGCGAACCTTATGCTCGGACAGGTGGGTTTCGGTCTTCGTCTCGACCTCCAGCCCATAGGCAGCGCCCGCCTTTGCCAGCAGCTCCGGGACGCCCGGCTTGAGCTGGTCTTCATCGGAGCTTGAGCCGGGGAGGGCGAATTTCTCGGTAAGTTTTTCCGCATAGTCTTGTAAATCTGCTAACTTCACGTGCCCGCTCCAGCTCTGAGAAGGGCACCTAACAATAAAACGCGCCCCGCTGAAAGCTTCTAGAAGCTTCCCCCACGATTGCGCAAAAACTCCCCAAACAGGGCTGCCATGCGTTCCGCATCATCGCCGCCGTCCCTCTCCTCTCCCAGCCCCCGGATCAATTCCGCCTGCCGTGCGGCTGGCACGGTGCCGTAGCTGGTGAATGTGGTGAGCACGCTCTCGTGCCCTATATTCTGCGACCAGGCCTTGAATTGCTCCGGCGTAGTGCAGATCCGCTCACCGAGCTGAACCAGAGTGTCGCGAAAGCAGTGCGGATTGAAGTAGGGTAAGCCCGCCGCCGAAAAAGCAGCCTTGTAGATCGCGCGGATCGGCCCAGTGCTGCTCCAATGGCCGCGCTCCAGTCCAACCGCCTCAAAACCGCCCTCCTTGCCCAGACCGATCGCCGTTTTCGGAAACAGCGGATCGTCTTCGCTCCACATCAGGACAGTGCGAAGGTGCTCGCACCAGTCAGTGACGATCGAACGCGCATCCCCGCCAACGGGGCAGAACCAAGTAGTGAAGGTCTTGCTGTTCTTGGTGTTCACGTCCCGCGCATCTTGAAAGATGCTACCTTGCTCAAGATCGAGATGCTTCAGCTTCAGGCTGGCCAGCGCCCCCGCCCGCGCCCCGGTCAGCACAGCCAACGCGATCAACGCGCGGTTGCGCTTTTCGATGTCCGTTTCGGCTGGCATCGAATTAATGACATGGTGGACCTGCTCCAGCGTCGGCACCGGCTTTTCGCGCTTGGCATTAGCCACCCGCACGTCCTTTTCGCTCAGGTTGAAATAATCCGCATCGGCATAGGCGATGCGGCTCTTGTAGCCAGGCTGGCCCGCCAGCCAGATGAAGAACGCGCGCAGGGCCGAAAGTGTTGAGTGGACCGTGGCACGCGCCAACGGCTTGCCGGTGCGGGTATTGGTTTCCTTATCCAGCCGATGCTTGAAGGCCTTTGCTTGCTCACGATGGAATTTCTTGAAATCCTTGTATCCCGTCGCCGCTTCGAAGCGCGATAGGGCCTTGGCGACCTGATCGATTGATGCTTCGTCCCGTCGCATCGCTTCCTTCAGGTAGTCGAAATATTCGCGCTTGATTCGCGTGTTTGCGGCGTTGTGCTTTGCCATGCCTTAGGCTCCTTAAGGATCGTCACAGTTTGAGGAGGGATGCGCCCGCGCAACTATGCGTGGAGGAGCCAGCGTGGCTTGAACCTCCAATCCGGGCATTTTGGTGGCAATGTCCGCCAGCCGTGTGCGCCGGTGCATCATCGTACCGCAGGTCTCGCAGAGCGCCTTGAGATTGCCGGTGGCCGCATTGATGGCGACGTAATCGACCATCCCCATCGCTGGTGCTTTCGGATCCCGGCACTTGAAGCAGTACATCTGCCCAGGCTGGCACGGGCGCTTTGCAGTTTTGCGCTGCCTCGCCCACCATTCCTGAAAATCGCTGCCTAGGATCAGTGTCGGCTTGGCCCCATCGATCGAGGGCAGCCCCTTCTTCAGCCAGCCGCGCACCGTGTGCTTGTGCACACCGAGCAAGTTGGCCAATTCGGTCACACTGAAAGACCGATGGAGCTTGGCGCGGCGGGGATCGATCCGCTTCATTGCGCTGGCCTATTGCTCTTCGGTGGCCAGCCGCTTGATGGAAGCGACCGTAACCAGCCGCCGCCGTCCCATTTTGCGGGTGTTCAGTTCGCCTGCGCGGATCAGCTCATAGACGGAAGTGCGACCGAGGCCGAGCGCCTTGGCGGCATCGGTAATCGAAACGAAGAGAGGTTCCATGTCGTGTTTCCCTGCAAAGTGCCAGCAAGCGCCAGCGGATGCAGGAGAACATCACGATCAAGAATTCGCTCGAATAGGAGTTCTCAAAACTTGGCGAATTGAATCGGCGTTACGATTTGCGTTTTGCCCCGGCGCTGTCGCGCCCATGCTGGCGTGCGAGGTCTGGCCAAACTCGTAGATTGAATCCGCGTACCGATAATCGACCAGAAAATTCCTTAAGTGCAGCATCTCTGAAGCTCTTCTTTGAGCGACGCATTTCAGGATCGGACGCAAATTCCTTCGCTAGCCAAGTTCGACATTCTTGTTCACCATTTGCGGTAGATTGCGTCGAGTTCTGGCCAGTTGGTTCGTCCCGACTGACTGGAGGCCATCGCTCCAAAATATCTCGACGCAGAAAGCGTATATCGTCAGCGCCATCTGGCCAGGTCATAGAAATCCAGCCCTCGTGCAGATTGAACACCAGTTCTGGAGTTGCAGGGGACAGCCCTCCGTTGAGATGGACCAGTTCCTCCCAAGCCACTGAGATGCATGTGCAGTGTTTGAATGAGGACAGGCCGAACTCTTTCACGGCACCGCATTCGCAGTACGCATACGATATTGTGGAGTGGAGCCAGCCTAGCGACTTTGTAGCAAAGCGCCATACACCATCCTCGGCGACAGGCTCCTCGTGCCCATTAGGTCTAGTAAAAAGAGGCATTCTCGCCATCGCGAGATAATCCCTAGTTGCTATCCAAGCCATAGCCCTCGGAAACGTCCAAATCGGGTCTTGTTTGGTTTCAGGTAGTGAAAGCTCGCTCACCGACCAATGAAGACTAAGGGCATTGTCGAGGACATCTAAACCCCGAAGCCGAAGTGAATCATACACTGCCGCCCAATCGTGTAGCTCACTCGCAAGCTCCTCCCATCCCTCAATCGCCTTCGCCCCTCTTTGAGATAAAAGGCTGTGCATTGCTCGAAACCAGATCGGTGTACCTACCGGGAAGTCATCAAGAAGCTCATGACTCGGAGGAAGGTTCTCGATGATGTAATTTAGGCCTTTGTCATCTCGATCGAATTGATCTGAAATGATCTGACAAATGCGCGCCATTGCGGGAGCGTATTCATACGGTTCGCATTGAAGGCGCAGCAATTCGAAAGCATCACCACCACTCATCCATTCCGGCTCAGGAAACCAATCGCGGCTGGGAACTGAAATGTCCTTTGGACGGATTGGTACAGGCCATGAATGGTCAGACTCGCTGGCGCTGTGGTCACGGAGTTCTTTGAGAATCCCCGTCACGTTGCTCAAGGCGGTCTTCTCCTCAGCAACTTCAAACGGGTTTGCACGCTTTTCGTCTTCGTTCAATCTGCCACCCTCGCAGCCACAAGAAACGATAATTGAAACACTAAGTGGGATCGATATACGATTGAGTTATGTGCAATCTGTAAGGAACTCGCAAATCTCTCAAATAGACCCGCGGTTCGGCAGACCTGTCAGATGTGCAACCTCTATAAAATGAGCCGTAACACGACAGAGATCGCCAATCTGCGATCTATGGCATCATGCGGCTAGTGTTTCGTTTAATCGGATAGCGGAAAGGATGCGCTTTCGGCCGAAGCCCTATTTATCCGCCCGTGCAATCTGTATGCGAAGAGGCGAATGCTGAACCATGCTTGCGAGCAGCGATGAAGCTAAACGTGAGCCCGCGTTCGTGCTTTCTCATCCTGTTCCAACCTCGTCTCTCATTGAACGGCTATCTCACAGCGTTTCAATCCTGATGACAGGTTTTAGGCCCTGGAGATTCGTCGCTCGCTAACCGAGAATGGGTGGGAAACGGACAATCAATCTGGGCATTGAGGTCCCCGCCCTCCACGTCGGCAAAATGGCGGAGTTGGGTCCAAAGACACAGTCTCAAGCTCTGCAAGAGGAACGACCTGTCCCGTAGCACTTATTAGTCCCAGCGATCTCTCCACATCAGCATAAGAATCTACGTCCGGTGAAGTAATGCGAAGCCAGCGTGAGTAATCTGCATTATCTTCGGTGGAGTAATAACAGGTCCAGCCTTCATCTCGGCTTTCGCACCAACGATGATAGGAGACGCAGCTGTTTCCAACGCACGCACGGCTCATACGCTGCGCATCGTATTCAGCGCGAAAGTTGTCGCCCGAAAGCTGGACCACGACTTCCGAGCCTTGAACACGAGCAGTTGCCCATCGTGACGTCGAGCTTGGGCTACTGACTTCTACGCTTTGCACGTCTGCAAGGCACAAAGTGGCAATGATTAGGAGGCAATCCATGCCACTAGCTTGCATGACAACTCAGTGTCCGCAAGCGGGTCGATGGCTGCCTGTTTGCTCTTGGCACATCGCTTGCTCAGCAAAACGGTCACGAACTGGGTGGATAGCTGCCATCGCCGTGGTATCTCCTCGCGATGTTCGACATTTCATCAGTCATCGTCGAAATCCTGCGACGGTATGCCGTGGATTGGGAGGGCCAAGCACCCACAGAGGCCGATATGCTCGCTTGGGCTGGTGGTTCAGGCCGGGCACAAGCTCTTCTTTACGATCAGATCGCGACACAGCTTGCGGTTGGTTATCATGAGAAGCGTTACTCATTCGAATTCTGCGATGAGATAGTGAATCACCTATATGGCATTATGATTGGGCAGCAGGCCGAAGCCTCACCACCACCGTGGCCGAAGCTATTTTTTCGGGTCTTCGAAGCATTTGATGCAGGGGAGCTTGCAAGCCCGCATTTGCCACCTCATGACCCAGTAAAAACCTACACCGACCCCGAGATTGCCGAAATCGTGCGCGAGCTTTAATAACTGTTTTCGGGTCGTTCACCGACGGTCAGTTCCCGGCAGATCGATCACTTGATGAAAGTGGCTGAGGATGAGTGGGAACGGAGCTAAAGCAAGCTTTCTATGGCGTAGGCTATTTCTCCTCGCCTCTGGTGAGAGGACGTATCACGAGTGGCGGCCCTTCGCCGAAGGCAATCTTTACGATCTTCCCTTCTTCCACCCAAAATGACGCGGTTCGCTCCTCCAATTTCAATTTCCCGTCGCTCTTAATAAAGCGCCCGCAATTCCATTTGACACCAACCGGTAGGCGACGTTCGCTTGTAGAAATTACGGAAATTTCATCTATCGAGCATTCGCGAATATAGGCAAACAAATGCGGCGCACTATTTTCCGATGACGCAATACGATTGACGATCTCCACCTGAGCCAAGTTCACCTCTGATTTCTCAGCCTCCCCTAGGAACGCCGCTACAACCGCAACTTCGTTGATGTGGTCATATCCCGGGTCCACAGCATGAGGTGCAGCACTCAGGGCCAGCAAATATAGAAGCATACTCTCTCCATATAGATGCGGCCCAATTACTGGTTTTTCCGAAGTCAGCAATCGGGTCGTTAGCCGACGGTCGGCTCCTGGCACATCTCTAGCTCGACAAAAGTGTCGCCAGATTGGGTGGTTAGCTGACACAAACGCATCCAGTCCGCCATCATGGGGAGCCAAATCCATAGCTCCAACTTAAGTGTGTGATCTTTGATTCTGAACTGACAACGCACAAAGTGCCCCGCCTCCAACTATCGTCGAACCACACCTCAATGTTTTGTGTTTTTGAATACTCGAAACCGTGACAAGATTGAGGTTTTGTCGATTCAACTCTATAGAAACCCGCCTTCGAAAAGGTCTTTTGGGCGGTCCATTGGACATCGCCGATGGTTACGCCGAATTTCGCGCCTGAATCAATCCGCCCGGTTGTGCTGATGATTCCAGCACGATTAAACGATGCGTGGGGTGACCATGCGAAAGCATATGCCGTCCCCAGCAACGCACTGACGAGAAGGAACGACAAAGCCATTCTGAACATCACCGCAAACTGGCAGCCTCGTCATATTCTGACAATGTCCGCAATCGGGTCGTTTCCGGCCCGTCCGCTCCTGGCACATCGCTAGCTCGGTAAAAGCGTCGCCAGATGGGGTGGAAAGCGGCCATTTCGTCAGCTACGCTAAGAGCGTGAAACAGGATCCTAGCTACCTGAAAAATCGAAGCCGTGCATTGCACAAGTCTTATCGCCGCAATCGACGCTTCCTAAACGTTTTCCTGGTTGTTTGGTCAGCGGTTTTCGCAGCACTGGCGTTGGCAGCGACTATTGATTGGATGGCTGCACTTGGTTGGGGCTTTTCACCCCGCGATGTTTGGGCGTTCTTAGGCTTCGCGGTCTTCGGCAGCGTGGTTTGGGTTTTCGCCACGCTAATCGCCAAGATGAACCTACGCTATATAAAACTCACCTATGGCCCTGATCCAAGCGAGAGCTCTGACAAAACCTAAGTAGCCAAAGTTCGCAATCGGGTCGTTAGCTGCCGGTCGGCTCATGGCACATTGCTAGCTTGGCATATCAGTCACGAACTGAGTGGAAAGCGGACGTCCCGATTTTGACTTGCCGGGCTTCAACTTCAAGCTCATGCTCATCGGATGAAGCATGCGATAGTGGGGACAGCGGCAACACTGTTATTGGGGTGCTCCGCGCCTGCGCGAGATCGCATTTACTTCTGCGACGAGACCGGAGCGGAGTTGGAGAACGTCTTTTTCAATACAGAAACCGGCGGGATGGTTTTTGACGATGTCGTCGGACAGCCGCTCCAATGTGATGGCTCCGATCTTTGCTTCGACGAGGGCAAGAAGACCTTTGTCCTTAGCTCTTCCGCTCAACCATCGGTTTCAAGGTCGACTGAATACGCATGGGGAACTGATACTTGGGTTCTCAACCGCCGGACATCCAAACTGAGCTATAAAACCGAGAATAGTGTCGTAACGAGCTGCTCGAAAGTGCCAGTAACCGGCACAAATTAGGCTGGTTCACCCCAACGCCCGCAATCGGGCCGTGAGCTGAAGGTCCGTTCCTGACTCGCGGCTAGGTCGGGGAGTTGTCGCGAACTGGGTGGGATGCGGACATTAGTGCTCGTCCAAACGCGGGTCCGGACCATAGCTGTTAGCTCCATCCGACCCCGGTAAGAGAAATAGGACTAAGACAGCGAGGGCGCAGAGAGACGCCGCGACACCCAGCGGACCAGTTTGCTGTGCAATGATTTCAGCAAAGTCGCCACGCATCTCCGTCAGCATGCGAGGGATATGCAGCAACACTAACAGCGGTAGGAGCAGTCCCCACCAGCCTGACTTGCCTTGGTCATGGAGTCGCCTGACGAAGAGGGCAAACATCGGGACCGTCAGCAGAAATTGAAAAACGTTTCCGAACAGCCAAGACGTCTCGAATGTCACGAACGTGCTGAGGGCGAAGTGGAGAACGACGCCGAAGAGGGCGCTGGCAATCCAGTAATAAACCAGTTCCGTTCGGCGCGAGCGGCCTGAGAAGTCGGTCACTCCGGTGACTGTCTTTCTAAGCAGTTGCGGGCTGTCCCCGATTGAATTGCTGTAAGCCATAGCGCCCCCGAAACCCACTCTGCCGACTCTCCCTAATGTCCGCAAGCGGGTCGTTATCGGCCCGTCCACTCCTGGCACATAGCCAGCTCGGTGAGAACTGCTTCAGATGGGTGGAAAGCGGCCATTCGGGTCTTTATCAGATCGTGCCATGCTGGACGCTCGACAATACAATATCCGTGATAAGGATGGTCGATACCTCTGCCCGTCCTGTGGCTTTCCCGGCTATTTCGAAGGCCAATCCTACGACGAACGCGGCGGAGTCATCGGAACTGGAATTTGCCCGTGCTGTGGGTGGGAACCGGGTTTCGATGACGATCCCGCCGCTAGCGGCGCGCGGCCCACGATCTTGGAGTCGCTTCGCCATTACCGCCGATGCCAGCCATCGCTAAATTCAAAGTGGCCGGGTAGGCCAGAAGATGTTCCGGCAGGCTGGGATGGCAGCGCGCAGATCGAACATCTTTTCGAGGTGGCTCCTCACGTCCGCTAGCGGGTCGTTAGCCGACGGTCAGGTCCTGGCAGCTACCTAGCTCGGTGAAGCTGTCACTAACTGGGTGGAATGCGGACCTTGACGCGGGTTCTTGCTCGGCCATTGTGGTGTGATGCTAAACTGGCTCAAACAATGCCGGTCTCGCCAGAAGACGCGCCGCGCAATTAGAACGGCGAGGGCTATGGCTGAAGACGGACAGCCGGTTGAGAGCATAATCCTTTATCTCAAGAATGAAGGCTTTTCGCAGGGTCTCACAAGCGTAACGCTCCAGACAATTGGTGTTGCCAACCCAAGTGACTGCAAACGAACGGTTATCGAAAGCGAACATTGGCGAGCATGCCGCAATGCTAATCGGTCTATCCAAAGCTCGCTGGAGAAATCCTTCGACTGATTGCGTCCGTCATCGGGTCGCTTATCGAGGTCGGCTTTTGGCAAGAGGTGCGATGAATAGATGCGACTTCAGTTGGGTGGAAAGCGGACAACGCGTTGATTGCTATCGACAGTTGCGTCGCGTCCCTGCGAGGCTCTACAGTCTCACAATGGCCAAACCTTGGATCATCGCACTTTGGATTGCGGTATTCGCAGCAGCCGGATGGCTCTGGATAAGTGGGCTACGATGGGAAGCAGTCGGCCTAGTGGCTTGCGGAGCTTTCTGGGAGGCAGTTCATTTTTTCGACCCCAGCAGAAAGGCCGATTGACTTGTTCCGGGTCGTTACCCGCCCGTCTGTTCTTGGCACCAGCCAAGCTCTGTAAAAACGTCGCCAGATGGGTGGAGAGGGGACACTGGGCTGTTTGCAACGCGACACCGCCGCCCGTCGAAGTCGCTTCAAGCTCTTACGAATGCGACAAGAGACATCACCGCCCAAAACCCGGAGATAATCATAACCCATGTTGCAACCGACTTTTTTTGAGAATCAGCTTCCGCTTTGCTTCGAACATACATCGCTGAAGCGACTAATCCCGACTGCGTGAAAGCAGTTAATGCGAGGGTGGTCGTCATACTGGCGCCAAATGACGATAGGACCGCGATAGTTAGGAGGAAGGTGAAAACGAATATACCGATGGCCTTCACAAAACCATTCATAGGGTTCGAAGCTTTCTTTTCCTGCAGCATGTTGCCGCACTAAATTACCCCCCGAACGTCCGCAACCGGGTCGTTAGCGGTCGGTCCGCTCGTGGCTCATTGCCACCTCGGCAGATCGGTCACGAACTGGGTGGGAAGCTGACGCCAGGATTGCATTCGAACAGATCACCCGATTAGGTTACGGGCAAGGGGATTGAAAGCCGTCCATATATTCCTCGAATGGCTCCAACCCCATCGATTGACGGAATTCTGGCATCCTAACCTTGTCTTCCAATTCCGATGCTACGCGCTCGCCCTCCTTACATTCGGTTTGGGTCGCGAAACGCTGTTTGCCCACTAGTTTCAACATCACCCGATCATAGAGGTAAGCATAATTGCGTTGCGACACCTCTCCCTTCTCGACCAGAGGCTCCATTAGGCGCAATACCTCAAGCTGCAGGACCGGGTCGTGATCCGCATGCTGCGCAAGGAGCCATGCCTGTTGTGACGCGCGCTCACCGACCATGGAGATTGTCGGCCACCCATGCTCCGCAATCACTTGCTTCAGCCATTCCGTGTTTTCTCGGTCGGTCCTGATTACCTCTCCTGCCAAAAGAGCAGAGAAGATCGGCTTCTGTTTGTCGTTCAGAACCGGTGTGCCCTTCTTGTAGTCTTGTTGCCAAACCCAGCTATACGCATGGCGATAGATCTGCTCGGCGGTCGTCCGATGGTTCAATTTATCTGCAAGCGACCTCGTCGTCGGACCCGCAATCTTCGTCGCTAGCTCTGTGGTGAACACCAGCGCATCGAAGACGGGCCTGGTAGTCGCAAGCATCTCGGCAAACTCATCGTAGCTCTCGTATGCATCGACGTCGGGCATAGCCGCCACTTCATCGCAAAGCGGGCGGGCGATGGGCAGATCGTCGAGACTTGGCTTGGGAACACCAAGCTCCTCGAGGCGGGCGAAGACTTCAAGCTTGGCATCCGTTGAACAAGCTTCAAGCCACCTCTGCACCGTTTGATAGTCGCGCTTCTGCCTTTCGCTGGCCCCCGGAAACGCGCCCTTCATCCAACCAAAATCGTCAGGCTCGAAATGTCCATCTTCGATATATGGAAGCAACGCGTCTGGTGCTTCCGGGGGTGCTGCTGCGAAAAGTGCAGCTGGCAAGGTAGCAAGCGCGATTGTCTTTATCATATTTCCTCTCATCGACCCGTTTGATTTAGTGGCCGGGCCAGCAAGCAGACGACTGCTGCATCAAGCTTTCGATGCCAATCCCTTTATCCATGACGTCGATGAACGTCGGCTATCGGCATAACGATCGCCGCATGAAAGCGACACGATGTGGGTGGAATGCGGTCATTCAAGAGGCAGGAGTATTCTTAGCCTTTTGGGGAATTCTTTGCCCAAGCGATATGGACTAGTCGTGCTCGATCCGGCGCATCATGACACCCGGCTTCAATCGTCTCTATTCGAAGTCCATCGTTCCCGCGAACGCGATAGAGAGACACGTCATCGCCAATAAATATCGCTCCGTTTGATGGAACTTCTTTCTCGTAGAATGCCTTCACCGCAGACGTGCTTTGACCGGTCGCGAAGGTAACTTGCATTCCTTCGCGATCTTCCTCCGCCAAGGCATCAAGAAATCCGTCGATTTAAGAAATGTCATACGTGAAAATAGGTGAGAAGGTCCCGCCACTGAAACCATGAGGGGGATTACCAAGGTTTTCGAACCGTTCGATGCATCGCCCTGCCGTCTCAGGCTCAACGTTGCCACAACCTGAGAGCGTAAGCCCCAGTAAGCCAATCAGCATTGGCCCCGAATTGCTAAACGACATTCACTCACCCTCCGATTTCTTAAGCCATTACAAACAGCTCGTTACAATGACTTATCGGTTTAACGGAACGCCAGCAACAAGGGCGTCACCTTGCGGTCTGCTATTGGCCCATCGGTAGCTCGAAGCGTTGTCAGCTGGGTCGATAATCGATACGCTCGATCTCTTCGGTGCCACATTGATGCGGGAAGTAGGAATACGTGAAGCAATGCCCGAAATGTGAAGAACGTCTACCGGTGAAGCTGATAACTCACCTTTTCGTTAGCGACACGCTCAAGTGCCCGAATTGCGGTTCGGAGCTACGCTTGGCAGGCTTCTTCAGCTTCATGATGTGGATCGGGTTGGCTCTCGTAAGTCTCATCGCCTATGGAGCGATCGAGAATCCGCTAGTTCAGATACTCGCTCTGCTCGCTTTGGGAGTGTTGGTTGCGGCCATTGAATTCCGCTATTCGAAATTGGAGGTTCTTCCCTGAGCTCTAGCGTCTAGTGGCAATGGGAGGATGTTCGCCAACGGGTCGTTAGCCGACGGTCGGCTCCTGGCACATCGCTGGCTCGGCAAAAGTGTCGCCAGATGGGTGGGAAGCGGACATCAGTCCGATGCTGACCGACGCCAGATAGTCTCGTAACCAGCGGGGGCGTATTCGTCTGGGCTGAGGCGATTGATGCAGGCGAAGCGGCGCTTCAGGTAGTTGATGACCGCCGTCTCAAGGCTCGGCGCGCTGACTTTAATCGCGCGACTGCTGTCAGCGAAAGGACCATAGATCGCCACCTTATCGACCTCATCGAGATACGCACGCGCCCACAGGTAGCCGTCATCGTTCTCAAACTCATAGACGACGTAATTGTAGCGCTCGACGAGCCTATCTCCCTCTCTGATTTCATCGACGTGATGCGAGATATTGACGGGCTGAATGTTATCGGCGTTATCGGCGTGAAGTTCGACGTCGACCACCGTTGAACCCTCCTGCAAAATCGTTCCAATGGTAAGAATTAGCGATAGCCGCACCCTCTTCGCGTCACGCTGCCCCGAACCGTTAATTTCCGCAATCGGGTCGCTTGCCGGCCGTCTGCCCTTGGCACCTTCCGGGCTCGTCGAGAGCATCGCAAAATGGGTGGTTAGCGGACACAAACGCACCGAGTCCGCCATCATGGGGAGCCAAATCCATAGCTCCAACTTAAGTGTGTGATCTTTGATTCTGAACTGACAACGCACAAAGTGCCACGCCTCCAGCTATCGTCGAACCACACCTCAATGTTTTGTGTTTTTGAATACTCGAAACCGTGACAAGATTGGGGCTTCGTCGATTCAACTCTATAGAATCCCGCCTTCCAAAAGGTCTTTTGGGCGGTCC
This sequence comes from Pseudoblastomonas marina, assembly GCF_034374265.1. Taxonomy (NCBI): domain Bacteria; kingdom Pseudomonadati; phylum Pseudomonadota; class Alphaproteobacteria; order Sphingomonadales; family Erythrobacteraceae; genus Pseudoblastomonas; species Pseudoblastomonas marina. The sequence goes on along the minus strand of NZ_CP139718.1, from coordinate 318,096 downwards.
ATTGGACATCGCCGATGGTTACGCCGAATTTCGCGCCTGAATCGATCCGCCCGGTTGTGCCGATGATTCCAGCGCGATTATACGATGCGTGGGGTGACCATGCGAAAACATATGCCGTCCCAAGCAACGCACTGAGGAGAAGGAACGACAAAGCCTTTCTGAACATCACCGCAAACTGGCAGCCTCGTCGTATTCTGACAATGTCCGCAATCGGGTCGTTAGCGGCTGGTCTGCTTTCATCAGATTTTCCGGCAGAGCAGACATCCCACAGCCGATGGTCGGACAAGGACATTAGATTGCAAGCGTCGCTAGCGCCTCTTCAGCATCATCCCGCACTAGATGGCCATAGTGCCTCTCGATCATCGCAACACTCGTCCCTGATAGCTGCGCCACCGTCAGGATCGGCAAGCGAGCGCGTATCAGGTCCGTAATCACACTATGGCGCAGAGTGTAGGCTGATACGGCACCAGGCAGGCCCGTCGCCTTTACGGCCTCCTTGATCGGATACTTCCACGCATCCTTGTTCCACGGCTCGCCACCGGCGCGAGCAAAGATCGGCGCGGCTGGCAGCTTGGACTTCGTTTGCGCGTCGAAAAAGTCGGCAATCGCCTGCGGCATCGTCATCTGGCGCGGGTTACCATTCTTGTCCTTGCCGATGGTGAGCGTGCGGGTGCGCTTGTCAAAGTCACGCGCAGTAAGTGCGGCAAGTGCACCCGGACGGAGAGGCAAGTAGCTAAGCCCCTTCACAAAGGGTCGCACCTCGTCGCTAGTTGCATCAATCAACTTCCGCCGTTCATCCCGGTCTAGATACAAATCTCGCCGCTTGTCGGCACCCTTGAACGGTTTCAGCGCTTCTTGCCATGCAGCGTCGGTATTCGGAGCACCCGGTTTGAGCACCTGCGCAAGTGCGGCGCGTAACGGCACCATGTCGCGATTGACGGTCGATTTGGCTCGCTCTTTCCAGCGCCGCTCACCCTTTTTGCTTCGCGTAATCAAGGCCGGTGCCTGTTCCAGCCGCTTGCGCCACGCGCGCAGATGGTGTCGCCGTAATTTGTCGAGCTTCGCCTTAGCGATCGGGTCATTATAAACATGTCGCCGGAACACGCCTGCGGCAATCGAGCCCGGCTTTTGCTGTAAATAAGCTTCACAGGCGTCCTGAACAGTCACCATGTCGCGCGCACGCTCTCCGCCGCTCTCGACCAGTTCGGCCCAGCCTTCGGCTTCGACCTTCGCTTGCGTGAATACGTCATGGCCGGACAGCGCGCCAAAATCGCCTAAAGACTTGCGCCGATAGCCAGTCCCTTCGGGAACATATGCACGTGCGAACCACGTGCCACGATTGCCTTTCTTGGAAGGCCGGAAACCAACATAGCAGCCTTGACGCAATCGTTGCCAATGCGGCTCGTCACCCGCCTTCGGCTTCAGCTTCTCGCGTTCCTTGATGCGGCTCAGATCGGGCATTTATCGCAGCGCTCCAAAATCCATGAAAAAACCATGAAATACATAGGCGAACATCCCTAAACGCCTGCGATTGTTTTTACTGGATTTTAAGGTGCGTGTATAGCCGCGAATGTTCGTTTTCCCACCCTTCACACGGGTGGGGTCGCAAGTTCAATCCTTGCCGCGCCCACCATTCCCCGAACCAGATCGACCGCAACCTAAGACACGATTCGCGCGTGGCGCCGATCGCGCGCACGAAAAAGGCGGGCGCGACATGTCGCCGCACCCGCCTCTTCGCTATGGAACCGTGGTCAGGCCGAAACGGGTTCGCCCGTCTTGGCCTTGGTCGTGGAGACCGACTTGTCCTCGAGAGCCTTGGGCTTCGCGTCATCGGCCTGCTGCCGGTCGAAATACTTCTTCGCGAAATAGCCGCCCGCGCCCAATGCGATCATCGTGGGAAGGCTAATCCGGCGCAGCGCGCTGGCCGCAACCACGCCCAGCACGGCCCCGGTGGGCCCGCCGACTCCGCGTGCGTGTTCGGCAACCCTGCCGCCGACGAGTGCTCCGATCATCTTGCCAATCATAAATCAATTCTCCTTTGCCGCTCCAACGGTTGGAGGGTCGCCAGCGTTCCCCAATTCGTCGCGCCCTCGCACCCGCTTGAGGTGCGGCGCGAAAGGCTCCATAGCGCTGGCCATGCACGATATTCGCCTGATCCGGGACGATCCCGAAGGTTTCGACGCGGCGCTCGCACGGCGCGGACTCGAACCGGCCTCCGCCAAGATTCTCGCCCTCGATACCGAGGGCCGCGCGCTGACCACGCGCATCCAGGAAGCGCAGAGCCGCCGCAACGAGGCGTCGAAGGCGATCGGCCAGGCGATGGGCCAGGGCGACACCGACAAGGCCGAACAGCTCAAGGCCGAAGTCGCCGAATTGAAGCAGACCATGCCGCAGATGGAGGAGGACGGCCGCACGGTCGCCGCCAAGCTGACCGCCATGCTCGAAACGATCCCCAACCTCCCCGCCGACGACGTGCCGCAGGGCGAAGGCGAAGAGGACAATGTCGAGGTGTCGAACTGGGGCGAAAAGCGCGAGTTCGAGTTCGAGCCAAGGGAGCACGCCGATCTCGGGCCCGCGCTGGGCATGGATTTCGAGACCGGCGCGAAGATTTCCGGCGCGCGCTTCACCTTCCTGCGCGGCGGGATGGCGCGTCTCCACCGCGCGATCGCGCAATTCATGCTCGACCGGCAGATTAACCAGAACGGTTACACGGAATGTGCTCCGCCGGTGCTGGTCAACGACGCCGCCATGTACGGCACCGACAAGCTCCCGAAGTTCGCCGAAGACAGTTTCAAGACCACCGACGGTCGCTGGCTGATCCCTACCTCCGAGGTCAGCCTAACCAGTTCGGTTATGGGCGAGATCATCGACGACCTCGCCGAGCCGATCCGGCTGACCGCGCTCACCCCGTGCTTCCGCTCCGAAGCGGGTGCGGCGGGCAAGGACACGCGCGGCTTCATCCGCCAGCACCAGTTCGAGAAGGTCGAGCTGGTCTCGATCTGCCGCCCCGAGGATTCCGAGGCCGAGCACGAGCGGATGACCGAATGCGCCGAGGGCGTGCTGCAGGCGCTCGGCCTGCCCTATCGCAAGATGCTGCTGTGCACCGGCGACATGGGCTTCGGGGCGCGCAAGACCTACGACCTCGAGGTCTGGCTGCCCGGCCAGGGCGCCTATCGCGAGATCAGCTCGTGTTCGAACACCGGCGCCTTCCAGGCGCGCCGCATGAACGCGCGCTATCGTCCCGAAGACGGCGGCAAGAAGACCGATTTCGTCCACACGCTCAACGGTTCGGGCCTCGCGGTCGGGCGCACGCTGGTCGCGGTGCTCGAGAACTACCAGAACGAAGACGGCAGCGTGACCGTGCCCGAGGCGCTCAAGCCCTATATGGGCGGGATCGACAAGCTGGAGGCCGCGGCCTGATGCGCATCCTCGTGACCAATGACGACGGCATCAACGCGCCCGGCATCGCGGTGCTCGAAGAGATCGCGCGCGAATTCTCCGACGACGTGTGGGTGGTCGCCCCGGCCGAGGAGGCCTCGGGCGCGGGCCATTCGCTCACGCTCACCAGCCCGGTGCGGCTGCGCAAGCATGGCGAGCGGCGCTTCTCAGTCACCGGCACGCCGACCGACGCGGTCACGATGGGACTGAAGAAAGTGCTCCCGAGCCCGCCCGACGTGGTGTTGTCCGGGGTCAATCGCGGCGCGAACCTGGGCGACGACATCACCTATTCGGGCACCGTCTCGGCGGCGATGGAAGGAGCGCTCGCGGGGATTCGCTCGATCGCGCTGAGCCAGGTCTACTCGAAGGAGGGCATGGGGGACGACGTGCCGTTCGGGGCGGCGCGCGAATGGGGGCCGAAAGTGCTCGAGCCGCTGTTCGCCCTCCCGCGCCGCGAGCGCGGGCTGATCAATATCAACTTCCCCGCGATTCCCGCCAGCGAGGTCAAGGGCATCCGCGCGGTGCGCCAGGGTTTCCACGATTATGCCCGCGGCTCGGTGGTCGAGGGCCGCGACCCGCGCGGTTTCCGCTATTACTGGTTCGGCCTCCACGGGATCGAACACACGCCCGGTCACGCAACGGACTTGGAAGCGATCGAGGATGGCTTTATCGCGGTCACCCCGCTCCAGCTCGACCTGACCTGCGAGGCGGAATTGAGCGCGCTCGAGGAGACCTTCCCGCGGTGATCAATCGGTGAGCAGATCGTCGGCCAACAAGAAGGCGAGGCGCGAGCGCTTCCAGCCATTGAAGCGCGCGGTAAAGGTGCCGGTGTGGGCCGATATCGGCATCCGCACCTCTGCCGCGCTGTTCCTCGTCTTCATCGTCATCATGGTCCACTGGTGGGATCGCGGCGGCCTGGTCGACGCGGTCGACGGCGAGGTCAGCTTCCTCGACGTGATCTATTTCACCATGATCTCGATCACCACCACCGGGTTCGGCGACATCGCCCCGGTCAGCGACCGCGCGCGGCTGGTCGAGGCGCTGATCGTGACCCCGATCCGCGTGCTCGTGTTCGTCATTTTCGTCGGCACAGCCTACAACTTCGTCATCAAGCGCTCTTGGGAGAAATTCCGCATGCAACGTATCCAGGAACAGCTCGACGATCACATCGTCGTCCTCGGTTACGGGATCTCCGGCTCCGAGGCGGTCGGCGAGTTGATCGAACGCGGGATCGATCCGCATTGCATCGTCGTGGTCGACGGCAGCGAAGCTAGGCTCGAAGAGGCCGAGCGGCTCGGCTGCAACGTGCTGGTCGGCGATGCCACCCGCGACGAGACCCTGAAGGCAGTCCGGATCCAGCGCGCGCAGGCGGTGCTCGTCTCGGCCGGGCGCGACGATACCTCGATCCTGATCGTGCTGACCGTGCGCCACCTCGCGCCCAAGCTGCACATCTCGGTCGTCGTGCGCGCCGACGACAACGAACTGCTCGCGCGGCAGGCGGGCGCGAACAACGTCATCAACCCGGTGCGTTTCACCGGGCTGCTGCTCGCGGGATCGGCCAAAGGCGCGCATATCGCCGAGTACCTCGCCGACCTCGCCTCGGTCTCGGGCCGGGTCCAGCTGGTCGAGCGCGAAATCACCGCCGACGAATGCGGCAAGGCGATCTACGAGCTGACCACCGGCGGGCGCGGCCTGCGCGTCTATCGCGACGGCAAGGCGCTGGGCTTCTGGGAAGACGAGTGCCAGTCGCTGCGAAAGGGCGACGTGGTGGTCGAGATCATCCCGACCACCGACGGCGAGGAGCTGGGCGATGCGCCGGGTGTGGAGATCAACCCGCCCATGCCATCGGAGATCGAGGACTAGGCCCGCTCAGCCCAAGTAGGCGTGGACGAGCCCCATCGCGATATAGAACAGCAGCCAGTAGCCGGCATCGATGAAGAACAGCGCCTTGCTCTTCTGGCTGAACAGGTAGTTGGTCCCGATCGCGGGGACGATGAAGCCGAGCGCGACCCCGAAGGCCGTCAGCACCTTGACCGATATCGACAGGTCGGTCGCATAGGTCGCGAAAGTGTGCGCCAGCGTCCAGCTCGCCACCAGCGAGAAGGCGAAGGCGCCGCCGTAGATCAGGCCCATATTGCCGGACCTGACCTGCTCCTCGGTCAGCCCGACCGCGCCCATCCATTTCTTCCCCATCACGGGCCCGTACCAGATCCCGCCCACGACAAATCCCGCGAGCGCGGCCAGCACCACCGCCAGCCAATTCACGTCGAAGATGTTCATCCCGTTTTCTCCCCTCGGGCGACCCCAATCACCGTCTAGCGCAACCCGCGCGAAACGTGTAGTGGCGCGGCCCATCATGGCAACACGGATCGAAGACGCCCCGAAGGTGGGCATGGTCAGCCTTGGCTGTCCCAAAGCGCTGGTGGATTCCGAGCGCATCCTCACGCGGCTGCGCGCCGACGGCTACGCGATGAGCCCCGACTATGCCGGCGCCGACGTGGTGCTCGTCAACACCTGCGGCTTCCTCGATAGCGCCAAGGAGGAAAGCCTCCAGGCGATCGGCGAGGCGATCGCGGAGAACGGGCGCGTGATCGTGACCGGCTGCATGGGCGAGGATGCCGAGGCGATCCGCGCCGCGCACCCGCAAGTGCTCGCGGTGACCGGCGCACACCAGTACGAACAGGTGGTCGAGGCCGTGCACGAGGCCGCGCCGCCCGCGCGCGGACCTTTCGTTGACCTGATCCCGCAGCCCGACATCAAGCTCACCCCGCGCCACTACGGCTATCTCAAGATCTCCGAGGGCTGCAACCATAGCTGCGCCTTCTGCATCATCCCGCAATTGCGCGGGAAGCTCGCCAGCCGCCGCGTCGACGCGGTGCTGCGCGAGGCGGAGAAGCTGGTTGCGGCGGGGACCAAGGAATTGCTCGTCATCAGCCAGGATACCTCGGCCTACGGCGTCGATATCCGCCACGAGAGCCGCGACTGGAAGGGCAGCGATGTGCGCGCGCACATGACCGACCTCGCGCGCGAGCTCGGCGGCCTGCGGACGGCGGACGGCGTGCCGCCGTGGATCCGGCTGCACTACGTCTACCCCTACCCCCATGTCGACGCGGTGATCCCGCTGATGGCCGAAGGGCTGGTGACGCCCTATCTCGACATCCCGTTCCAGCACGCCGCGCGCTCCGTCCTGAAAGCGATGAAGCGCCCGGCGAACGAGGCCAAGGTGCTCGAAAGGTTGAAGGGCTGGCGCGAGATCTGCCCCGACCTCACCGTGCGTTCCAGCTTCGTGGTCGGCTTTCCCGGCGAGACCGAGGACGATTTCAAGTATCTGCTCGACTGGCTCGAGGAAGCGCAGCTCGACCGCGTCGGCGGCTTCCGCTTCGAACCGGTCGAGGGCGCGCAGGCGAACGACCTCCCCGATCCGGTGCCCGAAGCGGTCAAGGAAGAGCGCTATGCGCGGCTGATGGAAGTGACCGAGCGGATTTCCGCCGCCAAGCTGCAGGCGAAGGTCGGCAAGACGTTACCGGTGATCGTCGACGAGGTCGGCGAGCCCGACGAGGACGGCGATATCGGCGCGACCGCGCGCAGCCAGGCCGACGCCCCCGAGATCGACGGCGCGGTGTACCTGCGCAATGTCGCCGAGACGCTCGCGGCGGGCGATATCATCGAAGTCACCGTCGAGGACGCCGACGCGCACGACCTTTATGGCGTGCCGACCGCCTGAAGCATTACGCGCTCAGGCGCATTTGCGTTCGGGCACGGCGGACTCGCCGGCTTCCGGCGCCCGATCCTCGTCGAGGAAGAAATCGCGGATCCGCGCTGCGCCTTCGTCGCTCAGCCGGATGAAGTGGAAGCGGCTGCACCATTCGACCAGGCCGTCCGAGATCAGCTCCTTGGCAAGGTCCTCGACCACGCGCACGGTGGTTTCGATTTCCATCGCGACGTTGTGGGGAAGCGAACGCCGCCCCTGCACCCGGTTGCGATAGAGGATCATCAGCATGTCCCATCCGGCCTCGTTGAACATGCGGTTCGGGAACAGCTTGCGCCGCCGGGCGCGCTCGTCGAGCAGCCGTCCGGCCATCGCCGCGAGCAGCTGTTCGTGCTCATAGGCCAGCGCCGACGCGGTCGAGGGATCGGCGAGGTCGTTCTGGGCAACTTCCTCGCGGGCAAGGCTGTCGGCCATCCGCAGCAGCGACCAGGCATGCCGCGACATCTGTCGCGCCTGGTGCCGCAATTCGGCCACGTGCTGTGCTTTGCCCAATTTCCGTAACATGTATCACCAATGCGTAAAACGGCCGCGGAGACGACCAAGGGGCGGGATTTCAAGACCAGTCGAGTTCGAGGCGCGGCGTATCGTTATGCCGGCAATACGATTCGGGCTATGGCCCGGCGATGCCATTGAAAAGTCCCGCGATTTGGGGACAAGCGAGAGAAACGATTGAAAAAGAAACGATTTTTCTTTTCCAGCGTTCAATCCAACTCGTATTGCAAGAATTAAAGGGGCCAGATTGAAGATTCACTGAACGACGCCTTCAGAATTGGCCCATTGAGGACGAGTAATGATGCAGGACACCATCGCCGCCATCGCCCGATTGGATGATATCGCGCTGGTTTGCGACTACGTGTTGCGCGCGTGCCGAAAATTCGGCCCGCGGGCTGCGTCCTACCACCTCACGCCCCGCTTCGCGCGCCAGACCGCGCCCAATATACAATTGTGCAGCGAAGGCGCGCCCGAAGCCTGGAAACTGCTCTATCGCGATCCCGCATTCCGGTCGATGGACCCGATCCCCGATTACATCGTCGAGACGGGCCGCACGATGACACTCCGATCGGCGATCGCGGGGATACGCGAAAGCGGCGAGGCGACCGAGGAAAACGAGCGTTACTTCGCAGCGATGGCCGAACACGGGTTCGACCACGGCGTGGGAATCCCGCTTTACGGCCCGCATAATCGAAAGGGGTTTGCCGCATTCGCCTTCGACGAAGCGGTCGGGGTGAAGGACGACAGGGTCAGCGCGGTCGAGGCCTTGGCGAAAGCGGCCCATCATCGCATCTGCGAATTGCTCGAAACGTCCGAGCAGCACGCCGTCGGCCTCTCGAAGCGCGAACAGGAAGTGCTCGAACAGATCGCCGCGGGCTGCAGCAATATCGAGATCGCCGCGCGGCTCGGGATCTCGCCCGAGACGGTGGGGACCTACGTCAAGCGCCTGTTCGACAAGCTCGACACGCGCGACCGGATCGGGGCGACGGTCAAGGGGCTCAAGCTCGGCCTCATCTACGCCTGACGAAGAAAGAAGGCGCCCCGCGGGGGAAGAGACCGCGGGGCGCCAGGGCCCGCCCGCAATGGCGCCCCGCTTGGAGGGGGGTACGCGGGGCGCCGGAGGGGTAGGGTTGCCGAAACGGATCAGGGGGTTTCGGAACCCTCGGGGGCGGGACGGTCGGCGGGTTGCGAACGGGCCGTCGCTTCGCCCTGACCTTCGCCCGCGACCAATGCGTTGCCCGAGACGCTGAGCGCGTCGGAGCCGATCACCTGCGAGGTCTCGCCATTGCTGACGACCAGCTGGCGGACCTGGCCGCGACGGTCGGCGACCACTTCGCGCACCTCGCCGAGCGGAGCACCCGAGGGGGCGAAGACCGGCATGCCGGGGGCGACCGCGAAGGCGCCTTCGCCCGCCGCCGCACCGCTGCCGGCCGCGGCGAGCATCTGCTGGCCGAGGCCCAATGTGCCCGAACCGGCGCCCGAGCCGCTGCCGGTGGCGCTAGCCGACCCGGACGCCGCCCCGCCAGCGGCGCCCCGCGCCGCCTGTGCGGTACCCAGTGCCTGTGACGTTACACCCTGCGCCGCGCCGCGCGCGGTCGCGGTGGTCCGGCCGACCAGCGAACGCGCGCCGTCGGTGCCGATGAGCTGCGCGCTCGCGCTGCCTTCGCCCGAGGCGTTGCCGCTGCCCGAGGCCTCGCCGCCGACCGGACCGATCGGGGCGTTGAGCACGCCGGCAACCGCACCGGTCGCGCCGCCATTGGCACCGCCATCGGCATCGACCCGGCCGCTGCGACGATCGACGCGGGCATTGCTGCGCGCATCGCCGCGCGCCGAACCGCGACCGGTGAGCACGCTATCGACCGGGCCGAGCGGGCCGTTCGACAGCGTGCCGGTCACCGTGCCGGTCGCGCCGCCGAGGATACCGCCGCTGCCGCCGAGGACCTGCGCAGCTGCCGGGGTTGCGGGGACGAGGGCCACCGCTGCGATCGAGATGAGTAGCTTGTTCATGTCGTTTCCTTCCTGTGTTTCGCGCGGCGTCGCGGCCGCTACAGTGAGGAAACGGATGCCCGGCGCGGCTTAATCCACGCCGCTGCAAAATTTTTCGAAAATTACTTGCGACCGCCGCAGGAGCCGCACAGCAGGCCGCGCCCATAGGCGTCGTCGGGCCCCTTCTTGCCGAGGTCGCGCGCCTCGCGATCGAGCGCCGGACGGACCTTGCGCCCCGCGGCGATGGCGGCGGCGGCGCGCACCGCGACCAGCGGCGTGGCGAAGGATGTGCCGCGCATACGGCGACGCTTGCCCCGCGCATCCCAGGCATCCACTTCGCCCGGAGCCGCATAGTCGAGATGCAGTGCGCGTCCGGCTTCGATCAGCGCCCGGTCGCGCCGATCGACCCCGGTGACCGCGATCACGCCGTGATAGGACGCGGGGAAGGCGGGCGGCGCGGCCGGACCGTCATTGCCGACCGCCGCGACCAGGGTCACGCCCTTGCGCCGGGCCGAAGCGATCGCGCGGCCGAGCACGGCGTTGTTCGGGCCGACGAGGCTGATCGACACCACCTGTGCACCTTCCTCGACCAGCCAGCCGAGCGCGCGCGCCATGGCGAGCGCATTGCCGCCCGCCTTGTCGCTGCCATAGACGTCGGCGACGCTGATGCGGCGCGCGCCCTCGCCCACCAGCAAGCCCGCCACCGCGCTGCCATGGTCGCTTGCACGCGGGGCGCCGCTGGCGAAACCGCGGATATTGCCGATCCCGAGCCGCTTCGCCGGGGCACCGTCGATGACCCCGATATGGGTCGCGATCGTCGGCGGGGCCGGGGCGGGAGCCGCAGGAGCCGGCGCGCTTTCGTAACCGGCGGTGAAATAGAGATGGTCGGGCGAGATCTCGGCTCCCGGCGCGAGCCGCTGCACCAGCGCCTGCGCCTCGGCGAGACTCATCGTCCGGGGGACCCGGATGCTCACCAGCGACAGTTCGATCCCCGCGATATCCTCGCGCGCGCCGATCGCGAAGCCGCCGGTCGACAGCGCATCGAGCGTGGCGGCACTAGGATCGAGCAGCAGCAGCACGCCGCGCCGCGCGGGCGCGCCCTCGCGGTCGCGTTCGATCGCGTCGCGATTGCGGCGCACCAGCCGGTCGATCGAGCGCAGCCTTTCGCGCGCCAGGTCCTCGGCGGTCTCGAGCAGCGGGTCGGCGGTCTCGCGGACCGTCTCCGCCAGCCCGCCGACCACGCCGTCGACCGGCGGCAGGCGCGGCACCGCGACCTGCGCGGCGACGGCCTGCGCCGCCAGCGCGAACGCCACCGCAAGGATTATCGACAGTCGCTGCATGGGGACACCTTTGCCTTTTTCACATTTACCATGGATTAAACGGCCCGCGCGCTTCGTTTAATCCCTGAAAGGCGGAAAACTGGCCGACACGTTCGAACAGTCCATGCTCGAGATCCTGCCCCGGTTGCGACGGTTCGCGACCGGTCTTGCGGGGCATCCGAGCGACGGCGACGACTTGTGCCAGATGACCGTGGAACGCGCGCTCGCCAACCGTGCCAAGTGGCAGGAGGGCACGCGCCTCGACAGCTGGATGTACAGGATCATGCGCAATATCTGGATCGACGAAACCCGTTCCCGCGCCCGTCGCGGCCAGACCTTCGTCGATCCCGACGCGGGTGAACGCGTGGGCGGCGAAGGCGGCCAGGAAGCACGGGTCGAGCTGAACAATATCGACCGCGCGATGCAGAAACTGCCCGACGACCAGCGCGAAGCCGTGCTGCTCGTGATGGTCGAAGGCTATGCCTACAAGGAAGCGGCCGAGATCGTCGGCTGCCCGGTCGGCACGCTCAATTCGCGGCTGGTGCGCGGGCGCGACGCGCTGATGCAGATGATCGGAGACGCGGCATGACCCCGACCCCCGAACAGATCGCCGCCTTCGCCGACGACCAGCTCGACGGCGAAGAGCGCGACGCGGTCGCCACCGCGATCGCCGCCGATCCCGCGCTGCAACGCCAGGTCGAGGCACATCGTGCACTGTCGGCGAAGCTCTCGGCGCATTTTGCCCCGCTGATGGACCGCGAACTGCCCGAGACGCTCACCGCGCCGCTCGAGCCGGGCGAGGCCGAAGTGGTCGATTTCGCCGCCGCGCGCGAGCGCAAGGAAACGAGGCGCACGATCCCGCGCTGGGGCTGGATCGCCGGTCCCGCCCTCGCCGCATCGCTCGCGCTGGCGGTGGTGTTGCCGCGCGGCGGATCGGACGATGCTCCGGGCGCGCTTTCTGGCGAGCTCGCCAGCGCGCTCGACAGCCAGCTAAGCGCGACCCAGCACGCCGATGCCGACACGCGCATCCTGCTGAGTTTCGCCAATGCCGAAGGCGATTACTGCCGCGCCTTCACCGCGCCCGAGGTTTCGGGCATCGCCTGCCGCGAGGCCGATGGCTGGCAGCTCGAGCGGCTCGCCACGGGCAGCGAGGCCGGCGCGAGCGAGTATCGCCAGGCCGGCAGCGACGTGTCCGATATCCTCGCCGCGGCGCAGGAGATGGCAAGGGGCGGCGCGCTCGATGCCGAGGCAGAGGCGGCGGCCAGGGCCAAAGGCTGGCGCGACTAGTCCCCTTTCCGTTCGAAGCCGGACACAAAAAAGGCGGCCGTTGCGGGCCGCCTTTTTCATTGGGTCGCCCTGCCTCAGTAGGCGAGGCGGAAGCCCTGCTTGGCCATCGCCTCGATATAGGCGATCCGGCGCTTCTGCAGTTCGTTGGCATAGCGCTCCCACGAGCGGCGCTCGTCCTTGATGCTGTCGGCTTCGCGCAGCTTTTCGTTGAGCTTCTTCTGGGCCTTGATCACGTCGAGCCGGTAGTCGAACCACAGCTCGTTCTCGATTCCGGCGATCGGCACGTTGATGATCGCGCGTTCCTCAACGCGGGCATATTCTTCTTCGTAGGTCATCGGCGCCTCGGTCCCGGCGGCCACCGGGGTGGCGAGCGAAGCGAAGGCGGCGAAGGCGAGAATGGCGGTCTTTTTCATCGGTCTGTTTCCCTGGTTGCGGCCCGCCTGGCGGGGCCTTGCATGCCGGGACAACGGATCACGCAGCGGCGATAATCCATCGCGGGATAAATTTTTTGCCTCGCCGCCGAAGCTAGCTTACACCAGTGTCAGCAAGGAGAGACGCATGACCGATACCACCGTTCCCGATTTCGACGTCCTGATCGTCGGCGCAGGCATTTCGGGCATCGGCATGGCCGCGCATCTCGAGATGATGTGTCCCGACCGCACCTACGGGCTGCTCGAACGGCGCGAGAAGCTCGGCGGGACGTGGGACCTGTTCCGCTATCCCGGCATCCGCTCGGACAGCGACATGCACACGCTGGGCTTCGCGTTCGAGCCGTGGACGCACGAGAAATCGATCGCCGACGGGCCCGCGATCCTCGAATACCTCCATCGCATCGCCGACGAGCGCGGGATCCGCGACCATATCCGCTTCAACAGCAAGGTCGTATCGGCCGATTTCGACGTCGACAGTGCGCGCTGGACGGTGACGCTCGAAGGCGGCGACATCGTCACCGCGAACTGGCTCTATCTCGGTTCGGGCTATTACGATTACGACGAGCCGCACGATGCCGGGTTCGACACCAGCGGCTTCGGCGGCCAAGTGATCCACCCGCAATTCTGGCCCGAGGATCTCGACTATGCGGGCAAGAAGGTGGTGGTGATCGGATCGGGCGCGACCGCGGTGACGATCGTTCCCTCGATGGCGGACAAGGCCGCGCACGTCACCATGCTCCAGCGCACGCCGACCTATTACTTCTCGCGCCCGGCGAAGGACGGGCTCGCCAACTGGCTGCGCAAGGTGCTGCCGGCCGAGACCGCCTACAAGATCACGCGCTGGAAGAACGTCACGATGCAGGACATCGGCTTCAAGCGCGCGCGCAGCAAGCCGGAGAAGGTCAAGGACTTCCTGTTCAAGAAGATCCGCGCCGAGCTCGGCGACAAATTCGACGAACAGGCCTTCACCCCGCCCTACGATCCGTGGGACCAGCGGCTGTGCCTGGTGCCCGACGCCGACCTGTTCCGTGCGATGCGCGAGGGCCGCGCGAGCATCGCCACCGGCCATATCGAAAAGTTCGAGGAGCGCGGTATTCGCCTTAAATCGGGCGAGTTGGTCGAGGCCGACATCATCATCACCGCGACCGGGTTGAAGCTCGCCATGGCGGGCAAGATCGACGTTTCGATCGAGGGCGAGCCGGTGAAATTCGAGGAGCGCTTCTACTACAAGGGAGCGATGTTCTCGAACCTGCCCAACCTGTCGGCGGTGTTCGGCTATCTCAATGCCAGCTGGACGCTGCGCGCCGATCTCGTCTCCGAATATACCTGCCGCGTGCTCAACCGGATGGCCGAGAAAAGCGCCGATCTCGCCACCCCCGTGCTGCCCGACGACCATGGCCTGGAAGAGGACGACATCTTCGATTTCTCCTCGGGCTACATCCAGCGCTCGAAGCACATCATGCCCAAGAACGCGACCGCGATGCCGTGGCGGCTCAACCAGGAATATGTCCGCGACCGCAAGGACATGAAGACCGGCGCGGTCGAGGACGGGATCCTCGCCTTCGGCAAGGCGAAGGTTGCTCCCGACGCGAAAAGCGAAACGCTCGAGCCCGCCGAATAGCCCAAAGAGTAGCCAGCGCCGCATCGGCTCCCTAAATCCGCGCCATGTCCGATTCCCGCATCTACACCGCCGCGCTGATCGTGATCGGCGACGAGATCCTGTCCGGCCGCACCCACGACAAGAACATCGCCCAGATCGCCAGCTGGACGCAGGTGCAGGGCATCCGCCTGTCGGAGGTGCGCGTGGTACCCGACGTGCTCGAACGGATCGTCGAGGCGGTCAACGCGCTGCGCGAGGGCTACGACTATCTCTTCACCACCGGCGGGATCGGGCCGACGCATGACGATATCACCGTCGATGCGGTCGCCGCGGCGCTGGGCGTCGACGTGATCGTCCATCCCGAGGCGCGCGCGATCCTCGAGCAGTACTACGCCGACAAGCCCGGCGGGCTGACCGAGGCGCGGCTGAGGATGGCGCGCGTGCCAGAGGGCGGTGAGCTGATTCCCAACCGCATGTCGGGCGCGCCGGGCATCAAGCTGGGCAATATCCACCTGATGGCGGGCGTGCCGCACATCACCGCGGGGATGCTCGACGCGCTCACCGGCACCCTCGAAGGCGGCACCCCGCTGGTCGACGAGACGATCGGCTGCTGGACCGCCGAAAGCGAGGTCGCCGATATCCTCCGCCAGGTCGAAAAGGCGCACGAGAAATGCCAGATCGGCTCCTATCCCTTCTTCCGCGAGGGCAAGGTCGGCGCCAATTTCGTGATCCGCTCGACCGATCGCGACGAGCTCGGCAGTGCGGTCGATACGCTGTGCGATGCGCTCGCCACGGCCGGCTTCGATTTCACGCCCGGCGGTATCTGAGCACTCTACGGGAACTTTGCCGCCAGACTGACCCGTATTGGGACAATTCGGCGTTAATCTCGAGTTACCGCCAAATTCAACGGCTTAATTCCTTGCAACCGCTCGGTTAATCTCTACCACGCACCATGCTGCCGCGAACTTCTTCGGGGTAGCAGCCGCGGGTGTTCTTTTTTGGACCGAAGCGACGGGCGCGGAGGGGGCAGCAATGGTCCCCGGGCAAACGTTGCTTTGCGGACGGGAAACAGGGGACGCAAACGGCTTTCTGGTCCGTAATCAGGAAGAGGTTTACCAATATGAATTCGATGTACACGAAGCAGCTCGCAGCTGCGCTGCTGGCCGGCTGTGCCGGCTCGGCCATGCTTATCGCCACGCCTGCCGCCGCGCAGGAAGCGTGTCTTACCGACACCAACAACAACGGAATTCTCGATGCCGGTGACGGCGTCAACGGCGCAACAGCGGTCGGCGACGACGCGCTGGCTTGCGGTGAGAATTCGACTGCCAATGGCGAAGACAGCACGGCCGTCGGTTCGGAATCGTCCGCCAGCGGCGCGAGCGCGACTGCCGTCGGCACCGAGGCCAACGCTTCGGCGCTCCAGGCTACCGCGATCGGTCGCGGCACCAACGCGACGGGCCTCGGCGCGACCGCAGTCGGCGCCTTCGCCACCGCGCTCCAAGAAGGTGGCGTTGCCATCGGCTACACCGCGCGCGCTGTGAACAATGACGACGTGGCCGTCGGCCGCGATGCCGTCGCCAATGGCCGTCAGGCTGTCGCCATGGGTCGCAACGCCACCGCCACCGGCATCGGTGCGACGGCCATGGGCGGCTTCTCCTTCGCCACCGCCGATTTCGCCTATGCCAGCGGCTACAACGCCTTCGCTTCGGCCGAGCGTGCGATCGCGATCGGCTATCGTTCGCGTTCGTCGGCCGACGATGCGATCGCCCAGGGTACCGACGCCAACGCTTCGGGTCGCCAGGCCATCGCGCTCGGTCGCAACGCGACCGCTTCGGGCATCGGTTCGATCGCGCAGGGTGGCTTCACCTTCGCGACCGGCGATTTCTCCTATGCCAGCGGCTACAACGCGGTCGCCTCGGGCGAGCGTTCGGTCGCGATCGGTAACGAAGCGACCGCCGAAGGCACCGATGCGATCGCCATCGGCAGCGGCGACGGCACCGGCAATGGTCGCCTGACCCGTGCCAGCGGCCCGTCGACCACCGTCGTCGGCGGCCAGGCCTTCGCCATCGGCGCCGGCGCGACCGCCTATGGCTGGCGTTCGGAAGCCACCGCGCAGCGCGCGACGGCGATCGGCCACCTCGCGATCGCCAGCGGCGAGTTCTCGACCTCGCTCGGCGAAGCCGCCAACGCCTCGAACACCTACGCCACCGGCCTCGGCTACCTCGCCAACGCCACCGGCCGTTCGGGCACCGCCGTCGGCGCCTCGGCGCAGGCGCGCGGCGACTTCTCGACCGGTCTCGGCAATGCCGCCTTCGCCACCGGCACGCGCTCGACCGCGGTCGGCGTGCTCGCCAACGCTTCGGGCGCGAGCTCGTTCGCCGCGGGTGACTCGGCCAACGCCTCGGGCAGCGCCTCGGTCGCCATTGGCAACCTCGCGCGTGCAACCGGTGCAAACTCGGTCGCGATCGGTAACGGCGCGACCGCGACCAATGCCGGCCAGGTGGTGATCGCCGGCCTCGGCACGAGCACGTCGAGCCAGACCGGCACGATCTTCGCCGTGACGACCGACACCAATGGCACGCTGGGCCGCACCGCGCTGGCCACCTCGGCCTCCGTGGCGAGCAACACCGCCGCGATCGCGTCGAACACCGCGCTGATCGGGACCAACACTGCCGCGATCAGCGCGCTCGGTGCCCGGACCACGACGCTCGAAGCGCTGACCGCGCAGAACAGCATCGACATCAGCCGCGCCAACGAAGGCGTCGCGATGGGTCTCGCGATGGAAAGCCCGGCCCTGCCGGCAGGCACCAATTTCGGCCTGTCGGGCGGCGTCGGCTACTTCGCCGACCGTGGTGCCGGTACGGTGGCGCTGAGCGCCCGGGTCGGTGACAACGCCTCGATCTCGGCCGGTCTCGGTGTCGGCTTCGACAGCGGTGAAGTCGGCGCCCGCGGCGGCTTCCAGATCGCCTGGTAACTCAACCTGCGGACCAGGATGAGTGGGGCCGGGGTGCGCAAGCACCCCGGCCCTTCTCTTTTGCGCAATCCAAATGCTGGCCGCTGCAGCGCGCCGGCCGGCAGCGCGAACGTAACTGGCACCGTACGGCGCGTCAGCGCTCGCCGCGGTCGTATTCGTCCTGATCGAGTTCCTCGCGCAGTTCGCGCGCGCCGCGTTCGGCCTTGCGCACCGTGCTGTCGGGGGCCTGCTTGTTCCTGACATAGGCCCAGATGATGAATCCGATCAGCAGGATCGGACCGAGGATCGTGGCGAGGCTCCAGAGAGAGGACATGGTCTTTCCTTTCGGGCAATTGCTTGCAGCTTCACCCGATCAACGCCTGCCCATCTCCTTTTATCCAAAACAAAGGGCCGGAGGATTGCTCCCCCGGCCCCTGTAATCGGCATATCCGATGATATGGTGGCTTACGCGCCCTCGACTTCGGAGAGGTCGAGCTTGAGGCCCGGGCCCATCGACGAGGTCAGCGAGACCTTGCGGACGTACTTGCCCTTGGCGCCCGACGGCTTGGCCTTGACCACCGCTTCGGTCAGCGCCTTGAAGTTGGCCTTCAGCGCGGCATCGTCGAAGCTCATCTTGCCGATGCCCGAGTGGATGATGCCCATCTTCTCGACGCGGTATTCGACCTGGCCGCCCTTGGCGTCCTTGACGGCCTGCGCGACGTTGGGGGTCACGGTGCCGAGCTTCGGGTTCGGCATCAGGCCCTTGGGACCGAGCACCTTACCGAGACGGCCGACGACGCCCATCATGTCGGGCGAAGCGATCACGCGGTCGTAATCGAGGTTGCCGTTCTGCATGTCTTCCATGAGATCTTCGGCGCCCACGACGTCCGCACCGGCTTCCTTCGCCGCGTCGGCATTGTCACCGCGCGCGAACACCGCGACCTTGACGTCCTTGCCGGTGCCCGAGGGCAGCGACACGACACCGCGGACCATCTGGTCTGCGTGGCGCGGATCGACGCCGAGGTTCATCGCGACTTCGACGGTCTCGTCGAACTTCGTCATCTTCTCGAATTCGCGCAGCACTTCGAGCGCTTCGTCGAACGAGTAGAGCTTTTCGCTGTCGACCTTCTCGGCGACGAGCTTCTGCTTCTTGGTCATCGTGCCCATGATCAGCCCTCCACCACGTCGAGGCCCATCGAGCGCGCGGAGCCCTCGATGATCTTCATCGCCTGCATGATATCGTTGGCGTTCAGATCCTTCATCTTCGCTTCCGCGATTTCCTTGATCTGGCTCGCCTTGATCGTGCCGACCTTGGTCTTGTTCGGCTCGCCCGAACCCTTCTTCACCTTGGCGGCCTTCTTCAGCATGTAGCTGGCGGGCGGCGACTTGGTTTCGAAGGTGAAGCTGCGATCGGCATAGACCGTGATCTTGGTCGGGATCGGGGCGTTCTTTTCAAGGTCCTGCGTGGCGGCGTTGAAGGCCTTGCAGAATTCCATGATGTTGACGCCGCGCTGACCGAGCGCAGGGCCGATCGGCGGGGAGGGATTGGCGGTGCCGGCGGGCACCTGAAGGTTGATGTAACCTTCGATTTTCTTGGCCATGATGGCCTCCTTTTCGCACTGTCGCCCGGCGCGAAACCGGGCTCATGTTAAGCGGTCCAGACGGCGCCGTCGCCGGCGCCTCCCGCGTGGATTTCCCGATGCTGGTAGCTGGGAAGCCGCGCAGATAGCGATTTCGCCGGATTTTGCAAGCGATTCGCCCTGCGCGGCTCCCCTAGACGCGGTCAGAAACCGAAGGCGACGCCGACCTGCCCGCCGACCTTGTCGTCGCCGGTATTGCCCGCGACCCCGGCCGAGACATAGACGCTGTCCGAAACGCGCCCGGTCAGCATGCCCGAAAAGCCTTGCTCGCCGCCATAGGTCGCGGCGTTGAGCGAGACCGAGAGGTTCTTGTCGGGCACCACCATCGCACTGCCCAGCGCCATCGAGGCGGCGATCCCGCCCGAGAGGCCTTCGTCCATCCGGTCGAGCCGGAATTCGACCCCGTCGATGCGCCCGCCGAGCGCGAGCACATCGTTGCTGAGCGCGTTGAACTGGGCGTCCGAAACCGCGGCGAGATAGCCGACATTGGCGCGCACGGCGTCGACCGAGGCGGCGGTTGCCGCTTGCTGGCGCCCGAGCACCCCGTTGGCGTCGACCGTCACGACATCGACCGGCCCCTCCTGCGCGGCGGTCGAAGCGTCGAGATCGCCGATCTTCACCGAACTACCCGCGCCGCCGAGCACGACCTGGTCGTTGGCGGTGGTCACTGCGGCATAGCCGATCGCCGTGGCCCGCGCGTAGTCGGACGTCGCGTTATGGCCGATCGCGGTGGCGCTGGCGTTGCGGGCCATCGCGGTGCGGCCGAGCGCAGTCGCGTTCTCGTCGGTCGCCTGCGCGCCGTTGCCGACCGCGGTTGCCTGCAGCGCCGGGGCGAAGGAGGCGTAGCCGAGCGCCATTGCGTAATTGCCGCGTGCGGTGGCGAAGGACCCGAAGGCGAGCGTCCCGATCCCGTCGGCAGACGAGCCGGTGCCCGCAGCCGTGGTCTGAAGCCCGCTCGCATTGGCACCGTAGCCGAAGGCGGTGGTGCGCAAGCCCGAAGAGACCGCATCGGCCCCCACGGCGAGCGATTCATTGCCCGAGGCGATCGCCTCGCGACCGACCGACACCGCGCTGGCGCCCGAGGCCGAGGCCCCCAGAGAGTCCTCGTCGGTCCCGTCGCCGCCGATCGCGACCGAATATTCGCCGGTCGCCTGCGCGCGGGTGCCGCCGGCGAAGCTGCGCGTCCCCGAGGCGTTGGCCTGCAGCCCGACCGCGGCAGCATACTGCCCCGCCGCCGCCGAATAGGAGCCGATCGCCGAGGCGCCGGCCCCGGTCGCGTTCGCCTGGTGGCCCATCGCCGACGACCATTGGGCGTCGGCCGTGCTCTGCGAACCGAGCGCCGTCGCCTGGGACGAATTGGCTGCGCTGTTCGCGCCAACGACCGTACTATTTGCAGAAGAGGTGGTGGAATAGCTGCCGATGACGATCGAATCATACCCTCCGGCCGAAGCGATCGTTCC
This sequence comes from Pseudoblastomonas marina, assembly GCF_034374265.1. Lineage (NCBI taxonomy): Bacteria > Pseudomonadati > Pseudomonadota > Alphaproteobacteria > Sphingomonadales > Erythrobacteraceae > Pseudoblastomonas > Pseudoblastomonas marina. Next base: position 297,721 of record NZ_CP139718.1, on the reverse strand, counting down.
GATTGCGATCGACTGGCTCCCCGATGAAGAGGCGATCACGCCGAGCGCGATCCCGTTGACCGCGCTGCTGGTGCTGTCGGCACCCAGCGCAATCGCCGAATTCGCCGATGACGTCGCATTCGTGCCCACCGCGACGCCCGCAGACGATGCACCTGCGCCGAGGGCTACGCCGAAGCTGGCCGAGCTGCGCGAACCGATGGCGATCGTCTCGGATCCGGTGGAAGAGGAATTGGCGCCGAAGGCGATGGCAGCCACGCCCGTCGAGGACGAGTCCTGGCCGATAGCGATAGAATCCCTGAAGCTGGAAGCATTCGCCTTTGCACCGAGGGCAAGGGCACCGGTCCCGCTGGCATAACTGTCATACCCGATTGCAGCGGAATTTTGCCCGACGGCGTTTGCCCCAATGTCGCTAGGGTCGTCGCTGTCGCCGCCAATGGCGATTGAGTTCATAGCCGCATTCGAACGGGCACCGATCGCCACGCCTTCACTCGTGCTGCTCCTACCGATCGACACAGCATCAGCACCGTTGGCGGTGGCTAGGTGTCCGACGGCGACCGAACTAAGACCGTATGCGCGAGAAGCATAGCCGTAGGCGGAGGCGAAACCGTTGGTCGCGCTTGCCGAAGTACCTATGGCCACTGCCTGAGAGGTGTTCGCCATTGCGGCCTGACCGATGGCGATCGTGCTCGCTGAAGTTGCGGCAGCGCTCGAACCGATTGCAATCGCGTCGGTGCTGGGAGTGGAGCCGGAGGCAACCGTAGTCGCCGAACCCCCGATTGCGATCGAACTGTCATCCCCGGTCGCGCTCAAGGAGCCGAGCGCGATCGATTCGCTACCGCCGGAAGTGGAAGAATATCCAAGGGCGGTCGAATTCAATCCGGTCGCCGAGGCGTTGTAACCCATCGCTGTGGAGCGTGCTTGCGCAGCACTGGCACCGCTACCCACCGCCGTTGCATTCTCTTGCGCCGCGCTCGAGTTCACACCCACGGCCGTCGCACCATCACCCGCCGCCGTGGAATTATTGCCCACTGCGGTTGCATCCGCGCCCGAGGCGGTGGCATCGACCCCGCACTCGAGCCCGTCATCGGCGGTGCTCGCGGTGGCATCCGGCCCGTCATTGAGGTTGCATTCGGGCGTGTCGTCGGCGCGCGTCGAGGTGGTGAGCGCGACGAGCGAGGTGGCGGCGAGCAGCAGGCTCGCCGTCAGGCGACAGGTATTCATGGTTTGACCCTCCATCCGGGCGAAAACCGAATCGCCCTTCTTCCGGGTAGCAAGGTGTCGCCCCAGCCGGCCAAACGCAACCCGTGAGTACCATTGGGAAAACCGGTGCCAGATTTCGGTGCGGCCTGGCTTGCGCCGCACCGGCGCGCCCCTATGCGGCGCGGTTGCGCACTTCCAGGTCGCGGGCGCGAACCGCGTCGAGCAGCTGGCGCATCCGCAGCACGGTGTTGTGCGCGTTGACCCCGGCTAGCAGGCGGATGTCCTCGAGGTCGTCGCGCAGCGCGATGGTGAGGCTTTCGCTGTCGCCGACATGCCCCATCGACCAGTCGCCGAAGATCCGCTCGTCTGCGGGTTCGATCTCGAGCAGGGCGAGATTGCGGTGGCGCAGGTCGCAGCAGATCCGCTCGAAGGTCTCGGCGATCGCCTTGGGCGCGCCCTCGATGACCTGCAGGTAGGTCGCGTCGACCCGCAGCAGCACGCCGGTGATCCCGGCCTCGCGATTCCGCTTCTCGCAAGCCAGCGCCAGTTCGCGCGCGCCCAGCCGGGCGATCGCGCTGCTGGTGTAGAACAGACGCAGGAGCGGTGCGCCCGGTTGGTCGGTCAGGTCGAAGCGTTCGGTCATGCCGCGCGCTCCCGTCCCGCTGCTCTGCACAGATCGGAAAATTCGGCTTCAGACAATGGTCGGCTGATCAGGAAGCCCTGGAGGTTCTGGCACCCGTGGCTGGTGATGAATTCGCGCTGGGCGGCGGTTTCGATGCCCTCGGCGGTAATCTGCAGATCCATGCTCTTCCCCAGTTCGGCGATGGCGCGCACGATCGAGGCGCTGTTCGCATCGACCGGCGCCTGGTTGACGAAGCTCCCGTCGATCTTGATCCGGCTGATCGGGAAGCGGTGGAGGTAGCTGAGCGAGGAATAGCCGGTCCCGAAATCGTCGAGCGAGACATTGACCCCGAGCGCGACCAGCCGGTTGAGCGTACGCAGCGCGAGCTCGTCGTCGCCGAGCAGCGCGGTCTCGGTGATTTCGAGCTCGAGCCGCTGCGGCGGCAGGCCCGTCTCGTGGAGCACCGCGGCGACCCCCGAGACCAGGCGCGGATCGAGGATCTGGACCGGCGACAGGTTGACCGAGAGCTTGATCGAATCGGGCCAGCTCATCGCCTCGCGGCAGGCCTTGCGCAGCACCGTCATACCGATCCGCCCGATCAGCCCGAGCTCTTCGGCCATGGGGATGAACTCGGCGGGCGGAACGGCTCCGTGGGTGGCCGGGCTCCACCGCGCCAGGGCCTCCGCACCGACCAGCTCGTCGGTCGAAGAATCGACGATCGGCTGGTAGACGACGTCGAAGTCCTCGCGCACCGCGGCGCGGCGCAGCGCGGCTTCGAGCACCCGGCGGCGCTCGATCGCTTCGAGCAGCGTATCGTCGAAAACCTGCCAGCGGCCCTTGCCCCTGCGCTTCGAGGAATAGAGCGCATGGTCGGCGTGATTGACCAGGCGAGACGGATTGGTCGCGTGATGCGGCGCGAGGCTGATCCCGACGCAGGCCCCGATCTCGGCGATCTGCTCTCCGATCAGGAACGGGCGCCCGAGGATCTCGATCACGCGATCGGCCACGCTCCCCGCGGCGCTGGAATCGCGCACCCCGTCGAGGAGGATCGCGAATTCGTCACCGCCGACGCGGGCGACGAAATCTCCGGGCCGAGCGGCGCATTCGAGCCGGTGCGCGACACGCTTGAGCACCTCGTCGCCGGTGGCATGGCCCATGCCGTCATTGACCGGCTTGAAATTGTCGAGATCGACGACGAGCAGCGCGAAGGCGGCACCGGTGGCCTCGGCGGCGGCGCTGCGCTTGGCGAGCGCGCGACCGAAAGCCCTGCGATTGGGCAGGCCGGTCAGCGCATCGTGCATCGCCTGGTGCTGGAGCCGCAGGCGCGAGCGCAATTGCTGGCGGCGATCGGTCTGCGAGGTGGTCAGGCCCAGCCCCACGATCATAAGGCTGATGGTAGCGATCGCGCCGGCCAGCGCGTTCCCGCCGACCCCCGAATAGGTCGCGTCCGTCACCACCGTACCAGCCAGCGGTGCGATCGTCATCGATGCCATCCCGGTGAAATGAAGGGCTACGATCGCCGCCACCCACAGCGCGACCGACCCGATATCCACCTTGGTACCGTCGGACCCGGAGAGCCGGAAATTGGCCGCCGCGGCCAGCGCGGTGCCGAGCGCGATCGAGACGACGACGAGCCCGTAATCCCAGCGCACCTCGGCTCCCGCGAACACATAGCCGGACATGCCCGTATAGTGCATCGCCGCGATGGTCAGGCCGAACAGGAGCCCCGAAGTTGCCGAGGCCCAGAGCCGGCGCGACAAGGTGGCGACAGCCACCGCGGCGCAGCTCCCGACCACCGCGATATGCGCCGACAGCAGGGTCAGTACCCCGTCGAGCGACACCGGTACCGGGGAGCGATAGCCGAACATGGCGATGAAATGGGTCGCCCAGATCGTGCAGCCGGCGACGATCCCGGTGAGGAAGCACCAGTGCCAGCGCGCGGTCCCGCGTTCGCTCGCCGCGCGCTGCGACAGGCCGACGCCGACATAGCAGCCCGCCGCGCAGATCGCCGCAGCCAGCAGGATCAGCGCCAGATCGTGGTCGTGCAGGAGATGGTTGAAGAAATGCATTTATGTTCCTGGATCCGGTCCTGCGGGCGTCCCCGCGTTAACGGTCCCTAGGGGGCGGAAGTTAAGCGAAACCCAAGATTGTCCTGCCGAATTTCCCGTGCCTCGTTCACCATGCTTGCAATGCTCGCATCGGGGGGTTCGCACGACCCGCCAAACCCGTTATTGCGACGCTTTACCAAGAAGGATCACTCCATGCGCAAACTCGTCTTCGTGGCCGCCCTGAGCGGCTCTGCCCTCGCCCTGTCCGCCTGTGCCGATGCGGGCGAAGATCCCGACGAAGCGGCCGCCGCGGAAATGGCCGAAGCCGAAGCCGATGCCGACACGACCACCGCGGACACCGAGACTGCGGGCGTGCTCGATGCGAACACCGCGACCGCCGAGCAGCTTGCCGCCGCGGGCGCATCGGAAGAACTCGCCGCCTCGATCGTCGCCGGCCAGCCCTATGCCTCGACCACCGCCTTCAACGCGGTGCTGTTGGAAACGCTGGGCGAGGAAGATGCCGCCGCGATGCGCGCGAACGTGTTCGTCCCGGTCAACCTCAACACCGCCACCCGCGAGGACATCGCGCTGATCCCGGGCATGACCGAGCGCATGATCGGCGAATTCCTCGAATATCGTCCTTACGAGAATATCGAGGAATTCAACCGCGAGATCGGCAAGTATGTCGACGAGGCCGAAGTCGCGCGCTTCCGGCAGTACGTCACGCTGTAAGCCCTCCGCCTAGCGGCGCTGGAGCCACACCCGCACCGATTCGATCGCGGCCAGGATCCCGATATGGATGTAGGCCGTGGTCGGATCGAAGGCCGCCAGCGCCCAGTGCGCGAAGGTCAGCACCGCCGCCGGATAAACCAGCCGGTGGAGCCGCTTCCATGCCCGCTTGAGCGCGCGCACCGCGATATCGTTCGAGGTCGCGGCGAGCGGCACGAACAGCGCCAGCGCGAGCCAGCCGGTCAGCATGTCGGGCGATCCCGCCTCGGCGAGCACCGGGCCGAGCGCCGCCTTGTTAACGAGGTAGATCACGGTGTGCCCGGCGGCATATGCGAAGCTGGCCACCCCGAGATCGCGCCGATGCCGCATCAGCCAGATCGCCACCCGCGCCTTGCGGAACGCCAGACGGACCGGGGTCACCGCGAGCGTCACCAGCAGCAGCCATGCGGCCCAGTCGCCGCTGTCGCCGATCGCATGGCCATAGCCATATTCTTCTGGTGTCGCCGCCCAGCGATAAAGGATCCACGCGCCCGGCAGCGCGAGCACGAGCCACAGGAACGGGCGCGAGGCGGCGAGCGTCTTCACCAACCCACCGATGCCTGTTTCAGCCGCGAAGTCAAAGGCCGAACTGTTCATCGCCTCGAAAGAGGCCTATCGGCTTACCCGGATTGCGCGGCAATCCGGGGGTCGGAGAATTTAGAATGCGCCACATAATCGAATATGGCGACTACATGCCGCACGGCATGTGCCTGTTATGGCAACCGTGGCTGGTGATCCTGTGGGCCGGGTCGGACCTGCTCATCTTCCTGTCTTACATGGCGATCCCGCTCGCGCTGATAACGGTCCTGCGGCAGCGCAAGGACGTCCCGCATCCTGGGCTGGTCATGCTGTTCGCCAGCTTCATCCTGCTGTGCGGTTTCACTCACCTTGCCGGGATCGTCACGCTGTGGTGGCCGATCTATCCGTGGATCGGCGCGCTCAAGCTTGCCACCGGCATCGTTTCCGCAATCACCGCGGTGGTGCTTTTCCGGCTCGTCCCGACGCTCGTCGCACTACCTTCGCCCGGCCAGATGGGCGAAGCGAACAAGCAGCTGCAGGACGAAATCGCCGCGCACGAGGCGACGCTCGCCACGCTCGAGGACCAGGTCGAGAAACGGACCGAGGAACTGCAGAGCCTCAATGCCAACCTCGCGGTCCAGGCGCGCGAAGCGGTGCATCGTTCGGGCAACCTGCTGTCGGTGGTCAGCTCGCTCGCCAGCCAGAGCGCCAAGGATTCCGGCACCAAGGAGGAATTCGTCGCGACCCTGCTCGGCCGCCTGCGCGCGCTGGCCAAGGCCACGACCACGATCAAGCGGGCGGAGAACAATGCTTCAGAGCAGCTCGAAACGGTGGTGCGCGATCAGCTCGCACCGCTGATCCAGGTCTTCCCCGACCGCGTGGCGATCGAGGGACCTGCGATCGCCGTCGGATCAGAAGCGGCGCAGCAGATCGCGCTGGCATTGCACGAGCTGGCCACCAACGCGCAGAAATACAATCTTTCCGAAACCGAGGACACGCGGGTCTCGCTCTCCTGGAAGATCGTCACCTACGACGCGGACGAGGATCGCTTCGAGCTCGAGTGGCACGAGAGCCTGTCCGAAGATTCATCGGAACGGTTCGGCAGCGGTGAGCACGAAGGGTTCGGCACCAAGCTGCTGACCCGGATCGTCCCAGTCATGCTGCGCGGCAATGCGGTGCGCGAGTTCCGGGCGCGCGAGTTCTGCTATCGCCTCGACGCGCCGCTGACATCGGTCATCGCCAACATTGATCGCGGCCTCGAGGAAGCGCACGCGGCACGCCTGGTCGACGAGAGTTTCGGACTCGAAAGCTGACGCCTCGCGCCGGCGGCCTTACTTGACCAGTTCGACTTCCTCGAAGTCGAGCTCGACCGGGGTCGCGCGGCCGAAGATCGAGACCGAAACCTTGACCTTCTGCTTGTCGAAATCGAGCTCCTCGACGACGCCGTTGAAGCTCGCGAAGGGTCCGCCAAGCACCTTGACCTGGTCGCCGATCTCGTAATCGACGTTGATCTCGCGCTTGGGCGCGCTCTTGGCGTCTTCGACACCGCCGAAATAGCGCGCGGCCTCGCGTTCGGAAATCGCCTGCGGCTTGTTGTTGTTGCCGAGGAAGCCGGTCACCTTGGGGGTGTTCTTGACCAGGTGGTAGACATCGTCGGTCATGGTCAGCTTGGCGAGCACGTAACCCGGCATGAACTTGCGTTCGGTCTGGACCTTCTTGCCGCGCTTGATCTCGGTGATCGTCTCGGTCGGGACTTGCACTTCCTCGACCGCGTCGGACAAGCCGAGCCGTTCGGCTTCCGAAATGATCGTGTCGCGCACCTTGTTCTCGAAACCGGAATAGGCGTGGATGATGTACCAGCGGGCCATGTGTGTCAGTCGTCCGTTGCTTGTTTAGGGATCAGGCGAGCCGCAGCAGCCAGCCGACGATGGAAGAGAAGAGGCTGTCGATCCCGAAGAAGAACAGCGCGAGGATCAGCACCATGATGCCGACCATGATCGCGGTCTGGATCGTTTCCGCCTTGGTCGGCCAGACAACCTTGGACGCTTCGGCCCGCACCTGGCGGATGAATTCTCCGGGGGTGGTCTTCGCCATCGTTCAAAATCCCAAAAGTGAAACTCGTCTCTTCCGGGATGGGGTCCGCGCCGCCCCGGTTCAAGTCCGGGAGGGGCTGCTTTTCCATCGATGTCGGAATTGCCCCCGCCTCTAACCCCGGCGGCGCGCTTGTGCAAGTGTGCGATGACCGATCGCGACTGTTGGCAGGACGAAACACCGCGTTAGAGTGCCTGCGATGTCGCGAATCCTCTTCCCGCTCATGGCTTTGCTCGCCGTGCTGGTCCCGGCCGCCGTCGGGGCGCAGGAGGGAGACACGACCGCGTTGCCGTGGCCGATCGACGAGGCCCGGCTGAAGGGCGAATATCCGGAAGCCGTCGCCTATCTCGCCGAAGAGGAGCAGCGCTGCGAGAGCGAACGGCCGGGCTCGGGCGACTGCCTCCACCCGCTCTACCTCCAGCTCTATCTCGCCTGGGCGTGGGACAAGCCGCGCGATGCCGTCGCCGCGGCCGAGAAATGGCTCGAGCTTGCCGAACAACGCGACGAGCTGGGCGGCCACAACGAGCCCACGATCCGTTATTTCTACGCCAGCGCGATCAAGGGGCTGGTGAGCGACGGAATCGTCTGGGGCGGGGTGGGGTACCCCGCTGCAATCGAGCAGCTGACCCTCGCGCTCGAACGCTCGCGCGCGCTCGATCGCGATCCGAGCGAAGCCGCGATGCTGCTGTCCGCGCGCGGTGACATGCTCGCCCGGCGCGCCGCGGAGGAATGGTCCAACGAGGAACGGCGCCTCGCACTGTGGTCGCTCGCCGAGGCCGATTCCCGCGGCGCGATCGCAGCGGTGGAACGAAGCGAAAGCGCGGAGATCCGGACCGACACCGCCGACTACTTCGCCGACCTCGCCCGCGCGCTTTACGAACAGGGTCGCGACGAGGAAGCGGTGCTCGCGGCGGAAAGCGCGCTCGCGGGCTTCCGCACCCGGCTCGAGGATCCCGAGCGCGCGGCATCGGTGGTGCGCGCGCTGCGGCGGCTGGCGGTGCAGGCGCAGGAGGCCGGGTATCCGAAGGTCGCGCTGCGCTATTGGGACACGATGCTCGATCCGCTCGCCGACGGACTCGTCGAAACGCAGGTCAACGACCTGCTCATGCTCGGCAAGGCGCTCGCCGCGACGGGACGCGGCGAAGATGCAATCGCGGTGTTCGAGGAGGCGCTGGCCGACCCGGTGCTCGAAGCCAACCCGATGGCCGAAAGCTTCCTGCGCGGCGCGTTGATGGAAGCGCTCGCGAGCACCGGGGACCATGCGCGCACGATCGCGCTCGCGGCGGAGAACCTCGCTTTCGCCGACGCGCAGCTCGCGGCGGGGGCCTATGCCCCGCCATTCGAGGCGATGCGGATGAAGGCGCTGCTCGCCCGCGGCGAGGCGCTGCTCGAGACCCGGCGCTGGGACGAGGCCGAGCGCGACCTGTCCGAAGCGCGGAAGCTCCGGGAAACCCGTGCCTTCTACGATCCGTACGAAGATGCCAATATCGGCGCCGACCTCCGCCTCGCCAAGGCGGTGTCGCGGGGAAGTCGCGACTTTGCGCTCGCCCGGACGCTGCTCCAGCGCGGGATCGAGGGCGCGCTGGCGCATGTCGCGAGCGGCACCGGCTTCGACGCGGAAAATGCCGGCAAGCTGCGCTCCTACGCGCCACTGTTCCGCGAGCAGGTCCGCATCGCCTTCGCGCTGGCCAAGCCTGACCGCCCCTAGCCCCGTTCGCGGGCGTCCAGCGCCGCTCCGCTGTGTGCCTTCTCGCCACAAAGGCTGGCATTCGCGCGGTTCTGCCGTTAGCACCCCCGCCACAAAGGGAGTTCAAAGGGGAAATACCTGACATGGCCACTACCGAGCCTGCTTCGCTTGGCGACCGCATGATCCAGCCGGTCACCAACATATCCGACCTCATCTGGGGCGGCACATGGGAGGGGGTGGAAGTCATTCCCTTCCCGCCGCTGGCGCTGATCCTGCTGGGGGTCGGCCTGTATGTGATGGTTGGCCTGCGCTTCTATCCGATCACCAAGTTCTTCTCGGCGCTGAAGGGCCTGTTCTCGAGCCGCAAGGGTGCGGGCGCGGGCGAGATTTCGCCCTTCGCCGCGCTCTCGACCGCGCTTTCCGGCCAGGTCGGCACCGGCAACCTCGCCGGCGTCGCCACCGCGATCGCATTGGGCGGTCCGGGCGCGATCTTCTGGATGTGGATCACCGCCCTGTTCGGCATGGCGCTGGCCTTCGCCGAGGGCTCGCTGGCGATCCGTTATCGCGAAACGACCTCCGACGGGGTCAAGCGCGGCGGTCCGATGACCTACATCATGATGGGTCTCGGTCCGAAATGGACCTGGCTCGCGATCCTGTTCTGCATCGGCACGCTGTTCAGCGCGCTCGTCACCGGCAACTCGATCCAGGCCAATGCCGTGGCCGACGGCCTCAACGAGCTGTTCGGAATCGAGGAATGGCTCGGCGGGCTGATCGTCGCGGTGCTCGTCTTCATCGTCATCATCGGCGGGATCAAGTCGATCGGCCGCGTCGCGGAAAGCGTCGTGCCGTTCATGGCCGCCGCCTACATCGTGATGGCCGCGATCGCGCTGATCCTGAACTTCGGCGACCTCGGCGAGACCTTCGCGCTGATCTTCCACGGTGCCTTCAACCCGCAGAGTGCGGTCGGCGGCTTTACCGGTGCGGCGATCATCATGGCGATCCGCGCGGGTGTCGCCCGCGGCCTGTTCTCGAACGAGGCGGGCCAGGGTTCGACCCCGATCGCGCACGCCGTGGCGCAGACCGACGATCCCGAGCAGCAGGGCCGCATGGCGATGCTCGGCACCTTCATCGACACGATCGTGATCTGCACGATGACCGCGCTGGTGATCCTGACCGTGCGCGGCGAGTTCTCGAACGCCGGTGAGATCGTGCCGCATGTCTGGCAGTCGGACCGCGTCGGCTTCGAGATGACCTCGGGTGCCTTCGCCGCCGCCTTCCCGGCCGAGATCGCCGCGATCCCGATCGGGACGCTGGTCGCCTCGATCGCGCTGCTGCTGTTCGTGTTCACCACCCTGCTCACCTGGAGCTATTACGGCGAACGCGCGATCACCTTCATCTACGACCGGGTGAAGGGTTCGACCCGCAGCGGCGAGCGCAAGCTGCACATGGCTTGGCGCGTGCTGTGGTGCGTGGTGATCTTCATCGGCGCGGCGCAGCCCAGCGAGCTGGTCTGGCGCCTCGGCGACATTTCCAACGCCACGATGCTGCTGCCCAACATCCTCGCGATCGCGCTGCTTTCGGGCGTCGTCTTCGCGCTGTCGCGCGGCGATCGGACCGCGGGCAAGGACTACCACGAGGAAACGCCCGAAGAGCCCGAGGAATACTGATCCCCGGGGGCTTCCGGCTCCAATGAATAAGGGCGCGGTACCGGATCGGCACCGCGCCCTTTTCGTTTCGTCTACCTAGTCCGGAGCACCCGAGGCGCGCCGGTCGCACCGTCCTAGTGCGTGCCCAGGAGGCGAGCCCAGAATCCCGGCTGTTCCATCGGACGGATCGCACCGTGCTTCATGAAACGCGCCGAAGGATCGGAATGCGGACGCGGCGAAATCCATGAGTCCGGGCGCGAGCTGCGAAAGCTGACGCTAGCCATGTTGTTCTCCTCAATCTTCATTCCCGTCTTGGGGGGATAAACCTCCGGTCGCGGAAATCGGTTCCCGCCGCGACAGCGCGACCGCCGTCCGGCCCCGGCGTGACCGATTCGCCACAGTGGCCGGCGCGCTGTGGAAGGGCGGCGGCAAAGAGGTTGTCTTTCAGACCCCTGCTCAACACCATGCACGGCGGAAGGGGCGATGCATTTTCGCCCGAATGGAGGGTCAAACCATGAATACCTGTCGCCTGACGGCGAGCCTGCTGCTCGCCGCCACCTCGCTCGTCGCGCTCACCACCTCGGCCCGCGCCGACGACACGCCCGAATGCAATACGAATGACGGGCCCGACGCCACCGCGAGCACCGCCGATGACGGGCTCGAATGCGGGGCCGGTGCCACCGCCTCGGGCGCGGATGCGACGGCCGTCGGCAACGGATCGAGCGCAGCCGGAGCATGGTCCATTGCCGTGGGGATGGATGCGCAGAGCACCGACGATTACACCATCGCCGTCGGCAGGAACGCTTCGACTGAACCCGGAGCGAGCGCCGATTCACGTTTCGCCATTGCCGTCGGAAACAATGCCTCGGCCAGCGATCTTGCTGCTGTTGCGGTGGGTTCCGACGCAGTGTCCAGCGGCGAACGGGCAGTTGCAATTGGCGAATCCACCCAGGCCACCGAGGTCGCTTCGGTAGCGTTGGGTTACAATAGCGTCTCCTATGGATACGGCGGGGTCTCGCTTGGGGGCTGGAGTCGAACCTATGGCGCGCAATCGCTTGCTGCGGGGACCAATGCCTGGGCCATCGGGGACTATTCGATTGCGCTGGGCGCACATGCACGGACTCCGGTCGCGAGAGGGGTCGCCATCGGGACCGATTCGCAAGCTGGCATGGAAGGTGCCGTTGCGCTTGGCCACGGAGCAGTGGCGGGCGGAATTTCGATCGGTTCCTACTCATATTCGCTGGAAAATTCGGTTGCGATCGGTGGCGACGGAGACGACGGAGACTACATCGGCGCGAGCGCCAGAGGTAAGAACTCGATCGCAATCGGGACCGATGTCGCCACGACTGCCGATCGGGCAATCAGCCTCGGCATGACTTCTTTCGCAGGCCAGGATGCCACCGCCCTCGGAACGTCCGCCAACGCTGGCGGCCAGAACTCTATCGCCATCGGTACGAACTCCAGCGCCGCCGATGTCTTCGGGGTCGCCATCGGCGGCTCCGCTTCGACCGGTGGCGGTTCGGCAGTCGCCATCGGTCGCGAGACGACGGCCAGTGGAAGCGGTACCGCAATCGGTTCGTTCGCGACCAGCAACAATCAGGCCACCGCGGTCGGCCTGAATGCATCCGCGCTGGAATTCGGTTCCAACGCCTTCGGCACCTCGGCGCGGGCCGAGGCTTTCAATGCGACCGCATTGGGCAGCTCGGCGACCGCCTATGGACTGGCTGCGACGAGTGTCGGCGCTTCCGCCAACGCCACACAGCAGGCGACCGCGGTAGGGGACAATGCCGCGGCCAGCGGGCGGTGGTCGACAGGGCTTGGCCATCGGAGCAACGCGACCGGCGACGGCGGATCGGCACTCGGCGCCTACGCCGACGCCGCCGGCCAATATGCCGCCGCGGTCGGGCTGCAGGCGAACGCTTCGGGAGCGCGCAGCTTCGCCGGTGGCACCCGCGCGCAGGCGAGCGGCGAATACGCGGTCGCGATCGGCGGCGACGGGCTCGACGAGGATTCGCTCGGGGCAATTGCTTCGGGCGCAAGTGCGGTCTCGGTTGGGCGCGAGGCGATAGCGTCGGGCGATGAATCACTCGCGATGGGTGCCGACGCCGTATCCTCGGGCCGACGCACGACCGCATTCGGCTACGGCGCCAGCGCCAACGGTTTGCAGACGACTGCCGCCGGCGCGGGCTCGTCGGCTGACGGAATCGGCACGCTCGCCTTCGGGTCCTTCGCCACCGCACGCGGCAATTATGCCATGGCGCTCGGTTACGCCTCCTTCGCCCCGGCGCTGCAGGCGACCGCGGTCGGCAACGGCGCGCAGGCGACCGACGAGAACGCGACCGCGCTCGGCCGCACCGCGATGGCCCGCAACGCCAGCGCCACCGCGATCGGCCATAACGCGACCTCCGACTACGCGCGTGCCACGGCGATCGGCTATGCCGCGGTGACCACCGCCAACGACCAGGTCGTGCTCGGCGGCGCGGGCAGCTCGGTGAAGATCGGCGATCTCGACGCCTCGACCGCCGCGCAGGAGGGACCGATCGAATTCGTGACAGTCGACGCCAACGGGGTGCTCGGGCGCCAGCAGGCGGCAACCGCCGCCTCGGTCGATGCCGTGCGCGCCAATGTCGATTACATCGCGGCTATCTCGGACGCCCAGTTCGAGGCGCTCAGCAGCGACGTGCTCGCGCTGTCGGGCCGGCTCGACACGATGGAGTTCGCGCTCGAGGATCTCGACACGCGGATGCGCGGCGGGGTCGCCGCGGCGATGGCGATGGGCGGTACGATGGTGGTGCCCGACAGCACCGTCTCGATCAGCGTCAACGGCGCGACCCACCAGGGCGAGCAGGGCTATTCGGCGGCAGTGACCGCGCGGGTCGCCCCGCGGATCTACGTGTCGGGCGCGATTGCCGGCAATACCGGCGACGAGGGCGCGAGCGGCCGCGTCGGCATGGCGATCGGCTTCTGAACAACGGCGGGGTCGTTCGCCTCGCGGCGGCCCCGCTTCCCCGCCCGCAAAGCGGGACGGTCACTTCCGGATGTCGAAGTGATCGCGGATGTGTTCCAGCACCGACGGGTAGAGCGGGTTGTCGAACGCGATTCCGACATAGCCGTGATCGCACCACCGCACCGTCGCCCGGACCGGACCGATCGGCCCGATCTTGATCGTGATCTTGTCGCCCGGATTGAGCCCGCGATAGCGATCCGCGAAGCGGCAGCCGCTTTCCGAAAGGTCGAGCACGGTGACGTCACGCGGTCCCGAATTGGCGACGATCCGGGCCTGGATCGTCAGTTCGTGGCGGAGTTCGCTGCGATCGACCTGGTAGCGGGGTCGCGAGGCGGTGGAATGCGATTCGGGCGCGACCGGTGATGGCGGCAGCACCGACCGGTCCGGCGAGTTTGGGGGCAATGAAGCGGGTGCTGGCGGGTGGAGCGGTGGCGGTGACGGTTGGGGCGGCGGCGGGAATTCGTCCGGCGGTTCCGCTTCGGTGCGCGCCGCGCGCAGCCTGCGCTCTTCTACGAACCGCTCCATCGCGACACCGACTTCCGCCGAAGGACCGAGATCGACGCTGTCCGCATATTCGCCGCCGCGCACCCAGATGCGCCCGTCTCGCAGGAAAAAGCGGATGCTTTCGTTTCCCATGGCCCTCGCTTTGCGTCGCGATCCCCGGGGAACAATACGCGGCGCCCGGCGCGGTTGCAAACCGAACCGGCGAAAAGCGGACATGGTCGGACAATCGTCTGGCAGGGGTGACAGGATTCGAACCCGTGGCCCTCGGTTTTGGAGACCGATGCTCTACCAGCTGAGCTACACCCCTGCAGACGGATGCGCGCTCTAGGGCGGACGCGCCGAATTGGCAAGCGGCGATGCGGCCGCGGGGCGCCGCCGATGCCCGATGGGACTTCTTTTCCGTCCGTTCCCAATCGCTTGTCGGACCAGTGAAGCGCGCGTAAGGCAGCGCGACGCAAGGGGGGACAAGGGTGGCGTTCGAGCCTCCGAAACTGGTGTTGAACGGCTCCGGCGAAGGGCCACTGCCCGCGATCGGTCGAGTCGCGCGCGATCCGCTCGCCCATTGGCCCGACGACCTGCTCGACACCGGCGTGGTGCAGGCCAAGGCCGGAAGGCGGGCGCTGGCGTTCGTGTCCGACCCCATGGCGGTGTCGACCATCCTGATGAACCGCAGCGACAATTTTCCGCGGGCGCGCTTCCAGGACCGGATCCTTGGAGCAAGCTACGGTGAGAACCTTGTCCAGGCCGACCAGCAGGACTGGCGCGGGCAGCGTCGCACGATCGCGCAGCCGATCACGGCGGACCGCGCCGCCGGCCTCGTACCCCGGCTCGAGCTCGCCGGGGACGAGATGATGGACGAATGGGCCGCGCTCGGTCCGAAAAGAGCGGTCCCGCTGCTCCGCGACACCCGCCGACTTAGCCTGGACGCGCTGTATCGGGCGATATTCGCCAGCGATCGCGAAGCCCGCCACCGATCCCCGGGGATCGACGACACCGCCCGCACGATCGCGGCCATGTGCCCGATCGAGCTCAAGGAAGAGCTGGTGCACCTCCAGCCGCTGGCGGAACGGCTGGCGCGCGACTGGAAAGCGAGCCGCGACGGCGTGGCAGACCCGAAGGACCTGAACACGTTGACGCTCTTCCTTCATGCCGGTCACGACAACGTCGCGGTCGCGCTGGGTTGGATGCTGTGGCTGGTCGCCCACCGACCGGAGCTTCAGGACGCGATCCGCGACGAGGCTGCCAAACGGGCGGCGGGCGCATTTTCACTGCGCGATTTTCCCGCGGCCGGTGCAATCGTGCGCGAGACGCTGCGGCTTTTTCCTCCGATCCTGCAATTGATGCGCGAGATACGTGTTCCGCTCACCATCGGCGATGTTACGCTCGAGCCCGGATCGGTTGCGATCGTCGCGATCTACGCGATGCAGCGGCACCGACGCTTATGGGACCGGCCCGACGAATTCCTACCCGAACGCTTCCTCGACCCCCAAGGCGATACGCGCGAACGACGCGCCGCCTGGCTGCCATTCGGTTCGGGCCCGCGTGGCTGTATCGGATCGAGTCTCGCATTGGTCGAGCTCGCTCTATTTCTGGTGATGACCTGCCAGCGCTTTTCCCTCTCGCCGAACCCCGACAGCCCGTTACAGTGTCATGTCGAATGGACGCTGCGCCCGGTCGGCGACGCGCCGATCTTCCTGCACTCGCGTGATTAACCGGTACCCGCTGCACGGCCGATGATCTTTCACTCGCTCGACTATCTGCTGTTCCTGCCACTGGTCGCAGTGTTGTTCTTCTGCGTGCCGCATCGGTGGCGATGGGTGCTTCTGCTGGTCGCCAGCAACATCTTCTATGCCAGCTGGCGGATCGAATTCCTCGCCCTGCTGTGGTTCACGACACTGGTCGATTTCCACGCCGCGAAGGCGATGATGCACACCGAAAAGGGCAGCGTGCGACGACGCCTGCTGCTCGCTATCAGCATGGTGTGCAATCTGGGCCCGCTGGCATTCTTCAAATACAGCGCATTGCTTGCCGGGACGACGCTCTACGACCTGCGGATCGGCGATTTCACGATGGCCGACGTGATCCTACCGCTGGGGATTTCCTTCTACACCTTCCAGACATTGGGATATTCGATCGACGTCTATCGCGGAAAACGAGAGGCCGAGAATCACCTCGGTATTTTCGGGGTGTACGTGATGTACTTCCCGCAATTGCTCGCCGGCCCGATCGAGCGACCCTACAAGCTGCTGCCGCAATTGCGCGAGCGTCAGGTGTTCGAATTGCGCCGCGCCGCGATCGGCTGCGCGATGATCCTGGTCGGCTATTTCAAGAAACTCGTGATCGCCGATCGGCTGGGCCTGCTGGTCCCGCCGATCCTCGCCGCGCCCGAGGTACACACCTCGCTCACGGTGGCGCTGGCCACACTGGGCGCGCTTTACCGCTACTATGCCGACCTCTCGGGCTATGCCGATATCGCGATCGGATCGAGTCTGATCATGGGGATCGCGCTGTCGCGCAATTTCAACCGTCCGTTCGCAGCGGTCTCGATCGCCGAGTTCTGGCAGCGCTGGCACATCACGGTGACCCGCTGGTTCACCGATTACGTCTATATCCCGATCGCCCGCAGCACCCGGATCTGGTCGCGCTTCGTCGCCACCGTGCTGACCACTCTGCTCGTCGCGCTCTGGCACGGCGCCGCTTCTACCTGGGTCGCGGCGGGCCTGGTCGGGGGGCTGCTGATGATCGGCGAAGGCGCGATCCGGCGACAACGCGGCGGGCTGGCGCGAACGTCGCGCGCGCTGGGGCGGGTCGGCGTGGGTGCACGCGGCGCGCGCTTCCTCGGTCGCAGCGCCAATCGCTTCGTGCTGTGGTTCTTCCTCCTCTTCCTAGGGTCGATCGTCAACGCGCCGGGATGGGAGCAGACGCTGACGATCTGGGACAAGATAGGTGCCCTGCCGGGCGATGCCTTCGGTCTGTCCGTCGGTTTCGGCACGTTCCACCTCAGCGCACTGTTTCTGTTCGCCATAGCCGCACTCGAAATCTACCAATGGCTCGATAGCCGCCGCCCGGTGTTCGATCGCCTCGAAGCCGCAGGCGCGATCGTCGCCTGGCCGTTCTGGTGGGGGCTCGCGGCGATCATCCTGGTGTTCGGCGTGTTCACCGGCAGCGGCTTCCTGTATTTCGATTTCTGATGCGCTGGACCGTCCGCTCCGCCCTGCTCTTCCTCGCACTCGGTGCCATGGCGCTCGGCGCGCTCAACCTTGCCGGGAGGGTTCCGGTGGCGGGCCCCACCGCGCCGCAGGTCATGCAGGACCGCTTCGCTGCGATCGCCGGCAGCAAAGCTGTTTCGCTTGGCGGGTCGATCGGCACCGCGGTCGATTTCGACGCGATGTGCCTCGACGGGGCGGAATTCTACAACAATGGCCAGGACCCCTTCGAGATCGAAGCGCTGGTCGAACTGATCCTTGCCCGCCCCGCCCCGCCCGAACTTTTCTTCGTGGTTGTGACCCCGACCTCGCTGTCGCACGACAACGGCCTGCCCGCCCTCGCTGGCGCGAACCGTCGGCGCACCACCTATCGCTTCCTCCACGGCGAGGGGCGGTGGGATCCGATTGCGGGCGATTGGCGGCAGGCATTCCTGTCCGAAGCGATGCCCGCGATCGGCCACGATCTGCGCGACCCGTGGCATGAAGCGCTGCTTCGATTGTGGCAGGGCCGCCCGGTGCCCGATCGCGCGATCGACGCCGACACCCGGACAATCGACCCGCGCACCGCCGAGCGACTGGTCGACACCCAGCTGGCGCAGTGGCGCGAAGATGCACACAAGGTCGCCTATTACGCCCCGGATGTGCCCGACCGCGCCTCTGCCTCGCTCCTCCGCACCGTCATGCAGGTCGAGGCTTCGGGCAGCCGCGCCGTAATCGTCGTTCCGCCCTATCTCGAAGAGCTTCGCCGCGAAGTGTCGTCGCGCCGCTGGGGCCAGACCGAGCGGTTCGATCGCCTGCTCGATCGGCTTGCCGACCGGGGAGCGATCATCGCGGATTTCTGGAACACCGGAGAGTTCGCCACGCGCTTCGAGTATTTCCGCGACGCGACCCATCTCAATGCGCCCGGCGCGCACGAATTTTCGCGCATGCTAGCAGCGAAAATCCAGCGCGATGGACGCGTCCCATTATCGGATTGCGACTGATTCTTTCGGTTCCGCCGGGTCATTATTTGCGCTAGCTCGCTGTTTCGAAAGAGGAACAGGGTCGAAAGCAGCAATGCACGTCGGTAGGGAGCGCAAGCAACGGTTGGGTCAGGTGGCAGCAATGCTGCGCGCCGACCCACGGCTGCGCGAACGCTATACCCGCGCCAAGGCGATCGTCCGCGCCTTTCGCCGCCCGGCATTCTACGAGGTGGCGACCCGCTGCAACCTGTTCTGCGAAGGCTGCTACTATTTCGCCGACGATTTCGCGCCGCCGAGCCGCGAGGTGCAGGACCGCGCCGCGTGGGAGGAATTCTTCGCCGCCGAGGGCGAGCGCGGGGTCACGATGGCCTATTTCGTCGGCGCCGAGCCCGCGCTCGAACAGGAGCGGCTGATCGCGGCGGCCAGGCACTTCCCACACGGGAATATCGGCACCAACGGGACGATCAGGCTCGATCCCGCCATACCTTATCGCATCGGTGTATCGGTGTGGGGCGTGGACGAGGAGGTCGACACCAGCCTGCGCGGCGCCAACGCCTTCGCCAAGGCGATCCGCAACTATGCCGGCGATCCGCGTGCGATCATGCTCTACACGCTGACGAGGACCAATCTCGGCGACGTGCGGCGGCTGGCAGAAATCTGCCGCGACCACGACCTGCCGCTGACCTTCAACATGTATTCGCCGACGCAGAGCTATGCCCGCAAGATCGCCGAGCGGATGGGCCCAGACGGCAAGTATTTCCGCATCTCGTCCGAAGAGGACAATCTGCGCTGGACCGACGATAGCCTCGCCGCGGCGCGCCGGGTGATGGACGAGGTGATCGAGGACTTCCCCGACACCGTGGTCTATTCGCACGCCTACAACCGCTGGGCGACGCAATCCGGCCCGCTCTACGATATCGACCCGGAGACCGGCATCGCGCGCGACTGCCATTCGCGGATGGTCGAGCCGATGCGCTACTTCAAGACCGACCTCGAACACGCCGCGCTCGAGAAATGCGGGACATCGGACACGATCTGCTCCGAATGCAGGATGTATTCGGGCGGCTGGTCGTCAAAGTTCGAACCGCGCGATGCCGATGTTCGCGATGCCGCCGCCTTCGGCGAATGGCTCGACATGATCGATACGCTCGGTCGCATCTTCCTGATCGAGAGGAACGAAGCCGTGCCTGACGTAAGGACGGGGCGCGTGTTCGACTTCGACGATCCCACCGCAACGCATGGCAAGAGGATGGAACTGACCAAATGAGGATCGCGCAGCTCAACAATGGCGTCGAGGTTTCCGACATCGACCTCTCCGACGACGAGGCCTGCCGCGAGCTCGGCCGGCTGGTGGCGCATGAATGCGTCGTGCTCTTACGGCAGAAGGTAAGCGAGCGGCGTCTCTACGAGATCCAGATGCTGTGGGGCCAGCCCTGCATGCCGATCATCAATCGCTACGTGATGGAGCGTCGGCTGGCGGGCAAGCACTGGCGCGAGGCTTTCCTCGCGATGGGCGCGGTCTCGAGCGGGCTGAAGGAATCGGGCGAATTGCGGGGCATGGCGCGGGTCAGTTTCGAGAAGAACGAACGCGGGCGGCCGACCGGCCTGTTCCCAAATGGCGAACTCGATTGGCATGCCGACCAGCAGGCCTATCACGACAACCAGCGGATCGTCGGCCTCATGAGCCTGTGGGGATCGGAAAGCAGCCGAACATCCTTTCTCTGCACCGCGCCCGTCTATGACGCGCTCAACCACGAGGATCGTTCGATGGTCGACGAGCTTCGGTGCGTTTGGGCCTGGGATGGCGGTGACATGTGCCCCGATATCGATGGCTGGCACCTCGAGATCATCCGATACAACATGATCCCGTTCGACGGAATGGAAACCGCGCTGGTCGACCGTACCGTGACGGGGCGCGTCGGCATGCGCTTCCCGAGCCACTGCTTCAGTCATTTCAAGGGTATGACCAAGGCCGAAAGTGAAAGGTACAAGGCGCATCTCTGGTCACTGGTGAACCGCGAGGAATATATCTTCGATCACGATTGGCACGACGGCGAGATCGTGTTCATGGACCAGAACATCACGCTGCACGCGCGCCCGACCAATATCGTCGATTCCCACACGCGCACGATGACGCGCATGATCTCCTATCTCGACCGGCTCTACCCGGGGAACGGACCGGCCGACCATGTGCTGTACGATGGTACGAAACTCGGGCACGAGGAATTCGCGGCGATGGTCGATGCGCAGCGGCGCAAGGAATACGAGGAACTCGTCCCCGTGGCGTGACCGGTTTCGGCGTCGGCCTGGTTCAATTCCCGAAGCGGGCGGTCTGCCGCTCGCGGAGCCTCTCGCGCATCGCGTACATTTCCTCGCTCACGAAGGCGCCGATCTTCAGGCCATCGGACTGCATCCCGTAGCTCGCTGCATGCACCCCGACGACGAGGCGACGGCTGTGATTGCCGTTGGTGACGAAGATCGGCGATCCCGACGATCCCCTCCATGACCGGCAGCGATGCAGCAGCATGCCCTCGCGCAGCTCGGCGCGGCAGCCCCAGTCCATCGTGATGTAGGCCCCCCGATTGAGATCCGCCGAATACCCCGCCACCGCGATCCGCGCGGGGTCCGAGCGGGTATCCTCGCGCGGCGTGAAATATGCGGTCCAGCGATCGGGCGGCAGCATGCCCAGCCACCCGACTTTCTGCTGCTCGGTCATGGTCACGAACGCCCAGTCGAGGCGCCGGTCTGCATTGTGGTTCCCGGGCGGGAAATAGACTCCGTCGACGACATAGGTGACATTTCCGGTCCGCAGCCCGTCATCCATGTAGAGGTATTCGTGCCGCACCGCGATTCCCTGTTTGAGGCGGAACTGGTCGTCGACCACGCAATGCTTGTTGGTCAGCACGAGGCCGGGACCGACATAGGCTCCCGAACAAGATCCACCGCGCGAGACGACCCGGGTGATCTGGTTGAAGGGCAATTCGTTGTTGTACATGCCGTAGGCCGGCAGGAACTTGCGTTGGCCGTAGCTCTCCTCCCACAGTTCGAGCCGGGGCAGGACGACGCGGAACCCGTCGTCGCTCATGCCCGCGGGGACGGCGAAATCCTCGATCCGCATTTCGCTTTGGCTGATCCTTTGGGTCGAGCGGACGAAGTCGCGTTCGATCTGGTCGATCTGGCGCATCCCGACATCGCTGATCGCCTTCGGGCTTGCGCCGAGCAGCGCCGCGGCGATCCCGCCCAGCAACGCGCCCGTCTGCCGGTCTTCCATCCGCTTCAGCGCCGCGGCGCGCTTGGCATTGATCCCGGCGCGCGCCGCCTTCTCGTAATCGCGATAAACGGCGGGAATCGACTGGTTCGCCTTGCGCAGGGTTTCCGCGGCGAGCTTCCAGTTCTGGCCGCGGTCGTAGCGGGGAGCGAGGTAGGACAGCCCTTCGAGCATGCGGCTGCGCACGCCGTTGAACGCGTAGGGATTGAGGTAGTAGCTGCAGCTCTCGCACGACCCGCCGCGGATGGCGTAATTGTAGCCGAACTGGCGCGACGCGAGCGAGGCGTGACAGGAGCGGGCGAGCTGCGAGAGCGCGTAAAGGTAGCGGGTTAGCTCGTTGTCCTTCCGCAAGCGATCGTACACCGCCGTCAGGCTGTCAAACGTTTCGCGCCCTCCGGCCCGGCAATATCTGGCGACCCTCCGGGCCGCGCAGGCGTCGTACAGTTTCCGGTTCTCCGGTATGAAGCGCTTGTAATAGCCGTCGGCATAGCCTTTCTTGTGGTGCTCCTGGATCCCGGCGGGATAGGGTACCTTGAAGCTCTGTGTATGGCATTCTCCTTCGAGGATCGCGTCGGTGTAGGGCTCGGGTTCGGGAAGCGGCACGGTCTGGCTGTGCTGCCAGGCTTCGTCCCAGCTAAGCTGAACCGGGGCGCCGTCCTCTGCGGGAGTTTCCGCGGGCGGTTCATCGGCAGGCGCGCCCGCCTCGACCGCCTGCGTCGATGCGGTGTCCTGTTGCGAAACGTCCTGTGCAATGAGGGCGAAGGAAAGCGTAGCCAGCGACCATGTCGAAAGCCCCGTCCTCAAGACTTTTTCCGCAACCAGCGAACCGAATGACAAGACCATTGCCTTCCCCCACGCGCTAAGGACCTCGCGACCGCTGGACGGGACTATCGAACCGGCTTGGCATTATTGTCAATTGGACTCGCTCAACGTCATACAACATGCTGTAAATTATACCTGTTCGAGCAAACATGATGCTCGATGCAACTTTACTTTCGATTGCTTGTCGATTGGCGGGCAGGCCCGGATCGGCTAATCTCGCCGATGATGCACGCCCCCTCGCCCACCCCGCCGGTTCCGGCCGACATCCTGCTCGCGGCCTATCGCGCGGGGATTTTTCCGATGGCCGACGGACGCGAGGATCCCGAAATGTTCTGGGTCGAACCGCGCGAGCGGGCGGTGTTCCCGATCGACGGGTTCCGCGCCTCGACGAGCCTGCGCAAGCTGCTGCGGCAGGAGAAATTCGAGGTCACCTGCAACGCCGATTTCGCCGGCGTGATCGCCGCCTGCGCCGAGCCGCGCCGAGAGCGCCCGGACGAGGAAAGCGGGACGTGGATCAGCCATGCGATCGAGGCGAGCTACAACGCACTGCACCGCGCGGGCCACGCGCATTCGGTCGAGGTCTGGCAGGACGGCGCGCTGGTCGGCGGGCTCTACGGGGTCGACCTGCCGGGGACTTTCTGCGGTGAAAGCATGTTCAGCCGCGCCGACAATGCGTCCAAGGTCGCGCTCGCCTGGCTGGTCGCGGCGATGCGCGCGGCGGGCAAGACCCTGCTCGATTGCCAGTTCATCACCCCGCACCTCAGGACGCTGGGCGCGGTGACCATGTCACAGGCGGATTATCTCGTATTGCTCGACAAGGCGCTGAAGACCAACGCCGCTCCATTGCCCGAAGGCTTCGCGGCGCTCGCGCAGAAGGCTCAGCTTTCGGGCGTTTCGCCGGGGAAGCTCATCGCGCAGTCCTTTACCCAGACGTCGTAGACCGGGTGCTCGACCACGTTGAGGCTGGGCGAATTCTTGAACAGCCAGCCGCTAAACACCTTGCGCCAAGCACGCTCGCCGCCATCGGGGCCGCGCTCGTTGACGAACACCTGCGCGAAGGCGCCGGTCTCGGCCGGGCGTTCCCACGGCGGGGTCCGTTCGCAGGTGGCGAGCCGGACGATGACGTTGTCGACGCGCTTCGATTCGCCCGGGGCGATCTCGATGTCCTGGGTCAGATTGTTGCGCTTGTTGAGCAGGCCGAGCGTCGCGACGCGCTCCTCGCGCGGGGTCGCGCCCTCGATCTCGTCGGCCGCCTCGACCGGCGGTGCTTCGGCACGCTCGATCTCGTCGGGGATTTCGGTTTGCTCGGCCTCGGGCTCGGGCGCGCCCTGATTGCACGCGGCGAGCGCGAGCAGCAGCGGCAGCGACCACGCAGCACGCATCACGCGTCCGGCGACCACGCTTCGTAATCGCCGGTGGCGCGGGCGCGGTGGCCGCCCTTCTCCAGCGCGCCCTGCGGCAGGTAGCGGGTGTCGGTGCCGGTGGCATTGGGGGTGTAGTCGGTTTCCCAGATCCTGGCCGGGGGGAGGAAGCTCTCGGGCACGTCTTCGCCCAGCCCGTGGAGCCAGCCGTGCCATTCGCTCGGCACGCGGCTCGCATCGTTGCTGCCCTCGTAGATCACCCAGCGGCGTTCGCGGCCGTCTCCGGTCTTTTTCTTCGAGCGGTAATACTTGTTGCCCTGCGCGTCGGTGCCGACGTGCTCGAACCCGCGCCACGCCGCCAGCATCGTGCCGATCGTCGCGCCATTCCACCAGGTGAAGATCTTGGAGAGGAAATTCATGATGCCGCGCCGGTTAGCCGATCCGGGAGAGTCGCACAATCGCTTGTTCGGTCCTTACCACGCGACCGCGTCGCCCGGCTCGATCCCGAGTTCCGCCGCGCGTCCGCCGGCGATCTCGAACACCGCGATCACCGCACCTTCGGACGGAATCGGATCGAGTGAATAGGGCTCGGCCATGGCGGCGATATTCGCGATCCGCCGATCGGGGCCGATGAAGATCAGGTCGAGCGGCAGCGGGGTGTTCTTCATCCAGAAGCTGCGCGCGCGTGGTTCCTCGGTCGGAAAGATCATCCCCTCGTCGGGGCCGAGCTCGGTGCGGAACATCAACCCGCGCTGCTGTTCTTCCGCGGTGGCCGCGACCTCGGTCTTGAAGAGATGCTTTGCCTCGCCGGTGTCGACGGTGACGTCGATGATCTCGAGTCCGGAAACCGGGTGGGTTGCCGCCTGCTGGTCCTGCGCCGGCGCCTCGTCGCTCGCCGCGGTCGAGCAGGCCGCCAGCGGCAGCGCGAGCAATCCCAGCGCCATTCCCGTCAATCGTAGCAATCCGCGACCCATTCTTCCGCCTCTTTCTCGTTCCTCGCCTCGACCAATGCGCGCGCATGCTGCGGCGCGTGTCCGGCGCGCATCATCGCCGCGACTTGCTTCTCGCGCAATGCCTGATCGAGCGCGTCGCGCGAAAACGGGCCGAACCGTCGCCGCCGCGCCAACGCCAACGCCGCCATCCGCCGGTCCTGCTCGCCGGGTGCCTGTTCGTCGCGGATCGTTTCGGAAACGCCCGCATGGTGGAGCGCCTGCGCAATTCGCCGCGCACCGTAGCCCCGGCGCAGGAGCGCATCGGCCTTCGACGAGGCATAGGCCTCGTCGTCGACGAAACGCTGGTCGACGCATTTGGCGACGATCTCGGCGACCGGCGGCTCGCCTTCGCCACCCCAGCCGCGCTCGCGCAATTTGCGCCGCAAATAGTCCTCGAGTTTCTTCGCCGTCGTCATGTAGCGCCCGGCATAATGCAGCGCGAGGTCGGCCAACTGTGCTCGTTCGAGCGGGGGACGAGACTTGCGCGGGCGGCTCATTGCCCTATTCATGCCACACTTGGCCCTAAACAGGGACCCCCAAGGTCGGCGTCGCATATGTTAAGGCCGTGCAGGCGACGCGAATATGCCATTCAATACGCAAAAAGCGTAATAAAAATAAAGACTTGGGAAGAGAGCGGGACACTCCAACCTATGACAGATTCGACCGGCACAGCCGTGCCGACCCCCAACGAAGACGCGCTCGAACGCCGATTTGCCGATTTCGGCACGTTCGGCGAGGCGCTCGATTACGCTGCGCGGGGCAAGCGCGGCCTCAATTTCCACGATCCGCGCGGTACGCTCGAACGCGTCTATCCCTTCGCCGAATTGCGCGAGGATGCGCTGGCAATGGCGCGCCGCCTGGTTGCCGCCGGGATCGCGCCGGGTGACCGGGTCGCGCTGATCGCCGAGACCAATCCGCAATTCGCCGCGCTGTTCTGCGGTTGCATCTATGCCGGGGCCTGGCCGGTTCCGCTGCCGCTGCCGACCACCTTCGGCGGCGCGGGCGGTTATACCAGCCAGCTCACCGTGCAATTGAGCAGCTGCGACCCCAAGGTCCTGTTCTATCCCGAAGAGATCGCCAGGCTGGTGCACGATGCAGCCGAGGCGCGCAGCGTCGAAGCGATCGCATGGGAGGACTTCGCCACCCGCGACGCACCCGATTGCGCGCTGCCCGAATTGGCGCCCGACGATATTTGCTACCTGCAATATTCTAGCGGCTCGACGCGCTTTCCGCACGGGGTCGCGGTGACCCACGCCTCGCTGCTCAACAATTTGCGCGGCCACGGGCTCGGCATGAAGCTCGAAGCGCAGGATCGCTGCGTCTCGTGGCTGCCTTGGTACCACGACATGGGACTGGTCGGCTGCCTCCTTTCGGTGATCGCCAACCAGGTTTCGACCGACTACCTCAAGACCGAACATTTCGCGCGCCGCCCGCTCGCCTGGCTCGACATGATCAGCCGCAACCCGGGCACCACGCTCAGCTATTCGCCGACCTTCGGCTACGATATCTGTGCGCGCCGCATCTCGAGCCAGAGCAGCGTCAGCGAACGCTTCGACCTGTCGCGCTGGCGCGTCGCCGGCAACGGCGCCGACATGATCCGGCCCGACGTGATGCAGAATTTCGTCAACGCCTTCACCGAGGCCGGCTTCCGCGCGAGCGCCTTCACCCCGAGCTACGGGCTCGCCGAGGCAACGCTCGCCGTAACCATCATGCCGCCGGGCGAAGGCATCCGCGTCGAGCTGGTCGAGGAAGAGCGCCTGTCGGGTTCGGCACGCGACCTGTCGCGCCCGGCGCGCTACCGCGCGATCGTCAATTGCGGCAAGCCCGTGATCGACATGGAAGTCGAGATCCGCGGCGAGGACGGCACCGTGCGGGCCGACCACCAGATCGGCAAAGTCTGGTGCCGCGGCCCGAGCGTGATGCATTCCTATTTCCGCGACCCCGAGGCGACCGACGCCTGCATGGTCGCCAAGGAAAATGGGGACGTCTGGCTCGACACCGGCGACATGGGCTACATGGCCGATGGCTACCTGTTCATCGTCGGCCGTGCGAAGGACATGATCATCATCAACGGCAAGAACCACTGGCCGCAGGACATCGAGTGGGCGGTGGAGCAATTGCCGGGCTTCAACCACGGCGACATCGCGGCCTTCGCGATCGAGACCGAGGACGGGGCCGAGGCGCCCGCGGTGTTGGTCCATTGCCGCGTTTCCGATCCCGACGAGCGCCGCAAGCTGCACAACCAGATCCGCGACAAGGTCCAGTCGGTCACCGGCACGCCCTGCGTGGTCGAACTGGTCCCGCCGCGCACGCTGCCGCGCACCAGCTCGGGCAAGCTCAGCCGCGCAAAGGCAAAGAAGCTGTATCTCGCCGGCGAAATCGCGCCGTTCGACCTCGCGGCCTGAGGCGCGATCCCGCCCCGCCCGCGAGCGCGCCCGGCGAGGATGCGGAAAACGACTTGCGATTGAGCGATTTGCACGGGCCTTTCGTAGAACGCGGCGCTAGGATGCTTGAACTGCGTGTCCTGCACTCCTAATACAGTGGGCGGAGGAAATATGGCGACTGAAACGAAGACTGCGACCGATACCGAACTCGAACTGACCGCGCCCGATCCGGTGCCGACGGTCGCGCCAGACAAGGCGGCCGGGCTGGTCCCGGTCTCCGAGGAAAAGAAATCCAAGTTGGCCGAAAAGGTCGAGGGTTTCGTCACCGAGCTGGTGTCGATCGACGCCAATTCGCCAGAATTCGGCAAGAAGGTCGACCAGATCACCAATATGGGCCGGCGCGAGATCGCCGCCGCCTCGCAGATGTCGAACCGTTTCCTCGATCGCCCGGTCCGCGCGATGGACCAGGACGAAGGCGTCGGCGCCAACCTTTCCGAATTGCGCAGCGTGGTCGAGGAGCTCGATCCCTCGAAGCGCGGCAAGCTGACCACCGGGCGCAAGCTGCTGGGCATCATCCCGTTCGGCAACAAGGTGAAGAAGTACTTCCAGAGCTACCAGAGCGCGCAGACCCACATCCAGTCGATCCTCGGCAAGCTGTCCAACGGCAAGGACGAGCTGCTGATGGACAACGCCGCGATCGACGTCGAGCGGCAGAAGCTGTGGGAAGCGATGGGCAATCTCGAGCAGATGATCCACATCTCGCGCGAACTCGATGCCAAGCTCGAGGAAAAGGCCGACGAGCTGCAGGCGACTGATCCCGAGAAAGCGAAGGCGATCAAGGAAACCGCGCTGTTCTACGTCCGCCAGCGGACGCAGGACCTGCTCACGCAGATGGCGGTCAGCGTACAGGGCTACCTCGCCCTCGACCTCGTCAAGAAGAACAATGTCGAACTGGTGAAGGGCGTCGATCGCGCCAGCACCACCACGGTCGGCGCGCTGCGCACGGCGGTCACCGTGGCCGAGGCGATGACCAACCAGCGCCTGGTGCTCGGCCAGATCACCGCGCTCAACGACACCACCGCCGGGATCATCGACGGCACCAGCACGATGCTGCGCGAGCAGACCGGCAAGATCCACGAACAGGCCGCCGCGTCGACGATCCCGCTCGAAACGCTCCAGCGCGCCTTTCAGAACATCTACGACACAATGGACGAGGTCGACGAATTCAAGGTCCGCGCGCTCGATTCGATGAAGCAGACGGTCGAGGCGCTGTCGGGCGAGGTCGAGAAGTCGAAGGGCTATATCGCGCGCGCCGAAGGGCAGTCGCAGGCGTCCAAGCAGGTCCAGGACAGCGGCCTGCTGAGTCTCGAGGGCTGAGCGGGCGATGGGCGACCTAACCAAGGACAGCGACCGCCTCCTCGGCGAGGGTCGTGCGCTCGTGCGCGACAATCGCGAGGGCGGACGCCATCGGCGGATGCCGCCGATCGGCGTGCATTCTGCCGAGATGCGACGCGACCATTTCGTCAAGAAACTGCGTAACATCGCCCTCGGCACCGCGGCGATCTTCGCGTTCTCGGTCCTGGCGGGCCTGATCATCGACGGCATCGGCTTTGCCGGGATCATGATCACTTTGTTCGCGCTGATCGCGATGGCGGTGATCCTGGGCAAATACCCCAAGATGAAAGTGCCCAAGCGGGCCGACCTTTCGCGCACGCAGGATGCCCGGCGCCTGGTTTCGCAAACCGAATTGTGGCTCGAGCACCAGGTCCCGGCCCTCCCCGCTCCGGCGGCGAAGATCGTCAACGACATGGGCGTCCAGCTCGATGCGCTCGGCCTCCAACTCGAAGGGATCGAAGCGACGCATCCGGCCGCGCAGCAGGTCCGCAAGCTGATCGGAGAGCATCTGCCCGAGACGATCGATTCCTATCGCCGGATTCCCGCGCACCTGCGCGGCGAGGAACGCGCCGGGGCGACCCCCGACGCGCAGATCACCGACAGCCTCGGCAAGATCAGCAAGGAAATCGACCACGTCACCCGGCAGCTCGCCGACGGGCATCTCGATGATCTCGCGATCAAGACGCGCTATCTCGACTACGCCTACGGCGACAAGGAAGCGCTCGAGGACCACAGCGAGCCGAAAGACCGCTGATGCGCGTCGCGATTCCCCACGACCTCGAGCGCGAGGAAGTCCGCCGCCGGATGGGCAATTCGACCGACGAATTGCGCAATTTCATTCCCGGCGGGATGGCCGACGTGCAGACCTCGTGGCCGAGCGATGACCGGATGCAGCTGACCGTCGGGATGATGGGTCAGGAGGTCACCGGCCATGTCGATATCGAGGACAGCCAGGTGGTCTTCATCGTCGACCTGCCGCCCGCGCTGTCCTTTGTCGAGCCGATCGTCGAGAAAGCGATCCGCAAGCGCGGCCAGACCATGCTCGAGGACAAGCGCCAAAGCTGACAAATCCCGCTTCGGGAACGAAATGTTGCGACGGACATTTGATGCGCAACTGCGCATTGCGCGATGTTCAACGGTCGGGTCGCACCCGCCGCGACGGGGATCGAAGTTTATGCCCGAAACGGGCCCAGCCAGAATCCAGACCTTGCGCGAATTCCTGCGCGAAAACACCGCCGAGGCGCACGACCGGCTCGACGGCCGCGTGAGCGCGCTCGACCTGTCCGAGGCGGACGATTACGCCGCTTTCCTGCGCTTCCAGTATGCCGCCCGTGCGCCGATCGAGGCCTGGCTGGCGCAGCGCGCACCGGATCTCGACCTTCCGCCGATGGCCTCGCTGGTAGAGCAGGACCTCGCCGCGATGGACGAGCCGCTGCCCGAGCTCGCTACCTTCCGCTGTCCGGCGGCGCGCGGTGCGATCGGCATCGCCTGGGCTCTCGCCGGATCGCATCTGGGCAACCGCGCCCTGCTCGTTCGCCTGCGCAAAAGCGGAGCGAAAGATCGGCCGGTCGCCTTTCTCGCCGACGAATCCATGCGCTTGGCGTGGGAGGAATTGCTGCCGCAACTCGAAGCGCCCGCGGACCGGCTCGAATGTGCACAGGCTGTCACCGCAGCCCATTCGGTCTTCGACCATTTCGCCCACGCTCTTGACCGGACGCTTGTTTGCCCCGAACGCGTCGCCGCATGACGGATGTCCGTGTCGACCTGACGAATTGCGATCGCGAACCGATCCACCTGCCCGAACAGATCCAGCCCTTCGGTGCCCTGATCGCAATCGGCACCGACTGGCTGGTCAGGCGCTGGTCGGCCAATGCGGAGGAATTCCTCGACCTCGATCGCCAGCTCGAGGCGGGTTCCCCCTTGCGCGAGATCCTTGCGCGCAAGGCGGTCGAGGAACTGCGCGATGCGATGGGGCTGCTCGACGAAACCGACGCGGTCGAGCGGATCTTCGGGCTCGACCTGCTCGGCGACGGCACCTGTTACGACATCGCGCTGCACCAGAGCGGCCGCCAGTACGTGTTCGAGATCGAGCACCACGACGCAGCGCGCCAGATGCAGTCGCTCAACAACCTTCGCCCGCTGACCCGGCAGTTGGAAACGACCGCGAACGAGGCAGAGCTAAACACGCGCACCTGCGACATCCTGCGGGAGATCCTCGGCATGGACCGGGTGATGCTCTACAAGTTCCACCACGACGATACCGGCGAGGTCATCGCCGAGAGCCGGAGCGAGGACACCGAGAGTTTCTTCGGCCTGCGCTATCCGGCGAGCGACATTCCCAAGCAGGCGCGCGCGCTTTACGTGCGCAACGTCCTGCGCATCATCGCCGATGTGAACGGCGAGACCGTTCCGGTGATGCCGCGGGACAGTTCCAGCGGCCCGCTCGACCTCTCGCTTAGCACGCTGCGCGCAGTCAGCCCGATCCACGTCGAATATCTCAAGAACATGGGCGTCGCGGCCTCGCTGTCGATCTCGGTGATCGTGCGCGGCAAGCTTTGGGGCCTGTTCGCGTGTCATCATTCCGAGCCGGTCAAGCTTCCCTTCTCGGTCCGCACCGCGGCCGAGCTGCTGGCCCAGATGTTCGCGCTGACGCTCGACCAGCGGATTTCGGACGCGGCGCAGCGGACGGCGGAGCGAGGGCGCGAGATCCACGACCGCGTGATGATCCGCCTCGCCGACGAGGACAACGTCGCCGACAACCTGCCGATGATCATCGACTCGCTGAAGGGCCAGATCCCGCATGACGGCGCGAGCGCCTATATCGAGGGCAAGTATGTCGCGCGAGGACAGGCCCCGACCGAAGAGGAATTCCTCGCCATCGTTCCCAAGCTCCAGGCCGAACTCGCCGGAGACGTCCTCGCGGTCGAATCGCTCGCCGGCAAGATCCCGGCGGCGGAAGCTTTCGCCGATCGGGTGGTCGGTGCGCTGGCCATTCCCGTATCCCGTACTCCGCGCGACTACCTCGTGTTGTGGCGCAAGGAGTTGCGCAAGACCGTGACCTGGGCCGGCAACCCGGACAAGCCGGTGACCACCGGCCCGCACGGCGAGCGGCTGACGCCGCGCGAAAGCTTTGCCGCGTGGGAGCAGGAAGTCGAAGGCTACAGCGCGGAATGGAGCGAGGCCGAGGTCCGGCTCGCGCAGATGATGCGCGTGACGCTGCTCGAAGTGCTGCTCCGGATCGCCGCCACCACGATGCGCGAGCGCGAGGAATCGCGCCAGAAGCAGGACCTGCTGATCGCCGAGCTCAACCACCGGGTGCGGAACATCCTGACGCTGATCCGCGGGCTGATTGGGCAAAGCCGCCACGAAGCCGAGGACATTGCGAGTTTCGCCGAAATCGTCGGCGGGCGTATCCGCGCGCTGGCGAATGCGCACGACGCGCTGACCGCGGAAAACTGGTCGCCGGCCTCGCTCAAGCGCCTGATCGAGATCGAGGCGGAAGCCTATGTCTCGGGCAAGGCCGATCGCGTCGTGATCGAAGGCGAGGATGCGCTGCTCAATCCGACCGCCTATTCGACGCTCGCGCTGGTGATCCACGAGATGATGACCAATGCGGCCAAATACGGCGCGCTGTGCGATCGCACCGGCAACGTCACGGTGACCCTGTCGCGCGATGCCGACAACGACCTCAGGATCGCATGGCGCGAAACCGGTGGCCCGGCGGTGCAGGCGCCGGAACGGCGGGGGTTCGGCTCGACCATCATCGAACGCTCGATTCCGTTCGAACTGAAAGGCGACGCCAAGATCCGCTATAGGCTGGGCGGGGTCGAAGCCGATTTCTGCGTTCCCGCCAGCTGTGTCGCGCGCGGCAGGGGCAGGTCGGCCTCGCTATCGGACAAGGCAATCAAGGAGGGCCAACAGGTGGAACCATTGCAGCACGTCTTGCTGGTGGAAGACAATATGATCATCGCGATGGATACCGAGGAGACCCTGCGCGAGCTCGGTGTCGCGAAGGTCGACATGGCGTCATCGGTCAAGGAAGCGCGGCGGCTCGTCGAGAACGGCGCGCCCGAACTCGCCGTGCTCGACTACAATCTCGGCGACGAGACCAGCGAACCGCTGGCGCGCGAACTGATCGCACAGGGCGTGCCGGTGGCGATGGCGACCGGTTACGGCGAAGCGATTCGCGATCTCGACGATCTCGACGTGATCGGCATTCTCGCCAAGCCCTACGACCGCGACGATCTGCTAGGCCTGTTCGGCCGCGTGCGCGGTTCCGATCAGCAGGGCTGAGCGAGCAGCGCGAGACCTGCGGGCGCGAAGCCGACCGCGGACAGGCCCGGCGCCAGCACGCAACCGCCGGGAGCGACGGTTTCGCCGTTCACCGTAACCTCGGCATCGAGCGGGATCACCAGTAGCGGCGCATTGCCGAACGCGGCGGCACCGGCAGGTTTACCTTCGCTCCTGAGCAGGCGGAAATGCGGTCCGTCGACCAGCCATTCCTCGCCCTGCGGCGGGACCTTGCGGCGATGCGCGGTGCCGTATGGCTCGCCCTTCGCGACCTCCATCCCGCTTTCGAGATGCAGTTCGCGCGGGCGGCCGTAATCGTAGAGCCGGTAGGTGATGTCGCAGTTCTGCTGGACTTCGATCAGGCTGACGCCCGGGCCGATCGCGTGGACCGTGCCCGCCGGGATGTAGAAGAAATCGCCCGCCTCGACCTCGTGCCAGGTCATCAGCCCTTCGATACTTCCGTTGCGCGCCGCAGCACGCATCTCGTCGGCCGAGAGTTCGCGATCGAACCCGATCCCCAGCGTCGCGCCCGGCTCGGCATCGATCACCAGCCAGCATTCCTCCTTGCCGCGCTCGCCGTCGCCGAGCGCCTGCGCCTGGGCATCGTCGGGATGGACCTGGACAGAGAGTTTTTCGCTCGTGAACAGGTATTTGACCAGCAGCTCGTCGAGCTGCGCGGGCGGTTCGAACCAGATCTCGCCGATCCGCTTGCCCGCGGGCGCCTCGAACGGCGGCGGCAGCGTCTCGCGGCCCCACACCTTCTCGACCGTGCGGATCGGCAATGCGGCGCTCATTGGTTCGCGGCTCCCTGCAGCTTGCCGACCTTCTGTGCGCCATCGGCGGTGGTGACAAGCACCTCGTCGCCATCGACCACGATGATGACGTCCGACAGGCCGATCGCCGACACGCGCGGGCCGTCGCTGTCGACCATGACGTTGGTGCAATCGACCAGTTCGGCCTCACCGCGCACGACATTGCCGTCGTCCCCGGTGGCGAGAACATCGCGCAGGGCGGGCCAGTTGCCGATGTCGGACCAGCCCATGTCGGCCGGCACCATCGCCGCGCGCCCGGTGTTCTCCATCACCGCATAGTCGACCGAATCCCCCTCGATCGAGGCGAAGGCGGTGCCGTCGGGATGGAAGCATCGACCATCCTCGCTTCCCTTTTCGACCGCCGCGCGCACCCGGCCAAGCATGTCGGGGCGGTGCCGTTCGAGCTCGGCGAGGAAGGCGCCGGCGCGGAACGCGAAAATGCCGCCATTCCAGGCGAAGCCGCCATCGGCGAGGAATTGTTTCGCGCGCTCGAGATCGGGTTTTTCGACGAAGCGCGCGGTGCGGAACGCGCGCTCGCCGATCGGTTCGCCGCGCTCGATATAGCCGTAGCCGGTTTCGGGCGCGGTCGCCGCGATCCCGAAGCTGACCATCCAGTCGTCGCGCGCGAGTTCGGCGGCGCGCATCGCGGCTTCGGCGAAGGCCCCACCGTCGGCGATATGGTGGTCGCTCGGGCACACCAGCATCACCGCGTCTTCGGGTAGCCGCAGCGCCGCCAACGCGATCGCCGGTGCAGTGTTCTTACCCTCGGGCTCGACGATGATGCGTGCGTCCGGTGCATCACCCAGTTGCGCCTGCACATGGGGGACGTGCGCCGCCCCGGTCACCACCACTGGCGCGGCGAAGCGCGCGGTATCGCCGCAGCGTGCGACGGTCTGTTCGAACAGGGTCGTCTCGCCGACCAGCGGGATGAAGGGCTTGGGCTTGGACTTGCGGCTCTTCGGCCACAGGCGCGTGCCGCTGCCGCCGCACAGGATTACCGGAGTGATGGGGGTCATTGTACCTCTATTCGAACCAGCGCTGATACCAGCGGAACGTCGATACGACAGGATTGCCGTCCGGGTCCATGGCGGGTTTGAACCGGAATCGCCGCATCGCGAGATCGCAGGTGATCCGGTCGGCTTGCGGATCGGGACTGGGCCGCACGACGCGGCAGCCGGTCGGCATGCCGTCGACCCCGACGCGGATATCGATCGCGACCGACTGGCCGTTGCGCAGGTCGCGGGTCTCGCGCGGGTAATCGCGCGCCGAGGTGATGTCGCCCGCGATCTTGACCGGCTTGGTGACGAAATAGCCGCCCCTGCCGTCGCCCCCGCGGCCGCTGCCGGTGCCAGCGCCGGAGCCCCCGGCGCCGGTGCCGCTGCCGGTCTCGGCGCCGCCCGATCTCGTGGCGGTGCCGGTGGACGAGGCGCGCGGTGCCGGAGGGGCCTCGCGGCGGACCTTCGGTTCGGGCGCGGTCACTTCGCGCGGGGTGGCGCGGACGCCCTGCTCGCCCGAGGCGCCCTCGTCGGGCACAGGCGTCGCCTCGACCGGCGGCGGGGTGGGCTGCTCGGCCGGGACCTCGAACGCGACCGCGCTCAACGTGTCCTCGACGATCTCGGGCAGGATCCCGGGAGAGAAGGCGCGCGCGAGAAACAGCACCGCGAGTACGTGGAGCAGCGCCACGGCGACGGCGATGAGTGCTTTGCGCAAACGGGGTGAAAGACTGATGGCCGGCATGGAATTCCAACGCGCGGGAGCGCCCGTGCGATCCTTAAGCTCCTATCCGATCGACTTAGGGATGAACACCTAAAGACCTTTCGGAGCGTCGTTAATTGCACTTCAACTATCACTGATTGCCCACCGGGAGGTCCAGATGGCCTATATCCTTGCTGCCGACGACGACGAGATGCTCGGCGAAGTCATTCGCCGCCGCCTGAGCGAAAGCGGGCATTACGTCACGATGTGCGGCGACGGTGCCGAATTGCTCGCGCGGCTTTCCGAAGGACTGCCCGACCTCATCCTGCTCGACCAGGTGATGCCCAAGCGCTCGGGTATGGAAGTGCTGATCACGCTCAAGCGCGATCCGCTGCTGGTCTCGATCCCGGTGGTCATGCTGACCGCCTGCAAGGCGCCGGCCGACGTGCTCGCCGCGCTGCGTGCGGGCGCGGCGGATTACATCACCAAGCCCTTCATTCCCGACGAGCTCGCGCTGCGGGTTGATGGCCTGCTGCTGCGTCGGCAGGCTGACCTGCTGCCGGGCGAGGAACTACGCCGCCGACCTGCGAGCGTCGCGATCCACTGATGGAAGTACCCGCTGCCGAAGCGCGTCCGTCCGACGAGGGAATTGCGCGAGTCTCGGGCATTATCCCGATGCTCATCCTGTTGGTATGCGCGGCGGTGTTTTTCGGCTTCTTCGCCTGGCTCGGTATCACGCTGACGCGGGGCGACGGGCGCATCGCGGCGGTGTGGATCCCCAACGCCATCGCGCTGGTCGCTTTGCTCAGCGCGCGCCGCAATCAGCGCGTCCCGCTGCTCGGCGCTATGGTTGCCGGTTTCATCGTGGCCAATATCGCCGTCGGCGACAGCCCGTTGCGCGCGCTCAGCCTATCCACGAGCAACGCGATCGAGGTTGGAGTCGCGCTGTGGCTGATCGAACGTTTGTGCCCGCTGCGGCCCGACATGCGGCAGCTGCGCGACCTCGGTATTTACGTCCTTGCCGCCGGTCTGGCCGGTCCGGCGGTCGCCGCCACTTTCGCAACGCTTGCGCTCGGCTCGTTCAGCGGGTTCTCGCTGACGACCTGGGCCGAATGGGCGCTCACCGATGCGCTCGGCATGATCCTCGTCGGCCCCGCGCTGCTGATCATCGTCGAGGCGCTGCGGCGCCCGCGCTGGCCGACCCGCCGCGAGGCGATCGAATGGGCGGCGCTCACAATCGGCGGCACCGCGCTGACGATCGCGGTGTTCGCGCAATCTTCTTATCCGTTCCTGTTCATGGTCGCGCCGGTGGTGCTCGCGCATGCCTTCCGCCTCGGCGCGCTCGGCACCGCGGTGTCGATGATCAAGGTCGGGGTCATCGCGACCTGGTTCACCTTCCTCGGCACGGGCCCGATTTCGCTGGTCGACGGGACCATGGCCGAAACGCTGATCGTGCTGCAGGTCTTCCTCGCCTCGATCTTCGTGACCGGATTGCCCGTCGCCGCCGCGCTGCACGGCCAGGCGCGGATGGTACGCGAACTGGCGGACAAGCAATCGCAGCTCAGGCTGCTGACCGAAAACGTGACCGACGCGGTCCTGGTCTACGACAGCACCGGGGTGTGTCGCTATGCCTCGCCCTCGGTCGCCGACGTGCTCGGCCGCGACCCGGCCGAGATCGTCGGCAAAAGGCCGAGCCAGCGCGCCCATTCGGATGCCGCAGAGCGCATCGCCGAGGCCGAGCGCAAGCTGGTCGCGGGCGAGATCGAGCAGGATCGCTTCACCTATCGCCGCCTGTTCGACGACGAGGAGGGCAACGCCGTATTCATCGAGGCCGATTGCGCGCTGGTCCGCAAGCCGGACGGCGAACCGGACGGAATCATCGTCTCCGCGCGCGATGTCACCGAGCGCGTTTCGCTCGAGACACAGCTCGTCGGCGCCCGGCGCGTGGCCGAGAACGCGGCCGCCGCCAAGAGCCAGTTCCTCGCCAATATGAGCCACGAGATCCGCACCCCGATGAACGGCGTGCTCGGCTTCGCGCAATTGCTCCAGCAGGGCGATCTCGACCTCGAACAACGCCGCCATGTCGACCTGATCGTCGAAAGCGGCGAGGTGATGATGCACCTGCTCAACGACATCCTCGACATCTCGAAGATCGAGGCCGGTCAGATGGCGGTGGTAGAGGAACCGGTGCGGGTCCACGAACTGCTCGAAGGGTGCCGCAAGCTTCACTCGGCCAATGCGGAGCGCAACGGCATCGCATTGGTGCTCGCAATCGACGACGACGTCCCGGCCTGCCTGCTGGGCGATGCGATGCGATTCCGGCAGATCGTGCTCAACCTGGTCGGCAATGCGGTCAAGTTCACCCATGTCGGCGAGGTCAGGATCCACGCCGGCTGCGCGGGCGACACGTTCGAAGTGTCGGTCGAGGACAGCGGGGTGGGGATCGCGCCCGAGCGGATCGAAGCCATCTTCAAGCCGTTCGAGCAGGCCGATGGCGCAACCTCGCGTCGCTTCGGCGGCTCGGGGCTCGGGCTGACCATCAGCCGCCAGCTGGCCGACCTCACGGGCGGCGAACTGACCGCCGACAGCGAAGTCGGGCAGGGATCGCGCTTCGTGCTGCGACTGCCCCTCCGACCCGTAGAACAGGAGTGGGTCGCACGCGAGGATGAGGTCGATGGATCGCCCCCGATGCTGCCCAGCGCGCGGATCCTGCTGGCCGAGGATCACGACATCAACCGCATGCTCGTCACCGCAATGCTCGAGCGCTGCGGCCAGCAGGTGGAAGTCGCCGAGGACGGCGACAAGGCGGTGCGCATGGTCGAGGCCGCCGCGCAGGAAAGGCGCGGCTACGATCTCGTGCTGATGGATGTCCAGATGCCGCAGTGCGACGGCTACGAGGCGACGCGGCGGATCCGCGCGGCCGGGTTCGGCGCCGCTTCGCTGCCGATCGTCGCGCTCACCGCGAACGCCTATGAGGACGACGTCCGCGAGGCAACCGAAGCGGGCATGCAGGCGCACCTCGCCAAGCCGCTCGCCTTCGGCGATCTCGTCGCGGCCCTGCACCGCTGGCTGCCGCGCGGCAACGGCGACAACCAGGCAGGAGCAGATGCCCGCCCCGAAGCGCCGGCACGCGCCGAGCAAGCATCATCGGACGATTATCCAGCCGATTTGCAGCAGCGCTGGCAGGAACGCCGGGCCGAAGCGCTTGCCGCGGTCGCACGCATCCTGGAAAAGGACGGTCCGAATCCCGACGAACTCGAGGAGATCGGTGGGCTCATGCACATGCTCGCCGGGACAGCCGCGATGTTCGACGATGCCGCGCTGGGCGAAGCCGCGCGCGCACTCGAGAACTCGCTCCGCTCGAACCCCGATCCGCTGGCACTGCGCGAGACCGCGCAACGCCTCCTCCGCGCCGCCTAGGCAGCGCGAACAAGCCACCCGTCCCGCGTGCGCCCCGTCGGCGAAAATGTGAAGAAGGTGGTGAAGGAGGCAGTCCATCGCTAACCGCTCTCCCTGCAAATTCTCTTTTTTACAGGGAATTTACAGGGAAAGTCGCGTTTCCAGGGCTGCTGAACCTCTTTTCACAGCACTGAAACCGGCGGAAATCCGCCCTTCCCTGCATCAAATTCCCTGCGCCGATAACAGGGAATTCCGCTCCAGCTTTCAGCGAAATCGTCCGGCGGAACAGCGAAGCGGTTGGGCCCTAGCAGCGAAGCACTTCCTTGGGTCGAAGCTCCCCCACCTTAACTGGGAAATGTTCTTCCTTCGTTCTCGACATTTCGAGATCTTATTGCTATGGCGCAATCTCCATCGCTGGATAGCTGAAGGGAAACAGAATGAATCATACCACTTCGAACGTGGTCGATCGCGAGATTACGGCGCTTCGACCCTACGCGCACAACGCGCGGACTCACTCCAAGAAACAGATCAAGCAGATCGCAGCCTCGATCGAGCGGTTCGGGTTCACCAACCCCGTGTTGGTGTCCGATGAGGGCGAGATTATTGCCGGTCATGGCAGAGTTGAAGCAGCAAAGCTGCTGCAGTGGAAACGTGTACCGACGCTGGCGCTGTCGCATCTGAGTGAAGAGGAGCGCCGCGCTTACGTGCTCGCAGACAACAAGCTGGCGCTCAATGCAGGCTGGGACAAGGAAATCCTGGCGATAGAGCTACAAGCGCTCGTGGACTGTGACTTCGACATCGAGGTTACAGGGTTCAGCCTTGCCGAGGTGGACTTCGCGCTCATCGATGCGCGTGAGGCCGATCCTGAGAATAAAGATGCACCGGAAGACGCCATCCCTGAGCTGCGGAGCGAACCGGTGACCAAGGCCGGCGACGTCTGGCAATTGGGACGTCACCGTCTTCTGTGCGGCGACACCCGCCAAACCCAGAGCCTGGACGCACTCATGGATGGGGAGAGCGCCGATCTCGTGTTCACCGATCCACCCTACAACGTCGCGATCGACGGAAACGTTTGCGGCCTCGGATCGGTCAAGCACCGCGAGTTCGCATTCGCCAGTGGAGAGATGAGTGAAAGCGAATTCACCCTCTTTCTCGCCGAGACGCTCGGAAACATGAGCCGGGTCATGCGCGACGGAGCGATTGCATTCGTCTGCATGGACTGGCGTCACATGGGTGAACTGCTTGGCGCGGGCAGCCAGGCATTTACCGAGCTCAAAAACCTTGTGGTTTGGAACAAGACAAACGGCGGCATGGGCGTCTTCTATCGTTGCAAGCATGAGCTGATCTTCGTCTTCAAGCAAGGAAACGCACAGCACACGAACAGCTTCGGTCTCGGCGAGACAGGGCGCTACCGCACCAATGTCTGGGACTATGCCGGGATCAGTTCGATCGGCGCTTCCCGATCGGCGGAGCTCGCCATGCATCCGACGGTCAAGCCGGTCGCGCTCATCGCTGATGCAATCATGGATTGCTCCAAGCGCGGTGAAATCGTGCTCGACGGGTTCGGGGGCTCGGGAAGCACGCTTATCGCGGCAGAAAAGACAGGGCGGGCAGCACGGCTCATCGAATACGATCCGCTATACTGTGACACAATAATTCGCCGTTGGGAGGCCTATACCGGCAAGCGGGCGAGCTTGACCGGCACTGGAGCTTATTTTGAGGATGTGTCCGAGGCGCGGCGCGGCGTCGATCTGGAGGCTGCGAAATGAGCGGCTCCCAAAAGAAGCAACCTTGTGACCTGCCCCAGTCCTATCGCGTAGGCTATAAGCGCCCTCCTGCCGAACACCGGTTTCGCAAGGGCCAGTCGGGCAATCCTTCGGGCCGACCCAAGGGCGCGACCAACAAACCCAAGGTCGATACCTCATTCGGGATGAAAGCGGCCGATGAGTTTCTTCGCCAGGAAGCTTACCGACCGGTCACGATCCGCGAGGGCGAAAAGCTAGTCGAGCTGCCAGCAATCCAAGCGGTATTCCGCGCGATGGGTGTCTCCGCAATGAAGGGCAACCGGTTCGCACAGAAGACCATGGCGGAGCTGGTCACCAACCTCGAACAGCGCGAACACGATCAGCGCTTCGAGCTATTCGGCAACGCTATCGACTACAAGCGCGACTGGACTGAGCGGATCAAGCATTGCGAAGAGAATGGCCTCCCGATTCCCGATCCCATTCCACATCCCGATGACATCATAGTCGATCCTCGCAATGGCGGTGTTCGGATTGAGGGGCCGCAGACCGAGGAGCAGAAAGCCCACTACGAAAAGGCCTATGCCCGCCGCGTTGAAGCACAGGAGAGCGTCTCCTATTTTGCCGACAGGTATCGTCGATCTCGAAGCGCCGAACGGAAGGCGCAGTATCTCGAGGAGTGGCATTGGGAGCAGCGGATCTTCGATATCATCAACGACTCAATGCGCGGACGACACAAGAGGAAGCTCAAGGACCGCTCGTACCGTGACGGCGCCTCGCGAGAGGGTGAGACGCTAATGGCCTATATCGAGGATCGCAAGAAGCGCCCGCCCGAGCGGAAATGGGGAGATATCGTGGGAGATTGAGTTCGGCCGTCCGGAGAACCGACTGCGCGTGCGAAAGCGGAATCTGTAGTTCCCCAAGGTGGCTGGTTCGCCAATTGCGTGCTTCGCTCGCATCTGGCCCGAAAGCCGACATTCCGTGCGTACCTATTTCGACGCGTTTGCGTTCCCACTCCGGCCAATCATTGGCCGAGGAGAAATGCTATGGGATACTCGCAATATGATCCTGCAATGCAGGATCGAGCACCTTGGAACGCAGGGAAGAAGGTCAAAACAAAACGCTCTTTGCCCCAAAAGAAAATCTGGGCAGCGCGCTTTTTTCTCGAACGCGAGAGATGTGTCAGAGATCATGCGCTGTTTGTCTCGGCGCGCAGGATGATGTGCGGGTGGCTGTCGGAATGCACTAGGCATGGCGCTCCATCGTGAGCGAGCCAGCCCTTGGGCGGGCGACCGTCGAAGCGGCGCGGCGATCGGCGTCGAACCATCGCCACCGATTGCCACGTCCCGCGGCCAGTAGGAAAGCGCGAATTCAGCGCGGCGGAGAAACCGCCATATCGGAGCAATCTGCCACCACCGCGCCTGATCACTCCAATCGCGGTGGCGGATGGCGTTCCCCGACCGGTATTCCCATGGGGCGGGGCGCCTCGTCGAAATCCGGTAGCGGGACCGCCCGCACGAAATAGGTTCGCATCGCTGAATAGGCCGAATCCGACAGACGCACCCAGGTGCGGCGCTCGTCGTTCCCATCGGGTTCGCGGATGACCAGTCCACGTTCCGACAGCAATTTCAGGTGGCGAAGCGCGGTTGTCGGAGGGGCACGTGCCGCGAGGCAGGCGCTCGACACAGAGGTGTCCTCGCCCCGCACCTGATAGCGGAAGAGATCCAGCAATATGTACCATGCCGGGTCGCGGAAGATATCCGCTCCAAAGAAGCGATCGCGGAGATCTGCTGCTCGGTTGATGAGTTTGACTTGCTCGTTGAACCACTGGGCCGAGCGCCGTCTCCCGGTGGGGCTATAGTCTTCGACGTCGCCGCCGACCCATCGCGGAGAGGCTGCCATGCATTCGTCTTTTTGCAGCTCGGACACGAGGAGTTGGGTTAGCCGCTTGATGCGGCGATTGCGCTGGTTCATCGCGCCGCCTCCGCGATCAGAGTGTGTCCGAAACTCCTCTCGCCCTGCGCGTCCGGTTCGCCAAGAGGCATGCGATGATCAGCACACCCAGCTGGGGATAGAAAGGTGCGCGCGAAAGCACCGGGTAAACGATGTTGAGCATCTCGGTGTCGATCGCGCGGAGCGCGTGCGACATCGTGGCGATGACCTGCAGGGCTGCCAGCCACATCGGCCATTTCCGGTTCGCGCTGAGAGCAAGGGCGATGATGCCTGCGAGCATCGCGCCATCGAGTAGTAAATGCCATACATCCACCTCGTGATAGATGCTGCCGCGCAGGAGGGCGTGGAACAGCCGATCGGCGAGAAGCGCTCCAACCATGATCGCGACCCCCGTGCGTTCGGGTTGCCCTCCGCGCCACAGCGAAAGAAGCACCGCCAGCACGAGCAGGCCGTATTGGATTTCCATCCTCATGCCGTCGCGCTGACAGGCTGGTTACGTTGGGTCAATCATGCCTTCTGGAGTTCATCGTCCGACGCGGCCAGATCCGTGGCGCGCCCCGACGCCACGCCGGTCGCGGGCCAGGGACAGTCTTCCTCGTCCGGCGCGAGCCCGCGCGTTTGGCCGATCTGCCTCGCCTTGCTGTGCGCATGCCGGAGCTCACCTTGCGCCTTGATGAGATGAGTTATCGAATTTCCCAGGGCAAGGATGCCTCGTTGTCCTTCGCCCGCCGGGAGCTGGAGGACGACGCGCGACCTTGCACATTCGGCGAGCAAGGTCGCCGTATCCGCGAGCGCCGTATCGGCGGATGCCTCGGCTTTCCGTAGAAGGCTTCCGACTTTTGTTGCGATAACGTTTTGTTCGATCAT
The DNA here is from genome assembly GCF_034374265.1 of Pseudoblastomonas marina. Classification (NCBI taxonomy): domain Bacteria; kingdom Pseudomonadati; phylum Pseudomonadota; class Alphaproteobacteria; order Sphingomonadales; family Erythrobacteraceae; genus Pseudoblastomonas; species Pseudoblastomonas marina. The sequence goes on along the minus strand of NZ_CP139718.1, from coordinate 254,481 downwards.
CATCAGCTCCCGTTTCCTGTTCCTGAACCGGGATCTGCAACCCTATCGCTGGAAGGCGCTTTCCAACCCTGCCGCCACGCCCAGCAAGATCACCAGGAGCAGGGATATTTTTAGCGCCAGGTTGAAGATGATCTTCAACCGATCGCGGGTCCCCAGCTGGTGAGCTTCAAATCCCGGTGCCGGGTCGAAGAATTCGAGGCTTCGAGTCCAGAAGGTCTCCTCCCTCAACGGCCTTGCAGCTTGCGCCGCCCGGCCGAAATCCGCGTCCGGCACCACCGGTGTTGCGGCATTGCCAGGCGATCGGGGAACTGGGATCGGCTTGCATGGTGAATTTTCACAGGCTCTCGATAGCCATCGCGCCGCTTCAGTTCGGCGCACGCCACCCAGTTTCCGCCTCGCGGCGTCGATCCGCTGATCGACGGCACTCGGGCTGATGTTAAGGATCCGGGCTATCTCTTTCGAGGAAAGGTTGTCGGCCACCAGCAGAAGCGCTTCGCGTTCTTTCTCCGTTAGGTAATCCAACCCCTCCATCCGCGGAGCGATACCCTCTGCGGCTCAACTTGGGAACAGGATCGAAGAAAAAGTCCGAATTCGATATTTTTCTGCTTCAAGGGGATTATTCGGCGGGCGGCGTATCCGCGCTGCGAGGGCAATCTTTTCGAACTGCGTCTCCGTCATCCCAATCCCGGCGATAGATTGCATTGCCGGTGGCGAGCTGGTGGCACGACAGATTTACGCCGTTTGCGTAAATCACTCCCAGCGTATGGCCATAACAATCGATAACGACGCGCCGGATCGACAACGCACCGCGCATCGCAGCGCGCAGGCTTTCGGTCGATTCCACCGGGTCGCTAGGCGCGCATTGTCGCCCCGGGCGGCAGCGCCCGGCGTTCTCGGGAGCATCGATACCCACGATCCGCGTATTGTCCGCAATCGGGTCGTTAGCCGACAGGCGGCTTTTGACGAGATTCGTCCGAAACTTGGCGTTCCCCGGCCCCCGCCGCCTGACTATCTTCGCCCGGACATTGCAGCCATTGCTCGCCTCGCGCGCAAATCCCTCCATAAGAAAAAGCGGGAACGGTCCCTGCCGTCCCCGCCCCATTTCTTTGAAGTCGCTCCGACGCTAAAACTGCAGGTTGATGTCGATCATCGCGCGATCATTGCGACTCGCGACATCACCGGTTGTGATCTCGTAGCCCGCACCGATGCTGAGGCGGCCATTGTCGAGGCGGAACCCGCCGCGCACTTCGCCCCATTCGGTCGCCCCACCTGCCAGCGGCAGCACGAAACCGTATTCGGGTGCGGCGGCGAAGCGAACTTCTATTCCGCTGGTGCTGTCGCTCAGCAGCTGGACGTAATCGGCCGAGACATGCGGCACGAAGGTCCAGCCCTCGCCGGCATTGCGCGTGCCGCCGAAGGCGAACCCGGTGCGTGCTTCGAACTTTTCGATCACAAGACCTTCGATCGCCAGCGCGGCCTCGCCGCCCTTCTCCTCGAACCCGCTGATCGCCATACGATCGTAGCCTACGCGGATGCGCGGGGTGACCGCGAGACCATTGCCGAGGCCCAATTGCTGGCCGATCTCGGCGGTCGCCGAGAGGCGGTTGGTGCGGGTAGTCCCGCCGAGCGCCAGCAGTTGACGACCGTCGCTGGTCCCGCGGATCGTGTCCGCGCGACCGTTTTCGGCCGAACCGATTACCCCGACATAGGCACCGTCGCCGGCACTGTAGACCGTATATACCGAGGCTTGCATCAGCTCGGTATCGGCGCGATCCATGCCCGGCATGCTCGAGGCCTCGCTAAAGGCTGCCGCGGTGCCAAGTGTGATCCCTCCGGCGACCTGCATCTCCACACCCGAAGCAAACCAGCTGCCGCCCTGCGAGGCATTCAGCCGATCGCTGGCCCCGTAAACGTTGGTGCTCGACATGCGCCCGCTGGACACGAAGCCGCTTACCCCCTCGCCCATCGCGAGCGGGGCGTTGTCCATCGGTGCGAGGTCGGAGAAGCCGTGAACGAAAGCGTTGTCGCCCTGGCGGACCAACATCCGGGCATCGCCAGTAACGCTCAGGCCCTGGGCCTGGCCGGTGCCGATCAGCGCCATGCGTTCAAACAGGTTGGCCCCCAATATGCGGCTCTGATTGTCGAGCAGCGAACGGGTTTCGCCCATCACCCGCGGGGTTAGCGCATCGAGCGTCTGGGCCAGCTGCGTCGAGCCCATCAGGTCGATATTGCCGTAGAGGTTGTAAAGATTGGCGTAGGATCCCGCCCGCAGCTGGTCGAGCGCCGTGGCGAATGCCGCCGCCTGTGCCGAGGAGGTGCCGATGTGGGTTTTGAGGCTACCCGCGCGCAATTCGGCGTTGACGGTGTAGTCGCCATAGGTCAGCTCGGGACGCAGCACGCCCTGGAAGCTGTAGATCTTGTTCGGATCGAAAGTGCCGAGAACCCCGCCGGTGGTGCTGATGATGTCGAACTTGTCGCCATGCCGCGGGGCCGCGCTGTCGGTCAGCTTGTTGAATACCAGCGCCGCGTTGGAGATCGACAGGATCCCGGAATTGAACTCGTCGCCGACGATCTTGAGCTGGTCGGCGGCGCCGCGCCGGGCATCGATGAACAGCGCCGAACCCGATGCGAGGATCATGTCGCCCTGGATCGTGAGTGTGCCGATCCGGTCGCCGCCGCCCGGCGCGACGATGCCCTGCACCAGGGTGAGGAAGGTCGGGTCGAAGGTCCCGCTGCCGGTCAGCAGGCCCGAAACGATCAGCGCCTCGTCGGTGGTGAGGCGCCCGTCGACATTAAGCCAGCCCGAGCCCTGCGTGAAATCGGTCCACACCTTCAGCGCGCCGCTGGCGGCGATGTCGAGCTGGGCCTTGCCGTCGATCACGAGGCGATCGATCGTCGCGGCTTGCGACAGCGTCGTCCTGCCGGCCTCGCGCAGCGTGACGTCGTAATAGCGCGCGTTTCTGTGCTTGGTCACATCGGCCGAGTTCACCGGCTCGACATTGTCGGGCACGAAATTGGTCGAACCGGGGCCGGAGAGGGTCACGTAGCTGTCGGAGCCGTCGCCATCGGCGGTCGGCGTGCCCGTCAGCGTGGTGCAGTTCTGGTTGAGATAGCACACCGTGCCGAATCGGTCGGTGCCCCCGTCGGCGCCGACCTGCGCATGGTTCGGCAGCGCGTTGAGGAGCTTTCCGTCTGGGCCGATGATCGCATAGTTCGGGTCCATATCCTGCACCCAGTGCAGCGGATCGAACCAATTGCCATTGCCCGCCTTGGCCGAAGCGTAGACATAGGGGTTGTTCTGGACGATCTGCTCCCAAAACGCGAACAGCGGCGGGTAGACGTTCATCTGCCCGTAGGTCGAAATCCCGCCATTGTAGCTGATCGACCCGGTCAGCACGCCGACCACGACCGGCTTATCGAAGCGCTGGTCAGCGATCAGCGGGCCGCCGGAATCGCCGCCCGCGGTCGAGCCTTCGCGCGGCAGCGCCTTGCCCCCGGGCCCGCCGAGCACGTTGAAGTCGTAATAGCCGTTATTGCGGCCCGAACCCGCAGTGTTGCGGAAGAAGTTTGCCGGCAGGTTGGCCGCATCGAAATCGGGATCGTCGAAATCGGTCCAGTAGATCGCGTGCTGCATCGCCAGGCGGGTGGTCGAGTTCGGGCCGGCGATCGCGGGCGTGGTGTTCTGATCGTTCCAGCTCATCAGCGCGTCGATCATGTTCTCGGCCGAGCGGCGGCGATAGTCGATCCCCGCGAGGTTACCGATGCCGGACAGCCCGACGCCCGCGCCGCCATAGCCGGTGATGACCGCGTGGGTCGGCCCGTCGAGCGGCGAGAATAGCAGCGTCCAGGTCGGCACGCCCTTGACGTGCATGTCGAGCGTGACGAGTGCGATGTCGGCATTGGCGAACTCGCCCAGTCCGCCCAGCGCGACCGGCTGCGCGCCCGTCAGGTAGAACACCTGGTTGCCGTTGTAGATATTGTGCGCCGCCTGGCTGCGGAAGCCGCTGTCGCGCCATTTCTCGTAGGCACCCTGCCCCACCGCGCAGCCGTTCACCGTCACGCCGAGGCAGCGGTTGGTCGAGTTGAAGCCAAAGCTGATCGGGACGCCGGTCGTCTGGCCGTAGACCTGCGCGATGGTGCCGTAGGTCGGCGCGCCCTCGCCCGTCTGGCTACCATAGGCTGTGGCGGCGGTGTTGTGGACGCAGTGCGCCGCGGTGATCACGGTGCGCGGGTTGATCAACGTGCCGGTGCAGACGCCGAGGCTCGCCCCGGTCGAGCTGGTCTGCGAGAACACGATCATTTGGCCGACGCCGTTGACGCCCGGCTCGTCGAGCACCTCGGCCGAGTTCGCGTAGTTCGCCCCGGTCGAGGCGCTGCCCGGCCCCGGCGGCACGGTGTGGTTGGTGACGATATGCTCGTCGCTGCCGTCATCGTCGACGATCTGCTGGGCATGGGCGGAGTTCGCTGCGAAGGCGGGCAGCGAGCAAACGAGCAACAGCGATTGGCGGAGCGATAGGCGCATCGAAGATCCCCTCAGGCGGAGCAGCGGACCCCTCGCCCGCATCCACTCCCGATGCGCGTGAAATAGCGTATCGCGTTCATTCAGGGGTAACAAAAAAACACATATAGTAAAAATATCGCAGCATAAGTTCCGTGAAACCGCAGAATTGCGTCAACTCATTTCGCACTTTTTGAATTATGCTTCAGGTCGTTCTAGGCCAAAGACAACGCGAATACTATGATCTAAGTTAACGGCAAGACGTTACCTTTAGTTCAATCCGCTACAGCGGCTGCGGCGAATCAGCCACACACCGTCCGTCGAGGCCATGAAAGCATCCTCGCGGCAGCGTTCAGGCATGCGATCGCACGCCGGTGCTTATGAGGTGGAGCCAAGGCGGGGCTGATGCCCGCCACCCGGCAGCGCCCGCCATGCTGGCGTTCGACCCACAACGCCATCGCCTACAGCTCCTGATCGCGCGTGATCGTCACTGTATGAACCAAGCCGGTGCGACGCCCAAAGACGCTCACTGAATCAACAGCACCAAGAAAAACGTAAAGGAGAATGTCACCGGAACGATGCGGCATCCACCTCTGTCGATCGCATCAGTAGCCGGATCCTAAATCTATTTGTGTCGCGCGTGGCTTAATTCTATTTGGCTACCACCCGGTTAGATCCGGTCGACATTGACGCGCTTTCGGGCGTTTCGTGTCCTTCATAGGTTAACGTCTATGTTAGATGCGATTGCGCCGCTCGCGGCAGACCTGCTTCCCTTCATCCTGGTTGGATTTGCCGCGCAGATCATCGATGGGGCGCTGGGCATGGCCTTCGGGGTCATTACCCAGACCACGCTCGTCAGCCTGATGGGCCTCCCACCGGCAACCGCATCTGCAAGCGTGCATCTCGTCGAGGTGTTTACGACGGGCACCTCCGGAGCAAGCCACCTCTGGCGAAAAAATATCGATTGGCCACTCTTCTGGCGTTTGGTGCCTGCCGGCGTGACCGCTGGCGTGCTTGGCGCGTATGTCCTGTCGAGCGTCGATGCTTCTGCAGCGAAGCCGTTCGTCATGATCTATCTCGCTGCCATCGGTCTCTTCCTGTTCTACAAGGCGATCTTTTTCGGTCGCTGGCCACGCTTCAAGGATCCGCGGTTCACGCGGCCGCTCGCGTTCATCGGTGGTTTCCTCGACAGTGCGGGCGGGGGCGGATGGGGCCCGGTTGTCACCTCTAACCTGCTGGTCCAGGGCGGTGACCCCCGCACGATGATCGGGACCGTCAACACCGCGGAATTCCTACTGACCTTGGCGGTGTCGGTTACGTTCCTCATTACGCTCGGTGCTTCGGCTTTCAGCGAAGCCGTGATCGGTTTGATTATCGGCGGCGTCGTTGCGGCGCCGATCGGGGCGATCCTTGCCAGCCGTATTAATGCCCGCGCGCTGTTGTTCATGGTCGCCACGGTCCTGACGGCGACCAGCCTTTTCGCCGTAGTCAGACACTGGCTCATCTAAGCGGCGACACTCTTGAAAAGGGCGGAAAGGCCTATCATTCATGGACACCAATTTGGCGGCAGTGCTTTGTCTCGCCTTCATAATTAATGCTATCGGCGCGCTGGCCTATGCCGCGCGTATCGCGGGCGTACGAACCGGTCGGATCGCGATGAGCTTCGCGCTCTTCAACGTGCTGCTACTGGTTTCGCGCCTGTCGAACGGTTTCCTCGCGCCGCTGGTGGCGAAGCGCGTCGAAAATGGACTGGCCGCACAGGCCACCGTGCACTTGGAGACGGATTTCCGGCTGATTCTGCTGGCGGCCTTTCTCGGTGTGCTGTTCGGCCTCGTGCTCGTCCCGACGGCGCAGCGCCTTTTCGCGCGGGCGATCGCCGCGGTGCAGCCAAGGCAGTCCCTGGCCAAAACGTTGCTGCGCGGCATTTCACCCGGCGGGTTGCGGATGCTGCGAACTTCGATTTCGATCCCGGCACGCGCATCGATTGGCAAGGCAAAGCCGCATGAGCTGACGTGGAGCATGCTAACCGCGAACTGCGTGGCACAAGCATTGCTCGTGGTCGGCGTGTTTGCCTCGCTCTATGCCGGGCATCTGGACCCCGACTACCGCGTCACCGCATCACAATTGTCAGCGGTCGTGAACGGCTTCGCCACGATCTTGTTGTTCCTTTTCATCGACCCACACCTATCGGTTCTCACCGATGACGTGGTGGATGGAAACCTTTCCGAACCGAACTTCCGGCGCGTGATCGCCTGGATCTCGCTCAGTAGGCTAGCAGGGACGCTTCTGGCGCAGGTCCTATTCCTGCCCGCCGCCATCGCGATCGCGTGGCTCGCAAATTTGATCTGAAAATACTGGTCACGTTCCGCGAACCAGACCTTACGCTCGCGGCACCGCGCCGTTTCGCCCCTCGCCCTCCCATTGGATTCCGCACCTGCTTCGGTCCATCAGATCACACAGGGCGCAATGAGGCCTTCCTCAACCGCATAAAAATCGCGTGGATGTCTCGGTTGGCGGTTTGGGCTACATGCCGAACTTGAATTTCGAGGATTTTGGGATTGCGAATGAACGATCAGATTATGCGACGTGCAGCGTTCGATTTGCTCATTTTCCTGGCGGCTGTGGGTGGCACCTACGCGGCGCAGCAGGCTGATCGTCCCATCACGGCGGTCCTGATCTTTCTCACTGGCGTTATCTTGATCGCCTTTCGGTCCGGCCTGACGAGTGCACTGATCGCAGCTGTCACCGCTTCTTGTGTATACAATTTCTTCCTCAGTGAACCTGCATACCGGTTTGGAATTACAACGGTAGATGAGGCGGTGCCTCTGTTGGCTTTCAACACCGCTGCGATCCTGGCCGGTGCACTGGTCGGGCGGTTAAGAGACTCCGCTCTGAAAGCCTATAACGCCCAATCCGAGACAGCATTCCTGCTCACGATAAGCGATCGCTTGCAGTCAGCGGTAAGGCTGCGTGAGGTCGAAGAGGCGATCCGAGGGATAATTCCGCGCCAAGGGGTCAATTCGGTCGAGATATTCCTCGCGAAGGGTAACAGCTACGTTCGTCCATCGAACGATGAAATCGAACTCGATAAACTCGATCCCTTCCTCGAAGAAGCGGAGCCGAACCACAAGGCGAGTAAGCCAGTGTTCCTTGAATTGACGGGCGCGCGCGGAGCACTCGGATTGGTGAAGTTTCGACTGGCCGATGGAGCAGCCGACCGCAGCCTGATGTCAAATCTCAAATCAATCACGGCTTTGCTGGCGCTCGCGATCGAACGCTGCCTCCTGCTGGACGAAGCAGCAGAGGCCAAAGCGGCTAGAAGAAGCGAGTTGCTCAAGGATGCTCTGCTATCGTCTGTCTCACACGATCTTCGCACGCCGTTGACCGTTATTCAGGCAGCCGCGGGGGCACTTCAATCAGGCGAATTGCATCTTGGCGAAGATGATCGCCGAAAATTCCTTGGCAATATCTTGGACCAGTGCGCGCGGCTTGATCGCTATACGTCCGAACTGCTCGATGTGGGACAGATTCAATCGGGAATTGCCGAGGATCAGCTCGAGATCGTTGATTTCAATGAAATCGTCCGCCTAGCGATGAAGCATGCGAAGTCCGTGCATCCCGAGCTGTCCTTCAAACGAATAATGCCATCGGCCCCTACGCTCGTGCGCGCAAACGGTGCGATGCTGGAGCAGGCGATTTATAATGTCATCGACAACGCCCAGAAATTTGGTGGTCAAAACGGACCGGTGATGATTGACTTATCGTGCAGTGAGGATCGAGTTATACTATCGGTCACCGATGACGGGCCGGGAATCTGCGAGCATGAACGGCCTCATGTGTTCACACGCTTCTTCAAAGGAGGAGAGGACAGTTCGAAGAGCGGGATGGGGCTCGGGTTGTTTATCGCCAAAGGCTTTATCGAGGCTTTCTCGGGCACGGTGGCGATCGAGTCCCCGATCGACTGCGGAAAGGGCGCTCGGCTGATCATTAAGCTGCCTCTCGTGCAGTCAGCCGACCTGGCGGCGGCATAGTGAACATCCTGATCATCGATGATGAGCCGTCGATTATTGAGACGCTTCGACCGGTCCTCGCATCAATTGGGCATGAGGTAATCGCCGCCAATGATGGCGCACAAGCCCTGAGGGCAATCGAGAGCGCGGCCTTAGATCTGGTCTTACTCGACCTGGGTCTGCCTGACACTGATGGCTGCGATCTCATTGCGCCCATCAAAATGACGGCCAAGTCGAGCCTCATCGTCATTTCCGCCCGACATCTCGAAAAGGACAAGGTGAGAGCGCTCGACCTGGGCGCAGACGACTATGTCGATAAGCCGTTCGGGCTGGGCGAATTGCTTGCGCGCATAAGGGGCATCGAGCGACGCAGAGCGGAAATCACCGGCTCACAGGTCAAACGATACGCCTCGGATGAGCTGGTGGTCGATCTCGCAACCCGCGAAGTGATCTTGATGGACGAACCGATCCACCTCTCACCAAAGGAATTTGCACTGTTCGAATTGCTCGTGCGCAATTCAGGGCAGGTTGTCACCCAGCGCCAAATGATGATTGCAGGCTGGGCCAGCCCGATCGTCGATGGGCAATACCTCCGCAGCTACATGGCCATGTTGCGGGAGAAGTTGGAAGCAGACCCGTCAGACCCCGAATTGATCCTTACGGAGCCAGGCGTCGGGTATCGTCTTGCTCGAGTTTTGGAGCCGGAAGCTTAACGACTTGTAGTCGGCAAGCTGCCCCAGGGGGGGATGCTATGGAAGCAGGCAGGCCTGCCGACTACTACTCGTTGTCGAGGAGCTAGGAGGGTCGATCGCTCCAGACACCTTTCTTCTAACAAGAGAAATCGGACCCGGTTAGTATGGGCTTTTTATGCGCCGTGTGAAAATCTCATACTAACACAGCGGAGGCTCCGCGCTCTAGGTCGGTCATCACATAATAGAGAGATTGACCGAATTGGAGTTTCCTGCCGATGTCACGTTCGTCCACAACGCTTCTCCTAATGACCGCAGCCTTGGCTGTCTCGGCCTGCTCAAAGAAGCCTCCCGAGGCTCTTCCCCCAGTTCCCGGCCCCACGCAGGAGCAGCTAGGATCCGAGGCTCGAAGTGGGTCGATCATTCCAGGAAGTCAGGCCGATTTCATCCAGCAGATGGCTGGACAGGATGCGATCTACTTCGACACCGACCGTTTTAACATCGACACCGTCGACGCCCAGGCACTTCAAAGCCAAGCCCAATGGCTGATGCGTTATCCGAACAAGCGCGTCACGATCGAAGGCCATGCCGACGAGCGCGGAACGCGCGAATACAATCTCGCTCTCGGCGAGCGACGCGCCAACGCTGCTAAGAATTACCTCGTTTCGCTCGGGATCGACGCATCGCGATTGAGAACGGTTAGCTACGGCAAGGAGCGGCCCAAGGCGATCGGGAGCAATGAGGCATCCTGGGCGCAAAACCGAAGAGCCGTGACTGTGACCATCGACTGAGAAGCTAGCGAGCGAAATTGGGTTTGAAGCAGGGGCTCTGAAAGGAAGTGTATGAGACGAACTGCCTCAGAACCCCGCCCCGACACAGACGAATTTATTCGTCGACAAGACCGCTTCCTACGCGTGTCGCTCGCCTTTTTGGCTTTAGCATTCTTCACGAGCGTTTTGGTCGGGTTCAGTGTCGCGGCTTCGTCTCGTGCAGCGAGCCCGCTCGAAATGTCAAATTGAGGCGGGGAAGTTAGCTCATGCCATTCAAGGTTACTTTCGAGCCCCGCTTTTGGCCCAATCTAAGAAACCGATCGAACCTACTTGTAGTTTCGGTGATCACAGTCTTACTCGCTGGCTGCACAAATGTCGCTTCCTTCAAATCTGTCGGCGCTGGGGGTGTCACTCTCGTGTCACTACCATCTGAGCGTGATCTCCCATCGGAGCCTTCATTGCTTAGGCAGCTTCAAGAGCGGACGTTCAAAAATCCGAAAGCCATTATATTCGGAAGCGTGATCAATACACTCGCAGATCTGGGTTTTCGTGTTACCGTAGCAGACAAGCAATCGGGCTTCATAACCGCGGCGGGCGGTGGACAAGACCACATTGTCGTAGGATTTCGAGGTTTATCGCGCGAGAGCGATGTTCCAGCGGTGTCGATATTCATGGAGGAGCGGGGCACCGAAATAACGGTCGTAAGGGCAATTTTCGCGCAATCCACACTGTCGCCCGCTGGAGGTCGAACGGGCGAGCAGATCATTAAAGAACCCGCTGCCTACGACAGTTTCTTCGATCGGCTTGTGCGTGAAATCAACCTCGCTTCTCACCTCAGCTCCTTAGAAGAAAACGCAGTTTTTGTCGCTTCCGACCTAGGGTCAGATGCGACACATTCACACATGCTGGAGCATGCTGAAGGCTCGCTCCACAATTGACCGACCTCCCAACCGACTATTCCCAAGAAATCACCCCATCAGCCGGTCGCCAAGTCGCAGGTCTGATTAGGTGGTCGTGGGAAATTTGAACGGACTTGATCTCGGCTTCGATTTGTCGCCGCGGTTGCGCGATTTTTGGGGGGCTTACTAGCCACTTTTAGACACGGCTCGCTTGCACGACGTCAGCATAAGCATCAGGCGTGGGCGATCGTCAGCAACCGGGTCGTCAGCCGACCTACTGCTTTTGCACGTTTCAGGCGCTTTCCCGCCATTCCGCTTACGACCCGGTTGCTGCCATCGGCTGCTTGCGCGATGGTGCCCCGGTGAAAGCAGTTTTCTACGCTATTGCGCTGGTCACGGGCGCAGCATGTTCGCAGGAGCAAGCCTCTGAACAAGAGCTAATCATGCGCGCAATCGAGTCGGCGGTGCAACTTCCCGCCGCTGCCGAGCCACTAGAAGAATACTCCCGCAACTATGCCTTGCGACCCGACGGCAAGGTGATTGGCGTTTATGTCCTTCCAAGTCCGGCAGAGGCGCGAGTGGGCGACGTTGGCTGCGAAGTCATGCTCGAAAACTTCGAGTCGCGGCCATGCACGGACGCCGAAGAGGAAGAAATCGCTGGCCGAGAAAAAGCTACTGCGGACCTGTTTGGTCAGGCTAATCAGTCGCGCTGGTTTGACAATCACCGCGACTTGCCAATGATGGACGACGGCGGGTGCAATCTGATTGTGATTATCTTCGATCCGCAGTCGCAGCTTATTCAAAGCACAAAGTGCAACGGTGAAGCCTGACGGCAGCTAACCACCCAGTTCGTGACAGCATCACCACGCGTATGGCGTGCCAAGGAGCCGACGGTCGGCTAACGACCCATTCCGGACATGCCTCACGCCCTTGGGAAAACATACCAACCGTCCAATCGAACATAGCGCCACCTAGGCCATTCGGAACAATAATCATTGCGCTGGTGTTCTTGATGCTATCGGCTCAGGCAATCTGGCCCTAGCCGAATAAGAGCATGGAGAGACCACATGGTTCGTTGGGCAATTATTTTGGCTGTCATCGCGCTCATTGCTGCGTTGCTTGGCTTTGGCGGTATTGCTGGCCTTACTGCGGACATCGCTGTAATTCTGCTTATTGTAGCCGCAGTGCTCTTCGTCGTCGGATTCTTCCTCGGTCGACGACCAAAGGTCTAAGCAGAGAAGCCTTTCCGCGAAACGATTGCTGCAAACATCTGTGACGACAGAAACGTCTCGCGTCTAACGACGCGTTGACAATTCTTCTCTGCACCGCGCGGGGAAGGAACAAAACCAGACCAGCCGCTAACGACCCATTACCGCCGTCAGCCCGACCGGCGGCGGTTCGCCGCCGCGGTCAACGGCTTTGAACAGGCGGGCAAAGTTCGGCCAGCATGGCGCGGTGGTCGGAGCCGTTGTCCGGCAGGATCTCGAATGACTGCAGCCGCAGTCGGCCCTTGAGCATCAGCTGGTCCAGCGGCCAGCCAAGAAGGAGCAGGTCGGCTGGGAAAGTAGGGTAGGTCCCGCGCCCAATCCGCGGATCGTGCCAGTCGCCGGTTTCGCGAAACTTCGTCGTTGTGCGCGACCATGGCACGTCGTTGAAATCGCCCATCACGAAGGCGTCGGGAAGCCGATCCGGGGTTTGAGTTCCGGCGTTTACGATATTCTCGTCGCGTCGCTCGGTGTTCCAGCCGGGCAGGGGTGGCTTTGGATGAAGCCCGATGAACTCGATCGGCGGCCAGCCCTCGGGTTGCACCGTCGCGTAGAGCGTCGGCGTGTCGCGATAGGTGTTCTCGACGACGTTCGACCTGAGGACGGGCAGGCGCGTAGCGAAGACCAGGCCGAATGCTTCGGGCTGCGGGTGCTTCTGCACGTTGCCATAGCGGGCGAGCACCGGTTCGAGTTCGGACATCCAGCGCTGGTCGGTCTCCATCAGGAACAGCAGGTCGGGATCGTAGCGCCGCAGCTGGGCGGCGAGCATGTCATACTGCTCGTTCTTCACCTTCACATTGACCGACATGGCCGTAAAGCAGGGGGGATCGCCGGGCGCAGCCGAGGCCTGCGCAAGATCGAGCTCGGTCTCTGCAAGTGCCGAATAGGGCCAGACTCGCCACACATTGATTGCAATCACCGCGCCCAGCATGGCGACCGTGACCCAGCGCCAGCGCGACCCGATCAACAACGCGGCGAAAAAGAGCAGCGCCGCGAGATAGGCGATAGGCTCGCGGACCAGGTCGATCGTCCGGATGAACCACGCATCGCTGGGTATCAGCGACGCCAGGACGCCAACGAACAGCAGGGCTGCAAACCCGGAGAGGACGGCGGCGATGGTTTTCATGGCATCCCTTTCTCGATGGAGCACCGGACGACACATCACGCGTGCTGCCAACGTCGAGCCATTGAATTAGACGGATAGGGATGGCGCCCGGTTCCTGTAACGAGTGTGCCTGCGTGGCTGATCGCGACGCGAGTTGCGCCAAATGTTCTGACGACGGACGATATGCGGCTTCAACGCACAATCCCGAAAGCGATATGTCGATTGTAGCCATCTGGCCGCCAGAAGCGGAAAGTCGCAAAACGACCCGGTTGCGGACGTTGCTGGTGGCGCTAGACTGGAACCATGCGGAGTGGAAATCTCGTTGTCGTCGGAGCGTTCATGCTCTCGGCATGTAGCAGTCCCGAGGCGGACACATTAGTCACCGACTTCGAGTCAAGCGCGTCGGGCGATCTGCTGGCGACCTGCATTAGCCAGAATTATGAGGCTGCATTCCCTCGCTTCTTCCCTGACGAAGAAGGCACTTCACAGCGCGTGTTTAAGACCTACGACGGCATCACAGTGGCAATCGTAGATGGAGCCGAAAGGCGGCGGATCACAGTTTCATCGCCGCAGGCTCTCACATCAAATCAGGCAGACTATATTCGCAGCTGCATCGCCATGTCTGAAGCCGCCTAACGTCCGTTTTCCACCCAGTTCGTGACAGCGTCACCAAGCGTATCGCGTGCCAGGAGCCGACCGTCGGCTAACGACCCGATTGCAGACATTGCCAGCCACATTCGCGGAGCCATTTGTTTTGCTCGTCGCGCAATTGTGGCAAGATACCCCTGTAAGATAGCGTCTGGTGACTTAGCAGACTTCTGTGGTTAGCTTAGCTCCATGATGCTCTCTGCCTTTGCGGTATCGCTAGCAGCGATGACCCCCATAGAAACAACGAAGTCACCAAATGACGTGGCTCCGCGAACTAACTGCGCGGAAGAGATGGCCACCTTGGCCGCCGCCCTGAAAGCGGTATCTGCCTCACATACACTAGAACAGAGAGGTCAACTGGACGAGGCGGAGTTAGTCCTGAGATCGGGCCTTGAATGCCACGGACAGGACTTCGAACGCGACTTAGCTGCTGCCGAATTATTGCACGATCGATTGTTCAACTTATTGATCGAGCGCGCGAAATATGAAGACGCGCGCCTCCTAGCCGAAGCCTGGCAGAGACGAGCGGAGGAACTGGCGAGGCAAGAAAAAGGCAACTGGAAGGCGGTTCGAAATGCAGGCGCGCGGCTCGGCGTCGCACATCTTATGAAAGGCGAATATCGACAGGCCGACCGGGAGTTCCCAAGCATACAAAGTCTCTACCGGCTTGACGATCCCCGATACCACTATTTTGAGCTTTTCCGGAAGCTTGCAAAGCGAGGTGTCCGAGATGGTCAGGGATTTTATTGGGATGAGCAGGCGTTTGCCAATCGGGTCGTGAACTTTACAGCCAATCAGCATGCGTCACATAAAGAGTACGTCAACTACTCTATAAAACTTCTACACTTGCTGCATGACATCGAGGATTATGATAACGTAATCCGTCTTTCCGATGTTCTCTTGTCTCAATACGCTCAAAGCAGTCTCCCGCTCGACGTACAATACTTTCAAATAGTTGCGGAAAAAGCCGGTGCGCTTGCTGCGCTGTCGCGGCCCGAAGAAGCGCTTGTCCTACTCGACCAAGCAAATTCGAACCTCGCGAACATGCTTCCCGCCAATAGTCCAGCTCGCGCGCGAGCAGCCTTATTGGATGGGAAAACATACTTGCTACAAGGCAATACACCTGCGGCCGAGGAAAGCCTTCTTCAATCCTACCGCCTGGCCTCCGTGATCTATGGTCCGACGCATCCACGCGTCGGCACGCCGGTTTCAATAATCGCCCAGATTTACCTCGCTCAGCGAAAGTTGGAAGTCGTGGAAACCTATGTCGATGCGGCTGAAAAGGCTTTCGCAACCAGACCACCAGGCCCGATCTCTGGGTATGACAATTTTCTTTTCACAAACATTGTACTTCGTTTCTTGCAGTCGGACTACGACAAAGTTAAAACCTATAGCCTTACATACGGCAAAAATAGATCTCCCGGCAACTTGGGGCTTAAACGAATTGAATTTATAAACGCACTATCAGAGATCGCCTCAACGATTTTAAGGACATCCTCTCTCTATAATACAGAAAACTTAGCGCATTCTAGTTTTCGGCAATATCGATATCGCTACGATTTTGATAGAGATGCCATCGCCCGCTGGTGGGCCTTGCTTCTCGAATGGGCTGGAGATCGGTGGCAGGAGAGAGAAACTGAAGATAGAAGGGTCTTCACCGTCACGCGCCGAAATGCCTATCGCATCTACGGTGATGCCTATCGCTTGCTTGAAGAGATGGAGCGACCGGGCTCACCGGACCGACTTCGACTGTCGCTCAAAATGTCCGAACTTCTCGCCCAAGTTGGTTATGATAACGTTGGTCCTCTTCCTTACACCCTAGCGAAGCAGTTGGTCGAAGGCGGTGTCGACGCGATCAACTTTACCGATAGCTACGACGAAGAAGACCTTGAGCGTACAGCGCTTAGTCGGCCCGTGTTCACCGCGGCGGTTCGCAATCTCTACGCGATGTCGTCCGTCGACGGCGACTAGACCTCGATCCGCTTAGCATCGAGCATTCCCCTACCTCCGCCAAGTTTCGCTACAGAGTATTGCGAAGGTTCTAACGGCAGGTTTCCACCCATTTTGCGACGCGGACACCGAGCTAGCGATGTGCCAGGAGCGGACCGACCGAAAACGACCCGATTGCGGACTGTCCGGTTTGGGCTGAATTTCCCTAGAAATTGCTATGCTGCCAATGGCTCGACATCGCGCTTACCGGTTCCGAATCCGATAAGCGCCATCGCTATTTCTGAGGTCAACGCGTGGGGGAAGCGTTTAAAGGACCCAGATCTTCTGATGCGCCGACGTTGAGTTCCATTCCCCAAAGGATAGCCCATGCCGGATTTGGCCCTGTTTTACGACCATGCGGAATGGCTCATACCTTTGCAGCGAGTGCTCGATGCGAGGGGTGTTGAGTATGTCGATATCGATGTCGCGGGTCATTGCTTTGATCCTGCCCACATAGCTCCGCCGGCGCCGATCATTTTCAATCGCATCTCGATGTCGAGTTTCAAGCGAACGGCGGACCATCCCATTTTCTATGCCGACGCATTGCTTGGAGCGTGGGAGCGAGCGGGAGCGAGGATCATCAATGGTGGCGAAGCTTTCGCGATCGATCATAACAAAGCGCGGCAGCTCGAAATTATCGCAAGCCTAGGCCTGAAGGCCCCGGATACCCGCGTCGTCCGCCGCCGCGAGGACATCGCCGCCGCTGCGCAGACAATCGGCTTCCCGCTACTCGTCAAGGGTAATATCGGCGGCGCAGGGGCGGGCATCGTTCGCTTCGACAGCGCTTCGGAACTCAAGGAAACTGCCCTGCCCGACAGCATCGACAAGGTCTGGCTCGTCCAAGGCTACCATACGCCGCAAAATGGCCACATCATTCGCTTCGAATTCATTGGCGAGACGTTTGTCTATGCCATCGCAGTGGACGGCGGCGGACAATTCGACCTTTGTCCTGCCGATGCCTGTGTCAGCACGCCTGGGAAGCCGGTCGTGACGATGACAAAGTTCGAGCCTTCGGAAGAGCAGATCGAAGCCGCCCGGTCGCTATTGCGCGCCGCTGGCATCGATGTAGGGGGCTGCGAGGCTCTGATTGACCAGGCAACCGGCGAGCTCATTTTCTATGACATCAACGCGTTTTCGAACTTCGCGGCCAACGCGGTCGAACTGCTGGGGTTCGATCCTCATGAACAGTTGGCGGATATGCTCGAGGCCGAGATCACCGTGCTGAAGGAGACCGCGTAGTGCGCTATGGATATTGGATGCCGGTTTTCGGAGGCTGGCTGCGCAACGTCGAAGACGAAGGGATGGAAGCGAGCTTCGATTATGTGAAGCGCCTCGCCATCAATGCAGAACGCATCGGCTTCGATCTGACACTGATTGCCGAGCTCTACCTCAACGACATCAAGGGGGTGGATGCGCCTGCACTTGATGCCTGGTCGACTGCTGCAGCTCTCGCCGCGCTCACCGAACGACAGGAGCTGATGGTGGCAGTGCGGCCCAATTTTCATCAGCCGGGCCCCTTCGCCAAGACCTCTGCCAATATCGACCGCATTGCCAATGGGCGACTGTCGCTCAACGTTGTGTCCAGCTGGTGGGCGCGCGAGGCAGAAATGTTCGGACTGGACTTCGACCAGCACGACGACCGCTATGCGCGCACGTCGGAATGGATCGATGTCGTGGAGGGGCTATGGAGCGGGGAACCCTTTTCCTACGACGGTGACATCTATTCGACGAACGAAGCCCGGGTCGTTCCTTCGCCCGTGCGCAAGCCGCCGCTCTATGCGGGCGGAGAGAGCGAGGCAGCCAAGTCGCTCATCGCCGAAAAGTGCGACGCTTACGTCATGCATGGGGATGACCCGGACGTAGTCGCATCAAAGATCGCCGACATGACGGAGCGGCGCGTAACGGCTGAGCGCGAACCGCTATCCTTCGGAATGGCGGGTTTCGTCATCGTTCGAGACAGCGAAGCGGAAGCGCAGGCTGAGCTCGATCGGATACTCGAAATGAAAGATGTCCCGCCCGGCTACGACAATTTCGATCAATGGCTGGCTGGGACCGAGCTCGAGCGCGAGTTGAAAATCCGGGAATACGCGGTGTCCAATCGCGGCCTGCGTCCAAACCTTATCGGCACTCCCGAGCAGGTGCGCCAACGCATCGCGGATTTCGAAGGTGCCGGCGTAGATCTTCTATTGCTGCAATTTAGTCCGCAATTTGAGGAGATGGAGCGCTTCTCTGCCCAAGTGATGCGGCACACTTAATGATAGCCTGCTGATCGCACAAACTGGCCTGCAGCGATTCTGGATAGTGGCATTCTATGCCCTCCCCTGTTGGGACCAATTCAGCCTGGCCCTAAGGCGACATTTCTTTTCGCATTCGCAGGTCCGCTTTCCACCCAATTGCGGGCATTCAGGTGCAATGTGAGCCCCAGAGTGCGGACAGTCTAAAATGTGTCAAAAAACGGACGTTCTGCATTTTAAGCAGGCTTAAACAATCCGGACCAAATGGCCTTGATCGCCAGCATCCTCGAAATACGTGCTACGCCCTGTGAACAATCCAATGATCTCCGCGGCGGTCCTGGTGTGCTGACTGATCTTCACGCTGGTGAAGCTCCCGCCGCCGGCGATCGCCATCGGCAACAGTAACTGGTCCTGTAGGTAGGGACCGGCGAACGCGCCTGATGCCTGATAGCCGGCCATGCGCTTACCCGCCGTCTGGCCGATCCGTTCGGCCGACAGCCCCAGTTTGCCGAAGCCACTTACGACTTCTGTTACGTGTTCGTAAGCGGCCTCGAGCGTAAGCGCGACACCCGGCCCCTGATCAGCCGGCAAGTCGCGGATTGCGATCATGTCCTCGTCCCATTCGGGTAGAGCTTTGAGCGCAGCCTTGCGGATCCGGGTTGGGATCTTGTTCGCGCCGAGCGACGCGAACACGACCATCCCCGCCTTAGTCTCGAGCTTTCCGCGTGCGATGCATTCGATCCGGCGCAGTGGTGAAGGATCGATGTCGATCTCGATCCGCCCACCACCGCGGGGGAAGAAGCCGTGCCGCTTTATCCGCGCAGAAACGTTCGGCCCCATCCGCGCAAGCACGGGCAGGAAGCATTTCTGGATGAAGTCGAAGGACGGTGCCATGCTAGCGTGCGTGCCGCCCTCGATCACCAGCTTCGACGGCGTGTCCGCCAGCGCCAGCGGCACGAGCACGGTCTGCAGGACGAGCGCGGTCGAGCCCGCCGTGCCGACCGCGAAGCTGTAATCGCCTGGGGACACACTGCCGGGTTTGAACACGATCCGGTTCGAGCCGAGTTCGAGCCCTTCGCAATCCGCCCCCCCGATGGCGCAAGCAGCTTCGATTGCGGTCAGGTGCTGCCGCATCAGTCCGGGTTGGTCCCGCTTCGCGCGGATCTTGTCGATTGTGAAAGGCTCTCCCGTCACGAGCGACAGCGCGCACGCATTACGCAGCACCTGCCCGCCGCCCTCGCCTTCGGAGCCATCAATTGTAATCATGTCTCGTTCCTAGAGAATTCGGTGGCGGCGTGAAGGGGTTAGCCCTTCACGCACACCACTTGCTTAAGCGTATGGACGATCTCGACGAGGTCGGCCTGCGCGGCCATGACCTTTTCGATCGGCTTGTACGCTTTGGGCGTCTCGTCGATCACGCCTTCGTCCTTTCGGCACTCGACCCCGGCCGTGTCGGCGATGTGCTCTTCGAGCGACACCTCCTTCTTCGCCTGGGTCCGGCTCATGATCCGGCCGGCCCCGTGAGAGCAGCTATCGAAGCTATCCGCGTTGCCAAGGCCGCGCACGATGAAGCTCTTCGCGCCCATCGATCCGGGAATGATGCCGAGCGTGCCCTTCGCGGCGCGCACCGCCCCCTTGCGGGTAACAAGCACGTTTTCCCCGAAGTGGTTTTCCCGCGTAACGTAGTTGTGATGGCAGTTCACCGCTTCGCATTCGGCCGTAAAAGGCTTGGGGATCTGTCCCCGCAACGCCGCGATCGTGTGGAACATCATCACCTGCCGGTTGAGCCGTGCGAAATCCTGCGCCCATTCGACCGCTTCGACGTAATCATCGAAATGATCGGTCCCCTCGGGGAAATAGGCGAGGTCCTCGTCGGGCAGGTTGATGTGCCATTTGCGCATGTCTTCCTTGGCCAGTTCGATGAAGAACCGCCCGATCGCGTTGCCCACGCCTCGGCTGCCCGAATGGAGCATCACCCACACCCGCTGCTCCTCGTCGAGGCACAGTTCGATGAAGTGGTTGCCCGTCCCGAGCGTCCCGAGATGGACGAGATGGTTCGACCGTTCGAGCTTCGGATACTTCGCCACGATCCGATCGAAACGGTGGACTAGCGTGGCCCAGGCTTCGATCGTTTCGGGCGGGGGATCGCCCCACGCACCCTTGTCGCGCCCACCCCGGCCCGAAGACCGGCCATGGGGCACGGCCCTCTCGATCGCGGAACGGATGCCTTCGAGGTTATCGGGCAGGTCGCTCGCATGGAGCGAGGTCCGCGCGGCCATCATGCCGCAGCCAATATCGACCCCGACCGCCGCCGGGATTACCGCGCCCTTCGTGGGAATGACCGAACCAACCGTCGCGCCGATCCCGACATGGACGTCGGGCATCGCGGCGACATGCTTGAAGATAAACGGCATCCGCGCCGCCTTGGCTAGTTGCTCGCGCGCCTTGTCATCGACGGGAACGCCCCGCGTCCACATCTTGATCGGCGATCCGCCATCCACCTGCTGAAATTCGTAGCCCGTCTGGGTCATCGTCATAATCCTTTGCGATAGCCTTAGGGGTGGCTGGCCCATTCCAGCCACCCCGGCCTCGTCATCACCGGGCGTTCGACCGACCCGGCACCATCATATTTGCAGCGAGTGTGCCAGAAATGACGATTGCCTGAAAATGACAACTATCTATCTGATAGGACTATCTTATTTGATCAGGGCGCAAATTCCGTCCATTCCTGCCAATGGTGATAATTCTATCGCTTCTTATCGCAATCTATATTACTGGATAAGAATGAAGCGGACAACGGTCATCGGATTTCTCGGCTCGACGCTCGATGCGAGCAAGCAGGATGCTGCGCGCTGGAACAAGTGGCGTCCGACCGTGGGCCTATGCATGCAGCCCGACCTGCGGGTCGACCGGCTCGTGCTGCTTCACGGGCGGCAGCATGAAGGCCTCGCAAAGTTCGTCACGCAGGATATCGCCTCGGTCTCTCCGGAAACCGCGGTCGAGCCGCACACGATCAATTTCGACGATGCTTGGGATTTCGAGGAAGTCTACACCGAACTACTCGACTTCGCTGAGCGCTTCGAATTCGAGCCAGAGACCGAGGATTACCTCGTCCACATTACCACGGGCACCCACGTCGCGCAGATCTGCCTGTTCCTGCTGACCGAGGCACGTTTCATACCTGGCAAACTGTTGCAGACGCAGCCGAAGCGCGGCAAGCCGGACGCCGGCGGGGTCTGGACCGTGATCGACCTCGACTTGTCGCGCTATGACAGCATCGCCAAGCGGTTCGCCGAAGGTAGCCGCACCAGCACCTCTTTTCTCAAGGGCGGGATTGAAACGCGCAATGCTGCCTTCAACGCCATGATCGACGAGATCGAACAGGTCGCAACGCGCTCTTCCGCACCACTCCTGCTAATGGGCCCGACCGGCGCGGGTAAGAGTCTGCTTGCGAGACGGATCTACGAATTGAAGGCCGAGCAGCATCGGTTATCGGGCGCATTCGTCGAGGTGAACTGCGCGACCCTGAAAGGCGACAATGCGATGTCGGCGCTTTTCGGTCACCGAAAGGGCGCATTCACCGGTGCCGTGGCCGAACGCGCCGGGCTGCTCCGCAGTGCAGACAAGGGTATGCTGTTTCTCGATGAAATTGGCGAACTGGGGCTCGACGAGCAGGCGATGATTCTGCGCGCGGTGGAAGACAAGCGCTTCCTCCCTGTAGGTTCGGACAAGGAAGTCGAAAGTGATTTCCAGTTGATTGCGGGCACCAATCGCGACTTGGTTCGCGCCGTGGCGGGCGGAAGTTTCCGCGAGGACCTTTTCGCGCGCCTCAACTTGTGGACCTTCAATCTCCCCGGGCTGGCCGAGCGGCGCGAGGATATCGAACCCAATCTCGATTTCGAGCTCAAGCGCTTTGCAGCAGCCGAAGATACGAGGGTGACGTTCAACAAGGAGGCTCGCGCGCGTTACCTTTCTTTTGCGACCAGTGCTGAGGCGCGTTGGGACGGAAATTTCCGCGACCTTTCGGCAAGCATCACCCGCATGGCGACATTAAGCCCCGATGGAAGGATCGATCGTCCGGCGGTCGAGGCGGAAATCGTTCGTCTCGGCAATCTGTGGGCGGTGGAGCCGGAACAAGGCACCGACGCGCTGGCGGAGGTGCTCAATGCCGATGCCATAGCGCGGATCGATCCGTTCGATCGCAAGCAGCTGTCCGAGGTCATTGTCGCGTGCCGCCGCAACCCCTCGCTGTCGGCCACCGGGCGCGAATTGTTCTCCGTGTCCCGGCAGCAGCGGACGTCCACCAACGATGCCGACCGACTGAGGAAATATCTCGCCAGGTTCGATCTAACCTGGTCCGATGTCAGCTAGTGGGCCGATTGCTGACGTTCAACTCACCCCAGATACTACCACGCCTAACAACGCCACTAGTGCTTCGAGCAATACCCAAATCGCGGCAATTACACCGTATATTGCACCCAGGGCCCAGCGGGTTGTTGCTGCCGCGTAACCGGCAGCTACGCCCGCACCTATTGCGCAAAGCCACAAAATGGTGGTTCCAGCCCCCCACATTAAGCCTAGGAGAATATAGGTCAGCGCAATCGCACCAAACGACGCCAAGGCAGCTGCGACTGCCCTCGTCTGGGGTGTAGGCGAGTTGGCAAAACTCGTGACTTTTGCATATCGCTTTCGGAGCCGGCCCATCACCGCTTTTGAGCAGTTTTGAGCGGGCTGCACAACGCCGGCTATCACCCAGTTCGTGACCGATTTGCCGAGCCAGCGATGTGCCAAGAGCAGACCGTCGGCTAACGACCCGATTGCGGACATTCGATTGAAGGCTAGAACAGTCGCATCATGAGAACCGTCACAGGATCGCTTATCGTTTCGCTACTTCTCGCCGGCTGTTCGCCCGAGCCAACTTACGAAGTGACGCTCGAAACAACGGATGGACCCGACCCGGCGCTGGTTACTCAGATCGAAGAGCAATTGTCTCGCGACCCTTGCCTGAGCGACATTGCTACGATGCGCCGAGAATATCGTTATGGTATGCGCGATGGAGAAGAGGACAGAGGCCTGATCGACATCAAAGTCCAAGAAGCTGATTTTGATGGTTTACCGGCGGGCATATTCATCAAAGGCCAGTCGAACTTCGGGATGTTCGATGACAGGTCTTACTTCGTAGCCTTCGCAACCTACCACTTGGGCAGGGGCGAGCTAGACATTTGGGCTTGCGGCGACAACGCAAATAGCGCCCAATCTATGCGCCACAAGCCTCGAATTTGAAGCGTATCTGACGTCCGCTTTCCACCCAAATTCGGACATCGGCGATGCTTATAACCGGAGGAAAGCTGACGGTCCGCTTGTAAGCATCATTGGGGAGAGGCCGAACGTCCGAATTAGGGCGCAAAGCGGTCGTACCTTCATCGCAGAAACCATTCGACTTCATTGCCAATGCGAGCATTGGTGTCTCCGAGAGATGGAGCTCGAGAAAGAGCGGACATAGCCCTGGCGCACGAATGACGCGGGGCCCTGGCTGGTAGGGGCGGCAAGATGTCGCTCCGATCCAGGAGACCACGCATGACTACTCCCGCGAAGCCTCAAAAAACGACTGCTGGCCGAGAAGGCCTGACCAAGACCGACAAGGTCATCGCACTGATGCGCCGAAAAAATGGCGCCAGCCTGGACGACATGATCAAAGCGACTGGCTGGCTTCCCCATACGACCCACGCTGCGCTCAGCGGGCTGCGCAAGAAGGGGCTCGCGATCACCCGCACAAAGGAAAGCGGGATCTCGCGATATACGATTGTGAAGCAGACTGCATGAGCCTCGCGGACAGGATTGCCTCGATCGAGGCAATGACCGCTGCGGAGAGGAAAGCCGAGTGGAGGCGACTTATGAAGTCGTCACCACCCCCAGCATTTGGTGCTGGATTGCTCGCTCGCGCGCTTGCCCACCACGAGCAGGAGAAAGCGCTAGGCCGCTTGTCCGCCGCTGATCTCAAGCGCCTGCGACGATCTGCATCGATTTCGAAAGAAGGGACTCTGGGCTCACCCGGAGCTGTTCGACCAGGTTCGAGGCTTTCTCGTACTTGGCAGGGCGAGGTCCACCAAGTGGTCGTGCTCGACGATGGCGTCGACTATCGTGGCAGGCGATTTTCTTCACTCAGCGCCGTCGCACGCGAGATTACAGGCGCGCGCTGGTCGGGGCCGCGCTTCTTCGGGCTTTACTCGCCGCGCTTGGGCAAGATGAGAGCGGGCCAAAATGGCTGAAAATGGAAAGCAGCTGCGGTGCGCGATCTACACACGCAAGTCGACCGAGGAAGGCTTGGAGAAAGAATTCAACAGTCTCGATGCCCAGCATGAAGCATGCGCGGCCTATATCCTGAGCCAAGCTCACGAAGGATGGACGCGTCTTGCCGATCGCTATGACGATGGCGGTTGCTCGGGCGGCAATATGGAGCGCCCCGCACTGAAACGGCTCCTTGCCGACGTTGCCGCCGGCCAAGTTGATGTCGTCGTAGTTTACAAGATTGACCGGCTCACGCGCAGCCTCGCCGACTTCGCGAAGATCGTCGATACATTTGATGCCGCAGACTGTTCCTTCGTGAGCGTGACCCAGTCGTTTAATACGACGAGTTCAATGGGACGGCTTACCCTCAACGTGCTGCTGTCCTTCGCGCAGTTCGAACGTGAAGTCGCTGCCGAGCGCATCCGCGACAAGATCGCTGCTTCGAAGAAGCGTGGGATGTGGATGGGGGGGCCGGTTCCTCTGGGTTACGAGGTCCAGAATCGGAAGCTTCGTGTGGTCGAGAAGGAAGCCGAGACGGTTCGCGACATTATGCGCCGCTATCTCAAGTCCGATGGCGTACCGTCATTGGTCGATGAACTGGAGCGGGTCGGCATCGTCAGCAAGCGCCGGAAGATGCGTGATGGATCGATCAAAGGCGGCACACCATTCCGTCGCGGAGCGCTGGCCCATCTCCTCTCGAACCGCATCTATCTCGGGCAAATCACGCACAAAGGTCATGCATACGACGGTGAGCATGCTGCGATCGTCAATGAGGGACTATTCGAACAGGTCCAGAAGCGTCTTGCCGAACATAGGTCTGGGCAGCACCGGAAGGCGCAGAAGGCCGAGCTCAGTATCCTGGTCGGCCGGATTTTCGACGAGCATTGCCGACCGATGAGCCCTTGCCATACCAGCAACCATGGAAAGCGATACCGCTACTACGCGTCGGTCCCGAGAGATGGGTCAAGTGAAAAAGCGATCCGATTTCGCGCTGGAGATATCGAAAATGCAGTGGTGTCAGCCCTGGTCCATCACCTGAACAATCCGACCGAGCTGATGTCAGCCCTGACGCACCTCGACGATAAGTCGAAACAGGATGTGATCATACGCGCTTCTACATATTCAGACCGACTCCGGAAGGGTGATGCCCGGCAGAAGCGGGAGATGATCAGTTCGCTCGACTTACGCGTTTTGGTCGGACCGCAGAATATCCAGGCCTCAATCGATACCAATCCGTTTCTCGACGTAGCCGACGCTTCGCGGTCGGAAATCCAGCGATCCCATTTCGAGATCGCCACTTTGCCAGCGACGAACACTCATGGGAGTTGTCTGAAACTTGATCCGCCGTCGGGATCGCGGACCACAAAGAACGATGCGCTTCTTGATCTGCTCGCGCGAGCATTCGATGCTCGTGACCGTCTGGCGTCGATGAATGAAGAGGATGTAAAAGCTCTACCGATCCGAAAGCGTCGCCACATGGAGCGCACTGCACGTCTGAGCTACCTCGCTCCAGACATCGTCGTGGCCATTATGGACGGGGAACAGCCAGCTCACCTATCGGCGCGCAAATTGGTCCGGGCTGCGTCGCTGCCACTTGATTGGGCTGCCCAACGGCGAATGCTCCTTCAAGACTGAAAACCCTGCGAAATCAAAAGTAGGACACTTTTTCGGGCCGAGAGACTTCTCGGCCTAATTCTCTGGTTTTTCCGATAGCGGAGACGGTTTCTAGTGCGGGCCCGAAATTCGGGGGTCGCAATGTCGCGGAAATACGGGAGAAAATCTGGGGGTCCCGCGCAGACAAGCATGCCGCCGAAAAACTAGGACTGGGTGGTGAGCCGTGCTGGGTTCGAACCAGCGACCTACTGATTAAAAGTCAGTTGCTCTACCGACTGAGCTAACGGCCCGACCACGCTGCGCGCACTAGGCATGGCGCGCGGCCCGGTCAAGCCGGACGATGCGCGCGATTTGCCAGCTGGCGCAGCGTACGCCCGGTGACCGGATCGCGCCAGCGCGGGGCGATCGCGGCGGCGGGCCCGAGCACGAAGTCCCGTTCGCGGAACAGCGGATGGGGAATTTGCAGGTCGGGCTCGGCATAGGCCCCGCCGCTCCACAGCACGATGTCGAGATCGAGCGTGCGGTCGCGCCAGCGCTGGCCCGAGCGCCGACGGCCGAATTCGCGCTCGAGGCGTTTCAGCCCGGCGAGCAGGCTGGACGGATCGAACGCGCTGTCGAGCAGCACGGCGGCGTTGGCGAAGCGGCGCTGCGCGGGGCCGACCGGATCGCTCGCGACGATCGGGCTGCGCGCGGTGACCGTGCCCAGCGCGGCGAGTTCCTCCATCGCCGCGCGCACGACGTGGCGCGGGTCGCCGAAGGGGCGCAGCCGCCGGTTCGACCCCAGCGCGACGAGGTAGAGGTTGCTCAGATATCCTCGCAGATGCGGCCGTAAAGCTGCGGCCGGCGGTCACGGAAGAAGCCCATGCCCGCGCGGTGCTTCGCGGCGCGCGCGGTATCGATCGTCGCCACCAGCACGCCCGATTCCTCGGCGCCGTATTCGGCGAGATAGTCGCCCCATTCGTCGCAGATGAAGCTGTGGCCGTAGAAGCGATTGCCCGCCTCCTGAGTGCCCTCGTGACCGATGCGGTTGCTCGCAATCACCGGCATGCAGTTCGACACCGCGTGGCCGATCATCGCGCGGCGCCACATGCGGCTGGTGTCGAGATCGGCGTCGTAGGGTTCGGAGCCGATCGCGGTGGGGTAGAACAGCAGCTCGGCGCCCTTCAGCGCCATCACCCGCGCGGCCTCGGGATACCACTGATCCCAGCACACGCCGACGCCGATCGTGGTGCCGAACACGTCCCACACCTTGAAGCCGTCGTTCCCGGGGCGGAAATAGAACTTTTCCTCGTAGCCCGGCCCGTCGGGGATATGGCTCTTGCGATAGGTCCCCATCAGCTCACCGTCGGGGCCGATCATCGCGAGCGTGTTGTAATAGTGGTGACCGTCGCGCTCGAAGAAGCTGGTCGGGATCGCCACGCCAAGCGACTGGGCGAGCTTGCGCATCGCGATCACCGAAGGGTGCTCAAGCGTCGGGCGCGCGAGCGCAAACAGCGCCTCGTCTTCCTCGCGGCAGAAATAGGGGCCCGAGAACAGCTCGGGCGGGAGGACGATCTGCGCGCCCTCGCCCGCGGCCTGTTCGACCAGCGCGGCGACGGCCTCGATATTGCCCTGCTCGTCGTCCTCGGCAAAGGGCAGCTGCAGCGCGGCGACGGTGATCTCGGTCATGCCCACGCGCTTATTTCGCCGCGGGCCCGAAGTCCACTGTCGCCGCCTGCGTCTGGCTCAGCGCTTGCGGAACAGCAAGGTCATCCGGTCGCTTTCGCCGAGCTCCTTCGTGGCGGGGTTCTTGGTGCCCCAGACCGGCGGCATTTCCCACACGCCGCGTTGCCAGTCGGCGGTGTCCTTCGGATTGGCGTTGACCTCGCTCGTGCCGACCAGTTCGAAACCATGCGCCTCGACCAGGCCGATCACGTCCTGCTGGCGCATATAGCCGCGCGACCCGTCGACCATATCGCCCGCCTGCCACTGCTTGGCGCGGTGCTGGACGATGCCGAGCATGCCGTCGTCCTTGAGCAGGTCGCGCAGCCGCGTCAGCTCGGTGTGCATCAACCCGTTGCGGTGGATATTGTGCATTTCGCGGAAGATCAGCACGCGGTCGACCGTGCCGTGCATGTCCTCCTCGATCTCGTTCGAGTAATAGACCGCATGGGGCGCGCCTTCGAGCGACCAGCCGTCGACCTGCGCCGCGAAGTTCGCACCCAACTTGCTGGCGTAGTCGCGGAAACCAGGATTGGGGGAGATTGCGGGATCGGGATTGATGCCGATATAATTGCCCTCGGCCCCGAGATAGGGAACCAGCACGCGCGTGTACCAGCCGCCCGCGGGCATGTAGTCGACCACCGTCATGCCCGGCTTCACACCGAAAAATGCAAGCGTTTCTGCGGGGTTACGGTACTGGTCGCGCGCGCGATCGTCGTCGCGGCGATCGTCGGCGAGCGCCGTGGCCATCGCTTCGGTCGCGGCGTGGTGGTTGGCGACGGCCGGGACGGCCACGGCGATGGTGGCGGCGCCGAGCGCGGCGAGGACGGACTTACGCATCGTGAATTCTCCCTGTTTGCTGTGGCGGGTTTCCTACGCCAAGCATGGAACGATGACAAAGCCCAAAGCGCTCCCTATCTGCGCAGGCAAAGGAGTTAGGCAGATATGAGCGCAACCCAGACAGCGATCGTCGCCGGCGGATGTTTCTGGTGCACCGAGGCGGTCTTCAACGACGTCGTCGGGGTGACCAGCGTCGAGAGCGGCTATATCGGCGGCGACGTCGAGAACCCGACCTACAAGCAGGTCTGCTCGGGCGACACCGGCCATGCCGAGGCGGTGCGGGTCGAGTTCGATCCCGCGACGATTTCCTATGCCGAAATCCTCGACGTCTTCATGGGCACGCACGACCCGACCCAATTGAACCGTCAGGGCAACGATGTCGGCACGCAATACCGCTCGGCGATCTTCCCGCTCGACGACACGCAGCGCGAGGAAGCCGAGGCGGCGATCGAGCGCGCGGATGCCGATCACGCCAGCGACGTCGTGACCACGATCGAGGGCCCGGCGACATGGTATCCGGCCGAAGGATACCACCAGGAATACTGGGAGGGCGAAGGCCAGCGCAATCCCTATTGCCAGGCGACCATCCCGCCCAAGCTGATGAAATTGCGCAAGAGCTTCCAGAACAAGGTGAAATCGTGAAACGCGCAACCGAGCGCCCGAAGGAGTTTAAGAAACCCGCGCGCTGGAGCGACAAGCCCGCGCCCGAGCCCGAAAAGGGCGAGGTCGACGAGGAATTGAGCCCGACGCGCTACGGCGACTGGGTCAAGGACGGCATCGCGATAGATTTCTAGCGCCGCTCAGAGCGGCTTGAACGTCACCGGCAGGCCGTCGCGCGGCTTGGGGATCGGCCAGGCCTGCCAGTCCTCGCCCACGCCCTCGTCGATCTCGATCCGGTAGCGCTGGAGGATCTGCGCCATCAGCACCTTCACCTGCATGTAGGCGAAGTGCAGGCCGAGGCACATATGCGCGCCGCCGCCGAACGGCACCCAGGCGTATTTGTGCCGCTCCTTGACCTTGTCGGGCATGAAGCGGAGCGGATCGAACGTTTCGGGGTCGTCCCAGTACTTTTCATCGTGGTGGACGAAATGCGGGCTCACCCCGACCGGGGTCCCGGCGGGAATCTCATAGCCGCCGAATTCGAAGCTCTCGAGTGCGCGGCGCGGGATCGAAGGCACCGGCGGAACGATCCGCAGCGCCTCCTTGAATGCCATTTCGACCATGTCGAGCTGGCCGAGCTCGTCGTATTTCACATCGCGCGCCCGCCCCTGCCCGTCGGGCCCGCCCGTGACAGAGATCACCTCGTCGCGCAGCGTGTCCTGCCAGCCCGGGTTCTTCGCGAGCAACCAGATCAGCGAGGTGGCCGACGACGTGATCGTGTCGTGCGCGGCCATCATCAGGAAGTTCATGTGATCGACGACCTCGTCGACCGGCAGCAGTTCGCCATCGTCGCGGGTGGCGTTGGCGAACTGGCTGAACATGTCCTGTCCGCCGCCTTCGGCGCGCCGCCGCGCGGTTTCCTTGGTGAAGAAGTCGATCAGGTAGCTTCGCCCTTTCACCCCGCGCCGCATCTGGGTGAACGGGAGCGGCTGGCGCACCGGCGCGACCGAGGCCTGCACCATGTCGACAAAGGCGCGGTTGATCTCGTCGGCCTCGGGGCCCCACGGGATGCCGATGAAGCTGTCCGCCGCGAGGTCGAGCGTCAGCTGCTTGATCGCGGGGTAGAATTCGACCGTGGCGTTGTTCCACTGCTCGACCCTTTCGGAAATACCGCGATTGAGCGCGCCGGTATAATGTCGCATCGGCCCCGGCTTGAACGCGATCGACAGCGCGCGGCGATCGACCCGGTGGTGGTCGAAATCCATCAGCATCAACCCGCGCGGAAACAGCTTGTCGAGAATCGGGCCCCAGCCCTGCTCGCTCGAGAAAATCTTGTTGCGATCGAACAGCACCAACTCGTTGGCGTCGGCGCCGATCAGGCTG
Organism: Pseudoblastomonas marina; assembly: GCF_034374265.1. NCBI lineage: Bacteria > Pseudomonadati > Pseudomonadota > Alphaproteobacteria > Sphingomonadales > Erythrobacteraceae > Pseudoblastomonas > Pseudoblastomonas marina. Next base: position 223,948 of record NZ_CP139718.1, on the reverse strand, counting down.
ACCACGCGCCCGCCGAAGGCGCGGTTGCGATAGACCCGCCCGTGCGTCGCCACCATTTTGCGGATGAAGGCGGGCGGATCGGCGAGCATGCGGAAGGTATTGCCGACGATCGGCAGGCCGTCGTCGCCGGGGATATGGGACAAGTCGTCGAGCGAAGGATTGCCCTGCGTCCAGTGCTCGGGACGGGCAGGGGCGGGTTGGTGCTGGGCAAGCGTGGCCATGGGGCGAACTCCTTACTTACCTCTGTGTAAGTTAACCGCCCGACTAAATCCAGCCGCTTAAATCCGCCCGATCATATCCACCCGGCCAGTTCGCGTCGGACGAGCGATTCGAGCATGTCGATCCCGGCGTCGGAGGCGTTGAGGCAATCGAGCGCGGCGAACTGCTCGCCTCCCGCGGCCTCGAACTGCTCGCGCCCCTGGATCGCGAGCTCCTCGCGCGTTTCGAGGCAATCGGCAGAGAAGCCCGGCGCCGCGATCACCAGCCGCCGCGTCCCCGCCTTCGCCACCCGTTCGATCGTGTCGTCGGTCGCCGGCGCCAGCCACTTGGCGGGGCCGAAGCGCGACTGGAAGCAGACCCGCATCTCCATGCCCTTGAGGCGCGGCGCGAGTTGGTCCCACAGCAGGCGCGCGGTCTTCTGGCAGTGACAATGGTACGGATCGCCGAGTTCGAGCGTGCGCTGCGGCATGCCGTGGAAGCTCAGCAGCAGCATTTCGGGCGCGAAATCGAGCGCCGCGACCTGCCGTTCGAGATCGTCGGCCAGCGCGCCGATATAGGCGGGATCATCGTAGTAAGGCGGCAGCGTACGCAGGGTCGGCTGCCAGCGCATCTTCGCCAGCGCCTCGCCCGCGGCATCGACCGCGGTCGCGGTGGTCGCGGCGCAATATTGTGGGTAGAGCGGCGCGAGCAGGACGCGATCGTAGCCCTGTTCCTTCAGCCGTGCGATCGCCTCGCCCATGTCGGGATCGCCGTAGCGCATCGCATATTCGACGCGGATGTCCTCGCCCAGCCGCTGCTGGAGCAGCCGCGCCTGGTCTGCGGTGATGACATCGAGCGGCGAGCCCCCCTTCTCCCATACCTTGCCATAGGCCTCGGCGCTCTTCTTCGGCCGGGTGTTGAGGATGATCCCGCGCAGGATCGGTTGCCAGGCGATGGGCGGGATCTCGACCACCCGCCGGTCGGACAGGAATTGGCCGAGATAGCGCTTCACCGATTTGGCGTCGGGCGCATCGGGCGTGCCGAGATTGGTCAGCAGCACCGCGATCCCGCCGGTCGCGACCTTCGGGTGGTCAGCAGCGGCGTGGGCGGGTTTTTCGTACGAGGGCCGGGTCATGAAACACCTGCGAACAGCGGAAGGGTGCGAAGCCGTGTACCGGTGGCGGCGAACAGGGCGTTTGCGATGGCGGGAAGGGTCACGCCGACCGAAAGTTCGCCGGGATCGAACGGTTCCGCGTCACTTTCGATCAGTTCGATCAAGATTTCCGGTTGGCGCGCGAGCGTCGGCAGCCGCATCGCACCGAGCGTGCCGAGATCGGGCAGGCCGCCGGCATAGGTCAGCGGCGCGCCGGTCGCGAGGCCGAGCGCGAACACGACCCCGCCCTCCAATTGCTGGCGCGCGATGTCGGCATTGGGAATGCGCCCGATATCGACCGCGAGATGGACCTCGCCGATCTCGAGCCCCTGTTCGCCCTGCCGCGTCCGCGCGACGCAGGCGATCCGCCCGGTACGATCGGCGCGCCCCATCCGCAGGCAGGCGAGCCCTTCCCCGCTGGTCGGCAATCCCCCGCCCCAGCCCGAACTGCGGGTCACGCGTTCGAGGCACTCGACCAGCCGCGATTCGCCGCCCAATTGCTGGATGCGGTAACCCAGGGGCTCGCGATTTGCCTGCCGCGCGAGCTCGTCGATGAAGGTTTCGGTGAGGAAGGCGGTATAGGCGGGCGCATTGCCGCGCTGGCGCGCGGTCGGCAGCGCGATCCGCACCGGCACGTGCTGGACCACGAGGTTCTGCGTCGCATAGGGCGGCACTGCACCCTCCATCGCCAGCACGTCCTCCTCGCCCTCCGCCGCCTCCATCGCCGCCCACGGGGTGAAGCGATCGAACACCCGGCGGCCCAGTTCGCGATTGGTCGCCGGCATGGCGATGCGGGTCTTCCACGCCAATATCTGCCCGTCCGCGCCGGTCTGCGCGGCGAGCACCGCGGCCATCGGCGCACGCGGCCAGCCGGCGAGGCATTCCTGCCAGCGCGACCACCGCAACTGCACCGGTCGCCCCGCCTCGCGCGCGATCAGCGCCGCCTCGACCGCGTGATCGTGATCGATCCGGCGGTCGAAACTGCCGCCTGCCGCGACCGGGTAATGCACCACGTCCTCGACCGCGAGGCCGAGCTGCGCGGCGACCGCCTGGCGCATCTGCTCGGGCGCCTGGCTCGCGACCCAGATTTCGCAAATCCCGTCGCGCAGCCGCGCGGTGGCAGTGGCGGTTTCGAGCGTCGCGTGCGGCGCCGGTGCAAGATCGTAGCGCAGCGCGAGCGTTGGCCGGTCGGGCAGCGCCGCCTCACCCTCGCCGCTTGCGACGATCTCGTGCGCCTCGCCGCGCCGCAAGCCGGCGTCGAGCGCTTCGACCATCGCCGTGCTCTCGACCGGGTCGGGAGTGTCGAAGCCGGGCGCGATATTGCGCAGCACCTGCTCGGCCGCCCACCAGTTCGTCGCATAGGCGGCGAGCCAGCGCTTCGCGTTGACCAGCCCGAGATAGCCGGGGACATTGCGCCCCTTGGCGGGATCGAAGCGGGTCAGCTCGGCATCGCCCACCGGGCCGTGGCGGATCGAGGCATGGACCATCCCGTCGAGCCGGATATCGCCGGCAAAGGGGTAGGACCCCGCGGCCTTGGCCGGGGCGTCGAGCCGGGGCGTGGCGGGCAGTGCATCGGGCTCGAGCGCCTCGCCGGTGTCGGCCGCGCTCGCGGGCAGCAGCGGGGGGACGCGCGGGGGATCGAACGCGCTCGCCTCGGTCGCGAGCGCGCCAAAGCCGAGCGCCTTGTCCTCGTGCAGCACGAGCCCGCCTTCGGTGCGGCAGGCTTCCCACGACACGTCCCAGCGCTCGGCCGCGGCCATGCACAGCATCGCGCGGGCGCTGGCGGCGGCTTCGCGCAGCGGGGTCTCGTAGGCCGCGAGCGTCGTGCCGTCGGCGGTCGCGGCGAAGCGCTCGCCCTCGGCGAAATTGCGCACCACCATGTCGCTTTCGTCCCCCGCCAGCGCGGCGAGCGTCGGGCGCCAGATCGGGACCCAGCGCGCCGCCAGTGGAAGATTGGCATAGGCCGCGCTGGTCGGGGCCGGTTCGACCGCGACCATCCGCCAGTCGGCCCCCAGTTCGAGCGCCGCGATCTGCGGCAGCAGCGTGGTGACCCCCTGCCCCATTTCGAGTTGCGGCACGGCCACGGTGACCACGCCGTCCTCGCCGATCCGCAGCCAAGCGCCGAACCCCGTCTCGCCCTCGGCGGGGTCGAGCGGCGCGGCATGTTCGCGCGGCCAGAAATTCCAGGCGAGCAGGAGCCCTGCGCCGATCCCGCCACCGACCAGCAATTGCCGGCGGCTGACCGAGAATTTGCGGGAGGGCTTTTCGGTCAGCTCGCCATCCATGCCTCGAGCCTTTCGGCGATCGTGTCGAAGGCGCGGGCGCGGAGATCGTCGCCTCCCGCCACGGGCTTGCCAGCGTCGCTCGCAGTGCGGATCGCGATATCGAGCGGAATCCGGCCGAGGAACGGCACGTCGATCTGCTGCGCGACCGACTCCATGCCGCCGCTGCCGAAGGGATCGGAGACCTCCCCGCAGTGCGGGCAGACATAGCCGGCCATGTTCTCGACCAGCCCCACGATCGGGACCTCGGCGGTGTGGAACAGGTTCAGCGCCCGCGTCGCGTCCATCAGCGCGAGGTCTTGCGGGGTCGAGACGATGATCGCGCCGTCGGGCTTGTGCTTCTGCACCATCGTCAGCTGGACGTCGCCCGTGCCCGGCGGCAGATCGACGATCAGGGTGTCGGTATCGCCCCACTCGCCTTCGATCATCTGGCCCAGCGCACCCGCCACCATCGGCCCGCGCCACGCGATCGCCCGGTCGGCCTCGACGAGATTGCCCATCGACAACAGCTTCACCCCGCTCTCCGTATCGAGCGGGATCAGCTGCTTGTCTTTCGCAGTGGGCTTCTGCCCCTCGGTCGAAAAGAGCCGCGCCTGCGAGGGCCCGTAGATATCGGCATCGACCACGCCGACCTTGCGCCCGCGCCGCGCCAGCGCGACCGCGAGGTTGGCGGCGAGGGTCGACTTGCCGACGCCGCCCTTGCCCGATCCGATCGCGATCATCCGGCGGTGCGGCTTGTCCGCGGTCAGCGCGACGTGCACCTCGCTTACATCGTCGAGCGCTCCCACGCGCGTGCGCGTCTCATCCTCGAGCGCCTTGCGCGCCGCCGCGTCGAGCCCGCTGGCATCGAGCACCAGCACCGCGCGGCCTTCGGCCAGCCGCGCGGACTGAACGCGTGCGCGCAGGTCATCGGGCAGTCGTTCCAATAGCTGTTCGTTCACCGTCTTTCGTCGAACCCCGGTCGAAATTTCGTATGCGCCCCCTGTTTTTCGCAAGGGAGCCTGACTATATCCGCCGCATGGACGGATTCACCCGGTTGGTAAAGAACGGCGGCCTGTGGATGGCCGGCAAGCGCAAGAGCCCCTGGGGCAACAAGGGGAGCGGCGACGGCAACGGCCCGCGGCCCGATCCCACGCCCCCGCCCGGATCGTCGGGCGGGCCGCGCAATCCCTGGCTGCCGCCCGAAACATCGGCCGGCGGCGGCGGCAATGTCGAGAACATCTTCTCGAAGAAGCGCCGCGGCGGTGGCGGTGGCGGCGGTGGCAATTTCCGCATGCCGCAGCGCCCCGGTGGCAAGAGCTGGTTTCCGGTCGCGGTGGTTGCGATCGTGGCGCTGGGCCTCGGGTCTTCGATGTTCCACGTCGTCGATGCCGAGGAACAGGGCGTGGTCAAGACGCTGGGCAATTACACCCGCACGCTCGAACCGGGTTTCAACATCTCCGCGCCGTGGCCGATCGAGACGGTCGACATCATCAGCGTCGACGGCGTCCGCGCGATCGACATCCCGACGAGCGACCAGCAGGCCAAGCTGATCCTGACCGGCGACCAGAACCTCGTCGATCTCAGCTATATCGTGCGCTGGAACGTGAAGAGCCTCGCCAATTTCAAGTTCCGCCTCGTCGAGCCCGAAGAAACCGTGAGCGAAGTCGCCGAAGCCGCGATGCGCGCCTCGGTCGCCGAAAAGACGCTCGACGAGACCTTCTCGGGCCAGGGCCGCGCCGAAATCGAGCTCGCCGTGCGCGAGCGCATGCAGCGCGTGCTCGACGGCTATGCCGCGGGCATCAACATCCTCGGTGTTGAAATCGACAAGGCCGACCCGCCCAGCCAGGTGGTCGACGCCTTCCGCGACGTCTCGGTCGCGGAACAGAATGCCGACGCCGCCCGCAATCAGGCCCGCGGTTACGCGCAGCAGGTGCTCGCCGAAGCCGAGGGCCAGGCCGAGGCATTCGACAAGGTCTACGAACAGTATCGCCTCGCGCCCGAAGTCACCCGCCAGCGTCTCTATTACGAAACCATGGAGCGCGTCTTGCGCCAGACCGACAAGACCATCGTCGAACCGGGCAATGTGCAGACCTACCTCCCGCTGCCCGAAATCCGGCGCCGCGCGCAGCAACAGGGTTCGACCGCCACGGTCACCGCACCCCAGCAGGGAGGCCAGTAAGATGGACGGACTTCTCCAGAACCGCCGCGGCCTCCTGGTCGGGCTCGCCATTGCCATCGTGCTGTTCTTCCTCAGCGCCTTCGTCGTGCCCGAGGAGGAACAGGCCGTCGTCCTGCGCGCCGGTGAACCGATCGGCGTGGTCAACACGCCCAATGGCGAGACCAATGCCGGGCTCTATTTCAGGGTCCCGATCATCGATCAGGTCCGGATGGTCGAAAAGCGCCTGCTCGACCTCGAAATGACCGACGAGGAAGTGCTTTCGAACGACCAGCAGCGCCTGCTCGTCAACGCCTATGCGCGTTTCCGGATCGTCGATCCGGTCCGCATGGTCGAACGCGCCGGCACCACCGACGGCGTGCGTGCCGCGCTCGAGCCGATCCTCAACTCGGTGCTGCGCCAGGAACTCGGTCGCCGGACCTTCCAGGCGATGCTCACCGCCGAACGCGGCGCCGCGCTCGCCAATGTCCGCATCAATCTCGACCGCCAGGCGCGCCAGTACGGTGCCGAGGTGATCGACGTGCAGATCAAGCGCACCGACCTGCCGCAGGGCGCCCCGCTCGAATCCGCCTTCCAGCGGATGGAAACCGACCGCCAACGCGAAGCCCTCACGATCCGCGCGCAGGGTGCGCGCGACGCCCGGATCATTCGCGCCGAGGCCGACGCCGAAGCCGCCCGGATTTATGCCGAGGCTTATGGCAAGGACGCCGAGTTCTACGATTTCTACCGCGCGATGCAGAGCTACGACGCGACCTTCGCGCAGGATGACGAGAACGGTTCGGAATCGAGCATCATCCTGTCGCCCGACAACGAGTATCTGCGCCAGTTCCGCGGACGACGTTAGGGATCGACAGACGACTTCGGTGGTGTCCTCGCGTTCAATCGCGATTAAGCCGCGGAACGTCTACATTCGTGGTCGCATTTGACCCGAAGAGAACGCAAGAGGAAAGACCCGCCATGCGCTATGCCTATGGAGTGACCACCGCCCTGCTGATGGGAGGTGCTGCCGTCACGCTTGCGACCGGCCAGCCGGTAGGTGCGCAAGTTGCCCAGAATGACGATTCGGCCATTTCGCGGATGGCCCCGCGTGCCGGTGCGCCCGGCAGCTTTGCCGACTTGACCGAAGCGTTGCAGCCGGCGGTGGTCAACATTTCGACCACCCAGCGCGTGCGCGTCTCCAACAACCCGTTCGAAGGCACGCCGTTCGCCGACCTGTTCGGCCGCCGCGGCGATGGCCAGACCACCCGCCAGGCGAGCTCGCTCGGCTCGGGCTTCCTCATCTCGGCCGATGGCTACATCGTCACCAACAACCACGTCGTCGCGCCCAGCCGCGCCGCTGAACTCGAATCGATCACCGTGACGCTGGTCGACGGGACCGAATACGAAGCCGAACTCATCGGTCGCGATGCCGCTTCCGACCTCGCCGTGCTCAAGATCGAGCGCTCCGAAGCCTTCCCGTTCGTCGAATTCGGAGATTCGAGCAGCGCACGCGTGGGCGATTGGGTGATCGCGATCGGCAACCCGTTCGGCCTGTCGGGCACCGTGACCTCGGGCATCATCTCGGCGGTCTATCGCAATACCGGCCAGGGCGGCGCCTACGATCGCTACATCCAGACCGATGCAGCCATCAATCGCGGCAATTCGGGTGGCCCGATGTTCGACCTGCAGGGCAACGTCATCGGCATCAACAATGCGATCTTCTCGCCTACGGGCGGTAGCGTCGGCATCGGTTTCGCGATTCCCGCCGAAATCGCCGAGCCGATCATCGATCGGCTGCGCGACGGCAAGGCGATCGAGCGCGGCTACCTCGGCGTTCGCATCTCGCCGGTCGACGACGTGCTCGCAGAATCGCTTGGCGTGGCAGAAAACCGCGGTGAATTCGTCCAGGGCGTGGAGCCCGGCGGTGCGGCAGCGAAGGCAGGCATCCAGGCCGGCGACGTGATCGTCAGGATCGACGGCAAGGAAGTGACCCCCGAGCAGACACTCAGCTTCATTGTGGCCAATATTGAGCCCGGCAAGCGCATTCCGATCGAACTGGTCCGTCGCGGCGAACGCCAGACCGTCAATGTGACGGTGGGCACGCGACCCTCCGAAGAAGAGCTGGCCGCACAGGGCTTCGGCCAGCAGGACGAGGAAGAAGAAGACGGCCTCAACCAGGCGCCGCAGCGCCAGGGTGCGGGCCTGATCGAGGACTCGCTCGGCGTGTCGGTAGTCCCGATGACCGGACAGATCGCGCGCCAGCTTGGCCTGCCGACCAATACCGGCGGTCTCGTCATCAGCGTGGTCGACCCGACTTCCGATGCCGGCCAGCGCGGCCTGCGTCGCCGCGATGTGATCCTCTCCGCCAACCAGCAGGAAGTGAACACGGTCGAGGAGCTCGAGACGATCCTCGAGGGATTTGAGGAAGCAGGGCGCGGCTCGATCCTCCTCGAAGTCCAGCGCCCCGGCGCACCGCCGCGATTCATCGCCGTGCGGCTGCGCTAGGAGTTAACAAGAATAAGCTAAAGGGGCGCTGCGACCACGGTCGCGGCGCCCCTTTCATATTGGCCTAAGCGTTATTCGGTCGGCTGGGTCACGGGCCGCGAGGTCGTGCGCGGGCTCGGCGCGGGTGACGGGCTCGGCTGCGAGGGCGGGGCCTGCCCTGCCGGCGGTGGGCGGCGCGTCCCGTTGATCGCCCGGTCGAGGAATTCGGGGTCGACCGCAGGCGCCGGGCTCTGGCGATTGCCGTCTGGCGCGTCGATGCCTTCGGGCCGGCGCGTGGCGGGATCGTAGTCCTCGAGCTCGCGCGGATCGATCAGATTGCCGTCCTCGTCGACATAGTAGTAATCCGAAGGATCGCCGAACGGATCCTCCTCGTCGGGTTCGAGCTGCCATTCGGGCAGGCGCAGATCTGTGTCGAACTGTTCGACCGGGCGCTTGGCGACCGCCTTGCGCATGAACTGTGCGAAGGCGCGCGCGGGCGCGGTCCCGCCCTGCAGGCCGCCGACCGCGCGGGCATCGTCGCGCCCCATCCACACGCCAGTGGTGACGCCGCTGGAAAAGCCGACGAACCAGCCGTCCTTGTTCGAATTGGTGGTCCCGGTCTTGCCCGCCACCGGACGCCCGATATTCGCCGCCCGGCCCGAGCCGATATTGACCGTGGTCTGCAGCAGGTCGGTGATCCCCGCGGCGACGTAATCTGGCACCAGCTGCTGCGGGCGCTTGGCTTCGTGCTCGTATAGCATCTCGCCGCTCGCGGTCCTCACGCGCAGGATTCCGTATGGCTCGACCGACTTCCCGCGCGCCGAGATCCCCGCGAAGGCGCGGGTCATGTCGAGCACGCGTACTTCGGACGTGCCCAGCACCATCGCGGGCATGGTGTTGATCGGCGTGGTGATCCCGAACCGCCGCGCCATGCTGGCGACGCTGGTGAAGCCGACTTCGTAGCCGAGCTGCGCGGCGACAGTGTTCTTCGAATAGGCGAAGGCGGTTCGGACATCGATCTCGCCCGAGAAACCGCCGCCCGAATTGCGCGGACTCCAGCCGTCGATCGTGACCGGTTCGTCGACCACGCGATCGTCGGGCGTATAGCCCGCCTCGAGCGCGGTCAGGTATACGAAAAGCTTCCATGCCGAGCCCGGCTGGCGCTGGGCCTGGGTGGCGCGGTTGTAATTGCTTTCGACGTAATCCTTGCCGCCGACCATGGCGAGGATCGCCCCGTCGCGATCCATGCTGACGAGTGCGCCCTGCGCGCCCTCGGGTGCATGCGCATTGATCGCCTCGCTCGCCGCCTCCTGCAGCGCAGGATCGAGCGTTGTCCAGACCTCGATCGGCTCGAACGTCGTGGGCAGCAGCAGGTCGAGCTGGGGCAGCACCCAGTCGGTGAAATAGCGCACCGCATTGCCGCCCCGGTCTTCGCGGATGTCGACCGTGTCGGGATCAACCGCCCCGGCCTGGCCGGGGGTGATGTAGCCGTTGCGCGCCATCGTATCGAGCACCACGCTGGCGCGGGCGACCGCCGCATCGGCGTCGGCGGTGGGAGAATAGCGTGACGGCGCCTTGACCAGCCCGGCGATGATCGCCGCCTCCTCGAGGCTCAGCGTATCGGCGCCGTGGCCGAAGAAGCGTCGGCTGGCGCTGTCGATACCGTAGGCGCCGCCGCCGAAATAGACCTTGTTCAGGTAGAGCTCGAGTATCTGCTTCTTCGAGAACTTCGCCTCGAGCGCGAGCGCGAGCACCGCCTCACGCGCCTTGCGGTCGATCGTGCGGTTGGAGTTGAGGAAGATGTTGCGCGCGAGCTGCTGGGTGATCGTCGAGGTGGCGCGCATGCCCGTGCCGGTGGAAAGCGACACCCAGGTTGCCCGCGCGAGGCCGATCGGATCGACCCCCGGATGCATGTCGAAGCGGCGGTCCTCGACCGAGACCATCGCGTCGCGCATGACCTGCGGGATCCGTTCGTAGGGCAGCCATTCGCCGTAGGACGGGCCGAGCGAGACGAGCTGCGATCCATCGCGCGCGCGGACCACGATCGTCTGGCCCGGCTGGCTCTGGCGCAGCTGGCTGTAGCTCGGCAGGCCCTGCATCGTGACCGCGACCGCGATCCCGAGCAGCAAGGCGCCGACGAGCGCGGCACCGAGGCCCCAGACCAGCGTGCGCTTGAGCCAGAGCTTCCATCCGGTCACCGCAGCCGGGGCGGAACTGGCGCCATTGCGGTGACGGCGTCTACGCGACTTGTGTGCCATGCGGGTCTAGGTGAGTCCTCGTTTGCGCGCGTCGAATTGCGCGGTCGGACCCTGCCTAGACCATTTGGAACATGGAATGAATAAGGCCGGGATCAACCGTCCCCCGCAGCGCCTTCGGTGTCCTCGCGAGGCGTGAATTCGAGCGCGGCCGAATTGATGCAATAGCGGTTGCCCTCCGGCCCCGGCCCGTCGGGGAAGACGTGGCCGAGATGGCCCTCGCAGCGCGCGCAGACGACCTCGATCCGCTCCATCCCGTGCGAATTGTCGCGATGCGTTTCGACCGCTTCGTCATCCGCGGGCTCGGTGAAGCTCGGCCAGCCCGAGCCGCTCGTATATTTCTCCTCGCTGTCGAACAGCGGCTGGCCGCAGCCGGCGCAGAGATACTGGCCGTCGCCCTTGAAGCCTTCGTACTTACCGGTGAAGGCGCGTTCGGTGCCCTTCTCGCGCAGGATGCGATACTGTTCGGGCGTCAGCGCCTGGCGCCATTGGGAATCGGATTTGACGATCTTGTCGGCCATCGGTCGAAGAACTCCTTTCGGCGTTCAACCTTCGGGCAGCGCGGGTGTTCCGGTATCCTTGGGAGCATCGAGCGGTTCGACCAGCAGGATCGCGCCGTCGCAGCCGGTGATCCGCATCTTCGCACCGACCTCGGCGTCGGGCCCGCGCGCGATCCATTCGCTGTCGCCCTGGTGGACGCGCCCGCTGCCGTCCTCGATCGCCTGCGTCACGCGCACGACTTCGCCGACGAGCCGGTGGCCGCGCCGGTTCATCAGCGGATCGGCGCCCACGATCGGGTTGTCCCGGAGCCAGTTGCGCCCGGCGAAGGCGCCGAGGATCGAAAGGATCGCGAAGGTCACGACCTGGATCTCGATCCCCACCGGCGCGGCGAAGGCCAGCCCCGCGGTCAGGATCGCCGCCATCCCGAGCCAGATCAGGTAGACGCCGGGCACCACCATCTCGGCGGTGACCAGCGCGATGCCGACCGCGAGCCAGATCCAGTGCGGTTCGATCCCTTCGAGCATCAGGCGTTCCGGCTATGCGGAACCGTGACGCGGCTGCGCGGCTTGCTTTCGGGGATCGGCGTCGTGACGTCGCCGTCCTTGTGCTCGCCCAGCGCCTCGCGCGCCAGCTCGCCGATCCCGCCGAGCGTGCCGATGAGATTGGTCGCTTCGACCGGGAACAGGATGGTCTTGGCATTGGGACTGGTCGCGAACTTGCCGATCGCCTTGGTGTATTCCTGCGCCACGAAGTAATTGATCGCCTGCACCCCGCTTTCGGCGATGGCTTCGGAAACGGCGCGGGTCGCGGCGGCCTCGGCCTCGGCCTCGCGTTCGCGCGCCTCGGCGTTGCGGAAGGCCGATTCCTTCTTGCCCTCGGCCTGGAGGATCGCGCTCTGCTTCTCGCCCTCGGCGCGCAGGATGCGGCTCTGGCGGTCGCCCTCGGCCTCGAGGATCTCGGCGCGCTTGAGGCGCTCGGCCTTCATCTGCCGCGCCATCGCCTCGGAAATGTCCAAGGGCGGGCGGATATCCTTGATCTCGACGCGGGTGATCTTGATCCCCCAGGGCGAGGTCGCGTGATCGACCACCGAAAGCAGGCGCGCGTTGATATCGTCGCGTTTCGACAGCGTCTCGTCGAGATCCATCGAGCCCATCACGGTGCGCAGGTTCGTGGTCGTCAACGCAAGGATCGCATTGTGCAGGCCTGAAACCTCGTAAGCCGCCTTGCCCGCGTCGAGCACCTGGAAGAACACCACCGCGTCGACCCCGACCATCGCGTTGTCCTTGGTGATGATCTCCTGCCCCGGGATGTCGAGCACCTGCTCCATCATGTTGATCTTGTGACCGACGCGATCGATGAACGGGATGATCAGGTGCAGACCCGGTTCGGCGGGGAGCGTGTACTTGCCCAGCCGTTCGATCGTATAGACATAGCCCTGTTTCACCACGCGCACGCCCATGAAAAGGAACGCGGCGACCAGCACCAAGATCAGACCAAGCACGAATTGCATTTCAACCTCCCATTGCAGGAGGCGATGTTAGCACCCGGGCAGGCGGGGGCAAGCGGAAGCGACAGGCGTGGACCACCGATCCCGGGGTTTTGCAAAACGGGCGCGCGCGCGAATATGGCGTTTTTCCAGATCCTTGGCGCGCAATCGGGGCGGAGGAATGTGACCTTCCGGGCGGGCACGGCAAAGGGACGGAGACTCCTGGTCATCCGCCCCTTCTATTCGATCGCCCGCGAGTAGGAAAAAGCTACAGCGCGCCCGCGTAGAGCGAGATCAGGTCGGCGTAGGCGCGTTCGGCGGCTTCGCGGGCGTAGCTCGGGCTGTCGGGCACGGTCCAGCCGTGATCGCCGGCATAGACGTCGACTTCAGCCGGGCGTCCGGCAGCCTGCGCCGCATTGGCGATGATGCGCTCCTCGTCGGGCGCTTCCTCGGCATCGTCCTGCGCGATCGCTATCAGGTAGCTCGCCTGCGCATCGTCGAACGTGTTGTGGGGGCTCATCGGATCGCCTTCGCGCACCAGGCCGCCCCCGTGGAAGCTCGCTGCCGCACGCACGCGCGATGGAACCGCCGCTGCGGTCCACACGGCGAACGGACCGCCCATGCAGTAGCCCTGCGTGCCGACCCCGGCGGAGGAATCGACGCCATCCTGCCGGTCGAGCCACGCGATCACCGCGCGCGCATCCGCCATGATCGCCTCGGCATCGAGTTTCTGCCGCCACGGCCGGACCTTCTGGAACCCGCCATCGACGGCGAAACTCGCGAAATCGGCGAACTGGTTCGCGGTAACGTCGCGATAATAGGGATTGGCGACGAGCACCGCATAACCCTCGCCCGCCAGACGCCGCGCCATCTGGCGCTTGCTTTCGCGGATCCCGGCGATGTCGGGCCAGAACAGCACCGCGGGGCTATCGGTCCCGGCGGGGCGGACGAAGAAGGCGTCCATCATCCCGGCCCCGGTCGGGATCGACACCATACTCTCGGTCAACGCGCCGGTTCCGCCCATCGTGGTGCAGCCGGCGAGCGAGCCGACAGCCGCGCTCGCGCCGGCGGCGAGTCCGAACTGCCGCCGCGAAACCATCGCCTTCGCCCAGTTCTCGACCTGCTTTTCATTGCACATGATTCCACTCCCGGTTGTTCGCCTCCTGCGACCAACGCTGCCGAAGCCATTTGGGTCCATCGGCGCACGCCACTATCCGATGATAACGTTCGGGAGCCTCGCGATGTTACCCAAAGTAATATTCAAATGAAGATTGGTGTTATCTAAGAATATAAATACGCGAAAACTGTGTCTTAATTTCTACATGTTTCAAAATTTAGAAATTTCCCGATAGAAAGCGATTGCCGCTGAATGCGAGTCCCGTCATAAATGATGTTGCCGGGAGGCGGGGCACAAATCCCAAGTCCGCAATACGGCAAATAGGGATCAGGTAGTCTGGCGCTTAGTCCGGCTGCCTTTTGGGATTTAGAGACCATGAACTTCATTTCCAAAAGCGCGCTTCGCGCGACCACCAGTGCTGCCTGTCTTACATTCGCCGCCCTATCGTCGTTCGCCGTCGCGACGCCCGCGCTCGCGCAGGACGCCGAAGACGCGTGCGACCCCGAGCTCGACGAAGATTGCCCCGAGGTGACCAATGCCGATGGCACCGAAGCCACCGGCAACACTGTCGTCATCACCGGTTCGCGCATCGCGCGTCCCAACCTCGAATCGACCAACCCGATCGCGACCGTGACCGGTCAGGATCTCACCGAACGCGGCACGCCCAATATCGGTGATGCGCTGGCCGAACTGCCGGCGCTGGGTTCGACCTTCACCCAGGCCAACTCGACCCGCTTCATCGGTACGGCGGGCATCAACCGGCTCGACCTCCGCAATCTGGGCACCAGCCGCACGCTGGTGCTGGTCAACGGCCGCCGTCACGTGACGTCGTCGCCGGGCACCTACGATGTCGATACCAACACCATTCCGAACGAACTGCTCGAAAGCGTGGACGTCGTGACCGGCGGCAACTCGGCCGTTTACGGTTCGGACGCCATCGCGGGGGTCGTCAACTTCAAGCTGCGGCGTGATTTCGACGGCATTCGTCTGCGCGGCCAGAGCGGCATTTCCGACGAAGGCGATGCCGCCACCTACTCGGGCAGCTTCACCATCGGCAAGAACCTGTTCGAAAACAGGATCAACGTGGCCTTCGCCGCGGAATACGATCACTCCGATCAGTTGCTGATGAACCAGCGCGACGACTTCACCGGTGCGCTTACCGGCTTCCCGGGGTTCACCACGACCGAGCCGGTTTCGACCTACAACCCGCTGACCCGTACAACCACGGCGACGCCCAACCGCAACGATAACGGCGTGCCCAACACGACGCTGGTCGACGGCCTGCGCTTTGCGCAGCTCAACGGCAACGGGATGCTGCAGACGACCTGCACCTTCCTCACCAACGCCCAGTACGATGCATTGAGCCCCGCCGCGCGCGCGCGTCACGACAACCGCCTGATCAACTCCTGTGCGGCGACCGCGCTCGATTCCTCGGGTCGCCGGGTGCCGACCAGCTTCAGCCCCACCGGCGGCGCCTTGCAGCACTACTGGTCGTTCAACGATGCGGGCACCGAGCTCGTTCGCAGCGTTCCGACCGCGGATCTTCGTCCGCTCGGTGGCGGGGTCATCGGCGGCCTCGGTTCGACCGGGCTCGAAGAGGCGCAGCTGCGTCCGGAACTCGATCGCTATGCGTTCAACTTCCTGCTCAGCGGCGATTTCAGCGCGGCATTCCAGCCTTTCCTCGAAGCCAAGTACGTCCGGATCGACTCCAAGCAGACCTCGACCCAGCCGACCTTCGCGACCGGCGGTACGCTCAGCAACACCTTCCGTCTCGACAACGCCTTCCTGACGCCCAAGGCGCGCCAGCAGATCATCGCGATCAACGGGCTCGATCCGAACTCCGCGGCCGTGCTCAACGGTTCGCAGACGTTCCAGTCGTCGCGCTTCAATTACGACCTCGGGACGCGTTCGGAAGACCACCAGCGTGAAACCTACCGCATTGTCGCAGGTGTCGGTGGCCAGCTGAGCGATACCGGCGACCTGCGCTATGAAATCGCATTCAACTACGGCCGCACCGAGACCTACTACGAAACCGGCGGCAACGTGAATATCGGGAATTATAACCGGGCGATCGACGCCGTTCGCCTGGCCAACGGAGACATCGTCTGCCGTGTGAATGCCGATACGAGCACCACCAACGACGATCCCAACTGCGTCGCGCTCAACGTGTTCGGTTTCGGCACCGCATCGCAGGCTGCGAAGGACTACGTGCTGGCGACCTCGAGCCGTGAGCAGTGGGCCGAACAGTATAACGCCACGGCGTTCATCTCGGGCAATACCGAGGCCTTCCTCAACCTTCCCGGTGGCCCGGTCGGCTTTGCGTTCGGTGCCGAATACCGTCGTGAAGACGCGTTCTCGGGGTTCGATGAATTCACCCGCAGCGGCCAGAGCTTCCTCAACGCGATCGGGGCTTTCGATCCGCCCGCGCAGGAGATCAAGGAGCTGTTCGGAGAGCTGTACATTCCGCTTCTCGCCGACGTCCCGTTCGTCAATGAACTGACGATCGAAGGCGCTGCGCGTGTCTCGGATTACAGCACCGCCGAAGATCCGGTCTACGCGTACAACGCCGGCCTGATCTACTCGCCGACCCCCGGTCTGCGTCTGCGGGCCAGCTACGCTCGCGCGGTTCGGGCCCCGAATATCGGCGACCTGTTCTCGACCCAGTCGGAAACCTTCCTCAACGGCCTGGTCGATCCGTGCTCGCAGCAGGCGATCATCGACAGCGGCAACCCCAATCGCGCGGCACGCTGTGCGGAAGCGGGGATCCCGACGACGATCGTGGTCAACGGCGAGACCCGTCCGTGGGTCAACACCTCGCAGTCGGGTATCTCCGGTTTCAACCAGGGCAACGCCGACCTCCTTCCCGAAACCAGCGACAGCTGGACCTTCGGCGGTGTGTTCGAGCCCACCTTCCTGCGAGGCCTCTCGTTCTCGGTCGACTACTACGACATCAAGGTCAGCAACGTGATCTCGGGGATCGGTTCCCAGGGCGTCATCAATCGCTGCTATGACGATCCGGTGAGCCTCGACAATCCGTTCTGTGCGGCGGTTTTCCGTCGCCGGACGAGCGACCCGCTCACCGACTTCAGCTTCGATGGCCAGACCAGCCGTACCTACGCCGGTCTGAACCCGATCACGATCCCGAAGCTCGGCCCGTCGTTCATCGATCAGCCTTTCAACTACGCCAAGCTGAAGGCTCGCGGGATCGACTTCGAACTGGCCTACATCGGCAACATCGCCGATGGCGTGCGGCTGAACACCCGCCTTCTGGCGACGCGCAATCTGGAGCGGACGGACTTCACGTTCATCGCTGCTCCCGAGCAGTCGACCCGTCAGCACGGTGTGCTTGGTCTGCCGGAATTCGCGGTCAGCGCATTCACCAACATCGATTTCGGTGAATTCGACTTGAGCTACAACGCCCGCTTCCTCAGCGCCATGGCGGTGAATTCGTGGGAAACCCAGTTCACCCACCAGGGCCGTGGGCCGACCAACCCGGATGCGACCCCGTTCGCGAAGTATCCGGAAGTGCTGTACCACAACCTGCGCTTCGGCTTCGAACCGGAAGGCACCGACTTCCGCTTCTATGCCGGCGTGGACAACGTGCTCGACCAGATGCCGTTCCTGCCGCTCGACGGACGCGGTGCGGGCAGCGGTATCTACCCGATCACGGGTCGGTACTTCTACGCCGGCGCTCGGATCGCATTCTAGTTCGCGAGACGATCCGGTCGCGCAATCCAGCGCGACCGGACAACCAGAAAACGCGCTTCCAGTCCCTTTGGGCGCGTTCATCGAAGAGGCAGGGAGTCCTCCATCTCCCTGCCTCTTTTTTTGCCTGCCGTAATCGTCAGCCGCCGCGCAGCTGCTCCCACGGGCCGGAGATGGCGTAGGTGAAACCCGGCTCCTGCACGTTGACGAACAGCGTCGCGCCGTCGGGCGAGAAGCACGCGCCGCAGAACTCGGCCTTGCCCTCATGCGCATTGCGCGCGAGGTCGTAGATCGTGCCGCCCGGCGTCAGCCCGCGCAGGTAATTGTCGCCGCGGCCGTCCTCGCACAGGATCAGATCGCCCCACGGGGCAACCGCGAGGTTGTCGCACAGGTCGAGCGTATCGGGCCCAGGACTTTCATAGACCAATGCGAGCGTGCCGGGCTGCTCGTCGGCCGTGCCCTCGCCGCGGCCTGGGGCGTAGCTCCAGACCTGTCCGGTACCGAAATAGCCGCCCTGGGTGCAGTTGAAATAATGCTCGGCCGCACCGTTTGCGTGACGCCCGTAGGCGAGCCCTTCGCCGCGCGAAAACAGCGCCGCGCCCGCCGCAAAGCCGCGCGCCGCGAGGTCCGCTTCGGGCGATTCGACGTCGTCCATGTCGATCCAGCGCGTCGCCATGCGCGTGCCCACCGGCACCTTGCGCGCCGTGTCGCGGCTCCAGTCGAGCGGCCAGTTGCGGGTATCGGCGCTGTCCCAATCCACGATCGCGAGCGCCTGTAGTTTCCCGCCCTCGTGCAGCTTGCCGCGCACGTTCGGGATGAAGCGATAGAACAGCCCGGTATGGCTGTCCTCGGTGAGGTAGACGATCCCGGTGTCGGGATCGACCGAAGCGGCTTCGTGCGCGAAGCGACCCATCGCCGTGAGCGGCACCGGATCGACCAGACCGTTCGCATCGGCGGGAACCTCGTAGACGAAGCCGTGGAGCTTCTCGGCGCGCTCCTCGCCCGGCTTGAGCATCTGTTCCTCGCAGGTCAGCCAGCTGCCCCAGGGGGTCGCCCCGCCCGCGCAATTGCCGACCGTGCCGATCAGCGAGAGGTAATCGCGCTCGACCGCACCGCTCGCCGCGTCGAGCACGAGATTGGTGGTTCCGCCATGGAACGGCAGCGGCCCGCCTCGCGGGTCGTAGACCTTGCTCGCGTCGAGTTGTCCGATCAGCGCATCGCCCTCGCCCCATGGGCGGCCGTGATCGATGCTGGCAAAAATCTCGTGATTGCGGACCAGGACCAGCTTCCCGGCCTCGGTCGGATGCGCGAAACAGGCCATCCCGTCGGGCCGCCCGGGGGTGGTGAACCCGTCGGTCATCGGCTTGCCCGTCTCGGTCAGCAGGCGATAGGAAAAGCCCTCGGGCAGGTCGAGCCGCCGCTCCGGATCGGGGACCAGCGGCAGCCCGTCATTGGCGCTGCGCGCCCGGGCGAGGCTGCCCCCACCCAGTGCCGCGAATGCCAGTCCGGCGGCGGCCCCGCCCTGCAATACCCGTCGACGATCGAAGTCCATGATCCCTCTCCCTTCCTCGTCCGCGAGTGTGCGGCGACATTGCCGATCCCGCAAGGCGCACTCCATAAGCGACGCGGCGACGCGGACGAGCGTCGGCTTAAGCGCGCGATTAAATCGGGCCGTGACTCGCCCCCCGTCGCTCCGCTATCAGGCGCGCAAAGCCGACAGGAGAATGAGCGATGCCGACCGATTATGCGAACCTCGTCGATGGCGAGATGATGACCACCGAAAGCTGGGTCGACGTGGTCAACCCGGCGACCGAAGAGGTGATCGGTCGCGTGCCCGCCTGCGGCAAGGAAGAGCTCGACCGCGCGGTCGCCGCCGCGCGCAAGGCCTTCAAATCGTGGCGCAAGATGTCGATGGAGGAACGCCGCGAAGTGGTCCTCAAGATCTCGGAGACGATCAAGGACAATCTCGACGAGCTGATGCGCCTGCTCACCAGCGAACAGGGCAAGCCGCACCACCAGGCCAAGGGCGAACTGCTCGGCGCGTCGGGCATGGCCAAAGCGCAGAGCACGCTCTCGCTCGACGAGGAGGTGACCGAGGATTCGGACAAGCGCCTCTCGCGCACCCGCCGCGTGCCGGTGGGCGTGGTCGGCGGGATCGTGCCGTGGAACTTCCCGGTCAGCATGGCGGTGCAGAAGATCGTCCCGGCGCTGCTTTCGGGCTGCACCATCGTGTTGAAGCCCTCGCCCTTCACCCCGCTCGCCACGCTGCGGCTGGCAGAGCTGATCAAGGACGTCGTGCCCGCGGGAACGGTCAACATCATCACCGGGCACGACGAGCTCGGCCCGCTGATCACCGAGCACCCCGATATCGACAAGATCACCTTCACCGGCTCGACCGCGACGGGGAAGAAGATCATGGAAGGCGCGTCGAAGGATTTGAAGCGCATCACGCTCGAGCTCGGCGGCAACGACGCCTCGATCGTGCTGCCCGACGTCGATGTCGAGA
Source organism: Pseudoblastomonas marina (assembly GCF_034374265.1). Taxonomy (NCBI): domain Bacteria; kingdom Pseudomonadati; phylum Pseudomonadota; class Alphaproteobacteria; order Sphingomonadales; family Erythrobacteraceae; genus Pseudoblastomonas; species Pseudoblastomonas marina. The sequence continues at coordinate 204,124 of NZ_CP139718.1, read as the reverse complement.
AGGTCGCCGAACAGCTGTTCTGGTCGAGCTTCATGAATGCCGGGCAGGTCTGCATCGCCGCCAAGCGGGTCTATATCCACGAGGATATCTACGACGCCCTGTCGCAGGCGATCGCCGACTTCGCGAAGACGATGAAGGTCGGCGACGGCGCGCAGCAGGGCACCGCCGTGGGGCCGATCCAGAACAAGAAGCAGTATGAGCGCGTGCTCGAGCTGATCCAGGACGCGAAGGACAATGGCTACAAGTTCCTCGTCGGTGGCGAGGAAGGCGACCCGACCGGCTCGGGCTACTATGTCCCGATCACGATCCTCGACAATCCGCCCGAGGATGCGCGGATCGTCGCCGAAGAACAATTCGGCCCGGTGATGCCGCTGATGAAGTTTGCGACCGAGGACGAGGCGATCGCGCGCGCCAATGCCAGCGAATACGGCCTCGCCGGCGCGGTCTGGACCAAGGACGCCGACAAGGGCGTGGCGATCGCCGAACAGCTCGAGACCGGCACCGTGTGGGTCAACGAGTTCATGCAGCTTTCGCCTTTCTCCCCATTCGGCGGACACAAGCAATCGGGCTTCGGCGCCGAATACGGCAAGGAAGGCCTGCTCGAATTCACCTATCCGCAGGTGATCACGGTGAAACGCGACGCGGCGGTCTAAGCCTGGCAAGGAGGCCGACCTAAGCCAGCCTCCTTCCCCAGACATTCATTATTCGACCACGGCGGGATCCCAGAAGGTCGCCAGCGCGGTTGCTGCGACCGTCATCGCGCGGCGGCGATCGAGGTCGGTGCCGTAGGGCACGATCAGCACCGGACGGCCATTGAGCTCAAGCGCACCAATCGCCCTGCCGTCCTGCTCGAACACGTAGCCGATTGGGTCTTCGACCGGCAGCGCACCGCCCTCGACCTCATGCACCGAGCGGAACTGCACGATCAGGCCTGCGAGGCCGATCTCGCCGCGCCGGGCGTTGCGGGTCAGGATATCGGCTCCGAACTTGCGCGATTCCTGCAGTTCGAACCGTGCGGGAATCGGCTCACCCTCGGCGTAGAAATCGCACCGCAGCGCCATGCGCCCGGGCTTGAACTCGGTATCACCGAGCGTGAGCGCTCGCTCGCGTACATCGCATTCGGCCTCGATCGTGCTCGAGATTCCGGGGCCCTCGATCTCGAAATCGGCCTGCCCCTCGGTGCTCTTGAACAGGCCGGCAATCGACAGCCGGTCGAGCTGGCGACGATAACTGCCGCGATACTCGCCGACGGCGAAGGTTCCGCTTCGCCATCCGCTCATCTCCATGAACGGCTGGCGCTCGGCCTCGGCGGCAAGGCTTCCGGGCAGGCGCATCTGCGCCGCGGGAAAGGTGGAACAGGCCGCTGTCAGAAACAGCGGGGCCAAAAGTGCGAATCTCCTCATCGTCTTTGCTTTCAGAAGTGGGTCGGAGATTCAGATAAGCACCGCTGAAGATGAACCGTCGCGTAACGGTGAACTAGTTAGCCAATACAGTCTGCGAAACATGCTCCTGCATCGACCGGCGCGATGGCCAGGCCATGTTTTGCGCCGGTTCCGCGTCTACTGCTTTTCGAACGCCACGCTGATCGTTAGCCCCACTTCGTCTCCGACCAGCGGGATCGCATAGTCGATCCCGAAGTCCGAGCGGTTGATCGAAAATTCGCCTTCGAAGCCGATCGTCTCGACTTGGCTGCGCGGGTTCTTCCCGGCCCCGGTGAACTTCGCCTCGATCACGACCGGGTTGGTCCGCCCGTTGAGTGTAAGGTTTCCGCTGACCAGCGCCTTGGTACCGTTACCGTAGATCGTCACCCCGTCTGAAACGAAGCGCGCGGGCGCGGGCTCGGGGCCGAAGAAATCGGGATCGCCGCCATCGCTGCCCGGACGCAGCAAGTGGTCGCGCAGCCCCTTGCTGACCACCGAGACGCTGGTGATCGGCAGGGTCACGTCGACCTGCGCCGCTTCCGGATCGGCGGGGTCGATCGTCAGCGTACCCTCGGCATCGCCGAAGGTGCCGAAATAATCGTTGAACCCGAAATGGTCGACGCGCCAGCCGACCAGCGTGTGCGCCGGATCGGTCGCATATGTGCCTGCCGTCACCCGCGCGACATCCATCGCCCCGGGAGTCTGGGGCGCAGCATGGTTGTCGGCAAGGACCGGCGCGGCGGCGAGCGCGCCAATGGTGGTGAGCGAAAGGATGGCCGTTAGGGTGGCGGGGCGCATGGCAAAGTCTCCGGCTGGCAGGAAGGGTCGCGACCGCGATACCAACGCATGCTTACCGTGAGCCGTTCCCCGCGCCTATCGCCGGGTCAGCGCCTCTTCGCTCTGCGCCATCAGCTTCTGGATGATGTCGGCGACGGGTTCCTCTTCCTTGAGCATGCCGACCGACTGTCCCGCCATCAGCGAACCATTCTCGACATCGCCGTCGATCACCGCGCGGCGCAGCGCACCTGCCCAGTAGTGCTCGATCTGCAGCTGCGCTTCGTTCATCGCGATCTCCTCGCGATCGAGGCTGCCAGCGACCTCGCGCTGCTTGGCGGTGAATTCCTCGGTGCCCTTGTTCTTCAAGGCGCGCACCGGGATCACCGGCAGGCGCGGATCGACCTGCACGCTGGCGATCGCGTCACGCGCATTGGCGCGGAAAAAGGCCTTCTTGAAGTTCTCGTGCGCGATCGATTCCTTCGCGCAGGCGAAGCGCGTGCCGAGCTGCACGCCGACCGCGCCCATTTCGAGATAGCCCGCGATCGCCTGTCCGCGCCCGATGCCTCCGGCGACGAAGACGAGGTGGTCCTCGCTCAGCTCGGGCAGGAATTCCTGCGCCAGCACGCTGGTCGAGACCGGGCCGATATGGCCGCCCGCCTCCATCCCCTCGATCACCAGCGCATCGCCGCCCGAACGCAGCAGCTTCTTGGCCAGCGCGAGCGTGGGCGCGAAGACGATGACCTTGGCCGGGTTATTGCCACCCTTGATCGCCTCGACGCTGCCCTTGGGCGGAATCCCGCCCGCCAGCACGACGTGGCCGACCGCGTGCTTCTCGCACACCGCGATCAGGTCGAACAGGTCGGGATGCATGGTGATCAGGTTCACGCCGAAGGGCTTGTCGGTCAGCTTCTTGGTCTCGGCTATCTCGGTATCGAGCAGCTCGGGCGTCATCGCGCCGCAGGCGATCACGCCGAACCCGCCCGCATTGCTGATCGCGGAAACGAGGTTGCGCTCCGACACCCAGCTCATCGCACCGCACAGGATCGCGTAATCGGAACCGAGAAACTCGCGGCCGCGCTCCATCAGGCGCAGCGTCTTGGAATATTCGCTCATGGCGCGGCGGCTTATCCGCGCGAGCGGGACGCGGCAAGCGTCAGTCGTAGTGGAGCGTCACTTTGCCCGCCGCGGCGGTCGCGCGTGCGCGGGCCTCGTCGGTCGACCCGCCGGTCGCCAGCGCGACGCCCATCCGGCGCCAGGGGCGGGTGACGGGTTTTCCGAAGATGCGGATGTCGGCGCCGTCGGCCATCGCCTCGGCGAGCCCCGCATAGGACACGTGCTCGCTCTCGCGATCGGCGAGGATCACCGCGCTCGCGGCGGGACGCGCGCGGATATGCTCGGGCACCGGGAGCCCCATGATCGCGCGGGCGTGGAGATCGAATTCGGACAGGTTCTGGCTCACCAGGGTGACCATCCCGGTATCGTGCGGGCGCGGGCTCAGTTCGGAGAAGATCACCTCATCGCGCCCCTCGTCATTGCGCGCGACGAAAAATTCCACTCCGAAGATACCGTATCCGCCGAGCGCCTCGACCACGGTCTTCGCCATCGCCTGCGCTTCGGCGATCGCGGCGTCGCTCATCGCGGCCGGCTGCCAGCTTTCGCGATAGTCGCCACGCTCCTGCCGGTGGCCGATCGGCGGGCAGAACGACACCCCACCCTTGTGCGCCACGGTCAGCAGCGTGATCTCGTATTCGAAGTCGACGAACTGCTCGACGATCACCCGCGCCCGATCGCCGCGCATATTGTCGACCGCATAGCGCCACGCCGTTTCGAGCTCGGCCGCGTCCTGCACCGTGCTCTGCCCCTTGCCCGAGGACGACATCACCGGCTTGATCACGCATGGGAAGCCGGTCTTGTCCGCCGCCGCCTGCACCTGTTCGAAATTCTCGGCATAATCGTAGGTCGAGGTCCGCACGCCGAGCTCGCGCGCGGCGAGGTCGCGGATCCCGTCGCGATTCATGGTCAGCTGCGCAGCCTTGGCCGAAGGGACGATATGGACGCCCTCGCCTTCGAGTTTCGCCAGCACCTCGGTGCGGATCGCCTCGACCTCGGGCACGACGTGATCGGGCTTGTGCCGCGCGATCACTTCCTCGAGCCGCGGCCCGTCGAGCATCGAGAACGCCTCGCGCGCGTCCGCGACCTGCATCGCGGGCGCGTTGTCGTAGCTGTCGCAGGCGATCACGTATGCGCCGAGGCGCTTGGCCGAGATCACGAATTCGCGCCCCAGCTCGCCCGAGCCGAGCAACAGGATTTTGGTGGTGAATGACATGCGAGTCCCTAACTGGCAGCGCGAATGGTAGACTGGCGGGATGCAGTTGTTGAGGCTTCGCCGCAAGCCTATATCGGGCTGGATATTCCGCCCCCTACCGGAGACGTAGCATCGATATCATCCAGGCCGGAGAGGATGCACGGCTTGCCGCCCTGGCCAGCTACGATATCCTCGATACCCCGATCGAGGGTCCGTATGAGCGGATCGTTCGACTGGTGCAAAAGCTGTTCGACGTGCCGATCGCGACCGTCACGCTGGTCGACAAGGACCGCCAGTGGTTCAAGGCACGGCGCGGGCTCGATCTAGACGAGACCGATCGCGACGTTTCGGTCTGCGACCTCACGATCCGCGCGACCGAGCCGCTCGAAATCGAGGATCTGCGCGAAGACGAGCGGTTTCGCGATTCCCCGCTGATCGACGGCGATCCGCCGATACTGAGCTATCTCGGCATCCCGCTCGTCAATCCCGACGGCTACGCCCTCGGGGCGCTGTGCGCGATGGATTCGGTGCCGCGCAAACATTCGCCCGCGCATATCGCGATCCTGTCCGACCTCGCCGAACTGGTGCTCGAACTGCTCGAGATGCGGCGCATTTCGCGCACCGATTTCCTCACCGGAGCGATGACTCGGCGCGAATTCCGGACCCGGCTCGAGCGGCGGATGGCGGGTTACAACCGCCATGGCCGCGACTGCGCGATCGTGTTGTTCGACGTCGACCATTTCAAGCAGATCAACGACACCTACGGCCACGGCGCGGGTGACGAAGTGCTCAAAGCCGTGGTGTCCGAATGTAGCGGGCACCTGCGCGGCGAAGACATCATCGCGCGGCTAGGCGGAGAGGAATTCTGCCTCCTGCTCCCTGAAACCGACGCGGATGAAGCCGCGCTCGCGGCGGATCGCTTCCGCAGGCTGGTCTCGCAGATCGCAATTCCCGGCCTGCCCGACGTCGCCATTACCGCGAGTTTCGGGGTGGCACCGCTGCTGGGCGCCTATGAGAGCCCCGAAGACTGGGTCCACGCCGCCGACCGCGCGCTCTATCGCGCCAAGGAATCGGGCCGCAATCGTTGCTGCGTCGCAAGCGTGGACTGAACGGGCGATACGCTCGGGCGCCGAATGCGCTCAGGCGTCCTCGTCGCTCGCATCGAGCCCGTAGGCGGTGTGAAGCACGCGCACCGCGAGCTCGGTCTCGTCCTCGTCGATCATCACGCTGACCTTGATCTCGCTGGTCGAGATCGCCTGGATGTTGATCCCGCGCTCGGCGAGGCTGCGGAACATGTCCGCCGCGACGCCGGCATGGCTCTTCATCCCCACCCCCACGACCGAGATCTTGGCGATCCGGTTGTCGGTGATGATGCGGTTGTAGCCGATGTCGTCGCGCTTCGATTCGAGAATCGCCTGCGCGCGCGGCAGATCGTTCTGCGGCACGGTGAAGGTGACGTCGGTCTCGCCCTTGTCGCGGCCGACATTCTGGATGATCATGTCGACATTGATCGATGCCTCGGCCAGCGGGGCGAAGATATGCGCGACCGCGCCGGGCTTGTCCGGCACGCGGGTGAGGATGATCTTGGCCTCGTTCTTGTCGTGCGCGATGCCGGTGACGACTTGCCGTTCCATGCCGTGGGCCTTCCTGATCTCTTCCATTTCACTATCGTCGACGATGAGCGTGCCGGGCAGCTCGTCCGCCGGGGTCGCATCGTCGTCGATGAAGCTCGAGAGGACCTGCACCCGCACGCCCTCCTTCATCGCCAGCCCGACCGAGCGCGTCTGGAGCACCTTGGCTCCGACGCTCGCGAGTTCGAGCATTTCCTCGTAGGTCACCGCCTTCAGCTTGCGCGCCTTGGCGACGATCCGCGGATCGGTGGTGTAGACCCCGTCGACATCGGTGTAGATGTCGCAGCGCTGCGCACCGATCGCCGCCGCTATCGCGACCGCGGTCGTGTCCGATCCGCCCCGCCCCATCGTGGTGACGCGGCCTTCCTCGGACACGCCCTGGAAGCCGGGGATCACCGCTATCTCGCCCGCCGCCATCGAGGCGTTCAACCCCTCGACGTCGAGGCTGTCGATCTTGGCGTTCGAATAACTGTCGAAAGTGCGGATCGGCAATTGCCAGCCGAGCCAGCTGCGCGCCTCGCAGCCGAGCGCACGCAGCGTCAGCGCGAGCAGGCCTGCGGTGACCTGTTCGCCGCTCGACACCACCACGTCGTATTCGGCCGGGTCGAACACGGGGTTGGCCTCACGGCAGAAATTGACCAGCCGGTCGGTCTCGCCCGCCATCGCCGAGACCACGACCGCGACCTCGTGGCCCGCAGCCTGCTGGCGGCGCACGATATTGGCGACGCGGCGCACGCGCTCGGTCCCCGCCATCGAGGTGCCGCCGAATTTCATCACGATACGCGCCAAGGCGGGTTTCCTTGCTGGTGCCGGTCGAAAGCGGCTGTTACGGAGCGAGCATGAGCGATGCAAGCACCGCAACGATCCGCGAACACGAAGCCGCGCATTTCGGCCGGCTCGCGAAGGAGTGGTGGGACCCCAAGGGATCCTCCGCCATGCTCCACAAGCTCAATCCCGTCCGGCTCGAATACATTCGCGAGGCGATCGACCTGCACTGGGCGGGCGACACCCGCCAATTGAAGCCGCTGGCGGGTCGCCGCGCGCTCGATATCGGCTGCGGCGCGGGGCTGTTGTGCGAACCGCTCGCGCGGATGGGCGCCGAGGTGACCGGCGTCGACGCCGCGCCCGAGAACATCGCCGCGGCGCGTGAGCACGCCGGCAGGATGGGGCTCGATATCGATTACCGCGCGGGCGAGATCGGCAAGGCGGGGCTCGGCACGTTCGATCTCGTCACCTGCCTCGAAGTGGTCGAACACGTCGCCGGCAAGACCGCTTTCCTCGCGCAGGCCGCGGCCTGCCTCGCGCCGGGGGGCCTGATGATCGTCTCGACCCCCAACCGCACCGCGCAATCGCGGTTGCTGATGGTCGGCGCGGCCGAAGCGATCGGCCTGATCCCGCGGGGCACGCACGACTGGGACGATTTCGTCACCCCCGAGGAACTCGGCGAGCTGCTCGAAAGCGTCGGCCTGGCGATGGACGAGCCCAAAGGCATCGCCTTCGGCCCGAACAAGGGCCTCCACCTGTCGGACGATCTCTCGCTCAACTACATCGCGACGGCGCGCCGCGCCGACTAGTTGCGCAGCGCCGCCCGCGCGGCGATCGCTTCCGCGACATTGTCGGTGAAGATCGCGTCGGCTCCCGCACGGCCGAGCAACGCCCACAGCGTCGCGAAATTGCCGTTCGCGGCCGGATCGTCGCCGCTTTGCAACGGGGCGGGCAGGAAGGCGTTCTCGGCTCGCGCAGTCCAGGCATGGACATCGAGCCCGGCGGCCTTGGCGCGCGCGGCCAAATCGGTCGTCGTGCCGTCGGCTGCCACCAGCAGCGTCGCCTCGACCCCGATCGCGCTGGCATAGCGCGCGATCTGCGCCAGCCCCGGATCGGACAGGAATTGCGCATAGGAGAGCTGCGGCGCATCGGCCGGGCCGCCCTCGGCCGAAAGCAATTGCACGCGGCGGTAATCGATCCCCATTTCGCGCCCGCGGAACATCACCTGTGTCAGCGCGGTCGGCTCGAAACTCTGGATGTAGACCGGGTCGTCGGCGGTGTAGCCCGCGCCCTTGAGCGTCGCGAGCAGCGCATCGACGGGCGCGAGGCCGAGCGCATCGAAATAGCTCCCGTGCTTGATCTCGGGATAGAGCCCGACCAGCCGCCCGGTCGCGGCCTCCTTGGCGCGCGCCAGCGCGATGATCTCGGCCAGGGTGGGGATTTCGAACTGCCCGTCGTATTCGGTGTTGGCGGGGCGGATTGCGGGCAGGCGCTCCTTCGCGCGCAGCGTCTTCAGCTCGGCGAGCGTGAAATCCTCGGTGAACCAGCCGGTCACCTCGACCCCGTCGATCGTCTTGGTGGTGCGACGGTCGGCGAATTCGGGATGGTCGGCGACGTCGGTGGTGTCCGAAATCTCATTCTCGTGCCGCGCGACGAGCACCCCGTCCTTCGTGGGCACGAGATCGGGCTCGATATAGTCGGCGCCCTGCTCGATCGCGAGTTCGTAGGCCGCCAGCGTGTGCTCGGGCCGGTCCCCGCTCGCCCCGCGATGCGCAATGATCACCTGCGCCTGCGCTGGAACGGGTAGCGGCAGCGCAGCGACCAACGCGGCAAAAACCAGAAGGAACCGGGTCACAGCGCCGCGTCCCATTCGTCCGGTTTGAACCCGACCAGCACGCCGCCCGCGTGTTTGACCACCGGGCGCTTGATCATCGACGGGTGCGCCACCATCAGCGCGATCGCTTTCTCGCGGTCGATGCCTTCCTTTTCCGCATCGTCGAGCTTGCGGAACGTGGTGCCGCGCTTGTTGAGCAGCACCTCCCATCCGACCGCATCGGTCCAGCCGACGAGCTTGCCCGCGTCGACGCCTTCCTTCTTGTAATCATGGAACGTGTAGTCGCGCCCTTCCGCCTCGAGCCACTTGCGGGCCTTCTTGACGGTGTCGCAGTTCGGGATGCCGTAGACGTCGATCATGCCACCGGTCCTAACAGCGTGGACATGCGCGCGAAAGCGCGACAGTGCTGTGTGGCATGAGCTTCAACACTTTCGGTCACATGCTCCGCGTCACCACCTGGGGGGAAAGCCACGGGCCCGCGATCGGCTGCGTGGTCGACGGGTGCCCGCCGCGCATCGCGCTGAGCGAGGCCGACATCCAGCCCTTCCTCGATGCGCGCCGTCCGGGCCAGTCGCGCCACACCACCCAGCGGCGCGAACCGGATGCGGTGCGAATCCTGTCGGGCGTGTTCGAAGGGAAGACGACGGGCACACCGATTTCGCTGGTGATCGAAAATGTCGACCAGCGTTCGAAGGACTATTCGAAGCAGGCCACCACCTATCGCCCCGGCCACGCCGATTACGCCTACGACGCCAAATACGGGATCCGCGATCATCGCGGCGGTGGGCGCTCTTCGGCGCGCGAAACCGCAATGCGGGTCGCGGCAGGGGCAATCGCGCGCAAGATCTCAAGCGAGGTTGAGCTAACCACCTATCTCTGCGAACTCGGCGGCGATGCGATCGACCGCGCGGCGTTCGACCCGCAAGCCATTAACCACAACGATTTCTTCTGCCCCGATCCGGCCGCCGCCGAACGCTGGGCCGCGATGATGGACGCGGCGCGGCGCGAAGGGGATTCGCTGGGCGCGGTGGTCGAATGCGTCGCCACCGGCGTGCCCGCCGGCTGGGGCTCACCGGTCTATGCCAAGCTCGACGCCGAGATCGCGCACGCGATGATGGGGATCAACGCTTCGAAAGGCGTCGAGATCGGCGATGGCTTTGCCGCCGCGCGGCTCAGGGGCAGCGAGAATGCCGATGCCATGCGGCCCGGCGAGGATGGCCCCGATTTCGCGAGCAACCATGCCGGCGGCACCGCGGGCGGGATCGCCACCGGGCAGCCGGTGGTCGCCCGCGTCGCGTTCAAGCCCACCAGCTCGATCCGCACCCCCGTCGCGACCATCGATTCATCCGGCGCAGAGGCCGAGATCTCGACCACCGGACGGCACGACCCATGCGTCGGCATCCGCGCGGTCCCGGTGGTCGAGGCGATGATGGCGCTGGTCCTCGCCGACCAGAAATTGCTGCACCGCGCGCAAATGGGCGAGACTCAATAAATCCCCAGGTAGAGCCGCGAAATGCCCCAGACGTCGATCAGGGCATGGGCCAGCATGGGAATGAACAGGTTGCGCGTGCCCCCGCGATAGAACAGCCAGCCGAGCACCGCGCCGGTCAGGCCGACGATCAGCATGCCCGACACGCCCTGTTCCGAATGCGGAAGCGCGAACACCACCCCGCCTAGGATCACCGCGATCGCGCGCATCAGCCAGGTGTCGCCGATGAGGGCGGTGACCTGGTGGAGGAAGAAGCCGCGATAGACGATCTCCTCCGCGATCATCGCGCTGATGAATGCACCGGCCAGCAGTTTGAGCGCCAGGTCCAGATTGCCCTTGAGCGCGCCATAGGCGGAATAATCGGTTTCGACGCCGGCCAGCTCCTCGACGATCGGGGACACCACCTGCCCGATGCCCAGCGCGACGATCGCCCAGCCGACCACGGCCCAACCGATGATCGGTAGCAGGCGCCGCTTGCCAAGACCGACCGCTTCGAGGCTGCCGGTCTCGAGCCAGACGATCACCAGTGCCAGCGCCGCGAACAGCGGGACCTTCCACGGAAAGGCGATCGGAGCGAGAATTGCCGCGCTCATCAATGCGATGGTGACGAGAATGCGAATGGCCGGATTGGCCAGAAACGATACGAAGCGACCCTGTTGGATTTCATCCTCCCATGAACTTTTCCAGATCGGATCGGGGGCTTACCAGCCACCGCCGGCTGATCAAGCCGAGGTCCGAACGTCGGTCGATCGTGCTCTACTTCCGGTCGATCGGAACGCACTGTGGAACGCAACCAACACGCCGTTGTTGTTTCCATAAGTTCCATTTAGGCGATCGATTATTCCGATGCTCGCAATCGCATCATATCGCTTTTGTGCATCGCAGCATTGCCTATCTCGGACACACGATTTTCACCCCGAACATACGGAGAATCAATATAATGGGTATCATCGGATCGCAGATCAAACCGTTCAAGGCGACCGCCTTCCAGGCCGGCAAGGACTTCTTCGAGGTCACCGACGAGGACGTGCGCGGCAAGTGGGCCGTGTTCTTCTTCTACCCGGCCGACTTCACCTTCGTCTGCCCGACCGAGCTCGAGGACATGGGCGAGAAGTACGAGATGCTCCAGAATATGGGCGTAGAAGTCTACGGCGTCTCGACCGACACGCATTTCAGCCACAAGGCCTGGCACGACACGTCCGAGCGCATCGGCAAGCTCACCTTCCCGTTCCTCGGCGACCAGCTCCACACGCTCGCGAAGAACTTCGACGTGCTGCGTGAAGACATGGGCCTCGCCGACCGCGCGACCTTCGTCGTCGATCCCGACGGCGTGATCCAGATCATGGAACAGACCTGCGAAGGCGTCGGCCGCAATGCCAACGAACTGACTCGCAAGATCAAGGCGGCGCAGTATGTGCGCAACAACCCCGGCCAGGTCTGCCCGGCCGCATGGGAAGAAGAAGACGAGACGCTGAGCCCCTCGCTCGACCTCGTCGGCAAGATCTAAGGCGTATGCGTGAGGGGCGGGTCGCAATTCGGCTCGCCCCTTGCCTCACCGGTAGAGTCTTTGTCCGGCTTAAGCCGGTGCGGTCTGGCATCCGCCAGACCTCGGTGCCGGCCCGACTCCCCCTCCCAACCACCCGATCATTCTCCGATACTGTATCGGGTGGTTGGGAGGGGGAGTCGGGCTGGAGCCGCAAGCCTTCGACGGATGTCGAAGGCGCACCCAACAAAGACTCTGCCGTCTTTTCCTCCCCTCTCTATAAACTCAGGATTTCCCGCATGCTCGACCCGTCGATGAAGGACCAGCTCAAGACCTATCTCGCCAATCTGCGCGAGCCGATCGAGCTCGTCGCGTCGCTGGGCGATGGGGCGAAATCCGACCAGACGCGCGAACTGCTCGAGGAAATCGCCGCGCTCCACGAGGATGTGAGCGCGAGCTTCGACGGGACCGACGATCGCAAGCCGAGCTTCGTCGTTCGCCGTGCCTCCGACGCGACTCGCTGGGTCCGCTTCGCCGGGCTCCCGCTCGGCCACGAATTCACCTCGCTGGTGCTCGCGCTGCTGTGGGCCGGCGGCCACCCGCCCAAGGTCGAGCAGGAAACACTCGAGGCGATCCGCGCGCTCGAAACCGATTACGCGTTCGAGATGTATTTCTCGCTCAGCTGCCACAACTGCCCCGATGTTGTGCAGGCGCTCACGCTGATGGCGTTCGAGAACCCGCGCATCACCGCGACGCTGATCGAGGGCGGCACGTTCAAGGACGAGGTCGAGGCGCGCGACATCATGGCGGTGCCCGCGACCTTCCTCAACGGTGAGAGCTTCTACAACGGCAAGATGGCGCTCGACGACGTGCTGGCGAAGCTCGACACCGGCAGCGAGGCGCGCGCCGCGGAAAAGCTCTCCGCCAAGGACGCGTTCGACGTGCTCGTGCTGGGCGGCGGCCCGGCCGGTGTCGCAGCGTCGATCTATACCGCGCGCAAGGGGTTTGCGACCGGCATCGCCGCCGAACGCTTCGGCGGACAGTTGCAGGACACGCTCGGGATCGAGAACCTTCCCGGCACGCTCTACACCGAAGGCCCCAAGCTCGCCGACGAGCTCGGCCGGCAGGTGAACGAGAACGGCATCGACCTGATGGACCGCGCGATCGCCAAGAAGCTCATTCCCGCCGCGGAGAAAGGCGGCCTCCACACGCTCGAACTCGAAAACGGCGCGACGCTGCAGACCCGCGCTTTGATCCTCGCCACCGGCGCCCGCTGGCGCGCGCTCGGCGTGCCGGGCGAGCAGGAATACCGCAACAAGGGCGTGGCCTATTGCCCGCATTGCGACGGCCCGCTGTTCAAGGGCAAGCGCGTCGCGGTGATCGGCGGCGGCAATTCCGGCGTCGAGGCGGCGATCGACCTCGCCAAGATCGTCGAGCACGTCACGCTGGTCGAATTCGACAAGGCGCTGCGCGCCGACGAGGTGCTGCAGAACAAGCTCCGCAGCCTCTCGAATGTCGCAACCCTCGTCAATGCGCAGACGACCGAGATCACCGGCGCGAACGGCAAGGTCGACGGCTTCGTCTACAAGGACCGCGAGAGCGAAGAGGAACATCGCGTCGATGTCGCCGGCGTGTTCGTGCAGATCGGGCTCGTTCCCAACACCGAATGGCTCAAGGACGGCGCGCTCGAGCTCAACCGCTTCGGCGAGATCGAGACCGACGAAAGCGGTCGCACCAACCTGCCCGGCGTATTCGCCGCGGGCGATTGCACCGACGAGCCCTACAAGCAGATCGTCGTGTCGATGGGTGCAGGCTCGGCCGCAGCGCTCTCGGCCTTCGATTACCTCGTCCGCCACGCCCCCGCCGACGAGGTCGCCGAAGCGGCCTGATTTCCGACCTTCACCGACCGCAAGAGCGCGCCTCCGCATACCGCGGGGGGCGCGCTTTTTCGTGCGCCACGGCAAGGCTCGATTGATCGATAGAAACGCTGAATCGCCTCTGATTGATTAAAACGTTCAAAGTCATCGGAACGCATGGCTTCGCGGCGGCGTCGCAAAAGCGTAGCGTGCCGCCATGAAATGATCGGGGAGGACCGCAACGAGTCGTCCCTGCAAGAGAGGAGAGACCCATCATGGATGCCAAGACCGGATCGATCGAAGGCTGCCCGTTCGGCGGCAGCGGCGAAATGCGGAGCCTGTTCGGCCGCACCAATCGCGACTGGTGGCCCGACCAGCTGCAGCTCGACATTCTCACCACCGAGGGTCGCAGCGCCGACCCGATGGGCGACGATTTCGATTACGCCGAGGCCTTCAACGCGCTCGACTACAAGGCGCTCAAGCAGGACCTCACCGACCTGATGACCGACAGCCAGCCCTGGTGGCCGGCCGATTACGGGCATTACGGCCCGTTCTTCATCCGCATGGCGTGGCACGCGGCGGGCACCTATCGCACCGGCGACGGACGCGGCGGCTCGTCGAGCGGTCAGCAGCGCTTCGCCCCGCTCAATAGCTGGCCCGACAACGGCAACCTCGACAAGGCGCGCCGCCTGCTGTGGCCGATCAAGCAGAAATACGGCAAGCACATCAGCTGGGCCGACCTCTTCATCCTCACCGGAAACGTCGCGATCGAATCGATGGGTGGCCCGGTGTTCGGATTCGGCGGCGGCCGAGCCGATGTCTACGAACCCGAAACGACCTATTGGGGCACCGAGGAACAGTGGGTCGACGAAGGCGTCCCGACGCGCATCCATCCCGATGAGGGCCGCGCGCTCGAGAACCCGCTCGCGGCGATCCAGATGGGCCTGATCTACGTCAATCCCGAGGGCCCGGGCGGCAATCCGCACGATCCCGAAGGCATGGCGCGCGACATGCGCGAAACCTTCGCCCGGATGGCGATGAACGACGAGGAAACCGTCGCCCTGACCGCCGGCGGCCACGCCTTCGGCAAGTGCCACGGGGCCAAGCCCTCCGACACGTTCGGCGGTGCACCTGAAGGCGAGCACCTGCATCGCATGGGCTTCGGCTGGCTGACCGATCCCGAAGAGATCGAGAAGGGCCACATCACGACCTCGGGCATCGAAGGCCCGTGGACGCCAAACCCGACCGAGTGGGGCAACGACTATTTCCGCCTGTTGTTCAAGTACGAATACGAGCTCACCCAGAGCCCGGCCGGTGCGAACCAGTGGACCCCGATCGATCCCGAGGAAGCCGACATGGCGCCCGATGCGCGGGACCCGAACAAGAAGGTCCCGACGATCATGACCACCGCCGACATGGCGCTGAAGCGCGACCCGGAATATCGCAAGATTTCCGAACGCTTCCGCGACGACCAGGCGGCGCTCGACGACGCGTTCGCCCGCGCCTGGTTCAAGCTGTGCCACCGCGACATGGGTCCCAAGGTCCGCTATCTCGGCCCCGAAGTGCCCGAGGAAGACCTGATCTGGCAGGACCCAACGCCCGCCGGCACGCAGCCTTCCGGCAGCGCGGTATCGGACTTCAAGGCGAAGGTGCTCGACAGCGGGTTGTCGGTCTCCGAACTGGTCAAGGCGGCCTGGGCTTCGGCCTCGACCTATCGCAATTCGGATCATCGCGGCGGCGCCAACGGTGCCCGCGTGCGCCTCGCCCCGCAAAAGGACTGGGCGGTCAACGATCCCGACGAACTGTCGAAGGTCCTGTCGAAGCTCGACGAGCTGCGCGGCGACCTGTCGATGGCCGATGCGATCGTGCTCGCCGGTGCCGCGGCGATCGAGAAGGCGGCCAAGGATGGCGGCCATGACGTCAGCGTCGACGTGACCACCGGTCGCGGCGATGCCGGCGACGAGCACACCGATGCCGAGAGCTTCGAACCGCTCGAACCGTTCGCCGACGGGTTCCGCAACTACCTGAAGACCAAGGCTTCGGTGAAGACCGAGGACATGCTGATCGACCGCGCGCACCTGCTGGGCCTGTCGATCCCCGAATTGACCGCGCTGGTCGGCGGGATGCGGGCGTTGGGCGCCGTCAGCACCCACGCCAAGCACGGCAATTCGATCGGGGTCCTGACCGACCGCCCGGGCACGCTGTCGAACGACTTCTTCGTCAACCTGCTCGAAATGGGCACGGTGTGGGAAGTGGTCGACGAGAGCGGCGACGAGGAGTTCGTCGGCAAGTGCCGGATCAAGGGCGACGAGAAGTGGCGCGCGACGCGCACCGACCTCGTCTTCGGCTCGAACTCGCAATTGCGCGCGGTGGCCGAAACCTATGCCGAGAAAGGCGGCGAAGAGCGCATGGTGCGCGACTTCGTGAAGGCCTGGACCAAGGTGATGGACGCCGATCGCTTCGATCTGCGCTGCGCCAAGTATCACAAATAAGATTTGAAAATATCGTGAGCCAAGAAGCGCCGTCTCGTTATCGACGAGGCGGCGCTTCTATTATGGCAATTCGACAGTAACGATGTAATGTACTCCCGGGTCGGACAATGATACCTAAGGGGGGAAGCATGAAATATTTGAACGCAATGATGGGCGCCGCCGCGATGGCAGGAGCCGGGTTTGCCGCGTCTTCGGCAACCATGGGCCTCGATCCGTATCTCGGCGAAATCCAGCAGTTCGGCGGCAATTACTGTCCGCGCGGCTATGCGCCGACCAACGGGCAATTGTTGTCCATTTCGCAGAACAGCGCGCTCTTCTCGCTGCTCGGCACCACCTATGGCGGTGACGGCCGGACGACGTTCGCGCTGCCCGACCTGCGCGGACGCGCGATGGTAGGCGTCGGCAGGGGTAACGGGCTCGCGAACGATTATCGTTGGGGTGAGAAATTCGGTGTCGAAACGACGACTCTTACGACCAACAACCTGCCGTCGCACTCCCACTCTGCTACGCTGCGGGCGCAAAACGCCGCCGGTGTAAGCGACAACCCGGCCAACGGCCTGCTCGCCGACTTCCCGGATGGACAGCCGATCTATGCCGCCGGACCCGCCGACACGAACATGAATTCGGGCGCGATCCAAGTTGGCAATACCGGTGCGAACCAGCCGTTCAACAACCTGCAGCCTTCGATCGCGGTGACGACGTGCATTGCCATCACCGGAGTCTATCCGTCGCGCCCGTGAGGGGTGCCTTCAGCTCCTCCGGAGCACGATGTAGAGCGCACCGTCGCCCCCGTGGCGGCGGTGCGCCTTGCGTATGGCGGCAATGTCGGAGGCGTGACGGCCCGCCGCGAGCCAGTCGAGGATCTTTGCACGGATTGCGCCACGACGTGTACCGCGATCGGCCGGATCGACCGGGCGCGGCTTGCCGGTGACGACCAGCACCAGCCGCGCGCCCATCGCCTTGGCCTGCGCCAGCCCCTCATCGAGCCTGGTCCAGGCTGCATCGAGATTGTTGCCGTGCAGGTCGAGCGTGAAGTCGGGCGCGATCGAGGCGCGCGAAAGCTTGCGCTCCCACGAATTGTCGAGGCCGTGCTTCGCACCGAGTGGACGTTGCGGAGGAGGAGGTGGAGGAGGTGCGGGAGTTTGTTTGGGCGCCGGGCGCGCGATCGCCTCGATCGCCTTGTCCGGAGCCTTGCTCGGCGCATCGTCGGGCAGCTTCGGCCGCTTCCGGCCCGCCAGCGGCTCGACGCTCGCGGCCAGTTTCGCCCAGGCGCTCGCCTCGGCCTCGCTAAGTCCGCGCGGGGGTCTCACCGCGTTCCGCGGCGCTCGAGCGTGCCACGCGGCAGCAGGACATAGGCCTGGCCGCGTCCGCTCATCCCGCCGGCGATTTCGGCGGCGCGGTCGCCATTGCCCCAGAAGGTGTCGAACCGGTTGGGTCCCTTGATCGCCCCGCCGGTGTCCTGCGCCACCCACAGCCCGTCGGCGACGTCGCGGTCTAGGTCGAGCCAGACGGGTGCGCCGAGCGGGATATAGGCCGGATCGGTCGCGACGGTGTTGCCCTCCGTCACTTCGACCCCCATCGCCCCCACCGGCCCGGTCGAGATTTCGCGGAAGAAGATCCAGCTCTTGTTGAGCCGCATCAGCTCGCGGCCCTCCTCGGGATGTTCGCGCAGATAGCGGACAATGCCCTGCATCGACCCGGCATATTGCCCGGGCCCGTCGCCGAGCAGGCCGCGCTCGCGCATCACCCCGCCGATGCCGACATATTCGCGCCCGTTCTGCCCCGCATAGCCGATCCGCATGATCGATCCGTCGGGTGCGCGCAGCATGCCCGAGCCCTGGATCTGGAGGAAGAAGAACTCGATCGGGTCCTTGGCCCAGGCAATTTCGAGCCCGCGCCCTGCGAGCGCGCCGTCCTCGATCGCAGCGCGATCGTAATAAAGCTCGTATTCGCCCTGCTCGTTGATCCGCCCGAGCGGAGGGCGGCCCGTGCGTTCGCTTTCGGGCATGTCCTTGGGCCAGGCGCGGACGAGGTCGTCGGGCATCGCGTAGACCGGCACGTCGTAGCCCGGCAGCCGGGTTCGCGAGCCTTCGATCGACGGCTCGAAATAGCCGGTCGCGAAGGCGCGCCCGTCGCGCAATTGCGCGGTCTCGAAATGCTGGGTGAAGAATCGCGCCGCGTCATTGGCGGGCCAGGTAGCGGCAAGGTCGCACACGCCGCGCCATGCTGCCGGTTCGATCAGCCCGCTTGCATCCTCGCGCCGCAGCAATTGCGGACATGAGGCGCGGAACGCGACAAGCGCGCCGCGCGCGTCCTCATCGGTGAAGGACAGTGTGCGGATATCGGGCCCGCGCGAGATTTCGGCGGCGACTCCGGGCGGCGGCAGGTCTTCGGGTTCGGGGACGATCTGGCCGCAACCGGCCAGCAGCGCCGCGGCACCGAACAGCGAAAGACGGCGCAACGCGGTCGCGAGCATGGCGGGATCAGCCCTGGTCGGTTTCGTCGAGCAGCCAGTCGGGATTGCTCGAGGTCACGTCGCGGCTGAAGGTCCACAAATCGACGCTTTCGACCGCATCGTCGAGCGACCCGGCAATCACGTTGCCGTCCTTGTCGCGAGTCACCGCCGCGATATCGGCGGTGAAGCGGATCGTGATCCGCGCCAGCGGAGCCATGAAATCGGCCCCGGTGATTGCCGTTTCCTCGATCCGGATCAGCTTGTTGTCGAGCTTTTCGCCCGCTTTCTCGCGCGCGTCGATCGCGCCGGCGAAGCTGGCATAGACATCGTCGTCGCACAGTTCGCGCAGCTCTTCCTTGTCGCCGCGCCAGAACGCTTCGAGCACCATCGTGTAAGCGCCCTTGGCCCCTTCGAGGAACGCGATCGGATCGAACCGGCGATCGGCCGCGGCGATCGCGCGCAGGCCGCGCTCGACACCCGGAGGGAAGGCCGCGAATTCGCGATCGGCGATCGCGGTCTGCGGCTGGCTCGCCGACCGCACGGTCGTGGCCGGACGCAATTGCGTTGCCGCTTCGTCGCGCTGGTCGGTTCGCGGACGCGGGGCCATCGGTTCTTCCTCATGCTCGGCGCGGTCGCCCAGCACGGAATAGAGGCGCAGGCCCAGAAAGGCCGCAATCATGGCGAGGATGATGATCGATAAGGTCACAGGGTTCTCGTTAGCCAGTCATGCCCACCCCTTGCAAGGCGAGCGTTGCATCTTGATCTAGGTATCAGACCTTTCCCTAACAACGGCTGACCGGACGAAAAGAGCCCGGAAGAAGCTCAATCTCACCGAATCGCACCCAGATCGCATCGCGAACCGATGATAGATTGCCGCCACAGCGCCGCAGTGCTAGGCGCGCGGCTCGCGCCGAGCGGGTGAATCTGCCGCAAGCTTCGTCCCCCGGCCCCATATTTATGCCTTAGCAGAGAGAATACCCATCATGGCCGACGAAGAAGGCGTCCTGACCGACCTCGACAACAACGATGCCGCGCCCAACGGCGCCGACAACCAGCCGCAGGTCAGCTTCCTGTCGCAGTACATCAAGGATCTCTCGGTCGAGAATCCGAACGCGCCCAAGAGCTACCAGCTCAACGAACAGCCTTCGGTCGACGTGCAGTTCAACATCGCCGCGGACAAGGTCGGCGACGACGTAACCGAAGTCAGCCTCAAGGCGATGCTGACGGCCAAGGCCGGCGACACCACGCTTTACATCATCGACGTGACCTATGCCGGCCTGATCGGCATTCGCAACCTGCCCGAGGAACAGGCGCACGCCTTCACCTTCGCCGAGGCGCCGCGGATCCTGTTCCCGTTCGTGCGCCGCGTGGTCGCCGATGCGGTCCGTGACACCGGCTATCCGCCGATGCTGCTCGAACCGATCGACTTCAACCAGCTCTACATCCAGCAGATGCAGGCGCGCCAGAACCAGGGCGAAGCGGGTGGCAACACCCCTCCGACCCCGCAGTTCTGACCGGCAGATGATCTCGCGGCTGGGCCGTCGCGCATGAGCCTGCTCAAGAACGTCGGCACGATCGGCGGGTTGACCATGGTCAGCCGTATCGCCGGCATGGCGCGCGAGATGATCTTCAGCCGCGTGCTCGGCGCCAATGCGGTGACCGACGCGTGGTTCCAGGCGTTCATCATCCCGAACGTCTTCCGTAGGCTGTTCGCCGAGGGCGCGTTCTCGGCCGCCTTCGTTCCGATGTTCTCCAAGCGGCTGCACGGGCCGGAGAACATGGAGCAAGGTCTCGAGGACGCGCGCAGCTTCTCCAACGCGGTGCTGAGCGTCTTCCTGCCGGTGCTGATCGCGCTCTGCGCGCTGTTCGAACTCGCGATGCCGGGCGTGATCTGGGTGCTCGCCGACAAGCCGGTCGATCCGCAGAATTTCGCCATCGCGGTCGATTTCGCGCGGATCATGTTCCCCTATATCGTGCTGGTGAGCCTGGTGACCCTGTTCACCGGCATGCTCAATTCGGTGAGTCGTTTCGCGCCCGGGGCAAGCTTCCCGATCATCCTCAACCTGGTGCTGATCGGTGCGCTGCTCGGCGGCGAATGGCTGATCGACAATCGCGGCTACGACATGGTCGAGGTGACCTATGGCGTCGCCTGGGCGGTCACCTTCGGCGGCGTGATCCAGCTCGCCTGGCTCTATTACTGGAGCCGGGTCGAGGGCTTCCGGCCGAGGCTGATGTGGCCGAAGATCACGCCCGAGGTGAAGCGCCTCTCGATCATCGCATTGCCCGCGGCGATCGGCGGCGGCGCCTACCAGATCAACACGCTGGTCCAGCTCTACTTCCTCAACCAGATCGGAAGCGGCTCGGTCAGCTACATGAACTACGCCGACCGGCTGAACCAGCTGCCGCTCGGCATCATCGGGATCGCGCTGTCGACCGCGATCCTGCCGACGCTGTCGCGGTTCGTCGGCAGCAAGAACACCGAGGGCGCCGACCGCATCCAGTCCGACGCGATCGAGCTCTCGATGCTGCTGACGATCCCGGCGGCGGTCGCGCTGGCGATCTGCGCGACTCCGTTCGTCACCATGATCTTCCAGGGCGGTCGGTTCGACCTTGCCGATGCCGCCGCCACCGGCGAGGTGCTCGCCGCGCTGGTGCTCGGCCTGCCTGCCTTCGTTCTGGTGAAGGTGCTGGTGCCCAATTTCTACGCCCGCTCGGACACGCGCACGCCGGTCTACGCCGCGTTCATCTCGCTGACCGTGTTCGTAGCGCTCAACTTCGCGGTGATGACCGAATACGGCGTGGTCGGCGTGGCCTATGCCAGCGTGGTCGGCGCGTGGATCAACGTGATCTTCCTGTACATAGTGCTCGTGAAGCGCGGCTATTATGCGATTCCCTTGCCGCTGGTCGGGCGGATCGCGCGCCAGCTGGTTGCCGCCGCGGCGATGGGCGTTGCCTTGTGGTTCGCGCGCGATTTGCTAACCGGCTGGTTCTCCGCCGGCCTGTTCGCGCGGCTCGGCGCCCTGCTGGCGCTCGTCGCCGCCGCTGCGGTAGTCTATTTCGGCGTCGCCTTCGCGGTCGGCGCCATCGACAGGCAGCGCATCGCTGCCCTTACCAAGAAGAAAGCTCCCTGATCCCATGCGCGTAGTTTCCGGCATCCAGCCCACCGGCCAATTGCATCTCGGCAATTACCTGGGGGCGATCCGCAACTGGGTCGCGATGCAGGATTCGGGCGAGTTCGGGGACCTGCTCTATTTCGTCGCCGACCTTCACGCGATCAGCCTGCCGCACGATCCCAAGGCACTGCGCGACGGCACACTCGAAATCGTCGCCGCGCTGATCGCCTGTGGGCTCGATCCGGACAAGGTCACGCTGTTCAACCAGGCGCAGGTCCCGCAGCACGCCGAGCTGCAATGGCTGTTGAACGGCACCGCGCGGATGGGCTGGCTCAACCGCATGACGCAGTGGAAGGACAAGGCGGGCAAGAACCGCGAGGGCGCCTCGATCGCGCTCTTCGCCTATCCGGTGCTGCAGGCCGCCGACGTGCTGCTCTACCAGGCGACGCACGTGCCGGTGGGAGAGGACCAGAAGCAGCATCTCGAGTTGGCGCGCGACATCGCGCAGAAGTTCAACAACGACTTCGCCAGCGAAGACGCGCCGGTCTTCACGCTGCCCGATCCGATCATTCCCGAAGCGACCGCGCGGATCATGTCCCTGCGTGACGGATCGAAAAAGATGAGCAAGTCGGACCCTTCCGAAGCGAGCCGGATCAACCTCGCCGACGATGTCGACACGATCGCGCAGAAGATTCGCAAGGCGAAGACCGATCCCGAACCGCTGCCGAGCGAGGTCGCGGGACTGGCGGATCGTCCCGAGGCGGCAAACCTCGTCGGGATCTATGCCGCGATGGCGGGGACTTCGACCGCGGCGGTGCTCGCCGAACATGGCGGCCAGGGATTCGGCCAGTTCAAGCCCGCGCTGGGCGAATTGCTGGCCGCGAAGCTGGGGCCGATCACCGCGCGCTTCCGCGAGTTGAAGGACGATCGCACCGCGCTCGACACCGTGCTCGCAAAGGGGTCGGAAAAGGCGCGCGCGCTGGCGGTGCCGACGCTCGACGCCACCTACAAGGCATTGGGTCTGGTGCGCTAAACCCCTGCGAATGTGCAACAATTGATATAGTTGCTATTCAAAACCCATTCAGCCGCGCTGCGCTAGAACGCTTTCCATGCTAAAGACAGTTTCGTGCCCGGCGCGCCTGCCATCAAGTCAGGCTGCGATAGGGGGGCCGGACTGCGTTCTTTCGGAGACGTTACGATGACCATGATTTCTGCCAACAAATGGGGCCGCGCGCTGAAACTGGCTGCCACCCCGATCCTGCTCGCGAGCCTTGCCGCCTGCGCCGCCACGCCGTTTCGTTCGGATGTGACGCGATTCCAGTCGCAGCTGCCCGCGCCGCAGGGTGAAACCTTTGCCGTCGTCAGCGACGATCCGGCGTTGCAGGGTGGGCTCGAATTCTCGCAATATGCCCAGTTCGTCTCCGACCAGATGCAGCGGCTCGGGTACACGCCCGCCGCAAGCGCCGAGGACGCGACGCTCGTCGTACGCTTCGGCTACGGCGTCGACGACGGGCGCACCGTGCTGCGCCGCACCGGGTTCCGCGATCCCTACTGGGATAGCTGGAGCCGCTTCGGACCGCGCTACCGCGCCGTGCGCCTGCGCTCTGGCCGGATCGCCTATGTCCCGACCCGCCGCTGGGGCTATGGCTGGCGCGACCCGTTCTGGGGTCGCGACGACGTGGTCTCGACCACGGTCTATACCAGCGACATCGAGCTCAAGATCGACGATGGCGAAACCGGCGAGCGCCTGTTCGAAGGCCGCGCCGAAGCCGCCTCGCAATCGAAGCGCCTGCAATATCTCGTGCCCAACCTCGTCGAAGCGATGTTCACCGATTTCCCCGGCAATACGGGCGAGACCGTGCGCATCTCGGTCCGGCCCGAGGACATGCCGGTCAAGCCGCGCCGCTGATCGGGCGCAGCCAACCTTCCCCTGACTGGGCGGGCCTCCGGGTCCGCCCTATTTTTTTGTCTCGCCGCGGCGCGCGGCCCTGATCCCCGCGACCGGGACCGCGATCGCGACCGAGCCGAGCAAGAAGGCGCCAGGCACTGCGAGCATCGGCTGCGCCGCGCGGGTACCCATCGCGTAGTCGAGCCAGTCGAGCGCGTGATTGCCGAGGAAGATTCCCGCCACCAGCAGGACGAAGCAGAGCAGCCAGCTGCGCCAGTCGGTCGGTCCCCAGCCCGTGCGGCGCGAGACCATCCGCAGCAGCCGGTCGGAAAGCCACACGAGGATAAGGATCCAGGCGAGCAGCAGGACCAGCGTAATAAGCGACATGCCGAGCATGGCGCGACGCTAGCCTAGACTCCGGTCGAACCGAAGCCCCCTTCGCCGCGCTCGGTCTCTGACAACGTGTCGACCTCCTGCCATTCGGCGAGGGTGACGGGCGCGAGCACCAGTTGCGCGATCCGTTCTCCGCGCGCGATCACGAACGGCTCATCGCCGTGATTGATCATGATGACCTTCAGCTCGCCGCGATAGTCGCTGTCGATCGTGCCGGGCGTGTTGGGCACGCTGACGCCGTGCTTCAGCGCGAGGCCCGAACGCGGGCGGACCTGGATTTCGTAGCCGTGCGGAATCGCCATCGAGAGCCCGGTCGCGACCGCGTGGCGCTTGCCCGGTTCGAGCACGACATTCTCGGCCGAGACCACGTCCATCCCCGCCGCGCCGTCGGTGGCGTAGCGCGGCAGCGGCAAGCCTTCTCCATGGTCGAGCCGCTTGAGTTCGACCGGTACGCGCTTGCTCATGCTTCGATCTCCGCCGGGGCCCCGAGCGCCTGCGCGATCCGCGCGACCAGTTCGCGGCCGACCGCGCCCTTGGGCATCCTTTCGAGCCGCTCGACCGATTCGGAGGTCACGATCGTGACCGCGTTGTCGTCTCCATCCATCGCCCCGCCGGCGTCGGACACATCGTTGGCGACGATCCAGTCGGCCCCCTTGCGCTTGCGCTTGGCCTTGGCGTTATCGAGCACCGCATCGGTCTCCGCCGCAAAGCCGACCAGCAGCGGCGGCTTGTCGGGCGAGGTCGCGAGCCAGGCGAGGATATCGGGATTTTCCTCGAGGATCAGCGCGGGCGGTGCGGCCGAATGTTTCTTGATCTTGGAATCGTGGATCGTCTTGGCGCGCCAGTCGGCCACCGCGGCGACCATCACCGCGGCATCGGCGGGCAGCGCCTTCTTGACCGCGTCCTTCATCTCGACCGCGCTTTCGACGTCGATCCGGTCCACCCCGAGCGGGGTCGGCAGCGAGACCGGACCCGCCACCAGCGTGACCCGCGCGCCCGCGGCGGCGGCGGCGGCGGCGATCGCGAAGCCCTGCTTGCCCGAACTCCGGTTGGACAGGAAGCGCACCGGGTCGATCGCCTCGCGGGTCGGCCCGGCTGTCACGACGATATGCTTGCCGAACAGCGGGCGATGCGCGGGATCGGTGTCGAAGGTCCCTTGCCCTTCGAGCGGGTTGTAGAAGCCTTCTTCGCCCGGGAGCGGCTGCGGGGCCTGGTCGCCCGCGCCGGTCTGCACCAGGTGGTTGATCGCGGCGGCATCGGTCGGCGGGGCCGAGCGCGCCTTGCCCTTGGTGACGACCAGCCCGCCGAGCGGACCGCCATCGTCGCCGCTCGCGGCGAAACCGGGCGGCAGCGCGTGCGGATCGTAATCCTCTTCCTCGATCTCGGGCTCGGGAAGGTCCTCCCACTCGGCATCGTCCTCGTCGAGCATGCCGAACCCGGGATCGGGATCGTGGTCGGGCTCGTCGCCACGATCGGGCTCGACCGGCTTGTTGCGCCGGATCAGCGAGCTGAGCAGCCCGCCGAGGCCGCCACCGTGGCTTTCCTCCTCTTCGGGCTCTTCCTCGTCGAATTCGACCTCGAAGCTCTCTTCCTCGACGTCTTCGACCAGCGCTTCGGGCGCGTCCTGCGCGACCTTGGGCAGCGCGGGAACGGGGGCGGGCTGCGGTACCGCCGGCGGCAGCATCGGCGTTTCGTCCGAATGCGGGTAGCCGAACTGGTCGGCAAGGCTGTTCCAGATATCGACCGGTTCGGGCAGGCGGCCCGCACCGAATTCGCCGCACGCCATCGGACCCTCGCCCGGATCGATCACGCCGACCCCCGCTTCGCGCAGCCGCTCGACATTGCGCTGGGTCGCGGCGTGTTCCCACATCCGCACGTTCATCGCGGGCACGACAACGACCGGCTTGTCGGTGGCGAGCAGCAAGGTGGTGGCGAGATCGTCGGCGATCCCGGCGCTCATCTTCGCCAGCAGGTCGGCCGTGGCGGGGCAGACGACGATGAGGTCGGCTTCGCGAGAGAGCTCGATATGTCCCATCTCGCTTTCGCGCTTCAAATCCCACAACGAGGTATAGACCGGGTTTTCCGAGAGCGCCGCGAGCGTCATCGGGGTGACGAACTGGCTCCCGCCCTCGGTCAGCACGCAGGTGACCGAGCCGCCCTGCCGCCGGATCATGCGCACCAGCTCGCACGCCTTGTAGGCCGCGATACCGCCGCCGATCACGAGCAGGATCTTCGGGCTGCCCTCGCTCATGCGCGCTGCCCCGTGAAACCCATCCTGCGAGAATTGTCGGCCCATGCGTTCATAACCGCGCTTGCTAGCGTCCCCCGCCCCACTATTCCAGCGCCCAATATTCCGGCACATTGCCACGCCGCGCCCGATGGGCCACGGTAAAGACCGACCATCGGGAGACTAGATTACATGCGGCTCATCCTAACCTTCCTCATCGTTGCGGCAGCCATAATCGACTTGGTTATCGGAATCGGGTTCTTCCTTAACCCGGTCTCCGCGGGGAGCGATTTCGGCCTGGTTCCCGCGGGCGAGCAGGGCCGCGCTGTGCTCCGCGCGGACATGACCGCCTTTTTCATCACCGCCGCGATCTTCATGGTGTGGGGCGCGTGGAAGCGGCGCGGCGACCTGCTGCTGGTGCCGATCGCGCTGTTCGGCGTCGCCTTCATCGGGCGTGGGCTGAGCGCCGTCGTTGACGGGACCTACGAAGGCTGGTGGCTCCCGATGCTGGTCGAGGCCGCGCACGTGATCGTGCTCGCCTATGCCCGGCTGGCGCTGCCGCACCACCGGGTCGAGGAAACCGGCGAAGCCTAGGCGACGCTAGGAAACGCGCTGCGCCAGAGCGAGCGTAACGCCATCGGGGCCATCGCCAGCCCTGCGAACATCGCCGGGGCGACGACCATGCCCCAGTAGAAGTTCTCGTTGCGCCCCGCGATCATGAAGGCGAGGCCGTAGCCGAGCGAGAAGAACGTGAGCGTGCGTCCCGCGGGGCTTTTCCACCCCGCCCAGCCGAGGATCATCAGGAACACCAGCGGTCCGGCGAGAGAATGCGGCAACCAGCGCAGGTTCGACGACAGCACCACATTGCCGATCCAGCCCTGCAGCCCGCGCAGCGTCAGCCACGACGGACCGACCGGATCGCCCGGGCGCACCAGCCCCGCGATGATGTGCAGGTGGATCAGCAGCGCGATCGCGAAGAGGATCGCCAGCGCGCTCCACGCCGCGCCTTCCTTCCAGTCGCGCCGCCAGAATGCCATCGCGCCGAGGAGTAGCACCACCGGCAGCACCGTCTCGCGGATCGCCAGCGCAAGCGCCAGCACGGCGAGCGACCAGCCCCAGCGCCCCGGCCGGTGCAGCCCCAGCGCCAGCGCGACCAGCAGCCCCGCCCACAGCTCGTGCATGGCAAAGAAATAGCGCGCGAGGCCAAGCGAGACGCCGACCAGTACCAGCGCGCTCCCGACGAGGCGGAAGTTCTCTCCCCCGGGTTCGTCGTCGAAGCGGCACCACCACGCCCACACCGTCAGCGCCATCAGCGCCAGCCCGATCGGCACCATGCCCCCGTCGCCGACAAGGGCGAGGATATAGGCGAGCGTCGGAAGCCGAACGGCGAGGCCGGGTTGCAGGGGGAACGGCAGCTTGCGGTGTTCCTCGGCGATGACGTCGTAATACTGCTCGCCGCCGCGCAACCGCTCGACCACGTTGTCGTAGAGCGTGAGGTCGTCGTCGCGCGGACGCTCGGGATTGTCGCCGGTTAGCGAGGGAACGTCGGCCGCCTCGCCGGTCTTCGAATTGGGCGACGGGGTCAGCGCCGCGAGCGCGAGCACCAGCACGACCGCGAACAGCAGCAGCCGCGCCGGACCCTTGCGCCAATGCGCGAAGCGATCCCAACCCGGTGCCTTGTCCGTCATGCCCCTCCCCCGAAGCGCGTCCTAGCCGATCCAGCCCTGTGCCGCGGCGAGCCAGGCGACCGCTATACCGGCCGCGCCCGCGAGCAGATAGCCCGGCCAGCGGCGTGGCTCCCGGCTGCGCTCCCACACCAGTTCGACCTCGGGGAGCGGCGGCGGTTCGGGCGCGCCGCCCTTGGGCGGGTACTGCTCCTCGAGTCGGCGGATCAGCGCCGGGATTCGCAGCAGCGTCTCGGTGTCCTCGCGCAGGCGATCGGCCAGCGCGGCCTCGGGGCCGAGCTCGTCGCGGATCCAGCCGCGCACATAGGGCGCCGAGACGTCCCACATGTTGATCTCGGGATCGAGTTGGGTGGCGATCCCCTCGACCATCACCATGGTCTTCTGCAGCAGCAGCAGATGCGGCTGGGTCTGCATGTCGAAATCGCGGGTGATCGCGAACAGCCCGTCGAGCATCTGGCCGACCGACAGCTCGCTCACCGGCTTGCCGCGCATCGGCTCGCCCACGGCGCGGAGCGCGGTGGCGAATTCCTCGACCGAGTGGTGCGAGGGAACGTATTGCGCCTCGAAATGGATTTCGGCGACGCGGCGGTAATTGCCCGTGGTCAGCCCGTAGAGGATCTCCGCCAGCCACGCCCGCGCGCGGCGGTCGATCCGGCCCATGATCCCGAAATCGATCGCGACGATCGTTCCGTCGGCCTGCACGAACAGGTTCCCCTGGTGCATGTCGGCATGGAAATAGCCCGCTGCGATCGCCTGGGTGAGGAAGGCGAGAACGAGTCGCCGCGCGAGTTCGGGCAGGTCGTGCCCCGCGGCCTTGAGCGCCTCGGTGTCGCTGATCTTGATGCCGTCGATCCACTCGATCGTCATCACCCGGCCATTGGTGCGGTCCCAGTCGATCCCGGGCACGCAATAGCCTTCGTATCCCTTCATCGATTCGGCGAGTTCGGAAGCCGACGCCGCCTCGCGCCGCAGGTCGAGCTCGCGCAGGGTCCAGCGCTTGAAATTGGCGATCGTCAGCGCGGGCCGCAGCCGCGCCGCCTCGCCGCCGAGCGCCTCGACGTGCGCAGCGGCCCATTCATAGGTCTCGATGTCCCTGGCAAAGCGATCGCGGATGCCCGGGCGCAGCACCTTGACCGCGACGTCGCGGCCTTCGATCGTGGTCGCGCGATGGACCTGCGCGATCGAGGCCGAGCCGACCGGTTCGGGATCGATATGCGCATAGAGCGTGTCGATCGGCTGGCCGAAGCTAGCCTCGATCTCGCGCCTGATCGCCGCGAACGGCACCGGGGGGAGCGAATCCTGCAGGCTGAGCAGATTGCGCGCCGCCGCCTCGCCCACGAGGTCGGGCCTGGTGGCGAGCGACTGACCGAGCTTGATCGCGGCGGGGCCGATATCCTCGAACGCGCGCGCGTAATTGGGTTCGGAGGGCTGGATCGCGCCGAACCGCGCCAGCCGCGCCACGCGCTTGACCGGCGCGGGGGTCTGCGGCG
Organism: Pseudoblastomonas marina; assembly: GCF_034374265.1. Taxonomy (NCBI): domain Bacteria; kingdom Pseudomonadati; phylum Pseudomonadota; class Alphaproteobacteria; order Sphingomonadales; family Erythrobacteraceae; genus Pseudoblastomonas; species Pseudoblastomonas marina. Next base: position 174,820 of record NZ_CP139718.1, on the reverse strand, counting down.
CCTGCTCGATCGGGCGCAGCGCGCCGTGCCGTGCCAGCGTACGGCCCCATTTCAAGAGCCGCCAGAGATGCGTTCTCGGTCGTGTCACTGCGCTAGATCTTCCAGCCCGAATGGATCGCGACCACGCCGCCGAGGACCGGCTCGACCTTGACCTGCGCGAAACCCGCCTCGCGGATCATATCGGCGAATTCGGGCATCTTGGGGAAACGGCGGATCGATTCGACGAGGTAGCGATAGCTCTCCTCGTCGTCCGCGATCGCCTTGCCGAGCTTGGGCACGATCCTGTGCGAGTAAACGTCGTAGGCCTGCTTGAAACCGGGCCAGGTCGGAGTCGAGAATTCCAGGCAGAAGAACCGCCCGCCATGGCGCAGAACTCTGTGCGCCTCGCGCAAGGCGGCGGGAATGTCGGTCACGTTCCGGATGCCGAACGCGATCGTGTAGGCATCGAAGCAGCGATCGGGATAGCTCAGCGCACTGGCGTCCTGCCGCGACCAGACGAGGCCCGAAATGCCGCGCTCCATCGCGCGCTCGACGCCGACGTCGAGCATGTCCTGGTTGATGTCGGCAACCGTTACCTCGGCCCCGCGCGCGGCCATGCGGAAGGCGATGTCGCCCGTGCCGCCCGCCATGTCGAGCACCGCCTCGCCCGCGCGCGGCTTCACCCGGTGGACGAACTGGTCCTTCCACAATCGGTGCATGCCGCCCGACATCGCATCGTTCATGATGTCGTATTTCGATGCGACATTGGAGAACACGTCGCCCACGCGGCGCGTCTTCTCTTCGGGCGCGACTTCTTCGTAGCCGAAGGAAACGGTTTCGGTTTCGCTCATGCGCAGCGCCTTAAGGGGAATTGCAGCTCGGGCAAAGGGTGTTAGGGCCGATCTTATGCCCGAACTTCCCGAAGTCGAAACCACCGTGCGCGGGTTGGCGCGATATCTCGAGGGCGAACGTGTCACCCGGGTGGTGCTAAACCGGCCCGACATGCGACGACCCTTTCCAGCCGATCTGGTGCAGGCAATGACCGGGGCGACGATCACCTCGCTCGGGCGGCGCGCCAAATACGGACTGCTCCATACCGATCGCGCGCGCACGCTTGTCTTTCATCTCGGCATGAGCGGGCGCTGGCGGATCGACCCGGCGGAGGACGAAGCGCACGACCACTTGGTGATCGAGACCGAGGGGCACCGCTTCGCGCTCAACGATCCGCGCCGCTTCGGCTCGGTCGACCTCGTCGATACCGCCGCGCTCGACGCATGGTCGCCGTTTGCAGCGATGGGACCAGAACCGCTGGGCGAGTCGCTGACGGTCGACCATCTGCACACCGCGCTCGCCGGAAGGAAGCAGGCGATCAAGCTGTGCCTGCTCGACCAGCGGATCGTCGCCGGGCTCGGCAATATCTACGTCTGCGAGGCGCTGTGGCGCGCGCGGATCAATCCCAAGCGCGCGGGCGGGCAGGTGTCGAAAGCCGCGCTCGGACGGCTCTTGCCAGCGATCCGCGAGGTGCTGACCCAGTCGATCGCCGATGGCGGGTCGACCTTGCGCGATTACGCCCAGCCCGACGGCGCGCTCGGCTATTTCGCAACCCGCTTCGACGCCTATGGCCGCGAGGGAGAGCCGTGTCGCCGCGGTGACGGAAGCATCCGCCGCTTCGACCAAGGCGGGCGGAGCACCTGGTATTGCCCCAAATGCCAGCGTTGAACCGCGTTTTCCTTGACCCGCGCCCCGGTCGAGGCTAGGGGCCGCGCTTCTCGCGCCGGTTCGCTTGCGATTCTGTGCGCGCGCACCATATCGGACACCAGAATTTGAACGGATCGCCCGGCATCAGCGGCGATCGACACGAAGGACAGACATGGCCAATACGCCGCAAGCCAAGAAGCGCATCCGTCGCAACGAGAAGCGCGAAACGACGAACATGAATCGCAAGAGCCGCATCCGCAGCTTCATCAAGAAGGTGGAGACCGCGTGCGAGGCCGGCGACAAGAAGGCCGCCGCCGATGCGCTGCAGGCCGCGCAGCCCGAAATCTATCGCGGTGTCGCCAAGGGCGTGCTGCACAAGAACACCGCTTCGCGTAAATACAGCCGGCTGACCAAGCGCGTCGCCGCGCTCTGATTCGCCGTCACGGCTAACCGATTCGCGACCCGCAACCGGACAATCCGGTTGCGGGTCGAAACCGGGCTGGAACAAAACACGAACTTAACATATGTGTACTGCACAATGACGTCGCGCAGAGCGTCACCCGAATCGTGGATTTTCAACGATTCGTGTTTTGCGCCCTGCACCAAACAAATGAAATTTAAGCCCTTTTTCGAGGGCTGACGGATTCCTGCGGGCCCCGGGCTGTCAAGGCGCTTTATTTAAAAAAAGTGTCATCTTCGGCATTGTCACCAGCTGTGATTTGCACTTACAAAATAGTCCTGCCGGCGACGATCTCGGGTCCGGCGACACACAGGATTATCTTATTCGGGAGATGCGCGGGGGCGTATCCCTGCCAGTCGGCTCCGCAACCAATCCGCGCGGAGTCGATGGATAGTGCTGCACGCAACAAATTCAGCCCTTGGACGCGGGCTATTAGGGGGATGAGGCAACGCGATGGCTAAGGTAGAACGCGAACCAACGGCTGAAGAACTCGAAGCGATGGGACTTCAGGCGGATTGGGCGGATATTTCCACCGGCCTTCGCAAGGATCTTGGCGCGCAGCTCTTCTCGCAGTGGATCAAGCCGATCCAGCTCGGCGGCCTGTGCAAGGAGACGGGCACGCTCGACCTCTTCCTGCCGACCGAATTTTCGGCCAACTGGGTCGCCGATCGTTTCGCCGACCGGCTGAGCCTGGCGTGGAAGATCGCGCGCGGCGACGTGAAGAGCGTCCGCATCCAGGTTCATCCTGGTCGCCGCGAACTGTCCGAACTGCGTCTGGGCGAAGACAGCAAGCGCGCGCCGGCCAACGACCACGGCCTCGACTCGTCTGCCATCGCGCTCGCCAGCGGCCAGGTCGGCACGCTCGGCCAGAGCACGGTCGGGCTCGATCCGTCGCAGACCTTCGACAGCTTCGTCACCGGCGATGCCAACGTGCTCGCCTGCAACGCCGCGCAGCGCATGGCAGCAACCGAGACCCCGCAGTTCTCACCGCTCTACCTCAAGGGCGCGACCGGCCAGGGCAAGACCCACCTGCTGCACGCGATCGGCCATTCCTATCTCGCCAACCATCCGCGCGCGCGCATCTTCTACTGCTCGGCCGAGCGCTTCATGGTCGAGTTCGTCCAGGCGCTGCGCCAGAACGAGATGATCGAGTTCAAGGCGCGGCTGCGCGGCTTCGACCTGCTGCTGGTCGACGACATCCAGTTCATCATCGGCAAGGCTTCGGCGCAGGAGGAACTGCTCTACACGATCGATGCGCTGCTCGCCGAGGGCAAGCGCCTGATCTTCGCCGCCGACCGCGCCCCGCAGGCATTGGACGGGGTCGAACCGCGCCTCCTGTCGCGCCTTTCGATGGGCCTGGTCGCCGATATCGCCGCGGCCGATATCGATTTGCGCCGCCTGATCCTCGAAGCGCGGCTCAAGAAGTTCGCCCCGCTCGAAGTGCCGGGCGACGTGATCGAATTCCTCGCGCGCACGATCACCCGCAACATTCGCGAACTGGTGGGCGGGCTCAACAAGCTGATCGCCTACGCCCAGCTGACCGGGCAGGCCGTCTCGCTCCAGCTCGCCGAAGAGCAGCTGACCGATATCCTCTCGGCCAATCGTCGCCGGATCACGATCGACGAGATCCAGCGCACCGTGTGCCAGTTCTACCGCGTCGATCGCGGCGAGATGAGCTCGCGCCGCCGCGCCCGCGCGGTGGTCCGCCCGCGCCAGGTCGCGATGTACCTGTCCAAGGTCCTCACCCCGCGTTCCTATCCCGAAATCGGGCGCAAGTTCGGCGGGCGAGACCACTCGACGGTGATTCACGCGGTTCGCCTGATCGAGGACCTGCGCAAGCGCGATGCCGACATGGACGGCGACGTCCGCTCGCTGCTGCGCCAGCTCGAGAGCTGATCGAACGCTGCAACCGGCTACCGGCGGTGGATTTCGCTATCCACCGCCGGACCACCGGCTTTCCACCACGAAGCCACAGACCGTCCCTGCGATATCGACAGGGCTGTCCTCACGCGCCTAAAGCGCTGGCATGGCTCTCGCTCCCGATCGTCTCGACCGTTTCGCCCGCCAGATCATCCTGCCCGAGATCGGCGGTGCCGGACAGGTCGCGCTGGCGAACGCGCATGTGGCGCTGGTCGGGTTGGGCGGGATCGGATCGCCCGCGCTGCAATACCTCGCGGGTGCGGGCGTGGGCCGCTTCACGCTGATCGACGACGACGGCGTCTCGGCGAGCAATCTCCAGCGCCAGATGCTCTACGGCGAAGGCGATGTCGGGGCACCCAAGCGGGCCAAGGCGGCGGCCTGGCTACGCGAATTCGATCGCCAGCTCGAAGTCGAGACCTTTGGCGAGCATGTCGACGCCGGATCCGCGGGCCGCGCGATCGCAGGCGCCGACCTCGTGCTCGACGGGACCGACAATTTCGCCACCCGCCTCGCAGTCTCCGATGCCTGCGTCGCAGCCGGTATCCCCTTGCTCTCGGCCGCGGTGGCGCGGTTCCAGGGACAGGTCGCGGCCTTTGCCGGGCACCGGGCCGAGGAACCATGCTATCGCTGCTTCGTCGGCGACGCGTTCGACGCTGACGATTGCGACACCTGCGCCGAAAACGGAATCCTCGGCGCGATGGCGGGCTGGGTCGGCAGTTTCGCCGCGATGCAGGCGATCCGCGTCCTGCTCGACGGACATGCGGGTTTCGGCGACCCGCAATGGGGCCGCCTGCATATACTCGACGGGATCGTGCCGGGCATGAAGACGATCCGGATCGCGAAGGACCCGGATTGCAGGGTATGCGGCTAGCGCCCCTGCGAGCGCCAGCGCGCCACGGTCCGACCGACCGATTCCTCTTCGCCGCCGCCATCGTTCCACAGCGCTGCGAAGCTCGGGTCTTCCGACGCCGGGCGCTTGTGTTCCTCGAGCGTGTCGAAGCTGACCCGCACCGGGATCGAGACGCCCTCGCCGCAGATGATGCATTCGCGGTTGCGCAGGGCGGGGATCGAATCGAGGAAGCCGCGCGCGCCTTCGGGCATCGCGGCCTTCACGAAGGCCTGGTCGCGATCGTTGTTGAGGCGCATCGAGATGATCGTGCCGCACTGCGACAGCACGCCTTCGGCAAGGTCCGACGGGCGCTGGGTGATCAGCCCGAGGCTGACCCCGTATTTGCGGCCTTCCTTGGCGATGCGCGAGAGGATGTTGCCGACCGAGGACCCGTCTGCGTTCTTCTCGTTGGGGACGTAGCGGTGCGCTTCTTCGCACACGAGCAGGATCGGGCGCGTCTTCTCGTCGCGCGACCAGATCGCGTAGTCGAAGGTGAGCCGCGAGAGCACTGCGACCACGGTCGAGGTGATGTCCGACGGCACACCCGAGACGTCGACGATCGAGATCGGCTTGCCTTCGGCGGGCAGGCGGAAGATCTTGCCGATGAATTCGGCCATCGTGTCGCCCACCAGCATGCCCGAAAACATGAACTGGTAGCGCGGATCGGCCTTGAGCTCGTCGATCTTCGACTTGATCCGCATATAGGGAATCGAGGAGCTCGCCTTGTCGAGCTTGCCCATCTCGTCTTGCAGGATCGAGGTCAGGTCCGACAGCAGATACGGAATCGGCGAATCGACCGTCAGCTTGTTCATGCCTTCGGCAAGCCGGCTCTTCTGCCGCGCCTTCAGCAGGCAGCGGGCGAGAATGTCGGCATCGGTTTGGCGTTCGTTGCCGCGGGTGGTGAGGAACACCTCGCAGTGCTCGTCGAAATTCATCAACCAGTACGGCATCTGCAGATTGCTGACGTCGAAGATCATCCCGGTCTGTCGGAACGCGGCCGAGTATTCGCCGTGCGGGTCGATCATCACGATGTGGCCTTCGGGGGCCGCCTGGCAGATCCGGTGGAGGATCAGAGCGGCACCGGTGGACTTACCGGTACCGGTCGAGCCGAGCAGCGCGAAGTGCTTGCCCAGCATGGCGTCGATATAGAGACCCGCGCGAATGTCCTTGGTCGGGAAGACCTTGCCGATCTGGACGTTGGCGCGCCCGTCGCTGGCGTAGATCTGGCGCAGATCGTCGCTGGTCGCCGGGAACACTTCGGATCCGGGCACCGGGTAGGTGGTGACGCCGCGACGGAAGCCGGTGAGCCGTCCAGTCAGCCGTTCCTCGTTGCCTTCGCCGAGGAAGTCGATCGCGGCGACGATCCCGCCGACGACGCTATCGTCCTGTTTCTGCGTCCGGACGCTGGCGAGCAACCAGTTCTTGCCGACCCGGATCTTGACCTGGCTGCCGACCTGGCCCGCCAGCATGATCGAAGGGTCGTCGTCTTCGCTGCAGGCATGGAGCCGGTTGAGATCGAGCAGGATGCGCGAGCCCGAGCCGGCGATCTCGACGACCTTGCCGATCGGGGTGGTGGCGTTCGCGCCGAGCGATGAGGAGGCCTTTTCCGGCCCGCTCGCTGGGCGAGGTTTTCGATCCGCGGGCGCGGCGCCCACGGCTTCGAGCGTCTCGGCGGATGGGCGGCTGGCCTGGCCCGGCCCGGCCGCCGGTTGATCGCGGCGGGGTTGCGGGGCCTCGGGGCGCGCGACCGCCTCTTCCAGATGGCCCGGCCGACCGCGCTGCGCCGCGCGGCGCAGCCGATCGAGCGAGGGGTCGTCCCCATCGCCTGTTTGCTTTTCGGGCGGGAATTTTCCGCTCATTTCGGTCATGCGTGATCCCTTGTCGCCGTGTCCATGGGCGCTTTGTCTCATTCGGGACCTTGGCCGAAACCGGTTAATTTCTAGCTAATTACGAATGCGCGGGGGCACGGACCACCGCAGTACTGCGGCGGATCAGACCAGCGCGAACAGGCGACCGGCCGCCCACCCCATGAAAATCGACAGAAAAACCGCGAACAGCCCGTACCAGACCTCTTCGTTCTCGGCGTAATCGGCGACCCGTTTCTCGAACCCGACCTTGCGCACCTCGACCCGCGCGATCTCGGAGACCAGCACCCGCCCGCGCGAGATCACGAAGGTCTCGGCGGTATAGGTCCCGGTCTCGACGCTCGAGGGCAATTCGAAGCGCGCCTCGTAGAGCACCCCGCCCTTGACCTGCACCCCGCCTTCGACCTGTTGGTAATGCCCCTCGCCGCGGCGCCGCTCGACCAGCCCGGCGGCAATGCGCGCCTGCTGTTCGGGATCGATCGCCCCGATCGGCGACAATTGCAGGTAGGGCAGGCCGAGTTCGTAGATCGCGGCCGTCCGCGCATCGACCACCGCGGCGATCTCGCGCGAGCTGGCGACGGCATAGAAACTCGGCACCGAACGGAATTCGGCGGCATCGACGTTCATCCAGATACCCGCGACCTGCTGCTTTTCGCGCACGACCACCGAGCTTGTCGGGCCCTTGAGCACGACGACCACATCGTAGGGCTCGGGCGGCGCGCCCTGTTCGGGTGGCAGGATCGCACCGAACAGCAGCAACTCCGTCCCGGTGAAGCCCTGGCGGACCGCGATCTCGTCCTGCGACACTGAGGGGACCAGCTGCGGGTCGCGCGCGCCGGTCAGCGCGAGCAGCGCCATCAGGGCGAGCAGCACCCTCACAGCGGGGCCACCGTGTAGACCTCGTCGGGCGAATAGAACAGCTGGAGCACCATCCGCACCGCGATCGCGAGCACCACCACCGCGAGCACGAGGCGCAGCACTTCGGGCTTCGATTTCTGCGCCAGCGAGGCGCCGATCTGCGCGCCCGAGACCGAGCCCACCAGCAGCAGCGCCGCGAGCACGATATCGACCGCCTGGGTGGTGATCGCGTGCATGAAGGTGGTGACCATCGTCACGAACAGGATCTGGAACAGCGAGGTGCCGACCACCACGCCTGCGCCCATCCCGAGGAGGTAGAGCATCGCGGGGACGAGGATGAAGCCGCCGCCGACCCCCATCAGCATGGTGATGATCCCGACCACGAGGCCGAGCAGCAACGGCGCGAGCGGCGAGATGTAGAGGCCCGATTTGTAGAATCGCATGCGCCACGGCAGGCTGGCGACCAGCGGGTGGTGGCGTCGTCGCGCGGCCTTGGGTTTCGTCCCGCCTCGCCCGGCGGTGACCGCGCGCCAGCCGTCCCTCGCCATTAGCGTGCCCATCGATCCGAGCAGCACGACGTAGAGGAAGGTGATGATCGTATCGATCTGGCCGAGCGCGCGCAGCCATTCGAACAACACCGCTCCGATCCCGGTCCCGATCGCGCCGCCGACCACCATGATCCCGCCCATCCGGTAATCGACCCCGCCGCGCCGGTGATGCGCGAACACGCCCGACACGCTCGCGCCGGTGACCTGCGAGGCCGCGCTGGCGGCGGAGACGGTCGGCGGCACGCCGTAGAAGATCAGCAGCGGCGTCGTCAGGAACCCGCCGCCCACGCCGAACAGGCCCGACAGCATCCCGGTGATCGTGCCGAGGGCGACGATCAGGAGGCCGTTGACCGAGAGGTTGGCGATGGGAAGATAGACGTCCATGGGCTCGGCCTGCCCCTACCCCAGCGGGGCCCGCGGCGAAAGCGCGCGAACGCAACATTCGGCGATCAAAATGGCGGTGCGTCAGAAACTGGCGGAGATCGTCAGCGCAGGTCCAGAGCCGGGGGCTGCATCGCCCGCCACGCGGATCCGGTAGTCGGCCTCGACGCGCGCGGTGAGTTGACCGGTGGCGAGCGTCATGGCGGCGGATGGACCGACGTCGACCCGGGCCGCGCCCTGCTGCGCCCCGCCCCACACGCCGCCCCCCGCCGCCAGCCGGAAACCGCCGCCCGAAGCCAACGCCTTGCGCAAGGTCAGCCTGCCATCGGCAAAGCCGGTCGCATCTTCGCCTCCGACGTAACCGGCCTGTCCATAGGCATCGGCTTCGAGCCCCAGCATGTCGGACCGTACGCCACCGACGAGCATCGCCGCGGGTCGCACCGCGACCCGTCCATCGCGTTCGGTCGCCCGCAACTCGGCCTGCGCGCGCACCGGCCATCCGGCGAAGGGACGGATCGACAGGCCCGCGGCCAGCTCGGGCCGCGAGGCGCCATAGGGAAAGCCGGTCGCGCGGGCATAGGCCCGGGGGGCGAAGCGGCTCCCCGGGGCCAGGCGATAGCTCAGCAGGACACCGGCCTGGCTGGCCCCGTAAGACGCCGGCGCGACCGCGGCGCTCCCGCGACCGTCTGGGCGCCACAGCAGCCACCCGTCGAGCGACCAACGGTCGGGCTGGCTCGCACGGCGATCCGATGCGAGCCCGCTCCTCTGCGAAAGGACCCGCGCCCGCCCGATGTCGCTGGCGATGCCCGGGGCCGGGAAAGCGTAGGCGCCGCGAGTCACTGCCGCGATCCACAACAGGTCGTGCGACGCAGCCTCGTCGAGCGCGCCGAAGGCCGCGCCCCCCGCTTCCGGCGCGATCCCGGGATGCGGGACGAAGGGCGAAGGAGGGAAGGCGGCGCCGTGGGCAGGTCGCGACCAGGCCGCGGGAGGCATCCCCGCTTTCGCAGCGGTGACGATCGACGGGCGTCGGGGTTCGCCCTCCGCGAGGATCGCGGCGGGCACCGCACGCTCGAGCGCCTGCAGGGTCTCCTGCGGCCAGAACGCGAAGCGCATCCCGATCCAGCCACTCATCACCAGCGCGAGCACGATCAGCGGGCGACCGCGCGCGGAGGGGGACAGGGTCGCCCTCATGTCGGGCTGCCGAGGCGGACACCGGCGGCCGGATGCGCCGCGTGGGTCGTCTTGTCCCAGCGCAGCGCGGCACCGCGCAGATTGCCGCAATAGGCGGCGAGCGCGCGCCAGCCGGCCATGATCCCGATCACGTTCGCGACCGGGATCCGCAGAACGGCAAACCCCGCCTCGCTCCAGCCATATTCGCGCGCGACGAAGGCGGCCCGCCATGCCGAGCGCCACAGCACCGACAGCATCAGGAAGGTCGCGAAGGACCACAGCCACGGTGCCATCGCGCTGTTATCGGCATGCGGTGTCCCTCTCAGCAGCAGCACCGCCTCGATCGCGAGCAGGAGGTAGGCGGTCCCCAGCACGAGCGCCGCCATCGGCCCGCGCCGGTCGCGCAGCATCATCCAGCGGTTCGCCCACGAGCCGGCCCAGCCGAGCCGGTCCCAACCCTGGAACGCGATGCCGTGGATCCAGCGCGCCTTCTGCCGCGCCGCGGGCCCGATCTCGTTGGGGAAATAGCTGGTCGTCGCGATCAATTCGCCATTTCTGTCGCGCAGGCGGAGGAAGCGGCTGCCGCCGCCCATCCGCCGGATGCGGAAGCCGAGCTCATAGTCCTCGGTGAGGCTGTCGGCAGCGAACGGGCCTTCGGAACCGGCCGCGACCAGCAGGCGAAGCATGCCGCGTTCGACCGCACAGCCCACCCCTGCGGCGGGCAGGTCGAGGCCGAGCGCATCGCGCACCACCAGTCCCTTGGTGTGGCTCTCGGCGAATTCGTCGGCGTAGTGGCCCGAGACGAAACGCGTTCCGCCGGCAAGCGCCGGGCGCACCGGCAACTGGACCATCGCGGTCGTGCCGATCGCGTGATCGATCACCCCGATCGCGGCCGGGTGCACCATGTCCTCTGCGTCCTGCAGGATGACCGTACGGAACACCAGGCCGTGCCTCGTCTCCTCCCGTTCGAGCGCGCGGTAGAGGCCGTTTAGACAATCGGCCTTGGTCGTGGGGCCGGGCCGGTCGTGGACGACGATGCGGATCCGCGGGTCGTGCGCGGCACCGCGGCAGGCGGCAGCGAAGGTTGCCGGATCGTTGCGATAGACCCCGACGAACAGGCGCAGCTCGGGCTGCGGCCATGCGAGCGAAACCTGCGTCAGCGTGGTCGCGAGGATTGCAGCCTCGTCCCACGCCGCGACGAACACCGCCGTGTGCCCGCTCAGCCGCGGGGGTGGCGGGTCCGCACGGCGGGTCGGGATCCGACCCGTGGCCCGGAGCCACAGCCAGGCAAGATCGACCGCCAGTTCGTCGAGCGCGCCGAGCACGAGCCAGAAGGCCGCGAACAGGAAAAGTTCGCGTTCCAGCAGGCTCAACCAGTGCAGCTGCGGCGCGAGCGGCAGCAGCGCTTCGGCATCCATCGGCAATGCCCCCCATTGCCCCCTCGCATCGTATCCCCCCGCGAGGAGTACGCGATAAGTATCGCTTATGCCCGCTCCATGCAACGATGCCCTTGAAACCCGCCGTCCCCACCGTAAAAGGGCGGCCCATGGCAGAGTCACAGAGCATCGGCGGCGCGCTAAAGAGCGCGTTATACAGGTTCACCTCGATGGAGGCGGCGGCGGGGATCGTCCTGATCGTGGTCGCGATCGCGGCGATGCTGATCGCCAATTCGCCGCTCTATGCCGAATACAAGACGCTGTTCTACGGCAAGCTTGCTTGGACGCCGATCCCCAAGCTCGACGATCTGCATTTGTGGATCAACGACGGGTTGATGGCGATCTTCTTCTTCGTCGTCGGGCTCGAGATCAAGCGCGAGCTGATCGATGGCGAGTTGAACGACGCGCAAAAGCGCCGCCTGCCCTTTCTCGCCGCCGCCGCCGGCATGGCGGTACCCGCGCTGATCTATCTCGGCGTGGTCGGCGACGACCGCTCGCTCCATTCGGGCTGGGCGATCCCGGCGGCGACCGACATCGCCTTCGCAGTCGGTGTGCTGGGTCTGCTCGGGCGGCGCGCGCCGTCCTCGCTGCGGTTGTTCTTGCTGACGGTCGCGATCGTCGACGATCTCGGCGCGGTGGCGATCATTGCGCTGGTCTATACCAGCGGGATCAAACTCGCCTGGCTTGCCGCCTCGGTGGTCGTGCTGGGGATGTTGATGGCGCTCAACCGGTTCGGCGTCTATCGCATGCTGCCCTATATCGTCTTGTCCCTCGTGCTGTGGTTCACGGTGCTCAATTCAGGGGTCCACGCGACCGTCGCGGGCGTGCTCGCGGCTTTCACGATCCCCTTGAAGCTCAAAGGGCACGATGATTCCATGCTGCTGCGGATGGAGCATTCGCTCGTGCCGTGGAACGGCTACCTGATCGTGCCGTTGTTCGGCTTCGCCAATGCCGGCGTCTCGCTCAAGGGCATGGGTCTCGCCGAGATCCTCGGCCCGCTCCCGCTCGCGATCGCGCTGGGCCTGTTCGCGGGCAAACAGATCGGGATCTTCGGGGCGATGTGGATCGCCGACAAGATCGGCTTCGCGAAACCACCGGCCGGTGCTTCCGCGCTCCAGTTATGGGGCGTAGCGACGCTGTGCGGGATCGGCTTCACGATGAGCCTGTTCATCGGCGCGCTCGCCTTCCCACGCGACCCGCTGCTGGTCGAGGAAGCCAAGCTCGGCGTGTTGTTCGGCTCGCTACTCTCGGCGGTGCTCGGCTATGCGATCCTGCGCTTCGCGAAATCGCCCGAGCCCGAAGCGGACGACGACTCCGGAAAGCAGCCCGCCTCCGCCTAAGGACGCTTACCAGCTGCCGGTGTTCTCCATGCTCGCCCAAGGCTCCTGCGGCTCGAGATAGCCATCCTGCAGCAATTCGACCGAGATTCCGTCGGGCGAGCGGACGAAGGCCATGTGCCCGTCGCGCGGAGGACGGTTGATCGTCACGCCCGCATCCATCAGTCGCTGGCAGGTCGCGTAGATATCGTCGACCCGGTAGGCGAGGTGGCCGAAATTGCGCCCGCCCGAATATTCTTCGGGCGCGCTGCCGTCTTCGGGCGGCCAGTTGTAGGTCAGCTCGAGTTCGGCAACGCCTTCCTCGCCCGGGGCGGCGAGAAAGATCAGCGTGAAGCGCCCCGCCTCGCTCTCCTTGCGGCGCACTTCTTCGAGCCCGATCAGCTTGAAGAAGTCGATCGCGGCATCGGGATCGGCGACGCGGATCATGGTGTGGAGGTAGCGGGCCATCGCGGCATCCTTTCATTCAAACTCGGTTCATCGCTGCTGAAGCACAGTTCATCGTATGGTCGCGTAACTCCAGCCGGAGAATGTCCCGATGAACGACACTGCCTCTTCCACGCAAGCGCATTCGCGCTTCGCCTTCGACCCCCGCACCTTGAGCCTGCTCGGCGGCGCCGCGATCCTCGCGATCGGCATGGCGCTCGGCGGCTACCTGCTCGGCGACGGCATCCCGCGCGCCAAGGAAGCCGAGCGCGCGGTGACCGTGCGCGGCCTCGCCGAACGCGAAGTGACCGCCGATCTCGCGACCTGGACGATCAGCTATTCGACCACCAGCACCGATCTCGGCGCGGCGCAGGCCAAGGTTTCGCAGGATCGCGCCGCGCTCGAGGCGTTTTTCGCCGAGCTCGGTTTCCCCGCCGACGCCTTGCAGCCCACTGGGGCCAACGTTTCGAGCTACACCGATGACGGGGTGACCCGCTACACGGTGCGCGAACGCCTCGCACTGAGGACCTCCGACATCGAGAAAGCCCAGCAGGCGGTCGCGCGGCAGTTCGACATCGTGCGGCGCGGGGTGCTGATCGAGGAAGGCTCGGGCATGTCCTACACCTTCACCAAACTGAACGACATCAAGCCCGAAATGGTGGCCGAGGCGACCCGCGACGCACGCGCCGCGGCCGAACAGTTCGCCGAAGACAGCGGCGCCGATGTCGGACCGATCAAGGAAGCCACGCAGGGCTATTTCTCGATCGACGCGCGCGATGGCGACAGCAGCGGCGGCTGGGGTGCGTCGGACACCCCCTACAAGAAGGTGCGGGTCGTCACGACGGTGAGCTTTACGCTCGGCTGATGAGCTAGAACCGGAAGGTCACGCTACCGACAACGGTATCGTCGGTCAGGCCGTCCATCCCGGGCGCGTCGTTGCCGACATATTCGAGCTTGGCCGAGAGCATGGGCAGGAACTGGTAGCGGACGCCGGCCGACCAGTCGGTTCCGCTGTCGCCTGCACCGACCAGCGATTGCGCCGACAGCGGACCGTCCGAATGACCGACATGCGCGTCGAAGCTCAGCGGGCTGAATGGCAGCCCGACTTCGGCATCGGCAGAAAGGTAGAGATTGTCGTCGCTGCCGAGCGAATCCTGGTCGGGCGCATAGGCCGCGCCCAAACGCAGCTTGGCCGGGCCGAGCACGCCGACCACTGCGGCATAGGGCTCCCAGTAATCGGTCGCGAGCGCGCCCGGCGCACCGACATAGATCCGCCGCGCGACCCCGATATCGAGATCGACCAGCGGCAGCACCGAGCCGCTCCACCCGGTATAGGTCTCGAATTCGAGATCGGCGAATTGCGGCGCACCGTCGACCGAATAGGCCGATACCCCGCCGTAGAAGCCGGTCGCGTGGCGCAGTTCGCCCCACGCCTTGCCCGCGACATCGCCGTCCGAGCGCGAAATGCCGCGGAAGCGATAGTCGCTCATCAGCTCGACCCCGCCCGAGACTTCGAGCAGCGGCGGCGGGTCGGTGTCGTAGCTGTCCTGCGCGATGGCGGGGCTGGCAAGGAGGCAAAGGGCCGTCAGGCCAAGGGCAAAGCGCATGTCGAGGTCTCGCTGGACAGGGGGCGGATCGCCCGCGGTTCTAGAGGATCGCGAATCGCAGGCAAGCGTTGCCCGCATGGCGATGTCTTCCTATATGCCGCGCGCACCTGAATACGGTGCGACCAAACACCATGCTGTCAGCCCTTCGCAAACTCAAACGCCCCAAGGCTCCCGAACCCGTCCACGCCATCCCGGCGGGGCAGCGGGTCTATGCCGTGGGCGATATCCACGGGCGGCTCGACCTGTTCGATGCCCTGCTCGAAGCGATCGACGCGGACGACGCGGCGCGCGCCGATGCCGAAGTCACGCTCATCCTGCTCGGCGACCTGATCGATCGCGGACCCGACAGCTCCGGGGTGATCGCGCGCGCACGCCAGCTTTGCCAGACCGGCCATGTCCGGATCCTGATGGGCAATCACGAGGAAATGTTCCTCGACAGTTTCGAAGACGTCGAGGTGCTGCGTCACTTCCTGCGCTATGGCGGCCAGGAAACGCTGCTCAGCTACCCGGTCGACCGGAAGGCCTATCGTGCCGCCACGCGCAGCGAAGTGCTCGAGATGATGAAGCGCGCCGTGCCTGAGGAAGACCGCGAATTCATCGCCGGGTTCGAGGACATGGTGCGGATCGGCGACTACGCCTTCGTCCATGCAGGTGTCCGACCCGCCATCCCGTTCGAGGAACAGCGCGCGCACGAATTGCGCTGGATCCGCGAGCCGTTCCTCTCGCACCGCGACGCGCATGACGCGATGGTCGTCCACGGCCATACGATCAGCGACGAGGTCGAACACCGTCCCAATCGCATCGGGATCGATACCGGCGCCTATACCACCGGTCGCTTGACCGCGCTCGGCCTCGAAGGCACCTCACGCTGGCTGATCGAGGCGCGCGAAAGCGAAGCCGGCGCACCGGAAATCTCCCACAGGAGTCTGCTATGAAAATCGCAATGGTCGGATCGGGCTATGTCGGCCTGGTTTCGGGCGCCTGCTTCGCCGATTTCGGCCATGACGTGGTCTGCATCGACAAGGACGAGAAAAAGATCGCCGCGCTCGAGAACGGCGTGATGCCGATCTACGAACCGGGTCTCGACGCGCTGGTCGAAACCAACGTCAAGGCGGGCCGCCTGTCCTTCACCACCGACCTCGCCGAGGGGATCGACGGCGCGGATGCAATCTTCATCGCCGTCGGCACGCCGAGCCGCCGGGGCGACGGCCATGCCGACCTCACCTTCGTCTACGCGGTGGCGAAGGAGATCGGCGCGACGCTCAGGAACGATGCAGTGGTGGTCACCAAGTCGACCGTGCCGGTGGGCACCGGCGACGAGGTCGAGCGGATCCTCGCCGATGCCAAGCTCGACGTGCGTACCGCGGTCGTCTCGAACCCCGAATTCCTGCGCGAAGGCGCCGCGATCGGCGATTTCAAGCGGCCCGACCGGATCGTGATCGGCACCGACAACGAGTTCGGTCGCGACGTGATGAGCGAGGTCTATCGCCCGCTCTACCTCAACCAGTCGCCGATCCTGTTCACCTCGCGCCGCTCGGCCGAGCTGATCAAGTATGCCGCCAACGCCTTCCTCGCGACCAAGATCACCTTCATCAACGAGATGGCGGACCTGTGCGAGAAGGTCGGCGCGAACGTGCAGGACGTCAGCCGCGGCATCGGGATGGACAACCGCATCGGGGCGAAGTTCCTCCATGCCGGTCCCGGCTATGGCGGTTCGTGCTTTCCCAAGGACACGCTCGCGCTGCTTAAGACGGCCGAGGATTACGAAAGTCCGACGCGGATCGTCGAGGCGGTGGTCAAGGTCAATGACAGCCGCAAGCGGGCGATGGGCCGCAAGGTGCTCGACGCGCTCGGCGGCGCGGACAAGGCGCGCGGCAAGAAGGTCGCGCTACTCGGCCTGACCTTCAAGCCGAACACCGACGACATGCGCGATTCGCCCGCGATCGCGGTCGCACAGACGCTCACCGATGCCGGGGTCGAGGTCGCGGCGTTCGATCCCGAGGGGATGGAGCAGGCGCGCCCGCTGATGCCCGAGGTGACGATGGTCGACGGTCCGTACGAGGCGATCGAGGGTGCCGATGCGGTGGCGATCGTGACCGAGTGGGACGCGTTCCGCGCGCTCGACCTCAAGCGGATCAAGGACCTCGCCAAGGCGCCGGTGCTGGTCGACCTGCGCAATATCTACGATCCGCAGGACGTCCGCGATGCCGGGTTCACCTACGCCAGCATCGGACGCGGCTGAGGGTCAGCGAATCTCGAACCCGGTGACGGTCATCCGCGCCGGACCGGTCGCATAGACGCCGTGGCCACGCAGCACGTCCGAGCCGAGCACGAAGCCGACCTTCGCCGTATCGCGCTTGGCCGCTTCGAACAGTTCGGGCGCGACCGCGGGATTGCGGTATCCGACCGAAATCCACTCGGGATCGTCGAGCGAGATGCGGATTTCGTGATTGCCGCGCGATAGCTGCTTCACCTTCGCCGTGGGCGCGTACCAGCGATAGAATTCATACCGTCCGCGTGCGCTCCAATTGTCGCCGCGGCGCTGGAAGAACAGCGAGATCGCGCCCGGCTTGTCGGGCTCCTGCTGCGGGACGAAGCGCGTCCCCGGTTCGGCATCGATGCGATAGCGCATGACGATCTCGGACTTGCCCTCGAGCGAGCCCGGATCGAAGGTCACGTAATGGACGTGGCTGCGCGGCGTGGTCGGGAAGTCGATCGCGATCCCCGCGTCGGTGCTTTCGGGCCGGGCCGGCATGCCGACCGAATAGTTCTTGCCCTTGATCCAAGGGCCGATGGTCCAGTCGCGATCGACCGTGACACCGGCGAAAGCCACCGTCGCGCCGCCGACGAGCGAAAGGGCGCCAAGGAGAGATGTTAATTTCTTCATGCAGTTTTATTAACAAAGGGGCGCTTGCTCGATCCTGAACAAGCGCCCCGTCGCAACCGGATCAGTCGCCCAGCTCGGTCGGGTAAGGCGGCGTCCAGTTGGGATCGCGCGCCGGATTGCGCTCCAACTCCGCGAGGATGTAGGCGATCGCCGCGTCGAGCTGGGTATCCTCGCCGCGGTCGAGCGCGAGCTGGTCGAGCTCGACCCGCATATCGGGCGAGACACCCTCGTTCTCGATGCTCCACGTCCCGTCGGGCTCGAAGAAGCGGAAGAACGGCACCACCAGGAAGCCGCCGTCGATCAGGTTCGGATTGGCGCTGATGCCGATCAACCCGCCCCAGGTGCGGGTGCCGATCAGCGGGCCGAGGCCGGAGGCGCGGAAGGCATAGGGCATCCAGTCGCCGCCCGAGCCCGCGTCCTGGTCGATCAGCATCGCCTTCGGGCCCCAGATCCCCGAGCCGGGGGTCGACCAGTTGAGGCCTTCGCGATCCTTCCACCCGGCGAGGTATTCGCGCCGCAGCACGTCGATCACGTAGTTCGCCGCCTGCCCGCCGCCGTTCGAGCGTTCGTCTAGGATCAGCGCCTGCTTGTCGGTCTGCGCGAAATACATGCGGTTGAAGAAGGTGTACCCCGCATCCGCGGTGTTCGGCATGTAGACATAGGCGACCTTGCCGCCGGTCTTCTCGTCGACATAGCGGCGATTGTCCTCGACCCAGCTCCACAGCCGCAAGGCGCCTTCGTTGCGCACCGGTTCGACCACCGAGGTACGGCGCTCGCCATTGGGCGTGCTCGCCACGGTGAGCGCGACCTGGGTGCCGGCCGAGCCCGACAGCGCCTCGAAGATATTGTCGCGCGCGGTCACCTCGCGGCCATTCACCGCGAGGATGTAGTCGCCTTCCTTCACGTCGACACCCGGGGCGTCGAGCGGCGCATCGATGAACGGATTCCACTGTTCGCCGTCGTAGATCTTCTTGATCCGGTAACGCCCGTTCTCGAGGCGGATATCCGCGCCCAGCAGCCCGGGGCTGGAGGATCCGCCCGACCAGACGTCGCCCCCGCCCACTCGGTTGTGCCCGACCTGCATCTCGCCGATCATCTCGACCAGCAGCTCGTTCAGGTCCTCGCGCCGCCCCACATGCGCGAGCAACGGTTCGTAGCGGCGCTTGATCGCCGCCCAGTCGAGGCCGTGCATGTTGGGATCGTAGAAGTAGGCCTGCTCCATCCGCCACACGTCGTTGAAGATCTGGCGCCATTCCTGCGCCGGGTCGACATAGAGCTTGAGGCCGGAGAGGTTGAGCGGCTTGGGATCGAGCTTTTCGCCCGCCTTCGACGTCATGAACTCGCCGCCGGGCTTGGCGAGCAGCAGCGTTTCGCCCTTGGCGTCGATCTGGATGCCGGTGATGCCGCTCGCCACGGTCTTGGCCTCGCGCTCCTCGAAATCGAAGCGATAGAGCTGCGATCCGGCCTGCGGCGTATCGCCCGGCGCATCGTTGCGATCGCCCGCCTGTTCGAGCGCGACGTAATAGAGGCTGCCGTCCTTCGCCGTGGCGAGGCTGGTATAGAACTGCTCGGCCACCGGCAGCGAGATCATCCGGCGGCGAAGGTTTTCGGGATCGACGACCGGGTCGGCTTCGTCCTTCTTCTCCTCCTTGTCCGCGTCCGGCTTCGCGTCGCCATCGGCCTCTTCGTCGGCGAGGATCGGGGCGAGCGGGCTCTTCCCGTCCTTCTCGAGTACCAGCGCATAGATCCCGGCGCGGTAGGGCTGCTCTTGCGAGGTCATGTCGAGCCCCAGCGCCTGCGGCCCGGCATTGGTCGATGCGGTGAAGAACAGCAGCTTGCCGTCCTTGGAGAAGGTCGGCGAACCGATATCGGCGAACTCGCCGGTCACCGGATAGGTCCGCCGCGTGGTCAAATCGTAGAGATTGAGCGCGGCGTTATAGGTCGCGCCGCGGGTGGTGTAGGCGAGCCAGCGACCGTTCGGATGGAGCGCGGCGTCGAAATCGCCGTTGCGCCGGTCGGTCCGGGCAACCGTCCAGCTCGTGCCCGCCGCGACATCGAGCGCGCGCAGCGAAAGCTTGTTGTCGGCATAGATCAGGTATTTCCCGTCGCCGCCCCAGTCGACCAGCTGGTAGAAATCGGGGCCGAGCGCGATGCGCCGCGCGGATTCGATCCCGCTCTGGTCCTCGATCACCAGCGCCTGCCCGTCGCCATCGTCGGTGATATAGGCAAGTTTGGTGCCGTCATGCGACCAGATGCCGCTGTAATTGCGCTCCGCCGCGCTGGCCGAGATATTGCGCGTGCTGCCCTTGTCGGTCGGTACGGTGAACACTTCGCCGCGCGCGGTGATCGCCACGCGCTGGGCCGAGGGCGAGATCGCCACGCTCTCGATGTTGTCCGACACGTCCTTCCACTGCTTCTGGCGCTGCGGCAGGTCGGGCGAGAGCGCGATCGGCAGCGTGCGGGTCGATCCGCTCGCGACCGTGAATTCCTTCAGCTCGCCGCCCGCCTCGTAGACGATCCTGCCGTTCCTGCCGTCAGCATTGCGGACGTCCCAGGTCGTTTCGCCGGTGACCTTCGCGACCGATCCATCGGCCGAGTTCCAGCGATAGACGTTGAACACCTTGTCGGCGGCGCGATCGGACAGGAAATATAGCTGGCCGTCCATCCAGAACGGGTCGAACTCGGTCGAGCCCTCGCCCGAAATCTCGCGCAGCGTGCGCGCGTCGGGATCCACCACCTCGATCGAGGGTTGGGTGCCGCCGCGATAGCCGCGCCAGCCCGACGAGCCGCCCCACAAGCCGTTATAGCCCGAGACCCCGGGCACGTTGGCGAACAGTTCGCCGTCCTCCGAATAGCTGCCACCGACGCTGCGCATCTCGGACATCTTCTCCGGGAAGCCGCCGGCGACCGGCACGGTGTAGATCGCCCCGGCGCGCCCGCTGCGGGTCTCGCGCGCGGAAGCGAACACGACCGAGCGGCCATCGGGGGTGAAGCCCTGGACGTTGTCGTTGCCCGGATGCCAGGTGAGCCGCTTGGGGGTCCCCCCGCTCGCCGCCACCACGAAGACGTCGTAATTACCGTCGTAATTGGCGGAGAAGGCGACCATCGATCCGTCGCTCGAGAAGACGGGATCCCGCTCGTCCGCCGCATGGCTGGTCAGCCGCCGCGCATTCGATCCGTCGGGGTTCGCGATCCAGATGTCGCCGGCATAGGCGAACACCATCTGATTGTCCGACAATGCCGGATCGCGCAACAGCTTGGTCTGCGCCAGCGCGGGCGTCACGGCCACGCTCGAGGCCAGCAGCCCCGCCATCATCCACTTCATCATCGAGTCTCTCCCCCTCTGTTTGGAGGGGAGATTGCCGCTTTCCGGCGAAATTGAAAAGACTCTTCGCCGTCGGGCGATCGCGGGGCGCGGCCGGGATGCGTCAAACGATGGGTCGCTTGTGAGAGATGTCCCGTCACAAAACGTCAGGAAGCCGCACCTTGCGACCCCGGTGCATGACCAATAGGCTCCAGCCGAACAGACCAGGGGAACACCATGAAGAAAATCGCTTTCGCTGCCGCCGTCGCACTGCTGGGTCTCGGGAGTCCTGCCGTCGCCCAGGACAGCGATTTCGATTCCCGCGAGATGATTCCGTATTTCACCAAGACCAACCTCGAGACGATCGCCGCGCAGCTCGAGCCGACTAAGACCGAATGGCGACAAATCGGCGACGGCGAGGAATCGCTCGTCATCACCTTACCTAGCGGCCTGATCGTCATCGCGAAGGCCGCCGGTTGCGGGTCGGGCCGCTGTGTCGGGCTGTCGCTGACCGCACTGTGGCAGAAAAAGGAAACTCAGAGCGACGCCGAGGTCCATGATGCCCTCGCTACCTTCAACGATACCGCCGTGCCGACGGCTTTCCTGCAACGCAACGGCGTGATCGCGATGACCCATTACGTAATCGCCGATTACGGCATCCCGCAGGGCAACATCGTCGTCATGCTCGAAGTGTTCGATGCCTACGGCCAGCGCCTCTCGGAAATCCTCAGATAATGCCAGGGGGCCTGTAAGCCGGGTTCTGTCCCGCCAGACGGCGGGGGCAGCCATTCATCTAGGCGACGGATCGCTCCGCCGCTCGAGCAGCCAACCCGGGCACCTCGGGTCGAAACGCCCCTGCCAGCGAACTGGCGCGGTGCCCCTATTCGGCCTTGCTCCGGGTGGGGTTTGCCATGCGGAGACCGTTACCGGCCCCCCGGTGCGCTCTTACCGCACCCTTTCACCCATGCCTGTGCGCTTTAGGCGCCATCGGCGGTATACTCTCTGTGGCACTGTCCCTGCGGTTGCCCGCGGCGGGCGTTACCCGCCACCCTCGTTTCACGGAGCCCGGACTTTCCTCGGTGCTTGCGCAACGCGGCTGCCCGGCCCCCTGGCAGGGCCTATCTAGCGTTCCCGCGGTCGCGATCCAAGAGCAGTTCGAACAGGATCGCGCGGACTTCGCCGTCGATCTCTCCGTCGATCTTGCGCGGGCGCCAGCGGCGCTGGAACGCCTCGACCGCCTTGTGACCGTTGCTGATGTCGTAGCCGAAGCGTTCGAGCGCGAGGTAGAAGGCGGCGTCATTGTCGAACGGATCGCCACGCTCGAGCTTTTCCGGGCGCGGCAGGCACAGGCCATATTCGGCGAGGCGGTCCCACGGGAACAGCTCGCCCGGATCGATCTTGCGTTCGGGCGCGACGTCCGAATGGCCGACCACGTTGGCACGCGGAATGTCGTAATCCTTCACGATCCGCGCCACCAGCGGGACGAGCGCTTCGAACTGCGCCTCGCTGAACTCGCGATAGCCGTATTTGTGACCCGGATGATCGAGCTCGATCCCGATCGAGGCCGAGTTCACGTCCTTGATCCCGCGCCAGTAGGATACGCCCGCGTGCCACGCGCGCTTGTCTTCGGGCACCAGGCGGATGACCTCGCCCTGCTCGCCGATCAGGTAGTGCGCCGAAACCTTGGTCTCGGGATCGCACATTCGTTCGAGCGCGAAACCCTTGTCCTCCATCTCGGTGTAGTGGATCACCAGCATCGAGATCGGCAGCGTCCGCTCGTCCTGGTTGGGTGACGTTACCTCGCGGTGGACCAGTTCGTCGTTCGGGCGCTCCTCGCTCATGCCGCGATCACGCCTCGCGGACGATCGCGCCGAGGATCAAGGCATTGTCCTGCAGCTGGTACTGGATTCCGCCGCCATGCTGGGCCGCGAGTCCGTGGATCATCGCGGCGGGCGCGGTGCGCGGGGTGATCGCATCGACCGGCAATTCGCCCTGCAGCGCGCGGCCGATCTCCTCGTCGAACGCGATGCGCGTTCCTTCGGCGCGGATCGCGATCTCGGTCGTCTCCCCGTTCTGCTCCGCCCCGATATCGAGCGAACCGCCGCGCACCAGCGCGTCGATCGCGATATGCGAGAGGTTGAGCAGGCATTTGACCGCGGGCTTGGGGAGCGAGGCGCTCTGCACCTGCCAGTTGAGTTCAACGCGGCCATTATCCTCGGCCAGCGCCTGAATCAGCGCGGCGGGCTCCTCGGACGGGATCTGGTAGTCGAACCCGCCGGCCGAGCCATAGGCGAGGCGGAAGAACTTGAGCTTGCCGGTGCTGATCCGCGCGCTCTGTTCGAGCAGTTCGACGCAGCGGTCACGCATTTCCGGATCGTCCTCGCTCGACAGCAATTCGAGGCCGTTGCTGAGCGCGCCGACCGGGCTGAGCAGGTCGTGACAGAGGCGGGAACAAAGCAGGCTGGCGAGATCGATACGGGTATAATCAGTCATGTAGGCGAAGCGTCCGATGTGAGATGGGTCGCGGGGTGCGCGGCAAGGTTTACGCGGCTTTAGCGTTGGCCTGCGCGATTGGAAAGCATAGGGCATCGAACCGTGGACAATGCACGCATCCTGACAGGAACGCTTCCCCCGGAGGTCGCGCGGCTCGACAAGGCGCTGGCCGAGGCGTCGGGGCTGTCGCGCGGGCGTATCCAGGCGCTGATCGCCGAGGGCCGGGTGCAGGTCGCGGGAGCACTGGTGACCAGCGCCTCAGCGAGGACCGGGGCCAATGCGAGCTACATAATCGACGTACCGCCCGCCGCACCGGCAGAAGCGCAGCCGCAGGACATCCCACTCGACGTGGTGTTCGAGGACGAACACCTGATCGTCGTCAACAAGCCCGCCGGGCTCGTCGTCCACCCGGCGGCGGGCAATCGCGACGGCACGCTCGTCAACGCGCTGCTGCATCATTGTGCGGGGCAGTTGTCGGGTATCGGCGGGGTCGCACGCCCGGGGATCGTCCACCGGATCGACAAGGACACCAGCGGCTTGCTGGTGGTCGCCAAGACCGATTCCGCGCATGAAGGCCTCGCCACGCAATTCGCCGACCATTCGATCGACCGCGCCTATATCGCTTTCGCCGGCGGCAAGCCGAAACCCGCTTCGGGAACGGTGGCCGGGCGGATCGGACGCTCGGACCGCAACCGCAAGAAGATGGCGGTGCTGCCCGACGGTACGACGCGCGGGAAGCACGCGGTAACGCATTATTCGACCACCGCGACCTACCCGCATTGCAGCGAGATCGAGTGCCGGCTCGAGACCGGGCGCACCCACCAGGTCCGCGTTCACTGCGCGTCAATCGGTCATGCGCTATTGGGGGATCCACTCTACGGAAGGGCTCCGGCCCCGCTTCGCCCGATTCTCAACCGGCTCGGCTTCCAGCGCCAGGCGCTCCACGCCGCCGAACTCGGTTTCGCCCACCCGGCAACAGGCGAACGCGTGGTTTTCCGCGCCGATCTGCCCCGCGACATGCGGGAACTTATCGACGAAATAGCCCGTTTTGATCGATGAAACCATTGGCGGTTTCGTAACGAATCCGTCTATAACGATAGGTCCTGCGACCGCAGACGATCGGATGCCCATCAGGGGTCCGGCGAAGTCGGTCGGCAAACGAAAGGTTTAGGGAAACAGTGACGACCAAGACGAAAGGTATGAGCGTTCCTGCGTTGAACGGGGAACAGAGCCTCAACCGCTATCTCACCGAAATCAAGAAATACCCGATCCTCACGCAAGAGCAGGAATACATGCTCGCCAAGCGTTACGAGGAGCACGAGGACACCGAGGCGGCGGCCCAGCTCGTCACCTCGCACCTGCGCCTCGTGGCGAAGATCGCGATGGGCTATCGCGGCTACGGCCTGCCCGTCAGCGACCTCATTTCCGAAGGCAATGTCGGCCTCATGCAGGGCGTCAAGAAGTTTGAGGCCGATCGCGGCTTCCGGCTCGCGACCTATGCGATGTGGTGGATCAAGGCCTCGATCCAGGAATTCATCCTGCGCAGCTGGAGCCTCGTGAAGATGGGCACCACCGCGGCGCAGAAGAAGCTGTTCTTCAACCTCCGCCGGATGAAGAAGAACCTCGACGCCTACGAGGACGGCGACCTTCACCCCGACGACGTCAAGCAGATCGCGACCGATCTCGGCGTTCCCGAGCAGGAAGTGGTCAACATGAACCGCCGCATGATGCGCGGCGGCGACGGTTCATTGAACGTGCCGATGCGCAATGGCGAGGAAGGCTCGGGCGAATGGCTCGACTGGCTGACCGACGATCGCCCGCTGCAGGACCAGACCGTCGAGGAAGCGCAGGAACTCGACGTGCGGCGCGAGATGATGGCCGAAGCGATGGGCGACCTCAATGAGCGCGAGCAGCACATCCTGACCGAGCGCCGACTGACCGAGAACCCGCAGACGCTGGAGGAACTCTCCAAGGTCTACGACGTCAGCCGTGAACGCATCCGCCAGATCGAGGTGCGCGCATTCGAGAAACTGCAGAAGGCGATGAAGAACCTCGCAGAAACGCGCTACACCGCGCTGCCCGCGGCCTGACCCGCCCCACCTGACAACGATACCGCCGCGAACCTCCCCGGTTCGCGGCGGTTTCTTAATGCCGCAATAAAAAAAGGCGAGCCGCGCGATGGCGGCTCGCCTGCCAGTCTGACGAATCGCCCCCTCCCCGCCGGGCATCTCCTATCGGCGGGAGGGGTTGTTGTTATCAGAACCCGAAGGTCACCGTGCCCGAGATCGTGCGCGGGGCGCCGATCTGGGCAAAGGGTGGCGCGCTCGGATTGCCGCCGAACTGGCCCGCACCGATCACGTTGCCCTGGTTCAGGCCGCTGGTGAAGTTGCCGACATACAGCTCGTCGAACAGGTTGTAGACGTTGAACTGGATGAAGGTCCGGTCGTTCAGGCCGATCGCCTCGAGCCTCAGCCGGGCATCGAGATTGACCAGCCAGTACGCCGGCGTCTGCGCATCGTAGATTTCGTAGGGTGCAGCCGCCGTGCCGCCGTAGACCGGCAGGTTGGTGTCGTAGATGAAACGACCGCCGGTGCGCTTCGCGGTGAGCCCGATCTCGAACGGGCCGAACAGGCCACGGGCCTGTGCGCCATAGGTATATTCGGGCGCACCACCTTCACGGTTGCCGGCGGTGGCGACGAAAATTCCCTGACCGATGCTGGCGCACCCGAACGTGCCTCCGGTGACCTGCGCGGCGGTACAGGCACCCGACTGTACGTCGTCCTTGATCTCCGACTTGAGGTAGGAACCGAAGGCATAGAGCGCGAGCTGCGAGACCGGCTGCCACGCGACCGAGCCGTCGATCCCGTATTTCTCGACCTTGCCAAGGTTGCGATAGACCGAACGTTCGAGGATCGGATCGTAGGCCGAGGCGAGGCGGTCCTCGTAATTGGTGAACCAGCCGGTCACCTGCGCCTGGATGTTGCGATCGCGGAAGCGGATACCGAGATCGAAATTGTCGGTGCGTTCGGGGTTCGGGCGCGCCTGCGGCGTGTCGGGGGCGAAGAAGAACGCGTTGTAGAGCGCGTCGGTACCCGGGACCTGCAGGCCCTTCGAATAGTTCGCGAAGACCGAGAACGGATTGTCGAAGGAGTAGACGAAACCGACATTGGGCAGGATCTCGTCATATTTCAGCATGCGTTGCTGCGGGCCCTGGACCGTCGGATTGAACCCGGCATAGGTCGCGTTGCGCGGATCGCCTTCGCCGAAGCAGTCGACGAAACCGCTATCGCTCGTGGTAAAGCAGTAATTGTTGAGATCGCGGGTGAAGAACGGCGCACGCACACCGGCGGTGACGTCCAGCCGCTCGTCGAAGAAGGATCCGCGATATTCGCCCGAGACCTGGTTGAGGATCGCATAGGACAGGCGGTCGCGCTTTTGCAGCACCGCGCCGGTGACGTCCGCCAGCGGATCGTTGATCGGGAAGACGTCGAGCGGCTCCCCGCTGACAGAGAGATCGCCGACTTCGCCGGTCTGACGATGCCGCGCGCGATCGTAGGTATAGGCGACACGGAAGGTGTGCGCGTCCGAGATGTCCCAGATCAGGTTGGCGATGACGCCGTAGCGATTGGTCTGGGTCTGGCTCGGCGCGAGCAACGTGACTTCGTCGAGCAGGTCGCCGTCGCCGTTGAGGTCACGGCCGAAATAGGGCCGGCCGCCGAGATAGCCCGGGGTGCAGGCGACGTTGGTGCCGGTTGTGACGGTCGTGCAATTCGCCGCGCCGCCCGCCGGGTTGATGTCGAGGCCGCGTTCACGCGCGCCGACCGTACCGCCACCATTGGCCTTCACGTACTGGTAGCTGGGGTCGACGGTCAGGCGGATCGAATCGGTGACCGTGAACAGCGAGGCCCCGCGGATATTGCCGGTGTTCGACGGGTTGTAGCGCCGGTCGAATTCGGTGCCGCAGCTGTTCGGCGTGTCGGCGACCCCGGTGCGCGCGACCTGGTTGGTCGTGCAAGGATAGTTGATGTCGTAACTCGCTTCGTCGCGAGTCAGCGGGAAACGATTGCCGCTGCCGGCACCGACCACGCGGGGCGCGGTGTTCGTGGCGCTCTGCGTCAGATCGGTGCGCAGCGGGACCGAGCCGAAGAAGTTGTTGCGGTTTTGGTTGTAGTGACCGGCGATCGAGATGAAGTCGTTGCCATTGCCCAGCGGCTGGTAAATCCGGGCATTGTACTGCTGCTTGTCGATTTTGCCGTAATTGTTGATCGGGTTGCGGTTCGAGGCGGTGCTCGCCGCAAAGAACGCGCGCGTGCCGAGCGGCGTGAATTCACCGGTATCGACCATGCCGAAAATGCGGAAGAAATCGAATTCGCCCGCCGAACCCGACAGGCGCACCCCGAACTCTTCTCCCGGCACGCGGGTGCGATAGTTGACGGTTGAACCCGTCGCGGCGGCGGTGGGACTATCGACGTCGGTCGTACCGAGGTTGACGTTGACCTGCTCGATCAGTTCTGGATCGAGCTGCTGGTTCGAATAGATCTGGTAATTGCCCGAATCGTTCAGCGGCACGCCGTCGAAGGTCAGACTGATACGGTCCTGCGAGAAGCCGCGGATATAGAGCTGCCCGCCGGCCGAGCCGTAGGCATCGTTATTGGTGAAGCTGACACCCGGGACAACGTTGATCGAATCGAGCACGGTCTGGCCGGGAGCGTTCTTCGAGAGCTGTTCCTGCGTGAGCACCTGCTTGGCCTTCGAGGTATCGGGC
Source organism: Pseudoblastomonas marina (assembly GCF_034374265.1). Lineage (NCBI taxonomy): Bacteria > Pseudomonadati > Pseudomonadota > Alphaproteobacteria > Sphingomonadales > Erythrobacteraceae > Pseudoblastomonas > Pseudoblastomonas marina. The sequence goes on along the minus strand of NZ_CP139718.1, from coordinate 146,800 downwards.
ACGACGATGCCTTCGACGCCCCGATCTTCGCGCGAACCAGTGATGACGACGGTGGTTTCGGCCTTTTCCTCGACCTCGGTGGAGCCGGTGGACTGGGCGAAAGCGACGGAAGGAGTAGCGAGCGCGACGACGGCGCACCCGGCCAGGTAGGCGATTTTCATGGCAAGTGATCCCATGGGCACGCGATGGGGCGTGCGTTGAAATTGCACGAAAGGCGACTCGCAACATTCGCGAACCGCCCTTCGACCGCCCAAGTACTCACAATTCCTTCGCGAGGAAATACGGTTCTATTTGCACTCTATCTCCACGTTACACTTTCATTGCGAAGCCACATATCGACGATTATCCGAAATGACGGATTTCATGGAGCTATTTGCTTCACTATTACTTTAGTTAATTATCGAAGGTTAGCAGCATTTCGTTCGTCGCAATCGACTATTTCTTCCCATGTGCAGCCATTTTGCAACGTGCCCGCGCGGCTCCGTTGGCAAATTGACGAGCGCCCGTTAGAGCAGGTCCACCATGCTTCGGGTCGCCAAGTTCTTCGCCTCGCTCATCCTCGGCTTCGTCGCGCTCAGCATCGCGCTCGTGCTGCTGTTTGCAGTGGTGCCCCCGCCCGTCACCGCCACGATGGTGATGGATGAAAACGGCATCACCAAGGACTGGACCCCGTTGTCGCGGATCGATCGCGACATGGTCGACGCGGTGATCGCGGCCGAGGACGGCAAGTTCTGCTCGCATGACGGGTTCGATCGCGAGGCGATCGAGGAGGCCTATCGCCGCAACCAGCAGGGTGGGAGGATCCGCGGCGGTTCGACCATCAGCCAGCAAACCGCCAAGAACGTGTTCCTGTGGCAGGGGGGCGGTTACGCGCGCAAAGGGCTCGAGGCCTGGTTCACGCTGCTGATCGAGAATATCTGGGGCAAGCGGCGCATCATGGAAGTCTATCTCAACGTCGCCGAGACCGGGATCGGGACCTACGGCGTCGAGGCCGGGGCCTATCGCTATTTCGGCAAGCCTGCGGCGCAATTGAGCGAGAGCGAGGCCGCGCGCATGGCCGCTGCCCTGCCCCAGCCCAAGAAGCGTTCGGTCAAGAACCCGTCGGGATGGCTACGCCGCCACGGCAATAGCGTGGCGGCGCGCATCGGCGTGGTGCGCAGGGATGCGCTCGACGCCTGTATCTACGACTAGAAGCGAGCAGTCCGCTTTTCGAACGTCACGCCCTTGTCGCTGAGCAGGTCGAAAGTGACCTGGCGCTTCGCCCAGTCGATATCGACGACCCCGAAATTCTCCTCGCTCACCATCGGCGTGACGCGCCGGGGATCGGGCTCGCGCGTGCTCGCATCGGGGCTGACGAAGGCGAGGTTGAGCGAGGACGAGGTGAATTCCCACACCTCCTCGCCCAGTTCGGCCGGCGTGTCCTTGTAGATCGCGCCCTGGTGCCGGTCGCCCGACAGCAGCACGATCCCACCGCCATTGCGCGCGCCGAGCATGCGCAGCAGTTTGGCCCGCTCGAGCGGCAGGCGCGACCAGCTTTCCCAGCGATGCGCCTCGGTCAGCACTTGAACCGACGACACCACGACGCGCAGGTCGGCCGGTTCGGCCAGTTCGTCCTGCAGCCACTGCCACTGGGCGGCACCGAGCATCGAAGCCCCGGGATCGGTGTTCGGTTCGTACTTGCCGAGATTCTCGACGAACTCGCCCGCGACCAGATCGTCGCGGAAGTAGCGGGTGTCGAGCATGATGAACTGGACCCGCTTGCCGGCGGGGCCGACCGTGACCGAGTGGTAGATGCCCGGGCGCGAGCGCACGTCAGCCGGCGAACCCCAGAAGGTCTCGAACAGCTGTTCCGACAGGCGCTTGTATTCGAAGTCGCCGCCCGAGTCGTTGGGGCCGTAGTCGTGGTCGTCCCACGTCACGAGCCACGGCACCTGCCGCCGCAGCGCGTTGAAGCCGGGGTCGGCGGCCTGGGTGCGGTAGCTCTGGCGGAAGGTCGACAGCTGCGCGTCGCCCGGCCAGTCGCTGTCGCCATAGACATTGTCGCCGATCATCATGAACAGCTGCGGATCGGTACCCGCGATCGTCGACCAGATGTCCTGCGACGCGGTTTCCTTGTTGCAGCTGCCGAAGGCGAAGCGGGTGATGACGGTGTCTTCCCCCAGCTCCGCATCGTCGACCGCGACGGTGAGCGGTTCGTTCGCCCAGTCGATTTCCTGCAGGCCCGAAACGCAAGCGGCCGCCCCCGAGAGGGCGGCCGCCGCGATGATCGAACGTGCGATCATAAGGTTGCGCATGATCAGAACTCGTACCGCGCGCCGACCTGGATCTTCCAGGCCGAGGCCGAGGTGGCGATGTTGTAGTAATCGTCCTGGTTGGCGTAGTCCGCCGCCCGGACCGGGCCGATCACGTAGCGACCCTGCGAATCGTAACCCGCATTCGCCACGCCGACATCGCCGGTGAAGCGACGGATGTTCGCGCCACCGTCGATCAGGTTCAGGAAATTGTCGAAGTCGACGAACAGCTCGATCTCGTCTTCGACGACACCGAACAGGCTGCCCGGACCCGGGATTTCCTGGCTGAAGCGCAGGTCGAGGTCGTACGACCACGGATTGCGGCAGGTGTTGCGCTCGATCGACTGACCGGGCGTGAACTCGCAATCTTCCAGCGTGCTGACGTAGTCGAGGACCGCCTGCGCATTGGCCTGGCTGGCCGGCGCGACGTTCGGATCGTTGGGGCCCGACGGGACGTAGAGCAGCGCGTTGAAGCTGCCCGACGAGCTGTCGTTGAAGACACCGCCGTTCGAGAACACGAGGCTGTACGGGCGACCTTCGCTGGCGCGGAAGAACACGCCCAGACGGGTGTCGAACTCACCGAAGAACTGCTCGCGGAAGCTCGTCGCCACGACGAAGTTGTGACGGGTCTCGTAGTTCGAGGTCGACACTGCCGGGTTCTGGCGATCGAACGCCGCAGTCACGTCGTAGGACGAGGTCGCGGTCGACGAGCCGACGTTGCGATTGTTCTTCGAGTCGATGAACGTGTAGCCCGCGCGGAACGCGATACCGCCGCCATCGGTGAAGATGCCGCGATCGAACCGCTTGGTCAGCAGGAACGAGGCGACATGGCTGTCGTAACCCGGGCCGTTGGTGAGCTGGATCTCGTCGTCGCGACCGGTCGCGAAGCACGGAGCGGTCACCCCGGTATAGACCGGGGGCGTGCCGCCGGTGCCCTGAAGTACGGCGTTACAGCCCGCATTGCTCGGGTCGATGGCGTCGTAGATCGGACGACCGTCGACCATGAAGCCGCCATTGCCCTGCGACGGGTTCGGCGTCTGCGACAGGTCGACGAAGTTCAGCGTGTTGTTGAACCGGCTGTAGATGTAGTCGAGGTTCACCTGCCAGTCGCTGAAGAAGCCGGTTTCGGTGAAGTTGAGGTCGGTCTGAATTCCGATATTCGCACGCGTCACGGTGGGCACGTCGAAATTCGGATCGGTCGACTGCGTGTCGGCGAGGCCGGCCGCGGCCGAGGCCGAGCCCGAGTCGGTCACGCACTGCGGGAAGCCCGTGAACGAGCCGTTCTGCACGACGTCGGTCGGCGTGGTGGCACAGAACACCGAGGTCCCGAGCGCGCTCGAGTAACCGTTGTTCGAGAACGCGTTCGAGTAATAGACCACCGGGTCACCGCCCGAGAACACTCCGACGCCGCCCGTGACGCGGGTATCCGCGAGCATGCCGTCGTTGAAGAACTCGTAGGTGAAACCGAGGCGCGGCAGGACCACCGGGTCGATCTGGCCGAAGCCGTTCGCATTGGTGAAGCCGTAGCGATTGAAGAAGTTCGGGTTCGCCCGCGGCGCATCGCCGGAGAAGAACTGGAGACGCACGCCGCCGATGAGGCTCAGCTGGTCGGTCGCCTGCCATTCGTCCTGCGCGTACACCGAATAGATGTTGCGGGTGAAGGTGGCCGCAGCTTCGTTGATGTCGCCGGTCGGCGTGGCGTTGATGTCTGCGCCGTAGGCGGTGCCTTCGAAGATTTCCTGATTGCTCGGGAAGAAGTCGAAGCCGTTGCTCAGGATGCCGTCCTCGAAATCGTCGAGGTTGGCGAAGTACAGCGTGCCCGTCGCGTTGATAGCGAACAGGTTGTAGACTTCGAGCGAGTTCATTTCGGCACCGATCTTGACCTGGTGGTCGTCGAGATCGAGCTTGCCGAGCAGCTTGGCCTGGAAAACTTCGTTGGTCAGCGCGTTGGCCGAACGGAAGATGCCGGGGCCGGTGGAAAGCGCGCCGTAATCGTAAACCGGGTTGTTGGCGCTATCGAACACGAGGTTGCCGTTCGAATCGACACGCTGCTGGCGGGTACCGACCTGCAGGCGGACGGTCGGATTTTCCGACTGGGCTTCGCCGAAGCCGAACGGGCCCTGGACGTCGTTCACGTCCGACAGCGACATGCGCAGTTCGGTGCTGAAGCGGTCGCTCCAGTCCGAATAGACGCGAGCCGAGTAGTAGTTCGAGACCGTGCCCTCTTCCTCGAAGGAGTTCAGGCCGCCGAGCTGGCCGCCGCCGAAATCGGGTTCGACATTGCTTTCCTCGAGACGCTGGTAGCTGAGTTCGAGACGGTGATCGTCCGACAGCAGCCAGTCGATGCGACCGAAGTAACGCTCGTTCGATTCGGGCAGGGTGCGCGGGTAGCCGCCGATATCCTGGCCGTAGACGTCGCGCGCGATCTGCGCGAAGCGATCGAAGTCGGACTGCGTGATCGCGTTAACTTCATTGGCGAAGCCGCCGCCGCGCGGACCTTCGTCATTGGCGTCGCCGAGGTCGGTCTGCTCGTAGCCGAACTGGAAGAAGAGGCGATCGGGAATGATCGGACCGCCGAGCGTCGCGCCCCAGCGCTTCTCGCTGCCCGAGCTGAGCGGACGGCCGTTGAGATCGTCGGCCAGCATGCTGTCGTCGTAATAGGTGTAGAAGGCCGAGCCGTGGAACTCGTTGGTGCCCGACTTGGTCACGACGTTGACGAGACAGCCGGTGAAGTCCGAATATTCGACGTCGAACGGCGCGAATTCGACCGAGGTCTCGCGCACCACGTCATAGGGAAGCGGCAGCGAGTTGCGCGCGGCGAAGGGCGTGCCGTTGAGGCCAAACACGTCGGCCTGGACGATGCCGTCGACGGTGAAGGTGTTGGTGCGATCGTTGCCACCGAGGCAGGAGATGCGATCGACTTCATTGTCGCGCTCGAGGCTGACACGCGGGTCGAGGCGGATGATGTCGCGGACGTCGCGGCTGATCGACGGGAAGGACTCGATCGTCGCTTCGCCGAAGGCGGAAGACGGACCGACCGCGAGCTGGGTCAGGTTCACGCGGCTCGCGCTCACGACGATGGTGTTCGCGGCGGTCGCGCCGACCTGTTCGGCCAGTTCGAAGCTAAGGGAGGTGTTGCCCTGGATAGTGATGAACACGCCCTCGACGGTCTGGCCTTCGAAGCCCGGTGCGGTCGCAGTGATCGTGTACGGACCGCCGGCGGTCAGCGATTCGGCGCGGAAGCGACCGTCATTGCCGGTGGTCGAGGTCTGCGTGCGGCCGGTGCGCGTGTCGCGGATGACCACGGTCGCGCCGGGGATCGCGACGCCGTCGGCGCCTTCGACCGTACCTTCGATACCCGAAGTGATCTGCTGCGCGGCGGCCGGCGCTGCGGCCAGCGTGGCGATGCCGATGCTGGCGACGCTCGCGGCGAGGAAATGTTTGAGATGCATGAGTTTTAACCCCGTCTTGATGCTCCGAAACCGGGACGGTTCGGAAAAATTGCGATCCTGAAAACGTGTCGATCCCGCACCGGCAATGATTCGTCCCAAGACCGGTACAATGTTCTCTTTAGTGAACACGACGGGTTCCGAAAACACCCCCGGGATGACGGTTTCATGACAAGTGTCCGACGAATGTGCACGGTTCGGAGCGCCGTGAAATTTTCTGCGCGCCACTCGCCTTCTGGCCTTCGGAAATTTCATCTCCACAATTGTTAGCGAACAGTTCGGAGACACGTCCTTTTAACACTGGTGTAAATTATGCTGCATTGCGGCATTTTTGCCACGCTACCCGCCCGGCGGCTGTTCGATCGTTCCATCGCGTCATTGACCTCGTGCCTGGTTCGCGACATCCCTCCAGTAATGGCACAGGCGAGCGAACATGCCCGGAAACGTCTCAAGTCGTTGATGAAGCGTCTTGGCGCGGGAGATCGCGCCGCCTTTCCCGAAGTCTACGAAGCCACCAAGGTGAAGCTATTCGGCATATGCCTCCGTATCTTGCGGGACCGAAGCGAAGCGGAAGATGCCTTGCAGGACGTATACGCCACACTTTTGAAGAGCGCGGATCGCTACGATCCCGAGCGGGCGAGCCCAATCAGCTGGCTCGCCACGCTCGCGCGCAACCGCGCGATCGATCGGGCGCGCAAGGGCGGCGTCCGTGCCAATGCCGCGCCGATCGGGGAAGCCGACATGCTCCCCGACGGCGTCCCGCTCGCCGACGAACAATTGATAGATGGCGAGCGCGATGCGCGCGTACATGGCTGCATCGAAACGCTGTCGGAAAACCAGCGCCGCCCGATCCGCGATGCTTTCTTCGGGGGGCGCACCTATGACGAGATCGCGCGAGCGGAAAACGTCCCCCCGGGGACGATGAGGAGCCGGATCCGCCGCGGGTTGATGCGCCTGCGCGATTGCATGGAGGATGGCGAATGAGCGAGATTCACCGCCTCGACGACGACAGCGACATGTTCGCCGCCGAATACGCGCTCGGCCTGCTGGGAGCGGAGGAAACGCTCGCCGCGCGGTCGCGGGTCGCCCGTGATGCGGTTTTCGCCGAACGGGTCGAGTGGTGGAACGCACGCCTCGCGCCGCTGCTCGACGAGCTCGGCGGCGTCGAGCCGGGCGAGGACCTGACCGCGCGCATCCTCGCCTTCGCTAGGGTGGAAGGCGGTACGCCCGCCTCGGCCGAGATCGTCCGGCTCCGCACCCGCGAACGGCGCTGGCGCTGGACCGCGGGGCTGACCTCGGCTGCCGCTGCGCTTGCGCTCGCCTTCCTCGCCACCACCCGCCTCGCCCCGCCCCCGGTCGATCCCGATCCGCCCGTGCAGGCCGGGGCGCCGCTGATGGCCTCGCTGCCGATCGGGGAGACCCAGCTGCGGCTTGGCGTGACCTACCTGCCCGGCAGCAGCGACCTGATCCTCGCGGCCGACGGGCTTACCGCGGACGGCGTGCACGATCACGAATTGTGGCTCGTTCCCCCCGAAGGCGAGTTGCAGTCGCTCGGCGTGGTCGCGCCGGGACAGCGGATGCGCGTGACCCTGTCTCCCGACATCGCGCGCAATATCGCCGACGGTTCGCAATTGCTGCTGACCCGCGAGCCGCTCGGCGGCAAGCCGGCCGAGGCCGACGCCGGACCGGTGGTCGCGAGCGGCGAATTCGCCGCCACCTGATTTTTTTCCGGACGCCGACGCATAAGTCGCGCGACCGGTCGCGTAGCTCCTCCCGCAGGACGGGAAACTTGCAATCCAAGGAGTTACCGATGCCCAAGTTGAACAAGCTGAAGGCCGTCTCGCTTTGCGCGATCGCCGCGACCACCGGCGTGGCCCTCGCCGGTGCGACCCCCGGCATGGCCTACGACCATCACAAGGAAGCCGCCGCCGCGAGCCAGCCGACCATCGTCGAAGCCGCGATGGGGACCGGCATGCACGAGACGCTGGTCGCCGCGGTCAAGGCCGCGGGCCTGGTCGAAACCCTCTCGAGCGAAGGGCCGTTCACGATCTTCGCCCCGACCGATGCCGCTTTCGCCAAGCTGCCCGACGGCACCGTCGCCACGCTGGTGAAGCCCGAAAACAAGGCCACGCTGACCAGCATCCTGACCTATCACGCGGTCGCCGGTGAAGTGACCAGTGCCGACCTGGTCGCGCTGATCGAACGCAATGGCGGTAGCGCGACGATCAACACGATTGCGGGCGGAAAGCTCACCGCGCGCCTTGCTGGCGACACCATCGCGATCACCGACGCGGCGGGTCGCACCAGCACGGTCACCAAGGCCGATGTCGACGTCTCGAACGGCGTGATCCACGTCACCGACGGCGTCTTTCTTCCGGGCTGATCCCCCTGGCCCGGCGCCTGCGCGGCGCCTAGCTCCTCCGGGAGTCGCGCAGCAAAAACCCCGCCCGACTCGGCGTCGGGCGGGGTCATTTGTTTCGGTTGCTGGGAAAGCGCCTAGGCCGCCTCTTCCTTGCCCTTGACCACCTTGACCGGGTCCTTGCGACCTTCGACCACGTCCTTGTCGATTACCACTTCGCCGACATTGTCGTCGCTCGGCAGGTCGAACATCGTGTCGAGCAGGATCGCCTCGACGATCGAGCGAAGGCCGCGCGCGCCGGTCTTCCGTTCGATCGCCTTCTGGGCGATCGCCTCGAGCGCGTCGTCGGTGAAGGTGAGCTCGGTATCCTCGAGCTCGAACAGCTTGCCGTACTGCTTGACCAGCGCGTTCTTCGGCTCCTTGAGGATCGTGACCAGTGCATCGACATCTAGGTCGTGCAGCGTCGCGATCACCGGCAGGCGGCCGACGAATTCGGGGATCAGGCCGAACTTCAGGAGGTCTTCCGGCTCGGTCTTGCCGAGCAGTTCGCCGATGCGGCGCTTGTCCGGATCGGCGACATGCGCGCCGAAACCGATCGAACGCTTCTGCAGGCGGTCCGAGATGATCTTGTCCAGCCCCGCGAACGCACCGCCGCAGATGAACAGGATGTTGGTCGTGTCGACCTGGAGGAATTCCTGCTGCGGGTGCTTGCGTCCGCCCTGCGGGGGAACGCTGGCAGTGGTGCCTTCCATCAGCTTGAGCAGCGCCTGCTGGACGCCCTCGCCCGAAACGTCGCGGGTGATCGAGGGGTTTTCCGCCTTGCGCGTGATCTTGTCGATCTCGTCGATATAGACGATCCCGTGCTGGGCCTTCTCGACATTGTAGTCGGAGGCCTGGAGCAGCTTCAAAATGATGTTCTCGACGTCCTCGCCCACGTAACCGGCTTCGGTCAGCGTGGTCGCGTCGGCCATGGTGAAGGGCACGTCGAAGGTGCGCGCCAGCGTCTGCGCCAGCAACGTCTTGCCGCAGCCGGTCGGGCCGACGAGCAGGATGTTCGACTTGGCGAGTTCGACGTCGCCAGCCTTGCCGCCGTGCTTCAGGCGCTTGTAGTGATTGTGCACCGCGACCGAGAGCACGCGTTTCGCGCGGTCCTGCCCGATCACGTAATCGTTCAGCGTCTCGAAGATCTCGATTGGGGCGGGAACGCCGCCTTCCTTCTTGCCGGTGAGCCCGGCCTTGGTTTCCTCGCGGATGATGTCGTTGCACAGCTCGACGCACTCGTCGCAGATGAACACCGTCGGACCAGCGATGAGCTTCTTCACCTCATGCTGGGACTTCCCGCAGAAACTGCAGTAGAGGGTCGATTTGCTATCGGTTCCGCTCAATTTGGTCATATCCTGTCACGTCCCTCGACCGCGCCGGGCAGCGGCGCGGAACGAAAGGAATTAGGGCGCAATGGCCCGATTATCAATGCTTCGCCCCCCTTATAGGGGCAAAAGCCTTGCCATTCGATGAAGCGGGGCAACACTCTTTTGCGCGAGGCGGCCCGGCAGCTGCGACGCGTCGAGCGTCAGTCCTTCTTGTCCTTGTCGTCGCCGTCTTCGCTTTCCGGACGGGTCTCGAAGACCTTGTCGACGATCCCGAACTTCATCGCTTCGTCGGCTTCGAGGAAGGTGTCGCGATCCATCGCCTTCTCGATGTCCTCGAGGCTCTGGCCGGTATACTTGACGTAGAGTTCGTTCATCCGGGTGCGGATCCGGAGGATTTCGCGCGCCTGGATCTCGATGTCCGAGGCCATCCCGCGCGCGCCGCCCGAGGGCTGGTGGACCATGATCCGCGCATTCGGGAGCGCGATGCGCATGCCCGGCTCGCCCGCCGCCAGCAGGAAACTGCCCATCGAGGCGGCCTGGCCGACGCAGACGGTCGAGACGCGCGGCTTGATGTATTGCATCGTGTCGTGGATCCCCATCCCGGCCGTCACCACCCCGCCGGGCGAGTTGATGTACATGCTGATCGGCTTGGAGGGGTTCTCGCTTTCGAGAAACAGCAGCTGCGCGATGATCAGCGAGGCCATGCCGTCTTCCACCTGGCCGGTGACGAACACGATGCGTTCGCGCAGCAGGCGGCTGAAGATGTCGAAGCTGCGCTCGCCGCGACTGGTCTGTTCGACCACCACCGGGACCAGCGCGCCGGTCAGCGGATCGCGGGTGAACTGGCCCTGCGTGCCGTGGGTTTCGCCGAGTGCGCCGGAAAGATCGATCATGGGTGGTCCTTGTCAAAAAACGTTGCGGGCTATGTCGTCGCTCGACGCCGAGAGTTCAAGGGCGTTTACCTGCGTTGACACAGGCGCGGCAAAGCGGGACGGTGCGGACATGAGCAAAACCGCCCTAGGCCTGGCACTCGCCGCCCTCGCCCTCCCCGCCGCCGGCAATGCGCAGGACCGCGCCCTACCCGACACGCAGATCGACCGGGTGCCGGCGGAACAGGCCGAGACCCCGCCTTCCCCGCGCCAGCCCGGCGTGCCGGCTTGGGCGGATTTCGCCGCGCGCAACATCGCCGCTATCGAGCGCTACGACGATTCCGGACCACAACTCAATGCGGTGATCGTCTACGATCCCGATGCCGCGACGAAGGCCGCGCCGCTGTCGGACGACGGCTCGCTGCTCGGTGGGCGCACCGTGCTGATCAAGGACAATATCGAGACCCGCGAATGGCCCACCACCGCCGGAAGCCTCGCGCTGGCGCGCAACGCGACCGGACGCGACGCGCCGCTGGTGGCCAGTCTCCGCGCCCATGGCGGGGTCGTGCTGGGCAAGACCAACCTGTCCGAATGGGCCAATATCCGCGACCGCGATTCGACCAGCGGGTGGAGCGCGGTGGGCGGGCTCGTGCGCAATCCCTTCGCGGTGGATCGCAATGCCTGTGGCTCGTCCTCGGGCAGCGGCGCTGCAGTGGCGGCGGGCTTCGCCTGGGGCGCGATCGGGACAGAAACCAACGGATCGATCACCTGCCCCGCCAGCATCAACGGCGTGGTCGGCTTCAAGCCCAGTGTCGGCCTCGTCAGCCGCACCCACGTGGTGCCGATCTCTTCCACGCAGGACACCGCGGGGCCGATGACGCGCCGCGTTTGGGATGCCGCGTTGCTGCTGGGCGCAATTGTGGGCGCGGACCCGGCTGACCCGGCGACGCTCGATGTGCCCAATCGCCGCGTCGACTACACCCAGGGCCTGTCGCGCGATTCGCTTCAGGGCGTCCGAATCGGCGTGATGCGCAACCAGATCGGCGATCGCGCCGACGTCGAGACGGTGTTCGGTACCGCGCTCGAGGATCTCGAGCGCGCGGGCGCGGTGCTGGTCGATATCGAGTTCCAACCCAACGGCGAGATGTATCGTGACAGCTTCACCGTGCTGATGTTCGAGCTGCGCGAGCAGATGGGCAAATATCTTGCATCCCTGCCGGGCGAGAACCTGCCGCGCAGCCTCGCCGACCTGATCGCCTTCAACGAACTCAATGCGGGGACCGAGCTCCGCTGGTTCGGGCAGGACCTGTTCGAACTCGCCGAGCGCACGACCGATCTCGAGGCCTACGAGAAGGCGCGCGAAAATGCCGTGCGGATCGCGGGGAAGGAAACCATCGACGCCCTGCTTGCCGAACATGACGTCCGGTTCCTGGTTGCGCCCACCCGTGGCCCGGCGTGGATGAGCGACCTCGTTCTGGGCGACAATTTCAACGGCAGCATCGGTTTCGGCGCCCCTGCGGCGATCGCCGGCTATCCCCACCTCACCGTGCCGATGGGGCATGTCGAGGGCTTGCCCGTCGGGCTTTCGATCATCGGCGCGCAATGGGCCGATCACGACGTGCTCAACGCCGGTTACGCTTACGAACAGGCGCGCACCGCCGAGCTTGCCGAACCCACCTTCGAGCGCTGGGCACCGGCCGAATAGGCCCGCCCCTGCCGGAAGAAACCTCCGATCCGGATCTGTCTCCGCGCCATTAGCATGTCGCCGCGGGTAGGCTCCCCTTCGCCCGATCGAACGGCGGTCGGGCCAGGCAAGGCCGCATAGGGGGAAGTAACATGCCGGACAAACCAACACCGACGCCGAGCGAGGGCGCGGACGACGGGCGCGAGCTGGACGCATTCATGAGCGCGGTGATCTCGTTTGCTTCGAATATCGGCAAGGCTGCGACCAAGGCGGGCGGCGACGGCGACGAAAGCGTCGTGATCGGCCACAATGCCATGCTCGTGGAGCGCAATTTCGCGAAGGTCCGAGGTTTCACGAAGGAAAATTTCAGCCGCCTCAACGCGCAGGACCGAGTCGTCCTGAACGAATTTCTCGCGATGACCGATGCGACAGAGATGGCGCGATCGGGCGAGAAGCTCGCGGTCCAGCAGCTTCGCTCGGGCCGCGTCGGCAAGGGCATCCTCACCTGGATTTCCAAGTACCTTACCGAGATCAAGAAGCTGATCGGATGGATCCTCGGCCTGTTCAACGGCGGGAAGCCTCCGAAATGGTGGACCAAGATCGAGCAGCTGATCGACGAGCTCTGGAACATGCTGGTCGAGCTGCTGGGGATGATCTTCGGCTTCGATGCCTCGGCGCTGGCGCGCGAGCTGTCGCAGGGCGAGGTCAACTACCTCAACGAACAGGTCGCGGTCGCGCGGCTGCAGAACGAATACGACCGGGCCGGCAAGTCCGACGAGGATTGATCGGGACATGAAAACGGCCGGGCCCGCCATCGCGAGCCCGGCCATCCGTTGTTCGTGGCAAAGCCGCCTTACTTCTTCTTGGCGGGAGCCTTCTTGGCCGCGGCTTTCTTGGCCGCGTCTTTCTTGGCCGGGGCCTTCTTGGCGGCCGGCTTCTTGTCGCCGTCCTTCTTGACGGCGGACTTCTTCGCCGGAGCTTTCTTCGCAGCAGCCTTCTTGGCCGGGGCCTTCTTTTCGTCCCCGTCCTTCTTGGTATCCTTCTTGGCAGCCGCCTTCTTCGCCGGAGCCTTCTTGGCGGCCTTCTTCTTGGGCGCCTTCTTGGCCTTTTCCGCCTCGGCTTCCTCGTCCGCCTCGATTGCGGCTTCGAGTTCCTCGCGGGTGACTTCCTTCTCGGTCACGTCGGCCTTGTCGAACAGGAAGTCGACGACCTTGTCCTCATAGAGCGGGGCGCGCAGCTGGGCGGCGGCCATCGGCTCCTGCTGGATGTATTCGACGAAACGCTGGCGATCTTCCTGGCGGTATTGCTGGGCCGCCTGCTGGATCAGCATCTGCATTTCCTGGTTGGTCACCTCGACGCCGTTGGCCTGCCCGATTTCGGACAGCAGCAGGCCGAGGCGAACGCGGCGTTCGGCGATGTGACGGTAATCGTCCTTCTCGGCCTCGATTTCCTTCATCGCGGCGGCCGGGTCTTCTTCCTTCTGCGCTTCCTGCTGGAGCTGGGCCCAGATCTGGTCGAACTCGGCGTCGACCATGCCCTGCGGCACGTCGAAATCGTGGTCGCCGGCAAGCTTGTCGAGCAGGCCGCGCTTCATCGCGGTACGCGTGAGGCCGGCGTGCCGCTGCTCGAGCTGGCCCTTGATCAGGTCCTTGAGCTGCTGGAGGCTTTCGAGACCCATCGACTTGGCGAAATCATCGTCGAGCTCGCCTTCGTCCTCGACCTTGACCGCCTGCACGGTGACGTCGAATTCGGCGTCCTTACCGGCAAGGTGATCGGCCTGGTAATCCTTCGGGAAGGTGACCTTGACGGTCTTTTCGTCGCCGGCCTTCACGCCGGTCAGCTGGTCTTCGAAGCCGGGGATGAACGTGCCCGAACCGATCACCAGCGGCGCGCCCTCGGCGGCCCCGCCTTCGAACGCTTCGCCGTCGATCTTGCCGACGAAGTCAATCACGACCTGGTCGCCTTCCTTGGCCTTCCGGCTCTTGGCGGCATCCTTGTAACGCTTCTGGCCCGAGGCGATGCGGTTCAGTTCTTCCATCACCTCTTCGTCGCTCACCGGCACGATCAGCCTGTCGAGCTTGAGGCCCTCGACCTTGGGCGTGTCGATTTCGGGCAGGACCTCGACTTCGACGGTGAGCTGGGCGTCCTTGCCCTGCTCGTAACTCTCGTCGAAATCGACCTTGGGCTGCATCGCCGGGCGCAGCTGCTTGCCGCTGATGACCGAATCGACCGCTTCGCGCACCGCCTTGTTTAGCGCGTCGCCATGGAGCGCATCGCCGTGCATCTTGCGGACGAGGTTGGCCGGCACCTTGCCGGGGCGGAAGCCGGGCATCTTCACCTGCGGCGCAATCGCCTTGACTTCGGCATCGATGCGGCTCTCGATCGCATCGGCGGGAATGGTGATCGCGTAAGCGCGCTTGAGGCCTTCATTGGTCGTTTCGACGATTTGCATCAGGTAACTGCCTTCAATCTTCAAAGTTCGCATGGATGCGGGTGATCTGCCCGGGTCCTGCGCAGCGGAAATCCATGGCGGCACTGGTGCGGGCGAAGGGACTCGAACCCCCACATCTTTCGATACTGGTACCTAAAACCAGCGCGTCTACCAGTTCCGCCACGCCCGCAAAAACAGACCGAGCCGGATATAAGCCGCGCCCCCTAACGGAAGGGGCGGTAAAGGGCAAGCGGGGAGCGCGGGCACGCGCCGGGAACACGGCGGATGATCGAGCCGTTTGAGCGATTGAAAAGGAGACGCCGCCATGGCCAGTATCCCACCCGATCCAACACCCGAAGAAACACCGGCGCGCCCGGACCAGGCTCCGAACGAAACCCCGCCGCCGGAAACCCCGCACGAAGCACCGCCGGATCGCATCCCGCACGAGATCGAGCCGCTCCAGCCCGATACCGACAATCCCGATTACACCGGCCCCGAAATCCTGCCGCCCGACTGAACCGGCTTCCGCGCGCTAGCGCAGATAGCTTGCCAGCCGGGTCCAGAACCCGCCTTCGTCGGCGATCGGGCGTGCGGCCACGCCGGCCTCGCATTCGAGGCACAGCGCCTGCATCCCTGCCGCCCCGCCTACCAGCCGCTCCATCCGCACAGAGGCGAGCTGGAGGGCCAGCTTGCGACGCTGCGCAGCGTAGGAGATCACGTCGCGCGCGACGGCATCGGTCCCCCGCTCGTCACGGGTCAGCTGTTCGATCAGCGTCCCGAATTGCTGGCGCTCGGTGCCGAGATAGCGGGCATGCCATTCGCCCTCGCCGAGCTCGGCGGCTTCGGCGGCATAGGCCAGCGCGGTGTTGAGCCCGCCCATCGCATCGACCAACCCGTTCTGTCGCGCAGCGACGCCGGACCAGACCCTGCCTTGGCCGACCGTGTCGACCCGCGCCGGGTCCCAGCCGCGGTTCTCCGCCACGATACCGACGAAGCGGGCATAGCCGGCCTCGATATTGGCCTGGATGATGCGATCGATTTCGGGCGTGAACCCTGCGATCGGATCGGGCTGGCCCGAGAGCGGCGTAGTGCGCACGCCATCGGTGTAGACGTCGTAATCGGCGAGGAAATCCTCGAAGGTGGGAATGATGCCGAAGATCCCGATTGAGCCGGTGATGGTCCCCGGCTCGGCGAAGATGCGATCGGCCGGGGTCGATACCCAGTAACCGCCCGAGGCGGCGACGTTGGCCATCGATACCACGATCGGGATGTCCTTCGCCTTCACCCGCAACAGCGCGCGCCGGATCGCATCCGACGCGGTCACCGACCCGCCGGGCGAATCGACCCGCAGCACCAGCGCGGCGAGATCGTCGTCGGTCGCTGCCTCGTCGATCAGGTCGGCAATCCGGTCGCCCCCGGCGGTGCCGGGTCCGGCATCGCCGTCGACGATTTCCCCGGCGACCGTGACCACCGCGATCGGTCTACCGGGCTCGTCTACCGAGCGATTGGCATCGTAGGTATCGAAATCGGTATGGGCAAAGGCCCCCGCGCTCTCGTCCCAGCGCGATTCGCCGACCTTATCGGCTATATATTCGCCGAATTCCTCCCAGCTGCCGAGCTTGTCGACGAGGCCGGCGTCGAGCGCGGCCTGCGCGGTGTCGCCATTGGCACCCTCGATCCACTCGGCCGGGGCGGAAGTGATGCGTTCGATCTGCATGTCGGGCCGCGCGCGGACGACCTCCTGGCGGTAGAGCTCCCAGAGATCGTCGTAGAGCGCTTGGCGCGCGGCGAGGCTTTCGGGCGAGGCGCGCTGCTGCGAAAAGGGTTCGACCGCGTCCTTGAACGTCCCGACCTTGTAGACGCGCACATTGATGTTCAAGCGGTCTAGCAACCCACCGAAATAGAGCCCCTCGCCCCCCGGCCCGGCGATCAGCGCCGCCCCCAGCGGATCGAGCCAGACCTCGTCGGCATGGGCGGCGAGCAGCATCGAATCGTCGGTATAGAACAGCGAATGGACGTAGACCGGCTTGCCGGCTTCACTCGCCGCTTCGAGCGCCGCGCCGATTTCCTGCATGTGGACGAAGCCGCCGCCGAGGAAGCGCGACAGGTCGAGCACCACGGCCTTGATCCGGTCGTCCTCGGCCGCATCCTCGATCGAGGCCACGAGATCGCGCGCGCGATATTCGGTGACCAGTTCGCCGGGCGCGAAAATCGCCTCGAACGGGTCGATCGGCGAAGGTTCTTCGACCACCACGCCGTCGAGCTGCAGGAACAGCGCGCCGTCCCTGACCGCCTCCGCACTCGGCCGCATCGTCAGCACCGCGTAAAGCAGCGCGAAGAACAGCAGCATGAAGATGAGCACCAGCCCGTCCTTGATCCCGACGAGCAGCTTCCAGACCTTGCGTGCGAATACCATGCGCCCTGCCTAACGCGCACCTGCCCCCGCGCAAGGGCGAAACCGCTTGAGCGTACGATACGGCTCGACTAGGGGCTTGGCTTTAATGACAGCTTCGGAAGAAATGCGCCGCTCCCGTTACCCTGCGGGATCGCTGGCCTTCCCGCACGGGTCGTTGCTCGGCATCGCCGGGCTCGAGCGGCACGAGATCCTGTTCCTGCTCGACGAGTCGGAGCGATACGTCGCGCTCAATCGCGAGGCGAAGAAGCATTCGGACGCGCTGTCCGGGCTCACGATCATCAACGCCTTCTTCGAGAATTCGACCCGCACGCTGCTCAGTTTCGAGATCGCGGGCAAGCGATTGGGCGCCGACGTGGTCAACATGCATGCCGCGCAAAGCTCGGTGAAGAAGGGCGAGACGCTGATCGACACGGCGGTTACGCTCAACGCGATGCGCGCCGATGCGATCGTGATCCGCCACGGCAGTTCTGGCGCGGTCCAGCTGATCGACGAAAAGGTCGATTGCCCGGTATTGAATGCCGGTGACGGCAGCCACGAACATCCGACCCAGGCACTGCTCGACGCGCTGACGCTGCGCCACGCGATGGGGATCGCCAGCGGCGAGGCGCTCGACGGCGTGAAGGTCGCGATCTGCGGCGACATCCTCCATAGCCGCGTCGCGCGCTCGAACATGATGTGCCTCACCGCGCTCGGTGCGCGGGTCCGCGCCTGCGCCCCGCCCGCATTGATGCCCGCCAATGTCGAGGCGCTGGGCGGCGAACCCTTCCACGATTTCGACGCCGCGCTCGACGGGGTCGACGCGGTGATGATGCTGCGCGTCCAGAACGAACGGATGGAGGGACAGTATCTCGCCTCGACCGCCGAGTACCGCCATCTCTACGGGCTCACCGCGAAGCGGCTCGACACCTGTGCGCCCGAAGCCTGGATCATGCATCCCGGACCCATGAACCGCGGGGTCGAGATCGACAGCGACGTCGCCGAACGCGAGAAATCGCTGATCACCAAGCAGGTCGAGATGGGGGTCGCGATCCGCATGGCCTGCCTCGACGTGCTGACCCGCAAGGCGCGCGGGCTGGAGGGCTGGGCATGACCGACCTGTCGATCACCAATGCACGGCTCGTGCTCCCATCCGGGGAGATTGCCACCGGCTCGGTGCGCTGTGCGGGCGACCGGATCGAATCCGTCGGCGATTGCGATCCGACCGACGAAGCGATCGACGCCAAGGGCGCGTTGCTCGCCCCCGCGCTCGTCGATCTCGGCGTGTTCGCGGTCGACAAGCCGGCTTGCCATTTCGGCGGGATCGCGCGCGTCGGCCTGATGCCCGACGGCGAGATGCTCGATGCGCCCGCGCCGGTGCGGTTCGCCGCGCGCAGCGGCAAGCCCGACCTGTGGGTCCATCCGATCGCCGCCGCCACCAGCGGGCTCGAAGGCAGCCGGCTGACCGAACTCGCGCTGATGCGCGAGGCTGGCGCGCGCGCGGTCGCGACCGGTCGCAAGTGGATCGCCGACAGCGGGACCATGCTGCGCGTGATGCAAGCCTGCGCGATGCTCGACCTGACCTGTATCGTCGCCACGGAGGATGGTGGCCTCGCAGGCGACGCGGTCGCCACCAGCGGCGCGATCGCGACGCGATTCGGGCTCGCGAGCGCCCCCGCCGAGGCCGAAGCGCTGGCGATCGCGCGCGACCTGATGCTGGCCGAGATGAGCGGCGCGCGGGTGCATTTCCGCCAGGTCACGACCGCCCGCGGGCTCGACATGGTGCGGCGCGCCAAGGCCGACGGGCTGACCGTCACTGCCGGGGTCAGCCCGGCCTATTTCATGCTCTCCGACCTCGCGGTGGCCGATTTCCGGACCTTTGCACGGCTCTCTCCTCCGCTGCGGAGCGAGGACGACCGTCAGGCCGTGCGCGCGGCGATCGGCGATGGGACGGTGGACGTGATCTGCTCGAGCCACGATCCGCACGGGAGCGAGGCCAAGCGGCTTCCCTTCGCCGATGCAGCGCCGGGCATGGCGGGCGCCGAGACACTGCTGCCGCTCACGCTCTCGCTGGTGCGGGACGGGGTGATCGATCTCGGCCGCGCGTTCGAGCTGGTTTCGACCAACCCGGCGCGATTGCTCGGCGTCGCGGCGGGCACGCTTGCCGAGGGACAGGCCGCCGACCTAGTGCTGGTCGATCCCGACAGGCCGTGGATCGTCGACAGCGGCAAGATGCGCGCCGCGGCGGGCAACACACCGTTCGATCGACAGGGCGTCGAGGGACGTGCCGAAGCCCTGTTCAAGGGTGGCAAGCGGATCGTCTGAGACGCGCCCTGACGCGAACAGGGCGCCCGGTTTCCCGCGCGCCCTGCTGCACCCAATAACGTTTACCTGGTTTCGCGCGGCCCTCAGCGGCGGGCGCGCACCGGCCCGCCCGCACCGCCACCGCCGCGCGGATCGGCATAGGCGAGGCAGCCTTCGCCGTTCTGCTTGACGGCGCTGCACATCGACTGCGCGCCCGAACGGTCGAAACCGGCGGCCTGGACACGGTAATAGAGCTTGCCACGCACCTTGGCGGGCGTAATCACGCGCTCGAACGCTTCGAGCTCGGGATTGCGCGCGAGATAGATGTTCCACGCCTTTTCGGCGCGCGCGCGGCTGGTGAAGCTGCCGAGCTGGATCACGTGCGAACCGCTCGCGACGGCCTTCGGAGCCGAACGAGCCGCCGGAGCGCGCGCGAGATCGGTCCGCGGCGCGGCGACCGACCGGGGGGCGATCGCCTGGACCACCGGGTTGGAAACGTAACTGCTGCGCGGTGCGCTCGGTGCTGCAGCCGCTACGACAGGTGCCGGACGCGGCGTCTCGGCTCGGGCTTCAACGCCCACCGGGGCGGCCTGAGCGACCTCGAGAGAAGCATCCGAAATGTCTTCGCGGGCGAATTGCACTGCGTCTTCGTAATTGCGCAAGGCGAGCTGCTGCGGCTGGCCTGGATCGGCCACCACCGGCACGTCGATCAGCGCGGCGACGCGGTGGCGGACGAGGTCGGGACGCGCGGTCTGCGCCCATTGCGCCATCCGCTTGCCGACCTGGTCGGCCGGTACGTCTTCCGCGGCCATGAGGCGCGCTTCGCGCCATTGGCCGGCGAGCGCATAGCTGTAAGCGAGGTTCTGGCGCAGCTTGGCGGTGCTGCCGCCGGTGCGCAGCGCGGATGTGAGGATCTGGATCCCGCCGCGCGGATCGCCCGCCAGCGAGACGGCGAGGCCGAGATCGCCCGCCGGGATCTTGTCGCGGTTGGCGGCGAGCACCTTGAGCGCTTCGTCGCCCTTGCCGCCGCCGATCTTGGCGAGTGCGAGGCTCAGCGCGGTGCGGGCGCTATCGTCACCGAGCGCGCGCGCGTCCTCGTAGGAGGTCGCGGCGGCTTCGAACCGACCGGCCTGGAGATAGGCATTGCCGAGCACCGCGCGGTAGCCGGCATCGCGCGGGCTCGCGAGCACCGCGGCTTCGGCCGAATCGATCGCGCCGTTGGTCTGGCCCTTGGCCATCATCTGCTTGGCGTCTGCGGCGCTGACCTGCGACGGAGCGGGCTTGTCACCCATCGTGCAACCGGCAAGCAGCACGAAGGAGAGCACGCCGGTTACGGCGTTGCGCATCGCGGCACGGCTGGTGGTCTGGGTTTTCATCCGACTTCCCCGGTCAGTTCGAACGTTGCCGCTCACCCACCTTGGCGGCGAGTTCGGCGATTTCGTCATGCGCATCGAGATAGGCATCGAGCGCGTGGGTGATCAGCGCCTGCGCGCTGCAATCCTCGAGCGTGCAGGCGAGCCGCAGCTTGAGATGGCGTTCCGGATCGATCCGCAGCGTGAAGGCCGCCTTGCGTCCCTGGGCGATCGCCTTGCGGCGTGGTTTGGTTTCCGCCGCGGGATTTTCGACCTTGGCGGCGACGTCCTCGCGCTGGCGCACCACCGCGGGCTTGCCCGGCACGAGCGGCGTTTCGACCGGCTCGCGCGCTTCGAAGGCGATCACTTCGGCCTTGGGCCGTTCGTCGTGCCGGTCATCCTGGCAGTCTTCCGGGCTATCGTCGCCCATGTCGTTCCAGCCGAGATCGTCCTGCGGATCGCGCAGCGGGGCCTGGCCGTGCAGTTCGTGAGCGTTGAGCGGCTGGACCTGCGGACGCATGGCCGGCTTGGCCGCACCCTTGCGGGCGAGCAATGTCGGCGAAAGCGAGGCGAAGCTGGCTTCGGGCATGGCTATGTCGTCTCCCTCAGGATCCGGCCACGCGGCGACCGAAGCCTCCGCCATGGGCGCCCGGGCGGGGCTGGCCGTGGACCTGCGAAATGCCGCTCGGGGCGGCGAAGACCGTGCGACGGAAATTCTTCTCAAGACGATCGGCGACATAACGCCACAGCGCCGTGATCTCGGCCGAGGAGCGCCCTTCGGGATCGACTTCCATCACCGTGCGGCCATCGATCATCGAGGCAGCGAAATCGGTGCGATGGTGGACCGTAATCGGCGCGACCGTGCCGTGCTGCGACAGCGCGACCGCGGCTTCGGACGTGATCTTGGCCTTCGGCGTCGCGCCGTTGACGACGAACACCAGCGGCTTGCCCGCGCGCTCGCACAGATCGACCGTGGCGCCGACGGCACGCAGATCGTGCGGGCTCGGGCGGGTCGGCACGACGATCAGTTCGGCGACCGAGATCACCGACTGGATCGCCATGGTGATGGCGGGCGGCGTGTCGATCACCGCGAGCTTGAAGCCCTGCTGGCGCAGGATCTGGAGATCGTTGGCGAGCCGCGCGACGGTGGTCTGCGCAAAGGCCGGAAGTTCGGCCTCGCGCTCGTTCCACCAATCGGCGAGCGAACCCTGCGGATCGATATCGATGAGCACGACCGGGCCGGCGCCCGCGCGCTGGGCCTGGACGGCGAGGTGTCCGGAAAGGGTCGTCTTGCCCGATCCGCCCTTCTGCGATGCCATGGCTAGAACACGCAAAGCCTATGTCCCCCTAAGAACGAAATTGGTTGTCACACCGGAGGGATCGCAGAACGGTCCTAATTTCGGGTTAACACCTGCCCGCCCGAACCGCAGAGTGGCGCGTCGACGGTCATGCGGGATTCACGTGGCAAAGCATACGTGTTATGGCTGAAACACCATTAACCGCCACGGCCCGCAGGATCGCAGGCCCGCGAGGCGGGATCGGGAGGGGCATTGCTATGAAACGATCGACGGCATGGATCGCGCTGGCGCTTGCGGGGGTATCGGCAAGCGCGCTGTCGGCACCGCTTTTCGCGCAGGATGCGGTGATCACCAGCGGCAATGGCGCTGGCGTCGAGGCCGCCGCCCGCGGTGATTTCGAAACCGCCGTCAAGGCCTGGCGTCCGCTTGCCGCTGCAGGCGATGCAGATGCCCAGTACAATCTCGCCCAAGCCTACAAGTTCGGTCGCGGGGTCGATACCGACCTTGCCGAGGCCGAACGGCTCTATGGCCTCGCCGCCCGCCAGGGCCATTGGCGCGCGGCCGACAATTACGGGCTGCTGCTGTTCCACCGCGGGGCCAAGGCCGAAGCGCTGCCGTTCCTCGAACAGGCGGCGCTGCGCGGCGATGCCCGCGCGCAATATCTTTACGGCCTGTCGCTGTTCAACGGCGAGCTGGTCGAGAAGGACTGGGTCCGCGGCTACGCGCTGATGACGCTGGCGCAGAATGCCGGGCTCGACCAAGCGACACGCGCACGGGCGCAGATGGACCAGTACATCCCGCTCGAGCAGCGTCGCCGCGGGGTTGCGCTGTCGACCGAGCTCGCCGCGGACGCCGAAGCGCGCCGCCAGCAACTCGCCGATGCTGCCGATTATGGCGTCGCACCGGGACAGGTTGCCGCGGTGACGCCAACGCCGGTTCCTGCTCCTGCTCCTGCTCCGACCCAGCTGCCGCGCGGCATTCCGCCACAGGCGGGCGCCGACTACACCCTGCCGAGCGCGACCCAGCAGGCCGAGGCTTCACCGCCCCCCGCAGTTCGGACCGATCCGGCACCGCGCACCGTGACCCCGCCGCCGCGCGAGCCCGCCCCGGCCCAGGCCGCGATGACGGGACCGTGGAAGATCCAGCTCGGTGCCTTCTCGATCGCCAGCGGGGCCGATCGCTTGTGGGACCGGCTCTCGGGCAATCCCGCGCTCGCAGGCGCGCAGAAAGTGGTCGAACGCGCAGGGGGGCTCACCCGTCTCAAAGCGGGTGGCTTTGCCAGCCGCTCGGCCGCGCAGGCGGCGTGCAACAGCCTCAAGGCCTCGGGCCAGGACTGCCTCGTCACCCGCTAGCGACGCGGCTCCTCCGCCGATCGACCAACCGCGCTAGGCGCGCGTCGCGTTTTGCGGCATGATCGCGTGCGGACAGGGGGACTCATGACCGATACCGACAACAGCGCCGCCGCCGCGCCCGACCAGCAAGAAGTCGCTCCGATCAACGAGGCCGGCGGCCGGATCGGCAGCCTCGATTTCATTCGCGGCCTCGCGGTGATGGGTATCCTCGTCGCCAATATCGTCGCCTTCGGGCAGCCGTTCTCGGCCTATATGTGGCCCGAGGGCTTCCTCGTGCCCGACGGCGATCCGGGCGGCTGGCAGTGGATCGTCCAGTTCGTGGCCATCGACAGCAAGATGCGCGGGCTCTTCAGCCTGTTGTTCGGCGCCGGCATGGTGTTGTTCATGGAAAAGGCGTGGGCGCGCGGGGCCACCCGCTGGCTCCAGTTCCGCCGCCTATGCTGGCTGCTGCTGTTCGGATTGCTGCACTTCTTCCTGCTGTGGCAGGGCGATATCCTCGCGCTCTACGCGATGTGCGGCACGCTGGTGCTGCTGACCCTGAAGTGGAAACCCAAGACGAAGATCGTCACCGCGCTGCTGGTCTACGTGATCGGTTCGCTGCTGTGGGCGTCGAGTTTCGCCTTCATGTACGCGGTAGCCGAAACGCCGTTCGGCGATCGCCCCGAAATGGCGGACAGCATCGATGGCGTCATCGCCGCCAAGTCCGATCCGCTGGCCGACGAAGCGATCGAGAACCCGCTCAAGCAGGACGGCACCTATGCCGAGCTGGTCGAGCACAGGCTGACCGAGCACACCTTCGATCCCTTCAGCTTTTTCCTCCTGGTCTCGGTCGAGACGATCCCGCTGATGCTGCTGGGCGCGGCGCTGTTCCAGCTGGGCATGTTCAGTGGCGGGATGGATCCCGGCCGGATGAGGGTCTGGGGCTGGACGGGGGTGATCGCGGGCAGCGCATTGACGCTGGCGATCGCGCTCTGGGTGAAGTCGGTCGGGTTCAGTTATTTCAGCACCATGTTCGCCTTCATCGGCGCCTCGATGCTGCCGCGCCTGCCGGTCATCCTTGGGCTCGCCGCGCTGCTCGCCCTGTGGGGAGCGGGCAAGAAGGGCTGGCTGGGCGAACGCGTGGTGGCCACCGGCCGCATGGCCTTCTCGAATTATCTCGGCACCTCTTTCGTCCTGCTGTTCGTCTTCTCCCCCTGGGCACTCGACCTGTTCGGCGTGCTCAACCGCCCGCAGCTCTATCTCGTCGTGCTCGCGGTATGGGTGCTTATGCTGCTGTGGTCGAAGCCGTGGCTTGAGCGGTTCCGCTACGGCCCGCTCGAATGGCTGTGGCGGTGCTTGACCTATGGTCGGATGTTCGCACTCAGACGCTAAGGTTGCTATTGATAATCGGTCGCACTAATACGGTTCATGCGAATCAATCGCAGGAGCTCGCGCCCACATGTATATCTGCATCTGCAACGCCATCCGCGAAGCCGACCTTCGCCGCGTCGCGCGCCGTTGCCCGGGCAATGCCGAGGCCTGCTATGGCGCGATGGGTAAGCAGCCCAGCTGCGGCACCTGTCTCGACCGCGCCGAAGATATCGTGCTCGAGGAGCGCGAAGCGGCGTTCGAGAAACTCTCCGCCGCCTGAGTTCCAACGCTACTGACAATCGCTCGCAAATGGCGGATTTCCGCCCTTTTTTGTGGTGCGCGCCCTTGCCCGACTCGGTCGCGAGGCGCATGGAGGGGGCCTTCCTCCTCCTAGTGGACGACACGACATGCAGGGCGATCCCAAGATCATCGAGTTCCTCAACAAGGCACTCACCAACGAGCTGACCGCGATCAACCAGTACTGGTTGCACTACCGCGTGCTGCACGATTGGGGCGTGACCACGCTCGCCGAATACGAGCGCCACGAGTCGATCGACGAAATGAAACATGCGGACATCCTGGCCGAGCGCGTATTGTTCCTAGGCGGTCTCCCTAATTTCCAGGCGCTCCACAGCCTCAAGGTCGGCGAGACGGTCGAGGAGATCCTCAAGGCCGACCTCGCGATGGAGAACGAGGCCATCCCGCTGCTGCGCGACGCGATCGAAGCGTGCGAAGAAGCGCGCGATTTCGTCAGCCGCGAAATCTTCGTGCGCATCCTCGAAAGCGAAGAGGAGCACGTCGACTTCCTCGAGACCCAGTTCGACATGATCGCGCGCATGGGCCTCGAAAACTACGTCCAGTTGCAGAGCAAGCCGGCCGGCGACGGCGGCGAGGGCTAGTCCCGCTTATCCTCGTCAAGCTTGCGATCGGGGCCGAAAAGCCGTCCCTCCACGATTCGCAGGAAGGTGAGCATCACCAGGCTGATGATCGTGCCTATGACGACCACCGGCCACAGTGCAGCACCGCAAGCGATGCCGATCACGCTCGCCAGCCAGAGATGGGCGGCCGTGGTGATGTTGTGGAGCTTGCCCTTGCTGAAGACGATCAGTCCCGCACCGACGATACCGATGAAGGCCCCGATGGCCTCGAACAAGCGCAAGGGATCGGCGCGGGCACCGTCGAGCTGGTAATAGAGGGCTAGCATCGCCACCGTGGTTCCGGCCGCCGAAAAGCACACCAGCCCGTGGGTCCGCATGCCCGCGGCGTGTCCGCGCAACTCCCGGTCCAGCCCGAGCAGCAGTCCGAGAACCGCGGCCACGCCGAGGCGGAGGACGACTTCCCAGTTGAAGTATTCGAGTTCGGATACCGGGTTGAGTTCCATCGCTCGATGAAATGCGCGGCGCGCGCGATAGTTTCGGCTTACTGACGGTCCGAGCGCCGTCCGTTCAGTCGCTGCGCTTTTCCGCCTTCTTTCGCAGGATCGCCCGACTCTGCCTGCGGCGTTCGTGCGCGCTGCCGGTGGCGAGCCGGGTCTCGAGCAGGAACAGCACCAGCCCGACCATCAGCAGCCCCATGGTGACGATCCAGGCCACCGCGGTCACCGTCCCGATCTGCGGGCGGATGAAGGCCGAAACGAACAGTAGCGCGACCACCACGCAGATTGTCAGCGCCGAGGCGGTCGAGAACATCACCGCACGCTGGGCATAGACGCGGCGCTGTTGCAGCACCGGGATTTCCTCGCCCAATCGCCCGCCCTCGCCCGAATCGAGCACGCGTTCGATGTCCTCGATGCGCGTCGCGATCCAGATCAGGCGGCTGGTCATGACGTTCATCACCGCACCGATCGCCGCGAGAAGGAACACCGGCGCCAAGCTCAACTGAACTATCTGCTGCACGCGCGAGGTGCTCGCGGTGCGTTCGAGCAGTTCGCCCGCAAGGCTAGGATCGGCGGCGAGGAGCAGATCGAGCATCAATCGTCCTGGTATGGGTTTTTGGGGCTACGCAGGTTGACGCGAACGGGCACGCCTTCGAGCCCGAAGGTCTTGCGGATGCCGTTGACGAGATAGCGCTCGTAGCTGGTCGGCAGCATGTCGAGGCGGGTGCCGAAGACCACGAAGCGCGGCGGGCGGGTGGCGGCCTGGGTGATGTAGCGCAGCTTGATCCGGCGGCCCTTGGGCGCAGGCGGCGGATTGTTCATCAGCGCATCGTCGAACCAGCGGTTGAGCGCCGCGGTCGGCACGCGCTTCGACCAGGTCTCGCGTAGTTCGAATGCCGCGCCGATCATCTGGTCGAGCCCCTTGCCGGTGATCGCCGAGACCGAGAACACCGGCAGGCCCTTCACCTGCGCCAGCCCTTCGCTCAGCGCCTCCTTGATCCCGTTGAACAGGCTGGAGGGTTCTTCGGCGATATCCCACTTGTTGATCGCGATCATCAGTGCGCGGCCTTCCTCGATCGCCATCGCCGCGATCTTGAGATCCTGGTGCTCGAGCCCCTGCGTCGCGTCGAGCAGCAGCACGACCACCTCGGCAAAATCGACCGCGCGGCGCGCATCGGCGACCGACAGCTTTTCGAGCTTTTCGACCACCTTGGCTTTCTTGCGCATGCCGGCGGTGTCGATCAGCTTGATCTCGCGCGCCTCGCCGGTCTTGGGATCGGTCCATTCCCAGTCCACCGCGATCGAATCGCGCGTAACCCCGGCTTCGGGCCCGGTCAGCAGGCGGTCTTCTTCAAGAAGACGGTTGATCAGCGTCGATTTGCCCGCATTGGGGCGTCCCACGATCGCGAGCTTGAGCGGGCCGAGCGGCGGGTCCTCGCCGTCTTCGCCTTCCCATTCGGGCGTGTCTTCGGGCTGCTTGAACTCGATATGCGGGCGCAGGGCGTCGAACAGGTCGGCCACGCCGGTACCGTGCTCGGCCGAAAGCGGCACCGGATCGCCGAGACCGAGCGCGAAGCTCTCATAGATTCCGCCCTCGGCTGCGCGCCCTTCGGCCTTGTTGGCGACCACGATCACGGGCACTTCCTGCTCGCGCAGCCAATTGCCGATCTCCTCGTCGAGCGGCGAGAGCCCGGCACGCGCATCGATCACGAACAGCGCGGCGTCGGCGCCTTCGAGCGCGGCCATGGTCTGCTGGCGCATCCGGCCCGACAGCGTCTTGATGTTCTCGTCTTCCCACCCGGCGGTATCGACGATTTGGAAATCGAGCCCGAGCAGGCTCGCATCGCCGAACCGGCGATCGCGGGTGACGCCCGGCTGGTCGTCGACCAGTGCGAGCTTCTTGCCCACCAGCCGGTTGAACAGCGTGGACTTTCCGACATTCGGGCGGCCGACGATCACGACGGTAGGGAGCGGATTGGGCATGGTGTCCGCGCAATTGGGCGTTCGAGCGGCGAATGGCAAGTTGCTTGCTGTAAGGAGGTCGCGCGACTACGGGCCGCGCATGACGACGCCTCCCACCCCCGAAGCCAAGCCGTCCGGCCTTGCCGCGGCCATCGGCGCCTATACGCTGTGGGGGCTGATGCCGCTCTACCTGCTGACGGTGAAGACGGTGCCTCCGGTAGAATTCGTCGGCTGGCGCATCCTCTGGACGATCCCGCTGTGTTTCGTGATCCTCGTCTTTCGCAAGCAGATGGGCGAATTCCTCGCGATCTTCCGCAACCGGCGCGCGCTGCTCGTCCTCGCCGCCGCGGCTACCCTCGTGGCGACCAACTGGGTGGTCTACGTGCTCGCGATCCAGCGCGGCAATCTCTACGCTGCGAGCCTCGGCTATTACATCAACCCGCTGGTCAACGTGTTCCTCGGCACGGTCGTGCTCGGCGAGAAGATGAGCCGCATGCTGTGGGTCGCGGTCGTGCTGGCCGGGATCGGTGTCGCGATCCTGCTCGGCGGGGCGCTGACGACGCTCTGGATCAGCCTGACGCTGGCATTGAGCTTCGGGACCTACGGGCTGCTCAAGAAGACCGTGCAGGCGGGCGCCGTGCCCGGATTGACGATGGAGACCGTGCTGCTCGCCGCGCCCGCTGCCGCGACCTGCTGGTGGTTCGCGCAATCACCGACGGGATCGAGTTTCACCCAGAGCGTCGAGCTGTCGGCGCTGATCATGCTCGGCGGGGCCTGGACCGCGATCCCGCTGCTGCTGTTCGCGATCGCGGCGCGACGGATGGATTATTCGGTGCTCGGCTTCATCCAGTTCCTCGCCCCGACCATGGTCTTCATCCTCGGCCTGACCGTGTTCGACGAGCCATTGAAGCCGGTTCAGCTCGCGAGCTTCGGCTTCATCTGGGCGGCGCTGGCGCTGTTCGTATGGGAATTGTGGCGCGGAAAGCGTCGCGCCAGGCCGACCGCGACCTAACCCTCGAAGGTCCAGCCGAGCGTTTCGCCCGCGTGGAACGGAACGACCGGCGTACCCGCCGCGTCGACGCAATCGGGCACGACATGCTCAGTGCGGCGAAGCGTCACCGTGTCGGTGTTTCGCGGCAGGCCGTAAAAGTCCGGCCCGTAATAGCTGGCGAAGCCCTCGAACCGGTCGAGCGCGCCTTCCTCGTCGAACACCGTGACATAGCTTTCCAGCGCGAAGGGTGCGTTGAATATCCCCGCACAGCCGCAGGCGCTCTCCTTCGCCGCCCGATCGTGCGGCGCGCTGTCGGTGCCGAGGAAGAACTTGGGCGAACCCGAAATAGCCGCGGCGCGCAGCGCCAGCCGGTGCAGTTCGCGCTTGGCGACCGGCAGGCAATAGGCATGCGGCCTGATCCCGCCGACCAGCATCGCATTACGGTTTATGTGAAGGTGCTGCGGCGTGATCGTCGCCGCGACGTCGGACCCGGCCTGCGTAACGAAATCGACCGCCTGCGCGGTGGTGATATGCTCGAAAACCACCTTGAGATCCGGGAGATCGGCGATCAGCGGGGTAAGGATGCGGTCGATGAACTCGGCCTCGCGGTCGAACACGTCTACTTCGCTCTCGGTGACCTCGCCATGGACGCACAATACCATGCCGATCTCGGCCATCCGCTCGAGCACGCCGCGGATATTGGCGACATCGGTCACGCCGTGGGCCGAATTGGTGGTAGCGTTGGCGGGATAGAGCTTGGCCGCGGTGAACACGCCGTCGGCGAACCCTTGCGCGATATCTTCGGCATCGGTGTCGTCGGTAAGATAGCATGTCATCAGCGGGGTGAAGTCAAAGCCCCGGGGCAGCGCGGCCATTATCCGTGCGCGATAGTCGCGCGCTGCCGCGGTGGTCGTGACCGGCGGCGCGAGGTTGGGCATCACGATCGCGCGGGCGAACTGGCGCGCGGTGTAGGGCAGCACGCCGCGTAGCATGTCGCCATCGCGCAAGTGCAAATGCCAATCGTCGGGACGGGAGATCGTAATACTGTCGCTCATCGGGGTTCGCTTAGCGGCGAGCGCCCCTATATTCCAGACATGACCCTGCTTTCAGACCGCGCCATCATCACGATCACTCCGACTTCGGAGGACGAGGATGCCGTCGGCTTCCTCCAGGGACTCGTCACCAACGATGTCTCTGGTGGCGACTCCCCCGGCCTGCCGACCTATGCGGGCCTGCTGACTCCGCAAGGCAAGACCATCGCGGGCTTCATCGCCTGGCGTGACGGAAATAAGCTGCTGCTCGACTGCGAACGCAACAGTGCGGCGAAGTTGGTGAAGCGGCTTTCGCTCTATCGCCTGCGGCGCAAGATCGCGATCGAGCTCGACGAAAACCTCGCAGTGCATTGGCGGCGCGACGGCAGTGACGGCGCTGCCGACCCGCGCCTCCGAGCGCTGGGCAGCCGCTGGATTGCGCCTCCCGGTAGCGCCGGCGACTCGACCGCAGGCTATCACGCCCATCGCCTGTCGCTCGGCGTCGCCGAGACGGCCGAGGAAATCGGCGATCTGCTGTGGCTCGAGACCAATGCCGCCGAACTGAACGGCGTCTCCTTCACGAAGGGCTGTTTCATCGGGCAGGAGAACACCGCGCGGATGAACTGGCGACAGAAGGTCAACCGGCGCCTGGTGGTAGTCCCGCTTGACCGATCGGAGGAAAAGCGCCGGCGGGTGGCATATCCCGAACACGGGCTCGCGGTCGACCATTTGCGCGTCGCCGATATCGACCCCGAACTGCTGCCCGATTGGCTGCGCGAAGCGGTCGCAAGCTAAATTCGGATCAATCCTTCGCCGTCTGATGAGCCGCGATCGAATCGGCGAGCATGCGTTCGGCACGGTCGCGTGCGGTGTCGCGCGGGAGGCGCAGCGACTTGGCGAGCGGCTGACCCATCAGCGCATCGCCCAGCGCCAGCAGCACCAGCGTCAACGTTTCTTCGTGGACCCGCATCTTCTCGCCGTGTGCCTCGCTTTCCTCGGGCGCGATCTCGTCGACGAGATCGTGGATCGTCTCGACGATGGGATCGAGCGCGTCCTCGTTGCCGGTGAGGATCATCCAGCTGGCGAGCTGTCCCGCGCCTTCGCGATCGAACGCATCAAAGGCGAGATCGACCACTTCGCGCGGCGACCCCAGCCCCGCCCGACTCGCGCGCACCGCTTCGATGATCGTCTCGCAGACCGTCTGCGCGAGGTACGCCGCAAGCGCCTTCTGCAGGCCCGAGGCCGAACCGAAATGATGCAGCAGATTGGCATGGGTGCGCCCGACCCGCGCGGCGACCGCCTTCAACGTCACGCTCTGCGGACCGGCTTCGATCAGCAGCGCGCGCGCCGCTTCGAGCGCGGTACGACGGCTTTCTTCGGGCGATAGGCGTTTGCGGGTGGCCATGCGCGATTCCTAAGCGGCTTTCGCGGCAAGGCAAGGGCGCACACCCAAGCTTAGCGCATAGTGCTTGCACGGAGCCACCGTGCCGCGCCCCGCGCTGTGGCGCTCCGAAACTTCTCCGGTCGGCAGGAATCCGACCTTCTCGAGCACGCGGCCCGACGCGGGATTGTCAACGAAATGCCCGGCGACAAGATCGCGGTGGCCGCACAACCGCGCGATTTCGAGCACCGCCAGCGCAGCCTCGGTCGCATAGCCCTGGCCCCAGAATTCGCTGGCGATCCAGTAACCGAGCTCGATCTTTCCTGCGCGCTCGTCGATCCCGATGCAGCCGACCAGCTTGGCGTCGCTCGCCCGGGTGACAAGGAAGCGGGGGCAGCGCGGATCGATCGGCAGCGCGACGAAGGCCCGCGCATCGTCTTCGCAATAGGGCCAGGGCGCGCGCGCGAGGTTGCGGACGATGGCTTCCTCGCCGATCGCGGCGAAGATCGCGTGCGCGTCTTCGGGCCAGGGTGGCCGCAACAGCAGCCTGTCCGATCTGTGAAACATTGCAACGTCCCCTCTTGCCGGACCTCCCTCAAGGTCCGGAGTCGCGAGGGAGACGAAAAAAGGGAGACGGGCCTGGCCCCTCTCCCTCTTCGGCCGGATATAGCTCCGGCGGGGCCGTCCCGGTGGACAGCCCGTGTCTAAGCTGCCCGATTATTCGGCGGCGACTGCCATCTCGTCGATCGAGACGTATTTGCGCGCCTGCTTGCCCGAGTGGAAACGCACTCGGCCGCCGGTAAGCGCGAAAAGGGTGTGGTCCTTGCCCATGCCGACATTGGTGCCCGGATAGAACTTGGTGCCGCGCTGACGCACGATGATGTTGCCCGGAACGACTTCCTGGCCACCGAACTTCTTCACACCGAGGCGACGGCCGGCTGAATCGCGACCGTTGTTGGACGAACCGCCTGCTTTTTTATGTGCCATGGCTCAATAACTCCTGACCGGACGCGTCCGGCTTACTTCTTTTCGGTCTTCTTCGCAGCCGTTTTCTTGGCGGCGGGTTTCTTGTCCGCGGCCTTCTTGGTCGCAGCCGCTTTCTTCGGCGCGGCCTTCTTGGCGGCGGGCTTCTTCTCGTCGGCCTTCTTCGCCGGAGCCTTCTTCGGAGCGGCCTTCTTGGCCTCTTCCTTCGGAGCGGCTTCCTTCTTCGGCGCAGCCTTCTTCTCGGCCTTGGCATCGCCGACCTGAATGATGCGCAGCAGCGTCATCTGCTGGCGGTGGCCGGCCTTGCGGCGATAGTTGTGACGACGACGCTTCTTGAAGACGATCGTCTTCTCGCTCTTCGCCTGCGCGATGATCTCGGCCGAAACCGCGACTTTCGAGGCGTCCTTGATATCGTCGCCCTCACCGGCAAGCAGGACGTCGCCCAGCTTGATGGTGTCGCCGGCTTCGCCAGCGAGCTTTTCGACCGCGATTTTGTCTCCGGCGGCAACCCGGTATTGTTTGCCGCCCGTGCGCACGACTGCGAACATGGTGCTAACTCTTTCTCGTTACTGCAATCAGCGGCTCCGAAAAGCCGCACTCCGACGCCGCGCGAGTTGCGCGGTTGCCGGGAAAGCGGTGCCGTTAGTCGAAGACCCAACAGCTGTCAACGCGAAGCGCCCCAGATTCTCGGTCCAACTGGAACATTCTGGCGAACTCGCTCGCACATGCTATGGGGCGAGCTGATGAAGCGCGTCGCAATCCTCTTCTCCATATCGGCATCGCTCGCCGCCTGCGCAAGTGGCGGCGACTATCCCAGCCTTGCGATTCGCGACGGCGAGCGGATGACGGGCAGCGCCACGACGCCCGAGCCCGCCCAGCCTGCAGAGCGCGTTGCGCTGTCGACCGACACCACCACCCGCGTTGCGCAACTCGAGGAACTGGGCCGAGCCAATCATGCCGAGTTCGCCAAGCTCGAATCGCGCGCCTCGCGACTGGTCGCGGTAGCCCGCGGCAGCGCGATCACGACCAAGGCCAATGCATCGGCGCAGATCGCGCTGGCAGAATTGCAGTCCGCGCACGAAGCAACCGTGTCGGTGCTGGCCGAACTCGACGTCCTGCTCGCCGAGGCGACGCTGGCAGACGCTCAACTGACGACGATCGAGGCGGCCCGCGGCGAAGCGGCGCGACTGGCCGAGGAAGAACGCACCACTATCGCCCGACTCGCGGCCGACCTGCCATCGCAGTGACCGACGAACTCGCCTGTGCCCAATGCCCGGTCCGCGATCGCGCGGCCTGCGCCTCGCTCGACGAACGCGAACGCGCCGAGCTCGCGCGCGGCGGCCGGAGGCGCGATCTCGCAGCGGGCGAAACGCTGTTTGCGGTGGGCGACGACAATGCGACCTGCGCAACTCTCGTCTCGGGGGCACTAAAGATCGTCTCAACCGATCCGGAGGGCGAGGAGCACATCCTTTCGCTGATCCATCCGGCCGGTTTCGCGGGCGAGCTGTTCGCCCCGCTAACCGACCACGAAGTGGTGGCACTCACCGACTGCCGCGTCTGCCTGTTCTCGCGCAAGCAGCTCGAAGCGACGATCGAACGGTTTCCGCAACTGGGTGCGGCGCTGCTACGCAGGGCGCAGGACGATCTCCACGAAACGCGCCGCTGGCTCGACCTCGCACAGACCGGCGATGCGCGGCGTAAGGTCGGCGGGGCCTTGATGGCCTTCGCAGAAGCGGCCAGCGATTCGCCGTGCCATCCGGCCCGCCGCTTCGATCTCCCGCTCAGCCGGGCAGAACTGGCTTCGCTACTCGGCCTGACGATCGAGACCGTGAGCCGACAGGTCACCCGCTTCGAACGCGACGGGGCGATCCGCCGACACGGAAAGCGCGGGATCGAACTGGTCGACCCCGCGCCCCTCACTGGCGGCTGACGTTCGGGTCAGGCCGTCAACCCCCAGATCGTCACGATCGCGACTCCCCACCCGAGCACGACCAGAGGCACGACGTACATCTGCGCGATCGCCGCATTCGCGCTGCAGCGGCCTGTCGCGGTCATCACGCCGCGCAGCTGGAATTCGGCCCAGCGCGGGGACTTGACCGGATTGTCGGGCTTCATCCCGACCCACAGTGCGGGCACCGCGAAGATCGCGACGGTAAACAACATGCAGATCGCGATCGGGATGAGCAGTGCTGGTGCGGCAAGGCCGAAACCCAGGATCGCGAGAAAGGCGAGGAACACGCCGCCGAGACCGATATGGAGCGCCGGCGGGAAACCGAAGCTGCGATCGACCGCGACCGGCTGCTGCGGCGCAGTCTCGATCGCGGGCAGGATTTTCGCAAGCGTATCGACCTTGGCGAGGGTGTCGAGTTTCGGGCGTTCGAGATGTTCGGTCATGGCTTTGCCTTCCTTTCGGCAAGCCTTGTGCCCCGTGCGGGCTGATGCCGCCTTGATCTCGATCAAGCCATGCGGATTACCTCGCGAGCCGCAAATATTGGCCGGTGACGCCTGGGGCCTCAGCAAAGTAATCCTCCGCCTCTCCGATCGCAGCATCATTGTTCGACGCCACGGCATTCACGCGGCGCCGTGGCGCCGCTTCGCGCGCCAGCTCCTGCACCGCGGCGAGGCGCCAATTGCGGTGCGAGTGGTCGGCGGGAGAGAACACCAGCAGCAGGTCGTCGTCGCAGCTGCGCGCCTGCGACAGCCAGCTTTCCTGAAAGCAGGCCGCGGCATCGAGCGGCTCGTCCGAAAGGGCAGGGATGCGGAGCGTCTTCACGCGCGCCGCTCCCGCAGCAGCGTGATCCCGATCTTCTCGCCCGCCTCTGCGATGGCGAGCTTGACGATCTTGACCTCGACCCGATCGATTCGGGTGTCCTGCAGGAACAGCGTCTCGCAGACATGGTCGGCAACCGCCTCAATGAGCTTGAAATGGACGCCTTCGGGCAGCGCGTCGGACGCGGCGAATTTGAGGTCCATGTAGTTCTTGCTGTCGGCCAGCGGCGTCTCCGCATCGTAGCGAGGCAACGGTCGCATCCACACCCGGATGGTAAAACGCAGCGGCTGCGCCTTGCCGGTTTCTTCAGAATAGATCCCGGTGAGCACGTCGTGCTCGAAATCCGCGACTTCGAGGATCAGGCTGTCGGCCAAGCGCAATGCTCCTTTGCAAAGAGCGCGCGACGTGACACATGCGGACACGACCTGTCCAGAGGGGGAACCGAGCCATGACGACTTCGCACAACAGACATTGGACCGCGTGGCTGGGCAAGCTCGCGCTCACGCTGTCGCTGGCCGCGATCGTGGTCGCGCTGGTCGGCACCACGCTCGCCCGGTTCGATGCGATCGAGAAAATGACCGGCTTCATGGGCTTCGTCTACGCGCTGCGTTCGGCGATGTGGCTCGCCGGCTTCGCCGCGCTGGCGCTGGTGCTGAGCTGGGTGCTGGGCAAGCGCACGAGCTGGTCGGCGCTGGTCGGCCTGCTGGCGGCGGGCGCGTTGATGGCGACCGGTGCATGGCTGCGCGGCGAGGCGGGCAAGTATCCCGCGATCCACGACGCCACAACCGATCTCGAAAGCCCGCCCGCATTCACCGCGCTCGAAATTCCCGAAGACAATCTGCGTGGAGTCGAGAGCGAGGCCGATTGGCGCGAATTGCACCGCGAAGGCTATCCCGATCTCGCGCCGGTCGAGGTACCCAGTTCGGTCGCCGACACGATCGCGCGGGCCGAGGAACTGGCCGAAGAGCGCGGCTGGACTGTGATCGCATCCGACGCCGAAGCCGGCAGGCTCGAAGCGGTCGCCTATGCCGGGTGGATCAAGTTCGAAGATATCGTGGTGCTCACCGCCGAGCCGAACGAGTCAGGCGGATCGATCGTCAACATGCGCTCGATCAGCCGGGTGGGTGTGAGCGACCTCGGCTACAACGCCAAGCGGATTCGCGAATTCCTCGCGGCCCTGGAAGCGGGCTAGGCGTTCGACCAGCGGGCGAACAGCGCGGTCGGCAGGGTCCGACCGCCCTCGCCTTCCTCTCGCACGGCGAGTTCCCCGAATTCGATCCTGCCGGGCAGGTGGGCGAGTTTTTCCGCCAATAGCTGTCCGAGCGACAGCGCGCTCATCCTCACCGCGTAAACGGTGAGGAACAGGAAGCGGCTGTCGCCATCGAGCAACTGCCCGCAGTCGCCGATTAATTCCGGCAGGCCGTCCTCGATCCGCCAGGTCTCGTTCTTCGGCCCGCGCCCGAATTTGGGCGGATCGAGGATGATCCCGTCATAGCGGTTCTCGCGCCGCACCTCGCGTGCGGCGAATTTCATCGCATCGTCGACCAGCCAGCGGATCGGTCGCCCCTCCATGCCCGACATCGCCGCGTTTTCGCGCGCCTGCGCGACCGATTTCTTCGACGCATCGACATGGGTGACGGGCCCGTGCTCGCTGAGCGCCAGGCTGCCCACCCCGGTATAACCGAACAGGTTCATCGTCGGGCGGATCGCGGCGCGTTCGCCAAGCTGAGCGCCCATCCACTCCCAGACCGGCGCCATGTCGGGGAAGAAACCAAGATGGCGGAACGGCGTGCATTGCGCGGTGAATTTGGCGGACCCCCAATTGAGCGTCCAGCCGTCCTCCGGCACCTCGGGCGAAAGGTTCCAGCGACCGCCGCCGTCCTCGTCGCTACCAGGCACGAACTCGCCGTCAGCGGGCCACTCGTCGAGCCGCGGCTGCCACAGTGCGAGCGGTTCGGGTCGGATGAAGCGATAAGGGCCATAGCGTTCGTATTTGCGACCATGGCCGCTGTCGAGCAGGCCGTAATCGTCCCAGGCTTCACCGACCAGCAGGCGCGGGGTCATGTCGAGTGCGAGGCTCATGCGAGCGTCCTTGCAATGTCCTCGAGGTGCGATGCAACCGCCTTGGGATCGGCGTCGACGGTGGCGTAGCGCTCCTCGCGCCCGAAAATCGCCCGCAGACGCTCGGGCGCGGCGGGCCCCTCGCCGAGCGCCTCGGCGACCGCATCGGGAAACTTCGCCGGGTGCGCGGTGGCCAGCGTCACGATCGGCACGTCGTGCGGCAGGTCGGAGGCAAGCGCGGCATGCAGCCCGGCGGCCGTGTGCGGATCGATCACCTGCCCCGCGCGGTCGCGCGCCCAGCGCATCGCATCGGCGATCGCACCTTCATGCGCCGAAGCCCCGGCGAACATCGCATCAAGCACCCGGCGCTGCGCCGCGGTGAGGTGGAAGCGACCCTCTTGCGACAGGAGCTCCATCTGGCCCGGCGTGGCGGCGGGATCTGCCTCGAACAGCAGGCGTTCGAAATTGCTCGCAACCTGGATGTCCATCGCCGGCGCACTGGTGGCGAGCGCTTCGCCGCGTTCGTATAGCCCGGTCGCGATCGTGCGCGGGAGGATCGCATTGGCATTGCTGGCCACGATCAGCCGCTCGACCGGCAGGCCCATGGCACGCGCGACATGGCCTGCGAAAGCATTGCCGAAATTGCCGGTGGGCACGGCAAAGGCGAGCGGACGGTCGACCGCGTTCAATTTGGCCGCAGCGGCGAAATAGTAAGGGACCTGTCCCGCGATCCGCAGCCAGTTGATCGAATTCACCGCGCCGAGGCGCAGGTCGCCGACCCCGCTCGCGAACAGCTGCTTCACGATGCGCTGGCAATCGTCGAAGCTGCCCTTGACCGCGAGATTGACGATGTTCGGAGCGTCGACCGTGGTCATCTGCCGCCGCTGTACCTCGCTCACGCGACCCTCCGGGTGGAGCATGACGAGGCCAATATTGGCGCGGTCCGCGATCGCCGCGATGGCCGCCGATCCGGTATCGCCGCTGGTTGCACCCACCAGCACCAGGGGCTTCCCGCCTTCCTCGGCGTCGATCAGCTCGGCCATGATGCGCCCGACCACCTGCAGCGCAAAGTCCTTGAATGCCAGTGTCGGGCCGTGGAACAGCTCGAGCAGCCAGTGGCGCCCGGCGAGGGGTACCAGCGGCGCGACTTCGGGATCGTCGAAGCTCACATAGGCTTCCTGGCAAATCTCGAACAATCGCTCGTCGGGGATCGCGTCCCCGACGAAGGCCGACAGGATCAAAGCGGCGAGATCGGGATAGGGCAGCTCGGCGAGGTCCGCGATCCGGGCCTTGGGCAGGCGCGGGATGTCCGCCGGCATCCACAACCCGCCATCGGGCGCGGTACCGGAGAGGGCGACGTCGCGAAACGATGCGCGCTCCGCGGAGCCGCGCGTCGAGACGTATCGGATCGCGCTCACGCCCGCTCGCGCCAGCGACGGCGCAGCGCGAAGGCGTAGATGACCAGGGCCGTGAAGGCGAAGAAGAACCACTGCCCGGCATAGGCCCAGGAAGTGTTCTCGTATTCGGCGGGGTCAGGCTGTCGTGAGGCCTTGAGGCCGGCCTTCGGTTCGCTCGCGACGATCATCGCCGCGCGGTTGGACGGGCGAAACGACAGCCGCTCGAGGAACCCGCGATCGTCGGGGCCCTGCGCGGCGAGTCCCTCGATCACGCCGCCATCCCACTCGACGACGGTGTCAGGCCGCTCGGCGACACCGATCTGCGTCTGGAAACTGGCACCGCTCGCGCGGTTTACGCAGGTCGCGATCTGGCGCCACCCGGTCCGGCCCGCAGCGTCCTTACCGCCGGCGACCTCGATCCTCGTCACCTCGTCGCAGGTCGCACGCAATCGGCGGAAGAGGTAGCGCTCGTCCCCCGCCTTGCCGAAGGGATAATCGAGCAGCGGCTGGGTCGGACGTTCGACCATCGCCTGCTTCAGCCGGTCGCGCTCCGCACCGCGGCCCAGTTGCCAGATGCCGAGTGCGATCATCGTCGCGACCGCGGCCGCGACGACGATGGTCGGAATGATGGGCAGGCGCCTCATGCGAGGGCCCCTCGCTTAGTGAGTCGGGTAGCCCCAGCCGCCCCAGACGTAGACGACGATGAACAGGAACAGCCACACGACGTCGACGAAGTGCCAGTACCACGCCGCAGCTTCGAAACCGAAGTGCTGGCGCGGGGTGAAGTGGCCCTTGTACGACCGCACCAGGCACACGATCAGGAAGATCGTGCCGATGATGACGTGGAAACCGTGGAAACCGGTCGCCATGTAGAATGCCGAACTGTAGGTGTTGCCCCCGAAACCGAACGGCGCCGCAGCGTATTCGTACGCCTGGATGCAGCTGAACAGCACGCCGAGGATGATCGTGGCCCACAGGCCCTTCTTGAGGCCTTCGCGATCACCATTGATCAGTGCGTGGTGCGCCCAGGTCACGGTGGTGCCCGAGCATAGCAGGATCAGCGTGTTGAGCAGCGGCAGATCGAACGCGTCGATCACTTCCTCGATTGCGGCGGGCGGCCATTGCCCGTCGACCACTTCGGTCAGCGTCGAGGGGAAAAGCGAAAAATCGAACCAGCTCCAGAACCAGCCCACGAAGAACATCACTTCGGACGCGATGAACAGGATCATGCCGTAGCGCAGGTGGAGCTGCACGACCGGGGTGTGGTCGCCCGCATGCGCTTCGCGGATGATGTTGCCGAACCAGCTGAAGAAGGTGAAGACGAGACCGATCAGGCCCGCGATCAGCACCGGGGTGCCGAAATTGAACACGTCCGGGTGGAAGCTCATCACCATGCCGGTCGTGAACGTCAGCGCGCTCAGCGAGCCGATCAGCGGCCACGGATCGGGATCGAGAATGTGATAGGTGTGCGACTTGTTACCGGCCATGATGTCCATCTTTCGGATGAAGGTGTGCCGGTGCCCTTAATCGCCCGCGCCGCCGGGGTCTAGGGGGTGAGGACGGGTTTTCGTGCTACTTTCGCAACGACGACCCGCGCATCAGGACTCGTCCTCGACCTTGCGATGGAAGGTGTAGCTCAGCGTGATCGAATCGAGGTCCTCGACCAGCGGGTCGTCGAGGATCGCGGGATCGACGTAATAGACCACCGGCATCCGCACTTCCTGCCCCGGCTCGAGCCGCTGTTCGGTGAAGCAGAAGCACTGCACCTTGCTGAAATACTTGCCCGCCTCATTGGGGAAGACGTTGAAGCTCGCCGACCCGAC
Source organism: Pseudoblastomonas marina (assembly GCF_034374265.1). Taxonomy (NCBI): domain Bacteria; kingdom Pseudomonadati; phylum Pseudomonadota; class Alphaproteobacteria; order Sphingomonadales; family Erythrobacteraceae; genus Pseudoblastomonas; species Pseudoblastomonas marina. The sequence continues at coordinate 106,524 of NZ_CP139718.1, read as the reverse complement.
GATCGGCTCGGACCCGGTGTTGCGCGCGAGGTAGATCGCCTGGTCGCGGCTACCGATGGCGATCTTGTCGGTCGCCTGTTCGGGGCGGAAATCCCACGGCATGTTGCGCGCGACATTGGCATCGAACCGGATCACGATATCGCGCGTTGCCCCGCTCGCCGCCAGCCGTTCGGCGAGGCTCGCATCGCTGTCGCTGGCGCGCTGCGTGGTTCCGCCGAAGCCGGTCACGCGGCAGAACAGGTCGTAAAGCGGCACCGCGGCATAGCCCAAGCCCAGCATGCCGACCGCGAAGGCCAGCATGATAAGGCCGGTGCGCTTGTTGCGCTGCTGGAGAGGCTGCGTGGCCATCGGTCTACATCCGGGCGATGGTGATGCCGTAGAATAGCGCGACGAAGCCGGCCAGCACCAGCGCGAGCACGATGTTGCGCTGCCGCTGGATCGCCTTGCGACGAAGCTCTTCGTCCTGCGGGTCGCGCGGAGGGTCTTGGCGTGGTTCCATGATCTCTATCTAGGGTGTGAGCGCGAACCGGTCCACCACCAGCATCGCGAACAGCGCGAAGAGGTAGAGGATCGAGAATCCGAAAAGGCGCTTTTCCGGGCGCATCGCATCGCCTTCTTGCGTACGGCGCAAGCCCACTTGCGCAGATAGCAGCAGGAACAGGCCCGACAGCACCGCCGCGCTGGCGCCGTAGATCCAACCCGTCCCGCCGATCCACCACGGCGCGAGGCTGAGCGGAAGGAGGATCGCGGCATAGATCAGGATTTGCCGCCGCGTGGCCTGTTCGCCCGCGACCACCGGTAGCATCGGGATGCCGACGGCTTCGTAATCGGTCTTCACGAACAGCGCGAGCGCCCAGAAGTGCGGCGGGGTCCACATGAAGATGATCGCGAACAGCAGCACCGGCATCGCGGTGATCTCGCCGGTCGCCGCGACCCATCCGATCATCGGCGGGAACGCCCCGGCCCCGCCGCCGATGACGATGTTCTGCGGCGTTCGCGGCTTCAGCCAGATCGTGTAGAGCACCGCGTAATAGACGATCGACACGGCGAGGATCGCAGCCGCAAGCCAGCCAATCGCGAGGCCCATGATGCCCACCGAGGCGGCGGAGAGCATGATCCCGAAATCGCGCGCCTGCGTCCGGTCCATCCGGCCCGAGGGCAGCGGACGCTTCGAGGTGCGTTTCATCCCGGCGTCGATATCGGCTTCCCACCACTGGTTGAGCGCGGCCGCCCCGCCCGCCCCGATCGCGATGCACAGGATCGCGGCGAAACCGAGAAACGCGTTGATCCGCTCGGGCGCAGCCAGCAGGCCGCACAGCCCGGTAAAGATCACCAGCGTCATCACGCGCGGTTTGGTCAGCGCGAAGAAATCGCGCCACTCGGCAGGCATGGCGGGCTTCGGCGCCGCGTTGGGGGGATCGATGGATGTCACGACAAGCGCGCCTATAGGCCGTCAATCGCCGCGTGGAAAGCGACCGATGCACTGGTACGAAATCGACAATCGACGCGCCGGGGAAGGAAGTGGCATAAGCGCTCGTACCACGGAGGGAGAGCCAAGGGTGAACAAGCGATACGCGGCGCTGCTGGCCGCCACGGCCTTTTCGCTGGCCGCTCCCGCGACCCTCCACGCACAACCGGTCGCTGCGGACGAGGCGGAAACGGATATCACAGCGATGCAGACCGCGTTCGCCGCCGGGGTGGCGGGCATCTCCGACGATGATCCGCAAGCTGCCCGCGCCGGGTTCGAGGACGTGTTGTCGCTTCACCTCGCACGAACCGGCGGGGGAAACGTCGCGCAGTTTCTCGCCGCTGGGTCCGATGAGAGGCTTGCACACTACACTGCCTGGCTGACCGCGCGCAGCGCCGGCTTCGACGAGGGAGACTGGCGGGAGTACGAATATTTCTCGCTCGTCGCGGAGAGCTATTCGGCGATCCTCGGCCTGAGATCCGATCTGTTCGAACGCGAGGAGCTGATCGAGAACGTCGCGCGCGGGCTGGGTGTCATTGCCTTCGCGGCCGCCCTGCAGGGAAATTACGAGGCGCTCGCCAAGCTCTACGCGCCGGTCCTCTCCGGTCCCGACGCCGCGCTGGAGGCCGCGGCTGCACAGGAAATTTTCGAACGGGCACGAAGCGAGTGGTCGTGGGGCGGGCCCCGGCGCGACCGCGCGCCGAGACTGGTCCTCGAAGTGCTGGCACTGTTCGATCGGACCGGGGGACGCGCCGGACAGGTAGTCGGCCAACTCCATGAGCTGCAGGCGGCCATCGCTGAAAGCGAAGGGAGGATCGACGATGCGCAAACGGCGCTGTCCGGGACCGCCGGCGAGATCGATCCGCAGCGACGTGCGGGCCTGCTGATCCAGCAAGGACGAGTTCGGGCCGCGCTCGAACTGGTGCTCGGTCGCGCCGATCGGCTCGGTGCGGGCGAATTATCGCTCGAGGACGCGCGCAAATTGCTCGAAATCGAGGGCTGGACCGGTATCGGGCCCGAAGGCCAGCTCGCGCTCCATGAAGCGATCCTGCCGGCCTTCCGCCGCGAATTGACGATCGAGGACGAAGAGCTCCGCACACTCCTATCCAGCCATGCGCAGGCGCTCTACGAGGCCGGCCGGGCAAGCGAGGCCGAGCCACTCCTCGCGTCGCTTCTGCGGTTCTACGAAGCGCGGTTCTCGCTCGATTCGGGTTGGGGTTTCGAATTCGCCGACCGGCTGGCGAAAACGCTCGAAGCGCAGCAACGGCTGGCCGAAGCCGGCGTGCTCTACCGCCAGCTATGGGAGATCGCGCTCGGCTACGAACAGTATGCGGAGTCGGCGACGCTCGATTCGTTCGCTCCCTACATCGCAAACTTGCTGGCCCGTGGCGAAAACGCAGTGGCGGAGCGAGAAACCGGAGAGCTCCTCGCCCAGGCGCGAACGGCCGGTGCCCGTGATCACGTTCTCGCGGGTTACCTCTTGCTGAGCGCCCAGGCGCTACTCGCGAGCGGTAAGCAGGATGCGGCGCAACAGGCCGCGCGCGAGGCGGTCGCCCTCGGTCGCGGCGACGACGAGTGGACAGTGCCCGCAGGCTTCGATTCGATCGAACGCGACAGCCGCCGCCTCCTCGCCGAAATTCTCGAGGCGGACCGACGCTACGCGGCAGCCGAGTCGCTGCGCCGGAACGTCTTGGTCCGCACCCAGGAAAGTTCAATGGTGCCGCGCGAGGGAATCGAGATGCGGCAGGCGCGGCTCGAGCTGGCCCGCAACCTCGCCGCACAAGGCAAGGACGAGGCCACCGCACTTTTCGCGCGCGAATTGCGCGTGCTCGGAGACGTTTACGGTCGCAACAGCCCTGAAGTGCTGGCGGTCTCCGATCCGTTCGCTCGTTACCTGCTTGAAACCGATCGTCCCGTGGCGGCGCTCGTTCCGGCCCGGCGCGTGCTCTCGGCCCGGCTGGCCGCACGCGGTCGTACCGATGCGGCGGCAGGCAATGCCAACGAGGCGGCACTGGCCGCGGGCCGCCGCGATGCCGCGCTGCTGGTAGTCGCTGCCGCGTGGAGCGCCTCCCGGCCATAGAAAAAGGGCGCCCCCGCAGGAGCGCCCTTTTCGTTTCAACCTTCGCCTGGCGCTCAGTGCGCCGGCGCGGGCTTGATGTGGTGGTGGTGGTCGTGGTGGTCCTCGATCACCGGCAGCGTTTCGAACTGGTGGAACGGTGGCGGGCTCGACAGGCTCCATTCGAGCGTCGTGGCACCTTCGCCCCAGTAATTGTCTTCCGCCTTGCGGCCAGCAAGGATTGCGTAGGCGAGGTTGACGAAGAAGATCACCATCGACGCGGCCATGATCACGTAGCCCCAGCTCGCCACTTCGTTCCAGCCTGCATAGGCTTCGGCGAAGTCCGGATAGCGCCGCGGCATGCCCTGCACGCCGAGGAAGTGCATCGGGAAGAAGATCACGTTCACGCCGATGAAGAACACCCAGAAGTGCAGGTGGGCGAGGAATTCGCTGTGCCAGCGACCGCTCATCTTCGGGAACCAGTAGTAGAATCCCGCGAAGAGCGAGAACACCGCACCCATCGACAGCACGTAGTGGAAGTGCGCGACCACGTAGTAGGTGTCGTGGAGGTTGTCGTCGACGCCGCCATTCGACAGCACGATGCCCGTGACGCCGCCAACGGTGAAGAGGAAGATGAAGCCCAGCGCCCAGACCATGGGCGACTTGAACTCGAGACTGCCGCCCCACATCGTGGCGACCCAGCTGAAGATCTTCACGCCCGTCGGGACCGCGATGATCATCGTTGCGGCGGTGAAGTACATCTTCGTGTTCACGTCGAGGCCGACGGTGTACATGTGGTGCGCCCACACGACGAAGCCGATCACGCCGATCGCGACCATCGCGTAGGCCATGCCGAGATAGCCGAACACCGGCTTGCGGCTGAAGGTCGCGACGATCTGGCTGACCATGCCGAAGCCCGGCAGGATCATGATGTAGACTTCGGGATGGCCGAAGAACCAGAACAGGTGCTGGTAAAGGATCGGATCGCCGCCGCCCGCGGGATCGAAGAACGTCGTCCCGAAATTACGGTCGGTCAGCAGCATGGTGATCGCGGCGGCGAGGACCGGCAGCGCGAGCAGCAGCAGGAAGGCGGTCACCAGCACCGACCACACGAACAGCGGCATCTTGTGCAGGGTCATGCCCGGCGCGCGCATGTTGAAGATGGTGGTGATGAAGTTGATCGCCCCGAGGATCGACGCCGCACCCGCAAGGTGGAGCGAGAAGATCGCGAAGTCGACCGCGGGCCCGCGCGAGCCGAGCGTGGAGAGCGGAGCGTAGACCGTCCAGCCCGTACCCGCACCGTTACCCGTGCCGCCTGGCACGAACATCGAGAACAGCAGGCTGCAGAAGGCGACCGTGGTCAGCCAGTAAGAGATGTTGTTCATGCGCGGGAACGCCATGTCCGGCGCACCGATCATCAGCGGCACGAACCAGTTGCCGAAGCCGCCGATCATCGCCGGCATGACCATGAAGAACACCATGATCAGGCCGTGCGCGGTAATCAGCACGTTCCACATGTGGAGGTTCTGGTCGAAATTCGCCTCGCCCCCCATGAAGTTCACCCACCAGCCGAGGTACTGGATACCGGGTTCCATCAGTTCGGCGCGCATGATGCCCGAAATCGCGCCCCCGATGATCCCCGCGAAGATCGCGAAGATCAGGTAGAGCGTGCCGATGTCCTTGTGGTTGGTCGACAGGAACCAGCGCGTGAAGAAGCCCGGCTTGTGATCGTGATGCGCATCGTGCGCGTCATGATCGGAGTGAGCCGGAACGTGTTCGGGATTTGCGGTCGTGGCCATGGTCTTTGCTTACCTTAGCGAGAAATCAGTTGGCGGCTTCGGCGGCGGCGCCGGCCGAATCGGTGGGCGCTTCGCCCGCGGTCTCGGCACCTTCGGTGCTCGAGGCGGGGGCAGCCAGCGGCGCGGCTTCGCTGTCTTCGGCGGTGTCGCCGCCGACGGTGCCGCCCTGCGCGGCGACCCACTGTTCCCAGCGCGCCATCGGCACGGCTTCGATCGCGATCGGCATGTAGCCATGGCGCGCGCCGCACAGCTCGGAGCACTGGCCGTAATAGATGCCCGGCTCCTTGATGGTCAGCACTTTCTCGTTGATCCGGCCCGGCACGGCGTCGAGCTTGAACCACAGCGAAGGCACGGCGAACGAATGGATCACGTCGGCCGCCGTGGTCTGCAGGCGGATCGGCACGCCGACCGGCAGCACGAGGCGGTTGTCGACTTCGAGCTGGCCCGGGAAGCCTTTTTCCTTGGCCTCGGCCTCGTCCATCATGTTCGAGGTGATTTCGAAATCGCCGTTGTCGGGGAACGAATAAGTCCAGTACCACTGCCAGCCGGTCGCCTTGACGGTGATCGCATCGGCGGGCGCGGGCTTGTACTGCGCCCGGATCAGGTTGATCGACGGGATCGCGATCCCCAGCAGGATCAGCGCCGGAATGACCGTCCAAAAGACTTCGAGCACGGTGTTGTGGCTCGTCTTCGACGGCACCGGGTTCGCGCCGCGACGATACTTGGCGATCACCAGCAGCAGGAGCACCAGCACGAACAGCGAGATGATGACGATCACCGGCATCAGGATCGCATTGTGCAGGAACAGGGCGCTTTCGCCGGTCTCAGTATATTGCGGCTGGAAGGTCCAGCCCCAGTTTTCCGGCTGACCCTTGATCATGTCGGGGCCCATATATTCGTAGCTGCCTGCTTCTTCGCCGACTTCGGCATCAGCCAGCGCCTCGGTGGCGGCGGCAGGCGCGTCGTCGCCCGCGGCCTGCTCGACCTGGGCGGCCTGTTCGGTTTCGGTCGCGGTGTCCTGAGCGGCGGCAGCACCTCCCAGCGCGAGCGAGGCCGCAGCGGCCCCGGCAAATACGAAACGGCTCAAATTGCGAAGAATCATGGCAGTGATGTCGCTTTCCATCGTGGAATACCGGCTTGGGAACCCGCTGTCGCGCCGATGCGCGCCATGCTCCCGCAGCCGCAGGAATGAGCGGGCCTATACGCATGGTTGCGAGGGTTCTCAAGCGCCTCTAGGGAATTTTTCCAACGCGCCCGTCGGCGCGCACGACAGGAGATTCCAGACCCGATGTCCGATGAAGAGGTCCTTGCCGAATTCCGCGCCGCCGAAGCGCTGCTGGAGGGGCATTTCGTCCTCTCCTCGGGCCGTCACAGCGCCAATTACCTCCAGTGCGCGCGCGTACTGATGGACCCCGAACGCGCCGGCCGGCTGGCGATGGCACTCAGCCGCAAGATCCCGCGCGAGATTCGCGGCGAGATCCAGAAAGTCGTGAGCCCGGCGATGGGCGGATTGATCATCGGACATGAAATGGGCCGCGCGCTCGGCAAGGAAGCGATCTTCCTCGAACGCCCGACCGGCACCTTCGAGCTGCGCCGCGGATTCGGGATCGAACCGGGCGAGAAATGCCTGATGGTCGAGGACGTCGTGACCACCGGCCTGTCGAGCCGCGAGGCGATCGCGGCGGTCGCAGCGGCAGGCGGCGAGGTGATCGCGGAGGTCGCGCTGGTCGATCGCTCGGCGGGCGAAGTCGATCTCGGCGTGCCGTTCCTCCCGCTGATCGAACTGACGTTCCCGACCTATGCCGAGGATGAGGTCCCTGAGGAGCTCGCTGCGGTGCCGGTGACCAAGCCCGGGAGCCGCAAGGCTTGAACCGCCCGCTCCGCCTCGGTGTGAACATCGATCACGTCGCGACGATCCGCAACGCGCGCGGTGGCGACCACCCCGACCCGGTGCGCGCGGCCGAGATCGTCGCCAGCGTCGGCGGCGACGGGATCACCGCGCATCTGCGCGAGGATCGCCGCCATATCCGCGACGAGGACCTGCGGCGCATCCAGGATGCGACCGACCTGCCGCTGAACCTCGAAATGGCGGCGACCGACGAAATGCTCGCGATCGCGCTCGCGCACAGGCCGCACGCCGCCTGCATCGTCCCCGAGAAGCGTGAGGAACGCACCACCGAGGGCGGGCTCGATGCGGCAGGCCAGCACAACCATTTGCAGCGCTACGTCGATTCGCTGCGCGAGGCCGATATCCGCGTCAGCCTGTTCATCGAGGCGAGCGAGCGACAACTGGACGCCGCGCTCAGGCTCGGGGTGCCGGTGGTCGAATTCCACACCGGCGAGTACGCCCACGCGCAGAGCGATGGTGACAGCGAGCGGACCGCGCGCGAGTTGAAACGCATCGCCGACATGGCCGCGCTCGCCTCGAAGAACGGGATCGAACCGCATGCGGGGCACGGGCTGACCTACGAGAACGTGCAGCCGATCGCCGCCATTCCGCAGCTCGCCGAACTCAATATCGGGCATTACCTCGTCGGCGAGGCGGTGTTCGTCGGGCTCGAAGAAGCCGTCCGCCGCATGCGCGACCTGATGGACGAAGCGCGTTGATCATCGGGCTCGGCTCCGACCTCTGCAATATCGAGCGGATTCAGTCCGCGCTCGACCGCCACGGCGAGCGGTTCGAGCGGCGTTGCTTCACCGAAGTCGAGCGCGCCAAGGCGCAGCGCCGCGAACTGGCGCGGGCAGGCACCTACGCCAAGCGATTCGCCGCGAAGGAGGCCTTCTCCAAGGCAGTCGGGACCGGCTTCAAGCGCGGGGTGTTCATGAAGGATATCGGGGTGGTCAACGCCCCTTCGGGCAAGCCGACGCTGGCGCTGACCGGCGGCGCTGCGAAACGGCTTGCGGAGATCGTGCCCGATGGTCATGAGGCGCATATTCACCTGACCCTCACCGACGATCATCCATGGGCGCAGGCCCTGGTGGTGATCGAAGCATTCCCCGCATGACCGAACAACCCTCCGGCGAGACCGCCGCTTCCAAAGACGACAAGACCCCGATCGACTGGCTGGGGGAATTGCGCGGCCTCGCGCTGATGCTGCTCGCCGTGCTGGCGTTCCACAGCTTCGTCGCCAAGCCGTTCTACATTCCTTCCGGATCGATGATGCCGGGCCTGCTGGTCGGCGACCGCCTCGTCGTCAGCAAGTGGCCCTACGGCTACAGCTGGGTCTCGGCGAGCTTCCACGTCCTGCCGCGCGGCGACTGGCGCATGTTCGGCGGCACGCCCGAATATGGCGACGTGGTGATCGTCGTCCCTCCCGACCGCAAGGAAGACTATATCAAGCGCGTGGTCGCGCTGCCCGGCGACCGGATCGCGCTGCGCGGCGGGCGGATCGTGCTCAACGGCCGGATCGTTCCGCAGGAGGTCGAGCCCGCGATCGACGTGCCGGTCGATCTCAACATGCCCTGCGGCCACAGCTCGTCGGGCGATGTCGTGCGTAGCGCCGACGGCGGCGGCGATCTGTGCCGCATCCCGGTCCTGCGCGAAACCATGCCCAACGGCGCAAGCTACCTCGTCACCGACGACGAACCCAAATACAGCGACGAGATGGACGAGATCACCGTCCCCGAGGGCCATGTCTTCCTGATGGGCGACAATCGCGACTACTCGTCCGACAGCCGCGTACCCGCCGGTTTCGAACAGGGCCTGGGTGGCCCAGTCCCACTCGCCGATGTCGGCGGGCGCGCCGAATTCATCACCTTTTCGCTCGACGGCAGCGCAAGCTGGAACCCGCTCTCGTGGTGGGGAGCCTTGCGCGAAGGTCGCGCCTGGCGCAGTTTGCGCCCGGTGCGGCGACCGGTACCCGCCGACACCATCGAAGTGAGGGAAGCGAAAACCGAATGAGCAAGGCCGAACAACAAACCTCGCGGTCCGAACAGGCCAGCCCGACCCGGATCACCGACCCCAAGATGCGCGGGGAACTCCAGCGCGCTACGATCTGGGTCGCGGTGGTCGGTGCCGCCTATATCGCCTGGACCATCGCCCAGCCGATCCTGATCATCGTGGGCGCGCTTGTTTTTGCAGCGATGATCGACGGCGGCGCCCGCCTGCTCGGCCGCGGGCTGAAGATCGGGCGCGGTTGGCGGGTCACGATCATCCTGCTCGGCATGGTCGCCTTCCTCGCGTGGCTCGGCTATTTTGCGGGCACGCAGATCGCCCAGCAGGCGGCCGAGTTCTCGACCCTTATCGGGCAGCAGGTCGGCCGGCTGTTCGCCTGGGCCGCCGAGAACGGATTCGCGGTCGACCAAAGCAATATCCGCGACATCATCGGCCAGGTTTCGAGCGGGGTCGGCACGATCACGCGCGCGATCGGCGGCGTGGTCGGCGGACTGACGACGCTGCTCCTCATCGCGATCATCGGCATCTTCATCGCGATCGACCCGAACGTCTACGAACGCGGCGTCTCGTGGATGGTCACGAAGAAGAAGCGCGACGACTTCCACGTCCTCGTCACCCGGCTCGGCCACACACTGCGCCGACTGATGGCCGGCCGCCTGCTCGGTATGGTGATCGAGGGGATCTTCACCTACATCCTGCTCGCGCTCTACGGCGTGCCGATGGCGGCGCTGCTGGCGCTGCTGACCGGATTGCTCGCCTTCATCCCCAATATCGGTGCGCTGATCTCGGGCGTTCTGATGGTCCTGGTCGGCTTCTCGGGTGGGGTCGAGATGGGCCTCTACACGATCTTCGTCTATTTCGCGGTGCAGATGATCGACGGGTATATCCTGATCCCGATGATCGCGAAGAAGACCGTCGATCTCGCCCCCGCGCTGGTGCTCGCCGCGCAGCTGATCCTCGGCGCGCTGTTCGGAATCCTCGGGCTGGCCCTCGCCGATCCGATCGTAGCGATGATCAAGACGGCGCTCGAGCAGCGTTCCGAAAACAACGATCGCGACGATGCGCTGAAGGCCGACCGGGCCCGGCGCGCCCAGCGCAAGAAAGTCGGCGAAGCGACCTGATGGCCCGCAAGTTCCTGTATTTCATCGCCGGAATTGCGGTGCTCGTGATCGCGGGCGCGTTCCTGCTCAACATCTATGCCAATGAGTTAACGCGCTACGCCACGGTGCCCGACGTCGAATTCGTCGAACAGGAAGCGCTCGAGGAAAGCGTCTATGCGAACCCGGCGATGTGGTTCTCGCGCCCGGGCATGGTGGACGATCCGGCCGATTTCCTGCCCGAGGGATTCGATCGAGGCGAGGACGCGCCCGAAGCGGCGGTGTTCTTCATCCACCCGACCAGCTTCTTCAGCAAGCAGGCGTGGAACGCCCCGCTCGAGGACTCGAGCGCCAACGCCCGCGCGACGCTGTTCCTGCGCGGGCTTGCGAGCCCGTTCAACGGCGCCACCGAATTGTGGGCGCCGCGCTATCGCCAGGCGACGTTCGGCGCGTTCCTGACCGACAAGCCCGAAGGCGACGAAGCGCTGGAAGCCGCCTATCGCGACGTCGAAATGGCGTTCGACCAGTTCCTCGAAGAGATCGACGCGGACCGCCCAATCGTGATCGCCGGGCACAGCCAGGGAGCGTTTCACGCGATGACCCTGCTGGCGCGCCGGGTGAAAGGCACGCCGGTCGCCGAACGGATCGCCGCTGCTTATATCGTGGGGTGGCCACTGAGCCTCGATCACGACCTGCCCGAGCTCCCGCTCCCGGCCTGCGAAACGGCTGACAGCACCGGCTGCATCCTCAGCTGGTCGAGCTATGCCGAGCCGGCCGATACCTCGCTCACGCTCGAGGCCTATGCCAGCTCGCCCGGGCTCGACGGGACCCCCCGCGGGACGAGCCCGTTCCTGTGCACCAACCCGCTGACCGGCACGCCCAGCGAAGACGCGCCCGCGACCAGCAATCGTGGTACGCTGGTGCCCAATGCCGAGCTGACCGAGGCCGAGCTCGTGGCCGAGTCCGTCCCGGCGCGCTGCGGCGAGGAGGGCTTCCTCTATATCGGCGATCCGCCCGAAGTCGGCCAGGGCGTGCTGCCCGGCAACAATTATCACGTCTACGACATCCCGCTGTTCTGGCTGAACCTGCGCGAGGATTTCGCGCGCCGCGTCGCCGCGTTCGGCCAATGAGCGCGCCGCGATGAGCTTCGTCACCGACAACGCGAGCGAGTTCCGCGACGCGCTGCCCGATGGCGGCGTGCTGCTCGCACTCGACGTGGGCACAAAGACAGTGGGCACCGCGACTTGCGATGCCGGGTGGCGCTTCGCGACACCCGACAAGGTGTTGCCGCGTGGCAAGTTCACCGTCGACCGCGCGAAACTGACCGAACTGATCGCCGCGCGGCGGGTCGAGGGGATCGTCGTCGGCCTGCCGCTCAACATGGACGGGAGTGCCGGGCCGCGCTGCCAGGCGAGCCGCGCCTATGCCCGCAACCTCGCCGATATAGGCCTGCCGATCCTGCTTTGGGACGAGCGCCTGTCGACCGCAAGCGCCGATGCGGCGATGATCGACCAGCGCCTGTCGCGCGCCAAACGCGCGCAGAAGATCGACGCGCAGGCCGCCGCGGTGATCCTGCAATCGGCGCTCGACAGGCTCACCGGCAGCGCGTTCTAGCCAGCCAGCTCCCGGCGCCGCCGCGCTGCCTCTTTCGCGACCAGCAGGCTCCCCGCCCCCTCCGCCTCGCGCCATAGCGCATCGCGCGCGGTCTCGTTCTGGGCGACCGCCGCCCGGGCTTCCCAGCAGGCATAGCGCATCCGGTCCGAGGGGTGCGTCCGCCCGAAGCGCTCTGCGAGATCGCAGGCCGCCTCGCTCTGCAAGGAAACCGCGATGCGGATGAACGCTTCGCTCGACCCCGCGCCGAGCCGGTCCGAAATCGTCCCTCGCTCGACATCGAAAGCGTATTGATCGAGCCAGCCGCAGGCCCCGTCGACATGCATGACGTTTAACGACACCGACATCGATTCGGGTGGTAACTGCCGGTGGATATCAACATGCGCGCGATAGAGCATGAGCTTGCCGGGCGTCAGTTGCTGGCGCCCCTTCGGCACCAGCGGCACCCGCTGCTCCCGATAACCGATCGCCGCTTCGTAATCGTATTCCCAGTATTCCGAGCGATAGCCGGGGCCGAAATAGCCCAGCGTCAGGAAGTTGAAATTGTGGTCGTGCGGCAGGTCGTACTGGAACGCGGCACGCCCGCTCGCGACCAGCGGCTGGTCGGTTTCCGACGGCCAGATATTCGCCCGCAGGAAGGCGCCCGATTGCGCCGGGGACAGCACGATCGATTGCGGACCGTAGCTCTGCGCGTCCGGCACGCTTTCGCGATCGGCGAGTTCGCGCGCGATCAGGTCGCCGAGGAAGCGCCGGTCGTTGCCGAGCTGGCGCAGGTGCAGCGCCGCTAGCATCAGGCTCTCCTCCACGCGCGGATCGAAGCCGTCGCGGGCGAGCGCATCGACGCACTGGTCGAGCCCGATCACGCCCTCCTCTTCGCATGCGATCACACGGGGCATTGCGGGCGCTCCTCGAGCGCGGCGAGCTGCGGGTGCGCCTCGAGCAATTGGGCGCGCAATGCCGCGGCGTCGGGCTGGATCGGATCGCCGGTCCGCTGCGCGAGTTCGCCCAGAAGGTGGAAGCCGGTGGCGGTATCGAGACCGAGACATTCGCGCACCGCTTCCCACCGCAGTGCGACCTCATCCGCGTCGCGCGCGATCCCGGCCAGTACCGGCGCGTCCTCGCGGCGGTTCATCCGGCCGAGCAGCGCGACCATCAACGCCCGGCGGCTTTCGCGGACGTCGCCCGAAGCCTGCCCGATCAGCGCACCCGTCGCGAGATCGTAGGCACGGGCCGGCGTGGCCACCTCTGCGCGGCGTTGCAGCCGAAGGAGCGTGAGGCAGCTCGCAATATGCTCGATCGCGAGGACTTCGCGGCTCCCGCGACGACCATTCGTATCACCGCGTCGCAGGACGAGCGGGTCCTGTTCGAACGTCAGCGATCCGCTCTCTTCCCGCGCGCGGATCAGGTGGCCCGCCATCGCACCCGCGAGGACGACGTCCCAACTTTCGATATCGCTCAGCACGCAGGAGCTGGGGTCTTCCCCGGCCGCGAAAGCGGGCGTGCGACATTCCAGCGAGAGCGTGACCCGGCCGGCGCGCGACAGCATCAGCGAGGAGCGCCCCGCATGATGCGTGTGCCGAAAGGCGACATGCGCCAGCGGTAAAGCGTCGAGCCCGCAGACCAATTCCGCCACCAGCGCGTCGACAAATTCGCGCGCGCCCCGATACGTCGTCAGCGCGGCGAGCGCAGGCAGGTCGGCGAGCCTCTCCCCCGCAGCGAAGCATGCGAGCGCCTCGTCCACCGCCCGGACCCGGGCGCTGTCGCGCCACGCCCCGATCCGGCGATGCATTTCCGCCTGCGCGGTGCGCTGCGGGCCGTCATCGGCCCGCAGCGCACGCAATTCCGATCGGATCAGCACCGGATCAGATCAGCGCGTCGGGCGGCAGGATCTCGTAGAGATAGGTCATCAGGATAATGAGCGTATCGTCCGAACCGGGCGATCCGCTCGCCATGAGCGAACCGAAAATCCCGGTGAGCGTGTCGAGCGACGGCAGCGATGCCACGTCGATGGTGGGCAGTTGCATGTGTTTCCCCTCCTCATGTTCCCGCACACCAATTGCATGCGGGCCGCGCACAAGCTGCAAGCGGTGGCATCGAAAGCGGAATTAAAAGATTGTAATCGGATCGCCGCATCCGCAGGAGCTTCGGCATGAGCGATCGACCCGCGACGACGAACATCCAGCCCGACCTGCTGGCCAAGGCGCTGACGCGCGGCGGGCACGGGGGCTGGCTCGGCATGCAATATCACGCGCATGGCGATGGCTGGGTCGAGCTGGCGCTGCCGTGGAAGCAAGAGCTGGTCGGAATGGAAGAGAGCGGGATCCTCGCCTCGGGCCCGATCATCTCGCTGATGGACAATTGCACCTCGATGTCGGTCTGGACCAAGCGCGACGCCTTCGTGCCGCAGGTCACGCTCGACCTCAGGATTGACTACACGCGCGCCGCAACGCCCGGATCGACCGTGATCGGGCGCGGCGAATGCTACAAGCTGACGCGCTCGATGAGCTTCGTGCGGGGTATCGCCTACGAAGACGACCCCGACGACCCGCTGGCCCATGCCGCCGGGGTCTTCATGATGATCGGGAACAACTGATGGCGGAGGAACAGGTCAATATCGCCCGCCGCCTGCCGCCCTATGCGCGTGGACTGGGGATCGAGGTCGAACGGCTCGAAGGCCATGCGCCGGTGCTGGCGATGGATTTTTCGGAGCGCGTGCAGGGCCGCCCCGGCTATCTCCACGGCGGTGCACTCTCGGGCCTGCTCGAAATGGCGGCAATCGCCGCGCTACAGTGCGAACTCGAGGCCGATGGCGGTCTGCGCCGGATCAAGCCGGTCAACGTCACGATCGAATTCATGCGCGGCGGAACCGAGCAGCGCACCTTCGCGCTCGGCCGCGTGACCCGCGCCGGCCGCCGGATCGCCAACGTCCAGGTCGAAGCGTGGCAGGACGACCGCGACAAGCCGATCGCGACCGCGTTTCTCAATATCGCGCTGCGGGATTAATCCAGCCAGTCGGGGATCGGTTCGGCATCCATGATCGCCGCCGCACTCAGGCGTTCGGCCACCACCGCGAATTTTTCACCGTCGACCAGCACCTCGGGCACGAAACCGCGGCTGTTGTAGCTCGATGCCATCGTCGCGCCATAGGCCCCGGCGGTGCGAAGCACGGCAAGATCGCCCGCGGCGAGCCGGTCCATCTCGCGGTCCATTGCAAAGGTATCGCCGGTCTCGCAGATAGGCCCGACGACGTTCGCCGTCGTGCGCTCTCCCGAGGGTTCGACCGCGACGATATCGTGCCACGCGCCGTACATCGCCGGGCGGGCCAGGTCGTTCATCGCCGCGTCGAGCACGTAGAACGGGTGGTTCACTCCACGCTTCACGCGGATCACCCGGGTCAGAAGGACGCCGGCATTGCCCGCGATCACCCGTCCCGGTTCGAACACCAGCTGGACGTCCCAACCCTCGGTGACGCGCGCGACCATCGCACCGTATTCGGCTGGACTCGGATAGGTCTCGCCCGCCTTGTAAGGCACGCCGAGGCCGCCGCCGAGATCGACCGTGTCGATCGGGTGGCCCGCCTCGCGTAGTTCCCGCACCAGCGCACCGATCTTCTCGAACGCCGCCTCGAGCGGATCGAGCGAGGCCAGCTGGCTGCCGATATGGACCGCGACTCCGCGCAGGGCGAGCCCGTCGAGCCCGGCCAGCGCATCGAACAATTCGCGCGCGCGGGCGATCGGGACTCCGAACTTGTTGTCGGCCTTGCCGGTGGTGATCTTGTCGTGCGTCCCGGCATCGATGTCGGGATTGATTCGCAGCACGCAACGCGCATTCTCGCCGCGCGCGGCGGCAAGCTCGGCCAGTTCGCGACCTTCCTCCTCGCTTTCGATATTGAGCTGGCGGATGCCCGCATCGAGCGCGGCTTGCATCTCGGTGCGGGTCTTGCCCACGCCCGAGAATACGATCCGTTCGGGCGGCATACCCGCCGCCAGCGCGCGCGCCAGCTCGCCGCCCGAGACCACATCGGCGCCGAAGCCCTGCTGCGCCAGCACCTTGAGCACGGCAAGGTTGGGATTGGCCTTGACCGCGAAAGCGATCAGCGGAGCATCAAGCGCCGCCAGACCTTCGACGAAGACCTGCGCATGGCGCTCGAGCGTGGCGCGCGAATAGACGTAGACCGGCGTATCGACCGCGTCGGCGATCTGCGGCAGCGATACGTCCTCGGCGTGGAGCACGCCGTCACGAAGCGAGAAATGGTCCATCGGGCAAGGTCACTCGGGAGGAAGGTCGTAGGGATCGTCTTCGCGCTCTTCGGAGCGTTCGCGCAGCTCGACATTGCGTTCGGGCACTGCCTGTTCGCTCGGTTCGAGCAGTTCGTCGGCGGTGGGTTGGTAATCCTGGCCGTAGGGAGCGGGCGGCAATTCCTGGCCCGCCGCGGGCTCGAGAGGGGCCTTGGTCCCGCAGGCCGCGAGCGCGAACACCAGCGCCATAGTTCCGAAGCGTTTCATCGCGCGTCCTCCATGCCCAGCGCCTCGCGCGCCGCCGCCACCTGCTCCCTTACCCGCTCGGGCGCGGCCCCGCCATAGGATGTGCGCGCCGCGACCGAGGCGTCGAGCGTCAGCAAATCGCGCACGCTTTCGTCGATCCGGCCATCGATCGCCTGGAGTGCATCGAGTGGCAGATCGGCGAGGTCGCAGCCGTGTTCGTCGGCGGCCTTCACAGCAGCGCCGGCAACGTGGTGCGCCTCGCGGAACGGAACGCCATGCGTGCGCACCAGCCAGTCGGCGAGATCGGTCGCGGTCGGGTGCCCTGCCCCGGCGACTTCGCGCATCCGTGGCTCGTTGAAAGAGCAGTCTGCGATCATCGCTTCCATCGCGGCGAGGCACAGCTGGAGCAGGCCGTGCGCCTCGAACACCGGCGGCTTGTCGTCCTGCATGTCTTTCGAATAGGCCAGCGGCAGGCCCTTCATCGTCACCATCAAGGCCGTCGCCGAGCCGACGATCCGCCCGGCATGGCCGCGTACCAGTTCGGCCGCATCGGGGTTCTTCTTCTGCGGCATGATCGAACTGCCGGTCGAAAGCGTGTCGGGCAGGCGGACGAAACCGAAGGGTTGGCTCGCCCAGATAATGATCTCTTCCGCGAGCCGCGACAGGTGCAGTGCGCACTGGCTCGCCGCCATCAGGTAATCGAGCGCGAAATCGCGGTCCGACACGGCATCGAGGCTGTTGGCCGTCGGGCGCGCGAAGCCCAACGCCTTGGCCGTCGCGTCGCGATCGATCGCGAACCCCGTGCCCGCCAGCGCCGCGCTGCCGAGCGGGCATTCGTCGGCCCGCGCCCGCGCATCGGCGAAACGCGAGCGATCGCGCCGGAACATCTCGTAATAGGCGAGCAGGTGGTGGCCGAGCGTGACCGGCTGCGCGGCCTGCAAATGGGTGAAGCCCGGCATTACCGTATCGGCATGCTCGCCCGCGCGCGTCACCAGAGCGCGCTGGAGCGTAGCGAGACCCGCCTCGGCCGCCTGCATCGCGTCGAGCGTCCACAGCCGGAAATCGGTCGCGACCTGGTCGTTGCGGCTGCGTGCGGTGTGGAGCTTGCCCGCGACCGGCCCGATCAGCTCGGTCAGCCGCGCCTCGACCGTCATGTGAATGTCTTCGAGCGACCAGTCCTCGGGCACCCCGTCGCGCTCGTATTCGGCGGCGATCGCATCGAGCCCATGGTCGATCTGACGCGCGTCATCTTCGCCGACGATCCCCTGCGCGGCGAGCATCGCGACATGCGCCTTCGATCCGCGGATGTCCTCGCGCCACAGCGCCTTGTCGAACGGGATCGAGGCATTTATCTCGCGCATGATCGCCGAGGGTCCCTCGGCGAACCGTCCACCCCACATGGCATGGGAGGCCCCGTTGCGGTCGTCGTTCACGCTCATTTCCGCCGCCTTTCTCGCACTCGCAGCATCGGGCTGCGATAGGAGCGGGGAGGAAAGCACGCAAGAACCGCAAGCGCAGCAAGCCGCGCCCGGATTCGGCGTCTACCGCGATTATGCCGGCGAGATGCTGCCCGCGATCACCGTGCGCCAGGCCGACGGGAGCGAGCTCGCGCTTCCGGCGCTGGCCGGACGGCCCGTGCTGGTAAACCTCTGGGCGACTTGGTGCGCGCCCTGCGTGACCGAGATGCCGATGCTCGACGAGCTGGCGCAGGACGGCTTGCGCGTGGTCACGATCTCGCAGGACCTGACCGGCGAGGAAGCGGTCGGCCCGTTCTTCGCCGAGCGCGATTTCGAGCGGCTCGAGCCCTGGCTCGACCCCGACAATGCGCTCGCCACCCATTATGCCGGCGGCGTCCTGCCGATGAGCATCTATTACGACGCCAACGGGCAGGAAGTCTGGCGCCTGCTCGGCGATCTCGACTGGACCAGCGAGGAAGCCGCCGCGCTGCTGGCGGAAGCTGACGGGAGCTAGGCCGAAATCGCCTGCGCGAGTGCCCGGTAATCCGGTTGTTCCAGCCCAAGAGTTTGCAACGGCCATCCGAAGAGTCCGCTCATGATCCTGGCCTGTAAAGGCTTGCCCGGCCAGACCCGTGACAGGGGCATCAGCATCCTGTCGCGCAGGAGTGGCGGCATCGCGGCTGTCGACTGGTACAAGGGCGTAAAGAAGCGGGTGACCGCCTGATAGAGCCGGACGTGGTCGGATCGCCAGCGCGCGGCGAGGCGCAAGCCTTCATCGATCGTGCGGCCTTGGGCAAGCCCCCGGGCCAAACCCCATGCATCGAGCAGGGCCATGTTGGCACCCTGGCCCAGTTGGGGGCTGGCGCAATGCCAAGCGTCGCCGATGCGAATGAAGCGATGGCCGTTCGGACCGGGCGCCGTGCGGTGCGCATAGCGGGCGAAGGTCAGGTGCTCTTCGCTGTCGATCCGATCGAGCAGGCAGGCCGTCTCGGGCCACATGCGACGCACCTCGTGCTTCCACGCCTCCAGCCCGGCGGTGCGCCACGCTTCGTGGTCGACGCCCCGCAACGACCAGAAGAACGCCGCCTCGCGCGGGCCCTCGAGCGATCGTCGTCCTGTCGGGAGGACTCCGACCATCCGGGACGCGCGATCGTATCGCTGTTCAAGGAGATTGCCGGCGAAGGGATCCGCCGGATCGAGTTCGACCGTAGCCCAGAGCGCACCGAATTGGAGCAGCCCGCGTCCTCGCTCGCCGAGCGCCGAGCTCCAGCCGCTCGCATCGACGGCCAGGTCAAAGCCGTCGCTTCGGCTGCCATCGGAAAACACGAAGCGGCGCTCACGCGCATCGGCATGGGTGGATACGATATCCTGCGAAGTCCGGATGTCGATCCCGGCTTCGGCGACCGCCTCGTAGAGCACCGCGAACAGGCTGGCGCGGTGGATCCCCATGCCGAAAGCGTCGGTACCTAGGTTTCGATACGGCGAATCGAGCGCGCATCGGCCGTGCTCCTGCAGACCCAGCAAACCGTCGACCCGCGCACCGTGGCGAGCCACGCGCTCGAGCAGGCCCATCGCGTCGAGCACCGCCATGCCGGTCGGCTGCAACATCAATCCCGAGCCGATGGGTCGCGGGGCGTCGAACCGCTCGAACAAGGTTACACTGTGACCGGCACGGTACAGCAGCAGCGCGGCGGCGAGCCCGGCCGGGCCGCAGCCCGCAATGGCTATGGAATAGGAATGGCGCAGCGATCCGGTCACGAATTGATCGACGCCTCTTCGCTATCGCTCGGAAGTTCCAACCGTGGTTGAAACTGGTGGGCGGTGACGGGTTCGAACCGCCGACCCTCTCGGTGTAAACGAGATGCTCTACCAGCTGAGCTAACCGCCCTTTCGCGATCCCTTTAGCGCGCGAGGATGAAGTTTCAATTGCCGATCGCGCGCGGCGGACGCTAGGGGCCGTGGCATGACGGCGAAACGACTTCTGGTCCTCGCAACGGGGGGAACGATTGCGGGACGGGCGGGATCGGCCACCCGGCGCGACTATCGCCCGGGGCAGATCGGAATCGAGGAATTCCTCGCCAATGCCGATTATCTCGAACTCGACGTCGAATTCGACGGCCAGCAACTGGCGGCGATCGGGTCGGAGAACATGTCACCCGCGATCTGGCGCGAAATTCATGCGGCGATCCTCGCAGGCTTCGCGGACGATGATGTCGATGCGATCGTGCTGACCCACGGGACTGATACCGCCGAGGAAACCGCGATCCTGCTCGATCTGACCCTGCCCAACACCAAGCCGGTGGTGATCGTGGGTGCGATGCGGCCCGCCGATGCGGTCGGCAGCGACGGATTGCGCAACTTCGCCAATGCAGTGCGCGTCGCAGCAGACGACGATGCCGCCGGGCGGGGCGTGCTGGTGGTGATGAGCGACCGCGTGCTCGCCGCGCGCGACGTGCGCAAGTCGCGCACCAGCGGCACCGATGCCTTTGCCGGGTTCCCGCGCGACGCGATCGCGCATGTCACGCCGAGCTCGCTCGAATGGTTCGGCCCGCCTTGGCGCGGCGAGGAACAGGCGCGCTTCGCATTCCCGGACGAATTTCCGCAGGTCCCGGTGCTCTACGCCTATGCCGGCATGCCCGCCGATACCGTGACCCAGTGTCTCGCCGCGCATGCAAAGGGAATCGTGCTGGCAGGGTTTGGCGAGGGCAACATGCCCGACGACGTGCGCGCAGCGCTGGCCGAAGCTGCGAAAGGCGGTACCCCTGTGGTCCGCTCGACCCGGGTCGACATGGGGCTGGTCGACCGCGATCCCGACGACGATTGCAACCACTTCATCGCCGCGCGCGCGCTCGGCCCGGCCAAGGCCCGGATCCTGCTGCAATTGCTCCTCGCGAGCGGGATTACCGACCCGGCGCAGATCCAGGCGGCGTTCGACCGGCGCTGAGATCAGACCGCGAAGTCTCCATCGGATTCGCATGCGGCGAAATAGCGCGCCATGGCATCGGCCGCCTTGTCGGTCAGCATGACGAAGGCGCGGCGTCGATCGATATCGTCCGCCACCCGTTCGACGAGCCCGGCCTGCTCGAGCTGGCCGATCCACCGAAGTGCCGTGGTCGCAGGCACGCCGCTGGCGATGCAGAGCGAGGTGACCGAAACGCGCGTGTGCTCGGCCCGGGCCGCTGTCAGGTCGAGCAACATGTCCCAGGCCGGATCGGCGAAGCAGATGCCGGGCAGGTGTTTCGCGCGAGCATGGCGGCGGGCGATCAACTGCCGCACGAGGCGGGGATCGGGCAGCGGAGGCCGCTGGCTGCGGATCAGCGAGCGCTCGCCATCGTCCTTCTCGTGATAGAAATCCATCCCGGGGGATCGCAGCGCCAACCCGTTCCCTGTCGCGTTCCCGGAAATGAGGTCGAGCCGTTCGGCGATCGCCGCGACATGGCCCGTCAGCCGCTCCAGCGTTTCGCGATCCTCGTCGGACAGGTCGCGGACTCGCGCGCTCAGCCTGAGCCGTGCCTCGGCAAGCGCAACCAGCCGTTCGCCCTGTCCGGTATCGACCAGCCAGTGCACCTGCGACCGTTCGAAGCACAGGTAAAGCGCCTCGAGCGCATCGAGCGTAGTCGCGACCACCAGCCGCGCCCCGGCCCGCGCAACCCGCTCGTCGAGCCGAGCCAGCGCCGCCATCGCGCCCGCATCGGGCGCCCCGCAATCGACCACCACGACATCGCCCAGCACCGCCGGACCCGATTCTAGGATCGCCGCCAGCGGGCCGCTGCCGGCCAGCCGGAAGCCGGCTTCGCCGAGATCGTCCTCGATTGCACGCCTGGCCGCGCTCTCGTCGGCGAACACCGACAAGCTGGCCTGCCATGCGCCGTCCCCGCTCTGCGCAGGTTCGTAAGCAAAGTCGGATACGGGCGATTCGACGGTCAACATGCGAACAAGAATAGAACAAACCATGTTTGTGTCAAGAACACTCCGAAATGGAGTAATCCGATTGAACCTTTCGTCCCCCGCCCGCGACTATAGGATCGCAACAGGAGGGACTGCCGTTTTGACTGCTCACCGATCGACCGATGCGCTGCACGACGAATGGCTGGTGGTCCGCCTGCAGCAAGGTGACCGCGCGGCGGCGGGCGAACTCGCCGCGAATTGGCAGCCCCGCCTGATGCGGACCGCGCGGCGCTATCTCGGCGAGGAGACCGGGGTCGAGGCCAGCGTGCAGGAAAGCTGGCTGGCGATCCTGCGGGGGGTCGGTGGATTGCGCGATCCGTCGCGCTTCGCCCCGTGGGCGTTTAAGATCCTGCGTCGCAAATGCACCGACCGGGTGCGCCAGGCCGTGCGCGACCGCGGTCGCACTGCCGAGCTGGAAGACGCGCCGATCGCGCCGCCGCAGGAAGATGCCGCAGCGATCCGTGGTGCAATGGCCTCCTTGCCACCGGACCAGCGGTTCGCCGCGCAACTGTTCTACATCGAGGGGCTGACCCTCGCCGAGATCGCCGAAGCGCAGGACGTGCCGCACGGCACCGCCAAGTCACGCCTTTTCCATGCCCGCCGCAAACTCAAGGCGGCCCTTTCAGGAGACGACCAATGACCGATATCGACAACCGGATCCGCGAGGTACTCGACGCCGACGACCGTGCCTTCCTCGACAGCCTCGACGACGACCGCGGCATGTTCCGCCAGATCGGCGACAGCATGCACGGCCCGCTCGCCGGGTGGGCGAAGTTCAGCTTCGCGCTGGCCTTCGCGATCGGGATCGGGCTCGCCTACGCCTTCTACCGCGCCGTCACCGCCGGCACCACCGACGCCATGCTCGGCTGGGGCCTGACGACGATCGGGCTGCTGATCATGCAGGGCTTTCTCAAGGAATGGCTGTTCGCGCGGATGAACATGCTTTCGATCCTGAGCGAGGTGAAACGGCTGCAATGGCAGGTCGCGCAACTCGAGAAGGCGCGCGACTAGGGCCGGATTTCGATCGGCGTGCCGTCGGGCACGGTCTGCCACAGCTCCTCGATCTCGGCATTGGAGAGCGCGATGCAGCCGTCGGTCCAGTCGTAGGCTATCTTCTGCCCCTCGGGCGATCCGTTGGGCTGGCCGTGAATGAAGATGTCGCCGCCCGGCGAGCGACCGAAGCGCTTGGCATAGGCGCGGTCGGCGGCGTTGGGGTAGTCGATCTTGAGGCTCAGGTGGAACGCGGATTGCGGGTTGCCATAGGCTATCCGGTAGCGCCCTTCCGGCGTGCGCTCGTCGCCCTGGAACTGCTTGTGCCCCTGCGGCGCATCGCCGAACGCGAGGTCCCGATAGGTGCGTACCGCCCGTCCCTCGCGGAACAGCGTCAGCGTCCGGTCCGACTTGTCGACGAGGATGAAGTCGACATTCTTCGTGACGTCGAACGGCTTGTCGATCGACCGCGCGGCGGGGGCACGCTCGACCACCGGTACCTCCGGCGCGGCGCAGGATGCGAGCGCGAGGGCGGAGAGGATGGCGGCGGCGAGTCGCATTCGGTTACGCTATCTCCTGGCCGTTAACGCACCCTTGCCCACCCCGCTCCAGGACGAGCATCAATCCATGAACGGATCGCGCACCAGGATCGTGTCGTCGCGCTCGGGGCTGGTGGAGACCAGCGCCACCGGCGTCTCGATCAGTTCCTGCACGCGCTGGATATACTTGATCGCGTTGGCCGGCAGGTCGGCCCAGCTCCGCGCGCCGGCGGTGCTTTCGCTCCAGCCTTCCATTTCCTCGTAGATCGGCTCGACCGCGGCCTGGTCCGCCGCGTGGGAGGGGAAGTAGTCCATGATCTTGCCGTGGAGGCGATAGCCGGTGCAGATCTTCACCGTGTCGAGCCCGTCGAGCACGTCGATCTTGGTCAGCGCGATGCCGGTGACGCCGCTGATCGCGCAGGTCTGGCGAACCAGCACCGCGTCGAACCAGCCGACCCGCCGCTGGCGCCCGGTGACGGTCCCGAACTCGTGGCCGCGTTCGCCCAGAAGCTGGCCAACATCGTCGTCGAGCTCGGTCGGGAACGGGCCGGAGCCGACACGGGTGGTGTAGGCCTTGACGATGCCGAGCACGAAGCCGGTCGAATTCGGCCCCAGCCCGCTGCCGCTCGCCGCGGTGCCGCTGACCGTGTTCGAGCTGGTGACGAAGGGGTAGGTCCCGTGATCGATGTCGAGCAGTACGCCCTGCGCGCCCTCGAACAGGATCCGCGCGCCCGCCTTGCGCACCTTCTTCAGCCGCTTCCACACCGGCTGCGCGAACTGGAGCACGAAATCGGCGATCTCGCGCAGGTCGCCGAGCAGGCGTTCGCGATCGACCGGCGGCTCGTCGAACCCGGCGCGCAACGCGTCGTGATGCGCGCACAGGCGATCCAGTTGCGGGGTGAGGTCGTCGAGATGGGCGAGGTCGCACACGCGGATCGCGCGGCGACCGACCTTGTCCTCGTAGGCCGGGCCGATTCCGCGCCCGGTGGTGCCGATCTTGCCGGCGCCCGCAGCGGTTTCGCGCATCCCGTCGAGATCGCGGTGGATCGGCAGGATCAGCGGGCAATTGTCGGCGATGGCGAAGTTGTCGGCGGTGATCGTCACCCCCTGCCCCTCGAGCTTCTCGATCTCGGACTTGAGGTGCCACGGATCGAGCACCACGCCGTTGCCGATGATCGAGAGCGTCCCGGTGACGATGCCCGACGGCAGCAGCGAAAGCTTGTAGGTGGTGTCGCCGACGACGAGCGTGTGGCCGGCATTGTGCCCGCCCTGGAAGCGCACGACCGCATCGGCGCGGCTCGCGAGCCAGTCGACGATCTTGCCTTTGCCCTCGTCGCCCCATTGCGCGCCGATCACGGTGACGTTTGCCATCTATTCCAGTCCTGTCGGTAGTTGCGGACGCGCCCTAGCAGACGGGGCGCAGCGGGCAAGCTTGGAGGGGTGCATGGACCGCCGAAGTGGGGGTTTTGCAAAACTCATGCCCGCCGGAAAATGGGTCCATTCCAGTATCTTGCCCCACACCTCCGCTTCGCAAGTGTAACCTTCGGCCAATTCTCCGCTGCACCGCCTTTGTGATCCGACGAACATGCACGCGCGACGTGCCCTCCATTCTCCCGGCAATCGATCGCACCTGCTTCATGCCTGCGAACCTATGCTTCACCCGCGAAGTAGGAAACCCCGCCGCGCCCATGCGTTGCCCCACAAAAGGAGCAATACATGACCCAGACCCCCACCCTCTCGCTCAACGACGGCCGCAACATCCCGCAGCTGGGCTTCGGGACCTACCAGATCGACAACGACGATGCGGCCGAGGCCGTCTCGACCGCGCTCGACGTGGGATACAAGCTGGTCGATACCGCCGCGATCTACGGCAATGAGGAAGGCGTCGGCGAGGGGCTGGGGAGCCATCGCGACATCTGGCTGACGACCAAGATCTGGAACGAGAGCCAGGGCTACGAGCGCGCCAAGGCGGCCTTCGCCAAGTGCCTCGCGCGGCTCGATCGCCCGGTGCTCGACCTCGTGCTGATCCACTGGCCGTGCGCCGAGAACGACAAGTATGTCGAGACGTGGAAGGCGATGATCGAGATGCGCGAGGCCGGGACCGCGCGCAGCATCGGCGTGTCGAACTTCCAGCCCGATCATCTGAAGCGGCTGGCCGACGAGACGGGCGAAGTGCCCGCGCTCAACCAGATCGAGCTGCACCCCTCGTTCCAACAGCGCGACTTGCGCAAGCTGCACGACGAGATGGGGATCGTGACGCAAAGCTGGTCGCCGCTCGGCCAGGGCAACGGGCTCGACAACGAGACAATCAAGGCGATCGCCAAGGAGACCGGCCAGAACGCCGCCGCGGTGATCATCCGCTGGCATATCCAGCACGGCCTCGCGGTGATCCCCAAGGCCAGCAGCCGCGACCACATCGCCGCCAATTTCGAGGCGGTGCGCTTCGAACTCGACGACGACCAGATGGCGCGGATCGACGCGCTGGATGACAAGGACGGGCGGATCGGGCCGCATCCGGATGAGTTTTGTTGAGGGGAGTTTTTGTGGTTACGGACCCGCATCCGCGGGTCCATCCTCGGTGCTGTTCTCTCCGCTTCGCTCCGAGGCACCTGCGGGCGGGCGGTCGCCCTTGCCTCGGCCTGTTCGGCCTCGGACGACCGTCTCGGTCGGGTCCGCTTGGTTCTACGCCAGCGAAATCCGTCCTAGATTTGCGCGCGGTAGCGCGCACGCGGGCGACCGCACGGGCCAACGGCCAACCCAAGCAGCGCGGATGCGCTGCGCCCGGCGTCTGAAGGTCTAAACAAACAACTCCGGATGGGCGGGCGTAACCACTAAAACGACAACCCCTTCACCCGCTTCACGCTTTCGAGCTTGCACGCGGCGTCGATCACGTCCTGTCCGATCGGCTGGTCGACGCTCAGCAGCAGCACCGCTTCGCCCGTCGCCGCGCGGCGGCCCAAATTGAAGTTACCGATATTGATCCCGTGATCGCCCAGCAGCGAACCGATCCGGCCGATGAAGCCGGGCGTGTCCTCGTTGACGATATACATCATCTCGGCCTCGAGCGCGGCCTCGATATTGACCCCGGCGAGCTCGACCAGGCGCGGCGCGTCGTGGCCGAACAGCGTGCCCGCGACCGAGCGTTTGCCCTTCTCGGCGACATAGGTGACGCGCAGCAGCGTATGGTAGGTGCCCTCGCGCTGGTTGCGGATCTCGCTGACTTCGAGCCCGCGTTCCTTCGCGAGGTAGGGCGCGTTGACCATGTTCACCGACTGCGAATAGCGCCCCATGATGCCTGCCAGCACCGCGGCGGTGATCGGCTTCTGGTTCAACTCCGCCGCCGCGCCCTCGACCTCGATCGCGACGCTCGAGATGTTGCCGGTCGCGATCTGGCCGACCAGCGATCCGAGCTGTTCGGCGAGCGCCATGTAGGGCTTGAGCTTGGGCGCTTCCTCGGCGCTGAGGCTCGGCACGTTGAGAGCATTGGTGATCCCGCCGGTGGTCAGGTAATCGGCCATCTGTTCGGCCACCTGGATCGCGACGTTGACCTGCGCCTCGGTGGTCGAGGCGCCGAGATGCGGGGTGCAGATGAAATTGGGCGCGTTGAACAGCGGGCTGGCGGTGGCCGGCTCGGTCTCGAACACGTCGAGCGCCGCGCCGCCGACCTGGCCGCTGTCGAGCGCGTCCTTCAACGCCGCCTCGTCGATCAGCCCGCCGCGCGCGCAATTGACGATGCGGACGCCGGGCTTGGTCTTCGCCAGCGCCTCGGCGGAGAGGATGCCGCGCGTCTCGTCGGTCAGCGGGGTGTGCAGCGTGATGAAGTCGGCGCGCGCGAGCAGCGTGGCGAGATCGACCTTCTCGACGCCCATCTCGACCGCGCGCTCGGCGGTGAGGTAGGGATCGAAGGCGATCACCTTCATCCTGAGGCCGAGCGCGCGCGCGGCGACGATGCTGCCGATATTGCCTGCACCGATCAGGCCGAGCGTCTTTCCGGTCAGCTCCACGCCCATGTATTTCGACTTGGGCCATTCGCCCGCCTTGGTCTCGCGATCGGCCATCGGGATCTGCCGCGCGAGCGCGAACAGCATCGCGATCGCGTGTTCGGCGGTGGTGATCGAATTGCCGAAGGGCGTGTTCATCACCACCACGCCGCGCGCGCTGGCGGCGGGGATATCGACATTGTCGACCCCGATCCCGGCGCGACCGATGACCTTCAAATTGGTCGCCGCCTCCAGGATATCCTCGGTGACCTTGGTCGCGGAACGGATCGCGAGGCCGTCATATTCGCCGATCACGGCCTTCAATTCCTCGGGCGTCATGCCGGGTTTGACGTCGACTTCGCAGCCATTGGCGGCGAAGATCTCGGCAGCCTTGGGATCCATCTTGTCGGAGATGAGGACTTTGGGTTTGGTCATTCTTGTAACCTCTCTATCTCGTCACCCCCCCGAAAGCCGGGATCCAGAGCGGAATGGACGATGCTGGCCCTGGATTCCCTCCTCCGCGGGAATGACGATGAATTACTGTTTCGCGGTTTCGTAAGCCCAGTCGAGCCACGGGCCGAGCGCTTCGATATCGCTCGTGTCGACGGTCGCGCCGCACCAGATCCGCAGCCCCGGCGGGGCGTCGCGATAGCCGGCCACGTCGTAGGCCGCGTCCTGCTCTTCGAGCAGCGCCGCCATGCGCTTGATCATGTCGGTATCGGCACCCTCGACGGTCAGGCACACGCTCGTGTTCGAACGGCTCGCCGGGTCTGCCGCGAGATGGCCGAGCCAGTCGCGTTCCTCGACGATCTTGCCCAGCGCCGCCGCATTGGCATCGGCACGCGCCTTCATTGCGGCAAGGCCGCCTATCCCCTTGGCCCATTCAAGTGCCCAGATCGCATCCTCGACCGCGAGCATGGAGGGGGTGTTGATCGTCTCCCCCTTGAACACGCCCTCGATCAGCTTGCCGCCCTTGGTCAGGCGGAAGATCTTGGGCAAAGGGCGATCGGGGGTGAAGGCTTCGAGCCGTTCGACCGCGCGCGGGCCGAGCACCAGCACGCCATGCGCGCCTTCGCCGCCCAGCACCTTCTGCCAGCTGAAGGTCAGCACATCGACCTTGTCCCAGGCGATGTCCTGCGCGAACACCGCGCTGGTCGCATCGGCGATCGAGAGGCCGATGCGATCCTCCGCGATCCATTCGCCATCGGGCACGCGCACGCCGCTGGTGGTGCCGTTCCAGGTGAAGACGACGTCATGGCTCCAGTCGACCCGACCGAGGTCGGGCAATTCGCCGTAATCGGCGCGCAGCACGGTGGGATCGATCTTCAACTGCTTGACCGCATCGGTCACCCAGCCCTCGCCGAAACTTTCCCACGCGAGCGTGGTGACGGGGCGCGCGCCCAGCAGGCTCCACATCGCCATCTCGACCGCGCCGGTATCCGATGCGGGCACGATCCCGATGCGGTGCGTGTCGGGCACCTCGAGCACTTCGCGAATCAAATCGATGCAATATTGCAGGCGCGCCTTGCCGAGCTTCGAGCGATGCGAACGCCCGAGTACCTCGGTGGCGAGCTTGGCAGGATCCCAGCCCGGCGGCTTGGCGCAGGGTCCGGACGAGAAATATGGGCGCGCAGGCTTGCGCGCTGGTAGGTCGGTCATTTCAAAACTCTCCTTGCAGAGAGCACGCGCGGCGTTGGGACCGCGTGGCCCGACGACAGGCCTAATGGCTCCCGGCTTTTGTGCAAGTGCGAAACGCCTCCCATGCACAGGCGGTCCTCCCGCGCGGCCCGCAACACGGTAAAATGCCCGTTAACCGCGTTCGCTTGCTCATTCTTTCCCAAGTCCGGTCCAGAACGATGGCATGTTCAAACACATCGCATCGCTGTCGCTGGTAACCTTTTTGGGGGCCTGTTCGATCATTCCCGACGGCATGATGGGCGCGTCCGACTCCTCGGCGAACCCTTCCTACGCCGTGAAATCGAGCGACCCGACCTATCGGCGGCCCGCACCGCAGATCGACCGCAGCTTCGGCGGATCGACCCAGCTGCCGCCGGTCACCGCGGGGCGCTGCGTCGCCCAGCTCGGGGCGAGCAAGGCCGATTTCACGCCGCTGCCCGACAAGTATTACGGCGCCGGATGCGCCACGGTCGACAGCGTTCAGCTGGTCGGGCTGCAGGGCGATTCGCGCGGGTTCCAGGTCAGCAATCTCGGCCCTGTATCCTGTCCGTTGGCGGAGAAATTCGCCGGCTGGGCGCGCTACGGGGTCGATCGCGCCGCGCGCCAGATGCTCGGCGCATCGCTGGTCCGGATCGAGACGCTGGGCAGTTATTCGTGCCGCAACATCGCCGGGTCCTCGCGCCGCAGCGCGCACGCCACCGCCGAGGCGATCGACGTGTCGGGCTTCGTCCTCTCGGACGGGCGGCGGATCACGCTGGAAAGCGACTGGGACGGCGGCGATGCCGACGAGCGCGAATTCCTGCGCGTGGTGCAGGACAGCGCGTGCAAGCGGTTCGGCACGGTGCTCGGCCCGCGCTACAACGCGGCGCACCGCGATCACTTCCACCTCGAACTGGGGGGCGGCAGCTACTGCCGCTGACCTGGCGAGCGGTCAGGACGCGGTTAGCCCGTCCGCCTTTCGCTTGCCCTCCCGATCGCTCGGCAGGCCGAGGATCGAGGGCGAGGTTTGCTCGCCGGCATCCGAGGGTTCGAGCCCGGCCTCGACGCTCATCCGGACCGCGGCCGCCGAATGATCGCAATCGAGCTTCTGCATCATGTTGTGGCGGTGGATCTCGACCGTGCGCGGGCTGATCCCGAGCTCGCGCGCGATCAGCTTGTTCGACTGGCCCGAGGCGAGGAGGTCGAGCACCTCGCGTTCGCGGCGGCTCAGCTCTTCGATCCGGCGCCGCGCAGCGATCGCTCGCCGACGGCTGGCGGCGAGGGCGGCTGCCTCGGCCTCGATCGTCGCGAGCTTCGAAGCGAGCGCTTTGGTCGAAAAGGGCAGCGCGATGTAATCGAGCGCACCGGCCTTCACCGCAGCGACCGCGTGCTCGAGCGAGGGAGTCTCGCTCACCGCGACTACGGGCAGCCAGCATCCCTTGCTCGCCAGCGCATCGATCAGGCGCTCGCTGCGGCCACCATCCTCGCTCTCGGAGACGAGCACGAGCCCTTCGCCCGGCGCACGGACAGCGAGTTCGTCGGAGCTTTCGTAGAGTTCGGCGTGGCGCCCGAGATCGTAGGCGTGGCGTGCGAGCGTGGCGCGCTCGCGGCTGCTCGACGCGACGATGTGGATGGTGCCTGCATGGTCCATGGACTCTACCTGCCGTTGGCGGCTGGAGCAGCAGGAACCGTCAACCGTCCCCTCGGGACATGATATCGGCAAAAGACCCGCACAGCCGCAGAATGCGTTGCTACCAATGCAAATTATTCCCGACCCATTAACAAACTTATTAAGTGCCTGCACCCGAACAATTGCCTCTCGTAGCCCGATGATCGGGTTTCCGAGGCGGTCAATCCTCCATGTCGTAGAAACTGTAGTCGGGCAGGTTGTTGAAGGCTTGGCGCAGCGACTCGCTCCACTGTCCCGATAGCGAACGGACGTAGGTGTCGTTTCCGTCGAAGCGACGCTGGTGGAGCGGTTCGTCGAAAGAATCTTTTTCCAAGACCATGCAATCTAACGGCATTCCGACAGAAAGATTTGCAGCGATAGTGGAATCGAAACTTACGAGGAGCAATTTGACCGCGTCTTCGAAGCTCATGTCGCGATCGTAACCGCGGAGCAGGATCGGACGCCCATATTTCGTTTCACCGATCTGGAAGAAGGGTGTTTCACGCGAGGCCTCGATGAAATTTCCTTCCGGATAGACGAGGAACAGCCGCTGCTCCATCCCGGCGATCTGCCCGGCGAGGATGATCGAGGCGGAAAAGCTGCGCGTCCCTTCGCGGTCGTTCGCCTTCTGCCGTTCGGCGACGGTCTTGCGCAGCAGCTTGCCGACTTCGGTCGCGACCTGGAACATCGTCTCCGCACCGAACAGCGCGTTCTCGCGCTCGTCGGGGGCCTTGGTGCGCTCCTCGAGCTGGCTGATCACCGCCTGCGTGGTGGCGAGATTGCCCGCGGTCATCAGTGCGATCGAACGCTCGCCCGGCACACGGAAATGGAACATCTTGCGGAACACCGAAATGTTGTCGACGCCCGAATTGGTCCGCGTGTCGCTCATCAACACGAGCCCCTTTTCGAGCATCAGTCCGCAGCAATAGGTCATGAAGGTTTTCCTCCTTGTTTGAGGTAAGGACGGGAAGCGGGTGCGGTATGTTCCCGAGAGGAGTCTTTTGTGGTTACGCCCGCGCATCCGCACGAGCATCCTCGGTGCTGTTCCCTTCGCTACGCTACGGGGCACCTGCGGGCGGGCGGGCGGCCTTGCCTCGGCCTAGTCGGCCTCGGGCGACCGCCTCGGTCGTGTCCGCCAAGCGCTTGATCGCAATATCCGTCCTCAATTTGCGCGCGGCAGCGCGCACGCGTGCGAGCGCACGCACGGGCCGGTCAGGCCCGGAAGACTAAGGGGCCGTATGGCCCCGCCGGCGCTTGAGGCCAAACAAATGACTCAGGATGCGGGTCCGCATCCGATATCACTGCTGCTGCTGTTCCACACTGAGCCGCACTTCGAGCCCGCTATCGCGCGCGCCCTGCGTCCGGCCGGTGATCGGCGCGGCCTCGCGATAATCGCGCCCGGTAGCGACGCGGACATAGCGTTCGTCGGGGCTGATACCGTTGGAAATATCGAACCCGACCCAGCCGAGCCCCTCGACATGGGCCTCGGCCCAGGCGTGGCTGGCCTCCTGGTCGACGCGGTCGTTCATCATCAGGTAGCCGCTGACATAGCGCGCCGGCACGTCGAGTTCGCGCGCCAGCCCGAGGAAGATATGCGCATGGTCCTGGCACACGCCGCTGCCTGCCGCCATCGCCTCTTCCGCGCTGGTCGTGGCATGGGTCGCGCCCTTCACGTAGCCGACCTGGTCGCGAATCGCGGCCGACAATTCGTGCAGCAGGCCGACATCGCGCACCTTGCTGCTGTCGAACTCGCCGAGCAGCGCCTTCATCGCGCGGCCCGGACGGGTCTTGTCGCTGTTGGTGCAGAAGGCCCAAAGCGGCAGGTGCCCGGCATGCTTGCCGATCACTCCGGCATAATCTGCGGTGTCGACCTCGCCCTCGCACGAGACCACGACCTGCTCGACCCCCTCGTCGACCGAAACGAGCGTGATGTGGTTGTGGTTCTGGTCCTCGTATTCGAGTTGCCGCGTACCGCCCTCGACGCTCATCTGCCAGTCGAGGATCGTCTGGCCCTGAGTCGTCTTCGGCGTCAGCCGCAGGCGCTGCAGCCCGTAATGCGCGGGCGCGTCGAATTCGTAATGGGTCTCGTGGCGGATCTTGAGGCGGATGGGCGATGCTCCTTGGTGTGGTCGGCCTATTCGATAAAGCGGTAATCGCGCGCGATCGCATCGGCGAGGCGCTGGTTGTCGGACAGGAAGCCGAGGATGAACTGGTGGAGGCCCTCGTCGATGATCTCCCCGACCGACAGGTCCGAGAGCCGCGTATCGATATCGCGCAGCAGGATATGCGCATCGGTTTCCTCGCCGTAAGCCTCGGCGAGGTTCGCCATGTTGCTGCGGATCTTGCCGTAGGCGAAGGCGAGGCTGCGCGGGAAACGGCGGTCGAGGATGAGGAAGTCGGCGAGGCTCTTGGCCTCGACCCCGACATGGTTGAGCCAGCGATAGGCGCGGTCGCCGCCGACCGAGCGCAGCACGCTGTCCCACTGGATGTTGTCGAGGCTGCCGCCGACATGGCTGAGCGTGGGCAGCAGCAGGTAGTATTTGACGTCGAGGATGCGCGCGGTGTTGTCGGCGCGTTCGATGAATCCACCGATGCGCGCGAAATTGAACACGTCGGTGCGCAGCATCGAGCCTTCCATCGCCCCGCGCACCAGAGTCGCTTCGCGCCGGATCGCGTTGATCACGTCGCCGAGCTGGGTCTGCTGGACCGGCGATGACAGCAGGTCGCGCACCTCCATCCAGCTTTCGTTGATCGTCTCCCACAACTCGCGGCTGATCATGTTGCGCACCGCGCGCGCATTGGTGCGCACGTTCTCGACCATCGACAGCACGCTTTGCGGGTTCTTCCTGTCGCGCAGGACGAAATTCCACGCCTGGATGCCGGTATAGGTGCCGTGCTCGGCCTCGTAGGCCCGCCGCATTCCCGCGGTCTGGATGACCGAGCGCCATTCCTCCTGGCTGGTGAACTCGTCGCGCGTCATCGCCATGCGGAAACCGGCCTCGAGCAGGCGCGCCGTGTTCTCGGCCCGCTCGAGATAGCGGAACATCCAGAAGATGGAGTTGGCGTTCCGACCGAGCATCATGGGATCACCCGATCAGTCATCGAGCACCCAGGTGTCCTTGGTCCCGCCGCCCTGCGAGGAATTGACCACGAGGCTGCCCTGTTTGAGCGCGACCCGCGTGAGTCCGCCGGGCACGAGGTCGATCTTGTCGGGCGAGACCAGCACGTAGGGCCTGAGGTCGACATGGCGCGGGGCGAGGCCCTGGCGGCTGAGGATCGGGACGGTCGAGAGCGACAGCGTCGGTTGCGCGATATAACCCTGCGGATTGGCCTCGAGCTTGGCGCGGAATTCGCGCAGCTCCTTCTTCGACGCGGCGGGGCCGATCAGCATGCCGTAGCCGCCCGAACCGTGGACTTCCTTGACCACGAGCTCCGCGAGGTTGTCGAGCACGTATTTGAGGCTGTCCTCGTCCGAACAACGCCAGGTCTCGACGTTCTTCAGCTTGGGCCGTTCGCCGGTGTAGAATTCGACGATCTCGGGCATGTAGCTGTAGATCGCCTTGTCGTCGGCGATCCCGGTGCCGGGCGCATTCGCGATCGTGATCCCGCCCGAGCGGTAGACGTCCATGATGCCGGCCGCGCCCAGCATGCTGTCGGGATTGAAGGTGAGCGGATCGAGGAATTCGTCGTCGACCCGGCGATAGAGCACGTCGACCGCGCGCCAGCCGCGCGTGGTGCGCATGGCGATCTTGCCGTCGACCACGCGCAGATCGCTGCCCTCGACGAGCTCTGCACCCATCTGATCGGCGAGGAAGGCGTGTTCGTAGAACGCCGAATTGTAGATCCCCGGCGTCAGCACGCCGAGCTTGGGCCGGCCTTCGCAGCGCTCGGGCGCGCAGGCGGCGAGGCTGCGCGCGAGACGGCGCGGATAATCCTGCACCGGGCGCACCCCGACCCGCGTGAACAGCTCTGGGAACATCGCCATCATCGTCTCGCGGTTTTCAAGCATGTAGGAGACGCCGGAGGGCGTGCGGGCATTGTCTTCGAGCACGTAGAATTCGTCGGGTCCGGTGCGCACGAGGTCGGTGCCGACGATATGGGTGTAGATCCCGCCCGGCGGGTTGAAGCCCACCATTTCGGGCAGGAACGCGTCGTTGTCGCGGATCAGCCGCTCGGGCATGATCCCGGCGCGCAGGATTTCCTGCTTGTGGTAGATGTCGTGCATGAAGGCGTTCAATGCCCGCACGCGCTGTTCGATGCCCTTTTCGAGGCTGCGCCATTCGCGCGCGGCGATGATCCGCGGCACCATGTCGAACGGGATCAGCCGTTCCTCTGCCGCGTCCTCGCCATAGACGTTGAAGGTGATCCCGGTCTTGCGGAAGACGCCTTCGGCCTCCTTGGCCTTCTTGCGCAGCCAGCTCGCGTCCTGCTGCCAAAACCATTTGTCGTAATCGGCATAGGCCTCGCGCACTTCGCCCTCGGGCATGCGCATTTCGTCGAAGAATTCGCTCATGCTTCGTCGCGCCCGCGCGGCTCGTCGTCGAGTTCTGCAGCGATCGCCTCGATCGAATCCTTCTCGTAGCAGAACCCCATATGCGAGCAGCGCAGCGCCACCTCGCGGTCGCGCTCGTCGGGTCGGCCGCGCGCGCAGCTGGCATGGACGATCCCGTCGGCCGGGCTCCACAGCGCGACCGTTTCGACCGGTGGCTTGGCATGGACATCGGCCTCGATCGGCGGGCTGTGCACGGCGTGGCCGGTCACCAGCGGGTAGATCCGCCAGAGATTGTTGTTGCGCGGGTCGCCGGAAAAGGGCGAGCCGAGCGTCACGACCTTGGCGACCTTTTCGGGATGGCGCTTGGCCAGTTCGCGGGCATAGATCCCGCCGAGGCTCCAGCCAACGAGATGAAGCTGTTCGCCCTTCCTCTCGAATACCTTTTCGAGCCGGCGTTCGAGCTTGTCGAACACTTCGGGCGAGGGCCCGAAATTGTAGCCCATGCCCCAGCGCTTGACCCGGTGTCCCGCGCGTTCGAGCTGCTGCGCCATGTAGCGCATGCGCCACGGATGCGCGCCGAAACCGGGGATCAGCATCACCCGCTTTGGCCTCGCCGCCGGGCGGATATCGGGCTTGGCCCGCGCGCGCTTGATCGGTTCGAGCATGTAGTTGAACTCGGACAGGAAGCGGCGCAGCGGCGGCTTGCGGAGCTTCGCATCGTCATAGGGCTCGCGCGCGAGATCGATCCGGCGCGACGCTTCCTCGGCGAAAGCGCGCAGCCCGGTCTGATTGGTCTTGTCGGTTTCAGCCGCGGCCATTGCGCCGTCCATCGCCCCGTTTGTTGGTTGCTTGGGATTCGAACGCCGCAGGGCGGCTATGTTTCCGAGAGCATCGACGCAACGCGACCCGTGCCTAGCCTTCGCAGTCGCCGATGCGCTCCTGCTGCGACCTTGTCTTGATGGTCATCGACTGTCCTTGGGGCCCGCGCGCATCCATCGTCATCGTCATGTCGGACGAGGTGCGGGTACCGGTCCCCTGCATCGCAATGCGGACCTCGCCGCGTTCGGACCCGCGGCAGGTCATCACCGCGTCGATCGATCCGCCGTCGGCGTCGAATTTCTCGAACGCGCAATCGGCGCCCTCCTGCGTCTGGCGGGCCATTTCCTCGAAGCCCTTCTCGGCCTGCTCCCGAGTCAGGCAGAAGGTGCTGGTCTCCTCACCGCCGCCCATCATGCCCTTCATCATGTCGCGCACCGCGGGCGGTGCGCCCGGCATCTGCATGTCGATCATCTCGGTGGTGGCGCGATACAGGCCCGGCTCGGGCCGGACCATCTCGTCAGATTTCGCGGCGGCTTCCTCGAGGCTGATCTCGCCGTCGCCATCGGCGTCGGCATCGGGACTGCCGCAGGCCGCGAGGCCGAAAGCAGCAGCGGTGAAGGTGGCGAACAATACGGGACGGCGCATGCGAACTCTCCCCTGATGTCTAGGACGCAAGGCTAGCACGCCTTGCCATATCCTCAAGCGCGTTGCAGCCTGCGCCTGTGTTCCCCATATGTGCGCGCATGGCAGAACTGATCATCCGGCGCGGCCTCGAAGAACCCGATACCACCGGAGAGTTCGTCCCGCACAAACCCGCGCGTCCCGAGAAATCGATGCCGGGAAAGAAATTCGAGCTGGTTTCGGATTACGAGCCCGCGGGCGACCAGCCGACCGCGATAAGGGAGCTGGTCGAGGGAATCAGGAGCGACGAGAAGAGTCAGGTGCTGCTCGGCGTGACCGGCTCGGGCAAGACCTTCACCATGGCCAAGGTGATCGAGGAAACCCAGCGTCCCGCGCTGATCCTCGCGCCCAACAAGATCCTCGCCGCGCAGCTCTACGGCGAGTTCAAGAGCTTCTTCCCCAACAACGCGGTCGAGTATTTCGTCTCCTACTACGACTACTATCAGCCCGAAGCCTACGTGCCCCGGTCGGACACCTATATCGAGAAGGAAAGCTCGGTGAACGAGGCGATCGACCGAATGCGCCACTCGGCCACCCGCGCGCTATTGGAACGCGACGACGTGATCATCGTCGCCTCGGTCTCGTGCCTCTACGGTATCGGCTCGGTCGAGACCTATTCGGCGATGATCTTCGACATCAAGAAGGACACGCAGGTCGACCAGCGCGAGCTGATCCGCAAGCTCGTCGCGCTGCAATACAAGCGCAACGACGCCGCCTTCGCGCGCGGCAATTTCCGCGTGCGGGGCGACAATCTCGAAATCTTCCCCTCGCACTACGAGGACATGGCGTGGCGCATCTCGTTCTTCGGCGACGAGATCGAGGAGATCAGCGAATTCGATCCGCTCACCGGCAAGAAGGGGGCGAGCCTCGACAAGGTGCGGATCTACGCCAACTCGCACTACGTCACGCCCGGCCCGACGATGAAGCAGGCCTCCGAGGCGATCAAGTTCGAGCTCGCCGAGCGGCTCAAGGAGCTCGAGGCCGAGGGCAAGCTGCTCGAGCACCAGCGCCTGGAGCAGCGCACCAATTTCGATCTCGAGATGATCGCCGCGACGGGTTCCTGCGCGGGGATCGAGAACTATTCGCGCTTCCTCACCGGGCGCCTCCCCGGCGAGCCGCCGCCCACCCTGTTCGAATACCTTCCCGACAATGCGCTGCTGTTCGTCGACGAGAGCCACCAGACGGTGCCGCAGGTCGGCGCGATGGCGCGCGGGGACCATCGTCGCAAGCTGACGCTGGCCGAATACGGCTTTCGCCTGCCATCCTGCATCGACAACCGCCCGCTGCGCTTCAACGAGTGGGACGCGATGCGCCCGCAGACCATCGCGGTCTCGGCCACGCCGGGGAGCTGGGAGCTGGAGGAAACCGGCGGCGTGTTCGCCGAGCAGGTGATCCGCCCCACCGGGCTGATCGATCCGCCGGTCGATATCCGCCCGGTCGAGGACCAGGTCCAGGATTGCATCGAGGAGTGCAAGAAGACCGCCGCCAACGGCTACCGCACGCTCGTCACCACGCTGACCAAGCGGATGGCGGAGGACCTCACCGAATTCATGCACGAGGCGGGCGTGCGGGTCCGCTACATGCATTCCGACGTCGAAACCTTGGAGCGCATCGAGCTGATCCGCGACTTGCGGCTCGGCGTCTACGACGTGCTGGTCGGCATCAACCTGTTGCGCGAGGGGCTCGACATTCCCGAATGCGGGCTGGTCTGCATCCTCGATGCCGACAAGGAAGGCTTCCTGCGCTCCGAAACTTCGCTGATCCAGACCATCGGCCGCGCCGCGCGCAACGTGGATGGCCGCGTGATCCTCTATGCCGATCGCGTCACCGGGAGCATGGAACGCGCGATGGCCGAGACCGAGCGCCGGCGCGAGAAGCAGCGCGCCTATAACGAGGAACACGGGATCACCCCGCAGACGATCAAGCGCGCGATCGCCGACATCACCGCCCATGCGAACAAGGAGGAGGACGGTGCTGCCGAGGAGACCCAGAGCCTCGTCGGACACAACCTCCGCGCCTATATCGAGGACCTCGAGAAAAAGATGCGGGCCGCCGCCGCCGACCTCGAATTCGAGGAAGCCGGCCGCCTGCGCGACGAGATCCGCAAGCTCGAGAACGACGAGCTCGGCCTCGGCGACGGCGAGAAGAAGGCCCCGCTGGTCGGGCGCAGCGACGCCGGGCGACCGGGCACCCGCAAGACGCGCTACGGCAAGACCCGCTACAAGAAGATGGGCGGCAAACCCTGATCGACGGGCGCATTTGACGCGGCCGTTGCGCGATGGGCATAGGTCGCTGCGAACAAGGGGGAAGAACCGACATGAAATACCGCCCGATCCTCGCCGGCCTGTGCGCCGCAAGCCTGCTCGCCCTTTCGGCCCAACCGGCCCTCGCACAGGACGCCGAAAAGGAAGCACCGGCCGAGACGATCGAGCCGCAGGTCAAGTCGCGCGACCTGTCCGGCACCTTCGGCGGACAGCGGATCAGCTACACCGCGACGATCGGCGAGACCGTGCTCAAGTCCGACAAGGGCGAGCCCGAGGCGGTGATCGTCACCACCAGCTACGTGAAGGACCCGAAGGACACGTCGCGCCCGGTGTTCTTCATCTACAATGGCGGGCCGGGTTCGGGCTCGGTGTGGCTGCAGCTGGGCGCGTTCGGGCCGAAGCGGGTCGCGATCCCTTCCGATGCGCGCGACGACGGCGCGCCGCCCTATCCATTGGTCGACAACCCCGACAGCCTGCTCGACGTCGCCGACCTCGTCTTCATCGACCCGCCGGGCACCGGGTTCAGCTACCTCACCGACGAGGCCGATCCGGAAGACTATTACGGGTTGCGACAGGATGCGCGCGCGGTCGCCGAGGTGATCCGGCGCTGGATCAACGACAACGGCCGCTGGGGCAGCCCCAAATATCTCGGCGGCGAAAGCTACGGCACCACCCGCACCGCAATGGTGGTCGATGAACTCGAAGGCGCGACCTACAACGATGTCGGCCTCAACGGGCTGATCCTGATCTCGACGATCCTCGATTTCGCCGCGCGCGAGCCGACGCCGGGCAACGAGATGGCCTACATCGTCACCCTGCCCAACATGGCGGCGGCGGCCTATTACCACGGCAAGGTCGAGGCGCCCTCGGTCGAGGCGATCGCCGAGGAGGCGCGGCAATTCGCGATCGGGCCGTTCGCCACCGCGCTGCTCAAGGGGCAGGACCTGCCCGATGCCGAGCGCGCCGCGGTGCGCGCCGAGCTTTCGCGCCTCACCGGCCTGTCCGAGCGATATCTCGACCAGGCCAACCTGCGAGTCACCAGCCAGCGCTTCTACAAGGAATTGCTGCGCGATCGCGGGCTCACCATCGGGCGGCTCGATGCGCGCTACACCGGCGAGGATTACGACGATGCCGGCGAGACCCCCGATTCCGACCCGAGCTTCTACGGGATCGACGCGGGCTATACCGCCGCGATCAACCAGTGGGCGCGCGAGACGCTCGGCTTCGAGACCGATCGCGGCTACAACTCGATCGGCAGCGAGCCGGGGCGCAACTGGGACTGGTCGCTGCCGGGCCAGGGCCGCAACGCCTATCTCAACGTCGCCCCTTTCATCGGCCGCGCGATGCGCCAGAACTCGCAGCTGCGGGTCTTCAACGCGCAGGGCTGGTACGATTTCGCGACCCCGTTCTTCGGGGCCGAATATTCGTTGAAGCGCATGGGCATCCCGCAGGATCGTGTCGCGTATGAATATTACGACGCGGGCCACATGATGTATATCCGCGACGAGGACCGGGCGAAGCTGTCGGCCGATATCCGCGCCTTCATCCGCAACCGCTGACGCGCGCGCCGCGCCGGAACAGGCGCGCCGACGATCAGTTTGTGGAGCGAAGGATCGAACGAGGGAGATTACGATGCGCAGCGCCCTTCTAGCAGCGACCATGCTGGCTCTCGCCGCCTGTTCTTCCGGAGAAGACACCGCGGACGACACCATCGTGCCCGACGAGGCGGAAACGAGCGCGCCCGCCTTCGATCCCACCGTCGACAGCGAGAGCGAGGAAGGCGAGGACGGGCGGCGCTGGTATTACAAGAGCGAGAGCCAGTCCGCGCTCTACGGCCCGCCCGACAGCGAGGGCATGCTGACGCTGCGCTGCGACTCACCCGATGAGGGCGACAAGCGCGTCCTGTTCAACTGGTTCGCCCCGGGCGCGACCGCCGGCGAAGCCCGGATCCTCGAAGTACGATCGGGCGGCGAGCTGTTCCGCGCCGATGTCGAGGGCGTCGAGACCGAGCTCGGCACCGGCGCCATGTGGCGCGCGACGCTCGACCCGGCGGGCGACGAAGCCGGCCTCCTGCTCGATACACCCGACCCGATCAGCATCCGGCTCGACGATGGGGCGGATTACGAGATCCGCGTGCCCACCGCCGAGCAGATGCGCCAGGTGATCCGCGACTGCCGCTAGGTGTGTCGAGGCCGGGGAAAGCCCCGTCGGCGCGCTTCACAGCCTGTCCGGCGCGGCCTAAACCGCGCCTTCCATGAAGCGCGCCCTACCGTTCATCCTGCCCCCCCTGCTTGCCGCCTGTTCGGGCGGCGACCGCGCGGCGGGCGAAGACCAGGCCGATTACGAGGTGCGGGTGCCGCTGGTCACCAACACGCCCTCGCCCGTACCGGCCCCGCCCGCTCCCGAGCAGCCCGACGACGCCGAATGGCGCGAGGGTAGCGACGGAAGAATCGAATTCGGGGTCGAGGGATCGCCGCCGCTGCTCTCGATGGCCTGCGAAGAAGGCGCCTTCGGGGTCACCCGGATCGCGATGACACGGCACTGGCATGCGCCGCAAGGCAAGGCCGCGCTGCTCGCGTTGGTGGGCAACCTCCGGTTGCGGATCCCGGTCGATGCCCAGCCGCCCGACCGCTGGACGGGAAGTCTCGAGTCCGAGGATCGCCGCTGGCGGATCCTCGAGGATCGCTTCAGCGCGACACTGCCGGGCGGCGGCCTGCTGCGCCTTCCCGCCAGTCCGCTGACGCGCGAATTGCTGCGCAGCTGCCGCGCCGAGAGCGAAGACCTCGAAGAGGCGGCCGAGCCGCCGGTCGCGGACGAGTCCGAAGCCGAGTGACGCCTGCGGGCTCGCCCGCCTTCCTTCAGACCTTGCCGAACTTGGCCTCGTAGGCGGCGCGGTCGCCCGCTTCGAGCAGCCTGGCCTGCTCGACCCAGTTGTCGCGCCGGATACGGCCCGAAAAGCGTCCGAGCTGGCCGTCGATCCGGTCGATATCCTCTTCGCTCCACGCCGCGATCTGGGCGATGCTGGTCACGCCCATTTCGGCGAGCTGGGTGCGCAGCTTGGGGCCGACCCCCTTGATCTTGGCAAGTTCGTCGGCGGAACCGGCATCGGCCGCCCCCGCAGTTTCGGCCTGGGATTGCGGCGTCGCGGGCGGGGTTTCGGATTCTGGTTGCTTGGCCCTGGCCGCCGCGGCGGCAGCCTTGTCCTCGGCAAGGTGCACTTCGGTCTCGTCCTCGCCCCCCGCGGCCGACACCACGGTCCCCGATCCGGCGAGCTGGTCCATCGCCGCGGCAGCGGGCGGCGCGTCGATCAGCGCCTGGTTGCGGTTGGCGGGGGCCGCGCCTTCGTCGAGCACGTCGGGCGAGACATGGCGCTCGCGCTCGGGCTTCTTGCGACCGAACAACCACCACGCGACGAACACACCCAGTGCCAGCACCAGCAGCAGCGCTACCCAGTGCGTTTCGATCAGTTCAGCCATCGCTCTTACCCCTGTTCCAGATGAGCAATCCCAGCCCGAAACCGATCGTATAGGCGATCAGGGCGAGGACCATGATTTCGGCGAGTAGCGGCATCTCAACCGGCTCCCGGTGTGTCTACGGCAGTCGGCACGAGTGGCGCTTTCTGCAGCAATTCGAATTCGATCCGCCGGTTGGCGGGGTCTGTCGGGTCGAGACCTTCGACGGGTTCTTCCGAGCCCTTCCCCTCGACCACGAATTCCACGGCGGGAATGCCGCGCCGCGCAAGCGCCAGGCGGACGCGGTCGGCGCGGCGTTCGGATAGGGCGAGGTTCACTGCCGCATCGCCGCTATCGTTGGTATGGCCGATGATTGCGATCCGGCTGCCGATACAAGGCTTGAGCGCGTCGGCCACCTCGTCAAGCAGCGCGGCGCTGGTCGGATCGAGCCGCGCGCTGGCCTCGGCGAAGCGGATCGTCCGTGTCTTGAGGATGGCATCGATGCGCCGCTCGCAGAACAGCGGATCCTCGGCCGCGGCCTGGGTGATCTGGCGACGCTCTTCGCGCCGCCAGTACGGCCCGCCTACGCCCGGTAGAGCGGACACAGCCAGCGCCAGCCGGCGGCGCTCGTCGGGATGGAGATCGCGCGCGCCCGACAGTTCGGGATGGCGCGAATAGGATCCGTTGCGGGTGCGGAAGTCGACCGTGACCGCACCTTCGGTCACCGCCGCAGCCTGCGCTTCGAGCCCGGCCATGAAGGCAGGCGAGAGCGCCGCGTGGCTGGCGGCGGCAATGCCCAGCGCGGCAAGCGCGCCGGCGGCGAGGATGAGGGGGCGGGAGGCCATCGCCCCTGCGATAGCGCCCCCGCGCCCGGTGCTCAACACGCTGTTGCGTCGGATCAATCCATACCGGCGCTGGCTTCGACCAGCTTGACGAATTCGGCGCGGTAGAAATCGCGCTGCGGCCCGACCAGCGAGACGATCTGGCGCGGGCCGAAGCCGTTCAGCAATTCGTCGCCGCGCAGATACTGGCCGAAGGCGGCGACCCCGGCGGCGAAGGCGAAATCGCCCTGCGCGCGCCCGGCCCGGTCGAGCATCGCGGCCGGGACCGCACGCTCGACCAGCGTCGATCGATCGCCGTCGGGGAGTTTGTACCGCAGCTTGATATAGGCCATTTCGGTCCCGCTGCCCGTGCTCTCGGCCTTGTTGCCGTCATAGCGCCGCTCTCCGATCCAGCCGGTTTTCGAGGCGGGCACCACCTCGTACAGCGCGGTGACCTGATGACTTGCACCGATCTCGCCCGCATCGACCCTGTCGTTGTCGAAATCCTGCTCGCGCAGCGCCCGGTTCTCGTAGCCGATCAGGCGATATTGCTTGACGAATTTGGGGTTGAATTCGACCTGGATCTTCACGTCCTTGGCGATCGTGAACAGGGTCGAGCTCATCTCCTCGCCGAGCACCTTGCGAGCCTCGAGCGCGCTGTCGATGTAGGAGTAGTTGCCGTTCCCCTTATTGGCGATCTGCTCC
This sequence comes from Pseudoblastomonas marina, assembly GCF_034374265.1. Classification (NCBI taxonomy): domain Bacteria; kingdom Pseudomonadati; phylum Pseudomonadota; class Alphaproteobacteria; order Sphingomonadales; family Erythrobacteraceae; genus Pseudoblastomonas; species Pseudoblastomonas marina. Next base: position 62,641 of record NZ_CP139718.1, on the reverse strand, counting down.
ATCAGCGCCTCGTTGTAATTGCCGCTGCCGAAGCCGAGCACCGACAGCGTGACGCCGGTATCGCGTTCCTTCTCGATCCGTTCGACCAGAGCGTCGGGGTCCGAGATACCGACGTTGAAATCGCCGTCGGTACCGATGATCACCCGGTTGACCCCGCCCTCGATGAAATTGGCGCGCGCGGTCTGGTAGGCGAGCTGGAGCCCGGCCCCGCCTGCAGTCGAACCGCCCGCGGAAAGCTGGTCCAATGCGGCCTTGATCTCGCGCGGATCGTTGGTCGGATCGAGCACCAGTCCGGCGGCACCGGCATAGACCACGATCGAGACGCGGTCCTCTTCGCGAAGGTTGTCGACCAGTCCTTTGAGCGCGGTCTTGAGCAGCGGCAGCTTGTCGGGACTGTTCATCGAACCCGACACGTCGAGCAGGAAAACGAGGTTGGCCGCCGGGCGCTGGTCGCGGGGCAGGTCGTAACCCTGGAGCCCGATCCGCAGCAGGCGGGTATCCTCGTTCCACGGCGTCCGCGCGACCGCAGTCGCGACCGAGAACGGTGTCGAGCGATCCTGCGGCTTGGCGTAATCGTAGCGGAAGTAGTTGACGAATTCCTCGGTCCGCACCGCCGCCTTGGGCGGGCGCCGCCCGTCGCGCAGGTAGCGCCGCGTATTGGCGTAGGCGCCGGTGTCGACATCGACCGCGAAGGTGGAGACCGGCTCGTCCGCCACGCGCTTGACCGGGGAAACCTCCTCTCCGTCGTACCGTTCGCGATCGGCTTCCATCGGCACGATCACCGGGGAAACCGCCATCGCGGCGCGTTCGGCCATCATCGCCGGAGGCGGTGGCGGCGGCGAATAGACGCCGGCGCTGTCGGTCTGGACGGCACCCTCCTCGATCGCCTCGTCTCCCGAAGCGCAGCCCGCCACCAATGCGATCGTTGCCACCGCAATCGCGAATTTCGTCGCCTTTTTCATCTCTCCCACTCCTTCTTCCTCATCGTTCTCCCGCGATGAAAGGAAGGCTGGGCCCGGTGAAGTGAACCGGCTGTGAATGTGGCCAAAATGTGGCAAGTGTCAGAGCGCGTCCGAAATGCGCCCTGTTCTCCGATCCTAATCCTCGGCCTGCGGCACCATGTTCTTGCGGAACAGCATCCGGTCGTCCTCGGTGAAACCGCGCTTCCACACCACCCAGGCATAGACCGCGAGCACCGCCGGGATACCGATCAGCAACCGGCCCCATTCGGGCGCCTCCGTGAACGCCCAGCCGACCAGCACCGCGGGCGCGGCGGCATAGACCAGCGCCCAGCGGAAATTGTTCACCGAGGCCCCGAGGATCCGCGACAGCACGATCCCCTTGGCGATCGAGGCGAAGCCGAGCGCGAGCACCAGTGCGAAGGCGGCGCCTGCGGCCAGCACTCCGTCCGCCATTCCGTAACTGCGCCCGATCACCATGAAGGCGATCGTCAGCACCGCCTGGAGCACGATCGTGGTGACCGAAAGCCACAAATTGCGCACACGCGCGACATAGACCAGCGCTGCTTCGGAGGTGACCGCCAGCGCCGCGACCACTTCGGCCGCGAGCAGGAAGGCGAGCGCGGCGGTGGCGAAGGGATAGGTCGGGCCAAGCAGGCGCATCAGCGAATCGCCCGCGATCCCGAGCGTCAGCGCGATTCCCGCCTGCGCGGCGACGATCCAGAAAGCGACCTGGCGCACCTGGCTCGCGATCCGCTTCCAGTCCTTCTCCTTCACCGCCCTGGTGATCACCGGGCCGAGGACGGGATCGAAGCTCTGCTTCAGCTTCTGCGGCAGCGAGGCGATCTGCTGCGCGACGTAGTAGATGCCGACCGCCACCGGCGAGGCGAACAGGCCGAGCAGGAAGATGTCGAGCCGCCGCGTGCCCCATTCGATCGCGTCCGCGCCCGCAAGCGGCAGGCCGCGCACCACGATCCGCCCCATCGTGACCGGATGCGGAAGCCAGCCCTTCGGGAGGCCATAGGTCCGCAGGAACGGCCACAGCGCGGTCAGCAGCGCGGCATAGACGCTGGCGAGGAAGGCCAGCATCAGCCCCTCGTCGGGGATCTGGTAGTAGAACAAGAGCGCGAGGATCGAGATCGCCCACGGTTCGACGATCGCGCGAGAGCGGACGGTGGTCGCGATGTCGAATTTGTAGGCCTGCGCCGCGAGCAGGATCTCGGTCAGCGCGATGGCGGGGATCGCGAGCACCACCAACCGGTCGATCCGGCTGTATTCGCCCGAAGGGAACATCGGTTGCGGCACCAGCCACAGCACGCCGGCGAACACCGCGCTGACGATCAGGGACAGCAACAACCCGTCATACACGATGTTGGATTCGGGCCCTTCGCCGTCGGTCAGCCGCTGGGCGAGACCGCGCTTCTCGCCCATCGTCGCGAGCATGGCGGCGAATTCGGCGAGCACCAGCGCCGAGGCGAACCGCCCCAGCTCGGCCGGGCCGTACCAGTTGGCCGCGATGTAGAGGAACGGGATGCGCGCGATCAGGCGCAGCACGAAGCCGAAGAAGTTGGTTCGCCCGCCCTTGGCGAGCGCGGTCATTTCCGCGCGCCCCTCGGCCTCGAGGGGAGGTTGCTCCGGCGGAAACTGGTTCACGCTCCGACTTCCGCCTTGAGCGGGCGGGCGAGGATATCGGCAACGACCTCGCGTGCCGGGGCCTCGCCCGAGAGGATTCGCACCACTGCGGCGACGATCGGCATGTCGATGCGATCGCGCTGCGCCAGTTCGTGCAGTACCGGCGCGGTGTGGCTGCCTTCGGCGACCGAATTCTTGCCCGACAGCGCCTCTTCCGCGCTCATCCCTTCGCCCAGCGCCTTGCCGAGCGAATAATTGCGGCTCGAGGTCGAAGAGCAGGTCAGGACGAGATCGCCGAGACCGCACAGGCCCGCCAGCGTGTCGCGATCCCCGCCAAGCGCCTCGCCGAAGCGCAGCATCTCGGCATATCCGCGCGCGATCAACGCCGCGCGCGCGTTCTGGCCGAGCTTCAATCCGTCGACCACGCCGCAAGCGATCGCGAGCACGTTCTTGACCGCGCCGCCGATCTCGGCGCCGACCACGTCGTCGGTGTAATAGGGCCGGAAATGCGGTCGCGCGATCTGCGCCTTGAGCCGATCCCACTGCGCCCGTCCGCCCGCGCAGGCGAGCGTCACCGCGGTCGGCAGGCCTGCGGCGACCTCGTGCGCGAAGGTCGGGCCCGAGAGCACAGCAAGCTCGCTGTCGGGCGCGGCCTCGGCGGCGACGTCCGCCATCAGGCGCCCGGTGTCGCGCTCGATCCCCTTCGAACACAGCAAGAGGTCGCGGGGGCAGCGGCCCAGGTCGGAAAGGACCGTGCCGAGATGCTGCGCGGGCGTGACGACGAGCACCGTGTCGAGCGCGGCGACATCGGCAATCTCGCCGGTCGCGCGGATCGTGTCGTGGAGGCTGGCCGTGGGCAGGTAGAGCGAATTGGTGCGCTCGGTGTTGATCTCGTCGACCAGTTCGGGCTCGCGCGCCCACAGCACCACGTCGCTGCCGTCGCTCGCCATCGCCTGCGCCAGTGCGGTGCCCCAGGCTCCTGCGCCAATCACGCCGATCGTCATGCTTTCACCCCTGCGCCGCGCACCGCCTCTGCCTCCGGATCGAGCGGCCAGCGCGGACGCGCCGCCACGTCGAGCGGGTCGAACTGCCCGAGCGGCAAGCGTTCGATCCCCGCCCAGGCGATCATCGCGGCATTGTCTGTGCACAAAGGCAAGGGCGGCGCGACGAAGCGCATATCATGTTCTGCAGCCAGCCCTTGGAGCGCGCCGCGCACGGTTCGGTTGGCGGCGACCCCGCCCGCCACCACCAGCGCCGGTGGCGTGTCGATCCGGTCGAGCGCGCGGCGGGTGCGGTCGAGCAGGCAGTCGACTGCCGCCTGCTGGAAGCCAGCAGCGATATCCGCGTCGGCGTGTTCGCCGCTTTCTACCGCTCGCAGCACCGCGCTCTTGAGGCCCGCGAAACTGAAATGCGGCTCCTTGCTCCCGACCAGCGGGCGCGGCAGCGGAACGGCCTTTGGGTCGCCCTCACGCGCCAGCTTCTCGACCGCCGGACCGCCCGGATAGCCGAGCCCGAGCAGCTTGGCGGTCTTGTCGAAAGCCTCGCCCAGCGCATCGTCGATCGTGGTCGCGAGGCGGCGATATTCGCCCACCCCCTCGACCAGCAGCAGCTGGCAATGCCCGCCCGAGACGAGCAACAGCAGATAGGGGAATTCGAGCGCCGGATCGGCCAGCCGCGGGCTCAGCGCGTGGCCTTCGAGGTGGTTGATCGCGAGCAGCGGCTTCCCGCTCGCCATCGCCAGCGCCTTGGCGCTCACCAAGCCGACCATCACCCCGCCGATCAGGCCGGGCCCCGCGGTCGCGGCGATCGCATCGCACTGGTCGAGCGTGACATCAGCCTCTTCGAGCACCGCCGCGATGAGGGGCGCGAGCCGGTCGGCATGCGCGCGCGCGGCGATTTCGGGCACCACGCCGCCATAGGGCGCATGTTCCTCGTCCTGCGAGGCGATCCGCTGCGCGACGATCCGCCGATCGCCATCGACAAGCGCCGCGGCGGTCTCGTCGCAACTGCTTTCTATCCCTAGGACCAGCGCCATCGCCACTTTCCCTGAAGGCTTTTCGCATTTAGCACAAGCGCGAGACATGACCGCTTCCCCCGAACTTCCGACCCCCGACCGTCCGACCGGCGCCCGACCCTTCCGCCTCGGCACCCGCCGCTCGCCGCTGGCGCTCGTCCAGGCCAATGCCGTGGGCAACGCGCTGCTCGCCGCGCATGGCTGGGATGCGGGCGCGGTCGAACTGGTCGAGGTGATCGCCAGCGGCGACCGGATCCAGGATCGTCCACTCGCCGAGATCGGCGGCAAGGCGCTGTGGACCAAGGAACTCGACGCGCAGTTGCTCGGCGGCGAGATCGACGCCGCGGTGCATTCGGCCAAGGATGTCGAGACCTGGCGCCCCGAGGCGATCGCGATCGCCGCGACGCTCATCCGCGCCGATGTGCGCGACGTGCTGGTCGGCGCGGCCTCGCTCGGCGAATTGCCGCGCGGTGCGCGGATCGGCACCAGCGCCCCGCGCCGCGCCGCGCAGGTCCTCCACGCCCGCCCCGATTGCGAAGTGGTAACCTTCCGCGGCAACGTCGCGACCCGGCTCGCGCGACTTTCGGCGGGCGAGGCCGAAGCGACGCTGCTGGCGAAGGCGGGGCTCGACCGGCTCGGCGAAATCGGGGTCGGCACCCCGCTCGACGAGACCGAATTCCTGCCCGCCCCGGCGCAAGGCATCATCGCGATCGAATGCCGCGCGGACGACGACGCGGCCAAGCACCATCTCGCCGCGATCGATCACGCCGATACGCACGCGCAATTGCGCGCCGAACGGGCCCTGCTCGATGCGCTGGGCGGGTCGTGCTCGAGCCCGATCGCGACGCTGACGATGCGCGACGGCGAGGGCTGGCAAATGCGCGCCGCGATCTTCTCGCCCGACGGGGCCATGCGGCGCGAAGGCGAGGCGCGATTTGCCCCGGGCGAGCATGCGCCGATCCGGGCGATGGCCGAAAAGTTGCTGCACGAGGCACCCGAATCCATCACCGCCCATTTCGAAGGCGCCGGGTGACCCCGCTCGTCATCCTTCGCCCGCAGCCCGCCGCCGCGCGCACCGCTACGCTGGCGCGCGAGATGGGCTTCGATGCCCACCCGTATCCGCTGTTCGAATTGCGCGGCCGCGATTGGGAAGCGCCCGCTGCGGGGATCGATGCCGTGCTGCTGTCCAGCGCCAACGCGCTGCGCTTCGGAGGCGACGAACTCGCCAAGATCGTCCACCTGCCCGCCTATGTCGTGGGCGATCGCACCGCGCAACAGGCCCGCGCGGCGGGGTTCAACGTGGTCGCGCAGGCGGCCGACGGAATCGCCTCGCTGGTGACGGACATCGATCCGGACCATGCCAGTATCCTTCGGCTCGCCGGAGCGGATCACATCGCCGTCGCCCCACCCGAGGGTGTCGCGATCCGAACCGCGATCCTTTACGAGAGCCGCCCGCTGCCGATGCCCGAGGACCTTGCCGAATTGCTCTGCGGCCCCTCCACCGCGTTGCTGCATTCGGCGCGCGCGGCCGAGCATTTCGCGCACCTGTGCACCGCGATGGGGCTGGCGCGGATGAACATCGCACTTGCCTGCCTCTCCCCCCGGATCGCCGAGGCGGCAGGGCGCGGGTGGCGCGCGGTCGCTGTGACCGACGAGACCAGCGATGCGGCATTGCTGGAAACTGCGCGCGCGCTGTGCCAGAGTTTCGCCTGAAGGAAGACCACTTGGCCGACGAACTGTTCAACCGCATCAAGACCGCGCCCGACGCGAAGAAACCCGGCGGCAAGGGCCTCGGCCTGCTGGGCTGGCTCGGCATCACGCTCGGAGCGTTCGTCGTCGGGATCCTGCTGATGATGTACCTCGTCAGCGGCGGCTATGTCGACATCCAGCGCTTCGGCCAGGAAGAGCCGCAGCAGGTGGCCGAGGCGCTACCGAGCGGCAGTCCGGTGGCGGTCGATCCTTCGCCCACGCCGACCGCCACGACCGACACCGCCACGCCCGAGGAACGCGTCGCCGAAGCCGTTGCCGCACCGATCGAACAGCGGCTCGCGGGTGTCGAGACGCGGCTCAACGAGCTCGACCTGCGCGCGCAGGCCGCGCGCGGCAATGCGGCCCGTGCCGAAGGCCTGCTGGTCGCCTTCGCCACCCGCCGCGCGCTCGAACGCGGCGCCGAGCTCGGCTATTTGCGCGACCAGCTGCGGCTGCGGTTCGAGGATGCCCAGCCCAATGCGGTCGCCGCGGTGTTCGCCGCCGCCGACGACCCGGTGACGCTCGACGACCTCACCCGCCGCCTCGACGCGCTCGCCCCGCGGCTCGGCGATACCAGCGCCAGCACCACCGGCTGGCAGCGCTTCCGCAACGAGCTGTCCTCGATGTTCACCATCCGCCGCGCGGAAACCGCGAGCCCCAAGCCGTCGCGGCGGATCGAACGCGCGCAGCAATTCCTCCAGGTTGGCCGGATCGAGCCGGCCATCGCCGAGGTATCGAACCTGCCCAATGCCGAAGCCGCCGCGTCCTGGCTGGCCGATGCGCGCCGCTTCCTCGCCGCGCAGCGCGCGCTCGAACGACTCGAACTCGCCGCGATCCTCGAACCGCGGGCGCTCGGCGATTCGAGCGGCACGCGGCTCGATCGGCCGAGCCCGGCGCGCGAAACCGAAGACTAGGCCCCGAAACTTAGGCTTTGAGCAATTCGGGCAGGTCGCCCGAGACACCGCGTGCCTCGTCCATGAACCACCGCTTGAGCGCCGGGATGCGCTGGACCGCGCCCATGCCGAGCCGCCGCACCGCCGAGGCTGCGCCTCCGGGAATCCCGAACAGGCGGGTGAGTCCGTCGGTCGCCACGCTCACCGAAAACGCGTCGAGCCCGCGCCAGCGTTCGTAGCGTGCGAGCAATTGCGCATCGCCCGGCTCGAGCCCGAGCCGCATCCCGTCGGCGACGACCTCGACCAGCGTCGCCGCATCGCGCAGGCCGAGATTGAGCCCCTGTCCGGCGATCGGGTGAATGCCGTGCGCGGCATCGCCGATCAGCGCGAGCCGGGTGTCGGTGATCTGAGCGCTGTGATGGAAGCCGAGCGGCCAGGCGGCGCGCGGGGCGATCTCCTCGACCGCGCCGTAGATCCCGTGCATCCGCTTGGCGACTTCGGCCTCGAAAGCGCGCTTGCCCAGCTTGGTCACGCCCGCCGCGTCGCGTTCCTTCACCGTCCACACCAACGCGCTGCGATGGCGCCCTTGGTCGTCGTCGAGCAAGGGCAGCAGCGCGAAGGGGCCGGCGGGATAGAATATCTCCCACGCCACGCCGTCATGCGGCTTCTCGTGCGCGAGCGCGGTGACGATTGCGGCATGGTCGTATTGCCAGTGGGCGAGCGGCAGGCCCGCTTCCTCGCGGGTCGGCGAACGACGTCCTTCGGCCGCCACCATCAGCGAGCCGGACAGTTCGCGCCCGTCTGCCAGCGTCACGCTCGCTCCGTATGCATCGCGATGGCGCGCGACGACCTCGGCACCCGAATGCCAGTCGATCAGTTCCTCGCCGCGCGCCGCCTCGAACAGCGCGATGCGCAAGTCGCGATTGGCGAACATCCGACCGAGCGAGCCTTCGTGCGGTTCGGGGATGAAATCGATCCGCCCCGGCTTCATCGCGTCGGTCACCGCGATGTTCTCGATTCCGCAGCCCAATGGTTCGAGCGCATCGGCGAGCCCGATATTGCCGAACAGGTTCCAGCTCGCGGTGCTGATCGCGCTGGCCCGGCCGTCGACGCCCTCGGCGGTCAGCTGTTCGGGCGTAGCGCGGTCGACGACGTGGCTCGAAATGCCCTGCCTGGCGGCCGCCAGCGCGCAGGTCATCCCGACCAGCCCACCGCCGAGGATCAGGAGGTCGCGACATTCGCTCATTCCGATACGGCTCCACAGGTATTGCCCTTGCCCGGATCGAGATCGAGACAGCGCCCGTCGAATGATCCCTCGGGCACGTCGAGCCCGATCAGCGCGGCCAGCGTCGGCGCGATATCGACCGTTTCGACCGGGACCGGCTGTTCGAAGCCATCCATGCCCTTGCGCCAGAAGGCGAGCGGGACGCGGCGGTCGTAATCCCACGGGCTGCCATGGGTGGCGATATAGCCCTCGCCCGGGTTTGAGACGGCGGACACGCCGCGTTTCAGGAGGATCGTTACATCGCCGGAGCGGCCCTTGCGCCACGAGGCGCGGGCGCGTTGCCTGACCGTCCAGTCCTGCGGATTGCCGTCGGGCGCCGGGGTTGCCAGCATGTCGGCTTCGCTGAACACCGCTTCGATCTGGGGGTGTTCGAGCAGGATCGCCTTCAGCGCCTCGATCGTGCGCGGGCGATCGGCGGCGGAAAGACCGGGATCGAGCACGAATTCGCTGGCGTAGTTGTAGACCAACCGGCGATCGAAAGTGATCCCGGCGCGGCTTCGAACCTCGAGTTCGAGATCGTCCGAGATCAGCGAGGGATCGAACCGTGCGGCACCCGGATCGGCCATTTCGACCAGCCGTTCGGGCGCGTCCTGCCCGCCATGGTCGGCGCTGAAAGCCACGACGTAGTCGATCCCGCGATCGTCGAGCTCGCCGAAGAAATCGCCGAGCATGTCGTCGAGCGCGGCGAGCTGGAGACACATTTCGAGGCCGTTGGTGCCGTAGGCATGGCCGACATAGTCGGTCGCCGACAGGCTAACGGCGAGCACGTCGGTCGCATCGCGCTGACCCAGCCGGTAGGCATCGAGCTGATCGAGCGCGACCGCGAGCGTGGCGCGATCCGAACGCGGGCTGCGGCGCCAGTCGCCCTCATTGCCCGGTCGTACGGCCAGCGGGTTGGCCCCGAATTCGACCGGCCCGGCGGTGAAGGATCGGTCGAAGCGGGCGCAGAAGCCGGGGGTCGACCGGTCGAGGACGGGATTGTCACCCGTCGCGATGGTACGCGCGATGGCAGCGTTGATCGTGTCGATGTCGCGCACGGCGGGGCGACCGGCATGGGTCACGAAGGCTTCGCCGTCCCACCACCAGGCGGCGTCGGTGGCGGTGCCGCCGAGCATCATCGCCGCACGATCCTTGAGCGAGACCGCGATGTTGCGGCTATCCTCGTCGGCCTGCTTGAGCCATTCGCCGAGGGTCGGGACCAGCAGGTGTCGCGCCGAGACGACCGGCTTGCGGCGCGTGCTGGCGGGATCGGTCGTATCCTCGGCGCAATAGACCGCCTTGTCCTCGCGCGGGCTCGACGCCTCGACCCAGTTGTTGCCGACGATCCCGTTGCGCGCCGGACGCACGCCGGTGAGCAGGGTCGAGTGACCGGGGCAGGTCTCGGTCGCAGCCTGCCCTTGGTAGGCGCTGGGAAACACCGCGCCTTGCGCCAATCGCGCCAGGCCGCCGGTGAAATCGTCGCGAAATTGCGCGAACAGGTCGGAGGAAAGTTGATCGACCGCGACCATGACGACGAGCCTGGGCGACTCCTCGGTCGCGCTCGCCGCGCTCGTCGTCGGGGCCGTGGATCGCGGCGCGGCCTCTGCGGTTACCTGCGCACAGGCGGCGAGCGGCAGGGTGACGGAAGCGAGGGCGGCGAGGGAGAGGAGGCGGCGCATAATCATCCTTGGCAATTGCAAGCGGCTTCGCCCGCGTCCATGGAACCGGCATCGGGCGAGCGCAAGGGTTGGCGCGGCCCTGCATGGGCGGATAGTGTTACCAGCGTGCTTCGTTTCGTTCTCCTGATCATCGCTGTCGTCGGCCTGTCGGGACTTCCCGCCAGCGCCCAACTGCCGACCGGACCTGCCGGCGGTCCGCAGCGCGTCGCCGCCGCCCTGGTCGCGGAAGGCCCGGTCGCGCCCGCCGAAAGTGTCGCGCTCGCCTTGGACTTCCGCCCCGAAAAGGGATGGCACGGATACTGGACGAACCCCGGCGATGCCGGGCTCGGCATGACGCTGGATTGGGACCTGCCCGATGGCTGGACTGTGTCCGACCCGCGCTATCCGGTCCCCGATACGCTGTTGATCTCGGGCCTGATGAACCACGTCTACGAGGATCCCTATGGTGTCCTCTTCGCGATCACCGCGCCATCCGATGCCGAGCCGGGAACGATGGTCCCGATCGCGGTCGAGGCGAACTGGCTCGCCTGCTCGGACAGGCTCTGCGTACCCGAGCGCGCGCGGCTCAGCGCGACGGTCCGGGTAGCGCGAGCATCGGCGGAGGCGACCGCGCGGTTTGATCGCTGGCGCCAAGCGCTCCCCGCCCCGCTCGATCGCCCGGCACGGTTCGAGGAGCAGGCCGGCTCGATTCGAGTGTCGATCCCGCTTCCCAATGGCGTCGCGCTGACCGAGCCGCACCTGTTCGTCGAACAGAAGGGCGTGGTCGATGCCGCCGCCCCGCAGCGCGTGCTGCGGCAGGACGGGGCAGTGGTGTTCGAATTGCAACGCCCATCCGGCGCACAGCCGCTGCCGTCGCGCTTCGATGCCGTGCTGCGCCTCGACGAGGCGGGCAACGGGCTCGCCTTTACCACCGAGCCCGGCTCGGTCGCCCCGGGCGGCACGCCGCTCGATGGCGCAGCGGGCGGATTGGCGCTGCCGTGGCTGCTGCTAAGCGCGTTGCTCGGCGGGGTGCTGCTCAACGTGCTGCCCTGCGTGTTCCCGATCCTCAGCCTCAAGGCGCTCGCGCTGCTGCGCCACGGCGCGAACGAGGCGACCGCGCGGCGCGAAGGGCTCGCCTACACCGCGGGGACGACACTCGCGGCACTCGGCCTGGGCGGGTTGCTGCTCGCCTTGCGCGCGGGCGGCGAACAGGTCGGCTGGGCGTTCCAGTTGCAAGAGCCGGTGGTGATCGTGTTGCTCGCATTGCTGGCGATGGCGATCACCGCCAACCTCGTCGGGCTCTACCAGTTCGCGATCCCCGGCTTCGGCGCGCGCGGTAGCAAGGCGGGCGAGACGCGCGGCGCCTTCGCGACCGGTTTGCTGGCGAGCTTCGTCGCCACGCCGTGCACCGGCCCGTTCATGGCCGCGGCGCTGGGCGCGGCATTGTTGTTGCCGGTGACACAGGCGCTGGCGCTGTTCGCCGCGCTCGGGATCGGACTCGGCCTGCCGTTCCTGCTGTTGGGCTTCGTCCGCCCGCTGCGCCGGGCCTTGCCGAAACCGGGCGCATGGATGGAGCGCTTCCGCCGCTGGATGGCGCTGCCGATGGGGTTGACCGCGCTGGCGCTCGCCTGGCTCGCCTGGCGGATGGGCGGGTGGACGCTGTTGCTCGGGACGAGCGTGTTCGCCGCGGTGATCCTAGCGCTGCTGGTGCGCGCCGGGATGCGCCAGCAAAGCGGCAGGCCTGCGGTTGCCGCGATCCTCGCGGCCATGCTCGTCGGCGTGGGCGCGATGCTCGTCACGCCGCACCTCGTCGGCGAGGCTTCGGCGGAGCGGGACGGCGTTCTCCCGACGCAACCTTTCTCGGCCGAGGCGCTGGCGCAGGCGCGCGCCGCCGGGCGGCCGGTCTTCGTCTGGATGACCGCCGACTGGTGCGTGACCTGCAAGGTCAACGAGGCGACCGCGATCGAGACCGAATCGGTGAAACAGGCCTTTGAAACGGCCGACGTCGTCGTGCTGCGCGGCGACTGGACCCGGCGTGACCCTGCCATCACCCGCTATCTGACCGAACGCGGCAGCGCGGGCGTGCCGCTCTATGTCTGGTACGAGCCGGGCAAACCGGCGGAAAATTTGCCGCAATTGCTTTCCTCGGATACACTTATCCACAGGGCCGCCAGATAGGAACCGAGTCGCTGGGGACTCGTTGAGTCGCCCAGCAAGGCAATATTCGGGGAAAGTGGATGACCGATAAGCAAAGCGCGCAGCCGCGCGTGCTCATCATGGAAGACGATTACATCGTCGGTCTCGACATGGTCGAACAGGCCAAGGTGCTCGGACTGTTGATCGATGGTCCCCATGCCACCCTCGCCGAAGGACAGGCCGCAGCCAAATCGGCGAAGCCCGACCTCGCGATCCTCGATATCGAGCTGACCGATGGCGACGTCTTCCCGCTCGCAGAGAAGCTGAGCGAGGCGAACATCCCGATCATCTTCCATTCGGGTCACACCGATACGGGCGATCTCGACGAGCGGTTTCCCAAGGCGCATATCTGCGCCAAGCCGTGCCCGCCCAACATCATCCTCGATATCCTGGCGGACAAGCGCCGCGCGGCCTGATCCGCGCGCTCAGGTCTTGCGGATGAAGACCGAGCCCACCGAATAGCCCGCCCCGAACGAGCAGATCAGCGCGGTATCGCCTGCGCCAAGGTCTTCGCTGTGCTTGTGGAAGGCGATGATCGAGCCCGCGCTCGACGTGTTGGCATAGGTGTCGAGCACGGTCGGGCTCTCGTCCTCGCTCGCCTCGTGGCCGAGCACCTTGTGCGCGATCAGCCGGTTCATTCCGGCATTGGCCTGGTGCAGCCATAGCCGCCGTAGCGACTTTGGATCAACGCCGAGCCGGTCGGCTTCCTCGAGGATCATCGCCGAGACCATCGGCACCACTTCCTTGAACACCTTGCGGCCTTCCTGGACGAACAGCTTGTCCGGCGCGTCGCGGGTCTCGGGATGCGCGCGATTGAGGAAGCCCGCATTGTTGCGGATGTTGTTCGAGAACACGGTCTTCAGCTTGGTGCCGAGGATGTCCCAGTGGCCTTCCGGCGCAATGTCCTTCGCCTCGACCAGCACCGCCGTCGCCACGTCGCCGAAGATGAAGTGCGAATCGCGGTCGCGCCAGTTGAGGTGGCCGCTGGTGATCTCGGGGCTCACGACCAGCACCGATTTCGCGTTGCCCGCGCGGATGTAATCGGCCGCGGTCTGGATGCCGAACGTGGCCGAGGAGCACGCGACGTTCATGTCGAAGGCGAAGCCCTCGATCCCCAGCGCGTCCTGGATTTCGATCGCCATCGCCGGATAGGCGCGCTGCATGTTCGAGGCCGCGCACAGCACCGCGTCGACGTCTTCGGGCTTGCGGCCCGCGCGCTCGAGCGCCTGTTTCGCCGCCTTGACCCCGATCTCGGCCATGATCGACAATTCGTCGTCGCCGCGCTCGTCCCAGCGCGGGGCCATGATTTCGGGGTCGAGCACCGGAGCCTTGGCCATGACATGGCGCGACTTGATCCCGCTCGCCTTCTCGATGAAGCCGGTCGAGCTTTCGGTCAGCGGCTCCTCCTCGCCGGCGGCGATCGCGTCGGCATTGCGCGCGTTATGCAGCGCGACATAGGCGTTGAAGCTCTCGACCAGTTCCTCGTTCGAGATGCTCTCGGGCGGGGTGAACAGGCCGGTGGCGGAGATGACGGGAGTAGCGGTCATGCAAATGTCCTAGCGCGGTCAGTAGGAGCGCGGAAGGCCCAGCACGTGTTCGGCGATGTAGCTCAGGATCGCGTTCGTGCTGATCGGCGCGACGGTGTAGAGCCGCGCCTCGCGAAACTTGCGTTCGACGTCGTATTCTTCCGCGAAACCGAATCCGCCATGCGTCTGCACGCACATGTCGGCAGCGGACCAGCTGGCTTCGGAGGCGAGCAGCTTCGCCATGTTGGCCTGTTCGCCGCCGGCCTTCCCCGCGCCCTCTCCGCTGTCATAGGCGCGCGCGGCGTGGCGCACCATCAGCTCGGCGGCGCGCATCTGCGCATAGCAACGCGCGATCGGGAACTGGACACCCTGGTTCTGCCCGATCGGACGGTCGAACACCTCGCGCGAACCGGCATATTCGCTCGCCTTCCGGATGAACCACTTGGCATCGCCGACGCACTCGGCGCCGATCAGGATCCGTTCGGCGTTCATCCCTGAAAGGATGTAGCGGAAGCCCTCGCCTTCCTCGCCGATCAGCGCGTCGGCGGGGATCTCGAAATCGTCGAAGAAGATTTCGGTGGTCGAATGGTTCATCATCGTGCGGATCGGCTCGATCGCCATCCCGCGCGAATTGCCGTCGCGCATGTCGACGAGGAACAGCGACAGGCCGTGAGTCTTCGACTGCCCCTCGTCGCGCGGGGCGGTGCGCGCGAGCAGCATCATCAGGTCCGAATGTTCAGCCCGGCTGGTCCAGATCTTCTGACCATTGATAACGTAACGATCGCCCTTGCGGACTGCCCGCGTCCGCAGCGAGAGCGTGTCGGTGCCGCTGGTCGGCTCGCTCACGCCGAAGGCCTGCAGCCGCAACTCGCCGCTGGCGATATCGGGCAGGTAGCGCGCCTTCTGCGCGTCCGAACCGTAGCGCAGCAGCGTGTTCATCACGTACATCTGCGCATGCGCCGCCGCGCCGTTGGCGCCCGCCGCCTGGATTTCCTCCATCACGATCGCCGCTTCCTCGAGGCTCAGCCCCGACCCGCCATATTCCTCCGGGATCAGCGCGGCGAGGAAGCCGGCCTTCGTGAGCGCGGCGACGAACTCGCCCGGATAGGCCCGCTCGCGATCCTTTTCGCGCCAGTATTCGCCGGGAAAATCGGCGCACAGCGCGCGCACGGCATCGCGCAGTTCGGGAAAATCGCCGTCGCTGATGGGCATCGCATCCTCTCGCAGGTCTGGTGGCAGGGGGTGCCGCCAAAGCCCGCGCTTGTCCACCTCGCCCGCGCCCGATAGGGCGATGACCGCATGGCATCGAGGCTTCACCGATGAGCGGACCGGGCCGCATCATGGCCGGCGCACTGGCGGCGCTGGTCGGGATGATCTTCATGGTTGCCTCGGGTGCCGGATTCGAGCTGGCGCTGGCGATCGGTGTGCTGTGGCTCGCCTCGCTGTTCCTCGTCCAGCCGTCCAATCCCGACGACATTCTGTCCGACGACGATCATCATTTCGACGATGAAGCGATCGAGCACCTGCTCGAACCCCTGAGCACGCCGCTGCTGTTCGTCGAGCACATGCGGGTGACGCGCGCCAATGCCGCCGCGCGCGAAGTGCTCGGCGCGCACATTGTCGGCCAGGACGCCCGCGTCGCGCTGCGCCATCCCGAAGCAATCGCGATGCTGCATGGCGAGGACGAGCAGGAAGTCCGCATCCAGGGGCTCGTTTCCCCGCGCAGCGTGTGGGATTTGCGCCGCCGCCCGGTGGGGCGCGACCGGATCCTGCTCGAACTGGTCAACCGGTCGAGCGAGGCCGATCTCAGTCGCGCGCACACCGATTTCGTCGCCAATGCGAGCCACGAGCTGCGCACGCCGCTGTCCTCGATCCTCGGCTATGTCGAAATCCTCGCCGATCCCGAAGCCCAGCCGGACGAGGAAAAACAGTTCAAGTTCCTCGCCGTGATCGAACGCGAGGCGCGGCGGATGCAGTCGCTGGTCTCCGACCTGATGAGCCTGAGCCGGGTCGAGGCGAGCAAGCACGAGCGACCGGCCAAGCCGATCGACCTCGGCCCGCTCGTCCAGCGCGCCGCGCGCGACGGCGCCGGACCCGACCGGCAGGATCGTGTCACCTTTCGCTCGCCGCGCGATTTTACCGTGCTGGGCGATCCCGAACAGCTCGAACAGGTGGTACGCAACCTCGTCGAGAACGGGTTGCAATACGGCGACGCCGAAAAGGGCGTCTCGGTCACGCTGTCGCCCGGGCCACGCGATTCGGTGATCCTTGCGGTCGAGGATCGCGGCCCCGGCATCGCGCCCGAACACGTGCCCCACCTCACCCGCCGATTCTACCGCACCGATCCGGGCCGCAGCCGCGCCTCGGGCGGGACCGGCCTCGGCCTCGCGATCGTCAAACACATCGTCGAACGGCACCAGGGCAGGCTCGATATCGATTCGGTGCTGGGCGAGGGAACCACCGTCCGCGTCCGTCTGCCGACGATCGACGCCTCGCCGACCTGACCAAGGGCAATTTTCGGTCCGCAGCGTCACAGACCTGTAACGCTAGATAGGCAGCGACGACATTGCACCGAAAGGGGGATGTCGCGCGCGTGCAGATTGTCGATCTTCTCGTTACCTCGCCGCCCAGTTTCGCCGCAGCCGAGGCCGCGCCCGAAGGGGTGGAACTGCGCATCGGCCGGCTCGATCGCGTCGTTCCCGGCGACGGCCCGTTATGGGTCGCGCTCGACTGGGCGCTCGAAGGCGAGAGCGGGGTCGAGCGCTGCCGCGCATTGCGGGCCGATCCGCGCTACGCTCGCGCGCATATCGTAATGCTGCTGCGGGACGATTCGGTCGACCAGGCACGGCAGTCGCTCGCGGCCGGCGCGAACGACGTGATCCTCGGCCCGCTCTCGCCCGAATCGCTCCATCGGCTGCTCGACGAGACGCTGCCGCGCCAGGTGCGGACCGAGATCGGCAGCCGGTTGCAGCACGGTCCGCTGCTGGTCGACACCGATGCGATCCAGGCGCGCTGGAACGGCGAATTGCTCCAGCTCCCGCTCAACGAATTCCGCCTGCTCCATTTCCTCGGCCGCAATGCCAACCGGGTGATGACCCGCAGCGAGCTGATATCCGGCCTCGGCAAGGATCACCACCCGGTCGACGAACGCACGGTCGATGTCTGGGTCGCGCGCCTGCGCCGGGCGCTCAAGGGGGCCGGTGCGCAGGACGTGATCCGCACGGTCCGCCCGCTCGGCTACGTCCTCGACCTCGACTGAAGCAACGAGAAAGGGCGCGACACCCCGCGGTGCCGCGCCCCTATTCGTCCTTGCGGTTGCGCCGTCCTAGAACTCGATCTTCGCCCCCAGGGAGAAGCGCGTGCCCTTCTCGTAGGTGTTGATCTCGATCCGGTTGGTGCCGTTTTCCTGGAATTCGAAATTGTCGCGACCGAAGATGTTGCGGACCTCGAACTCGATATCGATCGGCGTCCCGAAAATGCCCAATTCCTGCCGCGCGACGAAGTCCACGGTCAGGCCCGGATCCTCGATCACGTCGGGCCGCTGGAATCCGCGGCTGGTGACCCGCTCGCTCGCATAGTTGAGCAGCACGCTGAACTGCGACAGCTTCTCGGTATCTTCGAAGCTCACCTGGACATTGGCGATATGGTCCGACTGGCCGACCAGCCGGTCGCCATCGGTGAACACGACCATCGCATCGGTCGCGCCGCCCGGGGGGATGAAGGTCTGGTCGCCCGCCTGCACGCGAATGTCCGAACTGGTGTAGGTGTAGTTCCCCCGGAGCGCGAACTGCTTGGTTTCGAAGAACGACCCCAAGCCGAACAGGTCGAACGTGTATTGCAGCTCGACTTCCGCGCCGTAGAGCCGGGCTTCGGGCGCATTGGCGAACGAGGTGACGAGGCCGCCACCCGCGCTCGCGGCGATGAACGCCTCGATCGGGCGATCGATTTTCTTGTAGAATCCCGCGACGCTGAACTTGTCGCCCGCGCTGCCGAAATAATACTCGGCGCGCGCCTCGGCATTGGTCAGCTGGCTGTCGACCAGGAACGGGTTGCCGCGGAAGGTGCGGTTCGATTCGGGATCGAAATAGGTCTGCTCGACGAGTTCGCGGAACTGCGGACGGGCGATCGTCTTCGATGCCGCGATGCGCAGCTGCAGATCGTCGGTCGCGAACCAGGTCACCGTCGCGCCGGGGAGGATATAGTCCTCCGACAGGTCGGTCGCGGTGGCGCCGAGGATCGGCGCGTCGAACACCGACTGATCGAGCGCGACCGACTGGTCGGCGATTTCGTACCTCACCCCGGCCTCGACCGAGATCGCCTCGATCGGGGTCCAGTTGACGACGCCGTAGCCCGCGAGGATCGACAGGTTTGCGTCGAATTTGGGGAACGGGCTCGCTTCGGCGAGCGTGATGTCGAACAGCGCGAGGGTCGCGCCATTGATGATGTCGCCCGGACGCCGCAGCCCGATCACCGGGATCAACTGCGGGTTGGGGGTGAAGGTCTGCGTCGCCCCGGTCACCGGATCGGTCAGCGTCAGCGGAACCGCTTCCGCGCGCGGGATGAACTCGCGGCGGATCGAGCTGCGGTCGGTGTCGGTCCAGGCCAGGCCTGCAGTCATCGCGAGGCTGTCGAAGGGTTCGAACCCGAAGTCGATGCCGCCATACCAGAGCTTCTCGGTCAGGTCGTCGAACGAGACGCGGCTGAGGCCGGTGTCCGACGCCTGGTTGAGATAGACCGCGAACTGTTCGCCGACCGAATCGATCACGTCGGGCGTGTCGTCGACCACATTGGTGCGGGTGTAGGAAAAGGTCGCGTTGTAGGGCGCCTCGCGATCGGTCTGCGCGAAACCGAACCGGACATCGACGTCGATCGGCTCGAAGTCGAATTCGCCGACCAGCTGGCTGTCGATCAGCTGGCGTTCGAACCAGGCGGTGTTCTGGTTGATGAAATCGAACCCGGTCGCGCCCTTGTCGAACTCGGTGCCCTGCGAGAGGCGCGCGGTCTTGAGGGTGTCGCGGATATAGAGGTTGGTCCAGCGGATCGTGTGCTCGCCGATGTCGAGGCCGAAGCTGAGCAGCCCGTTCACCAGCACGTTGTTGTCGGTGACGAAGGTCGTGAAATCGTCGGTCAGCGTCGACAGGTCGGTATTGGCCTGCTGCGAGCGCACGTTGCGGTTGCGCCAGCTGTTCGAGATGTTCGCGGTCGCGATCACGCCCAGATAGTTGCCGCCGCCGACCTCGAACGAGGTGCCCATCGCGATGCCCGCCGACCAGTTGGCCGGCAATTCGTCGATCCGTTGCAGCGTCACGAGGTTGAGCGGGAAGATCTGTGCGGCGATGCCTTCCTGCGTTTCGACCGAGGTGTTCTCGATCCGCTGCCCGCTGTCGAAGAAGGCCTGGAGGTTCGACGGGATGTCGCGATTGCCGTTGTCGAAGCCGAACTTGTCCCAGTCGGACCCGTAATAGGTCAGCCCGTTAGAGAAATTGGTCTCGGTGTCGATCCCGCCGCTGGCGCTGATCGTCACGAAGCTCTCGGTCGGCACGGCGCGGGTGGTGAGGTTGATCACCCCGCCGCCGAATTCGCCGGGGAAGTTGGCCGAATAGGTCTTCTGCACGAGGCTGGATGCGACCACGCTGGTGGGGAAGATGTCGAGCGGCACGACGCGGCTAAGCGGTTCGGGGCTCGGCAGCGGCAGACCGTTGAGGAGCGCGAGCGAATAGCGATCGCCAAGGCCGCGAACGAAGACGCGTCCATCCCCCACCGTGCTGAGGCCGGTGACGCGGGTGAGTGCCCCTGCCACGTCGCCTTCGCCGGTGCGGGCGATGTCTTCGGCCGTGAGGACCGACAGGACCTGGCCCGAATCGCGCGAGACGTCGCGTTCGCGATTGCCGCGGATGATGACGCGATTGCCGCCGGGGATCGAGACCTCGACGCCTTGGCCCTGGTCATCGTCCGCTGCCGGATCGATCTGGTCTTCGTTTTGCTCGGCGCTGCCCTTGGTCGAGGGATCGTCGCCGGGCGGGACGCCCTGCGTATCCTGTGCGAGTGCGAGGTGCGGAAAGGTGAGCGCGGTGCCGAGCAGTAGAATTCCCGCCAGACGCTTGCCGGTCGACATGTGGGTGCCCCCTAGGAAAGTATTTCAATCGCGAGGGCGATGCTTCGCCGCCGCATGGGAAGGCGGGGGCGCGGGCCGTCCAAGGCCCGCGCCCCCGCTCTCGTCGGATCAGTAGACGGGCAGGCCGGTGCAATTGCCGTTCGCGCTGCCGAAGCCGAGGATCGAGGAATTGCAGGTCCAGTTGCCGAAGCGGCTCGAGGCGGCGTTCTGCGCCGCGCCGATGAACGTCGTGGTATCGAAGAAGGTCGACAGCGAATTGGCATTGAATGCCGGTACGCCGTTCTCGTTCGAGCCGTTGATGTAGCCCGCCGTGAGCGTGATCGTGAACGACGCGTTGTTGTTCGAACCGGCAACGAATTCGCTCTGGACCTGGGCGGTGGTGGCGCCCGACGTGCCGTTGAACGGCGCCGCGGCGTCGCAATCGCCGACCAGCGAGTTGAACACCGGGTCGGCCGCGATGGTGACCGCTTCGTCGATCCGGATGCAGGTCTCGTTGTCGGTATCGATCACACCGTTGACGAGCACCAGTTTGGCGCCGCCGCGCGCGCGGATCGCCTGCGAGTTGCCGGTGCTGCGCTCGAGGAAGGTGAAATTCGCGACGCGCAGCACGGTCTGCGGCCGCGCATCGGTCGAGAAGTCGCCATCGGGCGAGTCGAGTTCGATGAGGTTGTCGCCGCCCGCGCTGCGCTGCGCACCCACGACGTACTGCATGTTGGCCTGCGCCCCGGTGTCGACGTCGATCGAATCGTCGTCGGCGCCGATCACGGCGACGCCCTTCATGTTCACCGAACCGCCGAAGAACTCCATCCCGTCATCCGAGCTGTTGAAGGTCAGGATGTTCTCGAAGGTGGTGCCCGAACCGACGCCGCCGGTGGTGAGCGACTGGAGTTCCTTGCCCGGAGCGAGGCTGAAACCCGAGAAGCGGATCTGGACGTTGCGCAGCGAACCCGAGCTGTCGGCGCTGTTGGCGCCGCCGAACAGGGTGAGCGTGGTGGTGCCTTCGAGTTCCTGTTCGCAGGTCGGATTGTTGTTCGGGCTTGCGGCGGTGTTGAACCCGCCGGTGCGGCAGTCGGAAACCGGCGCGCGGCCGAGTAGGACAACGCCGCCCCACTGGCCGGTCGAGGCGTCGGTGCTGAGGCCGAGCACGTTGTCGCGGCTGGTGAAGACGATCGGGCGCGCGGTGGTGCCGTTGGCGATCAGCTGGTTGCCCCGGTTGGCGACGAGGAAGGAGCGACCGGTCGCTCCGTAAACGATCACCCCCGGCTCGATCGTGAGTTCGACGCTCGATCCGGTGCTGGCGAAACCACGGTCCGCACCGATGTCGACCCGGCCCGGCAGGGCGTAAAGCAGCCCCGCAATATAAGGCAGCGTGTCGTCGGCATCGATCACCGCGGGGAGCGAGCAGATGCGATAGGTCCCGGTCGGGCCGGCGATCGTGCCCGAATCGGTGAGCCCGCCGGTCGAGTTGATCGTCGGGCAGCCGGCCGCCGCGGTCACGGTGCCGCCCGTGGGAGTCGGCGTCGGGGTCGGCGACGGGGTCGGATTGTTGATCACGACGTTCACGTCGCCGGAGGTCCCGGGCGAAACGATTTCATCGGCTTCGCAGCCGGTGACGGCGAGCGCGCTGACGCCGAGAAGAAGAACACGGTTGAGATTGGTCACGGCTGGAAGCCCCCTCGTTCAGATGAATTCGATGCGACGCACACGATTCGTGTGTCGAGCTGGGGGACTAGGGCTGGGACGTGACGGTTTCTTTGCAGAATCCACAGCGAAATCATTGGCTTAACATGACGCCAATGTTGCAGTTCCATGACGGGAAAATGAGCCTTCGCGGATAAGCGGCCGATGCGGGTCGGCTCTCGGCGCGGCTTGTCCACAGCGCAGATCGCGCGTGTCATAAATGTGCAATTTGCCCGTCATAGCGGGATCGCGAACTCGACACGCGAACAATCGGGACTTGCCATGAAACACCTGTTTTCGACCACCGCCGCGATCGCCATCGCGACCATGTCCGCCCCCGCCATGGCGCAGGATTCGGCTGCCGCGGCGGCCGAGCTCGCCAAGATGCGTGCCGACATGGCCGCAATGAGCGCGCGAATCGAAGCGCTCGAAGCCCAACTCGAAGCCGAGCAAGCCGAAAGCGATGCCGCGATCGCGGAAACGCGTACGCTTGCCGCCGGGGCTGCCGAAGCTGCTGCCGAGGCGAAGGCCGCCGCAGCCGATTCGGGCGACGGCACCAGGGTCGCCTTCAAGGGTGCTCCCGAAATCTCCACCGGCGACGGCTGGAGCTTCAAGCCGCGCGGTCGCCTGCAATACGATGCCGGCTTCGTGAACGTCCCCAATGAGACGGGCCGCTCCGAGGGCTGGGGCAGCGAGGCCCGCCGTGCGCGCCTCGGCGTCCAAGGCGAGATGCCCGGCGGCTTCGGCTACAAGTTCGAGGTCGATTTCGCCGGCGACGACATCGACGTCAACGATGCGATCATCAGCTACGAGACTGGCGACCTCGAATTGAACATCGGCCAGCACAACAATTTCCAGTCGCTCGAAGAGCTGACCTCGAGTCTTCACATTTCCAATCTCGAACGCGCGGCTTTTACCGATGCCTTCGGCTTCGAGCGCCGCGTCGGGGTTTCCGCCCAATACAAGGGCGACGCCGTGCTGGTGCAGGGCGGTTTCTTCACCGACAATATCGGTGACCTGTCGAACAAGAACTGGAGCATGGACGGCCGCGTGGTCGCGATGCCCAAGCTCGGTTCGACCCAGCTGCATTTCGGCGGCTCGGCGCATTATGCCGACCTCGAAGCGGGATCGACCGTGCGTTATCGCCAGCGCCCGCAGGTCCACTTCACCGGCGAACGCTTCGTCAGCACGGGCACGCTCGGCGCGGACAGTGAGACCGGTTTCGGGCTCGAGGCCGGCGCGATTGCCGGCCGGTTTCACGTCGCGGGCGAGGCCTACTGGCAGACGCTCGAAGGTCCGGCGCTGCCTTCCAGCCCGACCTTCTTCGGCGGCTATGCCGAAGTCGGCATGTTCCTCACCCCCGATACGCGCGGCTACAAGGGTGGCAAGTTCGACCGGGTGAAGCCGGTCAACGAAGTCGGCAATGGCGGGTTCGGCGCGGTCCAGGTCGTGCTTCGCTACGATTACCTCGACCTCAACGACGGGACCGTGCTCGGCGGGCAGCAGAACGCCTATCTCGCCTCGCTCGTCTGGACCCCGACCGACAACACCCGTTTCATGCTCAATTACGGGCGCATCGAATTCGACGACGCCGCCTATGTCGGCCCGTTCGGTTCGACCTCCTATTCGGGCGACGTGTTCGGCCTGCGCGGGCAGGTCGATTTCTAAGCGACGGAACGCTAGGGACTTGCTGCGGCGATTCCCTGGCGCCTGTCATTCGGATGTCACGAAAGTGTCATCGCACCGGCGCAAAGGGCCGGCAATTGGACCAATGCAAAAGGGGTTTCCCATGACGAAGTTCTCGAAAATCGCGCTCGCCTCGGTGGCGACGCTGGTACTTGCCGCGTGTGGCAGCGAAGGCGGGGGCGACACCCGGAATTCGATTCGCGCGGTCGGTTCGTCGACCGTCTATCCGTTCGCCAAGGCCGTCTCCGAAGCCTTCGCCCGCTCGAATCCCGATTTCGGTTCGCCGATCATCGAATCGACCGGCACCGGCGGCGGCATCCAGCTGTTTTGTTCGGGCATCGGCCCGAGCACGCCCGACATGGCCAACGCCTCGCGCCGCATGAAGGCGAGCGAATTCGAAACCTGCCAGGCCAACGGCGTGACCGAGATCATCGAACTGCAGGTCGGCCTCGACGGAATCGCCTTTGCCTCGGCGCAGGGCGGCATCGACATGAACCTGACCCCCGAGATCGTCTATCGGGCGCTGGCCGCCCGTCCCTATGGCGAAGAGCAGACCGCGAAGAACTGGTCGGACGTCGACCCCTCGCTCCCGAACAAGCCGATCCTGGTCTACGGCCCGCCTTCGACCTCGGGTACGCGCGACGCGCTCAAGGAGCTGGTCCTCGAAGTCGGCTGCGAAGCCAACCCAGAGATGGAAGCGGTCAAGGAAGCGGACGAGGACCGTTACGATCAAATCTGCACCGAAGTCCGCAGCGACGGCGCCTATGTCGACCAGGGCGAGCAGGACAACCTCATCGTCCAGAAGATCACCGGCAATTCGGACGCCGTTGGGGTTTTCGGTTATTCCTACCTTGAGGAAAACGCAGACCGCGTGCAGGGGCTCCCCATGAACGGAGTCGACCCGACCTACGAGAACATCTCGAGCTTCGAGTATCCCGGCGCGCGTCCGCTCTACGTCTACGTCAAGAAGGCGCATCTCGATGCGATCCCCGGCCTGAAGCAATATCTCGCCCAGTGGACCACGATGTGGAGCAAGGGCGGCCCGCTCGCCGATATCGGCCTGGTCGCTTCGCCCGAAGACACGATGGCGCGCAACCAGACTGCGGCGACGCAGTACACCACCATCGACGGCTCCGAACTCAACTAAGGACCTGATCCGCAACCATGTCGCCTGCCATCCTGTTTCTCCTGGCCCTCGGACTGGGCCTGGCCGGGTGGCTCGCGGCACGTGCGCGGGCCTACGGCATGCGAGCCGCCTCGGACACGGGGCGGCTCGCCAGCCTGCCGCAATATCACGGCTGGTACGTCGCACTGTGGGTGGCCGTCCCGATCGTGGCCTTCGCGGTGCTGTGGAGCATCATCGCACCGCAGATCGTGCTCAATTCGGTTCTCGCCCACCCGGCCGCCGACGCGCTGCCCGAGTTCGGCTTCAAGCGGACCCAGATCCTGTCCGAGGCCCGCGCGGTCGCAACCGGTGCGGCGCAGGGCGTGTTCGACCCGATGGCGCGCCCGCTGATCGAGCCGTTTCGCGGAGCGATCGAACGCACCAATATCATCGGCCTCGTCGTCGCACTGCTGCTCGGCTTCGCCGGGGGCGCCTTCGCCTTCCTGCGGGTGAAGCCCGATTTCCGCGCCCGCACCAAGGTCGAGCGCAGCATGCTGGTGCTGCTGCTGCTCGCCTCGCTGGTCGCGATCCTGACCACGCTCGGCATCCTCGTCAGCCTCGTGTTCGAAACCATCCGCTTCTTCGGCATGGTCGACCCGGTCAGCTTCCTGTTCGGCACGCATTGGGCACCCGACCCGATGGCCAGCGCCGACAATCCCGACGTCACCCGCTACGGGGCGATCCCGCTGTTCTGGGGCACGATCTTCATCGGCGCGATCATCGCGATGATCGTCGCCATCCCGCTCGGCCTGATGAGCGCGATCTACCTGACCCAATACGCCCCGCCGCAGGTCCGCACCTGGGTCAAGCCCGCGCTCGAAGTGCTCGCCGGCGTGCCGACCGTGGTCTACGGCTACTTCGCCGCGCTCACCATCGCCCCCGCGATCCGCGACATGGCCATGTCGGTTGGCATCTCCAATGCCTCGAGCGAGAGCGCGCTGGCCGCCGGCCTCGTGATGGGCGTGATGATCATCCCGTTCGTGTCCTCGATGGCCGACGACAGCATCGCCGCCGTCCCCGGCGCGATGCGCGACGGCAGCCTCGCGATGGGCGCGACCAAGTCCGAAACGATCAAGCGCGTGCTGGTGCCCGCCGCGCTGCCCGGCATCGTCGCGGGCGTGATGCTGGCGATCAGCCGCGCGATCGGCGAAACCATGATCGTGGTGATGGCCGCCTCGACCGCCGCCAACCTTACCGGCAACCCACTCGAATCGATGACGACCGTGACGGTGCAGATCGTGGCGCTGCTCACCGGCGAGGGCAGTTTCGACCATCCGGCGACGCTCGCCGCCTTCGCGCTCGGCTTCGTCCTGTTCCTCGTGACGCTGGCGCTCAACTTCGTCGCGCTGCGCGTCGTCAAGAAATATCGCGAAGCCTATGAGTGACGCCGTGACATCCCCTGCGACCGACGACCCCCGCCCGCTGCGCGCGCCCACCCGTACGCCCGAGTTCGAGGCGCGGCTGCGGCAGCGCTACAAGGCCGAGAAGCGCTTCAAATATGCCGGGCTCGGCGCGATTATCTTCTCCGTCGTGGTGCTGCTGTTCCTGCTCGCGACGATGACCATCAACGGCATCGGCGGCTTCCAGCGCGCCGAGCTCGAAGTGCCGATCGATTTCACCCAGGCCGGGCTCGCCGCCAATCCGGCAGCGATGGAAGGCAACGGCGCGCAACTGGCGCTCGAGCAGCAGGGCCTGCCCGACGTGGTCGAATATTTCGCGCAAGAAGCGCTTGGCGCGGAGGGTGCCGAAAAGCTCGGTAGTCAGGCCTGGCGCGAGGTGGCCGACGCGATCGCCGACGACCCCGGGATCTTGAACCGCAGCGAGACCTTCTGGCTCCCCACGACCGACGATTTCGCGCAGGCACTCGAAGGCGACGGCTCGCCCGAATTGCAGGCGCTGGCGACCCAGCTCTCCGATGCCGGCCAGCTCGACAAGAACTTCGACAGCGGCTTCCTCGCCCGCGCCGATGCCACCGATCCGCAGGAAGTCGGGATCTGGGGCGCGCTCAAGGGCTCGATCCTGACGATGATCGTGACCTTGCTTCTGGCCTTCCCGATCGGCGTCCTCGCGGCGCTCTACCTCGAGGAATTCGCGCCCAAGAACCGCTGGACCGACGTGATCGAGGTCTCGATCAACAATCTCGCCGCGGTACCCTCGATCATCTTCGGCCTGCTCGGCCTCGCGG
Source organism: Pseudoblastomonas marina (assembly GCF_034374265.1). Lineage (NCBI taxonomy): Bacteria > Pseudomonadati > Pseudomonadota > Alphaproteobacteria > Sphingomonadales > Erythrobacteraceae > Pseudoblastomonas > Pseudoblastomonas marina. The sequence continues at coordinate 35,919 of NZ_CP139718.1, read as the reverse complement.
TGTTCCTGACGATCTTCCCCAATTATCGCTCCGCTCCTCTGATCGGCGGCCTGACCCTGGCGCTGATGACGATGCCGGTGATCGTGATCGCCGGGCGCAACGCGATCAAGGCGGTGCCGCCCTCGATCCGCGACGGTGCGCTGGCGATCGGTGCCTCGCCGATGCAGGTCGTGTTCCACCACGTGCTTCCGCTCGCGCTTCCCGGAATCCTGACCGGCACGATTATCGGCATGGCGCGCGCGCTGGGCGAGACCGCGCCGCTGCTGCTGATCGGCATGCGCGCCTTCATCGCCACCCCGCCCGAAGGCTTCACCTCGCCGGCGACCGTCCTGCCGGTGCAGATCTTCCTCTGGTCCGATGAAATCGACCGCGGCTTCGTCGAGCGCACGAGCGCCGCGATCATCGTGCTATTGCTGTTCCTCCTCGCGATGAACGCCATCGCCATCTACCTGCGCAACAGGTTCGAGAAATCATGGTAACCCAGACCTCCCAGTTCGAAGACGATTCCGCCGCCCCCTCGGGCCCGCCCAAGATGGAGGCGCAGGGCGTCTCGGTCTTCTACGGCGACAAGAAGGCGATCGACGACGTTTCGATCGACATCCCGACCGATTACGTGACCGCGTTCATCGGCCCGTCGGGTTGCGGGAAGTCGACCTTCCTGCGCTCGTTGAACCGGATGAACGACACGATCCCGACCGCGCGGGTCGAGGGAACGATCAAGCTCGACGGGGACGACATCTACGACCCCAAGCTCGACGTCGTGCAGCTGCGCGCACGCGTTGGCATGGTGTTCCAGAAGCCCAACCCGTTCCCCAAGTCGATCTACGAGAACATCGCCTACGGACCCAAGATCCACGGCCTCGCCTCGAGCAAGGACGCGCTCGACGAGGTAGTCGAACGCTCGCTCAAGCGCGCCGGCCTGTGGGAAGAGGTCAAGGACCGGCTCGACGATTCGGGCACCGCACTGTCGGGTGGCCAGCAACAGCGGCTTTGCATCGCGCGCGCGATCGCGGTCGATCCCGAGGTGATCCTGATGGACGAGCCCTGTTCGGCGCTCGACCCGATCGCCACCGCGCGGATCGAGGAGCTGATCCACGATCTGCGCGGTCGCTATGCGATCGTCATCGTCACCCACTCGATGCAGCAGGCCGCGCGCGTCTCGCAGCGCACCGCCTTCTTCCACCTTGGCAAGATGGTCGAATTCGGCCCTACTTCGGAAATCTTCACCAACCCGAAGAAAGAGCGTACCAAGGACTATATCACCGGAAGGTACGGATAATATGGAACATACCGTCAAGGCATTCGACGAAGACATCACCCAGCTGCGCGGCTTGATCGCGGAGATGGGCGGTCTTGCCCAGTTGTCCGTTACCGAAGCGATCACCGCGCTCGAAACCGGCGACAACGATCTCGCCCAGAAGGTCCGCAAGCGCGATGCGCAGATCAATGCGCTCGAGGCCGAAATCGATCGCCTGGCGGTGCGGCTGATCGCCTTGCGCGCGCCGATGGCCGACGATTTGCGCGAAGTGGTCGCCGCGCTGAAGATTTCCGGCGTGCTCGAGCGGATCGGCGACTATGCCAAGAACATCGCCAAGCGGATCGGCAAGATCGAGGGGCGCAAGCATTTCGAGCCGCTGACGCTGATCCCGGCAATGGGCGAACTGGCGGGCGAAATGGTCCACGACGTGCTTGATGCCTTTGCCGCGCGCGATGCCGCCCGCGCCAAGGAGATCATCGCCCGCGACGACAAGGTCGACGCCTTCTACGACAGCATCTTCCGCAATGTCGTGACCCACATGGTCGAGAACCCGCAGACGATCGGCACCGCCGCGCAGATGCTGTTCATCGCGCGCAATATCGAACGCATCGCCGACCATGCCTGCAACGTCGCCGAACAGGTCTACTTCGCCGCCACCGGCAACACGCTGGTCGAGGATGGCGGGCACGACCACGACGCGCAGATGTTCGACGACCGCGACAACCCGCCGAACGAAGACTGACCGCCGACGGGGGTAACGAGCAATGGCCCAACCCTACCTCCTCCTCGTCGAAGACGATCCTTCGCTCGCCGAGATGCTGGCCTACCGGTTCGAGACGGCCGGATACCGGGTGCAGGCGACCTCCGACGGCGACGAGGCGCTGCTGCTGGCGCGCGAGGAAGTGCCCGATCTCGTCGTGCTCGACTGGATGATCGAAGGCACCAGCGGGATCGAGGTCTGCCGCCGGTTGCGCCGCGACAGCGGCACCGCGCAGGTGCCGATCATCATGCTCACCGCACGCGGCGCCGAGGACGACAAGATCCGCGGGCTCGACACTGGGGCCGACGATTACATGTCGAAGCCGTTCAGCCCGCGTGAACTGGTGGCGCGCGCCAATGCCGTCCTGCGCCGTATCCGCCCCGCCCTTGCGGGCGAGAGCTTGACCGTCGGCGGGATCGAGCTCGATCCCGTGCAGCACCGCGTGACGCGCAAGGGCGAACAGTTGAAGCTCGGCCCGACCGAGTTCCGCCTGCTGCGGCACCTGATGGAAAGTCCGGGCCGGGTCTTCAGCCGCGGACAATTGCTCGATGCGGTGTGGGGCACCGCCAGCGAGATCGAGGAGCGCACGGTCGACGTCCATATCCGGCGCCTGCGCCAGGCGATCGAGATCGAAGGCGAGCCCGATCCGGTGCGCACCGTGCGCTCGGCCGGCTACGCGATCGAGGCGGTCTAGCTAGACCAGCGCGTTCTTCTTCAGATCCTCGACCACCGCCGGATCGGCCAGCGTCGAGACGTCGCCGACCTGGTCCGGCTGGCCCTCGGCGATCTTCCTTAAAATCCGCCGCATGATCTTGCCCGAACGGGTCTTGGGCAGCGCGGGCGCGAATTGCAACGCGTCGGGGGTCGCGATGGGGCCGATTTCCTTGCGCACCCACTGCCGCAATTCCTCGCGCAAGTCGTCTCTTTCCGTCGCGTCGGCGTTGAGCGTGACATAGGCGTAGATGCCCTGCCCCTTGATCTCGTGCGGCATACCGACGACCGCCGCCTCGGCCACCTTGGGGTGCGCGACCAGCGCGCTCTCGACCTCGGCGGTGCCCATGCGATGGCCCGAAACGTTGATCACGTCGTCGACCCGGCCGGTGATCCAGTAATAACCGTCCTCGTCCCGCCGACAGCCGTCGCCGGTGAAATACTTGCCCGGATAGGTCGAGAAATAGGTTTGGAAGAAGCGCTCGTGGTCGCCGTAGACCGTGCGCATCTGGCCCGGCCAGCTGGAGACGAGGCACAGATTGCCCTCGGTCGCGCCGTCCAGCTCCTCGCCCTCGGCATCGACCAGTTGCGGACGCACACCCGGCAACGGCTTCGTGGCGGAGCCCGGCTTGGTTTCGACCGCGCCCGGCACCGGAGCGATCATCGTGCCGCCGGTCTCGGTCTGCCACCAGGTGTCGACCACCGGGCAGCGCCCTTCGCCCACCACGCTCGAATACCAGTTCCAAGCCTCGGGATTGATCGGCTCGCCCACCGTGGCGAGCAGGCGCAATTGCGACCGGTCATGGCGCGTCACCCAGTCGTCGCCCTCGCGCATCAGAGCGCGGATCGCGGTCGGCGCGGTGTAGAACACGGTCACGCCGAGCCGGTGCGAGGTCTCCCAGAAGCGCCCCGGATCGGGGTAGTTGGGCACACCGTCGAACATCACCGTGCGCGCGCCATTCGAAAGCGGGCCATAGACGACATAGCTGTGCCCGGTGATCCAGCCGACATCGGCGGTGCACCAAAACAGGTCGTCGGCCACGTCCTTGTCTTCCTCGGGGCCGAAGAGCAGGCGGTATGTGAAGGTCACCCACAGCAGGTAGCCGCCGGTGGTATGGAGCACGCCCTTGGGCTTCCCGGTCGAGCCCGAGGTGTAGAGGATGAAGAGCGGGTCCTCGGCCGCCATCGGCTCGGGGGCGCAGTCGGCATCGACGCTTTCGCGCGCCTCGTGCCACCACACGTCGCGACCCTCGACGACGGGGACGTCGTCGCCGGTGCGGCGGACCAGGATCACCGAATGGACATCGGGGCAGCTTTCGAGCGCGGTGTCGGCATTGGCCTTCAGCGGGATCGCCTTGCCCCCGCGTCGCCCTCCATCTGCGGTGACCAGCACCGTGCTTTCACAATCGCGAATGCGGCCCGCGAGACTGTCGGGCGAGAATCCGCCGAACACCACCGAATGCACCGCCCCGATCCGCGCGCAGGCGAGCATCGCGAAGGCCGCTTCGGGGATCATCGGCATGTAGATCGTGACCCGGTCGCCTTTCTTCACCCCGCGCGATTTGAGCACATTGGCGAAGCGGCAGACCTCGGCATGGAGGTCGCGATAGCTCAGCTCGTAGCCTTCGCCGGGCTCGTCGCCCTCGAACACGATCGCGGTCTGGCCCCCGCGCGTCGCGAGGTGCCGGTCGAGACAGTTGGCGCTGAGGTTCAGCTTCCCGTCGGCGAACCAGCGGATATGGAAATCGGCTTCGTCGAAGGACCAGTCGCCCGCTTCGCTCGGTTCCTCGATCCAGTCGAGGCGCGAGCGCGCCTGTTCGAGCCAGAATCCGTCCTCGTCCTGGGCCAGTGCATCGTGCATCGCCTGCAGCTTCGTCGGGGTCATGCGCGGGGTCTCCTCTCTCGCATACGATGGGCGAGCGGCGAACCACGTGCAAGCCGGTTCAGTCGGTGCGCGCAATCCGGTCGAGCAGCGCGCGCTGCGCCTCGCCCGCTTCGGTCAGTCGCCAGCCGTCGGGGCCTTCCTCGACCAGTCCGGCGGTCACCAGCGCGGCATGGTCCTGCGGATCGATCCCGCCGCCGTCCTTGGGCATCAGGCGACCATAGCGCCCCGAATGATAGACCAGCGGCTCGGCCGTGCTCCGGGCGAAATCGACCACCTCGCCGAGGAAGATCGCATGGTCACCGCCCTCGTATTCGTAGCGGGCGCGACAGCCGAAGCGCGCCGCGCAACCGGCGATCAGTGGCGCGCCCTCGGGACCGTCTTCCGTGGCGAGACCTGCGAACTTGTCGGCACCCGACCGGGCAAAGCGATCCGACATGTCCTGCTGGTCGGCGGCGAGGATATGCACCGCCCAGGCGGTCGCGTCGCGAAAGGCGGGCAGCGAATGCGACGACAGCGCGAGGCTCCACAGCACCATCGGCGGGTCGAGCGAGACCGAATTGAAGCTGTTGGCAGTCAGCCCCACCGGATCCCCGCCGGGATCGCGCGCGGTCACGATGGTGACCCCGGTCACGAAGCTTCCCAGCGCATTGCGAAAGGCGGATTTGTCGAGCACTGCCGCCTCGCTAGGGGCCGAGGCCGGGAAGGGCAATACGCGTCGAAGGCTCGTCTCGCGCGGGCGAGGCGCCGGCGAAGTCGGGGGGCGAGACTGCCGGGCGATTGCGGGTGGCCCGAAGGGGAGGGGATTCGGTTTCGGGCGCGGTCCGGGCGGGGTCGGCCCGTGCCACCCGCGTGCGCAAAGCTGGGCGCGCGCCCTGGCGCTGTCGATAACATCGGTCAACCGGGTGCCGAATCGCGCGCAAGGCGATATTTACTCGATCGGGCATGGCGACGGTCAAGCTCATGAAAAGCCAGTGTTAGTTCGGAACCCGCGAGCATTGTGAGCGTTATCGTCGTATGGGGCATGCCACGGTTCAGAAGAATGCAGCGGCATTGAATCCAGCGCCTTTGCAGGCGCCGGAGACAACGCCCCTCGCGTCGCTGGCATGCCGCCTCGCCAATTTTTCCGCGGTCGAAGCGGGCGACAAGCTCCGCTCTCTGGTCGGGGGCCAGCGTGGTTACGATCGCGATACGCCGGCCTGGGCCGAGCGCGGCGATCTGTCCAACATCGTCGTGATCGAAAGCGGCTGGGCCTACAAGTTCACGATCATGCACGACGGTCGGCGGCATATCGCCGATTTCTTCGGCCCCGGCGCGATCTGCAACTGGTCGCGGCTATCCCGGTTCGAGGAGCAGGACGATATTCTCTTCAAGAGCGGCACCAGCGTGGCGTTGCTCGATCCAGTCCTGCTCGACCAGAAGCTGGCGGATGATGCGGGTCTCGCGAGCACGATAAAGCGCCACGAACTGGCCCGCGTGATGCGGACCACGCAGCGCATCCGGGCCTTCATCTCGCTCCCGGCGATCGAGCGGACGCTGCTGCTGTTGCTCGACTTCGCCGACGAATTGCGCACGGTCGGCAAGGTGCCTGACTGGATTTGCACGCCTTTCGCGCAAGCGGAACTCGCCGACATGCTCGGCCTGACCCCGGTGCATGTGAGCCGTGTATTCAAGAAGCTGGTCGAATCCGACATCATCGAGCGCGACGGCAATTCGGTGCGGTTCACCGATCGCCGGCGGATCGAACGCGACCTTGCCTATCGTCGCTTTTTCCAGGCTCGCAGATCCCCTTAAGGCCCCCAACATTTGTTAGGCGTTCGGCGGTGGCTTATCACCGGTATTGCGTCTACCATCGCTGCCAAGGGGTAGGGTGAGCAATCGATGTCAAAATTCGACTATCCGATTGTCGCAGTTGGCGCCTCGGCCGGGGGGATCGAGGCGCTCAAGGCACTCGTCGAGTGCATCCCGACGGAGTCGCGCGCGACATACGTCATCCTGCAGCATCTCGCGCCCGATCACGAAAGCCAGCTTGTCAGCATCCTCGGGCGCGATTCGAAGCTGCCCTGTGTTCAGGCCGAAGAAAACCTCGCGCTCGAGCCGGGCCATATCTACGTCCTGCCTCCCGACAGATATCTGAGCATCGTCGATCACGGCCTGTTTGTCGAAACACCGCTCGAACCGCGCGGTTCGCGCATGCCGATCGACTATTTCATGCGCTCGCTCGCCGAAGCCGCCGGCTCGCAATCGATCGGCGTGATCCTCTCCGGGACGGGGAGCGACGGCACGCTTGGCCTGCGCGCGATCAAGGGGGCGGGCGGGTTGAGCTTCGTTCAGTCGCCCGAAACCGCGCTGTATGACGGGATGCCGCAGGCGGCGATCGATTCGGGTAATGCCGACGAGATCGGCACGATCGGGGAAATCTGCGCGTCGATCGCCGAGCATGCCAAGCGCATGGACAATGGCGACCAGCAGGAATTCGGCCAGGCCGACCTCAACAGCGTGATCGCCCTGATCAAGGCCCGGCTCGGGCTCGATTTTTCCGCTTACAAACAGGGGACGATCGGTCGCAGGATTCGTCGCCGGCTCAAACTGCTCAGGTTCGAGAAGCTGTCCGATTATCTCGGGCACCTGCGCTCGGACGCCAACGAATTGCGCCAGCTCGCGGACGATATGCTGATCAACGTCACCTCGTTCTTTCGCGACGACACGATCTGGGACGAAGTGGTCGCCAAGGTGGTCACACCGCTGGTCGAAGCGGCCGGTTCAGGGCCGTTGCGCATCTGGGTGCCCGGCTGTGCGAGCGGAGAGGAAGCCTATACGCTGGCGATCCTGTTCGAGGAACATTGCGCGCAGCAGGAGCATCCGTGCGACTGGCAGATCTTTGCCAGCGATCTCGACGTCGACGCGATCTCGCAAGGCCGCGAGGGTCTGTATCCGAACAGCATCTCGGCCGATGTCTCGGAAGAGCGGCTCCAGCAATTCTTCCGCCGCGAGGACAATCACTTTCGCGTGCACAAGCGCCTGCGCGAACGGGTGGTGTTCGCGCACCAGGACATCCTCCACGATCCGCCCTTCTCGCGGCTCGACCTGGTCTCGTGCCGCAACCTGCTCATCTACCTCGATGCGGCTCACCAGCGGCAATTGATGGACACGTTCCATTTCGCCCTGCGCGAGGAAGGCTTCCTGCTGCTGGGCACCTCGGAAACGGTCTCGACCCAATCGCGCAAGTTCAAGTCGATCTCGAAAAAGGCGCATATCTACCGGCGACGCCCTGGCCGGGCCGAGGCGCGCTTTACTGCGAGGCAGCGTGGCAGCACCACTCCCGGCCGGATCTCGCAATTCCTCGCCAAGGCCCAACGCGGCCGGACCAACGAGCTTCACGAGCAGGTCCGCCTGTCATTGCTCAATCGCTACGCTCCGGCCGGGGTCGTGATCGAACCCGATGGCACGATCGTGCATTATTCCGGCCCCGTCCGGCGCTTCGTCGAGACGCCCGACGGTCCGCCCACACACAATGTCTACGAACTGCTACCCGCCACGCTGCGTGCGCGGGTGCGCGATACCGTGCGCCGGGTCGCGATGGGAGAAAAGCCCGACGGTCGCACCGTGGCGGTTCGGTTCGCCGATCGCGACCAGACGGTGCGGGTCGATTGCGTCGAGCTGGGACAGAGCGAGAGCGCGGACGAGGCTCGCTTTTTCGTCACCTTCGTCGAGGTCGGGGATCCGCACTCGTCCGTTTCCGACGATGCGAGCGCAGCCGAAACCGGCAACGAGCAGGTCCGCCATCTCGAGCACGAACTCGAAATCGTGCGCGAGGACCTGCAGACCACGGTCGAGGAACTCGAAACCTCGAACGAGGAATTGAAGGCCAGCAACGAGGAGGCGATGGCCTCCAACGAAGAGCTGCAATCGGCCAACGAAGAGCTCGAGACCAGTCGCGAGGAGCTGCAATCGCTCAACGAGGAACTCGTCACCGTCAACCACCAGCTCGAGGACAAGATCGAGGAGGTCGAGAAAGCGACCGACGACCTGCGCAACCTGCTGTCATCCACCCGACTGCCGGTCATCTTTCTCGACAACGATTTCCACATCTCGAGCTTCACCCCGACGATGCGCGGCCTGATCGAACTCCGAGACACCGATATCGGGCGTCCGTTCGGCAACCTGGCGCGCAAGATCGACGACCCCGCCTTCGAGGAAGACGCACGCAAGGTCCTCGAAGACCTCCAGCCGATCGAATGCGAAATCTCGGACGACGAGGGCCGCACATACCTGCGCCGGTTGCAGCCCTATCGCACGTCCGAGGAACGGATCGGCGGCGTCGTCGCGACCTTCACCGACATTACCGATCAGGCCCGCACCGCACGATTGCTCGCCTCGCGCGAGCGGCAGGCGCGCATTATCGCGAAGCTCGGCCAATCCGCGCTGTCGATCCGCGAAATCGACGATTTCCTCGACGAGGCCTGTGCCTCGCTGCGCGAGGCGCTCGACTGCGATTTCAGCAAGGTTCTCAAGCTTTCCGACGATGGAAAGGCATTCAACCTGGTCGCCGGTGCGGGCTGGAATCCCGGCACGATCGGAAAGTCCGAAGTCACGGCCGGGCGGCATAGCCAGGCCGGCTATACGATGCTCGAAGAAGGTGCGGTGCTCGTCGCCGACCTCGAAGAGGAGAAACGCTTCGAAGGCCCCCCGCTGCTGAAGGACCATTCGGTGAGATCGGGAATCAGCACCGTCATCACGGTCGGGCAGAAACCGTGGGGCGTGATCGGCCTGCACGATCGCAAGGCCGGGGTGTTCAGCCACGAGGATCTCTCCATCCTCGAGGCCGCATCCAACATCATCGCCCTGGCAGTGATGCAGTCCACGCGCGAGGAATTCCTCGCCCGCGAACGGCTGGTCCTCTCGCTTGCGATCAGCGTCGCGAACATGGGGGTGTGGACCGTCGACACCGCCACCGACGAGGTCACCTGGGACCAGCGCCTCCGCAAGATCACGGGAATGGTCAACGCCAAGTCGCGTCCCGCCGCCGAGACCTTCTACGATCACATCGCTCCGGAAGACCGCGAGCGGGTGGAACAGGCGATGCGCAAGACGGTCGAGACGGGCAAGCCGTTCGAGGAGCAGTTCCGCTTCTTCCGCCCCGATGGCGAGATGATCTGGCTGTTCGGCAAGGGCGAACGCGTGACCCAGGGCGATCGCCAGATCGTGCTGGGGATCAACAGCGACATCACGCAGCGCAAGCAGCACGAGGAGCAGAACGAGTTCATGATGCGCGAGCTCGACCATCGTGTGAAGAACCTGCTCGCGGTCATCCTGTCGATCACCCGCATCACGTCGAAGACGACCGACAGCGTCGAGGAATTCCTCGAAGATTTCTCGGCCCGGCTCGACGCGATGGCGCGCACGCACAGCCTGCTGGCGCAGGCGCGCTGGTCGGGGACGCACCTGCGATCGCTGTTGCAGGACGAGGTCGTCGGCCAGGCCGCCGATGGCCAGGTCGAATTGTCGGGACCGAAGATCACCGTGTCGCCGAGCGCCGCGCAATCGCTCTCGATGATCTTCCACGAACTGACCACCAACGCGCTCAAATACGGTGCGCTCTCCCGCTCGCGCGGCAAGGTCGAGGTGCGCTGGAAACAGGTCGAGGGCGATCGGCTTGAACTGCGCTGGAAGGAAAGTGGCGGCCCCGAGGTCACCAAGCCGGAGAGGCAAGGCTTCGGCACCACGGTGCTCGACCGGATGGCGCACCAGCAACTTGGCGCGCACGTCTCGATCGAATGGAAAAAGAAGGGTATCGAGGTAGTCCTCGACATGCCGATGACGCGATTGCTGCCGGTGGCCGAAGCCGAACCGCAAAAGCAGGCGATTGCCGACCATGCCTCGCACGCTTGCCTCAAGGACAAGAAGGTGCTCGTCCTCGACGACGAATGGCTGATCGCCGAACAGCATGCCGACGTCCTCGCATCGGTCGGCGCTGAGATAATCGGCCCGTTTCTCAAGTTGGAGGACGCGCTCGGAACGGATTACGCAAACGCCGACATCGCGGTCCTCGACTTCGCGCTCGCCGAAGGGACGACCGTGATACCACTGGCGGAAAAGCTGAAAGAGATCGGTATCCCGATCGTGTTCGTTACCGGTTATGGTTCGCGCACCGAATTGCCGCCCCAGTTCGACGACGACCTGGTGGTCCCGAAGCCGGCCAGCGCCGACGCGATTCTCGACAGCACCGCGCACCTGCTGGCCAACGGCAATCCGGCGCCGTGACCTGATCGGCATCGGCGGCAGCCGGAAACAGGAGCGGGCGCGATAACTTCGGCATGCGGGTTTGGCCTGCCCGGGGCGAGCGAAACCATTTCACGGGCCAAGCGCTGTTCTTCAGGAAACGGAGGCAAGCAATGGCGGCACGCGCTTACTGGCAGGGGCAAATCAGACTCGCGTTGGTTTCGATTCCGGTGGAGATCTATTCGGCAAGCAAGTCGGGCGCGAAGATCAGGTTCAACCAGATCCACGAACCGAGCGGAAAGCGCGTCAAGTACGAAAAGACCGCTCCCGGCATAGGTCCGGTCGATCGCGACGAGATCATCAAGGGTTACGAGATCTCCAAAGGCGAATACGTCCTGCTCGAGGAGGAGGAGATCGAGGCGGTCAAGATCGAGAGCCGCAAGACGCTCGAACTGGTCCAGTTCGTCGATGCCTGCGAGATCGATCCGCTCTATTTCGAGAAACCCTATTACGTCGCGCCCAGGGACGATCTCGCCGAGGAAGCCTTCGTCGTGCTGCGCGAGGCATTGCGCAAATCGAAGAAGGTCGCGCTCGGCCAGCTTTCGGTGCGTGGAAGCGAGAAACTGGTCGCGATCAAGCCGTGCGGCAAGGGACTGTTGCTCGAAACGCTGCGCTATGCCGACGAGGTGCGCAAGGCACAGGGGTTTTTCTCCGAAATCGACGAGGCGAAGCCGAAGAAGGAACTGCTCGACCTCGCAACCACGCTGATCGAGGAGAGGAGCGCGCCCTTCGACGCGAGCGAATTCGAGGATCGCTATGTCGAGGCGCTGCGCAAGCTGATCGACAAGAAGGCGAAGTCCAAGAGCAAGAAGGCGATCATCGAGGACGTCGAGGGCCCGGATGGCAGCGATGGTGGCAACGTGATCGACCTGATGGCGGCGCTCAAGAAATCGGTCGGTGAGAAGAAGTCCGGCGCCGCAAAGTCCGGATCGAAGCGCAAGAAGAGCGCCTGACATGGCGAGCGGGCGCAAGCCGGCCGATCCGCTGGCGACCTACAACGCGAAACGCGACTTCGATCGGACGCCCGAGCCCTCGGGCAAGGCGCAAAGCAGCACGAACGGCAACCTCTTCATCGTGCAGAAGCACGACGCCACCAGGCTCCACTGGGACCTCCGGCTAGAAGTGGACGGCGTACTCAAGAGCTGGGCGGTCACCAAGGGTCCCTCGCCCGATCCCGACATCAAGCGGCTGGCGGTCCGCACCGAAGACCATCCGATGTCCTATGCCGAGTTCGAGGGCACGATTCCCAAGGGCGAATATGGCGGCGGCACGGTGATGCTGTGGGATCGTGGCAGCTGGGCCCCGGTCGAAGGCAAAAGCGCGCAGGACCTCGAGAAGGGCCACCTCCACTTCCGCCTCGAAGGCGAGCGGATGCGGGGCGAGTGGCTGCTTATCCGGCTGAAAAAGAAGCCCGGTGAAAAGCGCGAAAACTGGCTGCTCAGGAAATTACAGGACGGGCATGCCGAGGCGGGCGACGTGCTGGTCGAGCGCGAGCTGACCAGCGTGCTGACCGGTCGCTCGATGGCCGAGATCGCGGCCGACAAGAAGGGGGAATACCCGCTCGCCGGAAAGAAGGACGAAGCCTTCCTCGCACAGATGGAAAAGGCCTCCTCCCGCAATGCCCGCACCGCCAAGCCACGCAGCAAGCGAAAGCCTGCCCCGCTTCCCAAGTTCGCCCAGCCCCAGCTCGCCACCCTGGTCGACGAGGTTCCCGCCGGGAACGGGTGGATGCACGAGATAAAGTTCGACGGGTACCGCGCATTGGTCGCCGCCAGGGGTGACGAGGTGCGGGTCTTCACCCGCAGCGGCAAGGATTGGACCGACAAGTTCGGCCCGCTGGTCGAAGCGATCGCCGCGCTCGACCTGCCGGCCTGCCTCATCGACGGCGAAATCGTCGCCTATGACCCCAGGGGCAATCCCGATTTCTCGACGCTGCAGCAGGTCCTCAAGCGCGGGCACGGGAGCCAGTCGAAGCAGGATGCGCTCGCCTTCCATGCTTTCGACTTGCTTTCTCTCGACGGGGAAGATCTGGCGAAGCTTCCCAATATCGAGCGCAAGGAGCGGCTCGAAGCGCTGCTCTCCACCGCCGAGCCCCCGATCCATATCGCCGATCACGTCATCGGCGCCGGCGAGCAACTCTACGCTTCGATGTGCGGGGCCGGGCAGGAAGGGATCATCGCCAAGAAGATCGATGCCCCCTATCGCCACGCGCGCAGCAAGGCGTGGGTGAAGGTCAAATGCACCCGGAGGCAGGAATTCGTCATCGTCGGCTGGAAGAAGAGTTCGGCCCGCGGCCGCCCCTTCGCCTCGCTGCTGATGGCGCAGTACGAAGGCGACGAGCTGGTCTACAAGGGGAATGTCGGCACAGGGTTCACCACCGACGAACTCGACGAGCTGGCGGCGAAGATGAAACGGCTGGAGCGCAAGACGCCGCCGGTCGAGACCGACTCGGCAAGCGCCCGCGGTGTCACGTGGCTCACTCCGAAACTCGTCGCCGAAGTGGCCTTTTCCGAATTCACCGCCGAGGGCAACATCCGCCACGGCAGCTATCTCGGCCTGCGTTCGGACAAGCCCGCTAAAAAGGTGACGCCCGAACGCGCAGCGCCGACGCCCGCACCCGAAGAGGTGGTGAAGATCTCCAGCCGCGAGCGGATCATCTTTCCCGATAGCGGGCAGACCAAGGGGCAGCTCGCCGATTATTATGCCGCGGTTGCACCGATCATGCTGCCGTTCGCCGGTCACCGGCCGGTAAGCCTCGTCCGCTGCCCGCAGGGGCGCGCAAAGAAATGCTTCTTCCAGAAGCACGATAGCGGGGCTTTTGGCGACCACGTCCACCACGTCCCGATCCGCGAAAAGGACGGCGGGACCGAGGACTACCTCTATGTCGAGGATGCGCGCGGCATCCTGCAATGCGTGCAGATGGGGACGATCGAGTTCCACGGCTGGGGTTCGCGCAGCGACGACGTCGAAGCGCCCGACCGGATGGTGTTCGATCTCGATCCCGACGAGGGTCTCGATTTCGCCGATGTCAGGCACGCGGCGCGCGACATCAGGGCGCGGCTGTCCGATCTCGGCCTGGTCAGTTTCGCCATGCTCTCGGGCGGCAAGGGCGTGCACGTGGTGGTGCCGCTGAGGACCGGCCATACGTGGGACGCGCACAAGGACTTTTCGCGGCGCTTCGCCGAGGCGCTCGCGATCGCCGAGCCCGACCGCTTCACCGCCACGATGAGCAAGGCCAAGCGCAAGGGGAAGATCTTCATCGACTGGCTGCGCAACCAGCGTGGCAGCACCGCCGTGCTGCCCTACTCCGCACGCGCGCGGAGTGGCGCGCCGGTGGCGGTTCCGATCGGCTGGGACGAGCTGAAATCGATCGGCAATGCGCACCCGTTTTCGATCGACGATGCAAAGCAGCTGATCGAGCGCGCCGAAAGCAAGGCGCTGGCCGGATGGGGTTTCGCCGAACAGCGACTACCCGATCTCTAGTCATCCCGCGCGCGGTCGGGACGGTTCGCAAACGATCGGGGAAAATGGCGGAGGAGGTAGTCAGCTGCGAACCGCTCTCCACCCGGTTTCCCTGTTAAACAGGGAATATGCAGGGAAATTACCCGTTTTAGCAGCTCAAGATGCCATTTCAGTCAGCGTAATCGCCCGCTCGCCGCCGGTTTCCGGTAATTTTCCCTGCGGAAAAGAACAGGGAATTTGAAATCCCATAACAGGGAATTTCACTGTTCAATAACAGGGAAACTGGACGCTAAACTCCTCGGTCTCCAGGTGACCAGCCAGAAGGTCACTCGTTGACATCGCGTGCGCCCCTTCCCCGCCGTCAGAGCCAATAGCAGGCCTGCGCGAAATGTGGTCATCTTGGTCGAGGCGCCGCTGGATCCGCCTCGGCCGTGTGCAGCGCTGCAGACGAGATCCTCGATCCTTGACCTGGTAGTTCTCAGATGGAATCAGGGAAACATAGTCAAACGAAAGAACATCATCGCGGAGAATTTATTTTCATTCAAAACGCTAGGGTGATTACACAATGAACGAACCTTTCGCTCTGCCCCACCTTGCCATCACCGGATACAGCGAGAAGCATTGTCATAGCATACTCAAATAAGAAGCGCTTAAGAAGGCGCTAAGAAGGGGCTAAGACATAGTATATCCAAATACGGCGCCTCTCTTGCCCTCCAAATAATCGCTTTTGTATTATCTGGCACGCGCTAAGCTGCTGGAGATTGCGATGCAAGTTCGAACCGCGACGGATCTCTCGGACCGTCTCGTCATGAAGCCGATCACGGCCCTTTCCCCATATGCGGGCAATGCCCGTACGCACTCGAAAAAACAGATCAAACAAATTGCCCGCAGCATCGAACGCTTCGGCTTCGTCAATCCCGTATTGATCAGCGATGATGATCAGATCGTGGCGGGTCATGGACGCGTGCTGGCGGCAAAGCAGCTTGGCATGAAAAACGTGCCCACGCTGGCACTATCACATCTCAACGAAGCAGAGCGCCAAGCCTATGTGCTGGCCGATAACAAGCTGGCCGAGAACGCAGGTTGGGACAAGGAGCTGCTCGCTATCGAGCTGCAGCATCTTATCGAACTCGATTTCGAGGTGGAACTCACAGGGTTTGAGATCGCAGAGATCGACCTGATAATCGAAGAGGCCGATGGCTTTGATGACAAAGAGGGCAACTCGCTCGACGATGTCGTTCCCCAACCCAACGGGCTAATCGTGTCTACGCCTGGCGACATTTGGAACTTGGGCCAGCACCGTCTTATTTGCGGCGATGCGCGCGACGAGCACGTCATTGCGGCACTACTAGACGGCCGGCGCCCGCATCTGATGTTCACCGATCCCCCATACAACGTAAAAATCGACGGTAACGTGTGCGGCCTTGGTTCGGTGACCCATAAAGAGTTTGCCTTTGCCAGCGGTGAAATGAGCGTCGACGAATTTACCGCATTCCTGACCAAATCCCTGGGGGCCTCGGCAGCTCATCTGCAGGACGGCGCGATCGCATTCGTCTGCATGGACTGGCGCCATATGCGCGAGTTGCTCGATGCCGGCGAGACTATGTTCGACGAGCTGAAAAACCTCATTGTTTGGAACAAGTCCAATGGCGGAATGGGTGCGTTCTACCGGTCTAAGCACGAACTCATCTTCGCGTTTAAAAAAGGTACCGCGGCGCACACCAATAGTTTCGGCCTTGGCAGCAGCGGACGCTATCGCACCAATGTTTGGGACTACCCAGGCATCAGCAGCCTGGGAACGGAACGCGATGAGGCGCTAGCGATGCATCCTACCGTCAAGCCGGTTGCGATGATCGTGGATGCAATCAAAGACTGCTCGCGGCGCGGCGAAATCGTGATCGACTGTTTCGCTGGATCAGGCTCCACGTTGATTGCCGCCGAGAGAAGCGGTCGCAAAGCGATGCTCGTCGAATATGAGCCCACCTATTGCGATACGATCATACGCCGATGGCAAGCCTATACCGGAAACGAAGCCATCCGGGAGGATGATGGTTGCTCGTTCGACGAAGCACATTCGCTGGAAGGTTCAAACGATAGCGATGTCGATCGCATCGGGGCAATCTCATGAGCGGCTGGGATGACGACGAGGCCATCGGTTATGGCAAGCCACCGCGGTATACGCGCTTCCGCAAGGGACAATCGGGCAATCCGAAAGGTCGCCCGCGTAAGGAGAAGCCCGCGGATGCAGACATCTCCTCCGCAGATGTTTCATCATCGAGCGAATACACTGAAGTGCTGCGGAGCATCTATGCCGAGAAGGTGACAATCAAGACCAAGGGTAAACCAAAACAGATTAGCTTATTTGAAGCGATCGCACGGCGACAAGCCAAGGATGCAGCGGAAGGCAGCGTGACTGCCCAGCGTGAGGTTACTCGGGCGAAGGAAAAACTCGATGCGCTAGATGCAGAGCGCAAGTTCGCATTGGAGAAAGCGAAGCAGCGTCAAATGCTTGAATCCCAAGAGGATCAGCGCAAGGCCTACAATTATCTGGTCGACCTGCATAAAAAGCAAACCGAAGTCTATCGGATTGCTGAGGAAACCGGCTTTGAACCCATTCCCCGCTATCCGCATCCTGAAGACTTTGTTTTCGACCATACTGCCGGGAAGGCCAGGGTAGCCGGCCCATTGGACGAGGAGAGCGCGTTTTATTACTCACGGATAGCTAAGCAGCGCGAGTACCATTTCCTGGATCTCCTCATTCTGAGCCGGCAGCGGCCAAGTGGCAGCAAGTTTCTCCAGAACTTGGCAATGATACAAACTGCCTACATGGACTGCATGCTGCCTCGACGCCAAAGAATGACTTCCAAGCATACCGACACTGCGATGGTATTGCTTTGCAGCAGGCCGCTCCGAGAGCTTCGCAAGCGGCGGGATGAACTTAAGCACTGGTTCGCATGCAACTCATTGCATGAGCTGTCCAAGACGCAGCGTAAAGAAGTATATCAAATCACAAATAGGATTATGCAGCCCCTGCTCCGGCCACTGGGATTTCGATCAGTGGCAGAGCTGGAAAAGCATTGTGAAGCGCAAGAAAGTCAGGGTTAGCGCCAATAGATTGTGGCCCGTGGGCTCGCCAGTAATCTGGCGTAGCCAAGATCCGGATCGTGGAAAGGGCTGATAGACATCTAGTTTTTCTCGCAATCGAGGAATGCCATTCTAATTGCATTAACGAAAGCCTGCCAATACGTTCGACAGTGCTTGAATTCCTCTCGCTGATAATCAATGGCGAAAATTTCGGGTCGCGTCGCACCTCCCTCGAATCAAAAAGAGCCCAAAATGGATCAATCTGAAATTGAAGCGACTGAGATGTTCATCACGCTCACGTCCGAAATCGTCGCGGCGCATGTCAGTAACAACAGCGTCGACGTCGCCGAAGTCCCGAACCTGATCACCAATGTCTACGGTGCCCTCGCCGGACTTGGCGGGCTCAGCACCGAAGAGGAAGTGGCCCCCGAACCCGCCGTCTCGATCCGTTCTTCGGTCAAGAAGGATCACATCGTCTGCCTCGAATGCGGTAAGAAGATGAAGATGCTCAAGCGTCACCTGTCGACCGATCACGACCTGACCCCGGAAAAATACAAGGCGCGTTACAACCTGTCGGCCGATTACCCACTGGTCGCACCCGACTATGCCAAAAGACGTAGCGAATTGGCGAAGAAAATCGGCCTCGGCCGTAAGCCCGGCCAGAAGCCCGGGCGCAAGAAGAGCCGATAAACGGCAACAGCCACCGAGGAAGCGCGCCCGGAAATCTTGTTGGTCTGTGCTCTAACCTCAGCCGTGCCCCCATGCACGGGCACGGCTGAGGAATTGATCCGAAAACCGCAGTGGAAAACCAGCTCGGCATTACGCTCTCTAGAAGACTTCTCGATCGTTCGAAACCTCTAGAAGTGGTCCAACCGAACATCTAGGCGAATCACATGCTCGTAAGGCTTGGGCTAAACGAACTCGTTGAAGCGAATATTGCTCATCGGCATTTCGCATGCTGATCTAAATGTCTTGCCACCGCCAAGCCCGCAGTACGCTTGAGATACAGATGCTTATCCCCAGCTCGTCATGCGACCTTCTTTGACCAATTGAGGTTGCAGATGCTTCCTTGGTGATGAAGGGGGAATTTCTAAATGGGCGGAAAAAGCTTTTTGCTGCTGGGTGTTACGCTGGCCGTGATCCCAACTGTGGTCGCTGCGCAATCGCGCGCTGAAGATCATACCTACGATGAGCTCGGTAGACTGGTTTCGACCAAGGGGTCGGGCACAACCGCGGGTGAAGCTCGATCATGGTGTTTCGACGAGGCTGGTAACCGTCTCGCGTACGAGGCGAGCGATACAGGCGCCACTCACAACTGTTTGCCTCCTACAAGTGTTCCCTCGGAGCCTGCTGACGTTTCGACCCAAACACCTCCACCGACAGAACCTGCCAATATCCCTCCAGATATTGAGCGGGGCATCTACTTGACTGGATTATGCGGCGAGACAGGCCCCTCGTACATGTCGAATTTCGTGGTTGATCCTGACGATAGTCAACTGCTGGTGACATATTTGAAAGTTGGAAGTGGGCCGGCCACAATCTCCGGTGGGGGCCTCAATTCATCGATCAATTACGGCAGCACAATTGGTCTCACCAGTTACACCATCACTGTTTCTGATGATGCGGGTGGGAGCGATACTGAGACTTTTACCATCGAAACACAGTCGCCATGTCCCGAAGGCGGATTTCCCGGAGGTAGCGACGAACCGCCGCCACCCTGATCAACGAGCGATCTAATTCCAATGCCTCGTTCAAAGAAATTCGGGAAGCTGTATTATGAAAGTTGGAATCAATTGTCTTGGTGTCGCGTGTTCCGCCGCACTTGGCCTGACGGCTTCCGTCGCAAGCGCCCAAGATGCAGAATTGCCTGAGCCAGGCCAAGGCATTCCCGCCTGTATGGTGGGCACTCTTCGCGATGTTCCGCAAGTACCGGAAAGTCTTCGCGGGAAGCGCTATCCCATCGTTGTCGCCGAATTGGAGGTTCCCGCCTACGAGGCTCGTGGTTTCGAGATCGCGAATTGCGGTGATGCGGACGCCAATCGCCTGCGTCGGTTTTTGCGCTATCGAGACGAGATTTGCTTGATTGCAGCCTCAGGAAACGAGGCAGTGCAGCGGCAATACGAAGCGGCATTGGGTGTGCGAGCGAAGCGACTCTGCGACTCATCTCAGTTGGTAGTCGGTCTTTGGAACCGGCCTGACAAAGATGCACGCCCGAGCTTCAATTTCCTGACCGGTGGTCAGTGATTTTGGCGAACAAACAGCCGTCTTCGTAAAGGTTATCTCATGAGAATTCGCCAAAATCTCCTGCTTTCTGCTGCAGCAATCGCTCCCGCGCTTATCGTCTCGAGCCCCTCAACAGCGCAGAGCGTTACACTCGACCTCCCGCCGGTTCGGCAGCCACTGGACGAAAATGGTGTCGACATGTCGCGAGGCGGCATCGTGGTGCCCTCTTCGACGATCTCTATCGGTGGCGATGGAGGCCTTACCCATTCACGCTATCGGGTCGCGAATGGTTGGCGGCATAACTATCTGATTTCCTTAGAGCGGAGTTACAATGGATATGGCGGGTATAACGTCGAGGTGATCGTCGGTGGCCGTCGCCATCGTTTCAATGAGGTAAATGGCCAGTACTCGGCGATCGACGGCGAACGGGGAACGCTTACAGGATCAGCTGCGGCTGGCTGGACATACACCAATCAGTCTGGGGTGGTCTACGCTTTCACCTCAAGTCCGGTTAGCTACAACCAGAGTTATTATGGCCCGGCAATTGGGGTCGGCGCCTCGATCACTTATCCGGATGGTCGCCAAACCACACTTACCTATCGCAATGACAGCTATACCGACGGTGTCACGATTTTCGTGGTCCGTTTGCAATCGGTGAATAGCAGCACCGGTTATCAGCTCAAGTTTAGCTACGCCGAAGACGCGCCCAGCCAGGCTACCGTCGACGATTGGTACCGTGTTGCCGAGGTTACAGCAATTAACAATGCTGTCGAATATTGCGCTCCGGCGGCCAATTCGTGCGCACTCTCTCAAACATGGCCGAAGCTGACCTATTCTGAGCACACGGCGACCGGCAATGCCGACAAGCTCGAAAAGATCACTGATGTGCTGGGTCAGGAGGCCTGGTTGCGGTTCGATTCTGGGGATCGGTTTGTTCGGTCCCGCAGACCTTCGGAAACCGAAGGCGAGTCCATTACATTGTGGGATTACTGCGCCAACCAAAGCGGGGTATGCCCCGGCCCCTATGACGGCACTTCGGTGACCTATTACAGCAACGGCAAGGTCCGCTCAGTAATCCAGCAAGGGGTTTATGAACGGTTCTACGAGTGGTCCGTTGACCAGTCCGGTAATACGGTCGCCATTTCCAATGACGCGCTCGCACGTCGGAAAAAGGTGGTTACCAATCCCGATGGGCTGGTGCAATCGACCGGAGTGGCGCTCGATGACGCGGGGACGGCCTACGCAACGACTTCCTACAACTATGATAGCGACAAGCGGCTTACAGAAGTAATCGCTCCAGAGGGCAACAAGGTCGTCTACACCCGCGATGCGCGAGGGCGGGTCGAGCAAACCGCGGTTTACGGCAATACCGGGGGATCGCCCATCACCACCTCGGCCACCTATCCCGCGCTCCTTTCTGGGACCGACAATTGCGCCAACCCTGTCACCTGCGACAAGCCGCTTACGACCACCGACGAGCTCGGCAACGTCACCAATTACGAGTGGGACCAGGCCCATGGCGGGTTGCTAAAGGTAACGCAGCCCGCACCGTCCGCAGGTGCGGCGCGACCTGAAACGCGGATTACCTATCTTAATCACCAGGCGCGCTACTACCAAAATGGTACGCTCCAGGTTGGTGCGGCGTTCGTTCAGCCGAATTTGGTGCGAGCCTGCCAGACCGGGGCTGGAAGCGCCTGCGCCTTGCAAGCAAACGAACGCATTACCCAGTTTTTCTACGATAATACGGTCAACCCCAATGGCCAGGCTACGACTGTTACCACGAAAGCTGGCAACGGTTCGATCGCGACATCGGCGAGCCGGACTTACCATCCGCTTGGCGGAGTTGAGACTGCGGACGGGCCTATTCCGGGTACGACCGATACGACGACCATACATTACGATCTGGCCGGTCAGGTAGTCGCGACGGTCAGCCCCGATCCCGATGGCACCGGTGGCAATCCACGCCTTGCTGAGCGGATGACCTATAATGCCGATGGGCAAGTGATCACGTCCGAGAGCGGATACGTCACTGGCACGACTGCAGCGGACGTTGCCAATATGGCGGTGACCCGCAAATCGCTCACTACCTACGACGATTTCGGTCGGGTCGCGATCCAGGAAGATGTGCACCCGACGCAGGCGATCCGCAACTCGCTCGTCCAGCAATCCTACGATCTTGCCGGTCGTCCGACCTGCACCGCGGTGCGGATGAACGCGCCGTACACTTACACTACCATTCCTGGAGACGCCTGCACGCCGATGAGCCCCGGGGCGTACGGCTACGACCGGATCAATGCGCGGTACTACAACGTAGCCGACCAGGTGATTGAAACCCGGGCGGGTTTCGGTTCGCCGCTCGAACAGGTCTCTGCGAAGCTGGCATATACCCTCAACGGCGGCGTGGACTGGGTCGAGGATGCCGAACAGAACCGCACCAATTACGTGCAGGACGCATTCGACCGTGTCGTTGAAATTCAGTATCCGTCGAAAACCGCAAAAAACACGCCGAATGACGCAGACAACGAACTTGTTTCCTATCTCGCTGACGGCTCGATCGCGTCTCACATGACGCGCATGGATGAGACCTTCGTCTTCACATACGACAATCTAGGCAGACTCATTAAGCGCGACATGCCTCTTCGTGGCACGCTGCCCGCCGGGCAGACGCGCGACGTATTCTTTGCATACGACAATTTCGGCGCGATGACCGAGGCCCGCTTCGACAGTGCCACCAGCGCCTACGGCGTGTTTTTCAGCTACGATGCATTGGGTCGGCTGACGCAGGAGCAGAACACGGTCTCGGGACGCACCTGGAACATCGGCTATCAATACGATTCCGCCGGGCGGCGTTCACGCCTGACCTATCCCGACGGTGCGTTCGTCACCTACGGCTATGATACGCTCTCGCGGCCGACCGGCGTTTGGCGCCAAGGCACTGATGCGGTGCGCACCTGGACCTACAATGCGAAGGGGCAGGTCTCGGCGATCGGGCCGGGGTTCGATACGCAGTTCGTATATGAAGACTCCGGCCGCCTGTTCCAGCAGTCGGATTATGGTTCGGACAGCAGCGCCTGGTCCTACAATCGCTACAGCTACAACCCCGCCGGTCAGGTCGAGGAAGAGCAGTTCTGGTACGACAATGCGATCTGGAACAAGCACGAGCCCGAGACCGTGGGCTACACAGTCAATGGCCTCAATCAGTACACGGTGGTCGACGGAAAGAATTTCACATACGACGCCAATGGCAATCTCACCGCCGATGGTACCGACACGTTCACCTACGATCCGGCCAATCGCTTGATCGGCGTACCGAGCAAGGGCGCGACTCTGGCCTACGATCCGCTGGGCCGGCTGCATAGCGTAACCGATGCGAGCGGGACGGAGCGGTTCCTCTATGACGGCAATGCCCTGATCATGGAGTTCAACGCCGGCGGCGGGATCCTCGCGCGCCACGTCCACGGGCTGAGCGCTGGCGACGATCCGATTGCGAGCTACACTGGCAGCTTGTTTGCTGCGTCGAACGAGCAGCTTATCCGCCAAGACCGCCTCGGTTCGGTTATGCTTATGAGCACCGACCGGACGACTGGCATAGTGAACGTCAACACTTATGACGAATACGGCGTCCCGGGCTCAGGCAATAGCGGTCGGTTCCAGTATACTGGCCAGGTGTGGTTGCCGCAGATCGGGCTCTATCATTACAAGGCTCGAGCATATTCGCCGACGCTAGGGCGGTTCCTTCAGACCGACCCGATCCGATACGGCGATGGGCTCAATATATATGCCTATGTTGGGAATGACCCAGTAAATGGGATCGATCCATGGGGGTTAAATGACCAAGATCCGCCTGATGACGGAGTAACTATAACCGATTGTGCGCCAGGTAAAGTCGAGGTGGATACAAACTCCGACGGGAGCCCTGTTTGCGTCGATATTGGGCAAATCGGATTTTCTCTTTCTGACTACATGAGCTATTCATTCTTTGATCTTGGTGATTATAGTGTTCCTGAGGAGCATAGAGTTACTATCCGAGGCGTATATGGACCACTCGAAGAGCCGGAGCCAGAATCGGATGGTTGGTTAGATAGATGTGGGTTAGGCTATCAGGCCGCAGATTGGGGCCTATGGGCAGCTGGAATTGCAGGCGATGGCCTCAGTGTTGCTGGACTGGCGACAGGTAACCCTGTTATGTTCGGAGCAGGGCGCCTTCTCAACTTTGGGGCAAGCGCCGGTAGCATCGCGCTACATGGCGGCGGGGGTGACGTTGGGGCATTGGGTGGAGACCTTGCTGGCTTGGGTGCTAGTGCGATCCCTGGAGGCGGAAGTGCGATGAGAAGCTTCGGCGGCGCGGCGTGGGACGCTGGTAGAAACTCACTTGGTCGATTTGTGGCTAACCACCCTGGTCGGCGCGCAGCTCAAGACACGGCGATTCAAGTTGGACAAGGCGAGGCGGCATCTGCTTTTACTTCATCGATTTTTAGTGATGGGGGGTGTTAAATGAATGATGACGTTACTCTGTTAGTTCTTTTTTCGTTTCTTATTCTACCATGGGCCATTGACGCGAAAACAGGCGTCAATAGAAGGCTTGAGGCAATAAGAAAAATAGACGAAAAATTGTCGGCCCCTCACAGGCTTCTCTTCAAGAATTACAAATTAATAAGGTCAATTTTGAGCTTGTTACTTGCTTTAGGATCTTTTGGCATTATAACGTACGCCGATCAAAATTCTATGGACCTTCTTGTAATGTCGATTTTAATTTTTTCTGGGTGCCTATTCGCGCTGTGTTTTATAATGTTTTACTCCGGCTTAGTCGCTTATAGGGTAGATTAGGTGCGGGCGCGGATAAAATAATTTTGAGCAGGTATATTTTCCGCGTTTCTAAGCTCCTCGCCTCTGCTTTGCTCAGCTTACTCGTCGCGAACTCTCGCCTCTTTGTCGGTGATAATTTCAGCTTAAGTATTGACTTCAATATAGGAATTTAATGGCTAGAGTCGCGAGTTGAGTTTATCCAACGAGCGCAATGCGTGTTTTGGTAGCAGTCACTTGGTTGCGATAACTTGGCGGGGCGGATGGCAAATCTTCAAAACGACAGACTGTTCATCGCTCTCACGCGTCCGCAAATGTTCGCGGGTGTGACGTATACCTTTTTCGTCATCAACGCCGTCCTGATAGTCGAGTTATTCCTGATCTTCGGGTCTTTTAAGACCCTATTTGCGGGGTTGGCGATTCATCTTTGTGGCATGCTCGCATCGCTACGCGAGCCGCGCATTCTCGATCTCTGGCTGACGAGGGTAAGAACCTGCCCGCGAGTCAAGAACTATAGGCTGTGGCGATGCAATTCTTACAGGCCCTGACCCGCGATCCCAAGACCATCGCCCGCGAAGCGCCGGCAGGTGCAAAGCTGCCCTATGCGCGGCATCTCGACGATGCGACAATCATGCTCCGAGATGGCCTGCTGATGCAGACGATCCAGCTGCGTGGCCTTCTGTTTGAGACCGCCGACAGCGACGAACTCAATTACCGCGCGCAGTTACGCGACGGCATGCTGCGCTCTCTAGGTAGCTCGCGCTTTGCCCTCTATCACCATGTCATCCGTCGGCGCGCCGATATCGCTACGGCCGGTCGCGTCCCGGGAGGATTCGCGAGCGAGCTCGATACCCGCTGGCGCGAGCGCCTCGGCGAGCGCAACCTGTTCGTCAACGAGCTGTTCCTCACAATCGTGCGGCGTCCGCTGCAGGGCAAAATCGGCGCAGGTGATAGGGTGCGTAATTGGTTGTCGCGGAAGTCCGGCGATCCGACCGAAACGATCGAGCGCGAGCGGCGCGCGCTCGACAAGGCGCGCGAGGCGATGATGGCGGCGCTCGGTGCCTACGAGCCCAGATTGCTGACCCGTTACCAGACGTCGGCGGGCGTACATTCCGAGCCGCTGGAATTTCTCGCATGCCTCTTCAATGCGCAGATGCGCCCCATGCTCGAGCCGGCCGGCGATCTTGGCATGCATGTGCCCTCAAGGCGGATCAGTTTCGGGACCGACGCTCTAGAACTGGGCAAGTCGGGCCTCGATTCGCGTCGGTTCCAAGCCATCGTCTCGATCAAGGATTACCCAGGGCGAACAACACCCGGCGTGCTCGACGAACTCTATCGCTTGCCGATCGATCTGACCTTCACGCAGAGCTTTGCGCTGGTCGAGCGGGGCGAAGCATTGGGTCGCATGAAGCTCGCGCTACGCCGGATGAAATCGAGCGAGGACGATGCCCTCTCGCTGCGCGATGAGCTCGTCGATGCCAAAGACGAGGTCGCGGCCGGGCGCGCCGGGTTCGGCGAACATCACACGACGATCGCGGTTCACGCTTCGACTTTGGAACAGCTCGATTCCAACGTCGCTGAAGTCATCGCTATCATGGCTGACAGTGGCATCAACGCCGTGCGCGAGGATATCGCGCTGGAGCCTGTCTTTTGGGCACAGTTCCCCGGCAATTTCCGCTATATCGCGCGGCGCGGGCTCATATCGACCACCAATTTCGCAGGGCTCGCGAGCCTGCACAACTTCCCTGTCGGTCGCGCAACCGGCAATCATTGGGGCGAAGCCGTTACGCTTCTGGAGACGACCGCGGCCGGACCGTATTTCTTCAACTTCCACCATGGCGATCTCGGCAATTTCACAATGATTGGCCCCTCCGGGTCGGGCAAGACGGTGGTACTCTCCTTCCTGCTGGCGCAGGCGCAGAAATATGATCCACGGATCATCCTCTTCGACAAGGATCGCGGGGCGGAGCTGTTCATCCGCGCGATCGGCGGTCGCTACGATCGTCTACGCCCCGAAGCACGCGCGGAACTCAACCCGCTTCAGCTCGACGATACGCCCGCCAACCGCCAATTCCTGATAGACTGGCTCGAATTGCTCGCTGGCAGTCTCGACAGCGAAGAGCAGCAACTGGTTCGCGAAGCGCTCGAAACCAACTTTATCCAGCCTCGCTCCAAACGCCGCCTGCGGCACTTGGTCGAGCTCTTCCGCGGCCACGGACGGCCCCATGCATCGGACCTCTACGCTCGCTTGCGCCCTTGGTGGGGCGATGGTGAGTTCGCGTGGCTCTTCGACAATGAGAATGACACCACCGATCTTGCAGCGCGCACAATCGGCTTCGACATGACGGCGATCCTCGATGACCCGCGGCTGCGTACGCCGGCGATGCTCTATTTCTTCCATCGCGTGGAAGAACGCCTCGACGGCGACCCGACGATCATCGTGATCGATGAAGGTTGGAAGGCGCTCGACGACGAGGTGTTCGTCCGCCGTATCCGCGACTGGGAAAAGACGATCCGCAAGCGCAACGGTATCGTCGGCTTCGCGACCCAGAGCGCGCAGGACGCCTTGGAAAGCAAGATCGCAAGTGCGATCATCGAACAGGCCGCCACGCAGATCTTCATGATCAATCCCAAAGCACGCGCCGAAGACTACATCGACGGGTTTGGCTTGAGCGAACACGAATTCGATCTCGTCCGATCGCTGCCCGACAATTCCCATTGCTTCTTGATCAGGCACGGCAAGGAAAGCGTTGTCGCCCGCCTCGACCTCACCGGCGAACACGACCTACTGACGATCCTTTCTGGCCGCGAAAAGACCGTGCGCCTCTATGACGAGATCGTCGAGGAAATTGGCGCCGGCTCGTCCGAGTGGATCGACCGCCTGCTGGAAAGGGCAGCGTAATGGCGTGTCCGACTGTCATCACGGGCGATCGCTTTCTCGAACGCACGCTGACCCACATCGATTGCCAAGCACAATCGATCGGGAGCTGGGGTTATCAATCGCTCGCCGAGCCCGGTTCGATCGGCTCGATCGTGATGGCGTCACTCCTGACGATATTCGTTGCCCTGTTGGGCTTCCGCCTCATGTTCGGCGGTTCTTCCGGGGCCCGCGATATTGTCTTCGACGTGGCCAAGGTGGGGATCGTCCTCACCCTCGCCTTCTCTTGGCCTGCCTACAAGGTACTGGTCTACGACCTGGTCCTCGCCGCGCCGGCGGATATTGCCGCGTCCATCGGCGAAAGCGCACCCGCGGCAGATGCCGGCATGATCTCTCGCTTGCAGCAAGCCGACAATTCCATCGTTAATCTGACTGAGGTCGGGACTGGTCGAAACACAGGTGCCTTTGTCGACGAGACTTCACCCGGTGCGACATTCGAGGCGAGCGCCATGCGCGACGATAACGCCTTTGGTTGGTCGCGTCTCGTGTGGCTTGCTGGGACCATTGGCGTCCTAGGGCTTTTGCGCCTCGCGGCAGGGTTGATGCTGGCCATCGCGCCGATCGCAGCTGGCCTCCTACTTTTTGAAGCGACGAGGGGACTGTTTGCAGGCTGGGTCCGCTCTCTCGTGCTTTTGCTCGTAGGATCCATCGGCTCGCTGGTCGTCCTCACAGGGGAGCTGGCGATCCTCGAGCCTTGGCTGGCGGATGCGCTCAGGCTGCGCGAGCTTGGTTATGCAACGCCGTCTGCCCCGATCGAGCTATTTGCTATCACTTTGGCCTTCGCCCTCGTGCAATTTGGAATGTTGTGGCTCATCGGAAAATTCGCATTCAACCGCGGTTGGATTACCGTTCCGGACCTCGCTCAGCTCCGCCCATCTCCAAGCCGCGCGGACATCGTGACCTCGACACAGAATTCGAAGCAAGAGTACGCAACCAACAGGGTCCAGCGTATCTCCGACAGCATCGAGCGGCAGATCGAAAGCGAACGGCAGGGCGATACACATCGAACCAGTATCCGCAGTCTGTCGGACGCTTCGCCCAATGGAGCGGCAAATGACAGCGCGCACGGGATCTCGGCGTCGCAGAGACTCGGTCAATCGCAGCGACGGACGATTCATCGACGCGGCGCGGCGCAAACTCGACGTGAGGTGATGCGGTGAACGATCAGACACCTCCCGATCTCGACGAGGGGCTAACGTTGGACAGCTGGGCCCAGAGTCCGCTTGAAGCGGCCGAGAGATCGCGACGGACGGCGTGGATCGTTGCCTCGGTCGCTGCGGCAATAGCGCTTTTGCTCGCCGCCGCGCTGGTCTTTCTGGTGCCGCTCAAAGAAACCGAGCCGTACACCTTGTTGGTCGACCGCCAGACCGGTCACGTGGAGGCACTCTCGCCGCTCGAATCTCACACTGTCCAGGCCGACACGGCCCTCACCCGCTCGATGCTGGCGCAGTATGTGATTGCACGCGAAAGCTACGACTATTCAAGTCTGCAACGCGATTATCGCCGTGTGGCACTTTGGTCGGCGGGCGACGTCCGGCGGAACTACATGCGGCAGTTCGAAAGCGGCAATACCGCTGGTCCGGTTGCGACCTACGGCCAAGGCGCCACTGTGCAGGTCGAGATCAAGTCGGTCTCCTCGCTCTCGGCGCGCCAATCGCTGGTGCGCTACGTGACGCGTCGCTCGGATCGCGGCGGTGTCGGGGCCGATGTCCAGCACTGGGCCGCCGTCATCGATTATCGTTTCGTTGAGGGCGGGATGACCGCCGACGACCGTCTGCTCAATCCACTGGGATTCCAGGTCACTCGATATCGGCGAGACGCGGAGACATTGCCCGAGGTCGTCGATGCCGAGCCAACCGTGGCGGTTGACGTAGAATGAGATATGCGATCGCCTTGTTGGTCGCGCTTTTCGCCACACCAATCCTAGCGCAGGAGCCGGACGCGCAACTGTTTCGTTGGGTCCCGGGTCAAGAGATCGCGCTCACAGTCAATCGCAGCACAGGCGCTACGCTCGAATTTGCAGAAGGCGAAACGATCGAACGGGTTTCCACCGACGACCCCGATACGATCACGGTCGCGGTTGCTCCGGACCAACGACAGATGAAGGTGACGCCGGCCAGCATGGATCGCGGGGTCAGAGTAGATGTATTCACCGATCGTCGCTTTTATCGCTTTCGGATCACAGGTGGATCCGGCCCCGCCGCGATCCGAACCGCCCGGCTTGATGGAACCGGCCTAGCGAGCCCCCCACCCTTGCCCGAAGCGGAGGTCGAGCCGGTTGCAGAGCGAAGCTATCGCATTTCGGGCGACCGCGAGGTGCGCCCGGAAAGCGTCCGCGATGATGGTACGCGCACCTTCATCACTTATCGAGAGGAGCAGGCGCTGCCCGCAGTCTTTGCCATTGGACCGACCGGTGAAGAGGAGGTCGTGAATGGTCATATGCGGGACGAAAAATTCGTGATCGACCGGGTCTACCAAGAATTGGTTTTCCGCATCGATCGCAAACGTGCAAGAGCCGAGCGCAACGAGGCAGACGAGGGCGGCCGATGACCGCGCAGCCCGCAGGTGAGCAGTTCGAGCGCCATGATGGCCTACCGATGGTGGCACCTCGCAAAGCCAGCAATCTCGGAGTGTGGATTTTCGCGGTCGTTTGTCTGCTCGGCGGCTATTTTGTTTTCGCAGCGCTCAACGAACGGCGCGAGGATCGCGCCCTTGCCGGGATTGCGCCGGATCGATCAGCGTCCGAGACGCTTATTGCCTCCCCGCCTCCCTTGCAGCTTGCACCCGAGCTAGTGCGTCCTGACGAGGCCGTGGCCCAACGACCCGTTCTACTTCGCCGCGTTGGGACACCGCCGCCCCGACCAACGGTTGCGTCACGAGCAGTGAGCGTTGCACCGATTGAGCGAGCTGTGCCGACCGCCCCACCCCAGCGACCAATCGATCCTGTTCGCTCAGCACCTCCCGGCGCGCCTGCACCCGAGATCGTCTACGATGCAGCACGCGACAGCCGCACATCCTCGCGCGAAGCTTCCGATAGCCGGCTCGTGGAGGAAGGTCGTGTCAAAGCGACCCGTTTCGCGCGCCCTGCCTACACTGTGCCGCGCGGAACCGTCATTCCTGCGGTTCTCGAAACCGCGATTGACTCAACCCGCCCAGGCGCGGTCCGGGCACTCGTACAACGGGACGTCAAGGGTTTCGATGGTTCCCGCGTGCTGATCCAGCGTGGGAGCCGGTTGTACGGGGAGTATGGCGGTGAGCTCGCGCAAGGTGAGAAACGCGCACTCGTTAGGTGGACGCGCCTCATCCGGCCCGATGGCGTGGTGGTCAATCTCGATAGCCCGGCTTCCGATACGCTGGGACGGGCCGGGATCGAGGGAGATGTCGATACGCACTTTTGGACCCGCTTCGGTAATGCCTTGCTTGGTACCGCGCTTGATGTCGGGAGTACCCTGGCCACCGGTGCGATAAGTGGCGGCGTGGTGTTGCTCCCTAATGGCCAGCAAATGGTGCAGCCACAACAATCGCAAGGCCCGCGGCCCACCTTGCGCGTCGATCATGGTACGAGCGTTTCGGTATTCGTCGCACAGGATCTCGATTTTTCGGACGTCGACAGCTGATGTGCGAAGTCGGCTATTACCTCGAAACCTTCCTCGCGCCGCTGGCCGAGTGGCTGGAGCGGCCCGACGTCACCGATATCTGGATCAACCGCCCAGGCGAAGTGTGGGTGGAGACACTCGGAGGTTCGATCGAGCGGCACGAGCGTGACGGCATTGATGAGAAGGCGCTCGCCCGGCTCGCGCGACAGATCGCGGCTTTTGGGGCGCAGGGGATCAGCCGGGAGCACCCGCTGCTTGGCGCCACTCTACCCGACGGTTCCCGCGTACAGATCGTCGCCCCGCCGGCGACGCGCGGCAGCCATGCTCTTGCGATCCGCCGCCATGTCTCTGCCGATCTGACACTCGATCAATGGGGCGCCGGTGGCGCATTCGATCAATTGGCCGATGATAGCGTAGATCTGGATGGCGAGCGGGCATTCCTTCCCGTGTCGGCCAAGGAAGCCCAACAAACTTTGGCAGAAGCGGTCCGCGAACGGCGCAACATCCTCATCGCAGGCGGGACCTCGACTGGGAAGACGACATTCCTCAATGCTCTGCTGAAAGAGATTCCGCGCGAAGAACGGCTGATCCTGATCGAAGACACCGAAGAACTCAATTCCGCCAATCCAAATACGCTTGGCCTTCTGGCTGCGCGCGGCGCATTAGCCGAAGCACAGATTAGCGCCGAAGACCTGCTGATCGCTGCGCTGCGGATGCGGCCCGATCGGATCATCTTGGGCGAGATACGAGGCAGCGAGGCTTTCACCTTCCTGCGCGCTATCAACACCGGACATCCCGGCTCCATCGCAACGATTCATGCCAACAGTCCGGCGCGCGCAGTTGAACAGCTGACCATGCTCGTCCTCCAGTCCGGATCTCGCCTCGATGGCGGGGAGGTCCGCAGATATGTTCGGGAGAGTGTAGACGTTTTCGTCCAGCTCGAACGACGCGAAGGCAAGCGGCGCGTCTCGCAATTGTTGGTCAGCACATGACGACCTCCTACAGCCTTCTTGAGCCAAATGGGGGATCATCTCTCGCTGCCTCAGCGCAGTGGATCGAAGGCGTGCTCCTAGGCGATGTTGCCGTCGTTCTTGCTGTCATAGCGGTTGCAATTATCGGCTTATTGCTTCTCGCCGGACGACTGGCAGCAAGACAGGCTGCACAGGTCGCGATCGGAATAGCAATCGTATTTGGTGCACCGACCATTGCGGCAGGCCTGATCGACACGGCGGGTGATCCGACTGCTCCGGCGACCGAGCTCGTGAGCACAAAACCAGTCAAATCGTCTCGGGAGGCGCTACCTCCGAGCGACTACAACCCCTATGCTGGCGCCGCATTGCGGGATGATCGCTAGATGGTTCCATACGCAAAAAAGTGCGTCTGTCTGAGGCGAGTTTGAGAGAATTCTGGTGTCGGCGCGTGGAGAGCGGACCATGCAGCAATCAGGCCGAAATATCGGGAAGCCATGCCGAAATGCGTAAGTTCGACTTTCGGCCGGTTGGCTGGGGGCAAACGGCCTTTCCCTGCAATCGGGACAGACTAAACAGTTCGCTCAACAGATAAGCGAAACCACGCTTTCTGCGCACTCAACGCGCAAGTCCATTCTTCGCGACAGCGCAGACATTATTTGTCGTTTCGTGCTGCTGCTTCAGAGCCCCGCGCTCCGACTTTTCAAATACCTAGAAAGCTGTATCATCTCAATTGTGCGACTCGCACATTAGGGGGACGACATCATGAACAAGTTCGCTACTGCGACAATGGCACTTGCTCTGGCACTTCCACTCAGCGCTTGCGGTGATCCGACCATTCTCGGGTCCACGATCGCTCGATCCAAGGTCTGTCCGGCCGCTGGGAAATACTGCACGCAAACGTATGGCAACCGGCCGACCGTCGGCATCACCAAGGAAGCGCGCTATCTTAACACGCTGGCAGACGGTAGCCCCAATTACTGGCGCTTCCTTGGTCGCCGTTATACCACTGATGCCAGCCCAGTGGTGCAATTCTGCGGCGGCAGCTCTGCAATCAATCCGTTCGAACGCTACGCGACAAATCGGGGCGTTACGGTCGTCAATCCAGGCGTCGCCCAGAACACCTTCGATTTTACGCGCAAGGTCACGACCAAAACATCGTTCGCGGCTGAGGTCGATGTCGACAAGGTTCTCAATGCGTCTGGCATTCCCACCGGCTCTCCGCGTGTCGCAGCCGAAGCGGCGCTCAAGGCAGCGCTCAACCGGCTCGATAAGCGCGATTTGGCGATGCGCGGCACCTATCGTTTTGTGGAACTCGATCCCAGTACCGTTGCGCTCCTACTCGACGATCCGGGCGAAACCGAATTTGCCGCCTGCCGCAGCGAGCTGCAGGATCCGGCCAATGCGGTCATCACCTCGCTGACCATGGTCGAGATCGATACCCTGACCGCCAGTGGCGAGTTGCAGAGCGATGCGAGTGCCTCGCTCGACGCGACGCTCAACAATGTTCTCACAGCCGCGCAGCTGGCCTCGCTCAAGGCCAACTTCTCGCAGGAGGTAAACGAGGTATACAAGGTCGTCTTCGGCAAGACCTACCAGGTCCTGTCGATCGGTGGCTGGGGCTTCAAGAACGCCTGATGTCATCGTTGGTGTGCGGGTCGGCAGGGGCCCGCACACTGGCCTTTTTGACCAATTCCGCTAGCGCCAAAGAGGCGGAACGCACCTATTCCCTCGATGGCGCTTTCCGTCATCGAACGGTCATTGCAGGTTCTCAGGACTTGGGCCGGAAGCGGTCGGACTGCTATCGGTCAAGCGCGCTACGGAAGCTGACCTTCCACGACAGTCATCTGGTCATGTTACAATACGCATGCATGCTCACTGGCATGGATACATTCCCCCACGCGATCTCTTCACATCCTTGACAGGGTGAATGGGCCTCACCTATCTCACGCACCACACGTGAGGAATATGAGATGAAGCTTTCGATTCGCGATATCACTGGCAGCAGTATTCTTGCTGGCGCACCCAGCGGCCGCAACCTTTTTGCCCACCTGATTGATGCCCTCCCCAAGGAGATTGATTCTGCGCGCGCAATATTCTTGGACTTCGACGGCATTGAGGTCGCCACCGCCAGCTATCTGCGCGAGTCCGTTTTGGAATTTCGCGACTACACTCGCGGTCGTAAGACTCCGTTCTATCCGGTGATAGCCAATGCCTCGCCCAACGTGATCGATGAGCTGGTGGAGCTTGTTCAGCCGCGCAGCGATGTGCTCTTATCATGTAAGCTCGATGAAGAGGGGAAAGTACTAAGGACCCGGCTAATCGGCGTGCTTGAGCCGATGCAAAAGGCTACGTTGGAATTGCTTAGCAATTTAGGAGAGGCAAGCGCTTCGCAACTGCGCGATGTGGGCTCGGACGACATCAAGACGACCGCATGGAACAATCGCCTTGCGGCCCTATGCAACCTCGGACTCATTTCCGAGAATAGCATGGGACGGACCAAGCTCTATCGTCCCCTATTGAGTGGAGGAAACCATGGGCACTGAATTCCTTGCTAGGACTAAGCGTGCGTTCAAAAAAAGCTGGGACAAATCGGCAGAGCTTGCGAACACTCCTGACCTCTTCCGGAAGGAGATCGAGACAACCTCAACCTGTTTCGAGGCAGAGACACTCGCAGGTACTAGTCCAGGCATCGGTGATGAATTCTGCGTGCGCATTGAGGACGGGAAGTTGATCGGGCGCGATGGCCTGACGCCATCCATTCGTCTCAGCAATCCTACCCCCGCGACCTGGGCAGCGATCGAAAGCGCCGGCGGGGTGGCGAGCGCCAAGGTTATCAACCTCGATGCCATTAGCGGTGTTGTCGAAGTCGCTATCTGCTAGACTGACCATGACGAAGAAGTCCGCCCACCGCAGCTACTGGTACCGGAGCGATGCACCTATCTCTATAGGATGCGCAGGCTGTCCCGAGCGCAGCGAGTGCGGAGGGCAGAAGTTATTGGCGGGCGGCTTTGATTGTCTCGATAATTGTTGCCGTAGCCCCGAAACTTGCGACATCGTGTGCCCCAATGGGCCTGATTTCGTGTCCCGACTACGCGAGGTCGGCGGCCTAGGACTATATGGCCCGCATGCCTCCCCACTTCCTTTAGATCTACCTCGATATGCTCCGGTCCTCTACAACCGCACCGGGCGCACGCTCCTATTCGACGCGCCAGCAGTCGTGATCAAGCTCTATGCGCTGATGTCTCGCTCTGGAGAACCTCGATTTCTCAGTCGCCATGAGTTGTGCGAAGCCTTCCAGATCAAGTTCGAAACACCGATCATCCTAACGGGTGTAGCCCGCGATTCCGAAGTTGAGAAATGGTGGGGGCTGGAAGCGGGCGGTCGTCGCGCCATGATCGAGAATTTTCGCGATCTCGGCATCGAAATGATCACCACTCCCAATTTCAGTCTCATGCTCGATCGGCCGCGCTGGGATGATTTGCACGCCATGAAGCGAATTCTCATCGCATATCATGAGTTCATCGCTGCCGGACAACCGGCTGCGCTACACGTAAACTCTCGTTGCGACCGGGATTTCCAGCGCTGGGCGGATTATGTGGCCGCACATGATGAGGTTACACATCTCGCATATGAGTTTGCAACCGGTCCTCGGCATCCCGAACGTATGATCTATCATGCAAAAGGTCTTTGCCGGATCGCGCGTCGAGCAAATAGACGCATGGGGCTAGTAATCCGCGGAGGCTTAAGTCTCGCCCCCAGTTTAGCTGAACACTTCGATGTCACTATTGCAGACACTTCGCTCTACGAAAAATCACAGCATCGCCGGGTGTGTCACTTAGATGAAGCTGGACAGCGCAAGTGGCGGTTTCGTCAGACGCCAGCTGGGATACCAATCGACGACATTTTTGCTGAAAATCTCGGCATTTCCCTGCGTTGGGCTCGCGAGTTG